>NZ_CM129663.1:0-3788358 GCF_052978225.1 Rhodanobacter sp. UC4451_H18 | reverse complement strand
GGAGGCACGGCGGCGCGCGCCGTACCTCCTGCCACGATCAGTAGCATCACACCTGCCGCGACCCAGAGGGAATGCCACCTGCTCATGCAAGTTTCAATCAGGTTCGCAAAGCCGCGATGGGGCGGATAGCTCTTGCCCGGCTTTCCTCTTCCTCAGGCGATGGAGTGTTTTCATCCTCGCGCTCGTTCTCGCCTTCCTCTTCCTCCGCAGGAAGCAGCAGGCAGCAGATCTGTCCGCCTCCCCGCAACCGATCGAACGCCGAAAAATCCCTCGCCAGAATCGCCTCGCGCATCTCGGGGTCCAGCCGCTCGCCATCCAGGGCCGACTCCAACTCGGTCGCCGACGCGTACCTCAATCGAGCGTCGTGCCCCACCCTTTCCAGAAAATCGATCACATTCGACATAGTTACCTCAATGGTTGAAATGGTTTGATGCCCGGCCAACACGAACGCTGAACCGACCAGCGACACTCAGGAGAAGATGGCCGCCCTGCCGGCAGCTCATCACTCACCTTGAAACCAACGACTGCAACTAGCCGCCGCGCTGCCGGGTTGTCCCGCGAAAACTGTGCCCCTACCTCATCTGCAGCTGCGACGGTGAATACACGATCCACCAGTGCTGCAAGTCCTTCCCGCGCCAGTCCCCTCGACCGCGCCGACCTGATCAATACTAAGCCAACTTCCAACCGGATGGCAGCGGCATCGAAACGCGGCAAACCGCAGATGCCAAGTGGCTGCCGAGACCCCTTGTCGAGCATGGCCAGATAAATGCACGAGGGAGGATGCCGTCGCATCCCGGCCATGATCGCGGGAAATACCCTCGCTGCCTGTTCCAGGGAAAGCGGACGCCCAATATGGTGCATGGTTTCCTGATCGGTGTAGAGCCCAATGAACAACGCTTCATCGCCCGCGGCTAGAGGGCGCAAGCTCAGTCGCGCGGTCTCGCATGAAAACGTTTCCGGAGTAATTGCGGACATCAGCAGCAAGCGACGATGCAGGTTTTGCCGTCCAGCCAGGCCGACGGCAAATCCTGGTCGGAACCCTTTCCGTTGCAGCAGGAAGTCAGCAGGCAATCCCTTGCCGCATACGCCTCCGATGACTCACGCATGGCCCGGCTGTACAGATCGACAGTTGGCCAGGCTGACCCGGTTGCGCCCCTCGCGCTTGGCCCGGTAAAGCGCGTCGTCCGCGTCCGTCATCAACTGGCGCAGTTCATATCCCGAGCTGGCGGCGGACGCGACGCCGAAGCTGGCCGAGACAACCACGCCGGAGCCCGCCTCGCCGGCAGGAACCTGGGCAACGGCCAGGCGCATCTGCTCCACGCGCTCCAACACCTGCTCCCGCCCGCACTCGGGCAGCAGCATGCCGAACTCCTCGCCGCCCAGCCGCCCGAACAGGTCGGTGGTCCGCAAGTGCTTCTGGCAGGCCCCCACCGCACGCCGAAGCACGCGGTCGCCCACCGCGTGACCATGGTTGTCGTTGACCTGCTTGAAATGATCCAGGTCGAGCAGCACCAGGCAAGCGTCGCGTCCGGACTTCTGGCAATAGCGCAGCAGCCGTTCCGCCTCGTTGACGAAGTGCTGCCGATTGAAGATGCCGGTGAGTCCGTCGCGCCGCGCCAGTTTCATGAACTTGAGCTGCGAGCGCTTGATGCGATACGCCCACAAACCGATGGACGCGAGTACCAGCAGCAGCAACAGGATGTACAGGCGGCTGGTTTCGACCTCCTTGCGATCCAGCTCGCCCTGCATCCCGAGCAGCTTGTTTTTCTTGTCCAGCTCTTCGAGCTGCAACTTCTTCGCCAGCACCTTTTGCTCGACGATCTGGTAGGCAAGAGCCTTTGCACTGAGGCGATCCATGTAGCCGTCGTTGGTGACGACGAACTTCTCGAGATTCTCCAGCGCCGCACGGTCGTCGCCGGTCTTCTTGTCGACCCGATAAAGCACGTGGTACGCCCGGGCGGTCGACTCGGAATACGGCCTGCTGGCGTTCGTCACCAGGGCCTGATTGGCAAACTTGGCAGCCGAGACAAGGTCGCCACGCTCCAGGTGCGCCTTGGCCAGAGTGGACTCGAACTCCGCGACCTGGGGCGGAAAGCCTGCTCGCAGCACCTTGGGATAGCTGGTCTGCAACAAGCGGATGGCGGAGTCGAGGCGGCCTTGCCGCATGTCGAAACTCGCCAGCAAATACTGGAAGCTGAGTGCGAAAAGCGTATTGCCTGCCTTGCTGCATGCTTCCGTGCCATCGCGAAGCTGATCGGCAGCCAGCTTCGTGGTGCCACTTTCAAACAAGGCCTCGGACTTGTAGAACCACCCCCTGCAGGCGCTGCGCGTATCAGTGCTCTCATTGATGATCTGATCTGCGTAACCCGAGGAGGCTTCATACTGACCTGCCTCGTTGTACAACTGCGCCGCGACACCAAGTCCCTGCACACGGACATCGTTTTCCTCCATCTTCGGCAGCTGCTCCAGCAGCGAATTCAGCCTGGCGAAGGCTTCCTCGTAGCGGGATTGCGCCACCAGAAGGTCAATCACCGTGGCTTTGGCGCGAAACGCCAGCACGGGATATGCGGTCTGACCCGCGATCGCCGTCAACGGCGGCAAGGCGGCGTCGAAATTGCCGGCAAAAGCGGCCTGCCGGGCCAGAAGATAGCGGCGATGCACTTGCTGCTGCGGAGAAAGCTCCCGCACAGGCTTGGCGAGCCGGCGCATCAATTCGTCGAACTCGACACGATTGGAGGACGGAATGCTTTCCGCCTGTTTCAGCAGTTGCCCGGGGTCGTCCGATACGGACGCGGGTACGGTGGCGAGACCCGCCACTGACCAGAGCAGAAGCGCAGAACATGCGAAAGCCAGCCTGTAGCCGCCAGCCTTGTCCATGGGCTAGTCGGTGGTCGCCAGCGCAGACAAGACAAAGGGCGAATGATCCTCAGTCCCCATCCCTTTTCTCCTTCCTTTCCTCGTCACGCTTCTTTTCCTCGCTTTCCTTGCAGTTGCCGTCACATTCCTCCTGCTCCTCATCGGGCTTGGCCGGGTTGATCAAGCAGCAGAACGGATCCTGCCCAAGCAACGCCTGCAAGCCCGGGCCATTTCTGGCGAGGATCGCCACCCGCGTCGCCGGCTCCACCACCGCCCCGGACAGCGCAAACTCCACTTCATCCTGCGACGCGTAACGCAGCTGCGCGTCTTGCCCCAGGGTCTCAAGAAAATCGATAACGTCGAACACCTGATGATTCCCCCTACCTCGCTGATTGACAACTGGCCGCCAGCTCCAGTCTTACTGCGACTCCCTGCTCGCAACGGCGCTCTTGTCAGGCACGGCTGCGCCGAGGCCATCTTACGCTTGGTTTTTGACGCCTTGCAGACTCGATGCGGCAGCATCGCCGGCGGCTTCGGACGCCGCCTTGTCAAGCACATCCAGCCTCGCCCTCATCTCGTGGTCCACCGACATCGCCCGCGCCGGTGGCAGCACTACCGTATCGGCCATGTCCACTTCCGCTTGAGGCAGTTCAGCCAGCGGCAGTCGCTCGATGCGCGGCGACTGAATCGGCAGGGTCGGTGCGCGGTAGATGATGACCTCATGCTCCGGCGGGTAGTCGCGCGAGAGCACCTCGACCAGCAGTTGGCGGTAGGCCGGGCCGGTGGAGAAGCGCGCCAGCGACTGGTCGCCGACCAGGCCCACCTGCCACAGCACCAGGTAGGCCGTGGGGTCGATCCGGCGTCGGTAGAACAGCAGCTGGCTGGCCTCGTAGTGCTGGCAGCCGACGCGGCCGGGGTCGATGCCGAGATCCGCATAGAGACAATCCTCGGCGGAAATGCCCGGCTCCATGTGTGCGGCGTAGCCTTCGCCGCGTGCCACCTCAATCGCCTTGTGCGGCGCCCAGGCGAATACGCCGGGATGGCCGTAGAACACGCCGCACACCTTCTTGCCCGCACGCACCTCGGTGAGGATGGCCTCGACCATCTGCCGGTAGGTCTGCATGCGCGACTTGCCCTCGCGGTAGTACACCTGCAGGCTGCGCACGTCGCGGTGCATGCGCTGCAGCCACAGCTCGACGATGCCGTCGGAGAGGCCGGCGAAAACCACGTCGGCCTGCTCGATATGGCTGCGCGCCAGCGGGCCGAGGTGCGAGCCCAGGGTCATGCCCAGACCCACGCAGACCAGGCTTCCCGTTGAATATCCTGCTTCCATCTTGTCGCTTGCTCGCAAAAAAAAATCGTCCCCGAATCGAGCCTGCTCCCGCAAAAGACTCCGATTTCCGTCATTCCCGCAAAAGCGCGAATCCGGCGGCTTTGGCAGCAGGAGGCCCGTCATCCCCGCCCTGGCGGGGATGACGGGCCTGAGCAAGTATCATTCGAATCAAATCCTTGTACCTGAATCCGGCTTCGGCGGAAATGCCTCCATCAGCGGCCGGATCAGGTCCAGCGGCAGCGGGAACACGATGGTCGAGGATTTGCCGTTGTTGGACATGTCCGCCAGCGTCTGCAGATAACGCAACTGCAGCGCCTGCGGCTGTTGCGACAGCATCGCCGCAGCATCGCGCAGCTTCTCGGCGGCCTGCATCTCGCCTTCGGCGTGGATCACCTTGGCGCGGCGTTCGCGTTCGGCCTCGGCCTGGCGCGCGATCGCCCGCACCATGGTCTCGTTGAGATCGACGTCCTTGATCTCCACGTTCATCACCTTGATGCCCCACGGGTCGGTGGCCTCGTCCAGGGTGACCTGCAAGGTGTGGTTGATCGACTCGCGCTGGGACAGGATCTCGTCCAGCTCGTGCTGGCCCAGCACCGAGCGCAGCCGCGTCTGTGCCAGCTGGCTGGTGGCCTGCAGGAAGTTCTCCACCTCCAGCACCGACTTGTCCGAGTCGACCACGCGGAAGTACACCACGGCATTGACCCGCACCGAGACGTTGTCGCGCGAGATCACGTCCTGCGGCGGCACATCCAGCACGGTGACCCGCAAGTCCACCCGGATCATCTGCTGCACCACCGGGATCAGCAGCACCAGGCCGGGGCCCTTGGTGCCGGTATAGCGGCCCAGGGTCAGCACCACGCCGCGCTGGTACTCCGGCAGGATCTTGATCGCGGCGAACAGCAGCAAGATGCCGAGGATGATCAACACACCGACGAATCCGAACATGGTCTTCTCCTGTCAAAAACCTCAAACGGTCGCGACGGCAGGGGCCGGCTCGACCCACAACAACAAACCTTGCCGCGACACCACCCGCACCGCGGCGCCCGCCGGCAGGTCGACCGCGCAGCGCACGCGCCAGCGCTCGCCGTGCAGCATCGCCCAGCTCTCGCCGCCGGCAGCCACGCTTTCCAGCAGGCGGCCGGTTTCCTCGACCATCGCGGCCTCGCCGCCGAACGGCGGTGCGCGGCGCGCGCGAAAAACCAGCCACACCACCGTGCCCAGCAGCGCCGCGAAGCCCACCGCGATGCCGCCGATCACGCCCAGGTTGACCGCGTAGCCGGGCACGCCGGTCTTCATCAGCATCACCGAGCCGATCACGAAGGCCGCCAGCCCGCCCACGCCGAAGGCCCCCACCGTGGGATTGACCGCCTCGGCCACCAGCAGGCCGATGCCCAGCGCCATCAGCGCCAACCCGGCGTAATTCACCGGCAGCAGCTGCAAGGCGTACAGGCCCACCAGCAGGCTGATCGCGCCCACGATGCCGGGGAGCATCGCGCCGGGGTGCATCGCCTCCAGCGCCAGACCGAAGATACCGCCGAGCAGCAGCAGGTAGGCGATGGTCGGATTGGTGATGATGCCCAGGAAACGGGTGCGCGCGCCCGGCACGTAGTCGCGCACGCTCGCGCCCGCCAGTTGCAGGGTCAGCTGGCGCTCGCCGACGCGTACCGCGCGTCCGTCGGCCTTCGCCAGCAGGTCGGCCACGTCGCCGGCGACGAAGTCGATCACGTGTTGTTGCGCTGCCTCGCTGGCGGTCAGCGTCGCCGCGCCGCGCACCGCCTGCTCGGCCCAGACCGCGTTGCGATGGCGCAACTGGGCCAGCGAGCGGAGGTAGGCGATCGCGTCGTTCAGCACCTTGTTCGATTCGGCGTTGTCGCCGGCCTCATCCTGCGCGGGCGGCGCGCCGGAACCGGCCCTGGCCGGCTCGCTCGCCTGCGGCACCGGCAACGGCATCGGCGTGGCGCCACCCAGCGATACCGGTGTCGCCGCACCCAGGTGGGTGGCCGGCGCCATTGCGGCAACCTGCCCCGCATAAAGGATGTAGGTGCCGGCCGAAGCAGCACGCGCACCACCCGGCGCCACGTAGACCAGTACCGGCACCGGCAGCGCCAGCATGCGGCCGATGATCTGGCGCATCGACTCGGACAGCCCGCCCGGTGTGTCCAGTTGCAGCACGATCGCCACCGCGCCGTCGGCTACCGCGCGTTGCGCCGCGTCGTCGAAGTACTCCGCTGCAGCCGGCCCGATCGGTCCGTCCAGGGTGATCCGCGCCACCATCGCCGAAGGCGCAGCCACCGGCGGTTCGGCGCGCGACGGGGCCGACGGCACCAGCCACGCCAGCATCAGAACGATCAGCCAGCAGCCACGCATCATGATTCCGTCCTCCGCGCACGGTCTCGCGACGTCGGCCCACTGTAGCCGGTCGGGTGTACAGAAAGCGCTCATTCACGGCAACGGCGCGCTTTCGGTGGACAATCGCCATCCACGCCGGAGAATCCCCATGCCGAAGATCGATGTCAGCCAGGTGCCCGAGCGCAAGGGCTCGGGCTATCCGCCGCCGTTTGCCGCCTTCGCCGGCGCGCGCACCAGGCAGGCGCTGGGCGATGCCGGCGGCCTCGCCGATTTCGGCGTCAATCTCACGCAGCTTCCGCCGGGCGCGTGGTCGAGCCAGCGGCACTGGCATACCGACGAGGACGAGTTCGTCTGCGTGCTGTCGGGCGAGCTGGTGCTGATCACCGACGACGGCGAGCAGCCGCTGCGCACGGGCGAGTTCGCGGCGTTCCCGAAGAACTGTCCCGACGGTCATCACCTGGTCAACCGGAGCGCACAGACAGCCGTCTATCTGGAGATCGGCAGTCGCCACGCGGACGACCGCTGCCACTACCCCGACATCGACCTGCACTGGGACGGCGCGGCCGGCGTCTACACGCACAAGGACGGCTCGCCGTATCCGTAGGAGCACGCTTGCGGGCGATGCTTTAGTAGCTGGGATTCGGGATTCGGGATTCGCGAGAGCATCGCCCGCAGGCGGGCTCCTACCCGTTGATGAGTCGGCAGCCTGGCTATTTCAGCGTGGCGGCTCCAGTGGCCGAACCCGCCGCGGCAGGCTGCAGGTGCTGGCCGACCAGCAGGCCGCGGATCGTGCGCAGCCGGGCCTTGATCTTCGCTTCGTTGGCCGCTCCGGTGCGCAGCAGCAGGCGCTGGCCGGCGGAGCGCGCTTCCAGCGCCGGATCGGCGAACACGTACTGGCCCCTGGACGGCAGCAGTGCCGGCGGCGTGGCGGGCTCGGGCGCGGCGAGCAGGTTGTCGATCACCACGATCAGGCGGTCGTTGAAGTAGCCGTGCGGGTAGCCCAGGTGTTCGTAGGCCTGCTGGAACAGCGGATAGGCGTGCACGTACCAGGCCACCAGCGCCTGCGGATCGACCTGCTCGACGATCGCCATGTACGGCGCATAGCGTGCGGCGTTGGCTTCGCCGATCACGGTTTGGCCGTCCATCTCGCCGGTGACGAAGGCACCCTTGGGCGGCCTCGCGGGCATCATGATGCCGCCGAGGCTGCGCCCGGGCATGGCGTCGATGCTGGCCACGATGCGGTTGATGATCTGCGGGCGCACCAGCAGCAGCGACAGCTCGCTGTCGCCGGCCAGCCGCTGCAGGGCGGCCAGCACGTCGTCGTCGCTCTGGTCCAGCGCCGGCAGCGGCGCGGTGGAGGCGCTGGCCGGGACGGCCTGCGCCTGCGCCTGCGCGATCGGATGCTGGATCGGCGCCGCCGCGCTGCGGCTCGTCGCCGGTGCCGCCATTTCCGCCGTCGGCGGGCTCGCCGCCTCGGGCTGCATGGCGCGTCGCACCAGCCAGCCCCCCGCCCCGACCAGGACGATCACCACGATCGCCGCGGCGACCCAGCTTCCGGTTGATGTCTGCCTGCGCATGAACTTCCCCGTGGTTGCCTTCAAATAGTGCTGGGACTGGAGCCCGCGCGATTCGTTCAACCGGCGTGGTTCAGGCCTTCAATCGGTAGCCGCTGCGGAAGATCCACCACACCAGTCCCAGGCAGATGCCGAGGAACACCAGGGTCATGCCCAGGCTGATCCCCACGCCGACGTCCGACACGCCGTAGAAACTCCAGCGGAACCCGCTGATCAGGTACACCACCGGGTTGAACAGGGTCACCTTCTGCCACAGCGGCGACAGCATGTGGATCGAGTAGAAACTGCCGCCAAGGAAGGTCAGCGGCGTGACGATCAACAGCGGCACCAGTTGCAGCTTCTCGAAGTTGTCCGCCCAGATGCCGATGATGAAGCCGAACAGGCTGAAGGTCACCGCGGTGAGCACCAGGAACGCGACCATCCACAGCGGGTGCGCGATCTCGAAGGTGACGAACAGCCGCGCAGTGGCCAGGATGATCGCGCCCAGGATGATCGACTTGCTCGCCGCCGCGCCGACGTAGCCGGCGACGATCTCGAACGGCGACACCGGCGCCGACAGGATCTCGTAGATGGTGCCGACGAACTTGGGGAAATAGATCCCGAACGAGGCGTTGGAGATGCTCTGCGTGAGCAGCGACAGCATCACCAGGCCCGGCACGATGAAGGCGCCGTAGCTGACCCCGTCGATGCCGTTCATGTGCGAGCCGATCGCCGCGCCGAACACCACGAAGTACAGCGATGTGGAGATCACCGGCGAGACGATGCTCTGCAGCAGCGTGCGCCGCGTGCGCGCCATCTCGAAGCGGTAGATCGCGCGGATGCCGTGGATGTTCATGCGCGCTCCCTGACCAGGTCCACGAAGATGTCCTCCAGCGAGCTCTGGCTGGTCCTGAGATCCTTGAAGTCGATGCCCAGTTCGCCCAGCCGGCGCAGCAGCACGTCGATGCCGCTGCGCTCGTCCTGCGCGTCGAAGGTGTAGACCAGTTGCTGGCCGTCAGCGGACAACTCCAGCGCGTGGCCGGAAAGTTCGGTGGGGATCGCCGCCAGTGGCGACTGCAACTGCAAGGTGAGTTGCCGCCGGCCGAGCCTGTTCATCAGCTCGGCCTTGTCCTGCACCAGGATCAGCTCGCCCTTGTTGATCACGCCGATGCGGTCGGCCATCTCCTCGGCCTCGTCGATGTAATGCGTGGTGAGGATGATGGTGACGCCACTGGCGCGCAGGCCGCGCACCATGGTCCACATGTCCCGGCGCAGCTCCACGTCGACGCCGGCGGTGGGTTCGTCCAGGAACAGGATGCGCGGCTCGTGCGACAGCGCCTTGGCGATCATCACCCGGCGCTTCATGCCGCCGGACAGGGTGATCATCTTGTTGTCCTTCTTGCTCCACAGCGAGAGGTCCTTCAGCACCTTCTCGATGTACGCCGGGTCTGGCGCCCTGCCGAACAGGCCGCGGCTGAAGCTGACCGTGTTCCACACCGTCTCGAACGAGTCGGTGGTCAGCTCCTGCGGCACCAGGCCGATCTGCGAGCGCGCGGCGCGGTATTCGCGCACCACGTCGTGGCCATCGGCCAGCACGGAGCCTTCGCTGGGATTGACGATGCCGCAGATGATGCTGATCAGGGTGGTCTTGCCGGCGCCATTGGGGCCGAGCAACGCGAAAATCTCGCCCTGGCGGATCTGCAGGTCGATCGGCTTGAGCGCCTGGAAACCGGAGGCGTAGGTCTTGCTGAGCTGTCTGACGTCGATGATCGGCTGCACGCGATCTCCTGGGCCTGGGGACGGGCGACGGGAACGGGCGATGGTATGCCCTTCGCCGCGCCACGGCCAGCCGCTGCCGCACCCCTGGACTTCGGCGCCGCGCCTGCGCTCAGGGCGAACGGCGATGTCGTTTCCCGCTCCCCATTCCCGATGCCGCCCGACGGCACGCCCTTCCCCGCAGGCGGGCCGCCCATCTTCCTCGCCACCGCGCTGATCCCGCTCTCGCTGGTGGTCGCCAGCATCGGCCTGCTGCCGTTGCTCGAAGGCCAGGAACTGCCGCCGGAACCGGCGGTCCTTCGTGAGGAGAACATGGCCCGCCGGGCCGCAGCCATCGCCGCCGTCGTCTCGGACGAGGTCTCGCACCGGCGGGTGCGCGAGATCGACCTGCAGGAAGCACACTACCGCCAGACCGCACGCCCCGGTTCCGCGATCCTTCCGGCCGATCGCTCCACGCATTCCCCAGGGAACCAGACCATGCGCATGTTCCGCCAGTTGCTCATCGTGGCAACCCTCGCCATCGCAGGACCCGCTGCCGCCGCCAGCCTGCCGAACCGGCCGGTGCCGTCGCTGGACCTGCATCGGTATGCCGGCCAGTGGTACGAAATCGCGCGCCTGCCGATGTACTTCGAACGCGAGTGCCTCGATGCCGTCGTCGCCACGTACACGCCGAATCCCGACGGCACCATCCACGTGCACAACACCTGCCGCACCCGCAAGGGCCGGTCGTCGGTCGACGGCGTGGCGCGGATGAAGAAACACCAGCCGGCCGCGCTGGAAGTGCGCTTCGCGCCTGCCTGGCTGACCTGGCTGCCGATGGCATGGGCCGACTACTGGGTGATCGAGGTGGACGCCGACTACCAGTGGGCGGTGATCGGCGGCCCCGGCCGCAACCACCTGTGGATACTCTCGCGCCAGCCCACGATGGATCCCGCACTTTTGCAGACCCTCGTGGAGCACTCGCGCCAGCGTGGCTATCCGGTCGACCGATTGATGATGACCGCACCCGCCGGTGCGCCGGACCGGCCCGCGGAAAGCGCGCCGGCGCCGAACGGAACCCCGCCCCTCCACGACCGTGGCCTCAGGCCGGCGGCACCGGAAACGCGCGGATGATTTCGAACGTCGCGATCGCGCAGGCGGTGGCCACGTTCATCGACGAATGCGCGCCCAGCATGGGGATGTGCACGGTCTGGTCGGAGCCGTCCAGCAGGGCCTGGCTTACGCCGCGGTTCTCCGAACCGAGCACCAGGCAGATGCGCTCGCCCGCGGCCACCGGCAGCTCGCGGATGTCGATGCTGGCGCTGGTGAGCTCCAGGCTGACGATGCGGTAGCCGGCGGCCTTCAGTTCGTGCACTACCGGCAGCGGATCGTCGTCGTGGCGGAACGGCACGTGCTGCTCGGTCGCACGCGAGGTCTTGCGCAACTTGCGGTTGGGCGGCACCGCCGAAGCGCCGGTGAGGTGGATCATCTCCACCCCCAGCGCGTCGGCAATGCGGAACACGCTGCCCACGTTCATCGGCACCTCGAAGTCGTGCACCAGGTAGCGCAGCGCGAACGCGGAACGCGCCGGGCGATGCTGCAAATGGTCGAGCTGCCGGTTCGCCATGCCGCGACCGGCTCAGGCCAGCAAGAGCAGCAGGGGCGCGGCAATCCCGCCCAGCAGCACGGCGCCGAACAGCCGCGGCCGGCGAGTGAAGCGCCAGGCCATGTACAGCCCGCTGCACACCGACATGAACAGGCCCAGCGCGATCGCGGCGAAGAAGATCTTCATCGGCAGCAGGTTGCGGCGCGCACCGGGTGCCGCGGGCGCGCCCTGCACCGCTGCCCGCGCGACCGGCGCGGCCTCGGCCGCCGCTGCCGCCGGACGCGGGCGCCGCACCGGCACCTCCAGGGTCTGCTTCTTGTGCAGCTGCGCCATGCTGGCCAGCCACGCCGGCGGCGCGTAGCTGCTGCCGCGGCTGGCCTCATGCAGGCCGAAGGTCTGCAGGCCGCCGCTCACCGCCAGGAACAGCAGCATCGGCGCGGTGAACACGCCGAGGTAGAGATGGCAGCTGCGAACGAAGCGGATCAAGCGATGCGACGACGGCATGGGCGGCGATATCCACGAAACGGGCGCACAGGGTACGCCGCTGCATGGCGCACCGGCCAGCCGTTGGCACGGCAATCCGCACTGCTGCTAACCTCGCCGCTGGACCGCCGCGATCGCGTTGCCGTGGCTCGGCGTCCACCATCGGTCGGAGCAGTGCGTGGCTTTCGAAATCGAAGAGCGTCGGATCGACGTGGCCGATCTGCAGCTGGGCATGTTCGTGTGCCGGCTGGATCGGCCATGGGAGGAGACGCCATTCGCACTGCAAGGTGTCGCGCTGACCCGGCTGGAGGACATCGAGACCCTGCAGCAGTTGTGCCGCGAGGTCTGGGTCGATGCGCGCCGCCTGGTGCCGCCGGACGCGCCGCAGGCGCTGATGCGCGCCGACGCCCCGCGCCACCGCTTCAGCAGCCGCACCCATTACGCCGATCTCGCCGCGGTCGAGGACGAGGCGCCACGTGCCCGCGCCGCGCTGGAGAACGCCTCGCAGATCGTCGATGGCCTGTTCGAGGACGTGACCAGCGGCCGCGAGCTGTCGGTCGAGCGCGTCGAGCAGGCGGTGCGCCCGCTGGTGGCCACCGTGCTGCGCAGCGCGGATGCGTTCTTCCTGGTGGAGGGCCTGCGCCGCAGCGACAGCTATTCCTACAGCCACGCGGTGAGCTGCAGCGCGCTGGCCGCCGCGTTCGGCCGACACATGGGTTTCGACGAGGAGACCATCTTCAGCCTCGCCGCCGGCGGCCTGCTGATGGACGTGGGCAAGACCCGCCTGCCGGAGCAACTGCTGCAATATCCGGGTTCGCTGGCTCCCAGCGAGGTCGACATCATCCGCTCGCACATCGGCCACGGGCTGGCCCTGCTGGACGAGGCAGGCATCGCCAACCTCGACGTGCTCGACATCGTGCGCACCCACCACGAGCGCCACGACGGCAGCGGCTACCCGGACGGCCTGGCCGGCCACGCCATCCCGATCAGCGGGCGCATGCTCGGCATCATCGACAGCTACGACGCGATGTCCAGCGCGCGTCCCTACCGCGCGCCCGTTTCACGCCACCAGGCGCTGCAGCAGATCTACGCCGCACGCAACCGCCTGCATCAGGCCGAGATGATCGAGCAGTTCCAGGTCTGCCTCGGCGTCTACCCCACCGGTTCGCTGGTGGAACTGAGCACCGGCGAGGTGGCGATCGTGATGGCGCAGAACCAGGTGCGCCGGCTGCGCCCGCGGGTGGCGATCCTGAGCGAGCCGAACAAGCAGCCGCTGGACGATTTCCGGGCGGTGGACCTGATGCAGCTGGACGACGACGAGGGCGTGGACATCGTGCGCAGCCTGGCGGTCGGCGACTACGGCATCGATGCCAGCCGCTTCTTCCTGTAATGATGACCACCCCGACGCCTGTCCGCCCGCCTTCCCCCTGGCCCGCCGCCGCATGCTGAATCGCGAACACATCTTCGAGCAGATCGACGCGCACATCCGCGCCAGCGCAGGCGAGCGTTTCGCCGTGCTGATGCTGCGCGTGCCCGGCCTGCGCGAGATCAGCCTGCGCTTCGGCTACGCCCAGGGCGAACAGGCCGAGGACATGGCGCATGCGCTGATCCAGCGTTCGCTGCGTCCGATCGACCGCGTGTTCCGCGCCGGCGACGACAGCTTCGTCGTGCTGCTGCCGGATATGCTCAGCGCCAACCACGCCCTGCTCGCCGGCACGCGCCTGACCCAGGCCTTCGAGCAGCCGCTGGACGGAACCGCCTCGCCCTGGCTGGTGCGGCCGGTGATGGGCATCGCGCTGTATCCCGACCACGGCCCCGGCGCCGACCGCCTGTGTCGCCGCGCCAGCATGGCGCTGGACGAGGCGCAGCGGCGCGGCGAGCTGTACGTGGTCTACGCGCCGCACGACACCCAGGTCGAGATCTTCTACGACGAACTGCGCGAGGCGCTGGACGCCAACCGGCTGCAGGTGTTCTTCCAGCCGATCTGGAACCTGCAGAGCGACCGCCTGGCCGGCGCCGAATCGCTGGCGCGCTGGAGCAGCCCCAACCACGGCGAGGTCTCGCCCGCCAACTTCGTGCCGTTCTCCGAGCAGAGCGACCTGATCTCGGTACTCACCCGCTGGAGCATGAACACGACCCTGCGGCACGTGGCCAGCCTGCCCTCGTTCCAGGGCCTGCGCTTTGCGATCAACTTCTCGCCGCGCGTGCTGTCGCGCCCGGGCATGGTGGAGCAATTGACCGGCGCGCTGGAAATCTGGGGCGTGCCACCGACGGCGGTGATCGTGGAGATCACCGAGACCACCCTGGTCAACGACCTCGAGCTGAGCGTGCAGGTGTTGCGCCGGTTGCGCGACCGCGGCATCGGCATCGCGATCGACGATTTCGGCACCGGCTACGCCTCGATCGCCTACCTGCGCCAGTTCCCGGCCACCGAATTGAAGATCGACCAGTCGCTGATCGGCGCCATCCGCAGCGAACCGCATACCGCCAAGCTGGTACGCGCCATCATCAACATGGCCCATCACATGGACCTGGCCACTACCGCCGAAGGCATCGAGGATGCCGCCACCCAGGCGTTGCTGATCGACATGGGCTGCGACTTCGGCCAGGGTTTCCACCTCGGCCGCCCGCAACCGGCCGCCGACTTCATCGCGCGCTTCGCCACCACGGTGCCGCCCGCGTGAGCGCGCACCGGACCACGCCACAGGGTGGTTCCCGTCGCGCCCGGAACCATGGGCGCCGCTGAGGTCGGCGGCGGCATCCGCTTCGCGCTCGACGGCGCCAGCAAGCGGTACGGCAAAGTCGTGGCGCTGCAGCGGATCAACCTGGCCTTCGCCGCCGGCAGCACCACCGCGCTGATCGGCAGCAGCGGTTCGGGCAAGTCCACCGTGCTGCGCCTGCTGCTGGGGCTCGAGCGCAGCGACAGCGGCTGCGTGCGCGTGGACGGCCGCGCCCTGCAGCCGGCCGACATCCTCGCCTTGCGCCGTCGCGTGGGCTACGTGATCCAGGACGGCGGGCTGTTTCCGCACCTCACCGCCATGGGCAACCTCGGCCTGCTGCCGCAGCACCTGGGCTGGGCGCCGCAACGCATCCGCGAACGAGCGCAGGCGCTGGCGCAGCTCACCCGGCTGCCGTCGGACGCGCTGGCGCGCTACCCGGCCGAACTCTCCGGCGGCCAGCGCCAGCGCGTGGCGCTGATGCGCGCGCTGATGGTCGACCCCGACGCCTTGCTGCTGGACGAACCGCTGGGTGCACTGGACCCGATCGTGCGCCACGAATTGCAGGAGCAGTTGCAGCGCATCTTCGGCGAACTGGGCAAGACGGTGATCGTCGTCACCCACGACCTGGCCGAGGCGGCCTGGTTCGCCCCCCGGCTGGTGCTGCTGCGGCGCGGCGCGGTGGTGCAGGACGGCAGCTACGCGGATCTGCGCGACCGCCCGGCCGACGACTTCGCGCGCCAGTTCGTGCAGGCGCAACGCACGCTGCCGGCCACGCCATGACCGGCATGCCTGCCCGCATCGCCATCGTGCTGCTCGCCGGCCTGCTGCCGGTGCTGGCGATCGCGCAACCGGTGCGGATCGGCTCCAAGCAATTCACCGAGTCGGTGATCCTTGGCGAGATCGCGCGACTGGCCGCACGCGATGCCGGCGTCCAGGCCGTGCACCAGCGCGAGCTGGGCGGCACCCGCATCCTGTGGAAGGCCCTGCAGCAGGGCGACATCGACGCCTACCCCGAGTACACCGGCACACTGACCCACGAGCTGCTGCAAGACGTGCCGGCCGACGCCGACATCGCCACCTTGCGCGCCCGGCTGGAACCGCTGGGCATCGGCATCACCGACCCACTCGGTTTCGACAACACCTACGCGATCGGCATGCGTCAGGACGAGGCGGCGCGACTGGACATCCGCCGCATCTCCGACCTGCGCGCACACCCGTCGCTGCGCTTGGGCTTCTCCAACGAGTTCATGGACCGCGGCGATGGCTGGCCGGGTTTGCGTCGCGCCTATGCCCTGCCGCAAACGAAGGTCAGCGGGCTGGATCACGTGCTGTCCTACCGCGCGGTGGCCAGCGGCGCGGTGGATGCGATCGACCTGTACAGCACCGACGCGGAGATCCCCTACTACCACCTGCGCACCCTGCTCGACGACCGCCACTACTTCCCGCGCTACCAGGCGGTGTTCCTCTATCGGCTGGCGCTGGAGCGGGACGAGCCCGCCTTCGTCGCCGCCCTGCGCCGCCTCGCCGGCCGCATCGACGAGCAGGCGATGCGCACGATGAATGCCGCGGTGAAGCTCGACGGCCGCCGCGACAGCGCGGTGGCCGCCGACTTCCTCGGCACCCGCGTCGAGGCGGGGCGGCGCGGCCTGTGGCAGCGGCTGCGCCAGCGCAGCGTGGAGCACATCGAGTTGGTGGCGAGCTCGCTGGGCCTGGCGCTGGCGCTGGCGATCCCGCTCGGCATCGTCGCCGCGCGTCGGCGCCGGCTGGGGCAACTGGTGATCGCGGCCACCGGCGTGCTGCAGACGGTGCCGTCGCTGGCGATGTTCGTGTTCATGATCCCGTTGCTGGGCATCGGCACCTGGCCGGCGGTGGCCGCGCTGTTCCTGTACAGCCTGCTGCCGATCGTGCGCAACACGCATGCCGGCCTGGTCGGCATTGCGCCGGAACTGATGGAATCGGCCGCGGCACTGGGCCTGCCACGGCGGGTGCGGCTGCGCCGCATCGAATTGCCGCTGGCGATGCGCTCGATCCTGGCCGGCATCAAGACCGCCGCAGTCATCAATGTGGGCACGGCCACCCTGGCCGCGCTGATCGGCGCCGGTGGCTACGGCCAGCCGATCCTCACCGGCATCCGGCTGGACAGCATCCCGCTGATCCTGGAAGGCGCGATCCCCGCGGCGGTGCTGGCGCTGCTGGTGCAGGGCCTGTTCGAACTGGTCGAGCGCTGGCTGACGCCGCGCGGGCTGCGCCTGCAGGCGCGGCAATAAACGGCCGCAAGGCGGCGTCGGCTATCCTGTGGCGGGTTCACTGCGAGATTGTCGACATGTTTCGATCCCTGTTGTTGTCATTGATTCTGACGGTCACTCCGCTCGCCGTGCATGCCGCCGCACCGGCCGAGGCCACGCTGGCCGACCTGCCGAACGTGTCGTTCCCGGCGCCGCATCGCGTCGCATCGGGCAGGTTGCAGGCCGATGACGTGGCCGCCCTGCAGCGAGCCGACATCAAGCAGGTGATCGACCTCAGCGTGGACAGCGAGACGCCGCGCTTTGACGAGGCCGCCGCCATGCGCGCGGCGGGCATCGACTATCACAACCTGCCGATCCACGGCGCCGCCGACCTGACCCGCAACAACGTGGTGCAGTTCGACCGCCTGCTGCACCAGGCCGGCACGCAGGAAACCCTGGTGCATTGCGCGAGCAGCAACCGGGTCGGCGCGATGATCGCGCTGCGCGCTGCCTTGATCGACGGCAAATCGAGCGAAGCCGCGCTGGCGGAAGGCCGCCGCTGGGGCATGAAGAGCCTGGAGCCGGTCGTGCGCGAACGCCTGCAGGCGTGGTCGGGCAATCCGCAACACGGAAGGCCGGAGCAGAGCCTGCCCGCATCCGGCGGCACAACGCCGTAGGGCGGCACCGCCCGCCGGCTCTTGTCGCAGTGTGAAGCGGCGGGCATTGCCCGCACGGCGCCGAGGCGGAATGGGCTACCATGCGCGCCTCCCACGTCCTTGCGCGGCACCGCCCTGGCTCCGATCCCCCCCTCGTCGCCCGTAACCGCACTGCCCTTGCGCGCGGTGTTGCTGATGCTGGCCAGCGCCAGCCTGTTTGCCCTGATGGCGGTGGTGATCCGGCTGGCCTCGGCGCAACTGCACCCGTTCCAGATCACGTTCTTCCGCAGCGCGTTCGGCACGCTGTTCGCGCTGCCGCTGCTGATCGGGCCGGGCTGGTCGCTGCTGCGCACGCCGCGCTTCGGTTTCTACGTGATGCGCTGCGTGCTCGGCATGGGCGGCATGCTGGCGGGCTTCTGGGCAATCGTGAACCTGCCGCTGGCCGAGGCGGTGGCGCTGTCGTATTCGTCGCCGCTGTTCGTCACCATCGGCGCAGTGATCTTTCTCGGCGAGGTGGTGCGCCGGCGCCGCTGGACTGCGGTGATCGCCGGCTTCATCGGCGTGCTGGTGATCGTGCGCCCCGGTAGTGCCGCGTTCGCACCGGGCAGCATGGTCGCGCTGCTGGCGGCCGGGCTCACGGGCGCGGTGACGATCAGCATCAAGTCGCTGACCGGCAGCGAGCCGGCCGACCGCATCGTGCTGCTGACCACCTTGCTGTGGGTGCCGCTGTCGCTGCCTGCGGCGCTGTCGGTGTGGCAATGGCCGCACGCCGGCATCTGGCCGTGGCTGGTGCTGTCAGGCGCGCTGGGCACCGGCGGCCACTATTGCTGGACGCGCGCGCTGCGCCTGGCCGAGGCGTCGATGCTGGCGCCCTTCAGCTATCTGCAGTTGCTGATCGTGGCGGTGCTGGCGTGGTGGATCTTCGGCGAGGCGGTGGATCACTACACCGCGCTGGGCGCGGCCATCATCATCGGCGCCAGCCTCTACATCGCCCAGCGCGAGCACGCGCTGACGCGACAACAGCGCACAAGCACGCCGCAGGTCCGCGCGGAGCCGCCGATCTAGGCATCCCCGACCGACACTTCATTCGTCGGGCAACGAGGGCAACTCCGGCAGGTTGGCCAGCTCGGCCAGCAGGTCCACCGGCGCCGGCGCCGGCGCACCCGGCAATGCCCAGCGCCCGACGATCTCGTGGCTGGATTGACCGAAAAAGCTGCGGATCAGCACGAACTCCTCCGCACGCCACTGGATCGGGGTGATCGACTCCTCGATCGCATCGATCGCCGGGCCATGCTGCAGCGCCACGTGCGGGTGGAAGCTGGACACGCCGTTGACCCGCAGTCCCTGCGCACGCTGCGCCTCGGCGATCGCCTTGCGCAGGCGCAGCGTCGCCTCGGCGGCCGCCTGGTCCGCGCACAGCACGAACGGGAACTGCCCGCCGACGGGAATGCAGCGCATGGCAGTGTCGAGGGTGACCACGAACGCATGGGTTCGCACCGCGGCACCCGCGGCCAGCAGGGTGTGTTCCAGCGACTGACGCAGCCGTTCGGGACGGCCCATCGGGCACAACAAAAGATGCAGGTTGTCGATCGGCATCGGCACCCCGCTGACCCGCTGGGCACGGCGGAAACGCGCGGCAGCGTCGGCGATCTCCGCGCGGGCCCGGCCGTCGGGGCGCAGCGCGAAGAAATAGTCGATGCCGGAGGCAATCTCGGCGGGGGGCGTCGGGGTCGAAATGGCCTGTACCTCAGCGACAATCGCGCGGGCAAATGCTGACGCCGCCACCATACTCCCCCGCCGTGGCAACCGGATGTGATCCGCGTCGCCGGCCGGGTGCGAACCTTCCCCCCCCCCCGGCGGCACCGGATTCGCTTGGGTCCGGGGCAACAAGGTGGGTAACATGTCCGCCAAGGGGCCACGGGGGAGTTGCCGACAGGCACTTGGCCGATTCATGACTTTGTATGCGTCCAGCTTGCTGATCGCCTGCGGCATCTGCCTGTTCGCGGGCGTGCACGCCTTGCTCGTGGGGTCGGCCGGCGAACGCGAGCCGGTGAACCAGTCGTTCGGCTGGCTCAGCCTGTTGCTGGCCGGCTACCTGTTGCTGACTGCCTGCATCTTCCGGAACGACTCGCTGGAGATGGCGCGTTCGCTGATCCGCTGGCAGATGGGCCTTGCCTGCCTGATCTACCCCGCTGCCGTGTGGTTCCTGGGCCTGTACGCCGGGCTGCGCCATCGGCGGCGCTGGCTGCTGGTGGCCGCCGTGGTGTTCGGCGCACTGCTGCTGGCCAACGCTTTCTCGCCCGACAGCGTGATCTATTCCGAGATCGTCCAGCGCGAGCCAATCCGCTTGCCCTGGGGCGAGCAGGTCAGCAATTTCGCCGGCACCAGGTCCGCCCTGTTCGGGCCCTACTTCCTGGCCAAGGATGCAATCTATGTGTGGGCGATCGGCTGCTGCGTGGCGCTGTGGCGTGCACGCAGCGAGCGTGCGTGGCCACTGACGCTGTTCCTGCTGATCGAGGCCACCGCCGCGCTGCACGCCGACGTGGTCAACCGCGCGGGCATCCAGACCGTGACTTACGAATCGCTGGCCTTCCTCGCCCTGGTGCTGGTGATGGGCGACCAGTTGCGGCGCGAGCTGCAGCACCGCGGCACGCTGCTGGAGCACCGACTGGAGGAGCTGCGCGCGGAAACCGTGCGTCGGCAGCGGGTGGAATCGGAGCTGCGCCACCTTGCCTACCATGACCCGGTCACCGGCCTGCCCAACCGGGTGGCGCTGCGCGAGCACGTGCGGACCGTGCTGGCGGGCGAACACCGCGGCGACAGCGCGCTGATCATGCTGGACCTGGACCACTTCCGTACCATCAACGAAGCGCTCGGCCACGACGTGGGCGACCTGCTGCTCAAGGCGATCGCCGAACGGCTGGTCGCCGCGGCACCGGCTGGCGCGCTGGTGGCGCACCCGGGTGGCGACGAGTTCGCCCTGCATGTCGAGCTGCCCTTCGGCCAGCCACCGGCAGCCACCGCGCGCGACCTCGTACGTGAACTCACCGCACGGCTCACCGCACCGTTCCAGATCGACGCCCACGACCTGGCCATCGGCGTCAGCGGCGGCATCGCCCTGCTGCCCGGCATGGCCGCCGACGTCGATGCAGCCCTGCGCCAGGTCGCGGTGGCGCTGCACCAGGCCAAGGCCGCCGGGCGCAACACCACGATGGTGTTCGAACAGCTGATGCAGGCCGGTGCCGACCGTCGCCTGCTGCTGGAGAAGGGCCTGCGGCTGGCGCTGGAACGCGACGAATTCGAATTGCACTACCAGCCCCAGGTGGACGCCCGCGGCCGCTTCGTCGCGGCGGAGGCGTTGTTGCGCTGGCGCCATCCGCAGGAAGGCCTGATCGCGCCGGACGAATTCATCCCCATCGCCGAGGAAACCGGCCTGATCCACGCGATCGGCCGCCATGTGCTGGAACAGGCATGTCTGGAACGCCAGCGCTGGCCGGCCGCGCACGCCGCAGCCCGCGTGTCGATCAACGCCAGCGCGTGGCAGCTGTTGGCCAAGGATTTCGTGCGCACCGTGCACGACACCGTCCGCGCCACCCGCACGCGACCGGAGCTGGTTACCATCGAGATTACCGAAAGCGTGCTGCTGCACGATCTCGACGACGTGGCCTACAAGCTGCGTGAACTGGCCAGCCTGGGCTTCCAGTTTTCGCTGGACGACTTCGGTTCGGGCTACGCCTCGCTGGGCAACCTCAAGCAGCTGCCGCTGCACGAGCTCAAGATCGACCGGGTGTTCGTCGAGACGCTGCAGGCCGGCGTGCCGGACCCGTTCATCGAGGCGATCATCACGATCGCGCACGAGCAGCAACTGTTCGTGGTCGGCGAAGGCGTGGAGACCAGCCAGCAGCGCGACGCACTGGCCGAGCTGGGTTGCGATGCGCTGCAGGGCTACCTGATTTGCCGGCCGCTGCCGGCTGCGGCGTTCCGCCAGTGGCTTGAGCAGGAGACGGCGGCGCAGGTGTTGCCGGGCATCTGACGTCGGCCCAGTGCCTGTGAAGAAAGCCACGTCTTGGGGGAATGGCACGGCGCTTTTCAACGGCCGAAGGGCCGGTCAAACAGGAATCCAGCGCCTTCAAGGCTTTGGGCGGCGTGAGGGGCACTGGATCCCCGCTTTCGCGGGGATGACGCCGCTCAAGCAAGTGCCATTCCGTCCTGGGGCTTTCTTCTGTCGCGAGTCCGGTACACGCCCGGACGCGCGCACGCGAATCAGTCACTTGCGGGACCGATCCGCGTCCGGCGTCCGTGGCCGGCCTGAGAGGTTGAAAAATTCACAACCTCTCAGCGCAGTTGGCTGTCCTTGCTGCCACGCCGGTTGTACAGGCTGGCCGACTGCTCGGTGTCGCGTACCTGCTGACAGGCCACGCACAATCGCACGCCAGGCACTGCGAGGCGCCGCGCTTCGGGGATCGGAGCCTCGCATTCCTCGCAATGGGTCAGACCCGGGCCCTCGCGCAATTGCCGGCGCGCCCGCTGCACACCGTCGTTGACGGTGGCATCGATCTGATCCTGCACGGCGCCGTCGCCGGCCCAGCCGGTTGCCATGGTCTACCTCCGAAAAGCGTGGATGCGCCGCGGGCGATCCATGCTCCCTGGCGCGCGGACCCTTGACGGCCCGATTCAACCCATGACTTGGGTGCACCCGGTCGAGTTTCAAGCAGCCGCGGCTTCCCGTGGTCGAGGCAGGCGGTGCCTGGGGCCTGCGTCGATTCGCACCGGTGCCCGCGGCGGAGGAAGTGTCAGAATGAGGTTTCCACGCCCCAGGAGAACCTGCCGTGAGCATGCCGCCCGCCCCCACCGAGCAGCCCGCGCTGCGCAGCGACGAGAGCGTCGCCAAGCAGCTGTTCCTGGGCAACATCCTGGAGGAGAACCTGTTCCCGTATCCGGCGATCCGCGCCCGCGACAGGGAAATGCTGGGCGCGATGACCGACGCAATCGACCAGTTTCTCGCCGACAAGGGCGCCGAGCTGAAGCAGTACGACCGCGATGCCGAGCAGCCGGCCGAGTTCATCCAGGCGCTGCGCGAGATGGGCCTGTTCGGCCTGATCATTCCCGAACAATTCGGCGGCCTGGAGCTGTCCAACGGCGCCTACGCGCGGGTGCTCGGCCAGACCAGCAGCCACGACAGCTCGGTCTCGCTGACCATCGGCGCGCACAGCTCGATCGGCATGAAGGGGCTGCTCTTGTTCGGCAGCGACGAGCAGAAGCAGCGCTACCTGCCGAAGCTGGCCAGCGGCGAGATGATCGCCGCGTTCTGCCTCACCGAATCCGGCGCGGGTTCCGACGCCGCCTCCATCCGCACCAGGGCCGTGCGCAACGACGACGGCAGCTGGACGCTTTCCGGCGAGAAGATCTGGATCACCAACGGCGGCATCGCCGACTTCTACACCGTGTTCGCGCGCACCGACACGCCCGAGGGCAAGATCACCGCGTTCATCGTCGAGGCGAAGTGGCCCGGCGTCAGCCACGGCCCGCACGAGGACAAGATGGGCATCCGCGCGTCGAGCACCACCACGGTCGCGTTCGCGGACGTGCGGGTGCCGCCGGAAAACGTGCTGGGCCCGGTCGGCAAGGGCTTCAAGGTGGCCATGAGCATCTTGAACAGCGGCCGCACCGGCCTGGGCGGCGGCGCGGTCGGCGGCATGCGCTCGCTGATCCGCCTCGCCTGCGCGCAGGCGAAGGAGCGCAAGCAGTTCGGCCAGCCGATCGCCGAGTTCGGCCTGGTCCGCGAGAAGATCGCGCAGATGACGGTGGACTGCTTCGCCGCCGAGAGCGCGGTGTGGATGGTGGCGCACCTGATCGACGGCGGCGGCAGCGACTACTCGGTCGAGGCCGCGATGAGCAAGGTGTTCGCCAGCGAGGCGGTGCAGCGCGCGTCGTACGAGGCGCTGCAGATCGCCGCCGGCAACGGCTTCATGCGCGAGTTCCCGTACGAGCAGATCACCCGCGACACGCGCATCCTGTCGATCTTCGAAGGCACCAACGAGATCCTGCGCCTGTACATCGCGCTGTCCGGCCTGAAGGGCGTGGGCGCGGGCCTGAGCGAGCTGAAGGCGGCGGTGGGCGACATCTTCAACGACCCGATCAAGGGCTTCGGCGTGCTCGGCAGCTACACCGGCCGGCGCATGCGCGAGGCCACCGGCTACGGCATCGACCGCATCGCGCACGAGCTGTCGCCGCGGCTGCGCAAGGTCGCCGCCACCTACGAGAAATACACGGTGGAGCTGTCCAAATCCTCCGACGCGCTGCTGCGCCGCCATGGCAAGAAGGCGGCCGACATGCAGCACGCGCAGAAGCGCCTGGCCGACATCGCGATCGACCTGTTCGTCGGCCTGTGCGTGCTGTCGCGCGCCGACAGCCTGGCGCAGCAGTCGCATCCGGCCGCCGAGGAAGCCATGAGCATCGCCGAGGTGTTCGCGCGCCAGGCGCGCCGCCGCATGGCGCGCAACGTGCGCGGGTTGGAGCGCAACGAGGACGAGGCGATCGAGCAGCTGGCCGGCGCGGTGCTCGCGCATGACGGCTACCTGTGGGACGTGATCTGAAACCCGACCAAGGAGAACCCGCCATGAGCATCCCCACCGTCCGCACCAGCACCGGCGGCGCGCCGTACGCGGTCGATTTCACCGACGACCAGGGCAACCACTGGCACGCCGACGAGCCGCTCGAGGAAGGCGGCGCCAACACCGGCCCGGCGCCGCACCGGCTGCTGCTGTCCGCGCTGGGCGCCTGCACCGCGATCACCCTGCAGATGTACGCGGCACGCAAGCAATGGCCGCTGCAACATGTCGACGTCGAACTCGCGTTCAATCCCGACGGCACGCCCGAGTCGGGCAACGACATCACTCGCGTCATCACCCTGCAGGGCGCGCTGGACGACGAGCAGCGCGAACGCCTGCTGCAGATCGCCAACAAGTGCCCGATCCACAAGGTGCTGACCGGCGAAGTGCACATCGCCTCGCGCCTCGCGGGCACTGCGTAGACGCTCCAGCCGCGTCGACATCCGGAGGATGCGGCCGCCGCGCGCGGTTTTCAGATCGACGCGGCCACGTGGCCTGCGCCGGATTCGGCGAGGGCTCCTTCGCCATGCGGCCCGATCGCGTTTTGACACCCGGGACCAGCTGGACCATAGTGCCCCCGTCTTGACCGGTGGGGACCGTCATGATTCTTCAGGATCTCATCTGGACCATTGCGCTGGTCGGCATGGGTCTGATTGCGCTGGGTTTCATCCACGTGATCCATCAGGCCGGCAAACCGGCCGACGACGCGGCGACACGCAAGGCCGCGAACACCTCCAACGTACTGCGACGATGGCTGTTCGGCGCCCTGCTGATCATCTTCGTGGGCGCCACCTACGCCACGCTCCACCGTTTCCCGATCGCGCCACAGCACGCTGCGCTGGATATCCAGCAGGTGGTGGACGTGACCGGGCAGCAATGGTCGTGGCAGATAACGCCGAACACGGTGCACGCCGGCAGCCCGGTGGAATTCCGGGTGACCAGCCGCGACGTGAACCACGGCTTTGCCATCTACGCGCCGGACGGCCGGATCGCCGCGCAAACCCAGGCGATGCCGGGTTTCACCAACAAGCTCGTGCACACCTTCACCCAGCCCGGCACCTACCGGGTGATGTGCCTTGAGTACTGTGGCCTCGGGCATGCGCCCATGACCTCCGAGTTCACGGTGGTCGCTGCGAGCGGAGACTGATCATGGCTGCTCTCACGATGTACCCCGAAAACGAGCGTCTCGCCGGCGGGAACCGGGTCGTCTTCAATCTCTACGTCATCTCGGCCGTGGCGCTGTTCGTGCTGATGATGCTGCTCGGCCTGACCATGCGCATGGGCCAGGCCACCTGGCTGTCGGTGCCGCCCGATCTTTTCTACCGCATCCTCTCGATGCACGGCGCCGGGATGGTCGGCACCGCCGGCCTGGCAACCACGGCGGTGATGTGGTTCTTCCTGCGCCAGCATGTCCAACTGCATCTGTGGGCGTTCGTCACCAACTACGTGATGTTCCTGCTCGGTGCGTTGTGCATCATCTTTTCCATCTTCGTCGACGGCTACGCCGCGCTGTGGACCTTCCTCTATCCGTTGCCCGTGCACGGCATGGGGCTGTGGAGCCCCGACGCCGCGGCCGTATTCATGCTCGGCTATCTGCTGATCGGCGTGGGCATGCTGGTGTTCTATCTCGACGCTGCCGCGGCCATCATCAAGGTGCACGGCAACCTCGGGCGCGCGCTGGGCCTGCAGTGGTTGTTCCGCGGCACCATCGACCCGAACCATCCGAAGACCGTGGTGGCCAGCACCATGGTGATCATCTCCAACGTGCTGGGCATCCTGGCCGGCGCAGTGGTGCTGGTGATGAGCCTGGTCAACGTCTTCTATCCCGAGATGGCGCTGAACGCGCTGCTGGCCAAGACCCTGATCTTCTGGTTTGGCCACATGTACATCAACGCCACCATCTACATGGGCGTGATCGTGGTGTACGAACTGCTGCCCCGCTATTCGGGCCGGCCCTACCCGATCTCGCGGGCGTTCCTGTGGTCGTGGGCGCTCAGCACGGTGTTCGTGACCATCGTGTTTCCGCACCATCTGCTGATGGACTATGCCCTGCCACGCTGGTTCGCGGTCATGGGCCAGCTGGTGTCGTACGGCGCGGGGTTCCCGGTATTCCTGGTCACCATGTACGGCGCGCTCACCAACATCTATCGCGCAAACATGCGCTGGACGATGCCCTCGCGGCTGATGATCCTGTCGCTGTTCGGCTGGGCGGCGGGGATCGTGCCGGCGATCCTCGACGGCACCATCCGCATCAACCTGGTGATGCACAACACGCAGTGGGTACCCGGGCATTTCCATTTCTACCTGCTGCTCGGCGTGCTGCCGATGGCGCTGGCCCTGATGTTCCATGTGATCGGCCAGCGTGCGGACGCGCCGCCGAACAACGCCGCCGACCGGCTGGGATTTCCCGTCTACCTGATCGGCGGGCTGATCTTCGTGCTGGCCTTCCTCGACGCCGGGCATCTCAGCGTGGCGCGGCGCATGGCAACGCATCTGCCGGAGTGGACCGGCACCGACAAGGTCGGTTCGATCGGCGCGATGCTGGTGGTGCTGGGCATGCTCTATTTCGCGGTGCGCATCACGGTGGGCCTGCTGAAGGCGCCGGCGCGCGGAAAGCCCGATGACGGTACTGCGAACCCTGCTGGCTAGCCTCGTCCTGTTGGCGGCGGGCCTCGGAGTGCTCGCCGCCGCCACCCACGGGTTTCGCGCCTACACCAGCGAGACTGCCCGCCGCATCGATGTCCGCGAGCATCCCCGCCCGCTTCCGCCCACGCCGTTGCAGACCGCCGATGGCCGGCACACCAGTTTCGGGGAACTGCGCGGGCGCTGGCTGCTGGTCGATTTCATCTACACGCGCTGCCTGACCTACTGCTCGGTGCAGGGCAGCGAGTTCGCGCGCCTGCAAGGCGAGCTGGCCGGACCGATCAGCGCCGGCAAGGTGGCGCTGCTGAGCATCAGTTTCGATCCGGCCCGCGACGATCCCGCCGCACTGGCCGATTACCAGCGTCGGCACGGCGACCACGGCACGGGCTGGATCGCGGCGCGCCCGGTCGACCAGTCTGGCCTCGCCGTGCTGATGCAACGGTTCGGCGTGGTCGCCGTGGCGGATGGAATGGGCGGATTCGTGCACAACGCAGCGATCGCGGTGGTCGACCCGGGCGGCAGGATCGTCGCGATACTGGACTGGAACGACTGGCATGCCGCCGTCGGTTACGTCAGCCGGTCATCAGCACCATGAAGCGGTTCCGGGGCCGCCTGTGCCTGGTCGGTGCATTGCTCTGGGCGGCACTCGCCCTGCCCCCGGCGCGGCATGTGCTCGAATCCACCATGACCCTGCAGATGCTGGTGCAGATCCCGTTGCTGGCGCTGGCCGGTGGCTGGCTGGCGCAGGGAACGCCCGAGTGGTTTGAGCGATCGCTGTCGGCGTGGAACCATCGCGGCATCAGCGGACTGCTGTTGGCCTCGCTGGCGGGCGCGGTCTGGATGCTGCCACTGGCGATGGACGCGGCACTCGACGACCCGCGCATCGAACTGGCGAAATTCCTCAGCGTGCCGCTGCTGATCGGCGCGCCGATCGCCTTGAGCTGGCCGCGGGCGGGGTTCGTGGTGCGCGGTGTGGTCCTGCTCGAACTGATCGCCACGATGCTGCGCCTCGGCTGGCTCTACCTGATTTCACCGGTGCGCCTGTGCAGCAATTACCTGCTGGACGACCAGCAACGACTCGGCAGGATTCTCCTCGTGGCCGGCTTTGCCGTGCTGCTGATGCTCGCCTGGAAGCTGATGTGGGGGCACGTCGACAGCGGGCGCGCGACTCACGACGATGCGCCGGACGAACGGGACTGACTCGCCACGCGCAGTGGGCGTCAGCCGCCGCAACCGCCGCAGCAGATCGACGGCAACTGCACTACCTGCGCCGGCGTCACCGACCAGCCGACCTGACGCAACACCTCGACCAGATCCGTCGCGGAGGCGGCCGCGGACACACGCATCACCAGGCCGCTCATGTCCAGGTCAACCACGGCAGTCGGGTCGACGTCGAACAAGGCATCCTGCACCACCGCCGGTTCCGGCGACGCGCTGGTCAGCGCAATATGAAATTCCATGGGGCACCTCGCTTTACCGGCACCTGCGCAGTGTCGTCAGGAGCGATGCTGGCCCCCACCGCGCGCTGATGCCTTGACTCCAGTCAAGTCACGCCATGGCGAGCGATCTGCGTCACGCTCCGGGCCTGCAGCAAATTGCCGCAGGCCCCGGCGCGGCGCGCTCAGCGGCGACGCAGGAGCTTCGGGTTCGACGCGCCCCACACCGTGTACTGGTCGGCCAGGATCACGCCGGTGACCTGCTCGACTTCCGCCTGGGTGATTTCGGCATCGCCCTGCTTGCCGAACATCACCACTTCGTCGCCCGCCTGCACACCGGGGATGTGGGTCACGTCGACCATGGTGGTGTTCATGGTGACGTTGCCCATCACCGGTGCACGCTGGCCGCGGATCAGCATGGCGCCCTTGTTGGAATACGCGCGGCGGTAGCCGTCCGAATAGCCGACGGGGATGTTGGCCAGCAGCGAATCGCGCTTGAGCACGCAGGTGCGGTCGTAGCTCACCGTGTCGCCGGCGGGATAGGCCTGCACCTCGGTCACCCGCGACTTGAACGCCGCAACGTGCGCGAACGGCGGTTTGGGTGTGCCACCGTAGCCGTACAGCGCGCCGCCTGGGCGCACCATGTCCAAGTGCGATTCGGGAACGTGCTGGACGGCGTAGGAGTTGGCCGCATGCAGCAGCACGTGCTCACGCCGCAAGGCGGTATGGGCGAACATCCATGCGGCCTGCGTCTTGAAGGCCTCGACGCCCTGCAGCGCGTCGGCGCGTTCCTCGGTCGGGAAGTGGGTCATCAGGCCGACGATGCGCAGGCCTTCGATCTTCGCCAGCGCCTCGGCGTCGCTGCGGCCGCGCGCGGTCTGCATCTCGATGCCGTTGCGGCTCATGCCCGCCGAGTTCAGCGCCAGGTGCACGCGCAATGTCCGCCCGCGCTGGTGCGCCCAGGCACCGATCGCCTGCGCCTGGGCGAGGTTGCCCATCAGCTCCTCCAGGTCGTAACGCAGACCGTCGTGGATCTCGTCCAGCGTGGCGGCGCGCACGCGCATCACGCGACCCCGGTAGCCGCAGGCGCGCACCATGCGCGCCTCCTCGTTGCTCGCGATGCCGACGTAGGGGATGCGCGCCTTGATGACGCTGGGCATCACCAGGTCGATGCCGACACCGTAGGCGTCGGCCTTCATGATGGCGCAGATCTTCGGGTGGCCGATCAGGGCGGCCTCGACCCGTCGCAGGTTGTCCTCGAAAATCGCCGGATCGATTTCGATCCAGGCGTTGAACGCGCCCGTCGCCCTGCGCTGCCCCGGCAGGCCGAGCAGCGGTGCGGCGTGAGCATCGACGGCCAGCGCCACGGCCGTCCCCGCGGTGGCCAGCAGGAATCGGCGGCGGCCGGGAGAAGGAGGCGTGGGCTGGCGCTCGGACATGGAGTTCTCCGGTGGCCGCCGCCGGTCCACCGGCGGCGGCTGGATGCAGCGGTCAATCGAACCTGTATTCGGCCATCAGGTAGAACGAGCGGCCACGCGGATCGGCCACGCGCGGCTCCCACGCCGCGCCCGAGGCGAAGTCGACCTGGTGCGCGGTGAACGGCGGATCGGTATTCAGCAGGTTGCGCACCGCGAAGCTGAGCTTGGTGTTCGGCAGGCCGGTCCAGTTCAGGCTGTAGTTGTAGAGGATGTAATCGTCGACGTCGGGGTTCCAGTTCGGCGGGATGTAGCTGCCGTTGGCAACGCTGATCGGCTCCTCGTCCTTGTAGCCGGCGCGATAGATCTGGCTCAGCGTGTGTGTCCAATCACCCTTGGACCAGTCGAGGCTCAGTGTGTGCTTCCACTTCAGCGGCAGGTTGTAGAACTGCACGTACTCGCCAACCTCATTGCTGCTGTAGGGCTGGTTGGCGAGCGGCTTCTCCTTGAAGGTGTTGATGTAGCTGCCGTTGAGGTTGACGTGCCAGCGGCCGCCGGCCAGTTCGCCGGTGAGGTTGGCATCCAGTTCCACGCCGCTCATCAGCGTGCCGCCGGAGTTGATGAAGCGACGGTCGATCGCGGTCACCTTGCCGCTGCTGTCGCGGATCCAGTTGGCGGAGAACAGGTCGTAGTTCTCGATCAGCGTCGGCAGGTTGGGCGAGCGGATCGTGTTGCTGCGTTCGATCTCCCACCAGTCGAGGCTGAGGTTGAAACGCGGCGTGGGTGCGTAGACGAAGCCCAGGCTCTTCTGTCGAGCCGTCTCCGGCTGCAGGTCGGTCTTGCCGCCGGTGATGATGGTCGGCTGGATCAGCTCGCAGCCCGGCACCGTCGAATTGGCCACGCCACCGGGACAACTGGCCGGGTCGGCCAGGTCGAGGCCGAAGTACTCGACCTCGTTCACGCCGGCAAACAGCTTGGTGAACTCCGGCACCTTGAAACCGGTGCTGTACGCACCGCGAAACGCCAGCGACTCGATCGGCTGCCACTTGAACGAGTACTTCGGATTGGTGGTGCCGCCGAAGGTGTCGTACTGGTCGCGACGCACGGCCAGGGTCACGTCCAGCGTCTTGACGATCGGCAGGTAGACCTCCGCGTAGACCGCCTTCACGTTGCGGTGCACCTTGGGCAGCTCGCTCGTTTCGTCGAACGGCGCCTGGTAGATGGTGTCGTAGTTGAGCGGCAAGCCGTTCAACTCCTGCACGCCGCCAAACTCGAACTCCTCGCGCCGCGCTTCGAAGCCCGTCGCCAGCTGCGCTTCGCCGCCCCACAGGTTGAAGCCCAGGCCACCGCTGAAACTGGCGTCCAGCGAGGTGACCGTGGACTCGCCGCCGTAGAGATGGATTCCCGTGGCCGACGCCGCCTGCAGCGCGGAAATGCCGGCCGGGTTCTGTGCCTCGTTCGGCATCAGGAACGGATTCAGCAAGCCGCTGCCAAGCGCCTGCTTGAGTCCGCTGGAGAAGTAGTAGCCCCCGGCGAGCACCGATTCGGCCTTGCTCGACGCGCGCGACAGACCCACGTCGTAGTCCCACCTGCCGATGCTGCCCTTCACCCCGGCCAGCAGGCGATAGGCCTTGGTGGTGGTCTCGATCTCGCGCCGACCGCAGGGGATGCAGCGCCAGCGGTACGGAATCTTGTTGCCATACACCAGGTCGCCGGTGCCGAAATAGTCGGCGATGGCGTTGTAGATCATGTCGTAGGTCGGCTGCGTGTCCGCGTTCAGCGGATACCAGGTACTCGGATCGAGCACGGCGGTGGACGACGCGCTGGAGGTGAGCTGCAACGGCTCGTACTCGCGCCGAACCTTCACGCGCGAGCTCATCGCCTCCACGTAGAACTCGTGATCCCCGCCGAGCTTGCGGGTGGCGTGGCCGAGAAACTGCACGCTGTCCTGCGGCTGCTGCAGCGCCTGCGCGGCCGGATAATCCCAGGCGCAGGCGTACTTGGAACTGCCGCCGTCCCACAGCCGGTAATCGTACGGCCCCATGTTGGCGCCGCCGTTCTCGCAGCCGGCACCGCCAGGCAGGTTGAGGATGTTGATGTAGCGCATGGCGTTGCCGCCATCCGGATCGGTCAGCGAGCCGTTGATGATGCCGCCGGCGGCGTTGGTCACCGTGGCGAACGGCGTGCCGCGCGTGTCGGGCGAGACGCCGCGGTCGGGCTGGAAGCTGTTGGCGAAGTCGCGCTGGCCGCTGCGCAGGATCTGCGCGCGTCGGTAGTTGATCGTGCCCCATGCGTTCCAGCCATCGCGATCCAGATCACCGATGCCGCCCAGCACGCTGTAGGTGGTGATGCCACCGCCGCCGTCGGCGGTCACGTCGACACCGGCGTTGAGCGTGACGCCACGATAGTCGGTGCGGGTGATGAAGTTGATCACGCCGCCGATCGCGTCGGTGCCGTACATCGCCGACGCGCCGTCGCGCAGTACCTCCACGCGCTCGATCGCCGCGAACGGAATCGAGTTCAGGTCCACCGCCTGGCCGCGCAGGCCGTGGGTCGCGACGCGGCGGCCGTTCAGCAGCACCAGCGTCGCGTCGGAACCCTGTCCGCGCAGGTTGGCACCCGACACGCCGGCAGTGCCACGCAGTTCGCCGAGATCCATGTCCACGGCAGCCGAGGTGAGCCCGTCGGCGCCGTTGCCGGCGATGTTGAGGAACTGCAGCAGTTGTTCCGCCGAGGTGATGCCCTGCGCGTCGATCTTCTGCTTTTCGATGATGGTGATCGGCAGCGCCTGCTCCAGATCGGTGCGCTTGATGCGCGAACCGGTGACGGTGACTTCCTTGAGCGTGGTGACCTGCGCGGGCTGGCCGGGTTGCGAGGGCTGAGCAGTCTCCTGGGCCGCGGCCGGGACGGCAATCGCGACCAGCAGCGCCGCGCAGAGGAGATTCAATCGGAGGTCGTGCCGGATGTGCATGGTGTGCCCCTCAGGGTGATGAACGGCGGATCGGTTGGACCAACTTTCTGCTGCGCGAATCGGGTCAGCGAAACCCGGTCTGTTGCTGGGTACCCTCCATGAAAAGCCGGCCGATCGAGACGGCCAGGTCATGCGGCGTGGGATCGTTGCGGTTGCTCAGCACGACCACCGTCAGGTGCTGCTTCGGCCAGCGCACGATCGTGTTGCGGAAGCCGATGCTTTCGCCGGAGTGCCACTGCCGGTCGCCAGCGACACGCCAGCCGAAGCCGTAGTACGTGGCTTCGGGTGTGCTGGAAACCTGCACCTGGTGGCCAAAGGCCAGCGCGCGCGAGGCGTCGCTGAGCAGCCGGTCGTCGTACAGCGCGGCGTCCCAGCGCGCCATGTCGGCAATGTTGGAATAGATGCCGCCATCGCCAAGCACCGCGCTGTAGGCGTTCTGGTCGGTACGTGTCCAGCCGTCGCAGGCCTTGCTGTAACCCCACGCCCGGTGCGGCACTTGCGGCCCGCCGGCCACGTAGGCCAGCGTGTTGCGCATGCCCAGCGGCTGGAAAATGCGCGTGCGCACATAGTCCGCGAAGCTCATCCCGGAAGCGCGCTCCGCCACCAGCGCCAGCAATGCGTAGCCGCTGTTGCTGTAGCGATACTTGCTGCCCGGCGGGAAATACAGCCGGTTCTCCTTCTCCAGCAGGGCCAGCACGCCGGCATCGCGGATCTGCCCGGCGTAGGGCTCGGGCATCAGGTCTTCGTAGTTCAGCACGCCGGAGGTGTGGTCGAGCAGGTTGTGCAAGGTGATGGCGTCGGCCACCGGCGGCAGCGAGGGCAGCCAGCGCTTGACCGGATCGTCGATGGAGAGCTTGCCGTCCTGCGCGAGCAGCAGGATCGCCGCGGCGGTGAACTGCTTGGTCACCGAGGCGAGTCGATAGTCGGTCGCCGGGCCCGCCTCGGTGCCGCGTTGCAGGTCGGATCGCCCGTAGCCGCGACTGAGCACCGCCTTGCCGTCCTTGAGCACCAGCAGCGACACGCCCGGCACATCACCGTCATAGGGCTGCACCAGACGCTGGATCTCCGACTCCCGATCGGTGCCGTCGGGGGCCGTCACCGGAACGTCGTAGAGGGTGTCGGGCGTGGGTTCGGGGTGCAGTGTGTAGTGCCACCACTCCATCGCGTAGTTGCGAAAGCCCTGGGCTTCCATCGCGTCGCGCAGCAGGTGGCGGTTGGCGCGCTGCGCGGCGTCGACCTCGCTCGTATCGGTGTGCGCGCGGGTTCCGAAGAAATCGAAACCGGTGCCCATGTCCAGCGGTTCGCAACTCTCGTTGTTTGCATCGCAGCGCAAGGCGGTCAGGTCGACGGTGGCGCCGCGGCTGTGGCCGGAGACCGGCGCAATGTAATCGCCGAGCAGCTTCGACTTGTCGAGGTCGGGGTAATGTGCAGCCTTGGTGCGCTGGTCGGCGGGGTCGTTGGCCCAGCGCACGAAATTCGCCACGGCGCGCGCCGGCCGGTAGCAGTCGAACACGCGCAGGCGCATGTGGCGCTCGCGCAGCGCGGCATCCACCCGCGCCAATGCCTCGGCGGCTTCGCGCTTCAGCCAGCAACGCGGTGCCTGGTAGCCGTTGACCGGCGCGCCGACGAAGTTGTCGCTGCCGGCATAGGCGATCGACTGCGAGATGTCCGGCACCAGGCTACGGATGTCGACCATCCCGGCCTGCTCCATCGTGGCCGCCGCCGAGACGTGGGGCGCGGTGTCGACCTGCGCCGGTGCCGGCGCCGATGCCAGGCACAGCGCAAGCAACAGGGCGGAGCGCATGACAACCTGGTGTCGCTTCCGCTCGCGCCAGGAAGGACTGTCGAAGGGAAAACCCGGCGCAACATATTGCGACACGACGCGCAGACATTCCCGGATACGCACGGCATCTCCCCAAGACCGATCAACGTGGATGGATGAACAGCATCCATGCCGCCTGACCAGATCAAGATCTCCGTACGCGCCTGCCCCCGCTCCGGCCCTGGTCCCGGACTCCCCGGTCTGATGCCATCAATCGCATGGCATGGCGCCGTACCGGGGCCTGCCGTCGCTGTGTAGCACGGTCATTTCGGAAGCGTCAACGAGGCGCCGCGAGGGTGTTTCGGGTGGTCTGCAACGGCACCCGGGACGAGGAAATTCGCACAACCTGCTACCGACGACGCCGCGTCCTTAACCAAAATATCTTGCGAATCCACGAGTTGCCGAGGCGGCCGACGACAGGCACCGCAACGTGCCACGCCCGCCTGTCGCATCACGCGTGCCGATGCCACCACAAAATCCATAACCGGGGGTTTGGGTTCACCCAAATCATTCCATGGACTTTCGTCGCTTCCGCTTGCGTCGACGCAGCCGACTTGCCCGCAAGGCGCTTGACGACGGTCGCGGGATCAACCTTCCCCTATTGCTTCTTGCGCGAATCCAGCACGCCTTGCAGCAGGCTGTTCAGGGCATCCTGCTTGCTGGACTTGTTCGCAGGCTGGGTCCCGGGTGCCGGGTTGTTGCGGCCTGCCCCACTGCCAAGCAAGCCGGCGACGGCCGAGGGATCGAGCTTGAAGCTGGGCGCGCTCGCGGTGCCGCCGACGTGCACGCCGACGCCATGTTCGGAGGCGCCGCCGAGCACGCCACCGAGCAGGCGCCCGGCCTTGGAGTTGCCGAGCAGGCCACCGGCCGCCTGACCACCACCGACCACCGCCTGGTCGAGCTTGACCAGCATGTTGAAGTCGAGCCCGCCGTCGGCGGCCATGCCACCCTTGCCAGTGAGGCTGCCCAGGTCGACGATCTCCGCACTGGCCGGCTCGGCGTGGATGCCGGACGGCGCGATTTTCAGCGTCGCGGCAGCATGCCGGATCACCGTGTCCTTCGGCGCCTTGATGCCGGCCAGCGACAGCACCCCGCCGAGTTTCGAGCCCAGGCTGTAGCCGGCCAGGCGCGAGTCGTCGAGGGTCACCGGGCCGCTGATCACCAGCGCATCGAGCGGCCCGCGCGCGCGCAGATCCACGCCCACGCTGCCGCCGCTGAGCCGCGAATCCTTCGGCAACACCACGCCGAACACCGGCAGCAACGGCTGCAGGTCGTCGACCGGCAACGCCTTGCCGCGCAGGTGAAGATCCAGCCCGATCACCTTGCCACGGTTGTCGAAGCTGCCGTCGACGGCGAGCTTCGCGCCGCCGCTGCCCAGCGTGCCTTGTTCGATGCGGCCGGTGCCGTCGAGCAATCGGTAGCTGGCCTGGTAGTCGATGCGCAGCGGCTGCGGCGACGGCGAACCGGACGCCACCAGCTTGAGCCGGCGCGCGTCGATGCCGCCCTTCGACGTCAGTACGCCCTTCGCCGAGCTGATCCGCGAGTCGATATCAAGCACGCCGCCGACGCCGTCCGCGCTGCTCATCAGGCCGGCGCCGACCAGGTCCAGCCCCTGCATCACCAGATGCGCCTCGACCGGCGTCAGCAGTGCGTCCTTCGCGTCCCATGGGCCGAGCGTGCCATCCAGTTTCAGGCTGCCGCCGCCGGCGATGTCGGCGCTCATCGAAAACGGAAACGCCGCACCGAGGCCCACATGGTCGGCGCGCAAATCCACTTTCCGATAGCTGCGTGTATCGCCGGCCGCGCGCTGCAGGTCGATGCGACCATCCGCGATCCGCAACCGGTCGACACTGAACGCGGGCGGTGGAGCCGACGAGGCACTGGCGGCGGGTGTCGCCGCCGTGCCGGCGCCGAAGTGGGAGAAGTTCCACTGGCCGGCACGATTCTGCAGCAGGCGCACCACCGGCTGGTCCAGCGTCAGCGAGGTGATCTGCACCTGCCTGTGCAGCAGCAACGGCCACAGCTTCACGCCAAGCTGCAACGATTTCGCGCTGACGAACGGCTTGTCGCCGAACGCCGGATCATCGCCGATGCGGATCTCGTCGGCATCCAGCGAGCCGGACCAGATCGAAACGTGCAAGTGGCCCAGCGTCACCTCGCGGCCGAGCGCCTGCCCCAGGCTGGCCTGGATCTGCGGACGGAAGTGGTTGGCGTCGACCAGCAGCAAGGCGCCGCCCGCCACGATCAACACCAGCAGCACCAGGCCGAGCAAACCGAGCAGCAGGCGTTTCATGACCGTCACCTCGCGCAATTCCGTCGTGTGCCGAATACTAGGAGCGTCGAGCTTCACCTGTCGATTCCGCGCGCCTTCGTTCGTCGCCTTCGCGTACCCTCCCCTATCAGGTGTTCCACGATGACCCTCAAGCTCTACGCCCACCCCTTCTCCTCCTACTGCCAGAAGGTGCTGATCGCGCTGTACGAGAACGACATCGCGTTCGAATGGCGCGTACTCACGCCGGATGACGCGGCCACCGACGCCGAGTTCACCGCGCTGTGGCCGATCCGGCGCATGCCCCTGCTGCGCGACGGCGAACGCACGGTGATCGAATCGAGCATCATCATCGAGTACCTCGACCGGCATTACCCCGGCGCCGCACCGCTGATTCCCTTCGACGTCGACACCGCACTGGAGGCGCGCGCGATGGACCGCTGCTTCGACCTCTACGTGCAAACCCCCGTGCAGAAGATCGTGTTCGACAGCCTGCGCCCCGCCGCCGACCGCGACCCCAGCGGCGTGAACGAGGCACGCGCGAGGCTGGATACCGCCTACGCCTGGCTGGACCGGAAACTCGCCGGCCGCCACTGGGCCACCGGCGGCGATTTCAGCCTCGCCGACTGTTCTGCCGCGCCCGCGCTGTTCTACGCCGACTGGACCCATCCCATTCCGGCGGACTTCGCCAACGTGCTGGCCTATCGGCAACGCCTGCTCGCGCGCCCTTCGTTCGCCCGGACGGTGGACGAGGCGCGGCCCTACCGCTCGTACTTTCCGCTCGGCGCACCCGACCGCGACTGAGAGCCGCATCCCGCCGGATTGCCCGCAGCGGGACAACAGACATTCGGCTCATGCGCGGCGCGCCCGGCGCCCCTTCCACGCGTAACCGATCCCCAGCAGCACGAACCACACCGGACTCGCAATCAGCGCCTCGCGCGTATCCGGCTGCAGGCTCAGCAGTACCAGCACGAACACGAAGAACGCCAGGCACACCCAGCACATGAACACGCCGCCGGGCATCTTGTAGATCGACGCCTCGTGCAATTGCGGGCGCTTGCGCCGATAGGCCATGTAGGCAAACAGGATCAGCGACCACACGAACATGAACAGCACCGCCGATACCGTGGTGACCAGGGTGAAGGCGGTGACGAGGTCCGGAATCAGGTAGATCAGCGCCGCGCCCAGCAGCAGGCAGAAGCAGGAGAACAACAGGCCCAGCGACGGCACCGCAGCGCGCGACAGCCGACCGAACGTCTTCGGCGCATGTTTTTCTTCGGCCAGGCCGTACAGCATGCGGCTGGTGGAGAAGATGCCGCTGTTGGCCGACGAGGTGGCCGAGGTCAGCACCACGAAATTGATCAGGCTGGCCGCGGCCGGGATGCCGGCCAGCACGAACAACTCCACGAACGGGCTCTTGCTCGGCTCCACCAGGCGCCACGGCGTGACCATCATGATCGCGACCAGCGCCAGCACGTAGAAGATGATGATGCGGATCGGGATCGAGTTGATCGCCTTGGGCAGGTTGCGCTGCGGGTTGGCGGTTTCCGCGGCGGTGGTGCCGACCAGCTCGATGCCGACGAAGGCGAACACCGCGATCTGGAAGCCGGCGAAGAAGCCGCTCATCCCCTTCGGAAAGAAGCCGTCGTCGTTCCACAGGTTGGCCACCGAGGCCTGGTGCCCGGTGGGCGAGGTGAAGCCCCAGGCGACCAGCGCAAAGCCGGTGACGATCAGCGCGCAGATCGCCACGATCTTGATCAGCGCGAACCAGAACTCCATCTCGCCGAACAGTTTCACCGTGACCAGGTTGAGGCTGAGCAGCAGCAGCACGCACAGCACGGCGGGAATCCACGGCGCCAGCCCCGGGAACCAGAACTGCGTGTACGCCGCGATGGCGATGACGTCGGCGATCGCGGTGATGATCCAGCAGAACCAGTAGGTCCAGCCGCAGAAGAAGCCGGCCCACGGCCCGAGCAGGTCGGTGGAGAAATCGATGAACGACTTGTACTCGAGGTTGGACAGCAGCAGCTCGCCCATCGCCCGCATCACGAAGAACAGCATCACGCCGATGATCAGGTAGACCAGCAGGATCGACGGCCCGGCCAGGCTGATCGTCTTGCCCGAACCCATGAACAGGCCGGTACCGATCGCGCCGCCGATGGCGATCAGTTGCAGATGTCGGTTGGAAAGGCTGCGGCGCAGGTGGTCGGGTTGTCCCGGCAATGCGGTCATGCGTCGAGCCTTTGCAATGAGGAAAGCGACAACATACAGAAAACCGGGTCCCGCGTGCACTCCCGCGCTACGCGCCCGCAGGCACCGCCCGCGCGCAGTCCAGCGGCCAGCAGCCGAGCCGGATATGCCGCGTCCTGCCCAGCAGGCTGTGCACCAGCACGAATTCGTCGACGCGCCAGCCGATCGGCGCCACCGGCTCGGCGGCCACCTTGCGCGCGTCATATGCCAGGGTGACATGCGGCTCGAAACCGGCCCCGACCGGCACCACGCCCGCCTCGCGCAACAGCGCGGCAAGTTGCGCCTGGAAGGCGCGCAACGGCGCATTGCCGCCATCGGCGCGCAGCACGAACGGCAGCTTGTCGCGCCGGCCGTCGAAACTGGCCACGCGGTCGAACACCACTTCGAAAGGCGCTTCCCGCACCCGCGCTGCCGCCTTCATCGTGGCCTGCGCCACATCCGGTGGCAGCCCGGCCCAGTCGCCCAGATGCAGCAGGGTGATGTGGAAACGCTCCGGCAGCAGCGGCCTGCCGCGCAACCCGTGGCGGGTGCATTGTTCGGCGGCAAGCGCGCTCAACCGCGCCACGGTTGCCTGATCGGGGAACACCGCCAGGAACAGCCGGTCGGTCGCCGCCGCGGGTGCAAAGCCGGGAAATGAAGTCTGTGCCGCCACGCCCGTCACCCTCTGTGGTCATTGCCGGTGCGCGGCACCGGCGAGTTCAGTCCCTGCCCGCGCATCACTGCGGCAACGACGGAATCGCGAGGCTGCGCTCGGGGTCGCCGCTGGCGCCCGTGCGCAGGCCCGGCGGGATGTGCCCGACGTCGCCCACCGAGATCACCTTGAAGCTGCCGTCGGCCTCCACCCGGATGCGGGTGATGCTGGCGTTGCCCACCGACATCTCCAGCCACGCCTGCGGATCGACGCCCATCGCGCGCACCACCATGTTGCGGATCACGTTGCCGTGGCAGACCATCAGGTCGGTCTGCTCATGACCGGATGCGGGCTTGAAATAGCGCGCGAACAGGCGATCGAACTGCGCCTTGCAGGCGGCCAGATCGGCCGGCTTTTCCTTCGCCATGATCGCGGCCCGGCGCGTCGGCGGCGTGCACTCGGCCAGATCGTCGACCACCTCGAAGCGACGCGCCGGGAAGTCCTCGCCGATCAACGCTGCCGTATCGCGCGCCCGCTGCACCGGGCTGACATACATCGCATCGAAACGCGTCGGCAACCCGGCCAGCCGCGCACCCGCCAGATGCGCCTGCGCCACCCCGAGCGGCGCCAGCTGCGGCCCCAGCTTCGGATCGGCTTTCGCATCGGGCAGGTAATAGCCATGGCGGACCAGCACGATGGTGCGGGCAGCCGGCGCCGCCACATCGGCCGCGTGCAACGGGGCGATCAGCAACACCAGGCACAACCAGGGGAGCAGCCTTTTCATCACGAGCCATCCTGCAGCGGGTGTGGTGTCGAATGGTACCCGCTGCACGTCGTCATTCCCGTGCACCGGCATCCATGGCCATGCATGGGGCCATTCCTTCAACGCAGTCCCACCGTGCCCTCGGCAGCCTTGACCAGCTTCACCGGGTCGTAACCCACGCCATCCTTGAACACGAGGGTGACGTTCTCGATGTCCTTGATGCGCTCCGCCGGGTTGCCCCTGACCAGCACCAGGTCAGCCGCCTTGCCCACGTCGATCGAGCCGATCTCCTTTTCCACGCCCATGAAACGCGCGCCGTTCAAAGTGGCGATCCGGATGGCCTGCACCGGCGTGAAGCCCGCCTCCACCAGCAGCTCCACCTCACGCTGGTCGCCATAGCCCGCGATCACGCCACCGTAGCCGGTGGGATCGAGGCCGGCGAGCAGGGTGCCACCGGCCTCGACGAAGGCGCGTTCGAAAGCCATCTCCAACTTGAACGCCTGCGGCCACGGGGAATCCTTCATCGCCGCGACGCGCTCGCGCGCCTTCAGGTATTCGACGCGGGCCTGCGGCAACATCGCGTCCAGCACCCGCGCATCCTGCGGCGCGCGGCCGGGCACGAAGGTCTCGAACACCGGCAGCGTAGAGGTCACCGCAACGCGCTTCGCCACCAGATGCTTGATCAGCGCCCGGATTTCCGGGTCGTCGACCTTCAGCGTCGCCAGGCGCGCCACCGCGGCCTTGGTGTCCGGACACACATCCGGCTGCTTGCCGGGGCTGAACTCGGTGTCCACGAACAAGCCGTGCTCGAGATCGTCGATGCCGAGATCCGCCGCTTCGGTGAAGCCGATCGAACACAGGTGGCCGGTCACCTTGATGCCGCGCGCATGCGCCGCCGCGATCGCCGCCGACAACTCGGCGCGGGTGATGTGCATGTAAGCCTTGAACGACGTCGCACCCTCGTCCATCCAGTAGTTCACCGTATCGCGCGCGTCGGCGGCATCTGCCAGCTCGTGCATCTGCGGCGTGAAGCTGCCCTTGCCTTCCAGATACGGCCCGGTGGTGTGCATCTTCGGCCCCGGAATACGGCCCGCGTCGACCGCCTTCTTCAGCGCCAGGTCGGTGTAGGGCTCGGTGCTGCCGGTGGTGCGGATGGTGGTGACGCCGCCGGCGAGGTACAGCTTGGGAAAACTCGACGCCTGCTCCGGATAGATCGCCTCCTTCGCCGCGGGATTCACCTTGGGCGCGGGATAGAACATGTGGTCGTGCATGCCGACCAGGCCGGGAATCAGCGTCTGCCCGCCGCCGTCGATGACCGTCGCGCCCTCGGGCAAGGTCACGTGGCGCCCGACCGCCGCGATGCGCCCGTCGCGCAGCAACACCGTCTGGTTCTCCCGGGCGGGCGTGCCGTGGCCGTCGATCACCCGCACGTGGATGATCGCCAGCAGTGGCTGGGCGTGCACGACATAAACCTGCGCCGGAGACGACAACACCGGCATGGCGGCCCGGGCCGGCGACGCGGCCCCGAACGCGGCGCAGACCACAACCAGGGCGAACGCCCGCACTGTACCCATGCCACGAAGATTCGACGAACGATGCATGACTGCCCCCGGTTTGCGTGATGCACGGTTCCACTCGACCGCGCCGGGCGGAATGTACGCCCAGCGCCGCCGCCGGGGAATGGCTTGCCGCGACCAATTTGTCATGTATGTTGACTATCAAGTACACGGACTAATGAGTTGCCATGTCCCGCACACCTCACTGGCACGAGCAAGTCGTGACGCCGGCCCTGCTCCGCCACGCGCGAACCATTTACGGCACGGCCATGCGCCGGGCGCTGGGCAACGCCGGCTATCACGACATTCCGAAGAACGGCCTGTACCTGATTGGCGGCATGGCACTCCACGAGCGCGGCGTGCCGCTGGGGGAACTGGTCCGGGAGTTGCGCGTGTCCAAGCAGGCCGCCAGCCAGCTCGTCGACGCACTGGTGGCGGGTGGCTACCTGCAGCGTGCCGCCGACGAAAACGATCGCCGCAAGCTGGTCGTGACCCTGACTCGACGAGGCCGCGCCGCCGCGGAGGTGCAGGCGAAAGCGCGCGAGCAGGTCGACGCCGAACTGCTTGCACGTGTCGGTGCCCGCGCGGTCAGCACCACCCGCAGGACGCTCGCCGCCCTGATCGACCTCGGCCAGCCCGGCGAAAGTGGCCACCGACACGACTGAGCCGCTTGCTGGAACCTTTGCTCCAGCCCACCACCTGAGCGATGCCGCGCGGTTCGCGTACGTGTCGGCATCGCCCGTACCCGCCGGGCCTGGTACTGGACCCACATCGATGGCCATCGACTGGCGCTCGCGAGCCAACGCTTCTTCGACGGCCAGAGTGCGGGCCATTGCGCCGCGACCACCAGCCCGATCGGAACCGACCCCATCGCGCGGCATCATTGCCGCCCATTCGGGACACCGCCAAGGATGCTCTTCGCGCGCAAGGCGACATCCCTTTAGCTCACCTAAAATTCGCGGTGACGCTCGCACGGAATTTGTTGCCCGCGATTTCAGCGCATGAGCCCGCTCGCGGTGATACTCGGCTGCGTCGAGCCCGTTCGCTTCCTACAAAACAGCCTCCAGCCCCTTGCGATCAATCAGGTTCAGCAGCTTCAGCGAAGGACCGCTGGGCTTCTTCTCGCCGATTTCCCACTTCTGCACGGTGGAAACGCTGGTGTTGAGCACGGCAGCGAAGACGGCCTGGCTGACCTTCGAATTCTCGCGGATCAGCTTGATCTTGCTTGCGCCAATGTCCGGCACGGCGAGATGGCTCAGCGCTTCGTACTCGTGCATGCGGCGCTTGCTGATCACACCAGCCCGATGCAGGCCTGTGGCCGTCTCGTGGACTTCGGCAAGAATGCGGCTCTTGCGGACTTTGTTAGTCATGGTCTACCTCCACAAGTTCGTCGGCTTCCAGCGCGGCGGCAAGAGCTTTGTCGTCCTGACCAAGAAGATCTGACGCCAGCTCCTGCAGCGCGCGAAGCTCATGCTTGTCGATATTGGCTCGTTCGTTCTTGCCGAAACCAAAGATGAAGTACCAGCGGTCGCCTCGATTGGTGGCGACGATGGTTCGTGCGCCTCCGCGCTTTCCACGGCCGGGCAAGGCAATCCGTTTCTTGACCAACTGTCCGCCGAGGTCGGCATCGATCAGTCGTGCCTCCATCTCGATCACCGACTGGAACAGATCAGGACCGGCCAGACCCGTCTTGCCCATCCAACGGCTGAACGTCCGTGTTCTGAAAATCCGTTTCATGGCTACAACCATAGCACTTGGTGATATGGTTTTCATCTGCCCGTGGAGTCCTCGCATCAGTCAAAAAAGAAGCCCGCCATCGGCGGGCTTCTTCAGGCCAACGAGGTATCCCGTGCCCTACCCCAGCAACACCCGGTTCATCCGCTGCACGAATGCGGCGGGGTCCGGCAGCTGCGCACCGGCGGAAATCTCCGCCTGCTCCAGCAGCAGCGTAGCGAGATCGCGCGCCTTGTCCTCATCGGCCTCGTTCTCCACACGCTTGACCAGCGCGTGCGCCGGGTTGATCTCCAGCGTCGGCTTGCTCTCGGGCATGTCCTGCCCGGCTTCGCGCAGCAGACGCGCCAGGTGCGGGGCCATTTCGTAATCGGAGAGCGCCAGGCACGACGGCGAATCGGTCAGGCGGGCGGACACCTTCACCTCGCCCACGCGATCGCCGAGCAGGTCCTTGAGCTTCTTCAGCAGCGGCTCGGCCTCTTTCGTGGCCTCTTCCTGCTTTTTCTTGTCGGCCTCGTCCAGCGGTACCTCGCCCTTGGCCACGCTCTTGAGCTTCTTGCCTTCGTACTCGCCCAGGGAGCCGATCATCCATTCGTCGATGCGGTCGGACATCAGCAGCACCTCGATGTCCTTGGCCTTGAACGCTTCCAGCTGCGGGCTGCCGGCGGCGGCCTTGTAGCTGTCGGCGGTGATATACCAGATCGCGTCCTGGCCGACGGCCATGCGGCTGATGTAGTCGTCCAGCGAGACGTTCTGTGCGGTGCCCTCGCCCCTGGTCGAGGCGAAGCGCAGCAGCTTGGCGATGCGCTCGCGGTTGTTGGCGTCTTCGCTGATGCCTTCCTTGAGCGTATTGCCGAAGGCCTTGTAGAAGGTCGCGAACTTCTCCGGTTCGTCGCGGGCGAGCTTCTCGATCAGGTCGAGCACGCGCTTGACGCAAGCCGCCTTGATGCGGTCGACCTGACGGTTGTGCTGCAGGATTTCGCGGCTGACGTTGAGCGGCAGGTCGTCGGCATCGACCACGCCGCGCACGAAGCGCAGGTAGTTCGGCAGCAGCTCTTCGGCGGCGTCCATGATGAAGACGCGCTTGATGTAGAGCTTCAGGCCCTTGCGCTCGTCGCGGCCGCCCATCATCAGGTCGAACGGCGGCTGCGCGGGAATGTAGAGCAGCGTGGTGAAACTCTGGCTGCCCTCGACGCGGTTGTGCGTCCACGCCAGCGGGTCGTTGAAATCGTGGCCGAGCGACTTGTAGAAGCTCTGGTAGTCCTCGTCGGAAATGTCCGATTTCGGCTTGGTCCAAAGCGCGGAGGCCGCGTTGATGCTCTCGAACTCGTCGGTGGGCTTGCCGTCCTTTTCCACCGGCATGCGGATCGGGAACGCCACGTGGTCGGAGTACTTGCGGATCAGCGATTTCAGCCGCCAGCCCTTGAGGAAGTCGTCCTCGTCGGCCTTCAGGTGCAGGGTCACCGCGGTGCCGCGTTCGGCCTGCTCGACCGCTTCCAGCGAGTACTCGCCCTTGCCGTCGCTCTCCCACTTCACGCCCTCGGCCGCGGGTGCGTCCGCGCGCCGGGTCACCACGGTGACCTTGTCGGCCACCACGAAGGCGGAATAGAAACCCACGCCGAACTGGCCGATCAGGCGGGCGTCGGCCTTCTGCTCGCCGCTCATCGCCTCCAGGAAACGGCGCGTGCCCGAGCTGGCGATGGTGCCGATGTTGGCCACCACCTCGTCGCGGCTCATGCCGATGCCGTTGTCGCGCACGGTGACGGTACGCGCCTCCGGGTCCCAGTTGATGTCGATGTGCAGCTCGCTGTCGCCGGCCAGGAGTCCGGGCTTGGCGATCGACTCGAAGCGCAGCTTGTCGCAGGCGTCGGAGGCGTTGGAGATCAGCTCGCGCAGGAAGATCTCCTTGTGCGAGTACAGCGAGTGGGTGACCAGGCGCAGGACCTGGGCAACTTCGGCTTCGAACTGGCGAGTTTCGGCGACAGGCGCATTCATGGGCGGATTCAACTCCATGGCAAATGAAAATGGTGGGTCGTCGCCTCCTCGGGCATGACCGGCGGACCGACCCCGCACGATCCCCGCACCGGTGGAACCGGTCATGGAAACGCGACAACTGGCCCCGAGATTCGGGCAGCCGGCCGCGGTTTCAAGGCCGGGCGGCCGATAAAATGGCCCGATGACGTACCGCGGACGCTTCGCCCCTTCGCCCACCGGGCAACTGCACTTCGGCTCGCTGGTGGCCGCGGTGGGCAGCTGGCTGTGCGCCCGCCACGCCGGCGGCGAATGGCTGGTGCGGATGGAGGATATCGACCCCCCGCGCGAGGTGCCCGGCGCCGCCGCCGACATCCTCGCCGCGCTGCCCGCGTTCGGCCTGGTGGCGGATGCGCCGGTGCTGTTCCAGTCGCAGCGCACCGCCGCCTACGACGAGGCGTTCGCGGCGTTGCGCGCGGCCGACCTGGTATTTCCCTGCACCTGCAGCCGAAGCCAGCTCGCCGCCAGCGGCGGCATCCATCGCGACGGCCACTGCATCGACGGCAGTCACGCCGATCGCGAACCGGCGTGGCGGCTGCGCGTGAGCGATGTGGAGATCGGGTTCGACGACGCCCTGCTGGGGCCGCAACGCGAGCGGTTGCGCGAAACCGTGGGCGATTTCGTGATCCGCCGCGCCGACGGTTTCTATTCCTACCAGCTGGCCTGCGTGGTGGACGACGCCTTCCAGGGCATCACCGAGGTGGTGCGGGGCCAGGACCTGCTCGACTCCACCGCGCGGCAGATCTGGCTGCAGCGCTGCCTGGGCCTGACCACGCCGACGTATCGACACCTGCCCCTGGTGCATGACAAGGCCGGCAACAAGCTGTCGAAATCCTCCCACGCCTGGCCGCTCGACCCCGGCGAGCCCACGCCGGCGCTTCGCCGCGCACTCGCTTTCCTCGGGCAGGCATTGCCGGACCGGCCGGTGGACGCAGACGCCCTGCTGGCCCACGCGCTGACCAGCTTCGACCCCGCCCGATTGCCGCATTGCAGCGGTAGTTCCCCCGACTGATCGGCTATAACTGGACGGCCGTTCACGCCGTTTTGCACGAGCAGTGCAGGCGCGCGACAACGGCAACATTCGCGTGCTTGACTTGGGCAAACAGGAGATCGACGGCATGACCCAGCGTACGGCTTTGGTTACCGGGGGAACCGGGGGCATCGGCAGCGCCATCGTGCGCCATCTGGCGAAACAGGGTCACAAGGTCGCCACCAATTATCGCGACGAGGCCAAGACCGCCGCCTGGCGCGAAGCGATGGCGCAGGAGGGCATCGAGGTGTGCACGGTGCGCGGTGATGTGTCCGATCCCGAATCCTGCGCGGCGATGGTGCGGGCGATCGAGGAAAAATGCGGTCCGGTGGACATCCTGGTCAACAACGCCGGCATTACCCGCGACACCACCTTCCACAAGATGAACTATCAGCAGTGGACGGACGTGATCAACACCAACCTCAACTCCTGCTTCAACGTCACCCGCGCGGTGATCGAGGGCATGCGCGCGCGCAAGTGGGGCCGCATCGTGCAGATCAGCTCGATCAACGGCCAGAAGGGCCAGTACGGCCAGGCCAACTACGCCGCGGCCAAGGCCGGCATGCACGGTTTCACCATCTCGCTGGCGCAGGAAAACGCCAAGTTCGGCATCACCGTCAACACCGTCTCGCCCGGCTACGTCGCCACCGACATGGTGATGGCCGTGCCGGCGGAAGTGCGCGCCAAGATCGAGGCGCAGATCCCGCTCGGCCGGCTCGGCCGGCCGGAGGAGATCGCCCACGCCGTGGCCTTCCTCACCGGCGAGGAAACCGGCTGGATGACCGGCGCCAACCTGGCGATCAATGGCGGCCAGTACATGGGGTGGTGAAAGAGCAGGAGTGATAGAAGAGGAGTGAGAAGTGAGAGAGGAGCCCCTGCTTTCTCTCTTTCCCCACTCCTCTGCACTCACTTCTCACCTTTCCCCAGGAGCTTCTCGATCACCTTGCCCACCGCCGCAAAGGCGAACGCGCCGGTGACGTGGGTGGCCGCGCCCAGGCCGCCGCCGCAGGCGAGGTTCATGGAATCGCCGCCCAGCGGCCGGGTGCCGCAGACAGTGCCGTCGGGTTGCGGGTACTGCACGTTCTGCAGCGAATAGACGGCTGAAACGCCGAAGTAGCGATCGGGGTTGCGCGGGAAATTGAAATCCGCACGGAGCTTCTTGCGGATCAGGCTGAACATTGCGTCGTGCTCCGTGCGCGACAGGTCGCGCACGCGGATCTGGGTGGGGTCGGTGCGACCACCCGCCGAGCCCACGCTGACGATCGGCAGCTTGCGCCGGCGGCACCAGGCGATCGTTTCCAGCTTCACCCGGAACGCGTCGCAGGCATCGAGCACCACGTCGTAGCCGCGGTCGAGCAGCTCGTCCAGCGTGGCCGGGGTGAGGAAGCGCTCGATCGCCTCCAGCCGGATCGCCGGGTTGATCGCATGCGCGCGCGCCGCCATCACGCCCACTTTCGACTTGCCGTATTCGCCGTCCAGCGCGTGCAGCTGGCGATTGGTGTTGGACACGCAGACCTCGTCGGCGTCGATCAGGGTGAGCCGGCCCACGCCGCTGCGCGCCAGCGCCTCGACCGCCCACGAGCCGACGCCGCCCACGCCGATCACGCAGACATGCTTCTGCGCCAGCATGCCCACGCTGCCCTGCCCGAACAACCGCTCGACGCCGGCGAAGCGCTCGACCGGCACGGCTACCTCGTTCATGGCATACCCGCGCGAAGCGGCGGCGGCAGGAAAACGGTCACGGCGAGCACCCTGGCGAAAACGGTCATTTTATCGCGCCGGCTTGGCCTCGCGGCAGTCGCGCAGGCTATGCTTGCGCTTATCCCTCGAAATGGAGCGGCTCCATGCGTGTTGCCCTGATGATCCTGCTCGGCCTGGTGATTGGCATCATCGGTACCGTCAACGTGATGAACGTGCTGAGCGAGCGCAATCCGATGCCCGCAGCGGTGATGCATACGCTCGGCTATCACGTGGGCGAATTGAAAGGCGCGATCAAGGCCAACCAGTGCGAGGCGGCGAAGGTCCAGCATCACCTGGCCCGGCTCGAATCCACCGCCAGCGACATCACGCCGGTGTTCGGCATGAACGACAAGGATTTCGCCGACCACGCCAGCCAGTTGCAGGACCGCCTGCACCAGGCCGTGGCAGCGGCGCCGGCGACCTGCACCGCGCTGGCCGCCGTGCTCAAGCCGGTGGGCGAGAGCTGCAAGAGCTGCCACGACAAATATCGCTGATCGCGGGCGCCGCTCAGAAGCGGATCTTGCCGCGCAGCATCTGCGCGTACATCACCCAGTCGCCGGCAAGGCTGTACAGCGGGTGCTTGAACGTGGCCGGGCGGTTTTTCTCGAACGCGTAGTGGCCCAGCCAGGCGAAGCCGTAGCCGGCCACCGGCACCAGCCACAGCCAGCGCCACTGGCCGCTCGCCACGGCCAGCACCAGCACCGCGAGCACCAGCGTGCTGCCGATGAAATGCATTCGGCGGCAGCTGCGATTGGCGTGCTCGCCGAGATAGAACGGATAGAACTCGGCAAAACTGCGAAAGGTCGACATGCTGCTGCTCCGCGAGCGGGCGCCCTGATTCCGCCCCGCCACATTTACCAGGCGCGTTGATATTGCACCGGTGCGTCGATCGACGCACCCAGCTGCACTGCCGCGCGGCGGGGAAAATAGGGATCGCGCAGGCTCTCGCGAGCGATCAGCACCACGTCGGCGTCGCGGTTGGCGATGATCTGCGCGGCCTGCTCCGCGCCGGTGATCAGGCCCACCGCACCGGTGGCGATCCCGGCCTCGCGGCGGATTTGCGCCGCGAACGGCACCTGGTAACCCGGCGCCAGCGGAATCTTCACGTGCGGCAGCAAGCCGCCGCTGGAGACGTCGATCAGGTCCACGCCCAGGGGCTTCATCTGGCGCGCCAGTTCCACGCTCTGCCCAATGTCCCAGCCGCCGGCATCCGCCCAGTCGGTAGCCGAGACGCGCAGCCACAACGGCAGTGCGGCCGGCCACACCTCGCGCACGGCGACGACCACCTCGCGCACCAGACGGATGCGATTCTCGAAGCTGCCGCCGTAAGCATCGTCGCGCAGGTTGCTCAGCGGCGACAGGAACTGATGCAGCAGGTAGCCGTGCGCCGCATGCACCTCGATCAACTCGAAACCCGCTGCCAGCGCGCGTTGCGCGGCGGCGCGAAAGTCCGCGATCACCGCCTGGATACCGGCCTCGTCCAGCGCCTGCGGCGCCGGCCAGCCGGCAGCGAACGGCAGCGCCGAAGGCGCGACGGTAAGCCAGTCGCCCTGCCCCGCCGGCACGGGGCCGTGCCCGTCCCACGGCCGCAGCGTGCTGGCCTTGCGCCCGGCGTGAGCCAACTGCATGCCGGCAATCGCGCCCTGCGCCTTGATGAAACGGGTGATCGGCTGCCATGCCTGCAACTGGGCGTCGTTCCACAGGCCGGTGTCCTGCGGCGAGATGCGCCCCTGCGCGGACACCGCCGAAGCCTCGGCGATCACCAGCGCCGCGCCGCCGACCGCGCGGCTGCCCAGGTGCACCATGTGCCAGTCATTGGGCACGCCGTCGGTGGCCGAGTATTCGCACATCGGCGACACCGCGAGGCGGTTGCGCAAGGTCAGGCTGCGTTGGGCAAGCGGATCGAACAGGTTCATGGAAAATCCAGCGTCACGGAACGGTCGAGATGCAGACGGCGACGCCGGGAATCAAGCCGCCGTGTCGCCGCGCGCGACGAAAGTCGCATCCGCCTCGGCCAACCAGCCGGCGATGCGCGCGGCGACCGGCGCCGGCGCCTTCATCCAGCCGAAATGGTCGGCCGGCGTGCCATCCAGGTCGTCGCGCAAGATCGTCTCCACGCGACGCGCGGCCGGACCGAGCTTGCCCAGCAGCCATGCCAGCGAGGCCGGCGGACCGAGCCAGTCCTGCTGCAGTCGCAACGCCAGCACCGGCAGTTGCAGCGCGGCCAGCAAGCGCTCGAAATCCTGCGTCATGCCGGCCACCGCATAGCGGCCGCTGCGGCCGCTGCGTGCCCAGTCGGCGATCACGCCGCGCGCCTCGTTGCCGCCGAAACCGATCCGCCGCCCGGGCAGATGGCCGACCAGCGCAGCCAGCCAGGGCGCCAGCGCATAAGCGGCACCAATCAGCCAGCCGTGCCGGAACCGCCGCCAGTACGGCGCGCCACTGGCGACCAGCACCACGCCGGCGAAATCGTGCGGATGCAGGCTGGCGTAAAGCAGTCCGAGCTGGCCGCCGAGGCTGTGGCCGCCCAGCCAGCAGCGCGCCTGCGGCCAGCGCTGGCGCACCGCCGCCATGCCGGCGGGCAAGTCGTCCTCCAGCAATTGACGGTAACCCCAGTTGCAATCGCGGCCGGCGCGCCGATCGCTGGAGCCGATGCCGCGCCATTCATGCAACACCACGGCGACGCCGGCCACCGCCAGCGCTTGGGCCAGCGGCAGGTAATGCCGCGCCGGCATGCCCATCGCCGGCATCCAGTACAACAACTGCTGCCAGCGACCGGCCGGAAGCGTGGCCAGCAGCTCGCAGCGCGCGCCGTCGGCGGCGGTGACCGGGATGACCAGCGACTCGGCCGCGACAGGGGCGTTCTGGATGAAATGGTCGGGCATCCCGACAGGCTAGCGAATTGCCCGCGCCACTACAAAAAGAGGCCGGCTTGCGCCGGCCTCCTCAAGCAGACCTCGCCACCGTCATCAGACGGGGGTGACGTCTTCGGCCTGCAGGCCTTTCTGGCCGTCGACCACCTTGAAGGTCACCTTCTGTCCTTCCTGCAGGCTCTTGAATCCCGAACCAGTGATGGCGCGGAAATGCACGAACACGTCGGGGCCGCTTTCACGGCTGATGAAGCCGAAGCCCTTGGCGTCGTTGAACCACTTGACTGTACCCGTTTCACGATCCGACATGACTCACACTCCGATCCAATCCAGACTCTATCGACTAACCGGCCACAGGGGGGCCGACGGTTTACTGAGCATGCCAAGGTCGGGTGCAACGGACGGATTCAGGAAATCCCCAGTGGGCACTCACGCCGCCAAGCAGACGCAGCGATTCAAGCATAACGGATTTTTGGAAGAAAAGTGATTTGTCAAGCGGCTCGTCGTGACAGCCGTCCCGACAGCCGAAATCCGTTGCCGATCCGCGCCCCTGGCGGGCCGGGGCGGGCTCGCCGACAACCGACCCCTGCCGACCCCGGCGCGCGGGTTTCAGGTTTTCTTTACTTCACTTGCGGTTTAGTTGATTCGTTCGACCTTCCGCCAGACCGGGTGCCTGCGGCCTGCCCAATGCACAGGAGAGCATCATGACCACCCCGTTCCGCCTGGCCCTGGCCGCCACGGCCGCCACCTTGCTTCTCGCCGGCTGCGCCAGCGACACCGGGACCCGGCCGACACCGGCCACCTCGTCCCACGCCACCACCCGCTCGACCGCTCCGCCGACACCCGGCCAGCGCTCCAGCCACCACGCCGCCGCGCCTGGCGACGCGAACCTGCCGGAACAGACCGGCATCCCCGCCTGCGACGACTACCTGTCCAGCTACCTCGCCTGCCACCGTGCGGCCGGCATCTTCTCGGCCGAACAGCTGCCGCTGCGTTACGAGGCGATGCGCACCAACTTGCTGCGCGATTCGCAGAACCCGGATGTCCGTCCGCAACTGGGCGAGCGCTGCAACTCGCTGGCGCGCAGCCTGCGCGAGGCACTGCATGGCAAGTCCTGCAGCCCCAACCCGGCTCCGGCGGGCAGCACGCCGTAGGCTGGGCGCCTAAGCCAGTCGACGCAGCTCGGCGCGCAGCGACCGGGCGAAGGCGGCCGGTCGCGAGCGGACCACCCGCACCTGCGGCGTGCCATGCCAGCGCGCGGTATCGAGGATGGCTTGTGCCAGTTCCGCCAGCAGGCGCGGCGCGATCGCCACACCGGGTTCGAGTTCGATCGACTTGACCTCGAACAGGCCATCGCCGCGATGCGCCTTGGCGTCGAGCCGCCCGACCAGCCGGCCGCGATGCAGGATCGGCAGCACGAAGTAGCCGTAGCGCCGTCGCGCGGCCGGGACGTAGCACTCCAGGCTGTAGTCGAAATCGAACATCGCGCGCAGCCGCGTGCGGTCCCACACCAGCGGATCGAACGGCGACAGCAGTGCCGTGCGCGTGGCGCGCAGCCGCCCGCCCAGCGCCCGTTCCAGCAGATCGGCGTGATCGCGATGCACGTAGCCGGGAGTCGCCCAGCCCTGTACCGCCACGGCCAGCAGTTCACCGCTGGCCAGCAGCGGCGCCAGTTCGGCAGCGCCAACGCGCGGCTTGAGCCGGTGGTAGTCGGCGATCCACGCGGCCGGCGCCACGCCCAGTGCGCGCACGCCGTCGAGGACGAAGCGGCGACGCAGCGCGGCGGCCGGGAGCGTGGCCACCCGCGGATCGGGCGGCGGGTCGAGTTGCGCCAGCACCCGTTCGCTCAAGTCGTACACGCGCTGGAAGCGCTCGCGCCGCAGCACCATCAGTTCACCCAGGGCGAACCACGCCTCCAGCCAGCGCTTCTCCGGCTTCCACTCCCACCAGCCCGAGCTGGCCGCGCCCTGCTCGCGGGCAAAATCCGCCGCGCGCACCGGGCCCTCGGCGCGAATCCGCTCGAGCAGGCCGTCCATCCCGCTGCGCTGTTCGCGATGCATGCGTGCGGCGTGTCGGTGCGCCCAGTGTCCACCGCGCTGGTCGCTCCACGCACGGTGCCACGGCAGATCGGCGGCGCTGACGAAGCAGGCCTCGTGCGCCCAGGTTTCGGCCAGCTTGCCTTCGGCCAGCGCCTCGTCCAGCCAGGCCATCGGGTAATCACCCAACCGCGCGTGCAGTACCAGGTACGGGCTGCGCGCCACGACGTGGATGGTGTCGATCTGCAGCAAGCCCATGCGCTCGATGGCGGCCACCACGTCGGCGCGCCGGGCGCGTCGCCGGCTGGCCTGCAGCAAGCCCTGGGCCGCCAGTTGCAACAGGCGCGCCTGGGCAAGGCTGAGGGTGGGCGAAGCTGAAGCCCGGCTCAATGGCGTGTCGCCGTTGCCCGCATCGGCGGGCGATCTTGAGCGGACATATACACATCCCTTGCTAGGGTCCAGAGGAGTTCGGGTGCGGCGGCATGCGCGACCGGACCCCCGTGTTTTTTCGGACACTCATTCTGGCATGGAGGATTCCATCATGAACTTCCGCACTCCCCTGTACGGCTGCCTGTTGGCCGGCGGGTTGTTGTTCGCCGGCGCGAGCCTGGCGCAGGACACCCCTGCCCCGGCCGCTTCCGCCACCGCTACCGATACCGCCACGTTCAACACGCCGCAGGGTCAGGTCGTGGTCAAAAGCGCACCGGCTCCGGCGCCGACGATCGCCCCGGCGCCCTCGTTCCAGCAGTTGGCGGCGGGCGGCAAGGGCATCACCGAGGAACAGGCCTCGGCCTATCCTCCGTTGGCCAACGACTTCCTCAACGCGGACAGCAACAAGAATGGCAAGGTCAGCGAAGCGGAATACGCACGCTGGGTGAAGCAGCTGCATTGAACACGCGGACGCGATGCCCGTGAATCGTGCATTCACGGGCATCGGATAAACTTGCCGGCCTGAATCGACGGCCGGCATGGCGCTCGCCGCGCATCGGAAAGACATCATGAAACTCCCGCTCGTCGCAGCCTGCGCGGCATGGGCCTGCGTGGCTGCTGCCACGGCGCATGCACAGAATCCCGACCCGATGGACATCCGCGGCTGCACCGCGATCGAGAGCGATGCGCAGCGGCTGGCCTGCTACGACCAGGCCACCGGCCGGGTCAACCTGCCGGTGGCGCAGAAGCGCACGGTGCAGGCCGCCGGCGGCGAAGTGTTCGGCCACGACCATCCCGGGGCACCCGCGGCCGGCCCCGGCAACAGCGAGGTGGCCGTGCCGCTGTCGCTGCTTGACAGCCGCTGGGAGCTGGCGCCGGAAAGCAAACTGGGCACCTTCAACGTACGCGGCTACAAGCCGGTCTACGTGCTGCCCATCTTCGCCAGCAGCAACCAGAACAACCAGCCGCACAGCCCCAACCCCGACAACGACGCCACCGGCAGCGAGCGGCTGGACAACATCGAGGCGAAATTCCAGCTGAGCCTCAAGGCCAAGGTGTGGCAAGGCGTGTTCGGCGACGCCGGCGACCTGTGGGTGGGCTATACCCAGTCGTCGCGGTGGCAGGTCTACAACTCCACCCTGTCGCGCCCGTTTCGCGAGACGGACTACGAGCCCGAGGCGATGCTGATGTTCGACACCAGCTACCACGTGCTTGGCTGGGAGGGACGCCTGCTCGGCATCGGCTTCAACCACCAGTCCAACGGCCGCGGGCTGCCCTTGTCGCGCAGCTGGAACCGGCTGATCGCCAACGTCGGCTTCGAACGCGAGGGCTGGACGGTGATGATCCGCCCGTGGTGGCGCATTCCCGAATCGCGAAGCATCGACGACAACCCCGACATCAGCGATTACGTGGGGCGCGGCGAGGTGGAGATCGTGCACGAGTGGAACGGCCAGGAATTCGGCCTGACCTTGCGCGACTCGTTCCGCGGCGGCAGCCGCCAGCACGGATCGTTGCGCTTCGGCTGGAGCTTTCCGATCGCCGGCAACCTGCGCGGCTACGCCGAACTGTTCAAGGGCTACGGCGAGAGCCTGATCGACTACAACCACAACGCCACCTACCTCGGCGTGGGCGTGTCGTTGCTGGACTGGTACTGACGCGCGACGCGTTGCCGGCGGGCTTCAAGGCTCGCCGGCGACGCCGTTGCGTTCACCAATGCACTGGCGCATCGGGGCACGATTGCCCTGGTTGCTCAGTGGTGATGGCCACCCGCACCGTGCACGTGGCCATGTGCCAGCTCTTCCTCGCTGGCCGCGCGCACGTCGGTCACCTCGATGGCGAAATGCAGGGTCTTGCCCGCCAGCGGATGGTTGCCGTCGATGAAGACCTTGTCGTCCTCGACGCGGGTGACGGTGACGTTGATCTCGCCCTGCGGACCGCGGCCCTGGAACTGCATGCCGGGCTGGATGTCCTCCACGCCCTGGAAGGCCGAGCGCGGCACTTCCTGCATCAGCTCGGGATGGTGCACGCCGTAACCCTCCTCGGGAACCACGTCGGCGGTGAACTTGTCGCCCGCCGAGCGGCCTTCCAGCTGCTTTTCCAGGCCCGGTACGATCTGGCCGCCGCCGTGCAGGTAGGTCAGCGGATCGCGACCGGCGGAGCTGTCGATGACCTGGTTCTGGTCGTCGGTGAGGGTGTAGTGGAAGGCGGCAACGGAATCTCGGGCAATCTGCATCATCTGGCCTCGCTCGGGGGTCATGTGGGCCGACCACGGTCGGCAAAGGGACAAAGCCTATCAGACCGCGCGCGCATGGCCTGCGCAGGAGGCGTCCCGAGCGCCGCCGACCAGCTCAATGCAGGCCGTGGCGATCGCCGTGGACCGCGGTGACGGGATGGTTCACCCCTGCAAGCGGGCCCGCGTGTCGCGACCGATCTTCTGCGGCGTGTCGGTGGGCGCGTAGCGCTTGACCACCTGGCCGTCGCCATCGACCAGGAACTTGGTGAAGTTCCACTTGATCGCCTCGCTGCCGAGGATGCCCTTGGCCTGGCTTTTCAGCCATTGGTACAGCGGCGCGGCGTGCTCGCCGTTCACCTCGACCTTGGCGAACATCGGAAAGGTCACGTCGAAGCGGGTGCTGCAGAAATCCTTGATCTCGGCTTCGCTGCCCGGCTCCTGGTGGCCGAACTGGTCGCAGGGAAAGCCCAGCACCACCAGGCCCAGCTCGCGCTGTTCGCGCCACAAGGCTTCCAGGCCCTCGTATTGCGGAGTGAATCCGCACTGCGAGGCGACGTTGACCACCAGCAAGGTCTTGCCGCGCCACTCACCCAGCGATCGCGGCTTGCCGTCGATGTCGGTCACGGTGAAATCGTGGATGCTGGTCATGGCTTGCTCCGGAACTGTGGCGGGTGTCCGGCCAGCGTATGCCATCGAGATGGCTCGGGCATATCCATATGCGGCATGCTCCTTTGGCGCCGGCGGTGCGCGCGGCTACCGTCAAGGCGTTGCCGCCACGCCGGATTCGCCGTGCTCCACCTTGCCCTCGTGCTGCTGTCCCTGTTGCTGCTGGCCGGCGTGTTCAGCCGCGCGCCGGACGATCCGTGATCGGCGCCACTCACCCCTGGGTGGCGGGGATCTCGAACACCTGGCGCAGGTAGGCCACGTAGGCCGGGTCATCGCACATGTTCTTGCCGGGGGAATCGCTGAGTTTGGCCACCGGCTGGCCGTTGCAGCGGATCATCTTGATCACGATGTTGATCGGCGCCGGCCCCACGTCGTTGGTGAGGTTGGTGCCAACGCCGAAGGCGAGTTGGCAGCGGCCGCGGAAATGCGCGTAGAGCTGCATCACGCGCGGGATGTCCAGGCCGTCGCTGAACACCAGCACCTTGTTGCGCGGGTCGACGCGGTTGTCGCGGTAGTGCGCCAGCACCTTCTCGCCCCAGGCGAACGGATCGCCGGAATCGTGGCGGGTGCCGTCGAACAGCTTGCAGAAGTACATGTCGAAATCGCGCAGGAAGGCATCCAGCCCGTACACGTCGGACAGCGCGATGCCCAGATCGCCACGGTATTCGCGCGCCCACGCCTCCAGCGCCGCGACCTGCGAATCGCGCAGCCGCGGCCCCAGCGCCTGGTGTGCCTGCAGATACTCGTGCGCCAGCGTGCCCAGCGGGGTCAGGCCCAGTTCGCGTGCCAGCCACACGTTGCTGGTGCCGGCCAGCTGCGCGCCCAGTTCGTCGCGCAAGGTGATGACCACCTCCTGCTGCCAGCGCCGCGAATACCGCCGGCGGGTGCCGTAATCGGCGATGCGGCACAGCGTGTAATCCGGCGCATCGCGCAGCATGGCGATCTTGTCGTGCAGGCGCCGGCGCCCTTCGGCCAGATCCAGCCCGGCGCTGGTGCGGCGGAAATATACCTCGTTGACGATCGCCAGCAGCGGCACCTCGAACATGATCGTGTGCAGCCACGGCCCGCGGATGCGGATCTCGATCTCGCCGGGCACGGCGGCCGAGGGCGCGATCTCCACGTACTTCTCGTTGAGCTGGAACAGGCCCAGGAAATCGACGAAATCGCTCTTGATGAAACGCCAGCTGCGCAGGTAATCCAGCTCGTCCGCGCGAAAACGCAGGCGGCACAGCGCGGCCAGTTCGGCGCGGATGTCGTCGATGCACGCGGCCAGGTCAATACCCGGCGTGCGGCACTTGAAGCGGTATTCCACCTCGGCCGCGGGATACTGGTGCAGCACCACCTGCATCATCGAGAACTTGTACAGGTCGGTGTCGAGCAGCGATTCGATGACCATCGGGCGCCCAGGGGAGGAAGAAGCGGCAGCACCGGCCATTATCCATGGTCGGCCATCGGCGCCGGGCAAAATAAAACCCCATCGGCCAGGGGAGGACCGATGGGGCTTGTCAGGCGGCCTCCAGGGGAGGTAAGGCCGGCCCCTCAGCAAGGCGATGGATTGCCCCGCTTCCTGTCGCCGTCACGGCGATACATGGGCTTAGTGTGTGCGCGACGACGTGAGTTCAACGTGCACGCCCGCCGCCGTTCAGCGCCGCGACAGGTGCGCCGCCCCGCCCGGCGCCAAAGCTGGCCCTACACTGGGCCCATTGCACGGAGAATCCCATGCGCGGAACCTCGATCGACGCCCCCCGGATGACGCGGATCACCGCCCTGCTTGCGATCGCGCTGATGCTTCTCGGCAGCAGTCGATTCGTGCGCGCCGCCGAACTCCGCATCGACCTGGGCCATGGTGCCACCCGCTGGAGCACCGCCACCCTGCTGGCGCGCCCGGACGCGCGCACCGTCACCGTGCTCGGCGACGTGGCGTTCAAGCGCACCCGACACTACCGCGCCGTGCCGCTGGCGGCCCTGCTGCCCGGCATCGTGGCCGGCGATCACCTGCAATTTGTCGCGAAGGACGGCTTTGTCGCCGAAATACCCGCCGCGCTGATCCTGAGCCGGCGCGGCAGCGTCGCCTGGCTGGCGATCGAGGAGCCGGCCCGGCCGTGGCCGGCGCTGCCTGGCGGACACGGCCGCGCCGGCCCGTTCTATGTCGTGTGGACGCAGCCGCGCGCGGCGGGCGTGGGACCGGAGCAATGGCCATATCAACTGGCCACGATCCGCCGCGCCGACAGCATGGCTGCGCGTTTTCCGGCCATTCTGCCGGACCCGCGAACGCCGGCGGACAGCGCCGTGCGGCGAGGGCTGGCGGTGTTCCAGCGCACCTGCTTCGCCTGCCACACACTCAACGGCGCCGGCGATGCCCGACTCGGGCCGGACCTCAACATTCCGCACAACCCCACCGAGTACCTGCGCGCCGACCTGCTGCGCGGGTACATCCGCGATCCGCAATCGCTGCGCCGCTGGCCGCAGGCGAAGATGCCGGGCTTCGACACGCGGGCGCTTTCCGACGCCGACCTCGATGATCTGCTGAGCTACCTGCGCCACATGGCGGGGAGAAAAACATTGCCGGGCGGCGGGCACTGAGTTTTCAGCGCGGCGCGTCCTGAGCCTCCGCACCGTGTGGCGGCGTCATCAGCGCTTCCAGCGCGCGATCGCGGCGCGGCTTCGGGTCGCGAGCCAAAGCGCGGACGTCGGCGTAGAACGCCGCCCAGTCCTGCCCCGAGCGCTGGAACAGCACGTCGAACGCCGGCACCCAGTGGTCGTACAAGCCGAACGGCAGCAGCCGGGCGTTGTTGATCGGCTGCGCCACCCACGCGTCGTAGCGATGGTCGCCGGGCCATCGGCGTTCGCGCCACTGCGCGTAGCGTTCGCGGAACGCGGCGATCGCGGCCTGCTTGCCGGCTTCCATTGCCTCGGCATCGACGCCGCTGGCGTACAACAGCTTCAGGCGCTCGCGCAGATCCAGCACGAGCCGGGTGAAGCCGTCGGCGATCGCGTCATCGTGGCCTTGCGCCGGCGGCAGGCCGCGCGAGGCGCGCCATTCGCGCAGGCCCTGGCGCTGCACGAAGCTGGCGAAGGATTCGTTGAACGCGCTGTCGCTTTTCACGTAGATCAGCTGGTGTGCCAACTCGTGGAAGATCGTGCCGGCCAGCTCGTCGTCGTCCCAGCGCAGCATGCTGGACAGCACCGGATCGGCAAACCACCCCAGCGTCGAATACGCCGGCACGCCGCCGATCCACACATCGTCGCCGCGGGCCTTCCAGCGCGCCGCATCGGCCTGCGCCGCCTGTTCGCTGAACCAGCCCCGGTAAGCCACGCAACCGGCGATCGGAAAGCACTGCGGCACCGCCTGCACCGAATAGCGCGGCGCAGCGAACACGTTCCACACCACGTAGTCGCGATCCAGCGGCACGTAGCCGGTGTAGCTGCGATTGTCAGGCAGGCCCAGCTCGCGCGAGGCGAACCGGCGCGCCTGCAGCGCCAGGCGCAGGCGCGCGGCCAGCTGCGGGTCGGTGTGCTGGTCGGCGAGCACGCGCTCGATCGGGCGTCGATGCACGATGAGTTCGGCTTGCCCGTGGGCGGCCTGCGCGTAGTAGCGCACGCTGGTGCAGGCGGACAGGGCAAGTCCCGCCACCATCAGGAGGGCAAACCGGAATATCGCGGCGGATGCGCTTGACGGTCGCGAAGGCATCCGCCGATTGTGCCTGAACGCCCGGCGCTACCGGGCGCGGCGGGGGTCAATGGCGACGGTCGTCGCGGTCGCGCGAATGACGTCCGCCGCGCTGCGAGTCGCGATGTCCCGAGTGGCCATCGTCGCGGTAATGGCCGCGGTCGTTGTCGCGATGGCGGTAGTCGCGTCCGTAGTCGCGCCCGTGATAGCGCGGATAGCGCGAACCGCCGTACCAGTGCGAGCTGATGCCGACGCTCACTCCGGGTGCGTAGCAGCAACCGTAGTAGCCGCCGTAATAGGCCGGCCCGTAGTAGCTGTCGTAAGGCGAGGCGTAGTACGTCGTGCCGCTGCCGTAATACGCGTCGCCGGACGACCCGCCGCCACGCACGTAGGTATAGCCGGGGTCGTAATAGCAACCGGACAGCGCCGCCGCTGCCACCATCAATCCAACGCAAGCGAGCAGTCGTTTCATGGTTCACCTCCGCGGTGCTTATCAAGCTCCACGCTGGACCATGCCGCTTGAACTCTGCCTGAGCGGACCCGGCGCCGCGGCACCGGCCCGCCCGCGGAGATTCAACCCTTGCGCTTGCCCAGGTCGTCGCGCGGCGATGCCGTCACGGACGCATCGCCCGTGCCGGTCACCGGCGCGTGCATCTCCGTCACGTTGGGGGTCGGATGCGACGGGTTGGCGCCAGGCCACGACGGCTCGCGCTGGTCCCGCTCATGCTTGGCGTCAAGCAAGGCCTGGATATGCGCCACGGCTTCTTCCGGGCTGATGTGCGCCACCGGCCGGTCGGCCGGACGAGGGCGCGCGGGCGACGACTTGGGCGCAGGCCGGGTTGCGACCCGAGGTGCGGCTGGCCGCGTGGCCAACGGCTTCTTCGCCATGGCTTTCTTCGCGGCAGGCTTCTTCGCGGGCGTGGCCCTGGCCGCGGATTTCACGGGCACGGCCTTGCGTGCGGCGAACTTGCGCGGTGCCGACTCGCGCGACGCTGCGCTGACGCTGGCGCGAGACTTCTTCGCTGCGGGCTTCGGCGCGGCCTTGCGGGTAGCGACTTTGCTTGTCTCCGGCCGCCGGGGCGTCGCCTTCTTCGCGCTGCGCGGGCCGGTCGTGCGCTTGGCGACGGCCTTCTTCGCGGCGGTTTTCTTCGCCGGGGACTTCCTGGCGGCTGCCTTCTTCACGGCGACCTTTTTCGCCGGAGCTTTCTTAGCAACTGATTTCTTCGCGGCGGGCTTCTTCGCGGCGGGCTTCTTCGCGGCGGCTTTCTTCGCGACTGGCTTTTTCGCTGCGGACTTTTTCGCCGATGCTTTCCCTGCCGCGGACGTCTTCGCTGCCGACTTGCGGGTCATTGCCATGCGTTCGTTCTCCTGCGGTGAGCGGTGAGCAACGCGGCCAGTATGCGCGTATCGGCGCGCGACGGCATTACGCAGCGCAAGAAGCGTTCATCTGCGGGCCGACCGAACGCGCGCTCAGCCCGGGTGCATCAGCGCGTCGAGAAAGTGCGGCAGCACGCGATGATTGATCGCGATGGTGAACAGCACGCCATAGGCTGCGCCCCACAGGTGCGCGCTGTGGTTGACGTTGCCCTGCCCGCGCCGGTCCATGTAGATCGAATAGGCGGTGTACAGCACCGCGTAGACGATTGCCGGCATCGGGATCACCAGCACGATGATCTGCTGCCATGGCGCGATCAGGATGTAGGCGAACAGCACCGCCGACACCGCGCCCGACGCACCCAGGCTGCGATAGTCCGGGTTGTTCCGGTTCTTCAGCCAGGTCGGCAGGATCGAGACCACCAGCCCGCCGATGTAGAACAGCGCGAACCCCAGCGTGCCGAGCACGCCGGTGTAGAACGGCTCCATCGCACGCCCGAAGAAGAACAGCGTGAACATGTTGAACAGCAGGTGGCCGAAATCCGCGTGCACCACGCCGTAGGTCACCAGCCGGTGGTACTCGCGCTGGCGGGTGATCGCCGGCGGCCACAGGATCAGGTCGTTCATCAGCCGCGCGTTCTTGAACGCCATGAACGAGACGATGCAGGTGATGGCAATGATGGCCAAGGTGATCGGCATGGACGGTTCCGCGACGCAAAAGTCGGCATCTTGGCGCCTTGCCCCGGGCTTGTCGACTCGCCCGGCGCCCCGGCGCACTTATGCCCGGCGCGGCGCGGCTTATGCGAAAGCGGCAGTGTCGCCGCCGTGGCCGCCCCTCTATCATCTGCCGTTTTGCACCGCGCCCCGCGGTCGGACGAAATGCATGAGCCTGCTCCGTTACCTGCATCTGGACGTCTTTGCGGCCACCCTCGGCGGTGGCAACCACCTGGGCGTGGTGATCGGCGCGGACGGCTGGGACAGCGCGGCGATGCAGCGTTTCGCGCGCTGGACGGCGCTGGTGGAAACCACCTTCCTGCTGCCGCCGACCGACCCCCGGGCGAGCTATCGGGTGCGCATCTTCACGCCGCACGAGGAGATCCCGTTTGCCGGCCACCCCAGCATCGGCAGCGCCCATGCGGCGCTGGAAGCAGGTCTGGCCACGCCGCGCGACGGACTGCTGTGGCAGGAGTGCGGCGCCGGCGTGTTGCCGATCCGGGTCGAAGGCAGCGGCGCCATGCGCGAACTGCTGCTGCGCTCGCCGGGCGAACGCGTGCTGGCGACCGGCCGCGACGCAAACCCGCTGCTGGCCGCAGCGCTGCACGGCGTGACCGATGGCGCGCTGCCGCCGGCGCTGGTCGACGGCGGCCGACGCTGGTGGCTGGCCGAGGTCGCCGACGAAGCCAGCCTGCGCGCCTGGCAACCCGACCACGCGGCCATTCTTGCGCTGGCCCGCGCCAGCAGCAGCATGGGGCTGTGCGCCTTCGCACGCGTGGCATCGGATCAGCCGCGACTGGTGGTGCGCGCATTCCCCGCCGGCGTGGGCATCGTCGAAGACCCCGCCTCCGGCGCCGCCAACGGGTTGATCGCCGCCTGGATCGCACACGCCGAACCGCATGGCCCGCTGGCCCGCGGCTACCAGGTCAGCCAGGGCCGCGAGATCGGCCACGACGCGCAGCTGATGGTGCACATCGACAACGACGCGATCTGGGTCGGCGGGCGCAGCCACACCATCGTCGACGGCAGCCTGGCCTGGTCGGCGTGAGCTTCCAGTCTCTCGGTGCCGGTGAAAGCGGCTTTCTGCTCGGGCGCTGACACGCACGCGCCCACGGCTTAAGCTCGTCGCACCTGCGACCGCCGGGAGCGCACGATCGTGTTCCATCCCTTGCACAGGCTGGGCCGTGCCCTGGCCCGTTACCTCTCGAAGCCGCGCGTCGGCGGCATGCATTTCGGCACCTCGCGCCACGACATGCTGGAGGCATCGCTGCGGCCGGCCGACGTGCTGCTGGTCGACGGCAACAGCCGCATCGGCACCGCGATCAAGTACGTCACCCAGTCGAGCTGGTCGCACGCGGCGTTGTACGTGGGCGACACCCTGCGCGACCGCTACCCCGCGCTCGGTGCGCACGTGCTGATCGAAGCCGACGTGGTGGAAGGCGTGCGTGCGCTGCCGCTGCAGGCGTATCGCGGGGCGCACACGCGCATCTGCCGCCCGGTCGGGTTGCACGCCGGCGAGATCGAGCAGGTGATCGAACACGCCGCGCGTCGCCTCGGCCAGCGCTACGACATGCGCAACGTGATCGACCTCATGCGCTACCTGCTGCCGACGCCGCCGGTGCCCGGACGCTGGCGCCGGCGCCTGCTGGCGCTGGGCAGCGGCGAGCCGACCCGGGCGATCTGCTCGTCGCTGATCGCGGCGGCCTTCCACAGTGTGCGTTATCCGATCCTGCCGATGCTGGACCGCGACTACCGCCAGTTGCGCGGCACCCAGCGCGCGCGCCAGGAGATCCTGCACATCCGCAGCTCCAGCCTGTTCACGCCGCGCGACTTCGACATCTCGCCCTACTTCCGCATCATCAAGCCGATGATCGAGAGCGGTTTCGATCCGCACCACCTCCACTGGGCGACCCTGGCGCCCGGCGACCTGCAACCGTCGGCGGGATCGCTGCAGGCCCCGCGATGAATCGGCGCGCCGCTCAGCGCAGGTTCGGCAGCGCCGCGAGGCACGACTCGCGGCAAAGGTAGCGCTGGTTGGTTGCCCCGCCGTCGTACAGATAGGCTGCCCCGCCGGCGAAAATCTCCCAGTGGTAGAGCTGGCCCGCACGGCGCAGGGTGCCGCGGTAGCTGCACGGCATGATGATCGCCTCGGCGTCGAACGTGGCCGGATCGACCACCTCGGCCAGCGTGAAATACCGCGCCACGTCCGCGCGACTGAGCGTCAACGCGCTGCAGATGTCGGCGTCGGCGCGCGTGGCATCGACCTGCCGCTGCAACGAAACAACCTCGATGCCGCCATTGCCGCGCACCGGCACACACGCAGCCAGCGCTGCGCCCAGCAGCACCAGGCCCAACGCCTTCACGGCTTGCCTCCAGCGGTCAGCGCCTGCAGCAACTGGGCGCCCTCGGTGACCTCCTTGCGGGCGATCGCGCCGTGCGCGTAGACGTCGCCCAACAGGTTCAGGCCGAACAGGCCGACCAGAATATCCACCAGGTACTTGAGCGACTTCAGTTGTTCCGGCGTCGGCGCCTCGAACGCCTTCTGCGCGGGCTGGAACGTGCCCACCACCTCGATCCCCAGCGAGTCCTGGTTGGAGGGATAGCGCGAGGGATACGGCTTGCCCAGTTCATGTCGCGAAAGGTTCTTCGCGCGGGTACCGAAGCCCACGCCTTTCGCGTGCATGAGCGAGGCAATCGTCTTCAGTTCCTGCGGATCGCAGCCGTGTTCGACCTGGCAGCGCGCCTGCAGCACACCGACGTGCCAGCACACCTGATCGACGCGTGCGGTCTGGCAGATCTTGCCGGCCTTGTCGATCAAGAAGTGCGCGCCGGTCTGCTTGCCGCCCGCGTACGCTTCGAGCGTGCTGGTGGCGGTGGAGGAATCGGTACGATGCAGCACGATCGCGTGGACGGCATCCAGGCTGCCATGCTCGATCGACGCATACAGCTTGACCTCGATCGCCGGGTCGACCAGCTTGCCCTTGTCCAGCGTTGCCATCGGCCGCCCTCCCCTGGAGATGCGCCGCCGCCCGATGGCGGGCGCGGCGCGTTGGAAATTCCGTCGCACGATGCTGCAGCCCCCGGCCGGAGGCGTCAAGCAACCGGCATCAGGCCGCCGCGCCCGCCGCCTGCCCCGACGCCCACGCCCACTGGAAGTTGTAGCCGCCGAGCCAGCCGGTGACGTCGACCACCTCGCCGATGAAGTAGAGGCCGGGCACGAGTTTCGATTGCATCGTGCTGGAGGAGAGGCCATCGGTGTCGACGCCGCCGAGAGTGACCTCGGCGGTGCGGTAGCCTTCCGTGCCGCTGGCGGTGATCGGCCACGCGGCGAGCTGCGCGCCGATCTGCGTCAGTTCGGTCTCGCGGTACTGGCGCATCGGGCGGTTGCCGAGCCATTGCTCGCACAACCGCTGCGCGAGGCGCTTCGGCAACACCTCGCCGAGCACGGTCTTCAGTTCGGCCAGCGGCCGCGCCGTGCGTTGGTCGACCAGCCAGGCGCCGACGTCGAGGTCCGGCAGCAAGTCGAGGCGCAAGTCGTCGCCGGGCTGCCAGTACGAGGAGATCTGCAGGATCGCCGGGCCGCTGATGCCGCGATGGGTGAACAGCAATCCGGCGCGAAAACCCTGCCTGCCCACGCGGGCCTCCACCCTCGGCAACGCCACACCGGCCAGATCCGCGTAATGCTCCTGGTGCTTGCCGCTCAGCGTCAGCGGCACCAGGCCGGCGCGCGTGGGCAGCACGGCGTGGCCGAACTGGCGGGCCAGTTCGTAACCGAAACCGCTGGCGCCCATGCTGGGAATCGACAGGCCGCCCGAAGCGACCACCAGCGACTCGGCATGCACCTCGCCGCGCGCGGTGTGCACGCTGAAGCCCTCCGGCGTCCTGCGCACGCGTTGCACGGCGCAGTTCGCCTCCACCGTGACGCCGGCCGCGGCGCACTCGTCCAGCAGCATGCGCACGATCTGCTTCGAGGAGTCGTCGCAGAACAACTGGCCCAGCTCCTTCTCGTGGTAGGCGATGCGATGCTTCTCCACCAGCGCGACGAAATCCCACGGCGTGCAGCGCGCCAGCGCGGACTTGGCGAAATGCGGGTTGGCCGAGAGGTAATTCGCCGGCGTCGTGCCCAGGTTGGTGAAGTTACAGCGGCCGCCGCCGGACATCAGGATTTTCTTGCCGACCTTGTTGGCGTGATCGACCACCAGCACGCGCCGGCCGCGCTGGCCGGCGGTGATCGCGCACATCAGGCCGGCGGCGCCGGCGCCGATGATCAACACGTCGGTTTTCAAGAACTCACCATGGTCACGCCATCAAGCTCGTTGTTCGTCATCCCGGCGCGGCGCCTTTCAACGACCGAAGGGTCGGTCAAGCCGGGACCCGGTGACTGTGTCCGTTGAAAGGCGCCGGATTCCGGCTTGCGCCGGAATGACGGAAGTGAGGGTTGCGCCATTATCGCCCAGCGCCATCGCTTACACTTTGCCTCCTGTTCCCAGCGAGCCGCCGCCATGCCCTCCTTCGACGTGATCTCCGAAGTCGACAAGCACGAACTGACCAATGCCGTCGACCAGGCCAACCGCGAACTCGGCACGCGCTTCGACTTCAAGGGCGTGGACGCGAAGTACGTGCTGGACGATGGCGTGATCGCCCAGAGCGCCCCCAGCGAATTCCAGCTGCAGCAGATGCTGGACATCCTGCGCGCCCGCCTGATCGCGCGGAAGATCGACGTGCGCGCGCTGGACGTCGGCGACCCGGAAACCAACCTGGGCGGCTCGCGCCAGAAGATCACCGTCAAGCAGGGCATCGAGCAGCCGGTGGCGAAGAAACTGGTGGCCGAGCTGAAGGCGGCCAAGCTCAAGGTCGAGGCGCAGATCAACGGCGACAAGCTGCGCGTCAGCGGCAAGAAGCGCGACGACCTGCAGGCGGCGATGGCGGTGCTGCGCAAGGCCGACGTGGAACTGCCGCTGCAGTTCGACAATTTCCGCGACTGAGCCGGGATTCGGGATCCGGGATCGAGGCCGGCATCCCACGCGCCCCGCCACAGCGGATCAAGGCCTTCCCCCGCAGGAGCCCGCTCGCGGGCGATGCTTTTCTTCGCGGGATCCCGGATTCGCAAGAGCAAAAGCATCGCCCGCGAGCGGGCTCCTACGCTTTGGACAGCAGCCGTCCGCCCATCACCGCGTTGACGGCCACCACCACGGCCACCGCCAGTGCGTGGGTCAGCAGGTCGGTGGCGGCAGAATCGAACGCGTGGCAGATCTCCAGCAGGCTGGCCGAAGCCGCCGCGCTGGCCAGGCCGATCAGCACCGCGGCAAGCACCGGCCGCAGCGGGCAGGCGCGGCGCAGCAGCACGACCAGCAGCGCGGACAGCGGCACCGAGAAGCCGATGATGAAGAGCAGGCAGTCGGCGCTCTGCTGCACGCCGGCGACTTCGGTGCCCGGCGCGAGCCACGTGCGCAGGCAGCCGAGGCCGCTGGCACCGATCCACAGCAAGGCACCGGGCAGCGGCAGCCACGCCCACGCCGCACGGCGCCCCGGCACGGCCAGCGCGAACGCGGCCCACGCCGCGCTGATCGCGGTGATCACCGCGCCGATGCCGGCCCAGGCCAGGTCCGGCGTGGCGGCCCAGCGCCGCAGCATCGGACCTGCGCCGTAGTGCATCAGCAAGCCCGCCGCCAGCGCCGCCACCAGCAGCAGCCAGCCGGCCGTGCGCAGCCCTGGCGGCAGCAGCCGCCGCACCGGCACCAGGTCGGTGCCAAGGCGGTCGATCAACGCCTGGTGGGATTGCGGATCGGCCGTCACGTCAGGGTTCTCCATGGAAACGTTCGCGCAGTGCCTTCAGCGCGCGATGCAGGTTCACTTTCAGCGCGCCGGTATTGCGCCCGGTCAGCTCGGCCGCCTCGCTGAGCGAGCGCTCGCGCAGGCCAAGCTGTTCCACCGCCTCGCGCTGGCCGGGCGGCAACTCGGCGATCGCCTCGTGCAGGCGCTGTGCGCGCTGCTCGCTTTCGGTGGCGGCGCTGGCGTCGTCGGCATCCGGGTGACGGTCGAGCGCGAATTCATCGTGCAGTTCGCGGCTGTCGCGGCGACCGCGGCTGCGCAGGGAGTCGATCGCGCGGCGAGCGGCGATCGCGCCGAGCCAGGCATCGTAGGAACGACTGGGGTCGTAGGTCTGGCGCACGCGATGCACGGTGATCAGGGTTTCCTGCACCACGTCATCCAGATGATCGGGCGCCACACCCTGGCGGCGTGCCACGGCGCGGATCAGCGCCACCGAATCGGCCAGCAGTTTTTCGTAGGCACGCCGGTCGCCGGCCTGCGCGGCGGCCATCCACGCCGACCGGCGCCGGTCGGGCGATTCGCTGGCGCTGGCGGCGGCGGATTCGGCTGGCACGGTCCGGACGGGACTGATCCCATGGGAAAGTCCACTATCTAGACCCATGAAGGCGGTGGCGGTCAAGGCTTGCGACCCGTTCGCTCCACGACGGAACGCTCACCGGGGTCTTCGCCGCATCGTGCGCCGACGTTACCTCCTGCCCGCAGGTAACCCGGGCGGCGGCGGCGGCGAATCCTCAGGCAACCACCCACGGATGAAACTCCATGCTCGTGTTGATCCTCGCCTATCTCGGCGGCGTCCTGACCATCCTCAGCCCGTGCATCCTGCCGGTGCTGCCGTTCGTGTTCGCCCGCTCCGACCGGCCGTTCATGCGCAACGGCTTGCCGATGCTGCTGGGCATGGCGATCACCTTCGCCGTGGTCGCCACGCTGGCCGCGCTCGGCGGCGGCTGGGCGGTGCACGCGAACCAGTACGGCCGCTGGGTGGCGATGGCGGTGCTGGCCTTCCTCGGGCTGACCCTGCTGTCGACCCATCTGGCCGAGTGGATCACGCGCCCGTTCGTGGCGCTGGGCAACCGGCTGTCGCAGCGCTCGGCCGCGGACGGCGACTCGGTCTGGGGCGCAGCCGGCCTCGGCGTCGCCACCGGCCTGCTGTGGGCGCCGTGCGCGGGGCCGATCCTCGGCCTGCTGCTGACCGGCGCGGCATTGAACGGCGCCAGCGTGCAGACCACCCTGCTGCTGCTCACCTACGCCGCCGGCGCCGCCACCTCGCTGGGCCTCGCCCTGCTGATCGGCGGCAGGGTGTTCGCGCTGATGAAGCGTTCGCTAGGCGCCGGTGAATGGGTGCGTCGTGCGCTCGGCGTGCTGGTGCTGTGCGGCGTGGCCGCGATCGCGCTGGGGCTGGACACCGGCCTGCTCACCCGCGTCTCGCTGGCCAGCACCAGTGGCATCGAACAGAAGCTGATCGACGCCGTGCGCCCGGCGCCGGCGCCGCAGCCCGAGCTGAAGGCCGGCGAGCCGTTGCCGGTGGAAGGCACGTTCCCGTCGCTGGCCGGCGCCACGCAGTGGCTCAACAGCCCGCCGCTGAGCGCCGAATCGCTGCGCGGCAAGGTGGTGCTGGTCGATTTCTGGACCTATTCCTGCATCAACTGCATCCGCGCGCTGCCGTACGTGCGCGGCTGGGCCGACAAGTACAAGGACCACGGCCTGGTGGTGATCGGCGTGCATGCGCCGGAGTTCGCCTTCGAGAAGAACCCGGCCAACGTCGCCAAGGCGGTGAAGGATCTGGGCGTCGACTACCCGGTAGCGCTGGACAACGACTACGCGATCTGGAGAGGCTTCAACAACGAATACTGGCCGGCGCACTACTTCATCGACGCGCAGGGGCGGATCCGCCACCACCATTTCGGCGAAGGCGAATACCGGCAAAGCGAGGACGTGATCCGCCAATTGCTGACCGATGCAGGCCAGAAGAACCTGCCCGGCGGCTACGTGCGCGACGACCATCGCGGCGTGGAGGCCGCTGCATCGAACGATCCCACCCGTTCGCCCGAGACCTATGTCGGCTATGCCCGCGCCAGGAACTTCGTCGGCGGCCGCGTGACGCGCGACAAGGCGCACGACTATCACGCACCGGCCGCGCTGGCCACCAACCAGTGGTCGCTCGACGGCCGCTGGAGCGTGCACGACGAGAACGCGCAACTGGAGCAGGCCGGCGGCGCCATCGTCTATCGCTTCCGCGGCCGCGACCTGCACCTGGTGCTCGGCCCGGCGGCGGACGGCAAGCCGATCCGCTACCGCGTCACCATCGACGGCAAGCCGCCCGGCGCCGACCACGGCATGGATACCGACGCCGATGGCAACGGTACCGTCACCGGCCAGCGCCTGTATCAACTCGTGCGCCAGGCCAACGGCAGCGGCGAACGCCTGTTCAAGATCACCTTCCTCGATCCCGGTGTGCGGGCCTACGCCTTCACCTTCGGCTGATCCGATCCGCCATTCCACCCATTCCGCAACCCGGGAGGCCGTCATGTCTCGACTCGATGAAACCCTCGCGATGGATCGCCGCCGCTTCCTGCGCGCCGCGCTCGGCGGCAGTGCCGTGCTGGCCGTGGGTGGCGGCTGGCTGGTGCCGCGGCTGCACGCGGCGGCCAACACGCCGGTGGGCGAAGCCGGCAACGTGCTGCTGGAGATCTTCGACGATGCGGGCCGCGACCTCGGCGCGCGCGAGGTAGCCAAGCTGGTGCTGAGCGACGCGCAGTGGCGGCAGCGGCTGTCGCCGGCGTCGTACGAAATCATGCGTCACGCAGGCACCGAGCGAGCATTCAGCGGCGAGCACGAACGCCCCGCCGTGCCCGGCCTGTTCCGCTGCATCGCCTGCGGCACCGCGCTTTACGACGCCGCCACCGAGTTCGACTCCGGCACCGGCTGGCCGAGCTTCTGGCAGCCGATCGCGCGGCGCAACCTGGTCGAGGCGACCGACCACCTGTTCGGCATGACGCGCACGGCCATCAGCTGCAAGGGCTGCGACAGCCACCTCGGCCACGTCTTCAACGACGGCCCGCGCCCGACCGGCCTGCGCTACTGCATGAACTCGGTGGCGTTGCGGTTCGTGCCGCGCCGGACGGCCTGATCCGCCAGCCGCGGCCGGCTTGGATTTCGCCGCGCGCGCCGCCATCTGCACTGCAGGGCGTCGCCCGCCCGTTGCCGGAGTCCGCCATGAGCACCGCACTGACCATCCCCTGCCCGCATTGCGGCGCGCTCAACCGCGTGCCCGCCGAGCGTGTTGCCGAGCACCCGAACTGCGGCCGCTGCAAGCAGGGCTTGTTCGAGGGGCATCCGGCGGAACTCACGACCGCGAACTTCGACGCGATAGCCGGCCGCGGCGACCTGCCGGTGCTGGTGGATTTCTGGGCGCCGTGGTGCGGGCCGTGCGTCGGTTTCGCGCCGGTGTTCGTGCAGGCCGCCGGCAGGTTCGAGCCGCGCCTGCGGCTGGCCAAGCTGGACACCGAAGCCCAACCGCAGATCGCCGCGCGCTTCAACATCCGCAGCATCCCCACCCTGGTCATGTTCAGGCAGGGCCGCGAGATCGCGCGGCAATCCGGTGCGCTGAACGCGGCGCAGCTGCAGCAGTTCATCGAAGGCGCGCTGGCGCGCGGCTGATCAGCGCGCAGCAGGCCGCCGCTCGCCACGTCGTCCGCCGCCAGCGCCACGCCCTGCCCTGCATCGCCGCACGCAATACCAGGTCGGGATGAGGCGTGTAGCGGGTGCCGCGCTGCAGCGCGCCGTCGACCCATGCCTTTCAGCACACTCGGTGCATGCGCCGCGCGTTTAGGCTTCGGTCTTTACGCTCGAGGAGAGGCCTGTGCGCAAGTCCCTGCCGTTTGCCCTGATGGCTGCCCTGCTGTTGCCGGGGTTCACCACCGCCGCCGTGGCGGCCGACAACCACAAGCCGGCGGCGAGCGCCGAGGCAACCGGCAAGGACGGCTTCCAGCTGCCGCCGTTCCCTGCCGACGCGCACGTGACGCAGACCACCACGGTCGACGGCAAGACGCTCAAGTACACCGTCACCGTTGGCTCGCTGCCGGTGCGGGACGAGCAGGGCAAGACCACTGCCGAAGTGGTGTTTACCGCCTACACCATCGCCGGCAAGGACCGGCCGGTGACCTTCGCGCTCAACGGCGGCCCCGGCGCCTCGTCGGTCTACCTCAACCTGGGCGCGATCGGCCCGAAGAAGGTGAGCTTCGGCGACGCCGGCGACTCGCCTTCCGACCCGCCGGTGCTGCACGACAACCCCGGCACCTGGCTGGGCTTCACCGACCTGGTCTTCATCGACCCGGTGGGCACCGGCTACAGCCGCGCGCTGGTCGACGACAAGCAGGCGACCAAGGATTTCTACAGCACCGACGTCGACATCAAGTACCTCTCGCGCATCATGTACGACTGGCTGGTGAAGAACGGCCGCATGGATTCGCGCAAGTACTACGTGGGCGAAAGCTACGGCGGCTTCCGCGGCCCGCGCATCACCGAGTACATGCAGACCCAGCTGGGCGTGGCGATGAGCGGCGTGACGCTGATCTCGCCCTACCTCGATCCGTCGGCGTGGAGCGACGACACCGTCTCGCCGCTGCCGTGGATGACCACCCTGCCTTCGATCGCCGCCGCCCACCTGGAGCGCGAGGGCAAGCTCAGTGCCGAGGCGATGGCGCCGATCATCGCCTACACCCGCGGCGAGTACGCGACCACGCTGATGAAGGGCCGCTCCGATCCGGCCGCCACCGAGGCGATGATCCGGAAAGTGACCGAGCTGACCGGGCTGGACCCGGTGTTCGTCAAGCGCTCCGGCGGTCGCATCGAGACCCAGGCCTACCTGCGCGAGGTGTACCGCGCCGAGGGCAAGCTGGGCAGCCGCTACGATTCCAACGTCACCGCCTGGGACCCGTTCCCGCATGCGCCCTCGCAGCGCACCGGCGACCCGCTGCTCAACAGCATCATCGCGCCGACCACCAGCGCGATGGTCAACTTCGTCACGCAGACGGTGGGCTGGAAAGTCGCCGGCCGCTACAACGCGCTCAGCTACGAGGTGAACCGCCTGTGGCATGAGGACGACGACGCCCGCGAGGGCTCGGTCAGCCAGCTGCGCGAGGCAGTGGCCAACGATCCGAAGCTGCGCGTGCTGATCGCGCACGGCTGGGACGACCTCTCCTGTCCGTTCATGGTCTCGGTGCTGGCGGTCGACCAGATGCCGGCCATGGGCGACCCGACCCGCGTGCAGGTGAAGGAGTATCCCGGTGGCCACATGTTCTACTCGCGCGCCGACAGCCAGTCCGCGCTGACCCGCGACGTGAAGGCGTTGTACGGCGCCAGGTAAGCGTGCCGCGCGACGACGGCAGGAGTCGGCAGCGCCCCGCCGACTTCCGCGTCGTCGCCATCCGCCAGGCCACCCATGAACAAGCGCACGCTGTATCACGTCGACGCCTTCACCACCACGCGTTTTCGCGGCAACCCGGCCGGCGTGGTGCTGAACGCCGACGGCATGTCCGACGCGGAGATGCAGGATCTCGCGCGGGAACTGAAGCACTCCGAGACCGCCTTCGTGCTGGCGCCGGACGGCGCGGACCACGACGTGCGGCTGCGCTACTTCTCCCCCACCACCGAAGTGCCGCTGTGCGGCCACGCCACGATCGCCACCCATTACGTGCGCACCGGCTTGCCCGGCTTCGGCAGCAACGAATTTCGACAGAAGACCGCCGCCGGCATCCAGCGCATCCGCATCGGCCGCAACGAAGCCGGGGGCCGCCGCGTCTTCATGCAGCAGGAGCGGCCGCGCATCGGCCCGCCGCTGGGCGATTCCGTCCGCCGTCGCATCGCCGCCGCACTGGGCGTGGCCGACGACCAGCTGACCCCGACGCTGCCGCTGCAGGTGATCTCCACCGGCCATGGCAAGGTCATGGTGCCGCTGGAACCGACGGTCGACCTCGACGCCCTGGCGCCGAGGATGTCCGCGCTGGCGGCCCTGAGCGCGGAGATCGGCTGCAACGGCTACTTCGTGTTCCAGCGGCGCGAGGGCGAGGCAGCCACTGACGGGCGCATGTTCGCCCCCGCCATCGGCATCGACGAGGACCCCGTCACCGGCAATGCCAACGGCCCGCTGGGAGCCTATCTGGTGCACCACCGACTGCTGCCGCACGACGGCGCCTCGCTGCGGTTCGCCGGCCACCAGGGCCGCGCGCTGCGCCGCGACGGCATCGTCCATGTCGAGGTGCGCATCGTGGACGACGAGCCGGTCGAGGTGACGATCGCGGGCGACGCCTGCATCCTGTTTTCCGCGCCGCTGAGCGGCTGACGCCGGCCCTCCCGCCCGCCGCGTCAATCCATCCGAAGGCCGGCACGCACCAGGTATTGCACGCTGAACATCCGTCGGGAATCGGTCCACACCCGCTGCACCGCCAACCCCGCCTTGTCTGCCAGCGCCGCGAAATCCTCCAGCGAATACTTGCAGCTGTATTCGACCTGGACAGCCTCCTCCGCGCCGAAGCGCACCTTGTCGCGCCCGATCGCCACCTGCTGCTCGTGCCGACTGACCAGTTGCGTCTCGATGCGCCCGGCCATCGGGTTGTAGCGCGCGCGGTGGGCGAAGGCGGCGAGGTCGAAATCGCTGCCGATCTCGCGGTTGAGCCGGAGCAGCATGTTCAGCGTGAACTCGGCGGTGACGCCGGCCGCATCGTTGTAGGCGGCCTCGATCAGCGCCGGGTCCTTTTTCAGATCCACCCCGATCAGCAGGCCGCCGGCGTCGCCCATCTCGCTGCGCATCTTGCGCAGCAAGGCCACCGCGTCATGCGCCTCGAAATTGCCGATGGTGGAACCGGGGAAATAGAGCACCGTGCGGCGCGGCGCGCGCGGCGGAATCGGCAGGCGCAACGGCTTGCTGAAATCGGCACACAGCGGTTGCAGCGGCAGTTGCGGAAACTCCTGCGCCAGGCGTTGCACGCTGTGCTGCAGCGGCTCGGGCGAGATTTCCACCGGCACGTAACTCACCGGCTCGCGCAGGTGGCGCAGCAGCATGCGCGTCTTGCGTCCGCTGCCGCTGCCGTACTCGACCAGGCGCACGTCGCTGCCGAGGCTGTCGGCGATGTCGGCGGCGTGCTCGCTCATCAACGCGATCTCGCAGCGGGTGAGGTAGTACTCCGGCTGCTCGCAGATCTGCTCGAACAAGGCCGAGCCGCGCTGGTCGTAGAACAGCCACGACGGCAGCCGCTTGGGCTTCAGCGCCAGCCCGTGCCGGGCGACTTCGAGCAGTTCGCTGGCGGGCGGGCGGCGTTCGTCGTCGCGAAGGCCGCAGGCTTGCATGCTGTTCATCGGTCCTGTCCCAGTCGCAGCCCGGCAAACTGCCAGCGGGCATGGGGTGGAAAGAAATTGCGGTAGCTGGCGCGGATGTGATCGCGCGGGGTGGCGCAGGAGCCACCGCGCAGCACCCATTGGCCGCACATGAACTTGCCGTTGTATTCGCCCAGCGATCCGGGCAGCGGGCGGTAACCGGGGTAGCCGACGTACGGCGAGGCGGTCCATTCCCACGCGTCGCCGAACAACTGCAGCGCGCCCTCGCCAGCGTGCGCGGGCAGCGGCTGGAAGCGCCCGCTTTCCTGCAGGTTGCCTTCGATCGCGACGCCCTGCGCGGCGGACTCCCACTCCGCCTCGGTCGGCAGCCGCGCGCCGGCCCAGCGCGCGAACGCATCGGCCTCGTAGTAGCTCAGGTGGCATACCGGTTCGGCGGGGTCGAGCGCACGCACGCCGGCCAGGGTGAACTCGCTGGCCAGGTCATCCTGCCAGTAGAGCGGATGTTGCCAGCCTTCGCGCTGCACCGTGGCCCAGCCGTCGGACAACCACAGGCCGGGCTCGCGATAGCCGCCTTCACGCACGAACGCCAGGTATTCGGCATTGGTCGCCAGCCGGTTGGCCAGCGCATGCGGTTGCAACAGGGTGCGGTGGCGCGGGGTTTCGTTGTCGAAGGCGAAGCCTTCGCCACGATGGCCGATCTCCACGATGCCCTCGCGCCCGGGCAGGAATTGCAGCGGCACCGTGGGCGCACCCGCGGGTGCCGCGATCGACGAATGCAGCGCCGGCTGCAGCGGATTGCACCAGAACGCATGCTTGATGTCGGTCAGCAACAACTCCTGGTGTTGCTGCTCGTGCTGCAGACCCAGCTCGACCAGGCTCGCCAGTTCCGGATCGTCGCGGCGATCCAGCAAAGCAAGCACCGCCTCGTCCACGCGCCGGCGGTAATCGCGCACCTCGTCCAGCGAGGGCCGCGACAGCAGCCCGCGCTGCGCGCGCACGTGCATCGGCCCGACCGACTGGTAGTAGGAGTTGAACAGGTAATGCCAGGCCGGGTCGCGCGGCTTCCAGGCCGGGTCGTGCGCAAGCACGAAGGTCTCGAAGAACCAGGTGGTATGCGCCAGGTGCCATTTCGCCGGGCTGGCGTCGGGCATCGACTGCAGCTGCATGTCCTCGGCCGTCAGGCTCGCGCACAGCGCCGGCGTCTGCCGGCGCACCCGCTCGAAACGCGCGGCGGTGCCGGCGCGGGCCGACAGTGGATCAACGGTCATGCATGCTGCGCCGCGGTCGCGACGGCCGGACGAACCGGCCACGGGACAGCGGCATGATGGTGCGAAAGTGCATGCCCTCAAGGATGCCGCGAGAGTTGTTCAGAACTTGTGATCGGACACGCCGTCTTGCGACGGGTACAAACGCGCGAGCCCGGCCGGGGCCGGGCTCGCACACTCGCATCACGACGTGACTCAGTTGCCGTCGTAGCCGTCGTCGCGGTCGTAGCCGTCGTCGCGGATGTAACGCGTCTGGTACGGGTCGTCGTACACCACGGTACGCGTTTCCACCACGCGGCGGGTCACCACCGGCGCACCGTACTCGTACACCACCGTGCGCGGCGCGCGGTAGACCGGCTGGTTGTAATAAACCGGAGCCGGCCGCAGCGCGTCGGCGACCAGGCCGACCACGGCACCGGTGACAATGGCCCCGGCGATCCAGCGGCCGCCGCTCCAGTGGCCGCCATGACCGTAGTAGCCGCCGTGATAACCGCCATGGTGACCGCCGTAGTAGCCACCATGGGGACCATGCCCGCCCCAGCCGCGCGCGGACGCGCCCAGAGGCATTGCCAACGCGGCGACCAGCGCCAGGCCGATCGCGGCACTCTTGCCGGAAGCACGCAAACCCGCTGTGTTCATGATCGTTCTCCGTTGTACGCGGGGATAGTCGAGCGCGCGGGCTTAATGCGCACTGAAAGGTTCACGGCTTGATGCGCGCCGTATCCCACGGGTTGACTCCCGTCACGGCCCGGCGCCGGCGCAGCAGCCAGCAGCCGTGGATGTCGGCACGGCGGGCGAAGTCGAACGGGATGCTGGGCGCGCTCCAGTCCTCGATCTCGAAGTGCGGCTCCAGCGCCTCGCGATCCAGCTTGAAGCGACGGAAATTGTTTGAGAACACGATCACGCCGTCACGGGTGAGCCGTTCGTTGCAGGCTTCGAGCAGCTTCACGTGATCGCGCTGCACGTCGAAATCCTCGGCGCGCTTGGAGTTGGAGAAGGTCGGTGGATCGACGAAGATCAGGCCGTAATGGCCGCGATCACGCTGCAGGAACTCCAGCGCGTCGAACTGCATCAGCCGATGGTCGGCGCCGGTGAAACCGTTCAACGCGAGGTTGCGCGATGCCCACTCCAGATAGGTGGCCGACAGATCCACGCTGGTGGTTTCCAGCGCGCCGCCGGCCGCCGCGTGCACGCTGGCGGTGGCGGTGTAGGCGAACAGGTTGAGGAAACACTTGCCGTCGGCCAGCTCGCGCACTTTCGCGCGCACCAGCCGGTGGTCGAGGAACAGGCCGGTATCGAGATAATCGGTGAGGTTGACCAGGAACTTCAGGCCGCCCTCCTCCACTTCGATGAACTCGCCGCGCTGGTCGAGCTGGCCGTACTTGGAACCGCCCTTGCCGCGCTCGCGGGTCTTGATCGCGACGCGCTCGCGCGGCACGCCCAGCACCTCGCCGGCGACGCGGGCGATCTCGCGCAGGCGCAGGCGCGCCACGTCGGCGGGGATATCCGCCGGCGCGCGGTACTCCTGGATGTGCAAATGGTCGTCGCCACCCGTGTCGCCGTAGACGTCGATCGCCGCCGCGTACTCGGGGAGGTCCTGGTCGTAGGCGCGCCAGCAGTGGATGCCTTCGCGGGTGAGCCGCTTGCGCAAATGCCTGACGTTCTTCTCCAGCCGGTTCTTCAGCATCTGCGCGCCCGGCGAGAGCGGCCTGGGTTCGCGCGGCGTCTCGTCGCGCGGCTTCAGGTCGAACGTCAGCAGCACGGTTTCCAGTGCGCCGTTGTACAGCGCGTAGCGCTTGTCCGCATGCAACTGCATGGCACGCCCCAGCTCCAGGTCGCCGGCCAGCACCGCGGCGCGCCAACCGGTGAAGCGCTGGCGCAACGTGTCGCCCAGCGCGCGGTAAAGCTTCGGCATCTCGGCGCGGTCGCCGAGGCGCTCGCCGTACGGCGGATTGGTGATGACCAGGCCGTAGCCGACGCCGGGCGGCGGCGCGGCGCGGGCCATGTCCTGCTTGTCCAGGGTGAAAAAGCCGGCCACGCCGGCGGCCTGCGCGTTGCGTTTGGCCGTCTGCACCATGCGCGGGTCAGCGTCACTGCCGAAGAAGCACGGGCGCAGCCCGCGCAAGCCGGTCTCGGCACGCTGCTTCGCCTCGTCCAGCAGGCTGCGCCACAGCGCGATGTCGTGCTGCTGCCAGCCGAGGAAGCCGAAGTATTCGCGGCGCAGGCCGGGCGCCACGTCGGCGGCCATCAACGCACCTTCGATCAGCAGGGTGCCCGAGCCGCACATCGGGTCGAGCAGCGCGCCGCCGCCGGCGTAGACCTCGGGCCAGTGCGCGCGCAGCAGCATCGCCGCGGCGAGGTTTTCCTTGAGCGGCGCTTCGCCCTGCTCCTCGCGCCAGCCGCGGCGATGCAGCGGTGAACCCGCGAGATCAAGCGATACGGTGGCGCGGTCGCGCCGCAGGCGCAGGTTGATGCGGATGTCCGGCTCGTCGGTGTCGATGTCCGGGCGCGAGCCGTCGCGCTGGCGGAACTGGTCGACCACCGCGTCCTTGGTGCGCAGGCCGACGAACTGGCTGTGGGTGAGCTTGCTCAGCGCGGTGCCGGCGTCCACGGCGAAGGTGCCGTGCGCGGCCAGGTGCGCGCTCCAGTCGATCGTCTGCACGCCGCGATACAGCGCCTCGTCGTCGGCCGCGTCGAACTCGGCCAGCGGCAGCAGGATGCGGCTGGCCAGGCGCGACCACAGGCAGGCGCGGTAGGCGGTTTCCAGCGTGCCGGAGAAGTGCGCGCCGGCCAGTGCCTCGCGCACGTCGTTGGCGCCGAGCGCGACCAGTTCGTCGCGCAGCAGGTATTCCATGCCTTTCGGGCAGGTGGCGAAGTAATGGTTCATGCGGCGCTCGCCAGGCGTTCGAGCATGGCCCGGAACTGCGTCGCGATCAGCTCCATGCTGGAGCCCAGCCGGTGGTCGTCGTCCAGCACGAGCAGCGGCAGCCGGCGCTTCGCGGCGAACGCCTGCACGCCGGCCAGCGGGCACACCTCGTCGCGCCAGCCATGGATCAGCATCGTGGGCACGCCGGGACGCAGATCGAACGCCCGCGCGTATCCCGGGACTTGACTGGGCGTGGCGAGCAGCAACAGCCCGGCCACGGGCACCTCCAGCGAGACCAGGCCGGAGACGAACGCGCCCATGCTCGACCCGACCAGCAGTGGCGGCGCGTCCAGCGATTCGATCGTGGCGCGCAGGCGCGCGATCCGCGGCGCGACCGACCCGGCATGGCCGCGCGCGTCGTCGCTGCGGTAGTCCGGTCGCTGCGTGCGCCAGCCCAGCGACTCGGCCAGTGCGGCCAGCGCGCTGACCTTGGTCGCCTCCGGCGCGGAATCCGAGCCGTGCGAAAGAATGATCTGGCCGCGCATGGCGGTCTCCGGAAAGGCCAAAAGCAAGACGCGCATGGTAGCAGGCGGCGTTTCCGGCTCCGGCCGCGCCATGCGAGACTTGGCCGATGTCCCTGACCCTCCACGACCAGCCGCTGCCCTACGTCGACCGGCTGCCCGAGCGCCCGGCCGAGGCCATCGAACTGGTGGTGATCCACTGCACCGAGCTACCCGACCTGGCCATGGCCCGCGAATACGGCGAACGCGTGCTGCATCCGAGCGGCACCGGCAACAGCGGCCACTACTACATCGACCGCGACGGCACGATCTGCCGCTACGTGCCCGGCACGCGCATCGCCCATCACGTACGCGGGCACAACGCGAATTCGATCGGCATCGAGCTGGTGAACGCGGGCCGCTACCCCGACTGGTTCGACTCGCGCCGCCAGACCATGACCGAGCCCTACCCCGCCGCGCAGATCGACGCCCTGCTTGCCCTGCTGACGCAGTTGCGCGCGGCGTTCCCGAACCTGCGCCGGATCGCCGGCCACGAAGACCTGGACACCGACCTGATCCCGGCCAGCGACGATCCCGCGCAGCAGATCCGCCGCAAACTCGACCCCGGCGTGCGCTTCCCGTGGGACGCCATCGTGCCCGCCTGCGGCCTGCAACGGCTGCGTTAGACTGCGAACCAGCCTCCCCAGGCCCAGGCCATGTCGGAATTCACCGTCCAGCCGCTGCTGCAAACGCCGCTCGTCGCGGCGCACGACGTGCATTGCCGCGGCGAGTGCCGTCATCGCAGCGCGGAGGAATGCGCGGCCGCGACGCACCTGGTGTTTCCGTATCGCGGCCTGTTCCTGCGCCACGTCGGCAGCACGCAGTCGGTGGCCGATGCGAACCACGTGCTGCTGTTCAATGCCGGCCAGGACTACCAGGTCAGCCATCCGGCGACTGGTGGGGATGCCTGCCTGTCGCTGTCGATCGCGCAACCGCTGCTGCGCGAGCTGGCGCCGACCGACCTGCTGCAGCGTCGCGACGAACCGGTCTTCCACGGCCAGTCGCTGCGCATCGACGAACGCGCCCAGGTGCTGGTGGCACTGCTGCGCCACAGCCTGCGCCACGGCAACATCGAGCCACTGGAAGCCGAGAGCCTGGCGCTGACCCTGGTCTGCCGCAGCCTCGGCCCTCGCACCACCCATGCTCCCGGCGCCAGCCACGCGCGCCAGCGGCTGGTGGACCGGGCCAAGCTGCTGCTGGCCAGCGACCTCACCCGGCGCTGGACGCTGGCCGAGATCGCCGCGGACATCGGCGGCTCGCCGGTCTACCTCACCCAGGCCTTCCAGCAGGTCGAAGGCATGCCGCTGTACCGCTATCACCTGCGCCTGCGGCTGGCGCATGCGCTGGACCGGATCGCCGATTGCGAGGACGTCGCCGCCCTGGCGCTGGACCTCGGCTTCTCCAGCCACAGCCACTTCAGCGCCGCGTTCCGCCAGGCTTACGGCCGCACGCCCAGCGCGTTCCGCCAGGCCGCGCTGACGCGCGCATCGTGAGTCGCTAAAGATCCTGACAGCCGCGCCTGCCGCAGCATGGTCTCCTGTGCATGCCCGATCCCGGGCAGCCCACGGAGAACCCCATGAACGAGAAAACCTGCGCCGCCTGCGACTACCCGCTGGACCACAACGCGATCGAAGTGACCATCGGCGGACGCACCGTCGAAGTGTGCTGCGAGGAATGCGCGCAGAAGCTGCGCGAGGCGGCAGCGCAAGCGTGAGCGGCGAAGTCCCCCTCGCCACAGGAACGGCGCCCCGAGGGGCGCCGTTCCGCCGCCGGGAAACGCCCGACGGGACCACCGACATGGCCCGAAAATTCCGGGGAACTACCTGATGACCAATCGTCGCGTCGCGGTGTACGGCGCCTACGGCCACACCGGCCGTTTCGTGCTGAACGAGCTTCGCCGACGCGGCTTCGTGCCGGTCGCCTGTGGCCGCGACGCGTCCCGACTGCAGCAACTGGCTGCGACCGCCGACGTGGAAGTGCGCGCGGCCGCCGTCGACGATGCCGCGGCATTGGACGCCGCCTTCGCCGGCACCGCCGCGGTGCTGCATTGCGCCGGGCCGTTCCTCGACACCGCCGTGCCGGTGCTGGATGCCGCGTTGCGCGCACGCATCCACTATCTGGACGTGGCGGCGGAACAACGCGCCGTGCTCGATACGTTCGCACGCGATGCGGCGGCGAAAGCCGCTGGCGTGACCGTGCTGCCGGCGATGGCCTTCTACGGCGGCCTCGCCGACCTGCTCGCCAGCGCCGCGCTCGGTGGCGCCACCGATGCGGATGCCGTGGACGTCGCCGTGGCGCTTGACGGCTGGCATCCCACCCGCGGCACCCGCATCACTGGCGAGCGCAATCATTACCCGCGCACCTGCATCGAGCACGGCCGCAGCCGCACCGTGCCCGACCCCGCGCCGCTGCGCGAGACGGATTTCCCGGCCCCGTTCGGACGACTGGAAACCGTGCTGCTGCCCTTGTCCGAGGCCGTCGTGCTGCCACGGCACATCACCTGCGGCGACCTGCATTCATGGATGAACCTGGCTCCGCTGCGCGACCTGCGCGATCCGTCCACGCCGGCACCGGTGGCCGCCGACGGCAGCGGGCGTTCCGCGCAGCGGTTCGTGGTCGACGTACGCGTACACCGAGACCAGCGCCGCCTGCGCGCCGTTGCCAGCGGCCGTGACATTTATGCGGTGACCGCGCCGCTGCTGGTGGAAGCGTTGCAGCGCATTCTGGACGGCCGCGTCAGCGGTACCGGCGCACTCGCCCCGGGCCAGGCTTTCGACGCCCGCGACTTCCTGGCCGCGCTCGATCCCCGGCAGATCGCCGTCACCTTCGACCGCTGAACGGGGATCGCGGGGCACCGCCGCTATACTGGCGCCCCCTGCAAGGATCCCCCATGAGCGAAGACCACGTCGCCGAACTCGTCGAACTGCTGCAGCTCGAACGGCTGGAAGACAACCTGTTCCGCGGCCAGAGCCGCGACATCGGCACGCGTTTCGTGTTCGGCGGCCAGGTGCTGGGGCAGGCCTTGTCGGCGGCGCAGCAGACAGTGGACCCGGCGCGCGAGGCGCACTCGCTGCACGCCTATTTCCTGCGCGCCGGCGACATCCGCGCACCGATCGTCTACAACGTGGAACGCACCCGCGATGGCGGTTCGTTCTCCTCGCGGCGGGTGGTGGCGATCCAGCACGGCCAGCCGATCCTCAACGGCTCGATCTCGTTCCAGCTCGCCGAGCACGGCGTGGAGCACCAGACCTCGATGCCCGAAGTGCCCGCGCCGGAAGACATCGAGCCGATGCATCCGCTGCCGGCCGACGAACTGGCGCGGCTGCCGGTGAAACTGCAGCGCTGGCTCGGCATCGACGGCCCGTTCGAGTTCCGCCAGGTGTGGCCGCGCGACGAGATGCACCCGGTCAAGCGCCCGCCGATCCAGCACATCTGGTTCCGGCTCACCGCGCCGATCGACGATTCGCCGATCCTGCACCGCGCGCTGCTGGCGTACGCGTCGGATTTCCACCTGATCGGCACCGCCACCTTGCCGCACGGCATCTCGTACATGACCCAGAACGTGCAGATGGCCAGCCTCGATCATGCGCTGTGGTTCCATCGCCCGTTCCGCGTCGACGAATGGCTGCTGTACTCGTTCGACAGCCCCACCGCGCAGGGTGGGCGCGGCCTGGCGCGCGGGCAGATCTTCAGCCGCGACGGCGCCCTGGTCGCCTCCAGCGCGCAGGAAGGGCTGATCCGCGTGCGCAACGGCGTGGCCGGGGACGACTGAACGCCCGGTTCAAGGCTGTTCGCGTAAACTTCCCGCATGCGCCAGATCTATACCTCCCCCCGCCCGGAAAACATCGATTCGGTGGTCGCCCTGATGGCCGAGCACGGCATCCAGGCGACGGTGTCCAATCGCTCCAACTACCATCGGCGCGGCTGGCAGCGGCACAGCTATTCGCCGCGCCGGCAGGATCGCAGCCAGTGGCCGCAGGTGTGGATCACCCACGCCGACGACTACAGCCAGGCGCGCAAGCTGCTGATGGGCCTCGGCATCGAGCCGGTGATCCGCCACGGCGAGGAACTGGCCGCCACGCGCAACGCCTCGCCGCTGGAGCGCCGCGCCCGCATCGCCACCCGCGTGCGCCGCGTGCTGCTGCTGGCCGTGCTGGCGGTGTTCGCGGTGCAGATGCTGCGCTACCTGCGCGTGTTCTGAACCGGGCCGCGCCGGCATAGAATCGGACCATGCGCCGCTCCGATCCCGTCCGCCTGTTCCAGACCCTGCCGCATGCCTGCGGCTACTACGCCGAGCGCACGGCGCAGAACCTGGTGCTGGACCCGGCCGCGCCGCAACTGGATCAACTTTACGGGCCGGCGCTGGAACGCGGCTTCCGCCGCGCCGGCGGCCACCTCTACTACCCGCATTGCCCGCAGTGCCACGCCTGCACGCCCTGCCGCATCGACGTGGAAAACTTCCGGCCGGATCGCGCGCAGAAGCGCTGCCTGAAGCGCAACGCGGATCTCACGGTGGTCGAATGCATGCCCGGCTACAACCGCGAGCGCCACGCGCTGTACGAGCACTACCTGCGCACGCGTCATCCCGGCGGCGGCATGGATGATGCCGACGCCAGCGATTTCCGCCGCTTTCTCACCGCGCCGTGGAGCCCCACGCTGTTCCTCGAACTGCGCCTGGGCACGCGCCTGCTGGCGCTGGCGGTGACCGACGTGTGCCCGAACGGGATCTCCGCCGTCTACACCTTCTACGACCCCGCCGAAACCGCGCGCAGCCTGGGCACCTGCGCGATCCTGCAACAGATCGAACTGGCCCGCCGCCGAGGCATGCCCTGGCTGTACCTGGGTTTCTGGATCGACGGCCACCCGAAGATGGATTACAAGCGCCGCTTCAAGCCGCTGCAGATTCGCGGCACGGATGGCTGGCGCGAACTGGCGTAGGGCGGGCACTGCCCGCCGCTTCGCTGGCGGCAGAGGAGTGAGTGAAGAGGAGCGAGAAGTGAGAGAAAGCGGGATGACGCAGACTGGATGCTTTCTCTCACTCCTCACTTCCAACCTCTCACTTCTCGCTCCATCGGATACGGGTAGAGCTTTTCCAGCGGCATGGAGATGCCGTCGTCGCCGACCACGCGGCAATGGCTGCGGTCGAGCTGGCGCGGGTCCTCGACACCGCAGCTGTGCGCGATGATGCCCACCTCGTGCATCACGTTGCGGGCGTAGTTCGCCACCTTCTCGCACTTGTCGGTGACCACCAGGCCGCGCTGCAGCTTCGGGTTCTGCGTGGTGATGCCGGTGGGACAGGTATTGCGGTTGCATTGCAGCGACTGGATGCAGCCCAGCGCCAGCATGAAGCCGCGCGCCGAGTTGACAAAATCCGCGCCGGTAGACATCGCCCGCGCCACGTCGTAGGCGGTGATGCACTTGCCCGAGCAGATCACCTTGATGCGCTGGCGCAGGCCGCGCCGGATCAGCACGTTCACCAGTTCCGGCAACGCCTCGTGCAATGGCAGGCCGACGCCTTCCATCAGCGTCTGCGGCGCCGCGCCGGTGCCGCCCTCGGAGCCGTCGACGATGATGAAGTCCGGTGCGCTCTCGATGCCGCGCAGCTCGACCTCGTCGCACAGTTGCTCGATCCAGTCCATGCCGCCGAACACCGCCTTGAAGCCGGTCGGCTTGCCGGTGAGCTCGCGGATGTGCGCGATCGCATCCATCAGCTGCGCCACGTTGGCGATGTCCAGGTGGCGGTTCGGGCTCTGCGAATCCTCGCCGACCGGGATGCCGCGGATCGCCGCGATCTCCTCGGTCACCTTGGCGCCCGGCAGCAGGCCGCCCATGCCCGGCTTGGCGCCCTGGCCGAGCTTGATGCTGACCATCTTCACCTGCCTGTGCGCGCAGATCGCGAGCAGCTTGTCGTCGTCGAGCTTGCCGTCGCTGGTACGCACGCCGTACTTGGCGGTGCCGATCTCGAACACGAGGTCGCAGCCGCCCTCCAGGTGGTACGGCGCCAGACCGCCTTCGCCGGTGTCCATCCAGATGCCGGCCTTGGCCGCGCCGATCGACAGCGCACGCACCGCCGGCGCCGACAGCGCCCCGAAACTCATCGCCGAGATGTTGAAGAACGCGGCGTGATCGTACGGCTCGCGCGCGTACGGGCCGATGCGCACCGGCTTGGCATCCACGTGGTGATCGCCCAGCGCCGGGAACGGTGCGTTGACGAAGAACGGCACGCCTTCGGCGCGCAGGTCGCGGGTGGAGCCGAACGCGTTGGTGTTCTCGGCGTTTTTCGCGGCGCGATAGACCCACACGCGCTGCGCGCGGTTGAACGGCAGTTCCTCGCGATCGCTCGAATACAGGTACTGGCGAAAGAACTCGCCCAGGTGCAGGAACCAGTAGCGGAAGTGGCCGATCACCGGGAAGTTGCGCAATACCGCGTTGGCGGTCTGGTTGCGGTCGATCACCCACGTGGCCATCAGCACCAGCACCGCCACCGCCAGCAGCATCAGCGCCAGCAGCGCGAAGGTCTCCACCAGTACCACCAGCCAATGCGAAAAACCCGTCGATTGCATGCCGCCTCTCCCCCGTCGTCATCCGGTGCGATGCCGCAAGCGTAACCCAACGGCGCGCGCCGCCTGGCTCACAGCTCGATGCGCAACGCCTCCTTCGCGCGCACCGCCTTGGCCACTGCCGCCTCCAGCGTGCCGGCGCGCGCCAGCGTCACCGCCATGCGCCGGCGGCCCTTCACCTCCGGCTTGCCGAAGATGCGCAACTGCGTGTCCGGCTCGGCCAGCGCCGCGGCCACGCCGTGGTAACGCGGCCCCGTGCCATCGCCTTCGACCAGCACTGCGCACGAGGCCGACGGTCCGTATTGGCGGATCACCGGGATCGGCAGGCCGAGGATCGCGCGCGCGTGCAGCGCGAACTCGGAAAGCTCCTGCGAGATCAGCGTGACCAGGCCGGTGTCGTGCGGCCGCGGGCTGACCTCGGAGAAGATCACCCGATCGCCCTTGACGAAAAACTCCACGCCGAACACGCCCCAGCCGCCCAGCGCGGCGGTCACCGCCGCGGCCTGCCGCTGCGCCTCGGCCAACGCGGCCTCGCTCATCGGCTGCGGCTGCCAGGATTCGCGATAGTCGCCGTCCTCCTGGCGATGGCCGATCGGTGCGCAGAAGCTGACGCCATCGACGTGGCGCACGGTGAGCATGGTGATCTCGTAATCGAAATCGACGAAGCCCTCGACGATCACCCGGCCCTTGCCGGCGCGCCCGCCGGACTGCGCGTACTCCCACGCGTGCTGCAACTCGTCGGCACGGCGCACCACGCTCTGGCCCTTGCCGGACGAACTCATCACCGGCTTGATCACGAACGGGTATCCGATCGCGGCGGCGGCCTCGCGGTACCGGGCCTCGTCGTCGCAGAAGCGATACGGCGAAGTCGGCAGCTGCAGCTCCTCGGCCGCCAGCTTGCGGATGCCTTCGCGGTCCATGGTGAGCCATGCCGCGCGGGCAGTCGGGATCACCCGCTGCCCTTCCTCTTCCAGCGCGAGCAGGGTCGGCGTGTGGATCGCCTCGATCTCCGGCACCACCAGGTCGGGCCGCTCGGCCTCGATCACCGCACGCAGCGCGGCGCCGTCGAGCATGTCGATCACGTGGCTGCGATGGGCGACCTGCATCGCCGGCGCGTCGGCGTAGCGATCCACCGCGATCACCTCCACCGCGTAGCGCTGCAACTCGATCGCCACCTCCTTGCCCAGCTCGCCGGCGCCCAGCAGCAGCACGCGCAGCGCGTGGTCGGTATGGGGCGTGCCGAATGGCTTCATCGGGTTCTCCGGTGCGGGCAAACCGGCATTGTATGCGGCCACGCGGGGCGTCCGGCGGCGGCGTTCACGGCATGCCGGAAGTTCGCTTGCATCAGATATCATTTTGATATCTAATTTTCCCACCTCAGGGAGACTGCTCATGAACGAACATCAAGGTTTTTCGGTCGCCGGCATTCCTTTCGTCGGCTTTTGCCTGGTGCTGGCCGGCATCGGCGTGTGGCTGGTGCTCGGCGCCATCCACGGCCAGCCGGACGCGCCGCCGCTGGCGCGGTTGCTGGGCGGCGCGCTGCTGCTGGCGATCGACGGCTTTCTGCTCAAGGGCTTCTTCCAGGTCGCGCCGAACGAGGGCCAGGTGCTGCAGCTGTTCGGCAAGTACGCCGGCACCGTGCGGGTCGAGGGCCTGCGCTGGACCAACCCGTTCTACTCGCGCCAGCGCATCTCGCTGCGCGTGCGCAACTTCGAGAGCGGCAAGCTCAAGGTCAACGACAACGACGGCAATCCGATCGAGATCGGCGCGGTGGTGGTGTGGCAGGTGCTGGATACCGCCGAGGCGGTGTTCTGCGTCGACGATTACGAGGACTTCGTGCACATCCAGAGCGAATCCGCGCTGCGCCAGATGGCGCAGAGCTACCCCTACGACGCCCACGACGACGGCAAGCCCTCGCTGCGCAGCCACGGCGAGGTGATCAACAACCACCTGCGCGACGAGATCCAGGCGCGGCTGGAGAAGGCCGGCGTGCAGGTGATCGAGTCGCGCATCAGCCACCTCGCCTACGCCCAGGAAATCGCCCAGGCGATGCTGCAGCGCCAGCAGGCCGGCGCGATCATCGCCGCGCGCACCCGCATCGTGGAAGGCGCGGTCAGCATGGTCGGCATGGCGCTGGTGCAATTGCGTGCGCAGGGCGTCGTGGAACTCGACGAGGAGCGCAAGGCGACCATGGTCAGCAACCTGCTGGTGGTGCTGTGCGGCGAACGCGGCACCCAGCCGGTGCTGAACACCGGCACCTTGTACTGACCCGTGGCCGGCGAAAAAAAAGCCTACCCGCTGCGCATCAGCGCAGCCGTACTCGACGCCATGCAGCGCTGGTCGGACGACGAACTGCGCAGCGTCAACGCCCAGATCGAGTACGTGCTGCGCGAGGCCTTGCGCAAGGCCGGCCGGCTCAAGGCCGGCCCGATCCGGCCGACGCCGGACGACGACGCAGACTGACCCCACCCATCCCCGAAGCCTGCCCATGCCCACCCATCCGACCAACCTGTCGGCCAGCGGCCCGCACCTGACGCTCGCCGTATTGTTCGGCGTCGCCGGCGCGTTGGCCACGCTGGCACTGATGCCTTATCTGCTGGCGCTGGTGCCGACGCAGCTCACCGCACTGCACTGGCCGCTGCCGGCCATCGTGCTGACGCAGGTGGGAGCGACCGGCGTGCTGTGCTGGTTGCTCGGCTGGGCGGGCCTGCGCCTGGGCGCACCGTACGGACTCGACGCACCGTGGCTGCGCGCCTGGGTATATGCGCAGCCGCGTGATCCGGCGCGGCGTTCGCGCTGGTTGCTGGCCGCGCTGCTCGGCGTACTCGCGGCGCTGGGGGTGATCGGCCTGTCGCTGCTCGGCCCGCAGCCGGCTCACACCGGGACGGTCATCGCGGCCTGGCGCGGCGCGCTGGCATTGCTCTACGGGGGCGTCGTGGAGGAAGTGTTGTGCCGCCTGTTCCCGATCGGCGCCATGGTGTGGATGCTGGCGCGCGGCAACGGACGCGTGGCGCGGCCGTGGATGTTCATGCTGGCAATCGTGCTGGCCGCGCTGCTGTTCGGCGCCGGCCACCTGCCCGCCGCGCACGCCGCCGGCATGCTCGGTACCCCGCTGCTGGTGGCGCGCATCGTGCTGCTCAATGCCATAGTCGGCATCGTCAGCGGCGGCCTGTTCTGGAAATACGGACTGGAGCACGCGATGCTCGCGCACTTCTGCGCCGACGTGGTGCTGCACGTGACCCTGCCGCTGATCGGCACCTGACGATCAACGCGTGTCGGCGCTCACCGCCTGCAATTGCGGCAGCTTCAGCAGGCGCACCTTCGGATGTTGCCCACCCGTCACGAACAGCCACGGCCCCTGCAGCACGATCGATTGCACGGGCGGCACGCCGTCTTCGGCGCCGAGGCGTTGCAGCGGCCGGCCGTCGCGGGCGTCATAGACGACCAGCTCGCGCGTCTGCGGATCGACCACCAGCAGCCAGTCGTGTCCGGCACCCTGCCAGTGCACCAGCTGGTTTGCCGCGGGAAGTTCCGTCGTTTCATCGGACGCCGGCAGCCACGACCACAGCAGGATCGCCGACAGCACGACGAGCAGCACGATGCCGGGCCGGCGCAGACGCTGCAGCAAGCGCCCGGGCCACGCGGCCGTGTCGGATGAATGCCGAAGGGCGATGCGCATGTCCATGCCGCCACCATCGCCGTCGACGATGACCGCCGCATGACACTTGCCGAAACTATTCGTGACGCGGGCGCAGCGCCCAACCCAGCGCCAGCCAGCCGATCACGAAGGCCAGCCCGCCGAACGGCGTGATGATTCCCGTCCAGCGCGGCGCACCGAGCGCCAGCGCGTACAGGCTGCCGCTGAACAGCACGATGCCGGCGGCAAACGCCACCGTCGCCACGCGCGCGCCGCGGCCGTGGCCGAGCGCCACGGCGAGCGCCAGGGCCAGCGCGTGCCAGGCGTGATATTCCACCGCGGTATGCCACAGCTCGACGGCACGGGCGTCCAGCATGCCGCGCAAGGCATGTGCGCCGAACGCGCCCAGCAGCACCGCGCTGGCGCCGGCGAGGCCGACCAGCAAGGCAGTGGCGAGGTGGGCAGGTTGTCGCATGGGCGGTGTATCTCCCGTACCGTCGGCGCCGCGGCGCGGCCGGTGTCGTATGCTTGAACGGATGAAGCTGCAGGATTCTCGCATGAAGTCACTTCGCACCCGCCTTGCCGCCCTGCTTGCGCTGCTGGTTGCCGGCACGCTGCTCGCCGGTTGCCACGGCGCGACGCCGCTGCCGTTCCGCCTGACCGACCTCACCGGCCACATGCCGCAGCTCGAGTTCAACCTGACCAGTGACGAGAACAAGCCGGTGTCCGCCACCGACTATCGCGGCAAGGTGGTGCTGCTGTTCTTCGGCTACACGCATTGCCCGGACGTCTGCCCGCTGACCATGGCCCAGCTGCACGTGGTGATGAAGAAGCTCGGCGCGCAGGCCGACGGCGCACGCATCCTGTTCGTCAGTGTCGACCCGACGCGGGACACGCCGGCCGTGCTGCACGGCTACGTCAACGCGTTCGACAAACATGCGATCGGGCTCACCGGCGCACCGCGCGCGGTCGAGGCACTGGTCAAGCGCTACCGCTCCGCGTTCACCCGCGAGCCGTCCGGCAAGGACGGCAACTACGAAGTGAGCCACAGCTCGGCGATCTACGTGTTCGACCGCGACGGCAACCCGCGCGTGTTGTACACCCCGGCCGACAAGCAGGACGACCTGGTACACGACCTGCAACTGCTGCTCGACCAGGGAGAACCGACATGAAGCACGCCCGCCTGTTTGCCCTGCTCGCCGGACTGTCGCTCGCTGCCGGCGTGCATGCCGCGGCCGCCGACCAGGTGCACGCCAGCCACGCCTGGATTCGCGTGTTGCCCGGCACGTTGCCGGCCGGCGGTTACGTCACGCTGGAAAACCGCGGCGACCAGCCGGTTGCGTTGACCGGCGCGCGCAGCACGGCATACGCGGAAGTGATGCTGCACCACAGCTCGACCCAGGGCGGCATGAGCCGCATGGCCATGGTCGAATCGTTGCCGATCCCCGCGCACGGCAGCGTCGTGCTGGGGCCCGGCGGCTATCACCTGATGCTGATGAAACCGGCCGCGGCGGTGTTACCCGGCAATCGGGTGCAAATGCAACTGCAATTCGACGACGGCAGCAGCCTGCCGGTCGACTTCGCCGCCCGCCCCGCCAATGCGCTGGGCGACGAGGCCCCCGCGTCTGCCCATTCCGGGCACTGATTCAATCCGCTCAGTCGTGCGCGCTGCCGGCGATCACCGTCGGCGGCAGCGGCTTGCGCGGCAGGCGCCCGTTGCGTGACAACCGCATCCAGTGGCGCAGCGCAATCAGGCCGCCGACCGACTCGATCAGCGCCGCCGGCACCCAGGTGATCAGCCCGCCGACCATCTGCCCGGTCAGCACGTTGAAGGTAAACGCGCGGCCGCAGATCTCGAAGATCGGATAGAGGTCGGTGCGCGAGAACGTGATGATCGCGCCAGCCAGGATCTGCGGCGTCATGGTGATCGCCGGCGACAGCACGCGCATGCCTGCCACCATGCGACCCGGCGGATGCGGGCGGTGGTCGAGCACCAGCGCCCAGTAGGCGAAGCCGCTGAGCAGCATCGTCCAGTTCATGAAGCGGTACACGCGCCAGTCCAGCATCGCCAGCGTCTGCAGGCTCGGGATCAGCCAGATCAGCACGAACACCACGAACAGCACGGTGACGATCGTGGGATTCATCAGCACGCCCATCACCGACCGCCACGGCCACGACCGCTGCAACGGCCGCAGCCACCGCGCCCGCCACGCCAGCGGCAGGCCGGCGCGCAGCGCACTGGCCGGATAGGCGATGACGATCAGCAGCGGCGCCAGGTGGTGCAACAGCAACTGCTGCAGGCGATGCATGAAGAACTCATGCTCGGCGTAGTAATCGAGATAAGTGTGCAGCGACAGGTAGATGATCGCCATGCCGATCCAGAACGCCAGCCGCCGGCTGGACGGCACCCTCAGGCGGCGGCTGCCGCGCCAGTACAGCACGCAGGCCAGCACGAACGTGGCCAGGAACAGCCACGAGAACTCCCACGGCACCACCCATTTCAACAGCGTTGCAATCACGATCGGCTTGCTTCCACGTCCGTCAGCACCGGCACGACCGGCGACCACCGCCCAGCATAGTGCGCCGCGCCGGCGCCGTCTGCCCTGCCGCGGACGATCGCTTGCGGCAGATTGCCGCCATCAGCGTCGACGCCGGCTGTGGCGGGTGCGACGCCAGCCGTACAGCAGGCCGATCAGCACCACCAGCGCCGGCACCAGCACGATGTTGATCACCTTCACGCGCAGACCCAGCGCGTCGATCTCGGCATTGAGCTGGTGCTGCACGTCGCGCAGCTCCTTGTTGATGGCGAGCTGGCGCTGGCGGAACTGCTCGATCTCGCGGCGCTGCTCGGGGGTGACCGTGCTCGACCGCGCACCCTTGGCCGGCTGCAGCTCGTCCAGCCGGCGGCGGGTGTCGGCCAGCTCCTTCTCCAGCTCCTGCTCCTTCTGCAGGAACTTCTGGTCGGCCACGTTGCGCAGCGCCTGCACCCGGGTGAACGGCCGCTGCGAGGTGGAGCGCGCGCGGATCGACAGCAGCGCCGACGAGCCGCTGAGGTTGTCGACCAGGTTGGTGACGAAATCACCGTTGTTGGCGAAGATGCGCACCATGGTCTGGCCCAGCACGGTCTGCGGCTCCACCCACAGACGATCGCTGAGCACGTCGGTGTCGGCCACCAGCACCACCTGTGCGTTGGCCGCCGAATGCGCACGGTGGCCCGGCTTGCCGGCGTCCTCGGGAAACGCGCTGACGAAGGTGCCGCGCAACCGCGCCGCCAGCACGTAGTGCGCGTTGTCCGCCTTGTAATCTTCGAGCAGGCTGGTCGGGTCGCTGCTGGCATCCATCACCCGCTGGGTCGGCGCCAGCTCGGCGTCGGCACTGCTCTGCAGCAGCGGGACCAGCCGCGCGGTCGCGGTCCGGGTGAGGTCGAAATGGCCGATGCTGGAGACGTTGATGCGCTGCAGGCTGGCGGTCACCGGATCATTGCGGTTGAGCTCCTGGTCGCCCAGCCCGAGCATTGCCGGATGGTTGAGGCTGCTGCCGGCCAGCTCGATTTGCAGGCCGCGGCTGCGGTCCAGCACCACCTCGCGCGGCTGGTATTCCACGCCCCACGCGGCGAACAGGCGCGGCAGGTCCGAGGCGTGCGCAGGCAAGCCGCCGATGTCGGGCGTGAACGGTGCGGCGTCGAGCTCGGCATCGGGATCGACGAACACCACCAGGTGGCCGCCGCCCATCACGTACTGGTCGATCGCGTACTGCGCGGCCGGCGGCAGCTGCTTGGGGTGGATCAGCAGCAGCACCTTCAGGCGATCATCCACGTGCTGCAGGGTGGCGGCGTCGAGGGTCTTCAGCTCGAACAACTGGCCCAGCTGCTGCATCACCGCCCAGGGCTGCTCGCCCAGCGCCAGGTCGCCCTGCACCGGCAGCGAGCTGAGCACGCCGATCTCCGGCTTGCGCACCTGGTTCAGCTCGTACAGCAGCTTGGCGATGTCGTATTCGAGGAAGGCCTCGCGCGAGGGATCGAAGAACGCGATCGAGAGCGATTTTTCCGGCGTGCCGGCGTCCTCCGCACCACGCGCCTCGCCCGGCGCCATGGCGCTGCCGGCCAGTCCGAAGAACACCCGCTCGCCGTTGCTGCCGCCATTGGCGGCAATCAGCCCGCTGCCCTCGGCGCCCGCCTCGTCGTCCGAATACGGCACCGGGTCGATCACGCGCAGGCGGATGCGCCCGTGCGAGCGCGCCACCATCTCCTGCAGCATCTCGTTGACGCGCCGCTCGTAGCTGCGCAGCTTGGGCAGGTCGCGCGTGGCGTGCTCGGAGAAGTACAGGGTCAGCTGCAGTGGCCGTTGCAGGCTGTCGACGATGTGCCGCGTGCCGGGCGTCAGCGTGTAGAGCTGGTCAGCGGTCAGGTCGATCCGCGTGGCATGCAGCCAGCGGCTGCTGGCCACCACCAGCGGCACCAGCACCAGCACCAGCGCCACCAGGCCGGCGTACAGCCAGCTGCTGCGGGTCAGGCGCAGCGGCGTGGTGAGCAGACGGGGCAGGCGCAGGCGCGGCATCGTTCAGCGCGTCCGCTTGAGGTCGAGCAGCAACACGCCGGCGACCAGCCAGCCCAGCGTGCTGAGCACGAAGTACAGCAGGTCGCGCAGGTCGAGCACACCGCGCGAGATCGCCTCGAAATGACGCAGCATCGAAAGGTGCGCCACGGCGTTGATGAGGCGCCGCGGCAGCGCGCCCTGGAAGAAATCCAGCACCTGCGGCTGCCCGGCCAGGATCAGCAGCACGCAGACCAGCGCGGTGAGGATGAAGGCCACCACCTGGCTGCGCGTCAGCGCCGACAGGCAGGCGCCGATGGCGATGAAGTTGCCGGCCATCAGCCAGCTGCCCAGGTAGCCGGCCAGGATCACGCCGTTGTCCGGCGCGCCCAGGTAGTTGACGGTGATCCAGATCGGAAAGGTCAGTGCCAGCGCCAGCCCGATGAACAGCCATGCGGCGAGGAACTTGCCGAGCATCGCCTGCCACAGCGTCAGCGGCAGGGTGAGCAGCAGTTCCAGCGTGCCGCCCTTGGTCTCCTCGGCCCACATGCGCATGGTGATCGCCGGCACCAGGATCAGGTACAGCCACGGGTGCATCACGAAGAACGGCTGCAGGTCGGCCTGTCCGCGCTCGTAGAAATCGCCGACGTAGAAGGTCAGGATGCCGGCGAGCACCAGGAAGATCACCAGGAAGACATAGGCCACCGGCGTCGCGAAGTAGCTGCCCAGCTCGCGCCGCACCACCGCGTTGACCGGACTCATGCCGCCACCCCGCGGCCGACTTCCTCACCGCTGGTGATCTGGCGGAACACCTCGTCGAGGCGGCCGCGTTCGAGCTGGATCTCGGAGACTTCAAGCCCCTGCTCTTGCAACAGCCGCTCGACCGGTTCCAGGATGCGCTCGCCCGGCTTGGGGAACACCGTGACGCGACCGTCCAGCGGGTCGATCTCCACTCCGGCCACCTGCGGCAGCCGGCCCAGCATTTCCTGCGACATGCCGCTGCCCGGCGCACTGAACGATACCGCGCCGTGATAACGCGAGCGCGCCTCCAGCTCGGCGGGCGTGGCATCCGCCAGCAGCTTGCCGCGGGCGATGATCACCACCCGGTTGCACAGCGCGTGCACTTCTTCCAGCAGGTGGGTGGAGATCAGGATCGTGCGGTCGCGCGCCATCATGTCGATCAGCTGGCGCACCGCGTGCTTCTGGTTCGGGTCGAGGCCGTCGGTGGGTTCGTCCAGCATCAGCACCGGCGGGTCATGCAGGATCGCCTGGGCCAGGCCCACGCGTCGGCGCAAACCCTTGGACAGCGTGTCGATGCCCAAGCCGAGCACCTCGTCCAGCTGCAGTTGCTGCACCACCGCATCCATGCGCCGATAGCCCGCCTCGCCGCGCAGCCCGCGGATGCGCACGATGAATTGCAGGAACTCGCGCACGGTCATCTCGCCGTAGCTGGGTGCGCCCTCGGGCAGATAGCCCAGCGCGCGCTTGGCCTTCAGCGGTTCGCGCATCGCGTCGTAGCCGCACACCCGCGCGCTGCCGGAGGTCGGCACCAGGAAGCCGGCGATCATGCGCATGGCCGTGGACTTGCCCGCGCCATTGGGTCCGAGCAGCCCCAGCACCTGGCCCGGCTCGACGCGGATGCTCAACGCATCCACCGCCGTGAGGTTGCCGTAGCATCGGGTGAGTTTGTCGGTTTCGATCATGTCCGCGAGCGGGCTGTGGCCGGGCTGGCGACGCGCTGGCCGCCGGCCAGTCGGGGCGCCGGAGTGTCCCGGCAATGTACCGCAAGAGCGCCGCGACCGCGCGCACGTCCGGCGTGCAGTCGCAGGGGCGCCCAAGAAAAAGGCCCTTTCATCACGAAAGGGCCTTCATCGAACAGCTGCCGTGCGCCAGGTTTATTCGGCGGCAGTGGCAGCCGCAGCCGGTGCGCTGGAGGCGGCCGGTGCGGGCGCCGAACCTGCAGCCGCCGGTGCACCGTTCTGCTCGGGCGGAAGCAGGCCTGCTTCCTGCTCCGGCGTCTGCGCCGGCGCGTCGAGCAGCGGCAGCGACACCTGGTGGCGTGCGTAGCTGGTGATCGCACCGGTGGAATCCCTCACCTCTGCCGCGACCACGATGTCGTAGGGCGGGTTCACGGTGCTGTCGAACTTGTAACCGTGGGTCTGCGCGTAGGCGGTGAGCATCTTCACGGTCTGCGGCACGCCGTTGAAGGTGCCTTCCCAGATGCCCTGCAGCGTGGAACCGCCGAAGGCCATCATGCCGCGCACATCGCCTTCCACCACCAGGTTGCCGAAGCGGTCGCGGGTGCCGGCCGTGGCGGCGGCCGCGGCGGCTGCGGCGGCGGAAGCGGACGGCGCCGGCTCGGCGGCTGCGGTCGCGTCCAGCGTGGGCGCGACGGGAGCGGTCAGCTGCTCGCTCTGGCCGTTGATGGTCAGCGTGCTGGAGTCGATCGGCAGGGCCACGTCGAAATCGAAATCCGGATCGCCGTAGTTGGTGATGAACAGGATCGCCGGGCCGGTCACGTTCACGCCCAGCTTCTTGGCCTGCGCCTTCAGCTCGGTCTGCGACTGCGCCAGGATGTCGTCGAGCACTTCGGAGCCGCCCTTGCTGCGGTCGATGTGACGCGTGACGAACAGCACCGGGGTCGGCTGCGACTGCGCGATCTTCGGCATCAGGCCGCTGTAGTCGACGTTGGCCACGCCGGCCAGCACGTTCTGCAGGTTGTTCAGGCTGAACTGGATGAACGAGTCCGGATCGCCGTGGATGTACAGGTTCGCGAAGCGGTTGATCAGGTTCCAGCCGTACTGCACGTCGTACGACCAGGTGATCTGGGTCAGGCGGCCGTGACCCTGGCGCTCGAGATCCAGCGTGAAATGCTTGTCCAGACCGCGCCAGTTGTTGTCCAGGTTCCAGACGATGGTCGCATCCTGCGTGTTGTTGTCGATCTGGTCGAACTGCGGCGTGGCGCTGGCGATGGTCAGACCGCCGTCACCCAGCTTGGGGTCGGTGCTGGTCCAGCTGATCTCGGAACCCGGGCCATACGCCTTGCCGGAGAACTTGAACTGCACGCCGCTGTCCTGTGAACGGAGCACGGAGTAATCCGGGAAGCGCCGGAAATTGTTCAGCAGGTCGTACACCTGGCGCATGTCCTTGCCGACAACCTGTGAGCGTTCGACGTGCCCGCTGGAGGGCATGACCACCGCCGCCACCACGCCAATCACCGCGACGATGACCAGGGCAACCAGAAATTCAAAGACACGCATCATTCCAGAGTTCTCCGAAGCGTCTTTACGCCATACCTTGAGTGTGCCCCAACAGCTGCGCGGGCCCAGGGGGCAGCAGCGGGGGTCGGCAAACGCCGAAGCCGCCGATGTTACTTGCTCGCGGGCTTGAACGCCATCCGCCCGCAGAGGCTCCCGCCGCGGCCGCGAAGGCAGCTCCACCCAAGGCGCGCAACCCCGTCGGAGCTCATACGATGCCCAGTTCCAGCGCCTTCAGCACGGCCCGGGTGCGATCGCGCACGCCGAGCTTGGAAAGGATGTTGGAGACGTGGTTCTTGACCGTGCCCTCGGCCACCTTCAGCGAGTTGGCGATCTCCTTGTTGCTGTAGCCGCCGGAGAGCAGGCGCAGGATCTCCGTCTCGCGCTCGGTCAGCGGGTCGGGCTGTTCGAGGCTGGTGAACTGGTTCTGCATCCGCGCCACGCCGGCCATCAGGCGCTGGGTGACCATCGGCGCCACCAGCGAGCCGCCGGCGGCGACGGTGCGCACGGCCTCGACCAGCTGCTCCAGCGAGACGTCCTTCAGCAGGTAGCCGCGCGCGCCGGCCTTGAGGCCCTGCAGCACCAGCTGGTCGTCGTCGAAGGTGGTCAGGATGATGGTCGGCGGCAATTCGTTGCGCGCCGACAGCGCCTGCAGGACTTCCAGCCCGCTCATGTTCGGCATGCGCAGGTCCAGCAGCATCACGTCGGGCTTGATCCGCGGCACCTCCAGCACGGCCTGCGCGCCGTCGGCGCACTCGGCCACCACGCGGATGTCCTCGGCCAGGTCCAGCAGCGAACGGACGCCCTGCCGCACCAGGTTCTGATCGTCGACGAGACAGACGGAAATCATCGGGGATCCTCGGTCATGGGTGACTGGCGGCTGGCTGGGTGGTGCCCCTGGGGAAGCGCCGTATTGTTGCACGGCTTCCGCCGCGGGCGACCGCGCCTGCACGAGGGCTGCCGCCGAACCACTTACGAAACATCCAGCGCCGGCGGCTCGAACCGCGAGGGCGTGTGCGCCAGCGCCGCCTGCTCGCCCAGTGGCAGCCGCACGGTCAGCGCAAAGCCTCGACTCAGGCCGGCATCCAGCGACACGCTGCCGCCGAACTCGGCCAGGCGCTCGCGCATGCCGGACAGGCCGTTGCCTTCGGCCACCTGGTCGGCGCCGCGACCGTCGTCGCGCGCGTGCAGCCCCAGCTGGCCGGCCTCGGCGTAGGCAAAATTGAGCCACAGGTTGCGCGCGCCCGCGTGTCGCGCGGTATTGGTGACGATTTCCTGCGCGCAGCGCAGCAGCACCTGGGCGCGCTGCGGGTCCTCCACGCTGAAGCGCGGCGGCATCGCCACGTGCACGTTCAGGCCGGGCACGCCCTCGGTGAGGCCGCGCAGCGCCTGGGTCAGGTCGATCGAGTCGTCCTGGCGCAACTCGCTGACCACCTCGCGCACGTCGGCCAGCAGCAGCTTGGCCGTGCTCTGCGCCTTGCGCACGTGCGCCGCGGCCGCCTCGTTGGTGAGGTGGCAGGCCACTTCCAGGTTCAGGCTGAGCGCGGTGAGATGGTGGCCGATCAGGTCGTGCAGGTCGCGTGCGATGCGCATGCGCTCGGCGATCCGGCTCGATTCGGCCAGCAACGCCCGCGTGGTGCGCAGCTCGGAGTTCAGGCGGCGCTGCACGTCGCTCTGCTCGGCCTGCTGGCTGGTCGCCAGCGAGGCGATGTAGGTCAGCGCCGAGATGCCCAGGTAGATGCTGGTCTGCAGGAAGGCCAGTCCGACGCTGTGGTCGTACTCAGGGAAGTTGACGAACACCGCGACCAGGCTGAGGTTCTGCAGCACGATGCACAGCACGCCCAGCCACACCGGCAGCAGCCACGGCAACGCCACCGCGCTGATCGCCATCAGCATCGCCGACAGGCCGCTGTGGCTGTACCAGCCCACCGCCATCGCGAAGAAGCTCATCGCCACCAGCCCGATCAGGCGCAGCCCCTGGTAACGGCGCTGGCCGAGGTTGCTGGTGACCACCCAGTACAGGAGGCCGAACAGCAGGTAGCACAGCGTCCACATCAGCAACGCGAGGTTGGGCCGATGCAGCAGGCTCACCCGTTCGGCCGCCCAGCTGGTGATCAGCGGGGTACCCACGCACAGGTAGGTGAACAGGCCGGCGTAGCGCAGCAGCCGCACGTGGTTGAAGTTGGACAATTGCATGCCCGGCATCATAGGGGAGCACGCCACGCGCGCAATGCGCGGGAAGTCACGCCCGGCCAGGCCTTGCCGGCACCGTTTTACGCCGGTTTTACATGTTCCCGGCTTGATGCCAGCGCGACAGCCGCATGGCATAATGCGCCGTCCGGGAGCCGCACCGTCGACTCCTGTCCCGATTCCACCATTGCGGAGCAACGAATGGCCCTTGCCATCCGCGACGTGCGCGAGCACGACCTGGATGCCGTGCTGGCGCTCAACAACGCCGCCGGTCGCTCCATCCTCACCCTCGATGCCGGCCAGTTGCGCTACTTCTTCGAGCACGCGAACTACTTCCGCGTCGCCGAGATCGACGGCCACATGGCCGGTTTCCTGATCGCCCTGCGCGAAGGGCTCGACTACGACAGCCCGAACTACCGCTGGTTCGCGGCGCATTACCCGCAGTTCGTCTACATCGACCGCATCGTGATCGCCAACGCCTACCGGCGCCACGGGCTGGGCCGCATTTTCTACAGCGATGTGCACAGCTACGCCGAAGTGCGCGTGCCGCTGCTGACCTGCGAGGTGTTCCTGGAGCCGCGCGACGACGTGGTGGTGCTGTTCCACGGCACCTACGGCTTCCAGGAGGTCGACCAGCAGAAGATGGGGCCCGACGGCCCGCAGGTCAGCCTGCTGGCGAAGGACCTGCCCAGCTACGCCTACGTCCGCGACACCTGGCTGGAGCACGGCGGGCTGCCCGACACGGCGTGGCTGGCCGAGCGCGAGCTGCCGCACGACGACAGCGGCCAGCGGCGTATCGCCCGCGAGCGGCACGCATGAACGCCCGCGCCGAAACCAACGACGCCTGCGACCTGCGCTTCGGCCAGGTCGGCATCGCCTGCGTGCGCGTGCGCCGGGTCGACGCCGCCGCGCTGTGCGACGAACTCGAACGCCGCGTGCGCGCCGCGCCGCAGATGTTCGCCCGCGCCGCGGTAGTGCTGGACCTGAGCCACCTGTCGAGCCTGCCCGACGACGGCGCGGTCGACGCCCTGCTGGAGGCCGTGCGCAGCGCCGGCATGCTGCCGGTGGGCCTGGCCTACGGCACCAGCGAGACCGAGGCGCTGGCCAAGCGCATGGGCCTGCCGCTGATCGCCAAGTTCCGCGCGGCGTACGAACCGGCCGCGGCCGCGCCGGCGGCAGCCCAGCCGGCGCGCACCGAACCCGCGCCGCCGCCCGAACCGATCCTGTCCACCCCCGCCGCCGGCAACCGGCAAAGCACCGAGCACCACATCGGCACGGTGCGCTCCGGCCAGCAGGTCTACGCGCGTGACTGCGACTTGATCGTCACCGGCACCGTCGCCAACGGCGCGGAGGTGATCGCCGACGGCAACATCCACATTTACGGTGGCCTGCGCGGGCGTGCCATGGCCGGCGCGCAAGGCGACGAGAAGGCGCGCATCTTCGTCTCCGGCTTCCGCGCCGAGCTGGTCGCGATCGCCGGGCAGTACCGCGTGTTCGAGCAGATTCCGGCCGAACTCGAAGGTCAATCCGTGCAATGCTGGCTGGAAGGCGAAAAGCTGCTGATCGCCAGGCTGTGATCGTTCACCACGCATCCTGTACAACAAGAACAACCACGCGGAGATGGGCCCTTGACTGCTGAGATTATCGTTGTCACCTCCGGCAAAGGCGGCGTCGGCAAGACGACGACCAGCGCCTCGCTCGCCACCGGCCTGGCCATGGCCGGCAAGAAAACCGCGGTGATCGACTTCGACGTCGGCCTGCGCAACCTCGACCTGATCATGGGCTGCGAACGCCGCGTGGTGTACGACTTCGTCAACGTCGTGCACGGCGAGGCCACGCTCAAGCAGTCGCTGATCAAGGACAAGCGCTACGACAACCTGTACGTGCTGGCTGCCAGCCAGACCCGCGACAAGGACGCGCTGACCATGGAAGGCGTCGAGAAGGTGCTCGACGGCCTGTCCGCGGAGGGTTTCGAGTACGTGGTGTGCGACTCCCCCGCCGGCATCGAGAAGGGCGCCCACCTGGCGATGTACTTCGCCGACCACGCCGTGGTGGTGGTCAACCCGGAAGTGTCCTCGGTGCGCGATTCGGACCGCATCCTCGGCCTGCTCGCCAGCAAGACCCGGCGCGCCGAGAAGGGCGAGACCCCGGTCACCCAGCACCTGCTGCTGACCCGCTACAACCCGGCGCGCGTGGCGATCGGCGAGATGCTCAGCGTGAAGGATGTGGAGGAAATCCTCGGCATCGAGGTGGTCGGCGTGATCCCCGAATCGGAGAACGTGCTGACCGCCTCCAACAACGGCATCCCGGTAATCGTCGACGCCAACTCGCAGGCCGGCCAGGCCTACGGCGACACGGTGGCCCGCATTCTCGGCGAAGAGCGCCCGTTGCGCTTCATCGACGTGCCCAGGAAGGGCTTTCTCCAGCGCGTGTTCGGAGGTTGATCACGATGGGTATTCTCGATTTCCTGAAGCGCAAGCCCGAAGCCACCGCCACGGTGGCGCGCGAACGCCTGCGCATCATCGTGGCGCAGGAGCGCTCCACCCGCGGCGCACCGGACTACCTGCCGATGATGCGCAACGAACTGCTCGAAGTGATCAAGAAATACGTCCACGTCGACCTCGATGCGATCAACATCAACTTCGAGCGCGACAGCGGCCACGAGATCCTCGAACTCTCGGTCACCCTGCCGGAAGGCAAGCAGGCGGCCAAGGGCGAGAACAAGGACGAAGCCAGGACCGGCTGAGCCGCGGCCAGCCGGTTTTCATCATTCGACAGCCCGCCGGCACCCTGTCCGGCTCCACTCCGCCGCCACCGCACGCGCCCGGCGCACGACCATGCATCCCGACATCACGCGACCTTCCGGCGATCCGGCCCGCACCGTGCTGCGCATGGCCGACATCGGATTCGACGCGCCCGCGGCGCTGCTCGGCCGCTTCGGCCTGCACCTGCAGCGGGTGGCGGCGGGTGAACCGATTCCCGGCAGCTTCTGGGGCGAGGAGGAGGCCGGCATCATCGGCACCACCGTCTACGCCCGCGACGACACGCCGGCGCACTCGCTGCTGCACGAGGCCGGCCACCTGATCGTGCTGCCGGCGGATAGACGTCCGGACGTCCATACCGACGCCACCGATTCGATCGAGGAAGAAGACGCCACCTGCTACCTGCAGATCGTGCTGGCCGACGAGCTGCCCGGCGTGGGCCGCGAACGCCTGATGCGCGACATGGACGCCTGGGGCTATTCGTTCCGGCTCGGCTCGACCCGCGCGTGGTTCGAACACGACGCCGAAAATGCCCGCGAATTTCTCAAGGCGCGCGGCCTGCCGCACACCTGACGCAAATCCCCGACTCCGAACCCCGAATCCCGGCTACCTGGCGTGCCAGTTGCCGTCGCGGCCCTTCTCGTACTTCTGCTTGACCGCCGACCAGGCGACCTTGTGCGCCACTTCCTCGCGTGACTCGTCGCCACGCCGCTCGTCCTTGTCGGCGTATTCGTCCCAGGCGCTGTTGAATGCTTCCTTGTAGATCTCCTGCGCGTGCCTGGGCAGGTGGTCGCGTACGGAATCGGGCAGGTTGCTGATGGAGGAATAAGGCATGGCCGCAGGCTCCGCAATGGATGGTGAGGCTGGGTACCGTGTACCGCGCGCGATCAACCTGCCGTCAATTCCATGTGGTCTGCGCGGAAAGCACCGCCGCTCAGCGACGCGAGACGTGCGGGTCGTTCGGCACGTACCAGCGCCACGGCTCGTCGACCGCGCGGGTGATGCCGACGCGCGGCGTGACCACCGGCGCGGCGGGCGGCGGCACGCCATCGTCGACGATGCTGAAGCCGCCGGCGCCGTCGACCAGGTCGATGCCGTCCTGCGCGCGGTCGATGCCCATCGCCTGGCACAGCCGCGCCGGTCCGCGGCACAGGTCGCGATCGCTGCGGCAGGCGGGGCGTGCGGCGCGCATCGCGGCCAGCCCGTCCAGCGGCGCCAGCGCGCGCAACAACACCGCCACGCCCTCGCCCTCCTCGCCGCAGACCGGGTTGCAACACCAATGCATGCCGTAGGTGAAGTACACATAGAGCAGCCCCGGCATACCGAACATCGTCGCGTTGCGCGCCGTGCGGCCGCGCCAGGAGTGCGCGGCCGGATCGGTCGGCCCGCAGTAGGCTTCGGTTTCCACGATGCGGCCGCTGCGGCCGTCGGCGTGCCGCAGCACCTTGTTCAGCAGTTCCGGCGCCACCGTGCGCGGGTCGCGCCGGTAGAATGCGCGCTCCAGCACCATGGCGCGATCAACCCGCCGGCTGCGGCTGGTAGTTGCCGACATCCGCGCGGAATCCGATGGCCAGCCGGTTCCAGCCGTTGATCGCGATGATCGCCAGGGTGAGATCGACCATGGCCTTGTCGTCGAACTGGGTGCGTACCTCGTCATACAGGGCGTCAGGCAGATCGTTCGTCGATACCAGGGTGACCGCCTCGGCCCAGGCCAGCGCGGCACGCTCGCGCGCCGAGTAGAACGGCGCCTCGCGCCACGCCGCCAGCACGTGCAGCCGCTGCTCGGTTTCGCCGGCGGCGCGCGCGTCCTTGCTGTGCATGTCCAGGCAGTACGCGCAGCCGTTGCTCTGCGACACGCGCATCTTCACCAGCTCGATCAACGAATGCTCCAGGCCGCTGCCGCGAACCTGGGCTTCCATCGCCAGCATGGCCTTGAAGGCGGCCGGCGAGGCGGTCCTGTAGTCGATGCGTCCACTCATTCCTGTCACCTCTCGTCAGTTCGAACCGGTTCGAACAGTTGCTGCGCGTCGGCGTAGCCGAAGTCGGCAACCAGTCCCTCGAAATTTCCGCTCTCGCGCATGCGCGCCAGCGCGTGATCGACGGCCGCCAGCGCCAGCGTGGTCAGCCGCGTGGCGGTGCTGACCCGGGCCACGCCGAGCCGGAAAAGCTCGGCCAGGCCGGGCATGCCGGCGCCTGCCGCGACGTTGACCGGCGCGTCGAGCGCGCGCACCAGCGCGGCCAGCGTGGCCGGATCGGCCAGTCCGATCGGATAGATGCAGTCGGCGCCCGCGGCGAGGTAGGCGCGGCCACGCTCGATGGCGTCGGCCAGGCGTGCGGCCGGCTCGGCGCCGTCATGCTGCATCCAGTGATCGACCCGTGCATTGATCACGATCGGCACCCCGGCCGCGTCGGCGGCCGTTCGTGCCGCGCGCACCCGCGCCGCCGCCGCGGACGCCTCGCGCAGCGGGCCGTGGCCCGGCATGCCGTCCTCGATGTTGATGCCGACGGCGCCCGCGGCAATCACCGACTGCACCGTCGCGGCCACCTCCGCCGGCGTCTCGCCGTAGCCGGTCTCGATATCCACCGTCACCGGCACCTCCGCCGCGCGCACGATGCGGGCGACCGCCGCCAGCACCTCGTCCAGCGGCGCCTGCTCGCCATCGGCGTAGCCCAGCGACCACGCCACGCCGGCGCTGGTGGTGGCCACCGCGGCGAAGCCCCGCCGCGCGAACAGCCGCGCGCTGAGCGCATCCCAGGCGTTGGGCAGCAGCAGTACGCGGCTGCGGTCATGCAGGCGCCGGAACGCCTGCGCCATGTCTGTCCGGGCCCGTGACTGCATCGTCGCGCGTCGCCTCGTCTGGCGGAGTTGACCTTGCAGCATACGCCGCCGGCCACACTGGCGCATGGCGCCTGCTACAGTCCGCGCCGATCGACCCGAAGCTGTCGCGGGCTGCGCCCGTCGCGACGGAGGAATCCATGACCACGCGCCGACTGGTGCTGTTGTTCGACGGCACCTGGAACAAGCCGGAATCGAATACCAACGTGGAGCGCCTGCGTCGGCTGATCGCGCCGCGCGACGCACTGGGCAACGTGCAACAGGTCAACTACATCCCCGGCGTGGGGGTGAAGCGCGGGATCACCCACCTGCTCGGCGGCGCGTTCGGCTATGGCCTCTCGGGCAACGTGCTGGATGGCTACCGCTGGCTGTGCGACACGTGGCAGGCGGGCGACGAGATCTACCTGTTCGGTTTCAGCCGCGGCGCCTATACCGCGCGCAGCCTGGGCGGCCTGATCCGAAAATGCGGCCTGCTCAAGCGCGACGGCCGCGGCAAGCTGTCCCGCGCCGACGCAAGTCACGCCTACGATTTCTACCGCGACGTGGAGACCAGGCCCGACGACCCGGCCGCGCGGGCATTTCGCCAGCAGCACTCGATCGAGGTGGACATCCATTTCATCGGCGTGTGGGACACGGTCGGTTCGCTCGGCATCCCCGACACCGCCTCGTGGTTTCCGTTTGCGCGCTCGCGCTACCGCTTCCACGACACCGAGCTGAGCAAGATCGTCAAGCACGCCTACCAGGCGCTGGCGCTGGACGAACATCGCGGCGATTTCCAGCCCGCGGTGTGGACGCGCAATCCGTACACCGTCAAGCCCGGCGAATCGCTGACCTCGAAGAAGCGCGAACAGATCGACGTCGAGCAACGCTGGTTCATCGGCTCGCACTCCGACGTGGGCGGCGGCAATCGCCGCGACGGCGCCGGCCGCAAGCCCGACCCGCTGCCCGACCTGGCCCTGGCCTGGCTGCAGACCCGCGCGATCAAGGCCGGCCTCACCTGCAGCGAACTGCTGGTGCCGCCGCGTGATGCATGCACGGGCGTGCCGCGCGACTCCTACAAGGAGTTCATGGACGGCCTCTACAAGGAGTTCAAGCCGCCGTTCGACCGCACCGTGGGCAGCGGCGTCAACGAGAAGGTGGACGAATCGGTGTGGCGTCGCTGGCTGGCCGACCCGGGCTACCGTTCGCCCAGCCTGGTTCGCGCCCTGGCCACCGCGACCGTGTTGATGTCGGTGGAAAGCGTGACCGACCCGGTCGCGCCGGTCGGCAGGCGCGGCGGTTGATCCACGCTTGACGGGCGGCCGGCGGTTTCCACTACGATGGCCCGATGGGAGATGGCATGCCTCCCGTTGCGGGCGCGCGACGCGTCCGCAACCAACCACCCCGGGTGCTTCCGCCACGAGGTTGATGATGCCTGCAACGCCGGTTCCCGGCGGCGCAGGCCTGCCTGTCGCTGCGGTCGCCGGAACCTTTCCTGCAACGGAGTAGCGCACGTGGGTCTGACTGGATTTGTCGCGATCGGGCTGGGCGGTGCCCTCGGTTGCTGGTGCCGCTGGGGCCTGGGCCTGCTGTTCAACCCGCTGTTCCCCACCCTGCCGCTGGGCACCCTGGCCGCCAACCTCACCGGCGGCCTGCTGATGGGCGTGGCAATCGGCCTGTTCCGCCATTTCCAGGCCGCGTCGCCGGAGCTGCAATTGTTCGTGATGACCGGCTTCCTCGGCGGCCTGACCACGTTCTCCACCTTCTCCGGCGAAGCGGTCACCCTGCTGCTGCGCCAGCAGTACCTGTGGTTCGGCGGCCACGTGCTCAGCCACCTGGCCGGCTCGCTCGGCATGACCGTGCTCGGCCTCGCCCTGACCCGCAACCTGCTGCGCCACTGAACGGGAGACCCCATGAATCACGAAGCCCTGCAACACGGCGCGCACCTCACCTTCTATTGCCATGCGCGCGCACGCCACGAAGGCATCCTGCTTTCCGAGTGGCTGCTGGCGCAGGCCAAGGCGCTGCATATCGGCGGCGGCTCGGTGTTCCGCGCGATCGCCGGCTACGGCCGCCACGGCGTGCTGCACGAGGAGCAGTTCTTCGAACTGGCCGACGACCTGCCGGTCAAGATCGAGTTCGTGCTGCTCGACGAGCAGGCCGAGGCGCTGCTGCAACGGCTGCGTGAGGCCCGCGTCGACGCCACGTATGCACGCTGGCCGGCAAGCTTCGCGGTATTCGGCGATTCGCCGCAGCCGCATGGGCATCATCAAGGCACGAGGTAGCGCATGAGCCAGGACGACCTCAAGAACCGCGCCGGGGAACTGCTGGCGCAAGCCGGCATCCACATCAACGGCCACGACGCGACCGACCTGCAGGTACACGACGAACGCCTCTACGCCCGCGTGTTTGCCCACGGTTCGCTGGGCCTGGGCGAGGCCTACATGGACGGCTGGTGGGACGCCGCCGACCTGCCCGGCCTGTGCACCCGCCTGCTCAGTGCGGGCATCGACCAGGGCCTGAAGACCCTCGACACCGTGCTCGCCCACCTCAAGGCGCGCTTCATCAACCTGCAGCGCGGCGAGCGCGCGTTCGAGATCGGCAAGGCCCACTACGACCTCGGCAACGACCTGTTCCAGGCCATGCTTGGCAAGCGCCTGGTTTACTCGTGCGGCTACTGGGCCAAGGCCGACAACCTCGACGACGCGCAGGAGGCCAAGCTCGACCTGGTCTGCCGCAAGCTGCAGTTGAAGACCGGCCAGCGCGTACTCGACATCGGCTGCGGCTGGGGCGAGGCGCTGAAGTATGCCGCCGAGCACTACGGCGTCGAAGGCGTCGGCATCACCGTCTCGCAACAGCAGGCCGACTACGCGCGCGAACTCTGCGCCGGCCTGCCGATCGAGATCCGCCTGCAGGATTACCGCGAGGTCGACGAGCCGTTCGACGCGGTGTATTCGATCGGCATGTTCGAGCACGTCGGCGGCAAGAACTACCGCAGCTATTTCGAAACCGTGCGCCGCTGCCTGAAGGAGGGTGGCCTGTCGCTGCTCCACTGCATCGGCAGCAACGGCGCGCCGGCGCAGACCGATCCGTGGATCGAGAAATACATCTTCCCCAACTCGATGATCCCCGCCGCCAGCCAGGTCGCGGCCGCGCTGGAAGACCTGTTCGTGGTCGAGGACTGGCACAACTTCGGCGCCGACTACGACCGCACCCTCACCGCCTGGCGCGCCAACGTCGAATCCGCCTGGTCCACCCTGCCGGAAACCTACGATGAACGCTTCCGGCGCATGTGGCGCTACTACCTCGCCGTCTCCGCCGCGGTCTTCCGCAGCCGCCGCGACCAGCTGTGGCAGATCACCCTGAGCCCGCACGGCGTGCCCGGCGGCTACCGCGTTCCGCGCTGACCAGCGAAACCCCGACGTAGCCGGCGCCTCCCATCCATGCCACCCACTCCACGCAAATCGCAGGCGGCACCATGACCACCTCAGCTCTGGTACTCACGCTGTTCCTCGCCTGGACGCTGCTCCTGCTGGTCGTGATGGAGGTGCTGCGCAGCTACCTCGTCCTCACGGGTCGCGTGCGCTCGAATGAGTTCAAGCCCGACAACTCGAATATCTCGCCATTCATGCAGCGGCTCGCACGTGCTCATGCGAACTGCACCGAGAGCCTGCCCGTCTTCGGCGGTCTGCTACTTGTAGCGCTGGTGACGAACCGGACCGAAGTCACGGATGCGCTGGCCCCGTGGCTGCTGGGCGCGCGGGTCATCCAGTCCGGCATCCACCTGGCTTCGACCAGCGTCATCGCCGTCAATGCCCGCTTCACCGCCTTTGCCGTGCAAATGGGCATTGGTGTTTACTGGACGTGGGGGCTGCTCGGCCTGTAGGTCAAACGAGGTCGGCTTCATTCAAATTCAAACGCCACAAACTCTCCCCGGGAGCCGAAAATGGATAGCCGGAACAAGTATTGGTTTCCCGCCAAACGGTACGGCTGGGGTTGGGGCCTGCCGGCTCGGTGGCAGGGCTGGGTTTGCCTCGCCGTCTATGCGGGCTGTGTTGCGCTCGTCTTTCGTTTGCTGCCGCCAGCGGCCGATCCGGTCATGTTCGCGCTCAGCCTGGTATTGCTTACCCTCGGCCTGATCGCCGTGTGCTGGCTGAAGGGCGAGCCGCCGCGCTGGCGTTCGGGCGACTGATCGGCATGGACGATCGCAGACAATCCGGGGTACCGGATTGAACCGCCACGCGCTTGCCGCAACACTCGCAGGCATGAAACACCTGCTCGCCCGCATCTCCCTCTGCCTGCTCCTGCTGCTGCCCGCGGCAGTCATCGCCCACCCCGCTCTGTGGGTAGTGAAGGACGCCGACACCACGATCTACCTGTTCGGCACGGTGCACCTGATGCCGAGCGACACCAGCTGGCATTCCCCCGAGCTGGACCGGGCGATGGCGGACAGCCGGACGTTGTACGTCGAGATCACCGACGACGACCCGGCGAACATGGCGGCGCTGGTGCTGCGCCACGGCATGGATGCGGCGCACCCGTTGTCCAGCCAGCTCAGCGAGTCGGAGGCGCATCGGCTGGACCTGCTGGCGAACAAGCTCGGCGTGCCCGGCGGCATGCAGACGCTGAACGTGATGCGCCCGTGGCTGGCCGCGCTGACGCTGGCGGTGACGCCGCTGCTGAAGGCCGGACTCGACCCGGAGCATGGCGTGGACAAGCAGCTGAAGGCGCAGATGAGCGCCGCCGGCAAGCCGGTGCTGGGGCTGGAAACCGCCGAACAGCAGATCCGCTTTCTCGCCGACATGCCGCGCGCGATCGAGCTGGCCCTGCTGCGCTCGACCATGCGCGACGCGGACAAGGGCACGTTCCGGCTCACCGAACTGATCGACGCCTGGAAGGCCGGCGACGTGGACGCCATCGCGCGCATCGGCAACGACGACATGCGCCGGCACGAGCCGAAGCTCTACCAACTGCTGCTGGTGCAGCGCAACCAGGTCTGGGCGACGAAGATCGCCGCGATGCTGCAGCAGCCCGGCACGGTCTTCATCGCCGTCGGCGCCGCGCACCTGGCCGGGCCGGACAGCGTGCAGGTGCAGTTGCGAAAGCTCGGCATCTCCGCTCAACGAAATTGAGGCCATCGCCGTGATGAAGTCCGCATGGATCGTTGCATTCGCACTGGTGTGTCCGCTTGCCTTGTGGGCACAAACGCCGGTGCAGCCATCGCACGGCCGAAATTTCAGCCACCTGCAGGTCATCGACATCGCCAACGGGCCCAACGCGATCGACATCGATGGCGATGGCCGGAAAGATCTGGTCTTCAATGCCCACCGAAGCAACTTCAACGCACATGATTTCGAGCACATCACGTTCTACATGCTGGGTCATGTTGAGGCCGGTGAAACGGATGGGACGGTGCAGGAGAAGCCGATGTGGAATGTCGTGCCGTTCTTCAACGAGAAGATTCCCGAATACGTGGCCTTCGACACCATCGAGGGGGCGGATTGCTGGCTGCGCGACATGGTCTTGCTACGCAACCCGGAGGGTTCCGTCACCGTTATCACGGCTGATCGCACCCTGGGGACGTCCTATGCCGACAAAGCGCGCATGACATTCTCGATCTATCGTGTTGCGCACAATGCGGATGGTGCACCAGGATCACCGCCTGTTTATTTCCAACGTATCGACCAGTTCCAAAGCAGGAACCTCTATTGCGATGCGAATTACGCCATCGCCGCAGAGCTCGGCGTGAAGTTCAGGCACCCGCTCGAAGACAACGGCATCGATCACTGAAAGGTACCCGCAGGCACCGGCTTTCTGGCACCATCGTCCGGCTATCCGCGCAGCCTGCGCGCTACCTGATTGATCCAACTCCATGAACCTGCAAGCCAATTACGAACAGATCCCGCTGAAGGAATACGCCGAGCGGGCCTATCTCGACTACTCGATGTACGTGGTGCTGGACCGCGCCCTGCCGTTCGTCGGCGACGGCCTGAAGCCGGTGCAGCGGCGCATCATCTACGCGATGAGCGAGCTTGGCCTGGCCGCCACCGCCAAGCCGAAGAAGTCCGCGCGCACCATCGGCGACGTGATCGGCAAGTTCCATCCGCACGGCGATTCGTCGTGCTACGAGGCGATGGTGCTGATGGCGCAGCCGTTCTCGTACCGCTATCCGCTGGTCGATGGCCAGGGCAACTTCGGTTCGCCGGATGACCCGAAAAGTTTTGCCGCGATGCGCTACACCGAATCCAAGCTCAGCCCGATCGCCGAGGCATTGCTCGGCGAGCTGGCCCAGGGCACGGTGGACTGGGTGCCGAATTTCGACGGCACCATGGACGAGCCGAGCTGGCTGCCGGCGCGCGTGCCGCACGTGCTGCTCAACGGCTCGATGGGCATCGCGGTCGGCATGGCCACCGACATCCCGCCGCACAACCTGCGCGAGCTGGCCACCGCGTGCATCCGCCTGCTGGACGATCCGGACGCCAGCGTCGCCGACCTGTGCGAGCACGTGCGCGGGCCGGACTACCCGACCGAGGCGGAGATCATCACCCCGCGCGCCGACCTGCTGGCGATGTACCAGACCGGCGGCGGTTCGGTGCGCGCCCGCGCGGTGTACCAGCGCGAGGAAGGCAACATCGTGATCACCGCGCTGCCGCACCAGGTAAGCCCGTCGAAGATCCTCGAACAGATCGCCGCGCAGATGCGCGCGAAGAAGCTGCCGATGATCGAGGACCTGCGCGACGAGTCCGACCACGAGAATCCGATCCGGCTGGTGATCGTGCCGCGCTCGAACCGCGTCGACGCGGACGAGACCATGCAGCACCTGTTCGCCACGACGGACATGGAGAAGAGCTTCCGCGTCAACCTCAACATGATCGGCCTGGACGGCCGGCCGCAAGTGAAGGACCTCAAGCGCATCCTCACCGAGTGGCTGAGCTTCCGCACCAGCACCGTCACCCGGCGCCTGGAACATCGCCTGGCCAAGGTCGACCGTCGCCTGCACCTGCTCGAAGGCCTGCACACCGCCTACCTCAACCTCGACGAAGTCATCCGCATCGTGCGCAGCGAGGACGAGCCCAGGCCGGTGCTGATGGCACGCTTCCGGCTCAGCGAGGAGCAGACCGACTACATCCTCGAAACCCGCCTGCGCCAGCTGGCACGGCTGGAGGAGATGAAGATCAACACCGAGCGCGACCAGCTCGAGGAGGAGCGCGCGCGCATCAACGTGCTGCTGAAATCGCCGGCCAAGCTGAAGGGACTGATCAAGGACGAACTGCGCGCCGATGCCGAGAAGTTCGGCGACGCACGCCGCTCGCCGCTGGTCGAGCGCGAGGTGGCGCATGCGCTGGACGAGAGCGCGCTGGTAGCCAGCGAACCGGTCACCGTGGTGCTCTCGCAGAAGGGCTGGACGCGCGCCGCGAAGGGCCACGACATCGACGCCGAGGCACTGAACTACCGCGAGGGCGACGGCCTGCTCGCCGCGGTGAAGGCGCGCACCACGCAGCAGGTCGCATTCATCGACTCCACCGGCCGCGCCTACTCCACGCCCGCGCACACCCTGCCCTCGGCGCGCGGCAATGGCGAGCCGCTGACCGGCCGCTTCAGCCCGGCCGCGGGCGCCAGCTTCGACGCGGTGATCGCCGGCGACAACGACACGCGGCTGATCCTCGCCACCGACTTCGGCTACGGCTTCGTCAACCGTTTTGAATCGCTCACCGGCCGCAACAAGGCCGGCAAGCAGATCATCTCGCTCAGCGACGGCGCGAAAGTGCTGGCGCCGCAGGTCAGCGCCGATCCGGCCCGCGACCGCATCGTGGTGGTCACCAGCGAAGGGCATCTCTTGATGTTCTCGGTGGCCGAACTGCCGGAACTGGACAAGGGCAAGGGCAACAAGCTGATCGAGATTCCCAAGAAGCAGCTGGCCGAGGGCGAGCGCGTGGCCGGCGTGGCGGTCGTCGCCGAAGGCAAGGGCGAGGTCACCCTGTACGCCGGCGCGCGCAAGCTCACCCTGAAGTGGGCCGACCTGGTCGAGTACGGCGGCAACCGCGCCACCCGCGGCAACCTGCTCCCCCGCGGCCTGCGTCGCGTCGAACGCATCGAAACCACCGGCTGAACCGAACACCCGTAGGAGCCCGCTCGCGGGCGATGCTCTTGGGCGACTTCGTCAGAAGCATCGCGCGCAAGCGGGCTCCTACGACAGACAGGTCGTGACGCCTCCCGGAACTTGTCGGCGCGCCGCCTTTCCAACAGGGATGTACACGCCGACGCGGCCTCGCGCGTTGGATACGTGATCACCTCGGAGTCCGCATGAACGTCCCCCGCCTTCTCCCCGCCCTGCTGGCCACCTTGCTGGCCGCGCCGGCATGGGCGCAGACCACGACCCAGCCGCTGAACCTGAAACTGCCCCCGGGCGAACTGCCGGCCGCCAGCAGCACCGCAACCGCAGCCGCGAACGACGCCACGACACCCGCTCCCGCCACCACGCCCCGCACGCGCACCGCAGACAGCGTCGCCGCCACGCCACCGCGCGACCCGCCAGGCGTCTACTACGGCGACACCAGCGGACGCCTGGGCAACACCGAAGTCGCCCGCGACGCGCGGGCGGACTGCGACGACTCCACCTACAACCAGCCACAAGTCCACGGCAGCGTCGGCATGGGCGTGGCCGGCGGCAGCCGCTTCAGCGGCAACTACCAGACCGGCACGGTCAACGTCACCAAGGCCTTCGGCAGCTGCGACGAGCCGAGCGGCGGCATCAGCATCTCCGTCGGCGCCGGCACCAGCCACTTCCACGGTCGCGGTCATTGATGCGGCAGGGGTACTCGCGCCCAAAGGGGTCAGGTTCATTTCCTACGCCAGATTGAGCCGTATGGAAGTGCGCCACGCGCGCGCTCCCGGCAGCACTCGTTTCAACAGCCATGCAACCTGATCCGCTCCAACGCAGGAAGCACGGCATGGCGCGCTAGCCCCGTATCGATCTTCCCGGCATCCCGCAACACGTGGTTCAACGAGGCAATGACCGCCAAGCCTGCTTCGCGGGAGAAGCCGGCTACTTGCGCTATCTGCAGGAGTTGCGTGGAGCATCATCCAGACACGACTGTGCAATCCACGCCTACGTGTTGATGACAAACCACGTCCACCTGCTGGTGACACCGGCCACCACCGGAGCCATCTCCCGCATGATGCAAGCGGTAGGCCGCCGCTACGTCGGCAGTTTCAATGCACGCTACCGGCGCACGGCACCTTGTGGGAAAGACGCTTCAAGGCAGCACTGGTCGATACCGACCGGTACCTGCTCACCTGCTATCGCTACATCGAGCTCAATCCCGTCAGGGCCCACATGACCGACGATCCCGCGGACTACCCTTCGAGCTACCACCACAACGCGATGGGACAACCAGCGCCGCTCATCACGCCGCACCAACAATACATGCTGCTGGCCACCACACCTGCCACACGACAAGCCGCCTACCGCGCGCTGGTCGATGAACTCGTGGAAGAAAAGCATCTCGACGACCTTCGCCAACACACTCAGCAGCAGCGCGCCTGGGGCAGCGAACGCTCTCGACAGCAAATCGAAGCACTGACCCAACGCTCAGTCAGCGTCAGGCCTCGCGGCAAACCCCCCAAGCCGCGAAAAATCGGGACTAAATGAACCTGCCCCCTTTTTTCGACCCCTTTTTTCGGGGACTGGGCACCGCGGCCTGCCGGGCGCGCGAACGGGCGAAACGGCCAGCCCTTGCCTCGACCCATGCGCGGAATCGATCCACGCCCGGTATCTTCTGTTGCTGCGGGTAGTCGCGGATATCCGATGCCAATTCAATGGACAGCGCATCCTCGAACAGGGCCCGTTACGTCACGGCGCGAGCGAAGGGCAGGGACCGCCCCAGCCCTCGTCCAACCCCCCGCGCGCTGCCAAGTGGGGTCTGCCGAACGGGCCAACTCAACCTCACTCCGTTCTTGCCACCGTTTTTGCCCCCACTTTTTCGCTTCCGCTACCATTCGCTGCGAACGTAGAGTTCCCTTTCACAGGAGTGAGCACTTATGGCGTTCGATGAGGGGAAAAGCCGCTCGGGTGAACCCGATCTCGACTTGCTCGGCTTGCGGCTGGGAGCAAATCGGATCGCCCAAGGAACGGTGGCCTACGAGGTTGGCAACGAACTCGTCGTCAGAAAGAAGAAGCGAGAAACCCTTTACAGGAATGGCTTCACATTGCCGGTGACGGCAGAACGACTGATGGCCGAGGCCGAGCGAACAACACGGCACTCGACGAAACTGACGCGCAACATGAAGGCCGCGGGTCAGATTCGGCCGGTCGATGCCGCACCCAGAACGGTGTCCGCGCACCACGTGGTTGCGGCCAAGGATCTACGCGCTGACGAAGCGAGAAAGATGCTGTTCCGATGGTGCATAGGCATCAACGACGTCGACAACGGCGTGTATCTGCCGGCCCACAAGAAGTCCACGGTGGCCAGCATTCCGGGCGCATCGAAGCATGCGGTGATACATACCGACCTTTACCATTTGAATGTCCTGGCGCGGCTCATGCCGGTACCAGCCAACAACCCTCAGAACGGGAGACTGGCGCTTCGTCAGATCAAGCAAGAGCTGGTCGACGGCGTCTTCCCCTACTAACCGGGCCATGCGATGACAATCTGGGAAATTGCGAACGACTCGATCGACAAGGCATCCATGCTCGTGGCGACCGAAAGCGATCGAGCCAACCTGCACTTCTGGGACCAGTTCGGCGGCGACGGATCGCCGATCCACTGGTCGAAGCCACCCAAGCTGCAACCGTTCACCGACAAGAAGCGATCGAAGCCAAAACCACGCGTGGACATAAGCCCGTTCCGGCCCGGCAGCCTTGCGCTCAACGCCAGGGCGCGCGACGCGCTGGGCGAATTCCTCGGCCAGTTCGGCCAACTGCTCGAAATCGACGTGCTTGGCGAGGTCGAGTACTATTACAACATCACCAACGCCATCGACTGCATCGACCACGACAGGTCGAACGTGCTGCCGGGCGGGTTCATCAAAAAACCGGTGTTCAAGGACTCTGCGGTCCCGACCCAGGCGACGATATTCAAGGATGCTACCCACCGCTCGAGCATCTACGTCAACGACGCCGCGAAATCGGAACTTGAAAAGCGCATCGCCGAGTCCGGCATCACGGGCATGAGCTTCAGGAAAGCGTGAACGCAACGGGGTGCCTGGCAAAAAGGGGACGTGGCCAATCAAGCCACCACCCTCAAAGCTTGTACTTGTACTTCCCCTTCACCCCCAACCCCTCCCTCTCCGGCCACACCGGACACAACGCCTCCACCACCTCCATCAACTCCACCCAGTCGGAAAGACCCCCCTTCCCCGGCAGCGAGGCCGACACAACGCAGCCACCGGCCAGCGGCTCGGCCACCCGGTCAGGATGCTTCGTCGGCAGCTTGGGCGAGGAGTTCATCGAGCCATTCCGTGCGGTCGAACAGGGCGAAATATTCGCATACCTCGGTCATTTGAGCTTTCGGCCACGGTCGCGCTGCCCGAGCAGTACCGCTGGTCAAGCGTGGACGCAAACCTGGACTTGTCAGAGGACCGGTTGGTGAACCCTCACCCGGTCTTCCTGGCGCAGGATCGTGATCCTCAGATGCGCGCGGCGTGCTACCGGGCCTGGTTGCGTGAGGGTGTCGGCGAAGACGAACTGGCGAGCATCAGCGCGCACCTCGAACAAGACCGTGCGCTGCGCGACGCGAAGTTCCAGGCGATGATCGAAAAGGCCCTGGGCCGCCCGGCCCACGTACGGCACCGCGGTCGGCCGCGACGCGCAAACCGCCCGCCGGACGAGGCTTAATTCCCTCCGTCCCCTTTTTGTGAGGGGCAAGCCTGCCGGCAGCAGGCATGCTGACCCAACCTCAGGCACAGGCGCTTCAGTGCGTTGTGGCAAGGACGCTTCAAGTCCTGTCTGCTGCAAAGTGAACGCTACCTGCTGACCGTCATGCGCTACATCGAGCTCAACCCGGTACGCGCCGCCATGGTCGAGGCGCCGCAAGACTGCGTCCCCTTTAATTCGTTTTTTGCGGCGTCGTACCCGCCGCGATTGGCGCCGGAGCGGCCACCACCCGGTTTCCGCCCTGCTCCTTGGCGCGGTAGAGCGCCTGGTCCGCACGTTGCAGCACGGTTTCCTGGTTGTCCCAGCTCTGGAGCAACGTGGCCCCAAGCGATGCGGTTACCTGCCCGACTGGCGCGACGGACAAGTCGGCGATCGCCAACCGCAGGCGTTCGGCCACCCGCTGCAGGCCGGGCGCATCGACGTTCGGCACGATCACCAGGAATTCTTCGCCACCCCAGCGCGAGATGGTTTTGCCCGCGCGCAGCAGCCCCTGGCAAGCATCGGCCACCGCCTGCAGCACCTTGTCGCCCATCGGATGGCCGTGCGTGTCGTTGATCGCCTTGAACTTGTCCAAGTCCAGCATGATCACGCCGGCAGGGATCCGTTCGCTCAGCGCCTGACGCAACATCTGCTCGCCGAGCAGGCGGCTCTGCACGCCCGTCAGCGGATCCCGGCGAAGCATGACCTCCATCCGGTCCCGTTCCCGGGCCAGTCGCCTGATCTTGCCGACCAGCGCCCGCTGCACCGGCAGCAGGACGACGACCATGATGCTCGCCGGGCCATACGCCATCAGCAGATCCCGGCCCCGCGGCGACCACATTTCCTGCCCATGCAACAGCAGGTAGACCAGCACCGGCAGCGCGATCAGCACCCAGCTCAGGGCGGCCATGAGAAAAGCCAGCCGGCCGGGGAGGAAGATCATCAGCATGATCAGGAACACCACGAACAACGAAGACACGGGCGGCAGGATGTCGATCAACTGCACGCCGGGCGTCAGGGTCGCCTGCAGAGTGTAGAGCCACGCCGGCGCAGCGAGCGCGACGCCCGCGGCCAGCAGATCGATTCGCACGATGCCGAGCACCCAATCCGGACGCCGCACCAGGGCCGTGATCAGACCGACACTGAGCACGCAGAACGCGGGAGGAACGACCAGATCCATCATGCGATGGATGGGCGCGAGCCAATGGATCAGGGTGGCGCAGGCGCTGGCGAACAACGTCAACGCCAGCATGATCATGACCGCGATGCGGACGTAGCGTTCGTCGGGGTCTTGCGCTTGCGTCATGGGGCTTCGGAAACCACTGGCATGCTCAACGGAAACCGCCTCCCGGACAGAACTCCCGCTGGCGCGCGGGCATGCCTGCATTATCGGCCGGAAAACCGGCCACTTGAATCCCGCCGCCTAAGGGACGGACGGAATCAAGAGACGCGCCCCCAGGACGCTAAAACGGGACGGAGGAAGTTAAGGGGCGCGGGACCTAAGGGCGCTAAAACGGGACGGCGAGAAACCCGACATGCACCTACCTGCGCCGTCTCGCGTGGCCGATGCTGCCCGTTGCCGTGTGGCGGGACACTGGGATGCTCCGGCTATCGACTCTGCTCATGCCACGCCAAGCTCGCCTGCAAATTCCGGGTGTACCGCTCCACATCACCCAGCGCGGGGTCAATCGATGCGCCATCTTTCTGGATGACGACGACCGCCGCCACTATCTGTGTTTGCTGGGCGAAAGCGCCGCGAAACATGGGCTGGAAATCCACGCCTATGTCCTGATGGGCAACCACGTGCACTTGCTCGTCAGCTCCGGGGAATCCGGCCAGGTGTCGTTGGCCATGCGCCAACTTGGACAGGCCTATGTCACCGCATTCAACCGCCGCCATCGACGCACCGGAACCCTGTGGGAAGGACGCTTCAAATCCTGCCTGGTCGACTCGGATCGCTACCTGCTGACCGCATACAGGTATATCGAACTCAACCCGGTGCGCGCCGCGATGGTCGATAAGCCCGAACATCACCACTGGTCCAGCGTCCACGCCAACCTGGCGCGTTGCGAAGATTCACTGGTCACACCCCACCCCTGCTTCGTTGCGATGGGAAGTACGCCGCTGGAACGCGCCGATGCCTACGGAGCGTGGCTCAAACAAGGCATCAGCGACGACGAACTGATCGCCATCCGCCAGCATCTGCAGCAGGAACGCGCCTTTGGGAGCAAACGTTTCCAGGCCATGGCGGAAAAGACGCTGGGCCGCTCGGTGAGCTTGCGCCGTCCAGGACGGCCGAGACGTCCAGACGTTGGGCTAGAGGGCATTTAACTTCCTCCGTCCCGGTTTCGACCAATCATTTCGTTGGTATCGATATCCACCATTTGAGCTGAATACTCATGGAGATCGTCGAAAATTGCCGTGGCGACTTGAGCGCTTCGAGAAGACCCCTTCCTGATGATGTAGATGTCCACATCGTGCCCGCTGGCACGTGTTCGCTGCCCGGATCACGGCGTGGTGCAGGTCGCGGTGCCTTGGGCCGAGCCACGCTCTCGCTTCACGTTGCTGATGGAGCGCTGGATCATCGACGTGCTGCAGCAGTGCGCCACGGTCAGTGGCGCCTGCCGGCTGCTGCATCTGTCCTGGGACGAGGTGTTCGGCGTCATGGAGCGAGCGGTGCGCCGTGGTCAGTCGCGCAAGGGGCCGCTGTCGCTGCGTCGGATCGGCGTGGATGAAAAGGCGTTCCGCAAAGGCCATTCGTACACGACCATTGTCAGTGACGTGGATCGTTCCACCAGGACATGTTTCAAGATCGGCTGGTGTCATTTGTGTGGTCTAACGAGGTGGTAGAGAAAGCTACGCCGAGCTTGCTTCAATAGCCTCAAGCGAACAAGAGGCAGCGGCCGTCCCACGACGATTCAAACGACTGTAAGTGAACCCCTTTTTGAACCACCTTCTTCCCCCGCACCAACCTCCCCTCATCCTGCAGCCGTCGATACAACGATCCCGCACTGAAATCCAACCCGTTCGGCCAAGCCAGTGCACCAAGCTCGATGAAGTGGCGTGCAAAGAACGCCGGCTCACGCAGCGGCGCCGTCATCTCAGTGTCCGCCTCAACGAACCTGGAAAAGTCAAACACGCCCGAGGCACCGTCGGAGAAACGCAGCAACAGCTGATACCGCTCTTTTGGTTCGACTGCGATCAGCTTGATCATCGTCGGCTCCCGGAATCCGACTGGGGAAGCAAAGGGTCGGGCCTGGCATCATTGCATTCGGACATCTAGACGGCCCCGCGGATGATGCGACCGACCGTGGTGAAATGCACGTTGAAATAGGCGGCAATCTGCGTGTAGCTGTATTCACCGGTGGCCCACGCCGCCCGCATGGCGGCATCACGATCCAGGTGGGCTTTCGCAATCGCCTTTAGCGGCGGTGCCGGTGGCCGACGCTGAGCACGCGGAATGTTGATGTCGTCCGGCCGCTGCCCGGCTCGTTGGTGTGAAGCAGCGACAAAAGTATCGTCACCGAGGAATACTTGGCGGTTCAGATGTTTCCAGATCGACTCGCCTTCCATCCCCTCGTGCACGAACTTCTCGTACGCTGCCACGGCCCGGGCACGGCGTGTTCCAAACTGCGCAAGAAGCCCATCAGTCTCCAGCCAAGCTGGCGCGCCCACCTCCCCCGTAATGGCTTGATAGCTGCTCCACGGCCACTTTGCGGGCGAGTCCACCATGTGTGCACGCACCGGATTCAACACCACGTAACGGGTCAACTCCAGTAGATAGCTGTCGGCATCGACCAGGATCGCCTTGTAGCGCCCTTGGAACAGGTGGCCCGTGCGGTGGTGACGGCGATTGCTCCATTGCGTGAACACGCCATTGAGTTGGCGCATCCCTTTTGACAAATTGCCATCCGGCGTCGCGATCACCAGATGGTAGTGATTGCTCATCAGGCAGTACGCATGGCAACACCAGTTGAACTGGCCGACCACCTGACCGAGCACCCCAAGAAACTGCGCACGATCCACGTCATCCTCATAGATCGCCTCCCGGCGATCACCACGTGCCGTCACGTGATAGAGCGCACCACCAAATTCAAGGCGAACGGGTCGAGCCATGCCGCGGAGCCTACTCCAGCGAATGCTACGATGCTAGACCTGACCCCATGCTTTCTAGACCTGACCCCATGCTTTCTTTTCGCCCCCTTTTTGTCGTCCGCGGTCAGATCTTTGCCGTCGCCGCAAGCAACGCGGCTCTAAAAGCATCTAGGCTCGGCATCCCGACTCGTTCGAACTCGACACGTCCATCTTCAATCATCCCCACCAAATCCGCGCTTGTAGGTGAATATCCCAATGCTAAATCGAGCTGACGCTTTAATGACGCTGGGCTGGAATCGTTGCCTGATTCATCCTCCAGTGCTGCACAATCTATATATGGGGCTTCCTTAAGCGCACATAGAAACCAAGCCTCCTGCTTCGGCTTCGGTACCATCGGCACCCCTCTTTCATAGCCGCAATCCCGAAATCCTAATGCTATAGCATTCACAATATGATTCCACCTTGCTGCAACATCAGAATTCGTGCCGTCGCTATCATGAAATAATACGGCAACAGTTGTATCGTTTAGATCCATCTCTATTTGCGACGCATAACGACCCAAGGCTTGCGCGAGTCTATACTGCGCCAGCATTTCTTTTCCACGTCTAGCACTCGGCAAACCGACTGACGGGGACCATCTTCCTAGCTTTGCTTTTGCAGCCAAAGCGGCTCGACTTATCCAATGAATGCATGAGCAAGCAATTGGCGAAAAGTCCATCAGCCGATGTATTTCCCTATCTATTAGTAAAGCCATAGGACCAGCATTAAACCGGTCACCATCACAGGAGGCAGAACCGTTATTGCTTCCTCCAATATCGCTTCCGCCCTCCCCGGACATTACGAGAAGCATCTCACTCATCCTTAAGTTTTGCGGCATCCTCAGAAGCCAAATCAGAACTTAAAAGTTCTAAACCCGTGTCCGCAAACGCTTCACCAGGACCCATGATCTCCAATTTTTCCTTCATTCTTTCTACAGAAAAGAGACGGCGACAGCGAACGGCGCCACTCTTGTTTCGAAACAAGAAAAAAACCGAATCAACCGCTACTGTGTCTGGGAGATAATTCAGAAGCATAGGACTATGCGTGGTAAGAATGACCTGTTGCCTGACAGTCAATAGATAATTGACCAACTTATCCATAAGCTCCGGATTTATACCATTTTCAATTTCATCTAATAGAATTAAGTCGTAAAATTTATGCGCCAAGCTACCAAGGTCCTTTCTCTCAGCATCGCTGAGGGCCTTGGAACGTATTTGCTTAGCCACACCAGGCTCCGCAATAGTTTGCGCCAATATCGAAAGGAGCCTCAATAGACCGTCATTAACATGACGCGCTTCCGTCTCCATGCCATCACCATAGTCTTCTGTGACATAGAGTCGGCGCCATCCATATTTTGTTGATTTTGACGTTACTTTTGAAATTTTTGGATAGAATATCTTGAGTTTTTCTGTTAGTTGTTTTTTGCTATCAAACGACAAACCGTCTATGAATGCGGCCAAATGCTCTCCGCCCACCCCAATGTCGACTGCATCACGAGAAGGCTTTCTCATCAAATTGGGCGATAGCAGTTCGAGAGACTTTATTCCCTCAAGACTAATATCCAAGATTATTTTTGCTAACGACGCATTACCAGATACGTTGTCGGCCTGGAACTGAGAGAAAACCGATCCTTCGTATTTAAATGTTACCGGAAATTTCCGATCATTCGAAGAAATTGAAATCTCTCCGGATTCTAATTTAATGATTTCAGACTTGACGAAACTATCAAATTCTTCGTTTGCCTTTATTTGTAAACTTTCCGAAGTACACCGTAGCAGCTGAGTGTTGAAGGATCCACCCCAAGTCAACTCCCCAAAGGCGGTCTCCATTTCTATTTGAAAAGTAATTAGGTTTCGGCGCCTTCCTTTGCTGCTCAAGTCTGCCTTCGACCAATCTCGCGCTTTCAGCCATTCACTCATACCACCCACGGTCAGCTGCCTAAGGAAGTCTAGCGCTTGAAGGATGGTGCTTTTTCCAGATCCATTTAAACCGACGATGCAGACCAGCTTGCCAAGGACATCTTCATCCTTGGGCGGAAATTGAAAGTCTATTAACGATTTAAAATTATCAATCGTTATTCGTTTTAGCACGACCCACTCCTTAATTTGCGATCTACATTCTCAAACGCGCTGTTGATTCGTGAGCCATTACATATTCCGCCGATACTCCCCCCCCACCTCATACAACGCATGGCTGATCTGCCCCAGCGAGTTGTACTTCACCGCCTCGATCAGCTGCTCGAACACATTGCGCCGATCCCGCGCCGTCGTTTGTAGCACCTTCAAGCTGTCGGCAGCCAGCGCGTTGCGCGCCTCCCCATACCGCTTCACGTTGGCGATCTGCTGCCCCTTCTCCTCCTCGGTCGAGCGGATCAACTCGATCTCGGTAGCGATCTCGCCGCCCTTGTCCTTCGGCAGGAAGGTATTGACGCCGATCAACGGCAACGACCCATCATGCTTCTTGTGCTCGTAATACATCGACTCTTCCTGGATCTTGCCGCGCTGGTACATGGTGTCCATCGCCCCAAGCACGCCGCCGCGCTCGCTGATCGCCTCGAACTCCTTGTACACCGCCTCCTCGACCAGGTCGGTCAGCGTGTCGACGACGTAGCTGCCCTGCCAAGGATTCTCGTTGAAGTTCAGCCCCAGCTCCTTGTTGATGATCATCTGGATCGCCACGGCGCGCCGCACGCTTTCCTCGGTGGGCGTGGTGATCGCCTCGTCGTAGGCGTTGGTGTGCAGCGAGTTGCAGTTGTCGAACAGCGCGTACATCGCCTGCAAGGTGGTGCGTATGTCGTTGAACTGGATCTCCTGCGCGTGCAGCGAGCGGCCTGAAGTCTGGATGTGGTACTTCATCATCTGGCTGCGCGGGCTGGCGCCGTAGCGCTCGCGCATGGCGCGGGCCCAGATGCGGCGGGCGACGCGGCCGATGACGGTGTATTCCGGGTCCATGCCGTTGGAGAAGAAGAAGCTCAGGTTGGGCGCGAAGTCGTCCACCTTCATGCCACGGGCAAGGTAGTACTCGACGATGGTGAAGCCGTTGCTGAGGGTGAAGGCGAGCTGGCTGATCGGGTTGGCGCCGGCTTCGGCGATGTGGTAACCGCTGATGCTGACCGAGTAGAAGTTGCGCACCTTGTGGTCGACGAAGTACTGCTGGATGTCGCCCATCATGCGCAGCGCGAATTCGGTGGAGAAGATGCAGGTGTTCTGCGCCTGGTCTTCCTTCAGGATGTCGGCTTGCACGGTGCCGCGCACCTTGGTGAGCGTGTCGGCCTTGATGCGGGTGTAGGTTTCCGCGTCGACCAGCTCGTCGCCGCAGACGCCGAGCAGGCCTAGCCCTAAGCCGTCGTTACCCTTGGGTAGATCGCCGTGGTACTGCGGGCGCGAGGTGTTGGCGTAGAGCTTGTCGATGGTTTGCTGCGCGGTGGCCCAGCGCTGCTCGTCTTCCTTCAGGTACTTCTCGACGTTCTGGTCGATGGCGGTGTTCATGAACATCGCCAGGATCATCGGCGCGGGGCCGTTGATGGTCATCGACACCGAGGTGCTGGGCGCGCTGAGGTCGAAGCCGGAGTACAGCTTCTTCATGTCGTCGAGCGTGGCGATGTTGACGCCGGAGTTGCCGATCTTGCCGTAGATGTCCGGGCGCGGCGCCGGGTCCTCGCCGTACAGGGTGACCGAGTCGAACGCGGTGGACAGGCGCGTGGCGGCGCCGCCCTGGCTCAGGTAATGGAACCTTCGGTTTGTCCGCTCGGGCGTGCCTTCGCCGGCGAACATGCGGGTGGGGTCTTCGCCGCTGCGGCGGTACGGGTAGACGCCGCCGGTGTACGGGTAGTGGCCGGGCAGGTTTTCCTTGCCGAGGAAGGTGAGCAGTTCGCCCCAGTCCTTCGACTTCGGCGGGGAGACTTTCGGGATCTTCTGGTGGCTCAGCGATTCGCGGTAGTTGTCGACGCGGATGACCTTGTCGCGCACCTTGTATTCGTTGACGTCGGCGGTGACCGAGGCGTACAGCGCGGGCCATTCGCGGAGCTGGTGGATCGCCTCGTGGCTGAGTTCCTTCAGCGCGGCGTTGTAGCGCTGGCGCAGGGTGAGCAGCGAGCGGTCGGCCTCGGCCTGCAAATCGGCGTTGCGATACAACTCGAGCGGGCGCGGCAGCTTGTCGTCGCCCAGTTCCTTCAACGCCTCGTAGTAGTGCTGCGCCTTGCTGGCGTACTCGGCCTGGGTCTCGATGCTCTTGTTGATGGCGCGGCCCTGCTCGGCGATTTCGGCGAGGTAGCGCACGCGGGGGCCGGGGATCAGCACGGTGGCGCGGGGTTCTTTCAGGGTGGTGTCGAGGTTGGGGGTCCACTTGTCGGCGGGCAGCGACAGCTTTTCGCGCATGAGCCGGCACAGGTTGGCGAACATCCAGGTGATGCCGGGGTCGTTGAACTGGCTGGCGATGGTGGGGTACGCCGGCACGTCCTCGTCTTTCACGGTGAACGCGGTGCGGTTGCGCTTCCACTGCTTGCGCACGTCGCGCAGCGCGTCCTCGGCGCCGCGCTTGTCGAACTTGTTGAGCACGATGAGCTCGGCGAAGTCGATCATGTCGATCTTCTCCAGCTGGCTGGCGGCGCCGTAGTCGCTGGTCATCACGTAGGTGGGGAAATCGACCAGGTCGACGATCTCCGAATCGCTCTGGCCGATGCCGGCGGTCTCGACGATGACCAGGTCGTAGGGCTGGCTCTTGAGGAAGTCGATGCAGTCGTGCAGCACGGTGTTGGTGGCCGCGTGCTGGCGGCGGGTGGCCATCGAGCGCATGTAGACGCGATGGCTGCGCAGCGAGTTCATGCGGATGCGGTCGCCCAGCAGCGCACCGCCGGAGCGGCGACGCGTGGGATCGACGGCGAGCACGGCGATGCGCATGTCGGGAAAGGCGTGCAGGAAGCGCAGCAGCAGTTCGTCGACCACGCTGGATTTGCCGGCGCCGCCGGTGCCGGTGAGACCGAGGACGGGCGTGTGCTTGCCGGCCAGCTTCCACTGCTTGCGCAGGCGGTCGAGTTCGGCGTCGGTGTAGCTGCCGCCTTCGAGGCTGGTCAGCACGTGGCCGATGCTGATCTCGTCGTCGACGTCGGGCGTGGCGTGGCTGGCCGCCTCGCGCTGGGTGAGGCGCGACTCGCGGCCCTGCTGCGCGCGGCGGATCACGTCCTCGATCATCTCCACCAGGCCCAGCTTCATGCCGTCGTTGGGGTGGTAGATGCGCTCGACGCCGTAGGCTTCCAGCTCCCTGATCTCTTCCGGGGTGATGGTGCCGCCGCCACCGCCGAACACGCGGATATGGCTGGCGCCCTTCTCCTTGAGCATGTCGACCATGTACTTGAAGTACTCGACGTGGCCGCCCTGGTAGGACGACATGGCGATCGCGTCGGCATCCTCCTGCAATGCCGCGCGCACCACGTCCTCGACCGAGCGGTTGTGGCCGAGGTGGATCACCTCCGCGCCCTGGGCCTGGATGATCCGCCGCATGATGTTGATCGCCGCATCGTGGCCATCGAACAGGCTGGCCGCGGTGACGAAACGCAGTGGGGTGGTTTCCGTCTGCGGGGCGCTGGCGGGGACGTGCTTGGCGGGGGAACTCATGGCAACTCCGGACATCGTGTGCTTGAACCGTTCGATTCTAGTGGGAATCGGCATCAAGGGCTTGGACGGGGTCAGCCTGATGCGAGGCGCGCCGGGGTGTTCCTCCGGCATCCGGCGGCGCCCCACGTGGTGGCTGCCACCACGTTTTGCCGACATACTCGGCTCAGACAGGTGACGCCATCGGCGCGCCGACCAAGGCGAACGGGTAACGGACCGCGGCAGGGAGCGGCGCCAGGCAACTTCAACGCACTGGAGGAATGCACGCATGAAGAAGGTGATATTCGCGGCCATCTTTGCCTTGGTCGCGGTGGTCGCGCAGGCCAGCTCGGTCAAGGATCTCGAATCCTCCGCCGTCATCGACGGCAGCATCGTGGTGACCACGGATGGCTCGGTGCGGACCACGCAGATCGATGAGCCCGAGAAGTACGGTCCCATCGCCGAGATGGTGCGCAACGCCGCGCTGAAGTGGCGCTTCCAGCCCGTGCTGCGCCATGGCGAACCGGTGGTGGCGAAAGCCAGCATGCATGTCCGCGTGGTGGTCAAGAAATTGTCCAAGGGCCGCTATGCCGCGCGCATCACGGGCGCGACGTTCGGCGACGACGACCTCGTGCCCACCAACGAGCTGCGATATGCGGACAGCCAGCGGGTCATGCCGATCTACCCCGCCGCCCCGGCCAAGGCCGGCGTGGACGCCACGGTGTACGTGGTGTTGCGCGTGAACCGCAGCGGCCGCGTCGCCGATGCCGTGGCCGAACAGGTGAACCTTGGCAGCCCCGGGGCCGAAGTTCTGGCGCGCAGATACCGCCGTGCCTTCGCCGAGGCGGCGCTGGAGGCGGCGCGCAAGTGGACTTTCAAGGTCCCCACCACCGGCGAGCTGGCCGCCAGATCGGACTGGACGGCTCGCGTCCCGATCAATTTCCACATCGAATCACCGCGCCATGGCGATGCCGTGCCGGTCTGGCAGACCTACGTTCCCGGGCCGTACACGCCCGCCCCATGGGTTCACCGCCCGGGGCAAGACGCCGGCGATGCCATTGCCGAGGGTGCGCTGCAGACCGATGGCACCGGCCCGGTACTGCTCAGCAAACCGGACCAGGGCTGACAAGCGGCGAATAGCGCGCCGTCCGGTGGCGCGGAAGCGGCGCTTGCCCAAGGACACGCCATGGTGGCGATCACGCCGCCGCAGGCGTGGCTCAGGCCTGGTCGCAGAAGAGGTTCGGCGAACCCACCACGCGCGCGCCCACCGTTTCCCCGCGCAGGAAAGCAAACGCCGCGTTGATCACCTCGGGCGCATCGAGCACGCGGCGGTGACCGAGGCCCTGCGTCGTGTACAGCCGCGCGCCGGAGCAGTACTGGGCGTAGCGCTCGCCCTCGCCCCACGGCACCTCGGTGTCATCGAGGTCGTGCACGATCAGCACGGGCTGGCCCAGCGCGGGCAGGTGGCGATGCACCTGCAGTTGTTCGACGCTGACGCCGGTGCGGCGCAGCAGCCAGTCGAAGAATGGTTGTTGCAGGTGTTCGCCCAGGCGCACGAAGCGGAAAAAACGGCTGGCCGCGGCCTTCATGTCTGCCGCCGGCGCCACCAGGATCAGCCGCCGCGCATGCCAACTCTCGTCCTGCGCGAAGACAACGGCGGTGCCACCCAGCGAGTGGCCGACCGCCAGCGCGGCGTTGCCGTAATGTTCGCCGATCGCGTGGATGGTCGCGGTGAATTCCGGCAGCGTGCACAGCGTGCCGCTGCTGTGGCCATGGCCGGGCTGGTCGAACGTGACCACGGCCAATCCCAGCGCGCGCAAGCGCGCCACCCACGGCAGGAAGCGCAGGCCGAAGCTGGACCAGCCGTGCGCCAGCAGCGCATACGGCTGGATCGAGGGATCGCCCCAGACATAGGTGGCGATGGTTTCGCCGTTGACGCGCAACTCGCCGCGGCGCATGTCCGCGTCGCCCTGCACGGCTTCGGCGCGGCTGCGGCTGCTGGCGAACGGGGTGGCAAACAGGCGCGCGGCGCGGTTCACGGTGCGCCCGGGCGCGATCCGCCCGCCCAGCACGAAGCCGGTGCGCACGGTGCCGAGCCTGATTTTTTCGATGACGGTGGACATGGGTCTCGCCTCAGGTTTGCCAGCTGCGCCACAGGCGCTCGAAGGCCGCGCGGGTGCGCTGGCCGGCTTCGTCGAATCCGAACAGCCCGGCGTCGTGGTGCAGGCCGAGCATCAGGGCGTAGATCTCGAAGGCGAGCTGGGCGACGTCGGTGTCGCTGCGCAGGTGGCCCAGTTCCACCGCCTGCGCGATCGCCTTCTGCAGTTCGTCGCGCCAGCCGGCCTGCTGCCGCACCACGCCGTCGTGCAGCGCACCGTCGCGGCCGTCGTACTCGCTCACGGCCGACAGCAGCACGCAGCCGCTCTGGTGCTCGCGGCTCCACTCGAACCAGTGCGCCACGATCGCGCGCAGCCGCGGCAGGCCGCGTGGCTGCTTCAGCGCGGGGAGCAGCACCTGGGTCACGAAGCGCTGGCGGCCGGTGTCGAGCACGGCCAGTTGCAGGTCTTCGCGCGAGCCGAAGTGGGCGAACACGCCGCTCTTGGACATGCCCACGTCGCTGGCCAGGCCGCCGATCGACAGGCCTTCCAGCCCGTCGCGGCGGGCCAGCGCATAGGCATGATCGAGGATGGTGTCGCGGGTGGCCGTGCGCTTGCCGGGGCGGGTTGCGAGTGTCATGTCGGAAAAATAGCACGACCGTTCGTTCTATATCAAATGGCACTCACACAGTCTCGGCGGACCTTGCGGCTATGCTTCACCACTGCACGCCATGGAGGATTCCGCATGAAAATCCGCAACCTGGGCATTCCGCTCGCCACCGCCCTGCTGGCCGCCTGTGTCACCTCGCCCACCGGCCGCTCGCAGCTGATGGTGGTGTCGGACAGCCAGATGAGCCAGATGGGGCTGGCCGCGTTCAACGACATGCGCAAGCAGGGCAAGTTCGTCGACGCGCCGCGCGAGCGCGCCTATGCCACCTGCGTGTCCCGCGCGCTGGTCGCGGTGCTGCCGCCGCCGTGGAATACCCAGCAGTGGTAAGTGCAGATCGTTGGTGACGACACCGCCAACGCGTTCGCCCTGCCCGGTGGCCGGATCGGCGTGAACAAGGGCATGTTCAAGCTCGCCGACAACCAGGACCAGCTGGCCGTGGTGCTCGGCCACGAGCTGTCGCACGTGGTGGCACGCCACGGCGCGGAGCGCGTGTCCGACAACATGGCGGCGCAGGCGGCGGTGGCCGCCGGCACGATCTACGCCGGGTCGCGCGGCGGCGACGCCGGCAACGCCGCCGCCCTGCTGGGCGCCGGCGCGCAACTGGGCATCCTGCTGCCGTTCTCGCGCACCCAGGAAAGCGAGGCCGATACCTTGGGCCAGCGCTACATGGCGCAGGCCGGTTTCGATCCGCGCGCGGCGGTGGTGCTGTGGCAGAAAATGGGCGCGCAGGGCGGCAGCAAGCCGCCGGCATTTCTTTCCACGCATCCCGCGCCGGGCAACCGCGCCGAGGCGCTGGGTCGGCAGGCGCAGCAGTTGCTGCCGGTCTATCAACACGTACGCGCCAGCGGCCACGCACCGGACTGCCACTTGTGAACGGCGCTTGATCGCCGCCTGAACGAGCCACGCGCGGCGGGTCAACTGCCCGCCGCGCATCTCGTTTTCCATCCTGCCTGCCGCCTGACGCGGCGCCGACGGAGAACGCGATGTTGCGCAGCCCACTCAAGTTTGCCCTGCTGGCCGGTTTCGGCCTGAGCCTTGCCGGCGCGCTGTATGCGCCGCCCGCCACCGCGCACGCGCGGGTCGCGGTGGGCGTGAGCATCGGCGTGGCGCCGCCGCCGGCCCGCTTCGAACGCGTCCCGCCGCCACGCCGCGGCTACGTCTGGGCGCCCGGTTACTGGCGCTGGAACGCGCCCGCGCATCGCCATGTCTGGGTCGGCGGCTACTGGGTGCGGATGCGTCCGGGCTACCACTACCGGCCGGCGCATTGGGTCCGTCACGGCCACGATTGGCGCTTCCGGGGCGGCTACTGGGGCCGCTGAAGGCCGCGGCCCGCGGCGCTCCATCCGCAGCCGGCTTGACGCGCCGCACCATCGCCGCAGGGGACGACGTACTAAACTTGGCGTTTTGACTGATCGCCCCGGCCCTGGTCGGGGCGATCGATTTCGTCCCTTACCACCATCGAGCGGGCCGCGTGCCCGCACCTTAGTCGGCGAGGCCTGCGGGCAACGTCAATCCATGGAGTCACCGTCGCAATGATTTTTGAAACCATCGCCAAGACCGGCCACGAAGAAGTCGTGTTCTGCCACAACGCCGACGCCGGCCTGAAGGCCATCGTCGCGATCCACAACACGGTGCTGGGCCCCGCGCTCGGCGGCCTGCGCATGTGGCCGTACAAGTCCGAGGCCGAAGCGGTGAACGACGTGCTGCGCCTGTCGCGCGGCATGACCTACAAGAACGCCGTGGCCGGCCTGAACCTGGGCGGCGGCAAGGCGGTGATCATCGGCGATCCGAGCAAGGACAAGTCCGAGGCGCTGTTCCGCTCGTTCGGCCGCTTCATCAACTCGTTGAACGGCCGCTACATCACCGCCGAGGACGTCGGCATCGACGTCAACGACATGGAATACGTGTTCCGCGAAACCGAGTACGTCACCGGCGTGCACCAGGTGCACGGCGGCTCGGGCGATCCCTCGCCGTTCACCGCCTACGGCACGCTGCAGGGCCTGATGGCCACGCTGCAGTTCAAGCACGGCAACGAGGACGTGGGCAAGTACAGCTTCGCGGTGCAGGGCTGCGGCCACGTCGGCGGCGAGTACATCAAGCTGCTGCGCGAACAGGGCGCCAAGGTGTTCGTCACCGACATCAACAAGGAAGCGGTGCAGCGCTGCGTCGACGAACTCGGTTGCGAGGCGGTGGGCCTGGACGAAATCTACGACGTGGACGCGGACGTCTATTCGCCGTGCGCGCTGGGCGGCACGCTGAACGAGCAGACCATCAACCGCATCAAGGCGAAGATCATCTGCGGCCCGGCCAACAACCAGCTGGCCACCGACGAGATCGGCGACGAGCTGAACCGCCGCGGCGTGCTGTATGCGCCGGACTACGCGGTCAACGCAGGCGGCGTGATGAACGTGTCGCTGGAGATCGACGGCTACAACCGCGAGCGCGCGATGCGCATGATGCGCACGATCTACTACAACCTGGGCCGCATCTTCGAGATCAGCAAGTCGCAGGGCGTGCCGACCTACCTGGCCGCCGACCGCATGGCCGAAGAGCGCATCGCCGCGATCGGCAAGATCAAGCTGCCGCACATGGGCAACGGCGGCACCCGCTTCCAGGGCCGCATGCGCGGTCAGTGATCCCGACGGTTGCGCAAGACAAGGGCCGCGTCGCGAGGCGCGGCCTTTTTCATGGCAATCACGCCAGGCAGACGCCGTTGCGGCCGGCGTGCTTGGCCGCGTACATCTGCTGGTCGGCGCGGGCGACGGCTTCCATGAAACCCTCGCCGCGGCGATATTGGGTCACGCCGGCGGAAAAGCTGAAGGGCTGGCCCTCCGCTGCCCGCAATCCGCGCACGCCCTGGAGCAGACGATCGACCGTGGCGAGCGCGTCGACCCCGGCGCTGTCCGGCATCAGCACGAGAAACTCCTCGCCGCCCCAGCGGGCCACCATGTCCGAGCCGCGCAGCAGGTCGCGCACCGTATCCGCGAATGCGCGCAGAACGCGGTCGCCGCCGGCGTGGCCGAGCGTGTCGTTGATTTCCTTGAAGTGATCCAGATCGATCAGCGCCACCGAAAAGATCGTGCCGCTGCGCTCGGCGCGTGCCTGTTCCTGGGCCAGGCGATCCTGCGCGTGGCGGCGGTTGGCGAGTCCGGTGAGTTCGTCGTAGGCGGCGAGCCGCTGCACTTCCTCCAATGCGCTGGCCAGCGCCACGCCCTGTTCGCGCAGGTTGGAACGCAGGCGCGAGAGCCGCGACGCCACGTACGAAATCACCGGCAGCACGATCAGCAGCATGCCAAGGGCGGAAATGTCGTCGAGCATTTCCGGCGAGTCCAGCGACCACCCGATGGCGGGCGCGCGCTGCCACTCCATCACCGCGATGCTGACCAGAAAGCTTGCCAGCGCAAAGATGGTGAGCCGGGCGATGCGCTGCCACGGCAGCGAGAACGCGCCGAAGGTGAAGACCAGCAGCAGCGGGCACAATGCCAGGTGGCGCGCGCTGCCTGCGGACATGTAGGCATAATCCACGGCCACGATCGCCAGCACGGTCTGCCATTCGGTGAGCGCCGGATCGGCAAAGCGCAAGCTGAAGCCGCTGCGCAACGCGGCGTAGATGAGCCCCTGCCCGATCGCCTCGATCACGCCCAGGATCAGCAGGTTTTCCCAGCTCATCCAGCCCAGGAAAACGCCGCCTGCAAAGAACAGCGCGCAGCCCGCGGTGGCCACGCAGGCGATCAGCCACTGGCGCAGCCGGATGCGCTGGTGTCGCTCCGACCCCAGGATGATCTTGTCCAACCGCTGCATCAACGTTGTCACGTGGGCCTTGCCACCTCTTGTCGCCGGGGCATACATGGGGTGCACCATGGGCAACTGTGCCCATGGACAACCTGCAAGGCGGCCCGAACTCTGACGGTTGCCCGCCGTCGTCTTGCGACACGGCAACGGCCGGGGCGGCGAAAACTTTAGCCGGTCCCCGCGCAGGACTCGGTGAAGGCCGCCTGGCGGCGCTCCCGCGGCCGTTGCGTGGGCACGCCAGACTGTCCATCCCCCTTCCGGCTTTGCGTATGCGCGGCGGTCAACGAATAATCGGGTACGGGAGGTGCCACGGATGCGCAGGATGATGATCTGGCTGGGTTGCGGCATGTTCGCGCTGGTGCTGCTGATGGTCAGCGGGCTGTTGCTCGCCGATCGGCTGACCCCGCGCGCCACCGGTGCCCCGAGCAGCGCGTTGCCGACGCAGCCGGCGCAGACCCCGATCGATCGCGAACTGGCCCCGTACCTGGCCGCGCACCCCGGCGAGACCGCGGCGACCCTGCTGCCCGACGGCCTGGACGCGTTCGCCGCGCGCGCAGCCTCCGCGCGCCTGGCCGGGCGCAGCCTGGACCTGCAGTACTACATGTGGCACGACGACCTGGTCGGCCACCTGCTGGCGCGCGAGGTGTACGCCGCGGCGGAGCGTGGCGTGCGCGTGCGCCTGCTGCTCGACGACATCAACACCAAGGGCCTCGACCCGGCGCTGCTGGCGCTGGACGCGCACCCGAACATCGAGGTGCGCCTGTACAACCCGTTCCGCAACCGCAGCGGCGTGTGGCGATTGCTGGAGATGGTGCAGCGTTTCTTCAGCGTCAACCACCGCATGCACAACAAGGCGTGGATCGCCGACGGCCGCGTCGCGCTGGTCGGGGGGCGCAACATCGGCGACGAGTACTTCGACGCCAACCGCAGCGTGAATTTCCGCGACCTCGACATGCTCCTGCTCGGTCCGGCCGTGGCCGACGCCAGCGCGATCTTCGACGACTTCTGGAACTCCAGCGCCGCGGTGCCGATCGAGGCTCTGAACCCGCAGACACCGGAAAATCTGCACAGGCTGGTGGCCGCGCTCGCCCACGAGTCCGCCGACGCGGCCGCGCAGGTCTACCTTGGCCGCGTCGCCGCCTCGCCTTCGGCGCAGCGCCTGACCAACCACGAGCTGGTGCCGCACTGGAGCGCGAACATCACCGTGGCATCCGATCCGCCGCAGAAGACAAAAGGCGCCGACCGCCGCGGCTGGCTGCAGCCGCGGCTGGCCGCGCATCTCGACGGCATGCATCGCGAGGTACTGCTGATCTCGCCCTACTTCGTCCCCGGCAAGCAAGGCACGGCGACCCTGCTCGGGCTGGCACGCGGCGGCACCCGCGTCGGCGTGGTCACCAACTCGCTGGCCGCGAACGACGTGCCGGCCGTACACAGCGGCTACGAGCGCTATCGCGATCGGTTGCTGGATGGCGGCGTGAGCCTGTTCGAGATCCGTCGCCACGGCCCGGTCGCCACCCACGGCCTGTTCGGCAGCAGCGGCGCCAGCCTGCACACCAAGGCATTCGTGATCGACGGCGCGCGCGGCTTCGTCGGATCGTTCAACCTCGACCCGCGCTCGGCCAACCTCAACACCGAGATGGGCGTGCTGTTCGACGACCCCGGCCTGGCCCGCGACCTGCGCCAGGAATACCTGCGGCTGGCCGCGCCGGTGCTCAGCTACGCGGTGCGCCGCGGCGCGGATGGCTCGACACAGTGGCTGGACCGCAGCACGCAGCCGCCGCAGGTGCTGGAGCACGAGCCCGACACCAGCTGGTGGCTGCGCACGACCACCCGCGCGATCAGCTGGCTGCCGATCGAATCGCAGCTGTAGGGACGCACGGGCCAGGCGGTGCCGCGTGCGCTAAAATCAGCGGCTCGCACCCAAGGAACCACCATGCGCCCGTTCCCGCTCGGAGAAGACATCGACCTGTTGCGCGAATCCGTGCATGCGTTCGCGGAGAAGGAGATCGCCCCGCGCGCCGACCGCATCGACCGCGACAACCTGTTCCCCGCCGACCTGTGGAAGAAGTTCGGCGAGATGGGGCTGCTCGGCGTGACCATTCCCGCCGAATACGGCGGCAGCGGCATGGGGTTCCTCGCGCACATGGTGGCGATGGAGGAGATCTCGCGCGCTTCCGGTTCGGTGGGCCTGTCCTACGGCGCGCACTCCAATCTCGCCGTGCAGAACATCTTCCACAACGGCAACGAGGCGCAGCGGCGCAAGTACATCCCGAAACTGTGTTCGGGCGAGTACGTCGGCGCGCTGGCGATGAGCGAGCCGGGCGCCGGCTCGGACGTGGTCGGTTCGATGAGCTGCAAGGCCGAGAAGAAGGGCGACGCCTGGGTCGCCAACGGCAACAAGATGTGGATCACCAACGGCCCGGACGCCGACGTGCTGCTGGTCTACATGCGCACCGCGCCGCGCGTCGCCGGCAGCCGCTGCATGACCGCCTTCATCGTCGAGAAAGGCATGAAGGGCTTCCACACCGCGCAGAAGCTGGACAAGCTGGGCATGCGCGGCTCCAACACCTGCGAGCTGGTGTTCGAGGATTGCGCGATCCCCGAGGAGAACATCGTCGGCGAGGTCAACGAGGGTGTACGCGTGCTGATGAGCGGCCTGGACACCGAGCGGCTGGTGCTCTCCGGCGGCCCGATCGGATTGATGCAGGCATCGCTGGACCTTGCCCTGCCCTACGTGCGCGAGCGCAAGCAGTTCAACGCGCCGATCGGAACGTTCGGCGTGATGCAGGCGAAGATCGCCGACATGTACACGCGGCTGCAGTCCTCGCGCGGCTTTGCCTACATGGTCGCGCAGCAGTTCGACAATGGCGTCAAGTCGCGCATCGACCCGGCCGCGTGCCTGCTCAACGCCTCGGTCAACGCGGTGCAGGTGGCGCTGGAGGCCATCCAGACCCTCGGCGGCAACGGCTACATCAACGAGTTCCCCGCCGGGCGCCTGCTGCGCGACGCCAAGCTGTACGAGATCGGCGCCGGCACCAACGAGATCCGCCGCATGCTGATCGGCCGCGAACTCTTCCACGGCAAGGCATGAACCACATGCGCCGACAAAGGCATCGGCGCCGGCACATCGAACCGAATTCCGCCGCATGCTGATCGGCCGCGAACTCTTCCACGGCAAGGCATGAACCATATGCGCCGACAAAGGCATCGGCGCCGGCACATCGAACCGAATCCCGCCGCATGCTGATCGGCCGCGAACTCTTCCACGGCAAGGCATGAATCACATGCGCCGACAAAGGCATCGGCGCCGGCACATCGAACCGAATTCCGCCGCATGCTGATCGGCCGCGAACTCTTCCACGGCAAGGCATGAACCACATGCGCCGACAAAGGCATCGGCGCCGGCACATCGAACCGAGTCCCGCCGCATGCTGATCGGCCGCGAACTCTTCCACGGCAAGGCATGAAGCAAGGCGCCGAGGGAAGGTGCCAGACATGAAAAGGCCCGCACGACGCGGGCCTTTTCATCACGCATGACTCGCGCGTTTCAGAACGTCCAGTTGAAGCTGATGGTGCCGGTCTGACCCTGCTGGTGCTGGCCGGCGTAGCGGTCGTAACCCAACTGCAGGCTGGCCGCCGGGCTCATTTGCCAGTCCAGCGTGGTGCCAAGCACGCTGCCGTAGCGCGCCAGCCCGATGCCGCCGACCGGGGCAAACTGGTTGACGCCGCTGAAGCTGGCGTCGACCCACTCGCCACGCAGGCCGAAACTCTGCTGCCACAGCAGGCGCGTGCGCAGGCTGAGGCTGCCGCCATGCGCCAGCGCCCACGTGCGCGTGGCGCGCACGCCCAGGCCGGCCTGCCACAGGGCGGTGGTCTGCGCTCCCGACTTCAGTCCGAAGCCATAGGCGCCGACTTCGTTGAAGCCATCGCGTTGCAGCTGGGCGTACTGCATGTCGACGTACGGCGTCAGCTCGGTGCGACCCAGCGCAAGGCGGTAACCGCTCTCGCCATAAGCCACGCCGTAGCGGCCATTGACGTTGCTGGCCACGCCGGTGACCTGGTTGCCCAGTTGCACCTGGCGACGCATCATCTCGCGATAGCTGCCAAGCCCGAAGCGGCCCATGGTGTACCACGAGCCGTGGATGATGCCGCCGTACAGCATGCCTTCCAGCGCGTGGCTGCGGCCCTGGTCGGCACTGCCGGCCAGCCGGCCCAGCCCCTCGCTCTGGCTGATCGCGTAACCAGCCACCGCGTTGCCGCCGCCGAACCGGTAATCCTGGCCGACCAGCCAGCCACTGAGATCGACGCCGACGTTGCTGTAGCCGCTGCGCGACAGGTCGCCGTGATAGCCGAGGTTCTGCGTCCAGCCACCGGGCTGCGGGTTGTCGACCAGCGTATCGAAACGATCCGACAACGCGCGCGTGCCGGCGTTGATCGCCTCCAGCGTCATCGCGGCACTGGCCGCGTGCAGTTGGCCGGACAGGCTCTCCAGCGAATTCTGCAGCGCCGGGATGCCCTGCGTGTGCTGCAGGTTGCCGGCGCCCTCGATGAAGCCCAGCGATGCCGGCGCGATCCCCGACGGCGCCGCCGGACCCAGTTGGGTGTTGATCTGGTCGAATGCCGTCTGCACGCGCTGGGCCGCACCGTAGGACGCGGCGGTATAGCCCATCCCCTGCACGGCCGTGGCTTGCACCTGGGTCACGTTGAGCCAGGCGTTGTTGCCGTCGTAATTGAGCGTGGCGGTGAGCAAGGTGACGTTGGATGCCTTGTTCAGCGCACTGAACGTCCCGGTGAGGCCGCCGGTCGCGGTGAGCACGTCGGTGTGCGTGTTGACCGTGTAGCCGGAGTCGTAGCCGGTGACGTACAGGTCGCCGCCGTTGAGCGTGGCGGTGCCGGTCACGCGCAATGCCGAACCCAGCGAAAGCGCCAGTCGCCCGCTGCTCTGCTGGGTGTAGTTCCCAGCCACGTTGACGTCGCCGCCGGCCACGGCCAGCACGCCGGCATTGCCCACGTTGCCGCCGATATCGTGGGTCTGGCTCAGCGTGCCCGCGGTGCCGATGTTGACGCTGCCGCCCAGCGACTTCGCCGTGAGCGTGCCGCCCAGCACCTGGGTCATGCCGGTGTAGCTGGCCGCCTGGGTCAGGTTGAGCGTGCCGGTGCCTTGCTTGATCAGGCCGCCCGCGCCGGAGATCGGGTTGTTCCAGTTGGAGCTGCCGGTGAAGCTGACGGTGACGTCGCCCCAGTTGAACTTCGCCGGGCCGTCGACCGCCCGCCCGACGTTCAACGCGCCGTAGCCGAAGACCGGGTCCGGGCCGGCAGCGCCGAGATCATCGGCGGTGCCGAGCAGGGTCTGCCGCACCAGATCATTGGTGAAGTACGGGAACGCCTGCCACACCACGGCTGCGGCGCCGGAGATTTCCGGTGCAGCGAACGAGGTGCCCTTGACGATCCAGTAATCCGGGCTCGTCGTGCTGGCCGTTGCATCCTTGTCCAGTACGATCACGTCGCCCGGCGCGGCCAGGCAGTAGTCCATCGCCTTGCCGCAGGCGTTGGAATAACTGGCCAGCTGAGTCGGGTGCAGGCTGTCCAGCGCCACCGCGACCAGCCAGCCCTGCTCCAGATCGGGCGACAGCGTGGGCAAGGCGGCGATGTCGCTGGGATCGGTCCTGGATTCGTTGCCCGCGGCGAACACCACCAGGCCGCCGTGCTGCACCACGAAGGGTCGATAAGCGGCAGCGAAAGCCTGGTTGATCGAGGCGTCGGTGGTATCCCAGTAGATGCCGCCCCATGAATTGTTCATCACCTGCACGCCGGCATTGATCAGCGCCGGGTTCAGGGTCTGCGCGAAAAAGTCCGCGTCGGCGGCGGTGACCTTGTTGCCCTGGCCCGAACCGTCGTCGGTCGGCTCGGTGTCGCTGATGATGCGCGCCGATACCAGTTTGGCCCCGGGGGCGATGCCGCCCGGGAACTTGTCGAAAGCCGCGCCGGCGGCAATCTCCGATACCCAGGTGCCGTGCCCGACCACGTCGTCGATGGAGGTGTTGTTGAGCGTCGGGTCGACGTAGATCAGCTCCTGCGTGACCCGACCGGCCACGGTCGGATTGCTGCGCATGATGCCGCTGTCGACGACGCCCAAGGTGATGCCGGCGCCGGTGAAGCCCTTGCTGTGTGCGGCATAGGTGTTGGTGAGACCGAGCTGGGCGTCGATCGGCGGCTGATCGGCCGGCGGCGGTGCCGGTGGTGGTGCCGGCGGCGGAGCGGGTGGCGGCCCGGATGGAGTGACCGGCGGCGCCTTGACCATGCCGCCGCCACCGCCGCAAGCACCCAGTGCAAACGCCAAGGCCGTCACCAAGGCGACGTTGCGTCGACGCATTCCCGCCACAGTCCTGCTCATGTTCCTTCTCCCGTCTCGTTCAGCACGCCGACCGCCAACGCTCGATCGCGGCAGTAGTATCCCCCCGGATCGGCGTATCTTCGCACAACATAATGTCATGAAAAACGCGCCGATATGTGCGCTTCGTCTACTGCCGGGGCCATTTGCCGTCGCCGGGAGCGCACTGCGATAATCCAGAGGTTCATTCCGGGCATTTGCCCGTCGATTGCCACCTTTCAGTACCCCAGCGGAGTGTCATCATGTCGGACGTAAGCATCGTCATCACCGGTTCCAGGCGCACCGCCATCGGCTCCTTCCTCGGCCAGTTCACCGGCGTGCCCACCCCGAAGCTCGGCGCCACCGCGATCCGCGCGGCGCTGAAGCAGTCCGGCGTGGCGCCGGCCGAGGTCAGCGAGGTGATCATGGGCTGCGTGCTGCCGGCCAACCTGGGCCAGGCCCCCGCGCGTCAGGCGGCGCTGGCCGCCGATCTGCCGGCCGGCACCGGCTGCACCACGATCAACAAGGTGTGCGGCTCGGGCATGAAGGCGATCATGCTCGGCCACGACCTGATCAAGGCCGGCTCGGCCAGCGTGGTGGTGGCCGGCGGCATGGAGTCGATGACCAACGCACCGCACATGGTGCAGGCGCGTACCGGCATCCGCTACGGCGATGGCCAACTGGTCGACCACATGGCCTGGGACGGCCTGACCAACCCCTACGACGGCAAGTCGATGGGGGTGTTCGCCGAATCCTGCGCCGACAAGTACCACTTCACCCGCGAGGAACAGGACGCCTACGCGATCGAATCGGTCAATCGCGCCAAGGCAGCCCAGGCGAGCGGTGCGTTCGCCGACGAAATCGTCCCGGTCACGGTCAGCGGTCGCAAGGGTGACGTGCTGGTCGACACCGACGAGCAGCCCGGCCGCTCCGACATCGCCAAGGTGCCCACGCTCAAGCCCGCGTTCCGCAAGGAGAACGGCACCGTCACCGCCGCCAGCTCGTCCAGCATCTCCGACGGCGCTGCCGCGGTGGTGCTGATGTCCGCCGACGACGCGGCCAGCCGCGGGTTGAAACCGCTGGCCCGCATCGTGGCCCATGCCACCCATTCGCAGGAGCCGGAATGGTTCACCACCGCGCCGGTCGGTGCGATCCGCAAGGTGCTTGAAAAAGCCGGCTGGAAGGTCGAGGACGTCGACCTGTGGGAGATCAACGAGGCATTCGCGGTAGTGGCGATGACGCCGATGAAGGAGCTGGGCATTGCGCACGACAAGCTCAACGTCAACGGCGGCGCCTGCGCGCTCGGCCACCCGATCGGCGCCAGCGGTGCGCGACTGGTGGTGACGTTGATCAACGCCTTGAAAACGCGGGGATTGCGTCGCGGCGTAGCCTCGCTGTGCATCGGCGGCGGCGAGGCGACGGCGATTGCGGTGGAGTGCACCGACTGACACGACAAGGCGCCGTCCATCCCGCCGCCTTCACCTGACGCTTGCGTAAATCGTTTTGCCGGCAAGGCCCGCAGCACCATGAAAGATGTGGCGCAATGCCGGCGAAAGCGCTATTAATACACGGCCAAACGGCATTCCACGGCAAAGGAGATCACCCATGAAGTTTACGCGTACCCTACTCGCCGCCGCGCTCGTCGCGCTGTTGGCGGCATGCAGCAACGGCGCGCAGGATTCCGCGCAGGACGCCCAGAAGTCGGCGGACACGGCGCAGCAGGCGGCAGACCAGGCGCAGCAGGCTGCTTCGGAGGCCCCGAACACGGCCACCGAACAGGCTGCCGGCCAGGCCGCCACCGCCGCTTCCGCTGCGGGCGAGGCGGCCACCCAGGCTGCCGGCGCCGCCAGCGCCGCTTCCGCGATGGCTCCGGCCGCTGCCGGCACCTCGCATGACGCGATGTCGATGGCGAAGGATGCCGCCAGCAACGCGGCCGACGCGGCCAGCAACGCTGCCGACGCCGCCAAGAGCGCTGCCAGCAACGCGAAGGACGCCGCCGAGAAAGCCAAGGACGCCGCGAAGGGTCACTGATCCCCAGCTGGCTCTCGGCAACAGAAAAAACGGTCGCCTCGTGCGGCCGTTTTTTTTGCCCTTGATAACCAAGCCGCCTTGCCTTGCGCCGGCCACCTTCCGTTTTGGGGGGCACGCCGCCGCCGGTTATGATCCAGAGTTTGGCAACCCGCCGTTTCCCGCTTCCCGTGAATCCCTCCATGAATGTTTTCGCGACCCAGATCGACCCCCGCTCACCCGAGTTCCAGGGCAGCACGACCCAGTTGCGCGCCATGGTCGACGACCTGCACCGCGAACTGGCGCGCAACGCCGAGGGCGGCGGCGCGAAGGCACGCGAGAGGCACGTCGCCCGCGGCAAGCTGCTGCCGCGCGAGCGCATCCGCGCCCTGCTTGATCCCGGTTCGCCCTTCCTCGAACTGTCGCCGCTGGCCGCACACGGCATGTACGACGACGCCGCGCCCGGCGCAGGCATCGTCACCGGCATCGGCCGCGTGCACGGCGCCGAGGTGGTGGTGGTCGCCAATGACGCCACCGTCAAGGGCGGCACCTATTTCCCGATGACGGTGAAGAAGCACCTGCGCGCGCAGGAAGTGGCTCTGGAAAACCGCCTGCCCTGCATCTACCTGGTCGACTCCGGCGGTGCGTTCCTGCCACTGCAGGACGAGGTGTTCCCGGACAAGGAGCACTTCGGGCGGATCTTCTACAACCAGGCGCGGATGTCGTCGCTCAACATCCCGCAGATCGCGGTGGTGATGGGCTCATGCACCGCCGGCGGCGCCTACGTGCCGGCAATGAGCGACGAGACGATCATCGTGCGCGAGCAGGGCACCATCTTCCTCGGCGGCCCGCCGCTGGTGAAGGCGGCCACCGGCGAGGTGGTGGACGCCGAGACGCTGGGTGGCGCGGACGTCCATACGTCCATTTCCGGCGTGGCCGACCACTTTGCCGAGAACGACGCGCACGCGCTGTCGATCGCACGCGACATCGTGGCCCACCTCAACCGGAAGAAGGACATGCCGCTGGCGCTGCGCACACCGGTCGAGCCGAAGTATCCGGCCGAGGAACTGTACGGCGTGATCCCGCAGGACACCCGCCGCCCGTTCGACATCCGCGAGGTGATCGCGCGCATCGTCGACGGCTCGGAGTTCCATGAGTTCAAGGCGCGCTACGGCAAGACCCTGGTGTGCGGCTTCGCGCACATCCACGGCTACCCGGTGGGCATCGTCGCCAACAACGGCATCCTGTTCGCCGAGAGCGCGCTCAAGGGCGCGCACTTCATCGAGCTGTGCAACCAGCGCAACGTGCCGCTGGTGTTTTTGCAGAACATCACCGGCTTCATGGTCGGCAAGAAATACGAGCAGGCCGGCATCGCCAAGGACGGCGCGAAGATGGTCACCGCGGTCGCCTGCTCGCACGTGCCGAAGTTCACCGTGGTGATCGGCGGCAGCTTCGGTGCCGGCAACTACGCGATGTGCGGCCGGGCCTACGGGGCCCGCTTCCTGTGGATGTGGCCGAACGCGCGCATCTCGGTGATGGGCGGCGAACAGGCCGCGAGCGTGCTCGCCACGGTGAAGCGCGACGGCATCGAGGCCAAGGGCGGCGAGTGGTCGGCCGAGGAGGAGGAAGCGTTCAAGGCGCCGTTGCGCGAGCAGTACGAACGCCAGGGCCACCCGTATTACGCCAGCGCGCGGCTGTGGGACGACGGCATCATCGACCCGGCCGATACCCGGCGGGTGCTGGGACTGGCGATCTCCGCCTCGATGAATGCCCCGATCGAGCCGCAGCGCTATGGCGTGTTCCGCATGTAGTCAGGCGGACCGCCCTCAATCGCCGGCTTTTTCGCCGCGCAGGCGCACGTCGTCGGCAAGCATCTCGGCGCGTTCGGCTTCGGCTTCGCGTTGCGACTCGAAGAAGCGCTGCACCTGCTGGCACACTGCCATGGTGTTTTCACGCGCGATCGCCGAGACCAGGAACCACGGCTGGGTCCAGCCCAGCTTGTCGACGATGCCTTGCGCCACGGCCTGGCGTTCGCCCTCCGGCAGCACGTCGGCCTTGTTGAGCACCAGCCAGCGCGGGCGCTCGAGCAACTCCGGATTGAACTTCTGCAGCTCCTGCTCGATCGCGCGGACCTGATCGGCCACGTCGGTGCCGTCGATCGGCGCGATGTCGACGATGTGCAGCAGCAGGCTGGTGCGCGCCACGTGGCGCAGGAACTGGATGCCCAGCCCCGCCCCCTCGGAAGCGCCCTCGATCAGGCCGGGGATGTCGGCGATCACGAAACTCTGGTCGGTACCCAGGCTGACCACGCCAAGATTCGGGTGCAAGGTGGTGAACGGATAGTCTGCCACCCGCGGGGTCGCCGCCGACACCGCGCGGATGAAGGTGGATTTGCCCGCATTCGGGAACCCCAGCAGGCCCACGTCGGCCAGCAGGCGCAATTCGAGTTTCAGCTCGCGCACCTCGCCCGGCGTCCCTGGCGTGGCCTTGCGCGGGGCGCGGTTCACCGAACTCTTGAAATGGATGTTGCCCAGCCCACCCTTGCCGCCTTGCGCCACCAGCATGCGCTGGCCGTGGGCGGTCAGGTCGCCGATCACCTCGTCGGTGTCGACGTTGGTGACCATGGTGCCTACCGGCACGCGGATCGTGGTGTCCTCGCCGCCCTTGCCGTACATCTGGCTGCCCATGCCGTTCTCGCCGCGCTGCGCCTTGAAGCTGCGCTGGTGGCGAAAGTCGATCAGGGTGTTCAGGCCCTCGTCGGCCACCAGCCACACCGACCCGCCCGAGCCGCCGTCGCCGCCGTCGGGGCCGCCGAACGGAATGAACTTCTCCCGCCGGAAACTGATGCAGCCATTGCCACCGTCACCGGCCAGGACCTTGATTTGCGCTTCGTCGACGAATTTCATGGAATAGGGCCGGGAATGGAGAATCGGGAGTCGGGAATCGGAAGAGCAGGCAACCAGGGCATGGTACGAGGCCGGCGGCAGGCCCGCCTTTGCCATCCCGATTCCCGGCGGTACAAAACAAAAACCCCGCCGAAGCGGGGCCTTCGTTGCCGCGTCGCGAAGAGCTTACGCCTGCACGACGTCGACGAAACGGCGGTTCTTGTCGCCGCGGACAGCAAACTGGACCTTGCCGTCGACCAGCGCGAACAGCGTATGGTCGCGACCCAGGCCGACGCCATTGCCCGGATGGAACTGGGTGCCGCGCTGGCGCACGATGATGTTGCCGGCTTCGATGGCCTGGCCACCGTAGACCTTGACGCCGAGGTATTTCGGGTTCGAATCGCGACCGTTGCGGCTGGAACCTACGCCTTTTTTATGTGCCATGACTCAATGCTCCAGGTGCTCAGGCGTTGATGCCCGTGATCTCGATTTCGGTGAAATGCTGCCGATGGCCCTGCTGACGCTTGTAGTGCTTGCGGCGGCGGAACTTGATGATGCGGATCTTGTCGGCACGGCCGTGCTTGCGCACGGTGGCGCTGACGGTGGCGCCCTCGACGACCGGCGCACCGATGGTGACCGACTCGCCGGTGCCGACCAGCAACACCTGGTCGAAGCTCACGCTGGCGCCTTCATCGGCAGTCAACAGCTCCACGCGCAGCACGTCACCCTGCTGCACACGGTACTGCTTGCCACCGGTCTTGATGACTGCATAACTCATGGGAATGCCCTTCTGTCGTTATTCTCTTGGGTATCGCCAAGGCCCTGCGGGTCTGGCGAACCGCGGATTATAGCGATGGCAACACGGCCTGGTCAAATAGTGAGCAGGCCCACTGAACGCCCGCCCGGCGCTCAGTGGGCCACGGCCGGCGACGGCGCGGTGCCGCTGGCGGCGGGGCTGGCCGGGCAGCGGCCGGTGGCGTCCAGCGTACCCTTCTGCTGCAACTCCCGGATCATCTGTTCGCCGCGCTCGTGCCCCCATTGCTGGCCGACCTTCATGCCCTCGGCCATCGTCTGCGGCATCTGGGTGATCACCTTCTGGCCCAGCGCGGACTTGTAGAACTTCAGCAGGCCGGCCACATCGGCGGCGGTGAAGTGCTGCTGGTAGACCGGAACCATCCTGTCCAGCAGCTGCTCGGTGCCGGCCGCGTCGATGAAGCCCTGCCAGTAGGACGCCGGCACGCAGGGCACGGCCTGGCCCATCACGCCGGCCATCTGCGTGTTCATCTGGCTGAACATCTGGCTCAGGTGCATCACCTCGAACAGCTGGCGTACCTGCCTGGCGCTGGATTGCGCCGCCATCGCCGCGCCGCTCGCGCCCCATGCCAACACGGCCGCAGCCGCCATTCCTGCCCATCGGTGCATGCCGGTTCCCGGTCGAGTGGAACCGCCATTTAGCCACAGCCGCCGCGTCGGGGGAAAGCAAGGCGCGGCTCCTGTCGAGTGAACTATCCAAACTACTTGGTATAGTAATGAGTCCCCCCCATATACGGCGTCCATGGACACCATTCGCATCCGCGGCGCACGCACGCACAACCTCAAGAACATCGACCTCGACCTGCCGCGCGACCAGTTGATCGTGATTACCGGCCTGTCCGGCTCGGGCAAATCCTCGCTGGCGTTCGACACCATCTATGCCGAAGGCCAGCGCCGCTACGTGGAGTCGCTCTCCGCGTACGCACGACAGTTCCTGTCGATGATGGAAAAGCCCGACGTCGACCATATCGAAGGCCTGTCGCCGGCGATCTCGATCGAGCAGAAATCCACCTCGCACAACCCGCGCTCCACCGTGGGCACGATCACCGAGGTGTACGACTACCTGCGCCTGCTGTACGCCCGTGTGGGCACGCCGCGCTGCCCCGACCACGGCATCCCGCTGGAGGCGCAGACGGTAAGCCAGATGGTCGACGCCACGCTCGCGCTCGACCCCGGGCAGCGCTACATGCTGCTGGCGCCGGTGGTGCGCGAGCGCAAGGGCGAGCATGTGCAGGTGTTCGAGCAGCTGCGCGCACAGGGTTTCGTGCGCGCCCGCGTCGACGGCGCGGTGTACGACCTCGATGCGGTGCCGCCGCTGGGGCTGCGCATCAAGCACACCATCGAGGTGGTGGTGGATCGCTTCCGCCCGCGCGAGGACATCAAGCAGCGCCTGGCCGAATCGTTCGAGACCGCGCTGCGGCTCGGCGACGGGCTGGTGATCCTGGCCAACATGGATGCAACCGACGCCCCCGAGCAGTTGCTGTCCTCGCGCTATTCCTGCCCGGTCTGCGACTACTCGCTGCCGGAACTGGAGCCGCGGCTGTTCTCGTTCAACTCGCCGATCGGCGCCTGCCCGGCCTGCGACGGCCTGGGCGTGACCCAGGTGTTCGACGCCGCGCGCGTGGTCGGCCACCCGGAGCTGTCGCTGGCCAACGGCGCGGTGCGCGGCTGGGACCGGCGCAACGCACACTATTTCCAGCTGCTCATGTCGCTGGCCGCGCACTACGGCTTCGACGTCGACGCGCCGTGGCAGAAGCTTCCCGCGGACGTCCAGAAGGCCATTCTCTACGGCAGCGGCAAGGAACAGATTGCCTTCCGCTACATCACCGAGCGCGGCGGCAAGGTCACCCGCGAGCACGCGTTCGAGGGCATCGTGCCGAACCTGGAACGACGCTACAAGGAAACCGAATCCGCCGCCGTGCGCGAGGAGCTGGCCAAGTACATCAGCGACCAGCCCTGCCCCGCCTGCGAAGGCCAGCGGCTGAACCGCTCGGCGCGCAATGTGTTCGTCGCCGACCACGCGCTGCCCTCGCTCACCGCGCGCTCGATCGATGATGCGCTGGCGTTCTTCCAGGAGTTGAAGCTCAGCGGCTGGCGCGGCGAGATCGCGGTGAAGATCGTCAAGGAGATCCGCGAGCGGCTGACCTTCCTCAACGACGTGGGCCTGAACTACCTCACGCTCGATCGCCAGGCCGATTCGCTCTCCGGCGGCGAGGCGCAACGCATCCGCCTCGCCTCGCAGATCGGCGCCGGCCTGGTCGGCGTGATGTACGTGCTGGACGAACCGTCGATCGGCCTGCACCAGCGCGACAACGAGCGCCTGCTCGGCACGCTGACCCGCCTGCGCGACCTCGGCAACACGGTGATCGTGGTCGAGCACGACGAGGACGCGATCCGCATGGCCGACCACGTGCTCGACATCGGCCCCGGCGCCGGCGTGCACGGCGGCGAGATCGTGGCGCAGGGCACGGTGCAGGACATGCTCGACTCGCCGCGCTCGGTCACCGGCCAGTTCCTCTCCGGCGTGCGCGCGATCGAGGTGCCGAAGGAACGCCGCCAGCCTGTCGACGACGCGTGGCTGCATCTGAACGGCGCCAGCGGCAACAACCTCAAGCAGGTCGACCTGGCGATCCCGGCCGGCCTGTTCACCTGCGTCACCGGCGTGTCGGGTTCGGGCAAGTCGACCCTGGTCAACGACACCCTGTTCCGCCTCGCCGCGATCGAGCTCAACGGCGCCAGCGCGCAGCCGGCGCCGTTCAAGTCGGTCACCGGACTGGAACTGTTCGACAAGGTGGTCGACATCGACCAGTCGCCGATCGGCCGCACGCCACGTTCCAACCCCGCCACCTACACCGGCTTGTTCACCCCGCTGCGCGACATGTTTTCGCAGGTACCGGAGGCGCGCTCGCGCGGCTACACGCCAGGCCGCTTCAGCTTCAATGTGCGCGGCGGCCGCTGCGAGGCGTGCGAAGGCGACGGCATGATCAAGGTGGAGATGCACTTCCTGCCCGACGTCTACGTGCCCTGCGACGTCTGCCACGGCAAGCGCTACAACCGCGAGACGCTGGAGATCCTGTACAAGGGCCACACCATCGCCGACGTGCTCGACATGACGGTGGAGGACGCGCTGAAGCTGTTCGAGAACGTGCCAACCATCGCGCGCAAGCTCGACACCCTGCGTGCGGTCGGCCTCGACTACATCAAGCTCGGCCAGAGCGCGACCACGCTGTCCGGCGGCGAGGCGCAGCGTGTGAAGCTGTCCAAGGAGTTGAGCAAGCGCGACACCGGCAACACCCTGTACATCCTCGACGAGCCCACCACCGGATTGCACTTCCACGACATCGAGCAGCTGCTCGACGTGCTGCACCAGCTGGTCGACCAGGGCAACACCGTGGTGGTGATCGAGCACAACCTGGATGTGATCAAGACCGCCGACTGGGTGGTCGACCTCGGCCCCGAAGGCGGCGCCGGCGGCGGTCGCATCCTGGTCGCCGGCACGCCGGAGACCGTGGCGGCCACAACCGGGTCGCACACCGGCCACTTCCTCGCACCGCACCTGAAACCGGCCAAGCCGAAAAAGCCGGGCACCACCACGCGGGTCAAGGCCGCCACCAAACACATTGCCTCGGCCGACAAGTACAAGCCGATGCGCGGACGAAAGAAGAAGCCCACATGAGTACTCGCACCCCCAACCCGCCGCCAGCCGACACGGACACCGGCGCGGGCAAGCCGCTGTTCGTCGCCGCCATCGGCGTGCGCTGGCGCGATCTCGACGCGTTCAATCACGTCAACAATTCCAACTACCTCACCTACCTGGAAGAGGCGCGCCTGCAATGGCTCAGCCACGTGCCGGGCCCGTGGTTCGACGAGCACGCCATGCCGGTGATGGCCGCCAGCCAGGTCAACTACCGCCGCCCGATCGCGTGGCCCGCGCAGTTGCAGGTGCAGCTGTTCTGCGAGCGCATGGGCAACAGCTCGATGACGATCGCGCACCGGGTGATCGACGCCGAACGGGCCGACACCCTTTACTGCGACGGCAACGTGGTGATGGTCTGGATGGACCCGGCCACCGGCAAGCCGGTGCCGCTGCCAGAGGCGATCCGCCGCGCGGTGGAGTAAACGGCCCGTGCATGCCGCCGCCCGCACCTTCTTCACGGTCAGCGCAACCGGCGCCCATCGGATCGAAACGATCGCCGGCGCGCGCCATGCCTGGCGCTTCCGGCTGCATTTTCATGCCGGCGACGAAGTCGTGCGGATGTTGGCGGGACGGGCACGACTGCGCTTCCCCGATACCTGCAGAGACGTGGTCGCCGGCGATACCGTCGTGGTGCCGGCGGGTGTGATCCACCGCTTCGAACCGGTGGATGGCGGTGGCTGGTCCTTTGTCTCGCGCTTCGAGCAGCCCGCCGCGAACAGCGACGAGGGCCGCGAAGCGCTCATCGCGCGGGTCGCGGCCTTGCTGGCCGAACGACCTTCGCTGCACACCGACGTGGAGATGATCGCGCGCACGTGCGCGATTTCCGCCGGCCACCTGTCGCGCACGTTCCGCCGCCAGACCGGCACCAGCCTGCACAACTTCCACGTCCTGCTGGCCTTGCACAAGGCCAAGGCCCTCTTGCGGAACCAGGTGCCGATCATCGACGCGGCGCTCGACGCAGGCTTCTGCGACCAGGCTCATCTCAACCGCGAATTCGCGCGGACATTCGGCATGACTCCCGCCGCATTCCGAGCGGCCTGGGCCACTTGCGGATCGATGTCCAGGGCCATGTACAAGGTTCCGGGCAGCGGGTTGTCGTAATACGGCGCCACCGGATGAAAACCCAGCGCGACATAGAGCTGCCGCGCCGCCGCCATCGACGCCAGCGTATCCAGCAGCATGCACGCATAGCCGGCTCGCGCGGCCCACGCGATCGCCGCTTCGGCCAGTTGCCGCCCCAGCGCCTGCCCGCGCGCCGCCGGGCGCACGTAGAGGCGCTTGATCTCGCACACGCCAGGCTGCGGCCATGGGCGCAAGGCCACGCAACCCGGCGTGGCTCCCGCACTGTCGCGCGCGAGCAGGATCACGCCGCCTGGTGGCGCGTACTTGCCGGGCAGTTGCGCCAGTTCCGTGGCCACATTCTGAAAGGAAAGATCGACGCCGAGGCTGTCGACATATTCCGTGAGCAGTTGGCGCACGCTCCCGATGTCCTCCGGCAGGCGGGCGGGCGCGATGGTGACGGTCGGGGAGGCGGGCATGCTCGGTCACTCGCGGGAAAGCTCCCGACACGATAGTGAATCCGGACCGCCGGTTCTTGAACGGTTCTGATCGCACGCGCACCCCGCCGACGCGCGCTGCACGCGTGATCGTTATGATGGCCGTTCGGTCCCCACCATGGAATGCACCATGACGACAGCCCGCCACCTCCTCGCCTTCGCCTGTCTCACCGCCCTGGCCGGCACTGCCAACGCGCAGACGGCCGACAGCACGGCACTGAGCTTGTACCGCAGCGACAACCCCTCCCTGTATGCCAGCCAGGGCGGCGACGTCGACGCGGGCTACGCGGTAGTGCGCGAACAGCGCGCGCTGACCTTGGCCGCGGGCACCCACGACGTGACCATCGGCAACTTGCCGAATGCGCTGGACGCCGAGGCGCTGGCGCTGGCCTTTCCCGACAACGATGCCACGGTGATCTCGCAGCGGCTGTTGCTGGCGCAAGGCAACGACGGCGCGTTGTCCGGTCTGGTCGGACAGGAGGTCAACGTGCTGGGCAGCAACGGCGAATCGCTGGCCAACGGCACGTTGCTGCGTGCCGGCAACGGCCTGCTGGTCCGCGGCGTCAGCGGCGTCAGCGGCACCACGCTGGTGCGCGATTACGCGGCGGTGCGCAGCAACGGCGGCAGCTTCCCGCTTGGCTCCAGCCTCAGCCTGCGCGTGGACGCCGCCCGCGCCGGCCGGGCGCGCGCCGTGCTCAGCTATCCCACCGCCGGCCTGGGTTGGCGCGCTGCGTATGTGGCGACGCTGCAGCCGGGCAATGCCTGTCGCATGCAGTTCGAATCGCGCGCCAGCATCGCCAACCGCAGCGGGCGCGACTGGCAAGACGCCCAGCTCACCCTGATCGCCGGCGAGCCGAACATGGCCAGGGATTCCGGCCCGCGCCCGATGATGGCGATGGCGCGCGGCTACAGCGCCAAGGCCGAGGCGATGCCGCAGCAGGACAGCCTGGGCGATTACCGCAGCTTCACCCTGCCCGACAAGGTGAGCCTGCCCGACGGCAGCGTCAGCCAGGTGCCGCTGTATGCCACGCGCACGATGGATTGCGAGCGCACCACCTTGCTGGAGAACGGCAATGCCTTCGAGCCGCAGCAGCCTGTCATCCAGCGCGACTTCCAGCAAGGCGTCGGCGCCATCGTCAGCACGCTGCAACTGAAGGCCTTCGACAGCCTGCCCGCCGGTTACCTGCGCGTGCTCCAACACGACCGCCACGGCGTGCCGCAGTTCATCGGTGAAGGCCGCATCAACGACACGCCCAAGGGCAGCGACGCCACGATCACCCTGGGCACGCCGTTCGACCTGCGTGCCGAACGCACGCGCACCAGCTTCCACGTCGACAAGGACGGCCGCACCCTCGACGAGGCCTTCCGCATCGAGCTCAGCAATGCCGGCGACAGCGCGCGTACCGTGACGGTGCGCGAGCATCCCTCGCGCTGGCGCGAGTGGAAGCTGGTCTCCTCCAGCAGCAAGCCCGCGCAGCAGGACGCCGACACGCTCGAGTTCCGGGTAGAAGTGCCCGCCAACGGCAAGGCCACGCTGAGCTATGCCGTGCGCTACAGCTGGACCGCCGACCAACAGCCGCAGTAACCGAACGGAGTCGATCATGCTCAACCTCATCACGCACGACCATGCCATCCGTGAAATCCAGCTCGCCCGCCCGCCGGTCAACGCGCTGAACCTGGAACTGCTGCAGGCGCTGCGCAAGGCGATCGACGACAGCGTGCGCGACGACGTGCGCGGCATCGTGCTGTCCGGCGCGCCCGGCCTGTTCTCCGCCGGCGTCGACGTGCCCGCCCTGCTGCAGCGCGACCGCGCCGGGGTTCGCGAATACTGGCGGGAATTTTTCGCCCTGTGCGGCGCGCTGGCGCGCGCGCCGATCCCGCTGGTCGCGGCGATCACCGGTCACAGCCCGGCCGGCGGCGCGGTGCTGGCGCTGTTCTGCGACTACCGGGTGATGGCCGACGGCCCGTACCGGATCGGCCTCAACGAGGTGCAGGTCGGCCTGATCGTGCCCGAGGCGATCCAGCTGGCGCTGCGTCGCGTGGTCGGCACCTACCGCGCCGAGCGCCTGCTGGTGGTAGGCGCCATGATCGAATCGGCCGACGCGCTGGCTTGCGGCTTCGTCGACGAAACCACCGCCGTCGAACAGGTCACCACCCGCGCGCTGCGCTGGCTGGACGAACTGCTGGCGCTGCCGAAGCACGCCATGCTCACCACCCGCCGCCTGGCCCGCGCCGATCTCGCCAACGCCTACGCCGACCTGGACGCGTTGCCGCTGGACGACTTCGTCGAAGCGTTCTTCCACCCGGAGACGCAGGCCACCTTGCAGGCGCTGGTGGCGCGGCTGAAGAGCAAGAGCGAGAAGTGAGTAAAGAGGAGTGAGGAGTGAGGTCGAGCATTCGCTTCCACTCTCTTTTCTCCCACCTCTCCACTCACTCCTCGCCTGTTGCCACTGGTCGCGACGGGTCGCTGACCCAGCCGCTCCACGATGGCGCGTACAGCCGCGAGCCGTGCAGGCCGGCGTGTTCCATCGCCAGCAGGTTGTGGCAGGCGGTGACCCCGGAGCCGCACATGTGCACCACGTGCGAGGGTTCGGTGGCGCCGAGCACGGCGGTGAACTCGGCACGCAACTGCACCGCCGGCTTGAAGTGGCCATTGGCATCGAGGTTGTCGGCGAACGGGCGGTTCAGCGCGCCGGGGACGTGGCCGGCGGCGCGGTCCAGCGGCTCGGTATCCCCGCGGTAGCGCGGCGCGCCGCGCGCGTCCAGTAGTTGGCCCGAGGCGCCATCGGCGACGGCCCGGTGATCGAGCAGCAGCTGGCTGGCGTCGTAGCGCAGCGAAACATCGCTGGACGGTCGCGGCGCGGGCTCGCCGCGTTCGACGGGCTTCCCCGCCGCCGTCCAGGCGGCCCAGCCGCCATCCAGCACCGCGGCGGGAATGCCCGTCAGGCGCAGCAGCCACCAAAGCCGCGCGGCCGCCAGCGCGCCGCCGGCGGCGTCATAGGCCACCACCTGCATGCCGTCGCGCCAGCCCCAGCGCGACAGCAATGCGCTGAACGCCGCCTCCAGCGGCAGCGGGTGGCGGCCCAGACCTTCGGCCTGGCGCGACAGGTCGGACAGGTCGCGATCGAGACTGGCGTAGATTGCGCCGGGCACATGGCCCTGCGCGTAATCACGCGCGCCGCCGGCGGGGTTGGAAAGCTCGAAGCGGCAATCCACGATCAGTACGTCGCGTGGCGTCAGCGCGGCCAACGCGTCGACGTCGATCAGGGTAGTTTTCAGGCTCATGTGCGGTCCATCCTCTCCAGCAGGTTGCAAAGCATCGCGGCGGTGGCGCCCCAGATGCGGTGTCCGGCGTGGACGAATTCCACCATCGGCCGCTGCTGCCCACGGAACTCCATCGTGTAGCGACGCAGGTTGGCCGGGTCGAACAGGAACGTCAGCGGCACCTCGAACACCTCGGCCACTTCATCGGGCGACGGATACAGGCGGGCCTCGGCCGCGATGCTCGCCACCACCGGCGTGACGCTGTAGCCGCTGATCGTCTCGAAGCGATCGAGGAAACCCAGCGGCTTCACCAGCGCGCGATTCAGGCCGATCTCCTCCTCGCTCTCGCGCAGCGCGGTATCCACGGCATCGGCATCCCGCGGCTCGCTGCGCCCGCCCGGAAACGCCACCTGGCCGGCATGGGCCGGCAGGCGCGCGTCGCGCACGGTAAACACCAGCCGCGGCTGCACGCCTTCGCGGATGCCGAGCAGCACGGCGGCCGGCAGGCGTGCCTGGTCGCCGAGCCATTCGTTCACCTCGGCGTGGTTCCAGGCCGGACCTTCGGGCGGTGCGGACAAGGGCCGCAGCGCCTGCACCAGGGTATCCATCATGGCCGGCGACCGGGCAGCAGCACGTCCATCACGTGGCGGCGTTCGGGATCGCTCATCGCGCGCCAGCGGCCGATTTCCTCGCCGCTGCGGCGGCAGCCGATGCAGTAGCCGTGGCTGTCCAGTCGGCACACGCCGGTACAGGGAGTCAGGGGCGGAACTGGCTGCGGCGCGGGATCGTTCGGCATGTCGGCGCATGTTAGCACCGGCCGGATTCAGCCCCTCAGCCCCGCGGCGGCTTGATCTCGATCAGTTCGATCACGAACTGCAGCGCCTCGTTGGGCCCGATGCGCGGCAGCGCGCCCTCCTCGCCGTATGCGAGCCGCGAGGGGATCACCACCTTCCAGCGATCGCCCACGCGCATGCGCGGGAGCACGTCGCGCCAACCGGGAATGACCTGGTCGACCGCGATCGTCGCTGGCGCGCCATGCGCCCAGGTGCTGTCGAACTCGGTACCGTCCACCAGCATGCCGCGGTAGTTCACCACCACCGTGCTGGTCAGGCTCGGGTGCACCGCGCCGCTACCCTGGTGCACCACCGCGTACTGGATGCCGGAAGGCAGCTGCACCACGCCCGGCTTCTTGCGGTTTTCCGCCATGAACGCCGCGCTCTTGCTCGCGTTCGCCGCAGCGATGCGCTTGAACTCGGCCAGGGCGTCGCTGTGCATCTGTTGCTGCAGGCGTTGCAATTGCGCCTGCATCTCGCCAATCGGGACGCGCGGCTGGTGACGCGCGTAGGCGTCCGCGATCGCGCGCTGCAGGGTGGACAGATCCACCTCGGGCGAGCCGCCGGCGAAGCGGCTGCCGATCTGGTAGCCGATCGCATAGGACAACTTGACCTTGTCGGGTTTCGCCGTGCTGGCGGCTTGCGCGGGCGCGCCAGCCTGTGCCGCATGCGCCGGCAGCATGCCACCCGGCAACACGCCGATCAGCAGCCACGCCGCCAGATGTGTCACGCCTTTCGCCATCGAATCCATGCCCGCCGTGGTGAGGTATCGCGGCCCCGCACGCGTGCCGCTGATGCATACGCGAGTTGAGAACCCCGCCATCGGCAAAGGTTCCCGCTGCTACCATCGGCGGCCTGCACTCACAGGAACCGGCCATGGCCTATCGCAATCTGGAACTCGGCAACCGCGGTGCGGTGCGCACGATCGTAGTGAACCGCCCCGACAAGCTCAATGCGCTGGATCGGCAGACGCTCAACGAGCTGACGCTGGCCTTTGCCCAGGCCGCGCAGGACGACGCCGTGCGCGTGGTGGTGCTCGCCGGCGCCGGCGAAAAGGCGTTCGTGGCCGGCGCCGACATCAGCGAGATGAGCGGCTGCAGCAGCGTGCAGGCGCAGGCGTTCTCGCGCGCCGGGCAGCGCCTGATGAGCAGCATCGAACGGCTGGGCAAACCGGTGATCGCGCGCGTGCAGGGTTTCGCGCTGGGCGGCGGCATGGAGCTGGCGATGGCCTGTCACCTGCGCGTGGCCAGCGAAAAGGCGAAGTTCGGCCAGCCGGAAATCAACCTCGGCCTGATCCCCGGCTTCGGCGGCACCCAGCGCCTGCTGCGCCTGGCCGGGCGCAGCGCCGCGCTGGAACTGTGCCTCACCGGCACCCCGGTCAACGCGCAACGCGCGTACGAACTGGGCATCGTCAACCGCGTGGTGGCACCCGAGGCGCTGGACGAAACCGTGGAAGCGCTGGCCGACCAGCTCGCCGCCGCCGCGCCGCTGGCCGCCGCCGGCATCCTCGATGCCGTGCTGCAAGGTGGCGAGACGTCGCTCGACCAGGGGCTGGAATTCGAGACGCAGGGTTTCGCGCTGATGTTCTCCACCGAGGACATGCGCGAGGGGACGCGCGCGTTCCTGGAGAAGCGCAAGGCCGCGTTCAAGGGGCAATGAGCCCCCCGACAAAGTTACTGGTCAGTGCCCGCCGCGGTATTTCTTTTCGCCGGCGGTGATGGCGACGTCCAGCCGGTTCTCCGGTGGCGCCAGCGGACAAGTCGCGAACGAGGTGAACGCGCAGGGCGGGTTGTAGGCCTTGTTGAAATCCAGCACGACCTTGCCCGGATGCTCGAGACCACCGGCGGGCAGCGCGGCGTACAGGAATCGCGCGGCGCCGTAGGTCTGCTTGCCCGAAGTGCGATCGGCCAGCACGAAGAACAGCTCGCCGCCCGGCTCCTCCTGATAGGGCAACAGCTCGAAGGTGTGGCCATCGCGCTGGAACACCGCCTTGCCGGGCACCTTCACCGTGTCGATGGTGCCGATCACCGAGCCCATCGCGAGGTCGTGCGCGGGCACGAACGGCACCCAGTCGGCCTCGATGCGCCAGGAGTCGTCGATGGGAAAATAATCGATGCCGAGGAAATGCCGGCGCGCCTCGGCGTCCTCGTCCTTCACCCGCAACGCCTTGCGGCCATCGCGCTCGATCACGTAGAAGCTGGCCTTGCCGAAACGCACGGTGGTGGGCTCGGCATCGGCGGAGTGCATGTCGTCCACCAGCGCGGCTTCGGTCACGGCCTTGCCGTCGATGGTGGCGCCGCTGGCCGGGTCGAGCGCCAGGTGCAAGCTGCCATCGTGCGCCAGCGTCACCGTGCCCAGGTGCGCGGGGCCGGCCTTCAGCACGATGTCGTTGTCGGCGGCGCTGCCCACGCGGTTGGCACCTTCGTTCAACCATTCCAGCCCGATCAGGCTCAGCCATCCCGTCGGCGCGGTGAGCCGTGCCACGCGGGCGGCGCGCCATTGCTCGATCTGCTGCGTATAGGTGGCGCTGGGTGACGGAACATCGGCGGCAGACACGGTGGCAACTCCGGAAAGCATGGCAAGAACGAAGGCGGCGGTACGCAACATGGGGACGATCACGCTTCGATGAAAGCGTCGAGTATGCGCAGCAGCGCGCGCCGCCGGCAAGCCACCACCCGAAACGATCCCGAGCCTCCACGTGACGCGCAGCGCCCTTGCTCTTGCGAATCCCGAATCCCGGCTCTCACCGCCCCCGCAGGAACAACTTGTCCAGCTCGCCCAGCGACAGCTGCGCCCACGTCGGCCGCCCGTGATTGCACTGGCCGGAGCGCTCGGTCTCTTCCATCTCGCGCAGCAGCGCGTTCATTTCCGGCAGGGTCAGGCGGCGCCCTGCGCGCACCGAGCCGTGGCAGGCCATGGTGGAAAGCAGTTCGTTTTCCAGTTCCTGCAGGCGTCGCGAGCTGCCGTGCTGGGCCAGCTCGCCCAGCACGTCGCGGGCCAGCTGGGCCACATCGGCGCCATCGAGCAACGCGGGGATGCGCCGCACCACCACGCCCGACGGGCCGCTGCGGGAAAGCTCCAGGCCCCACTCGGCCAGCGCGTCGGCATGTTCCTCGGCGGCGGCGGCCTCCTTCGCGCTCACCGCGAGGTTGAGCGGCACCAGCAGCAACTGCGAACGCAGGTTGCTGCACACGCGCCCGGCCTTGAGCTTCTCGTAGGTGATCCGCTCGTGCGCCGCATGCATGTCCACCAGCACCAGTCCGGCGGCGTTCTCGGCGAGGATGTAGATGTTCTTCAGCTGGGCGATCGCGAAACCCAGCGGCGGCGCCTCGCCAGGTTCAGCTTCGCGCATCGGCGCCGCGTTCGCGGCGCTGCCGAGCAACGCGGCGTAATCGGCCAGTGGCTCGTCGCGCACGCCCAGCGACAGCCGGCTCTGGCTAGCGCTGGCCGGCCAAGCCGCCGGCATCGGCATCGGTGCGGCCATGCGCAGGCCGCCCTCGGCCTCGTGCGCGGGCGACGCGACCTGCCCTGCACGCGTCTGCGCCAGTGCCTCGTGCAGGGTGCGGAACAGGAAATCGTGCACCAGCCGCTGCTCGCGGAACCGCACCTCGTGCTTGGCCGGGTGCACGTTCACGTCGACGCCTGCCGGGTCGAGTTCGAGGTACAGCACGAAGGCGGCGTGGCGACCGTGGAATAGCACGTCGGCATACGCCTGGCGCACGGCGTGGGCGACGATGCGATCGCGCACCAGGCGCCCGTTGACGTAGAAATACTGCGCGTCGGCCTGCGCCCGCGACGCGGTGGGCAAGCCGACCCAGCCGGACAACTGCAAGCCGGCGGCGGCGTGCTCGACGCGCAGGCTGCGTTGCGGGAATTCCGCGCCGAGCACTTCGGCCACGCGCTGCAGCACGGCCTGTTCGTCGCGCGCCGCCTTCCACACGCGCACCGGCTTGCCGTTGTGGCTGAGCCGGAACTCCACCGAACTGCGCGCCAGCGACAGCGATTTCAGCAGGTCGTCGATGTGCGCGAATTCGGTGCGTTCGGCGCGCATGAATTTCTTGCGCGCCGGCACGTTGTAGAACAGGTCGCGCACTTCCACGCTGGTGCCCGGCGGGTGCTGCGCCGGGCGTGCCGCCTGCAACCGGCCGCCATCGACCTCGATGCGGAAGGCAGCCTCCTGGCCGGCGGTGCGCGAGACCAGCGCGAAGCGCGACACGGACGACACCGAGGCCAGCGCCTCGCCGCGAAAACCCATGCTGGCGACGTGTTCGAGGTCGTCGAAACTGCCGATCTTGCTGGTGGCATGCGAGGCCACTGCCAGCGGCAGGTCGTCCAGCGCGATGCCGCCGCCGTCGTCACGCACGCGGATCAACCGCGCGCCGCCGGCCTCGATGTCCACCTCGATGCGCGTGGCGCCGGCGTCGAGGCTGTTCTCGACCAGCTCCTTGACCACCGAGGAAGGCCGCTCGATGACCTCGCCGGCGGCGATCTGGTTGATGAGTTCGGGAGGAAGCGCGCGGATGTTGGCCATCCGCGGACTTTAGCAGCCCGCCGTCGGAAGACGGATCAGCCGGACGGAATCGTCAGCACCGCGCCGGCCTGCACGATGTTGCTGCGGATCTGGTTGGCGGTCTTGAGCGCGCCTACGCTGATGCCGTATTGCTGCGCGATGCCGCTGAGGCTCTCGCCGCGGGTGACCCTGTGCTTGTCCGCGGCGTCACCGGCCGACTTGATGGCGCTGCCGGCGGGGGTGTCGACGGCCGCCACGCGCACGTCGCGGCGCTTGGCCGCCTGCGCGGCAAACCAGGTGCCCGGCGGCGGCGTCGATTCAAAATAATTCCTGACGCCGGACATCACCGCGTTGGCCAGCAGTTTCTGGTGCGACGGGTCGCGCAGCTTGCGCTCTTCCGCCGGGTTGCTGATGAAGGCCGTCTCCACCAGGATCGAGGGCACATCGGGCGAACGCAGCACCACGAAGTTGGCGCGTTCGACATGGCCGCGATGGGTCGGACCGAGCTTGGCCAGCGCGCGCAGCACGTTGCCCGCCACCTCGTCGCTGGCCTGGATCGCCCAGCCCTGCTGCAGGTCCAGCAGCACCTTGGCCAGGCCATCGTCCTTGTCGTCCAGGCTGATGCCGCCAATCAGGTCGGCACGGTTTTCCTTGTCGGCAAGCCAGCGCGCGGCCATGCTGGTCTTGCCGCGTGGCGACAGCACCCACACCGACGAGCCGCGGGCGTCGTCGCTGGTGAAGGCGTCGGCGTGGATCGACACGAACAGGTCGGCGTTGTGCTCGCGCGCGATTTCGTAACGGCGCTTGAGCGGAATGAAGATGTCGCTGTCGCGGGTGAGCACCGCCTTCATGCCGGGCTGGCGATTGATCTCCTTCGCCAGGTCGCGCGCCACCGCCAGGGTGACGTTCTTCTCCTGGGTACCGGCCGGGCCGTGCGAGCCTGGATCCTTGCCGCCATGGCCGGCGTCGATCGCCACCACCACGGCACGCTGTCCGTTGAGCATCGCCGCAGCCTGCTCGGCGGCGACCCGGCGGCTGTGCGTGGGGTTGCTGTAGGTGACGGTCGGGATCGGCGCGCTGGCAGTGGGCGCCTTGGCGCTCGGCGCGCTGGCCGGATACAGATCCAGCACCAGCCGGTAATTGTCGTTCGCGGTGGGCTTGAGCACGAAACTCTTGAGCGTGCTGGCGGGATCGACCGCGGCGATCAGTTGCAGGTCGTCGCCGCGGCGCGCATGGCTGATGCCGCGAAACAAGCCTTGCGCCGTCGGGGCGGAGAAGCCGCCCACGGCCTGGCTGTCGCGCAGATCTACCACGATCCGGCCATCCTTCTGCGCGATCGTGTAGTGCAGCGGACCGTCGGCATCGAGCACCACGCGGGTGTATTGCGGCCCCGCCCAGACGCGGGCGTCCTTGATCTGGGCCGCTTGGGCGGCGCACGGCAGCAGCGCCGCCAGCATCGCCGCGACGCCCCAACCGGCCAGCTTGTTCAGATAACCCCGCATGGGCCGCATTGAAACGCAGTCGCCAGGCGAATGCAAGCGTGTTTTCCTTTTAATATCCGCCACCTGCAGTGCATTCATCAGGGGATATCAAGTTATCGGCCGCAAGTGCCACATTTCGAACAGCTCCCTGCCCGATTCGGCGACCGGGGAAAACCCAAGCAGAAATAGTCACTTGGAGTGTCAGGACAGGCGCGAGAGCAACTCGTCGCCACGCACGGTATCGGCACGCAGGACGGCCTGGCGACCGGGCCCGGCGTAATCGAGATGAACGTGGAGATCCGCCGCCGGCAAGGCGCCGGCACCGCGTTCGGGCCACTCCACCAGCACCAGCGCAGCCGGGTCGGCCAGCGTGTCCAGGCCCAGCCACTCCAGCTCGGCGGGGTCGGCGATGCGGTACAGGTCGAGATGCCAGGCCGGTCGCTGCGCGGTCGCATAGCCCTCGACCAGGCTGTAGGTCGGGCTCTTGACCCGCTCGCCCACGCCCAGCGCCAGCAGCAGGGCCCGGGCGAAACTGGTCTTGCCGGCGCCGAGCGGGCCATGCAGGTAGACCACCAGGCCGTGATCCAGCAGGCCGGCCACGCGTTGCGCCAGTGCGGCGGTCGCGGCCTCGTCCGGCAAGCTGCGGGAAAGCTCGTTGGACATGGTCCCGTTCATTCGTCGGTTTCACAGGGAACGGCATTGCCGAGCCGCCGCAGCGGCAGCAGCAGGTCACTGGCCAGCAAGCCGCGCTCGCCCTCGCATGCGGCGAGGTCGCCGGCCCGCGCATGCAGGCCGACGCCGAGGCGTGCCGCCTGCCAGGCGTCGCAGCCTTGCGCGAGCATGGCCGCGACGATGCCGGTGAGCAGATCGCCCATGCCGCCGGACGCCATGCCGGGGTTGCCCCACGGACAGACGTCCAGACGTCCATTCGGATCGGCCACCAGGCTGCCGGCGCCCTTCAGCACCACGACGGCATCGAAGCGCGCGGCCAGCTCGCGCGCGGCCGCGAAACGGTCACGCTCGACCGCCTCCACGGAACGGCCGAGCAATCGCGCCGCCTCGCCCGGATGCGGCGTCAGCACGGTCGGCGCGGTGAATCGCCGAGGCTCCTTCGCCAGCAGGTTGAGGCCGTCGGCGTCGAGCACCAGCGGCTTGCGGGCATCCAGCGCGGTCAGCCACAGCGCATGCGACCACGCGGACTGGCCGAGCCCGGGGCCGAGCGCCAGCGTGTCGGCACGCTCCAGCAGCGGCTGCAGCGCCTGCGGGCCGTCCACGCCGTGGGCCATCAATTCCGGTCGCGCCGCGTTGAGCGCGCCCACGTGTTCGGCATGCGTGGCGACGCTGACCAGGCCGGCACCGGCGCGCAGTGCCGCCGCGCCGGCCAGGTGCACGGCGCCGGCCATGCCCTGCCCGCCACCGATCACCAGCACATGGCCATAATTGCCCTTGTTGGCATAGCGACGGCGCGGCGGCAGGCTCGCGGCAACAAGCAGATGCGCGTCCGGCGCCACCTGCGCAAACGCACTGGCCGGCACGCCCAGCGTCGCCAGCTCCAGCACGCCCGTGCAGTCGGCCGCGCGACCGGTGTGCAGGCCGCGCTTGTCGGCGATGAAGGTGACCGTGAGATCCGCGCGGATCGCGGCACCGGGGCACTGCCCGCTGTCGGCGTCCAGCCCGGACGGCACGTCGAGCGCCAGGACGGGGATGCCGCTGCCGTTGATGCGTTCGATCAGCGCCGCGGCAGCCGGCTCGGGCGCGCGGTTCAAGCCGATGCCGTACAGCGCATCCACCTGCAGGTCGGGCTCCGGCAATTCGTGCAGTGCGTCGACGGCATGCACTGCACCGCCGGCGTCCACCCACGCGGCACGCGCCGATGCGGCATCGCCGCGCGACGTGTCGGCCAGCGCCACCATGTCGACCTGCAGGCCCGCTTCGCGCGCCAGCACGCCAAGCAGGAAACCATCGCCGCCGTTGTTGCCCGGGCCGCAATGCACGCGAAGCCTGCGCGCCTGCGGCCAGCGCCGGTGCAGGCTGCGCAGGGCGTCGCTGGCGGCACGGCGCATCAACTCGCTGCCGGAGATGCCCAGTGCATCCAGCGCGGCGCGATCGATCCGCCGCATGTCGTCGACGGTGTACAGGTCGCGGGGCGAAGGTTCGGACATGCGGCGAATTATAGGGGTGCGACTAGACTATGCGGATGTCCGTGTCGTCCGCTTCCGCCTCACCCGATTACGCCGCGCTCGCCCGCGACATCAAGCGCTGGGCGCGCGAACTGGGGTTTGCCGAGACCGGCATCAGCGGTGTCGACCTCGCCGAGGACGAGCGGCATCTGCAGCACTGGCTCGATGCCGGCCGGCACGGCGAGATGGAGTACATGGCCAGACACGGCAGCAAGCGCACCCGCCCGGCTGAACTGGAACCGGGCACGCAACGCGTCATCTCGGTGCGCATGGATTACGCCCCACCCGGCACCGCCAACGCCTGGGACGTGCTCGGCGACGGCGAGGCCGGCTACGTCTCGCGTTACGCGCTGGGCCGCGACTATCACAAGCTGATGCGCAACCGCCTGCAGAAACTGGCCGAGCGCATCCGCGCCGCGGTGGGCGAGTTCGGCCATCGCGCCTATGTCGATTCCGCGCCGGTGATGGAAAAAGCGCTGGCGCGCAACTCGGGGCTGGGCTGGATCGGCAAGCACACCGTGCTGATCAACCGTCATGCCGGCTCGTACTTCTTCCTCGGCGAGCTGTACACCGACCTGCCGCTACCGGTGGATGCACCGGCCAGCGCGCACTGCGGCACCTGCACGCGCTGCATCGAGGTGTGCCCGACCCAGGCAATCACCGGGCCGTACCAGCTCGACGCCAAACGCTGCATTTCGTATCTCACGATCGAGCTCAAGGGCAGCATTCCCGAAGATCTGCGCGCGCCGATGGGCAACCGCATCTTCGGTTGCGACGACTGCCAGCTGGTATGCCCCTGGAACAAGTTCGCGCAGGTCGCCACCGAGGCGGATTTCGCGCCGCGGCACAGCCTGGACGGCGCGAAGCTGGTCGAGCTGTTCGGCTGGAGCGAGGAGGAGTTTCTCAAACGTACCGAAGGCATGGCGATCCGCCGCACCGGCTACGAAGGCTGGCTGCGCAATATCGCCGTGGCGCTGGGCAACGCGCCTCCCGGTGACTCGGTCGACGCCGCCCTCGCCAGCCGCGCCGACGATGCCTCGCCGCTGGTGCGCGAACACGTCGCCTGGGCGCTGGCGCAGCAAGCGGCCAAACGGCGCGCCGGCTGAATCCCGCGGTCAAGCCGGCGACGGCGCCGCCGGCAAGCCCGGGCCCGACCGTCAGGCAGCGGCCATCTGCTTGGGGATCGAGCGGTTGGTGTGGCTGATGTGGTTCCCTTCACCGGCGGCGATGTACACGCAGGTGGGCTGGAATTTCTCCAGCTCAGCCTCGTTCAGCTGGGCGAAGGCGGCAATGATGACGATGTCGCCGGGCTTGGCCCGATGCGCGGCACTGCCGTTCACCGAGATGATCCCCGAGCCTTCCTCGGCGCGCAGCGCGTAGGTGACGAAGCGCTTGCCGTTGTTGACGTTCCACGCGTGGATCTGCTCGTACTCGCGGATGCCCGACGCATCCAGCAGCAAGCCGTCGATCGCGATCGAGCCTTCGTAGTGCAGCTCGGCGTGCGTCACCGTGGCGCGGTGGATCTTGGCCTTGAGCATGTTCAGGTGCATGACGTTGTTCCCGCGGTGCTCCGCAAAGTCGGCGATTATCGAACCGATGGCGCTGCGCTGCAACATCAACGGCCCGCCCACGATATGTGCGGGCGGCTCAGTCCAACAGCAAGTTGTCGATCAGCCGGGTGCCGCCCAGCCGCGCGGCGATCAGCGCCACCAGCCCGTCACGCTGGCCATCGTCCGGCTCGGCGAGATCCCCGGCCCGGCGGATCGCCGCGTAGTCGGGCACGAAGCCGGCGCGGGTCAGCTGGGCTTCGGCCACCTGCTCCACGGCGCGCCAGGCGTGGCCCTGGCCCAGCAATTCGCGCATTTTCAGCAAGGTGTCGTGGATCAGCGGCGCCCGCGCACGCTCCTGCGCCGAAAGGTACTGGTTGCGCGAACTCAGCGCCAACCCGTCGTCGTCGCGCACGATGGGCGCGGCGATCACCTTCACTGGCAGCGACAGGTCGCGCACCATGCGCTCGATCACCTTGAGCTGCTGGAAATCCTTCTGCCCGAACACGGCCAGGTCCGGATTGACCAGGTTGAACAGCTTGCACACCACGGTGGCCACGCCATCGAAGTGCCCGGGCCGGTGGGCACCTTCCAGCGTGGCGGTGACCTGCGGCACGCGCAGGTTCACGCTGAGCGCGGCGCCGTAGGGATAGATCGTGGCGACCTCGGGTGCAAACAGCAGGTCGCAACCTTCGTCGGCCAGCGCCGCCTGGTCGTGCACCAGGGTGCGCGGGTAGCGCTCGAAATCCTCGCCGGGGCCGAACTGGGTCGGATTGACGAACACGCTCGCCACCACCCGATCGGCACGCGCCCGCGCCAGCCGCACCAGCGACTGGTGGCCGGCGTGCAGATTGCCCATGGTCGGCACGAAGCCGACCGTCTGGCCCTTGCTGCGCCAGCCGCGAACCGCGGCGCGCAACGCCGGCGCATCCTGAACCGTTTGCATGGTGGAAACTCGTCAGCTCAGTTGAAACAATGTTCCGGCGCCGGAAAGGCACCGCTGCGCACGTCGTCCGCATAGGCGCGGATCGCCGCTGCCACAGAATCGCGGCCGGCGAGAAAATCCTTGCTGAACTTGGGGCGCTTGCCGGGCGTGACGCCGAGCATGTCGTGGATCACCAGCACCTGGCCATCGCAATGCGGGCCGGCGCCGATGCCGATCACCGGGATCTCCACCGCCGCGGTCACGCGCCGGCCCAGCTCGACCGGCACGCCCTCCATCACCAGCAATTGCGCGCCCGCCGCCTGCACCGCCAACGCGTCGGCCACCAGTTGATCCGCAGCGGCCTGCTCCCGGCCCTGGACGCGGAAACCGCCGAAGCGGTGCACGGATTGCGGGGTCAGTCCCAGATGCGCGCATACCGGCATGGCCCGCGCGGTCAGCGCGGCGATGCCCTCCAGCACGTGCGCGGCGGCGCCTTCGAGCTTCACCATCGCCGCACCCGCTTCACCGACCAGCCGCGCACCGGCCGCGAGCACGTGGGCGACGTCGCGATCGGCCATGAACGGCAGGTCGGCCACCAGCAAGGTGGCGGACAAGCCGCGCGCCACGGCTGCGGCGTGGTAGACCATCTGGTCGAGTGTCACCGGCAAGGTGCTGGCGTGTCCTTGCACCACCATGCCGAGCGAATCGCCGACCAGCGCCACGTCGATGCCCGCCGCTTCCAGTTGCCAGGCGAAGCTGGCGTCGTAGGCCGTCAGCATGGTGATGCGCTGGCCTTGCGCCTTCATCGCGCGCAGGCCCGGCACGGTCACCGGCTTGCGGTCGGGGAGATTGGCGTTCTGCACGTACACGGGGGTTTCCTGGTCGGCGAGGGTGACTGCCGATTATGGCGCAAGCAGCCGCTCGCAACCGGCCGGGTCGACCCGCGCCAGCAGCTCGGCCACGCGCCCCTGGCCGGGCAGGTGCAGATCCGGTACGACATCGTTCAGCGGCAACAGCACGAAGGCACGCTCGGCCAACCGTGGGTGCGGCAGGGTCAATGCCGGGTCGTCGCGACGCACGCCCTCGACATGCAGCAGATCCAGGTCGAGCGTGCGTGGCCCGTTGCGTTCGGCGCGGACGCGGCCGGCGCGCTGCTCGATCGCCAGCAGGTGCTGCAGCAGCGCTTCGGGCGACAGCGTCGTTTCCAGCTCGGCCACGGCATTGATGAAGGATGGTTGATCGAGCACGCCCCAGGGCGGCGTGCGGTAAAGCGGCGAGCGCTGCAGCAAGCAGGTGCCGGGCAGCTCGGCGAGCGCGTTGAACGCGTCGAGTACCTGCTGGCGCGGTTCACCGAGGTTGCTGCCCAGCGCCACGTAGGCCAGGGTCATTCGGAGGCCGGGTTGTCGCTGCGTTTGCGCCGGCGCCGGCGCGGGCGCGGCGGCTTGCGCACCGCCGGTGCGGGAGCAGCCTCTGCCGCAGCCGCGCCGCTGAGCACCGGCAAGGCCGCGGCCAGCACGTCCTGCGGCAGGCGCTGGGCGTGCGCCCACCACTGCCCCAGCTCACGCATCGCCGGCGATTCGTCGGCGCGCAACAACAGGAAATCGAACGCCGCGCGGAACCGCGGATGTGCCATCAGGCGGAACACCCGCTTGCGTTGCACCTGCTCGAAACGCGGCTGCAGCGACCAGATCTCTTCCATGGTGAAGGTGAAGCGCCGCGGGATCGCCACCCGCTGGCACTGTTCGCCGACCACCTTGGCAGCCGCGCGCGACCACGCCTCGGCGCTGTCCAGGCCGCGCTCGATGCCGAGTTGGGCCTCGTCGCGCACCTCGCCCCACAGCAGCACCGCGAACAGGAACGCGGGGGTGACCGACTTGCCTTCGCCAATGCGCGCATCGGTGTTGGCCAGGCCCTGCTCCACCAGCGAGCGCAACGCCGCATCGCCACGCTTGAGCGCGCGCGCGGTGGCCGGGAACAGGAACTTCAGCAGGCCGCACTGCTCCAGCATGCGGAAACTCTTCAGGCCGTTGCCGGACAGGAACATCTTCAGCGATTCGTCGAACAGCCGCGCCGGCGCGGCGTCGCCCAGCAGCGGCCCCAGCGATTCGAAAGGCGCCGCCGCCGCCGCGTCGATGCGCATGCCGAGCTTGCCCGCCAGCCGCGCGGCGCGCAGCATCCGCACGGGATCTTCGTGGTAGCGCACCTCGGGGTCGCCGATCAGGCGCAGCACGCGATCGTGCAGGTCCTGCATGCCGCCGACGTAATCGCGCACGGAGAAATCGCTGATGTCGTAATACAGGGCATTGACGCGAAAATCGCGGCGCAGCGCGTCCTCCTCGATGGTGCCCCAGATGTTGTCGCGCACGATGCGGCCGTCGACGATGTGGCGGTCGCCCTCGCCTTCCTCGCCGGTGCCGCGGAAGGTGGCGACTTCGATGATCTCCGGGCCGAACACCACGTGCGCCAGGCGGAACCGTCGCCCGATCAGGCGGCAGTTGCGGAAGAGCTTCTTGACCTCCTCCGGCGTGGCGTCGGTGGCGACGTCGAAATCCTTCGGACGAAACCCCAGCAACAGGTCGCGCACCGCGCCACCGACGAGGTAGGCGGCATAACCGGCGTCATGCAGCCGGTACAGCACGCGCAGCGCGGCCTTGCTGATGTTCGCCCGCGAAATGATGTGCTGGTCGCGCGGAATGATTCGCAGCGCGGGGGTGGGATCGGTGCCTGGTGTGGGGTTCAAGCGGTTGGAATCCTTGCGGGACGCAGGCGCCCCGTGCTTGCCATGTTCACGATGCCGAGCATCAACAAATAGCCGCGGCAGGACGACGATCTGTGCACCTGCGCGGCAGGCTTCGACGCGCGTCGATCGGGCGTTGCCGCGCGAAGCAATTCCGCTATACTAGCGCGCTTCGCCGCACAACGCTCCCTTCGTCTAGTGGCCCAGGACACCGCCCTCTCAAGGCGGGAACACGAGTTCGAGTCTCGTAGGGAGCGCCATTTGGTTGTGCAATCTTCCATGATTGCCATGGTCTGGAAGGAGTGCGGTAGCCCAAGGTTACCGGCTATCGGCTGGATCAAAAGCAGCCATCCATGGCCGCACTGTCTGTCACCTGTGCGATCATCCCCGATCGCGGTTGTCCGGGAACATCCGGACAGCAGGGAGTTCCGGGCCTTCGGCCGGATCAGAAGCGGCCATCCATGGCCGCACTTTTCAAAAGAGCCCTCTGCCGAACCCCGCGAGAGCCCTTCGGTGTACTTTGCCGTGGATCTGCGTCGTTTTTCAGAAGAGCGTTCCATCTGCCCCTTCCTACAGCCGAGTTGACTTCATGACTTTCGTCGTCATCGACAACTGCATCAAGTGCAAGTACACCGATTGCGTCGAGGTGTGCCCGGTGGATGCCTTTCACGAAGGCCCGAACTTCCTGGTGATCGACCCGGACGAGTGCATCGACTGCACCCTGTGCGAGCCGGAGTGCCCGATCAACGCGATCTACCCGGAGGACGACGTGCCGGTGGGGCAGGAGCCGCTGGTGGCGCTCAACGCCGAGCTGGCCAAGAGCTGGCCGGTGATCACCGAGCGCAAGGACGCTCCCGCCGATGCCGGCGACTGGGAAGGCAAGCCGGACAAGCTGGCGCTGCTCGAGCGCTGAACCGGCCTGCCGTCACGATGTCGAAACGAAAACGCCGCCCCTCCGGGCGGCGTTTTCGCCTGCGTGGCGCGCTTGCGATCAATCCAGCTTCGACTTCAGCCGATCGATCACCTTGGCCACCGCGCCCAGCGAATCGCTCTGCGCGCGAATCTCGCTGCCGGCGTCGCCGCGGCTCTCCACGTTGACCTGTACCTGGTGCATGCCGCCACCGGCGGTGCTGGCAGAATCATCCCGGTGCCGGCCGAACAGTCGCGAGAAGAAACCGCGCTTCTTGCCGGTGGCGGCCGCCGTCACGCTGACCACGTAGGAGTGCGTGGCGTCGTCGTGGCTGACCAGTTGGCCCGCCTTGCCGTCGGCCAGCACCTTGCCCACCTGCTGGTACACGCTGTCGACCGTGCCCTCGTGCACGAAGCCGTCGGAGATCTGCCCTGCCTGGCCCGGCACGCCCGCCACGGAGGCAGTCGCGCCGTCCGCCGTCGGCTGGTTCGCGCCCGGCGGCGGGATCACCAGGGCGTCGCTGGTGGAGGGACGATCCATGCTGGGCGGAATCTCCAGCGGCGCCTCCTGCCGGGCCTTCTGCCACGCGCTGTGCGAACGGAACATGCCGCAACCGGAGAGCAGCAGGCCGGCGAGCGCGACGGCCGGCAAGGCCACGAGGAGCGAGGTTTTCTTCATCGAATCGGATTCCGTGAGTGAGCCAGGCCCGGATCAGCGGGCGCAGGTGTCTAGGATGACAGACTGGACAGCGCCTGGTGCAAGCGGGCGCGATCCGGGCCGTCGGGCAGTTCCACCAGCGGCAACCGCGGCCGGGCCGAGCCCAGCCCCAGCGGCGGCAGTCCGGCCTTGACCGCGATCGGATTGGGCGCGCAGTCCAGCGCGTGCAGCAAGGGTTCCAGTGCATCCCGGCACCGTGCCGTGGCCGCCTCGTCGCCCGCCGTGGCGGCGTCGCACAGGGCGCGGAACAGCCGCGGCACCAGGTTGGCCACCACCGAGACGGTGCCGGCCGCACCGGCAAGCATCGCCACACCGGCGCTGGCGTCGTCACCGGACAGATAGACGAAATCCGCGCGCGCAAGTTCCGCCAGCGCGGCGATCCGCGGCGCATCGCCCCGCGCTTCCTTGATGCCGATGATCGCCGGATGCTCGCTCAGGCGCGCCACCGTCTCCGGCAGCAGGTCGCAACCGGTGCGACCGGGCACGTTGTAGAGCAACACCGGCAAGCCGCCTGCATCGGCGACCGCGGTGAAGTGTCGCCACAGGCCCTCCTGCGTGGGGCGCACGTAGTACGGCACCACCACCAGTGCCGCATCCGCGCCCAGCTCCTGCGCACGACGCGTGGCAGCGATGGTCTTCGCGGTACCGGCCTCGCCGGTGCCGGCAATCACCGGCACGCGACCTGCCACGCGCTCGATCGCGAACGTCAGCAGGCGGTCGAACTCGCCCGCCTCCAGCATGTGCGCCTCGCCGGTCGAGCCGGCCACCACCAGCGCCTGGGTGCCGCCGGCGATCTGCTGTTCGATCAGGCGGCCGAACGCCGCCAGGTCGAGGCTGTCGTCGGCCGCGAACGGCGTGACCAGCGCACAGATGCTTCCACGAATGTCCACGTGCTCGATTCCGCTGCAACGGCAAGCCATGCATGTTACTTGCCGCTTCGCAAGACGGGCAAGTAAGCTCGATGGGAGTAACCTGATGCTTCCGCATCGGGCGGAATGCTGCCCACAGGTGGACCTCCTTGAAATCTCCCTCCACTGCCTCGCACGCGGCCGGACGCACGACTGGCGACAGCCAGTTGCTGATCCAGGCGCTCACTCCGGCCGACAAGTCGCCGCTGCTGGCGCTGGCCCGCCGCATTGCCGACGCCGGCTGCAACCTTTCCGAATCGCGCGTCTCCACCATCGGCACCGAGGTCTCGCTGATGCTGCTCGCCAGCGGCGCCTGGGATGCGCTGGCCAAGCTGGAAACCGCACTGACCAAGCTGGCCCGCGACGAAAGCCTGCGCCTGGTGCACTACCGCACCGGCCAGCGCGGCAACAGCGCGCAGCTGCCTTACCTGGTGGAAGTGGTGGCCGCCGATCGCCCCGGCATCGTCGCCCGCATCGTGGAGTTCTTCGCCCAGCACGAAATCAGCGTGGAGCAGTTGAACTCCACCCGCTATCGCGCCATGCAGACCGGCGCGGAGATGTTCCAGGCCCAGTTCACCATCGGCATCCCGGCGGACATCCACATCGCCGCCTTGCGCGACGATTTCCTGGAACTGTGCGACGGCATGAACCTCGACGCGATCATGGACCCGGTGAAGTTCTGAAGTGTTGCCGTCCGCCGAGCATCGCGCGAACGCCTTGCCCTGACAAGACCTGTCATCCGCCACCCCGGGCGCGCTAGTCTGTGGCCGTGGCCCTGCCGGAGGACGTCAGCATTGCAGAACCGCGAGTCGATTCACGCCAGCCGGCCCCGGCTTGCCCGGTCGCCTCGCCGCCGCACTGTCGTCATCCGCGCCACGTCTCCCTTCCATCCCACCGCAAGCACGGCCGCGCAGGCCGCGCAGGATGCCCCATGCCCGCCATCGGCAAGAAACTTCCCGCACTGAAAGGCACCACCGGCGACGGCACCGAGCTGAAGCTTTCCGACTACCGCGGCCAATGGCTGGTCGTGTACTTCTATCCGAAGGATTCGACCCCCGGCTGCACCAACGAGGCCAGGGACTTCCGCGACTTGCACGCGAAGTTCCGCCAACGTCACGCGCAGGTCATCGGCGTGTCACGCGACTCACCGAAATCACACGCCAACTTTGCCGCGAAGCAGGAGCTGCCGTTCCCGCTGATATCCGACGCCGACGAAACCTGGTGCCAGGCCTTCGACGTGATTCACGAGAAGGTGCTCTACGGCAAGCGCCACCTCGGCATCGTGCGCAGCACCTTCCTGATCGACCCCGACGGCAAGCTCGCCGCCGAATGGCGCGGGGTGAAAGTCCCCGGCCACGCGCAGGCCGTGCTTGACGCGATCCCCGCCGCCTGAGCCATTCGCCCTGATGAGTTGTCGCCATCCGCTTTGCCCACCCACCAGCGAGGACACTTCCGCATGACCGGAAGCAAGCGCATCTACGCTCTCGACACCAACGTCCTGCTGCATGACCCGACCTCGCTGTTCCGCTTCGAGGAACACGACGTATTCATCCCCATGACCGTCCTGGAGGAGCTGGACGAGAAGAAGAAAGGTGCTTCGGAAGTCTCGCGCAACGGCCGCCAGGTCAGTCGCTTCCTCAACGAACTGATCGAGGCCGGCAAGCAGCACGACCTGGCGGAAGGGCTGGAACTGGCCAATCCGCAAGGCGTCAAGCTCAAGCGCGGCGGCTCGGCCGGTCGGCTCTATTTCCAGCATCGCATCAGCAGCAACGGCCACACCAAGGCCGACAACCAGATCCTCGCCGCGGTGATCGAGCTGCGCGACCAGAACCAGGATCGCGACGTGATCCTGGTCACCAAGGACATCAACCTGCGCATCAAGGCCGGCATCAACGGCCTGGTTGCGGAGGATTACGAGAACGACCGCGCGCTCGACGATTTCTCCCTGCTCTACACCGGCTCGACCGAACTGCCGGCGAACTTCTGGGACCTGCACCCGGAAGTGCACTCGTGGACCGATCACGGCCGCACCTATTACCAGCTCGATCGCCGCGAGGACGAGGCGTGGCATCCCAACGAGTGCCTCTACCTGCCCGGCGAGAACGAGATCGAACTGCGCGTGCAGAAACTGGACGACGAGCACGCGACGCTCATGCTTCTGGACGACCACTCGCACGCCAACCATCACGTCTGGGGCATCGGTGCGCGCAACCGCGAGCAGAACTTCGCGCTCAACGCGCTGATGGACCCGGAGATCGACTTCGTCACCCTGCTCGGCAACGCCGGCACCGGCAAGACCCTGCTGGCGCTGGCCGCCGGCCTGGCCCAGGTGATGGACCAGCAGCGCTACCGCGAGATCATCATGACGCGCGCCACTGTTTCTGTCGGCGAGGACATCGGCTTCCTGCCCGGCACCGAGGAAGAAAAGATGACGCCGTGGATGGGCGCGCTCACCGACAACCTCGAAGTGCTCGCCAACCCCGAGGACGGCGGCAGCTGGGGCCGCCAGGCCACCAACGACCTGCTTGCCTCGCGCATCAAGATCCGCTCGCTCAACTTCATGCGCGGGCGCACCTTCCTGTCACGCTACCTGATCATCGACGAGGCCCAGAACCTCACCCCGAAGCAGATGAAGACCCTGATCACCCGCGCCGGCCCCGGCACCAAGATCGTCTGCCTCGGCAACGTCGAACAGATCGATACTCCCTACCTCACCGAAACCACCTCCGGGCTTACCTATGCGGTGGATCGCTTCAAGAGCTGGGAGCATTCGGCGCACATCACGTTGCGGCGGGGAGAGAGGTCGCGGTTGGCGGACTTCGCGGCGGAGATGATGTAGGAGCTGGCTTTCGGTTTTCGGCGTTCGGAAGCCCGGTAGCGGAAGACCTGCCAGGCAACACCACTCCTGCCATCATGGTGAACACCCGATGCGCTGCGCGCGGTTGACCAGCCGCGACGCGGAACGCAGGTTGGATTTGCCGGTGTCCAACGATCCATTGCGGGCACGTCCATGGGAAATCGTGCCAAACAGTTGGGGGGCAAGCCTTGAACGCGGTGACCCGTCGGGGCTGGCCAACCTGGCTGCGGAAACGGCGCACGCGCGAATCCGCATCCGGTGGCTGAAGAACGTGATCGCACGTGGTACCGGGCCCGTCACGTAGGTAGAATGTGTTGCCGTTGCCAAAGCCAAGACCGAGTTTTCGCCTCTCACGACCAAGCAAGGACCGCCATGTCAACCGCACTTTTTATGCAACTGTTCCAGATCATGCTGGTTCTCGGCCTGGGCACGGCGTTGGCGGTTTCCGCCATACGGTTGATGTGGATTGCCGGCAGTTTCCTCAAGCGCAAATCGCGCCTGTTGCCGTAAAGACAAGTCGCACGAAATGGCGTCCGGCCGGGCCGGCGTCAACTGATGTTGCCATCGGTCGAGTAGAATCACGACATTGCTGGCTCCGTGGTTCCTCTGCCCATGTTCGTGACGCCGCGCCTCATCCTGTTGCTCTTGTTCGCCTTCTTCGCACTGTGCGTGCTGCTGGTGCATTTGCGCGGGCGGGTGCGGTTGCGTTTCGACCGCCAGCTGGTGGATCACTCGGCAGTGTTCGCGCCTTACAACCTGCTGATGTACGCGTTCTCGGCGGTGCCGGCCAAGCCGATACTCGACCGCCGCGGATTTCCCGAGCTGGATTTGCTGCAGGCAAACTGGGAGACGATCCGGGCCGAGGCGCTGCACCTGACGGACCGGGGACACATTCGCGGCACCACGAAGAACGACGACGCCAGTTTCAACAGCTTCATCAAGCAGGGCTGGAAGCGCTTCTACCTCAAGTGGTACGGCGAGCCGCTGGCCTCGGCCCAGGCGCTGTGCCCGAAGACGGTGGAACTGCTCAATGCGATCCCCGGAATCAAGGCGGCGATGTTCGCCACGCTGGCACCCAACAGCAAGCTCAATCCGCATCGCGATCCGTTTGCCGGTTCGCTGCGCTATCACTTGGGCCTGATCACGCCGAACTCGCGCGACTGCCGCATCTTCGTCGATGGCGAAGAGCACGCCTGGGGCGACGGCAAGGACGTGGTGTTCGACGAGACCTTCGTGCACTGGGTGGAGAACAAGACCGACCAGACCCGGGTGATCCTGTTCGCCGACGTGGAGCGCCCGCTGCGCACGCGCTGGATGAGTGCGATCAACCATCGCGTGGGCGCGTTCATGGGCAAGATCACCGCTTCGCCCAACAGCGACACCGGTACCGAGAAGACCGGCTTCGTCAACCGCCTGTACGCGTGGAGCCAGCGCAAGGGCGCCATGCATCAATGGAAGGCGGCGTTCAAGCGGCGTCACAAGAAGCTGTACAAGGCCGGAAAATACGTCGGCATCCTTGTGCTGTTGTGGCTGATTTTCCTGGCTCCCTGGCCATTGCTCCGCTAGCGGTCACGTTTCGCTCCATCCATGCGTCCTGGCAGCATCCTTTCCCCGGAGTGCCTCATGGATTCGCAAACCGCCCTGTTCCAGCAACACCGCCAGCGCCTGTTCGGCCTGGCCTACCGCATGCTCGGCACGCCCGCCGACGCCGAGGACGTGCTGCACGATGCCTGGCTGCGCTGGCACGCACAGAATGTCGCCGCGCTGGACGACCCGGAAGCCTGGCTGGTCACCGTGACCACGCGCATCGCGCTGGATCGCCTGCGCCGGGCCAAGACCGAACGCGCGCACTACTCCGGCCCCTGGCTGCCGGAGCCGCTGACCGTGGATGCCGACCAGCCCGAGGCGCAACTGGAACGCGCCGAAAGCCTCACCCTCACCTTTCTGCTGTTGCTGGAGCGGCTGAGCCCCGAGGAGCGTGCCGCCTTCCTGCTGCGCGAAGTATTCGACTACAGCCACGCCGAAACGGCCTCGATGCTGGAAATCAGCGAAGACGCCTGCCGCCAGCGCGTGCACCGGGCGAAGCAGCGGCTGCGCGAGGATCGACCGCGCCAGACGATGCCGAACGCCGACATCCAGCGGCGCCTGCTCGAACGCTTCATGCAGGCGCTGCAGCAGCCGGACATGCCCACGTTGCGTGCCTTGTTTGCCGAAGACGCCATGAGCGTATCCGACGGCGGCGGCCTGGCGCGGGCCACCCTGCACCCGCTGCACGGCGCCGAGCGGCTGGCCCGGCTGTACATGCAGATCGCGCTGCAGCAGCAGCGCCATGGTGGCGTGCGCCACGAAATCCGTCAGCTCAACGGTACGCCGGCCCTGTTCGGCTGGCAGGGCGACACGCTGGTCTCGGCCAGTTGGATCGACGACGACGGCGAACGCATCACCGCGGTGCATGCCCTGCGCCACCCCGGCAAGCTTGCCCGGCTGGCGGCGGTCACGAAATCGACGGCGCCCACGTCCTTGCACTGAACGGCCGGTCCCGGCCGCACACCGCAAGGAGAACCCCATGCCTCGTTTCAACGTCAACAAGCGCCTCGACGCCGTGAAGCCCCTGTTCGCCCTGGGCGAATACATCAAGAACTCCGGCATCGAACAAAGTCTGATCGAACTGGTACAGATGCGCGTTTCCCAACTCAACGGTTGCGCCTACTGCCTGGACATGCACAGCAAGGATGCCCGCGCCGCCGGCGAGACCGAGCAGCGCCTGTACGTGCTGCAGGCCTGGCGCGAGGCGCCGTTCTACAGCCCGCGCGAGCGTGCCGCGCTGGCGTGGTGCGAGGCGGTGACCCGGCTCGACCCGGTGCACGGCGTGCCGGACGAGGTCTACGAACAAGCCCGCGCCGAATTCAGCGAAGAACAGCTGATCGACCTCAACATGGCAGTGATCGCGATCAACAGCTGGAACCGCATCGCCATTCCCTCTCGCGCGGAACCCGGTCACTACCGGGCGGCGCAACACTGAACCGGCGGCGCCTCGCGCAAACCGTGCACGACAAGCCTGCCTCGCGATGCGCGCCAACGGCGTATCCCGTCAACGGCATGACACCGGCTGGGGCACGACCATCCCGCGCCGATCCAACGAAAAGGCCGCGGCATGCCGCGGCCTTCATTGCGCCCAGCGGCGTCCCGGATCAGGCCGCGAGGCGCTTCACGATGGCGTCGGCGAAGCTGCCGGTGCTGCCCTTGCCGCCGATGTCCGGCGTCACGCTGTCGCGATCGTTCGTCATGGTGTCGCGGATCGCGGCGCGCAGCTTGTCGCCCTTGGCCACCATGTCCAGGTAGTCGAGCATGTCGGCCGCGGCCAGCAGCAGCGCGCAGGGGTTGGCGATGCCCTTGCCCGCGATGTCCGGTGCCGAGCCGTGCACCGCCTCGAAGATCGCCGCGTGCTCGCCGATGTTGTCGCCCGGCGCCAGGCCGAGGCCACCGACCAGGCCGGCGCACAGGTCCGAGAGGATGTCGCCAAACAGGTTGGTGGTGACGATCACGTCGAACTGGTACGGGTTCATCACCAGCTGCATGCAGGTGTTGTCCACGATCATCTCGTTGAACTCGATCTGCGGGTATTCCTTGGCAATCTCGCGCGCCACATTGAGGAACAACCCCGAGCTGGTCTTCAGGATGTTCGCCTTGTGCACCGCGGTGACCTTCTTGCGGCCCTTCTTCACCGCCAGCTCGAACGCGTAGCGCACGATCCGGCTGCTGCCCTTGCGCGTGTTGCGCGCCACCGACTCGGCGATCTCGCCGTCGGCGGACAGGGTTTGCCCCTCGGAGCGGTAGGCGCCCTCGGTGTTCTCGCGCACGGTGATGATGTCGATGTTCTCGTAGCGCGACTTGGTACCGGGGAAGCTCACCGCCGGGCGCACGTTCGCGTACAGGTCGAAGTGGCGGCGCAGGGTCACGTTGACCGAGGTAAAGCCGCCGCCGATCGGCGTGGTCAGCGGGCCCTTCAGCGCGACCTTGTGCTCGGCGATCTTGTCCAGCGTGGCCTTGGGCAGCAGGTCGCCGTGCTTCTCCAGCGCGACCATGCCGGCGTCGACGAAGTCGTATTTCAGGCCGCAGTCCAGCGCGTCGAGCACGCGCAGCGTGGCGGTCATGATCTCCGGGCCGATGCCGTCGCCCGGGATCACGGCGATGGTGTTGTTCATGGGGGGACTCCTTGGGGGCTGATCGCATGCACGGCGCGCAAGGCGCGCGTCAAGACCGCCCATTATCGCTCATGCGCCCCAATGCCGGACACCCGTCCGCCGCGCAAGTCGTTGCAAATCCTCGCATGGAGCGTTGCGGAAAGCCGCATGCCCGCGGGCGTCTCAAGCGTGGTCGGCGCACTCCGGCGCACCGGACTCGCCGTTCTCCAGCTGGTCCAGGAAATCCACCGCGCGGCGCAGATGCGGGATCACGATCGAGCCGCCCACCACCAGGCCCACGCTGAACACCTCGAAGAACTCGTCGCGCTGCACGCCGGCTTCCTTGCACTGGGCCACGTGGTAGCTGATGCAGTCGTCGCAGCGCAGCACCATCGAGGCGACCAGGCCCAGCATCTCCTTGGTCTTCAAGTCCAGCGCGCCGGCCTTGTAGGTCTGCGTGTCCAGCGCGAAGAAGCGCCGCACGACCTGGTTGTCCTCGGCCAGGATGCGCTCGTTCATGCGTTGGCGGAACGCGGTGAATTCGGCCAGCTTGTCGCTCATGCGCCCGCCTCCAGCAATTGCGCCAGTTTGCCGCTGCGGTCGGCCGCCGCCAGGTCGTCGAAGCCACCGACGTGGTGGTCGTTGATGAAGATCTGCGGCACGGTGCGCGCGCCACCGCTGCGCGTCAGCATCGCCTCGCGCTGGGACGGGTCGGTGTCCACGCGCACCTCGGTCCACTCCAGCCCACGGGCCTTGAGCAGGTTCTTGGCGGCCACGCAGTAAGGACACACCGCGGTGGAATAGACCTCGATCTTCGACATCACGACAACTCCGCAAAACGGGGGAACGGCCTGTAAATGGGGGCGTCCGGGACAACAGGCAAGGTGGGAACCGACGCCGCCCGGGGCGGTCACAATGCTATTGTCGCTTACCCATGGCCATGACACCACGACGACCCGCCCGGCGTGTTCTGACTGCGCTGCTCTGCGCCGGCCTGACCTGCATGGCCAGCGCGCAGGACGACGTACGCCTGCCCGACCTGGGCAGCTCGGCCGACGCGCTGATCTCGCCGCAGGAGGCGCGTGATTACGGCGCCTCCATGCTGCGCCAGATGCGCGCGCTGGACATGGTGGTGGACGACCCGCTGCTGGACGACTACGTCAACGATCTCGGCCATCGCCTGGCATCCAACTCCGACAAGCCCAAGGACCACTTCGCCTTCTTCATCGTGAAGGACCCGGAGATCAACGCCTTCGCCGCGCCGGGCGGCTACATCGCGGTCAACTCCGGGCTGTTCGTCATCACCCGCGACGAGAGCGAACTGGCCGGCGTGATCGCGCACGAGATCGGCCACATCACCCAGAACCACCTGCAGCGGGCATTCGAGGCCTCGCGCAAGGATGCACCGCTGATGGCGCTGGTGCTGCTGGGTGCGGTACTGGCCGGCGCCGGCAGCCACAGCGGCGACGCGCCGATGGCGGTGCTCGCCGGCGGCCAGGGCCTGATCGCGCAGCGTTCGATCAACTTCACCCGCAAGGACGAGATCGAGGCCGACCGCGTCGGCATCCAGACCCTCGCCAAGGCCGGTTTCGACCCGGAAGCGATGGCGGCCTTTTTCCAGCGCATGCAGGACGTGCTCAGCACCGGCGCCGGTGGCGACGACGTGCCCGTCCTGCTGCAGACCCACCCGGTGACCAGCATGCGCATCAGCGACGCCAAGGCGCGTGCCGGCGCACTGGTGGCGGCGCAGAAGCTGCGGCCCTCGGGCACCGTCATGGACGTGCAGCAGTGGCAGCAGCACACCGCGCCGATCGCCTTCGTCAAGGACCCGACCTCGCTGCTGGACACGCCCAGGCCCGGCCCGCTCGACACCTACCAGCTGATGCGCGAACGCGTGCGCGTGCTGGCCGGCGACGCCACCCGCGAAGCGACGTACTACGGCTCCAACCTGCAGGACCGGCCTGCGTTCGACACCCCGGCCAACCATTACGGCTACGCGCTGGCACTTACCCGCAGCGGCCGCGGCGCACAGGCGGTGGCGCAGTTGCAGCCGTTGCTGCGCGACGCGCCGGACAACCTGATCCTCAAGCTCGCGCTGGCCGATGCCAGGTTGCAAGCCGGCCAGCGTGCCGCGGCGCTCGCCATCTACCAGGACCTCAACGAGCAATCGCCGCGCAACCGCGCGGTGGCGCTGGCCTACGCCAAGGCGCTCACCGCCGGCGGCGACAAGGCGCAGGCCGGCCTCGCCGCCAGCTTGCTGCGCCCCCTGCTGGACGACGCCAGCGAACCGGAGATCTACAGCGCCTACGCCCGCGCCAGCGACGCAGCCGGCGACAACGTGCGTGCCGGCGAGGCGTTCGCCGATGCCAGCTATTACTCCGGCCGCCCGTTCGACGCGATGGAACAACTGCAGCGTCTGCTCAAGCGCAACGACCTGGATTACTACGCCCGCGCACGCATCCAGGGCCGCATCACCGAACTGACGCCGCTGCTGCTGGAGCTGCGCAAGCGCCGGATCGAGACCAAGGACAACCCGGACAGCCAGCAGCACGCACAACCGTTCGGCCCGTGCATCGAGCCCGCCTGCCGCGGCAGCGCGCCAGTCTCCGCCTGGCGGCAGGATTGATCCGCCGCTGAAGGTCCTTTGCGCGCCGGCGCATCATGCATCGTCCACCGCCATGGGCCAGAATGGGCCATGTCCAGACCTTCCGCCCGCGTACCCGCCGTCGACCTTGCCGCCCCGCAGCTGTACTTCAGCCGCGAGCTGGCCGCCCTGGAGTTCAACTTCCGCGTGCTGGCGATGGCCCGCGATGCCAGCGTGCCCCTGCTCGAACGCGTGCGCTACATGAGCATCGTGGCGAACAACCTCGACGAGTTCTTCGAGGTGCGCGTGGCCATGCTCAAGCATCATCACGCCTACGGCTCGGCCGCGCCGGGCCCGGATGGCGTCCCCTCCGGCGAATTGCTGGCGCGCATCCGCGGCCGGGTGCTGGACCTGGTGGCCGAGGTCTACGCCGCGTGGCGGGAACAGATCCGCCCGCAGTTGGAGCAGGAGCACATCCACATCCTCACCCGCAAGCAGTGGACGCCGCGCCAGCGACGCTGGCTGCAGGGCTATTTCGAGCACGAGGTGCTGCCGGTGCTGTCGCCGCTGGGGCTGGACCCGGCGCATCCGTTCCCGCGCATCCTCAACAAGACGCTGAACATCGCGGTCGTGCTGAAGGGCCGCGACGCCTTCGGCCATGAAGGCCATCTGGCCCTGGTGCGCGCACCGCGCTCGCTGCCGCGGATCATCCGCGTGCCGGCCGAGGTCAGCGGCCGTGGCCATCACTTCGTGTTCCTGGCGGAGTTGCTGCAGGCTTTCGTCGACCTGATGTTCCCCGGCCTCAAGGTGCTCGGCTCGTACCAGTTCCGCGTCACCCGCAACAGCGAGCTGATCGTCGAGGAGGCGGAGGTCGAGAACCTCGCGCTCGCCCTCAGCGAGGAGTTGCTCGGCCGCGGCTACGCGCGCCCGGTGCGGCTGGAGATCGCCGAGGATTGCCCGCAGGCGATCACCGCGCTGCTGGTGGAGAAATTCCAGCTCGGCGAGGCCGACGTCTACCGCTGCGACGGCCCGGTCAACATCATCCGCGCCGGCCTGATCTACGACTGGCTGGACCGTGCGGAGCTGAAGTTTCCGCGCTTCACCCCGCAGTTGCCGCCGTCGCTGGACAGCAGCCTGAACAAATTCGAGGTGATCGCCAAGGGCGACGTGCTGCTGCACCATCCCTACCAGAGCTTCGCCGCGGTGATCGACCTGCTGCGCCAGGCCGCCGCCGACCCGCAGGTGCTGGCGATCAAGCAGACCCTGTACCGCGCCGGCGAGGACACCCCGCTGGTCGACCTGCTGGTGGAGGCCGCGCGCCACGGCAAGGACGTCACCGTGGTGATCGAACTGCGGGCGCGCTTCGACGAGGAGGCCAACATCCGCCTGGCCACGCGGCTGCAGGAGGCCGGCGTGCAGGTGGTGTACGGCGTGGTGGGTTACAAGACCCACGCCAAGATGATGCTGATCGTTCGCCGCGAGGGAGACACCTTGCGCCGCTACGCGCACCTGTCCACCGGCAACTACCACCAGGCCAACAGCCGCGTGTACACCGACATCGGCCTGATGACCGCCAACCCCGAAATCGGCGAGGACTTGCACAAGGTGTTCCAGCAGCTGTCCGGACTGGGCCCGGTGATCGAGCTGAAGCGCCTGCTGCATTCGCCGTTCACGCTGTATCGCGGCGTGCTGGCCCGGATCGAGCGCGAGACCGAACACGCCCGCGCGGGGCGACCGGCGCGCATCGTGGCCAAGCTCAACGCGCTCAACGAGGCGAAGGTGATCACCGCGCTGTACACCGCCTCGCAGGCCGGCGTGGAGATCGACCTGATCGTGCGCGGCGCCTGCACCTTGCGACCCGGCCTGCCCGGTGTCTCCGAGCGCATCCGGGTGCGCTCGATCGTCGGGCGCTTCCTCGAACACAGCCGGGTGTACTGGTTCGCCAACGATGGCGAGGCGGAAATCTACTGCGCCAGCGCCGACTGGATGGAGCGCAACCTGATGCGGCGGATCGAGATCGCCTTCCCCATCCTCGATCCGCAGCTGGCCGCGCGTGTCTACGACGAGACGCTGGCCAACGGCCTGGCCGACAACACCCAGGCGTGGCTGCTCGACAGCGACGGCCGCTACACCCGCGCCGAGCCCGGCGACAACCCGCCGTACAGCGCGCAGCAGACGCTGCTGGAACGACTGTGCCCGTGAGCCGCCTGCAATGCGCGCACGCGTGCGAGAATCCGCACTTCGCGATTGCCGGAGCGCCGGATTGAGCGCAGTCGAACAAACGCCGATCCGCGATGGCGAACTGATGGCCGCCATCGACATGGGCTCGAACAGCTTCCACATGGTGGTGGCGCGCATGGAGCATGGCGAACCGCGGGTGATCGACCGCCTGCGCGACACCGTGCGCATGGCCGCCGGCCTGCGCGCCGACGGCAGCCTGGATGCCGAACGGCGCGCGCGCGCACTGGCCTGCCTGGCCCGCTTCGGCCAGCGCATCGCCGGCTTGCCCACCGCGCGCGTGCGCGCCGTGGCGACCAATACCGTGCGCCAGCTCGCCTCGCCGCAAACCTTTCTGACCGCGGCGGAAGCCGCGCTGGGCCACCCGATCGAGGTGGTCTCCGGCCGCGAGGAGGGCCGCCTGATCTTCCTCGGCGCCGCGCACGACCTGCCCGCCTCGCGCGAACCGCGGCTGGTCATCGACGTCGGCGGCGGCAGCACCGAATTCATCATCGGCCGCGGCCTCGCGCCGTTGCACACCGAGAGCGTGCAGGCCGGCTGCATCGCTTCGACCCTGCGTTTCTTCCCCGGCGGCAAGATCACCCGCGCGCGCTGGCAGCGCGGCCTGAGCGAGATCGGCGTGCTGCTGCAGCAGTTCGCGGAGGACTATCGCGAATCGGGCTGGCAGGATGCGTTCGGCTCGTCCGGCACCACCAAGTCGATCGGCGCGGTGGCACTGGCCATGGAGCTTTCCGACGACGGCATCACGCCCGCGGCGCTGGCCGCCCTGCGCGATGCGCTGATCGAGCAGGGCCAGGTCGGCACGCTCAAGCTGCCGGGCCTGGTTCCTGAACGCACGCCGGTGTTCGCCGGCGGCGTGATGATCATGGAAGCGGCCTTCACCGCGCTGGGCATCGAGCGGCTGCGCGTGTGCGAAAGCTCGATGCGCGAAGGACTGCTGTGGGACCTGCTCGGCCGCGCCGGCGGCAGCGACCCGCGCACCGCCAGCATCGACGCGCTGGCGACCCGCTACGGCGTCGACCGCGCGCAGGCGCGGCGAGTGGAAGCGACGGCACTGATGCTGTTCGACCAGGTCGCGCGCAACTGGAAGCTCGACGCCGACGCGCGTGAGTGGCTGTCCTGGGCTGCGCGGGTGCACGAGATCGGCCTGGCCATCGCGCACAGCCAACATCATCGCCACGGCGCCTACATCCTGCGTCATGCCGACCTGGCTGGCTTCTCGCGGCAGGAGCAGGAATTGCTGGCCGCGGTGATCGAACTGCACCGGCGCAAGCCGGACAAGTCCATCGTCGCCAGCCTGCCGCTGCGTTATCGCGCGCTGGCGAAGCACATCACCGCGCTGTTGCGTCTGGCCGTGCTGTTCCGCCGCGCCCGCCGCGCCGAGTCGCTGCCGCAGATGCAACTGGCAGCCAGCGCCCGCTCGCTGCGCCTGAAACTCCCGCCGGGATGGGGCGAGCAGCACCCGCTCACCGAAGCCGACCTGCAACAGGAAAAGGCACCGATGACCGAACTTGGGGTGAAACTGGATCTCGCGAACAAGTGATCCGCCTTTTTCGCGGCATGCCGATGCCATGCCGCGTATCATGGACGCCCGCCTCGTGAATGCCGGTCCGGATCGCTCGCTGCCATGCTCAAATCCCTGCTGATCGCCCTGCTCCTGCTCGTTCCGTTCGGCGCCGCCGCGCAGGCGGGCAAACCTGCACCGGCCACATCGAGCGCCGCGCCCGTCGCCGCACCGCCGCACGTCCTGCTGCACACATCGCAGGGCGATCTCACGCTGGAGCTGTATCCGGACAAGGCGCCCAAGAGCGTGGCCAACTTCCTGCAGTATGTGCGCGACGGCTTCTACGACGGCACCCTGCTGCACCGGGTCATCCCCGGCTATCTGGTGCAGGGCGGCCTCTACACCCGCGACCTGCAGCCCAAGCGCACGCGCCCGGCCATCGCCAGCGAGGCGGACAACGGGTTGTCGAACCTGCGCGGCACGATCGCCGTCGCCCGCGGCGCCGATCCCAATTCCGGCACCGCGCAGTTCTTCTTCAACCTGGTCGACAACCGCCGGCTGGATTTCGTCGGCAACCAGAGCGGCCTCACCTGGGGCTTCGCGGTGTTCGGCAAGGTGACCAAGGGCATGGACGTGCTGGACAAGATCGCCGCCCTGCCCACCCGCCCGCTGGGCCCGTTCGCCGGCGACGTACCCGAGCCACTGGTGGTGATCGAGAAGGCCAGCGTGATCGGCGAAGAGGTTCAGGCGCCGGCGAGCAGCGCCAAGGCGCCGGCCAGGGCAGCATCTGTCACCAAGCCGACCAGCAAGCCGGCGGCGAAGCAGTCCGGCGGGAACTGATCGGCATGGCCACGTTGTTCATCGCCGACCTGCACCTCGATCCCGCACGCCCGCAAATCACCCGCCTGTTCGAGAATTACCTCGCCAGCGACGAAGTGCGAAGCGCCGACACGCTGTACATCCTCGGCGACCTGGTGGAAGCCTGGATCGGCGACGACGATGATGCCGAGTTGCCGCAGCGCATCGCCGAGGCCATCCGCGCCGTGCACGATGCCGGTGTGCCGGTGCATTTCATGGTCGGCAACCGCGACTTCCTGCTCGGCGAAACATTCGCCACCCGCGCCGGCATGACCCTGCTCGACGACGGCACCGTGCGCGACATCCAGGGCCGGCCCACCTTGCTGATGCACGGCGACACGCTGTGCACCGATGACCTCGCCTACCAGGCCGTGCGCAAGCAGGTTCGCACGCCCGAATGGCAGGCGCAGATCCTGGCGATGCCGCTGGAGGCGCGCCGCGCGTTTGCCGCCAAGGCCCGCGCCGACAGCAAGGCACACACCGGCAGCACCATGGAAAGCATCATGGACGTCAACGCCGAGGCGGTCGCCGCGGCACTGCGCGGAGCGGGCGTGACGCGGTTGATCCACGGACACACGCATCGGCCAGCCATCCATCGTCTCGAACTGGACGGAAAGCCTGCCGAGCGGATCGTGCTGGGGGACTGGTACGAACAGGGGTCGGTGCTGGTGGTGGACGGCGAGCGCGTGGAGCTGCGTGGATTGGCGACGAGGTGAGGCCCCACGGGCCAGAAACTCGACATCAAGGATTGATTCCCCGAACCGTTCGGGCTGAGCGTAGCGCTGGAGGCGCGCAGTCGAAGCCTCGGCGCGACCTGCCAAGCAAGAGCTCGCTTCGATGGAATGCGTCGCGGTGTAGAGGGCGCGGAGATTGTGAATCCCATCCACGGGATTCACAATCTCCGCGCTGTGCGCTACCGGGCCAGCCTTCGGCTGTCCAAATTCGTTCCAGACGAATTTGTCGCTCGCGGAGGCAGGATGCCGGAGCGAACAGCGGCAAAGCCGCCGGCCCGAAGGGTGAGGCGCAGGATGCGCCGAGTCACCGGAGAGTCCGTCCACCGCCTCTCTCCGCCAGATACGCAAAACGCCCGCTTCGACGGAGCACGTGGTTACTTGGTCGTGCACGAGGGATTGTTCGGCCCATCCATGGGCCTCACCCCTTCGCGCTGCGCGCTACGGGGCCAGCCTGCGGCTGTCCAATTTTGTTCCAGACAAAATTGTCGAACCGGGAGGGTCCGTCCACCACCTCTCTCCGCCAGATACGCAAAACGCCCCGTTCGGGGCGCTTTGCGTATCTGGCGGAGAGAGAGGGATTCGAACCCTCGATCAGGCTTTTGACCCGATACTCCCTTAGCAGGGGAGCCCCTTCGGCCACTCGGGCATCTCTCCGGGGTTTTGCCGCATGACTGCGGAGCCGGCAAGGATACTGATCGGCGCGGCCCAGGTAAAGTCTTGAAACGGTGGTCAGTGGTCGCCGCTGTCGTCCGGAGCGCTGCCGGCGTCGTGTTCACCGCGGATTCGCTGGTAGATTTCCTCGCGATGGACGGCCACGGTTTTCGGCGCGTTGATGCCGATGCGTACCTGATTGCCTTTCACGCCAAGAACGGTGACGGTCACCTCGTCGCCGATCATCAGGGTCTCACCGACCCGGCGGGTCAGAATCAACATGATTGCTACTCCATAAAATGCTGCTGGTCACAGGCTTGCGGATTGACCCTGCCTCACCCCTGAGCGTGAGTCCATCCGCGGCTCGACGTTTTTGATCCGTCGAAGGCCCTACCGCCTTCCCGGCTCACAGCCAAAACACTCCTTAAGCGTCCTGACTGGCGGCTTTGCGCCTTTTGGCGAAAAACCGACCTCCGCGGATACTAACTGAGCACGATTCCCCGGTGCAATCGGCGCTGCAGCAGTCGTTAAGCCGAATCAACGCGAGGAAACCCAGTCGGCAAGACCCGCCAGGATCGCCGGCAAGTCGGCGCTGTCGGAACCGCCGCCCTGGGCCATGTCGGGTCGACCGCCGCCCTTGCCACCGATCTTCGCCGCGACATGGGCGACCACGTCACCGGCCTTGATCCGGCCCAGCGCCTTGCCGTGTACACCGGCGATCAGCGCGACCTTGCCGTCGGCAGCCCCGGCCAGCAGCACCACGCAATCGCCGAGCTGCTGCTTGAGCTGGTCGACGCTGTCGCGCAGCGACTTTGCGTCGAACCCTTCCAGGCGCGCAGCGACCACCTTGATGCCGTCGACGTCTGCAGCCGAGGCAGTCAGGTCGGCAGTGGCGGAACCGGCGGCCTTGCTGCGCAGCGAATCCAGTTCGCGCTCGAGTTTCTTCTGGCGATCGAACAACTGGCGCAGTTTTTCCACGGCGTCGTCGCCGCTGCTGGAGAGCAGACGGGAGAGATCGGCGAGGCGGCGCTCCTCCTCGGCGACATGCGCGAGCGCACCGTCGCCGGTGACCGCCTCGATGCGACGCACGCCGGAGGCGACGCCGGATTCGCCGACGATCTTGAACAGGCCGATGTCGCCGGTGCGGTTGACGTGCGTGCCGCCGCAGAGTTCGGTGGAAAAGTCGCCCATCTTCAGCACGCGCACTTCATCGCCGTACTTTTCGCCGAAGAGTGCCATGGCACCAGTGGCGATCGCCTCGTCGTAACCCATGCGGTGCACCTCGGCGGCCGCGTTGCGGCGCACCTCGGCGTTGACCATCGACTCGACGCGAGCCAATTCCCCGTGGCTCACTGGCTTGGGGTGCGAGAAATCGAAACGCAGGCGCTCCGGCGCCACCAGCGAGCCCTTCTGGGTGACGTGGGTGCCGAGCACCTCGCGCAGCGCCGCATGCAGCAGATGCGTGGCCGAGTGGTTGAGCACGATCGCCTGGCGGCGCGCGGGATCCACCTGGGCGTCGAGCAGGTCGCCGCTGCGCAGCGGTTGCGTGCCGTGCCAGTGGCCGGCGTGGCCGAAGAACACGCCGCCCATCTTCAAGGTGTCGTCGACCGCGAAACGGCCGGACGTGCCGGACAACGTGCCGGTGTCGCCGACCTGGCCGCCGGATTCGGCGTAGAACGGCGTGCGATCCAGGATCAGCAATCCTTCCTCGCCCTCGCCCAACCGGTCGACATGGCGACCGCCGCGCACGATGCCAAGCACCTTGCCGCCGCGGTCTTCCAAGGCCTCGTAGCCGAGGAACACGGTAGGCGGCAGTTGGCTGGCCAGCTCGGCCGGCATCTGTCCCCTGGCCTCGAACTTGCCGGCGGCGCGGGCGCGTTCGCGCTGCTCGTTCATGGCCTGCTCGAAGCCGGCCATGTCGACGTCGAGGCCGCGCTCGCGTGCGATGTCGGCGGTGAGGTCGACCGGGAAACCGTACGTGTCGTAGAGGCGGAACGCCTCGGCGCCCAGGATGGTCTTGCCGGACTTCGCCGCGGCCTCGTCGAACAGCCGCATGCCGTGTTCCAGCGTTTCGCCGAAACGCTGCTCCTCGGTGCGCAACGCATCCTCGACGATGGCCTGCTTCTCTTTCAGCTCCGGATAGGCCTCGCCCATCTCCTCCACCAGCGGCGCCACCATCTTCCAGAAGAAGTCGCCGCGCACGCCGAGCATCCAGCCGTGCCGCAGCGCGCGGCGGATGATCCGGCGCAGCACGTAGCCGCGCCCCTCGTTGGACGGCAGCACGCCGTCGACGATCAGGAAGGAACAGGCGCGGATGTGGTCGGCAATCACGCGCAGCGACTTGTTGGCCAGGTCGGGCGTGCCGGTGAGTTCGCCGGCGACGCGGATCAGGTGCGCGAACAGGTCGATCTCGTAATTGGAATGCACGTGCTGCAGGATCGCGGCAAGCCGCTCCAGGCCCATGCCGGTATCCACGCACGGCGCCGGCAGCGGGCTCAGCGTACCGTCGGGGGCGCGGTCGAACTGCATGAACACCAGGTTCCAGATTTCGATGTAGCGGTCGCCGTCCTCATCCGGCGAACCGGGCGGACCACCGGCGATGTGCGCGCCGTGGTCGTAGAAGATCTCGGTGCACGGGCCGCACGGGCCGGTGTCGGCCATCTGCCAGAAATTGTCGGAGGCAAACGGCGCGCCCTTGTTGTCACCGATGCGGATGATGCGCTCGACCGGCACGCCGATCTCGTCGCGCCAGATCGCGAAAGCCTCGTCGTCGGTGTGGTAGACGGTGACGGTGAGCCGCTCCGGCGGCAGCTTGAACACCTGGGTCAGCAGCTCCCACGCCCAGCCGATCGCCTCATGCTTGAAGTAGTCGCCGAACGACCAGTTGCCGAGCATCTCGAAGAACGTGTGGTGGCGCGCGGTGTAGCCGACCTGGTCCAGATCGTTGTGCTTGCCGCCGGCGCGCAGGCAGCGCTGCACGTCGGCCGCGCGCACGTAGCCGGGTTTCTCGCTGCCGAGGAACACATTCTTGAACTGCACCATGCCGGAGTTGGTGAACATCAAGGTCGGGTCGCTGGCCGGCACCAGTGAACTGGACGGCACGATGGCGTGGCCCCGGGCGCGGAAGAAGTCGAGGAAGGCGGAACGGATTTCGGAGGTTTTCATGCGGATCGCGGTGGCTGGCGGCAGGGGGTCACACCGGCTTGGCGCCAATCGCTCCGCCACCGCCGGGTGGCGATGGATGTCAGGGAAGATCGTCGGCGTCGTCCACTTCGGCGTGGGTAACACGTCGTACTGTGGCGGCGGCAAAGCCGCGGCGCAAGAGGAACTGTGCCCGGCGGGCGCGTTCGGCGGGGTCGTTGGCGCCTGTCTTGCCGTAGCGTCGGCGCAGTTGGGCGGCGGCCGACGCGTCCCAGTCGACCTCCGCCGCGTCCAGCAACTCGCGGATGCGGGCGTCGGCCAGGCCGTGGCTTTTCAGCTCCTGGCGCAGGCGCATGGGTCCGTAGCCCTGGGCAATCCGGCTGCGCAGCAGCACTTCGGCGAAGCGGTCGTCGTCCTGGTAGTGCTGCTCGCCCAAACGATCCAGCGCCGCAGCGGTTTCCTCGCCCTCGTAGCCGCCCTGGCGCAGCTTGGTCTTCAGTTCCTTGCGCGAATGCTCGCGGCGGGCGAGCAGGCCCAGCGCCTTCTCGTAGGCGCTGCGTTGGGGTTTGGTCGGGTTGCCCGCGCCAGGACGCTTGTTCATGTCATGGCCATGCGAACGCATACCGGGTACGGGCAAATTCCCCCCGCCGTTCTGCCTGGGCGTGGCGTGGCGGAGCCGAAGGGCGACCCTTCGACGCCGATCCTGCGGATCCACGCCCGGGCGGACCGGCCGGGAAGACATGCATCGTCGCGCCGAGATACGGCACCTGGCCAAAACGCGCATGGCCCGGGCGAGCCGGGCCATGCGCATGCAACGGAACGTCAACCATCACGGCTCACGCTTCCTCGAGCGCCTCTTCGGGACCGGCCGCGGCCGCCTTGCCCACCGGCACCAGCAGGCGTTCGCGCAGCTGCTTGTCGATCTCGTTGGCGATGGCCGGGTTGTCGCGCAGGAACTGGCGCACGTTCTCCTTGCCCTGGCCGATGCGGTCGCCGTTGTAGCTGTACCAGGCGCCGGACTTGTCGATCAGGTTCTGCGCCACGCCCAGCTCGATGATCTCGCCTTCGCGCGAGGTGCCCTCGCCGTACAGGATTTCGAATTCGCACTGGCGGAACGGCGGCGCCACCTTGTTCTTGACCACCTTGACGCGGGTTTCCGAGCCGATGATCTCGTCGCCCTTCTTCACCGCGCCGATGCGGCGGATGTCCAGGCGCACCGAGGCGTAGAACTTCAGCGCGTTGCCGCCGGTGGTGGTCTCGGGGCTGCCGAACATCACGCCGATCTTCATGCGGATCTGGTTGATGAAGATCACCAGGCAGCCGGACTTCTTGATGTTGGCGGTGAGCTTGCGCAGCGCCTGGCTCATCAGGCGCGCGTGCAGGCCGACGTGGGAGTCGCCCATTTCGCCCTCGATTTCCGCCTTCGGGGTGAGCGCGGCGACCGAGTCGACCACCACCATGTCCACTGCGCCCGAGCGCACCAGCATGTCGGCGATTTCCAGCGCCTGCTCGCCGGTGTCGGGCTGCGACACCAGCAGGTCGTCGACCTTGACGCCGAGCTTTTCCGCGTAGGTCGGATCGAGCGCGTGCTCGGCGTCGATGAACGCGGCAGTGCCGCCGGCGCGCTGGCAGCTGGCGATGGCCTGCAGGGTCATGGTGGTCTTGCCGGAGGACTCCGGGCCGTAGATCTCGACCACGCGGCCGCGCGGCAGGCCGCCGACGCCCAACGCGATGTCCAGGCCCAGCGAACCGGTGGAAACCGTCTCGATCGCCTCGTTGACGCGGTCACCCATCCGCATCACGGCGCCCTTGCCGAACTGCTTCTCGATCTGGCCGAGGGCGGAGGTGAGCGCCTTGCGCTTGTTGTCATCCATCGTTGGTATTCCGGTTGGGCGGTGAGTGGGAGGCATGATGCCCGGATCGAATCTCACGGGTTGCGATCATGCGGGCTCGGCCGCGCGCGGCAACGGGCCATGATCGGAACGTGCAGTATCCCACACTCGTCAAGCCGGTCCGGCAGCGCGCGGCGCCTCATTCCGTCAGGGTTTTCCGCAAGCCTTCGAGCGCCGCCGCCACGGTTTGCCGGCGCACGGCCTCGCGATCGCCGGAAAAATGGAACATCCGCGCATGGGCGTAACCGCCGCGGCGTTTCCAGCCGATCCAGACCGTACCGACGGGTTTGCCCGGCATGCCGCCGGTCGGGCCGGCGATGCCGGTCACCGCTACCGCCACGCCGGCACCGAAGCGCGCCAGCGCGCCGGCCACCATCTCCAGCACGGTCTCTTCGCTGACCGCGCCGGCATGCTCCAGCGTGCGCGGGTTGACCCCGAGCAGGGCCTCCTTGGCCTCGTAGCTGTAGGTGACCACGCCGGCGTCGAACCAGGCCGAACTGCCCGGCAGGTCGGTCAGCGTCTTGGCGATCCAGCCGCCGCTGCAGGATTCGGCCGTGACCAGCATCAAGCGGCAGCGCTGCACTTCCACGGCCACCTCACCGGCCAGCGCCAGCAGTTCGGCATCGGTGGGAACGGACGGCATATCCATACGGGGCTCCGGGGATGGGGCGTGGTCGTCGCCACGCGCGAACGGCACCGTTCTACCCGTTCCGCGCGACCACGCCAAGACGGCGAGTCGCACGTCGGCGCGAGCCATTCAGCGTGTCGAGGAGTCCACCGACTCGGGCCGCGACCGGGACGGCGGCTTTCCGGCATCCCGGGGGCGGACTGCCGGAATCTCGCCGCCCGCGTCGGCGCCGTGTCGGCCAAGCAGGGTTTCCATCTGCAGTTGCAGGTTTTTCAGCGCCACCGTGTGACGGTGAAGCGCGGCCATGATGGCCCACAGCAGCACGCCGTTGACAATGAGCAGGATGCCAAGACTGGTGAGGGTCATCGGTATGGTTCCCGGTTGCAGCAATCGCGGACGCGTGGCGTCGCTTGTGGACATGGAATGGTCGCTCACCCGTCCGGTGGCGCGACGGATGGCCGGCTCGGCAGAGCCTGCAGGGGATTCAAGCACATTCCAGGCCATGACCACCGTGCGCGCGTGCACGTCTCCCCTGATGACGGTCACCCTGCCGGTTGCGCAAGCGCACCGCGCCGCGAAATCCGACGCGCGCAGCGGGTCATCTGCGCGCAGCCGATACCCCGCGCAGGGATCAGGCGAGCCGTCAGTCGACGGCGGCGGCGTGCGCCATGCGGTCGGGCTGCAGCAGTTCGCGGTATACCGCCAGCGTGCGTTCGATGACGAGGCGTTCGTCGAAATTCGCCAGTACCTTGGCCCGCGCGGCGGCGCCCAGGCGGGCGGCCAGTTCGGGCGCATCGACCAGGCGGGCGATGGCGCGCGCCAACGCGGCGGCGTCATGCGGCGGAATCAGCAGGCCATCGACCTCGTTCGTCACTACCTCGCGGCAGCCCGGCATGTCGGTGGTGATCAACGGTCGCGCGCAGGCGGCGGCCTCGATCAGCGATTTCGGCAGGCCTTCGCGGTAGTACGTGGGCAGCGCCACGATGTCCACCGAACGGAACAGCTCGCTGGTGTCGTCCACGTGCCCCAGCCACTCGATCACGCCTTCCTCCACCCACTGTTGCAGCGTGGCTTCCGGCACCGCCGCCGGATTGCCCCGATCGGGCATGCCGGCGAGCAGGAAGCGGATGCGGCGGCCGGCCCCGCGCAGCAGGCGCGCCGCCTCGACGTATTCGGCCACCCCCTTGTCCCACAGCAGTCGCGCGGCCAGCAAAACGCACGGTTGCGGCCTGCGCGGACCGTCTGCGTTCGCGCGCGGACTGAACCGCGTGCAGTCCACACCCGAGCCCGGGATCAGGTCGATGCGATCGGCACCGATCAGGCCCGATTGCCGAAACATCATTTCGTCGTCCGGATTCTGCAGGATCAGCCGCGTACGCCGCCCGCGCATGGCCAGACGCAGCGCCGCGCGCACCACCGGCCGCAGGCAGCGCGCCTTGCGGTCGTTGCTGGCGAACACGTAGCCCAGCCCGGCCACCGCATTCACCCGCGCCGGCACGCCGGCGAACTGCGCGGCAAGCGAGCCGTACACCGCGCACTTGATCGTGAAGCCATGCATCAGCGCCGGGCGCTCGCGCCGGAACAGCCGCACCAGGCTCGCCAGCAGTTGCAGTTCGCGGGCGGGATTCAGGCTGCGCCGATCCATCCCTGCCAGCGGCTGCCAGCGCAGGCCAAGGCCGCGCAGCCGCTCGCCGTACGCGCCGGACGGCGACACCAGCAGCACCTCGTAGCCGCTGGACTGCGCGGCCAGCGCCAGTGAGCGGCGGAAGTTGTAGAGGTACCAGTCGGTGTTGGCGAAAAAGACGATCTTCACGGTGGGTATCGAGCCTCCTCAGTGTGCCTGCCTTTGCGCCAGCGGGTCGGCAGCGCTCGCCGTGCAGGACGCGCGCATCGCATGGATGGCGGCGGTGTACTGCGGAAAGTCGGCGGTGACCGGCGCGCCGCCATAGGGGCCGTCGGTCTGCCACGCGCTGCCGTAGCCGTAGATCCACACGTAGTCTTCCGCCGCGCTGTAGGCGGACCGCAGGTGCTCGGCGAATGCCTGCGGCGTATCGCGGGCGGACTTGTCGGTGTAGGAATGCCCCAGCGGCCACAGTCCGGGAGCCACGCTGAGGTCGCTGCGACTGGCCTGTTCGGCGCCCATGAAGACGTCGTAGTTGCGCTGCGTCTGGCGTACCGGCGTGGCCATGTCCGAGCCGTCGTAGGTGACTTCGGTCGCAATCACCACATGCGCCCAGTTCGCCGACAGCAACCCGTGCAGGAACGGGATGGCCAGCGCATAGCCGCCATGCCAGAAATGACGCGAGGGGCCCGGATCGGTGCCGAACTTCGAGACCAGTTCGTCGAGCGGCGTGCGCGGATAGTTCTGGTGAAGCGCGTCCTTGATGACGACCAGGGTCATCTGCGGATAGGCCGCCCGCATGGCCTCGGCGATCGCGCTTGCCTCGGCCTGCACGGTGGCGGACAGCTCGCCGCTGTCGACCCAGGTCGGCTCGTACGGCTCCAGGTCGATCGCGATGCCCTTGAGCCCTGCATGCCGCGCCAGCGCCGCGGCGTGCGAGAAGTTCCGCACCACCTGTTTCAACCCATCCGGGTCATGCCAGTCGATCGGCTTGTACAACGCCACCTTGATGAAGTTGTCGGTCACGCCGTGGCGGGCATAGACGGACTGGAACAGGCCCAGTTGCCGCCACAACTTGCTGTCCGTGCGGGTGCCGACATCGTCCTGCCAGGAGGCCATGACGCGGTTGACGAAGAATCCCTGCACGCCGACCGTGTCGCCCCAATAGGCAGCCTGCCCGTCGGTCGCCTGGGTGTGGAAATTGGTGCCGTCGAACATCAGCAGTTTCGGGCAGCCTGCGCTGACGGGCCTGGCTGCGAACAGCAGCAGCGCGACCGCGCCGAGCAACGCCCGCGTTGCGCGCGGCGACGCATGCACCCCCCTCATGGCGTGGAACCCGGTGCGTCGGCTGCGCCGAACACGCCGGCCCGGCCGCGCCGGGAGCGCAACAGGAACACTATCTCCTGCGACAGCGCAGGCGCGATCCATATTTGCCGGAGCACCTCGAAATCCGCTGACAGCTCGGCATGCGCCTGCCGGACGCTGCAGAAGCACAGCGGGTCCCGCCCGCCGCCGAACACCGCCGCGCGCAGTTCACGCCGTTTCTTGTGGAAACCGGTTTCGATCCCGTACGAGACGATGGTGCAAGGCGCGATCCGGGCGAACTCGCGCAGCATCCGCCGGCGCAGACCCGAAGGCACGCGGTGCATCAGCCGCAGGCACACCACCACGTCGAACGACCCTTCGCGGAAGCGCGCCAGGTCGGTCGCGTCCTCCACCTGGAAGCGCGCATCGGTGCAGCCGGCGCGAGCGTATTCGGCCTCGGCCAGTTTCAGCATGCTGGCGGAGATGTCCGAGGCCACCACGCGCGTACCCCGCGCGGCGAAGATGCCGGCGAGCTTGCCGGTGCCGGCCGGCAGGTCCAGCGCGGTGCGGTGCGGCACCTGGTCGAGCAGGGTTTCGATGGCTCGCCGCTCGCGTCGCGCGACCAGCCGCGAGGGAAGATTGCGCCACCCTTTCGGCGACATGAACATCTGGTGGTAACGCCGCGCCGTATCGTCGTTCTGATAGAAGCCGCGGGTATCGCGCTCATAGTCAAAATTCATGGTTTGCGGCCCAGTGGTTGAGTTGCATGAAATAGCCGGCCAGATACGGTCGGCCAATGACCCGCCTGGCGCCCGCCATGTTGCGCAGCGCCTTCTGCGCAAAATGTCGACGCATGGCGATCGTCTCGCGCAGGAAATAAGTGAGCAGGGTGCCGTCGAGCAGGAAGCCGGCAGCATCCTCGTAGGCGGCGAGCAGGTCCTCCACGTCGAATCCCTGCCACAGCGTGACGCCGCCGCCCTGCCCCCAGTTGATCATCAGCAGGGAGATCACGAACCGCGCCACGTCGTCCTCCGGCATGCCGAGGTAGACGTGCTGCGGGTCGAAGAACAACCAGTCCTCGCGCTCCTCGTCGTAGCGGAAATTGCGCACTTCGAAACCGCCGATGAAGAGCGTGCGCTCGCGTTCGCCGATGCGCCGTGCGACCTCCGCGTCGGGCACCAGGTAGCCGTCGTGCAGGTAGTCCTTGGCCGGGTAGCCGGCCGGATTCGAGCGCGCGCGATGCAATTGCGCCAGCACCACCATCGCCTTGCGCAAGGCTTGCGCTCGATGCCGCGCGCCGAAGGCACCGTGCTTCTGCTGCAGCATCGGGCGCAGGTCCGGCCCGGAGAGTCGCGGATAGACCACGCATGCATGGTCGAGCCGCAACGGCGTGCAGACGTGTTCGCTCAGCTCCCGCAGCAGCAGCGCGTCGGCGTACTCGCGGCCGGCCTTTTCCATGCACGTCGGGTCCAGCCAGTCGCGCAGCGGGTCGTCGCTGCGGCGGAATATCTTGTAGAAGCGGTCCGCCGACGAGGCCACCCAGGATTCCTTGCGTGGCGTGAAGGCAAGCTCGGCCAGCCACCCCGCGGAGCCGGTCGGCGGCACCCGTTCGGACGCTGCGTTCTGTCCGTTCATGTCGTCAGCTCGCCATGCCACGTCAAAAGCCCGCCGGCGCGTGCGAGCCGCACGCGTTCGCGACCGCATCGCGCGGGTGCGCGTCCGGCTGCCGGGTTTCCCGCAGCCAGGCCTGGAACATCAGCACGTCCCACAGCCGGCCGCCCTCCTGCACCCGCCCCGCCAGGTGGTCGACGAACATCGCGCGCACGTATTCGGGTTCGAAGTAACCCTCCTCGCGCAACCGTGCCGGTTCCAGCAGCGCTTCGGCCCACTCGCGCAGCGGCCCGCGCAGCCACTCGCCCATCGGCACGCCGAAGCCCTTCTTGGGGCGGTCAATCAGCGCGCGCGGCACGTGCCGGTACAGCACCTGGCGCAACAGCCACTTGCCCTCGCCGCCGCGCACTTTCTGCCGCATCGGCACGCGCCAGGCGAACTCGGCCACGCGGTGATCCAGCAGCGGCACGCGCGCCTCCAGGCTCACCGCCATGCTGGCGCGATCGACCTTGGTCAGCACGTCGCCCGGCAGGTAGCTGACCAGGTCGCTGTACATCATCCGCTCGAACACCTCCCGCACCTGCGGCCCCAGCTCGGGGTGGCTCAGCCCGGTCGGCGGCTCCTCGCCGTGCAGCACCACGCGAGCGGGATCGCGCAAATGCGACATCAGCAGGCGATAGCGCTGCTCCTGTGGCCCGGCGTCGAGCATGCTGGCGAGCACGCCGATCTTGGAGCGCGGCCGCTTCAGGCGGATGCGCGCCGGTACGCAGCGATTGGCGCCGGCGAGCAGCGACTCGTAGAAACCGGCGCGATGCGACAGCGAGCGCGCGAGCCGCCGCTGCAACCCCGCCGGTATCCAGTCCAGGCCGCGCTCGATCGCGCGCGCCTTGAAATAGCGCTCGTAACCGCCGAACAACTCATCGCCGCCGTCACCGGAGAGACTCACCGTCACCTGGCGCCGGGCCAGCCGCGACAGCAGGTAGGTCGGTATCTGCGAGGAATCGGAGAACGGCTCGTCGAACATCGACGGCAACTTCGGCACCACGTCCAGCGCGTCGCGCGCGGTCACGTACAACTCGTGGTGCTCGGTGCCAAGGTGTTCGGCCACGGCGCGGGCGTAACCCGCTTCGTCGTAGCCCTTCTCGTGGAAGCCGATGGAGAAGGTCTGCACCGGCCGCATCGACTGCGCCTGCATCAGCGCCACCACCAGCGAGGAATCCACGCCGCCGGAGAGGAACGCGCCCAGCGGCACGTCGGCCTCCATGCGCAGGCCGACCGCGTCGAGCAGGAGTTTCTCCAGCTCGTCGGCGGCCGCGGCGTCGGACAGGTGCAGGCGATCGGCCACGCCGGCCTGCGCGACCTCGCGGGCCGACCAGTAGACTTGCGCCCGCGTGGCGAGCGTCGACGCGTCGACGCGCGAGGCGGCCATCCCCTGGTCCACGCTCAGCCAGGTGCCCGGCAGCAGCTTGCGGATGCCCCGGTAGATGGCGTGCGGTGCGCCGATGTAGTTGTGCCGCAGCAGCAGGCACAGCGCGTCGCGGTCGACCGGGTTGGCGAACCGCGGGCAGCGCCGCAGCGCCTTCAGCTCGGAGCCGAACACGAACAGCGAACCCACCCAGCCGTAATAGAGCGGCTTGATGCCGAGCCGGTCGCGCACCAGGGCGAGCGTGCGCTCGCGGCGATCCCACAACGCGAAAGCGAACATGCCCACGAAGCGCCTGACCGCCGCTTCCAGCCCCCATTGCTCGATCGCCGCCAGCATCACCTCCGTGTCCGAGTGCCCGCGGAACGTCGCGCCGAGCGGCGTCAGCTCGCGGCGCAGGCGGTGATGGTTGTAGACCTCGCCGTTGAACACGATCACGTAGCGTCCACTGGCCGAAGTCATCGGCTGGTGGCCACCCGGTGTCGGGTCGATCACCGAAAGACGCCGATGGCCGAGCGCCACGCCTGCCGCGGCATCCTGGAAATGGCCGTCGTCGTCCGGGCCGCGATGGCTCAGCGCGTCGGTCATGCGCCGCACGATGGCGCCGCCGTCTTCGGCGGTGAAGGCGTGGGAGGCATCCCAGAAGCCGGCTATTCCGCACATGCTTGTCGCTCCTGCACGATGGACGAATACAGATCGGCGTAACGCCGCGTGCGCAGCCTGGCCGTGTAGTTGTCGACGATGCGCTGGCGCGCGCGCAGACCCAGTTGGTGCCGCTCGCGCGGCGACAGCGCGGCCAGGCTGGCCCAGCCGGCGCAGAGCGCGGCGGAATCGCGCGCCGGCACCACCACACCGGTGTCGGCCACGATCAGCGGCACATCGCCCACGTCGGTGGCCACGCACGGCACGCCGCAGGCCATCGCCTCGGCCACCGCATTGGGGAAGGCCTCGCCGCGCGAGGCCAGGGTGGCGATGTCGAACGCCGCGTTGATCGCGGGGATGTCCTGGCGCCGGCCGAGCAGGCGCACATGGGTGCGCAATTGCAAGGCGTCGACCTGGCTGGCGAGTTCCGCATTCGCGGCGGTCGCGCCGTCGCCGACCAGCACGAACACGCTGTCGGGATGGCTTTCCCGGAACAGCTTCGCTGCGTGCAGGAAGTTGCCGTGATCCTTGGTCGGATGCACGCGCGCCACCATGCCGATCACCAGGCCATCGCCCGGCACCGCCAGCTCCTCGCGGATGCGCGCGCGCGCCGCCGGGTCCGGCACCAGCACGCCGGTGTCGTAACCGTTGGGAATCACCACCGTGCGCAAGCGGCTGAAGCCGTAGTCCTCGTGCTGCGAGGCGCTGAGCTGGGAGGCATACAGCACGCAGCTGGGCCGCGTCGAGAACACCGCGTTGAGGCGGATCACCACGCGCGTCAGCGGCTTGTCGGTGGCCAGGTCGGTCAGTGAATGGTGCACGCTCCACAGGTGCGGCACGGACTGCCCCCACAGCGCCAGCGAGGTGAGCAGGTGCGCGTGGTACATCCAGGCATGGACCAGGTCGGCCGACTCGTGCGCCAGCAATCGCCGCAGCCGCATCACGTCGCCGGGGCCGGCGCGGCCGGGCCGGATGCCCATGTGGTGCACCCGGGCAGATTCGGCCAGGCGCGCGCTCAGCGTCCCCTCGCCGCCCAGCACCACCACCGCATGCCGGTACGCCGGGGCGGGCAATGATTCGAGCAGGCGACACAGCGCGATCTCGGCGCCGCCGGCGTTCAACCCGGTGATGACGTGGCAGATCTTCACGCCGGCACCCCCACGCGGGGCGACGCCAACCACCGCGTCACCGCGAGCTCGCGTTTCTCCAGCGCCTGCCGCGCAAGCATGAAGCTGATGACGAGGATGATCGTCGGGCTTTCCAGCAGGTTGTGCGAGAAGAAGCTGGCGATCACCAGTTGCAACACCAGCACGCGCTGCAGCCCCGACGTGGCCCGCCACAACACGACCAGCAAGGCCAGGTAGAAAGCCAGCCCGAACACGCCGCCCTCGACCAGGAAACGCAGGTACATGTCGTGCGGCCCGACCGGAAACGCCCACTCGTAGACATAGCCGCTGCCATGCCCGAACAGCGGGCTCCGCGCCGCCTCGTGCAGCGAGAACCAGACCAGGTCCATGCGGGTGGCAGCCGAATCGCCCGACAGCGAGGAGCCGCCCACGCCCATGCGCGCCAGCGTGTTCGGATCGAGATAGCGGGCGAACGACGTGCCGGCCAGCAGTTCGCCCAGCTCGCCGCTGAACAGGGACAGCAGGATGCCGATGCCGGCCAGCGTGGACAGCGTCATCACGGCGAGCTTCCACTTCGCGCCGTGCGTGCGATCGTGCCGGCCCAGCCAGATCAGCGCCACGCCCCACATGATCCACGCCGATCGCGAGAACGTGACCAGCACGCCGACGCCGCAGACCAGCACGAACAGCCAGCGCAAGCGCGCCGGCACGCTGTCCATGCCGCACAACATCACCAGCGCGAGCGCATAGCCGGCCACGTTGGGGTTGATGTACAGCCCGGCCGCGCGCCCGGGCACGTTGGAGAACCGCGGATGGATGAAATCGAGCAGGTTCATGCCGGCGGCGAACAGGGCCAGCAGCAGGAACATCCCGCCCAGCATGTGCAACCGCCGCGGATGCACCATCAGCGTGGCGAACGCCATGCCGATCGCCGCCATCTCGATCAGCGTGATCAGCGCCTGCAACGCGGTATGGCTCTGCGAGGACTGCAGGAAGATCAGCACGCCATACACGATGTAGAGCAGCAGCCAGATGACGAAGCGACGCGTGCCGCCGTCGCGCAGGATGGCCAGCGACTGCGCCGCCGCGCCCTGGGCCACCGCATAGAAGGCGGCAAAGCCGATCACCGCCACGTAGGAATAGAGCGGCTTGAGGCCGCGCGTGGTGAACAGGAAATCGCTGGCATCGCTGCCGAACCACAGCACGAAGGCTGCCAACAGGAGGTCCACCGGCGTGCGCGGCAGGAAGCGGGCGTTCACGACGTCGCCCCGCCCAGCGTGCAGTGGCGACGATGCACCTCTTCCAGCACGCGCTCCGAATGGCCGACCAGCCGCGCAGTGCTGAACTGGTCGACGACGCGCGTGCGTGCAGCGTGCGCCGCCGCGAACGGATCGCGCGCCATCCGCTCGCGCATCCGCGCGATGCCGTCGCGCAGCGCCACCGGGTCACCGGCCGGCACGACGATGCCGGTGTCCCCCACCAGATCTGCCGAATCGCCGACGTCGGTGACCACGCACGGCCGTCCGCACGCCATCGCCTCGGCGACCACGTTCGGAAAGCCTTCACCGCGCGAGGAGGACGCCAGGATGTCGATCGCGCTGTAGGCCGCGGCCATGTCCTCGCACGGGCCGGCCCAGACCAGGCGCTCGGCCAGCCCCAGCCCGCGCGCCAGTGCCTGCAGTTGCTCGGCGTAACCCGAATCGCCGCCGCCGACGCAGACGAAACGCCAGCGCGCATCGTGCGCCAGCCCCGCGATCGCCTGCAGGAAGGTCGGGTGGTCCTTCATCGGATCGAGCCGCCCGACCAGCCCCACCAGCAGCGCAGTGTCGGGCACCTCCCACGCGCGCCGCATCCGCGCGCGCGAGGCCGCGTCGAAGCGGAAGTGTCCGGTGTCGATGCCGTTGGCGATCACCACCAGCCGGTCGGCGGGATAACCCTGCGCGCCATGCAGCGTGGAGCCGGCGCGGGAGTTGAAGATGATCCGGTCCGCGCGGCGCGCCATGCGGCAACTCAGCGCAAAGGTGGCGCGCGACATCCAGTCGTAGCGCTGCCGGTCGATGAACGAGGAGCGCACGCCCCAGACCACGCGCGAACCCGGGCTGGCCAGCGGCGCGAACAGCGACAGCAGATTGCCGACGGTGAGGTAGCCGTGCACGATGTCCGGCCGGTACCCGCGCAAGGCGCGCGCCAGGCGCCACAGGAAACCGGCCACGTCCCAGCGCCCGCGCTTGTGCAGGTCGATGATCGGCACGCCGCCGCGCTCCAGCTCGTGCTGGAACGGGCCGCCGGCGTAGAAGCAGGCCACCGCCACCTCCCAGCCGTCGCGGCGCAGGCCGATCGCCAGCGTCGCCAGCTGCCGCTCGGCGCCGCCACGGCCGAGCGAACGGATCAGGAACAGCACGCGCGGCTTGCGCGCGTCGTCCGCGCCGTTCGACGGCACAGTCGCGCGCACGCGCACCGGGCACTGCGCCGCCACGCGCGTCACCAGCGACTGCCAGCGGGCGAACACCGAGGCCAGCGAATGGGTGTGGCGCACCTCGATGGCGCGTGCGCCAAGGCGCCGCCGCAGCGCCTCGTCGTGCATCAGCGTGCCGAGCCCGGCGGCCAGCGCGGGCGCATCGGCCACCGGCACCAGCCAGCCGTTGCTGCCGTGCTCGATGATCTCGCGCGGACCGGTCTCGCAATCGGTGCTGACGCAGGCCAGGCCCAGCGACATCGCCTCCAGCAGCACATTGGGCATGCCCTCGAAACGCGAGGAGAGCACGAAGATGTCGGCCTCGCGCATCGCACCGGCGAGGTCGTCGTCGAACCCGGCCAGCTCCACGCTGGCGCCGAGGCCGAGCCGGTCGATCTGTTCGTTCAGCGCCGCACGCATCGAGCCTTCGCCGGTGATGCGCAGGCGCCAGTGCGGGTGCGTCGCGGCGAGCGTGGCCCAGGCGCCGATCAGGATGTCGAAACCCTTCTGCGCCTCCAGCCGGCCGGACGCCAGCACGATGCGCCCTGGCCCGCGCGGGGTCCGAGGCGCGCCGGCCAGCGGCAGCTCGCGTACCGGGTTGGGGATCACCTCGACCGGACGTTGCAGGCGCGCCTCCAGGTCGTCGGCGCCGCGGCGCGTCTGCGCCACCACGGCGGCGGCGCGACGGCAGAGCACGCGGTACAGGAGCCGCCAGGGCGCCCGCGGCGGATGCGCCGCGACGAACACCCGCTCCGAAACGATCACCGGCACGCGCCAGCCGGTGACGGCAAGCACCACCATCAGGTTGGTGGTGGTGGTGAAGCTGACGATGACATCGGGCCGCGCCGCGCGCAGCGCATGGCGCAGCGCGCGCAGCCGCAGCACATTGCTGCGCAGCGCCACCAACGCATGCGGCGAGGGCGCCGCCACGTCCAGCCCCACCCGCTGCACCGCCGCGTGCAGCGGGTACTTGTCGCCATGGCTGCGCGCCAGCGTGATCAGGGTCACGGCCGCGCCGTCGGCCACCCACGCATTGGCCAGGGCAGCCATCACGCGCTCGGCGCCGCCGCCGCCCATCGTCGGAATGACCAGCGCCACCCTCATCGCGGCACCCCCTTTGCCGGTACGCCGAAGATCGACGGATCGATGCCCAGTCGCGCGCGCACCGCGCGCCATGCCAGAGCGCGCCAGACCAGCAGCGACGCCACTGCGCCGATCGCCGCGCCGGTCGCGCCGAGGCTGGGCACCAGCAGCCATGCCACCGCCGCATTGGCGGCCACGCCCACCAGCACCAGCATCGAGGCCCGCCGCTGGAACCTGGTCATCGACAACATGAAGCCGACCTCGCCCAGCGACGTGGTGGCGCAGTAGCCGCACAGCAGGATCAGCAACGGCACATAGGCCGCGTCGAAGCCCGGGCCGAACAGCCCCAGCAACCAGTGCCCGGCGACGCCGAAGCCCAGGCTCACGGCGAGCGCACCGGCGAAGGAGAAACGCGCCGCGCGGGTGGCCACCAATTGCAGCCCGCCCATGTCGTGCGCGTCGTAGCGCTCGGCGATCATCGGCGCGAGCACCACGTTGGCCGCGCTCTGCACGAACAGCGCAAAGCCGGCCATGCGCACCGCGGCGTAATACGGGCCGACGTCGCCGGGACCCATCAACGCGCCGAGGATGAGCACGTCCAGGCGGCTGCCTGAGACCGCGATGATCGACAGCATCGACATCTGCGAGCCGACGGCCAGCCAGCGGCGGATTTCGTAGGTGGGTGCCGCCGCCCTGCCCGCCTCGGGCCAGCTGCGCTGCAGGTGCCGCGCCGAGCCGGCCAGCGCCAGCGCCGCCGCCGCCAGCGACGCGGCCGCCGCCCACGGCGCATCGATCTCGCGCACGCTCGACACCAGCACGCCGAGCAGCACGATCAGCAGCAGCGGACGCCCCAGCGTCTGATACAGCCCGCTGACCACCGGTCGCTTGAACGCCCGGTGCAACGCGCCGCTCTGCTGCAGCTGGGTCAACACCGGCAACATCGCGAAGCCGATGTAGAACGTGTGCCGCCAGCTCGCGCTCTGGTCCGCGCCGAGCACGTGCACCACCACGCAGCCGCCCAGCGCGATGCAGCAGCTGGTGGCCAGCACGATCATGCCGACGCCCCGCCGCAGGCCGCGCACCTTGCCCCACGCACCTTCGCGGATATAGGACGGCAGCAGCCGGATCATGCTGATGTCCTGGCCGGCCTGCGCGATCACCGCCAGCACGCTGACCCAGCTGAACATCAGCGCGTAGACGCCGAACTCGTGCCGCCCGATGACCCGCGCCATCACCAGGTTGGCCAGAAAGCTCAGCCCGGTGCCGCCGACGGTGACGAGGAACGCACCGGAGGCGCCGCGCTTGAGCAGCTGCAAGCTGGACGCGTGCAGTGCCGGCAGCGAGCCGATCGTGCGGGCGGCGGCGGTGTCATTCATGGCTTCCACCGAGGCATCCCTGGACGCGCTCACGAGGCGGACGCCCGCGCCAGCAGCGCATCGAGCGTGCGCGCGGCCTCGTCGGCGCCGTACCAGTCCAAGCCGGTATCCGCCTGCGACGGCTGCCGTTCCAGGCTGCGCAGCGCGTGCACGCAGTGGAAGGCGATCAGGCGTCGATTGGCTTCGTTGCGCGAGCGTCCCAGCTCGCCCATCAACCGTTGTTCGAGTCCCTGCGCCCGCGCGGCCGGCGCATCGCCGCCCAGCCGCGCCACCGCGTCGAGCAGGCAGATCAGGTCGTGGTCGGCCGGATACGCGGCGCCGGCGTATTCCCAGTCGAAGACGCACAGGCGGCTGTCCTGCCGGAAGCAGTTGACCGGCGTGAAGTCGCCATGGGCCAGGCCGCGGGATGCGATCAGCGACGGCTCCGCCGCCAGCACCGCCATCGCGCGATCCAGGCGTTGTCGCCACGGCGGCGCCAGAGCGTCACCTAGTTGCGCAAGGCGTGCGCTCCATTCGTCCAGCAGCGAGGCTCCGCTGCGAGCCCATGACGACGCCGTGCGCGCAGCGAGTTCCTGCAGGAAATCCAGGTGCAAGGCATCGAGGTCGGTCAGGCAGCGGGCGGCAGGCGTCCGCACCGCATCGGTGGCGAGGATCGCGGTGCCGCCGCGCACTTCACTGCGCAACACGCAGGGCAGCCACGCCGAGCGCAGGTCCATCGCCGCAAGCAGGCGCAACACCTGCGCTTCGCGCTGAAGCAGCACCTGCACCGCCGGCACGAGCGACACCTTCGCGTAGGCGCGAATGTGGCCGGCGTCGTCCATCAGCTGCACGCTCAGCTTGCGATGCGGGCCGGGCGTGCCGGTCAGGAAGGCGCCGTGGCGGGCACCGGCATCCGCCATGCGCGCCAGGTCGCCCACCCCGGAAACATGCACCTTGTGCGGCAACAGCGGCCCCAGTCCCAGCCGCGCGCCGACGCTGGCCACGCCCTTGACCGCGCGCGGCACCCACCGCACCGGCTGCACCAGGGCCAGCGCACCGGTGCTGACCGCACGCGGACGCAGCGGCAGCAGGAAGAAGCGCGAACCGGTGCGGCCGGACAACACGCCGTACGGCGCGGAGCCGGCATGCGGCTGCGTGCGCACGCGCAGGCCGACCGCCTCCATCTCCCGCACCGCCGCGCGGAAAGACGTATCCGCGCCGAAACCCGGCCGACGGCGCGAGCCGGACCCGTCGCGGTTCGACGGCCGCGGCACCGGCTCAGCCAAGTCGCTGATCTCGGCGCGGATCATTGGGCAAAGCCGTATCCGAGGAACCCGTAGGTGGAAAAGCCGTTGCTTCGCTTCTCCATGCCGTTGAACACCACGCCCTTGATCGACACGCCAGCCTGGCGGAAGCGCTGTATGGCCAGCTCGACCTCGCGCGACTGGTTGAGCCCGTAGCGCACCACCAGCAGGCTGGTGCCCACGTGATGGCCGATGATGGCCGCGTCGGTCACCGCCAGGATCGGCGGGCTGTCGATCACCACCAGGTCATAGGCGGGCGAAAGCCGCCGTAGCAGCGCGCCGAAGTACGGCTGCATCAGCAGCTCCGACGGATTGGACGGCTTGCTGCCGCGCGGGATGAAATCCAGCTCGCCGCCCAGGCCGGTGATCGGGCGGATGGCTTCAGCCACCTCCAGCTCGCCGGCCAGCAGCTCGGACAGGCCGCCGTCCGCGCGCACGCCGAGTACCTGGTGCAGGTCGCCATCGCGCATGTTGGCGTCGATCAGCAACACGCGCAGGCCCGCCTGCGCATTGACCGCCGCGAGGTTGGACGAGACGAAGGTCTTGCCTGCCTGCGAGCTGGAGCCGCAGACCATCAAGCGGTTGTCGCTGGCGCCGAGCTGGGTGAAGCGCATGCTGGTGCGCAGGCTGCGCATGGCCTCGGACGCCACGTCGTCGGGGGCCGCCAGCGCCAGCAGCGCGGAGCGCCCCTTGCCGAGCAGGCGCCGACGATGCTGCGACAGCTCGATCTGCTGCTCGCTCAACGGAATCGCGGAATACACCTCCACGCCGAGCTGTTCGATCTCGGCGGGGTCTTCCAGGCCGCGCCGGAACATCTGCTGCAAGAAAATGTACGCCACCGCCAGGAACCCGCCGAGAAAGGCGCAGCCCATCAGGGTGAGCAGCTTGCGCGGCTTGGCCGGGTGGGTGATGTCGACCGAAGGCGCATCCACCACGCGCGCGGTGCCCACCGTGCCCGCCTGCGCAAGTTCGAGTTGCTGCGCCTCGTTGAGCAGCCCGGTATAGGTGTTGTTGAGCACTTGCACGTCGCCGGTCAGGCGCAGCAGTTGGCGCTGCGTGTCGGGGAACGTGGTCATCCGCTTGTCGATCGCGGCGCGCTGCGCCTGGAGCTGCCCGATCTGCTGCATGATCGCCTTGTAGGCCGGATGCTGCGGCGTGTACAGGCGCTGCACCTCCGCCTTCTGGATGTTGAGCTGGTCGATGTTGTTGTTGATCGTGGCCATCTCGCTCAGCAGCGTCTGCGTCTGCATCGGCACATCCACCGAATGGGCCTTGAGCTGGAACGCGGCCAGCGCGGCCTGGGCGTCGGCCAGCTTCTTCTTGACGTCGGGCAGTTGCTGCTGCACGAACTTCAGGCTGCTGGATGCCTGGGCCGAATTGCGCCCCACGTTCTGCGCGAGGAACGCGCTGACCACGTGCTCGAGCACCTTGACCGCCTGGTGCGGATCGGCGCTGTCATAGGCCAGCGAGATGATGTTGGAGCCCTGCACCGGCTGGCTGGTCGAGATCGCCTGCTGGATACCGGCGATCGTGGTCACCTCGTCGTTGCGCACCACGTGGAAGCGCATGCCGGGGTTGGCGCGCATGCTCTTGACCAGCATGGTCACGCCCGACCCGCTCGACACGCGTCCGACATGGCCCTGCAGCAACTGCATCCCCGGCGAGAACGGCACCTCGCTGTCCTCGGTGAGCACATAGCTGCCGTCCGGGCCGGCGGTCAGTGTCATGTCCTCCCCCAGCAACCGGTCGGGCACGTTCAGCTGCGGCATGTCCAGGTGCGCGCCGCCCCATCCGTACCCGTTCAGCCCGAACCAGGGCGCGTTGACCTCGTTGCCCGAGGTCAGGTCGTGCAACCGGGCGACCAGACCGCCGATCACCGGCACGCGATAGGGACTGGTGTCGATATAGAGATGCAGGTTGCGCACCGCCTCGCCGACCACCGATTGCGCGGTGAGGATCGCCTTGGCGTCCGCCGCCGCGGGGCTCGACGGGCTGCTTTGCTGCGTGCCCAGGTTCAATCCGGGCAAGCTCGGCGCCTGCTCCACCTGCACCATCGCCTTGGCCTCGTACTGCGGCGTCGCCACCAGCAGGTAGGCGAGCCCGATCGCCAGGGCGCCCAGGGTCGCCTTGATGATGAGCCATTTGTGGTCCAGCAAGGTGCCCACCAGGGCACGGGGATCGATCTCGTCGTCGGGCTGGATCTGGATCGCGGGACCACTGATGGCTTTCACGGGGCTCTCTCCGGAACGAAGCTGGATACGCGGACGCCACGGCGGACGGCCATGCCCGGGAACCGGCATTCGCCGGCATCGGCGACGCGATTACCCGGGCGCATCCACAGTGGACCTTGAAAATGTGAATGTTCCATATGAAACCATTATCTACTCATGCATTTCATGCAGAAGACATTCCGGTTTGAAACGGATATTCACGTCATTCATGAATCAGCCAAGTTGGCGCATCGATCACTCACCATCGAAACAAAATGCGACGCGCCATCGCGCCGAATATCCGCCGCACCCACCGGAGTTTTGCCGCCTCCATCCTTCGCTGCCGCACGAGGCCTCGATGCGATCGGATTCAGGCCATGGATACCGGCTTTCGCCGCGGCCGCAGCGCAATTTCTTGCGGCACGCCGCCTCGCGAGGGCCGGCGTGAACGGTAGAGCCACATGACGCAATGCGCCGTTGTCGAAGGAAGCATTTGCGCGCGGCGCGCCGGAATTGTCAACCCGGACATCGGCACTGAAACGTGAAATGCCGATGAAATGATTCACTGCCGGGACATGTGAATGAACATCCAATAAATCCATGCACTGGACAAATCATCCGCGGCGCGGATTATTGGGCCGGCTCGATATTGCATCAATGCCATTATCCGATCCGAATGACAGGAGCAATCCGACATGAACCGAGGTGCGCTTGCTGCAGTTCCGACGATGCCCCGCCGCCAGGTCCGCAACGACATCCGCCCGCAGGGCAAGCGCGGCAGGGCGCACGCCGCGGCGTCGATGCGCAGCGTGGCCGGCATGCTGCTGGTGGCATCGCTCGCCGGCTGCGTCTGGGCGCCGGGGCAGTCGATGTCGAAGAGCTCGCTCGGCGGCGAAAACAGCTACGTGACGCTGGTGCCGATCACGCCGAGCCTGGTCCAGACGCAGCAGCAGAACGCGGCGGCCGACACGACCTCGGCGCTGCCGCCGGCGCTGCTGGACTATCGCCCGGAAGGCTACCGGATCGGCCCCGGCGACACCCTGCACATCACCGTGTGGGACCACCCGGAGCTGACCTCGCCCGCCGGCCAACAGCAGGAAACCGCCGCCAACGAGCGGCTGGTGCGGCCCGACGGCACCTTGTATTTCCCCTACGCCGGCGTGGTGAAGGTGGCCGGCATGACCATCGAGCAGGCGCGCCAGGCGATCACCTCGGGGCTGTCGCACTTCATCCGGGCGCCGCTGGTGGACGTGAGCGTCGCCGGCTACGGCAGCCAGCGCGTGGTGCTGGAAGGCGCCTTCGTCAAGGCCGGCGCGCAGCCGGTGACCACGGTGCCGCTGACGCTGGGCGAGGCGATCGGCGTGGCGGGCGGCGTGGACAGCAAGAATGCCGACCTCTCCAACGTGGTGCTGACGCGCGGAGACGAGTCTTACCACCTCGACCTGAGCCCGTCGCACGACGGCAAGGCGCTGGCCCGCAAGATCTACCTGCGCCCGGGCGACCGCGTGTTCGTGCCGTTCAACTTCGACCAGGAGGTCTACGTGATGGGCGAAGTGCTGCGCCCGCAGGCGCTGCGCTTCAACACCTCGAACCTCACCCTGACCCAGGCGCTGGGACAGGCCGGCGGCCTCAACGAGACCACCTCCAGAGGCATGGTCTACGTGGTGCGCGGCGCGCTGCACAAGGAGGACCCCAACCAGCGGCCGACCGTGTACGAGCTGGATGCGAAATCGCCTGCCGCGTTCGCGCTGGCCGACAGTTTCAAGGTGCAACCGGGCGACGTGGTGTTCGCCAGCGCGGCCGGCATCACTCGCTGGAATCGCTTCACCAGCCAGTTGTTGCCGCTCACCAGCGCGCTGAGCGCCACGGCGTCCAGCCAGTACTACCTCAACAACAGCAAATGACCGGGCTGGGCGGCGAAGGGTCGCGGAGTCGACCCTTCGCCGATGCGGCATGCCCCTCCACCGAGCCGTTCGTGTGGCATCTCGAACAGGCCGAGCAGCGTCACCGAACGATGCAGCGACCCGGGCTTGCGAAAGCATCGAGGCTGCCGGCGACGCGAAGAACAAGCAGGATTGCCATGACCTTCGACCCGCGGATACTCGAAAGCTGCGCGATCGCCACCGGCGTGTCGGCTGTCTCGCTGATGGCACTGCTGCCGCTCGGTCGCCGCCTGGGCCTGGTCGATTACCCGGACCAGGGTCGCAAGCGGCACGCCTTCGACACGCCGCTGGTCGGCGGCCTGGCCATCGCCATCGGCATGCTGGCCGGGTGGTGGCACGCGGATGTATTCACCCCGTTCGAGGACGCCGTGATCTGGACCACGCTGATGCTGGTGGTGGTCGGCGTGGCCGACGACCTGCTCGACCTGCGCGTGTGGGTGCGCGTGGTCACCGAGCTGGCCGCCATCGCCATCGTGGTCATCAGCTCGGGCGTCTACATCCGTTCGCTGGGCATGGTGCATGGCCACGAGCTCACGCTCGGCTGGCTGGGGATACCGTTCACCGTGGTCGCGGTGATCGGCCTGCTGAATGCGTTCAACCTCATCGACGGCATCGACGGATTGGCCGGCTGCCTGGCCCTGGTCGCCGCCGGTGGCATCGAGCTGCTCGGCCGCCACACCGGATCGAACCTGCAGTTCGCCGCGGTGGCGGTGATCGCTGCCGCACTGGTGCCGTATCTGGCGGCCAACCTGGGTCTGTTCGGACGCGTCGGCAAGGTGTTCCTGGGCGATGCCGGCAGCGTCATGCTGGGCTACCTGCTGGCCTGGTCGCTGATCGGCATGAGCCAGGGCCAGTCGCGGCAGCTCTCGCCCGGGCTGGTGCTGTGGTGCGTGGCGCTACCCGTGTTCGACACTTTGACCGTGATGTTCCGCCGCCTGCACCGGGGCGAGTCCCCGTTCACCGCCGATCGCGGCCACATCCATCACCTGCTGATGGATGCAGGCCTGAAGCCACGCGACACGCTGATCTGCCTGGTGGCGTTCGCCGCGATCATGCCGGTGCTGGGCCACGTCATCCACCAGCTTGCCGGCGCGCTGGCCAACGCGGTGGCCTTCGTCGTGCTGCTGGCCATGTATGCGCTGTTCACCGCTTGCCTGGGTCGGCGGCGGGAGATGGAACAGCCATCGCCGCGGATGGCCTCGCGCGTGCTCGCCGGCCCGGGCATGCCCGCGCGGCGTCCTTCGCGCATGCGCCAGCGCAGCGGTGAGGGCGCGCAACACGACGCACCGCCGCGCGTCCAGCGCAGCACCGACCTGCCGACCTGAATCTCGCCGCCCGCACCGGCGTGTTCACCGGCAGTCGCAGCGCGGGATCACGCACGCCGTTACCATGGGCACGAACTCCGTGCCAGACTCGCGCCCCGGAATCCGGCCGCGGGCATGTCGCCGGCCGGGCGCCTGCTCCCCTTCCAGATCCGATTGCATGAGTCACGACGACCACGCCAAGCACACCCCGTTCATGCGCCAGAATATGGGTGTGGTGAACAGCGCTAGTCGCAGCAAGGCTTCCCAGCCAATTCCTGACAATCCGAGAGCCGTGGACACTTCTTGGACACCATAAAACGGGGGTTTTGACCCGGGTACAACCCCGAAAAACGCTTGGACACCCCCCATAAAACACCGCCGCACAGGCCGCCGTTTGGACGTCCAAACGCCCGCCACGAATGCACCCACAGTTCAGCGACAGGACCTTCTCAACGCGTGGATAGCGCCCACTACTTGGCCGACTCCTAAAGCGAGCCTCGGGTGCTTGGGATTGGCCCAACCAGAAGGACTTCCCGGACAAGTCGGCCGAGATGACGACCAGCGCTGGTCGCGACGAGAACGGAGTGAAGTGGTCCGCGGATGCGTAAGGGCACGTACGCTGTCGCCCGGCACGAAAGACGGGTAACCCAATCCAGGACAACCTGGAGCACTGATGGCGTACCACCACACCGGGAACAAAGCTCGAGCGCGCGGTAAGAATTGACCAGAAAAGGTTAGCTGGCCGGTGGATCGCTAGCCAGAGTTAGTAATCCAGAATGGCCTAGCTCGGGCCAATCATGCTCTGGTGCGTCGTCCAGGCCCGGGTTTCACGCTGGTCGTGAGACCTCATGCGTGCACCGGGGCGAATACATCACACGACCAATCGACAGTGACCAGCCCGCCAACCAGTCTCATCAGTTGCAAGCCCATGTCGACCGGCGGAAACCGACCCTTTACAGTCATTGGGAGAAGTCCAACCTAACCCCGATTTCTGGCGTCGTGAATTGCTCAGGTTGCCGCAATTTGCGGGAGCGCGTGATGCAGTGCGGCGACAAGCCCCGGTGCCCGATCATTGAGAAGCACCCGCATGAGCCACGCCTCGAATTGATCTCGACGAGTGTTCCTCAAGCGACTGGCGGCTTGCGCTAGCATTCCCTTGTTGTCGACCAGCGACAAGAGAGCTGGAAGGTCACGATCACTAATAGCCGCGTTGATTTTGTCCCGACGCTCTTGGGCGATGGCTTGGATGTCGAGGCTTTGGGTCTGCTGCCGGTAGTTAGCTTCCATCTCATCAATCGTGCGCTGGTGGCTCAGGTCGGTGTTTTTGAGCGTACGATCAATGCGTCTTAGGGTATGCCGCCGCACAACCGACTCGATCACTTCGGGTTTAGCGGCCGCGGCTAGGATTTCGTTCCGCAACTCCTCAATACGCGTCTCAATGTCATCGGCAGCAAGGTGCTCAGCGACCGCGATCTGTCGACTGATCTCGGGGAGCAAAAAGAGGTTTTCGATTTCTGAAACCGGCAAGACGGTTACGCCTAGTTCTTGAAAACGCGCGGTATCCGCGGCGTCGTAGTCATCTGCATCGACGATGCCCGCGCACTGAATACGCGTAAAGGCGGCATTGGCGCGCATCGTGGTGACAGCGTGGATAACGTCTTTGCATGAGCCGCGGGGAACTACGGTCCATTGTCGATACGCGCATCGGTAGACTGCTTTGTCGAGCCCCTCCAGATCGCCCTCGACGAACAGGATGGGGCGTCGACTTCCCAGCAACAGAGTAGTGAGTTCTTCTGAGAACCCCGTATCTTCTGGCACCGGCTCGACGGTCCATCGAGGGGGAGGCGACGCATAGTCGCGTATCACGTATTTTTGGCCGGTCCGCGAGGCTGCGAACTCCAAGTCATGTGTGATGAACACCAATGCGCAGTCGGGTCGTGCATTTTCCAGCTGGTCCCAAAGCTTGTTCATGATCGACCGGTGTACGTGCAGCTCGGGTTCGTCGATTACGAGAAGAGAATTTTCCGCTGCCTCCAGTGTTTGGCCGATCAGGTAAAAAATGGCACGTTCGCCATCGCTCATATCAGCCGCGCTGTATAGATCGGTGCTGCCGGGCGCACGGACTTGGATGTCATCCCCGCTAATCACGAGCTCACGATGTGGTAACAGATGTTGCCAAATCACCTTCAACCGCTCGAACTTCGTAGCTTTAGCCTCATGCGTGATACCAGCACGCGCGTTGTCATGGGTAGATAAGGCGACGCGGGACTGATCGGCAAATAGCGCTTGGACGACGAAGTCAAAATCGTTCAATAGCGCGACGGCCTGCTGACCTTGCACCCAGCGATGGCCATTGCGATGATTGACTCCGGCACCGTCGTTGGCAAAGCCATACCGTAGGCCTTTCAATGCCAGGCTCTCTTTGATCTTCGGAACTCCCGGGTTCAACGCCAATGCGCGATGCGCTGATATCCGGTGGACGTGCTCGCCAATCGCAGTTTCTATGTGGACGGCAAGACGGGTCTTACCGCCCCCATTGGCACCGACGAAAACAACGGATGTTCCTTGCTCAATGGTGATTTCGACGGGCTCGTCATTGTCGTGCGTCGGAATTAAGAAATTGAAGGGCATGGAGTTAGGACCACGGAGACAGGCAGACATCATGCCCGATACGCGCGGCCCGCGCCTCCGGCCCAATGGCGACAGCTGAGTGACCGCTTCTGGCCGGTCACTGACCGTTGGCCGCCGTTCGTTTGATTCGTCGACTGGTGAATGATGCCCGACGGACGCTGTTCGACCCACAAGAGACATTCGTCGTCTAGGCGGACCAGCGGCAGGTTTCTGAGTTGAGCTATCGCTCCAAGCGCGATCCGATTGCGAACACCTCGGCCAGAGCGGACGGTGGAGCTGCATCTCATAAACAACCGCTGTGCAGCGGGAGTGGTCGGTCGTTGGGGCACTACGAACGCTAGCCCCTCGGCCGGAAGCAGTCCTCCGGGCGGGCCAGTTCGACCCAGCGTGGTCTCTCTCGCCTGGCATCGCCGCTGAATCTGCATGGCTTAGAGCGAGTAGCCGTTCTTCGCCGTCTTCAAGAGAGATTGCCCGTAGCTGCTCGGCTGTTTGATGTGCCTGCTTGCGAACACGTTGATGTCGAGGCCCATCTTCCCACGGGCAGTGGTGATCTGTTCGAGACCTACCGGCGTCAGTACAAGGTAGCAACCCTCGCCCCACAGAGATTCCGCATCGATATCAACTGGACCACCGTCACGCCACCAATGGAGCTTTGCGACCACAGCTCCGCTCGCGTCGAGGAAGACGCTCGGTTCGTCGTCATGCGCGCACCAGCGAAGTCTCATCACCCAGTTCGGGCACAACACGATTGGATAGGCTGCTGCGTCGAAGCCCATGTCCACAGAGCAAACAACCCGCCTTACAAGCGTTGGTGCCAGTTCATTGTCAAGTGCGAGGTACTGACCTAGCCAAACAGCAATTGGCAGCCTGGTATAGCAGTCGTCGAAGTCTTCACCGTCAGTCTGTGCCGAGGGTGCTCTAAAACGGTAGAGGCGGTGCTCCGATAGGCGCGGCTTAAAAATCTTGAAGAGCGACACCTCGGCCACGACCTGGCCGTCGTGGTGTACCGGAAAAGACGCAACGTCGCCGTCGACCTCATCAACCCACTTCTGCTCTCGCTCGGACCAACCGGCACTTCGGTCCATCGGCGGCATTTGAATCCATTCGGGACGCACTCGCGGGAGCTTCAGCGGCCGAGGGGGAAGCGGGCAACCCAAACACTCCAACAGCGTCGGCCTGTCGCGGCCGGTCAGCTTGCCGGCCAGCCGCAGTTCTCCCGCGACGTGGCGAAGGGCGGCAATGGCAATGTAGGCATGAGGCTTCAGGTAAGTGATCTGCATGTCGAGGACGCGAAGCTGAGCCTCAAGCCTTTTGATGCCAGAGGGTCCGAATGCCTCAAGCCCTCCCCAATCTTGGATGAACATCGCCGCGCGGCGGCGGACTGTCATCTCGTCAATGCCTGACACCTTCGCAATGTGCCGTGCCGTCGAGCTCAACATCTGGGTCCAGCCAAGCGGCGACTCGATGCGCATTGCACCAGTTCTCTCGTCCCTGAACGCAGGGTCGCCCTCTGAAGGCTGCTCGAATTCTAGGCTATAGAAGAGCGGCAGTGGCGTCGCGTCCAAGGGGACAGCCAGTCCCCATCGATGCGACAAAAGCGCGGCTGACTCTGCCACCGCAATGTCGCGATGGCTGACCAACGCAACCACTGCGGTGCCCAACTCGGGGGCATGGTCCGCGCTATCAGCAGCCAGCAGCGTTCCGAGCGCCTGCAAGGGGGCGTCGGATTCGCCGGTTAGAAGTCGCCGCATAAGGGACTTGAACAAAGCTTGACCGTGTTCGGCTTGCCCTGCCAATCGCAGCGCGCAATTACGTGCGTGTCGCTGAACTTCTGCAACGGGCAGCCGATAGGCAAAGTGCAGCAACTCTTCCAGAAGATCCGTGTCGCTGAGGGGAAGCTCGCTCGACTGGAAAGGCCGTCCCAGTTGGAACTCGCGAGTGCAGGTCATCTGCTCCTCAAGCAGCGACCAGATGGCCGGCCAGTCCGGCGTCGCGCTGATTACTGGCAATATCGAATCCAGCTCTGTCAGCAGCGACTGGGTGCTCTCCTGGCCCGCCGTCACTGAATCGACGATGTTCTCGAAGGCTGCAGGGGACGTGTCTGGTCCCTCCAAAAGCTTCTTCGCCTCAAAGTAGAGGAACTTGCCGCCACCCATCCACTGGCTCCAGGAGCTCCAAGGGTCCTTGCTTGTCTCGTAGCCTTGCACCAGCTTATTGGCGTACTCGACCTCTCCCGCTGCAACCAACCGCTTCACCATTAGGAAGCGGCAGCGCGCGTTCTCCTGCAAAACCTGCCAGCGCTCAAACATCCTCTGCACCAGAGGAAGCGGAGCCGTCTCGGCCAGATCTCTGAAACGGTACGGGGCGTTGTAGTTCAGTTCGTCGCCATCCGCTTCAAACGCGCGCTCAAGCTCCGCGAGAGTGACCTCTGAGTCGTACTTGCTGGGCGTAGATGAGTGCCGCGATTCCGGCGCTTCTAATGCCCACCGAGCGACAACGGCGTCAAGCTCGGCGGATGAGAACCCATACTCTTCCGCTGCGGCGCGAAGGCGCTTGAGCAGTCCGACCCTCTCGTGTGCTCTGCTGGCTACCTCGATCGCCCCCATTAGCATCAGCACGAGAGGCTCAATCTGACCGGGGCCTGCAGCGTCGGCTGCGACGTCGATGAAGTCGCCGACATGGTACGGATCCCGGTAATGCGGTTCCATGTAGAATGGCAGGCATAGCCCGCACCAGACTGTCGCGCAAGGCAAGACAAATTCGGGGCTTCGCCGGACCATCCCTGACATGAGTAGGTCGACGCGGTTCGGCCAGCCAATCAGATGCCAAGCCGCCAGCGTCTCTGACACCTCGAAGCCGAAGCGAGGCCCAACCTGCATCGCTTCCTCAATGAGCGACATCGTCAGGCGATGCGCGGCCGACGACCCTTCCGTTTCGGTCATGCCGCTGACCTGGCGCATCAAGTTTGAGACCCGCTTGACACTGTTCTCCGGGTCAGCGGTGTTCGCAAGGACCAGAATGTCCCGCCAGATTGCGTACTGTGGGTCCTTTTTTGGGGCCAGCGCGTAGCCAAGGCATTGCTCGGGAACTGTCGCCAGCAACTGTTTTGCCCGTTCCACGTCCCCGACCACAGCCAACGCAATGGCCAAATCTGCCAACCCGTCGATCTGCTCGCTCGGCGTGCTCTCTTGAAGCTCCGCCGCGAGGGCGTTTAGCCGGTCGACGGCCCCCTCACGGTCACCGTCAACCCAGTACGCATCGACGGCCAGTCTGCGTCGCAGGTACGCAGTCCCCCCGAGCGTCGATGAGGCTATGGCTATATCAACTTCTCTAAGTACGGCGCGGTATTCATCCTCGCCACACTTGGCCCCGAGCGTCAGCAGCGCTTGCGCGAGCACAGGGACCGCTTTGAAGGCCTGCTGGATCCGATATGTTTCGTTGCCGCCATCTGATGTCAGACGCAGGACGTACCCAAGCGCAACGCGGGCTTCTTCCTGGATGCTGCCAGCCGGTACGGTCGCGTTGTCGATCGCGGCGCGACCTAAAAGCACGCCTATCTTCGAGGCGTGGTGCTGGAACGGATGAAGGAAGGAGTGCTTCGACAGTGACGCGCTTGGCATCGGCTTGTTGAGCAACGTGCAAAGCCTCGCGTGATGCATCACCGCGCCTACCAGATTACCCAGCCCAGCCAGGTCCGTCTCGTCGTCGCACATAGAGATCATCGGTGCGACTAACGTGTCGAACAGGGCCTCAGCAAGCTCACGACGGCCAGCTTGGAATGCAATCAGTGCCATACGGCGGCGGTAGCCGTTGGGTACCTTTCCGAAGTCAGGAAGGGCGGAGGCGGCGTCAAACAAGGCAAGCGCTTGTGCGACGTCGCCACACCGGTTTGCCACAATCCCAGCGTGAACCATTACTGACGGCTTGTCTTCGTCGGCTACCCCGAGATTGCCGCAGAGATCTAGTGGATCAGCGCCAACCTTCTGAAGAAGCATCGCCTCTGCGGCTTCCCTCCTCAAATGCTGGCGCAGTGAGGCGACTGTTTCTGGATCCAACTTTTCGGGCTGGCGTAGCCCCTCTGCGGCGAGATGGTCAATCGCTGTCTGAATCTGTTCGGTGTCTCGGAAGTTGACGGCGCGCTTTGCCCACCTTTCGAACTCATTGATGTTGTGGTTGTGCCCGTGGTTCTGGAACTTGGACGTATGGAGCTGCGCTAGCGGCTCGAGGCTTTCAAACAGATCCTTCGCGCGCTCGAAGTCGCCTCGCGCCAGCAGTGCGTCGACAACCTCGTAGCCCTGGCTGGGGAAGTACTGCACAAAGGAGAGGGCTGCATCTATGTCCCCGACTGCAACCATTGCCAGCGGAAGCTGGTCGGCGTACTCAAGGGCTGTTTCGCGCCGCCCCACTTCGTCACGACACAGCAGCAGCCGTGCGAAGGCGGTCGAGTCGTGGGTTCCACGCACTGCCAGCAGAGCCAAGCGGATATCGGCGTGGATCTCGGCGATAGAACGCCCGTCAGCCAGTTGCTGCCTGAATCGAGCAGGCATCGCCAGTGCAAGTACATCGGCACCGTCGCCGGCACGTGCGCGGTAGCGCAGTTCCAGCCAGTGCTGCGCCGATTCGCGGGGCGCGCTCTTCGCCAACTGGGCGAGGTCGCGGTACACGCGCTGCGAGTATTCGGCGTCGATGCTTCCGAGGCGGTTTCGCGGTTGAGTGATGACGAACAGCCTGAAGCTGTTGTGGAAGACGCTCCACCCCTGAGATGAACTGCGGAGCAGGTGCCGTGCAACGATCAGGGCGCGTTCAATCGCGGATTCCTTGACCATCGTGGCCAGCAGCCGCAGGTCCATGGGCGCCTCAGCCCGAGCGATGAAGCCCAGCACGTCCATGGCATCGACATCGCTTGCAATCTCGCGCCAAGCAGCGGTGTACACGGTCTCAATATCGCCGTCGAACGGCATCCCACCGCTGAGAAGGTCCTTGCGGCCGCCTTCGTCAGCGTGCAACAGCGCCTGAGTAAGGTAACGCGTTGCCAGCGGGTGGCCATGCGTGAGATTGCTCAGATCCAATCTCGGAATCTCGGCAGGCAGGCCAAGAGCATCCGCCATCCGGGCGACCTCCTCGCGCCCGAGAGGCCCCATGAGAACCTGTCGCTCGCTCTTCTCCGCTTGCTCTCTCACGGCGGGCTTCAGATTCGCGAGATCCAGCCGCTGCGTGCCGAGCACGAGCACAACCCCGATGGGGATCGCTGCGGGAAGAGGCAGCTCGCCCAGAAGCGAATTGGTCGGCCGCTCTTCGCGAGGCACGTGGTCGAGCCCGTCGACGACGATGATTGTTCGGATCCCGTCGCGGTCGAAGCGTTCACCAGCCTGCCGCACCAGGACGCCGAACTGCTCGCGGCGCTCATGCAGCGAGTCGTCGCGAAGACGAAGTCCAACCAAACCGCTGTTGCGCAACTGCGTGCCGACGTCGGTCAGGAAGTTGTCGGCCTCCCCGCGACCCACGCCTTGAGCAGCGCCCGGCACGTAGGCCAAGTAGCGAACGAGCCGGACATTTGCTTCAGTGGCCAGCGCAACCTGCAGGAGAGTGGACTTCCCGGAGCCAGGCGGTCCTATGAGTGAGACGTAGCCCTGGTCGGCGGCATGCAGCGCGGCTAGCAGCTTGACCTCAGTGTCACGGTTGCGCTGGACATAGGCGCCGACCGGGAACCGGTGGATGAGCAGCGTCTTGGCGGGATCACGCCAGCCCAGCTCACGAAGCAGCTCGTCACGCGTCCACCTGTCTTTGTCGCGGGCATCGGCGACCAGCTTGGGCAGTACGCTGGCAATCTCGGATGCCTGCCGCGCCTGCTCGGCGTTCAACTTGTGCGACTGGATGAAGTCCGCCGCAGCTCCGCACACCACACGGAGGCTGTGCAAGAACTGTTCGAAGTCGTCATCGCCCAGGCCGGCTTCACGGCGCAGGTGGTCGATCAGTCGGCTCCATTCCGGTGTGTACCAATCCGCTAGCGGGCGATTGGGATGCTGCTGGAGTTCTTTAAGAAATGCCGCGCTGTGGGGCGGCGTGCCGTCGCCTGGCTTGTCAGTAATCGACGGAAAGTCATTGACAACCAGGCGAATCTCGACCCGGCTTCCCGGGTTGTCCTTGCGCAGGCATTGCCAAGCATGAACCAGGGGCTTCAATAGGCCGTTGGCGCCAGTAAACAGCGTCTCAACAGTGAAGGTGCCAGGGAACTTGGACGTCTTGAACTGGTGGCCGACCACCAATCCATCGAAGCCGAGTACTAGGTCGTCAGCAATACCCGCGTTGCGGTCCGCGACGCCGATCCAGATCAGCTCGTCGCGCTCTAGCGCTGCGTATATGGCAGTGCCCGCCCGCTCATACTGGCCGATGTATCCACGGAGTGCTTGACGTTCACCTTCCGCTGGCGCAGTTGCAGGAGCCGCAGCGTTGGATGGATTCGGTTTCTTGGGCATTTCGGAGCCATGGAAATGGGTTCGGTAGTTGACGCCGACTGGTGCCAAGAGAACTCCCTCAGCATAACCCGGGGCGTCGAGCACCAGATGGTAGATGCTGCTGAGTCATCGAACGCCGTTCTGCAACGAAGTCTGGCCAGCACCGACCGAAGCGGTCATTCGCGAGGTCGATCGTGAATGACTCAGACCAGCCTTTAGCGGACGTATTCGATTACTGTCGTGACCGAACTCTTCGGCCGAGGTCCTTTCGTAGGTTGTACGGCAGGTTTCAGCGGCAACCGGACTTTTGGTCGACGGCTTCGGAGAGAACATGACGGGCAGGTCATGGCCGATATCTGCCGCTGCGTCGATAGATGATCATTGTGCCGGAGAGCTGATCAATCTCGGTCGGTTCAGGCGATCAAGTTGAGCGATGTGTGCACCTCACAACCCCACTATCCTGATGTAAGCGGCGCGCAACGCCTCGGCGTCCACTGCTGCGTGATGTCGGCGCGCCGCCCTCTCAGGCCGGCGGCCGAAATAGATCTCCAGTTCACCCAGGACGTCTTGGCGTGTGACGAGCACCGGCTCCCACGCCGGCACCTCACCGCTCCACGCTCCAAACCCCGTCAGCGCGCTCGCCAACTGTCTCTTGTCGATCGCCCCGTCGAAGTGAATGCGTGGGTGGCCGAAGGATGCTACGAACCCTCGTAGTTGTTCACCGAAGTTCTCATCCGAGAGCGCTGCATCGCCGCCGTCCAGGAGCGGATAGACCACCTTGCTGACGAAGGATGACGGCGCTCCGGGGCGTGGAGCCCGCTCGGCGTAGAAGCATTGGGTGGCATCCGCGTTGACCAAGGCCAAGCTGACCAGCTCGCGCACGGCATCGTTGTTCCACTCGGTGTCGAGAAAGAGAAGATCGGCCATGCTGGGCCCCGGTGTAATTGGGTGGTGCTTGGGAATAACGACGGACAGCGATGTCGTCAGTATGCCCAGCGAAACGACTGCCCACCTGATCAGGCGAACTAGAGCACATCGAGCGCTGATGGCTAGCCACACCGGGAACAAGGCCCTGCGCGCACCGATGTAGTTGATCAGTAGAACCAATCGATCATGATCAGCGCGTCGGCATCCTGACCAGCGCGAGACCACCGGCCGGAATCGGCCAAATGCTACCGTTCGCGGTGATAGCCTTGAGCACCAGACCGATCCTCGCGCAGATCGACTTGGCCAAGCCTTGGACGCGACGATTTGGTGGGCGGAGCACGGTCCGGGCTTATTGCTCTGGCCCGTCGATCATCACGAGCGCCGGAAATGCGGGCTCCTCAATCGATTCCAGGTCGGGCATCAAGTCCTTGTGCAGTGCCTTATTTCCGCGGGCGCCGGCATCCACCAGTTTTTTGCCTCGCGCGACTACAGACTGATTGGATTCGTAAAGGCGATTCTTGGCCTGCCCGTAGGCTTTTGTCACCCCGCCCAGCTTATCCTCGATGGCATTGAACTCAGTCAGGAAGGCGGTCAGCGAATCCATCAGATTGCTGGCCACCTTTCTGATGGCCTCAACCTGAGTATGGAACTTGTCTCGAACCCACATACGCTCGACTACCTTCAGTAGAGCCATGAGTGTGTTGGGGGAGGCAAAAGCGATGTTGTTCTTCATCGCGTCGGTCTGCAGGGAGGGGTCGGATGCCATCGCTTCGGCCAAGGCGCCTTCAATTGGCACGAACAGCACCGTCAGCTCCAAGGCATCATCACCCACCACCTTCGGATAATTCTTGCCGTGCAGATCCTTCACATGCGTGCGCAGCGCCGCAGCATGCTTGGTGAGCGCCATCTGTCGTTCCTCGACGGATTCGGCTGCCGCAGCTTCCGCCCAGGCGACTAGGTTCACCTTTGAATCGATTACCACCCTGCGCCCGTCCGGCAGGTCGAAGATCACGTCCGGACGCAGCTGCTTGCCGGTCTCCTCGTCCTTGTTTGATTCCTGGCGTTGGTAGTTGACGCCCTCGATGAACCCGCAGGTCGTCAACACGCCGTCCAGAATCATCTCGCCCCAGTCACCTCGAACCTTGGCATTGCCCTTGAGGGCGCGGGTCAGATCCCCGGTCGCCTCGGCCATATGCTGATTGAGTGTTTGCAGTTGCTCGATCGAGCCGCGCAGGGTCGAACTCTCCTGAGTCTGGGTCTTGCCCAGTTCCTCCATGCGCTCTTTGAATTTGTCGATGTTGTCAACAAACGGTTTGAGCGTGTCGGCGAGGAGGGCCTTCGAGTGCTCGCCCGTGGCTTTGATACGTTGATCGAGCACGGCGGACTTCTGGTCGAACACCGAACTCGCTTCCTCGATGAACGCGGTGCGCATGGACTCCTTAGCGGAATCTACGAAAGCTTTAGTTTGTTTGACCAGTTCCAGCGCCGCATCACGTTCGGCCGTCATCCCGATCAGACCATTGGACTGGGCGCGCAGATCCCGCTGCGCCTGGCCCAGTTCATTCTTCATCCCTTCCAGGGCTTTGTTCGCCTGGCCGAGTTGGTCATTGCTCGACGTACTCTGTTGCCTAGCGCCGCTGGCCTCGATGCGCGCCGCCTCGCTCTCTTTGCGCAGACCTCCGATGGTGCCGTTCAGTGACGTGCGTTCGAGGTCAAACGCCTGCAGCTGAGTACCGAGGTTGCGCTCGCGTTCTTCCAGCCTTGAGACAATCGCCCGAAACTCGCGTATCTGCTCCTGAAGTCCTTGAATTTCATCAGATGAAGTCTGGGCAGCGTTCTTAGCCTGGCGAATCAGGCTTAGGCGCATTAGCCAACCGGAAACAGCGGCGGATACGATGGCCGCAACGGCTACCAGTGAAAACAGTTCCCATGAAGACATGCGCGAATCTCCTTGAGCTCGAAAACGGTGTAGAACCCGAGTTTAGTTGGCAACGACTGTGACAGGTCGATGTCTGCGCGTCGCGACCGGGACATCGCCCGAGTCTCGCCAATCCGAACAAGTCGGCGAGACACAGAATGCGAGGGCACAGAGTGGCGGTTTCACAGGCGGTCCATCTGATCGGTTTGGGAGCATTTGGGGTGGCAAGTTTGATCGGGATGCGCATCGGTCCGGAAAAGCCGGACACCCTCAGCTCCCCTTCTTAATCTGGACGACCTCCAAAATTCGCTCACGTTGACCAGGAATACGCAGCTCTATCTGTTCCCCTACCACAGCCCCCAGCAATACCTGCGCGAGCGGCGTTGTCTCGGCGATCATGCCTGTTCCAAGATCGGTGCGGTTACGGGTGATCATCACGGCCAACTCTCTGTCGGGATGGTCGGCGCTCAGATCCTTGTAAGTCACGTAATCCCCGACAGAGACCTCCTCTTGGCTGGCCTCGGTCACTAGGCTGTCGACCGTCAGGTTCACGCTTTCGAGATCAGACGGCGGTTGTGTGGACATGTCGTCAGCGGAACTCGCTGACGAATCGCTAGTCATCGATCTGATGTCGGCGTCAACTTCCTGTAGCTTCAACTCTTCGAGGAAAGCGACCAGCTTACGAAGCTCGGGCTTCGGGTTCCGGAACCACTCGGTCGACCAGATCCGCCATAACTTGCCCTTCCATCCGAGGCTTTCGAGGATCTCTTGGCGGATCCTGTCACGATCTCGTACGGTGATTCCAGAGTGATACGACGCACCGTCGCACTCGATGCCCGCGAGGAAGAGATGGGGGTATTGGGGATGACGGACACCGATGTCGATTCGGAAGCCTGCAACGCCGACCTGGGGCTCGCAGTCGAACCCGTGATCGCACAATGCCGCGATGACTGATTCTTCGAAAGGCGACTCCGGCGCACCGCCTGTTGCCTGGCCTTGGTCGACATGCAACCGCCCCGTGGCGGCGAACGTCAGGTAATCGCGCAGGGCCTTTGTGCCCTCCGGACTACCATTCCCCACGACGATGTCAGTGTCCTTGAGCGAGGTTACGAGCAGGACAGACGACTTTGCGCGAGTGAACAACACATTGAGGCGACGCCATCCACCCTTCTGGCTGATCGGACCGAAGTTCTGGCGCGGCTTGGTCCCACCGGGAGGCGGCCCGAATGTAGTCGAAATAATGATGGCGTCGCGCTCATCGCCTTGGACGTTCTCCAAATTTTTGACGAATAGGCCAAGGCCCTGCTCTGCCCACTTGTCTCGAAAGACCTGCGCACTCGTCATCGTTTTCAGTCGATCTTCCAGCAGTTCTGCGATCAGATCTCGCTGACGGATGTTCAGCGCCACCACGCCAAGGGATTGGTCGGGTTGATGCACGATGTGGTCTACGACGAAGTCGACGACCCGCGCGGCCTCCTGCGGGTTCATCTGGCTTTCGTACACGGCGTTCGTTACGTAATGAGACCGCACGCCAAGCCCGCGTTTGCGCGGATAGGGCGATGGGAACACCACCAAGTTACCGCGATAGAACTTGTCGTTGGAGAAAGCTATCAGCGACTCGTGCCTGGATCGATAATGCCAGCGCAAGGACCGAATCGGCCGGAAGTGGCTGCTCGCCACGTCCAGGATCGATTCTGCGTCTACCGCGGCCATCTGCGGCTGCGTTTCGTCCTCGTTCTGCGACCTTGAGAAGAACGACGTCGGCGGCAGCTGCTTCGGATCCCCCACTACGATCAGCTGGCGACCACGCGCGATCGCACCAATCGCCTCCTCCGGGCGGAGCTGCGAAGCCTCGTCCATGATTACGACATCGAACACCTGCGGGACGGCGTACAGGAACTGCGCGACTGCCTGCGGCCCCATCATGAAGCAGGGCTTGAGTTCGCGAATCGACTCGCCCGCGCGTCGCAACATCTCGCGCACTGTCACGCGCGGCCTTTGCTGCGGGACGAGATACTCGAGCAAGCTCATTTCGGTCTTGTCGGCCACTCGAGCACCGGCGTGCCCGATCGGGGGGCTCGCTGCCTTTAGCCGTTTCGCCGCGATCTGTTTGCCGCGCAGTCCCGCGATCTCACGGTCTAAGGCGGCAAATTCCTGCCGAACCGCTTCATGCACCGGGGCGTTGAAATGATTCAAGGCGGGCGTCATTCGGATGAGCGACTCGGCAATGGAAGCGTGGAAGCGAAACACGAACGCTTCCTCCAGCAGATTAGCCGGCACCTGCAGCTTTTCCAGCAACCGGACGAAGGGCTCGAGTTCGTTCTGGATGCACAGACGCCTTGCGTACACGTATTGCGACCACGTTACGACCGAATCCAGTTGCTCTATGGCCTTCTCGAAACGCGCGAACGTGCGTTCGCAACCCGCCTCTGTGCCGGAGTCGCGTTGTATCCATGAATCGACAGCCACCAGGCCGAACTTCTCAAGGCCGCCGACCTTCTCGGTCAGCGACGTCCAATGTGCGCGGATCCGATCCAGTGCGGCGGTAAGCGCATCTAACACCTCTCGGCCTCCGGTGGACCACAGCGCCTGTTTGGCGACCTGCGGAAGCCTGCAATCGACTACCTGACGGCCAAAGCGCACAGCAGCCGTGATACTCCGGACGTCTGCACGGAAATTCGCGTGACGCGCTCCCAGAACTCGCGCCAACTCGTCGGACGACGCCAGTTCATCGCTGAGCTTGCGTAGCTGGCGGGACAAGCCGAGTAGAGCGTGGGCTTCAACAAGGTTCAAGTCAGGCGCGAAAGCACCCGCAAACCCTGCGTGCAGAGATTCGAGGCGATCACGAAGCGCCACGGCTTGTTCGAGCTTTGCGGCCCAGTGCCGATCGGCTTCCCAGTTGTGGCCACCAGCAAGTACCTCACCCAACTTGCGATCGAATACCTCGAGCGTGGTCATGTGCTCTCCCACTTCCGACGCGCGCGTAGTGAGGTGCAAGATGACCTTTTCGGCGACGTAAACTGGATCGAAAACCTCGCGACCTATCTCAGTCGCACTGAACGCCTGCCGCGCGGATCGCAGCCACTGGGCAACGATACGGCTTCGCTCCAGTGGAAATTGGAAATCGAACTTCGCGGAACCGATAACGGCTTTCAACTTCGGAGACGCCGACCACGCCTCGCGGGCCTTGCGGTGTGCAGCCCATTGTTCGAGGTCGGCCAGGCGCGTCGCGGCGTCGACTTTCTCCTTCTTGTCCTTCTTCAAATTCTTGTGGGCGCTGATTGCAGTGCGCCAAGGCTTCTGGAAAAACCGGTACCAAGCTGCGCCCTGCCGCAGCGCGAGAATCCACGTTCGCAGGTCGGTGTCGGTAGGCGCTTGGTCAAGATATAGGCGTTCGCCAAGTATTTGTTCTTCCTCGATGAGACGGTTGCGTTCCAAGATGGCGCGCGAAAGAAGAGTGCAGGCCTCCGGCGCGATCAGTCCTTCGTGCCGTAAATGGAGATCGTGCATTGGCGCCGTAACGGCGACTGCGCTGATCGCGTTTAGCTTTGCGTACGTGATCGGCATCCCGTCTTGGACCAGGCCGGCGTCATGTAGCTGTTCGTCGAGCCTTCGAACACTTTGCAACGCAGCGTCAGTGACGGCAGTAATGTCTGCGACGGTCTGAGAAAGTTGCCCTACCGTGAGCTGCTCCAGCCCTTCGCCCTTGGCGAACGCCAAGTCCGCGTCTGAGAACACCGCATCGAGCGCCACAGTATGGTCAACTTTGCCGCGCATCGCCTCTTCAAGGCGTATGACACTTTCCAACGCAACTTCCGCGTCGCTGAGGGTTTGCAATGATTGCGACTGGTGGTATTCGCCTTGCCCAAAGATGTTCGGGAGGATATCCAACGCCGCACTCGGCACTGCCAATGCGCGAAGCCCCTCGACGACTTCGATAACCGAGCGGTTACCGGTGGCGCCCAGCGAATCATCGAGCGCAAAGCCGAAATGCGCGCGCACCTCAGTTGCCAGAGTGCACAACACCGCCGCCTCGTCACGTAAGGAGTGGAAGGCGTTACCGATTTTTAGGTCGTCGTTCGGCGCGAGGCTCTCAGGATAGAAGCCCCAGAATGAGTGCGTCGCGTCGAATGCGTGGATCTCGACGAACTGCTTCGCGAGGTAGCGAATCTGATCACGACGCCGCCCGAATTCGATTGCATTGACCGTCGCTGCGTCCGCGATCACGATGCTGGACAAACCGTCACCTAATCCGCCCAGGTTTCGGCGACTACGATCCGCGCGCCACAAGACTTGGTGAACCGTGCAGCCGAGTTGATTGCCGACCTGGCTGTTAAGCAGTGCAGCGTGCTCGCGTAACTTCTTCTTCCGGTCGCTCAGCTGAGCTTCCTTGTAATCCAGGTCGCGCGGCGCCGTCGCCCGAAACCCCATGCGGTTCGCCAAGGAGTCGAGCACTTGCCGTTTGCTGGTCTTGTTGGAATGCAGTTCCAGCAGGAACGGATCGAGACCGGCTATTTCCAGGCGACTCTTGACTACTTGCAGCGCCGCAAGCTTCTCTGCGACGAACAGCACCGATTTGCCGGCGTGCAAACACGCGGCAACGATATTGGTGATTGTCTGCGACTTGCCGGTGCCCGGGGGACCCTCGACCACCAACGACTTGCCGGCCATGACGTCGACGATCGCGCTGTGCTGCGAGCTATCCGCGTCGAAGATCAACGGGAGGTTGGCCTCCGGCATCGAGTCGAGGTCGAGTTCCTCTCCGTAGGCATCCGCGGTCGGCTCGTGACCGCCTTGGAACACGCGCCGGATGATGGGATGTTCCAGCAGCAGCGAGCTGCCGGTGTGCGACTTCCAGCGCTCGGGATCCAGATCGCGGACCAGGAGCATGTTGGCAAACGAGAGGATCGCTAGAGTCGTTGCCCGGCGAACGCGCCACCCGGGTTTCCTGGCCACCTCTTTCTCGATGGCTACCAGGTACGCCTCAATTCCGTCTTCCTCGTCGGGAAACTCAGGGAGTGTCGTCGCGAGGTCGCGCTTCAACTTTTCGCGCAGCGAAAGGTTCTCCTCGACCTCCTCGCCCGTGTAGCAAAGCTTGAAGATGACTCCACGCTGCTCCTGCACAGCGTCCATCCGCACAGGCACGCAGATCAGCGGTGCTGCGAACGTGCGCGTCGAGTCCTTGTTGTCAGGAAACTCTAGGAATCCCAGAACGAGATACAACATGTTGGCACCGGTCTCTTCAATCGCTAAGCGCGCTTCGCGATCGAGCTTGCGGCAATGCTTGCCAAGATCTTCGTCGTAGTAGAGCGCCAAGGTCGCGTCGGGCTTAGCCCGGCTTTCCGGCAGCTCTTCCATCTGGACGTTTAGACCTCGCCGAATGGCGTACTCCTTGGCCTCGGGTTTCGCCATCCGGCCATTGCGTTCGACCCAGTCGTCGCGCATCGGATCAGGCACGGACAGGATCGTGACCTTGCCTGTCTGTCCTCCCACGAGCCGCTGGAACGTGCCATCGAGATTGGTAGGTACCAAAGGCAATGACTTGCCGGCTGTGTGCTTGAAGTTGAGCAGTCGATTTCGGCCAGTCAAATCCAGCAGACGCAACCGGAGCTGCTCCAGCGCCTGCGGAATCGGCGTCGAGCCGTCAAAAATTGCGTCGTCCACGAGATCCCTCACTCCCTCTGCTCCCCGGCGCCTGAATAGCGCACGGCCCCTGATCATTAGGGAAGTTTACGCGCAGGGCCGGCCTTTCTTCTCGCTGGCAACTTCGTTCGTGGCTTCTTTTGGAAACTCGAAGCGGATCGCAGAGAATATTTCCTTGGAGACATCGCCCGAGTTGGCTTGAGCTAATGCACCTCGGACCACGCGAATAAGTCGATGAATTACACAGCCTCGTGCTTCGGGACGAACGGCAGCCAAATGTCCGCATCGGGTCGGTTTCCGCCTGTCAACGTGAATCTACAGCTGTCCGGTAGGATCGAGGTCAAGCGGGAAGTAGGACAGATTGAATACTACGCCTAGACCGCTGCACGCTTTGTGGTCTCAACTCCGCAAGAAACCAACCATGCGGATCATCCCTTGTTGTCCAACATTTCCGTGGTTCAATGACTTCAGCTCCGGCGCCTATCCCGAAGACTCGTCTGGTTCAAGGCCTCTCATTGGTTTTCCCTGAAGAAGAACTTGGACACCCCAGGACACCGACATGCGCACCCTCTTCAACTTGGACGCTACCCGGACACCAATTTGTCCCCTCCAAGCCACGGACGCGCGAAAAGCACACGAAATCACCCAAACTGTACAAAAATACCAAAAGCCAAAACCTTGAAATGATTGACAAAAATGACAAAGAGGCGCACGCTGCTTGGTTGGCTGCCCATTCTCCTTCCATGCGCCAGTACCTCGCCGCCAAGGCCGAGCACCCGGACGTGCTGCTGTTCTTCCGCATGGGCGATTTCTACGAGCTGTTCTACGACGATGCGCGCAAGGCGGCGCGGCTGCTCGACATCACGCTGACCCAGCGCGGGCAATCGGCCGGTGCGCCGATCCCGATGGCCGGCGTGCCATACCACGCGGCGGAGAACTACCTGGCGCGGCTGGTGCGCCTGGGCGAGTCGGTGGCGATCTGCGAGCAGATGGGTGACCCGGCACTGGCCAAGGGCATCGTCGAGCGCAAGGTGGTGCGCGTGGTCACCCCCGGCACGGTGACCGATGCCGCGCTGCTGGAGGAACGCCGCGACAACCTGCTGCTGGCGATCGCCGCCGGCGCGCGCGGCGATTACGGGCTGGCCTGGGTCGATCTTTCCAGCGGCCGTTTCCTGCTCAGCGAAGTGCCCAGCGCCGAGGCGCTGGCCGCCGAGCTGGCACGGTTGCAGCCGGCCGAGACCCTGGTCGGCGAAGACGTGGCCTGGCCGAAGCTGGTCAGCGCCCTGCCCGGCCTGCGCAAGCGTCCGCCGTGGCATTTCGACAGCGACGCGGCGCAGCGCGAACTGAACCGTTTCTTCGGCACCCACGACCTCGGCGGTTTCGGCGTGGACAAGCTGCCGCTGGCCGTGGCCGCCGCCGGTTGTTTGCTCGGCTACCTCGAGGAAACCCAGAAGAGCGCGCTGCCGCACCTCACCGGCATGGCCGTGGAAAGTGCCAGCGAGACGATCGCGCTGGACGCGGCCACGCGGCGCAACCTGGAGCTGGACACCCACCCGAGCGGGCGCACCGAACACACCTTGCTCGGCGTGCTCGACGAAACCGTGACGCCGATGGGCGCGCGAGCGCTGCGCCGCTGGCTGAACCGCCCACTGCGCTCGCACGACGTGCTGCGCCGGCGCCATCAGGCGATCGGCATGCTGACCGACAGCCGCCGCGGCGCACCCCTGCGCGAGCAGTTGCGCGGCATCGGCGATCTCGAACGCATCCTCGCCCGCGTGGCGCTGCGCTCGGCGCGCCCGCGCGATCTTTCGACCCTGCGCGACGGCTTGCTGGCTGCACCGGAGTTGCAGCAGCGCATCGACGGTCTGGACAGCCCGCTGCTGCATGCCCTGGTCGAACGCATCGGCGACCACGCGGACACCGCCACCCTGCTCGCCCACGCCATCGTCGAGCAACCGCCGGTACTGCAGCGCGACGGCGGCGTGGTGGCCGACGGCTACGACGCGGAACTCGACGAACTGCGCCGCCTGTCCACCCATGCCGACCAATTCCTGGTCGAGCTGGAGGAACGCGAGAAGGCCGCCAGCGGCATCACCACGCTGAAGGTCGGCTACAACCGCGTGCACGGCTACTACATCGAGATCACCAAGGCGCAGTCGGACAAGGCGCCCACGCACTACACGCGCCGGCAGACCACCAAGAACGCCGAGCGCTACATCACCGAGGAACTGAAGGCGTTCGAGGACAAGGTGCTGTCGGCGAAGGAACGCTCGCTGATGCGCGAGCGCGCGCTGTACGAGGCGCTGCTCGACACGCTCACCGAGAAACTCGAACCGCTGAAAACCGCCGCCGCCGCGATGGCCGAACTGGACGTGCTGGCCACCCTGGCCGAGCGCGCCGAAGCGCTCGACTGGAGCGCACCGCAGCTCACCGACGAACCGGGCATCGCGATCGAGCGCGGCCGCCACCCGGTGGTCGAGAAAGTCCGCGACGAGCCGTTCGAGCCGAACGACCTGAAGCTCGACGACACCCGCCGCATGCTGGTGATCACCGGCCCGAACATGGGCGGCAAGTCCACCTACATGCGCCAGAACGCGCTGATCGTGCTGCTTGCGCACATCGGCAGCTACGTGCCGGCGGCCAGCGCGGTGATCGGCCCGATCGACCGCATCTTCACCCGCATCGGCGCCGGCGACGATCTTTCGCGTGGCCAGTCCACCTTCATGGTGGAGATGAGCGAGACGGCGAACATCCTGCACAACGCCACCGCCGACAGCCTCGTGCTGATGGACGAGGTCGGCCGCGGCACCAGCACCTACGACGGTCTGGCGCTGGCCCGCGCCGCCGCCGTGCACCTGGCGCGGCACTGCCGCGCGTACACCTTGTTCGCCACGCATTATTTCGAGCTGACCGAACTGGCCGGCGAGTTCCCGGCGATCGCCAACGTGCACCTGGATGCGGTCGAGCTGCACGACCAGAAGCGCGGCGAGCAGCTGGTGTTCATGCACGCGGTGAAGGACGGCCCGGCCAACCGCAGCTTCGGTCTCCAGGTGGCCGCGCTGGCCGGCCTGCCGAAATCGGTGATCGCCGATGCGAAGCGCACGCTGGCCGAACTCGAACGCGGCATGCACCGGCACGCCAGCGCAGCGCCCTCCGCTGAAGCTTCGCCGCAACTGGGATTGTTTGCGCCGGCGCAACCCTCGGCCGCCCAGCGCGAGCTGGAACGCATCGATCCGGATACGCTGACGCCGCGCGAGGCGCTGGAAGCCCTGTACCGGCTGAAATCGCTGGACTGAGCCGGCGCGCTGTCAAGCCACGCGATGCAGCGGCAGCGGCGCCTCGGTCGTTCCCGGCGTCCCGGCATCGGGCATGGCGATGTCGGGAATGCCGTCCAGCGCCTCCGCCGACAAGGCAGACAGCAGCGTGTTCTCCGCCACCGAGGTATCGCGGGCGGGCAACCGCCCGGCGGCCACCAGGCTGCCGATGCGCTCGTACACGTCGTCGCGGTCGAACGGCTTTTTCATGAAGTCGTCCGCACCGTAACGCTGCAGGTAGAACTGCTCGGTGGCCTGCTGGTTGCCGCTGATCATGATGATCGGGATGTCGCGCGTGGCCGGATCGTGGCGCAGCGCGCGCAGCACGCTGAAACCGTTCATGCCGGGCATCACCACGTCGAGGAAGATCAGCGCCGGCAACTCGCTGCGCGCCAGCTCGATCGCCGCCGCGCCATCGGCCGCCTTCAACGGGTGGTAGCCATCCTGGCTGAGCATCTTGCCGAGCACGGCGCAGATCGTGGGCGAATCGTCCACTACCAGCATGCGCGCGCCCTGCGTGGTCTGCACGTGTTGCGGCTCGACCGCATGCCCGCCCAGCAGGCGCTTGATGAAGCCGATGCCACTGATGCGTGCCAGTCCGTCCATGCCTTCTCCCCGGGTCGTGAGTGGTGCGCGCGGGGCGCACTCGTGGATACGTCGCGCATGCTCGCGCAGAGCGACGCAGCAATGTGCGACGCAGTACTCAGCCTGAACTTGTCAACGCAAGTCCTTGATCTTCCGCAATTGCCGGCGCGCCTGCTTGTCGGGTCGATGTGCCGGATGATCGAGTGCCGCGCCGCTCAGGCGACGCTGTTCGCGCAATACCTCGGCGGCCTCGCGGCTGGCTTCGGTTTCCCGATACAGCCATTGCGCCTCGCTGGCCGGCCCGCGCCGCCAGGCCAGCGCGAGCACGTCCAGTTCCAGTCGCTCGTGCCCGCGATTGACCTGCATTCGATCGCCGACATGCACGGCGCGGGAAGGCTTGCAGCGCGCGCCATCGAGTTCCACGCGCCCGGCCTCGATCGCCGCGCGGGCGAGGCCACGGGTCTTGAAGAAGCGTGCCGCCCACAGCCAGATGTCGAGACGCAGCTCGCCGCGTTCCTCGGGCATGCCGTTCAGTTCGTTTCGCCCGGAGGCGGCACCAGGTCCTGCGGATCGGGCATGGCGATGTCCGGAATGGCCGCCTGCTCGTCGGCGCTGAGCACCGGCTCGGCCGCCGCCACCGGCACGCTGGTGCGCGGTCGCACCACCAGGCGGCCGGACTGGGTCAGGTGCTGCAGGCGCGCAAACACCTCGCCGCGGCCGAACGGCTTTTTCATGAAGTCGTCGGCGCCGAATCGCTGCACGTAGAACTGCTCGGTGGCCTGCAGGTTGCCGCTGATCATCACGATCGGGATGTCGTGGGTGAGCGCTTCGCGGCGCAACGCGCGCAGCACGGCGAAGCCGTTCATGCCGGGCATCACGATGTCCAGGAAAATCAGGTCGGGCAATTCGTTGCGGGCCAGCTCGATCGCGCTCTCGCCGTCGGCCGCCTTGAACACCACGTGGCCGTCCTGGGTGAGCATCTTGCCCAGCACCGCGCGAATGGTCGGCGAGTCGTCGACCACCAGGATGTGCGCTTCCTTGGGCACGCCACTGCGCGGCACCGCACGACGCTCGCCGTGTTCGTTGCCGAAAATCCGCCGTATCAGCTCAAAGCCGGACATGACGCGAGCCCCTTCCCCCGGGAAATCCCCGCCCAGTCTCGACGCAGCGCGGCCGCGACGCAAGCGTCCGCACCGCGTCGCTCACCACGCCGCGCCGACCATCAGATAGTTGGCCAGCGGGACGGTCAGCAGCGACAGCACGATGCCCGCGCCCAGCACGGTGTTGGCCAGCGCCGGGTCGAGCTCGTACTCGTCGGCCAGGATCGCCGCCGACACCATCGGCGCCATCGCCGCCTGCAGCACGCCCACCGTGAGCACCAGGCCCTCCACGCCCGCCGCCGTGCCCATCAGCCAGCACAGCAGCGGCGCCAGCAGCAGCTTCCAGCCCAACCCCCAGACGGCCGCGCCGAGCTGACGCTGGCCGGGATGGAACTTGAACTGCAAACCGACCGAGAACAGCGCCAGCGGCGTCAGCGTGGCCCCGATCGGCGCGAACACCCCGTCGAGCCACTCCGGCCAGCCACCGAGGCGGCCCACCGCTATGCCCAGCAACAAGGCCAGGAACGGCGGAAACGAAAACACGCGGCGCAGCATCGGGCGCAGCTGCGGCGTGCGTCCGGAATAAAGCGATGCCACCACGATGCCCGCCGACGCCAGCACCGGAAACGCGCCCAGCTGATCGGCGACCACGGCCAGCGCCAGGCCGGCCTTGCCGTGCAGCGCCTGCACCATCGGATAACCCATGTAGGCGGTGTTGCCCAGCCCGCACACCAAGATCAGCGAACCGGTGCGCTGCCGCGACCAGCCCAGCCGCGGGCCGAGCAGGCCGAACAGCAACCAGGCGCCGCCGAAGGTGAGCCACATCGCGGCCACCACGAACCACAGGTCGGCGTTGAACTTCAGCTTCGGGATCAGCTCCAGCACCAGCGCCGCCAGCGCCACGTTCAGCACCCACCAGTTGATGCCTTGCACGATGCCCGCCGGCAGCCGCGCGAAACGCGCCACCACGACGCCGAGCAGCAGGCAGACGAACAGCAGCAGCAAGGCACTCATGGGATGCGCACGGACCCGGGCAAAGAGCGTCATTAGACGCGAAAAACACCGTCGGCCGAAAGGCGCAGCGGCTGGGCGATAATCGTGCCGATGCCAAAGCCGACCGCCCCTGCAGACCCCGATCACCTCGTGCACGGCCTGGCCGGCGACGATATCGCTCCCGACTGGCCGGCTCTCGTCGCGCCGGAACTGCAGGTGCTGCTGAGCCGCTTTCCGCAAACCGGCGCCTTGCGGCGAGTCGTCTGGCACAGTCCGCGCCCGCTCTCGGCGGCCTGTCTGGTCGACACCGAAGCCGGCACGCTGTTCGTCAAGCGCCATCATCAACGGGTGCGCTCGGCCGCCACGCTGACGGAGGAACACCGCTACATCGCGCACCTGCGCCAGCACGGACTGCCGCTGGCCGACGTGTTGCGCGACGCCGACGGCGACACCGCCATCGCCATCGGCGACTGGGTCTACGAAGTGCATCGGCGCGCCGCGGGCATCGACCTGTACCGCGAGCTGGTCTCGTGGCAGCCATTGCCGAACCCGTTCCACGCGCGCCGCGCCGGCCGCATGCTGGCGCGGCTGCACGACGCCGGCGCCGACTACGCGGCGCCCCAGCGCAGCACCCACATTCTGGTGGCACGCAGCGAGCTGATCGCCGCTGCCGATCCGGTGGCGGCACTGGAATCGCAGTTGCCGCAGCGACCCGGCCTCGCCGATTACTTGCGCGGCCGGCCCTGGCAGCGCGAGTTCGCCGACCTGCTCGCGCCATGGCACGCGCGCCTGCAGCCAGCGCTGGCCCGGCAACCACGGCTGTGGACGCACGGCGACTGGCACGTCTCCAACCTCTGCTGGAGCGGCAGCGGCGACGACGCCGACATCACCGCCGTGCTCGATTTCGGCCTGGCCGCGGCGAACTGCGCGCTGTTCGACCTCGCCACCGCGATCGAGCGCAATGCGGTCGCATGGCTGGCGCTGGATACCGGTGCGGCGGCGATCCATCCGTCCATCGCCCGCGCGCTGATCGAGGGTTATCGGGAAATCCGCCCACTCGCCCGCGACGACCTGCAACTGCTGGCCGACCTGCTGCCGCTGGTGCACGTGGATTTCGCTCTGTCCGAAGTGGAGTACTTCCACGCAATCACGCAATCGACTGCGAGCGCCGACGTTGCCTACGACACCTTTTTGCGCGGCCATGCGGCGTGGTTCCGCACATCCGCCGGGCAGGCTCTGTTGCAAACCATCCGCGCCCTTGCCACCGGCGCGCAGGGCGATTCGGCAGGCCGCGCCCATTCGTGTTTCAATACGCATTCTTGAAGCGGGGGTGCCCGGCAAAACGCCGGGCTGAGAGAGTCCCTTGGAACCTGATCCGGTCAATACCGGCGTAGGGAGCTTGCAGAGTCGGATCGTTCTCGCGAACGTACCGGTTCGCCGTCGCTTCGTCCGCTACCCGAAGACGACGACGATGACCCGCACTCCCCTCGCCCTGGCCCTGCTTGCCGCCCTTGCCGCCACCGGCGCGGCCGCCACCGGCAGCGCCACCCCGCAACCCGATACCCCGCAGGCCGTCGACCTGGCCACCGTGCACGTGCGCGGACAGGCGCCGGAGCACCCGCGCGACAGCGGCCTCGACAGCTACGGCCGCGCCACGCTGCACGACACGCCGGCGTCGATCACCGTGGTGGCGCGCCAGCAGCTGGACGACCGGCAGATCCGCACGCTCAGCGAACTGGCCCGCGAGGATGCCGCGCTGGGCGACAACTACGCGCCGGTCGGCTACTACCAGGACATCGCGATCCGCGGCTACGTGCTGGACCCCGCTACCGGCTTTCGCAGCAACGGCCTGACCATCGCCGGCGAGCAGAAGGTGCCGCTGGAAGACGTGCAGCAGGTGCAGATCCTGAAAGGCCTGGCTGGCCTGGAAGCCGGCGTGATGGAGCCCGGCGGCGTGGTCAATTACGTCAGCAAGCGGCCGGCCGACGTGCGCAGCGTCACCCTGGGCACCGATTCGCACGGCTCGCGCCACGTCGCAGTCGACGTCGGCGGCTGGCTCACGCCGCAGTTCGGCGTGCGCGTCAACGCGGCCCACGAGGACATCCATTCGTATGTGCACCACGCCAACGGCCGACGCAGCATGCTGGCGCTGGCGGCGGACTGGAAGATCAGCGAGCGCACCACGCTGGAGCTGGACGGCAACTACCAGACCAGCGGCCAGCGTTCGGTGTCGGGCTACCAGTTGCTCGGCGGCACGACGCTGCCGGCGCACCCGGACGCCACGCGCATGCTGGGCTATCAGCCGTGGCAGCAGCCGGTGGGTATCCAGTCGTCCAACAGCAGCGTGCGCATCGAGCATGCCTTCAGCGACGACTGGCACCTGCGCTTCGCCGGCGGCCACAGCCGCAGCGTGATCGACGACAACGTAGCGTTCGCCTACGGCTGCTTCTACGCCAGCGAATGCGCCGACGGCAGCGTGCCCGGCTGGTTCTTCGCGCCCAACGGCGACTACGACATCTATGATTTCCGCAGCCCCGACGACACCCGCGTCAGCGACGAGGCCCGCGCCGTGCTCGAAGGTCGTTTCGCCACCGGCGCGCTGAGCCACGAGCTGAGCCTCGGCGCCAGCGCGTTCCGCCGCACCATCGACCGCCGCGCCTATGTCTACGACTACGTCGGCACCGGCAACATCGACCAGGCCGACCCACCCATCTTCGCGCCCTCGCCGAACCAGCCCGGCCCTTCGGTGCGCCGGCTCACCAGTTGGCAGCATTCGCTGTTCGCGCTGGATCGCGTGCACCTGGGCGAGCGCTGGCAGCTGATCGCCGGCGCCCGACTGGCACGCCTGCACGAGCGCAGCTACGACGACAGCGGTGCGCCCGAGCGCACCACCCGCTTGCGCAAGGCGTTGCCGCAGGCCGCCGTGTTGTGGCAGCCGAACGCACCGACCACCGTATACCTGAGCTACAGCGAAGGCCTGTCGCTGGGCATCGAGGCGCCGTACTGGACCAGCAACGGCGGCAGCACGCTGGGGCCGCGGCTGTCGCGCCAGCTCGAAGCCGGCGTCAAGCTGCAGGCCACCGATGCGCTGGCGCTGAGCGGCGCGCTCTACCGCATCCACCAGCCCGGCCAGTTCGCCCGGCCGGACGGCACGCCCGAGGGATTCACCTTCGTGCAGCAAGGCGATGAAGTGCATACGGGTGTCGAGCTGGGCGCGAACGGCCGGCTCGGCGACAACCTGCGCGTGATCGCCAGCGCCAGCGTCATCCAGGCCCGCGCCGAAGGCAGCGGCACGCCCGCGTACGAGGGCCACCAGTTGACCAACGTGCCGCGCCTGCGTGCCGCCGTATTCCTCGACTACCGCCTGCCGTCCGCACCGGCACTGAGCCTGCTCGGCGGCTGGCGCCACGCGTCGGCCAACGTCGCCACGCCCGATGGCGCCGTGCGCGTACCGTCGTACGACGTGTTCGACGCCGGCCTGCGCTACACCACGCCGTGGCGCGGCCACGCGCTGACCTGGCGGTTGTCGGTGGACAACGTGTTCAACCACTTCTACTGGCGCGACACCGGCTCGGCCGGCGGCGATCGCTACCTGTTCCCGGCTGCGCCGCGGCTGGCGCGGCTCTCCGTCAGCTACGACTTCCAGTGATCTGGATCGAACTCGCCGGCGCGCTGATCAGCGCCTGGGCCGTCTGGCTCACCGCCAGGCGGCGGCCCTGGTGCTGGCCGGTCGGGCTGGTGTCGGTGCTGGTCTACGGCTGGATCTTCATCGACGCCAGGCTGTATTCCGACGCCCTGCTGCAGCTCGCCTTCGCCGGCCTGATCGTCTACGGCTGGCGACGCTGGCTGCAGAACCTGGACGACGACGGTCGCGTCCAGCTCGCCCCGCTGCCGCTGATGCAGGCGATCGTCCACCTGACCATCGGTACCGTCGCGGCCTTGCTGCTCGGCTATTCGATGCATCGCTGGACCGATGCCGCGCTGCCCTGGCTGGACGCGGCACTCACCGCCTTCAGCCTGGTCGCGCAGTGGTGGCAGGGCCGCCGCCACATCGCGGCGTGGTGGCTGTGGATTGCGGTGGACGTGATCTATGTCGGCGAATACATCTACAAGCACCTGCTGATCACCTCGGTGCTCTACGCCGGCTTCGTGGTGCTGGCGGCGATCGGCTTGCGCGCGTGGCGGCAAGCCGGGCGCGCCGCTGCGGCGGCTTGATTTCACGGCACATGGTGCCCGTCGGGGCACAATGGGCGATTCCGCAACCATGACGAAACAGCATGCCCGACCTGTCCCGTTTTCCGATCACCGCGCGCTGGCCCGCGCGGCACCCCGAACGCATCCAGCTGTATTCGCTCAACACGCCCAACGGCGTGAAAGCGTCGATCATGCTGGAGGAAACCGGGTTGCCGTACGAGCCGCACCTGGTCGACATCACCAACGACGAAAGCCACACGCCGGAGTTCCTGTCGATCAACCCCAACGGCAAGATTCCCGCGATCATCGACCCCGACGGCCCCGGCAGCGAGCCGCTGGCGCTGTTCGAATCCGGCGCCATCCTGCTGTACCTGGCCGACAAGACCGGCGGCTTCATTCCCGCCGAACCCGCGCGGCGCTGGGAGTGCATCCAGTGGGTGTTCTTCCAGATGGCGTCGATCGGCCCGATGTTCGGCCAGCTCGGTTACTTCAACAAGTTCGCCGGCAGGGAGATCGCCGACAAGCGCCCGCGCGAGCGCTACGCCAACGAATCGAAACGACTGCTCGCCGTACTCGAGGCTCGCCTCGCGGGCCGCGACTGGATCATGGGCGACGACTACGGCATCGCCGACATCGCCACGCTGGGCTGGGTGAACAACCTGATCACCTTCTACGAGGCGCGCGAGCTGGTCGACTACGACCGCCTCGTGCACGTGCCCGCCTGGCTGGAGCGCGGCATGGCGCGGCCGGCGGTGGCGCGCGGCCTGCAGATCCCGCGGCGCGGCTGAACCGGGCGCCTGCGGGCTGGACGAAGGTACGCGCCGGGGGCAAGCTTCCAGTCACGCGGCATCCAGTCGCGCTGCCGCAAAGTGGCCATCACCATGAACGACTCGATCGCCTCATCGTTGCTGCCTGGCCTGGCGCTGGCCTTGTGGTTGCTGGCCCCGGCGGCCGGCGCCCAGAACATCTACAAGTGCCCGCAGGCCGGCGGCGGCGTAGCCTATACCGATCACCCCTGTGCCGACGGCAAGGGCCAGCTGCTGCACCAGGCCGACGACAGCGAGGTGATCGACCGCTACCTGCGCCTGGGCCAGCACGACCTCGCCAGGCAGTACGCCCACGCGCGCCATCTCGACGCGTTGTACGAGGAGCGCGTGGCCGCCTATCGGCAGGCGCAGGAGGACGCCGAACAACGCCGCTACGACGAGGCCCTCGCCGCGCAGCAGCGCGAGGATGCCGCGCGCCGGCAGGCGCAGCTCGACCAGGAGGCCGAGCGCAACCAGTTGCAGGTCGAGAACGACACCCTGCGCCAGCAGAACGACCAGTATCGCGAGGCGTTGTCCCAGCCGGTGGACGACTACGCGCCGCTCTACTGGGGGGCGCCGGCGCCGCCGTATCGACACCGCCCGCACGACCACGACGGCGATCACGGCCATCGCTGGACGCCGCCCCCACCGCCGACCTACCAGCCGTGCACGCAACTCGCCGGCGGCCGGGTGCAGTGCTGAGGCCGCATCCGGACCACCGCCGCCGCTGAGGCGCGCAGGCGCCCGATTCAGCGCGCCGCTTGCGGTATGTCGGCACCCTGGCGGCGAACCCCCGGATCGTCCAGATGCTCGGCCTTCCACACCATCGCGCGATGGATGCGCTGCCAGCCACTGGGATGGTCGAAGAACAGGAACTCCTCGACCGGACCGGGATGCATCTTGCGGTACTCGGACAACTGCACCGCGACATGCGCAAAACCATCCGGCTGGCGTGCCGCGTTCAGGCCGAACGCGTCGGCCTCGGCCTCCATGCTGCGGGTGATGGTGTTGTTCACCGGCGTCATGAAGAACATGAAGATCGCGAACAGCGCCGCGATCAGCGGCAAGCCCGCCACGTCGCCCACGTCGCGCAACTGCCAGCGTTCGCCCCAGCGCCGCTGCGCCCAGCCGAAGCCCCAGCGCACGAAGGCGAAGCCGATCACGATGATGACGCCGAAGAACACGATGCCCTTGTAGATGTGGTTGAGCACGTAGTGGCCCATCTCGTGCCCGAGCACGGCCTTGATCTCTTCCGGCGAGCTGCGCTTGAGCAGGTTGTCGTTGAGGCTGATGCGGGTGGTGCCGAACATGCCGCTGACGTTGGCGCTGATGCGCTTGCTCTGCCGCGAGGCGTCGAACCAGTACACGTCCGAGGCGGGGATGCCGTTGGCGCGCGCCATCGACAGGACCTGCTCCTTCAGCGGGCTCTCCGGCAGCGACTGGTAGGTATTGAACAGCGGCGAGATGTAGACCGGCGCGATGGTGGCCATGAACATCACGAACACGATGGCCACCCCCGCGCCCCACAACCACCAGGTGCGCGTGGCGCGCCGGATCACCGCATAGATCAGCACCAGCGCCAGCGTGCCGAAGATCAGCCCCACCGCCAGCCCCTTGGCCTGCTCGCCCAGCCAGCCGCCGAGGCCCAGATTCGACAAGCCGTACTGGTGCTCGCGGAAATAACCTTCGTACAGCGCCCACGGCAGGGTCAGCACGGTCGTCAGCACGATGTACTGGATCGCGTAGATCGCCGTCTGCAGCCAGCGCCAGCGGGTGAGTCGCTCGGCGAGGTTGCGCATGCGCGCCGAGAGCCGCGTGCCGAGCAGCAGCCACGCCACGCCCAGGGCCACCAGCAGATCCCAGCCGGTCAGCCAGTAACCGCCCTCGAAGTAGGCATCGGAATTGGCCCGCTGCGCCGGCGTCAGCTCGGCCATGTAGGCCTGGGTGGCAGCATCGGCGTCGAACGCCGCCGCCGCGGAAACCGCCGGCGCCGGGGCCGCTGCGGTGGACGAAGGTATTGCTTGCGCGTGGATCGCGCCGACGACAAACCATGCAAGCAGCAGCACGCCGATCAGCTTCTTCATGACTCCCCCATCCCCATGTGGAGCCAGCACGCTAACCCAATCGCCGGAAGCCCGCCACCACGCCCGTCGCCGCGCCGGTCGCCTACAATGCGGGACACGACCCGCCGGATCGATCCATGCCCCCGCTCCGCCTCAAACGCTATCTGCTGACCGGCCTGCTGACCTTCATCCCGTTGTGGGTGACCTGGCTGGTATTCAATTTCGTGCTGGGCGTGCTGGCCGGGATCGGCGCGCCGATGGTCGAGGCCCTGCTCGGCACGCTGGCGCTGGTGGCACCGCGTGCCGCCGAGTCGTTGAAGATGGAATGGCTCACCTACATCGCCGCCCTGCTGATCACACTGGGCTCGCTGTACCTGCTCGGCTTCGTGGCAAACCGGGTGATCGGCCAGCGCTTCCTCAATGCCTTCGACAACCTGCTCGCGCGCATCCCGCTGGTGCAGACCATCTACGGCGGCACCAAGAAGCTGATGGCGGTACTGCAGAACAAGCCCAGCGGCATGCAGCGCGTGGTGCTGGTGGACTTTCCGCGGCGCGGCATGAAAGTGGTGGGCTTCGTGACCCGGGTGATGATCGAGGAAGGCAGTGGCCGGGAGATCGCCGCGGTGTACATCCCGACCACGCCCAACCCCACCGGCGGCTATCTGGAACTGGTGCCGGTGGACGAGCTCGTCCCCACCGACTGGACCATGGACCAGGCCATGGCCTTCATCATTTCCGGCGGCGCGGTGGCGCCGGACAGCCTGCCGGCCGCGCCGGTCCGGCACGCCCTCAGCCCCTCACCCCCTGACCTTTGACACTGTCTGGCCCCTGTCGATTGGCCTAGCGTGAACGGCTGCGTCCGCGCGCCCGGGGAGCCTTTTGCGCGCGGCCATGTCCGCAACCTCAAACCGTCCAGATCCACCCATCGAGGGATATCCATGACCAAGCAGTACCTGAAGCCCCTGGCCCTTGCGGTCAGCCTGGCCCTGACCGTGAGCGCCTGCGGCAAGCAGGATGCCACCCCGGCCGATGCACCGGCGCCGACCGCCAGCACCGCACCGGCCGCCGCCGGCAGCACCGCGGCCGTCGACAGCAAGAGCATCTTCGACGTCAGCGAGCTGGGTGCGCCGGCCGAGGCGTGCACGGACTTCGACCAGTTCGTCAATGCCAAGTGGGTCGCCGCCAACCCGATCCCGAACGACCGCACCCGCTGGGGCGCGTTCGACAAGCTGGCCGAGGACAGCCTCAACACCCAGCACACGATCGTCGAGAACGCCGCCAAGGGCGCCGACCAGGCTGCCGCCGGCTCGATCGAGCAGAAGATCGGCAACCTGTACAAGTCGGGCATGGACGAGGCCGCCATCGACAAGGCCGGCTTCGACCCGATCAAGCCCAAGCTGGCCGAGATCGATCAGCTGAAGAACGGCAACGACGTGGCCGCCTTCCTCGACAAGAGCTTCGCCCAGGGCGACATGCTGGTGTTCCAGTTCGGCGCCGGCGCCGACTTCAAGCACGCCGAAACGCAGATCGGCTACACCTTCCAGGATGGCCTGGGCCTGCCCACCAAGGACTACTACACCGACCCGAAGCATGCCGACCTGCGCAAGGCCTACCTCGACTACATCGCCAAGACGCTGGAGCTGACCGGCGTGTCCGCCGCCGACGCCAAGGCACAGGCCGACCAGGTGATGGCGTTCGAGACCAGCCTGGCCGCCGCCTCGCTGGCGCCGGTCGAACTGCGCACCCCGGAAAACCAGTACCACTTCGTGAGCGTGGCCGAAGCGGACAAGATCACCCCGCACTTCAGCTGGGAGAACTTCTTCAAGGCCCAGGGCGTGACCATCGACAAGGGCTTCTCGCTGTCGCAGCCGAAGTTCTTCGCCGAGTTCGACAAGCTGCTGGCCAGCGCGCCGGCCAGCCAGTGGCAGGCGTACCTGCGCTTCCACACCATCGACGGCGCCGCCGATGCGCTGAGCAAGCCGTTCCGCGACAACCGCTTCGCCTTCTACGGCAAGACCCTCTCCGGCCAGCCGGAGCAGAAGCCGCGCTGGAAGCAGGTGCTGAATGCGGTCAACGGCTCGATGGGCATGGCGCTGGGCGAGCTGTACGTCAAGCAGGAGTTCACCCCCGAGGCCAAGCAGCGCGCCGAGGAACTGGTCACCAACATCCGCAACGCGCTGAAGGCGCGCATCCAGAACCTCGACTGGATGAGCGACGAAACCAAGGCCAAGGCGATCGCCAAGTGGGAAACCTTCCTGCCCAAGATCGGCTACCCGGACAAGTTCCGCAGCTGGGACGGCCTGACCATCGTGCCGGACAACTACTACGCCAACCTCGAAGCAGCGTCGAAGTTCAACTACGACTACGACATCGCCAAGATCGGCAAGCCGACCGACCGCAAGGAATGGGGCATGACCCCGCAGACGGTCAACGCGTACTACAACCCCACCGACAACACGATCAACTTCCCGGCCGCGATCCTGCAGCCGCCGTTCTTCGATGCCAAGGCCGACGACGCGATCAATTACGGCGGCATCGGCGCGGTGATCGGTCACGAAGCCAGCCACGGCTTCGACGACGAAGGCAGCCAGTTCGACGGCGCCGGCAACAACGTGAACTGGTGGAGCAAGGCCGACCGCGCCAAGTTCGACGCCCGCACGGCCAAGCTGGTGCAGCAGTTCAACGACTACACGCCGATCAAGGACAAACCCGACGCGCACGTCAACGGCAAGCTGACCCTGGGCGAGAACATCGCCGACCTGGGCGGCCTCAACGTCGCCTACGACGCCTTGCAGGTGGCGCTGAAGCAGCACCCGGCCGAAGCCACGCAGAAGATCGACGGCTACACCCAGGACCAGCGCTTCTTCCTCAACTGGGCGCGTGTGTGGCGCGGCAACATCCGCGAGCAGCAGGCGCTGCTGCGGCTGAACACCGACCCGCACGCCCCGGCCCCGCTGCGCGCGATCGGTGCGCCGTCCAACATGCCGGCGTTCGCGGCGGCGTTCCAGTGCAAGCCGGGCGACGCGATGGTGCGTCCGGCCGACAAGCAGGTGAAGATCTGGTAACCGCGCTCGTCGCAGCCGCTTGAGAACCGGGGCCCCGCATGCGAATGCGGGGCCCTTTTGCATGCCGGCCCCTGACCTTTGACACTGTTTGACCCATGACGTTTGGCCTAGCGTGAATCGGCATGGCCACGGCCTTGCCGGCCGTCGAACACCGGCCATCCGGACACCCACGCAACGCCTGCGGGCGAACCATCCATGGAGGCAATCCGCATGACCAAGACCCTTCTGAAACCGCTCGCGCTCGCCGTCAGCGCCGCGCTGGCGCTCACCGCGTGCGGCAAGCAGGAACCTGCCAACACGCCGGCGACTCCGGCCGACGCAGCCAGCGCGGCCCCCGCATCCAGCAGCGCCGTCACGGCGGCAGCACCCAGCGTGTTCGACATCAGCGAGCTGGGCCAGGCCGCCGAGGCGTGCGCCGACTTCAACCAGTTCGTCAACGCCAAGTGGATCGCCGCCAACCCGATCCCGGCCGACCAGACCGTGTGGGGCTCGTTCAACCTGCTGCGCGAGAAGAGCCTGTCCGACCAGCACGCGCTGGTCGACGCGGCCGACAAGAACGCCGACAGCGCCGCGCCCGGTTCGATCGAGCAGAAGATCGGCTGGCTGTACCGCTCCAGCATGAACATGGACGCGCGCAACAAGGCCGGCTTCGAGCCGCTCAAGCCCTACCTGGCGAAGATCGACGCGCTGAAGTCGAACAAGGACATCCCCGCCTGGCTCAACCAGTCCTTCGCCAAGGGCGACAGCGCGGTGTTCCGCTTCGGCGCGCGCGCGGATTACAAGAACGCCAGCATGCAGATCGCCTACGCGGTGCAGGGCGGCCTGGGCCTGCCCACCCCGGACTACTACACCGATGCCAAGTACAAGGACGTGCGCGCCGAGTACGTGAAATACCTGGCCAAGCTGTTCGAGCTCACCGGCACGCCGGCCAAGGACGCGGCCACCCAGGCCGACCTGGCCATGAAGTTCGAGACCGAGCTGGCCAGGCACTCCATCCCGCGGGTGGAGATGCGCAAGCCGGAGAACCAGTACCACTTCGTCACCGTGGCCGAGGCGAACAAGGTCACTCCGCATTTCGACTGGAACGATTTCTTCAAGGCGCAGGGCGTCACCATCGACAAGGGCTTCTCGCTTTCGCAGCCGAAGTTCTTCGCCGAAATGGACAAGCTGCTGGCCAGCGCGCCATTGGCCCAGTGGAAGGCCTATCTGACCGCCCACACGATCTCCGGCGCGGCCGACGTGTTGTCCGAGCCGTTCGTCGACGCCCGTTTCGATTTCTACGACAAGACCCTGCGCGGCCAGCCCGAGCAGAAACCGCAGTGGAAGCGCTCGCTGAGCGCGGTCAACGATGCCATGGGGCAGGCGCTGGGCCAGTTGTACGTGGCCAAGTATTTCCCGCCGGAAGCCAAGCAGCGTGCCGAGGAACTGGTCACCAACATCCGCAACGCGTTGAAGGCGCGCATCCAGAACCTCGACTGGATGAGCGACGAAACCAAGGCCAAGGCGATCGCCAAGTGGGAAACCTTCCTGCCCAAGATCGGCTATCCCGAAAAGTGGCGCAGCTGGGACGGCCTGAAGATCACCGCGGACAACTACTTCGCCAACATGGAGGCGGCGCAGCAGTTCGACCATGACTACGACATCGCCAAGATCGGCCAGCCGACCGACCGCCAGGAATGGTTCATGACGCCGCAGACGGTCAACGCGTACTACAACCCCACCGACAACACGATCAACTTCCCGGCCGCGATCCTGCAGCCGCCGTTCTTCTATGCCAAGGGCGACGACGCGATCAACTACGGCGGCATCGGCGCGGTGATCGGCCACGAGGCCAGCCACGGCTTCGACGACCAGGGCAGCCAGTTCGACGGCAGCGGCAACCTGGACAACTGGTGGACGGACGCCGACAAGAAGCAGTTCGACGAGCGCGCGCAGAAGCTGGTCGACCAGTTCGACAACTACGCGCCGCTGCCCGACCACCCGGACCTGCACGTCAACGGCAAGCTGACCCTGGGCGAGAACATCGCCGACCTGGGTGGCCTCAACATCGCCTACGACGCGCTGCAGACCGCGCTGAAGAATCAGCCGGCCGAGGCCACGCAGAAGATCGACGGCTACACCGAGGATCAGCGCTTCTTCCTCAACTGGGCGCGCGTGTGGCGTGGCAGCATCCGCGACAAGGCGCAGATGGTCTACCTCAACGCCGATCCGCATTCGCCGATGAAGTTCCGCGCGATCGGCGCGCCGTCCAACATGCCGGCGTTCGCCCAGGCGTTCCAGTGCAAGACCGGCGACGCGATGGTTCGCCCGGCCGACAAGCAGGTGAAGATCTGGTAACCGCCGGCGCGGCGGCAGGCGCAACGCCTCGCCGCCGCAGCCGAACATCGACAAGCAGGAAACACGAGGCCCCACACGCTGCTGCGGGGCCTCTCGCTGTGTGATGCCTGTCGTTGGCGAATGGGCCTTGTTGCCTCGACGAGTTATTGCAAATCATTCTCATTGGCAATATCGTGTGCGCCTTCACGGCCACCGCCGTCACTCCATTCGATCGACGGCGATGGCTGTCGCGCGTGCGGGACGGGGACCGGCCTGATTCCACACGACGCACAGGACCCCGCATGAGCCCGATCAAGAGCAGGAAACACCCCACCCGCCGCGCCCTCCCCGCGATGGCGCCCGGGTTGCTGACCACCGCCCTCCTCGGCAGCCTGGCCCTCGCCCCCGCGCATGCCGCCACGCCCGCCGACGCGGCTGCCGCGGACGCCCCGCTGGTCGCGCAGGCGCGCAACCTGCCGCGCGTGCAGGTGCGAGGCAGCGTCGGCGTCGACTACCGCATCGACGAGCTCTCGTCGAACAAGTTCACCCAGCCGCTGCTGGACACCACGCAGACCATCAGCGTCATCGGCCGCGACCTGATCCAGCAGCAAGGCGCCACCACGCTTTCCGAGGCGTTGCGCAACAGCCCCGGCGTGGGCACCTTCTACGCCGGCGAAAACGGCGCCACCAGCACCGGCGACACGATGTACATGCGCGGCTTCGACAGCTCAGGCAGCATCTTCGTCGACGGCGTGCGTGACCTCGGCTCGGTCTCGCGCGACGTGTTCAACATCGAGCAGATCGAAGTCACCAAGGGCCCGGACGGCACCGAATACGGCCGCACCGCGCCGACCGGCGCGATCAACATGGTCAGCAAGCGCCCGCAGCTGGACAACGCCATCTCCGGCTCGCTGGGTTACGGCAGCGCCAGCCAGCAACGTGCCACCGCGGACTGGAACCAGGCGATCGGCGAAGACGCTGCCTTCCGCCTCAACGTGATGGGCCAGGACAGCGGCGTGCCGGGGCGCGACCGGGTGCAGAACAACCGCTGGGGCGTGGCGCCGTCGCTGGGCCTCGGCCTGGGCAGCGCCACCCGGACCTATCTCGACTACCTGCACGTGAAGCACGACAACGTGCCCGATGGCGGCGTCTCCACCATCGGCCTGCCCGGCTACGCCAGTCCCGATCCGACGCGGCCGTTCCTGTCCGACGCCGCTGCGGTCGACCCGCACAACTTCTACGGCACCCGGCAGGACCACGACGACGTGCAGGTCGACATGTTCACCGCGATCGTCGAACACGATTTCTCCGATCACCTCGCCGTGCACGACACCTTGCGCTGGGGCCGCACGCGCCAGGATTACCTGCTCACCTCGTTCACGGCCACCGCGGCGCACCTGTCGACGCCGGACCCGGATGACCCCTCGACCTGGACGGTGGCGCGCAGCAACCCGACCTTCAAGCACCAGACCAACCGCATCCTCACCAACCAGACCAACCTCGCCGCCAGCTTCGACACCGGCGCGGTCGGCCACGACCTCAGCGCCGGCATCGAGCTCAGCCGCGAGCAAGCCGCGACGCAGGGCATTGCCCCGCTCTCCGGCAGCACCTGGCCCCCGGCAAACCTGTACCGGCCCGACCCCGACCAGGGCGGCCTGGCCTACGCCCGCAACGGTGCCCACGGCAACGGCAAGACCGATACCGTCGCGGCCTACCTGTTCGACACGCTCAAATTCGGCGAGCGCTGGCAACTCAACGCCGGCGCGCGGCTGGACCATTACCGCACGCGGTTCGTCAGCACCGACGTCTGCGGCGGCCGGCGCGGCCCGGCCTGCGGCAGTCACCCGGCCGGGACGGTGCTGCCCAGCGTGGACGCGCGCCTCTCCGGCAACCTGCCCAATTACAAACTCGGCGTGCTGTTCAAGCCCGTCGCCGCCGGCAGCATCTACGCCAACTTCGCCATGTCGCAGGAGCCACCGGGCGGCAACACGCTTACCCTCAGCAACGCGTCGAACAGTGCCGACAATCCCGACCTCGACCCCCAGCGCGCGCGCACCGTCGAGCTGGGCACGAAGTGGAGCGTGCTGGGCGACAGGCTGCTGCTGACCGGTGCGCTGTACCGCACCACGGTCAGCAACGACCTGGTGCAGGACCCGACCGATGGCCTGTACTACCAGGTCGGCAGGAAGCGCGTGCAAGGCGTGGAGATCGGCGCGGTCGGCAGGATCACCGACCGCTGGGCGGTGAGCACCGGCTATACCCGCATGGACGCCAAGGTCATCCGCGGCAGCGCGGTGACCAGCGACGGCTCCGCCGATCTGCCGTACACGCCGACCAGCGCGTTCACCGCGTGGACCACATACCGGCTGCCGTTCAACCTCACCCTCGGCGGCGGCGCACGCCATGCCGGCGGGATGAAGCGCGGCAGCGACGGCGCGGTCGGCACGCCGGCCTTCACCCGCGGCTACTGGGTATTCGACGCGATGGCCAGCCTCGAGGTGAACACGCACCTCGACCTGCAGCTCAATGTCTACAATGTCTTCGACAAGCACTACATCGCGGCGATCAACAAGAGCGGCTACCGCTACACGCCGGCCATGCCGCGCTCGGCGATGCTCACCGCGCAGTTGCGCTTTTGACCCGCCGACCCACGCCACCACTTCCCGCGGGTGACTCATGCTGCTGCACATTCCCGGTGTACTGAGCGCCGAACAGATCAGGCGGATGCGCGAGTCGCTCGACGCGGCGCCGTGGGTCGACGGCCGCGAAACGGTGGGTGCGCAGGGCGCGCGGGTCAAGCATAACCAGCAACTGCCTGACGCCTCGCCGCTGCGTCGGCAACTGGGCGAAACGGTGCTGGCGGCGCTGGCCGCGCAACCGCTGTTCCACGCCGCCACGCTGCCGCTGCGCATCCTGCCGCCACGCTTCAACCGCTATGCCGACGGCGGCCAGTACGGCTTCCACGTCGACGGCGCGGTGATGGCCCTCCCCGATGGCGGCGGGCAAATGCGCAGCGACGTCTCGTGCACGCTGTTCCTCGGCGAACCGGACGAGTACGAGGGCGGCGAACTGATCGTCAGCGACACCTACGGCGAGCACGAGGTGAAACTGCCGGCCGGCGACCTGATCGTCTACCCGTCCAGCAGCCTGCACCGGGTGGCCCCGGTGACTCGCGGCGCGCGGGTGGCCTCGTTCTTCTGGGTGCAAAGCCTGGTGCGTGACGACAGCCAGCGCCGGCTGCTGTTCGAGCTGGACACCTCGATCCAGGCATTGACCCGCACCGGCGCCGACCACGCCGCTGTGCTGCAACTCACCGGCGTCTACCACAACCTGCTGCGGCAGTGGTCCGTCACCTGATCGTCGCAGCGGTTCCCTCGGCGCGGCGCACGGCGGATAATCGTCGACCCCCGACGCCGATGGCTGCACGATGTTCGTACCCGGTCAACGCTGGATCTCCTCCGCCGAACCCGAGCTTGGCCTCGGCACCGTGCTGCGCGTCGAAGGACGCGGCGTGCAGGTGCTGTTCGCCAAGGCCGGCGTGCTGCGCCCTTACGCGATCGACTCGGCGCCGCTGCTGCGCGCCGAGTTCCGCGCCGGCCAGCGCGTCGCCGGCAAGGGCATCGCGTTCCTGGTCGAGCGCGTCGAGATCAAGGACGAGCTGCTGATCTACCGCGGCGAAGGCCGCGAACTGCACGAAGGCCAGCTCGACGACGAACAGAGCGTGAGCCAGGCCGACGACCGCCTGATCGGTGGGCGCACCGACAGCGTGGCGCAGTTCGAGCTGCGCCTGGAGGGTCTGAAGCGGCGCGCCGAGGCGCGCCGTTCGCCGATGTGGGGCCTGGGTGCCGCGCGCATCGGACTGGTGCCGCACCAGCTGCGCGTGGCCGGCATCGCCTCGGCGCGCCGCCCGCCGCGCGTGCTGCTGGCCGACGAAGTGGGACTGGGCAAGACCATCGAGGCGGGCATGATCGTCGCGCGCCAGCTCGCCACCGGCCGCGCCTCGCGCGTGCTGCTGCTGTTGCCCGACACGCTGGTCTACCAGTGGTTCGTCGAGATGCTGCGCCGCTTCAACCTCAGCTTCGCGATCTACGACGAGGAACGCTGCGAGGCCCTGGAGCAATCCGGCGATGTCGGCAACCCGTTCGAGGACGAGCAACTGGTGATCGCCGACTTCGGCTTCCTGGAAAGCTCGCCGAAATACACGCAGCAACTGCTGGACGCGCCGTGGGACCTGCTGGTGGTGGACGAAGCGCATCACCTGGCCTGGTCGCCGGAAGCCGCCAGTCCGCGCTACACGATGGTGGAGCAACTGGCCGCGGCGATCCCCGGCGTCATCCTTCTCACCGCCACCCCGGAACAGCTCGGACGCAGCGGCCACTTCGCCCGCCTGCGCCTGCTCGATCCGCAGCGCTACCACGATCTGGACGGCTATCTGGCCGAGGCCGACACCTATCAGGCGCTATCGAAGATCGCCGACCGCCTGCTCGACGGCCAGCCGTTGGATGCCGGCCAGCACGCCGCGCTCACCGAGGCCTTCCACGGCGATGCGACGCTCACCGCACTGCTGGCCGATTCCACCAGGCCGGCCCATGCGCGCGAACTGCTGGCCGCGCTGATCGACCGCCATGGCACCGGTCGCGTGATGTTCCGCAACAACCGCGCCGGCGTCGGCGGCTTTCCCAAACGCCTGCCCGAATGGCACCTGCTGGACGCCGACACGGTCGACGACAGCACACGGCAGGCGCTGCTGGCCGAGTTCCACGCCGACATCCAGCAGCCGCCGGCGCTGATCGAGGTCGACTACGCCACCGACCCGCGCATCGATACCCTGATCGCCCTGCTGGAGAAACATCCGCAGGACAAGTTCCTGCTGATCTGCCGCAGCCAGGCCAAGGTGCTGGCGCTGGAAGAAGCGCTGCGCACGAAGAGCGGCGTCGGCGTGGCGCGTTTCCACGAAGGTCTCAGCATCGTGCAGCGCGACCGCAACGCCGCCTATTTCGCCCAGCCCGACGGCGCGCGTTTGCTGCTGTGCTCGGAGATCGGTTCGGAAGGCCGCAACTTTCAGTTTGCGCACCGGCTGGTGCTGTGGGATCTGCCGCTGGATCCGGACCTGCTCGAACAGCGCATCGGTCGGCTCGACCGCATCGGCCAGAAGCACGACATCGCCATCCACATCCTCGCCGTGGCCGACAGCGCCCAGCACGTGCTGGCGCGCTGGTACGACGAAGGCGTCGACGCGTTCCGCCTCAGCCCGGCCGACGGCCGCGAACTGTTGCGCCGCTACGGCGAGCCGCTGACCCGCCTGGCGGACGAGCACGCCCGCGGCGACGACAACCGCGATCAGGAACTCGACGCCCTGCTCGCCGAAACCCGCGCCAGCCACGAGCAGATGGCGGCACTCATCCGCGGCGGCCGCGACCACCTGCTGGAACTCGCTTCCAGCCGCGACCCGCACGCCGACGAATTGCAGCAGGCCTTCCGCCGCGACGACCATGATCCGGGCCGCGACGCCTTCGTGCAGCGCCTGCTGGAGGCATTCGGCATCCACGCCGAGGAGCTCGGCGCGCAAGTGCTGCTGCTCGACCCGCAATACCTCTCCACCGACGCCCTGCCCGGCTTCGCCGAAGGCCCGCAGTCGGTCACGTTCTCGCGTGAGGTGGCGCTGTCGCGCGAGGAGCTGCCGCTGCTGCGGCTGGACCTCCCGCTGGTAGCCGGTGCGCTGGATCTGGCGCTGTCCGGCGAACAGGGCAATGCCGCCTTCATGGTCGACGACGTGCTGGCTCCGCGGACCGCACTGCTGCAGGCGGTTTACGTGCTCGAATGCGTGGCCGATCGCCGGCTCGACGCCGAGCGTTTCCTGCCGCCCTCGCCGCTGGTGGTGACCGTGGACACCCGCCTGGTCGAACGCGCCGACTTCACGCCCAGCGACACGGCGCTGCGCAAGGCCAACGACCGCCACATCGAGGTGGCACGCTACCGCAAGTTCCTCGGCAAGCTGGTGCCGCCGATGCTGGAACGCGCCGAAGCGCTGGCCAGTACGCGCGCGCAAGCGCACATCGACGACGCCGTGGCCGCCGCCACCGAATCGCTGGACAACGAACTCTCGCGGCTGCTCGCCCTGCGCACAGTGAACCCATCGATCAGCGACACCGAAATCGCCGCCGTCACCGACGAGCGCCACGCCCTGCTCGGTGCACTGCCGCAAGCGCGGCTGCGACTGGACGCCGTGCGTTTCGTCGTCAGCGCCGACTTCCTCGCCCTGCGCTGACCCGCCTGCGACGCCGGGCGGGCACCGCCAGCCCGGCGCGTCCGCCTTTGCGATCCCCGATTCCCGGATCTACAGCATCAGCCGCCGCTGCGGCTTGATCGGCAGCTTGCCACGCCAGTACTGGATCAGCACGATGCCGCCGACCATGCCGCCGAGATGGGCGAAATGGGCCACGCCGGCCTGGGTGCCGGTCACGCCCAGCACCAGCTCCACCGCCGCATAGCCGATCACGAAGATCCATGCGGGGATCGGCACTGGCAGGAAGATCAGCATCATCTTCTCGTGCGGATACAGCATGCCGAAGGCCAGCAACAGGCCGAAAATCGCGCCAGACGCGCCCAGCGTGGGATAGAAGCCATGGGTGAACCAGTGCACCACGATCAGCTGGGCCACCGCCGCCACGACTGCACAGACAAAGTAGTAAATGATGAAATTGCGCGCGCCGAAGGTGCGCTCGATGGTGCCGCCGAACATGAACAGCGCGAACATGTTGAACGCGATGTGGGTCAGGCCGCCGTGCATGAAGGCGTAGGTCACCAGCTGCCACGGGCGAAAGCCGATCGAGGCCAGGCCCTGCGTGGTCTGGAACACCTGGTCGGCCCCCCACGGCCACAGCGCGAAATACTGCAGGAAGACCTCGCCGAAGAACTGTTGCAGCAGGTAGACGACGATGTTGGCGATCAGCAGGTTGCGCGTGACCGGCGGCAGATCAAGAGGCATCAGGCGGTTCCGGGGAAAGGGGCTCGACCCCAAGCGTAACGGCGCGCGCGCCCGGCCGCCATGCAGGTGATGTCGCGGGGGTCCGATCGGCCCATGGCGCCGGCCATAAAAAAGCCGCCTTGCGGCGGCTGCAGAACGCACCTGTGCAGGTACTCAACCCTTGTTGTTGGCAGCCAGCGCCATCGCCTCCGGCCGCTTGGCACCGGCGAAACGCTTGGCCCAGTAACCGTCGTCCAGGCTGGAGATTTCCACCGACTTGCCGGCGCTCGGCGAATGGATGAAACGTCCGCCGGAAATGTAGATGCCCACATGCGAGATGCGGTGACGGCCATGGGTGCGGAAGAACACCAGGTCGCCCGGCTTGATGTCGGCGCGATTGATCTTGACCCCGGCCAGGAACTGGCTGGCGGAGGTGCTCGGCAACTGCAGGCCGATCGCGTGCGAGAACACGTAGCGCACGAAGCCGCTGCAATCGAAACCGGTGGCCGGATTGCGGCCGCCGCGCACGTAGCGGATGTCGCGCAGACCCATCGCCGCGGCCAGCAATGCCTTGCGCAGGTCGGTGATGTTCTGCGTGGCGACGCGGGCTTCCGGAGTCCGGGCAGTCGTGATCGCCGGCTCGGCCGCAGCCGCCTGCGTGTCCGCCGCCTGGGGCAGCAGGTCGCTGGCGTTGTCGGGCAGTACCGACTGGCTCAGGCGAACGGCCGGGCTGAAGCTGGGGAGCGGCTGCAGCAGCGGCGCGGCCACGCTAACGGAAGCCGATGCGCTGAAGGCAGTGTCGAGATTGGCGGCGCGAAGGGTTCCGGAAAACAGCAGCGCAGGCACAAGCGCAGCAAGCACGATCAATCGCTGGGTTGGCATGCAGGAAAATCCCGGATATTCACGGAGTTGGCCATCACCGCAAAGCGGCAACGACGTGACTGAGCCGTGAAAATACCAAGCCAGGGCCCCTCGTATGTTGGATTGAGGTTAAGTGAACCCTGCCGTTTCGGTATTTCGGGACGCACCGCACATTTTACACAAGTTACTGATAATAAAAGGATTTACTTGCCATCTGACGACTCGGGCCAGTAGTGCGAGTCCGGATAGGGTCGCCGGCCGAAGATCGCGGTGCCGATCCGCACCTCGGTCGCTCCCTCGGCGATGGCGAGCGGAAAATCACCGCTCATGCCCATGGAAAGTTTTGGCAAATCATGCCCTTGCAAAACCGCCTGGTCGCGCAGCTCGCGCAACCGACGAAAGCAGCCGCGCACCTCGACCGGATCGGTGGAGTGGATCGCCAGGGTCATCAGGCCGCGTACGCGCAAGGTGGCGTAGCCGCGCAGGGTGTCGAGGAAGCCGGGCAGCTGTTCAGGCGGCAGTCCGTATTTGCTGGGCTCGGTGGAGGTCTTCACCTGCACCAGCACGTCGATCGCCCGACCCTCGTGCTGCAGGCGGCGATCCAGCGCCTCGGCCAGTTCCAGGCGATCCAGCGACTGCACTTCGCTGGCCAGCCGCGCCACGTCTTTTGCCTTGTTGGTCTGCAGGTGGCCGATCATCACCCAGGCGATGCCGCAGTCGACCAGCAGCGGTGCCTTGTCGCGGATCTCCTGCACCTTGTTCTCGCCGAAGCGGCGCATGCCCAGCGCCACGCCCTCGCGGATCAGCTCCGGACCGAAGGTCTTGCTGACCGGCAGGATGGATACCTCGGCCGGGTCGCGGCCGGCGGCCCGGCAGGCCTCGTCCACCCGGCGCCGGATATCGGACCAGTTGGCGGCGAGGTGGGAATGGGTGGTCATCTTGCGGACTCCGCGGGAGAAAAAGGAGTGAGAAATGAGGAGTGAGAGATGAGCGGACGCGTGCGATGCGGCTATCTCTCACTCCTCACTACTCACTACTCACTCCTCGCCCTCAGCCTTGCGCGAAGTGCTTCGCCACCACCTCGGCCACCACCATGCTGACCTTCTTGCCGGTGGGGATGTGCAGGAACTCGTTCGGGCCGTGCGCGTTGGAATGCGGACCGAGCACGCCGGTGATCAGGAACTGCGCCTTGGGGAATTTCTCGCCCAGCATGCCCATGAACGGGATGCTGCCGCCTTCGCCCATGTAGGTGGCCGGCGCGCCGAAGTAGTGCTGCGAGGCATCGCTGACCGCCTGCTCCAGCCACGGCGACAGTGCGGGCGCGTTCCAGCCCGAGCCGTCCTTTTCCAGGGTGAACGTGACCTTGGCGCCGTACGGCGGGTCCTTCTCCAGCAACTGCTTGACGAACTCGCCGGCCTTGGCGCCGTTGAGCGTGGGCGGCACGCGCAGGCTCAGCTTCACCGCGGTGAACGGGCGCAGCACGTTGCCGGCGCTTTCCAGCGGCGGAATGCCGCCGATGCCGGTCACCGCCAGCTGCGGGCGCCAGGTGCGGTTGAGCACCAGCTCGGCAAGGTTCTTGGTGACCGGCTGCATGCCCTCGGCCCACGGGAACTTGCTGTAGATGTCCTCGCCCAGCACCTCGGCCGACAGTTTGGCCTGGTCGATGCGCTGCTGCGGAATGTCGACGTACAGCTCCTTCGGCTTGATCGTGCCGGTGGCCGGGTCCTCCAGCCGCGACAGCAGCTCGCGCAGGATGCGGAAGCTCGACGGCACCACGCCGGACGCATCGCCCGAATGCACGCCCTCTTCCAGCACCTGCACGGTGAGGTTGCCGCCGGTCATGCCGCGCAGGGACGTGGTCAGCCACAGCTGGTCGTAGTTGCCGCAGCCCGAATCCAGGCACACCACCAGCGACGGGCTGCCGATGCGCTCGGCGAGGTGATCGACGTAAAACGGCAGGTCGTAGCTGCCCGATTCCTCGCAGGCCTCGATCATCACCACGCAGCGCGCATGCGGGATGCCCTGCTCATGCAGCGCCAGCAGCGCGGCCAGCGAGCCGAAAATCGCATAGCCGTCGTCGGCGCCGCCACGGCCGTACAGCTTGTCGCCCTTGAGCACCGGCGTCCACGGACCGAGACCATCAGCCCAGCCTGTCATCTCCGGCTGCTTGTCCAGGTGGCCGTACAGCATGACGGTGTCGTCGCCCTGGCCGGGAACTTCGATGTAGATGAGCGGCGTGCGCCCTTCCAGCCGCACCACTTCCAGCGAGGCACCCGGCAACTGGCTGAGCTTGGAGCGCGCCCAGGTTTCCATCAGCTTCACGGCCGCATCCATGTAGCCGTGCGCCACCCAGTCCTTGTCGAACATCGGCGACTTGTTGGGAATGCGGATGTATTCGACCAGTTGCGGCACGATCTCCGCATCCCACAAATCGCTGACGAAACGGGACAGGCGGCTGGTATCCATGGGCAACTCCAACGTGGCGAACAATCGCTCATTGTAGCAGCGCACCCGCGGCGGCACCGACGTCGCGGGCGGCCGTCGCCCACACGAGCGGGGGCGCAAGCCGCACGTCGGGGCAACCCGGGGTCCGGCTGCGCGGCCATGCGGTGGCGCGCATGGTGAGGGCGCGGCGTCGACCGCCGCGATCCACCCGCCAACCCGCCATTTCACGGAGGAAAGACCATGTTCCACAAGCTCGCCGCCATCACCCTCGCGCTGGGCCTCGCCGCCCCGGGGCTGCTGTTCGCCGCCACGCCGGTCAACATCAACAAGGCCGATGCCAAGGTCATCGCCAAATCGCTCGACGGGATCGGCGCGACCCGCGCCGAGGCCATCGTGGCCTGGCGCGAGGCGCACGGCCCGTTCAAGAAGGCCGACGATCTGAAACATGTCAAGGGCATCGGCAAGGCCACGATCGAACGCAACCGCAGCGCGATCCTGTTCGCCGACGACGGCGCCGCCGGCAGCGACACCGCCGCCGTACCCAAGCCGCGACGCGGCAAGGCGGCCGCCAGCGAGTAATCCCGGCGGCGACGGGCGCAAGCGGTGCGCGCCCTGCACCGCTTGCGCTACACTCGCGCGCCGCATCCGCCGCCGCGCCGACATGATCCTCCCGCGTTACCACATTGCCGCCTCCGCCATCGCCGGTGCCGGCAAGGGTCTGTTCCTCGACGAGGCGGTGGCCGCGGGCCGCATCCTTACAGCACCTGACGGCATCGAACAGACCTACCGGCAGGCCGACATCGAGGCCTCCGACGCGCTGCGCAGCTTGTGGCACGCCAGCGCACGCTGGTTCGAGGACCGCTACACGCTGTCGCCGGAATGGCCCGACGAGTGCTTCATCAACCACAGCTTCACGCCGAACGGACTGTGGCACCTGGGTTTCGTGTTCGCCTTGGCGGACCTGCCCGCCGGCAGCGAAATCACCGTGGATTACCGCCACCTGCTGCCTCCCGGCCAGGCCGAGGACTTTGTCGATGCGGCCACGGGTGAGACAATAACGGGGTTGTCCTGGCAAGAGAGCCTCGTCAGCAGTACCCGCGCCCTGGCCGAACTGCTGAACCCTGCTCGATCCGGGTCGTGATGGTTGATGGTGATGGTTGAGATTCCTACCCTTGAGACGCCGCGGTTGCGCCTGACCGCGTTGAGCGAACGACACTTCAACGACTACGCCGCGATGCTGGCCGATCCGGACAGCACCCGCTGGGTGGGCGACGGCCAACCGCTGGACCGCACCAACGCCTGGCGCTCGCTGGCGATGCTGTTGGGCCACTGGCAGTTGCGGGGTTTCGGCATGTGGGCGCTGGAGCTGAAGGAGACCGGCGAGTTCGTCGGCCGCGCCGGCCTGATGTATCCGGACGGCTGGCCGGACCTGGAGCTTGGCTGGATGCTCAAGCCGACGCATCGCCACCAGGGCTATGCCACCGAGGCGGGCAATGCGACGCTGGATTTCGCCTGGACCCAGTTGCGCGCGCCGCGCGTGATCAGCCTGGTGCGCATCGGCAACGAGGCCTCCGACCGGCTGGCCGAGCGGCTCGGCGGCGAACACATCGAGAACATCGACTTCTACGGCAGCAACAGCCACGTGTTCGCCTACTACCCGCCGCATCGCGAACGCCACCGCGCCTACGCCTGAGCGGACGTCAGTAGACGTCGCGGCGATAACGCCCCTGCTCACGCAACTGCGCGACCTGTCCCGCCCCCAGCACGTCGCACAACGCCGCATCGACGCCGGGGGCCAGCCCGTCGAGGCTGCCGCAGACGTAGATCGCCGCCCCCTCGTCGACCCAGCGCCGCAGCTCGTCGCCGGCTTCGCGCAGACGCTGCTGCACATGGATGCGCTCGCCCTGGTCGCGCGACCAGGCAAAATCGGCGCGCTCGATGGCGCCTTCGCCGATCCAGCGCTCGATGTCTTCCCGGTGGAGGAAGTCGTGCGCACGATGACGCTCGCCGAACAGCAGCCAGTTGCGCGTCCGGCCGACGGCGATGCGCTGCTTGAGCAGGGCGCGCAAGGCGGCCAGGCCCGTGCCATTGCCGATCAGCACCAGCGGGCGCGCATCGCGAGGCGCATGGAAGTTGACGTTGCTGCGCACGCGCAGCGCGATCTCCGCGCCGATCGGCGCGTGCTCGGTAAGCCAGCCCGAGCCCAACCCGGGATAGCCACCACGCGCACGCATCCGGCGCACGATCAACTGCAGCGCGCCGTCCTGCGGCAGCGAGGCGATCGAGTACGCGCGATGCGGCAGCTGTTGCAATATCGCGGCGACGCCTTCCTCGTCCAGGCCGTCGACCTCGCCCGGCTCGGGCAGGCGACAGCGCGCCAGCAAGGTCGCCAATGGCAGCCGCTCCCGGTGCCCGAACGGCACCACGACGCGGCCATCCAGCCCCCGCGCCGCCAGCCATGCCGCCACCGCTTCGGCGGCATGGCAAGGACCGATCTCGGCCAGGTCGCCGGCCTGCCAATCGGCACGACCTTCCAGCGGCTTCATCGCCAGATGGAAGCAGGGTTCACCCACGCTGCCCGGATTGAGCAGGCGGCGCTCGACCAGTTGCCAGCGCTGGTATTTCGGCGCCTGCCAGTCCGGCAGATCAGGCGCGCCGCCGAGCATGGCCAGGTGATGCTGCCAGTGGCGCAGGCTGGCGTCGTCCTCGCTGTCCACCTCAACCGGATCGAACAGCGCCTGCGCGCCGCTGGCCTGCAGCCAGCGTTGGAGCTGGCGGCCGAAGCCGCAGAAGTCCTCGTAGTCGCTGTCGCCCAGGGCCAGCAGGCCGTAATGCAGGCCGGCCAGCGACGCCGGCTGTTGCATCAGCTTTCGGCTGAACATCTGTGCCATGTCCGGTGGCTCGCCATCGCCGGTGGTGCTGACCACGAACAGCACGCGGCCGGCCTGGCGCAGGTCGTCCAGTGCCAGATCGCCGATGCCGATCATGCGAGTGGGCAGACCGGCCAGTTGCAGGCTCTGCGCGGTCTGCCGCGCCAGTTGTTCGGCAAAACCGGTCTGGCTGGCGTACACCACGCGCAACACCGCGTCCGCGGGCCGAGCCTCGATGCTGCGGATGTCGCCCGCATCGCGCGTGGCGGGCGACTCTGAGGCCGCCATGTCCGTCACGGCGACCGGCCGGCGTGGCGCGGCATGACGCCGAAAGCGCAGCAGGCCGAACAGATCCAGCGCCGAATTGATCCAGTGCCACGGGTACAACTGGCGCGTGCAGAAGGTACCGCGCTGCAGTTGTGCGTTACCGACGGAAGAGGTGGGTTGATTCATGGCGATCCGTGTTCCGCGCGCCAGCCCTTCCCGCGGCAACTTGCGTGGGCGCGAAAGACGGAACCGGCGCGGTGCCGGGCAAATGATCCGGTCGCATCATTAGACAGTAAACAAGAATCAATCGCAATACGGCACGTCAGGGAACGCGGCATTCCCCATGGGCAAAATGGCTGTCCCGACCGATGAGCAATGCACCACGGACGCGGCGCCACACACGCCAGCGCTATCGTCCGGCGTGATACAAACGGGTACCGCGCGCGCCCCTCGCAACCGCCGTGTCCGCGCAGGCAGTCAGCTCAACCCGATCTGCTTCATCGCCTTGCTCTTGATGCCCGCGAAGAAACCCTTCTTCGCATGCGTCCCCTTGTTGCTGCTCAGCCCCTCCAGCTGCAGGCGGGAACCCATGATGTTCTTGTTGGCGATCTTCAGCAGCGGGTCCATCTGCTTCTTCTTCATCAGCTCGACCTTGTCCATCCAGCCCGGCAGGCCGATGTCGGCGACGAACATGTTGGCGACCGCCGAGGTGTCGGCGCAGGTGAGCAGGTAGCAGCCGAGGATCGGGCACTCGCCGAACACCGTGAGATCCAGCGTGTTGGGCGCCGCCAACCGCTTGTTGCCGGCACGCATGTCCTTGATGTCCAGGCCCAGCGAGAACAGCTGGAGGCCCAGGCTGGCCAGCGTGTTGGCCACGCCGATCGCCGCGGTAGTGGCCGTGCCGAAGTCGGCGAACAGGCCGCCGATCTTCGCTCCCGTCGCCACCGTCTGCTGGCCCAGTTTCACCGAATGCTGGGCCAGGTCGCGCTTGATGATCGCCTGGATCGCTTCGGCCGCCGCACTCGGGTCGCCCATGCGGAAGCCATTCTTGTATTCGTCGCTCTTGTAGAGGTTGTAGCCGTCCTGCGCCACCGCCTTGCCCGCCTTGGCCAGCTTCACCGTGCTGGTGACCACGCCGAGGTAGGGCGTCACCTCCGACACCAGTTCGTGCAGCACCTCGCCGCCGATCGCCTCGATCACGTCGTGGATGTTCTCCACGTCGGCGCATTCCACCATGAAGTTCTCGAACGCCTCCTTCATGCCCGGCACGCTGGCGACCTTGCTTGCCGTGCTGCCGCCCTTGGCAAGCTTGTCGACGCCCGACTTCAGCTTCTTGCCGGACGACAGCAGCGACTTGCCCGACGACAGCATGCTGGCACTGCCGAACTTGAGCTTGGTGCCCCCGAACATGTTGACGACGAGCTGGCGGCGCGCCTTGGCGAGCTCGCCCATGGCGATGAATTCGGCACGACTGAGAGGGGTGGATGGCATGACTTTGGCTCCGATTCGTTAACAGCGGCCCATGCGATCAGCTCAGCGAGCGCCCGATCGCCCTCGGGCTGTCACCCGACTCCAGCCGTCGTTGGAATTCCACTCGCTCTTCCAGCGTCAGTTCGTTGTACGTTCTCATCGCAACGATCCATGTCAGATAAGGCATGGTGGTGTACGTGGAATTCGAGTCGGCCTGAGCTTAAATTCCACTTTGATCCCGGTTCATCGTTTCGCTGCCCGCTTTCATAAACTCTTACAAGCCCTTGAAATCCTCTCCCTTCCCAGTAAAATCTTTAATTGGACCTTTGTACTTTGGACTTACACCGCCGCCGTAATACCAAAGATTAATATCGCCCTCACCAAGCTCGGTCAGCCTATGCTTTAATCTCAAAACCTCAGGAATACCCGGCTGGTAATGACCACTATAGTCTTTCACGTAAAAGATGCTTTTTGTATGCTCGCCCTTGACCTTATTGCAGAAAAATACACCCGCGCACTGAACCGGCGATCCAGACATGAAGCTAGAGTGATGGATCCTCACATCACCAGAAGTTTGCTTGGGAGCCGCATAAAAATTACCAACAGCATCCAAAACAAAGGCATAATCTGAATATTTCGCCTGGACATACTCTCCACTCAGATCCCCGTCTTTTATGTTGACAATATAATCCACACGCTCCTCAGCATTAAGCTGCAAAACCCTTGCGCTAGCTTTTATGGTCCCCACCCAGTCGTAGAAATTTGGGGCCTGCCACTGATTCTTACTCCACTTCTCGTCCCATACCTTTCTTAATTCGGCAAGCTCTTCTAGGGGCCTACGCTCCTTATCCAATGTCTCGCCAATGTATTTCAGATCAATTTTCTTTAGATTTGGTGCGCTGAGCACGAGATGTCTCACAAGCATAAGTTTCTCAGCAATACGAACTCTGGCCTCTTGGCTTAATATTGGATACCCACATCTCTTGCACGTTTTTACAATGTGCTTATCTTTGGCCTTCGAAACAACCTCCGTAAACTCAGCCGGGTATGCATCGTTATCACATTTAGGACATGTCATTACAAAATCTCCCTAAAAAGGAAACAAGCGCCAAAAACGGCCCGGTTATTTCCTGCCCATGAATCACCCAAACGCGTACGAAAAATCCCCGTCCGCCACGTCCACCTGAACCTTGGCGATCTCCTCCCCCGCGATCATCTTGCTCAGGAAAGCGCGCGAAATATCCGGCAGCATCGAGTTGGTCAAGATCGCATCGATCATGCGGCCGCCCGACTCGGTCTCGGTGCAGCGCTCGACCACCAGCTTCACCACGTCCTCGCTGTACTCGAACGGGATCTTGTAGCGGGCCTCGACGCGCTTCTTGATGCGGTTGATCTGCAGCTTGACGATCTTGCCCAGCATCTCCGGGCTCAGCGGGTAGTACGGGATCGTCACCAGGCGGCCCAGCAGCGCTGGCGGGAAGATCTTCAGCAGCGGCTCGCGCAGCGCCTTGGCCATGCCCTCGTGATCGGGCATCAGCTCCGGGTCCTTGCACAAGCCGGCGATCATGTCGGTGCCGGCGTTGGTGGTGAGCAGGATCAGGGTGTTCTTGAAGTCGATCTGGCGGCCCTCGCCGTCTTCCATCACGCCCTTGTCGAACACCTGGAAGAAGATTTCATGGACGTCCGGATGGGCCTTTTCCACCTCGTCCAGCAACACTACCGAATACGGCTTTCGACGCACCGCTTCGGTAAGCACGCCACCCTCGCCATAACCGACATAGCCCGGAGGCGCGCCCTTGAGCGTGGAGACGGTGTGCGCCTCCTGGAACTCGCTCATGTTGATGGTGATGATGTTCTGCTCGCCGCCGTACAGCGCCTCGGCCAGCGCGAGCGCGGTTTCGGTCTTGCCCACGCCGGAGGTGCCGGCGAGCATGAACACGCCGATCGGCTTGTTCGGGTCGACCAGGCCGGCACGCGAGGTCTGGATGCGCTTGGCGATCATCTCCATCGCGTGGTCCTGGCCGATGACGCGCTGGCCCATCAGCTTGGCCAGGTTCATCACGGTCTCGACTTCGCTCTTGACCATGCGACCGACCGGGATGCCGGTCCAGTCCGAGACCACCGAACCCACCGCCTGCTGGTCGACCGAGGCCAGGATCAGCGGATGCTCGCCCTGCAGCTCGGCCAGTTGGCCCTGCAACTCCTGCAGTTCCTTCAATGCAGCAGCGCGATCGTCGCCCGCAAGGGCGGCCTCTCCCGCCGATGCCTCCTTTGCTTCGGCAACCTGGTTGGCCGACTCTTCCAGCGCACTGCCGGTGCCTTCTACCGGCGCCGAAGAACCGCGCAACTTCGAGCGGATGTCGAGGATCTTCTCGACCAGATCCTTCTCCTTGATCCAGTTCGCCTCCAGCGTTTCCAGTCGTGCCTTCTGCGTGGCCAGCTTCTCGTTGGCGGCTTCTTCGCGGGCGGTGACGTTGACGCCGACGTTCTTCTCGCGGGCGATGATGCCCAGCTCGGTCTCCAGCGCCTGGATGCGCTTGCGGGTGTCGTCCACCTCGGCCGGCACGGCGTGCTGGCTGATCGCCACGCGGGCGCAGGCGGTATCGAGCAGGCTGACCGACTTGTCCGGCAACTGGCGCGCGGGAATGTAGCGGTGCGACAACTTCACTGCCGCCTCCAGCGCCTCGTCGAGGATCTGCACCTTGTGGTGCTTCTCCATCACGCTGGCGACGCCGCGCATCATCAGGATCGCCTTCTCCTCGCTGGGTTCGTCGATCTGCACGGTCTGGAAGCGGCGGGTCAGCGCGGGGTCTTTCTCGATGTGCTTCTTGTACTCCGCCCAGGTGGTGGCGCCGATCGTGCGCAGGTTGCCGCGCGCCAGTGCGGGCTTGAGCAGGTTCGCCGCGTCGCCGGTGCCGGCCGCGCCGCCGGCGCCGACCAGGGTGTGCGCCTCGTCGATGAACAGGATGATCGGCTTGGTGGACGACTGCACCTCCTCGATCACCTGCTTCAGGCGGTTCTCGAACTCGCCCTTCATGCTGGCGCCGGCCTGCAGCAGGCCGACGTCGAGCACGCGCAGTTGCACGTCCTTCAGCGGCGGCGGCACGTCGCCGATGGCGATGCGCATGGCAAAGCCCTCGATCACCGCGGTCTTGCCCACGCCGGCTTCGCCGACCAGCATCGGGTTGTTCTGGCGACGGCGCATGAGGATGTCGACCAGCTGGCGGATCTCGTCGTCGCGACCGACGATCGGGTCCATCTTGCCGTCGCGCGCCTGCGCGGTGAGGTCGATGGTGAACTGCGCCAGCGCTTCCTGCTTGCCCATCTGTGCCGGCGACATCGCGCCGCTTGCCTCGCCCGGCGCGCTGCCACCGCCCATGCGGAAACCGTCGTTCGCATGCTGCCCGTCCTCGGGCGAGCCGCCGACCACCTCGGCGAACTTCTCCACCAATGCCTCGGGCTTGATCTTGTCGAACTCGGCCGAGATGTTGACCAGCGCGTTGCGCAGATTGCGCGTGCGCAGGCAGCCGACGATCAGGTAACCGGTGCGCACCTGCGCCTCGCCGAACATCAGCGTGGCGAACACCCAGCCGCGCTCGACCGCTTCCTCGACGTTGCTGGACAGATCGGAGATGGACGAGGAGCCACGCGGCAGCCGGTCCAGCGCATCGGTGATGTCGCGCGCCAGGTTCGACGGGTTGAGGTTGAACTGCTTGACGATGCGGTGCAGGTCCGAATCCTGCAACTGCAGGATCTGGTGGATCCAGTGCACCAGTTCCACGTACGGATTGCCGCGCAGCTTGCAGAACACGGTCGCGCTTTCGATGCACCGGAAAGCGAGCTTGTTGAGTTTCCCGAACAGCGCGCCGCGACTGATCTCGGCCATGTCATTGATCCTCTGAGTTGATTGCCAATCCCATCATGTCTGTTGCCACGTCGACCCGGCCGCCAGCGGCTATCCCACCGGTTGCAGCACGACCTCGTCGACGTCGTCGTCGTGCCGGGGCGAGCCCATCCACGTCGTCAGGCCCATCCGTCCTTCGCGCCCCAGGCGCGTCACCGGGACATCGGCCTTCTTCAGTACCAACTGCACATCCCAGGCTTTTTCCTCGCCGACGTAGGTTTTCACCGCGGCCACCAGTTGCCGCAGCGCTTCGCCGCCGGGCAGGAAGTTGTTGAACTGGGCGCGGGTGAGCGGCCCCAGGCGCAGGCGGAAACGCTGCTGGCTGCCGCGCACGTATTCGCCGGTGACCGTGGTCAGGCCCAGTGCTGCAACCTCGCGCGAGGCGCCCAGGCGCAGCTGCGAGGCTGACGGCAGGCGCATCCATTCGGCGATGAACTCGACGACGCCCACCGGCACGCGGAAGAAGCGCTCCAGCATGCCCTGCAGGCCTTCGGCATTGCGCGCCTGCTGCAGCAGGCGTGCGGCGAAGAACCGCTTGAACTGGTCCGGCAAGGCGTCGCGATCGCCCAGATCCGGCGTGGCCAGGCCGACCAGCGCGCCCATGTACAGCTGGAAACGATCCTCCTCGGGGCGATCCAGCTGCACCGTGGGCTGGGCGTCGGCCCAGCTGCGGTAGAACAGGCTCATCATGCGATGGTGGAAGATGTCGGCGAACGCGCGGAAGGTGGAATCCCGCGCGTTGATCTCGCGGTCCATCGCGTATTCGGTCAGGTGCAGCGGCAACGGCCCGTTCGGGCCGAACAGGCCGAAGAACAGGCCTCGCATGCGCGCCGGGCGGCCGCCGCCACCGGGCTGGTAGCTGTCCACGGTGCGTGGCGCAAAGGCCAGCGAAGGGGTCTGGCCCAGGCGCACGAAATCGTCGCTGACCTTGGTCGACTGGCCCAGCCGCGGACGCTCCGGGAATGCGCACTCCAACCGCCGGAGCGCTTCGAAGAACTCGAAGGACTCGGGATGGTCGCGCAGCGCGTTCTCCAGCGCTACAGCGTCTGCCGTGTTCCCAGCCGGGCGGGCCATCGGGCGACCTCGTTGCGTTCCAGCGTGCGCAGAACGGTTTCAGTGAAGGAGTTGATCGATACGTAACGGGTAAAGAACTGCTGCATCACCGCGCCCAGCAGGAACGCTCCGGTGCCCTCGAAGGCGCCGTCGTCACAGGTCAGGGTGATCTCCAGGCCGCGGCCGAAGGTGATCGGCCCGGGCAACGGGATGCGTCGCACGATGGATTGCGAACTCACCGCCTTGAGCCCCTCGATCTGGCGCAGTGCGCTGGAGTCGAACTCGTCGCAGTACAGGGTCAGCATCTCGCGCAGTGCCGCGGCGCCTTCGCCCGCGTTGTTTTCCAGCAGCGACACGTAGTTGAGCTGCAGGTGGCTGAGCAGGCGCCACGCGGTCTCGCCGGTGGCGACCGAGGCACGCGGCTTGGTCGGACCGGCGACGCAGCGGATCGATTCCACCGGCGCGCCCGTCTCCAGGGTGAAGTCGGTGTGCGACTTGCCGACCGGCATCTGCAGCGGCAGGTCGCGGTTGGTGCACATCAGCTGCATGCCGATCTGGCGCAGCTCGGTGGAGTACGGAGCCTCGCTGGAGTCGACCAGCGAGATGAACATCTCGTTGCCGATGTAGCTGGAGCGCGCACCCTGGCGCTTCTGCCGGGAGGACAACAGCCGCGGCTCGCGGCGGATCGTGTAGTAGGCCGAGTGCCGTGCGTGCCAGGTGCGCTCGTCGCAGCCGTAGAACGGCAGGAAGCGCTGCTCCGGCTCCTGCCGGTCGCCGAACCCCTCGACGTTGCCGATGCTGTGGATTTCGAAATCCATCGGCCGGGTGCGATCGGCGAGGATTTGGTATTCGCTGGTGCCCTGCGTCAGGTGGATGCGATCGGCACGCCGCGGGAACAGGTTGATCGCCGGCGTGCAGAACAGCCGGAAGTTGCTGACGTCGACGGCGTTGTGCAGGCTGGCCACGCTGCGGTCGAACAACACCACGATCTCGAACTCGTTGCCCTTGGCCCGCGCCAGCAGCGACCGCAGGCCGGTGAACTCGGCGAACAGGAAGCGCTCGGGGCAGGCGAAATACTCCTGCAGCAGCCGGTAGCCGCTGAACGAGCGCCCGGAGTAAGGGATCAGCGCCTCGTCGTCGTCGTAGCCGCGACGCTCGATGTGGCTGGCGTCGTGGTTCTCGTTGATCGCCCCCGACGCGCCCTGCGCGCGGACCTGGTAGCCGACCGCATTGCCGAGCAATTGCTCGTACAGGCGTTTGGGCAGTTCATCGGCGCCGGCAAGGAATATCGGCAGCCGGTCCAGCGCCAGCATGTTGGCCTGGGCACCGGCGGTGACGCGGAACTTCAGGCGCAGGCCGGCGCGTACGATCTTGCCGGCCGGCAGCACCACCCCGGCGGCGGCGATCGCGGCGGGGGTCTCGAAATACTTCGCCTCGGCCAGCTCCAGCGGCCACAGGGTGACCTCGTGGGCGGTGCGGTATTCGCAGGCGGTGCGGTCGTCCTTGCCGATCATGCTGCGCAATGCCGTGTGCCGGGCCACCTTGTGGCCGGCCAGCAGGCCGCTTTCCTTGAGGTCCGGGTGCATCTGCACCACGGCCATCGAGGGCACCGGCGCCAGGTAATGCGGATAGATCATCTCCAGCAGGTGCTGGGTGAACACCGGATACTGCGCGTCGAGTTTGAGCTGCACGCGCGCGGCCATGAAGGCAAAGCCTTCCAGCAGGCGTTCCACGTAGGGGTCGGCGCACTCGAAGCCTTCCAGGCCGAGGCGGCCGGCGATCTTCGGATACTCGCGGGCAAACTCGCCGCCCATTTCGCGTACGTGTTGCAGTTCCCGGTTGTAGTAGCGCAGCAGTCTCGGGTCCATGGGCGATCAGCCGAAGCCCTCCGACACCTTGAAGTTGCCGGTCTCCAGGTCGACTTCGGTCTTCAGGTACAGGTTCAACGGAATCGGTTGCGCCCACATTTCCGATTCGATGTTGAAAATCAGCGCCTGGCGATCCATGCGCTTGGTCAACGCGTTGACGTTGACGCGCAGGGTGTTGGCGGTCAGCCGTGGCTCGTAGGCCACGATGGCATCGCGTACACGGCGCTGCAGCGCTTCGGCGTTGATTCCCGACAGCGCCGCACCGGTAAGGTCGGGGATGCCGAAGTTGAGCACCGAGCGGGAAACCTCGGGATATTCCTCGAGCTCGACATTCGCCTCCAGGCTCACGCAATTCAGCAGCCAGGAGATATCGCGGGTGACGCATTCGCGCAGTCGGGACACCGAGATCACGCGCTTCTCGCGGCTTTCCTCCAGCTTGCCCGGCTCGTCGTCGGTCAGGCGATCGAGCAGCGAAGGCTGAAGTCGTTCCTGGGTGGTGAGCTCAGCCATGGAAAGTCGGCACTCCGGCTCAGGCGACGTCGAAGGTGATCAGTCGCGCGTCGAGCAGCGGATAGTCGGCCACGTCGGTGGCCAGCATGCGCTGCCCCAGACCGATCTGGTCGCTGCCCTGCTCCACCCAGTCGGTCTTGCGCCCGAGCACGATGTCCTGGTCCTCGGACCGTTCGCTGCCGGCGTAACGCCCCGGAATGAAGCCGATGGCCTGGCCGCCATTGCTCCATGTCACCTGGGTGGGCACCCAGATCTTGTCGCGCAGGTCACTGGGGGCCTCGAATTTCAGCTCGCGCAGGCGCGAGAACGGTACCCAGGAGTAGCCGCCGTTGACGATGATCTCCAGGCACGGCCCGATGCGGGGGTCGGCATCGGCGATCCACTCGAACGCGGCGCCGTCGATGTTGCCCGCCACCGCGGGAGCCTGTTCCAGTGCCTGCTCGCGCAGCGTCGCGGCCTGCTCGTGCCTGCCTTCGGCGCCGAGCTTGAGCGATTGCAGCAGCCACGCCAGCCAGGGTTCCGGCTCGCCGATGATCACCGGCATGCGTTTGCCGGCGAAGACGTCGGCGCGCACCAGTTCGCCCTTCAGCGCCTCCGAATAGGCACCGACCATCATGGCGTTGAGCGGGTCGAGTTCGCCGCAGACGCTGAGCTGGTTCTGTGCCCGCTCCCATTGTCCGAGCAGCGCCAGCAACTGGAATAAAAAAACCCGGCGCTTGGCATCTGCCGGGTTGTTGCGTACTTCCGCCGTGAGCAGTTGCAACGCTTCGTCCGGCCGGCCTTCTTTGAGCTTGCTTTCGGGTGTCATGTCGTCTCTCGATGCCGGCGCCCCGTCGGCAGCGGGGCCGCGGGCGCGGGAAGGTCGCCGTCACCCCGACCGGACGATCCCGGGTGCAGGCGGACAAACGCCGCTGGTCGCACCCGGAAGTCCGGGGTGCGACAAGCCGTTGCATTCGTCCCCTGCACCTGGACCGCCGGACAGCAGGTGCCGGCGAAGCCTGGTCAGGCGCCAGCTCAGCTCGCCGCGACTTCCTCGACGCTGTACCCGACCGTGCCGGCCGAAGCCACCACGCCCTTGTCGTTCTGGGCGAAGTACTCGACGTCGAACTTGGCGAAGCTGATCGAGATGTTCTCCGTCAGCATGTCCTCACCGCCCGAGCCGCCGGTGGAATAGCTGGTCACCATCGCGCTGGTCAGCTTGATGGTGAAGTAGTCCTCCTGCTTGCCGCCGGCCTTGGACACGAACAAGGTCGCGGTGCCGATGTGCGCGCCGGTGACCAGCGCCTTGATGAAGGACGTGGTGCTCTTGTCGAGGTACTTGGTGAAGCTGATGTCCTGCACGTTGGCCTTGCCCGCGCCGCCGCCGGTGCCATGGCCGAAGGAACCGCTCTGCGACATCCCCCAGGACCAGGCCAGCAGCTGGATCTGGTCCTTGTGCTTGGTGTGCTTGGATTCGCCGGTGAAGGTGACGTCGCCGCCCTCCAGCTTCAGGTGCATGTCTAGTGCCATGAGAATTCTCCTTGTCTGTTGAAATCAGGTGAACCGGACAGTTCTCGCTCGGAGGAAGCTGCTCGGCGATTGACTGGTACTGCCAGTTGAAACCGTGGAACGAACCTGCGAGAAACTTCCGGGTCAGCTCTTGGCCGCCGAAGGAAGACGGGACACCAGCCTCAGGGAAACGGTCAGGCCCTCCAACTGATAATGCGGCTTGAGGAAAAACTTCGACGTGTAATACCCAGGTGCTCCTTCCACCTCTTCCACCACCACCTCCGCGGCCGACAAGGGTTTGCGGGCCTTGGTCTCTTCGCTGGAGTTGGCCGGGTCGCCGTCGACGTACTGGTTGATCCAGGACGCCAGCCAGCGCTCCATCGCCGTACGATCCTTGAAGGAGCCGATCTTGTCGCGCACGATGCACTTCAGGTAATGCGCGAAGCGGCAGCAGGCGAACATGTACGGCAAGCGCGCGCCCAGTGCCGCGTTGGCGGTGGCGTCCGGATCGTCGTACTCCTCCGGCTTGCTCAGCGACTGGGCACTGATGAACGCGGCCATGTCCGAGTTCTTGCGATGCACCAGCGGCATCATGCCCATCTTGTCCAGCTCGGCCGAGCGGCGATCGGTGATCGCGATCTCGGTCGGGCACTTCATGTCCACGCCGCCGTCGTCGGTCGGGAAGGTGTGTGCGGGCAGGCCTTCCACCGCGCCGCCGGACTCGATGCCGCGGATGCGCGAGCACCAGCCATATTCCTTGAACGAGCGGTTGATATTCACCGCCATCGCGTAAGCCGCGTTCTGCCAGGTGTACTTGGACGAGTCCGCGCCGGCAGTGTCCTCCTCGAAGTTGAACTCCTCCACCGGATCGGTGTTGGCGCCATACGGCAGGCGGGCCAGGGTGCGCGGCATGGTCAGGCCGATGTACTTGGCATCGTCCGACTCGCGCAGCGAGCGCCACGCGGCATAGTCCGGCGTGGAGAACACCTTGGCCAGGTCGCGCGGGTTGGCAAGCTCGTTCCAGCTGTCCATGCCCATCAGGGTGGAAGCCGCGGCCGAGATGAACGGCGCGTGTGCGGCAGCCGCAACCTGCGCGATGCCGGCAAGCAGCTCGACGTCGGGCGGGCTGTGGTCGAAGTAGTAGTCGCCGACCAGGCAGCCATAGGGCTCGCCGCCCAGTTGGCCGTACTCTTCCTCATACAGCTTCTTGAAGATCGGGCTCTGGTCCCAGGCCGTGCCCTTGTAGCGTTTCAGGGTCTTGCCCAGCTCCTTCTTGGAGATGTTCATCACGCGGATCTTCAGCAGCTGATCCGTCTCCGTGTTGTTGACCAGGTGATGCAGGCCGCGCCACGCGCTTTCCAGCTTCTGGAAATCGGGGTGGTGCATGATCAGGTTGATCTGCTCGCTGAGCTTGCGGTCGATCTCGGCGATGTAGGCGTTGATGGTCTGGGCGACGTCGTCGGAAACGATGTCGGCCTTGTTCAGCACCTGCTCGGCCAGGGTGCGCACGGCCGATTCGACCTCTTCCTTGGCGCGGTCGCTCTTGGGTTTGAACTCCTTGCTCAGCAACGCAGCGAAGTCGCCGGCGTCGAGAGTCTGTACGGCGCCTTCCTGTTCGGCTAGCTTTTCGGTGGCCATGCGTGCTTACTCCCCGTCTTTGTTGGTGTCGTCGGCGGGCTTGGGCGCCGAAACCAGCGACTGCAGCAGCGCCGGGTCCTTGAGTGCCTGGGCAATCAGGTTTTCAGCGCCTGCCTTGCCGTCCATGTAGGTATCCAGGTTGGCAAGCTGCGTGCGCGCCTCGAGCAGTTTCGCCACGGCGCCCACCTTGCGGGCGACCGCCGCCGGCGAGAAGTCGTCCATGCTCTCGAAGGTGATGTCCACCGCCAGGCTGCCTTCGCCGGTGAGCGTGTTCGGCACCGCGAAGGTCACCCGCGGCTTCATCGAATTCAGGCGGCTGTCGAAATTGTCGACGTCGATCTCCAGCGCCTTGCGATCCTCGATCGGCGGCAGCTCGCCCGCATTGGCACCGGACAGGTCCGACATCACGCCCATCACGAACGGTACCTGCACCTTCTTCTGTGCGCCGTAGACCTCGACGTCGTACTCGATCTGCACGCGGGGCGCACGATTGCGCGCGATGAATTTCTGACTACTTTGCTTGGCCATGCGACTCTCCCGGTGGGCATGCTTGGGTTTTCGAGATGCAGCATTCATCCGCCCCGGCGCGGCCGGGACCAGCCCGGCGGCAACGGAACGAAAAGTCATTGAAGGCAGGTGCGCAGACGCGGCGGCGACCTTGCACGGTCGTGACCGAGACATCGTGCGCGCGGCATTGGCGATCGGCAGAAAGATCGGGCGACACGGCAACGCGCCCGCGCGAACCGCGTCGACGTACGGGAGCAAGGCACGATTCCGATGGCGACTGTGCACGCAAGTCCATACGTCCCCTTCGTTCCCCCGGCGGTTCGGCAGTGGCGGCATGACATGCGCCGCGACGCATGCAACGTCTCGGCACACCATCCGACTTTACTGAAGCACCACATCCCGCCGTCGCACGTCGAAACCGATGACCACCCCACCTCGGCGTTGGACTTGGCGTAGCTGCGTGCCCGATCTCCTCGTCGCCTCACGGCGCGCCCGGACCCGAAGATCGCTGGCAGCCGGAGTACGATCGACCGTCCGGGCAATCTACATCCGTGAAGAGATTGCTGCAAGCTGAATCGACGGAATTCCGCCGATCCGCGAGGGAGCGGCGAGAGGGCATCGAATCGCGCGGCCGGCGAGGGCACGCGCAGCGGACGCGAACGTGTTCGGCGAACGAATCAGATGGCCGCGCGGCCAGCGACGAGCGCGCCGTCGCCCCACGAAAAAGGGGAACCCTGGCCGGATTCCCCTCTCGGTTCCACTCGATCGGTGGATCATGGAATTGGTGGGCGGTACAAGGATCGAACTTGTGACCCCTACCATGTCAAGGTAGTGCTCTACCGCTGAGCTAACCGCCCGTCGCCACGGCCAGGCCGTGCGAGCCGCGCAGTATACGGGAGCCGGCGGCGCCCGACAATATCCCGCCGCCCGGCTCAGCGCAGGGCCTGCTCGCGCAACTGGTGGATCTGGTCGCGCAGCCGGGCGGCGTCCTCGAACTCCAGGTTCTGGGCGTGCTTGTACATCTGCGCCTCCAGCTTCTTCAGCAGGGCAGCCGCCTGCGCCGCGCCGAGACCGGCGTAATCGGCGCCCTGCTCGGCCACCGCGCGGTCGCGGGTGCGCGTCTTGCCGCCACGCCGGTTGCCGACCTCGCTGCGCGCGCCCTCCATGATGTCGGCGATGCGCCGCACCACGGTTTTCGGGGTGATGCCGTGCACCTCGTTGAAGACGATCTGCTTCTCGCGGCGGCGGGCGGTCTCGTCCATCGCCGCCTGCATCGAGCGGGTGATGTTGTCGGCGTACAGGATCGCCTTGCCGCGCACGTTGCGGGCAGCGCGGCCGATGGTCTGGATCAGCGAGCCGGTGGAACGCAGGAAGCCCTCCTTGTCCGCGTCGAGGATCGCCACCAGTGATACCTCGGGCATGTCCAGGCCCTCGCGCAGCAGGTTGATGCCGACCAGCACGTCGAACTCGCCCAGGCGCAGGTCGCGGATGATCTCGCTGCGCTCCACCGTCTCGATGTCCGAGTGCAGGTAACGCACCTTCACGTCGTGCTCGGACAGGTACTCGGTGAGGTTCTCGGCCATGCGCTTGGTCAGCGTGGTGACCAGTACGCGGTCGCCCATCGCCACGCGCTTGTGCACCTCGCTGAGCAGGTCGTCGACCTGGGTGCGCACCGGGCGCACCTCGACTTCCGGATCGACCAGGCCGGTCGGGCGCACCACCAGCTCGGTCACCGCATCGCCGGATTTGTGCAGTTCGTAATCGCGCGGCGTGGCGGAGACGTAGATCGCCCGCGGCACGCGCTCCTCCCATTCCTCGAAACGCAGCGGCCGGTTGTCCATCGCCGAGGGCAGGCGGAAACCGAACTCCACCAGGGTCTCCTTGCGCGAGCGGTCGCCCTTGTACATCGCGCCCAGCTGCGGCACGGTGACGTGCGACTCGTCCACCACCAGCAGGCCGTCGGCCGGCAGGTAGTCGAACAGGGTCGGCGGCGGCTCGCCCGGCGCGCGGCGGGTCAGGTGGCGCGAGTAGTTCTCGATGCCCTGGCAGTAGCCGACCTCGGCCATCATCTCCAGGTCGAAGCGGGTGCGCTGCTCCAGTCGCTGCGCCTCGACCAGCTTGTTCTCCCTGTACAGATATTCCAGCCGGTCCTTCAGTTCGACCTTGATCGTCTCGATCGCGTTGAGCACGCTCTCGCGCGTGCTGGCGTAGTGCGTGCGCGGGTAGACGGTATAGCGCTGCACCTTGCGGATCGTCTCGCCGGTGAGCGGATCGAACAGCGCCATCTTCTCCACTTCGCCGTCGAACAGCTCGATGCGCAGCGCCTCCGTCTCCGACTCGGCCGGGAACACGTCGACGATCTCGCCGCGCACGCGATAGGTGCCGCGGCGCAGCTCCGTTTCGTTGCGGGTGTACTGCAGCTCGGTCAGCTGGTGGATCAGCTTGCGCTGGTCGATGCGCTCGCCGGTGGCCAGGATCAGGCGCAGTGACAGGTAGTCCTCCGGATTGCCCAGGCCGTAGATCGCCGACACGGTGGCCACGATGATCGAGTCGCGCCGCGACAGCAGCGCCTTGGTCGCCGACAACCGCATCTGCTCGATGTGCTCATTGATCGAGGCGTCCTTCTCGATGAAGGTGTCCGACGCCACCACATAGGCTTCCGGCTGGTAGTAGTCGTAATAGCTGACGAAGTACTCCACCGCATTCTGCGGGAAGAACTCCCTGAACTCGCCGTACAGCTGCGCGGCCAGCGTCTTGTTCGGCGCCATCACGATGGTCGGGCGCTGGATGCGCTCGATGACGTTCGCGATGGTGTAGGTCTTGCCCGAGCCGGTCACGCCGAGCAGGGTCTGCGCGGCCAGGCCGGCCTCGAAACCCTCGGCCAGGCGCTGGATCGCCTGCGGCTGGTCGCCGGCGGGCTGGTAGGGGGCGGCGAGTTGGAAGCGGTCGGTCATCAGCTGCAGATGTGGGCGGGACGGCACATTTTAAATCCGGCCTGCTGACATGCCGCGTCAGCAGAGTCCGACGCCGCGGGCGGCATCGGGCTGCTGGCTGGCACGGGCCATCGTCCTAGCATGCCGGTTCCGGCACAGCGCAGGATGCGAGATGACGACGACGCCATGGAAAGCGAACCGCGGTTTCAGCCTGATCGAACAAGTCATGGTACTGGCCATCGCCGGCATTCTGACCGGCATCGCGTTGCCGCCGCTGCACCATGTGTTGAGCCGCAATCGACTGCAGGCGGCGCAAAGCGACTTCATCGCCGCCTTGCGACACACGCGCAGCACCGCGGCGATCACCGGCAAACGCACGCTGTTCTGCCCCAGTGCGGATGGCAGCCGATGCAGCGAAGACAACCGCTGGGAACATGGCTGGCTGCTCGGACAGGACCTCGACGGCGATCACCAGCCCGATGGCCAACCCGCCCGCACCGGGGCAGCCTACGACCTGGGTCTGCGCATCACCAGCAGCAATGGCCGCCACGAGGTGCGCTTCCAGCCTGACGGCAGTGCCGGCGGCAGCAACCTGACCTTGCTGTTCTGCGAGCCGGGGCGGGACAGCCAGGCGCTCAGCGTGGTGGTGTCCAATGCCGGCCGGGTGCGCGGCGCGCCGGCCACAGCCGCACAGGCCGCGCACTGCCAACAAGGCGGCTGACGCGCGAAGTCAGCGGTCGTCGCGCGTCCAGATCGCGCCGTCTTCCTCGCGCACCGGAAAGCTGGCGATCGGGACATACGCCGGCGGCCTGGTCACCGCACCGGTGCGCAGGTCGAAGCGCGCGCCGTGGCGCGGGCATTCCACCTCGAATCCGAACACTTCGCCGCCAGCCAGTTCGCCGCCATCGTGGGTGCAGGTGTCCTCGACCGCATACAGCGCGCCGTCGATGTTGTACACGGCGATCGACGTGTCGCCGTCCCACACCACCTTGTATTCGCCGGGCAGGAAATCGCTGCGCGTGCCGACCCTGATCCATCCGTTCATGCAAGCACCTCGGTGAACTCCTTGACCAGCACCTCGAAACACAGGTCGGCGCGACGCGGAATGCCGAAACGCTCGTTGCCGTACGGGAACGGCTGCCGTTCGCCGGTGCGCCGGTAGCCGCGCCGGCCATACCAGGCGATCAGCTCCTCGCGCTGCACGATCACCGTCATGCGCATCGCGCTGCAATGCCACTGTTCGCGCGCGATGCGTTCGGCCTGGGCCAGCACCTGCTTGCCCAGGCCGTGGCCCTGCTCCGCCGGGTCAACCGCGAACATGCCGAAATAGCCGGCCGCAGCTTGCCGCTCGACGTGGCAGCTCGCCACCAGCGCACCGTCGCGGAACGCCAGCAGCACGCAGCTGTCCGGCCGCGCGATCAACGCCTCGACATCGGCCGCGTCGGTGCGCTGGCCGTCGAGCAGGTGGGATTCGGTGGTCCAGCCGCGCAAGCCCGATTCGCCGCGATAAGCCGATTCGACCAGCGCGACGATGGCAGGGACGTCCGCCGCGCGGGCGGTGCGAAATGCGACGGGGGCGCGTGGCTCTGTCATCCGCGCATGGTAATGCGCGACGTGCCGGCCGGCCATGATCTGCAGCAAGCGCGCACGCCGGATCGACTCATGCCGACGGGGTGGCCAGCCGACGGGCCTCGTAGACCTTGAGGTGCGCATGGACGAGTTCCAGCATCGTGGCCGGCAACTGCGCCTGTCGCGCGCGCGCAAGCATGTCGCCCACCACGTGGTCGGCCTCGATCGGATGGCCCTGGCGCAGGTCGCGCAGCATGGAAGCTTCGAGGCGCGACCCCGGTTCCGTCAGCATGCCGCGCGCCCGTTCCAGCACGCGCTCGTGGGGAGCATGGCCGGCCGCTGCCGCCGTCGCGCGGCATTCCTCCAGCAGCGCGAGCGCCGCCGCGCGACCGCCGGGTGCGGCCTCGATCTCGCCGATCGCCCCGCGCATCAGGCAGGTGATGCCGGCCAGCGAGGTCAGGAAAAACCATTTGTCCCACATCTCCTGCACGATCGCGTCGCTGGGTCGCGCGTCGAAACCGGCCTGACCCAGCATTCCGGTGATCGCCTGCATGCGCGCGGACGCGCTGCCGTCGCGCTCGCCGAAGGTGAGGCTGTGAAGCCGGTTGAGATGCTGCACGGCTCCTTGCGCGTCGAGCGTGGCGGAAATGGCGCATTGGCCGCCGAAGATGCGCTCGGCACCGAAGCGGTGATCCAGCAGGTCGAGATGGCGCATGCCGTTGAGCAATGGCAGCACGGTGGTGCGCTCGCCCACGGCCGGAGCGATGTCGGCCATCGCCTGCTCCAGGCCGTAGGCCTTGCAGCTGAGCAGAATCAGGTCGAACGGCTCGCACAGTGCACTTGCCAGCACGGTCGGCGGTGCGGGCAGGTCGACGTCGCCGGCCGCGCTGCGGATGACCAGGCCGTGCTGCGCCAGCTGCCGCGCGCGGCCCTCACGCACCAGGAAGGTCACATCGCGCCCGTACTGCAGCAGGCGGCCGCCAAAATAGCCGCCGGTAGCCCCGGCGCCCACGACCAGCACACGCATTTCAGTCTCCTCTCGATCCGGCATCGGGCGACAGCTGCATGCGCGCCGCCTGGGCGTCCTTCTCGTGCCACAAGTCGTTCATCCATGCCTTGACCCGGCCGCGGAATGCCGCGTCTTCGTCGTAGCTGCCGATCAGCTCGCGACCTATCGGGCGCTCACGCACATGCACGCGAATTTCGCGCACGCGACCGGCGATCAGGTCGGCAATGGTGCATCGGCCATGCGGATAGACGATGGTGACGTCGAGGATCGCGTGCAGCGCCTCGCCCATCGCATCGAGCACGAAGGCCACGCCGCCGGCTTTCGGCCGCAGCAGGTAGCGAAACGGCGAATGCTGCGCGTCGTGCTTGGCCGGCGTGAAGCGCGTGCCTTCGGCGAAGTTCATCACCGACACCGGCATGTGGCGGAACTTCTCGCAGGCGCGGCGGGTCGCCTCGCGGTCCTTGCCCTGCAGCTCGGGGTGGCGCAGCAGGGTCTGCCGCGAATAGCGCTTCATGAAGGGGAAATCCAGCGCCCACCATGCCAGGCCGAGCAAGGGCACCCAGATCAGTTCCTGCTTGAGGAAAAAGCGCAGGAACGGGATGCGCCGGTTGAACACCTTCTGCAGCACCGGGATATCCACCCAGCTCTGGTGGTTGCACAGCACCAGGTAGTTGCCGTCGCGACGCAGCCCGGCCAGCCCCTCCACCTGCCAGCGCACGCGGGCGAATACGCCGAACAGGACATTGTTGACGCCGATCCAGCTTTCCGCGATGGCGACCAGGGCTCGTGAGCAGGCCTGCCGGATCGCGTGCACCGGCAGCAGCAGCTTGAGCAGGGTGAACGCGAAAATGAAAGCCACGTGCAACAGGATGTTGAGTGCAAGCGCAAGCAGCGCCAGCGGCACGCGGATGAACGATGGCAACGAGGCAAGCATGGGGATGATCGATGGGAACTCCGCCGCACATGATGCCCGACCGTGGCGGCGGCAGGAAAGCCGCCGCCGTTTCAGCGCAGCAGGCGGCGCACCTTGAGCAGGGCGACGACGAAACTGTCGATCTCCTCGCGCGTGTTGTAGAGCGCCAGCGACGCACGCAGCGTGGCGGGCACGCCGAAGAACTGCATCAACGGATGCGCGCAGTGGTGGCCGGAGCGCACGGCGACGCCTTCGAGGTCGAGCAGGGTCGCTAGATCGGTGGCCTGCGCACCTTCCAGCAGGAACGAGACCACCGGCTCCTTCTCGGCCGCCTCGCCGATGATGCGCAGGCCGGGAATCTCGCGCAGGCGTTCCGTGGCGTAATGCAGCAGTTGCTGCTCCCATGCCTCGATCGCCGCGAAGCCGACCGACTCGTAGTAGTCGATCGCCGCCGCCAGGCCGACGAAGCCGGCGATGTTCGGCGTGCCGGCCTCGAACTTGTGCGGTGGCGCAGCGAAGGTGGTGCCGGAGAACTTCACCTCGCGGATCATCTCGCCGCCGCCGAAAAACGGCGGCATCGCCTCCAGGTGTTCGCGCCTCGCCCACAGCGCGCCGGTGCCGGTGGGGCCGAGCATCTTGTGCCCGGTCAGCGCGTAGAAATCGCAGCCCAGCGCCTGCACGTCCACCCGCCGGTGCGGCACCGCCTGCGAGCCGTCGACCAGCAGCGGGATACCGCGCTTGCGGCATTCGCGCGCGATCTCGCGCACCGGGTTGACCGTGCCCAGCACATTGGAAACGTGGGTGACGCAGGCCAGCTTCACCTCCGGCGTCAGCATCTCGACGTACTTCTCCACGATCAGCTCGCCGCGCTCGTCGATCGGCGCGGCCTTCACCGTGGCGCCGCGGCGCGCGGCAACCAGCTGCCACGGCACGATGTTGGCGTGGTGCTCCATCACCGTGGTGAGGATGCTGTCGCCCGCCTTCAGTTGCGGCAGCACATGGCTGTAGGCGACCAGGTTGGTGGCCTGGGTGGTGCCGGAGGTGAGGATGACCTCATCGCGCGAACCGGCATGGATGAACCGCGCGAGCTTGTCGCGCGCGCCTTCATACGCCGCCGTGGCCTCCTCGCCCAGCTGATGCACCGCGCGCGACACGTTGGCGTTGTGTTCGCGATAGTGGGTGTTCACCGCCTCGATCACCGACACCGGCTTCTGGCTGGTGTTGGCGCTGTCGAAGTACACCAGCGGCTTGCCGTGCACCGTGCGCGACAGCAACGGGAAGTCCGCGCGGATGCGCTGGACGTCGAAGACGGTCGGTGTGCTGGCTTGTGCGTTCATTCGGAGAATCCGGTTGGGACTCCCTCCCCTGCTCGCAGGGGAGGGTTGGGCTGGGGTTCGCTCTTGATCTTCAGGCCAGGAGCCTCGCCCCTCCCGGCCTGCCCCTGCGGGCAGGCGCAGGAGCTGGAGCGTCAAGCGGGAAGCTGTGCGACCAGCAAGGTGGATAGATGCTCGCGCAGGGCCACGTTCGGCAGGTCGTCCAGCACCGCGCGGCAGAATGCGGCAGTCAGCAGTGCGCGTGCCTCGGCGAGCGGAATGCCGCGCGAGCGCAGGTAGAACAGCGAACGCTCGTCGAGCTGGCCCACCGTGGCGCCATGCGCGGCCTGCACTTCGTCGGCATAGATTTCCAGCTCCGGCTTGGTGTCGATCTCGGCGCTCGGCGACAGCAGCAGGTTCTTGTTGGTGAGGTTGGCGTCGCTGCCGTCGGCACCGGGCGCCACCACGATCGCGCCGCGGAACACGCCGCGCGCGCGGTCGTTGGCGACGCCGCGCCAGTGCGAGGTGGAGGTGGTGTCCAGCGCCTGGTGGCGGATCGCCAGCTGGGTGTCGATGTGCTGGCGACCATGCGGCATGAACACGCCGCGGGTGTGCACCTGTGCGCCGTCGCCGATCAGCTCGGCACGCAGGTCGTGGCGTACCAACGCGCCACCCAGTTCCAGCACGTGCAGGGCAGCCTGCGCGCGCGCATGCAGGCGCAGGCTGCTGCGTCGAATCAGATTGGTGCCGGCTGCCGCATCCTGCAGCATGACGTGATGCAGCTGCGCACCGTCGCGCAGTTCGATGTCGCTGACCACGGTGGCCAACTGCGCGGCCTCGCCACGGCTTGCATGCTGTTCGACCAGGCTCAGCTCGGCGCCCTCGCCCAGCTCGATCACATTGCGCACATGCCAGGCCAGTTCGGCCTCGGCGCCGACGAACACCAGCTGCACCGGCTGGTCGATCCTGGCGTGGGCGGCTACGCGCAGTACCACGCCATCACCGGCACTGGCGGCATTGATCTGTGCGAAGGCGTCGCCGATGTCGCGGTAGTGGCGCGACAGCGCGAAGCGCAGCGGTTCGACGTCGCCCCGCAAGGCCTGCGACAGCGGTTGCAGCGAAAGTCCGGCGGGCAGCGAATCCACCGCCGACAGATCGGCGCGGAATGCCCCGTTGACGAAGACCAGGCGAACGCCCGAGACACCGGGCAATGCCAGAGTCGATGCCTCCACCGCGCGCGTCTGCGCCGCGGCGTCGCCTTGGGTAAAGCGGCGCTGGCCGAGCCCGCGCAGTGCGGTGTACTTCCATGCCTCCACCCGCGTGTCGGGCAGACCGCCGATGGCGAACGCCGCGCGGTTTTCCTGCCGCGCCGCATCCAGCCAGGCGATGCCGCTGGGCGGCAGCGGGGCATCCAGCAGCGAGGCGACCAACGGCAGCGATGCCGGCTGGTTCATGCCTGCGCTCCCGCCTGGTGCGGGACTGCCGGATGGCTGGCGCCGATCCCGGCGTAGCCATGCGCTTCCAGCTTCAACGCCAGCGACCTGTCGCCGCTCTCGACGATGCGGCCACCGGCGAGCACGTGCACGAAGTCCGGCACCACGTAGTCGAGCAGGCGCTGGTAGTGGGTGATCATCAGGAACGCGCGCTCGGGCGAACGCAACGTGTTGACGCCCTGCGCCACCTGCTTCAGCGCGTCGATGTCGAGGCCCGAGTCGGTCTCGTCTAGGATCGCCAGCTGCGGCTCCAGCACCGCCATCTGGAAGATCTCGTTGCGCTTCTTCTCGCCGCCGGAAAAGCCCTCGTTGACGGCGCGGTGCAGCAGCTCGTCGGAGATCTGCATCACCTTGAGTTTCTCGCGCACCAGCTTGAGGAACTGCATCGAGTCGAGCTCCTTCTCGCCACGCACCTTGCGCTGCGCATTCAGCGCCGCGCGCAGGAAATAGGTGTTGTTGACGCCGGGAATCTCCACCGGGTACTGGAACGCCAGGAACACCCCGGCCGCCGCTCGCGCCTCCGGCGCCAGCGCCAGCAGATCGATGCCGTTGTAGGTCACGCTGCCCGCGGTCACCTCGTAGCCGTCACGGCCGGACAACACGTTGCCCAGCGTCGACTTGCCGGCGCCGTTCGGCCCCATGATCGCGTGCACCTCGCCCGCGTTCACTTCGAGGCTGAGCCCCTTGAGGATTTCCTTGCCCTCGACGCGGGCATGCAGGTTTTCGATTTTGAGCATGAGGATTCCTGATCTTGAGCCCCTCTCCCACCGGGAGAGGGGTTGGGGTGAGGGTTCGGGGCTTGCGGAAAAATCCGTGCAGGCCCGCACCCTCATCCGCACTTCGGGCACCTTCTCCCGGAAGGAGAAGGAAAAAGCATCAACCCACCGCACCTTCGAGGCTCACCTCAAGCAGCTTCTTCGCCTCCACCGCGAACTCCATCGGCAGTTCGCGGAACACCTGCTTGCAGAAGCCGTCGACGATCATCGACACGGCATCCTCTTCCGGGATGCCGCGCGCGCGGCAGTAGAACATCTGGTCGTCGGAGATCTTGGACGTGGTCGCCTCGTGCTCGACGATCGCGGTGGGGTTCTTCACTTCCATGTACGGGAAGGTGTGCGCGCCGCACTGCTTGCCGATCAGCAGGCTGTCGCACTGGGTGTAGTTGCGCGCGCCCTCGGCGCCCTTCTCCATCTTCACCAGGCCGCGGTAGCTGTTGGAGCTGCGCCCGGCGCTGATGCCCTTGGAGACGATCTTCGACTTGGTGTGCTTGCCGAGGTGGATCATCTTGGTGCCGGTGTCGGCCTGCTGGAAATGGTGGGTCAGCGCCACCGAGTAGAACTCGCCCACCGAGCGGTCGCCGCGCAGCACCACGGACGGGTACTTCCAGGTGATCGCCGAGCCGGTCTCGACCTGGGTCCAGCAGATCTTCGAGTCGTCGCCGCGGCAGTCGCCGCGCTTGGTCACGAAGTTGTAGATGCCGCCCACGCCGTTCTCGTCGCCGGGATACCAGTTCTGCACGGTGGAGTACTTGATCTGCGCGCCCTCCAGCGCCACCAGCTCGACCACCGCGGCGTGCAACTGGTTCTCGTCGCGCTTGGGTGCGGTGCAGCCCTCGAGGTAGGAGACGTGGGCGCGCTCCTCGGCGACGATCAGGGTGCGCTCGAACTGGCCGGTGTTCTGCGCGTTGATGCGGAAGTACGTGCTCAGCTCCATCGGGCAGCGCACGCCTTTCGGGATGAACACGAAGCTGCCGTCGGAGAACACCGCCGAGTTCAGCGCGGCGAAGAAATTGTCGCCAGTGGGCACCACGCTGCCCAGGTATTTCCGCACGATCTCGGGGTATTCGCGGATCGCCTCGCTCATCGAGCAGAACAGCACGCCGGCGTCGGCCAGCTGCTTGCGGAAGGTGGTGCCGACCGAGACCGAGTCGAATACCGCATCCACCGCCACGCCGGCCAGCGCAGCGCGCTCGTGCAGCGGTACACCGAGCTTCTCGTAGGTTTCCAGCAGGGCCGGATCGACTTCGTCCAACGACTTGGGCTGCTTCTTCGGCGCGGCGTAATAGCTGATCGCCTGGTAGTCGATCGGGTCGATGTTGAGCTTGGCCCAGTCCGGTTTGGGCATGGTCAACCAGTGGCGATAGGCCTGCAGCCGCCACTCGGTCATCCATTCCGGCTCGTGCTTGACGGCGGAGATGGCGCGGATGGTGCCCTCGTCCAGGCCCGGCGGCAGGCCGGTCATCTCGATCTCGGTGATGAAACCGGCCGAGTAGCTGCGACCGAGCGCCTCGGCGACGTCGGCATTGTCGCGCAGTGCGGTGGCGCTGCTGCTGTCGTTGATCATGCTGTTCATTCGGTGATGGCCTCGCCGGTTTTCACGGTGACGGCGATTTTTCGTTTCGCGGGCGGCGGCTTGAGCATGTCGGCCAGGCTGACCGCGCGCAGGGTCTGGTCCAGCACGCTGTTGATGCGTTGCCAGCTGCCGCGCACGCCGCACTGCGCCTCGCGTTCGCACTGGCCTTCGCCCACGCCGCACTCGGTCATGCCGATCGGGCCTTCCAGCGCCTCGACGATTTCCGCCAGCGATATCTCGCTGGCCGGGCGGGCCAGCCGGTAGCCGCCGTTGACGCCGCGGAAGGACTCGACCAGTTCGGCGTGGCCCAGCGCCTTGAGCAGCTTGCTGACCGTGGGCAGCTCGAGCCGCGTCTCGTCGGCGATCTGCGCGGTGCTCAGCACGTCAGCCGGGTGCGCAGCGATGCAGGTCATCACCACGGTGGCGTAATCGGTGAGGCGGCTGACGCGAAGCATGGCAGGCGGAATCGGCCGGGCTTGAATCGGGACCAAAATGGTACTGATTAAGCCGGCCGCGGTCAACGTGACCGCCGCCACCGGCGCAGGGTAGCCGGGCCCGCCTCTTTCATCTCGTCGCGTGCGCAGGCCAGCCTGTGCCTGCCGCGCCCACGCACGCACGGGGTCCGGGCTGAAGCGATCCAGCGAGGCCGTGTCGCCATGCCGTGGCGGCCTCGCTAAGCTGGCGGCCATGACTTCGCACGATCGCGCCGCTGCCCGCCTCGCCTGGGCCCGCAAAACCCTGAACGCCCCCACGCTGACGCTGGACAGCGCCTCGGCCGATGCCAGCTTTCGCAGCTACTGGCGCACCACGCAAGGCGGGCAAAGCTGGATCGTGATGGATTCGCCGCCCGATCGCGAAGACCCGCGCCCGTGGCTGGCCATTGGCGAGCGCCTGGCCGCCGCCGGCCTGCACGTGCCGCAAGTGCATGCACGCGACCTCGACCAGGGCTTCCTGCTGATCGAGGACCTGGGCTCGCGGCTGTACCTCGATGCATTGAACGACACCAGCGCCGACCGCCTGTACGGCGATGCGATGGACGCCCTGCTGAAGATACAGACGCGGGTGGCCGCCGACGACCTGCCGCCGTTCGGCCATCAGGTGCTGGTGAGCGGACTGGAGGTGATGCCCGAATGGTTCCTGCAGCGCCACCTCGGCCACACGCCGGCCTGCGGGGAATGGGACGTGCTGGAGGCGGCGTTTGACCTCATCGTCCACAACGCGCTGGAGCAACCGCGCCGTTTCGTGCACCGCGACTTCCACAGCCGCAACCTGCTGCTGACGGAGGCGAACAACCCGGGCATCGTCGATTTCCAGGGCGCGCTGCACGGGCCGGTCACCTATGACCTCGCCTCGCTGCTGCGCGATGCCTACATCGCCTGGCCGGGCGATCGCGTGGAGGCGTGGGTGGAGTCGTACCGGCAGCGACTGCTGCGCGCAGGCGTGATCGACGCGGCAGTGGACGCCGCGCGTTTCCTGCGCTGGTTCGATCTCACCGGCCTGCATCGCCACGTGCGCGTGCTGGGCCAGTTCTATCGGCTGTGGTACCGCGACGGCAAGAGCGGCTATCTCAAGGACGTGCCGCAGGTGTACCGCTACGTGATCGAGGTGGCGCGCCGCTATCCCGAGCTGGCCGATTTCGCCGACCTGCTGGAGCGCCACGCGCAGGGCCGCGACCTGACCCGGGCGGCGGCATGAGGCACGCACTGATCTTCGCCGCCGGCCGCGGCGAGCGCATGCGCCCGCTGACCGACCGCACGCCCAAGCCACTGCTTTGCGTGGGCGGCAAACCGCTGATCGTCTGGCACCTCGAACGTCTCGCCGCCGCCGGCGTGCACTACGTGGTGATCAACACCTCGCACCTGGCCGAGCAGTTTCCGGCGGTGCTGGGCGACGGTTCCCGCTGGGGCCTGCGCATCCGCTACGCCTACGAAGGCCCCGTGCCGCTGGAAACCGGCGGTGGCATGCTGAACGCGCTGCCGTTGCTGGGCACCGGGCCGTTCCTCGCCATCAGCGGGGATGTCTGGTGCGATGCCGATTTCGGCACGCTGCCCGCCGAGCCGGCGGGGCTGGCGCACCTGCTGCTGGTCGACAACCCGCCGCACCACCCCGAAGGCGATTTCGCGCTGGACGGGCAAGGCTTGGTGCAGGCGAGCGGCGAACCGCGGCTCACCTTCAGCGGCATTGGCGTGTTCCGCCGGGAGCTGCTGGACGGCTGGCGGGAACTTGCCGGCACGGCCGCCGACGAAGCCGCGGCGCCCACCTTCAAGCTGCGCCAGTTGCTGCTGGGCGCGATGGCTCGGCAAGCCGTCAGCGGCACCCATCACCACGGCGTGTGGACGGACGTGGGCACGCCCGAGCGCCTCGCACAGCTCGACGCCGAACGCGGCGACGCAGCGATGTCGCACGGCGATCAGCGCGACGAGGGTTTCGCCGAGAACTGAGTCGCGCCCGTTCCCGGCGTCGCCGCGCTCTCGGGGTGGACGATCACCGGCGGCACCGGCAGACGCGCCAGCGCGGGCGTCGTGGCGACAATCGAAGCGGCCAGTGGTGCCGGTTTTGGAGTCGGCATCGGCGAAGGCTGCGTCGCACCGCCATCGGCCACTTCCATCGAACGCGCCGCCTTGGCGGCCTGGTCGGTCATCACGATGATGCTGATGCGGCGATTGACCGGATCGGCGGGGTTCTGCTTGTCGAACGGCACGGATGCGGCCAGGCCCACCACGCGCGAGATCTTGTCCGCCTCCAGCCCGCCGGCGATCAGCGCACGACGGGCGGCGTTGCCGCGATCGGCCGACAACTCCCAGTTGCTGTAGTCGTGCCCGCTGTTGTACGGCGCATCGTCGGTGTGGCCGGAGATGCTGATCTGGTTCGGCACGTCGTCGATCGAGCGGCCCAGTTCGCGCAGGATCTGCACCGTGTACGGCTTGAGCCGCGCGCTGCCGGTGTCGAACATCGGCCGGTTGAGCTTGTCGACGATCTGGATGCGCAGGCCTTCGGAGGTGATGTCCAGCAGCAGCTGATCCTTGAATGGCGCCAGCGCCTGGCTGCTCTGGATCGAGGCATTCAGCCGCTTCATCAGCTCCTCCAGACGCGACTTGTCGGCCTGGCGCGCCAGTTTGATCGCGTCCTCGACGTTGTGCTTGACCTGCGGCGCACCGCGCTTTTCCGCGCCCGGGCCGCGCGGCAGGTCCATCGTCCCGCCAAGCTTGATCATGCTGTCGCTGGCGCCGCCGGGGCCGGCCTGGCCAGGCGGCGCGATCGTGGCGGCGCCCGGAGTCATGCTCGGGTTCTTGAAGTACTCGGAGATCGCGGCCTTCTGCTCGCGGGTGCCCACGCCGATCAGCCACATCACCAGGAAGAACGCCATCATCGCGGTGACGAAATCCGCATAGGCCACCTTCCACGCACCGCCGTGATGGCCGTGCTTCCGGCGCTGCACGCGCCGGATGATGATCGGCTGGTCGAACTCCTCGCTCACGCCCCGGCTCCGGCGCGCGCGCCCTTGAGATGCCCCTCCAGCTCCATGAAGCTGGGCCGCACCTGCGCGACCAGCGATTTGCGCGCGAACTCCACCGACACCATCGGGTTGTAGCCGCGCAGGTTGGCCATCAGCGCCACTTTCACGCATTCAAACGCCTTGCCGTCCTCCTGCGCGCGGTTCTCCATCGCCGAGGCCAGCGGCCCGGCGAAGCCATAGCACAGCAGGATGCCGAGAAAGGTGCCGACCAGCGCGCCGGCGATGTGCTCGCCGATGCGCGAGGTATCTCCGCTCAGCTGCGACATCGTGGTGACGATGCCGAGCACCGCCGCCACGATGCCGAAACCGGGCAGCGCGTCGGCGGATTTCATCAGGGCCATCGCCGGCGCCTCGGCTTCCTGGTGGTGGACTTCCAGCTCCATCTCCAGGAGCTGTTCCAGCTCGTGCGGGTTCATGCTGCCGCCCACGATCAGGCGCAGGCAGTCGGTGATGAACTCGATCAGGTGGTGCTCGGCGAGCAGGCGCGGATAGGCCGAGAACACGCTGCTGGTGGCCGGCTCCTCGATGTGCGATTCGAGGCTGAGCAGGCCGTTCTTGCGCATCAGGCTGAAGATGTCGTAGAGCAGCGAAAGCAGGTCGAGATAATCCTGTGTCCGGTACTTCGGGCCTTTCAGCAGCCCCATGATGTCGCGGAAGGTGGCCTTGACGATCTTGGTCGGATTGGCGGTCAGGTAGGCCCCCGCAGCGCCGCCGCCGATGATCAGCAGTTCGTAGGGCTGCCACAACGCCAGCAGCTGCCCGTGGGACAGCAGGTAGCCGCCCACGACGCTGACGAGCACAACCAGGGTTCCGACCAGGACAAGCATGCAGGTTCCAGCGCGCGGTTCGACAACGAGTTATCGGCCCGCCGCGGGAAAGATGTAGCCCGGATTTGCCGCAAGGCCGCCGGCGTCGCGAACGGCGGGTATCCCGAAAAAGGAAAGGCCCGGGCATGGCCGGGCCTCTCGTCTGGCTCGTGCCGCGCGGTCGGTCAGGGGCGGCGCGCCAGCTCCGGGTTGTCGCGGGTGACCGGCATCAGGTCCTTCTTCGAGACGCCCAGCCACAGCAGGATCGGGCTGGCCACGAAGATCGAGGACAGCGTGCCGACCACGATGCCGATCAGCATGGTGATGGCGAAGCCGTGCACGGCCGGGCCGCCCAGCAGCCACATCGCGCCCATGGTGATGCCGGTGAACAGCGAGGTGATGATGGTTCGCGACAGGGTGTTGTTGATCGAGCGGTTGAGGATCTCCTCCGGCTCGGCCTTGCGCGCGAGGCGGAACAACTCGCGGATGCGGTCGAACACCACGACCTTGTCGTTGATCGAGTAGCCGATCACCGCCAGCACCGAGGCCAGCACGGTCATGTCGAATTCGCGCTGCACCAGCGCGATGACGCCCAGCGTGACCAGCGTGTCGTGGATTTCGGTCGCCACCGCGGCGATCGCGAAGCGGCGCTCGAAGCGGATCCACAGGTAGGCCATGATGCCCAGGATCACCAGCAAGGCCGCCCAGGTACCGTCCGATTTCAGCTCCGCGCCGACCTGCGCGCTGACGAAGTCGCGGCTCTTCAGCTTGGCGTCCGGTCGCGCCGCATGGAGCTTCGCCATCACGTCGGCGGAAACACGGTCGAGGTTGACCGTGCCGTTGGCCAGGATCGCCTCCGGATCATCCTTGGCCTGGAACCGGATCGACACCTCGCGGGTGCCGCCCAGGCTCTGCACCACGGCGTCCTCGAAGCCGCCCTTGGCCAGCGCGCCGCGCACGTCGGCGATCTCCACCGGCTGGTCGTAGTTGACCAGCATCGACACGCCGCCGGTGAAATCCAGCCCGTAGTTGAGCCCGCGGGTGGCGATCAGCACGATCGAGCCGATCATCAGCAGGATCGCCAGGCCGACCGTGTACTTGCGCATCCCCAGGAAGTGGATGTTGCTGTCGTGATTGAAGATTTCCATGGCAATTCTCTGTGTGGACGTTCCGTTCCGGTCAAGCGGCCCTCATGGCCGCACGATCAATTCAGGGAATCCCTTTCCGGCGAAAGCGGCCGTCCGGGGCCGCACTGTTCGACGCGACGCCTAGACTGACAGGGTCTTGAGCTTGCGGTGGCCGTGGATCGCCGCAGTGAACGCATGGGTCAGCGTCACCGAGGTGAACAGCGAGGTCAGGATGCCGATCATCAGCGTGACGCCGAAGCCCTTGATCGCGCCGGTGCCCATCGTGGTCAGCGCCAGCGCCGCGATCAGGTGGGTGACGTTGGCGTCCAGAATGGTCGACCAGGCCTTCTCGTAGCCGGCGTAGATCGCCGCGTGCGGCGTGGAGCCGTTGCGCAGCTCCTCGCGCACGCGTTCGCAGATCAGCACGTTGGCGTCGATCGCCATGCCCAGGGTGAGCACGATGCCGGCGATGCCGGGCATGGTCAGGGTCACCCCGATCAGCGACATCACCGCCACCAGGATCACCAGGTTGAAGAACAGCGCGATGTCCGCGACCAGGCCGAACAGCTTGTAGTAGACCGCGGCGGCCAGCAGCACCAGGGCCAGGCCCAGCATCACCGACTTGAAGCCCTTGTCGATGTTGTCCGCACCCATGCTGGAACCGATCACGCCTTCCTCGATGATGTCCACCGGAGCAGCGAACGCGCCACCCTTGAGCAGCAGCGCCAGGTCGGATGCTTCCTTCGGGCTGCCCAGGCCGGTGGTCTGGAATTGCCGGCCGAACGGGCTGGCGATGTTGGCGTCGTTGATCACCGACTCGGTGACCTTCGGAACGCGCACTTCCTTGCCGTCGATCATCTTGGTCTCGGTCACGCGCTCGACGTAGACCACCGCCATCGGCTTGCCGACGTTCGCGTTGGTGAAATCGCTCATCTTGCGCGCGCCGGCGGCATTGAGCGTGACGTCTACCTTGGGCGTGCCGCTCTGCTGGTCGATGCCCGAGGAGGCGTCGACCAGCTCCTTGCCGGTCACGATCACCTTCTTGCTGACCAGCACCGGCAGGCCGGTGCCGCGCATGTGGTAGAGGTTGGCGTCCGGCGGGATGTTGCCGGTCTTCTCCGCCTCGCGCGCCTGCGGATCGCCGGGGTGGCCGATGCCGGGGCGGTATTCCAGGGTGGCCACGGTGCCGATCAGCTTCTTCGCCTCGGCCGGGTCCTGCACGCCGGCGAGGTCGACCACGATGTGGTTCTCGCCCTGCTGCTGGATCAGCGGCTCGGACACGCCCAGCGCGTTGATGCGGTTGCGCAGCGTCTGCAGGTTCTGGGTGATCGCGCCGCGGCCGATGTCGCGCAGCTTGTCGGGCTTGATCACCGCATTGAGCACGAAACGGTCGCCGGTGCTGGGACCGTTGGACACCAGCAAGTCGGTGTACTCGTTGGCGATCGCGTCTGCGGCCTTGGCGCGGTCGTCCTCCGAGCGCAACACCACGGCGACGCCCTTGCCGCGCACGGAATTGCGCGCCACCGATTCATAGCGGATCTTCTTGTCGCGCAGCAGGCTGCGGATGTCGTCGGCGTAGCTGCTCTCCTGCTTGTCGATGACGTCGTTCTGGTCGACCTGCATCAGGAAGTGCACGCCGCCCTGCAGGTCCAGGCCCAGCGGCATGGAACGGGCACCGATCATGCCCAGCCACTCCGGCACGGTGGACTGCAGCTTGAACGCCACCGTGTACTTGTCGCCGAGCAGCGCCTTGATCGCGTCCGAGCCGCTCTTCTGCACGTCGGTGTCGGCGAAGGTGGCAAGCAGGCTGTCGCCTTCCACCACGACCTCGCCGAAGGCGATGCGCTTCTGGGTCAGCGTGTCGATGACCTTCTGGCGCACGGCCTGGTCGATTGCCGGCGCACCGCGATTGGCGCTCACCTGAACGGCGGGCACGGGAACAAAGGCGTTCGGCAGCGCGTAGATCACGCCGAACACCATCACCAGCGCGACCAGCGCGTATTTCCAGCGGGGAAAATCAGTCATGATCCGGTCCTTTGCGATCATCCATGATCGCGAACGTCAACAAGCGGCCATCCATGGCCGCACTATTGGAGAAAGTCCCGCGTCCGGACATCCCGCGACTCATGCAGACTTCAGCGAGCCCTTGGGCAGCACCTGCTGCACGGCACCCTTCTGCAGCTTCACCTTCACGTTTGGCGCGATCTCGACCGTGACGAAGGTGTCGCCCACTTCTTCCACGCGCCCGGCCAGGCCGCCGTTGGTGACCACTTCGTCGCCCTTGGCCAGCGCGGCGATCAGGGCGCGGTGCTCCTTCTGCCGCTTCATCTGCGGCCGGATCATCATGAAATACATCAGGCCGAACAGCACCACCATCATGATGATCATGGACATGCCGCCGCCCTGCTGCGGCGTGGCTTGGGCAATCACGGGGGAAAGCGGAAAACTCATCTTCGCGTCTCGCAAGTTGTGGCGCCAGCAGCGATTTCCGCCGAACGCCCGATAAAAGATTCTCGATTATGCCTTGCAGGAGGGGTCAGCGTCACCCTTGGAGGGGGTCAGGGTCACCTTTCGCTTGCCAAAGGTGACCCTGACCCCGGTTCCGGCCCCGGCTCCGCGCCGCGCCGGGCATGAAATTCGGCGACGAAGGCGTCCAGGCGGCGCGCGGCTATCGCCTCGCGCAAGCCTGCCATCAGCCGCTGGTAGTAGCGCAGGTTGTGCATGGTGGCGAGCTGGCTGCCGAGGATCTCGTTGCAGCGGTCGAGGTGGCGCAGGTAGGCGCGGCTGAACCCGTGGCTGCAGGCGTAGCAGTCGCAGCCTTCCTCGATCACCGCGGTGTCGCTGGCGTACTTCGCATTGCGGATGCGCAGCGTGCCCGCGGCGGTGAACAGGAAGCCGTTGCGCGCGTTGCGGGTAGGCATCACGCAGTCGAACATGTCGATGCCGCGGCGCACTGCTTCCACGATGTCCTCCGGCCGGCCCACGCCCATCAGGTAGCGCGGCTTGTCCGCCGGCAGCAGGGGTACGGTGAAGTCCAGCGCGTGGTTGCGCTCGGCCTCCGGTTCGCCCACCGCCAGGCCGCCGATCGCGTAGCCGTCGAAGCCGAGCTTCACCAGCCCTTCCGCGGAGCGTCGGCGCAGGGTTTCGTAGACGCTGCCCTGCACGATGCCGAACAGCGAGTTCGGATTCTGCAAATCGTCGAACGCGCGGCGCGAGCGCTCGGCCCAGCGCAGGCTGAGCTCCATCGAATCGGCCGCCACCTTCTCCGTCGCCGGGTACGGCGTGCACTCGTCGAAGATCATCGCGATGTCCGAATCCAGCGTCGTCTGGATCCGCATCGACACTTCCGGCGACAGGAACACCTTCGAGCCGTCCACCGGCGAGGCGAAGGTCACGCCTTCCTCGGTGATCTTGCGCTTGTGCGCCAGCGAGAACACCTGGAAGCCGCCCGAATCGGTGAGGATGGGCTTGTCCCAGCCGATGAAGCGGTGCAGCCCGCCGAACTTCTCCACGATCTCCAGCCCGGGTCGCAGGAACAGGTGGAACGTGTTGCCCAGGATGATCTCGGCACCGGTATCGGCAACGTCGCGCGGCGTCATCGCCTTGACCGAGCCATAGGTGCCCACAGGCATGAACGCCGGCGTCTCCACCGTGCCACGGGCAAACGTGAGGCGGCCGCGGCGGGCGGCGCCGTCGGTGGCGTGGAGGTCGAACTGGAGGGAGGTCATCCGGCCATTATCGCGGGTTTGCCCTGTTCCGCCCATCGCCACACCGTGTGTGCAGGAACCCGCCAGCGGGCTCCTGCAACCATGCAACGTATCGCTCAGGCGCCGTGCGGCAGGATCAGCATGGCGTCGCCGTAGGAGAAGAAGCGGTAGCGCTGCTCGACCGCGTGGCGATACGCGTCCAGCATGAACTCGCGCCCGGCCAGCGCCGACACCAGCATCAGCAGGGTCGACTGCGGCAGGTGGAAGTTGGTGAGCAGGCCGTCGATGCTGCTGAAGCGGTAGCCGGGGAAGATGAAGATCTGCGTCTCGCCGGCGAACGGATGCACCTGGCCATCCTTGCTGGCGCTTTCCAGCGCGCGCACCACCGTGGTGCCGACCGCGATCACCCGCCCTCCGCTGGCGCGCGTGCGTCGGATTTGCTCGACCAGGTGCGCGCCGACATTGAGCCACTCGGTGTGCATGTGGTGATCTTCGAGATTGACCGCGCGCACGGGCTGGAAGGTGCCGGCGCCCACATGCAGGGTGATGTAGCCGAACTCGACGCCGCGCTCGCGCAGCTGATCCAGGATCGCCTCGTCGAAATGCAGGCCGGCGGTGGGCGCAGCGACCGCGCCGGGCTCGCGCGCGAACACCGTCTGGTAGCGCTCCATGTCGCTGGCGTCGGCGTGCCGCTCGATGTACGGCGGCAACGGCATCTCGCCCAGCTTCAGCAGCAGCCTCTCCAGCGGCTCCGGCGCCTCGAAGCGCAGCCGGAAGAAACCTTCGTCGCGGCCCAACACCACGGCATGGCTGCCGTCGGCCAGTTCGATCTGTGCGCCTTCCTTGGGCTTCTTGCTGACGCCCAATTGCACGGTGGCCTCATGCGCGCCGGTAACCCGCTCGATCAGGATCTCCACCGCACCGCCGGTGTCCTTGCGCCCGTACAGCCGCGCCGGCAGCACGCGGGTGTCGTTGAACACCAGCAGGTCGCCCGGACGCAGGAAGTCGGGCAGCTCGCGAAACATGCGGTCCTGCCGCGACTGCGCGGCCACGTCGAGCAGCAACAGGCGACTGGCCGAACGCTCGGGCAACGGGGCCTGCGCGATCAGCTCATGCGGCAGGTCAAAATCGAAATCGGACTTCTTCAAGGCTGCGGCCGGCATCGGAAAACGGGACATTATCCCGCAGCCGGCGCGCCGGGGCACGCGCGAAAAGACGCCGCCCCTCGCGGAGCGGCGCCGGCTTCATCCCTTCACGCACAGCACCTGGCGCAGCGTGTGCACCACGTCGACCAGGTCGGACTGCGCCGCCATAACCGCGTCGATCGACTTGTACGCCGCCGGCGATTCGTCGATCACCGCCGCGTCCTTGCGGCATTCGACATGGGCGGTGGCCTCCCGATGCTGCGCCAGCGTGATCCGCTGGCGCGCCGCGGTACGGCTCATCACCCGGCCCGCGCCGTGGCTGCAGCTGTGGAAACTTTCAGGATTGCCCTTGCCACGCACGATGTAGCTGCACGTACCCATGCTGCCCGGGATGATGCCCAGCTCGCCGGCCCGCGCGCTCACCGCACCCTTGCGGGTCACCAGCAAGTCCTCGCCACCGTGCGTTTCCTTCTGCACGTAGTTGTGGTGGCAGTTCACCGCCAGCTTTTCCAACTGGAACTTCGGCAGCCGGTGGCGCATCTCGGCCAACACCCTCGCCATCATCGCCTCGCGGTTGGCCTGGGCGTAGTCCTGCGCCCAGGACACCGCTTCCACGTAGTCGTCGAACAATGCTTCGCCTTCCATGAAGAAGGCCAGGTCTCTGTCCAGCAGGTCGAAACCCAGCACGCGCTGCGCCAGCTCCTCGCGCGCCCGCTCGATGAAGTAGCTGCCAATCAGGTTGCCGGTGCCGCGCGAACCCGAGTGCAACATCACCCACACGGCGTCCGATTCGTCGAGGCAGACCTCGATGAAGTGGTTACCACCGCCCAGCGTGCCGATCTGCCGGCCCAGCTTGTCGGTGCGGATCTTGCGATGCTTCGCCTTGATTGCTTCCAGCCGCGCGACCAGCCCGGATTGCGCCAGTTGCGTCTCAATGCTGTCCGGCAGCTTGTGATGGTCGCCACCACGGCCGTTGCCGACCGGCACGCCGCGCTCGATGCTGGAACGCAGCTGGGCCAGGTTGTCCGGCAGGTCGCTGGCGCGCAGCGTGGTGCGCACCGCGGCCATGCCGCAGCCGATGTCCACGCCGACCGCAGCCGGGATGATCGCGCCCCGCGTGGGCACGACTGAACCGACCGTCGCGCCCTTGCCCAGGTGCACGTCGGGCATCACCGCGACCCACGGACCGACAAACGGCAGCATGGCGATGTTGCGCAGCTGCTGCCTCGCGGCATCTTCCAGCGGCACGCCATGCACCCAGCCCTTGATCGGCGTGGCGCTGCCTTCGGCATGCAGAAACTCGTACTGTTGGTTGCTCATCTCTTCTTTCCTTGAATGGATCGCGGCGAGCGCTTCCGTGCGATCGCCGCGAGGTTACTGCTTGAGGCTCACCAGCTGGTTCAGCACGCCGTCCAGGCCGCCGAACACGGTGAGCTTGTCGATCTTCTCGGTGACCTTCTCCAGAGCCTCCAGCTCCTTCAGACGCATCAGCACCGGGCTCTCCTCGATCAGCCGCGCGGTATTGAGCAGCGAACGGGTGGCGTTCGACTCCTCGCGCCGGCGGATCACGTTGGCCTGGGCCGCCTTCTCCGCCTGCACCACGCTGTTCAGGATGTCCTTCATCTCGCCCGGCAGGATCACGTCCTTGACGCCCACGCCGAGCACTTCCACGCCCAGCTCGACGACACGGCCGCGCACGTAGGCAAAGATGTCCGCGTCCAGCGAAGCCTTGTCGCCCAGCAGCTCGTCCAGCGTCTTGCCGGACACCGCCTTGCGCAAGCCGAATTGCAGCTCGCGATAGACGTAGTCGCCGTACTTGACCACCTTGGTGCGCGCGGCGACCGGATCGGTCACGCGCAGGCTGGCGGCCAGGTTCACCCGCAGGCTCACCTTGTCGCGGGTCAGCAGTTCCTGGCCCGACACCTCCAGCGATTGCACGCGCAGCTCGACCACCTCGGCCGCCACGTTCTTCTGGAAATTCCAGAACGCCCAGGCCCCCGGTGCCAGCGTACGCACCAGCTTGCCGTCGATGAACAGCAGGCCTGCCGACTCCGTCGGCACGTCCACCATCACCGCGACCTTGCCGAGCACGCCCAGCTGGCGCAGTCGGCTGGCCACGCGCGCATCGACTTCCAGCGTTTCCGCCAGCGACACCGCCTGCACCTCGACCGGCACCAGGCCCTTCCAGTAGAGCTTGCGCGTACCCGGTGCCAGCACGTCCTCCAGCTTGCCGTTCTTGAGCACCAGGCCAACCTGCTGCGTGCCGATGTCGGCCACGTCGAAGCATTCGGCCAGCGCACCATCCATCAGCGCCATCAGCACGTCAGTGTCGGCGCCGGTGTACTCGGGCTTGGCCAGGTTGTGCACGCTGGCCGCGATACGCTTGCACGGGTCGACAAAGTGGTACACGCCCGGCGGCAGTACGCGCTGGAAACGACGGTTGCGATACAGCAAGCCGCGCTCGCCGTCGCCGATCACGATTTGCTTGATCCAGAACATGTTGATACTCCTTCCGTCAATCCTTGTTTCGATCCGTGGGATAAGCCGACTGCGTCGCCGGATCGGTACGACGCATTAACATTGCAGATAATCGGGCCGCAAAAGCCCCTCCCTCGCGGGATAATCGACGTCATGCGCCGATGAAAGCGAATAAGGCGGAAACGCCTCCTGACGATAATGGGGCGGAGCCGACGTGCGTTGGCGGGGACCGGATATTCCGGCGAATGCCTGCAAGACAATCGCTTCGATATCCGCTTGCCCGCTGTCGGGACGTGGGCCCGGCCCCGCCACCGCCGCCTTGCCTGATCCGCAAACCCTCCGTGGCTTGCAGGCCAGGCGCCGCACGAGGCGTTTCCTGGTCGGAACTTTCGTTCCTGGTCATGACGTGACAGGTCATGGTTTGGAGCGGGAGTCGAACCCGCGACACTCGGTTTACAAGACCGATGCTCTACCCCTCTGAGCTATCCAGTGGCCGACGTGCCGGAATCGAACCGGCGTTTGCAGGAACGAACCTGCCGCTCTACCGCTGAGCCAACGTCGTCGTTGTGGAACACCGCCCGGCAGACCCCGGCATACGCCGCCGGCAAAGCCGCGCGCACCGGATGGGGCTTGAGCCCATGCCGCTGGAGCCGGTCGGTTCGATGTTCCCGATTGCCGGCTGTCACCAACCGGCAATAGGTGCGGGCATGGTTGCCCGATACGTGGTGATCCGTTTCTCGCACAGCCCGCGCCGAAGCACCGGGACGCAGCGCGCAAGCGCCTTCGCAGCTGCGCCCCTGCCTCGGCCATGGCTGACCGGATGCCTCAGGGCGAAACGGATTCCGCAAACCTTGTTCGATGCATGCGCATCCCCTGCGAACGGCAAAAACAAGACGCCCCCGGGGTTGGCGACCCGAGGGCGTTCGCGTTGCCTCGGGAGATCGGGGTGACCGATCTCCGCAAAGGGATCAGTCGATTATCGGCAGACGATTGCCAAGTCGAGCCATTCGCCGCGCATGAACAGGCCTGCATCGCGGCAATACTGCGACGTGCATGGTGTGCTCATCTGGGTTATGCGGAACGACATGGAAACTCTTTTATCTGATGGTCGCCAAAAGGCGAGGGCTGCGGACGTTACACCTATTAACAACCACGCGCAAGCATTTTTTTATCGAATATCGGAAAAACTTACAACCAGCCTTTTTGCCGCGCCAGCCGATACGCCTCGATGCGGTTGCCGACGCCGAGTTTGCCGATCGCTTCGGACAGATAATTGCGCACGGTGCCGTGCGAGAGGTTGAGTTTTGCGGCGATGTCGCCGGCGGATTGGCCCTCGCCGGCGAGGCGCAGCACCTGGCGTTCGCGATCGTTCAGCGGGTCGGCTTCGGACCAGGCTTCCAGCGCCAGCTGCGGGTCGATCGCGCGCCCACCGCGGTGTACGGTGCGCAACGCCTCGGCGAGGTTCTCGGCGGGAGCGTCCTTCAGCAGGTAGCCCGACACGCCGGCGTCCAGCGCGCGACGCAGGAAACCAGGGCGGGCGAAGGTGGTGACGATGATGACCTTCACCGGCAGCTCGTCGTGACGCTGGATGCGCTGGGCCAGCTCCAGCCCGGTGAGGCCGGGCATCTCGATATCGGTGACCAGCACATCGGGCTTCAGGCGCTGCATCTCCCGCCACGCCGCCTCGCCGTCGGGTGCGGAGCCGAGCACCTCCATGTCCGGCTCCAGGCTCAGCAGCGCCGACAGTGCGCCGCGCACCATCGCCTGGTCCTCGGCCAGCAGCACGCGGATCATGCGGCGCCTCGTGGCGATTGCTTCAGCGGCATTGGAAAAGCTCCATCGTGATGGCTTCGATCGTCAGGCGGCCGAATGCCCACCCTGCGCCGCGGGCACCACGCCGCCGGCAGCGGTCGCTGGCATGGCGACCAGTCGCAGCACCGGCAGCGGCGCACTGACCAGCATGGTCGTGCCGCCGCGCAACGGCGAGCTGATCTCCAGCGTGCCGCCCAGCGAGCGCACGCGCTCGCGCATGCCGCGCAGGCCGTTGCCGGCGCCGTCGATGCCGCCGCGGCCGTTGTCACGGATACTCATGCGCACGCCGGCAGGCTCGCGCACGAAGTCGACGTTCGCGCAACTTGCCGCCGCGTGGCGCGCGATATTGGTCGCCGCCTCGCGCAGGATCAGCGAGAGGCTGCGTTCGGTGTCTTGCGGCAAGTCGGTCGGCGGTGCCGCGTATTCCATGCACACCCCGGAGGATTCCAGCAGCAGCCGCGCCGAGGCCAGCTCGGCCGCCAGGTCGGTGGCGTGGATGCCGCTGACCGCACTGCGCACTTCGGCAAGGGCGTGACGCGCCACCTTCTCCGCCTCTTCCACTTCGCGCCTGGCCGCCGCATGGTCCCGGTCGAACAGCTTGCGTGACAACTCCAGCTTCAGCGTGATCAGCGACAGGGTATGGCCCAGCAGATCGTGCAGGTCGCGGCCGATGCGCTCGCGCTCGGCAGTGGCCGCCAGCCGACGCACTTCTTCGTGCGAGAGCCGCAGCTGCGCGTCCTTCTCCTCGCTGCCATGCTCGGCCTTGATGATGATGCCGATGATGAACGAGGTCAGCGGGATGGAGAACACGGCCTGCCATGGGTAACCGAGCAGCGAGGTCTCGGCCAGCAACACCACATTGAGCCCGGCCAGCCAGCCGAGATAGGCGCGGAAACGACCCACGCTGGTGCAGAGCATCACGCAGCCATAGATGAAATAGGTCAGCCCGCTGGGGTACCAGGGCAGCAACGACATGCTCAGCAGCACCAACGCGAGGGCGCCGGCGCGGACCTGCGCACGCGGCCCCGCGATGCACCGGTAATACAGCAGCAGGAACAGCGGATAGCTAACCAGAGTGGTGACGACCCAGCGCGTGCTCCAGCCGTCGTTGTTCCACACCGGCACGACGAAGATCCACGCCGACCACAACAGGTGCACAGCATCCACCCACGGCGATTTGCCGCGATGCATGTTGCGCGCCGCCGCGGAGTCCGGCGCCGGGGTCAGAAACTGGACGATGCGCTTGTGCATGACGCCAGGCTCCCGCAGATTGGTCATGAGGGTGATCCTACTTCAACCGTTCCGGTGCAAACGCCGCGCCGCCAGCCACAGGAAAACCGCAGCGAAACCGGCCAGCGCCAGCACGTGGCCCAGCACAGGGCCATGGTTCAGACCCACCGCCGCCTGGGTCAGCTGGTTGAGGTGATAGCTGGGCCAGACGGGCGCGATCTGTTGCAGCATCCGCGGCAACATCGACAGCGGCAGCCACAGGCCGGACAGGAACGCCATCGGCAGATAGACCAGGTTGAGCAGCCCCGGCGCGCCCTGCCCCTTGAGCAAGGTGCCGACGAACATGCCCAGCGCGCAGAACGGCAGTACGCCGAAAGCACCGGTGGCGACCAGCGCCAGCATCTGGCCCCACGACAGACTGACGTGCGCCAGGAAGATGCCGATCAGCAGCAGCAGCGCGATCACCACGGTGGCCGCGATCATGGCCATCACCATCTTGCCCAGCAGGTAGGCGCCAGGCGGCATCGGCAAGGCACGCTTGAGCGTGAGCAGGCCGCCATCGCGCTCGATCGCCAGCGAGACGCCGAAGCCGAACAGGCCCGGTCCGATGATGCCGAACGCACCATAGCTGGCCAGCAGGTAGCGCGACGCCTCGCCGTGGTTCAGCAACACGCCGAACATCACGTAGAACACCGTCGAGAACAGCGTCATCGGCAGAATGAAACCCGGCGCGCGCAGGTAGCGCAGGCATTCGCTGCGCATCTCGGCCAGGTAGGCGCCCAGCACGCGCCGGCGCGACATCGGCATCGCGGCGGCAAGCGGAATCGACATGGCTTGATCCATCTCAGGCAACCTCGCGGCGTGTTTCGGGCAAGCCCTGTTCGGCCTCGCGGGTGAGTTCGGTGAATGCCTCGGCCAGGCCGGCGCGCTGCACTTCCAGCTCGCTCAGTTGCGGGTCGGCGTCGAGCAGGCGGCGTACCACCGCTTCGGCCGCGTCGGTGGTCACGTGCAGGCGGTCCTGGCGCCGTTCCGCCGCGGTGACCGCAGGCCAGCCGCCGACCACGCCGGCATCCACCGTGCTGACGCAGCGGATGCGCCGGGTCGCGATCCGTGCGCGCAGCGCCTCGACCGTCCCTTCGTGGATCACCCGCCCGCGCGCCATCACGCAGACCCGGTCGGCCAGCACCTCGGCTTCCTCCAGGTAATGCGTGGTCAGCAGCACCGCGCAGCCCTCGGCCCGCAATTGGCTGATCGCCGCCCACAGCCTCTGCCGCGCCTCGATGTCCATGCCCACGGTCGGCTCGTCCAGGAACAGCAGCTCGGGCCGGCCGCACAGCGCCAGCGCGAACTGCACGCGCCGCTGCTGGCCGCCGGACAGCTTCGCGTAGGGGCGAGCCAGCAGGTCGTCGACACCGGCCATGCGGGCGCTCTCCGCCATGCTGCGGGGGGCCGAGTAATAGCTCGCAATCAGACGCAACAGTTCGCCCACCCGCAGCGTGCCGGGCAGTTCGGCGTGCTGCAGCATCACGCCGATGCGCCGGCGTGCGCGGACATCCCGGGGATCGCGCCCGAACAGCTCGACCGTGCCGGCATCGGCGCGCAGCAAGCCCAGCAGCAGGCTGATCGCGGTGGTCTTGCCGGCGCCGTTGGGGCCCAGCAGGGCCAGCAACTCGCCGCGGCGCAGTTGCAAACCGGCATTGTCCAGCGCGACCAGGCGGCCGTAGCGCTTCTCCACGCCCGCCAGCCGGGCCACCACCTGCTCGGAAACAGTCATCGACATGATCCTCCTCGATGCCCGCAGCTTGGGCATTTCGCGGCCGATTGCCCATGCGCCGGCGTCAGTCATCGGGGGTGACAGCCGTCATGCCGGGGGTACCGGAGACCTGCCCGGGCGCGTTATGCTGGGCCAATGATCTTGCGCGACCGGCACGTCCGGGCGCCCCGACGCGGGCTCGCCACGCTGGAATTTGCGCTACGCAAGGATTTCCGGCCCACGACGCCCACGCGCGGATCGAGCGGCCTGCTTCGCGCTGGGTGCGAGGCGCCGACGTCTACGAGGAGAATGTCATGGGTGTGATCAACCAGCTGCGCGAACTGCGCGAATTCGGCGGCAAGCCCCGCACCACCGGCCTGGACGACGCCAGCATCGAGCGCATGGCGGCGAACGATCCGCTGCTGGGCCAGGCAGTCGCCGAGGCCGTCGCGCGCCACCGCGAGCTGCGCGACGAGCTGGGGGATTTCCTCAAGCTCGACGAAGCCGAGCAACTGGCCAAGGCACAGGCGGGTTTCGTCAATTTCTACCCGGACGACGCGATCAACCCGTACCTGCCGGCCGCCGCGCGCGGGCCGTGGATCGTCACGCTGAAGGGCGCCGTGGTGCACGACAACGGCGGCTACGGCATGCTGGGTTTCGGCCACAACGATGCGGCCATCCTGGCGGCGCTGTCGCGCCCGCAGGTGATGGCCAACGTGATGTCGCCCAGCGTGGCGCAGATGCGTTTCACCGCCGCACTGAACAAGGAGCTCGGCCGCAACCGCGGCAAGAATCCGTACGAACATTACCTGTGCCTCAACTCCGGCTCCGAGTCGGTGTCGCTGGCCTGCCGCATCGCGGACGTCAACGCCAAGGCGATGACCGATGCCGGCGCGCGCCATGCGGGCCGCACGATCAAGCGACTGGCGGTGAAGGGCGCCTTCCACGGCCGCACCGAGGCGCCGGCGCTGTATTCGGACTCCTCGCGCAAGACCTACCAGCAGAACCTGGCCAGCTACCGCCACGAGGAGAGCGTGATCACGGTGGCGCCGTATGACGTGGCGCAACTGAAGGCCGTGTTCGCCGATGCCGACAAGCACGGCTGGTTCATCGAGGCCATGTTCCTGGAACCGGTGATGGGCGAAGGCGACCCGGGCCGGGCGGTGACGCCGGAGTTCTACAGTGCCGCCCGCGAGCTGACCGAAGCGCACGGCACCCTGCTGCTGGTCGATTCCATCCAGGCCGGGCTGCGCGCACACGGCGTGTTGTCGATCACCGACTACCCCGGTTTCGAGAAACTGCCGGCGCCGGACATGGAAACCTTCTCCAAGGCGCTCAACGCCGGCCAGTACCCGCTGTCGGTGCTGGCGGTGGGCAACCGCGCCGCCGGGTTGTACCGCAAGGGCATCTACGGCAACACCATGACTGCCAACCCGCGCGCACTCGACGTGGCGCTGGCCACGCTGGGCGAATTGACCGATGAGGTGCGGCAGAACATCCGCGAGCGCGGCAAGGAGTTCGTCGACAAGCTTGGCGCGCTCAAGCACGAGCTGGGAGGCCTGATCACCAAGGTGCAGGGCACCGGGCTGTTGTTCTCCTGCGAACTGGCCCCGGAGTACAAATGCTTCGGCGCCGATTCGACCGAGGAATTCATGCGCGAGCACGGCATCGGCGTGATCCATGGCGGCGTCAACTCGCTGCGTTTCACCCCGCATTTCAAGGTCACCAGCGCCGAGGTCGACCTGATCGTCGCCCACGTGCGCAAGGCCTTGCTGGAAGGCCCGCGCAAGGCCAAGGCCGAAGCGGCCTGAGCCGCGCGGCCACCCACACCGGCTGCGGCGAAACACGACGTTTCGCCGCAGCTGAATACTTCATGCACGTAAGAACTTGCCGACTGCCCTGACGGTGTCCCCCTGCCTAGACTGATCCGGCCGGCAGCTGCCGGTCACCCAGGGAGGATTCACCATGTCACTGTCACTGCGCCTGCTCGCCATCAGCGCCGCCTTCGCCTTTGCCGGCACCGCCTTCGCAGCCAGCCCGGCGACCCCGGCGGCATCCACCAAGCCGCACACTGCCCAGCAGCAGCGGATGATCGACTGCAACCACCAGGCCACCGGCAAGAAGGGCGCCGAGCGCAAGGCGTTCATGAGCTCCTGCCTGAAAGGCCATGCCTCGGCGCCCGCGGCGGCGTCGACCGACACGGCCCAGCACGCGAAGATGAAGAGCTGCAACGCGGACGCCAAGACCAAGGCGCTCAAGGGTGCCGAGCGCAAGGCGTTCATGAGCTCCTGCCTGAAGGGCGGAGCGGCCGCCGCGCCCTGACGCATCGCGGTGCTGTCCATGCCGGCGTGCGTGGACAGCACCGCTTCGCTAAGCTCCCGGACTGTCGCGCCCGGCGCCGCCACCAGACCGTCCACCGATGAAGATCGTCGAAGTCCGCCATCCGCTGATCCAGCACAAACTGGGCCTGATGCGCCGCGCCGGCATCAGCACCAAGGAGTTTCGCGAACTGGCTTCCGAAGTCGCCGCCCTGCTCACCTACGAGGCCACCAAGGATCTGGAGACGGTCGAGGAGGAGATCGAGGGTTGGGCCGGACCGCTGCACGTGCATCGGATCAAGGGCCGCAAGATCACCATCGTGCCGATCCTGCGCGCCGGCCTGGGCATGCTGCCCGGCGTGCTCGACATGATTCCGGCGGCCAAGGTCAGCGTGGTCGGCCTGCAACGCGACGAGCACACGCTCAAGCCCGTCACATACTACGAGAAACTCACCGGCCGCATGGACGAGCGCATCGCGCTGATCGTCGACCCCATGCTGGCCACCGCCGGCACCCTGGTCGCCACCGTGGACATGCTCAAGGCGGCCGGCTGCAAGCGCATCAAGGGGCTGTTCCTGGTCGCCGCGCCGGAAGGGCTCGAACGCATCACCGCGACCCATCCCGATATCGAGATCTACACCGCCTCCATCGACCAGCGGCTCAACGAGAACGGCTACATCCTGCCCGGCCTGGGCGACGCCGGCGACAAGATCTTCGGCACCAAGCAGCTGCCCGCCGGCTGAGCGCCAGATCGCCGCGGAAGCGGCATGCGCGGTTTCACGGCACGGTCACAAGGCGCCACTAAACTCGGCGCGTTCCGGCTGACCGGACGTCATCGGGGGAGAAACCATGTTCGCAAAGCTCGCGCAACGCGGCCTGTGGCTGCTGCTGGCCGGCATCGCCTCGACGTTCGCCGCACAGGCTGCCGACGTCAGCATCGACCAGTTCCGGGTTCGCGGCCCCGCCGGCGGCAACGACGAGTTCGTCGAACTGTTCAACGCCGGCCCTGCGGCGATTGACTTGTCCGCGTACAAGTTCAACGCCTCCAACGCCAGCGGCACGATCGGCACGCGGCTTACCTTCCCCGCCGGCACGCAACTGGCGTCGGGCTGCCACCTGCTGCTGACCAACAGCGCCAGCGGCGGCTACTCCGGCAGCGTGCCGGGCGATCTCACCTACGCCACCGGTGTCACCGACACCGGTGGCCTGGCCCTGCTCGACGCCGACGGCAACATCGTCGACCAGGTGGGCCTCAGCACCGGTTCGGCCTACAAGGCGGGCACGCCGCTGGCCTCGCTGGGCAGCAGCAACATCGACCAAGGCTACCAGCGGCGGCAGACCGCGGCCGGCCTGCCGCAGAACTCCGGCGACAACAGCGCCGATTTCGTCACCGTGAGCCCGACCCAGCCGCACAACAGCGCCAGCACCTGCGTGGCCATGGGCCCGTCGCTGTCGATTGCCGACGCCAGCATCAGCGTGCACGGCGCCAGCGACGTGGCGATGCCGTTCACCATCACCATGAATGAACCGGCGCCGAGCGGCGGCACCAGCGTGCACGTGGCCACCGCCAACGGCAGCGCCACCGCGGGCGTGGAGTACGAAGCGCTCGACACTACCCTCACCATCGCCGCGGGCGAGACCCAGGCCAGCTTCAACGTGGTCGTGCATGGGCGCTCCACGCCGGCCGACGACAAGGACTTCAGCGTCACGCTGAGCGATCCCGGCGACGGCGTGGCGCTGGGCGACGCCACCGCCATCGGCACCATCCACTACGACATCCCGGTGCAGGCGGAGATCTGGCAGATCAACGGCAGCGGGCAGTGGGCGGCCCTGCTCGGCAAGTCGGTGCTGACCTACGGCAACGTGGTCACCGCAGTGGGCCCGCTGGGCTTCACCATGCAGACGCCCGACGCGCGCGCCGACGCCAGCCCGCTGACGTCCAATGGCGTGTATGTGTTCACCAACGCCGCACCGACGGTAAGCGTGGGCGAGGCGGTGGACGTCGCGGCGGTGGTGGACGACTACTACGGCCTCACCGAGTTGAAGAACCCGACGATAAGCGTGGTCGGCCGCCACGTGCGCCTGCCGCGCGCCGTCGTGTTCGACCGGCGCACGCCCTCGCCCGATCCGGACCAGCTCTCCTGCGGCACCACCAATTTCCAGTGCTTCATGAGCATGCGTGTGCGCATCGATCACGGCATGATCAACACCGGCAACAAGCGTTTCAGCAGCGAACCGTATGCGGAGGTCAGCATCACCGCCAATGGCCGGCGCTCGCTGCGCCAGCCCGGCGTGGTGTTCGGCGTGCCGGTGCCTGCGGGCGTGGACCTGCCCAACTGGAGCGGCAACCCGGAAGTGTTCAAGATGAACACTGCCGACTTCGGTGCGGTGCCGCTGAACACGCCGTTCAACGCCGGCAGCACGTTCCGGGCCGAGGGCGTGATCTCCTACGACTTCGGCGCCTACACCTTCATCCCGACGCAGTTCCGGCTGGCGTACGCCGCGCCGATACCACGGCCGGTCTCGCCCACCCCGCTGCTGGCGCTGCGCATCGGCGCGTTCAACATGGAGCGCTTCTGCGACAGCGTGTTCGACACCACCTACACCTGCAGCGGCGGGAGCAAGGAGCCCACGCCGGACGCCGTCGCGCTGAAGACCCGCCGCCTGTCCAGCTATGTCGGCAGCGTGCTGCAGCTGCCCGACGTGCTGTCGGTGGAGGAAGTGGAAACCCGGCCGCTGCTGCAGGGCCTGGCTACGCAGATTCTTGCCGACTATGGCGTGGCGTACGACGCTTACCTGCTGCCCGGCCACGATCCCAGCGGCATCAACGTCGGATTCCTGGTGCGCCGCGACCACGTGCAGGTGCTCTCGGTGCAGCAACTCGCCGCCGGCGAAACCTGGGACGACGACGGCCACACCGCCTTCATCCACGACCACCCGCCGCTGCTGCTCACCGCGCAGGCAGGCCGCACGCGTTTCCACGTGATTGCCGTGCACATGAAGGCGCGCTCGAACGTCGACGACAATACCGCCGCCGCGGAGCGTGATCGGGAAAAGCGTTTCCTGCAGGCAAAATCGCTGGCCAGCCAGGTGCAGGCGCTGCAGCAGGCCGATCCGCGCATGCCGCTGCTGGTGGTGGGCGACTTCAATGCCTACCAGTTCACCGATGGCTGGACCGACGTGGTGAACCTGGTCGCCGGCCGCTACGACGACAACCAGAACCTGCTCAAGCTCGGCCACAATATCGTGCAGCCGGCGCTGTGGAACGCGGTGAACACGGTGCCGCCCGACGATCGCTACTCGTTCCTTTACACGCAGAACTTCGGCGAGATCCAGGGTTACACCAGGGCCGGCAGCGGCAACCCCGGGCGCACCGTGCCGACCTTCCAGGTGCTGGACCACGCCCTGCTCAACGTGCCGGCGCGGCTGCGCTTCCTGCGCATGCAGTTCGGCCGTGCCGACCTCGACGCGCCGGCGCAGACCGTCGACGACGCCGCCAATGCCAGCGACTGGACGCGGGCGATCGGCGTCTCGGACCATGACGGCTTCGTGGTGGACCTGTTCGTGCCGCTGATCCACCGGCGGCTGCACTGAACACACTGGCGAAGGCCGCCGACCGGCGGCCTTCGCACGTTGACCGGGCTCAGCGACCGAAGCGGTCGGTGGCTTCCAGCAACTGGTGCAGGATGCCCGGCTCGAACGCCGAATGGCCGGCGTCCTGCACGATGTGCAGGTCGGCTTCGGGCCAGGCACGGTGCAGATCCCATGCGCTGCGCAATGGGCACACCACGTCGTAGCGGCCCTGCACGATCACGGCCGGAATATGGCGGATGCGATCCACGTTGCGCAGCAACTGATCGTCGTGTTCGAAGAAGCCGCCGTTGACGAAGTAATGGCATTCGATGCGGGCAAAGGCCAGCGCGAAGTCGTCCGCGGCACTCGATTCGATGTGCGACTTGTCCTGCCACAGGAAGCTGGTGGCGCCTTCCCATACCGACCAGGCGCGCGCGGCCGCGCTGCGCACCGCCGCGTCGTCGCTGGTCAGGCGGCGGTGGTAGGCGCTCATCAGGTCACCGCGTTCCACCTCGGGGATTGCAGCCAGATAGGTTTCCCATGCGTCCGGATACAGCGCGTCGCAACCCTTCTGGTAGAACCACTCCAGCTCTTCCCGGCGCAGCATGAAGATGCCGCGCAGCACCAGCTCGGTCACCTTGTCCGGATGGGTCTGCGCGTATGCCAGCGCCAGGGTCGAACCCCACGAACCGCCAAACACCTGCCAGCGGTCGATGCCAAGGTGCTCGCGCACGCGCTCGATGTCGCCGACCAGGTCCCAGGTGGTGTTGTCGGCGAGTTCGGCATGCGGGGTCGACTGGCCGCAGCCACGCTGGTCGAACAGCACGATGCGATAGACCGCCGGATCGAAGAAGCGCCGGCATTTCGGATTCGTGCCGCCGCCCGGGCCACCGTGCAGGAACACCACCGGCTTGCCGTGCGGATTGCCGCTCTGCTCGTAGTACAACGTGTGCAGCGGCGACACCGGCAACATGCCGCGGTCGAACGGCTCGATCTCGGGATACAGCGAACGCAGCGGCGACGACGGCATGACGGCTCCTTCGAATCCACAGACAAGCCGCCAAGGCTAGCACGGGCACGGTTTGCAGGCCCTCAATCGCCAGCAAACAGCTTGCCGGGATTGAGGATGCCGCGTGGGTCGAACACCTTGCGCACGCCGCGCATCAGGTCGATCTCCGCCGCGCTGCGGGTGCTGTCCAGATAGGCCCGCTTGACCAGGCCGATGCCGTGTTCCGCCGAGATGCTGCCGCCATGGCGCTGCAGGGTATCCGCCAGCAGATGGGTGACGTGTTCGCACTGCTCGATGAACGCGGCCTCGGCCAGGTCATCCGGCCGCAGCACGTTGATGTGCAGGTTGCCGTCGCCGATGTGACCGAACCAGACCACCTCGGCTTGCGGATACTCGCGCGCCAGCAACGCCTGCATGTCGTGCAGAAAGGCGGGAACCGCGCCGACCCGAACCGAGATGTCGTTCTTGTACGGCCGCCGCGGCGCCAGGCTCTCGGTGATGCCTTCGCGCAGGCGCCACAGCGCGGCTGCCTGCGCTTCGCTCTGCGCGATCACGCCGTCGCTGACCCAGCCCTGTTCCAGTGCCAGCTCGAATGCAGCCAACGCTGCTTCCTGCTGCCGCTCGTCCGCAGCATCGAACTCGGTGACCACGTAGTACGGATAATCGCCGTCGATGGCGCGCTGCGCGCCGTGTGCCAGCACGTGGCGCAAGGCGTGATCGGTGAAGAACTCGAACGCCTGCAGCACCAGCCGCGCGCGGAACAGCGCGAACACCTGCATCAGCGCGTCCATGTCCGGCAACGCCAGCAGCATCACCTGCGAGGGTAGCGGCGGATCGGTGAGCTTCAGCGTCGCCTCCACCACGATGCCCAGCGTGCCTTCCGAGCCGACCAGCAACTGGCGAAAATCGTAGCCGCTGGAGTTCTTCACCAGGCCGCGGTTGAGATCGAGCAGCTCCCCGTTGCCGGCCACCACCTTCAACCCGGCGATCCACTCGCGCGTGTTGCCGTAACGGATCACCCGGATGCCGCCGGCGTTGGTGGCTATGTTGCCGCCGATCGAACACGAGCCGCGCGCCGCGAAATCGACCGGATAGATCAGGCCATGCTGGCGTGCCGCGTCATGGACGTGCTGCAGGATCATCCCCGCCTGCACGGTGAGGGTGCGATCGACTGCATCGAAGCCGAGCACGCGCTGCATCCGCTCCAGGCTGAGCACCAGCTCGCCGTTCGCCGCCACCGCGCCGCCGGACAGACCCGTACGCCCGCCCGATGGCACGATCGCCACCGCCTGCTCGTTGGCCCAGCGCACGATCGCCTGCACTTCTTCCACCGACGTCGGCAAGGCGATTGCCAGCGGCGCCGGCGTCCAGCGGCGGGTCCAGTCGCGACCGTAGTGTTCGAGGTCGGCCGCGGCCGTCAGCAGGCGCAGTTCGGGCAGTCGGCGGGACAGGTCGGCGAGGCGGTCATCGGACATGCGGCGGCTCCGGGGGCATCCACACAGACTGCCAGTCGCGCCGGAGCGCGTCCAGTGTTGCAGTGCGGCAATTCCTCGCCTACTCTGGACCGACCGCCGCCACCGGACACGCCACGAAGATGCAGACCTCCTATCCGCGCCAGGACATCAAGGTATTGCTGCTGGAGGGGGTCAGCGCCAGCGCGGTGGAGGTATTCCATCGGGCCGGCTACAGCCAGGTCGAGTTGCACGCCAAGTCGCTGCCCGAGGACGAACTCAAGGCGCGCATCGGCGAAGCCCACATCATCGGCATCCGTTCGCGCACGCAGCTCACCGCCGAAGTGCTGGCGCAGGCCAAGCGGCTGATTGCGGTGGGCTGCTTCTGCATCGGCACCAACCAGGTGAACCTGGGCGCCGCCCGCCTGGCCGGCGTGCCGGTGTTCAACGCGCCCTATTCCAACACCCGCAGCGTGGCCGAACTGGTGATTGCCGAGGCGATCATGCTGCTGCGCGGCATTCCGCAGAAGAACGCGCAATGCCACCGCGGCGGCTGGGCCAAGTCGGCCAACGGCAGCTACGAGACGCGCGACAAGGTGCTCGGCATCGTCGGCTACGGCCACATCGGCACCCAGGTCGGCGTACTGGCCGAGAGCCTGGGCATGCGGGTGATCTTCCACGACATCGAGACCAAGCTGGCGCTGGGCAATGCCCGCGCCGTATCCAGTCTGGACGAACTGCTGGAACGCGCCGACGTGGTCACCCTGCACGTGCCCGAGACCCCGGCCACGCAGCTGATGATCCGCGCCGAACAACTGGCGAAGATGCACGCCGGCGCCATGCTGATCAACGCCTCGCGCGGCAGCGTGGTCGACATCGATGCGCTGGCCGTGGCACTGCGCGAGAAGCGGCTGGCCGGCGCGGCGATCGACGTGTTCCCGCTCGAACCCAAAGGCAACGACGACGCCTTCGTCTCGCCGCTGGCGGGCATGGACAACGTGATCCTGACTCCGCACATCGGCGGCAGCACGCTGGAAGCGCAGGACAACATCGGCATCGAGGTGGCCAGCAAGCTGGTGCGCTACAGCGACAACGGCTCCACCCTGTCGGCGGTGAACTTCCCCGAGGTCACCCTGCCCGAACACCCGCACAGCCGCCGCCTGCTGCACATCCACCGCAACGTGCCCGGCACGCTGTCGCGCATCAACGAACTGTTCTCCGCCGGCAACCTCAACATCGACGCGCAGTTCCTGCAGACCGACAGCGAAGTCGGCTACGTGGTGATCGACGTCAGCGCCGACGAGGCCCAGGCGAATGCGTTGAAGGCGCAGATGGCGACGATTCCGGGGACGCTGCGCGCCCGAGTGCTGTATTAGGCCGGGGATGGGGAAAGGGCATCGGGAATCGGAAGAGCTGGCGATGCGGCGGCACCGCTTCTTCGATTTCCCATTTCCGCACATGAAAAAAGCGCCCGATGGGCGCTTTTTTCATGTGCGAAATCACTTGGTCGGGGCGGCCGGATTCGAACCGACGACCCTCTGCCCCCCAGGCAGATGCGCTACCAGGCTGCGCTACGCCCCGACGAAACGGCGATTCTAGCAGCTTGTGGTGCGCTGCCGGAAGCGTGATGTCGCTCAGCGGCGCAGCAACGTCAGCACTTCCTCCAGCTCCATCCGCACCTGGCGCACGATCTGGTGCGACATGCTCGATTCCAGCCGTGCCTGCGGGCCTTCAAGGCGCGCGCGCGCACCGGTGATGGTGAAACCCTCGTCGTACAGCAGCGAACGGATCTGACGGATCATCAGCACGTCGTGGCGCTGGTAGTAGCGGCGGTTGCCGCGGCGCTTGACCGGGTTGAGGGCCGGAAACTCCTGCTCCCAGTAACGCAGCACGTGGGGCTTCACACCGCACAGCTCGCCCACTTCACCGATGGTGAAGTAGCGCTTGGCCGGGATGGCCGGCAGTTCGGTGTTATTCCCTTGATCCAGCATAGCTTTCGACTCTCACCTTGAGTTTCTGCCCCGGTCGGAAGGTCACCACCCGCCGCGCGGAGATCGGGATCTCCTCGCCGGTCTTGGGGTTGCGCCCCGGCCGCTGGTTTTTCATGCGCAGGTCGAAATTGCCGAACCCGGACAGCTTCACCTGCTCGCCGTTCTCCAGCGCACCACGCACCACCTCGAAGTAGGCATCCACGAATTCCTTGGCCTCACGCTTGTTGAGGCCCACGTCGAGGAAAAGCCGCTCGGCCATTTCCGCCTTGGTCAGCGCCATCTCATCCTCGCAGTTTCCCCTGGCATGTCTGCTCCAACGCGTTCACCGCTTCGCGTACCCAGTGATCCGCGTCGTCGTCTGTAAGGGTGCGTGAAGCGTCCTGCAAAATCAAGCCCATAGCGAGACTCTTTCGGCCTGCTTCGACGCCTTTGCCGCTGTAGCGGTCGAACAGCCGCAGCTCCCGCAACCGCGCGCCCAGCGTGCCGCGAACGGTGTGCTCGATCCGTGACCAGCTGACGCTTTCCGGCAAATCCATCGCGATATCGCGGCGCACCGCAGGAAATCGCGGGATCGCGGTCGCCCGGGGCAGGCGGCGGGCCAGCAGCGGCTCCAGCGCCACCTCCAGCACATGCACGTCGGGGCCCAGATCGAGCTCCCGCGCCAGCCGGGGGTGCAGGGCGCCGAGATAGCCGACCGTCTCGCCGTCGCGCGCGACCCGGGCGCCGCGGCCCGGATGCAGCCAGGACGGCAGCTCATCGGCATGGATCGACCAGCGCTCCGGCTCGCCGCCCCAGGCGATCAGCGTATCCAGGTCGCCCTTGAGATCGTGGAAATCGAGCAGGCGCGACGGCTCGCCCCATTGCTCGGCGCGCGCGTTGCCGCTGGCCACGACGGCCAGGCTGGGGGTTTCCACCGGTGGTTCGCCGGCCTGCGGATGCGTCAGGCCGTGGATGCCCGGCTCCTCGCACCCGGCCGCGCCTTGCCGGAACACCCGCGCCACTTCGAACAGGCGCACGCGACCCTGCTGGCGTGCGCGGTTGTGCCGCAACGCCTCGACCAGGCCCGGCAGCAGCGAGGGGCGCATCACCGCCAGGTCGGCCGACAGCGGATTGGCCAGCGGCACCAGTTGTTCGTTGAAGCCCCAGCGGGAGAGCAACTCGGCCGCCACGAACGACAGGTTGACGGCTTCGTGGTAACCCCGTGCCGCCAATTGCTCGCGCAGCGCCAGCTCGTTGATGCGCGCTTCGGGCTCGATCGCCAGCACCAGCGCGCCGGACGGCGAATGGGTGGGAATCTTGTCGTAGCCGAAGATGCGCGCGACCTCCTCGATCAGGTCTTCCTCGCGCTCGATGTCGAAGCGGCTGCTCGGCGCGGTGACCCGCCAGCCATCGCCGATCGTTTCCACCCGCATGCCCAGCGCGGTGAAGATGCGTGCCACCTCGGCGTCGGCCACGTCCACCCCGAGCACGCGTTTCAGGCGTGCTCGGCGCAAGGTCACCGGCACCGGCTGCGGCAGGTCGGCGGCGTTCTCGGCCACCAGCACCGGGCCGGCCTGCCCGCCGGCGATCGCCAGCAGCAGTTCGCTGGCGCGCTCCAGCGCGCGACGCGGCAAGCCCGGATCGACGCCGCGTTCGAAGCGGTGCGAGGCGTCGGTGTGCAAGCCCAGCTTGCGCGCGCGGCCCATGATCGCGGCCGGGGCGAAGTGCGCGGACTCCAGGAACACGTTGCGCGTGACGTCGGTGACGCGCGAGTCGTGACCGCCCATCACGCCGGCTACCGCCAGCGCTTTCTTCTCATCGGCGATCAGCACGAAGCCGTCATCCAGCTTTGCTTCGCTGCCATCGAGCAGCTTCAGTGTCTCGCCGGCGCGCGCATGGCGCACCACGATGTCGCCGTCCAGCGTGTCGTTGTCGAACGCGTGCAGCGGCTGGCCCAGTTCCAGCATCACGTAATTGGTGACGTCGACCACCGCGTTGATCGGGCGCAGGCCGGCTCGGCGCAGGCGCTCGGCCAGCCACAACGGCGTTTTCGCCGCCAGGTCGATGCCTTCGATGATGCGCCCGAGATAGCGCGGCGCATCCTTGCCCGCCTCCAGGCGGATGCCGCGGCGCGCTTCGCTGCTCACGGGCACCGCCGCCTGCGCGACGGTCTTCACGTGACTGCCGAACAGCGCAGCCACGTCATGCGCCAGGCCGAGCAGGCCGAGGCAATCGGGGCGATTCGGGGTGAGCTTCAGTTCGAAGCTGGCATCGGGCAGGCCGAGGTAGGCAGCCAGCGGCTGGCCCACCGGCGCATCCAGCGGCAGTTCCAGCAGGCCGGAGGCATCGGCATCGATGCCCAATTCCTTCGCCGAGCAAAGCATGCCGAACGACTCGACGCCGCGCAGCTTGGCCGCCTTGATCGAAACATCGCCGGGCAACTGCGCACCAACGGTGGCCAGCGGCACCTTGATGCCCACCCGCGCGTTCGGCGCACCGCAGACGATCTGCAGCGGCTCGCCCTGCCCTGCATCGACCTTGCACACCTGCAGCCGGTCGGCCTGCGGATGCTTTTCGGCTGCGACGATCTCGGCCACCACCACGCCGGTCAGGCCCTCGCCCAGTGGCGTGAGCTCTTCCACCTCCAGCCCGGCCATGGTCAGCGCATGCGCCAATGCCGCACGGTCAGCCTTGACCTCGACCAGTTCACGCAACCAGTTTTCGGAAAATTTCATGGTTTGGATCCGGGAATGGGGAATCGGGAATCGGGAATGGGAAAGGCAAAAACCACGGCACCGAGGCCGCCTCTACGATTCCCTGCCCCCCATTCCCGATTCCCGTTCATGCAAACTGCCTGAGAAACCGCAGATCGTTCTCGAAGAACGCACGCAGGTCGGAGACGCCGTAGCGCAGCATGGCGAAGCGCTCCACGCCGAGGCCGAAGGCGAAGCCGGTGTAGCGCTCCGGATCGATGCCGCAGTTCTTCAGCACGTTCGGATGCACCATGCCGCAGCCGAGCACCTCCAGCCAGCGGCTCTGGCCATCCTCGGTCTCCCAGCGGATGTCGACCTCGGCCGAAGGCTCGGTAAAGGGGAAATAGCTGGGGCGGAAACGCATCTCGAAATCGCGTTCGAAGAACGCGCGGATGAACTCGGCCAGGGTGCCCTTGAGGTCGGCGAAACTGGAAGTCTCGTCAACCAGCAGGCCTTCGATCTGATGGAACATCGGCGAGTGAGTCTGGTCCGAATCGCTGCGGTAGACCTTGCCCGGCGCGATGATGCGGATCGGCGGCTGGCGACCGGCCATCGTGCGGATCTGCACCGGCGAGGTATGCGTGCGCAGCAGACGGCCGTCGCCGAAGTAGAAGGTGTCGTGCATCGCGCGCGCCGGATGGTGCGGCGGGAAGTTCAACGCCTCGAAGTTGTGCCAGTCGTCCTCGATCTCGGGGCCGTCGGCGCGCTGATAGCCGAGCCGCGCGAAAATCGACGCGATGCGTTCCAGCGCGCGGGTGATCGGGTGAATGCCGCCGCGCTCGCCATCGCGGCCGGGCAGCGAAATGTCGATCGCCTCGGAGGCAAGCCGATGGTCGAGCTCGGCCTGTTCCAGCACGGCCTTGCGTGTCGCCAGTGCGTCGACGAGGCGCTCCTTGACACGGTTCACTTCGGCACCGCGCGCCTTGCGCTGCTCGGGCGCCAGGGTGCCCAGGGTCTTCAGCGCGGCGGTCACGATGCCGCTCTTGCCCAGCAGACCCACGCGCAGGGACTCCAGCGTATCCAGCGTCTCGGCCTGTTCGATGCCAGCCAGCGCCTGCGCGGCCTGGCGTTCCAGATCATCCATCGGTGCGGTCCCGGTTCGGACGTGCAAAAACGAAAACGGGGAGGAGGCGTGTGGCCTCCTCCCCGCTTGATTCACATTCTATCGTCGCAAGCGACGATCAAGCAGCCAGGGCGGCCTTCGCCTTGTCAGCGATGGCCCCAAACGCCTTGATGTCATGCACGGCGATATCAGCCAGGACCTTGCGGTCGACGGTGATGCCGGCCTTGCTCAGCCCATTGATCAGACGGCTGTAGGACAGCCCGAACATGCGCGCGGCAGCGTTGATGCGCACGATCCACAGTGCACGGAACTGGCGCTTGCGCTGCTTGCGGCCGATATAGGCGTACTGACCAGCCTTGATGACGGCCTGGTTGGCGACGCGGAAGACCTTGCGGCGGGCGTTGTAGTAGCCCTTGGCGCGGCCGATGATGGTCTTGTGACGACGACGAGCGGTGACGCCACGCTTTACACGAGCCATGGTCTATCTCCTCACAAGTACGGCAGCATGCGAGCCACGCCCGGCGCGTCACACGCCTTGAGGTGGTTCGGGGCACGGAGACCACGCTTCAGCTTGGTCGACTTCTTGGTCAGGATGTGCGACTTGTATGCGTGGCCGCACTTGATCTTGCCGGATGCGGTCTTGCGAAAACGCTTCGCAGCCGCCCGGTTGGTCTTGATCTTGGGCATGGAATGCTCCTTGAGTGGGAATGATCCCGTTTCTGACTGATCTGGCGGCAACCGCGGGTTGCTCTTTCCGTCCTGCCATGACCGGTGCACGACCCTTCCGGCGGGTCGAACCCGTAATCATACGGGTTCAAAAGGTCAAACGCCAGCACGAAGTGCCGACGCGTGCCTCCTCCCCCTCCGGAGAGGATTGGGGAGAGGGCACGGGGCTTGCCCGCTACCCAATTGAGGGCGGCCGCTCCGGGAGACACGGCAAAAGGAGCATTGCCCGCGAGCGAACTCCCGCAAAGGCGAACAGCCTATTTCTTCTTGGGCCCGATCATCATGACCATCTGGCGCCCTTCGAGTCGGGGGTACGACTCGACCTGGCCGTTGTCGCCGACGTCTTCCTGGATCTTGCGGGCCAGGTTCTGGCCGAGATCCTGGTGCGACATCTCGCGGCCGCGGAAGCGGATGGTGACCTTGACCTTGTCGCCCTCTTCCAGGAAGCGAAGCATGTTGCGCAGCTTGATCTGGTAGTCGCCCACGTCCGTGACCGGACGGAACTTCACTTCCTTGATCTCGACCTGCTTCTGCTTCTTCTTGGCGGCCTGGGCTTTCTTCTGGGCTTCGAACTTGAACTTGCCGTAATCCATGATGCGGCATACGGGCGGATCGCCATTGGGCTGGATCTCGACCAGATCCATGCCGGCTTCCTGCGCCAGCGCCAGCGCTTCGTCACGGGTCAGGATGCCGAGTTGCTCGGAATCTGCGCCAATGACACGCACCCGCGGCACGCGGATTTCCAGGTTGCGACGATTGCCCTTGTTGTCGGTGGTTGCGATACCACGATCCTCCAGAAGAAGTAATGAAACAGACCGTTCGGCGTTCAACGCCGGGTTTCGGTCTCCAGTCGCCCGATGAAATCGGCCAGCGGCATGCTGCCCAGATCCTCGCCGGAACGGGTACGGACAGAAACCGCGCCCGTCTCTTTCTCGCGGTCGCCGACCACGAGCAGATAAGGCACTTTCTGCATCGTATGTTCGCGGATTTTATAGCCGACTTTCTCGTTGCGCAAATCCGATTGTACCCGGAAACCTTTGTCGACAAGGGCTTGCGTGACCTCGCGAACGTAACCGGCCTGCGCATCGGTAATGCTGAACACCATCGCCTGGACCGGCGCCAGCCAGGTCGGCAGCAGGCCGGCATGGTGCTCGATCAGGATGCCGATGAAACGCTCCATGGACCCCACGATGGCCCGGTGCAGCATCACCGGATGCTGCTTCTGGGAGTGCTCGTCCACGTATTCGGCGCCCAGCCGCTCGGGCATCATGAAATCCACCTGCATGGTGCCGACCTGCCAGTCGCGGCCGATCGAATCGCGCATGTGGTACTCGATCTTGGGGCCGTAGAAGGCGCCCTCGCCCGGCAGCTCGGTCCAGGTTACCCCGGCAGCCGCCAAGGCACCCCGCAGCGCAGCCTCGGCCCGATCCCATACCTCGTCGTCGCCGATGCGCTGGTCCGGGCGCAGCGCCAGAGCCACCTCGATCTTGTCGAAACCGAAATCGGCGTAGACCTGCATCGCCTGCTGGTGAAAGGCGGTGACCTCCGGCTCGATCTGCCCGGGCGTGCAGAAGATGTGGCCGTCGTCCTGGGTGAACGCGCGCACGCGCATGATGCCGTGCAGCGCGCCGGACGGCTCGTTGCGATGGCAGCCGCCGAACTCGCCATAGCGCAGCGGCAGGTCGCGGTAGCTGCGCAGGCCCTCATTGAAGATCTGCACGTGGCCAGGGCAGTTCATCGGGCGCAGCGCGAAGGTGTGCTTCTCCGACTCGGTGAAGAACATGTTCTCCTTGTAATTGTCCCAGTGCCCCGACTTTTTCCACAACGACACGTCCAGCACCATCGGGCAACGCACCTCCTGGTAACCGCTGCTGCGGTACACGCCGCGCATGTACTGCTCGACCTGCTGCCAGATAGCCCAGCCGTTCGGGTGCCAGAACACCATGCCGGGGCTCTCTTCCTGCTGGTGGAACAGGTCCAGCTGCTTGCCGATCTTGCGATGGTCGCGCTTCTCGGCCTCTTCCAGCTGGAACAGGTAGGCCTTCAGGTCCTTGTCGTTGAGCCAGGCGGTACCGTAGATGCGGCTGAGCATCGCGTTGTTCGAGTCGCCGCGCCAGTAAGCGCCAGCCACCTTCATCAGCTTGAACGAATGCAGCTTGCCGGTGTTCGGCACGTGCGGCCCCCGGCACAGGTCGGTGAATTCGCCCTGCGAATACAGCGACAGATCCTGGTCGGCCGGGATGCCCTCGATGATCTCGGCCTTGTAGTTCTCGCCCAGGCCGCGGAAGAACGCCACCGCCTCGTCGCGTGATTTCACGCTGCGCGTGACCGGCAATTGCTCGGCCACGATCTTGTGCATCTCCGCCTCGATCTTCGGCAGATCCTCGGGCGTGAACGGGCGCTCGTAGGCGAAGTCGTAGTAGAAGCCGTTGTCGATCACCGGGCCGATGGTGACCTGCGCGCCGGGAAACAGCCGCTGCACGGCCTGGCCCATCAGGTGCGCGGTGGAATGGCGCAGGATCTCCAGCGCCTCCGGGCTCTTCTCGGTGACGATCTGCAGGCTGGCATCGTGTTCGATCGGGAAGCTGGCGTCGACCAGCTTGCCGTCGACCTTGCCGGCCAGCGTGGCCTTGGCCAGGCCGGCGCCGATCGAAGCGGCCACGTCCTGCACGGTGACGGGGTGTTCGAACGGCTTCTTGCTGCCGTCGGGGAGCGTAATCTCGATCATCGCGAAAGCTTCTCTTGAAAAGCAAAAAAGGGCTTGACGCCCTTTCTTTGACAAACGAAGGCGTGGTGGCGGTCAGTCGTGGCAGCACGTAGTCGTCATGTCGCACACTCGGCCGGCGCAAGCGCGGGCCACCTTGGTCTCGTGGATGGTGCCGAAATCCTAGTCTAGCCCAGATCGTGCGCGTCGCGGAGAGCCTCAGAACGGCTTGGCCAGCACCAGCCAGATCACGCCCAGCAGCAACAGCACCGGCAGCTCGTTGAGCCAGCGCAACGTGCGCGCCGAGGGCAACGCAAGGCCCTTTGCGCTGCGCTTGAGCAATCGCCCGGCCCAGGTGAAGTAGACCAGCAACAACGCGACGAGGGTCAGTTTGGCGTCGATCCAGTGCGTGCCGGAGGCCACGTTCGGCAGGCTCTGCGGGAATACCCGCCAACCCTGCCACAGCACCAGGCCGAACAGGAACGCGATGCCGAACATGTTGTGGCCGAACTTGTACAGCCGACGCCCCATCAGCTGCAGCCGCGCCTGCACCGCCGGCTCGTTCGCCGCTTCGGCCATGTTCACCAGGATGCGCGGCAGGTAGAACACCGTGGCCATCCAGGCGATCACGAACAGCAGGTGCAACGATTTGATCAACAGATAGGTCATGACGAATGGGCGTGGCCGCTGCCTCGCGCAGCGGCGGGCATGATAGCGCGAGCCGCCCGCTTCACTCGCGCGCGGGACCGATCCGCGCCAGCAACGCCTGCAGCAGGCGCTGCTGGTGCTGCGCATCGAGCGGCGCGTTGGCGCGGTCGGTCAGCAGGAAGAAGTCCTCCACCCGCTCGCCGAAGGTGGCGATGCGTGCGTCGTGCACGCGTACGTCCTCGCTCAGCATCACCTGCGCCACCGCCGCCAGCAGACCGGGCCGGTCGGTCCCCGCCAATGCCAACTGGGTGCGACCGCCGGCGGCATGGAAGCTGATCTTCGGCGTCACCTGGAAATGCTTCTGATGACGCGACATGCTGCGCTTGCTCGGCTGCACGCCCACCGCTTGCGCGAGTGCGCGCTGCAGGCGCTGCTGCAACTCCTCGGCACGCGCGGGACTGGCCGGTTGCTGGCTGTCGGCTTCGAGCAACAGGAAGGTATCCAGCGCCATGCCGGTGGGCGAGCTGAGGATGCGCGACTCCATCACCGAAAAGCGCAGCCGATCCAGCATCGCCGTCACGGTCGCGAACAGGCCGTCCCGATCGGGCGTGTAGACGAACAGCTCGGTGCTGCCGCGTACCGACAACGGTTCCACCGCGACCAGCGGCACCGCACCCTGCGCGCGCAGGATCGCCGCGGTCTGCCACGCGATCTGCTCGGGCCGATGGCGCAGGAAGCTGAGTTGCGGAAAATCCCCCCAGACCTGCCGCACCCGGGCTTCGTCGAAGCCATCCTCCTGCAGCCGCGCCAGCGCCTGCGCGCTGCATTCGCGCACGCGCACGCCGGCGTCGCGCGGCAACTCGACGTCGCTGCGCAGGGCATGGCGGGTGCTGGTGCAGAGATCGGCCAGCAGGCGATCCTTCCAGCTGTTCCACAGGCGCGGGCTGGTGCCGATGATGTCGGCAATGGTCAGCAGGTAGAGCTGGCCGAGCTGCTCCCGCTCGCCCACCGTCTCGGCGAAGCGGTGCACCACCTCGGGATCGGTGATGTCCTGGCGTTGCGCCGTGGTGCTCATCAGCAGGTGATGGCGCACCAGCCAGGCGACCCGTTCGACGTCGCCAGAGGGGAGGCCCAGCCGCGTGCAGAAATCCCGCGCATCCTGTTCGCCCAGCACCGAATGGTCGCCGCCGCGACCCTTGGCGATGTCGTGGAACAACGCCGCCAGCAGCAGCACCTCGGGCTTGGGCAGCATGGCCCAGATCTCGCAGCCAAGCGGGAACTCGCCCCGTGCCGCCGGCTCGGCGAAGCGCGCCATGTTGCGCAACACGCGCAAGGTGTGTTCGTCGACCGTGTAGACATGGAACAGGTCGTACTGCATGCGCCCGAACACCTTGCCGAACGCCGGCAGGATCGCCGCCAGCAGGCCGTGCCGGTTCATCCGCCACAACGCCTCCACCGCCGGCGCACCTCGCCGCAACAGGCGCAGGAACGCGGCCAGCACCTCCTCGTCCCGGGCCAGCGCCGCGCCATGGGCGTCGGTCGCCTGATGGATGCGGCGCATGGTGTCGGCGCTGAAGCCCAGCACGCCGGACTGCTCCAGCCGGGCGATGAAAATCTCCACCAGCGCCGCGGGCCGGCGCATGAACAATTCCGGATCGCGCGCGGCCAGGCGCGCGCCGTAGCGCACGAAATCGTCGCCCACCGGCTGCTCCGCCGCGGGAGGCTCCAGCATCTCCTCGAAGCGCTCGGCCACCTGCACGCCGAGCCGCTCGACCTGGCTGGCTGCGCGGTAGTAGCCCTGCATGAACTGTTCGACGCCGAGGTTCTTCTCGTGCTCGTCCTGGAATCCCAGGCGTGCGGCCAGCGCCTGCTGATAGTCGAAGAGCAGCCGCTCCTCGGCCCGTCCCGCTTCCAGATGCAGGGCATAGCGGTAACGGCGCAGCGTCGATTCGGCTTGTTCCAGTTGGGCTTGCTCGGCCGGATCGAGCAGCCCCTCGGCGACCATCCCCGACAACCCGTCCGCGTGCGCCAGGCGTCGCCCCATCCAGCGCAGCGAGTCGAGCGTACGCAGGCCGCCGGGCCCGTCCTTGAGGTTCGGTTCGAGGTTGTAGGCAGTGTCGTCGTAACGGGCGTGCCGCGCGTTGCGCTCGGCCAGCCGGGCGGCGAGGTATTCGCGCGGCGGCCACAACGCCGGGTCGTCAACGATGCCCCGCAGTTGCGCATCGAAGGCCGGATCGCCGGCCAGCCGTCGCGCGTCGAGCAGGCTGGTGAATACGCTGGCGTCCTGCGCGGCCAGCGCCCGGCATTGCGCTGGTTCGCGCACGGCGTGGCCCACTTTCAGGCCGATGTCCCACAAGGTAGCGAAGAACTGCTCCAGTGCCCGCAGGCGCGCGGGCTCGGGTGCCGCCGCCAGCGCCAGCAGGTCCACATCCGAGTACGGAAACAGCAGGCCGCGGCCAAAGCCGCCAATCGCGAACAGCGCCGCGCCGGCTACCTCACCGAGGCAGGCTGCCCACACATGCGCAACCACCCGCGCCACCGACTCGCCGCGCCGCCGCGCCAACGCACTGGCATCCATGCCGTCGCGAAACGCCGTAGCCAACCCGCGATCCACATCCTCCAGCAACTGCCGCAACGCCCGCCGCGCCTCGGCCGAAACGCCGGAGCGCGGCACTGCCACGGGCAGGCGCGGCAAGGGAGGGAGCGCTGAATTCATTGGAGCGAGAAGTGAGTGGAGAGGAGTGCGGAATGAGAGAAGGCAGTCTGCCATGTCTGCATGGCATCCGGCGCCGGCGCCGCGCGTCCGGCTCTCTTTTCTCACTCCTCCCCACTCACTCCTGCTTCACGCATCCGGCCAGGGCGTGAGGATCTCGAAGCCGTCGTCGGTCACCGCCAGGGTGTGTTCCCACTGGGCGGACAGCGAATGGTCCTTGGTCACCACGGTCCAGCCGTCGGGCATCTGGCGCGTCTGCGGCTTGCCGGCGTTGATCATCGGCTCGATGGTGAAGGTCATGCCCTTCTTCAACTCGACGCCGGTGCCGGGCTTGCCGTAATGCAGCACCTGCGGCTCGTCGTGATAGACCTTGCCGATGCCGTGGCCGCAGTACTCCTTGACCACGCTGAAACCGGCCGCCTCGGCATGCTGCTGGATGGCGTGGCCAATATCCCCAAGCGTGGCGCCGGGACGCACCGCCTCGATGCCGCGCATCATCGCCTCGAAAGTCGTATCCACCAGCCGTTTGGCCAGCACCGACGGGGTGCCGGCGACGTACATGCGACTGGTGTCGCCGTGCCAGCCGTCCTTGATCACGGTGACGTCGAGGTTGACGATGTCGCCGTCCTTGAGCACCTTGCCCTCGCTCGGGATGCCGTGGCAGATCACATGGTTGACCGAGGTGCACAGGGTCTTGGGGAAGCCGTGATAGCCGACGTTGGCGGGAATCGCCTTCTGCACGTTGACGATGTGCTCGTAGGCGCGGCGGTCCAACTCCTCGGTGGTGACGCCGGGCTTGACGTACTCCTTGAGCATGGCCAGCACTTCGGCAGCCAGCTTGCCGGCGACGCGCATGCCTTCAAGGTCTTCGGGAGATTTCAGGGTAATGGCCATGGATTCCACTCATGTGGCGACAGAACTCCTTGAAATCCAGAGACTTGCCGCACCGCCGGCGTACCGGCTACAATTTCGGAGTTTTGCAGGGCTGATGCCTCCCGAGCGGGAGTCGATCCACGCAAAGCGAGCCGGGATTGTAACGCCCAGCGGTACAACACCCAAACCAACGCCACACACGCATCGGCACCGCCTTCGGGGTGCCGCGCCTCGCCCACCGTCAAAATCGGGCCAGTCGCGGTCGAAGCCGGGGATGCGTGGAGGTCCCAACCCCCAGGTTCCTTCTCGAGGGAACCGACAATCGGAGCGACACCCATGGCACAAGTCACCATGCGTCAGATGCTGGAAGCCGGCGTCCATTTCGGTCATCAGACCCGTTACTGGAATCCCAAGATGGCCCCGTACATCTTCGGTGCCCGCGGCAAGATCCACATCATCAATCTCGAAAAGACCCTGCCGCTGTTCACCGACGCGATGAATTTCCTGTCGGGCCTGGCGCAGAAGCGCGGCACCATCCTGTTCGTCGGCACCAAGCGTTCGGCCCGCGAGCCGTTGGCCGAAGAGGCTGCCCGCGCCGGCATGCCGTTCGTCACCTCGCGCTGGCTCGGCGGCATGCTGACCAACTTCCGCACCGTGAAGCAGTCCGTTTCGCGCCTGAAGGAGCTGGAAGCAGCCGAGACCGATGGCAGCTTCGACAAGCTGGTCAAGCACGAAGTGCTGGCCCGTCGCCGCGAGCGCGACAAGCTGCAGGCCTCGCTGGGCGGCATCAAGGACATGAACCGCCTGCCCGACGCGCTGTTCGTGATCGACATCGGCCACGAAGACATCGCCGTGCAGGAAGCCAAGAAGCTCGGCATCCCGGTGATCGCCGTGGTCGACACCAACTACAACCCGGAGCTGGTCGACTACGCCATCCCGGGCAACGACGACGCGATCCGCGCGATCCAGCTGTATGCCCGCGCCGCCGCCGACTCGATCCTCGAAGGCAAGGCCGCCGCGCCGGCCGCCGCCCAGGGCGACGGCAACGACTTCGTCGAGCTGGACGAGGAAGGCAACCCGGTGGCCAAGGTCGATCGCCCGCGCCGCGAGGCTGCCCCGCGCAAGTCCGCGCCGCGCCGCGACGGCGGTCGCGACGGCGGCCGTGGCCCGCGCAACGAAGGCGCGCCCGCCAAGTAAGCGCCGAGGCGGCGGTCGCCGACCGCCGCCAGGCTGCCGAGATCAACGCGTGACGGCGTTTGCTTGCCGTCGCGCCATCCAAGCATTGGAGAACTACCGATGAGCAATATTTCCGCCCAGATGGTGAAGGAGCTGCGCGAGCGGTCCGGCGCCGGCATGATGGAATGCAAGAAGGCGCTGGTGGAGAACAACGGCGACCTCGACGCCGCCATGGAGTGGCTGCGCAAGTCCGGCCTCGCCAAGGCCGACAAGAAAGCCAGCCGCATCGCCGCCGAAGGCCGCATCGTCACCGACCAGGCCAGCGGCAAGGCCGTACTGGTCGAGATCAACTGCGAAACCGACTTCGTGGGCAAGGACGCGAGCTTCCTGAAGTTCAGCGACGCCGTCGCCGAAGTCGCGCTGAAGTCCAGCGCCGCCGATATCGACGCGCTCAAGGCAGCCGCCTATCCCGGCGGCGGCACCGTCGAGGACGCGGCCAAGGCGCTGATCGCCACCATCGGCGAGAAGATCGACGTGCGCCGCATGGCCCGCATCGAGAACGACGGCGTGATCGGCAACTACATCCATGGCGGTCGCATCGGCGTGCTGGTGTCGCTCAAGGGCGGCTCCGAGGAGCTGGCCAAAGGCATCGCCATGCACGTGGCGGCGATGAACCCGGCGCACGTCCGCGCCGAGGACGTGCCGGCCGAGTTCGTCGCCAAGGAGAAGGAAATCGCGCTGAGCCTGATGTCCGAGAAGGACAAGGCCAAGCCGGCCGAGATCCTGGAGAAGATCATCAGCGGCAAGATCCACAAGATCGTTTCCGAAGTCACCCTGCTGGGCCAGCCCTACGTGCTGGACACCAACGTCACGGTCGCCGAGGCGCTGAAGAAGGAAGGCGCCGACGTCATCTCGGTCGTCCGCCTGGCCGTCGGCGAAGGCATCGAGAAGGTGGAAGAGGATTTCGCCGCCGAAGTCATGAAGCAGGCAGGCTTGAGGTAATCCGAAGTACCCGTCATCCCTGACGGCAAAGACCGGCCATCGGGCAACCGCTCCTGCGTTGCCTCACCTCGGGCATCCATGCCCTCGCCATGGCCGGACTTTCAGAAAGAGCGGGTGCTTCGAACCAGGGGCCGCGGGAAACCGCGGCCCTTTTCGTTGTCGCGGTCAATCCCGGTAGGCGCCCAGGTCGCGACGATGGCCGAACTGCGTGACGTAGAACCCCAGCCGCCCGTGAAAGCCTCCCAGCGCCACCTCCACGCGATGGCGCGGATGGGCCTCGTAATAGGCCGAACTGGTGCAAAGGTGGTCGAACAGGAAGCCGGTCATGGGGCCGCCCCTCAACTGGTAGTCGCATTCCCGGCGCCGCCGGCGGTGAACGGTGTGCATCTGCACCGGCGGCATGAATGCGGCATCGCCCAGCATTCGCGTGACCCCGCCCGCCACCCCATGCGCCAGCGCGCACCAGATGAAGCCCGCAGCCAAGGCAGCGCAGAACGGTGCCGCCAGGAGCATTTTGGCGGTACCGCCCTGATAGGCTTCGTTGCGTCCGGTGAGATTGACCCACGCGAGCCACACCGTGACCGCCACGCCAAGCACCAGCGCCACGTAGAAGCTGGATCGTTCCACCCACGGCTCGGGCAGGAAGTCGATCCAGCCGCCGTAGAACGCCAGGGCCATCACGATCAGCGTGCCGTGGATGGCGATGCGTCGCCCGCGCGACGGCGCCGGGACCCCGTAATAAAGCGTGTTCCACCCCACCCGTTCGCTCCTTGAACCGAATCCGTCACGGCGACTTCAATCGACCGACGCAAGCTTACCCGAGAGCGGCTCTGCCGCTACAATGTGGCGGTTTGCCCCCACAATCCGGAGAACCCATGAGCACCCAGCCCAAGTACCACCGCATCCTGCTCAAGCTCTCCGGTGAAGCGCTGATGGGCGAGGCCGACTACGGCATTGATCCGAACGTGATCGGCCGGCTCGCCGAGGAGATCATCGAGGTGCGCCGCGCCGGCGTGGAAGTGGGCGTGGTGATCGGCGGCGGCAACATCTTCCGCGGCGCCGGCCTGGCCGCGGCCGGCATGGATCGCGTCACCGGCGACCACATGGGCATGCTCGCCACCGTGATGAACGCGCTGGCGATGGCCGATGCGATCGAGAAGCGTGGCGGCTATGCGCGGGTGATGAGCGCGATCCAGATCCACGACGTGGCCGAGGACTACATCCGCCGCCGCGCGATCCGCCACATCGAGAAGGGCCGCATCGTGCTGTTCGCTGCCGGCACCGGCAATCCGTTCTTCACCACCGACTCGGCCGCGGCGCTGCGCGCCGTGGAAGTCGGCGCCGACCTGCTGCTCAAGGCCACCAAGGTCGACGGCGTCTACAGCGCCGACCCCGCCCGTGACGCGCACGCCATCCGCTACGAGCGGCTGAGCTACGAGGAAGTGATCCAGCGCAACCTGCAAGTGATGGACACCGCCGCGATCGCGCTGTGCCGCGACCACGGCATGCCGCTGCGCATCTACGACATGAGCGTGCCCGGCAGCCTGATGCGCATCATGGGCGGCGAGTCGATCGGCACGCTGGTCGGCTGAGTCGGCCCGCGGGGGCGACGCCCGCCACTGCTATAATCACGCGTTGCCAGATTCACCGGGGTACGACACATGCTCAACGACATCAAGAACGATGCCCAGGCCCGCATGGGCAAGAGCATCGACTCGCTCAAGCACGACCTCACGCGTATCCGCACCGGCCGCGCCAGCACCACGTTGGTCGACCACATCAAGGTCAGCTACTACGGCGCGGAAACGCCGCTGTCGCAGGTCGCGTCCGTGACGCTGGCCGATGCGCGCACCATCCTCATCACGCCGTGGGAAAAAAACATGGTGGCGCCGATCGAGAAGGCCCTGATGGCATCGGACATCGGCATCACGCCGACCACCGCCGGCACCGTGATCCGGCTCAACATGCCCGCGCTCACCGAGGAGCGTCGCAAGGAGCTGGCCAAGCACGTGGGCCATGAGGGCGAGAACGCCAAGATCGCCATCCGCAACGTGCGCCGCGATGCCCTGCAGCAGGTCAAGGACCTGCTCAGGGACAAGCAGATCACGGAGGACGAGGATCGCCGTTTCGACGACGAGATCCAGAAGCTCACCGATCGCGCGGTCAAGGACGTCGATACCGTGGTCAAGGCCAAGGAAGAGGAGCTGATGGCGCTCTGAGCGCCATCGCACCCCGCATGCCGGCCGCCACGGCTGCCCGGGTTCCCCGCCATGTCGCCATCGTGATGGACGGCAACGGGCGCTGGGCCCGCGCCCGGCACCGTCCGCGCAGCTTCGGCCACAACGCCGGGCGCCGCGCGGTGCGCGAGGTGATCGAAGCCTGCCTGCGCGAAGGCGTGCCGGTGCTGACCCTGTTCGCCTTCTCCAGCGAAAACTGGCAGCGCCCGCAGGACGAGGTCAGCGCGCTGATGAACCTGTTCGTGCGCGCGCTGGACAAAGAAGTGGAGGAACTGCACGGCCACGGCGTGCGCCTGCGCTTCATCGGCGACCTGGACAGCTTCGACGAGCCGCTGCGCCAGCGCATGCGCGCGGCGACGGACCGCACCGCCGGCAACGCGGCGCTGCAACTGAATATCGCGGTGAGTTACGGCGGCCGCTGGGACATCGTGCAGGCCTGTCGCCACGCTGCCGCGGCAGTCGCGCATGGCGAGTTGCGCGCCGACGAGATCGACGAATCACGGCTGGGCCAGTGGATGAGCCTGGCCGAGCTGCCGCCGCTGGACCTGTTCATCCGCACCGGCGGCGAACGCCGCATCAGCAACTTCCTGTTGTGGCAGGTCGCCTACGCCGAGCTGTACTTTACCGATACGTTGTGGCCCGATTTCGACCAGGCTTGCCTGCGCGAGGCCATCGCCGACTACGCTTCGCGCGAGCGCCGCTACGGCCGCACCAGCGCGCAGCTGGCCCCTGCCCCCCAGGAGCGTGGGCGATAGAAACCAAGGGGCTATGGCTTCGCGCTTTTGGCCAGCTTTTCCGCTCCTTCTCGTCAGATAGCTACGGCTATCTTCCTCAAACGATCGAAAAACCTGACTCAAAATCGCTTTGCCTCGCTCCCTTGGTTTCTACCGCCCACGCTCCTAGAGGATTTCCATGCTGCTTCAGCGCATTCTCACCGCCCTGGTGCTCGCGCCGCTGGCGATCCTGATCGTCCTGCTGCCGCCGACCGGCGTCTTCGGCGCGATCGTGGCCGTGGCTTTCCTGGCGGCATGGGGGGAATGGGCCCAGCTGAGCGGCCTGCATGGCCGTGCCCGGGTGGCCTTGCTGATCGTGGCCGCCGGCGTGTTCGTGCTGCTTTGGCTGGCGCGCGACAGCGCGTGGCTCGACTGGCTGCTGGTCGCTGGCGTGGCATGGTGGCTGGTGGCCTGCCTGTGGCTGCGCCACTTCGCGTTCGCCGCCGCGCCCACGCGCGACAACACCGCGCTGAAACTGCTGGCCGGCGCATTCGTGATCTTTCCGGCCTGGGTCGCCCTGGTCCGCATCCATGGCCACTCGCCGCACGGCCCGTGGTGGACCTTGCTGGCGCTGATGATCGTGTGGGCCTCGGACATCGGCGCCTACGCCGCCGGCCGCGCCTTCGGCAAGCGCAAGCTGGCGCCGCATATCAGCCCGGGCAAGACCTGGGCCGGCGCCTACGGCGCGCTGGTCGCCGGCGTGCTGCTGGCGCTGGTCGGCGCCTGGCTGCTCGACGTGCGTGATGTGCGGTTGCTGGCGCTGGCGCTGCTGGCGGCGGCCACCGTGTCCATTTCTATCGTCGGCGACCTGTTCGAGAGCCTGCTCAAGCGGCATGCCCAGGTGAAGGATTCGGGCAGCATCTTTCCCGGCCATGGCGGCCTGATGGATCGACTGGACAGCGTGTTCGCGGCACTGCCCATTTTCGCCGCCGGCTTGTGGCTGCTGCAGTTGTGACGATGCGCACGGTCGCTGTCCTTGGTGCCACCGGCTCGATCGGCGGCAGCACGCTGGACGTGATCGCGCGCCATCCGGAGCGGTTCCGCGCCAGCGTGCTCACCGCGAACCACCGCGTCGAGGCGCTGGTCGAACTGTGCGCTCGTCACCGGCCGGACCTGGCCATCGTCGCCGATCCCGCGCACGAGCGCGAACTGGCCCGGCGCCTGGTCGACGCCGGGGTGCGCTGCGACGTCGCCAGCGGCCCGGACGCGCTGGTCACCGCGGCGGCCGGCAACCTGTGCGACACCGTGGTGGCGGCCATTGTCGGCGCCGCCGGGCTGGAGTCGACCCTGGCCGCCGCGCAGGCCGGCAAGCGGCTGCTGCTGGCCAACAAGGAGTCCATCGTGATGGCCGGCCCGCTGCTGCTGCAGGCGGTCGAGCGCGGTGGCGGGGTGCTGGTGCCGGTCGACTCCGAGCACAACGCGTTGTTCCAGTGCCTGCCGGGCGGTCGCCCCGCACTGGCCCGCAGTGGCGTGCGCCGATTGATCCTGACCGCGTCCGGCGGCCCGTTCCGCGGCCGCAGCCGCGCCGAGCTGGCGCATGTCACGCCCGACCAGGCCTGCAAGCATCCCAATTGGGTCATGGGCCGCAAGATCTCGGTCGACTCGGCCACCCTGATGAACAAGGGGCTGGAGGTGATCGAGGCGCATCACCTGTTCGCCGCGCCGGTCGAGGCTATCGAGGTGGTGGTGCATCCGCAGAGCCTGATCCACTCGATGGTCGACTACGTCGACGGCTCCGTGCTGGCGCAACTGGGCAACCCGGACATGCGCACCGCGATCGCCCACGCGCTGGCCTGGCCGGAGCGGGTCGAGTCCGGGGTCACCCCGCTCGACCTCGCCGCCTGCGCGCCGCTGCAGTTCGAGGCGCCGGATCTGGCCACCTTCCGCTGCCTGGCGCTGGCCTTCCAGGCGCTGCGCGCCGGTGGCGATGCCCCGACCGTGCTGAGCGCGGCCAACGAGGTGGCGGTGGAGGCCTTCCTCGCCGGCACGCTGGCGTTCCTGTCGATCGCCGACGTGGTCGAGGCGGTGCTTGCGGAACTGCCGGCGCAGCCGGTGGTCGATATCCCGACCCTGCTCGAGCGCGACCGGGCGGCCCGCGAGGCGGCCCGGCGCGTACTGCGCAGGGCTTGCTGATATTCTTGTCCCGATGACTTTCCGCTGCGGTACTTGATGACTTCCTTTTTCGGCTCGGTGTTCTGGTTGCTGGTCACGCTCGGCGTGCTGGTGACCTTCCATGAGTTCGGCCACTACTGGGTCGCGCGGCGCTGTGGGGTCAAGGTGCTGCGGTTCTCGATCGGCTTCGGCAAGGCGATCTGGAAGCGCATCGGCCGCGACGGCACCGAATACTGGATCGCGGCGATCCCGCTGGGCGGCTACGTGAAGATGCTGGACGCGCGCGAGGGCGAGGTCGACCCGGCCCTGCGCGACCAGGAGTTCACCGGCAAATCGGTGTGGAAACGCATCGCCATCGTGGCGGCCGGGCCGGGCTTCAACGTGATCTTCACCATCGCCGCGCTGTGGCTGATGTTCATGCTCGGCCGGAGCGACTACGCGCCGATCGTCACCGCCACGCCGGACAGCATCGCCGCCGAGGCAGGCATCCAGCCGGGCGACCGCATCCTCAGCGTCAACGGGCGCCAGGTCTCCACCTGGAGCGATTCGATGGACGCGGTGGGCAACGCGCTGCTGGCGCTGACCCCGCTGCCGCTGACGGTGCGCCACGCCGACGGCCAGACCCGCGAACTCGTGCTGCCGCTGGACCGTCTGCCGGCCGGCCAGCCGATCGACCAGTACTTCGGCAAGCTCGGCTTGCGCCTGGCGCCGCCGCCGGCGATCGCCGGCACGGTCAAGCCCGGGCAACCGGCGGCCCTGGGCGGCATCCAGGGCGGCGATCGCATCGTCAGCATCAACGGCCAGCCGGTGGGCGATTTCGACAGCCTCGGCAAGCTGGTGCAATCGGCGGCGGCCACATCGCCGCGACTGTCGATCGGCGTGCTGCGCGACGGCCGGCTGCTGACCCTCGCGGTCACCGCGACATGGGAGTCGCTCGGCGACCAGCCGGCGAAGTGGATGCTGGGCGTCGCCCCGCCGCCACCGGAGCCGGCCACCGTGCAGTACTCGCCGGCGCGCGCACTGGGCGCCGCGTTCACCACCACCTGGCGCAATACCCGGCAGACCTTCGGCATGATCGGGGAGATGCTCAGCGGGCACGCCTCGACCAAGAACATCTCCAGCGTGATCGGCATCGCCCAGTACGCCAATGCGTCGGCGCAGATGGGGCTGGCGTGGTTCCTGCAGTTCCTGGCGATGGTGTCGCTGAGCCTGGCGATCCTGAACCTGCTGCCGATCCCGGTCCTCGATGGCGGGCACCTGCTGTATTATCTGATCGAACTGGTCAAGGGCAGCCCGGTCAGCGAACAGGCCATGATCATCGGCCAGTACATCGGTCTGGTCCTGCTGTTCAGCCTGGTCGGATGGACGCTATTCAACGACATCCAGCGAACCCTGCTGTCGTGATGCGCATCGCCATCGCCCTCGACCACCTGGCGATCCGCCAGACTGCGCCGGCCGTGCTTGCCCGGGCCGACGCGGTCCGCGACAACTCCCGCTGGAATGCAGCGCCCCTTTTCGCGACGGGCTCATCCCCCGCCGCATGCGTTGACGGAGCGGCCGCGCTGGCCGCCCCGTCAAACTAACCCAACGGAACCGACGATGAAGCGTATCGCCGCGCTGATCCTGCTTGCCTCCCTTGCCGCCAACGCGTACGCGTTCGAGCCCTTCGTGATCTCGGACATCCGCATCGACGGCCTCAGCCGCATCGCGGCCGGCACGGTGTACAACTACCTGCCGGTGAACAAGGGCGACCGGCTCACCAACGCCGAGGCGGCACGCGCCATCCGCGCGCTGTACCAAACCAAGTTCTTCAGCGACGTGGAGCTCGACCGCGACGGCAACATCCTGGTGATCAAGGTGGTCGAGCGGCCGTCCATCGCCAAGCTCAACATCCGCGGCAACCACGACATCAAGACCGACGACCTGAAGAAGGGCCTCAAGCAGACCGGCATCTCCGAAGGCGAGACCTTCGACCGGCTGGCCATCGACGGCGTGCAGCAGGAGCTGATCCGGCAGTACTACAACCGCGGCAAGTACAACGTGTCGGTCGAGCCGCACGTGACCCGGCTCGACCGCAACCGTGTCGCCATCGACATCGAGATCCGCGAGGGCAAGGCCGCCAAGATCCGCGAGATCAACATCCTCGGCAACCACGCCTACACCGACAAGCAGATCCGCGACGATTTCGAGTCCGGCACACCGAATCTGATGTCGTGGTACTCCAAGAATGACCAGTACTCGCGCGAGAAGCTTTCCGGCGACCTGGAGAAGCTGCAGTCCTACTACATGAACCGCGGTTACGCGGATTTCGGCGTGGATTCGACCCAGGTCAGCATCTCGCCGGACAAGCGCAACATGTACATCGACGCCAGCATCAAGGAAGGCGACATCTACAAGGTCACCGACGTCAAGCTGCTCGGCGACCTGATCCTGCCGGAAAAGACGATGCGCCAGCTGGTGTTCGTCAAGGAAGGCGACATCTTCAACCGCGGCGCGATCGAGAACTCCAGCAAGGCGATCAAGGCGGTGCTGTCCAACATCGGCTATGCCTACGCCAAGGTCACGCCGATCCCGAAGCTGGACAAGGACAAGCACACGGTCGACCTGACCATGTACGTCGAGCCGGGCCAGCGCGTGTACGTGCGCCGCGTGATCTTCTCCGGCAACACCAAGACCGAGGACAACGTGCTGCGTCGCGAGATGCGCCAGCTCGAAGGCTCCATGTACTCGCAGGCCGCGATCGACCGCTCGAAGATCCGCCTGCAGCGGCTGGGCTACTTCAAGAAGGTCGACATCGACAAGAAACTGGTGCCCGGCTCGCAGGACCAGGTCGACGTCAGCGTCAAGGTCGAGGAGCAGGCCGCCGGCAGCATGCAGTTCGGCATCGGCTACTCGCAGTACGCCGGCATCATCCTCAACGCCTCGTTGAGCCAGAACAACCTGTTCGGCAGTGGCGACAGCTTCTCGGTGAGCGGCTCGCGCAGCACCTACCAGACCAGTTTCGGCGCCAACTACTACAACCCGTACCTGACCGACAACGGCATCGGCATCGGCTACAGCGTCAACTATTCCAAGACCGACTACGGCAACACCGACTACGCCAACTACAGCACCAGCGCCAAGGGCTTCTCCACCTACCTGGGCATCCCGATCAGCGAAACCGACGGCGTGCGCGTGGGCCTGGGCATCAGCAGCAACAAGGTCAACCTGTTCCCCGGCTACAGCCCGCGGGACCTGATCGACTACCAGAACCAGCTCGGCAACAAGACGATCCATTCGTGGACCGGCACGCTGGGCTGGAACCACGACACCCGCAACGGCTTCTGGGCGCCCACCCGCGGCGGCCTGCTGCAGGCCCAGGCGGATGTCGCCCTGCCCGGCTCCACCGTGCAGTACTGGAAGCTCACCGCCGAGGCCAACCATTACTGGCCGATCGGCAAGGGCTTCGTGCTCTACCTGGACGGCCAGGTGGGCTACGGCAAGACCTATGGCAAGAACGGCATCAGCGACGACCAGTTCGCCGTGCTCAAGGCCGCCACCGAAGCGCAGCGCGGCGCAGGCTACGTGATGCCCGACCTGCGCCAGGATTTCCCGTTCTTCGCCAACTTCTCCGCCGGCGGCGTGCGCGACGTGCGCGGCTTCCAGGACAACACCCTGGGCCCACGCGTGTGCATCGACGGCAGCTCGCCGGACGCGCGCGGCAACTGCCTGGGCGCCTACTGGGCGCAACCGATCGGCGGCTCGTTCAAGGTGCTGGGCACCGCCGAGCTGTACCTGCCGCTGCCGTTCCTGAAGGACATCAACACCGCGCGCGTGTCGCTGTTCACCGACGTCGGCAACGTCTACCGGGATTACCAGAGTTTCGACGCCAGCACGCTGCGCGCCTCGGCCGGCGTATCGCTGCACTGGCAGGCGCCGATCGGCCCGCTGATCATCAGCCTGGCCGTGCCGTTCCGCTCGCAGCCGTCGGACGGTCATTACGAGGAGCGCATCCAGTTCACCTTCGGCAGCCAGTTCTGACCATCGGCCGGTGCGGGCGCCGCCACGTGCGGAGCTGCCGGCGTATCGAAGGAAAACGCGGCGATGCCGCGTTTTCTTTTTCGTCGTCCGGGCACACCTGCGTCGTGCGGTGCCACGCCCTACAATGACGCGCACCGTCCGGAGCCACGCATGAACGCCATCCACTACTCGGCAGCCGAACTGGCCGCGCGCTTCGGCCTCGACGTCCGCGGCGACGGCACGCGGATGGTGAGCGGCGTGGGCACGCTCGGTGGCGCCGGTGCCAGCGAGTTGAGCTTTCTTTCCAACAGCAAATACACCGCGCAGCTGCTGTCCACCCGCGCGGGCGTGGTGGTGCTGCGCGAGGAGAACCTCGCCGATTGCCCGGCCACCGCGCTGATCGCCAGGGACCCCTACGTCGCCTACGCGCGCATCGCCGCGCTGTTCGAGCGCCTGCCCGCCGCACCGGCTGGCGTGCATCCCAGTGCCGTGGTCGCCGCTTCCGCGCGCGTCAGCGCCGGCGCCAGCATCGGCCCGTGTTGCGTGATCGAGGCCGATGCAGTGGTCGAGGACGGCGCCGTGCTGGGGCCACATTGCATCATCGGCGAGGGCTGCACGGTGGGGGCGCAATCGCGGCTGGTGGCCCGGGTCACCCTGGTCACGCGCGTCATCCTGGGTCGCCGCGTGCTGGTGCATCCCGGCGCGGTGATCGGTTCGGACGGCTTCGGCCTGGCCTTCGACACCGACCACTGGATCAAGCTGCCCCAGTTGGGTGGGGTACGCATCGGCGATGACTGCGAGATCGGCGCCAACACCACGATCGACCGCGGCACGCTGGACGACACCGTGCTGGAAGAAGACGTGCGGCTGGACAACCAGATCCAGATCGCCCACAACGTGCACGTGGGCGCGCACACCGCAATGGCCGGATGCGCCGCCGTGGCCGGCAGTGCCAGGATCGGCCGCTACTGCCAGATCGGAGGCAATGCGGGCGTGCTCGGCCATCTCGAGCTGGCCGACCGGGTTACCATTACCGCCAAGAGCCTGGTCACCCATTCGATACGCGAACCGGGCGAGTACTCCTCCGGCGTGCCGCTGCAGGAAAATCGCCTGTGGCGCAGGAATGCGGCGCGATTCAAGCATCTGGACGAATACGCGCGCCGTCTGGCGGCACTGGAAAAGGACAAGAGCAATGACTGAGGAAAATTTCGAGATCACCCTGCCGGTGCAGGTGGAGCAGATCCAGCGCCTGCTGCCACACCGCTACCCGTTCCTGCTGGTCGACCGGGTGATCGAGGTCGTGCCGGACGTCAGCGCGGTCGCGCTGAAGAACGTCACCATCAACGAACCGTTCTTCGATGGCCATTTCCCGGGCCATCCGGTGATGCCGGGCGTGCTGATCATCGAGGCGATGGCGCAGGCCGCCGGCCTGCTGACGCAGATCAGCCGCCGCATGAAGGGCGACGCGGGCAGCCCGTTGTTCTATCTGGTCAAGGTCGACAATGCGCGCTTCAGCGCCCCGGTGGTGCCGGGCGACCAGTTGCGCCTGGAAGTGAACCTGAAACGCCTGGTCCGCGGCATGGGCCTGTTCGCCGCGCGCACCACGGTCGACGGCAAGGAAGTGGCAAGCTGCGAACTGATGTGCGCCGCGAGGTCATGAACATGAGTGACAGCACCGCGATCCACCCCACTGCGCAGGTCGACCCGGCTGCCGTGATCGGCGCCGGCGTGCGCATCGGCGCCTATAGCGTCATCGGCGCGCAGGTGGAGATCGGCGACCGCACGGTGATCGGCCCGCACGTGGTGATCGAAGGCCCCACCCGGCTCGGGTGCGACAACCGCGTCGCCCAGTTCGCCTCGCTGGGCGGCGATCCGCAGGACAAGAAATTCGCCGGCGAGCGCACCGAACTGGTCATCGGCGACCGCAACCTGATCCGCGAATTCACCACCATCAACCGCGGCACCGGCGACGGCGGCGGCGTCACGCGCCTCGGCGACGACAACTGGGTGCTTGCCTACGTGCACATCGCGCACGACTGCCAGGTCGGCAATCACGTGGTGTTCTCCAACTATTCCGCCCTGGCCGGGCACGTGGAGATCGGTGACTGGACGATCCTCTCCGGCTATTCGGGCGTGCACCAGTTCTGCAAGGTCGGCGCGCACGCCTTCATCGGCATGGGCTGCCTGGTCGGCCACGACGTGCCGCCGTTCGTGATGATGGCCAACGAGCAGCAGGGCCGCCCGCGCGGCATCAACAGCGAAGGCCTCAAACGCCGGGGCTTCGATGCCACCCGCATCGCCGCGATCAAGCGCGCCTACCGCACCCTCTACATGGCCGGCCTCTCGCTGCCCGAAGCCCGCGAGAAACTCGCCGAGCAGGCGCGCGAAAGCGCCGACGTCATGGCAATGCTGGAGTTCCTCGACCACAGCGAGCGGTCGTTGGCGCGATAAGCGCGTCGCGCTTATCGCAAAATCAAGCACGCGCTCTGGCTCTCGCTTCACGACGGAGACGAAATGCAAAACACCGGCGTCTCCGCACCTGCCCCGCTGATCGCCATCCTCGCCGGTGAGGATTCCGGCGACCAGCTCGGTGCCGACCTGATCGTCGCCTTGCGCCAGCGCTACCCGCAGGCGCGCTTCGTCGGCATCGGCGGGGCGCGGATGCAGCGCGAGGGCTTCGAGTCCTGGTACGACATCCGCGAGCTGTCGCTGTTCGGTTTCAGCGAGGTGATCAGCCACCTGCCGCGCCTGCTGCGTCTGCGCCGTTCCCTGGTCGCGCGCCTCAGGCAGGCCAGGCCGGCGGTGGTGATCGGCATCGACGCCCCGGATTTCAACCTCGGCGTGGAACGGCGCCTGAAGGAGGCCGGCTTGCGCACGGTTCACTACGTCAGCCCCTCAGTGTGGGCATGGCGCGAGAATCGCGTGGAGAAGATCGGTCGCAGCGCGGACCGCGTGCTGTGCCTGTTCCCGATGGAACCGGCGATCTACGCGCGCCATGGCATCGACGCGCGCTTCGTCGGCCACCCGCTGGCCGACCGCTTCGCGCTGGTCGCCGACCGCGTCGGCGCGCGCGAGGCGCTGCACCTGCCGCAGCAGGCGCCGGTGTTGGCGGTACTGCCGGGCAGCCGGATGTCCGAGGTGGATCGGCTGGGCCGGATTTTCCTGGATGCCGCGCAGCACGTTGCCGCAGTCGTGCCCGGCCTGCGCATCGTGGTCCCCGCCGCCAATGCACGGGTACACGCGCGATTGCAGGAACTGCTCGCCCGATTGCCGGCCAGCGAACCCGCGCCACTGCTGCTGGACGGCCAGGCCCACGAGGCGATGCTGGCCGCCGACGTGGTGCTGCTGGCCTCCGGCACCGCCACGCTGGAGGCCATGCTGGCCAAGCGGCCGATGGTGGTCGGCTACCGCGTGGCGCCGCTGAGCTATCGCATCGCGCGCGCCCTGAACATGATCAAGACGGACGTCTATTCGCTGCCCAACATCCTGGCCCGCGCCAGCGGGCTGGGCCCGGGGCCGTGGGTGCCCGAGCTGATGCAGGACGACTGCACCGCCGACAAGCTGGCCGCCGCCACGCTGGCCCTGTTCGGCGACAGCGAGCGCCGCAGCGCGATCGTGGCCGCCTTCGAATACCTGCACCAGGAACTGCGCGGCGACATGGCCGGCCACGCCGGCGAACGGGCCGCGACCGCGGTGGCGGAGCTGGTCGACGATCACGGCCGCGCCGATGGCTGAGCTTGTTCTCGACAGCCATCGCCCGCCGCCGCGCTCGCAGGCGGACGAGGACGGATCGGCGACCAGCCTGCTGGTCGCCGGCGTCGACGAAGCCGGTCGCGGCCCTCTCGCCGGTCCGCTGGCGGTGGCGGCGGTGATCCTCGATCCGGTCCGGCCGATCCGCGGCCTCGACGATTCGAAGAGGCTCAGCGAGGCGCGCCGCGAGGCGCTGTTCCCGCTGATTCTCGAACGCGCGCTGGCGTACTGCATCGTGCTGGTCGAGCCGGAGGAAATCGATTCGCTGAACATCTTCCGCGCCACCATGACCGGCATGCGCCGCGCCCTCGCCGGCCTGGCGCCCGCCGCGCAGCACGCGCTGATCGACGGCAACAAGCTGCCGCCGGACCTGCCCTGCCCGGCGCGCGCGATCGTCGGCGGCGACGCGCTGGAACCGGCCATCAGCGCGGCCTCGATCCTGGCCAAGGTCACCCGCGACCGCTTGATGGTGGAACTGGACGCGCTCCACCCCGGCTACGGCTTCGCCCTGCACAAGGGCTACCCCACGCCGGCCCACCTCTCCTCGCTGCAGCGGCTGGGGCCATGCCCACTGCACCGCCGCAGCTTTGCCCCGGTGCGCCTGCTGCTGGATCAGGCCAGCTTGTTCTGAGGCAAACATCGCGGCCGCGATTGCCGCACCCGGCCATCGCTTACACTGGCCTCTCGTGACCGCTGGTCCATGGATATGAAGGGGACGCCATGCGACGGATGAGCCTGCTCCTGGTCGCCTTGATGAGCTGCTTCGCCGCCACCGCGGGCGTGCGGCCCGGCGACGTGCCGCCGGATTCACTGGGGCCAACGATGGATGGACACACGGTGAGCCTGGCCTCGCTGCGCGGCAAGGTCGTGGTGATCAGTTTCTGGGCGACCTGGTGCGGCTACTGCATGAAGGAGATGCCGGTGCTGGCGAAGATGCAATCGCTGGCGACCGAGCGCGGCATGTCGCTGCAGGTGGTGGCGGTCAACTACAAGGAGGATCGCCGCGTCTTCCTGCGTGCCGCGCGCGCACTGGGCAAGAGCCTCCCCGAACTGCTGCTCACCTGGGATCGTCACGGCGCCATCGGCAAGCCGTATGACGTCACGGGAATCCCGGTGATGGTGATGCTGCATCGTGACGGCACCGTGGCCCATGTCCACGTCGGATATGGCGAAGACATGCTCGGTACGCTCGTCGAGGAGATCAACGCGTTGCTGCGCGAACCGCCGATCGCGGCACCGGTGCTCGCGCCGCGATGACCCCCGGTCGGCGCCGGCCCGCGCTTCGCGCAAACCCCGCGCAAGTCAATCTTGCCGCTGCCTGCGGCGGCGGGTAGCCTGCACGGATAACGCGCGCAGATTTGCATGACCGCCAGCTTCGCCCACCTTCACCTGCACAGCGAGTACTCGCTGGTCGACTCGACCATCCGCATCAAGGCGCTGGTCGCCGCCTGCGTGCGCGACGGCATCCCGGCGGTGGCGTTGACCGACGAATGCAACATGTTCGCGCTGGTCAAGTTCTACAAAGCCTGCAGCGCGGCCGGAATCAAGGCCATCGGCGGTTGCGACCTGCTGGTCTCCGCGCCGGACGATCCGCGCCCGTGGCGGCTGACCCTGCTGTGCCAGGACCATGACGGCTACCTCAACCTGTCGCGGCTGGTGTCGCGTGCCTGGCAGGAGGGCCAGCACGGCGGACGCGCGCTGATCGACGCCGGCTGGTTGCATGGCGAGGCCTGCAGCGGGTTGATCGCCCTGCTCGGCCGCGACAGCGAAGTAGCCCGCATCGCGGTGCACCAGGGCGGCGACGCCGCGCTGGCGAAACTGCGCGCGCTGGCACGACTGTTTCCGGATCGGCTGTACCTGGAGTTGACCCGCTGCGGCCGCGACGGCGAGGAGCTCTGGAACAGCGCCGCCCTGGGCCTGGCCGCCACGCTCGACTTGCCGGTGCTGGCCAGCAACGACGTGCGCTTCCTCAAGCAGGCCGACTTCGACGCGCACGAGGCGCGCGTGTGCATCAACCAGGGCCGCGTGCTGGCCGACCCCAAGCGCCCGCGGGAATACACCGACCAGCAGTACCTCAAGACGCCCGGAGACATGGCGACGCTGTTCGCGGACCTGCCCGAGGCACTGGCAAATACCGTCGAGCTGGCCAAGCGCTGCACGCTGGAACTCAAGTTCGGCAAGTACTACCTGCCCGACTTCCCCGTGCCGGCGGGCCACGACCTCGACAGCCACATCCGCGAACTGTCGCGGCAAGGCCTGGAACAGCGCCTTGCACTCGCGCCGCTGGCTGCCGGCCACTCGCGCGCGGACTACGACGCACGGCTCGAACGCGAGCTGGACGTCATCGTCAAGATGGGCTTCCCCGGCTACTTCCTGATCGTCGCGGACTTCATCAACTGGGGCAAGCAACACGGCATCCCGGTGGGCCCCGGGCGTGGTTCCGGCGCCGGCTCGCTGGTGGCGTGGGCGCTGAAGATCACCGACCTCGACCCGCTGCAGTTCGACCTGCTGTTCGAGCGCTTCCTGAATCCCGAACGCGTGTCGATGCCAGACTTCGACATCGACTTCTGCATGGATCGCCGCGACGAGGTGATCGACTACGTCGCGCGCAAGTACGGGCGCGACAAGGTCAGCCAGATCATCACCTACGGCTCGATGGCGGCCAAGGCGGTGCTGCGCGATTCGGGCCGCGTGCTCGGCATGGGTTACGGCCAGGTCGACAAGCTGGCCAAGATGATCCCGCCGCGACCGCTTGACCTGACCCTGTCCGACGCACTGGGCCTGTCGGAGAAATCGAAGAAGGAAACCGACCGCGTGGTGCGCGAGTTCTGCGACGCCTACGCGCAGGACGAGGACGCCCACGCGCTGATCGACCTGGCGCTGAGCCTGGAAAACCTCACCCGCAACGCCGGCAAGCATGCCGGCGGCGTGGTGATCGCGCCGACCCCGCTCACCGATTTCTCCCCGCTGTACTGCGAAGCCGGCGGCGGCGGTGTGGTCACCCAGTACGACAAGGACGACGTCGAGGCGGTCGGCTTGGTCAAGTTCGACTTCCTCGGCCTGCGCACGCTGACCATCATCGACTGGGCGGTCAAGGCGATCAACGCGCGCCGCGCGAAAACCGGCGAGGCGGTGCTGGACATCTCGGCGCTGCCGCTGGACGACCCGGCGCCGTACGAGCTGCTGAAGAAGGCGCAGACGGTCGCCGTGTTCCAGCTCGAATCCTCCGGCATGCAGCGCATGCTGAAGGATGCGAAACCCGATCGCTTCGAGGACATCATCGCGCTGGTGGCGCTGTACCGCCCCGGCCCGATGGACCTGATCCCCAGCTTCATTGCGCGCAAGCACGGCCGCGAGGAAGTCGAATATCCCGACCCGCGCGTCGAGCCGATCCTGAAAGAGACCTACGGCATCATGGTCTACCAGGAGCAGGTGATGCAGATGGCGCAGATCGTGGGCGGCTACACGCTCGGCGGCGCCGACCTGCTGCGCCGAGCGATGGGCAAGAAGAAAGTCGAGGAGATGGTCAAGCACCGCGCGATCTTCCGCGAGGGTGCGGCCAAGGACGGACTCTCGGGCGAAAAGGCCGACGCCATCTTCGACCTGATGGAGAAGTTCGCCGGCTACGGCTTCAACAAGTCGCACGCGGCCGCCTACGCGCTGGTCTCCTACCAGACCGCCTGGCTGAAGGCACATTACCCCGCCGAGTTCATGGCCGCGACGATCTCCGCGGACATGGACAACACCGACAAGGCGGTCACCTTCCTCAACGAAGCGCGCGCACTGGGCATCGTGGTGCAGCCGCCGGACGTCAATGCGTCCGAGTACATGTTCGTGGCGGTGGAACCCAAGGTCATCCAGTACGGCTTGGGCGCGATCAAGGGCGTCGGCCACGGCGTGTGCGAGGCGATCGTCGCCGAGCGCGCGCACGGGCGCTACACCGACCTGGCCGATTTCTGCCGCCGGATCGATCCGGGCAAGCTCAATCGGCGGGTGCTGGAGGCGCTGATCCTGTCCGGCGCGCTGGACGCGCTGGCGGCCAACCGCGCCAGCCTGATGCTCCAGCTTCCCGACGCGGTCAAGGCCGCCGAACAGCACCAGCGCGACCGGCAATCGGGCCAGAACGACATGTTCGGCGCGGCGATGGGCTCGGCCACGCCGGTACTCGAGATCGACTTGCCGACCGCGCCGGAGTGGCCGCTGGAACAACGCCTGCAAGGTGAACGCGACACCCTCGGCCATTACCTCTCCGGCCACCCCACCGACCCGTGGAAAGACGAGCTGGCGCAGCTGTCCACCTGCCCGCTGGGCGAGATCGTCGACCGCTACCAGCCGCCGAAGCCGCGCCGCAACGACGACGGCAGCGAGAACCGCTTCCGCCGCGGCCCGGACACGCCCTGGACCATCGCCGGCATGGTCGCCGCCGTGCGCAAGCGCGGCGACAGCGACGCGTTCGTGCGCATCGAGGACGGCGGCGGCGCCATCGAGGTGAGTTTCTTCGGCGAGATCTACCACCAGGCCGCGCCGCTGCTCACGCGCGGACAGTTGTTGGTCGTCGACGGCGGCCTGCGCATCGACGAATTCTCCGGCGGCGGTTTCCAGTTGCGCGCGCGCAGTGCCTGCTCGCTCGACGACGCCTGCCGCAGGCACGCGCGCCTGCTGCAACTGAAATTGAACGGCATCCACGCCGACTTCGCCGAACAACTGCAACGCACCCTGGCCGGCTACCGCGGGGGCCAGGCCAGCGTCACCCTGCACGGCTACCGCAACCGCAGCGCCCAGGCCGACCTGGAACTGGGCGAGGAATGGCGCGTGGACGCCATCCCCGCCCTGCTGCGCGCCGTGCGCGCGCTGCCCGGAGTGCAGGCCGCACGCCTGCGCATCGTCAAGCAGCAGGATTGAGACACCGCCGGGCGCATGTATCCACTGTCTGCGGGCACGCATGGAGAGACCGATGACCGTTGCCTATAAATGGACTTTCGCGCTGTTCGCGTTGGTTTTTTTCGGCGGCGTCCATGCGCAGCAGACACATCCCGACGCGCCGTTTCTGTGCGAGGGAGGCGATGGCAGCAGCGATCAGACGACACTCGCCGAAGTCGTCGGCGACGGACGCGCCCACTTCGTCGCGGGCACCGACGACTGCCCTTCCACGGCGGATCGCTGCCGGGAAAAGGCCTACCTGATCCCGGGTGACCAGGTACTGGCGGGCGACGTCCGCGGCGACTACGCCTGCGTCATGTTTCCCGACAACCAGGATGGACACGCCGGCTGGCTGCCGCGCAACCGCCTGCGGCCGGTGCTGGCGCAGCCATCACCGTCGGCATGGGAAGGCGACTGGGTGCAGGGGGACAACCGCATCACGATCCGCCATGACAACGGCATGTTGCGTGCCGACGGCGAAGCCTATTACCCGATGGCCGACCCGCCGCCGGACCAGTTCCCCGGCGGCCCCAACCTGGGCGCCATGGGCGGGGAGGCACGGCCCAGCGGCCATCACGCAACCTTTGTCGACGATGCGTGCGAGATGAGCGCCTTCCTGGTCGGGAAGTTTCTGGTGGTCAGCGACAATCACCAGTGCGGCGGACTCAACGTCCGCTTCGACGGCATCTATCGACGCAGGTAGGCCTTCGCGGGATTACTTGCCGCCCCGCTCCATCATCGCCTTCAGGTCGGCAAACGGATTGCCCGTCGCCGGCGGCGCTTCCTCCACTGCCATCACCCCGCCGCGCACGTGGTCGATATGCCGCGCGTGCTCGTTGTCGTGGCAGTACACGCACAGCAGTTCCCAGTTGCTGCCGTCGGGCGGGTTGAAGTCGTGATCGTGGTTGCGGTGGTGCACGGTCAGTTCCTGCAGATTGGCGCGCGTGAACTCGCGGGCGCAGCGACCGCACACCCACGGATACATCTTCAGCGCCCGCTCGCGATAGCCCAGCTCGCGCTGCTCGGCGGCGCGTCGCGCCTCGGCCACGATGCGGTCGAGTTTCGCGTTGTCGATGGGTTTGCTGGGCATGGCGGCGATCCGGCGGCGGGTGCTCGATGGGGCGGACGATAACGCAATCACCGCGCCCGCGGCAGGCATCTGTCGACCCGATCACGGCCATACGGCGCCGTTCTCGCCTTTTCTTGCGGAACGGTATACTTGAGCGCTTCCGTGCAATGAACAGCAACGAATGAACCCCAACTTCCTCGATTTCGAACAACCCATCGCCGAACTGGATGCGAAGATCGAGGAGCTTCGCCACGCCAGCGATGGCCAGGCGTTCAACATCGACGAGGAAGTGGCGCGCCTGCGGCAGAAGGTGAAGGTGAAGACGGCGGACATCTTCCGCAACCTCAATTCCTGGCAGACCACCCAGCTTTCCCGCCACCCGGCGCGGCCCTACACGCTCGACTACATCGGCGTGATCTGCGAGGAGTTCCACGAACTGGCCGGCGACCGCATGTACGCCGAGGACGCTGCCATCGTGGGCGGCCTGGGCCGCATCAACGGCCGGCCGGTGATGATCATCGGCCACCAGAAAGGCCGCGACACCAAGACCAAGGTGCGCCGCAACTTCGGCATGCCGCGCCCCGAGGGCTATCGCAAGGCGCTGCGCCTGATGCAGATGGCCGAGCGTTTCGGCTTGCCCCTGCTGACCCTGATCGACACCCCGGGCGCCTACCCCGGCGTCGGCGCCGAAGAGCGCGGGCAAAGCGAGGCGATCGCGCGCAACCTGCTGGAAATGGCCGAACTCAAGGTGCCGATCATCTGCACCGTGATCGGCGAGGGCGGCTCCGGCGGCGCGCTGGCGATCGGCGTCGGCGACCGCACCAACATGCTGCAGTACTCCACCTATTCGGTGATCTCGCCCGAAGGCTGCGCCTCGATCCTGTGGAAGAGCGCCGACAAGGTAAAAGACGCCGCCGAGGCCCTGGGCATGACCGCCCCGCGCCTGCTCGAACTGGGCCTGATCGACAAGCTCATCCGCGAGCCGCTCGGCGGCGCCCACCGCAACCCGCGCTCGATGGCGATCCGCCTGAAAGCCGTGCTGCTGAACCAGCTCGACGAGCTGCAGGCGATGCCGGTCCCCGACCTGCTCGAACAGCGCTACAAGCGCCTGCGCAGCTACGGGGCTTATCAGGAATAGCTCCCCTTGCCCCGTCCCTGCCTGTGCGGGTAGGAGCCCGCTCGCGGGCGATGCTTTCGCGAATCCCGATCCCCGACTCCCGGCTCCGAAAGCATCGCCCGCGAGCGGGTTCCTTCGGCAATGGCGGAAAGGCGGCGAAGCGCTACCATCGGCTCATTCTTTCCGACGGACTCGCGCGCCATGGCCCACGACAAGCTCGCCGTACTGATCGATGCCGACAATGCCCGCCCGGCGATCGTCGAGGGCCTGCTGGCCGAGATCGCCAAATACGGCACCGCCCACGTCAAGCGCATCTACGGCGACTGGACCAAGCCGGACTTGAACGGCTGGAAGGAAGCGCTGCTGCGCTACTCGATCCAGCCGATCCAGCAGTTCCGCTACACGGTCGGCAAGAACGCCACCGACTCGGCGATGATCATCGACGCGATGGACCTGCTCTACGCCGAGCGCTTCGACGGCTTCTGCATCGTCTCCAGCGACAGCGATTTCACCCGCCTCGCCTCGCGCATCCGCGAATCGGGGCGCATCGTCTACGGTTTCGGCGAGAAGAAGACGCCGGAGCCGTTCCGCACCGCCTGCGACAAATTCATCTATACCGAGGTGCTGGCTGGCACCAGCGAGACCGAAACCGAGACGGCACCGAAACAGCGCTCGGCCAAGGAACTGCGCGGCGACAGCAAATTGATGAACATGCTGCGCAATGCGATCGAGGCCGCGTCCGACGAGACCGGCTGGGCCAGCCTCGGGCCGGTCGGCAGCATCATCAACAAGCAGTCGCCCGACTTCGACTCGCGCAACTATGGCTACGCAAAACTGAGCGGCCTGATCAAGGGCATCGGCCTGTTCGACACCGAGGAGCGCCAGATCGGCAACGGCAAGCACATTTACGTGCGGTCCCGCGCCGACAAGAAATGAGCGACCCGCTGCAAGCCCATCTACTCGCGGCGCTGACCGCGACAGCACCCGCGCCGATCTGTGTCGCCTTCAGCGGCGGCCCCGATTCCAGCGCCCTGCTGCACGCGCTGGCCCGCGAACCGCTGGCCCGGGAACGCGGGTTGCGCGCGGCGCACGTCGATCATGGCTTGCATGCCGACAGCGCGCGTTGGGCGGCACACTGCGCTCGCTTCTGCCAGGACCTCGACGTGCCTTGCGCGCTGGTGCGCGTGGACGTGCCGCGCGATGGCGGCAAGGGCCTGGAGGCCGCTGCGCGGCACGTCCGCCATGCTGCGCTGGCCGACCTGCTGCACGATGGCGAGTGGCTGCTGTTCGGCCACCATCGCGACGACCAGGTCGAGACCGTACTGCTGAAATTGCTGCGCGGCGCAGGGCCGGAGGGCCTGGGCGGGATGCGCGTACGACGACCGTTCGGCGCCGGCCAACTCTGGCGCCCCCTGCTGGAGCTGCCGCGGGCCACGCTGCTCGACTACGTCGCCGCCCACCAACTCGACTGCATCGACGACCCCTCCAACGCCGACATCCGCCTCGCGCGCAATCGCCTGCGCCATGAAATCCTGCCGGGGCTGCTGCGTTACTGGCCGCAGGCCTGCGACTCGATCCTGCACAGCGCCGCGCTGAGCCGCGATGCCGCCGACGCACTGCGCAGCCAATGGCTCCCCGCGTTCGATGCCCTGCACGACCACGCCAGCGGCAGCCTCGACCTGCCCGGCTGGCGCGCGCTGCTGCCCGCATTGCGCGAACCGCTGCTCGACCACTGGCTGCACCTGCGCGGACTGGCCGCTCCCGGTGCGGCGCAGCGCCGGCAGATCGAGCGCCAGTGCGATGCACGTGCCGGCCAGTTGCCGTGCGTGCGCTGGGCCGGCACCGAGTTGCACATCTGGAAGCAGCGATTGTGGGCCCTGCCGACACAGGCACCGATCGACCCCGACTGGCAACAGCGCTGGAGCGGCGAACCGCTGGCGCTGCCGGACGGCGGCGAACTGGCGCTGACGGCGCCGGCCACCCGCCTGGCGCAACCGCTGCAAGTGCGCATGCGCCGCGGCGGCGAGCGCATCCGCCCGGCGGGCAACCCGCACACGCGCGAGTTGCGCAACCTGTTCCAGCAGGCGCAGATGCCGCCGTGGCGACGCGACGCGTGTCCGCTGCTGTATGCAGATGGCGACCTGATCGCCGTGGCCGACCGCTGGATCAACGCCCGCGGTGCCGAGCTGTTCGACCGCTGCGGCGCGCAGCCCCGCTGGCGCCCCGGACGCTGATCCAGATCACGCCCGCGGCTTGCGGCGACGCCGCGCCGATTGATTCGCCCGCCGCGCTGCGCTAGCGTTGCGGGCCATGGCCAAGACCGCTCCCAAGACCGTTGCCGACCCCGCTCCCGCCGTCGATTTCGAACACTCGCTCGACGAGCTGGAGCAACTGGTCACCCGGATGGAAGGCGGCGAGTTGAGCCTCGACGAATCGCTTGCCTCGTTCGAGCGCGGCATCGGCCTGTTCCGTCATTGCCAGCAGTCGCTGCAACAAGCGGAACTGCGCGTGCGCCTGCTGCTGGACCCCGATGCCCCCGACCGCGCCGAACCGTTTGAACCCGAACTCTGAGTCCGCCGAACTCGGCCCTGCCCTGCAGTCGCTGGTTGCCCGCGCCGAGCGCGCGCTGCAACGCTGCCTGCCCCCGGCCGCCCACGCCACCGACCATCTGCGTCGCGCCATGCACTATGCCGTGATGGGCGGCGGCAAGCGGCTGCGCCCGATGCTGGTCTACGCCACCGCGCACGCGCTGGACGAAGACGGTCCGGCACTGGACGCCGCCGCCTGCGCGGTGGAACTGATCCACGCCTACTCGCTGGTGCACGACGACCTGCCCGCCATGGACGACGACGCGCTGCGCCGCGGCCGGCCGACCTGCCACGTGGTGTTCGGCGAGGCGATGGCGATCCTCGCCGGCGACGCGCTGCAGGCGCTGGCGTTCGAGGTGCTCGCCGCCGAAGAGGCCGGTGCCATCGACGCCCGCGTGCGCATCGCGATGCTGCAAACGCTGGGTCGCGCCTGCGGCGCCGACGGCATGGCCGGCGGGCAGGCGCTCGACCTGGCCGCGGTCGGGTGTCCGCTGGAGCTGGCCGAACTGGAATACATGCATGGCTGCAAGACCGGCGCGCTGATCCGCGCCTCGGTGCGCCTCGGCGCGCTGGTCGCTGCGGCGGACGACGACGCGCTGCAGGCGCTGGACCGCTACGCCAGCGCCGTCGGCCTGGCCTTCCAGGTGCGCGACGACATCCTGGACGTGGAAGGCGACCCTGAAGTGATCGGCAAGACTGCCGGCAAGGACGCCGCCGCGGTCAAGCCCACCTTCCCCTCGATCATCGGCCTCGACGCCTCGCGCGCACGGCTGGCCGAACTGACCGATGCCGCGCTGGCGGCGATCACGCCGTGGGGCGCGCGCGCCGTGCTGCTGCAAGAGCTGGCCCGCTACGCGGCGCATCGCACGCGTTGATTCGCGGCAACGAAAAGGCGGCCCGCAGGCCGCCTTTTCAATCCACTCGCCGAACTACTTGATCAGGCGCAGCGTGAACGGGTAGCGATACGTCACGCCCTCGTTGGCCTTGATCGCGGCGATGATGGTGAACACCAGCCAGGCGATGCCGATGATGAACCACAGCGGGATCGCGATGACCAGGCCGATGCCGAACGTCATCACCGAGAGCAGGAACAGCACCACGAACGCGATGGCCACCGTGATGTTGAAGTTCAGCGCCTCCTTGCCCTGGTCGTTGACGAACGGCATGGTGTCCTTCTTGATGAGCCAGATCACCAGCGGGCCGATGAAGCAGCCCCAGCCGCCGCCCAGCGCACCGGTGAGGATCGCACCGAGCAGCGCGGACAGATGCGCAAACATCGCCCACTGTCTTTCCTCGGCAGGCGGAACGCCCGGCGCCGGATCGGTCGGCGCGGGCGGGATGACGGATTCGGGTGGAACGCTCATGCGCATCTCCTTCGACGTCGAAGCTCACCGGCCGCTTGCCGGTCGTGCCGATGCTAGCAAGGCTTGCGCCGCTTTGCCGCAAGAACCTGCCAACCGGCCCAACCCCGCCGGAGGCGCGGCTACTCGCCGGCGACGGTCATGCGATCGAGCAGGATCGAGCCGGTGAGGACCGGCGAGCGCGGATCGACATCGTCGCCAACCGCCACGATGCCGGCGAACATGTCGCGCAGGTTGGCGGCGATGGTGATGCCTTCCACCGGATGCACGATGCGGCCGTGCTCCACCCAGAAACCGGCGGCCCCACGCGAATAATCGCCAGTGACGATCGACACGCCCTGGCCCATCACCTCGGTGACCAGCAGACCGGTGCCCAGGCGCCGCAGCATGCCGGCGAAATCGGACGCCTCGCCATCGGCCGCGCCCGCGGCCACCACCAGATTGTGCACGCCGCCGGCGTTGCCGGTGGATTCCATGCCGAGCTTGCGCGCCGAATAGCTGCCCAGCATGTAGCGCGCCAGCACGCCGCCTTCGATCAGGGCGCTGTCGCGCGTGGCCACGCCCTCGGCATCGAAATTGGCCGAGCCCTGGCCGCGCTGAAGATGCGGCCGCTCGTCGATATTCAACCATGCAGGCATCACCGCCTGGCCCACATGGTCGAGCAGGAAGCTGGCCCGCCGATACAGCGAGCCACCGCTGACCGCCCCGAGCAGATGCCCGATCACGCCGCGCGCAAGCTCCGGCGCGAACAGCACCGGGCATTGCCGGGTGGACAGGCCGCGCGCCCCAAGCCGCGCCAGCGTGCGCTCGGCGGCCTTGTCGCCGAGCGCCTTCGCGCTGATGAAATCGCCCGCCGCGCGCACGCTGTCGTACCAGTAATCGCGCTGCATGCCATCCTCGTCGCCGGCGATCAGCGCCAGCGACAACGCGTGGCGAGTGCCGCGCTCGCGGCCCACGAAACCGTGCGAGTTCGCGTACACGGACAGACCCTGCCCGGCCTGCACGGAGGCGCCATCGGAGTTGCTGATGCCGGCATGTGCGCGCCCGGCATCCTCGATCGCGATGCCCAGCTCGATCGCCTGCGTGGTGTCGATGTCCCAGGGGTGCCACAGGTCCAGTTCCGGGAACGCGCTGGCCATGCGCGAGGCATCGGCCAGTCCGGCGGCGGGATCGGCCTCGGTGTAGCGCGCAATCGCGCAGGCCTGGTCCAGCGTCGCCTGGATCGAGTCGGGATGGAGGTCGGCCGTGCTCGCCGAGCCCTTGCGCTGGCCGAAATACACCGTGAGCCCGAAGCCGCGATCGCGGGTGTGCTCGACCGTCTCCACCTCGCCGAGGCGCACATTCACGCTGAGCCCGGTGTCGATGGTGGCGGCCACTTCGGCCTGGCTGGCGCCGGCGATCCGCGCGCGGCGGATCACGTCCTCGGCCAACTCGGCGAGTCGATCCAGTTCGGATGTACTGCTATCGCGGCTGACGACGGCTTCACTCACGTTGGTCTTTCCTGGGCAAGGGGCGGGTAGAATAGGCGGCTCGCAATCGCCAGAGCGTTCACATGGGGGCGCGGCGGGAGAATGAAAGGAGCCATGAGCCTTCCCTCGCCACCTGCCCCGGGCATCTATCGCCACTACAAGGGCCGGCGTTATCGCGTGCTGGGTACCGCGCGGCACAGCGAGACGCTGGAGTCGATGGTGGTCTATCAGGCACTCTACGGCGAACATGGCCTGTGGGTGCGGCCGGCCGCCATGTTCACCGAAACCATTGATCTGCACGGCACGCCGACGGCACGCTTTGCGCTGGAGCAGGCCGAAGCCGACCCCGCCGGCAACGCCGCCGACGATCCACCCGCCCCTGCCGGAATGAACCCGTGAGCCCCAGCCGCAGCCGCAACCAGACCGAACTAGACGAACAGGACTACGGCCCCAGCCGCACCCAGCAGCGACGCGAGGCGCTCGCCGTGCTGACGCTCGCCGGCCAACTGGTCGAGCTGCCCGCCAGCCGGCTGGCCAAGCTCGACCTCCCCGACGACGTGCGCCGCGAGATCGAGATCACCCGTCGCATCACCGCACACGGCGCCAGGAAGCGCCAGATGGCGTTCCTGGCCAAGGTCATGCGCCGCTTCGGCGAGGAGGATTTCGCCGCCGTGCGCGCCGAGCTCGGCGAGAACCGCGAGAAGCAGCGCCAGGACACCGCTGCGATGCACCGTCTGGAAGCGATCCGCGACCGGCTGGTCGACGGTGACGACGCGGCACTGGCCGAAGTGATCGCCGAACACCCGCAGGTCGATCGCCAGCACCTGCGCTCACTGGTGCGCCAGGCGCGGCTGGAGCGGGAGACGCCGAACAAGCCGCCCCGCGCCTTTCGCGAAATCTTCCAGTTGCTGAAGGAACTGACCGCCGGCAATTCCGACGCTTCCTGAGCGCGCCGACGCACGTCCGCGTCGTCCGCTGCAGCAGCTCGCGAACTGCCCTGCATCGCCCGTCGCAAGGACGCGCGGAGTCGGCCCCTGCCAATTGACGGCCATGCGCCGGCTGGCATAGGCTGGCAATCTTTTCCCACCGCCTCGCGAGTCGCCAACCATGAGCCTGGAACTGCACATCACCCTCAGCGACGCTGACCTGAAGCTGTTCGTCGACAGCATCACCGAGGCGCGAAAGCAGGTGGACACCGTGGATGCCATCAGCATCGTCGGCGCCGCGCGCAAGCTGCTCGAGGAAACCAATCGCGCGGAACTGCCCGACTTCGTCGCCAATCGCCTGAAGCATCTGGACACCATGATCAGCATGATCGAGGACGCCGGTTTCGCCCTGCCCGAGGAGGATCGCAACAACGTGCTGGCCGCGCTTGCGTACTTCTCCAGCCAGGATGACGTCCTCCCCGACAATGTTCCCGTACTGGGCTTCCTCGACGACGCCATCATGATCGAGCTGTGCATGCGCGAGCTGCAGTACGAAATCGAGGCCTACGACGACTTCCGCCTCTGGCGCGACAATGAGGCCACCCGCCGCGGCGAAAGCAAGGCCGGCCTGATGCTGAACCGCGTGGAATGGGCCGAGGTTCGCCGCCAGGAGGCCATCGAACGCATGCACCGCCGCCGCCGCGAAGCCTATGCCGGCGGCAGCTGGACGCCGGTACTGTTCAAGGTGCGCTGAGGCGGCATCGGCCTCACCCGCGAAGGGCGCTGCGGCGCCCTTCGTCGTTTCCGCCAACGACAAAGGCCGGCAGTTTCCTGCCGGCCTTTGTCTTGCATCTGGCGCCCGAAGTTGGACTCGAACCAACGACCCCCTGATTAACAGTCAAGTGCTCTAACCAGCTGAGCTATTCGGGCGGGAGCTGCGTAGTTTGTCGACGCGGCGGCGTACTGTCAAGCCGCCGGCCGCATGATCCGCCGCCGATTCAGTGGGTGATCACGCGATAGCAAGGCACGTAGGCCGAACCGCCCGGCAACTTCATGCGGTGCTGCTGCACGAAGGCCTGCAGCAGCTGGTCCAGCGCGCGCATGATGTCGACATCGCCGTCGATGGCGAACGGCCCGTTGCGCTCGATCGCCTGCACGCCCTCTTCCTTCACGTTGCCGGCGACGATGCCGGAGAACGCCCGCCGCAAGTCGGCGGCAAGCTCGTGACGCGGGCGGCCGTGGCGGATCTGCAGCGCACCCATCGCCTCGTGCGTGGGCCGGAACGGTTGCTGGAATTCCACGGGAATCTGCAACGCCCAGTTGAAGAAGAACGCGTCCTTGGTGTCGAGCCGGTTGTGGCGCACTTTCTCCAGCCCCGTGACCATCGTGCGCGCCACTGCCTGCGGATCGTCGACGATGATCTGGTAGTGCCGCGCCACCTCGTCGCCGAGGGTCAGCCTCAGGAAGCGGTCGATCTGTTCGAAATAGGCGGCCGAATGGCGCGGCCCGGTGAAGATCAGCGGGAACGGCGTGCTGGCGTTGTCCGGGTGCAGCAGGATGCCGAGCAGGTAGAGGATCTCCTCCGCCGTGCCGACGCCGCCGGGAAACACGATGATGCCGTGGCCCAGGCGCACGAACGCCTCCAGCCGCTTCTCGATGTCCGGCATGATCACCAGGTGGTTGACGATCGGGTTCGGCGACTCGGCCGCGATGATGCCCGGCTCGGTGATGCCGATGTAGCGGTTGTGCCGGCGCCGCTGCTTGGCGTGCGAGATGGTGGCGCCCTTCATCGGCCCCTTCATCGCGCCCGGGCCGCAGCCCGTGCAGATGTCCAGCCCGCGCAGGCCGAGCTGGTAGCCGACCAGCTTGGAGTAGTCGTATTCCTCGCGCGAGATCGAGTGGCCGCCCCAGCACACCACCAGGTTCGGGTCGACCTGCGGCTTCAGGATGCGGGCGTTGCGCAGGATCTCGAACACACCCTGGGTCAGGCCCGCGGAAAGATCCAGGTCGAAGCCGACCTGTTCGAGCTGGGTCGACACGTAGACGATGTCGCGCACCACCGCGACCAGCAGCTCGTTGATGCCGCGGATGATCTCGCCATCGACGAACGCTTGTGCCGGTGCGTTCGAGAGCTCGATCTTCATGCCGCGGTCCTGCTGCAGCACCTGGATGTCGAAATCGGGGTATTGCTCCAGCATCGCGCGCGGATCGTCGCTGAAGTTGCCGGAAGTCAGCACCGCCAGCGCGCAGCGCCGCAGCAGCGCGTGCAGCCCCGAACCGCTGGCGCCACGCAGTCGCGCCACCTCGTGCCGCGAGAGCACGTCGAGCCCGCCGATCGGCGTGATGCGGGCGCTCACCGTGCCCGCTTTGCCGGCACGGCCGGCCTGGGAATCATTCATCCACCACTCTCCTGCCGCTGACGACGTGACTGCCTCATGCAGTGTCGTGGCGGGTTGCCAAGCATCCGCTGCGCGAATCATCGGGTCAAGACAGCACGACGCCGATGCGCTCTCCGTCGGGCGAAAAAAAACCGGCACCCTGGGGTGCCGGTTCGTTTCGGGACGATGCAGCGATCAGAACGTGTAACGCAACGTCAGCATGGCCGACCAGCGCGACACCACGCGTGTCGGGTTGGAACCGGCGTCGTAGCGGATCAGCTGCTGCGGCTGGTAATTGCCGTTCTGGTCGGTGGGCAGGTAGTAGATGTACTGGCCCTGCGCATTCACGCCGTCGTAGCCGGCCAGCGTGCGCGTGTTGAACTGGCCGTTGACGGTCTGGCCCCAGTCGCTGTCGAGCAGGTTGAGGAAGTTGTAGACGTCCAGACGCACGACGCCCTTGTTGCCCTCGAAGATGCCGGGCACTTCCTGCGAGAAGCTCATGTCGAGCTGGTTGACCCAGCCGTAATGATCGGTATTGCGGCCAGCAATCTGGCCCCGGTGACGGCTGAGGTACTTGTTGCCGGCAATGTAGTCCTGGAACTGCTGGATCAGTTCGGGCGATGCGCTGCCGTAGCTGACCTTCGCGTCGTTCACCGTCGGGATGTAGATCGGGTCCTGGTAGGTGATGCCGTCGCCGTTGGAGTCGCCGGAGAAGATCCAGCTGTACGGCAGGCCGCTGTGGCCGTTGTAGAACGCCGACACGCTGGTCTTGTAGTTGCCGAAGAACGCATGCTGCCAGGTCAGCGACGCCTTGAGCGCCTTGGGAATGTTGCGGTCGGCAGTGGCGGCCACTTCGTCGTTGACGTTTTCGCGCACCACGTACTTGTAGCCGGAGAACGCCTGCGAGCTGTTGCCCGGGTTGACCTCGGTGGCATGGCTGAACGTGAGGCTCACGTTGCCGAACCAGCTCTCCGAAAACGGCTTGGCCAAGGCCAGGGTCAAGCTATCGGACTTGCCCTTCCCTGTGTTGGTGAGCAGCGTGGACTGCTGATCGAATGCCAGGTCGCGATTGGCGGCGGCATCTTTGCTGCTGCCGCGCTCGCCCGGGGTCTTCCAGTACTGGTTGCGACCGTCAGGCATCGTGCCGGTTGGCGCACCGATGTTGATGGCCTTGTAGAAGATTGCGTTGTCGGCCTGGATGTGCTGCAACTCCACCGAGCTGATCAAGCCCCACCACGGCAGTTCGGCATCGAACGCCAAGGTGGTCTTCCACACGCTGGGCAGCTTGAAGTCGGGGTCGATCGTGTCCACGATTCCCGCCGGTGTTGTCGTACTCGGGCGATTCTGGTTGTACGGATCCCGGCTGAACGGCGCATCCGTCGGATCGAACGATTCATAAGTGGACACGGTGAGACCATTGTTCTGGTAGGGGTTGGTCATCCATACCGTCGGCGGAGTGGTCTGGAACAGGCCGATGCCGCCACGCAACTGCATCATGCGCTCGGTGTTGAAGGCGTAGTTGAACGCGAAGCGCGGCTCGACCACTTTGTTCTTGCTACCCAGGCTGCTGTTGTTCGGGTAGCCGAACGACTGCTGGAACGCGGCGTTGTAGAACGGCGCATGGTCGGATTGCGGGATGTTCATGCGCAGGCCATAGGTCAGCGACAGGTTGTTGTTGACCTGCCAGCTGTCCTGGATGAACGGGCTGTACTGGCTGTACACCCACTGCGCCGCCACGTCATTGAGTGTGTAGCCCGGCGCCGGCTGGTACAAGTAATACGAGGCGTAATCGCGGTTCGCGAAATTGGCCAGTCCGTAGAAAGTGTAATTGCCGTGCTCGGTGCGGCCGAACAGGTTGTAGATCTCGTCGCGCTGGAAATCGATGCCGCCCTTGATCGTGTGATCGCCGAGGAAGTAAGTACCGGCGATGAACGCCGACCACTTCTTGGTGCTGACGGCGTTCTCGTGGCGATACTGGTCTTCGCCCAGGTTGACGGACGGTCCCTTGTTATTCGGGCTGAGGTAGACCTTCACCTGAGGCTGGTTGATCGCATTGCCGGCCAACTGCTCGAAGGTCTGATAGCTGATTTTGGCCTCGGTCGAGAAGTTTTCGCTCCAGTCATCGTAGAACTGCAGCGCGGCGTTCTTGGTCAGGCTGTCCTTGCTGTACCAGTAGCTGTCCAGGCCCACTTCCTTGGAGCTGTTGCCCTGCACGATGGGCTGGTTCTCCTTGGTGTACTGGTAGGTGAAGCTGGCACGATGGTCGTTGCTGATGTTCCAGTCGATCTTGCCGAGGTAGCGCTTGTCGGTCAGGCCGACCGCACCGCCGCCCAGGCTGCCCGGCTGCAGGCCAAGCGCCTTGGCGGTGTCGATCACCTGCTGCAGGTCGCTGGGCGAGATCTTGTTGGAGGTGGACGCGCCGGTCAGCGACGGATCCAGGCCGTTGGACGAGTCCGCGCCGATACCGGTGGTCTTTTCCTGCTCGGCCGAGAAGAAGAAGAACAGCTTGTCCTTGATGATCGGGCCGCCCACGGTGACGCCGCCGGTCCAGTCGCGCTGGTAGCCGGTGTAGTCGTAACCGCGGTCGCCGTTGTCCAGCCAGCCGGCGTTGCCGACCATCTTGTTGGCATTGCGATAGGCGTAATACACCGAGCCGTGAAACTCGTTGGTGCCCGACTTGGTGACCGCATTGATGTCGGCACCGACCGTGTCGGAGGTGACGTCGAAATTGGCGGTGGAGATGTTGTACTCGCCGATCGTGTCGACCGAGATCGGCGAACCCTGGTACGGCAGGCCATTGGCGTTGAGGCCGTAGGGGTCGCCCTGGGAAATGCCGTCGACGCTGATGTTGTTGAAGCGGTTCGGCAGGCCGGCCATCGAGATCGAACCGTCGCCCTGGTCGGTCACGTTGATGCGCGGGTCGAGGCGCGCGATGTCGTCGATCGAACGGTTGCCCTGCGGCGTCGTCTCCAGCTCGCGCTGCGAGACGTTCATCGACAGGCCCTTGTTGTCCGCCGAGAAAATCTGGCTGAGCGCCGAGGTGGTGACCGTGACCGCGCTGAGGTCCTTGGCCTGAACCCCGGATGTGCTCATCTGCACGTTGATCGAGGAGACCTGGCCCAGTTGCAGGTAGACGTTGTTCTTTTCCGCCTGCCCCATGCCCGTCTTGGACACGGTGATGTCGAACGGGCCGCCCACGCGCAGGCCCTGCGCGGTGTAGCGGCCGTCGGCGTCGGTGGTGACCGTCTTGGTGGTGCCTGACGGCTCATGCACGATCTGCACGGTGGCTCCGGCCACCGGCTGGCCGCTGGCGTCGACGATTCGTCCCGTCGCGCCGGAGGAGGTCACGTTCTGGGCGGCGGCCGGCGCGCCCGCAAGCAACGCAGCAATCGCAAACGGCAGCAATTTGGTGCGAATTCGGCTGTTCATGTCTTGTTCGTCCCTCGAGTCAACGACAAAAGAAAAGTATGTACGGAATCAAACATGCCGCGACCCGGGATGGCCCAGGCATGGTGGCGAAGCGTTTGATGGTCCTGCTTGGCTCCCGGCAGCGGTCCGCGCGGGACCGATGCGGGCGGCTGGCAGCTGTCTCCCTCTGCCAACCAATTGTTAAAAGAATTTTAACGGCATTGTATGACACTTTCATGCCAGTGGCACGTCACCCCGGCGACGGCCAACCGCCCCCGCGGGGCATGGTTTTCAGGGCATCGAACGCAGGAACGAGGCCACGCCGGACATGAACATCTGTACCGACAAGGCGATCAGCAGCATGCCCATCACGCGCTCCAGCGCGGTCAGCACGCTCTCGCCCAGCCAGCGGAACAGGTAGGTCGAGCTGAGCAGGATGATCGCCGTGGCCAGCCACGCCAGCAGCAGCGCGAGCACCCAATCCGCGGTGCGCCCGGGCTGGGTGTTGGTGAGCAGCAGCAGCGCGGCCATCGCCGAGGGCCCGGCCACGCCGGGGATCGCCATGGGCACGATGAAGGGCTCGCCCTGCCCCGGCTTGCCGAAGATGCCGCTGCCGTCGGCCGGCGGGAACACCATGCGGATGCCGATCAGGAACAGCACGATGCCGCCGGCGACGCTGATCGAGTCGGGCTTGAGCTGCATCAGGTGCAGGAACTGCTGGCCGCCGAACAGGAACACCAGCAGCACGCCGAGCGCGATCAGCAGCTCGCGCACCATCACCCGGCGCCGGCGCCGCGGCGGCACGTCCTTGAGCAGGCTGAGGAAGATCGGAATGTTGCCCAGCGGGTCCATGATCAGGAACAACATGATGCCCGCCGACAACGTGGTCATTTGCGCTTCCATTTCGACTCCCTGCAGTCAGGTTTGCGACGTGCCCCGATCGTGGATGCGCGGCGGGAGCCTGCCCGCGAGCTCTACGAGCGAAGGTCCAGCACCGCGCCGCGTGCCGCCCGCGCCTGCGGGCCGAGCAGATAGATGGCCGCATCGGCAGTGGCGTCCGGCGTGGGCTGCTGCATGATGTCGTCGCCGAAATAGGCCAGCCGGCGCAACGCCGTGCGCATCGGCGCGGGCAGCAGCGCGTGCACGCGCAGCGAAGTCTCGTCGGTTTCCTCGTGCAGGATCGCCGCCAACCGCTCCAGCGCGGCCTTGGACACGCCGTAACCGCCCCAGTGTGCACGTCGCAGCAGGTCGGGGCTGTCCAACACGAATACCACGGCGCTGTCGGCGGCCCCGGTCAGCAGTGGCATGCAAGCCTGGGTCAGGGCGAACGGCGCGTTGACGTTGACGTGCATCGCGCGCAGCCAGTCGTCCGGCCGCTGCATGGAAATCGGCGTGAGCCCGGCGAAACTGGCCGCGCAATGCACGATGCCGTCGAGACGGCCGAGGTCGCGCTGCAAGCCCTCGGCCAGTGCGGCGTACTCGCGCGGCGTGGCCACTTCCATGTCCAGCGGATGGATCACCGGCTCGGCCAGGCCCTCCTCGCGCATCGCGTCGTAAAGCTTCTCCAGCTGCCGCTTGCGCTTGCCGGTGATGACCACGGTGGCGCCGGCCAGCGTGGCCGCGCGCACCACCGCGCTGCCGAGCCCGCCATAGGCGCCGGTGACCAGGATCACGCGACCGGCGAGGCTGCCGGCCTCGGGCTGCCAATCGGCCGGCAGGCGCGCCACGGGCAAGCCGCTCAAGAGGCGGCCCCCGCCACGTCGCTGGCCATGCGCGCGAGTTCGCCGGAGGACATCAGCTCCTCGATGATGTCGCAGCCGCCGATCAACTCGCCGTTGATGAACAGTTGCGGGAACGTCGGCCAGTTCGCGAAGTGCGGCAGCGCGGCGCGCACCTGCGGATCGGCCAGCACGTTGACTGCGTGGAATGTCGCTCCTGCCCGAGTCAGCGCCTGCGCCGCGCGACTTGAAAAACCGCACATGGGATATTGCGGCGTGCCTTTCATGAAAAGCACGATGGGATGCTCGGCCAGCATCGCCTTGATTGGCTCGTTGATGTCCATGGTGGTGTTTCATCTTTACAATGCAGGCAAGCCGCTATTGTATCAGCCGCCCGTCGGCCGCCACCTGTTGCGCCGACATTTTCTCCCTCAGCAACATCCCAAGGAGTCGCTCATGGCCATCGAACTTCCCCCGCTTCCGTACGAAAAGAATGCATTGGAGCCGCACGTCTCCGCCGAGACGCTCGAGTACCACTACGGCAAGCACCACCAGGCCTATGTGACCAACCTCAACAAGCAGATCGAAGGCACCGAGTTCGCCGACGCGAAACTCGAGGACATCATCCGCAAGTCCTCCGGCGGCATCTTCAACAACGCCGCGCAGACCTGGAACCACACCTTCTACTGGAACTCGATGAGCCCGAACGGTGGCGGCGAACCCACTGGCAAGCTCGCCGACGCGATCAACAAGGCGTTCGGCTCGGTGGCCAAGTTCAAGGATGAGTTCAGCAAATCCGCCGCCGGCAACTTCGGCTCCGGCTGGACCTGGCTGGTGCAGCGCCCGGATGGCTCGCTCGGCATCGTGAACACGTCCAACGCCGGTACGCCGATCACCGGCAGCGACAAGCCGCTGCTCACCGCCGACGTGTGGGAGCACGCCTACTACATCGACTACCGCAACGCGCGCCCGAAGTATCTGGAGGCGTTCTGGAACCTGGTCAACTGGGATTTCGCGGCGAAGAACCTGACCTGATCCCGCGGCTCACCGAAAAAAGGCGGCGCCAATGGCGCCGCCTTTTTCATGCCCGCTTTTGCACGAGCGCACCCTGTGCGCGATGGTTCCGGGTCACGTGACGAAAGGCTCGCGCACAGACGGGGGTGCGATCCTACCGGCCCGCCAGCGCACGCAACACGGGTGCCACCTGCGCCTCGCGCCCCAGCGCCTGCGCGATGTCGCGCAAGCGTGACGCCAGCGTGGGGGCATCGGGCGCGCACACGGTGGCGTGACCGACCTTGCGCCCCTGCCGCGCCTGCTTGCCGTAGTCATGCCAGTGGGCATCCACGCCGCGCAGCACCGGCGCGGCATCGGGCAGCTCGCCGATCCAGTTGAACATGGCCGCCATGCCGCGCACGTTGGTGTCTCCCAGCGGCAGGCCGAGCACGGCGCGCACGTGGTTCTCGAACTGGCTGGCGTGCGCGCCCTCGATCGTCCAATGGCCGGAGTTGTGCACGCGCGGGGCCATTTCGTTGCCGAGCAATTCGCCGTCGCGCACGAACAGTTCCAGCGCGAACACGCCGACGTAGCCCAGGCGTTCGGCCAGGATGCGCGCGTGTTCGCTGGCGCGGTGCTGCAGCGGGCCGAGGTCCGGCGCCGGCGCGAGGCTCATCGACAACACGCCGTCGACGTGCCAGTTGCCGGTCAGCGGCCAGGTGCGGAACTCGCCGTCGCGCCCGCGCACGGCGATCACCGACAGCTCGCGCTCGAACGGCACGAAGGCTTCCAGGATCAGCCCCAGCGTGGCCGCCTGGGCACCCAGCGCCGCCCAGGCCGCATCCGCGTCGGCCGCCGTGGCCAGCCGGAACTGGCCCTTGCCGTCGTAACCCAGGCGACGCGTCTTGAGGATGGCCGGGGCGCCGACCGCGGCCAGCGCCTGATCCAGCTGCTCGCGGGTGTCGACCGCCATGAATTCGGTGGTGGGCAGGCCGCAGGCGCGGAACAGGTTTTTCTCGGCCAGCCGGTCCTGCGCCACCGCCAGCGCCTCGGGCGCCGGGTGCACGGCGACCCGTTCGGCCAGCCAGTGCGCGGTATCGGCCGGCACGTTCTCGAAATCGAAGGTGACCACGTCCACCCGACGGGCGAACGCCTCCAGCGCGGCGCGATCGTCCCAACCGGCCACCACCAGCGGCGCCACCTGGCCGGCGCACGCATCGGCGGAGCCATCCACGACCAGGCAGTTCGCGCCCAGCGGCGCGGCGGCCACGGCCAGCATGCGGGCGAGTTGCCCGCCGCCGAGGATGCCCACCACCGGCTGCTTGCGGTCGCTCATGCCCGCGGGTCCGGCTGGGCGAGCACGGCTCGCGTCTGGCGCGCGCGCCATTGATCCAGCGCATCGGCCAGCGCGTGGTCGTGCAGGGCCAGCACGGCGGCGGCCAGCAAGGCGGCATTGACCGCCCCGGCACGTCCGATCGCCAGCGTACCGACCGGAACCCCTGCCGGCATCTGCGCGATCGACAGCAGCGAGTCCATGCCGTTGAGTGCCTTCGACTGGACCGGCACGCCGAACACCGGCAGGCGGGTCTTGGCTGCCAGCATGCCCGGCAGGTGGGCGGCGCCACCGGCGCCGGCAACGACGACCTGGATGCCCCGCCCGGCCGCTTGTTCGGCGTAGCTGAACAGCAGGTCCGGCGTACGGTGGGCCGAGACCACGCGAACCTCGTGTGCCACACCCAGCTCGGTCAGCACGTCGGCGGCGTGCTGCATGGTTTCCCAATCCGAATGCGAACCCATCACCACGCCCACGCGTGGTGTTTCTGTGGCTGCTGTCATGGCCGGAGTGTCCAAAAACCGTTATTGTACGGGCTTTCCCGGCCCGACACACCCGAACCCCGATGATGGACAAGCGCCTGCTCGACATCCTGTGCTGCCCCGTCAGCAAGACCCCGCTGCGATCGGTGACGCGCCCGCAACTGGAGGCGCTGAACGAGGCCATCGCCGCGGGCAAGGTCGACACGGTGGCCGGCGTGCCGGTGCGCGAGCGGGTGGCCGAGGCGCTGATCACCACCGACTGCAAGGTCATTTACCGCATCGAGGACGGCATTCCGGTGATGCTGCCGGAGGAAGGCATCGGCACCTTGCAACTGGCCGATTTCCCCACCGGCCAGGGCTAGCGCGTCGTGGCGGGCGGGAATGGGCATGACAGGCGTGCGCGAATTGGCTTATTGTCGGCCTCTGCGCAAGCCTGCAGGGTCCGGCCGTGCGTGCTACAGGTCAGGGGAACAGGGCGATGAACGAGGCCAATGAGCCAACCCGCGTAGTCAACTTGAATCAGCGCCTGGACCCGTCCAGCGAGCGCGTGGGCGAGTTGCTCAATGCCGTGCGCAGCATCGCCAACAAGCGCCTGCAGCAGTGGGTGGGCAATGCCTTCGAGCAGGTCGACGACGCCCTGTTCGACCTCGCCGAGAAGGCCGAGAACAACGCGGCGCAGATGCACTACTTCGACGGCATGCGCGAGGTGCGCAAGCGTCGCCCCGGCATCGAGCGCAACTTCCTCAACGCCATCGCGCGCAAGCTCGGCGATCTGGCGCACCCGGGCAAGGCCACCGCACCGGCGGGGCCATCCTCGCTCGGCACCGCCGAACTGACCCTCGTGGCCGAAAGCGACCTGGAAGAATCGCTGGCGATCACCAGCATGATCAGCAAGAACGACGCGCGCCTGGCGCGTGACCTGTTCGCGGTCAACCAGCGCCTGTCGGTGATCTGCGGCGGCTACAAGATCGAGGACACCAGCAACCCGGTGGCGCCGGCCACGCTGTCCCAGGCGTTCCGCGAAGCGCTGCAGGAACTCAGCGCAGACATGCGCGTCAAGCTGATCATCTACAAGCTGTTCGACCGCTACGTGCTGTCGCTGCTGGAAGAGCTGTACCAGGAGATCAACACGGAGCTGGTTCGCGCCGGCGTGTTGCCGCAGCTGCGCCACGGCCTGCTGCGCGGCGGTCAGGCCAAGGGTGGCAGCGGCACCCCGGCGGGAGCCACGGCCACGGCGGCGGCTGCCATGGACGACGGCACCGAGATCTCCGACGACCTGCTGCATACCCTGCACGCGCTGTTCAGTGCACGCCGCGGCAACGCCGGCGGTGGCCGCATGGCCAGCGGGGGCGGCACGGCGGCGGCCGGGGGTTCGCTGCCGTCGGTCAACGAACTGCTCGGCGCACTCAGCGTGCTGCAGAGCCAGATCAGCAACAGCGGACCGGTCAACTACGACGAATCCGACGACGCCGGCGCGCTCAGCCGCGAAGTCCTGCAGCTGAAGACCCAGCTGCTGGCCCAGATCGGTGCCCTGCGCGGCGAACGACCCAGCCATGTGGCCAGCATGGACGAGGACACGATCGACCTGGTCGGCATGCTGTTCGAGTTCATCCTTGAGGACCGCAACCTGCCCGCAGCGATGCAGGTGATGCTGGCGCGGCTGCAGATTCCCTATCTCAAGGCGGCGATCCTCGACCGCAAGATGTTCTCGCACCGCCAGCACCCGGCACGCCGGTTGCTGGACAGCCTGGCCGAACAGGCCAAGAGCTGGTCGGAGGAGTCCGACCGCGACCATCGCCTGCACGAGAAGGTGAAGTCGATCGTCGACCAACTGCTGCACGATTTCGACGACGACATGGGCATCTTCGAGCGCCTGTTGACCGACCTGCAGCAGTTCCAGGACGTCAACAAGCGGCGCTCCGAGCTGGCCGAGCAGCGCGTGGCCGAATCCGCGCGTGGCCGCGAGAAGCTGGAACAGGCACGCCGCCGCGCCGCCCGCGAGATCCTCGAGCGCATCGGCAGCCAGAAGCTGCCGCCGCTGATCCACGGCGTGCTGGCGCGCGCCTGGGCCAACCACCTGGTACTGACCCTGCTGCGCCAGGGCGAGGACTCGCCCGAGTTCAAGACCGCCTTGCGCTTCATCGACGAGTTCATCGCCAGCACCCGGCCGGCCAACGACACCACCAGCCGACAGGCCCTGCGGCAGATGCTGCCGGGTATCGAACGAGCGCTGCGCCAGGGCCTGGCCAACGTCGCTTTCCAGGAACAGGACGTCGAACGCCTGCTGGGCCAGCTGCACGCCTACTATCGCCAGCAGCTGGGCGAAACGACCGCGTCGGAAACGCCGGACGTCGCCGCCGCAGCCGAGGAGGACGTCGCGATGCTGGCGATCCCGGACAGCATCCAGCCGGTCATCGACCGCCAGACGGCACCCGCGGACATCCTGGAAGAAGAGGAAGAGCTGGCCGAGGTGCCGCCGGACAGCCCGGAGTGGTACCAGGTGCAGGCGCTGCAACCGGGCAACTGGCTGGAGTTCACGCTCGACGACGAGGCACCGGCACGCGCCAAGCTGTCGTGGATCAGCCCGATGAGCGGCCGCTACCTGTTCGTCAACCGTCGCGGCCTGAAGGTCGCCGATTACGCCCCGCGCGAGCTGGCTGGCCTGTTTGCGGACGGCAAGGCGCGCGTGCTGGCAGCCAACGCACTGTTCGATCGCGCGATGACCGCGATCGTCGGCAAGCTCAGCCAGGCCGGCGACGACACGCCCGCCAGCGGCACCGCTCCCACGGACACCGAATGACCGCCACGCTCCGTTTCGCGCCTCCCGCTGCCGCCCAGATCGCCGCTGATGTCGAACGCGCCCTGACCGAGGATCTCGGCCAGGGCGATGCCACCGCCGCCCTGCTCCCGGCCGATGCGCGGGCGCAGGCCCGGCTCACCTGCCGTGACGCCGCCGTGATTGCCGGCAGCGCCTGGTTCGACGCCTGCTTCCGGCGGCTGGACCCTTCGGTGCAGATCGACTGGCGGGTAAGCGACGGCGACCAGGTCGCCCCCGGCACGCTGCTCTGCAGCCTGTCCGGACACGCCCGCTCGCTGGTTACCGCCGAGCGTACGGCGCTCAACTTCCTGCAACTGCTCTCGGCCACCGCCACTACCACCGCTCGCCATGTCGCCGCGGTAGCCGGCACCGCCGTGCGCGTGCTCGACACCCGCAAGACCGTGCCCGGCCTGCGCGTCGCGCAGAAATATGCCGTGCGCTGCGGCGGCGGCCACAACCAGCGCATGGGCCTGTACGACGCGATCCTGGTCAAGGAGAACCACATCATCGCCGCCGGCGGCATCGCCGCGGCGGTGTCGGCTGCGCGCCGGCTGCACCCCGACCTGCCGCTGGAGGTGGAAGTGGAGAACCTCGACGAGCTCGAACAGGCCCTGCAAGCCGGCGTGGACCGCATCATGCTCGACAACTTCGAGCTGGAGCAGATGCGCGAGGCCGTGGCGCGCACGGCCGGCCGCGTGCCGCTGGAGATTTCCGGCAACGTCGACCTGCAGACCATCGGCGACTTTGCCCGCACCGGCGTGGATTTCATCTCGGTCGGCGCACTGACCAAACACGTGCACGCGATCGACCTCTCGCTGCGCCTGCAATTGCTCTGACCCTGGCTTGCGCGGGCGCCGGCGCGCCCACACACTGGGTGCATGTCCGATTTCTCCGCCCTCGTCCTGCTGCTGGTGCTCGGCGCCGCCGTGGGGCTGTGGCTGAAGCTCAGCGTGGCGCGCGAACGCGCGGTGCGGATCGCGCGACAACAGTGCCATTTGCACGGCCTGCAATTGCTGGACGAGACGGTGGGCATGCGTGCACTGCGCCTGCGCCGGGTCAACGGCCTGCGCCGGGTCGAGCGGGGTTACGGCTTCGAAGTCAGCATCGACGGGCACGATCGCGAGCCGGGCCGGCTGTGGATGATCGGCGACGCGCTGACCGGCCTGAGCCTGCCGGTGGTCGAGCCGCTGGCAGTCGCAAGCACGCCCGAAGACGGATTTGCAGCCTCGTCGGGGAAGGTCGTGGCATTGCGTCCGCGACGGGCCGATCGACAGCCCTGAAACGGCAGCCGCCCGACGGGGCGGCAACGGGTTACTTCACCACGCGCAGGTGCGGCGTCGCGCGCTTGGGCTTGTCGCCCCCCTCATCGGCTGCAGGGGCGGGGCCGTCCGGCGGCGGCTCGTTCGGCGGAGTGTCGCCGCCCTCGCCTTCGGCCGGAAACATCATGCCCTGGCCGTTCTCCTGCGCATACAGAGCCAGCACGGCCTGCACCGGAATCTGGATCGCCTGGCTGACCCCGGAGAAACGCGCCTGGAAGCTGATCCATTCGTTGCCGAGGTCGAGGTTGGCCACCGCGCGGGTAGCCAGGTTGAGCACTACCTGGCCGTTCTGGATCACCTGTGGCGGCACCCGCACGCCGGCCACGCCGGCATCGACCAGCACGTAAGGGGTCAGGTTGTTGTCGGAAATCCAGTCGTAGATCGCCCGCAGCAGGTACGGGCGATTCGAGCTCATGGCGATGGCGTCATGCTTGCTCATGGACCGGCCGCATGGCCTTTTCCTCGTCGGTCATGCTGCGTGCAAAACCCTGGCTGTGGAACAGGCGCTCGCCGTAATCGACGATCGACTTGCCCTCGCGGCCCAGATCCACGCCGAGCCAGGGCAGCCGCCAGATCACCGGCGCCACCAGGCAATCGGCCAGGCTCATCTCGGGGTTGAGGAAGAACCGCGAGGCCTTGAACAGCGGCACCGTGGAGAGCAGGTGTTCGCGCAACCGCTTGCGTGCCGCATCCGCCGGACGGCCGCCTGCGCGGATCTTGTCCACCTCGGGCAACCAGTCCTTCTCGATCCGCACGGCCGCCACGCGCAGGCGCGCGCGCGATTGCGGGTCGATCGGCATCAGCGGCGGGTGCGGGTAGCGCTCGTCGATGTATTCGCACACCACCGCGGTATCGAACAACGTCAGGTCGCGGTCGATCAGGGTCGGCGTGCTGCCGTACGGGTTGAGATCGAGCAGGTCCTGCGGTGGCCGGGCGTGGTCCACCAGCACCCGTTCGTAGCTGACCCCCTTGGCGGCCAGCACCAGTCGGGCACGATGGCACTGGATGTCATCGGCCGTGGTGTACAGCGTCAATGCGTTACGCAAGCGGGGGTTTTGAACCATGCGCGATTTCCCCATCGGTGAGACAGACGCGGCGGCCCGTGGCCGCCGCGTCCGCAGTGCCTTGCGGCTCAGTGGACGTCTTTCCAGTATTCCTTCTTGAGCAGCGCCGCCAGGAAGGTGAACAGGGCCAGGAACAGCAGCACCCAGATACCGTAATGGTGGCGTTGCAGCGCCGCCGGCTCGGAGACGTATTGCAGGAAGCTGGTCAGGTCACGGGTGGCCTGCTGGAACTGCGCCGGGGTCATCTTGCCCGGGTGCGACAGCACCAGCTTCTCCACGCCCGCGGCTTCGCCATCCTTCGCCGGCTTCATCTGCGCGGTCTGCATGCCCTGCAGCTCCCACAGCGGGAACGGCATGGCGGCATTGGGCAAGGTGGTGTTGTTCCAGCCGATCGGGCTCTTCGGGTCGAGGTAGAAGGTGTTGAGGTAGGTGTAGACCCAGTCGGCGCCCTTGGCATCCACTTCCAGCGAGAGATCCGGCGGAGCCTTGCCGAACCACGTGCCGGCCAGCGCTGCCGGCATGTGCGAGACCACCGGCTCCTGGAACTTGGCGCCGGTGAAGTTGAGGTTCTTCATCACCTCGTCTTCGGTCAGGCCCAGGTCCTCGGCCATGCGCGAATAGCGCACGTACTTCAGCGAGTGGCAGCCGACGCAATAGTTGAAGAACAGCCGCGCGCCGCGTTGCAGCGAAGCCTGGTCGCGCACGTCGGCGCCGGACTTCATCAACTCGACCTTGGCGCTCTCGGCCGCGTGCGCCGGCAGCGTGCCGACGAACAGGCCGAGTGCCAGCGCGATACCGGAAAGAAAATGCTTCATCGTCGTTGGCAGCTTAGTCATGCGTGGTCACCCGATCCGGAACCGGCTTGGTCGTCTCCCAGCCGAAATAGGTATAGGCCCAGAGGAAAACGAAGAAACCGAAATACAGCAGCGTCATCAGCCGTCCGAACAGGTTCTCCCAGAACGTGAGGTCGACATTGCCGAACCACGCCGGGATGACCTCCGCCGTGACGCCTGCACCGACCGCACCGAGCCCGAAGAACGACAGCACGAAGACCGTCAGCGCCACCTTGTAGCCGGTGCCGCGGTAACGGATCGACTTGACCTTGCCGCGATCGAGCCAGGGCATCGCGAACAGCACCGCGATCGCGCTGAACATCGCCAGCACGCCCCACACGGCCGAGCCGAGGAAGGACGGAATCATGCGCACGATCGCGTAGAACGGAGTGAAGTACCACACCGGCTTGATCTCCGGCGGAGTCAGCAGGTTGTTGGCTGGGATCGCGTTGTCATGCTCCAGGAACCAGCCGCCGAACGTCGGCGCGAAGAAGATGATGAACGCGGCGATCAGCAGGAAGAAGCCCACACCCACCAGATCCTTCACCGTGTAATACGGATGGAACGGGATGCCGTCGGCGGGCTTGAGCGCATCCCAGCGGTTGCCCTTGGGACCCTTCTTGATCTCCACGCCGTCCGGGTTGTTCGAGCCAACCTCGTGCAGCGCGGCGATGTGCAGCACCACCAGCAGCAGCAGCACCAGCGGCAGCGCGATCACGTGCAGCGCGAAGAAGCGGTTGAGCGTGGCATCGCCGGGCAGGAAGTCGCCCATGATCCACTGCTCCAGCCCCGAACCGATGTAGGGCAGCGTGCCGAACAGCGAGATGATCACCTTGGCGCCCCAGAACGACATGTTGCCCCACGGCAGCACGTAGCCCATGAAGGCCTCGGCCATCAGCACCAGGAAGATCAGCATGCCGAGCAGCCAGACCAGCTCGCGCGGCTTCTTGTACGAGCCGTACATCAGGCCGCGGAACATGTGCAGGAACACCACCACGAAGAACAGCGAGGCGCCGGTGGAGTGCATGTAGCGGATCAGCCAGCCCCACTCCACGTCACGCATGATGTACTGCACCGAGTCGAAGGCTCCCGCCGCGCTCGGGGTGTAGTTCATGGTGAGGAAGATGCCGGTGACGATCTGGTTGACCAGCACCAGCAGAGCCAGCGAACCGAAGTAGTACCAGAGGTTGAAGTTCTTCGGCGCGTAGTACTCGGTCATGTGGGCGCGGTACATCGGCATCATGCCGGGGGCGCGCTCGTTGACCCAGTCGCCGATGTTGCTGAATACGTTGGCCATCAGCCAGCCTCCTTCGGATCAACGCCAATCTGCACGGTGGTGTCGTCCACGAAGTGGTACGGCGGAACCTGCATGTTCTTCGGCGCCGGCACGTTCTTGTAGACCCGGCCCGCGATGTCGTAGCGCGAGTGGTGGCAGGGGCAGTAGTAGCCGCCTTTCCAGTTCGGGTCGAACGGCTCGGGCTTGATCTCGCCGTAGAAGTCCGGCACGCAGCCCAGGTGGGTGCAGATGCCGACCATCACCAGCCACTCGGGCTTGATCGAGCGCGTCTCGTTCTGCGCGTACTTGGGCTGCTGCTCGACCTCGGACTTGGGATCGACCAGCAGCGGGTCTTCCTTCGGCAACTGCGCCAGCTGGGCCGGCGTGCGGTTGACGATGAAGACCGGCAGGCTGCGCCAGGCCACGATCAGCTGCTGGCCCTTCTCGATCTTCTTGAGCGACTGGGTAACCGGAGCGCCGGCGGCCTTGGCCCGCGCGCTGGGCTCCCACGACTTGATGAAGGGCACTGCCGCCGAGACGACCCCGATGCCACCCACCACTGCGGTGGTTGCGGTCAGGAATCGGCGGCGGCCGTGGTCGACGACTTCGTTCGCCATCAGGCTCTCCGGTACTTGCAAGGTCATGCCAGGACGGGGTTTCAGGCCCCGCAAAAATCGCGTTAGTGTAGCGTCAGGGGCCGCGCCGTACAATAAACCGGATGCCTGCCGGACTCTGCCCGGTGCCTCCCCCGCCACGACTCGCCGGAACGTTCTCCCCGACATGAAACATGCCGCCGGCACCCTTCTGTTCATTGCCCGCTTCGTCATCCTTGGACTGGCGCTGGCCTTCGTGATCGGCCTGTTCTGGCCCGGCAGCGGCGAGCGCCTGCGCGCGCGCCTGGGGCTCGCTCCGGCGGCGGTCGCGCCGACCCGGCACGAGCAAGCGGGCGCGGCGCCGGTATCGTACGCCGACGCCGTGGCCGCCGCGGCACCGTCGGTGGTGAACATCTATGCCAACAAGATCGTCACCGAGCAAGCGCTGCGCATGTACGACAACCCGGTGCTGCAGCAGCTGTTCGGCGGCCAGCCGACGACCTACCAGCATCGCGAGCAGACGCTGGGCTCGGGCGTGATCGTCAGCGCCCGCGGCAACGACTACGTGCTGACCAACAACCACGTGATCGCCAACGCTGCCGATATCCAGGTGCTGCTTTACGACGGCCGCATCGCCAAGGCGCGGCTGGTCGGTTCCGACCGCGAGACCGACCTGGCTGTGCTCAAGATCGACGCCAGCAACCTGCCGGTGATCCACATGGCCGACCCCAGCCAGTTGCGCCCCGGCGACGTGGTGCTGGCGATCGGCAACCCGTTCGGCCTCAACCAGACCGTGACGATGGGCATCGTCAGCGCGATCGGGCGGCAGTTGAACAGTTCCAGCGCCGAGGACTTCATCCAGACCGATGCGGCCATCAACCTGGGCAACTCCGGCGGCGCGCTGGTCAACACGCAGGGGCAGCTGGTCGGCATCAATACCCTGCTGATCGGCAAGGGTCAGGCCGCCAACGCGGAGGGCATCGGTTTCGCGATCCCGGTGGCCACCGCCACCAAGGTGCTCGATCAATTGATCACCACCGGCCACGTGGTGCGCGGCTGGCTCGGTGCCGACTACGCCTTCGTGCCGGTGGCGGCGGACAGCGGCCTGCCCGCTGCCGCGCGCGGCGCACAGGTCATCGCGGTGTACTCCGGCGGTCCGGCCGCGCAGGCGGGGATCAAGCCGCGCGACATCCTGCTGCGCATCGGCAACGACGACATCATGGGCCCGGCCGACCTGCGCCGCCGCGAGGCCACGCTCAAGCCCGGCAGCCAGGTGCAGATCTCCGGCCTGCGTGACGGCACGCCGTTCCAGGTCACGGTCACGCTGGCACAGCGCCCGCCGATGGACGGCAGTCTCTCCAGCCAGCCCTGAGCGGGTCGCCGCGGCGGGCGGGCCTCAGCCCGGCCCGCGCGAAGCCAGCGGCGGATGGATCGCCGCGCCGTAACGCTTGCGCAGGGTTTCCACCCGCTCCACGTAGACCTGGGTCTCCGCATACGGCGGCACGCCCTTGTAGCGCTGCACCGCCCCCGGCCCGGCGTTGTAGGCCGCTGCAGCCAGCCGCTCGCTGCCGTCGAAATCGCGCAGCAACAGGCTCAGGTAGCGGGCGCCGCCGCGGATGTTCTGGGCGGAATTGAAGGCATCGAGCACGCCCATGTCGCTGGCCGTGCCGGGCATCAGCTGCATCAGCCCCTGGGCGCCCTTGAGCGACAGCGCACGCGGGTTGAACGCACTCTCGGCATGGATGATCGCGCGCAGAAACGCCTCGTCGACGCCGTACTCGATGCTGGCCGCGCGGATCGTGTCGGCATACGCGTCGAGGTTCAGCGCCACGCGATCCCAGCGGATCGTCGAATGCAGGTTGCAGGCCACGCAGGTGGAGATGTAGCTGAACAGCATGGTCACCGCGCGGCCCTTGCCGCCGGCGGGACGCAGGTTGGTGTATTCCACGCTGCCGTCGGCGCGCACGATGCGATAGACCGCCCCGCGCAGCACGCGGTCGCCGGCGTCGGCCACCTTGGGCGCGACCGGCGCGGCGTCGGCATGGGCTTCGCGATACTGCCACTGGCCCGGCGTGCCGGCCGCCCTGGCCGCCAGCGGCAACTTCGCCGTGCTGACCGCCGAACTGCTCACCGCGGCCAGCGACTCGCGCTCTACCCGCGCCGTCTCGCGTGTCTGTGCGGTGCTCAGCGCGCCGCCTTGCACGCGCGCCAGCGACACCGGCCGGGCGCCATCGGCCGCAAGGCTCTGCGCCGTGGTGACCACCTGGCCGCTGACCGCGGTCAACGATGCGCGCGCGACCGGCGCGGCCCGGCGCGTCGCCTTCGGCTCGGCGTAGCTGCTGATTGCGCGGCAGCCGTGATACCCCGCCCGCTCGCTGCTGTACACGGTTTCGCCGCTGCTGCCGGTGCACTGGTACAAGGTGCCGGCGCGGGCCCCCGTGGCCAACAGGCAGGCAGCCAGCAGCGCGACCCCGACAAGGATCGAACGCAAGGGGAAACCGCGAACAGGCCGATCGACGCGTCCCCCGTGACTGGCGGCACCGGACATGGGCGCAGTGTGCCGCCACGCGCGGCCAGCGCCAAGTGCGCAAGTCTCATTCCACGACCGTGGCCAGGGCGGCGCCGCAAACTCCGTGGCGGCCGCAAGTGCTTGATCTGGCAGGCACACGGGCCGCGCAGTACACTGCGCGGTTCCGCGGATCGCGCATCCGCCCTGGAATCACGGTACCCACGCGATGAGCGGCAAGCTTTTCATCAAGACCCACGGCTGCCAGATGAACGAGTACGACTCGGCCAAGATGGCCGACGTGCTGAAGGCCTCGCACGGGCTGGAGCTGACCCAGGACGAGTCCCAGGCGGACGTGATCCTGATCAACACCTGCTCGATCCGCGAAAAGGCGCAGGAAAAGGTCTTCAGCCAGCTTGGTCGCTGGAAGCAGCACAAGCAGGACGGCCGTCAGGTGGTGATTGGCGTCGGCGGCTGCGTGGCAAGTCAGGAAGGCGCGGCGATCGTCAAGCGCGCGCCGTACGTGGATCTCGTGTTCGGCCCGCAGACCCTGCACCGCCTGCCCCAGCTGATCGAGGCGCAACGCGCCACCGGCAAGCCGCAGGTGGACATCAGCTTCCCCGAGATCGAGAAGTTCGACTGCCTGCCCGAGCCGCGCGCCGAAGGCCCGACCGCCTTCGTCTCGATCATGGAAGGCTGCTCGAAATACTGCAGCTACTGCGTGGTGCCGTACACCCGCGGCACCGAGATCAGCCGTCCGTTCGACGACGTGCTGGTGGAAGTGGCCAAGCTCGCCGCCCAGGGCGTGCGCGAGGTGAACCTGCTCGGCCAGAACGTCAATGCGTACCGCGGCCCCACCTTCGACGGCGGCGTCGCCGACCTCGCCGTGCTGATCCATGCGATCGCGCAGATCGACGGCATCGGTCGCATCCGCTTCACCACCTCGCATCCGCTGGAGTTCTCCGACTCGCTGATCGAGGCCTACGCCAACGTACCGCAGCTGGCCAACTACCTGCACCTGCCGGTGCAGGCCGGTTCCGACCGCATCCTTTCGGCGATGAAGCGCGGCTACACCGCGCTGGAGTTCAAGCAGAAGATCCGCAAGCTGCGCGCGGTGCGACCGGACATCTGCGTGTCCACCGACATCATCGTCGGCTTCCCCGGCGAGAGCGACGAGGATTTCGAGAAGACCATGAAGCTGGTCGACGACGTCGGCTTCGACCAGAGCTTCACCTTCATCTTCTCCGCGCGCCCCGGCACGCCGGCGGCGAACCTCGCCGATGACACGCCGATGACGGTCAAGCACGAGCGCCTCGCGCGCCTGCAGGCCGCGATCAACGCGAACGCCAGGAAGATCAACGAGGCGATGGTCGGCTCCGTGCAGCGCGTGCTGGTGGAAAAGCCCAGTACCCGCAATCCGGACGAACTCAGCGGTCGCACCGAGAACATGCGCTACGTGAACTTCGCCGGCGACGCCCGCATGATCGGCCAGTTCGTCGACGTGGTGATCACCGACGCGATGAGCAATTCGCTGCGCGGGCGGGTGAAAACGTCCGACGACGCGGCCGCACTGGCGTCGTGAGCGAGCTGGTGATCCGGGAAATCGGCGCGGACGAGTTCGCTCGCGTGTGGCCGTTCTTCCAGGCGATCGCCGCTGGCGGCGAGACCTATACCTACCCGCGCGACATCAGCCTCGAACAGGCCCGTTCCATGTGGACCACGCCGCACGCACGCTGCTTCGTGGCCGAACGCGACGGCCAGGCGCTGGGCTGTTACCGGCTGGCGCCCAACCAGATGGGGCCGGGTGACCACGTGGCCAACGGCAGCTACATGGTGGCGCCGCAAGCGCGCCGCCAGGGCGTGGCGTCGGCCTTGTGCGAGCACTCGCTGGAACAGGCGCGCCGAGCCGGCTTCCGCGCCATGCAGTTCAATGCCGTCGTCGCCAGCAATACCACCGCCGTGCGGCTGTGGCAGCGCCACGGCTTCCGCATCGTCGGCCAGGTGCCCGGTGCGTTCCGCCACGCCCAGCTCGGCCCCACCGATCTGTACGTGATGCACCGCATGCTGTGAGCGCGAGGCGGCACGCGGAGCGGCGGGTCAGTCCAGTCGCTTGCGGAAGCGCAATATCGCCAGCGCCATCATCGCCAGCGTGAACACCGCCAGCGCCAGCACGTCGAGCCACATCTCCCACAAGCCCGCGCCGCGCAGCATCACGCCACGGATCAGGCGCAGGAAATGGGTCAGCGGCAAGACTTCCGCGAGCCACTGCACCAGCTTCGGCATGCCGGCGAACGGGAACATGAAGCCCGACAGCAGGATCGACGGCAGGAACACGAAGAACGTCATCTGCATCGCCTGGAACTGCGACTGCGCACGCGTCGAGATCAGCAGGCCCAATGCAAGGTTGGCGAGGATCAGCAGGCCCGACGCCAGGTACACGTCGAGCACGCTGCCCAGGATCGGCACCGCGAACAGCCACGTGCCGAGCGCCAGGATCACGCTGGTCTGCACCAGGCCGATCGCCACGTACGGCAGCACCTTGCCGATCATGAGCTCCGAGCTGGTCAGCGGCGTGGCGATCAGCAGCTCCATGTTGCCGCGCTCGCGTTCGCGCACGATCGCGATGGCGGTGAACAGCACCATCGTCATGGTCAGGATCACGCCGATGAGCCCGGGCACGATGTTGACCGCCGAGCGCCGCTGCGGGTTGTAGAAGGCGACCATGCTGATCCGCCCGCCGACCGGCGTGCTGGTGGCCGGCGCACGCATGTCGGGTGCGGCGCTGTCGATCGGCACCTGCATCAGTTGCGCGGCGGCGGCCTGCACCGCCGTATCGCTGCCGTCGACCAGGATCTGCGCCACCGCCCGGCCGTCGATGCGGCGGCGCTCGAAATCCGGCGGCACCACGATGCCGATGCCGACCTGCCCGCGGCGGATCATCGCCATCAGCTCCTGCGGCGTGTCCGCCCGCGCCACCGGCGCCACCACGCCGGTGGCGAGCATGTCCATCACCAATGCGCGCGAACCGGCGGTGTTCGCCTGGTCGACGATGCCCGCGTCGAGTCCGCGCAGGTTGGTGTTGATCGCGTAGCCGAACAGCACCAGTTGGATCACCGGGATGCCCACCACCATCGCCAGCGTGATGCGGTCGCGGCGCAGCTGGCGCAGCTCCTTGACCACGATCGCCCACAGCCGCCGTCCGTTCATGCGGCGCGCTCCGCGTCGCGGCGCGTGGCGGCGACGAACACGTCTTCGAGATTCGGCGGCGTCGCCGTCAGCGCGGCCTGGTGCCCCGTCGTCGCCAGCGCCTTGTCCATGTCCGGCGTGGCGCCGTCGGCGTGGGTCAGCACGCGCAGGATGTTGCCGACCTGGGCCACGCCGAGCACGCCCGCCACGCCGGCGAGCGCGCGCTGGGCGGCCCGCGGGTCGTCCGTTTCGACGGTGAAGGTGCGCCCTTCCAGTTGCGCGGCCAGCTCGCGCGGCGTGCCGTCGGCGACCAGTGCGCCGCGGTCGAGGATGGCCAACCGGTGGCAGCGCTCGGCCTCGTCCATCAGGTGGGTGGAGACCAGCAGCGTGGTGCCGGCATCGGCCAGCTCGAAGAGCTTTTCCCAGAAATCGCGGCGCGATTCCGGGTCGACCGCGCTGGTCGGCTCGTCGAGGAACAGCAATTGCGGCTCGTGCAGCACCGCACAGGCCAGCGCCAGGCGCTGCTTCTGGCCGCCACTCAGGGTGCCGGCCAGTTGCCGCTGGCGATCGCCGAAGTGGTATTGCTCGATCAGCTCGTCGACGCGGCGTTTCGTCTTCGTCTTCGGCACGCCCTGGATGGCGGCGAGGAACTCCAGGTTCTCGCGCACGCCGAGGTCCTCGAACAGCGAGAACTTCTGTGTCATGTAGCCGATGTGCGAACGCAATTCGTCGGCCTGCGCCGGAATCTTCAGGCCGAGCACCTCGATCTCGCCCTCGCTTGGCGTGAGCAAGCCGCACAGCATGCGGATGGTGGTGGACTTGCCCGAGCCGTTCGGCCCGAGGAAGCCGTAGACGCGCCGCGCCGGCACGTCGAGGTCGACGTGATCGACCGCCACCAGCTTGCCGAAGCGCCGGGTCAAACCGCGGGCGCGGATCGCCACGCCTTCGGCGCCGGCATTCATTTCGCCGGTCCGCGGAACTCGACGCGCACCGGCAGGCCGGCGGGCAGTTCCGCCGCGTCCGCACCCAGCGCGACTTCGGCGAGATAGCTGAGCCGCGCCGCGTCGTCGCCGATCAGTGCGTAGTACGGGGTGAAGTCCGGTTCGCTGCGGATCATGCGCAGCTTGCCGGCATAAGGTTTTTCGCGGTCGGCCACGAACACGTCGATGGCGTCGCCGACGTGCATGCCTGCGCGCTGCTGCACCGGCACGTAGATGCGCGCGTACGGCGCGTCGCCGGCCAGCAGGATCGCCAGCGGCGCGCCGACCGGTGCCTGATCGCCCAGCCGGTACGGCAGGCTGTCGACGCGCCCGGCACGCGGCGCCACGACGGCCAGCTTGCCCAGCAGCACCTGCTGCGCGCTGACTTGCGCCTCCGCCGCCGCGACCGCGGCTTGCGCCTGGGCGAGCTGCTCCGGACGCGTGCCGTGCAACAACTCGTCGAGCGCTGCGCGTGCGGCCGATGTCTGACCCTCGGCGTTGCCTGCCGCGGCGCGGGCGCGGTCGAGATCGGCCGCGGCCACGTAACCATTGCCTTTCAGGGACGCCAGCCGCGCGTAATAAGCCCGCGCCTCGCGTGCCTGCGCCTGCACCGCGGCCAGATTCGCGCGAGCCTTGGCGATGTCCTCGCGGCGCGGCCCGGCCTGGAGTTCGGCCAGGAGTTCGCGTTGCTGCTCCAGCTGGGCCTGGGCCGCTGCGAGCTGGGCGCGGGTATGCGCGGGGTCCAGTTGCAGCAGCGGCTGGCCCGCCCTGACCTGCTCGCCCTCGCGCACGTCGATCGCCACGATGCGCTCCGCGGCCGGCGCCGGCAGCGTGATGCGGTCGAACTCGAGCGTACCCAGCGCCTGCGGCACCCGCTTGCTGCAACCAGCGGGAACGACGAGCACCAGCGCCGCCAGCGACTGGCAGATCACGGTCGTGAACTTCATGCGGGTTCTCCACGTTTCGTCGTGCCGACGCCCTGCCCCAGCAAGGCCAGCGTGTGTTGGAGCATGGTCTCGGGGCCGAGTGACTCGGCATCGAATGCGCGTCGCCAGATCGGCGCACCGGCAGCAGGGAACAGGGTCAGGCCGACCAGCGAGACGACCAGCAGGCGTGGGTCCAGCGCCGGGTTCAGCCGTCCATTTGCCTGCGCCGCGGCGAAGCGTTGCGCCAGCAGCTGCGGCACGCCCGGCACGGCGCGGTCGAACAGTACCTCACGCAGCGCACCGCCCTCGCACAGCACTTCGCGCACCCACAGCGGCGGCAGCCAGGGATGGCTTGCCACGACGTCGCTGATCCCGCGCACGAATGCTTCGGTCAACGCGACCGGGTCACCGCCGGCGTGCTCCAACTGCGCGCGCAGCGGCGCCAGCGCCGGCAGCAGGCGCTCGTCGATCACGGCATGCAGCAGCCGCGCCTTGTCGCCGAAGTAGTAATGCAGCATCGCCGGGGTGACGCCCGCCTCGGTGGCGATTGCCCGCAACGAGGTGGCGGCGATGCCTGTGCGCGCGAACTGCCCCAACGCCGCATCCAGCAGATGCCGGCGCAGATCCTGGTCGTCGCCGCTGGGGCGTCCGGCGCGGCGCGGCGGTTTTGCGCGTTTGCCTGAAATAGTCATGAGTCTAAATTAATTCATCGTTTAATTATTTGCAAACCCATCAGCGCCGGCCGCCACCGGCATGGTCCTTCCGGCGCCTGCGCGCTACGCTCGCGCCCCTATGAGCGAACTCAACCAGCGCGACTTCACCCTCGATCCCGACGACAACGCCCGCCTCGCCAACCTGTGCGGGCCGTTCGACGAACACCTGCGCCAGATCGAGCTGCGCCTCGGCGTGGAGATCAACCACCGCGGCAGCATCTTCCAGGTGATCGGCGAGAACCCGCCGGCGCGCGCCGCCGAAAATGTGCTGCGCGCGCTGTACGCCAGCACCGCCGGCGAGGCGCTGACCGGCGCGAAGATCAACCTGCATCTGGCCGAATCGGGCATCGACGCGATCACCGAGTCGGCCGCCGAAGGCGCCCAGGAAGTGGTCATCAAGGTCAAGCGCGGCGTGATCAAGGGCCGCGGCCCGAACCAGGCGCGCTACCTGCACGCCATCGCCAGCCACGACATCAACTTCGGCGTGGGCCCGGCCGGCACCGGCAAGACCTATCTCGCCGTGGCCAGCGCGGTCGAGGCGCTGGAAGCGAACCGGGTGCAGCGGCTGATCCTGGTGCGCCCGGCGGTGGAGGCCGGCGAGAAGCTGGGCTTCCTGCCCGGCGACCTCAGCCAGAAGGTCGACCCCTACCTGCGCCCGCTGTACGACGCGCTGTACGAGATGCTCGGCTTCGAGAAGGTGGCCAAGCTGATCGAGCGCAACGTGATCGAGATCGCGCCGCTGGCGTACATGCGCGGGCGCACCTTGAACGATTCCTACGTGATCCTCGACGAGGCGCAGAACACCACGGTCGAGCAGATGAAGATGTTCCTCACCCGGATCGGCTTCGGCACGGTGGCGGTGATCACCGGCGACGTCACCCAGGTCGACCTGCCGCGCAACACGCGCTCCGGATTGCGACAGGCGATCGAAGTGCTGCGCGGCGTGGCCGGCATCAGCTTCACCTTCTTCACCTCGCGCGATGTGGTGCGCCATCCGCTGGTGGCCAAGATCGTGCGCGCCTACGAGGCGTTCGAGGAAGCAGGGAATGGGGAATCGGGAATAGAGAATAGGGAAAAGCACTGACTCTCAATCTCCGCTTCGGACGCCCAGACATGCCTCGCCCCGCTCTTGCCATTCCCCATTCCCTATTCCCTATTCCCACCCTTGTCCACCTCGGCTACGCCGTGCCGCGTGCCGGCCTGCCCGCACCGGCCAGCTTCCGCCGCTGGGTCGAGGCGGCCTTGCGCGGAGCCAAACGGCGCAAGCCGGCCGAGCTTTCCATCCGCATCGTCGATGCCGCAGAGGGCCGTACGCTTAACCGCGACTACCGCGGCAAGGACTACGCCACCAATGTGCTGTCGTTCCCCGCCGAGCTGCCGCCCGGCGTGGTGCTGCCGCTGATCGGGGATCTGGCGATCTGCGCGCCGGTGGTGCAGCGCGAGGCCGCCGAACAGGGCAAATTGCCGCGCGACCACTGGGCCCATCTCACGGTACACGGCGTGCTGCACCTGCTCGGCTACGACCACATCGTGGAGACCGAGGCCGAGGCCATGGAAGCGCTGGAGACACGCATCCTGGCCGGCCTCGGCATCGCCGACCCGTACACCTGAATGCTGCAGGGCGGACCCGGCCCGCCGCCATTTCGCCGTACGACGATGACGGGCCGTGCCCGCCCTGCGCGGCCCCCGGGCGATCGCGCATACCGTGCGCCCCTGCCGGGCCAGGATGGATTTTTCCGCTAGAATCAAGCTTCCGCCCGCGTCCGGGCTGATTTTCAACGAGTGATGAACGACGACCCTGGCAGTACCAGCGGCCCGGCCCACCGCACCTGGTGGGATCGACTGGGCCACCTGTTTTCCGGCGAGCCGCGCAACCGCAACGAGTTGCTTGAGGAGCTGCGCGCCGCGCAGAGCAACGGCCTGCTCTCCGTCGACACCCTCACCATGGTCGAGGGGGCGATCAAGGTCACCGAGCTGGATGTCGACGACGTCATGGTGCCGCGCGCGCAGATCGTGATGCTCGCGGCGGACTCTTCCCTGTCCGACCTGCTGGCCACCGTGGTCGAATCCGGCCACTCGCGCTTCCCCGTGCACGGCGAGGACAAGGACGAGATCCTCGGCATCCTGCTGGCCAAGGATTTGCTGAAGTACTTCGGCGCGACCGAACACTTCGACATCCGCTCGATCCTGCGCCCGGCCGTGCTGATCCCCGAGTCGATGCGGCTCAACGTGCTGCTGGAGGAGTTCCGCCTCAGCCGCAACCACATGGCGCTGGTGGTCAATGAATACGGCGGCGTCGCCGGCCTGGTGACCATCGAGGACGTGCTGGAGGAGATCGTCGGCGAGATCGACGACGAGCACGACGACGAGGAAGAACCCGAGCTGATGCACGAACAGCCCGGCGGCGACTGGCTGGTGAGCGCGCTGACCCCGATCGAGGATTTCAACGAGCAGACCGGCGCCGGCTTCCCCGACGAGGAATACGACACCGTCGGCGGCATGGTCACCGCCGAATTCGGCCACCTGCCCGAGGTCGGCGAAGAAGTCGCGATGGGCGACTACCTGTTCCACGTCACCGCGGCGGACGACCGCCGCGTGCAGCAGTTCCGCGTGGTCCGGCAACCCGGCCTGCTGGCCTCCTGATCCGGCGCATGGACCCGCTCCGCCGAATCGCCGTCATGTTCGCCCTGCTCGTGCTCGCCGCACTGGCACCGGCGCACGCCGGCATCGCCGAGGCGCCCGGCACCGACCTCGAGGTGTCGCTGGTGACCTACGGCCCCGGCGACATCTACTGGGAGCGCTTCGGCCACGACGCCATCGAGGTGCGCGATCGCGTCTCGGGCGAGTCGGTCAATTTCAACTACGGCGTGTTCGACTTCGAGGAAAAGAACTTTCTCCTCAACTTCGCGCGCGGCCGCATGCATTACATGATGGACGCCGAAGCCAGCGCGCCGGAGGAGGCCTACTACGCCGAAGTCGGCCGCTCGGTGACACGCCAACGGCTGGCGCTGGACGCCGACCAGGCCGCCCGCCTGCGCGACGACCTGCTGTGGAACCTGCGCCCGCAGAACGCCGTCTACGACTACGACTACTACGCCGACAACTGCACCACCCGCGTGCGCGACGCCTTCGATCGCGCACTCGACGGCGCCGTGAAAAGCCAGTTGCAGGCGCGTGCGGGTGAATTCACCTATCGCCAGCAGACGGTGCGGCTGATGAGCGCGCAACCCTGGCTGATGCTGATGCTGGACCTGGGCCTGGGGCCCTACGCCGACCAGCCGTTGACGGCGTGGCAGGAGAGTTTCCTGCCCGCCGTCCTGCAAACGCAGTTGCGCCACGTGCAGGTCACCGGGCCGGGCGGCGACAGCCGACCGCTGGTAAAGGACGAGCGCGTGGTGTCGCCCAACCGCCTCGTTCCGCCGCCGGCCTCGCCGCCCGACCTGCGCATGCCATTGGGCGCGGCGGGCCTGCTGTTGGGTGCGTTGCTGCTGGCCACGCGGCTGTGGTGGCCGCTCGGCCATGCCCTGCTCGGCACGCTGTTCCTGCTGCTGGCCGGTCTTGTCGGCGTGGTGTTGCTGGGCCTGTGGACGCTGACCACGCACCACTCCGCCTGGGCCAACGCCAACCTGCTGCTGTTCAATCCGTTGGCGTGGTGGCTGCTGCCCACGCTGTGGCGCACGCGTCGCGGCTTCGCCGCCTCGCGCTTCGTCGACGGCCTGATCGTGCTGCAGTTGCTGGCCATGCTCGCCGCGCTCGCGCTGCACCTGCTGCCCGGCACGGTGCAGCAGAACCAGCCGTGGCTGCTGTTCGCGCTGCCGTGCTGGCTGGCGCTGGCGTGGGGCCTGCGCCGCAACCGCTGACCCCGCGCGCGTTGCCCCGCCACGACGGGCACGGCATCATGGGGCATGCTCCCGACCTCGCCATCGCCTGCTGCACTTGCGCCCGTTGCCGAACCGATGGTGGTCAACTGCATCGCCTACCAACGCGACGGCACGCGCCTCGGCGAAATCAGCCTGGACGCCATCAGCGACGTGCTGGCAGCGCCGGACACCTTCGTCTGGGTCGGCCTGCACGAGCCGGACGAGCCGCTGCTGGAAAAACTGCAGGAGGAGTTCTGCCTGCATGACCTGGCGATCGAGGACGCGCACACCGCCCACCAGCGCACCAAGATCGAGACCTACGGCGACTCGCTGTTCCTGGTGGTGCAGACCGCGCAGCTGATCGAGGCCGAGCTGAAGTTCGGCGAGACGCAGATCTTCCTCGGCGCGCGCTACCTGGTCACCGTGCGCCACGGTGCCTCGCTGTCGTACGCCCCGGCGCGGCGCGCCTGCGAGAACGTGCCCGAGCTGCTCGCCAACGGACCCAGCTATGGTCTCTACGGCGTGCTCGACCTGATCGTCGACAACCTGCTGCCGATCGTGCGCGACTTCCGCGAAGAGCTGGGCCTGCTCGAGCAGGACATCTTCGCCGAGACCTTCAAGCGCAGCACGGTGCACCGGCTCTACGACATGCAGCGCGACCTGATGACGCTTCGTCTGGCCGTGGCCCCGCTGCAGGACATCACCAGCCAGCTGGTGCGGCTGCACCAGGGTCTGATCCCCGACGAGCTGCGGCCCTACTTCCGCGACGTCTACGACCACGTGTTCCGCGTCAACGAATCGATCAGCGCAATGCGCGAAATGCTCACCGCCGCGATCAACGTCAACCTCTCGCTGGTCACCTTCGGCCAGAACGAGGTGATGAAGAAACTCGCCGGCTGGGCCGCCATGCTGGCCGCGCCGACCCTGCTCACCAGCTGGTACGGCATGAACTTCCAGCACATGCCCGAGCTGGGTCAGCCGTGGGCATACCCGGCGATCATCGTGGTGATGGCCGGCGTGGTGGGCGGCATCTACGCGGCCCTGAAGCGCAACAAGTGGCTGTGACGCCCGTTCGACCCCGCTGACGACCTGATCCGCGCCCGCCCGCGCTGCCGCGGCGCCCCCTGCCGGGCCCTGTCCCGCCGTCCCGCTCCGGCGGCGATGGGGCGCGGGGCTAAAGATTTTCCCGCGCCGGCCGAACACGGTAGTACTCACCACAAAACCCCAGGGGATGCATCGACCCATGAAAACTCTGCTCATGACCACCGCTTTGTTGCTGGCGCCGATGGCGGTCCACGCCGAGTGCACCGTCAAGGATTTCGCCATCACCGAGTTCACCCCGTCGGCCGCCAGCGGCCTGGCCGGCAAGCTGAGCCTGCGCGGCCAGCTGGTGAACAGCTGCGCCACGCCGTCGGCGGCGCAGATCCGCATCGAGCTGAAGGACGACGCGGGCAACGTCCTGCAGTCCAAGCAGGCCTGGCCGGCCGGCACCTCCAACATCACCCCGGGCCAGTCGGTGTCGTTCGACCTCGGCCGCCTGTTCCATTACGAGCGCAACATCGCCAGCTTCACCGCCAGCGTGGTGAAGGTGCGCTCCTGGTAAACCTGCCGGTTTCCATCAACAGCAAAAAAGGCTCCCTCGGGAGCCTTTTTACTGTGTGAGTCCCGCAGGAGCGCGCTCGCGGGCGATGCTCTCTTGTCCGGATTGGGGATCAGGGCGGGGACTCGCAAAGGATCGCCCGCGAGCGGGCTCCTGCGGGAAATGCCGCGGGGGACAGGGCTCTCTTGAAGCTGATCCCTCGCCCCTCAATGCAACACAAACAGCTTGTCGAACCCCGCCACGCGCAGGGTGCCGCGCAGTTCGGTGCCGGCGTTGACGATGCGGATGTCCGCGTGGTCCGCGCCGGCGTGTTCGCGCAGCAGCAACAGCATGCCCAGCGCGGAGCTGTCCATGTGGGTGACTTCGGCCAGATCGATCAGGTAGCTGCGTGCCACGCGGCCGGCGCCGAGGCAGGCGTCGTGGAACTCGCGGTGGATGCTGAAATCGAAGCGCTCGCCCAGTTGCAGGCTGAGGCAATCGCTTTCGCTGTCGTGGTGAACAATCATGGCCAATCCTCAGAAAAGTTCGATTTCGCCGGCGTCCATGCTGCTTTGCAGGGCCGGGCCGCGCGAGCGCAGGCGCGCCTTTTCGCGTTGAACCGCGAGGCGTGAACGCACGCGCCGTGCGCGCTCGTCCAGCGCCTCGGCGTCCATCGACGCGCAGGCCAGCTCTTCGATGTCGCGGGTGCAATCGGCGGTGATTTCCTGCAGTTCCACCAGCCGCGCGCGGGTCTGCGTGATCAGCTGGCTCAGGATGTCCTCGAACTGCAGCGAACGGATCGTGGTGGAGACGTCGCTGCCCAGGCCGCGGTTGATCTCCACCACCTGGTCGGCCACCGCGCTGGTGCGCGCGTCGCTCTCGGTGACGTGGGCCATCATCGCGTCGATGCCGCCCTTGGCCGACAGCGCCACGTTGAGATCCTGCGAGGCCATCGTGCCGACCAGGCCGCGCAGCTGCTCCATCGCTGCGCGCGCCCGTTCGACGTGGCTGCCGATCTGTTCGTTGAACTGGTTGGAGTTGCTGGCCAGGTTGCGGATCTCCCCGGCCACCACGGCAAAGCCGCGGCCGGATTCGCCCGCGCGCGCCGCCTCGATCGCGGCGTTGAGCGCCAGCAGGTTGGTTTCCTCGGCGATCGTGTTGACGTTCTTCAGCAGGCCGAACACCGCATCCATCTCCTTGGCCATGCCGTCGATGCGGTAGACGATGCGCAGGCTCTCGCGCGACATCTGCACGATCATGCCGACGAAATGCTCCAGCAGGTCGCCGGTGCGGCTGGCGAAATCCTGGATCGACACGCCGCCGTCCTGCACCTCGATGATCTGCTTGAGCAGCGACTGCTGCAGCGCGGTCTTGTTGGAGAGGCCGTCGAAGCCGCCGCCGAGTTCGGAGACGGCATCGCGCAGCAGGCCCAGGCCCTGGTGCAGTTCGCGGCTGGCGTGGCCGAGTTCGTCGACCAGCGCGCCGCGCACGTCTTCCAGCGCCTCGCGCACCGGCCCGGCATGGATGGCCGGTACCGGTTCGGCGGCCGGTTCGGCGCGGTGGCAGGTCTCCACGATCCACACCACGGTCAGCAGCACCACCAGCAGCGGCGCCAGCCAGGCCGGATGCCACAGCAGCGACAGCCCAAGCGCCAGCGCGCTGGCGGCGACGCCGGCAAGCGGGCGTCCGGCAAGAAGGGAGGGCGTGAAAGTCATGATCGAATCCCCGGATCAGGCGCGCATGGCGCCGGCTAGCGGTTGGCGCGCCAGCGCCAGCAGGCGCGGCGCGATGTGGTCCAGCGGCAGCATTTCGCCGGCGGCACCGAGTTTCCAGGCAGCACCGGGCATGCCCCACACCACCGAACTGGCCTCGTCCTGCACCAGCGTGGCGGCACCGGCCTGGCGCAGTTCCAGCAGGCCGCGGGCGCCGTCGTCGCCCATGCCGGTCAACAGCACGGCAAGCGTGGCCGCGCCCGCGCTGGCGGCCAGCGAACGGAACAGCACGTCCACGCTGGGCTTGTGCCGGTTCACCGGCGGGCCGTCGTGCAGGCGGCAGACGTATTTCGCGCCGTCCCACATCGCCAGCAGGTGGTGGCTGCCGGGGGCGATGTAGGCATGGCCGGACTGGATCGGCTGGCCATCTTGCGCCTCGCACACGCGCATCGCCGAGCAGCGATCCATGCGCGCGGCGAACGGGCCGCTGAACGCAGCCGGGATGTGCTGGGTGACCAGGATCGGCGGCGCATCCGGCGGCATCGCCTCCAGCACCACGCGCACCGCCTCGGTGCCGCCGGTGGAGGCGCCGATGGCGATGATCGGACTGCCGCCGCGGCTGCCGGCGGTCTGTGCCCGCGGCAGCACGGCGTCGGCGGACAGGCGCGGCGCCACGTCCAGCTTGCGCACCGTGGTCCGCGCGCGCGGACGGGTGCGCGCGGCGAGCTTCACCTTGTCGCAGATCTCCTGCGCGCATTCGCCGAAGCGGCTGGCCAGGTCGTGGTCGGGCTTGGCGAAGAAATCCACCGCGCCCATTTCCAGCGCTCGCAAGGTGACATCGGCGCCTTCCACGGTCAGCGACGACACCATCACCACCGGCATCGGCCGCAGCCGCATCAGGTTTTCCAGGAAGGTGATGCCGTCCATGCGCGGCATCTCCACGTCAAGGGTCAGCACGTCGGGGTTGAGCTGCTTGATCTTCTCGCGGGCGATCAGCGGGTCGGCGGCAGCGCCGACCACCTCGATCTCCGGATCGCAGGCAAGCATCGTCGACATCAGCTTGCGCACCAATGCGGAATCGTCGATCACCAGAACGCGCACCCTTGTCATTGCCTGCTTCTCTGCCTTGTCTTGTCGAGGGTGGTGCGAAACGAGCCGCGAGCGCGGAGGCGGAAGCAGTGCGGCCACTTCCGGCCACCGCCGCCGCCACTAGAACAGCTCCACCTCACCCTCTATCGGATCGTTTGCCAAACGCTTGAGGTAACCGCTCTCGCCGGCCACCAGCGCCACGTCGTCGCTGCGCCGGAGCAGGCGCACGCGGGCGCGGCCGCTGTGCGGGAAGAACTGCACCTGGCGCGGGAACACGTCGCCGAGATCCGACGCCACCAGCTCCAGGTTCTCCGCCGCGATGTAGCGGCGCACGAACTCGATGTTGCGCTGGCCCACGTCGCTCATGCGCGCCAGCACGCGGCCGCCGCCGAATACCTTCACGCGCAGGTCGGCGCGTTGGCCGCCGGCCTTGAGGATCGCGTTGATCAGCTGCTCCATCGCGTCCGAGCCGTAGCGCGCCGCGCGGCCCACGGTGGAGGACCAGTTGTCGCGCTCGCCGACGGGTTCGGGCAGCATGAAATGGTTCATGCCGCCGATGCCGCGGCGCACGTCGTGGATGCAGGCGGAGACGCACGAGCCCAGCACGGTGCTGAGCATTTCTTCCTGGTCGCTGACGTAGAACTCGCCGGGCAGCACCTTGACCGTCATGCAGCCCTGCGCCGGGTCCCAGAAGCGCCGCAGGTGCTCGAAGCCCGGCGGTGCCGCCGAAATCGCGGGCGCCTTGCGTCGATCGGCCAGCTGCACGTCCATCAACCGCGTTTCCGGTAGACCGTGCGGCCGATCAGTTCGAAATCCTCGCTGATGCCGTGCAGCGACTCGCTGTGGCCCAGGAACAGGTAGCCGCCGACCGGCAACAGTTCCGCGTAGCGACGGAACAGGCGCTGCTTGGTCGGCTGGTCGAAATAGATCACCACGTTGCGGCAGAAGATCGCGTCGAACGGGCCCTTCATCGGCCAATCGTGCAGCAGGTTCAACGGCTGGATCGTGACCAGCTCGCGCAGCGTCGGATGCACGCTGGCGAGGCCTTCGTACTCGCCCGAGCCGCGCAGCATCCAGCGGCGGCGATGGGCGTCGCTGATGCCGCCGAGGCGGTCCAGCGGATAGACGCCGCGGCGCGCGGTCTCCAGCGCCTGCGGCGAGAGGTCGGTGGCGAGGATCTTCGCGTCCACGCCGCTGGCGCCGTGCTGCTCGATCGCCTCGGCCAGCACCATCGCCAGCGCGTAGGGCTCCTCGCCGGTGGAGCAGCCCGCCGACCAGATGCGCAGGCGCTCGCCGCTGCGACGCTTGTCTTCCAGCCAGCGCGGCAGCAGCTCGGCAACCAGCAGGTCGTAGTGGTGCACCTCGCGGAAGAACGAGGTCACATTGGTGCTGATGACGCTGGCCAGTTCGCCCAGTTCGCTTTGCGGATCGCGCTGCAGCAGCTCGCAATAGCTGCTGAACTGCTGCAGGCCAAGCGCGCGCAGGCGACGGAACAGCCGCCCCTGCACCAGTTGCCGCTTGTGCTCGCCCAGCGAGATGCCGCAATGGGTGTAGACGAACTTGCGCAGGAACTCGAACTCGCTGTCGCCCAGGCGCGGACCGCCGGCGAGCTCGGCGACGGGCATGTCGACCGTCGCGTTCATGCTCAGAACTCCTTCCACGCACCAGCCGCGGCGGCGTCCGCCTCGGCCATCGCGCGTGCCGGCTGCGCCTTGCGCACGGCGGCCAATACCGCGGCAGTCTCCACCGCGGCGGCGGCCGCGACCGGCGCCTTGGCCGGCGCCGCCTGGCTGCTGTCGGCGACCTGGAAGAACGCCACCTGACGTGCCAGTTCGTCGGCCTGCTCGTGCATCGCGCGGGCAGCGGCCGAGGCTTCCTCGACCAGCGCGGCGTTCTGCTGGGTCATCTCGTCCATCTGCATCACGGCGTTGTTGACCTGGTCGATGCCGGCGGACTGCTCATGGCTGGCCGCGGCGATCTCGGCCACGATGTCGGTGACTTTCTTCACGCTGTCGACGATCTCGGCCAGCGCCTTGCCTGACTGGTTGACCAGTTCGGAACCGGTACGCACCTTCTCCTCGCTGTCGCTGATCAGGCCCTTGATCTCCTTTGCCGCGCCGGCGCTGCGCTGGGCCAGGCTGCGCACCTCGGTGGCCACCACGGCAAAGCCGCGGCCCTGCTCGCCGGCGCGCGCCGCTTCCACCGCCGCGTTGAGCGCCAGCAGGTTGGTCTGGAAGGCGATCTCCTGGATCAGCCCCACGATGTCGCCGATCTTGCGGCTGGAGGCGTCGATCTCGGTCATCGCCGCGATCGCCTTGCCGGCCACTTCACCGCCGCGTTCGGCCTGTTCGCGCGCACCACGGGCGAGCTGGTTGGCGTGGCTGGCGTTCTCCGCGTTCTGCTTCACGGTGGAGGTCATCTCCTCCATCGACGAGGCGGTTTCCTCCAGGCTGGAGGCCTGTTCCTGCGTGCGCTGGCTGAGGTCGTCGTTGCCGCGGGCGATCTGCTGCGCGGCCGTGCTCACCGCATCCGAGCCAAGCCGCACTTCGCCCACGATCTCGCTGAGGTGCTGGTCCATGTTGCGGAAGGCGAGCAGCAGGCGACCGAACTCGTCCTTGCGGTTCACGCGGATGTCATGGCCCAGTTTGCCCTCGCCGATCTGGTCGGCGATCTTCACCGCATGGTGCAAGGCGCCGGTGATCGAGCGGATCAGCCGCACCGCGACGAACAGCGCCAGCAGCAGGCCGGCGATCAGTGCCGCCAGCGTGGACGTGTGCACGAATTTGTAGCGCCCGACCTGCGACTGGTAGACATCGTGCACCTCGTCGCCCTGGGCGGTGATCAGCTTGTCCAGCGCGTCCTGCCGCATCATCAGCAACGGCCGCAGCTGCATGTCCATCATGTCGGCGGTGCCGGTATCGGCGGAAGCCAGCGCGGAGTAGATTTCCTGCTGCGCTTCGCTATAGTCCGGCGTGGTCTCGTTGTAGTCGGCAAGTTTCTTGGTGACTGCCGGGCTCATCCGGATGGCGGCCAACTGCTTGCCGATCGCTGCAATGTCCTTGTCGATCTGGTTCGCCTCGGCAACCTTCTGCTTCACCTGGTTGGGCTTGTCGATCGCGCCGGCGGCTTCGCCCAGCACGATGAAGTTCATCAGCGACTTGGCCCGCAATTGGCCCATCAGCCGGGACGGCACCATCGCCTCCTCGTAGCTATGGCGCATGCCTTCGTTCTGCCAGGACATCACGCCCAGGCCGATCGCCGCACCGGCCACCAGCATCGCGCCGAGCAGCGCGAACACGCCGATCAGGCGCGCCTTGACGGTTAGGGTGGGCACCTTGGCAAAACGTGCCAGCACTTTCTTGATCTTCATGAGCATTCCCCGATTCAGGCGGCAACTTCGACTTCGCGGACATGCGGCAGCGCCGCGTCCAGGGTTTCCACGTCTTCCGGACGCATCAGCTTGTCCACGTCCAGCAGCATCACCATGCGTTCGACATGGGTGGCTAGACCTTTCAGGTAGCGGGTGTCCACGACGGCGCCCATGTCGGGCACCGGCTTGATCGCGGACGGGTCGATGTCGACCACGTCGGAAACGGCATCCACCACGATGCCGAACAACCGCTCGGCGACCGCCACGATGATCACCACCGTGCTGTCGCCATAGCTCTCGCGCTCCAGGCCGAAGCGCAGGCGCAGGTCCATGATCGGCACGATCGCGCCGCGCAGGTTGAGCACGCCGAGCAGGTGGTCGGGCGTCTGCGGGATGCGCGTCACGCGCGACCAGCCGCGGATCTCGCGCACCGACAGGATGTCGACGCCGTACTCCTCGCCCGCCAGGTTGAACGTCAGCTGCTGCACCGTCGGTGCCGCGCCATCGGTGTTCTCGTGCATGAGCCTGCTACCTCGTGATGGGCGATTGCGGTCGCCGTGCCGCCATCACCTGTGTCGGCACGGCGACAGGAAACTTGAGCGGAAAGCGGACGCGGCCGCTGCTGCCGCGCCGTGCGGAAGACGGGCGCGGTCCCGCCATCGGGCGGCCGCTGGCAGGCAAGCGCCCGGGGAGGACCGCGAAACGGAGAATCAGAACTCGGTCCAGGCGCCGGCGGCCGCCGCGCGCCGCGGCGCCGGCTCGGCAGCACGAGCCACCGCCTTGCGCGGCAGCTCCACCACGCGTGCCGATTCCGGCGCCGCGACGGGCGCTTGCGCATCGGACGGTGCGCCGCCGAGCTGGAAGAACCTCATCTGCCGCTGCAGTTCCAGCGCCTGTTCCTGCATCGCCCGCGCGGCGGCGGCGGCCTCCTCGACCAGCGCCGCGTTCTGCTGGGTGACCTCGTCCATCTGCATCACGGCGCGGTTGACCTGGTCGATGCCGGCGGACTGCTCGTGGCTGGCCGCGGCGATCTCGGCAACGATGTCGGTGACTTTCTTGACGCTCTCCACGATGCCGGTCAGCGCCGCGCCGGACTGGTCGACCAGCGCGCTGCCGGCCTGCACCCGCTGCACGCTTTCGTTGATCAGCCCCTTGATCTCCTTCGCCGCCGCCGCGCTGCGCTGGGACAGGCTGCGCACCTCGCTGGCCACCACGGCGAAGCCACGGCCCTGCTCGCCGGCACGCGCGGCTTCCACCGCGGCGTTGAGCGACAGCAGGTTGGTCTGGAACGCGATCTCGTCGATCAGCCCCACGATGTCGGCGATCTTGCGGCTGGAGGCATTGATCTCGCCCATCGCCGCCACTGCCTGCGCCGCCACTTCGCCGCCGCGCTCGGCCTGCTCGCGCGCACCGCTGGCGAGCTGGTTGGCGTAGCTGGCGTTCTCCGCATTCTGCTTCACGGTGGAGGTCATCTCCTCCATCGAGGCAGCGGTCTCTTCCAGGCTGGAGGCCTGCTCCTGGGTGCGCTGGCTGAGGTCGTCGTTGCCCTTGGCGATCTGCTGTGCGGCGCTGCTCACCGTTTGCGAACCATGCTGCACCTCGCCCACGATGCCGGTCAGCTTGTCGCGCATGCGCGCCAGCTCGGCCAGCAGGCTGCCGCTGACGAAGCGCTTGCCGTCATCGTCGCGGCTGAGGTCGCCATTGGCGATGCGGCTGGCCATGGCCATGGCAAAGTCCGGCTCGCCGCCGATGCTTTGACGGATGCTGCGCATCGACAGCCACACCAGCAGGACCACCAGCATGGCCACCAGGCCCGCTTCGCCCAGGCTCGTCTCCAGCGCCTGCCGGAACTCGGCGTCGATATTGTCGACGTCGGCGCCGCTGGCGAAGTTCAGATTCCACGGTTTGAACAGCAGCGAATAGGTGATCTCGTCCATGTTGCCGCCATCGGGCATCTTCTGCGTATAGCGGATGATGCCGTGGCCGTCCTTCACGTCGGCCTCCGACATCAGCCGGTAGTGCCGCATGCCGTTGGCGTCGGCCTCGGCGCTGATGTCCTTGCCGGCCCACTCCGGGTGCAGCGGATGCAGACGCATGATCAGGTCGGTACCGAACACGAAGATGTAGCCGGCGCCGCCGTCCCACCGCATGTCGTGGATCTGCGCCAGCGCCAGCTTCTGCGCCTCGGCCTGGCTGAACTCGCCCTTGACCGCACGCGCGTGGAAACCGTTGGCCACCGAGATGGCCGACTCGATTTCGTTGCCCAGCATGCGTTCCAGCTCGAACATCTGGCGATTGCGGCTTTCGAACGCATTCAGCACGGTCAGTCCGGCCAGGCCGGCAACGACCACCACGACCACCAGCATCACCCGCGCGTTCAGGCTCAGCCGACTCAACGACCAACGCTTGAAAGAGTTCATCGTCATCAACCTCGAAAATTGAATGGATACCGGGCCCAGGCCCGCCAGACCGGCGGCTGGTGTCAGTCGCAGGCAGCAACTTCATGTACACGCACTGCTCGACGCTCCATCCACATGCTTCCTGTGGCGCCGCTCACGCCGCCTGGCGACGCTGCCCCAACCGCACCACGCCACTCACATCCACGATCAACGCCACCGAGCCATCGCTGAGAATCGTCGCGCCGGAAATGCCCTGCACGCGCTGGTAATGCGCCTCCAGCGACTTCACTACCGCTTGCTGCTGGCCGAGCAGGTCGTCCACCAGCAAGCCGACGCGGCGGCCTTCTTCCTCGACCACCACCACGATGCCGCGCTCGATCTCGGTCACCGCCGCCTTGCAGCCGAACGAGCGGTGCAACCGCATGATTGGCAGGTAAGCGTCGCGGAAGTGGAACACTTCGCCGCCACCGGCGATCTTGCGCACCATGTCCGGGCGCAGCCGCAGCGACTCGACGATGGAGATCAGCGGCACGATGTAACGCTCCTCGCCGACCGACGTGACCAGGCCGTCGATGATCGCCAGGGTCAGCGGCAGCGCGATGGTGAACACGCTGCCCTTGCCGCTCTGGCTGCGCACGCCGACGCTGCCGCCGAGATCGCGCACGTTGCGGCGCACGACATCCATGCCGACGCCGCGGCCGGAGAGGTCGGTGGCCTGGGCAGCCGTGGAAAAGCCGGGCTGGAAGATCAAGTCGGCCACTTCGCCGTCGTCCAGTTCCTGGCCGGCGCGGATCAGGCCGCGCTGCTCGGCCTTGGCCACGATGGCGGCGCGGTTGAGGCCGGCACCGTCGTCGCTGATCTGCACCACGATATTGCCGCCTTCGTGGTAGGCGTTGAGCTTGAGCACGCCAGTCTCCGGCTTGCCGGCGGCCTTGCGCTGCTCCGGCGGCTCCAGCCCGTGGTCGATCGCATTGCGCACCAGGTGCACCAGCGGGTCGCCGATTTTCTCCAGCACGGTCTTGTCCAGCTCGGTGTGTTCGCCGTGCAGTTCCAGCTTCACCTGCTTGCCGAGCTTGCGCTCCAGGTCACGCACCAGCCGCGGGAAGCGATTGAACACCGAGCCGATCGGCAGCATGCGGATGCGCATCACGCTTTCCTGCAGCTCGCGCGTGTTGCGCTCCAGCTGCAGCAGGCCCTCGCGCAGGCGTTCGAGCTGCGAGAGGTGGAAATGTTCGCCGATGTCGCTGAGCATCGACTGGGTGATCACCAGTTCGCCCATCATGTTGATCAGCGCGTCGACCTTGTCGATGCCGACGCGGATCGAGCTGCCCTCGCTGCTCGCGGCGGCCGTTTCGCGGACCGGGCGCGGCGCGCTGGCGGCAGGTGCGGGGCTGGCGACGGGGGCAGCCACCGGCGGCGCAACGATGGTCGGCGCGACCGCGACCGGCGCGGCGCCGATCGGCTCGATCGTCAGCTCGCAGTCGCCCTCGACCCAGTCGAACACCGCGGCCACGTCGGCGCGCGCCACGGCGCCGTGCAGGCGCAATTCCCAGCCCAGCCAGCACTGGCCCGGATCGAGTTCGGCCAGTTGCGTTGGCGCAGCGTCGACCACGAAGACGCGGCATACCTCGAGCCGCGTCAGCTGCTGCAGTTCGCGGAACAGGCGCAGCGGATCGTTGCCGGTCTGCAACAGGTGCGGCAAGGCCACGAAGCGGATCGCCCAGCCATCCACGCTCGCTGCCGCGGGTGTCGTCGGGACCGCCGCCGGGGCCGTTTCGCCGCTGACCAGGCGCACCAGTTCACCACGCAGCGCCTCGCTGTCGGCGTCGGCCGCGGGCAGGCCGTGGCTGGTATGGTCGAGCATCGCGCGCAGGCAATCCACCGAGCGCAGCAGCAGGTCGATCAGTTCGCCGTCCACGCCGCGACGTTCGCTGCGCACTTCCTCCAGCAGCGATTCGGCCACGTGGGTGAACGCGGCCACCTCGGCAAAGCCGAACGTGGCCGCGCCGCCCTTGATCGAGTGCGCGGCACGGAAGATGGTGTGCACCAGCTCATGGTCGGTCGCGCCCGAATCCAGTGCGAGCAACGCCGCCTCCATCGCGTCCAGCCCTTCCAGGCTTTCCTCGAAGAAGGTCTTGTGGAACTGGGTCAGGTCGACGGCGCCCATCGGTGTTCCTTCAGCCGAGCACGCGCTTGACGGTGGCCAGCAGCTGTTCCGGGTCGAACGGCTTGACCAGCCAGCCGGTGGCGCCGGCGGCCTTGCCTTCCATCTTTTTCTCGGTGTGCGATTCGGTGGTCAGCATCAGGATCGGCACGCCCTTGTACGCATCCAGCGCACGCAACTGGCGCACCATCGCGATGCCGTCCATCACCGGCATGTTGACGTCCGCCAGCACCAGCTCGAACGCGCTGCCGCGCGCGGCGTCCAGCGCCAGCTGGCCGTTCTCCGCTTCGGTCACCTCGTGGCCGGCGCCACGCAGGGTGAAGGCCACCATGCCCCGCATCGAGGCCGAATCGTCTACCGCGAGAATCTTTGCCATGCTGCCACCTCGTGTCAGGCCGACGTTGCCGTCGGCAGGTTCAATGACTGTTCCAGCCCGAGCAGGGCCGCGGCCTCGTGCAGGACCTCGTTGGTGCCGCGCCAGGCCAGCGCGCCGCCGTTGTGTTCCAGCTCGCGCCGGAACAGCACCAGCAACTGCAACGCCGCGGTGTCGACGCGCTCGAGCGCCTGCGCGTCGATCACGATGTCGCCGTGTTGCAGCACCTGCTGCAGTTGTTCCTTCAGCGCCATCTGCGCGGCCAGCCGGCAGTCCGCCGGCAGGCAGACCACCGCGGCCCCGTCGGCCGCCGCCGGTGGCTGCTTGTTCTTCGCTGCCCGCTTGCCGCCCATTTCGATGACTCCGTTCGCGCCGTTGTGCGCCGACGCCTGCTCTATCGGCCGCCGGGCGGTTCGCTTTAGGGAGTCTCGAATAACTGCCCTCTTGCCGTCATTCCCGCGAAAGCGGGAATGACGGCAGCCCGGGTTCTCCCGGGTTTCCCTGCCGGCGCCGGCAGGCGTCGCGCGCCCAAACGGCACGCTCAAGTATTCCCGCAAGCGGCCGATGACCTTCGCGACCGCCGCCTTTCCCATCCGCGCCAGGCGCAGGAACTTACGCTTGAACATTCCACCGATCAGCCTCGCCGCGCTTACCTGGGCTGGCGCCGCCTCCGGCACCACTGCCCAGAGCTGGCGCATCGGCACGGTGCTGGCGGCGCGCCCGCTGGGCGTGAACCCGCAGGGCCTGCTGGTGTTGCAGATCGGCGCGCTCACGGTGGAGGCGGACGTGTCGCACAGCCAACTGCCGGCACAGTTCCAGGTGCGTGTGCTGAGCCTGGGCGCGCAGCCGCAACTGGAGGTGCTCAGCCAGGCGGCCGACCCCACTTTCCAGCGCATGCTGCGCGAACGCCTGCCGCAGCAGAACGGCTACACGCCGCTGCTTTCCACGCTCTCCGCGCTGGCCCAGCGGCCGGCGCTGCGCCAATTGCCGGCCGACGTGCGCACCGCGCTGGCGGTGCTGGAGCAGGCGCTGCGCACGCCGGCGGAAATCACCCGCGGCGACGGCCTGCGCGAAGCGATCCGGCGCAGCGGCCTGTTCTTCGAATCACGACTGCTGCAACCGCGCCCCGGCCAGCCGATGCCGCCCGCCGACGACTGGAAAGGCGCCCTGCTGCGCCTGGCCAGCCTGCTCGACCGGCGCGCGCCGGCGCCGCCGCCATCGGATCGCGGCGACGCCGCGCCACCCTTGCTGCAGCGCGCACTGCAGTCGCAGCCGCGCCTGCCGCTGCCGTTGCCGGCGCTGACCGGCGATGACGACGTGGCCCAGTTGCTGCGCCGCCTGCACGGCGACGTGAAGGCCGCGCTGGCACGCATCGAAGTGGCGCAGCTCGATGCCAGCGCCCATCCCGCCTCGGCCTGGATCATCGAGGTGCCGCTGCTGGGCAAGGACGGCCACGACGTGCTGCAGATCAAGCTGGAGTTCGGCACCGACGGCGCCGAGGGCAGCAAGGGCTGGACACTGGGTTTCGCGCTGGACCTGCCCCCGCTGGGCCCGGTGCAGGGCGAGCTGCAATTGAACGAGCCGCGGCTGTCGGTGCGGCTGTGGGCCGAGCGCATCGAGACTGCGCAGAAACTGGAGCGCCAGTTCACCCCGCTGCGCCAGCGCCTGGCCGCCTGCGGCGTGCTGCTCGACCAGCTGAGCTGCCAGGTCGGCATACCGCACCCGCCAGGCAGCAGTGCCCTGCTGCTGAAGGCCACCGCATGAACGATCAGCCGCCACCGAAGCGGGTCAGCCTGCGCCTGGCCGGTGCCAGCGAGGAAACCGCGCCGATGTCGCCGCAGTCGCTGGAACTGCTGCTGGCCCGCGCCCGCGAGATGGGCGTGCCGCTGCACCACGACGCCCAGATCGCCGCCCTGCTGGCCACGTTGCGCCTGCGCGACGACATCCCCGTGCAGCTCTACGCCGCCGCCGCCTCGGTGCTGGCGACGATCTACGACGCGGCGGAGGAGTAGGCGCGAGGCGCGCCGGCCGACCCGGAAACGGCAGGAGCCCGCTTGCGGGCGATGCCTTTGGCCGGGAATCGGGAATCGCGAAAACAAAAGCATCGCCCGCAAGCGGGCTCCTGCGGGAGCGCGACACCGGCGCGCTGATTCCAGCCGATGTCAGGAACCGGCCGGATGCATCTGCATTACCAGCCGCGCCTCGTCGCGCGACAAGCCGCAGCGGCTCACCAGCTGGTCGAGGTCGGCGCCTTCGCGGGCCAGTTGCTGGGCCAGCTCGTAGGACTGGCGGGTGGGCGGCGGTTGCTGCTCGGCGTGGCGGATCTGCCGCTCGACGCGGCCGAGCGCGGCGACCAGCATCGAGGTCGGCACGTCGGTGACGCCGTGGGCGGTGTCATGCACGACCTGTTCGACGCGTTGCTGCAGCTGCAACGAGTGTTGCCACAGCCGGTACAGCACGGCGCACTGGACCAGCGCCAGCCCCAGCAGCACCCCCATCCCGATCTCAAGCCACATGGCCCGCTTCTCCCCCCAGTCGACACAACCGACATACATCAAGCAGGGCCACGAATCCACCCTGCCATGACAGTACACCGGTGACCGGATCGTCGCGGCGGCTGGCGCGGCCCGGCGGCGGGGGTTCGATCTCGATGCCGTCGCTGTGCAGCAGCTCGCCGACCGCACCCACGCGCAGGCCGACCAGGTGTTCGGCGTGGGCCAGCATCACGATGCGCACGCTGGCCGGATCGAGCGGCGCGCTCGCCACGCCCATGCGGCGCTGGCCATCGAGCACCGGCACGATGCGTCCGCGCAGGTGGCGCACGCCGAGCACGTCGGCGGCGGCGCCGGGCACGGGGGTGATGTCGCCGTCGCGGATCACTTCGTTCACCGCCTCCAGCGGCGCGGCATAGAGCTGCGCGCCGATGCGGAACGACAGCCAGTGCCCGGCGGCAGCGTCGGGTGCGCAGGCGGGCGCGTTCATGGGCAGGGTCCGGCAAGGTTGAACAGAGGCATGGCGCTCACCGATCCGGGCTGAGGTTGCGCGCGACCGGATGCGGCGCATCGGCCGGCACGGCGGGCGTGACCGCGGCAGGCAGCGGGTCGGCGGGATGGACGGCGATCACCGCGGGCACGACCGGCAGCAGGTCTGCCCCGCTGGCCGCAGCGGGTGCAGGCACGGGTGCGGCAGCATTCGCGACAGGCGCCGCGGCCGGGCCGGCCAGCTCGCTCCATCGCTGCGCATCGAGCTGCTGGCGCGGCTCGCCCGTGCGCTCGTTCATCACCACCACCAGCACGCGACGGTTCTGGTTGCGGCCTTCGGCGGTGTCGTTGGTGGCCAGCGGACGCACCTCGCCCCAGCCGATGATGCCCAGCCGGTCGGGTGCCACGCCCGTCATCGCGAACAAGCGCGCCACGCTGGCCGCGCGCGCGGCGGAGAGCTCCCAGTTGGACGGATATTGGGCGGTGCTGATCGGCACGTTGTCGGTGAAGCCTTCCACGCGCAACGCGTTGGGGAAGCGGGCCAGGATGCCGGCCAGGTTCTCCAGCACGGCGTTGGCCGAGGTGGAAAGCTGTGCCACGCCGCTGGGGAACAGGATGTCGGTGCGGATCTCGATCTCCAGCCAGTTCGGCGTGTGGCGCACCACCACCAGCTTGCGGTCGATCAGCGGCTGCAGCGCCTTGCGTACCTGGTTCTCGATGTCGTGCATGCTTTGCGCGCCGCCGCGTCCCGGCGCCGGCGGGCGCTGCAGCGGCAACGGCAGCGTCACCGGGTTGCTGCGGTTGACGGAATGGCGGATCGGCACGGCCGCGGCCGGCTGGCGCTGGCCTTCCGACGCGGGCGGCGGCGCGATGACCTGGCTGTTGCCGTTGAAGGCCTGCAGCAGCGATTCGGACATCACGCGGAACTTGCCCTCGTTGACCACCGACACCGCGTACATCACCACGAAGAAGGCCAGCAGCAGGGTCATCAGATCGGCATAGGGGATCGCCCACGCCTCGTGGTTCTGGTGCTCTTCGTGGCGATGCCGCCTCACGCGACGTAACCCTGCAGGCGCGCTTCGATCTGGCGCGGGTTGTCGCCCTGGGCGATCGAGACCAGGCCTTCGACCAGGATCTCGCGCATCTGCGACTGCTTGCCCACCAGGCTCTTCAGCCTTGCGGCCATCGGCAGCATGAACAGGTTGGCCAGCGCCACGCCGTAGATCGTCGCCACGAAGGCCGCGGCGATGCCGTGGCCGAGCTTGCTCGGATCTGCCAGGTTCTGCATCACCGCCATCAGGCCCATCACCGCGCCGATGATGCCCAGCGTGGGCGAGTAGATGCCGGCGTTCTCGTAGACCTTGGCGCCGGCCAGGTCGATCGCCTCGCGCGTGTCCATGTCCACTTCCAGCACGCTGCGGATGGTGTCCGGCTCGCCGCCGTCGACCAGCAGTTGCAGGCCCTTGCTGACAAACGGGTCGCTCTCGGACTCGATCTGCGGCTCCAGCCCGAGCAGGCCCTGGCGGCGCGAGATTTCGCTCCAGCCCACGATGCGGCTGATCAGGTCGCGCGGCTCGTGCCGCGGCGGCCGGTAGATCAGTTTCATCATCTTCAGCGCGTGTTTCATCACCGCGCCCTGGTTCTGCACCAGCAGCGCGGCCAGCGTGCCGAAGAACACGATCACGAACGCGGCCGGGTTCCACAGCGCTTCCACGGTGGAGCCCTTGAGCACGGTGCCCATCACGATCACCACGAAGCCCAGGATGGTGCCGATGATGCTGATTCTGTCCATGCGGTCAGACTTCCTTCTGCAGCGAGGCGGAACAGCTGTCGGCCGCGGCGACCAGGCCCGCCAGGTCCATCACCAGCGCCAGCCGTCCGTCGCCGGTGACGGTGGCGCCGGCGATGCCCGAGGCGTCGGCGAACAGCGGGCCGAGCGGCTTGACGATGACGTCCTCGCGCCCGCGCACCTCGTGCACCAGGCAGCCGAGGCGCTGGTGGCCGATGTGCAGCACCACCACGTGGCGGCCGGCACCGGCATCGGTGCCCACCCAGCGCGCGAGATCGGTCAGCGGCAGCGCGCGGCCGCGGTGCTCGGCGACCAGGCGGCCGTCCAGCTCGCGATCCTGGCCGTCGGCCAGTTCGAACACTTCCTGCACGTTGCCCAGCGGCAGCGCCAGCAGGCGGTCGGCCACGCGCACCATCAGCACGCGCAGCACGGCGAGGGTCAGCGGCACGGTCAGTTCCAGCTCGCTGCCGTGGCCCAGCCGCGACTGCACGCGCAAGGTGCCGCCCAGCTCGGCCACGCGGGTCTTGACCACGTCCATGCCGACGCCGCGGCCGGAGATGTCCGACACCGCCGCGGCGGTGCTGAAGCCGGGGCGGAAGATCAGTTCATAGCACTCGGCGTCGCTCAGGCGGGCGGCCTGGGCATTGTCCAGCAGGCCCTTCTCGACCGCCTTGCGGCGCAGGATGTCCGGGTCCATGCCGTGGCCGTCGTCGCTGACCGCGATCACGATGCGCTCGCCGCGCTGACTGGCGGAAAGCACGATGCGGCCCTTGCGCGGCTTGCCGTTGCACTCGCGTTCGTCCGGCATTTCCACGCCGTGGTCGAGTGCGTTGCGCAGCAGGTGGATCAGCGGGTCGGCCAGCGCTTCGACCAGGCTGCGGTCGAGGTCGGTGCCCTCGCCTTCCAGCACCAGTTCGACCTCCTTGCCGAGCTGGCGCGCGAGGTCGCGCACGATTCGCGGGAAGCGCTGGAACAGGCGTCCGACCGGCTGCATGCGCATGCCCATCGCCGCGCCCTGCAACGCGTCGGTGACGCGATCGAGTTCGCCGGCGGTGGTGGCCAGCGATTCGTCGCCGAGGCGCGCGGCCAGGCTGAGCAGGCGGTTGCGCAGCAGCACCAGTTCGCCGGCGTGGTTGACCAGCAGGTCGAGTCGCGCGGTGTCCACCCGCACCGAGTGATCCGCCGCCGCGGCCGGACGCGCCGGGGCGGCGTTCGCCGACGGCGCGGTCGTTGCGGGCGACGGTGCAGGTGAAGGTGAAGGTGCGGCAGGCTGGCCCGGCTTGCCGTGCAGGCTGTCGAGCAGGGCCTCGAACTCGTCGTCGTCGATGCCGGCCGGCGGCGCGGCGGGAAGCGGGGCCGGCGCGACGGTGCCGGGGGCGGCGGTGCCGTACAAGGTGTCCAGCAGCGCCTCGAATTCGTTGTCGTCGATGGCGCCGGCTTCGGCAGGCGCCGCGGCCGGCGGCGGCGCGGCCACCGGTGCCGGCGCCGCGGCGTGCGGCGTGAGCGCCTGCAGCAGGGCCGGCGGCGGCATCGCCATCGCGCCGCCGTCGCTCACCGCGGCCATCATGTCGTTGAGCAGGTCCAGCGCCTGCAGCAGGCCGTCCATGTGGGCGGCGTCCAGCGCGAGCTTGCCGTTGCGCGCCTCGTTGAGCAGGTCCTCGGCGTGGTGGCACAGCAGCACCATCGGCTCCAGCGCGAGGAAACCGGCGCCGCCCTTGACGGTGTGGAACGCGCGAAACACGGCGTTGAGCAGCTCGCTGTCGCGCGGCGACGTCTCCAGCGCCACCAGTTGCTCGCCGAGCCGCTGCAGCAACTCCCCGGCCTCGACCAGGAAATCCTGGCGCAGCTCGAGGTCGAATGCCGTGTCCATCGAGGCCATGTCCTCAGAACCCGAATTCGCTGAGCAGGCGATCGGCCTCCTCCTGGCTGGAAACCTTGGCCACGCTGGCCGGCACCTCGCTGCCTGCCAGCGCGCCGGTGAGGCGCACCAGTTCCAGCAGGGTCGACTCGACCGAACCGATGAAGTTGTCGACCTTCTTGATGCGTTGCCCGGTGAGGTCCTGCCACGACTGCGCCACCACCAGTTCGGCCAGCCCTTCGCGGCAGCCGTCGGCAAACATCACCGACTCGCGCGCCAGCACTGAAGCCGGCTCGTTGTCCTGCGACCACTTGAGCATTTCGGCGGCGTTGATGGTCAGCGCCTCGGCCTGCGGGCGCATGCGTTCGGCGAAGTCGATGGTGCGATGCGCGGCGTTCGCGCTCATCTCCAGCGCGTCCTGCAGGTAGCGGCGCGCATCGGCGGCATTGCCGGGGAAACCGTCCTGCGCCAGGTCGCTGCCCAGCCGGCGCACGGCGTCGTGCAGGTCGCGCGCAAGCTGGCCGAGTGCACGGAACATGTGCTGCTCGCGCTGGCGCACGATGGCGTCCAGCGCCTGTTCGAACTCGGCGCCGTCCGGGCTGTTCAGCAGCGCGCGCAGTTCGGTCGGCAGGTTCTCGTCCATCGCGAGGGCGGGTGCGGCGCTCATGCCGTCACCCCGCCGGCGGCGATGCGCTCGAAGATCTTGGTGAGTTTTTCCTTCAGCGTGACCGCGGTGAACGGCTTGACGATGTAGCCGTTCACGCCGGCCTGGGCGGCGGCGATGATCTGGTCGCGGTTGTTCTCGGCGGTGACCATCAGCACCGGCAGACCCTTCAGCGACGCTTCGGCGCGGATCGCCTTGAGCAGGTCGATGCCGGTCATGTTGGGCATGTTCCAGTCGGTGACCACCAGGTCGAACGGCTGGCTGCGCAGCATCGCGATCGCGTTCTCGCCGTCGTCGGCCTCCTGGATCAGCGGGTTGCTGAAACCCAGCTCCACCAGCAGGTTCCTGACGATGCGCCGCATGGTGGAGAAGTCGTCCACCACCAGGATTTTCATGTTCTTGTCCAACGCTTCTCTCCACATGGGCCGTCAGGCGGCCCCTTGGTTTTGGTCCGTCCGGCCGCGGTCAGCCGCGCCAGCCGGAAAGTCGTGCGCGCAACCGGAGCACCGCCTGCCCGTGGATCTGGCAGACGCGCGACTCGCTCACGCCGAGCACCGCGCCGATCTCCTTCAGGTTCAGCTCCTGTTCGTAGTACAGCGACATCACCAGCTGCTCGCGGTCGGGCAGGCCGCTGATCGCCTCGGCCAGGTCCTCACGCATGCCCTCGCGCTCGATGTTCTCCGACGGCCCGAGGCTGCCCTCGTCGGCCACGTCCATCACGCCGCCCTCGTCGCCGTCGTCCGACCCGGTGAGGCTGAGCAGCCGCACGCAGGCGGCATCGGCCAGCACCTGGTGGTATTCCTCGGCGCTGATGCCCAGCCGCCGCATCACCTCCTTCTCGTCCGCCTCCGCACCCGTCTCGACCTCGATCTGGCGGATCACCTCCGCCACCTCGCGGGTCTTGCGATGGACCGAGCGCGGCGCCCAGTCGGTGCGTCGCAGCTCGTCCAGCATCGCGCCACGGATGCGGATGCCCGCATACGTTTCGAAGCTCGCCCCGCGGTTCTGGGCGAAATTGCGCGACGCTTCCAGCAAACCGATCATTCCCGACTGGATCAGGTCGCCCACGTCCACGCTGGCCGGCAACCGCCCCATCAGGTGATAGGCGATCCGCCGCACCAACGGTGCATGCCGGCGTACCAGTTCGTCGGCACTTTCGCGGGAAACCTGCAGATACTCCGAAGCCACACTCATCTCGGCACCCCATCAGCCGTTGCGTTCCGGCCGCCAAAGAAGGCAATCCGGTCGAACACTGCGCGGTCCGTCTCCGCCCACTTATCGACCAGTTCCGCCAATTTCTTGAATGCCAGCGCCGAATGGCTCGACGGCCACACGTCGACGACGGCACATTGCCTGCGGATGGCCTGGCGCAGACGCTCGTCGTGCGGCACCCATCCACTGAAATCGATCACCACGTCCAGGAAGCGGTCGCTGACCCGCGCCAGCTTCTGGTGCAGCGCGCGCGCATCGCCCTCGTTGCGCACCATGTTGGCCACCATGCGGATGCGCCGCACGCCGAAATCGCGGCTGAGCACCTTGGTCAGGCCGTAGGCGTCGGTCAGCGAGGCGGGCTCGTCGCACACCACCAGGATCACGTCCGAGGCGGCGGCGGCAAACATGGTCACGTTGTCGGACAGGCCGGCAGCGGTGTCCACCAGCAGGAATTCGGGCGGGCGCGCCAGTTCGTCGAACGCGCGGATGATCGCCGCGTGCTCGCCGTTGTCGAGCTGCGCCAGCCGGCGCGCACCGGAGCCGGCCGGCACCACCTGCAGGCCGCGCGCGGCGGGCAGCAGCAGTTCCTCCAGCGTGCACTCGCCGTCGAGCAGGTGGCCGATGTGGCGCGAGGGGGTGAGCCCGAGCATCACGTCGACGTTGGCCAGGCCCATGTCGGCGTCCAGCAGCATCACCTCGCGGCCGGCGATGGACAGTGCCATCGCCAGGTTCACCGCGACCGTGCTCTTGCCCACGCCACCCTTGCCGCCGGCCACCGCGATGGTGCGGCACGGCGGGCGTGCGGGCGCGCCGTTGCCGAACAGGTTGCTGGCCTGGTGACCCGGCGGCAGCGCGGCCGGCGGGGTCGCCGGGCCGGCGGCCATGCCCAGTGTCTGTTGCAGCCCGAAGGCCTGGTCCATTGCAGGTACTCCGCTCATGCGCTGGCTACCGCCAGTCCGAACCGGTCGGCCATCAGGCTGTCGTCGGGAATGCCGGTCTTCAGCGATTGCGCCGCGCGGCACACCAGCACGCGCGCGTCGGCCACGCTGATGTCCTCCGGCACGCGCTGGCCGTCGGTGGTGTAGTCCAGCGCCAGCCGGCGCCGGATCAGCACCGACAGCGCGCCGCCCAGGTTGGGCGCTTCGTCGAGCTTGGTCAGGATGCAGGCCTGCGGCTGCAGCGGCAGGTAGGCGCGCACGGCGTCGTCCAGCGACTGTGCATGCGTGTTCGCCGCCAGCACCAGGGTGGCGCGCAGTTCATTGGCCTGGGCCAGGGTGTCCAGCTGCTGGTTGAGCCGCGGATCGTGGCTGGCCACGCCGGCGGTGTCGATCAGCACGGTGTGGCGATCGCGCAGCAGCTCCAGCACCTTGCGCAGGCTGTCGCCGTCGTAGGCCGGGTAGACGCGCACGCCGAGCAGGCGGCCGTAGTGTTCCAGTTGCGCGGCCGCGCCGATGCGGTAGTGGTCGGTGCTGACCAGGGCGACCTGGTCGGCGCCGTGGCGCATCACCGCGCGGGCGGCGAGCTTGGCGATGGTGGTGGTCTTGCCCACGCCGGTGGGACCGACCAGGGCGGTGACCATCGGCGCATCGTCGGCCAGCGCGCGGCCGCTCACCGCCAGGCGGCGGCTGAGCATGCCCAGCGGCAGGTAGCGCGCCTGCTCGGCATTGATCTGCTCGGGCAGGTCGTCGACCAGCAAACGCGCCACGTCGGGCTCGATGCCGATGCGGGTCATCTCGCGCAGCACCCGCGCGCGCAGCGGCTGGCGCCGCTCCAGGTCGTTCCAGGCGAGGCTGGACAACTGCACTTCCAGCATCTCGCGCATGCTGCCCAGCTCGTTGCGCAGGCGCGCCGTGTCCTGCGCGGCACGTTCCATCAGCGGCGCGGCCGCGGCACGCGCGGCGACCGGCGCGGCAGGCGTCGGCTCGACGCGCGGACGACGCGGCGGCGGCGGTGCCACCGCGGCACGAGGCGCGGGCGCCTCCGCAACCGGCGCGCGCGTCGCCGGCGCCGCGACCGGCGGCTGGCTGTTCGCCGCCGGCAACGGCGGTGGCGGCTCGGCCGGCGCACGCGCGCCCCCCTGGCGCGAAGCCTCGCGCATCAGCGCTTCGTCGTAATCCAGCGCCGCGATGATCTCGATGCCCTCGGCAATCCGCCGCGTCGACAGGATCACCGCCTCGTCGCCCTGCTCCTCGCGCACCTCGCGCATCGCCTGGCGCATGTCGGGGGCTACGTAACGTTTGATTTTCATGGGTGCTCGCTTCGCTCGCGGGAATAGGGAATGGGGAATAGGGAATCGGCAGAAGCAGCCGCGTCGCGCTCGACAGCACGCGGCCTTCGCGATTTCCCATTCCCGATTTCAGTTTCGTGTGCGCGCATTTCCTATTCCCTATTCCCTATTCCCTATTCCCTATTCCCTATTCCCTATTCCCTATTCCCTATTCCCTATTCCCTATTCCCTATTCCCTATTCCCTATTCCCTATTCCCTATTCCCTATTCCCGGCGTTGGGGCGCTAGCGCCCCAGCGCTTGTACCAATCGCACCCGACGGTTGTCGGGCACCTCGTTGTAGGCCAGTACGTGCAGGTTCTGTGCCACATGGCGGGTGAAGCGCGCGAGCCATGGCCGCAGCGGTGGCGCAACCAGCAATACCGCGGGTTCGCCGCTCATTTCCTGGCGTCGCGCGGCATCGGCCACGCTCTGCTGCAGGCGGTCGGCCAGGCCCGGTTCCACCGCGGCTCCGGCCACGCCGCCGCCGGAAAGCGAGCCGAGCAGGATCTGTTCGAGCTCCGGCGCCAGCGTGATCACCGGCACCTCGGTACCCAGCCCGGTGATCTCCTGCACGATCTGCCGGCCCAGCGCGACGCGCACGGCGGCGGTCAGAACGCCGGGATCCTGACTCTGCCCGGCGTGCTCCGCCAAGGATTCGACGATGCTGCGCATGTTGCGGATCGGCACCCGCTCGGCCAGCAGGTTCTGCAGCACCTTGACCACCACGCCCAGCGACAGCCGCTTGGGCACCAGGTCCTCGACCAGCTTCGGCGCGTTGGCGGCGAGCCGGTCCAGCAGTTGCTGCACGTCCTGGTGGCTGAGCAGTTCGTGCGCGTGGCCCTGCAGGATGTGCGACAGATGCGTGGCGATCACCGTGGCCGGGTCGACCACGGTATAGCCGTAGCTTTGCGCCAGCTCGCGCTGGCCGCTCTCGATCCACACCGCCTCCAGCCCGAATGCCGGGTCCTGCGTGGCGATGCCCTGCAAGGTGCCGTGCACCTGGCCCGGATTGATCGCCATCAGGCGGTCGTTGTGCACCTCGGCCTCGCCCATCGGCACGCCCATCAGGGTGATGCGGTAGGTGTTGGGGCCGAGGTCCAGGTTGTCGCGGATATGCACCGCCGGCACCAGGAAACCGAGTTCCTGCGACAGCTTGCGGCGCACCGACTTGATCCGCCCCATCAGCTCGCCGCCCTGGTGGGTGTCGACCAGCGGGATCAGCCGGTAGCCCACTTCCAGGCCCAGCGGATCGACGCTGGCCACGTCCTCCCAGCCCAGCTCCAGCCGCTCGGTCGGTGCGGCCGCCACCGGCGCCTCGGCTACCGACTCGGCCAGCCGCTCGCGCGTCTCGCGCTCGCGCCTGAACAGCAGCCAGGCGATGCCGCCGCAGATGCCGCCCAGCAGCAGGAAGGCCACGTTCGGCATGCCCGGGATCACGCCCATCACGCCCAGCACCACCGCGGCCACCGCCAGCGCGCGCGGCTGGCCGAACACCTGGCCGATCACCTGCTTGCCCATGTCCTGCGATTTGGACACGCGCGTGACGATCACCGCCGCGGCCACCGACAGCAGCAGCGCCGGCACCTGCGCCACCAGGCCATCGCCGATGGTGAGCAAGGTGTAGGTGCGCGCCGCCTCGCTGGCGGACAGGCCGTGCTGCATCACGCCGACGAAGAACCCGCCGACGATGTTGATGAACAGGATCAGGATGCCGGCGGTGGCGTCGCCGCGCACGAACTTCGAGGCGCCGTCCATCGAGCCGTAGAAGTCCGCCTCCTCGCGCACTTCCTGGCGCCGCTCGCGCGCCTGCTCCTGGGTCAGCAGGCCGGCGTTGAGGTCGGCGTCGATCGCCATCTGCTTGCCGGGCATGGCGTCCAGGGTGAACCGCGCGGTCACCTCCGATACGCGGGTGGCGCCCTTGGTGATCACCACGAAGTTGATCACCACGATGATGGCGAATACCACCAGGCCCACGGCGAAATTGCCGCCGATGACGAACTCGCCGAATGCCTCGATCACCTTGCCGGCGGCGCCGGGGCCGTCGTGGCCGTGCAGCAGCACCACGCGGGTGGAGGCGATGTTGAGCGCCAGCCGCAGCAAGGTGGCCATCAGCACCACGGTGGGGAACGCGGCGAACTCCAGCGGCCGCATCACGTAGACCACGGCCAGCAAAATCACCAGCGACAAGGCGATGTTGAAGCTGAACAGGATATCCAGCAAAAACGGCGGCATCGGCAGCATCAGCATGCCCAGCATCGCCAGCACGATCACCGGCGCGCCAACACCCCGTCGCGCGAGGTGTCTGAAATTGCCCAGTACGTCTGCACCCGTCATCGTTTTGACTCGTCACGCATCGCGGTAGGGGCCCATCAGGTCAGGATCGACCTCGGGGTTGGGTGCGGCCGGCGGGCTCTCGCCCTGCGCCGCGGCTTGCTTGAGCTGGTAGACCCAGGCAAGCACCTGGGCCACCGCGACAAACAGCGAAGCGGGGATTTCGCGACCCAGTTCAGTCGTTGCATACAAGGCGCGTGCCAACGGCGGCGCTTCCACCACCGGGATGCGGTGGCTGGCCGCCACCAGGCGGATCTGCGCGGCCAGCACGTCGACGCCCTTGGCGATCACCCGCGGCGCGCCCATGCGGCCATCGTCGTAGCGCAGCGCCACCGCGAAGTGGGTGGGATTGACCACCAGCACGTCGGCGCGGGGCAGGTCCTCCATCATGCGGCGGCGCGCCTGCGCCTGCTGCACCTGGCGGATGCGCCCCTTCATCTCGGGGTTGCCCTCGCTCTCCTTCATCTCGTCCTTGATCTCCTGCTTGGTCATGCGCAGGTTCTTGGCGTGGTCGAACTTCTGGTACAGCGCATCGATCGCACCGATCAGCGCCAGGATCACGCCGAACCACAACGCGGCACGCCCGAGCAGCCCGATCGACTGCGCGATGCCGGCCGCCACCGAGCCGCGCCCGGTGGCCTGCAGTTCGCCCTGCCAGTGCTGCAGCACCAGCGCCAGCACGCCACCGATGAACAACAGCTTGAGCAGTGCCTTGCCCAGTTCCACCAGGCCGCGCAGCGCGAAGATCTTGCCCAGCCCCTTGATCGGGTCGAGTCGCTCGAACTTCGGTTGCAGCGCCTCGGTGCTGAAGTTCAACCCGCCCAGCAGCAGCGGCCCGGCCAGCGCGGCCAGCAAGGTGGCGATGGCCACCGGCGCGAACAGCAGCAGCGCCTCGTGCATCGCCGCGTGCAGCGCACTGCCGGCCAGCGCGTCGGTGAACAGCGCATCGCGCGAGTAGCCCAGGCCCAACGCAAAGATGCGCCGCGCATGCTCCAGGCCGCTCTGCCCGCTGCCCATCAGCGCCGCCACGCCGGCCAGCACCACCAGCGCGCCGGACAGGTCGCGCGATCGCGGAACCTCGCCCTTCTCGCGCGATTCGCGAAGTTTCTTTTCTGTCGGTTGTTCGGTTTTTTCCTGGTCGCTGTCGTCGGACATGGCGTCAGCTCCCCATCAATTCGCGCATCAGCGACCAGGCATCACCCTGCAACGCCTGGAACGCGCCGGGCAGGCTGCGCAGCGACAACCACAAGGCGATGAAGCCCAGCGACACGGTGATCGGAAAGCCCACCGCAAACAGGTTCATCGACGGCGCCGCGCGGCTGATCGCGGCAAAGCCGATGTTCACCACCAGCAGCGACGTCATCGCCGGCAAGGCCACCCGCACCGCACCGGCAAACAGCTCCGTGCCGAACGCCACCACCGCATGCAACGCATTGGCGCTGACCGCCGGCGTACCCGGCGGCAAGGCATGGAAGCTGTCGGCCAGCAGCGCGATCAACTGCAAATGGCCGTCCATCACCAGGAACAGCAAGGTCACCAGCAACAGGTAGAACTGGCTCAGCACGGTGGACTGCCCGGCGCCCGGGCTGACCACCTGGGCAAAACCAAGGCTCATGCTCTGTGCCACCAGCTCGCCGCCGAACGACACGGCCTCGAACACCAGCTTCAGCACGAAACCCACCATCGCACCGATCACCACCTGCCCCGCCAGCGTGGCCACGCCCGCGCCGCTCAATGGATCGATCGTGGTCGGCGCCAGCGGTGCCAGCACCAGCGAGAGCACCACCACCACGCCCACGCGGATGCGCGCCGGGATCACCGTGGAGCTGAACACCGGCGCCACCAGGCACAGCCCGCTGACCCGCCCCAGCGACCAGAACAGGCTGCCCAGCCACGCCGGGAGCTGCGCCAGATCCAGCGCAGTCATCTGATCGCGCCCGGCAGGCTCTCGATCAGCTGCGTGGTGAACTGCACCAGCAGGCGCAGCATCCACGGCCCCGCCACCAGCGCCACCAGCGCCATCGCGATCAGCTTGGGGATGAAGCTGAGCGTCATCTCGTTGATCTGCGTCGCCGCCTGGATCACGCCGATGAGCAGGCCCACCGCCAGCGCGGTGAGCAGCAGCGGCGCGGCCACCAGCATCGCCACGTAGAGCGCATGCTGGCCGAGTTCCATGATGGATTCGGGGGTCATGGGCGGGGTCCTGCGGTGTGGTTCGCCGAGAGCGGGGTTCGCTTTGCCCCTGTAGGAACGCACTCTGTGCGCGATGCTCTTGCTCGCGGCACATTCGGAGCGAAGAGCGGTCGATCGCCTTCGGCGACCGAGTCACTTTTCTCTTGCGTGGCCAAGAGAAAAGTAACCAAAAGAGAAGGCCACCCCGCTTGGCGCTTGCCGCCCATCCATGGGCGGCAAGTCCGTGAGCCGGGGCCGGGCTTTTCGACCGGACTCCTGTCCGGGCGAAAAGGCATCGGCATCCCTGCCGATGCCCGCTGCGCGGCCTGTCGACCCCGACTCACCGCCGCACAGGGGCCCCGGCAGAGCAGCGGGCCATCGTGGCCCGCACTATTCAGAACGGCCAGATCAAAATCAAAGCCGTGGCGAACCGGCACTCTGCTCTGGCTCTGGCTCTTGCTTTTCAGCTTTATCACGGAGTGCGGGCCACGACGGCCCGCTGCTCTACCCGGGGCCCCTCTGCAGCGGCGGGCGGATGAAGGAAAGCCCGCAGGGTGGCCGGCAAGGATGCCGGCCAGTTTGGCGTCAGGGCAGGATGCCCTGTCGACAAACCCCGTAAGCCGCCCGCGAACCTTGTGGGCAGGATGCCCACAAGGCGCGAAAGCGGGGTGGCCTTTCTCTTTGGTTACTTTCTCTTTGGCCACGCAAAGAGAAAGTGACTCGGTCGCCGTAGGCGATCGACCGCTCTTGACCTTGATTGCACCCGCGCCAAGAGCAAGAGCATCGCGCACAGGGTGCGCTCCTACATGGCCTCGAGCGAGGGAGCAAAAGAGCGTGGTCGCGTGCACGCTCACGTGAAAAAACTCCCCGCCAGCGTGCCCAGCAACAACGTCCACCCGTCCACCAGCACGAACAGCATGATCTTGAATGGCAGCGAGATGATCATCGGAGAGACCATCATCATGCCCATCGACATCAGCACGCTGGCCACCACCAGGTCGATGATGAGGAACGGGATGAACAGCAGGAAGCCCATCTGGAACGCGGTCTTCAGCTCGCTGGTGAGGAACGCCGGCATCGCCACCTTGAACGGCACGTCGGCCTTGCTGGCATAGGGCTTCTCCTTGGCCAGGCGGGTGAACAGCTGCAGGTCGGCGTCGCGGGTCTGCTCGAGCATGAAATGCTTGAACGGTGCGGAGGCCGCCGGCAGTGCCTGCTCGGCGGTGATCTGGCCGTCCATGTAGGGCTTGATGCCGTCGTCGTAGGCGCGGGTGAGCACGGGCGACATCACGAACAGGGTGAGGAACAGCGCCAGCCCCAGCAGCACCTGGTTGGGCGGCGTGGACTGCGTGCCAAGCGCCTGGCGCAGGAAGCCGAGCACGATGATGATGCGGGTGAACGAGGTCATCATCAGCGCGATCGCCGGCAGCAGCGTCAGCGCCGTCATCAGCGCCAGCATCTGCAGCGACAGCGTCCAGCTCTGGCTGCCGTCGGCGGCCGGTTGCACGTTCACCAGCGGAATGCCCGGCGTGGCCGCCAGGGTGGCCAGCGGCAACAGCAGCAGCGCGCCGCCGATGATCCAGTGCCGCGCGCTCACGAGCGCACCTTCAGTCGCGCCAGCAGATCGCCGAACACGGGTTTGAGCGGCTCGTTCGATGCCGCCGGAACGATGTCGCGCGGCGCCTCGCTGTCGTAGACATGCAGGGTGCGCATGCCACCGGGGCCGGTGCCGATCAACAGCCGCTTGCCGTCCGCGTCCAGCAGCAGCAGGCGCTCGCGCGCGCCCACGGCGAACGATTCCACGCAGCGGATGCGCCGCCCGCCGCCGCCCGGCCGACGCTGCAACCGACGCGTGACCCAACCGGCGACGAGAATCATCGCGATGATCGCCACCAGGCTGACGATCACCCGCAACAGTTCGCCGCCCACGTTGATGTCGGCGGCGGGCAACGCTGCCGGCGCCAGGGCCGCGACAATCCGATTCCCGATTGACTCGCCGCATCGGCGGCTCGCCCTGCGGGCCATCGGCTGCGCCGATGTTCGCTCCGGCATCCTGCCTGCGCGATCCGGTTTCACTGTCCTGAGCCTGTCGAAGGGCGAATTCACGGCGCTGTCACCGCAACTTGCGCACGCGCTCGGCGGGGCTGATCACGTCGGTCAGGCGGATGCCGAACTTCTCGTTGATCACCACCACCTCGCCGTGCGCCACCAGGGTGCCGTTGACGAACACGTCCAGCGGTTCGCCCGCGGCGCGGTCCAGTTCCACCACCGAGCCCTGGTTGAGCTGCAGCAGGTTGCGGATGCTGATGCGGGTGCGGCCGACTTCCATCGCCAGGGTCACCGGCACGTCGAGGATCATGTCGAGGTTGACGTCGCCGCCATCGGCCGCAGCCCCGTGCAGGGCATCGAATTGAACGCGCTCGCCGGCATCGGCGAAGGCATCTGCAGACTGGTTCATGAGAGGTTCTTCCGGGTGGAGGGATCGGTGGCTGCCTGTCGCTCGCGACGACCGGCCGGGACATGGAAACGCACGGCGTTGCGGCCGTTGGACTGGCCGTAGCGGCCGCGGAAAACCGGCACGTCCTCGGCATACACGGTGGTCAGCTCGGGCAGCTGCACGGGGATCACGTCGCCGGGGCGCAAGTGCAGGAACTGGCCCAGGCTCAGCTGCGCCTCCAGCAGCAGCGAGCTCACGTCGACCTCGGCGTCGAGCACTTCCTCGCGCAGCATCTCGGCGAAGCGATCGTCGCCATCCATGCGGTCGCTCTGCACGCCGGCGTCGAGCAGGGTGCGGATCGGTTCGACCATCGCGTAGGGCATGGTCAGGTGGACTTCGCCGCCGCCGCCGTCCAGTTCGACGTGGAAGCGCGACACCACCACCGTCTCGGTGGGACTGACGATGTTGGCGAACTGCGGGTTGATCTCCGAGTTGAGGTACTCGAAGTTGAGCGCCAGCACCGGCGCCCACGCCTCGGCCATCGCACCGAACAGTTCGGCGAGCATGATCTGGATCACGCGATTCTCGGTCGCAGTGAAGTCGCGGCCCTCGATGCGCGCGTGGAAGCGGCCGTCGCCGCCGAAGAAATTGTCGATCACGGTGAACACCAGGCGCGGCTCGAACACCACCAGCGCGTTGCCGCGCAGCGGCTTGATGCGCACCATGTTCAAGTTGCTGGGCAGCGCCAGGCCGTGCACGTACTCGGCGAACTTCACCATCTTCACGCCCAGCACCGAGACCTCGCAGGTCTTGCGCAGCACGCCGAACAGCGCGGTGCGGAAGAACCGCGCGAAGCGGTCGTTGACCATCTCCAGCGTGGGCAGGCGGCCGCGCACGATGCGGTCCTGCTGGGTAAAGTCGTAGCTGATCACCGCATCCGGCGGCAGCGGTTCGTCGCTGCCGGTGGCCACCGTGCCGCCGGTGACGCCATCCATCAGCGCATCGATTTCGTCCTGGGAAAGCAGGTCGCTCATGGCCGTGGCTCCCGCCTACTGGATCACGAAGCTGGTGAAATACAGCGCGTCGATGCCCGGCCGGCCGAGCCGCTTGCCGACCACCTTGCGCACCTCGGCCAGCGCGTCGGCCTGCAGCTTCTCGCGGCCGGCGGTCTCGCTGACCGTCTCGAACTTCTGGCTGCTGAACAGCGAAACCAGCCCGTCACGCAGGATCGGGTCGACGTCCTTGGCCACCGTGATGGCCTGCTGGTCGTGCGCCATCAGGGTCACGCCCACCTGCAGGTAACGCAGCGCATCGCCATCGCGCAGGGTGACCACGAACGCCGGGTCCATCGCCAGGAAAATCTCCGGCTTGTTCGCCTCCGCCTTCGCCTGCTTGTCCGACCCGGCGCGATGCGATTGCCAGTAGTAGCCGCCGCCGGCCAGCGCGACGAGCAGCACCGCCACGATTCCGATCAGCAAGGGCGAACGCCGGCTCGGTACCAGCTCTTCGTCTTCCACTACCTCGGGTGCTTCGTCGTCGCTCATGGAGAATCTCGTGTGGGGATCGGGGCTGCCGTCGCCGGCTTGCGAGATGGAAAGCAATCCGCGTGCCATCACAAATACATGTTTTTATTCATGCATTTGCGTTGGTTTCAGGCGTGGGCGGCGCTTTCTTGACGCGTGCCGGAGCGGTGGCGCGGCGCCATCCCGACAGCGCGCCCGCGGCGGGCGAATGACGTTCCTGCAAGACGCCATTCCCCACAGGCCGGGTGCCGCCCGCCGGCTCTTCTTCGCGCCGGGACGAGGAAGCGGCGGGCAGTGCCCGCTCCAGGCAGCACGCCTGTTCGCGGATCGGGGTTCAGGCGAAGGCGTCGACGAGCCCGAGCTGGGTCAGCGGGACGGTCTGGCCGGGGCCGGTGACTTCGTCGATGGCGGCGATCTCGTCGCCCTGTCCGCGATGGCCGGCCTGGCCGCCGCGATCGTGCTGGCCCACGTCGGCGTGGCCGAGCGACAAGCCGTGGCGAGCGAGCATCTGGTCGAGCTGGGGCAGAGCCTGCTGCACGGCGGTGACGGCGCCGGGATGCTGGGCCTGCAACACCACGTCGACACGGTTGTGCTGCACGCTGATCTTCAGGTCGAGCGAACCCAGCTCTTCCGGATGCAGGCGGATGCGCGCCTGCTTGACGTCATGGCCGACGAACCAGGCCAGCTGCTGGCCCAGCTCCTGCGCGAAGGCGTGTGCAGGGGCCACCGGCACCGGCGCGGCAGTCGGCGCCACTGTCGCCGCGGTGTGGGTGATGACGGGCGCCGCGCCGGGGCCGGCCTCGAGTCGCACCGTTTCGCGGGTGGCGTCCGGGTCGAGCTTCAGCAGTTCGGCGGCAGGGACGGTGGTGGTCGCGGCCATGACGGCGGGGTCGACGGCAGGCGTGGCGGGCGCGGCGTTTGCTCCGGCCTGGCCGAGCGCGGCAAGCCCGGTCTGTGCGGCGGCCAGCCGTGCCGCCGTGGCGTCGACGATGCCGGCCGCGACGCTGCCGGCAGGTGCGGCGGGATGGACTGGCGCGGGAGCGATCAAGGCGAGCATCGCTTCGACCAGGGCAGCGGCGCCCGTATCGGTGTCGTCGTCCTTGCCACCGGCGGGTTCGACGGTGGCCACGTCGGCAATCGCCTTGGGCGGTGGCGGTGGCGGCGGCGCCGCGACCGGCAGCGTGGGAGCGGTGGCGTCGGCAGCCGGCGGCGGCGTGACAGCGTCGCGCGATGTATCCAGGCGAGCGGCGGCGGACGACAGCTGCGCGTCCGGCCCCTTCGGCGAGGGATCGTCGCGACGGTCGCGCCCCGGGTCCGGGCCGCGCTGCGGGCGCGCATCGTGCGCATCGCGGGCGGGGGAACCGCCCTGCCCGCGCGCGTCCTGCAGGCGCTGGTGGAACGGTGGCGTGCCCGGCGACTCCGGCGTACCCGTGTTCGCGGCCGTCTTCGCGGCGACCGTGGAAGCGGACAACGATCCGACGTGGGTGGCAGTCATGGCATGAAGGCTCCTGGCGGGACAACACGGCCGCGCGGAGACGCAGGCACGTGGCCGAGGCGGGATCGGCGATCGCGACGCATCACGGCCGCCGGTGCTGGAAACGTTCGTCGAGCTCGGCCTGCTCGCGGCGTTCCTCGGCGCGGCGCTCGTTCTCGACGTGATGGGCGACCACGCTGTCCAGCGCGCTCTCGCGGGCGTGGCTGTGGGTCCAGTCCGCGCGCACCAGCTCCAGCTGGCGCTGCTGGCGGGCGACCTCGGCCACCTGCTGGGTGATCGCCTGGTCGATGCGCTGCACGAAAGCCTGCCGGTTGAGCATGGCGCTGACGCTGGAGGCGGCGTCGCCGCCGTTGGCGTATTCGTCGCGATAGCGATGCAGTTCGCTCAGCTGGTGTTCGGCGCGCGCCAGCTGCTGCTGCTGCGCGGCGAAACGGGCCAGCGCATCCTCGCTGCGCTGGCGGGCCTGGTCCACGGCCGGCTGCAATCGTTCGGCGCGGGAACTCATTCATGCACCTGTTCGGCCAGCGCGGCCAGGCGTTCGATGGCCTGGTCGAGGGTGATCGGTTCGTCCACTTCCTGCTGCAGGAACGCACGCAGTTGCGGCCACATCTCGATGGCCTGGTCCACCTGCGGGTCGGAGCCCTTCTGGTAGGCGCCCACCGCGATCAGGTCGCGTTGCTGGCGATAGGCGGAATAGACCTGGCGGAAGCGCTGCGCGCTGCGCATGTGCTCGCGCGTGGCGACCGCCGGCATCACGCGACTGATCGAGGCCTCGATGTCGATGGCCGGGTAATGGCCGGCTTCGGCGAGGTCGCGCGAGAGCACGATATGGCCGTCCAGGATCGCGCGCGCCGCATCGGCGATCGGGTCGTGGCGATAGTCGTCGCCCTCGGTGAGCACGGTGTAGAACGCGGTGATCGAACCCTTGCCGTCGGCATCGTTGCCGGCACGCTCGACCAGCGCCGGCATCATCGCGAACACCGACGGCGGATAACCCTTGGTCGCCGGTGGCTCGCCGATCGCCAGCGCGATCTCGCGCTGCGCCTGGGCGTAGCGGGTGAGCGAATCCATCAGCAGCAGCACGCGCTGGCCGCGGTCGCGGAACCACTCGGCGATCGCGGTGGCGTACTGCGCGCCGCGCAGGCGCTTGAGCGGCGGCGCGTCGGCCGGCGCGGCGACGATCACCGCGCGGCGGCGGCCCTCCTCGCCCAGTGTGTGTTCGACGAACTCCTTCACTTCGCGGCCGCGTTCGCCGATCAGCCCCACCACCACCACGTCGGCGTTGGTGTATTTGGTCATCATGCCCAGCAGGGTGGACTTGCCCACGCCGGAGCCGGCGAACAGGCCCAGGCGCTGGCCACGGCCGACGGTAAGCAGCGCATTGATCGCGCGCACGCCGGTGTCCAGCGGGGTGTCGATCGGCTTGCGCGCCATCGGGTTGATCGGCTCGGCCTTGAGCGCGGCCTGCTCGTCCGATTCCAGCGGACCGTGCCCGTCCAGCGGCACGCCGTCGGCGCCGATCACGCGGCCGAGCAGGCCCGCGCCCACCGGCAGGCCGCCGCTGCGCGCGCACGGGCGTACCCGCGCATTCGGCAGCACGCCGTGCATGTCGCCCACCGGCATCAGCAGCAGGCGCTCGTCGGCAAAGCCGACCACCTCGGTATCCAGCGTGGCGCCGTCGGCGGTGTCGACCAGGCAACGCGCGCCGAGCGCGGCCTCGCAACCCTCGGCCTCCAGGGTGAGGCCGACCACCCGGCGCAGGCTGCCCTCGACCACCAGCGTGCGCGCGGTCTCGGCGAGACTGCGCCGCCGTGCCAGCTTCTGCTGCCACGTCTGGCGGCGTGCGGCGATGGCGGATTCAGGCGTCATGGACGGGAACGAGGAGTGAGGAGTGAGTGGTGGGAAGTGAGAGGGGGTTGTCGCCATCGGATGGCGTCGGTGATCCTGCCGTCATCCCGGCGAAAGCCGGGACCCAGCGCCTTTCCGGTGCTTCAGAGACGCTGGGTTCCAGCTTTCGCTGGAACGACGAAAGGGAGTTTCCGGCGGGGTGCGGGGGGCGGCGACGGGAGACAGGACTCATGCATCGCCCTCCCCTGCTGCAACAACCTCGTCACCGGCGTCGTCGCCGAGCACGGCATCGACCACCGCGGCCAGGCGGGCATCCACCCGCGCATCCAGCCGCGAGCGCTCGCTTTCCAGGCGGCAGTCGCCGCGCGCCAGGGCGGGATCGGCGAGCAGTTGCCAGTGGCTTTCGACCGCGCCGAGGTCATGCAGCAGGGCCAGGTCGTCCGGGTGCACGTGCACGCGCAGCTCGCGGGCGGCGGCGGGCAGCGCGGTCGCGGCCTGGCGCACGGCTTGCACGATCAGCTCGGGGGAGAGTTTCAATTCGCGCACGATGACCCGGCGCGCGATCACCGTGGCCAGCCGCGCCAGTTCCTTCTCGACCTGTTCGTCGAGCGACTGCAGCGGACGGGCGACGGCGTCGCACAGCGCGGCGAGTCGGGCCAGCTGCTCGCGCACCTGTTGCTGGCCGGCAGCCAGCCCTTCGGCGTGGCCGCTGGTGAAACCTTCCGCCCGCGCCTGCTGGTGCAGCGCCTCCAGCTCGCGCACGGTCGGTTGCGGGGCCGGTGGATCGGTCGCACGGCGATGCGGGTGATCGTTGCCGACCTCGGGCAGTTCCCAGCGCCGGAAGTCCTGTGCCGCGTGGTGGAACACGGCGACCATCAGACGAACTCATCCCCGCCGCCGGCGAGGCTGAGCTGGCCGGCGTCGGACAGCTTGCGGGCGATGCCGAGCACTTCCTTCTGCGCCGCGTCGACTTCGCTCAGGCGCACCGGGCCCTTCACTTCGAGGTCGTCACGCATCATGTCGGCGGCGCGCTTGGACATGTTGGCGAAGATTTTTTCGCGGATCTCCGGCTCGGCGCCCTTCAGCGCGGTGACCAGGGTGGCCGAGGGCACTTCGCGCAGCAGCACCTGCATGCCGCGGTCGTCCAGCTCCACCAGATCCTCGAACACGAACATCAGGTCTTCGATCTTCTCGCCCAGCGTTTCGTCCTGGCTGCGGATGGCCGACATCAGCTCGGCCTCGCGGCTGCCTTCCATCGCGTTGAGGATGTCGGCGGCAGCCTTCAGCCCGCCGACGCTGGCGGACTTGAGTTTCTTGGAGCCGCCGGAGAACTGGCGCTCCATGATTTCGTCCAGCTCGTTCAGCGCATGCGGCTGCACGCCGTCGAGCGTGGCGATGCGCATCACCGCGTCGGAACGCACGCGCGGCGGCAGGTAGCCGATCACCTCGGCGGCCTGGTCCGGTTCCAGGTGCGCCAGCACCAGCGCGATGATCTGCGGGTGCTCCTGGTTGATCATCTCGGCGATGGCGCGGCTTTCCATCCACTTGAGCGATTCCAGGCCCTTGCTGGAACGCCCGAGCAGGATGCGGTCGATCAGGCCGCCGGCCTTGGTCTCGCCCAGCGCGTTGACCAGGATCTTGCGGATGTATTCCTCGGTGCCCACGCCGAGCGAGGTCTGCCGCCCGATGTCCTCGTCTAGCTTGTCCAGCGCCTTGGTCACGTGTTCGCGGCTGACACTGGTCAGCGCGGCCATCGCGGTGCCGATGGTCTGCACGTCGCGGGCGCTGAGGTGCTTGAGCACCTCGGCGGCGTCCTGCTCGCCCAGGGTCAGCAGCAGGATCGCCGCACGCTGGGCACCGGTGATCGGCGCGTCATGTTGGTTAGTTGCCATCTTCGCTTACCCAGTTCCTCACGACCTGCGCCACTTGCCTGGAGTTTTCGCCGACCAGGCGGCGAGCCTGGCCGATGCGTTGTTCGTACTCGAGCGCGGGCGTGGCACCGGCAAGCCGCGCCGGTTGGCCATCGGCCTCCGGCTCATCGGCCACGCGTACCGAAATCTGCGGCCTCGGCGCGGGCAGCGCCTTGGCATTGGACGTGCCGCGCGTCACGCCGCGCAGCAGCGGGCGCAGCAGGCCGAACGCCACCAGCAAGGCGATCAGCACGCCGATGCCCTGCTTGATCAGATCCATCGCGCCGGGGCGCTCCCACAGCGGCGGCTCGGGCAGCGCCTCGGGCGCCACCGGGCGCTGGAACGGCTGGTTCACCACGCTCACGCTGTCGCCGCGCGCGGCGTCGAAGCCCACCGCGTTCTTGGTCAGTTCGGTCAGCCGCTCCAGCTCCTGCGCGGTGAACGGCACGCCGGCGGGAGCCGCACCGGCGGCGCTGCCGGCGGTGGCCGGCCCCTTGTCGGCGAGCTTGTTGTCCAGCACCACGGCCACGGTGAGCCGGGCCAGTCGCCCCGCCGGGTCGCTGATGTGGCTGATGGTGCGATCGAGTTCGAAGTTGCGCGTGGCGCTGCTGGACACGTCGCCGCTGGCCACCGTGGCGCTGGATGCGGCGGCGGACGGGTTCGCCTTGCCGGCATCGGGGTTGGCCGCGGTGGGCTGCGCCACCAGGCTGGGCGGCTGGTTGCTCAGTGCGCCGGGGATGCCGCCGCCCGCGGCACCGCCGCCGCGCCGCTCGCTGCTGGTCTGCTCGCTGCGCAGCGCCGGGTGATCGTGGCCGTAGGTTTCGGTGGCCTTTTCCGACTGGCTGAAATCGAGATCCGCATACACCTGCGCGCGCACGCGGCCGGGGCCGACCAGCGGGGTGAGCAGCTCCTCGATGCGCTGCGCGTAGGTGTTCTCGATGCGCGTGGCCATGCGCAGGCGATCGTCGCCGACGGCGGCCGGGCTGCTCGGATCGGTGGTCAGCAACTGGCCCTGCTGATCGACCACCGACACCTCCCGCGCGTCGAGCCCGGGCACGCTGGAGGCGACCAGGTGCACGATCGCGGCGACCTGGCCGGCATCGAGCTGGCGGCCGGGATAGAGCGTGACCAGCACCGAGGCGCTGGCTTCGCGGTTGTCGCGGATGAACGCCGACGGCTTGGCCATCGCCAGGTGCACGCGCGCGGCGCGCACCGACTGCAGGCCGCCGATGGTGGCGCTGAGATCGCTCTCCAGCATCTGCTGGTAGCGGGTGCGTTCGGCCAGGTCGCTCATGCCGAACGGCGAATCGGACGCCGGCATCACGCTGCTGGTGGCGCTGCCGCGCGGCAGGCCCTTGCTGGCCAGCTTCAGGCGCAGGCCGGCCAGGTCGGCGGCCGGTGCCATGATCGAGGAGCCGTCCGCACTCAACTGGAACGGCGTGTTGCCCGCCTGCAGCTCCTGCGCCACCGCGGCGGCGTCCTTCTGGTCGAGCCCGGCATACAGCAGGCCGTAGTTCGGCCCGCGCGACCACAGCACCACCGCCACGCCCAGCGCCACCGCCGCAGCGATCGCCACCAGCAGCAGCATCTGGCGCGCGGCCGGGCTGCGGGCGATCTGCTTGAAGGGGTCCGGTCGCGCCGCGTCGTTGTCGCGGGCTGCGATGGCGTTGTCGGCCATGGTGTTGCTCGTGTGGGGTAAGCGGGGTCAGCGAGGCGCCGGGATCAGACCGGCATGTTCATGATTTCCTTGTACGCGTCGACCATCTTGTTGCGCACCTCGACCATCGTGCGCAGCGAGAGATCGGCCTTCTGCACCGCGATCATGGTGCGGCCCAGGTCCGCGCCCGGATCGCCGCGCTCGAAACTGGCGGCCATGCGACCGGCCTCCATCTGGCTGCGCCCCACCGCTGACACCGACTCCTTCAACACCGACGAAAAGTCCGGCTGCCCCGCCACCGGCACGGCCTTGGCCACTGCCGCCGGCGCGCGCACCTGCGCCGTCATCTGGCGCATCTGTGAAAGCAGGTTGTTGACGTCGATCGTGCTCATCGCGGTGCGTCCTCATGACGTATTCCCGACGCGTGGCGGGTTTCTTGGGGGTGGTTGCAGGAGGCGTGCCAGTTGGTGCCGGGAATCGGGAATGGACAATGGGGAGTCGACAAAGCGGAACGCAGCGGCCTTTGCACTTGCGATTCCCCGTTCCCCATTCGCGATTCCCGGCCGCCCTAGGCGGCCAGGCTGCTCTGCAGCCCGTACTTGCGCAGTTTTTCGACCAGGGTGGTGCGTTGCATGTGAAGCAGGCGGGCGGCGTGGGCGACGACGCCGCCAGTGGCGTCCAGTGCCTGGCGGATCAGGCCGACTTCGATGTCGGCCAGGTGATCCTTCAGGTCGAGGCCTTCTTCCGGCAGCAGACGTTCGGATTCGCTGGCCGGTTGCAGCGCAATGCCGGCGATCGCGTGCTCTTCGCTCATCATCGCCAGCGCCGTGGCGCCGTGTTCGTCGCCGGCCAGCGGGGCGCCGCGGTATTTCGCCGGCAGGTCGCTGCTGCGCACTTCGCCGTGCGGGAACAGGATCGCCATGCGCTCGACCAGGTTGGACAGCTCGCGCACGTTGCCCGGCCAGGCGTAGGCACGCAGCGACTGCATCGCGCCGGTGCTGAAGCGCACCACGCCCAGGCCCCGGCGCGCGCCGCGCAGGTTGAACTCGGCGATCAGGGTGGTCAGGTCGTCCAGCCGCTCGCGCAGGGAGGGCAGCTCCAGCGGAAACACGCTGAGGCGGTAATAGAGATCCTCGCGGAAACGATCCTCGGCGATCGCCTGCTCCAGGTTGCGATGGGTGGCGGCGATGATCCGCACGTCGCAGTGCAGCGTCTTGTTGCCGCCGACGCGCTCGTAGGCGCGCTCCTGCAGCACGCGCAGCAACTTCACCTGCATCGGCAGGCTCATGTCGCCGATCTCGTCGAGGAACAGGGTGCCGCCCTCGGCCATCTCGAAGCGGCCCTTGCGCGCACTGATCGCGCCGGTGAAGGCGCCCTTCTCGTGGCCGAACAGCTCGCTTTCCAGCAGCTCGGGCGGGATCGCGCCGCAATTGATCGCCACGAACGGCTTGCCGCGGCGCGGGGAATGCTCATGGATCGCGCGGGCGACCATCTCCTTGCCGGTGCCCGATTCGCCCAGCACCAGCACGTTGGAGTCGAACGGCGCCACCTGGCGGATCAGCCCGTTGACCCGCACCATCGGCGCGGAGTCGCCGACGAAGCGCAGCCCGCCGGAACGCCCGCCGAGCAGACGCGCATAGACATTGCGCAGCGCCTCGGTGAGCTTCTCGTAGCTGAGCGGGAAAGCCAGCGTGGCGGTGCGGCCGGCGAACGGGGATTTCGCCGCGCCCAGCCGCTGCGCCCAGGGCGAATCCTCGGCCAGCAACACCGGAATGTGCGCGGCGCTGGCGCCGAGCAGCGCGAACTGCCGCTCGGCTTCGGCCGCGTCGTCGATGCCGCCGACGTAGACCGCGCGCCAGTCAGGGGTGGACTCGCTGGTGTCGGTGCACTGCGCGCCGTGCTGGGGGTGGTAGCCCAGGAAGTGGAGCGCCGACATCACGGCATTGACTCGCGCCGCATCGGATTCAATCACCAGGAAATCGAATTGCTGCATCTCTACTCTCCGTCTTGCATCGTTGGCGTACCCAACTTCCGGCATGGCCATTTTTTGTCACCGTCGGCAAGTCGTCGCCGGGCTGATGGACCGGTTGCAACAAGGAGGCCAGTTTCTGGCGCACAGGGCGCCGACAAAATGACGCAGATCGGCCACCCGCTCCGTGAAAATTTCCAGAGCCGGTTCGAGCTGTCGCATGTAAACGTTTGATGCCGCACGTTTGTGCCGGCATTCGTCTGCGATCGTGCGGGGTCGGCGGAGCTCGGCGGGGCGCGAAAACGCTGACGGCGCGTGAGGGTTTTCCTGCACGCGAGTTCTCAATAGTGTGAACTGGGTCTCGCGACGCCGACGGCGCATCCGCGCCCGCGGCGGCGGGGGTCGGCGAACTCAACCGGGAAGCTGGCGCGCTTCTGCCACTTTGCGTCGGTGATGACGAAAAACGAGGCGCTCAATTGCGTCACTTTGCGCGTCGCTCAGCGAGGTGAAAGCGACGAAGGTTCGACCATCGTCGAATTGCTTTTCGCGCAACGCCGGCAACTCCAGCGGAAGGCTGCGGCAATGCTCGAAACGCAGGCCCAGCAGCACTGCGTCGCCCGGCAACGCGACGTCCGCAGCGAGCACCGCGCCACGTGCGTTGAAGCGCACCAGGCGCTGTACCGGCAGCGTGCCGGGCGGCACCAGCAGGCGGTTGACGATGTCCACCAGCGCGGTGAGCTTGGCATCCATGCGGCGCATTTCCTGCACCAGCGGATTGTCGTCGTCGGGCGTCTCGACACGGCGTTCTTCCAGCGCCGCGATCGCCGCCAGCGCATTGCCGTTGCGCTCGGCCAGCGCCAGCGCCAGCGCCTGCGGCATCGGCCAGGCCAGCGGCTCGATCGCCACGTGCAGCAGTTCCTCGACGCTGACCCGCTGCTCGAACTCGTTCCAGCTGGCGTTGTTCATCGTGCGGCTCCCGGATATCGGCTGTCGGCCTTGGCGGCAAGGCCTGCATGGCGCGGGCCATCTGCCGTGCATGATGACATCGCCGGGCGATTCAGGCCTGCGCGTAGGCCGCGATGGCCTGGGCCCGGTCACGCTCGCGCTGCCACTGGTGGGCGAGCGCATCGCGTGCCGTCACCAGCAGGGCCTGCAGTTGGCGATCGCAGGCGAGGATCTGGCCGAGCTGGGCGTGGGTGGCCGCGTCGGGGTGGTGCTGGCGATGCACCAGCGGGGCGCGCGCTTCTTCCAGCTGCAGCAGTTGCTGCCAATCTTCCGCGCGCGCAGCGGCGAGCATCGCGCGGGTAATCACCAACGCGCTGGTCAACGCCGAGTTGTCCTCGAAAGTTGACGGCGACATGGTTCAGGCGCCTGCCACGCGACCGACGGGGGCGGTTGCCGGCGACGGGCCGATCTGCACCCAGCTGTCGCGCACCTGCTGCAACAGCCGGCTGACCTCGTCGATGATGCCGGCGTCGTCGCGCAGGTTGGCCTGCAGCAGGCGCCGGCTCATGTATTCGTAGAGCGAATCGAGGCGGTCGACCAGGGTCGGGTCGGCCTTGCGGTCGAGCGCATCGCGCAAGCCACCGAGGATCTCGATGCAGCGGCTGATGGTTTCGCCCTTGGGCCCCGTCTCGCCGCGCATCATGTGCGCGCGGGCCTTGACCAGGCGCTCCAGTGCGCCATCCATCAACAACGTGATCAGGCCGTGCTTGTCGGCCGACTCCACGCCGCCGTGCGAACGAACCTGTTGGTAGGCGCCTGCGCCGTAACCGAATCCCATGATCGTCTCCTGCCCTTACTTCTTGTTGATGTTGTTCAACGCGTCGAACTGCTGCTGCAGGTAGCTGCTGGTGCTGTTGAGCTTGCTCATCAGCGTGTCCAGCGCGGTGAACTGCGCCTGGTAGCGCGCGGTGAGGTCGGCCATGCGGCTGTCCAGCGTGGCTTGCTGGTCCTTCAACGCGCTCAGCTGCTGGCTGATGCTGCTGGTGCGGCCGGCCAGCGTGCCGTTCGGACCGACCCACTGGTCGAGCTGGCCGTTCAACTGTGCGGCCAGGCCGGTATCGCCGCCGAACAGCTGGCTGGCGAGCTTGCCGCCGTCGCTCATCGCCTGGGTCAGCTTGCCGTTGTCCAGCTTCAGCGTGCCGTCCACCTGCAGCGAGATGCCCAGCGCGGCCAGCGAGGTGCCGTTGGCCACGCCGCCCACCAGCCGCGAGAGCGTGCTGTTGATGCCGTTGATGGTGGCGTCGCCGATCATGGCGCCGGCCGTGCCACTGGTAGCGTCGTACTTGGTGAGGTTCTGGTAGATCCCCACGAAACTGTTGTAGGTATTGACCAGGTTGCTCAGCGCGCTGCTGCCCTTGCTGGGGTCGTTGGCCACGGTCAGCGTGGTCTGGCCCGAAGCGACCAGGCTGAGGGTCAGGCCGTCGATGGCGCCGCTGACGCTGTTGCCGGCGCCGTGGCCGGCTACGCCGTCGATGCTGTACTGGGCATCCTGTGCGGCGGTGATGACGGTCAGCGCGTTGCCGCTGCCGGCGGCCGCGTCGTAGTCGAGTGCGGCCAGGCCGCCGTCGCCGCCGCTGCTGCTCACCACGAAACCGTTGGCCGCGCCGGTGCGGGTACCGCTGAGCACCAGGTGCGCGCCGTCGGTGCCGGTGACGATGGTGGCGCTGATGCCGGGGTTGTCGCTGGCCTTGTTGATGGCGTCGCGAACCTGGGCCAGCGAGTTGTTGCTGTCGGTGAGGTCCAGGCTCATCGACTGGCCATCCACCGCGAGGGTGAGCGTGCCGGTGCCCACCTTGGCGCTGCTGTCGGCGAACGCGCCGGAGGAGGCCTTGAGTGCGGTGGCCAGCTGGGTGACGTCGATCTTGTAGCTACCGCTGACCGGGGAGCCGGAGGCCGTGGCCCCGAGGACGTCGGTGTCGGCGGAGTTCACCGTGCGCGCGTTGAAGGCGCTGCCGTCGGTGATCGAGGCCATGGCCGATTGCAGCGCGGAGAGCGCGGCGCCGACCTGGCCCAGGCCGGACAACTGGGTGTTGGCCAGGGCGGCCTGGTTGGTGATCTGGTTCTGCTGCGGCGCCTTCTTGGCGGCCACCAGCTTGTCCACCAACGTGGCGACATCCAGGCCGGAACCCACGCCCATGGAGGTAAGCAAACCCGTGGTGGGTGTGGTCGAACCTACCGTGATAGCCATGGACGTCGATTCCTGTAATGAGGGAAACGGCCGCGGGCTGTCCGCGGCCGTTCCGGGTCAAGCAGTTACTGCAGGAGCTTCAACACGCTCTGCGTGGTGGCGTTGGCCTGCGCCAGCACCGAGACGCCGGCCTGCTGCAGGATGTTGGCGCTGGACATGTTCGCGGTCTCCGCGGCGAAGTCGGCATCCTGGATCTGGCTGCGCGACGCGCTCAGGTTCTGCGAAATGGTCTGCAGGTTGGCGATGGTGGAGGTGAAGCGGTTCTGCACCGCGCCCAGGTCGCTGCGCATGGAGCTGATGGTGCCCAGCGCCGAGTCGATGCGGCTGATGGTGTCGTTGGCACCGGCCACCGACTTCACGTTGGCACTGGCCAGGTCGCCGCCAATGGCGTTCGTGGCGCTGAACCCGAGGACGCCGGTACCCTTGGCGCCGCCGACCGTGAGCGCTTCCTGCGAGGCCAGGTGCAGGACACCCGTCGTGGCATCGGCGTAGGCCGAAACACCGGCGATGCCCTTGGCGTTGATCGCGGCCGCCAGCGAAGCGGCGTCGTTGAACGTGCCTTCGATGCTCACCGCCGAACCCGAACCGGCCTGCAGCGTGAATTCGTTGGCAGCCAGGGTCAGCGGGGTCGCGTCACCAACGGCCACGGCGTCGGTACCTGCGGTGGGAGCCGCAAAGGTGGCACCGCTGGCGCCAGTGACGGTCATCGGATCGGCGCCGGCGGTCTTGGCCGTCAACTTGAACCCGTTCGCGCCGTCGGCGGCGACCGTGTACTTGTTGCTGCCACCGTCCAGAGCGGCCTGGATCGCGTTCAGCGTGGTGGTCTGGTCGGTGCTTGCGGTGACACTGACCGAATCGGAACCGATCGTGAAGGCGATCGTGCCCGTGGTCCAGTCGGCAACACCCGAGGCACTGACCGATCCGGCAGTGGCACCGGCAGCCGCCGTCGCGACGAACACGCCCGTGGCGCTCGTGGCCGAGGCGATCTTGCCCACCTGCGACGCACCCGCGCCCTGGCTCAGGTTGACCGAAATGGTCTCGCCGACGTTGGCACCGATCTGGAACGCGGCCGAACCGAAGCTGCCGTCCAGCACGTGGCGGCCGTTGAAGGTGGTCTGCTGCGAGATACGGGTGATCTCGGCCAGGCGCTGCTGCACTTCGGCGTCGAGCGCGGCGCGGTCGGAGTCGGAGTTGGTGGCGTTGGCGGACTGCACGGCCAGCGTGCGGATGCGCTGCATGTTGTTGGTCACCTCGTTCAGCGCCGACTCGGTGGTCTGCGCCAGCGAGATGCCGTCGTTGGCATTGCTGACAGCCTGGTTCAGGCCGTTGATCTGGGTGGTGAAGCGGGTCGAGATGGCGAGGCCGGCGGCATCGTCCTTCGCGCTGTTGATGCGCATGCCCGAGGACAGGCGCTCGATCGCGGTGGCGAGTTTGCTCTGCGAGGCAGCCAGATTTTTCTGGGCATTCAGCGAGCTGATGTTGGTGTTGACGCTCATGACCATGGGAATTCTCCGAATCGAGTTGGTATGCCGACAGTGGCCGGCTCAGACAATCCGGCGGGGATTCACCATTGAATGCATCCGCCTTGTGTACTGTTTCGACTCGCCATACCAAAACTTGAGCCTTGTCAACGCAAATAATCGAAAAGTTTTGAACCCTGGATCTTGGTGAACGTCTGCTGCGCGGCCTGCAGCGCCGTGGTCTGCGCACCGAGCTGGCTGATCGCGTCGTAGTAGTTCAGATCCTGCACGTCCGACAGCGACGTCTTGTACTGCAAGGTGAGGTCGTCATTGAGCGCGCCCTGCTGATCCAGCGCGTTCATGCGCGCGCCGACCAGGCCGCGCGTGCGCGTGATGGAGTCGAGCGCCTGGTCGAGATTGGCGAACTCGGTATTGAGCGCGTTCTGCATGTGCGCGTCGCCGCCGTTGGGCGTGCGCAGCGTCTTGATGATGTTGTCCAGCGTGGTGAATACGTCCTGCTTGCCGGAGGCACCGATGGCGAAGCTGTCGCCGACCGCGGGCTCACCGCTGAACGCGACCTGCGCGCCGCGGAAGGTGACGCTGCCGCCCTTGGCCGGATCGTAGCTGCCGCTGTCGAGCACGGCGCCGCCGGCATCGCGCACTTCGTACGCGTCGGCCGCGGTGAACACGATGCTGTACGCGCCACCGTCCCATGCCGACGGACTGGCCGACGGATCGCTGACGCTGCTGGCGCCGGCCACCATCGAGCCGGTGTTGGTCGCCGCGGCGCTCACCGCGAAGGTGCCGTTGCCGGTGGGGATGTCCATGAACACCGCACTGCCCGCATCGCCGGTGGCGACCTGCAGGCCGGGACCGGCGGCGACCATGCGCTGGCCGGCGTCGCCCAGGTAGCTGACCGAATCGCCGGAGACGAACGGCTGCGTACCGGTGCGATTGCCGGCAAAGATGTATTCGCCCTGGCCGTCGGTGCTGTTGGCCTGGCCCAGCATCTGCGCGCGCAGCTGCGACAGCTCGGCGGCGATGTCGCCGCGGCTGCCGTCGGTCTGGCTGCCGTTGGCCGCCTGCAGCAGCAAGGTGCGCACGCGCTGCAGCACGTTGCCGGTGTTGGACAGGGTCTGGTCTTCCAGGCCCAGCCGCGCGTTGGCCGAGGTGATGTTGCGCTGGTACTGCGCCGAGTCGGCGATCAGGTGCGACATGTCCAGCGCGCGCGCCGCGCCGACCGGATCGTCGGACGGCTGGTTGATCCGCTTGCCGGTGCTGAGCTGCGTGTTGAGATCGGACAGGTCGCTCTGCCGGTTCATCATGCTGCCGACGGACTGCTGCTGGATCCAGCTGGTGGAGACGCGCATGGTTAACTCCGCACCGCGCCGAGCAGCGCGTTGAAAATGCTGTTGGCCGTGCTGATGACCTGGGCCGAGGCCTGGTACGCCTGCTGGTAACGCACCAGGTTGGCGGCCTCCTCGTCCAGGTTCACGCCGGAGACGCTCTGCTGCGCGCCCATCGCCTGGTTGTAGACCGCGGTCTGCGTGGTCAGCTCGTCCTTGGCCAGCGCGCCGGCGCTGCCGACCTGACCGACCAGCTGGCTGTAGGCGCGACCGGTGCTGGTGACGCCGCCGTCGAGCACGCCGAGATTGGCGACCTTGCCCAGCATCAGCGCGTTGGCGTTGTCGCCCTGCGCGTTGCTGTTGGCCTTGAGGCTGAAGCTGTCGCCGGCCTGCGGCGCGCCATCGAGCTGCATGCTCCAGCCGTTGTGCATGATCGGCTGGCCGGCGGTGAAGGTCTGCGCCGGGCCGCCGTCGATGCTGTAGCTGGTGGCCGAGCTGAACACGATCGAGGAGGCGTTGAACAGCGCCGGGTCGCTGCCGTCGGCGATGCTGGCGCGTGCCGTGGCGGAGCCGGCGTTGCCGGCGCCGGCGGCGACCACGAACGGCGCGGCGGCGGCGATCCGGTCGGGCTGATCGACGGTCACGGCGAAGCTGGCCGCGGCATCGCGGCTGGGCTGCACGCGGAAGCTGTCACCCGCGCTGGCGCCGCCACCGACCACCAGGCTGAGGCCCGCGGCGGTGAACGGGTCCGCACTGGTGCCGCTGCCGCCGAGCGCCACGGCATTGCCGCTGGTATCGCGCATGCTCCAGGCCGTGCCGTCGAAACTCAGCACGTATTCCTTGGCGGGCAGGGCCCCGATGTCGGTGATGCTGGCGGCGACCGTGCCGCTGCCGGTGTTGGTCGAGGCGCCCTGCACCGTCGGCCCGGCGGCGGCGAAGAACTGGCCGCCGACGTCGCCGTGCAGATCCACGCCCTGCGCATGCTGCGCGTTGAACGCGCTGGCCATCGCCTGCGCCGCGCGGCCGAGCTGGATCTGCGCCGGGTCCAGCACATTGCTGCGGAAATCCAGCAGCGCGCCCAGCGCACCGCCGCCGATGCGCCCGCTGATCACGTTGCCGCTGCCGGCGCCCACCACTTCCACGCGGGTGGCGTCGTAGACGTTGGCGGCCGTACCCAGCGCATGCGCCTCGGTGCCGGTGACCAGTGCCTGGCCGTTGCCGGCGAACACGCTGATGGTGTTGTCGTTCTGCGGCACCACGCTGATGCCCACCTCGCCGGCCAGTTTCTTGACCAACGCATCGCGCTGGTCGAGCAGGTCGGCCGGCGGCATGCCTTCGGTGGAGGAGAACGAGCGGATCTTCTCGTTGAGCTTGGCGATCGACTGCGTGTCGACATTGATCGCGTCGACGGTGTCGCCGATCTGCTGCTGGATCTGCCCGGACAGCTGGCTGAACTGCCCCGACAACGCACGGAACGTGGTCGCCAGGCCGCCGGCACGGGCCAGCAACACCTGGCGCGAGGCGGCATCCGACGGCGCATTGGCCATGTCCTGCACCGCGCCGTAGAAACCGTCCAGCGACGTCTGCAAGTTGCTGCTGCCGGCCAGCTGGTTGTTGAGTTGGGCGGTCAGGCCCGCCATCGTGCTGGCACGACCCTGGCCCGAGCTGGCCGACCACAGCGAGGCGTTGAGGAATTCGCTGTAGGCACGCTGCACCGCCACCGTATTGACGCCGGTGCCGACGTAGTAGCCCGCCTGGCCCTCGGGCAGGCGCGCGCCGAACGACACCACCTGGCGGCTGTAGCCGTCGGTGTTCACGTTGGCCACGTTGTGGCTGACCGTGCTGAGCCCGATCTGCGAGGCGAGCAGCCCGGACACGCCGGTCGAAAGCATGTCAGCCATGGAACATCCTCGACGCATGGCACACCGCCCGGATCGCGCGGTGCGTGGAAACGTTAACGGCCGGAGGAGGGATCACTTGAATGCCTCCGGCTGCTGCAGCGCCGCCAGCGCCTCGCGCATCTGCGCGCTGTTGGCGATCGCCGTGATCTTGGCCACGTATGCAGGGTCCGTCGCATACCCGCCATGCACCAACCCGCGCGCGAACGCGGCGATGTTCTCGCCCTGCCCCAGCGCCTGCTGGTAACGCGGGCTGTCGGCAATCAACTGCGCGTAGTCGGCGAACGAATCGGCCGGCGAATCGTAGGCGCGGAACGCGTCGCGCCGGCGCACCGCCACGCCGTTCTCGTACTCCAGCGTGGGCACGCTGACCTTGTCGCCATCCCAGCTGCTGCCGGCCTTGATGCCGAACAGGTTGAAACTGCTGCTGCCGTCGCTGCCCTTGGGCAGGTGCTTGCCCCAGCCGGTTTCCAGCGCGGCCTGCGCCAGCAGCGCGCGCACGGAAACGCCCAGCTTCTTCGCCGCCTCGGCGGCATGCGGCGCCAGGGCGCGCACGAAGTTCACCGGGTCGCCGCCGGGAAGCCAGTGGGCGGCGGTGTCGGCCACGTCCATCGCGCCGCGGGTCATGCGGTCGACCACGTGCTGCCACGGTGAGTCGTTGTCGGCGGTCGACGGCATGCCGATCGCGCTGGCTGCGTCGTCGCCGGCAACGGGCTCGTTGCCCAGCTGCAGCAACGCGCGCACGTGCGCGTTGCGCACATCGGCGACCGGCACCGCAAAAGGCTGCCGGGGCGCCGCGGCCGCAGCCGCCTCGCCCTTGCCGCCAAGCTGGCGCACCAGCATCTTCGCGATGCCCAGGCCGTTCTTGCCGTTGGCCAGGCTCAGCGAGAGCTGCTGGTCGAACAACTGGCGATAGGAGTCGACCTGCTCGCTGCCGGCGAGGTCGCTGCCCATGCCGGCGTTCGCCTCGCGCATGGACTTGAGCATCATCTGGGTGAAGATCGCCTCGAACTGCTTCGCCACCGCCGGCAGCGCGCTCTTGCCGCCGTCGCTGCGCGCCTGCGCACGCAGTTGCTGGAAGCCGGACAGTTCGGTCCAGGTGTCCAGCGCGGGGGAAGCGGGATTCAGCGGCGTCATGGCATCACCTCGCTCAGATCACCACCAGGTCGGCATGCAGCGCGCCGGCCTGCTTCAGCGCCTGCAGGATCGAGATCAGGTCGCTGGGCGTGGCGCCGACCTGGTTCACCGCGCGCACGATGGCGTCCAGGCTCACGCCCGGGCCGAACTTGAACATGTGCGCGCCTTCCTCGCTGACCTGCACGCTGCTGGACGGCACGATCGCCGTCTGGCCCTGGCTGAAGGGCGCCGGCTGGCTGACCTGCGGCTGTTCGCCGATGGTCACCTGGATCGCGCCGTGCGCCACCGCCGCGGCGGTGACGCGCACGTCCGAGCCGATGACCACGGTGCCGGTGCGCGAGTTGACGATGATCCGCGCCGGCGCATCGCCCGGCTGCACGTCGAGATTCTGGATCGCGCCCAGCCAGGCCACCTTCTGCGCCGGGTCCTGCGGGCCCCGCACCGATACGGTGCCGCCGTCCACCGGCTGCGCGGTGCCGGCGCCATACGCGTGGTTGATCGCGGTGGCGATGCGCGTGGCGGTGGTGAAATCCGCCGTGTTGAGGTTGAGCATCAGGTCGCCGCCGCCGGCGAACGAGGAGGCCACCACGCGTTCCACCGAGGCGCCGTTGGGAATGCGTCCGCTGGCGGAAATGTTCACCTGCACGCTGGAGCCGCTCTTGCCCTGCGCGCTGATGCCGCCGACCACCACGCTGCCCTGCGCCACCGCGTAGACGTTGCCGTCGGCGCCGCGCAACGGCGCCATCAGCAACTGGCCGCCGCGGATGCTCTTGGCGTTGCCGATCGAGGCGACGGTGACGTCGATGGTCTGGCCCGGCTTGGCGAACGGCGGCAGGTCGGCCGTCACCATCACCGCCGCGGCGTTCTTCAACTGCGGCCGCGCATTGGCCGGCACCGTGATGCCGAACTGCTGCAGCATGTTCTCCAGGCTCTGCGTGGTGAACGGCGCCTGCGTGGTCTGGTCGCCCGAGCCATCCAGGCCCACGACCAGGCCGTAGCCGATCAGCTGGTTGCTGCGCACGCCGGCGACCTGCACCAGGTCGCGGATCTTGTCGGCGTGGGCGGGGGCGATGAGCAGCAGGCACAGCGCGATGCCAGACACGAACCGAACACTGGCTCCCTCTCCCTTGCGGGTGGAGGAGGGTTGGGGTGAGGGGACACGCTTGCGAAAGAGGTGGGCGAGGCGACACATGAAAGCAAAGGCGTTGCGTACGTGCGTGGATTTGCTCGCGACAATCCGCCCCTCATCCCAACCTTCTCCCCGAGGGGGAGAAGGGGCAAAGGTGCCGTGCGGGTTCGCACCCTCGTGCCTCCGCGCACCCGTCAAGCCAATGGACAAATGGGCGTTCATTCAAAAGGGCATCCACTTGGAATTGAAGAAGCGCGACAGCCAGCCGCGCGTGTTCGCGTCGGCGAGGGTGCCGCGACCGGTGTAGCTGATCCGTGCGTCGGCGACGCGGGTGGACGGCACCACGTTGTCCTGGCCGATGTCCTGCGGACGCACTATGCCGGCGATGCGCACCAGCTCCTGGCCCTGGTTGATGGTCAGCCACTTCTCGCCGCGCACGATCAGGTTGCCGTTGGACAGGCGCTGCGCCACGGTGACGGTGATCTGCCCGGTGAGCTGGTTGCTCTGGCTGCTCGAGCCGGCGCCGTCGAAGCTGCGCTCGCCGTCCAGGCCGATGTCGGCGACCTTGCCGCCGATCGCCAGCGCATGCCCGAGCACGGTGGGCGAGGCGAGCTTGGCCTTGTCGGTCTTGCTGGTGGTGGTGGTGGCCTTCTTGCTGGCCTGGGTGCTCTCCACCAGCGCGACGGTGAGGATGTCGCCCACGCGATGCGCGCGCGGATCGGCGAACAGCTCCATGTTCTGCTGGTCGTGGTAGATCGAGCCGTCGGCGGGCGTCGCAGCCATCTGCGGGGCGGGCGGCGAGGTCGGCGCCCACTGCGCGTCGTCGCGCGCGGCGGGGCCGCTGGCGCAGCCGGCCAGCAGGGCCAGCACGCACAGGGCAAGGGGGAAACGGCAGGCAGGCATCACGTTGCGCCTCAGGTCTTGTTGGTCAGGAACTGCAGCATCGAATCGGCCGCCGACACTGCCTTGGAGTTCATCTCGTAGGTGCGCTGGGTCTCGATCATGTTGACCATCTGCTCCACCACGTTGACGTTGGAGCTTTCCAGCGCGCCCTGCTCCAGCGTGCCCAGGCCGTTGAGGCCGGGCTGGCCGATCTGCGGCGAGCCGCTGGAGGCGGTCTCGAGATAAAGGTTGTCGCCGTTCGGCTGCAGGCCGGCGGGGTTGATGAAATCGGCCAGCTGCACGGTGCCGATCTGCTGGGTGGCGGCCTGGCCGGGCAGGCTCACGCTGACCGTGCCGTCGCTGCCGATGGTGATGCTCTGCGCGTTCGCCGGCACGCTCAGCGCCGGATCCAGCGCGTAGCCGTTGGCGGTGACGATCTGGCCGTTCTGGTCCATGTGCAGCGAGCCGTCGCGGGTGTAGGCGATGGTGCCGTCCGGCATCGTCACCTGCAGGAAACCGCGGCCCTGCACGGCCACGTCCAGCGAGTTGCCGGTCTGCTCGATGTTGCCCTGGGTGAACAGTTTCTCGCTGCCCACCACGCGCACGCCGGTGCCCAGCATCAGGCCCGAGGGCGACTGCGTCTGCTCGGTGGTCTGGCCGCCGGGCTGGCGCAGGTTCTGGTAGACCAGGTCCTGGAACGCGGCGCGCGCGCTCTTGTAACCGGTGGTGTTGGCGTTGGCGAGGTTGTTCGAGATGACGTCCATGCGCGTCTGCTGCGCATCGAGGCCGGTCTTGGCTACCCACAGGGATGAAAACATGTCGTTGGACTCCGTCTGGACGTCTGGATGTCTGTTTGAATGAGGCTGACCTGGATCAGGCCGGTCAGGTCATCTGCAGCAGGCGCGAAGCCGACTGCGCGTTCTCGTCGGCACTCTTGATCGAGCGGATCTGCAGCTCGTACTGGCGCGAGAGCTGGATCATCTGCACCAGCGTCTGCGACGGGTCGACGTTGCTCGACTCCAGCACGCCGGATTTCAGCCCCACCGCCGGATCGGCCTGCGCGGTGGCGCCGTCGGCGAGGTGCATCAGGCCATCGCTGCCCAGCGACAGCTCGTCGGCGGGCGGGTTGACCAGCTTGATCCGGCCCACCGCAGCGATGGTTTCCGGCGACTGGCCCATCGGCACCACCGACACGGTGCCATCCGCGCCGATGCTCATCTGGCTGCTCTGCGGCACGCTGATCGGGCCACCTTCACCCAGTACCAGGTTGCCGCGCGCGTCGGTGAGCAGGCCGTCCGGTGTCAGTCGCAGTTCGCCGGCGCGGGTGTAGCCCTCGCTGCCGTCGGCGCCCTGCACCGCGATCCAGCCGGTGCCCTGCACCGCCACGTCCAGTTCGCGTCCGGTTTCCATCTGGCTGCCCGGGCGCAGATCCACGCCCAGCCCGTGCGCCACGCCGTTGATGCGCGTGGCCATGCCTGGGCCCTGCACGGTCAGCGGCTGGAACGCCGACAACTGCGCCTTGAAGCCCACCGTGTCGGCGTTGGCCAGGTTGTGTGCCACCTCGGACTGCGCCCGCATCATCTGCGTGGCGCCGGTCATGGCTACGTAAAGCGAACGATCCATGGGGACTTCCTTCAGGAGTGAGTGGAGAGGAGTGAGAAAAGAGAGAAAGCCGCCTTCTCTCACTCCTCACTCCTTGTTCCTCACTCCTCAGTTGCGGATGTTGATGATGGTCTGCGTGAGCTGGTTGTCGGTGGAGATCACCTGCGCATTCGCCTGGTAGTTGCGCTGCGCCTTGATCATGTTGACCAGCTGCGCGGTGAGGTCGGCGGTGTTGGAGGCCTCCAGCGCGCCGGCCTGCACGCTGCCGAACGTGCCGTTGCCGGCCGCGCCCATCACCGGCGTGCCGGAGTCGTACGAGGCCGCCCAGTTGGTGTTGTCGAGCTGGCGCAGGCCTTGTTCGTTGCTGAACTGGGCGATCGCCAGCTGGCCCAGCGCGGTGCTCTGGCCGTTGGAATACTTCGCCTGCACCACGCCTTCGCGCGACACGTCGATGCTGGACAGGATGCCGGTGGGATAGCCGTCCTGGTTGATCGCGCTGGCGGCGTAGGCGTTGCCGAACTGGGTGGCCTTGGTCATGTCCAGGGTCAGCTGCATCGGATCGGCACCCGGGCTCACCGCCGCGGCGGGGAACGCGAGCTGGCCGTTGGCCGGGGCAACCAGGCTGCCGTTGCTGCCGAAGGTCAGCGTCTGCGGCGTGCCGACCGCGGTGCCGTCGATGTAGAGGTTGGCGTTCCACACGTTGGCCGCCGCGTCCTTGACGAAATACACCACGCCGTTGTGGGTGGCGCCGAGCGAGTCGTAGGCGGTGAACGGCGTGGCCTGGTTGTAGCTGGACGGATCGTTCAGCGGGTCGAAGGCGGTGGCCGGTGGCGTGGCGTCGGAAGGCAGGTTCAAGGCCATCTGCACCGAGCTGGTGGCCTTGGCCGCGTTCTGCGCGGTGAACAGCTGCAGGTCGGTCATGGTGCTGGTGTCGAAGCCGCCGCCGGCAACCGGCGGGAACACCTGCAGGCGCTGGCCGTTGGCGTTCATCACGTAGCCGTTCTGGTCTTTCTGGAAGGCGCCGGCGCGGGTGTAGGAGTAGCCCTTGCCGTCGCGGATGGTGAAGAAGCCCTCGCCGCTCAGGGCGAAATCCAGGCTGTTGTTGGTGGTCTCCACGCTGCCGGCGGTGAACTGCTGCGCCACGTTGGTCAGCCGCACGCCGCTGCCGACCTGGCTGGAGCTCAAGTTGGGGCCGGCCGCGCTGAACAGCTCGGCGAACTGCGCGCGCGAGCCCTTGAAACCGGTGGTGCCGGTGTTGGCGATGTTGTTGGCCGTGACCTCGAGATCTTTCGAGGCGGCGTTCAGACCGCTCAGTGCAATGTTGAATGCCATCGGAGCATTTCCTCGTTCGGTTGCGACCCTTGAGGTCGTCAGTTGATCTGTGCGACCTGACTCAGCAGGACCCCGCCAAAACCATCCACGTCCAGATAGGTGCCGTCGGCGCCGGTCATGCCCACGCCGGTGACCTTGCCGCTGACGTAAGTCGCCACGGCGGTATTGCCCGCCTGCGCGGCCAGCCCGTAGGTGCCCGGCGCCAGCGCCTCGCCGTTGTCGCCGATGCCGTCCCAGTGGAAGCGCACCAGCCCGGCCGCGGGCTTGCCCAGGTCGATCGTGCGCAGCACGGTGCCGCTGGCGTCGGTGATCTTGACGAACACCTGGCCGCCGCCGTCGGGCACGTTGACCGCGCCGTCCATGCCGCCCGCGGCCAGCGTGCCGGCCTCGGCGGGCACCACCACATCGCGGCCGATCATCCCGCTCGCCTGCAGGATCTGGTTGCCCTGCAGCGACTTGCCGAGGTCGTCGAACGAGGCCTGCAACGCCTGCGTCGCCGAGACCTGGCTGATCTGCGCCAACTGGCTGACCATCTGCGATGAATCCATCGGCTTGGTCGGATCCTGGTTGCGCATCTGCTGCACCAGCAGGCTCAGGAAGTCGGCCTGGCCCAGGGTCTTTTCCTTGCCCAGGCCGGCGGCTTTCGCCGCGCTGGCGGCATTGCCGATCGCCATGTCGCTCATGCGTGGTTCCTCGTGGCGGACTGAAGGTGATTCATGTGCCGGCGCCTCACTTGCCCAGATCCAGGGTCTTCTGCAGCAGCTGGCGCGCCGAGTTCATGACCTCGACGTTGTTCTGGTAGGAGCGCGAAGCGGAAATCATGTTGACCAGCTCGTCGACCGGATTGACGTTGCTGGCGTAGACGTAGCCATCGGCGTCGGCCAGCGGGTTGCCCGGCTCGTAGCGACTGGGAATCGCCGCCTGGCTCTCGGTGACGCCGAGCACCTGCACGCCTTCCCCGTTCGCGCTGGTGTCGCCGGCGCCCTGCTGGCTGCGGATGGTGGCAAACAGCGGCTCGCGCGAGCGGTAGGCCGCTTCGGGCGAACTGGCGACGCTGTCGGCATTGGCCAGGTTGCTGGCCACCGTGTTGAGGCGGGTCGATTGCGCGGCCATGCCGGAGCCGGCCACGTTGAAGATGGAGAACATCGACATCAGCCCTGGCCTCCGTTGATCGCCATCCGCAACATGCGGATCTGCGCGGTGATGAAGGAGAGGCTGGCCTGGTAGTGCACGCCGTTGGCGGCGAACGCGGCCTGCTCCACCTGCGCATCGACGGTGTTGCCGTCCATGCTGGGCTGGGTGGGCACGCGATAGGCGAGCGCTTCGGCGCTGCGGCCGGCGCTGCCGATCTGGCCCGGCGCATCGGTTTCCAGCGCCACGCCGTTGGCCGCGCCGCTGGCCGTAGCCAGCGCCTTGCGGAAATCCACGTCGCGCGCCAGGTATCCGGGCGTGTCGGCGTTGGCCAGGTTGTTGGCCAGCACTTCGGTACGGCGCTGCCACAGGTCGAGCGCCTGGGTATGGATGCCGAACAGATTGGGGGTGGACGGGTTCATCGTTTCGCTCCGCATGCACTGCTGCACGGAAGCGAAAGGCAAATTGCATGCCACGGGCCGGGAAGCCTTGCGGCAGCTCGAATTCCGCGCATGTCGCGCGGCGCCGTCAGGCAGATGCCGCGGCGAAAGACGGTTTGTTGACGCGGCCCCGGCGCCGCGCGCCCGGCGTCAGCCGGTTGCCGCCTGCGGCGCGGCGACGGGTTCGGGCAGCAACTCCATCACCGCCTGCGCCAGCTGGTCGGGGTGGAACTTCGCCACGAAGCGGTCGGCCTTGACCTCCTTCACCATGCCCTCGTTGAACATGCCGCTGAGCGAGCTGTGCAACAGCACCTTGATCCGGCGCAGCGTCGGCGCCTCGCGGATCGCGCGGGTCAGCGCATAGCCGTCCAGCCGCGGCATCTCGATGTCCGACACCACCAGCTCGATCGCCTGCGCCGGGTCGCCCGCGGCCAGCTCCAGCAGCCGCTCCAGCGCCTCGCGCCCGTCCTTGGCCACCACGCAATCGGTGCCCAGTTGCTTGAACAGGTTGACCAGCCGCCGCCGCGCGATGCCCGAATCGTCCACCACCATCACCCGCCGCGACGCCAGCGAACGATGGCTGGCCTCGCGCTGCAGCCCCGCCGACAGCTCGGCCGGCGGTGCGTCGATGCTGGCCAGCACGTGCTCCACGTCGACCACCGCCAGCAGCGCGCCATCGACCCGGGTCACCGCGTTCACCCGCGAACCGAACCCCAGCGCACTGGCCGGCGCCGCCATCGCGTCGCCCGCGCAGTGCACCATGCGCTGCAGGTCGGCCACCAGGAAACCCTGCACCGAGCGGTTGAACTCAGTCACCATCAGGTGCGCCGATTCCACCTCGCGCAGCGGCGCGTAACCCAGCGCGGCAGCCAGATCGATCACCGGAATGGTCTGCCCGCGGTAATCGCAGCTGCCCGCGATCAACTCGTGCACGCCGTGCAGGCGCTCCATCGGCGGTCGGCGCAGCACCTCGCGCACCTTGAACACGTTGATGCCGAACAACTGCTGGTCGCCCAGCCGGAACAACAGCATCGCCACCCGGTTGTGCCCGGCCAGCCGCGTGTGCTGCTCCACTTTCTCCAGCAATGTGCCGGCCATGCGGCCTCCCTCGGCAAGCGCGGCCGCCACGCGACCGTCTGCTGCGCTATCGGCCGGGCATGCTCCGCCTTTAGCCGGCAAAGCCCGCCCCCAGTGGTGGGGTGATCACATCGCCGCACCCACTGGCATGCGGATTGCTTGCTCAAGCTTCGACACCTGTGGCCGATGCAGCAGCCATTCCATTCCTTTGCGAGTCGACGCCAGCACCATGAGCTTTCTTCTCAAACAGCACATTGCCGCCCTGGTGAAAGCCGCCGCCCAAGGGGACGACGCCGAGCTCGCCGTGCTGCGACACCGCCACCCGCGCACCGCCGCGGTACTGGCGCCGCTGCTGGCGCGCGCCGCCAGCCGGCCGCCGTCGGCGGTGGCGCTGCAGACCATGGAACAGCAAGGCCTCGTGCTCGGCGCCGCACAACAACTGGCGCGCGAGCAGACCGCACTGGACCAGGCCGCCGCCGAAAGCCGCGCCAGCGTCGATCGCTTGACGGATGGCAGCGCCGGGATCTCGACGGCCCTGCAGCAGTTGGGCGCCGACCTGGAGCAGGCCAGCCACGCCGGCAGCGTCGGCGCCGACGGCGTCAGCGAGCTGGACGGCCAGCTGCGCCTGCTGCGCAGTGCGCTCAGCGCAATGAACCGCAACCAGAGCAAGCTGGCCGAACAGGTCGCGCAGATACGCAAGCTGACCGGCGCCGTGCAGGAGATCGCCCATCAGACCAACCTGGTGGCGCTGAACGCCGCCATCGAGGCGGCCCGCGCCGGCGAGGCCGGGCGCGGCTTCGCGGTGGTGGCCGACGAGGTCAAGCAGCTGGCCGAGAAAACCGCGCTGACCACCACTGAAATCGAGACCGTCACCGTCTCCATCGGCGACTTCTCGCTGCAGCTCGATGGCGACGTCAACCACGGCCTGCAGCAGCTCAAGCGCGCCCAGGTCGGCGTGAGCCAGTGCAGCAACCAGCTGGGCGAAGGCAGCGCCACCCTGCGTACCGCCAGCGAACGCATCCGCAAGCTGCAACAGGGTCACGACGCGCAACACGCGCGCGCCACCACCGCGCAGGCGGCACTGGGCGCTTCGCAGCGACGCAGCAGCGAGGCGCGGCGCCAATCCGAATCGCTCCATCGCGCTGCCCTGCTGGCGCATCGCCTTGGCCTGGACTGGCTGGAAGGCGAAAGCGGCAACGACCCGGCCAGCCTCAGCCTGACCGTGCGCGAAGCGGCCATGAACCTGCGCCAGGCGATGAGCCTGGCCCTGCTCGAACCGGCCGCGCTGGACCGGCGCTGGTTCGACACCCACGCCCTGGTCAGCGGCGTGCAGCGGCTCGCCCGGCTGCGTCGCGGCGGCGACAACGGCGCCGCGCTCGGCGATGCCGGCACCCAACTGGGCGAACAGGGCCAGCGCTTCATCACCTTGCTCGGCGCCGGGCAACTCGACCAGGCCGGCGCCGTGGCACGCGAACTCGAAGCGGGCCAGGACGCCCTGCTCGCCCAGCTCGACGCCCTGCTGGCCGACGCATGACCCTGCGCGCCGCCCTCGCCGCCGTCGGGTTGGTCGCGTTGCTGGGCAGCGCCACCGCGCATGCCGCTGCCACGCAGTCGCTCGACAGCGTGCGCGCGGCAGCCGAACAGGCGATGCAAGATCGTTACAGCCGACCCGGCAGCCGCGTCGTGGTCAGCACCGAGCCGCTGGACACGCGCCTGCAACTGGACGCATGCAGCGAGCCGCTGCGCGCGCTCGTTTCCGAACAGGCACAGCCGCGCTCGCGCATGACCGTGCCGGTGCAGTGCCCGCAGCCCGGCGGCTGGATCGTGCGCGTGCCGATCCAGTTGCAGGTGTTTCGCCAGGTGCTGGTAAGCAGCCGCGCGCTGCTGCGCGGCGACGGCATCGGCGCCGCCGACGTGCACGTCGAGCAACGCGACGTGACCCGCCTCGGCTACGGCTACCTGGACAACCTCGACCAGATCGCCGGCCGCACGCTTTCGCGCGCACTGGCGCGCGGCAGCGTGCTCAGTCCCGGCAGCCTGGGCGGGCGACGCATGGTGCGCGCGGGCGACCACGTGCAGGTGCTGGCGCAGCTCGAAGGCATCTCGGTGCGCGCCGAAGGCGTGGCGCTGGGCAGCGGCGACAACGGCGCCCGCCTGCGCGTGCGCAACGCGGCATCGGGGCGGGTGATCGACGCCATGGTCAGCGCGCCGGGCGTGGTGGTGGCCCTGCCATGAAACCGACACCCCTCATTCGAACCATGAAAATCAGTCACTTGCGCCACGGCGCGAGCGACGGTCGCGGCCCGGTCGATTTTTCGACGGGCTGCTAAAGTTTTCCGGACAGCGGCCGATTATCCAGTCACAGGGCACACTCCAGCGGGACGGGTTCAATGAACACGACGATTACCAACAACGGTTTGCCGAAGCTGCCGCAGGCCGGCAGCGGCACGGGCAGCGGCACCTCGGCCAATGCAGCCGCCGCGCCGGAGGCTTCGGTCGCGGCGCCACGCAACGCCGATCAGCTCAAGCTGACCGATTCGGCGCGGGCACTGCAGGAGGTCGCCCGGCTGGGCGACGCCTCGCCGATCGACGCCAAACGCGTCGAACAGGTGCGCCAGGCCATCGCCGACGGCAGCTACAAGATCGACGCCGGCAAGATCGCCGAACGCCTGCTGGCGATGGATCAGCAACTCGGCGGCACGGACAAGGCATGAGGCAGCCGCTGCAGCACGAACTGAACGATGCGCTCGCGTCCGTTCTGGACGAGATGCAGCAGCGTGCCGAGCAGTTGCAGACCACGCTGGAAGCCGAGCGTGCCGCGCTGGACATCGCCGACGCGGCAGCGCTGGACGCGGCGGGCAACCGCAAGCAGGCGCTGATGCAGCAACTGGAGCAACTCGACGCCGACCGTCGGCTGCTGCAGCGCCAGCAGCCGGTCAGCGACGCATCGCGCGAATCGCGCTGGGCGCAGATCCTGCAGGTGCTGCGCCACTGCCACGCGCTGAACCTGCGCAACGGCAGCCTGGTCAACCAGCGGCTGGCCCAGTTGCGCCAGGCGCTGGCCATCCTCACCGGCCACGCCGGCGAAGGCGAACTCTATGGCAGCGGCGGCGAACTGCACGGCAGCCTGCGCTCCAAATCGCTGGCCGCCGCATGAACGCGACATCCCACCCCTTCGCTGCCACCTGTCCCCGCAGGCGACACCCCCACTGACCACACGGCCGGCGCCGGCTGGCCCCGCACCGATGCGATGACCGACCATGAGCAATCTCCACGCCTCCCCCGTCGCCTCCCCGAACCACGCCAGCGCCGCCGAACAGCCCCCCGCCTCGGCACTCGTTCCGCTGGCCACGCCGCTGCCGGTGCTGCGCACGCCGATGCTCGACCGCGAGCGCAACCTGTTCGCCTATGAAATCGTCTTCCACTGCGAGCCGGGTGACGAGCAGAACCTGCTGCGCAGCGTGCTCTCCACCATCACCGACGGCGCGCTGACCCGGCTGGTGCGCGGCAACCGCGCCTTCCTCAACCTGCCCGCCGAACTGCTGCCCGAAGACTCCGACGTGCTGCTGCACCAGCCGCGCCTTGGCGTGGTGCTGCAACCTTCGGTGGCCGACGACGCGGCGCTGATGAAGCGCCTGCAGCAGATGGCCGAACGCGGCTGCCAGCTGCTGCTGGAAGCCGGCGACATCGACCCGGAAAGCAGCCGCCAGCTGCAGGCGCTGCTGCAGATCGTGCAACTGGTGCGGCTGGACGCCAGCCGGCTGACGCCGGAGACGCTGAAGGAGCGCACCGAGTACCTGTTCGCCCGCGGCATCCGCGTGGTCATCGGCCAGGTCAACGACCACCCCACCTACGAGCGCTGCCTGGAGCTGCAGGTGCAGGCGATCCAGGGACGGTTCCTGCTGATCCCGCAGCCCGTCGCCGTACCGGTGCTCACCGCCAACCGCATGAGCATCCTGCGGCTGATGGGCGCGCTGCAGGAAAAGAACCCCGGGCCGGTGGAACTGGGCAACATCATCCGCGACGACGCCGTGCTGAGCTACAAGCTGCTCAGCTGCGTGAACTCCGCCTATTTCGCCCTGCCGCGCCAGTTGAAGTCGGTGCAGCAGGCGGCGATCTTCTTCGGCGTCACGCGCATGCGCAACTGGATCGAGACGATGTCCCTGTGCGGCATGGACGACCACCCGCCCGAGCTGCTGCGCGCGGCGCTGATCCGTGCGCACATGTGCGAGAAATTCGCCGCCGGCAACTCGGCCATCTCGCCCGAAACCGCCTTCACCGTGGGTCTGTTCTCGCTGCTGGACACGCTGATGTGCGCACCGATGGATTTCCTGCTCAGCCATTTGCGGCTGGTGCCGGAAGTCAGCGACGCGCTGACCGACCGCAGCGGCCCGTACGGCACCCTGCTCAAGCAGATCATCGCCTGGGAAGCCGGCGAAATGACCAGCGGCATGGCCACGCCCCAGCGCATCATGAGCATGGCCTCGATCTACCTGGGCGCCACGCAGTGGGCCGACCAGGTGTTCGCCTCCGCCAACGGCAAGCAGGCCGCCTGACCGCACACCGGGCCACCGCCGGGGGCTTGTCACACACCCCCGCGCGACAAGCCCGCGCCCATCGCCGATAATGCGCACTCGTCGCGAATGCGCCGCGTCGGCCACTCCGCTTGCCGCAGATCAGCGACCCGACCCCGCGCGCATCGCACACTCCCCCGCCGTACCCGCGCGCTTTTCGCGCGGGCGCACAGGAATGAACCGATGAGCCGCACCATCCACTGCAGCAAGCTCCACGTCGACGCCGAAGGCCTCGACTTCGCACCCTGGCCCGGCCCCCTCGGCCAGCGCATCTATGCCGAGATCTCCAAGCCCGCGTGGCAGCAATGGCTGGCCCACCAGACCACCCTGATCAACGAATACCGGCTCAACCCGCTCGACGCGAAATCGCGCCAGTACCTGGGCGAGCAGATGGAGAAATTCCTGTTCGGCGGCGACGTCGACCATGCCGCCGGCTTCACCCCGCCGCCCTCCGCGTCTTGACGATTCCGCACACTTTCGGTCTAATGCACGGCTCCACGCATCAACGGCAACCCACCCGGTTGTGCTTGATCGCCAGGTTCCCGGCCGGGTAGCTCAGTTGGTAGAGCAGGGGATTGAAAATCCCCGTGTCGGCGGTTCGATTCCGTCCCCGGCCACCATCGGATTCAACGACTTAGCCCATCCTCGTCGGATGGGCTAAGTCGTTGTGTCCAGCCTGCGTCTGACAACGCGGGATGAACGCTTCCGCAAAATTTGAGAAAAAAATCCAACCAAAGGTTGAAACCAGCCCCAGTGCTAGGTACGCTTCATCTAGCAATGAAATTGCTATCGCTGTCTCAAGGAAACTTGGGCGGCAAATCCTACGGCCACCTCTGGTGGCCGTAGTTGTTTCTGTGGCAACGGGGGAAGGGGAGAACGGATGCACCTGATGTACGTAGATGAGGCTGGCGACCTAGCCTCCCTAAGTGATCCTGCGGGGCACAACGACCAGCCCGTCTTCATCCTTGCCGGACTCATCATCGAATCAAACAGGGTTCGGTCATTCACTGCCGAATACTTAGCAGCGAAACGACGATTCTTCCCCAAGCTCATCCAGAGCAAACATCACTTCGATTGGATGCTAGCCGAAGTAAAAGGTGCATCCATCAAAAAATCTGCGTTAGCCGAACCCCGAAATAAGCGCCGTCAAGCGCGCTTGTTCCTTGGTCAAATTCTTGATCTTGTCGAGAAACACGACTGTAAGTTAGTCAGCCGCGTATGGATCAAAGAGCCCGCAACCCCGATCAAGCACACGGCCGTATACACCTTCTCTGTTCAATCCCTATGCGCCGCTTTCGACAACTACCTAGAGTTCAGGAACTCGCACGGCGTATGCGTTGCCGACTTTAGAACCCAAAGTCTCAACAGCAAGGTCGCTCACTCCCTGTTCACACAAAAACACGGCTTTGCGGAAAAGTACCCACGCTTAGAAGAAGTCCCCCTCTTTGGTGACAGCAACAACCATGCAGGGCTCCAAGTTTGCGATCTAATTACTTCCGCCATCCTCATGCCTGTTGCTTGCGGTGCCTATTGTTTAGGACGGGTAAAAAACACGCACGTCACACCGAAAGCATTAGAGCTCCGCGAACTTTTTGGTGAGCGGCTCAAAGCGATCCAACACCGTTACGTCCAGCCGGATACTGGAAAATACGGCGGCGGTGTATCCGTCTCCGATCCAGTCGGTCACCGCAACGGAAGTCTCATGTTCGACAGGTAAGCCTCCTTAGCGCTCACGCCATCGGCTCGATGCGTGCCGGTAGCGGGTGCGCGGTTCCACGGGCCGGGCGCGGCGCTCCGCCGGCAGCAGCCGGCCATGCCCGCGCAGGTAGCAGGCTTGCGTCGAACTCGGGCGGTTCGTCAGGATCGCCGCACCATGCTGGGATGCCGTAGTCGTAGACCGGCGCGTAGGCCATAACCTCGTGGCGAGGCGCAATGCCGCCAGCCTGCAAGCGGTGCGGTTCGATCATGTGTGGGGCGCAGGCCGTGCCGTAGTACCAGCCCAGCGTTGCGGGTAGAGCTCGCGGGGCATTCCATGTCCACCACTCTGTCGGCCGGGTGTCTGGACTCTCTGCGATCCACTCGGTGAGGGTCCGTCGTGATCTTCTGCCGAGTAGCGGGAGGATTTTCGGCTGGCAACGCCCCCTTCTGTGACGCAGTTCTCATTTGGCACGGTTTCTGCTGTTGCTCTCAGTGAACCGCCCCGGTTCCGTCATCGAGAAGCAGCCATGGACGAAGTCATCGATCGCACCGCGCCGAACTCGCCGGAAGAGCTGGCGATCCATTTCCTGCTGCGCCACGCTGCGTGCCGCATGGCATTGACCGAGCAGGCCGGCGAGGAAGCGCTGCTGCAGGCTTTGCGGGATGCCCGCCCCGGCCAGCCGCAGCCGACGCCCGCTGGCGAACCCGTGCCTGGCGTCGTCGCAGCCGCGGCCGAGGTGACGAAGGACGACAGCTGCGCCGCCCGTTTTTCCCGGGCATATGCCGCGGCACGTCACCGCAGCCTGTCCGCCGGCACGAGCCGGGGCACGCGCAGCGCCGCCTGAAGGCGCGAGCCGCCGGCGCGGTGGCCATGCGAAAATGCACGGACCACGCCCCGACAAGTGTCCCGATGACCTCCTCGAAATACGACTTCCGCCAGTTCCAGGAAGAACTCGCCCAACTCGAACGCAAGACCCCCGCCCCCGCACCCGCCCCCACACCGGCCAAACCGCTGGGCAAGAAAGCCGCCGCCGCGCAGCGCCTGTCGGTGGCGCGCGAGGAGTTCCTGGCCCTGCGCAAACGCCACGGGCTCAGCGTGGCCGACGTGGTGGCCTTTTTCCCCGAGGAAGAAGGCATCGCCTACCTGCAGGAACTGATCGTCGCCGCGCAAGCCAAGCCGCGCCGCCGGAGCAAGCCGAAGCCGTAAGGCAAGCAACATGAATCAGGGTTCGGCGGCAGGACAGCCGGCGGGCGATGCCCGCCCTGCGCCGTCGGCTCTGCCGACACCGTTCACCCTGAGCGTAGCCGCGCAGCGGCGGAGTCTAAGGGTGGGGCTGGCGCGCGGCTTCGACATCGCGCCTGCGGCGCTACGCCCAGCCTGAACGGTGCAGGCGCGGTAGTGCTTCAAACCGCAGGGCGCGCACTGCCCGCCTTGCACGGTCGAGTCGACACTGCAAAAACTACTTGGCCGCGGGCGGTGGTGCGGCAGGCGTGAGCGTCACGTCGCCGAACCACGCCTGCGCGTGACCGCCGGTGTTGTCGGTGTCGGCGGAGAGTGCGATGCCGGTGATGCGCGGCGCGGGGCGGCCGAATGCGGCGAGGTAATCGGCGGCGAGATTGCGATCTTGCACTTGCCACTGGCCGGCGCGCGTGTTGCCGCTTTGCAGGACGATGGTGCGTATCTGCGGCGAGTACGGGCTGGGGGCGATGGTGCCGATCGGGTGGCGGTTGTCCCACACGTAGCAAAGCGCCGCGGTGGGCATCGCGTGGCCCAGGGTGCGGCGGGCCAGTTTCAATTTCATGCGCTGCAGCCAGGACAGGCTGGACAGCGGCACGTCGAAGAACACGTAGACGCGCGCGGCGAAATCGTCACCCTTCTTCTTCGACATGTCCGCCGCTGCCACGCTGTGGTCGACCTTCCAGCGCCAGTTGAGCGTGGTGGCGGCCGGCAGATCCAGCGCATGCGCGATGGCGCCGGCGGCGTGATCGGCGTCGATGCGAAACACGCTGTCGGTGCCGTCGCGCACGATCGCCATCGGCGCCATCGGACGGTGCCGCGACATGGCGTACGCCTTCCAGCCGCCGGGCAGCGCGTTGCCCGGCACGGCGCCGGAGAAGCGCAGCGTGACCGGCGTCGCCGCCCACGCGACGGGCACAAGCACAAGCACAAGCAGCATCGCCCATCGTGACCTGCGCAGGCCATGTGCGCGACGACGCGTGAGGCGTCCAGCCAGCCAGCGCGTCGCGGAGCGTTTCGTCATGGCCAAGCACCGGTGGGAAGTGTGCGGGGAGCATACCGATGCGGCGTGCCGTGGGCGTGAATGAGGGAGCGCGCAAGCCCGCCGATATGCATCGTGCGCTGCCGCATCCGCAGCGCCGCGAAAAAAAATATCGCGCGCGGGGCGCGACAGTTGCGTCAAACCCCTAAAATTTCGCTACATTGTGCGGGCCGCAAGGCCTCCGAGCCCAGAAAGCCGGGGTTTCCTACTATCGAGATCAACTAATGGCTACCAAAACCACTGCCAAGAAAGCTCCCGCCAAGGCTGCCAAGCCTGCCGCCGCCAAGTCCGCCGCGCCGGTCAAGCCGCTGGGCGAGAGCCTGTCGAAGTCCGGGCTGATTGCCCACATCGCCGCGCAGGCCAACGTCGAGGCGAAGGCGGTCAAGGCCGTGCTCGCCGGCCTGGAGTCGGCCGTGCTCGCCTCGGTGCACAAGAAGGGCGTGGGCCAGTTCACCCTGCCCGGCCTGTTCAAGATCAACGCCGTGAAGGTTGCCGCCAAGCCGAAGCGCAAGGGCAAGAACCCGTTCACCGGCGAAGAGCAGGTGTTTGCCGCCAAGCCCGCCACGGTGAAGGTGAAGGTGCGCCCGCTGAAGAAGCTGAAGGACGCCGCGCTCTGATGTGCGCGCGTTGATCAACCCTGCGTTGATCAATACCGTCTGATCCACCCGCGCGCCGCCGTCCGGCACTCCACCGGGCGGCGGCGTCGCGTTTGCGGTGCGGCGCCTCACGTTGCTGAACCGTTGGCGGGGATTCACGCCCGCATTCACCGCATGTTTTCGTCGGGCACCCAAGACTCGGAGCTTTCCGCAAGCAACGAGGTGCGCCATGAAACCGACGATCCCCTCCCTGGTCCTGGCCCTGAGCATCGGCGCGCTGTCGCTGGGCGTTTTCCAGAGCGCGCTCGCGCAGCAGGCGCTGACCGAAGCGCAGGTGCGCGCCCGACTCACCGCCCAGGGCTACACCGACGTGCACGACCTCAAGTTCAAGGACGGCATGTGGAAGGCCGAGGCGGACAGCGCCGACGGCAACGACCTGGACGTGCGCGTCGACGCCAGCACCGGCCAGATCTACCCGGATGCGCAAGTCTCCACGCTGAGCAAGCACGACGTGGAAGCGGCGCTGTCGACCCAGGGCTACACCGACGTGCACGACGTGGATTACGACGACGGCATCTGGAAGGCCAAGGCCGACAACCCCGCCGGCAAGAAGGTCAAGCTGCGCATCGATGCGCACAGCGGCAAGGTGATCGGCATCGACTGAGCACAGCCGGCGCCGCGGGCATCCGCCGGGACATGGACCGGTACCGGCTTGTTGACTAGTATCGGGCTTCCCTCCCCCACGTGATGGATTGCCCGTGAAGCGATTGATTCTCTCTGCGCTCATCATCGGCGCCTGTGCCGGCGCACAGGCTGCCGATGTCCCCACCTTCAGCACGCAGCGACTTTCCGACGAGGTCAAGACGCTGAGCTCCGATGCCTTCGAGGGCCGCGGTCCGGCCACGCCGGCGGAGACGCGCACGATCGACTACGTGGTCGAGCAGATGAAGGCCGCCGGCCTGCAGCCGGGCGGCGACCTCAAGGACGGCAAGCGGCTGTGGACGCAGGCCGTGCCGCTGCTGCGCAGCGAGATCATCGGCAAGCCTTCGCTCAGCCTGACCCTGGGCGACAAGAGCGAGCCGCTCACCCAGGGCGAACAGATCGCCATCCGCGCGCCGATGAACGGCGCCAGCGCGATCGACATCAGCCACGCGCCGCTGGTCTTCGTCGGCTACGGCGTGAAGGCACCGGAGCGCAACTGGGACGACTTCAAGGGCGTCGACCTGCACGGCAAGATCGCCGTGGTGCTGGTCAACGATCCGGATTTCGAAACCGGCAAGGGCGACTTCGGCGGCAAGGCCATGACCTACTACGGCCGCTGGACCTACAAGTACGAGGAAGCCGCGCGGCAAGGCGCGCTGGGCCTGCTGGTGATCCACGAGACCGCGCCGGCCTCCTACGGCTGGGCCACGGTGAAGAACTCCAATACCAACACCATGTTCGACATCGTGCGCGACAAGCCGGGCGACTCGCACGTGCCGCTGGAAGGCTGGATCCAGCGCGACCTGGCGGTGCAGCTGTTCAAGCACGCGGGGCTGGATTTCGACAGCGCCAAGAAGCTCGCGCAGACGCGCGCGTTCAAGCCGATCGCGCTGAAGGGCGAAAGCCTGTCGGCCAACTTCAAGGTCGACAAGAGCGTGATCACCTCGCACAACATCGTCGGTCGCGTGATCGGCTCCAGGCACCCCGACCAGACCGTGATCTACAGCGCGCACTGGGACCACCTGGGCGTCGGCCTGCCCGATGCCACCGGCGACCGCATCTACAACGGCGCGGTGGACAACGCCACCGGCACCGCGGCGCTGATCGAGATGGGCCGCGCCTTCGCGCACGCGCCGCAACCGGAGCGCAGCGTGGTTTTCCTCAACGTCACCGCCGAGGAAAAGGGCCTGCTCGGTTCGGAGTACTACGCCAGCCATCCGCTGTACTCGCTGGCCACCACCACCGGCGTGATCAACATGGATGCGCTCGACCCGCAGGGCCCCACCCGCGACTTCACCATCTCCGGCAGCGCCAAGCTCGGCCTGCTGGACGATCTGACCGCCGACGCGAAGCAGTTCCACATGGTCTACACGCCGGACTCGCATCCGGAAGCGGGCTACTTCTTCCGCTCCGATCACTTCTCCTTCGCCAAGCGCGGCGTGCCGGCAGTGTCGTTCGGCTCGGGCAGCGACCGCATCGACGGCGGCCTGAAGGCGGGCGAGGCGGCGGACAAGGAATACACCGCCAAGCACTACCACCAGCCCTCTGACGAGTGGCAGGCGAGCTGGCCGTTCACCGGCATGGCGCGCGACCTGCAACTGCTCTACACCGTCGGCAGCCAGCTGGCGAACTCGGACCAGTGGCCGGGCTGGAGCAAGGACTCGGAGTTCCGCGCCGCACGCGAGGCCACGGCGGATCAGCGCAAGTAAGCGCCTTTACCCAACGCCGCGCCGGTCGCCGGCGCGGCGTTGTCGTGTCCGCCACCGCAGGGGCCCGCTCGCGCGCAATGCTCTTGCGGCGAGATTCGGCATGTGAAAGGCATCGCCCGCGAGCGGGCTCCTGCGCGGGGCGTGCGGCCGGTCAGGAAAGACGCGCGAACCACGCCCCATGGCCGGGCAGGTGCAGGGCGCCACCGTGCATCGTGCCGGCTTGCAGGCCATGGCCGTCGATCGCTGACGGCTTGCCGGGCAGCGGCGGCAATGTCACCTCGCACGCCGACGCGCCAAGGTTGAACACCACCAGCACCGTGTCGCCCTGCAGCCGGCGCAGGAAGGCCAGCACCGGTTCGGGCGCATCGAGGAATTCGATGTCGCCCCAGCGCAGTGCCGGGTGTGCCTGGCGCCAGCGCATGAAGGTGCGGAAGCCGTTGAGCACGGACTGCGGGTTGCCCTGCTGTTGCGCCACGGCGCGGGCGCGATGTTCCTCGGGCACGGGCAGCCACGGCATGCCATGGCTGAAACCGGCTTGCGCGTCCTCGTCGCTCCACGGCATCGGCGTGCGGCAGCCGTCGCGGCCCTTGAACTGCGGCCAGAACGCGATGCCGTACGGATCGCGCAACGATTCGTAGGGCACGTCCGCCTCGGTAAGGCCCAGTTCCTCGCCCTGGTAGATGCACACCGAGCCGCGCAGCGAGCAGACCATTGCGGTGAACAGGTTGGCCAGCTGCGCCGAGGCATCGCCGTTGCCCCAGCGGCTGAGCACGCGCTCCACGTCGTGGTTGGAGATCGCCCAGCACGGCCAGCCCTCGGTCATCTGCGCCTCCAGCTGGCGCACCGTGCCGCGGATGTGCGCCGCGCTGAAATCCTCGGTGAGCAGCTCGAAGCTGTAGCCCATGTGCAGCCGGCCGTGCATGGTGTACTCGGCCATCGTCGCCAGCGAATCCTCCGAGGAGATCTCGCCCAGCGCCGCCACGTCGGCATAGCCGTCCATCAGCGCACGCAGCTCGGCGAGGAAGCCCAGGTTCTCCGGCTGCGTGTTGTTGTAGTAGTGGTACTGGAACGCGTACGGATTGGCCGGGCTGAAGCCGCGGCCCACGCGCTGCTCGCTTGGCTTGGGCGGGTTGTCGCGCAGCTGGCGGTCGTGGAAGCAGAAGTTGATCGCGTCCAGGCGGATGCCGTCCACGCCCTTGTCCAGCCAGAAACGCACATTGTCCAGCGTGGCCGCGCGCACGTCGGGGTGGTGGAAGTTCAGGTCCGGCTGCGAGGCGAGGAAGTTGTGCAGGTAGTACTGGCCGCGGCGCGGCTCCCACTGCCATGCACTGCCGCCGAACAGCGACAGCCAGTTGTTCGGCGGCGTGCCGTCGGGCCGGGCGTCGGCCCACACGTACCAGTCGGCCTTCGGGTTGTCGCGGCTCTGCCGGCTTTCGCGGAACCATGCGTGCTCGGCCGAGGTATGGCTGAGCACCTGGTCGATCATCACCTTCAACCCCAGCCCGTGCGCCTTGTGCAGCAGGCGGTCGAAATCCTCCAGCGTGCCGAACAGCGGATCGACCTCGCGGTAATCGGCGATGTCGTAGCCGAAATCCGCCATCGGCGACTTGAAGAACGGCGCCACCCAGATCGCGTCCACGCCAAGCTCGGCCACGTAGTCGAGCCGCTCGACGATGCCGGGCAGATCTCCCACCCCGTCCCCGTCGGTGTCGAGAAAGCTGCGCGGGTAGATCTGGTAGATGATGGCGCCACGCCACCACGGGGCATTGCTCATTCGCCTGTCCATGCCGTTGCCACCCGGGGCTGCAGGACACGCCGCGTGGCGAACCTGTCGGGGTTGGCGAGCAGCTTAGCGGCTGCAGACAGGCCCGCCGCGATCGTGCATACGTATTCATGGATCGCCGCTGCCGCTACGCAGCATCAGTGGCTACCACGGCGTTTGGACGTCCAAACGAACAGCGGCCGGAACCGGCGCACGCCGCGCCGCGCCTGCATTCGCGCCGCTCCGGCATCGACGCGCAGCGTCTGGCGCAGACATGCCGCTTCGACAGGCCGCGACGCCCCGGGCGAGGCCTTGCGACGCGGCGCAGCAGAATGAATACGTATGCATGAACGGCTCGCTCCGACGCAGCCGTCCTAACATCGGCCTCACGGAGTCGACCGCCGCATGTTCGACGGCAGCGGCCCGCGAGTTCCGAACAGACCATCACGATCGTCACAAGACCTGCAGTACTTACCCTGGGAGGGGACAACGGTGATACTCAAACACAACGTGCTTGCCTTGGCGCTGGCATCGGTCGGTTTCTGCGCATTCATTCCTGCCCACGCTGCCGCCCCGCGGGCCAGCAGCGCGACCGCTGCGCAGGACACCCAGGCCCAGGACGCCCAGACCCAGGATGCGACCACGACGGATACCAAGGCCGACAAGGATCGCCGCCGCTCCGCCAAGGACAACGCCAAGCAGCTGCAGGCAGTCGAGGTGAAGGGCTTCATCAGCAGTATCGAGAACTCCACCGCGCTCAAGCGCAACGCCAGCACCATCGTCGAGGCGGTGTCCGCCGAGCAGGTCGGCAAGTTGCCGGGCGTGTCCATCGCCGATGCGCTGGGTCGCCTGCCCGGCCTCGCCGTGCAGACCGTCAGCGGCCGTCCGCAGGTGCTGACCATCCACGGCCTGGGCCCGGACTTCTCCACCGCGCTGATCAACGGCGGCCAGCAGGTGTCCACCTCCAACAACCGCGACGTGCAGTTCGACCAGTACCCGTCGAGCTGGTTCGACAACGTGGTGGTGCACCTGTCGCCATCGGCAAACCTGATCGGCCAGGGTCTCACCGGCACGGTGGACATGCATACCATCCGCCCGCTGGACAAGAACGGCCCGGAGGCGGCGATCAACGCGCGCTACATCTGGAACGGCATGTCGCAGCTGGCCGACGGCCCGGGCGTGAGCAACAAGGGTCACAACGTCAACGGCGTGTGGGTGCACCAGTTCGCCAACAACACGCTGGGCGTGACGCTGGGCGTGGACCTGGAAGACAGCCCGTCGCAGATCGAGCATCAGCAGCCGTGGGGCTACCCCACCGACGCCAACGGCAACTACGTCATCGGCGGCTCGAAGAACTACGGCATCACCGATTCGATGAAGCGCAGCGGCCTGCTCGCCACCGTGCAGTGGCGGCCGAACGAGCACTACACCGGCACCGTCGACCTCACCTTCGACGATTTCAAGGAAGTGCAGCAGGCCAAGGGCATGGAGTTCCCGCTGTTCTGGAGCTCCGCGCAGCTGCAGCCGGGCGGCACGGTGCAGGACGGTTTCATCACCAGCGCTGCGTACACCAACGTCAAGCCGGTGATCCGCAACGACTACAACCGCACCAAGGCGCGGGTCTACAACTTCAACTGGGACAACCAGTTCACCATCAACGAGAACTGGTCGATCGACGCCGACGTCAACTACTCGCGCGCCACCCGCGACGACATCAACCTGGAGAGCTACTCCGGCACCGGCTTCACGGCGGCCAACGGCGCACTCGACACGATCGGCTTCAACCAGATCGACAGCGGCCTGTTCTATTTCTTCCCGACGCTCGACTACACCCAGGGCGTCGTGCTGACCGATCCGCAAGGCTGGGGCGGCGGCAACGACGTGGTGCAGGCCGGCTTCATCAACGCGCCGCACACCGTCGACTACCTCGCCAACCTGCGCCTCGCCGCGCAGCGCAGCTTCGCCAGCGGCCCGATCGCCAGCGTGGAATTCGGCGTGGCGCACAGCACGCGCAACAAGACCTACCACATCGACCAGAGCTTCCTGACCCTGGGCGGCGGCACCATCAGCGGCGGCACCGCGGTCACCACCGCGCCGTTCAGCGGCACACCGTGCAGCCCGCTGGCGTGGATGGGCGTGGCCTCGCAGCTCTGCTACAACCCGTTCAACCTGCTCGACAGCGGCACGCTGCAGAGCGTGCCGACCTTCGGCTCCTCGCTGAACCTGCCGCCGAACTGGGAAGTGCGCGAGAAGACCTTCACCCCGTTCGTGCAGTTCAACCTGGACACCTACCTCGGCGACGTCGGGCTGCGCGGCAACTTCGGCGTGCAGGCCTCGCACACCTCGCAGCGCGCCACCGGCGAGCGCGTGGCGCCGGGCAGCGCGGTCACCGGCAATGCGATCACGCTGATCCCGGTGGTGGGCAGCACCAGCTTCAACAAGTTCCTGCCCAGCGCCAACCTGATCTTCGGCCTCACCGCCAGCGATGATCTGCGCGTCAGCGCCGCACGCACCATGGCCCGCCCGCGCATGGACCAGATGAACGCCAGCATGGCGGTGAGCGGCAACATCACGCACCTGACCAGCACCGACCCGAACCAGGCCTATTTCAGCTCGTCCGGCGGCAACGCCAAGCTCAAGCCGACCATGGCCGACAACTACAACGTCAGCTACGAGCACTACTTCTCCGGCGGCAACAGCTACGAGTGCAGCTCCGCCGACCAGAAGAACTCCGACCTGTGCCGCGGCAGCGGCGGCTACGTCGCGTTGTCGGGCTACTTCATCAAGCTGAAGGATTACATCAACCCGAACGCGGCCTACCTGTACGACTTCAGCTCGTTCCTGCCGTTCGGCCTGACGCCGGATCAGCTGAGCCAGCTGGGCACCACGCTGGGCACCGTCTCCGGCCCGACCAACGACGGCCGCGGCTACGTGAAGGGCGCGCAGCTCACGCTGAACCTGCCGTTCAACCTGATCGCCCAGCCGCTGAACGGCTTCGGCGTGATCGTCACCGGCAACCGCACCAAGAGCTCGCTGGTGTACCCGGGCAACTCCGACCCGATCACCGTGCCGGGCCTGTCCAAGTGGGTCGCCAACGGCACCTTGTACTACCAGCACGAGGGCTTCGAGGCGCGCATCAGCGACAGCTACCGCTCCAGCTTCCTGGGCCGCGTGTCGGGCATCAGCGCCAGCCGCATCGAGCAGACCATCCAGGGCGGCAGCACCTACGACGCCCAGGTCAGTTACAGCTTCGACTCCGGCTCGCTGAAGGGGCTGACCCTGATCGCGCAGGGTTCCAACCTGTCCAACAAGACCTTCACCACGTTCCAGAACAACGACCCGCGCCAGGTGCTGACCTGGGAACGCTACGGCCGCATGTACGAACTGGGGGTCTCCTACAAGTTCCAGTAAGACCGAGCAGCACACCTGCTCCCCTGCGGGCCCCGTTGTGCAAGATCAACGGGGCCTTTTTTTTGACAGGCGCGGCGGCGCGGGTTACTTCAGGGCCGGACGCAAGCGGGGAAACGGCAACGGCATGAACGCAGCACCCATCCAACGCGTGGTGATCGTCGGCGGCGGCACGGCCGGCTGGATGACGGCCGCCCTGCTCGCCCGGGCGCTGGGCAAGGCGGTGCAGATCCGCCTGATCGAGTCGGACGAGATCGGCATCGTCGGCGTGGGCGAGGCCACCATCCCGCAGATCCGCCACATCAATGCGTTCCTCGGCATCGACGAGGACGACATGCTCAAGGCCACCCACGGCACGTTCAAGCTGGGTGTGCAGTTGAACAACTTCGGACGGCTCGGCGACTCCTACCTGCACGCCTTCAGCGACATCGGCCTGCCGCTGGGGCTGATCGGCTTCCATCACTACTGGTTGCGGAACCGCCGGCGCGATCCCGACAGCGACCTGTGGGCCTACTCGCTCAACACGCAGGCGGCGAACGAGCACCGCTTCGCGCGCATGGAGAAAGTCGGCGACACGCCGCTGGGCGGCATCAAGTACGCCTACCACTTCGACGCCGGCCTGTACGGCCAGTACCTGCGCAAGCGCTGCGATCCGGCCGTGGTCACGCGCACCGAAGGCAAGGTGGTGGAGGTGAAGCTGCGCGAGGGCGACGGCTTCATCGAATCGGTGCGACTGGCCAGCGGCGAGCGCATCGAAGGCGATCTGTTCATCGACTGCTCGGGCTTCCGCGGCCTGCTGATCGAAGGCGGGCTGCACACCGGCTACGAAAGCTGGCAGCACTGGCTGCCGTGCGACCGCGCGATGGCCGTGGCCTGCGCGCGCAGCGAACCGCTGTGGCCGTACACCCGCGCCACCGCGCGCAACGTCGGCTGGCAATGGCGCGTGCCGTTGCAACACCGCACCGGCAACGGCCTGGTCTACGCCAGTGCGCACCTGAGCGACGACGAGGCCGCCGCGACGCTGCTGGCGAACCTCGACGGCGAGGCGATCGGCGAGCCGCGCCCGCTGCGCTTCACCACCGGCATGCGGCGCAATGCCTGGCAACGCAACTGCGTGGCGCTAGGCCTCGCGGCCGGTTTCATGGAGCCGCTGGAATCGACCAGCATCCACCTGATCCAGTCCGGCATCAGCCGGCTGCTGGCAATGTTCCCCGACGGCCGATGCGATCCGGTGCTGGTCGACGAGTACAACCGCCAGACCCGCTTCGAATACGAAAGCATCCGCGATTTCCTGATCCTGCATTACAAGGCCACCGAGCGCGACGACACGCCGTTCTGGCGCCAGTGCGCGGCCATGGAGATTCCGCCCGGACTGGCCCGCAAGCTGGCGCTGTTCCGCGGCCACGGACAGATTTTCCGCGAGCGCGAGGAACTGTTCACCGAAGTCGCCTGGCTGCAGGTGATGATCGGCCAGCGCATCGAGCCGCAGTCGTATCACCCGCTCGCCGACGCACTGGATGCGACGCAACTGGATGGCTTCCTCGGCGACATCCGCACCTTGGTCGGCCGCGCCGCCGCCGGCATGCCCGACCACGCCCGCTTCGTCGCCGACCACTGCCACGTCGACCCCTAGAAGGAGACCTCGCCATGCCTCGATCACGCCTCGCCCTGCTCGCCTTGCTCGCCCTGCTCATCGCCGGCCCGGCAATCGCCGCCACCAGGCCGGCACCCGCGGACACGAAGCCGGCCGCCTCCGGCGTGTGGTACGAAATCTTCGTGCGCAGCTGGGTCGACAACAATGGCGACGGCATCGGCGACTTGAACGGCGTCACCGCGAAACTCGATTACCTGCAATCGCTGGGCGTCAGCGGCATCTGGCTGATGCCGATCAATCCCTCGCCCAGCTACCACGGCTACAACGTCACCGACTACCGCGGCATCAACCCCGAGTACGGCACCCTGGCCGACTTCGACCGCCTGCTGGCCGAGGCGCACAAGCGCGGCATCAGGATCATCATGGACCTGGTCATCAACCACAGCAGCAGCGAGCACCCGTGGTTCAAGGCCGCGCGCGATCCGGCCAGCCCGTACCACGACTGGTACCAGTGGTCGAACAGGCACACCGATCTCGATGCGGTCAGCGCCACCGGCTCGCCTGCGTGGCACGCGCTGGGCAAGCAGCACTACCTCGGCATCTTCGTCGACCAGATGCCGGACCTGAACTTCGACAACCCGGCCGTGCGCAAGGAGATGATCGACATCGGCCGGTTCTGGTTGAAGCGCGGCGTCGACGGCTTCCGCCTCGACGCGGCCCAGCACGTCTATTACGACTTCGAGAACCAGCGCCACGACCCGAAGATCCTGGCGAAGAACCTCGCCTGGTGGAGCGAGTTCCGCCACGGCATCGACAGCGTCGATCCGCAGGCTTATGTCGTCGGCGAAGTCACCCGCGACACCGAGGCCGAGTTGGCGCCGTGGTTCAAGCCGCTCAGCGGCGTGTTCAACTTCCCGCTGGCCGTGCAGCTGATCGAAAGCGCCCGCAGCGGCCACGCCGGCAAGCTGCCCGCCCTGCTCGACGGCACCCGGGCCTATCACGCGGTCACCGGCAAGTACGGCGTGGACGTGCCGTTCCTGTCCAACCACGACCAGGAACGGGTGATGAGCCAGCTGCACGACAACCCGCAGCAGATGCGCATCGCCGCCGCGATGCTGCTCACGCTGCCCGGCGAGCCGTTCATCTACTACGGCGAAGAACTCGGCATGCGCGGCAAGAAACCCGACCCCGACCTGCGCGAGCCGATGCGCTGGTATCGCGACCCGCAAGGCACCGACCAGACGCACTGGAAGGCTTTCAGTGCCGGCGACGGCCCGGACATCACCGTGCAAGCGCAGCAGGATGATCCGCACTCCCTGCTGGCGCGCTATCGCGAACTGATCGGCTGGCGCCGTCACATCGGCGCCTTGCGTGACGGCGCGCTGACCACGCGCGACTTGGGCAACCCGCAATTAATCGCGTGGGAGCTGCGCGATGCGCACGGTGCGGTGCTGGTGGTGCACAACCTGTCCGGCAGCGCGCAAACCATCCGGCTCGCTGCGCACGACCTGCAGCGCTATGCCGGCGTGCGCGCCCGTACCGAGGACGCGACTACGCTGGCGCAAGGTGTGCTGCACCTGCCGGCGTACGGCTCGGCGGTGCTGCAACCGGCATCGGCCAGCACCAAGTGAATCGCGAGAACCGCCACCACGGCAGGAGCCCGCTCGCGGGCGATGCTCTGGCTTTGCCGGATCCCGAACCCGCCATCCTGAGCTTGTCGAAGGACCGAATCCCGAATTCCGGCCCAAGAGCATCGCGCGCGAGCGGGCTCCTGCGGAAGGGACATGGCTCCCACGCGAACGCAAGCCTGCACCGACCCCACTGCGGAGCCCACTCATGACCCGATCGTCCGCCCTGCTCGCCGGCATCTTCGCCACGCTGCTCGCGCTCGCCCCAGCCGCCCCGGCCATGGCCAAGGCACCCACCACCTCCTCGACAACGAGTGAGCGCATCGACATCCCCACCGACACCGGCAGTGTGCGCATCACCCTGCCCACCGCCAACGTCGTGCACCTGAGCGCGCTCGTCGACGGCAAGTCGCCGGCACGTTCGATGGTGATCGACCCCGCGCTCGCATCCGCGCCGACCGGCACCGGCGAAGCGACCACGGCGCTCACGCTCGACTCGCCGCAGGTGCGCGTGCGCTACGACCGCGCCGCGCACAGCCTGTCCATCGCCGACGCGCAGGGCCACGTGCTGCTGCACATCGCCGACGTCAGCGCGCTGGCGCACGGCAAGCTCAGCCTCGGCCACGCGGCCGGCGATCCGATGTATGGCGTCAGCGGCTACGACGCCTTCACCAGCGATGTCGGCGCCGGCATGCTGCGCCAGGGCAAGCTGGAGGCCAAGGCCGGCGAGCAGGGCTGGGCCGGCGCGCCGCTGGCGTGGAGCACCGCCGGCTACGCCGTGCTGGCCGACATCGACGGCGGCCACTTCACGCTGGCGCCCGCCAGCATCGACATCGCCGCACCCGAGGCGACGCCGCTGGATGTCTACGTGATCGTCGGCGCGCCCAAGGCGATCTTCGCCGCGGTCGCCGACTTGAGCGGCCACACGCCGCTGTTCCCGAAATGGGCGATGGGCTTCACCAACAGCCAGTGGGGCATCGACCAGAAGGAACTCCTGCAGATCGTCGACACCTACCGCGCCAGGCACATCCCGATCGACAACTTCACCCTCGATTTCGACTGGAAGGCCTGGGGCGAGGACAACTACGGCGAGTTCCGCTGGAACCCCGCCAAGTTCCCCGACGGCCCCGGCGGCGCGCTGGCGAAACAGCTGCACGCGCGCGGCATCCAGCTCACCGGCATCATGAAGCCGCGCCTCCATGTCGACACGGTGGAGGGACGTTACGCGACGGAGCACGATTTCTGGGTGCCGGGCGAGAAAGTCAGCGACGACTACTTCTCGCACAAACCGGTGAAGAACATCGACTTCGACATCCCCGCCGCGCGCACCTGGTTCGCCGAGCTGGCGATGAAGTACGGCTTCGACCAGGGCATCGTCGGCTGGTGGAACGACGAGGCCGACACCACCGGCAGCGACACCGAGTTCATGAACATGCAGCGTGCCTTGTATGAGGCACAGCGCGCGCAGAGCAAGCTGCGCGTGTGGTCGGTCAACCGCAACTTCTGGCTTGGCTCGCAGCGCTACGCCTACGGCCTCTGGTCGGGCGACATCGACACCGGCTTCGCCAGCATGGCCGGCCAGCGCGCGCGCATGCTCAGTGCGATCAACGTCGGTGCCATGCAATGGGGCATGGACGGCGGCGGCTTCAAGGGCCACCCGTCGAACGAGAACTACGCGCGCTGGATCCAGTTCGGCGCGTTCACCCCGATCTTCCGCGTGCACGGCGCGTTCGACGAAAAACGCCAGCCCTGGGTCTACGGCCCCGTCGCCGAGAAAGCCGCCACCGCGGCGATCCGCCTGCGCTACGCGCTGATCCCCTACATCTACAGCTACGAGTACGCCCGCCACGTCGACGGCGTCGGCCTGGTGCGTCCGCTGCTGTTCGACTGGCCGCACGATCCGAAGGTCGCCAACGACGTCGACAGCTGGCTGTTCGGCGATTACCTGCTGGTCTCGCCGGTAGTGCAGCAAGGCCAGACCGAAAAACACATCTACCTGCCCGCCGGCACCTGGCTCGACTGGTTCACCGGCAAGTCCTACGCCGGCGGCCAGACCATTACCCTGGCAGTGGACGCCACCCACTGGAGCGACATCCCGCTGTTCGTGCGTGAAGGCGCCATCATCCCGACCCAGGCGGTGCAGGACTACGTCGGCCAGAAACCCGTCACCGAAATCTCGCTCGACGCCTTCCCCGGTGACCAGCGCACCAGCTTCGACTACTACGACGACGACGGCAGCACCTACGCCTACGAACACGGCGCGTACTTCCGCCAGTCGCTTTCCCTGCAGCAACATGGCGACACCGTAACCTTCCGGACCGGCAAACCCGAAGGCAGCTTCCACCCCGCCCTGCGCACCTGGCTGCTGAAGATCCACGGCCACGCTGCACAAGCCGTGCAAGTCGACGGCAAGCCGCTGGCTGCACAAGCCGACGCCGCAACCCTGCAACGCACCGACACCGCAGGCTGGGCCACCGGAAAGGATCGCTACGGCCCGGTGACGTGGGTGCGCCTGCCCGCCGGCAAGACAACGACGGTCACGCTGCACGACCGGCGATAAGCGCACAACTTCTCCGGCCACGCCCACGAAGCACGCCCCCGAACGGCCGAAGGACCGGCCAGGCGGGCACCCCGGAACACGACCCATCGAGCTTTGCTTCCGCGGGGACGGCGGCATCTTCGGACCGCCTCGGAACATCCCGGCCCCGTCGCGGCCGCGAACCGACGCGCCGGAACGAAAGGCATACAGTTTCCACCAGACCAACCGCAGACTCTGCGCCGCCGTTACACCGCCATGCGTGCTCCGGCAATTCATGCCGGCCCGAAAGTCGCTGACAACAACGGGAGATGCCCACACCCTGCCCCGCCTGCCATGCACGCAAACCCCTGTTCCAACGCGAGAATCGTCTGCTTGTGCGAGCAGGGGCACCGCCGCATACTCTGAGCAACACCCACTTTGTTGGGTCTACTTGGTTAGGCCTCATGGGGAGCATCTCGGTGGGTACCGCATTCTGGATCAAGCGCTTTTTTACCGTTCTCGTTGGCGCGTTTGTCATCATCGGCGCAGCGCAAATGCTCAAAGGCCATGATTTGTCTTACTCCGTGACTCAAGCTGCAATATGGGGCGCCATCACGGCAATCGTGTTCACGGTGGGCAGACTTTATCAATCTCGTAGAGGTCAGCACTGCGCAATCTGCAAGGACACACCAGAAATGCAGCAGGGTGATCGCGGCAGCGATGCCTGACCGTTCGTTCAAGGCGGACGGATTCGCTGCCTCTCAACTCCAGCGTTAGGCATAGGGATGCTGTCTGATGAGTACTGAGGTCATATTGGGCATTGGCGTCGCCTTGGTAATCGTGGTCGGCTTCATCGGCAAGCTCATTCCAAAGCGCATGCCGCCCTCCAAGTCCTTCAAGTGTGGTCGCTGCGGTGTACAGGTACTTCACACCAACCGCACTGCAGAGGCGTGGCGCAATGGCAAGACAAAATTCTTCTGTCAGTCTTGCCACCACAAGTGGCTCCAATCGCATCCGCCGCAAGAGCGCGAGTCTTATGGTGTACGTGGTTCGTCAGGGCGGGGCTCTGGATGTCTGGGCGTCGTGGTGCTGTTTGCGCTGGTTCCAATAGGCACGTGGGCTGTCTGGGCCTATGTCTGACAGCTCGTTCAAGACGGACGGCTTCGCCGCCGCTTATTCCAGCGTTAGACGTAGAGAGGCAGGAGTAACCACATGCACTGTCCGCTCTGCAGGCACTTCATTGAGCTTCGATATTTTGAGATGTGCCGCGTAACCATGCGGGGCTCCAAGGTCTGGTCGATGCAGTGTCCTTGCTGTAAGCAGAAAGTAACCGTGCCAAAGGTGTGTGACTTTGGTGCTTGCGTTTTGCCTTGCCTTTTTATGACCCTTGTCGCCGGATGCCTAATTCCATACCGTTCCAATCCAGCTATATCTCTTGTTATAGCGACTACATTTCTGTTTTTTCCAGCGGTGTACTTCCTCACTGGATTGAGCCGGATGATATTTTTCCCAAAACTGGCGTCAAGGCGAGTGAGGGCTAAACAGGCCGCCCAAGCACAGCAATCGCAACCGTCTGACACTCCCTTCAAGGCGCACGGCTGCGCCACCGCCTAGTTCAAGCGCCAGTTTTGCCTATGGAGATCAAAACACATGAAAGCTTCACGTAGTACTCATCTGTCATTATTGGCAGCATTTTTCGTGTGCGTCAGCGCAGAAGCTGTCGCAGCGTCACCAAGCGCACTCCACGCAGACGTACTACTCGGGTGTTACGCGCAAGACCCAAATGGACCGATCACCATGCGCGTAAACAGAGAAGATGGGCATTACTCTCTTGTTGCCATCCATAAGGATGGGAGCACAGAAAAATCATTCACGTTGTATAGTCGCGAGGCGAAGGAAGGCAAAGCACAGGATGCGGAGAAGATTGACGCGCTGATCTCGGATAAGCTAGGCGTCATCGCAATACTCAAGTCAAAAAACGGTGTGCCGATAAACACCACGAGTCCGGGTAGTGACGTCTATTTCTATGCTCCCCAGGTCGGTGGCCCGCTGTTCAAGAGAACGTGTCCAAAAGTGGGGGATCACGACCGGACAAGTCGTCCAAGCGGGCCGCGCTCCGCGACCGGTTGACTCGAGCGTTGTGCTTGCAGATCCACCGGCAACAGCTGCGGGCTCATGTCAATGTGTAGGTAGCGCGCCATGTCGGCCCCACTTGTTCGTGTGGGGCTATTGAAGCAAGATCGGCAGAGGTTTTTCTACAACCTCGTTAGGCACGGAGACAGGCATGTCCCTATTTGCCGGTGTTGCACTCGTGGCTTTTGCGGCCATCTGGCTCACGGCGGCCCTCACTTTGCTGGCGTGTGCCGTCTACGCGTTCAAGGCTGTTCGCCAAGCTCGCCCAGGTATCAATCTCCGGGGTCGCGACACGCTCTGGAACCCGCTCAACGTGCTCCTTAGCTCCAAGATGCTCACAGACGCGGGCCTGCGCTATCGTCACAAGTTTCTTGTGTCGCTCGCAATCTTCGTCGCATGCGTAGGTGGTACTTTGCTGTTTGCAACAATCACAGGGCACCTCGGGTGAAGTGCGGGCTGCCCAACCAGTCGCTCAAGGCGGACGGCTTCGCCGCGGCTTGACTCAAGCGTTGGTACTCACACCCATTTCTCTCGCATGTGAAAGCGGAGGTCGCAATGAAACGGCTATTCGCATTAGCGCTGTCAATCATTCTTCCTGGCCTGGCCTGTGCGAAAGAAGCACCAAAATTTTCCGGCCCACTAGCCGAGACGATGGCCGGCAAGCGAGTTCTTTTGGTTTCCGCTCATCCGGACGACGAGAGTCTGTTTGCCCCTCTCCTGGCTGAAGTTTGCCGCTTCAATGGAGCAACTTGCCACCTGGTTGTTGCAGCTGAGGCAAATAGTCCGGGGTGCATCATCCCGCTTAAACTGCATGATCTTGAAAAGTGCAGCTCGATGCGGCGCTACGAGACTGCCGCTTCTGCTTCAAACTTGAACGCGAGCCATGAGTTCTATGGCTGGCGCGACGTACTTTCACCCTGGAATGACGCAGGTCTTGACAGGAATATTGACGAGTGGGCAAAAGACGTAGGCGGACGCACCAAGCTCGTGCATCGCATCTACCACACTCTTTCGCAATTCAAGCCAGACTTCCTGCTTGGCTTTGACCCTCGCCATGGCACAACCTGCAACCCAAATCACCGCGCAATCGTGCTTTTGGCACTGGAGGCGGTGAAACAACTTCCACCCGAGCAACGTCCACACGTTTGGCTGGAGTCCGACTTTGCGGTTCCAACAACGGCGCCGCCCGACTTGGCCGCGATCATTGATGAATTCGGTATTGTCCGATGGCCGAACGATGACGTCGCAATAACGTGGTACGACAGCAATTTCAAACTGCCTAACGGCAGAACCACATGGGACTACCTCGTGGATGCGCTCAGACTCAATTCCACTCAGTTTCCTGATATTGCAACAGGCAAGAGGACGCCTAACCCTTCCACGCAGTATCGTCGAGTCCCATTTGTAAAGCTTGCCGATATCAATCCAACGCAGAGAGGCATGTGTGAACCTTACACTCCGGAGTTTTCGCTCTCCCTATAGTCGGTGAGTGCCAAAAATTCATTCAAGCCGAAGCCGCTTCGCGGCTCGGCTCAATTCAGGCGTTGGCCGGCAGCTCGTGCCGGTTTGCCGTATCGCGTGCTTCGCCCGGCTTCGCGCCGGGTTCAACTCACGTGCAAGTCATCAGCCCGAGACTGCAATGACGTCGAGACCGTCCGCTGCCACCGACTGCTTCATCGCCCTGTATCGCTGGCGTCTGCATGCCGGCGCCGAGGACGACTTCGTGCAAGGCTGGTCCCGCATCACCGAGTTGCTTCGGTTGCGCGGTTCGCTCGGTTCTCGCCTGCATCGCGGTTCCGACGGCCTGTGGTACAGCTATGCGCAGTGGCCCAGCGCGCAGGTGCGCCGCGACATCTTTGCGCTCGGTCCTCTCGACGAGGAAGCCAGCCGCCGGATGAAGGCAGCCATCGCGGAGAGCCTTCCGGAGATCACGCTCGACACAAGGGCCGACTACCTCGATGCACTGCATCGCGAGGGCATCTGAAATGACGCGGCAGCCATGGACGGCCTGCACGCCAGCGGGATTCCTGCGGGCCTGATTCTTGCTGCAGTTTGCGCGGCACGTTCGCGAAGCGCGGCTCCGGTGCCGCCTTTCGCGTGTCAACTGGATGCATCGCGCACTCTTTCTCACCCCTGCGACGATCCTCGTCCGCTGCCTCCTGCCCGCCTGCCTTCTCGCCATCCCGGCGCGGGCCGCGATGAAGGCGGGGAGCGAACCGCGGCCTGCGGCGAACCTGGGACAGGGTTCGCGGCAGGCCGCGGAAGTTGCACTACGGACTCAGTGCTGCGCATCCGCGCTGGTACCGGCGTCGCCGTTGGCTTGTGCCGAGGCGGAGAGGCCGCCGCGGGCCGAGCCGTGGGCGTTGGCGTGGCCGCCGGCGTTGGCCGAGCCGTTGCTTTGGGCGGCCGGGCCAGCGTTGGCGTCGGTGGTGCCGTGGGCGGCGCCGGAGCCGGAGACGTCGAGCGATGCATTGCCGGTGCGGCGTGCGGCATCCGCTGCTTGGGGCAGCAGGCCCGACGACGGGGACGCCGAGTCATTCGACGGCTGTTGCGCGGCGTCCGTGGTTACCGGGCTGGTCCGCGCCGCGTTGCCTGCGGCAGCCGCGCCGAGCGAGCCGTCCGCGCTGACCGACTGGGCGCCGTTGGCGATCGCCTGCCCGGCGGTGTCCAGGCCCGCGCTGGCCGCGGCTTCGGCGTTCGCCGGGGCGCTCTGCACGCGATCCAGCGCGTTGCGGGTTCCGCGTTTGGCCGTCGAGACGGCTGAACGCGTCGAGCCGGCGGCCTGACCGGCGGCATCGGTGGCGGCCCGGCGCGGACCGCTGGCGTCGATGGCGCCATTCACGGAAGAACCCAGTTCGCCTGCACCGTTCAATACCGCGTTGCCGTTGCCGGCGGGGTTGGCGGCGACCGAGCCGGCGAGGCTGCCGGCCGCACCCGCGCCCGCCTGGCCGTTCACCTGGCGAGTGGCCTGCGCGGCGGCGCCGGTGGCCGCATCGGCGGCTGCCCCGGCACGCGGGTGCGGCGCGCGACGTTCGGCGGCACGGGGGTTCACGTCGGGAGCATGGAGATTGCCCATGCCGCGTGCGGCGCCGTCGATGCGACCACCGATCTGGTCCATGGTGGTCGGCATGGAACCGCGCAAGCCACCGCCGATGCCACCACCGAGCGCGCCGCCCAGCACCTGGGCATGCACCGGTATCGCCGTGGCGAGCGCAAGCGTGCCGGCGAGCAGGCCGATGGTGACAGTCTTGTTGATGAGAGTCGTGTTGCGCATGGTAGGACCTCCTGCCAGCGGACGATCCGCGGCTTCCAAGGTCCTGTACGTCGCTGCCGGGGGAATCCTTCCGTACCGGCCAGTGACGCTTGGGCGGCGTTCAGTTTCAGGGCGACAGCAGGCCGTAACCGTAACGCGGGTCGCGACCGCGGGCGCCGAGCGGGCGCGCTTCGCCGATCAGCTGCTGCTGCACCTGGGCCGCGGCGCCCGTGCGCGGGGCTTCCAACAGTTGCGCCGCTTTTCGCGCCACGATCGGCGCCGCGAACGAGGTGCCACGCAGTGCGTTGCGGCCGCTGCCGACCACACCGGACGCACAGAAATCCACCTGCTCGCCGCTGCCGGCTTCGGGCAGCACACGGTCGCGCGCGTCGACGCCGCTGACGCCGATCACGTCCGGGTACGCCGCCGGATACAGCGGTGGCGCCGCGGGACCGTCGTTGCCCACGGCGCTGACCAGCACGTGGCCGCGGGCGATCATCGCCTGCACTGCACGCGCGAGCACCGGGTTGTCCGGACCGACCAGGCTGATGTTGATCACCGCCACGTGCTCGCGCGCCATCCACGCCAGCGCGTCCACCAGTTTCGAGGTGGCGCCGCCGACCGCATCGCCGCACCACAGGTCGGCGGCATACAGCGTGTCCGCGTCGCCGGCGACGAGGCGCGCGGCGACCGCCGTGCCGTGCCGCGACGGATTCGCCGTGGTGCAGCCGTGCCGCTCGATGCGCGCGTGCGCCAGCGCGGGATCGCCGGGATCGACGCCGCCGTCGATCAGCCCCACGCGTTGCGAAGGCGCAACGGACGACGGCGCCGCTGCCGTTGCGACGCGGGCCGCGTCGCCCTCGCCGGCGGGCAGGTACAGGTGCTGGTAGGTGAACGCTGCGCCCGGCGCGGCTCGCTGCAGGGCGCGCAGAGCGCGGGACGTGCGGCGGTCGCGGGTGTCGTGCAGCACCACGAAGTCCAGCCCCAGCGTGGCATCCGCCGACGTTTCGCGATCCACCACGAAACCTGCTGCCTGCACGGCATCGCGTTGCGCCGTCGACAGGCCGATGGCGAGGAATTCGCCGCGCAGGACCGGCGCGCCGTGCGGGTCGATGTCGACGCGCCGAGGCTCCCTGCGCCGCAGCGTCTCGATCTGCACTTTTCGCGTGAGGGCGAGCGGGCCGCGCAGCAGGTCGTCGACGCTGTGCAAGGGCGCAACGGGATCCAAGCCGGGCAGACGCGCGCCGGGCAGTTGCACGTTCGGCAATCCTTGCACCGGGCCGAGCAGCTGCGCCTGCGCAGGCGCCACGCCGATCGAGGCGATGGCCAGCAGCAAAACGAACACGGCGGACGGACGGCGCATGGGCATGGCCAACGGCCTCGGGAGCAACGGGGCCGGATGCTAGCATGGCCCCGCTTTACGCCCTCGAACCGCGCCGACGCGCACGAGGGAAGGAATCCACCCCTCCAGACGTAATGGAAGGTGATGCGTGAATTCGAGCGACGCCGTGCGCGAAGGACTGATCCCGCTGTTGCCGCGCCTGCGCCGGCTGGCGCGGGCGCTGGCCGGCCAGGCCGCCGACGCCGACGACCTGGTGCAGATCGTGCTGGAGCGCGCGCTCGCTCGTGCCGCGCAGTGGCGGCCGGATGCCGCGCTGGATCGGTGGGTGTTCGCGATCGCACGCAATGCCTGGCGCGACGAACTGCGCGCGCGCGGCCGTTCGCAGCATCTGTTCGCGCCGGAGGAAGCCGGCGAGATGGCGGCCGACCGCGCCAGTGCGCAGCCGGCGCAGCAACTGGAACTGGCGATGGCGCTGGCGGCGCTGCCGCCGGACCATCGCGAAGTGGTGGCCCTGGTGCTGGTCGAGGGCATGTCCTACGGCGAGGCTGCCGAGCTGCTGGAGGTGCCGGTGGGCACCGTCACCAGTCGCCTGGCTCGCGCCCGCGCCACCTTGCAGGCCCACCTTGGGAAAGAAGCATGAACGCGATCGACGACGACACCTTGCAGGCTTACGTGGATGGCGAACTCGACGCCGACGCGGCCGCGCGCGTCGACGCCGCGCTGGCGCACGACGCCGTGCTCGCGCACCGCGTGCAGCAGGCGCGTGCCGTGCGCGCGCAACTGCATGCCGCGTTCGACCCGGTGCTCGACGAGCCGGTGCCGGCGCGGCTGTCCGCCTTGCTGCAGCCGCCCGCCGCGCCGGCGCTCGCCGGTGGACGTCATGCGCACGCCATGCATCGCCGCGCACCACGGCGCTGGTATGTGGGCGCCGCGCTGGCCGCGTCGGTGGCACTGCTGGCCGTGGCCCTGTGGTGGCCGCGCGCCGGCGGCGACATGCTGCGCATGCACGGCGGCCAGTCGTTTGCCGCCGGTCCGCTGGAGCAAGCGCTGAATCATGCGCTGGCAAGCGAACCGGAAGCAGATGCGCAGGTGGCGATCGGCCTGAGTTTCCGCAGCAACGACGGGCACATCTGCCGCAGCTTCGTGCTGCATCGTGCACCGGCGCGCGCCGGGCTCGCCTGCCATGGCGACGGCGGCTGGAGCGTGCCCGTGCTCACCGCGGCGCCCTCCTCCGGGGACGACGGCGAACTGCGCCAGGCGGCCAGCGACTTGCCGAGCGCGGTGCGCGCCGCGATCGACGCCCGCTTGCGCGGCGAAGTCTTCGATGCGCAACAGGAGCGCGCAGCGCGCGACGCCGGCTGGCAGTAACCGTGCAGCCCATCACGCGGACTGCGCGACTGCGGCCGTCGACGGTCTTGCATCGCCGGTCCGCTGCCGTGCAGGCTAGGCAGCGCCCGACCGTCGGCCGGTCGCCACCTTCCAATGCGGAGACACACGCCATGTTCAGTCACGTGATGGTCGGCTCGAACGACATCGAACGGGCAAAGCGCTTCTATGACGCCGTGCTGGGTACGCTGGGAGCGGGCCAACCGCACCGCGACCGGACCGCCACCGGCCACGACCGCCTGTTCTATCGGCACGACGGCAACACCTTCTGCGTGAGCGAGCCGATCGACGGCGGCGCGGCAACGTTCGCCAACGGCGGCACGATCGGCTTCAAGTGCAACTCGCCCGAACAGGTGCGCGCGTTCCACGACACCGCCGTGGCCCACGGCGGCACCTCGATCGAACAGCCGCCCGGGCTGCGCGAAAGCGGCTTTGGCGCGCTGTACCTGGCCTACGTGCGCGACCCCGACGGCAACAAGCTGTGCGCGAGCCATCGCGTCAGGCGGGAGGAGTGAGGGCGGGCGAGAAGATGTCTTGTGCCGAGCCGCGCGGAGAGCCCGGAAGGCCCAGTGACGTCATCCCAGCGAATGCGGGAATCCCTGGTGCGCCCCGCAAGATCAAGACGAATTCCCGCGTTCGAACTTCCTTTCGTTGAAACGCAGGAGCACGCATGAACCAGACCGCGAACGCCCCCGACCACCACACTTCGCGCATCGCCCGGCCACGCTGGGTGGCCACGGTGATCCGCCATCCCTCGGCGATCCTCCTGCTGGTGCAGCTGGCCGGCTTGCTGCTGTATCCGTTCATCGAGCAGACGCATTCGGCGCGCGCGTTGTTCGGCGCGTTCGGTGTGGTGGTGTTGCTGCTGACGATCGCGATGGTGCAGCGCACGCGCGGACGCGGCTGGGTGAGCCTGGCGATCGCGGTGCCGGCGGTGGTATTGAACGTGATGGGCCTGACGCTGGAGCTGCCGGCGCTGCGGCCCTGGTGGGCGGCGCTGGAGGCGCTGTTCTACTTCTACGCGGCCGGCTGCCTGATCGCGTACATGCTGGCCGACCGGCGCGCCACCACCGACGAGCTGTTCGCCGCCGGGGCCACCTTCACCCTGCTGGTGTGGGCGTTCACCTATGTGTTCGTGTTGTGCCAGACCCTGCAGCCGGGCTGTTTTTCCGCGGCGGTCGACCCGCAGGCGCCGCGCACGTGGACCGAGCTGCTGTTTCTGAGTTTCGCGCTGATGTCGAGCACCGGCATCGGCGACGTCATCCCGATCACCGTCCACGCGCGGGCGGTGGCAAGCCTGGAGATGTTCGTCGGCGTGATGTACCTCGCGCTGGTGGTGTCGCGGCTGATCGGGCTCACCATCGCTCCGTCGGCAGCGGGCGGCAAGCGCGGAGAATCGTGATTTTTCGACCAGATGAGGAGGTTCGCATGAACGCGCCAGACGCCACCCGCAAGCCGCTGATCACGCGACCGGCGCAGGGCCGCCGCTACGACATGGGCCGCATGCGCGCGGTATTCCATGCCGATGGCGCGCAGACTGCCGAGCGCTACTCGCTGTCGGAGTGGTGGCTGCAGCCGCGCACCGGCGGGCCGGGCAGCCATGCCCATGACGACGACCACATCTATTACGTCCTCGCCGGCACGCTCAGCGTCTGCATCGACGGCGAGTGGGCGCCGGCGCCGCGCGGCAGCTGGGTGCTGATCCCCGGTGGCACGCCGCACGATTTCGAGAATCGCGACGCGGCCGAATGCGGTTTCCTGTGCATCAACACGCCCGCCGGCTTCGAACGGAAGATGCCCGAACTGGTGGCCTGGTTTGCCGACAACCCGCTGGGCGACGCCCGGTCCGATTGACTCGCGCCGGCCGGGCGGACGGGGCTCACTGGACGTCGCACGCCGACTGCAAGATACTGCGGCAGTCGGCACGTAAACGTTTACATCGCGCGCGCCCGACCCCACCGATCCAAGCTCCGCTGACGACGAGGAATCCCCCGATGCGCCTCCCGGCCGCCTTCCGCCATTTCCTGCTCGGCCTGTGCGCCAGCGCCTTGCTGGTTGGTTCCGCCCTCGCGGCCACGCCGACCACCGTGCAGATCCGCGTCGACGCGCAGGCCGCCGGCACGCCGTTCCCGCACTTCTGGGAAACCATGTTCGGCTCCGGCCGCGCCTCGCTGTCGCTGCGCGACGATTACCGCAAGGACCTGGACGCCGTGCGCGAGGCCACCGGCCTCAGCTACATCCGCTTCCACGGCATCTTCGACCACGACGTGGGCATGGTGAACCGCGACCCGGACGGCTCGATCCGCTACAACTTCTCCTACATCGACCAGATCTATGACGGCCTGCTCGAGCACGGCGTGAAGCCCTTCATCGAGCTGGGCTTCATGCCGCCGGAGCTCACCTCCGACCCGAACGAGCTGCAGGAGTTCTGGTATCACCCCAACCGCGCGCCGCCGAAGAACTACGCCGAGTGGGACGCGATGATCACCGCCTTCGCCCGCCACCTGGTCGCGCGTTACGGCATCGACGAGGTAGCCAGCTGGTACTTCGAGGTGTGGAACGAGCCGAACATCGGCTTCTGGGCCGGCGAGCCGAAGCAGTCCACCTACTACACGCTGTACGACCACACCGCCCGCGCGCTGAAGGCGGTGAACCCGCGCCTGCGCGTCGGCGGGCCGGCCACCGCACAGGGCGCGTGGGCCACGGATTTCCTGGCGCACACGAAAAAGAACAACGTGCCGGTCGATTTCCTCAGCACCCACGTCTACGGCGACGACACCGCGCAGAACGTGTTCCACAGCGACGAGCACATCCCGCGCCGCGACATGGTCTGCCGCACGGTGGACAAGGTGCACAAGGAGATCCTCGCCTCGCCCTACCCGCGGATGCCGCTGGTGTTCAGCGAGTACAACGCCAGCTACGCCAACCTGCCCAACGTCACCGACACCGTGTTCATGGGGCCGTGGATGGCCAACACGATCCGCGAGTGCGCCGGCAAGATCCAGATCATGAGCTACTGGTCGTTCTCCGACGTGTTCGAGGAACAGGGCATCGTGCGCAATCCGTTCTACGGCGGCTTCGGCCTGATCGCCGCGCGACGCATCCCCAAGCCCGCATTCAACGCCTTCGCGATGCTGCACAAGCTGGGCGATCGCCAGCTGAAATCGGACTCCGACTCGGCCCTGGTGACCAGGCGCGACGACGGCACCGTGGTGCTGGCACTGTGGAACTACGCCCCGCCGGTGGGCGACACCGCCAGCTACACGCCCGGCAAGCCCCGGGGCACGAACAGGCATTTCAGCGTCGACGTGCGCAACCTCGCCGCCGGCGCCCATGCCACCGTGTGGCGGCTGGACGAAAACCACGGCAACGCGGTAGCCGCGTTCGACCAGATGGGTCGCCCGGACTTCCCCAGCCGCGCGCAGATCGCCGCCTTGCGCAAGGCCGGCGAGATGGCGCCGCCGCAGCGCGTCGAACTGCAGGACGGCAAGCTGCAGCTCGACATTCCGCCGCAGGGGCTGGTGGTGGTCGAGTTGCGCTGAGGTCGGAGCCCGGCGCGCATCGCGCGCGCCGGAGGCGTCAACCGCCGACTGCCACCGGTTCGCCTGTGCGAACCGGATTTCGCTGCGCATGTTGCCGGCACAACTGCTCCACCAGCGCCCGGTGATCCGGCAGATCCTGCAGCGCGCGCCCCGCCACCTGCTGGATCATCGCGAACTCGCGCCGCGCCTCGTCCATCTGCGGGTAGGCGCTGCGGGCGTGCTCCAGGTCGGTCCTGAACTCCATGCCATAGAGCACGTACTGCCAGCTCGCCGGCATGAACATTTCCAGGTCGGTGACGAAGTCCAGCCGGTGCGGCGGGCGACGCCGCCACAGTTGCAGGCGATCGCGCAGCGTCGGCGGAATGCTGGCCGGGTTGGCGTTGTCGATCCAGAACGCCGAGTCGCGCCGCTGCGACAGGCAGTAATGCATCTTGATGAAGTCGATGATGCGCTCGTAGCGCGCCACCATCATTTCGTTGAAGCGCCGTGCCGTGCGCTCCATGTCGTCGTGATCGGCCGGGAACAGGTGGGTCAGCATGCACACCGCCAGCTCGACCAGCGCGATGCCGGTGGATTCCAGCGGTTCCACGAACCCGCCGGCCAGACCGACCGCCACGCAGTTCCCGCGCCAGTGTTCCGGGCGATAGCCGGTCTCGAACTGCAGGTGCTGGGCTTCGAGCGCATCGGCCGCCGCACCGACGTAACGGCGCGCGATCTCCTCGGCCTGCGTGGCATCCATGTGCCGAGACGAATAGACGTGGCCGATGCCGCGGCGCTTCTGCAGGCCGATGTCCCAGACCCATCCCGCCGGCTGCGCCGTGGCCCGGGTATACGGCAGGATCGGCGTGTCCGGTGCCGGATACGGCACCTGCAAGGCCACCGCGCGATCGACGAACAGCACGTCGCGGCGACTGCGGAACGCCGATCGCATGGCGCCGCCGATCAGGCTGCCGCGCAGGCCGGTGCAATCCACGTAGAGGTCGGCCGAGAGCGCACCGAGCTCGGTGGTGACCACCCGCGCGATATTGCCCCGCTCGTCCAGCTCCGTGCGTTCGACCGTCGCCAGATGGCGCTTCACGCCCAGGCCCTGGCCGTGCTCGGCCAGGGTGGCGGCGAAGGCGGCCGCGTCGAAATGGTAGGCATGGTTCATCGGTGCCTGGTAATCGGCATCGGAGGCGTGCTTTGGTGCGCGCCCGTGATCGACCAGCCGGCTCTGCATGGTCACCGCTTCGGCGAACGGCGTGCCTTCGGGCGCCGCGCCCAGCAACCAGTAAGGCAACAGCTCGGGACTGCCCGGCCGACGGCTGGGCGTGTTGAACGGATGGAAGAAACGATCCGCGCCGGGCATGCCCGGCGGCCGCACCCAGTTGACGTACTGAATGCCCTGCTTGAACGTCGCCGTGGCGCCGACCAGGAACCGGCGTTCGTCCAGGCCGATCGCCGCCAGCGTGCCCCGGATTGAGGGGAAGGTGGCCTCGCCGACGCCGAGCAGGCGGATGTTCGGCGACTCGACCAGCTCCACCTGGACGCTGTCCGGCGCCACGCTGTTCATCGCCTTGGCCAGATAGCAGGCGGCCAGCCAGCCAGCCGTGCCACCCCCGACGACCAGCACCTTCTTGAGACGTGGCATGGATTTTCTCCCCTGCTGCCATGCAGCAAGCAAATTCGCGATATTCGCAGTAGCATCCGAATTGACAGCGCTGTCATATTGAAGTTGACAGCGCTATCAATCAGCCTACCGCAAGCTCACGATATTGGGGAGAGGGAGACCATGAAACTTCGCTATTCCGCGCTGTACATCGCCGTGACCGCTGTATTTGCATCGGCCGCGGTCCACGCGGCAGGCCAGCAGGCAAGCCAGCCGACGGAGAAAGCTCCCTCCGCCAGCAAGGTCAAGAACCTGGATGCCGTCCAGGTCACCGCGACCAAGCGCGAGACGCCGCTGCAGAAAACCCCGATCGCCATCACCGCGATCGGCGGCGACACGCTCGACAAGGAGCGCGTCATGACGGTGCAGGACCTGACCAAGCTGGTGCCCGGCCTGCAAGGCACTTCGCAGGGCGACCACGGCGTGGTCACGCTGACCTTGCGCGGCATCGGCAACGACAGCGCCAAGACCGAGTATGCCGATCCGGAGGTCGCCACCTTCGTCGACGGCGTGTACACCCCGCGTGCCGAGGCCGCCGCGAGCCTGCTGCTGGACATGGACAGCGTGGAAGTGCTGCGCGGCCCGCAGGGCACGTTGTGGGGCCGCAACTCCACCGCCGGCGCGATCAGCTTCAACACCGTCAAGCCCGACATCGATGGCGGTTTCTACGGCAACGGCAGCATCGGGCTGGGCAACTACAACCAGAGCGGCGTGCGCGCGGCGGTGAACCTGCCGATCAGCAGCACCTTCGCGATGCGCGTGGCCGCCGTGCACGAACAGCACGATGGCTACGTCGACTACCAGAACCCGGTGGGGCAGATCCCGACGCTGGCGCAGCAGCAGGCCAGCTATCTCGCCTCCGGCGGCGATCCGGCCAATTTCCGGCCGATCGACACCAACCTGTTCGTGCAGAAGGGCCCGAAGTACAACTCCCAGGACCAGTCCGCCGCGCGCGTGAGCGCCCGCTGGCGGCCCGGCGACAGCTTCCTGTGGGATCTGTCGTACGAGTACTTCAAGGATCGCGGCACGCCGGGCATGAACCTGATGCAGCATCCGCGTGCGGGGCAGGATTTCTGGTCCGCGCTGATCGACGTGGCGCCGTACCTGGACCGCAGCTCGCACTCGGTACGCAGCCGGATGGACTGGGTCATCAACGACAACCTCGAACTGACCTACGTGGCGGGCTTCAACCGCTACTCGGGCAAGAGCGACTTCGACCAGGACGGCGGCGTCAACGTGCCGACCAGTTTCACCACCAACGGCGTGTACCAGGAAGACCGCACCAACCATTCCAACTATCTCAGCTCCAGCCACGAGTTCAACCTCAAGTCCCGCGGCGACAACACGCTGGACTGGATTCTCGGCGCGTACTACGAGCACGAGAACAACAACATCCGCTTCGACATCCCGATCATGAACGGCACCCAGCAGGGCACCGTCAGCTGGCAGGGTTCCTTCATCCAGCCGGAGGAACGGGTCACCGCCACCGCCGCCTTCGCCCAGGCCACCTGGAACATGAGCGACAGCTGGCACCTCACCGGCGGCGCGCGCTGGTCGCACGACAAGCGCGAGAACCGCGGCGGCGTCAACTGGGGCTGGGCCTACGACCCGGCCTACCCGCAGCAGCCCATCTCGCCCGGCCAGCAGCCCGGCGATGTCGGCTTCGCCATCAGCCAGCACAACGACGCCACCTACAGCAAGAGCAAGCCCACCTGGCTGCTGCGCATCAACCATGACGTCGGCGCCAACAGCATGATCTACGCGAGCGTATCGACCGGCTACAAATCCGGCGGCACCCAGGACGGCGGTGCCCTGTACCAGCCCGAGACGCTGACCAACTACGAGATCGGCGCCAAGCTTGCGTTCCTCGACGGCCACCTGACCTGGAACAGCGCCGCGTATTACGAAGTGTTCAAGAACTACCAGTTGTCGGCACCGGTCACCTATCCCGATGGTTCGCACGGGCTCGGCTTCTCCAACGTCGGCGGCAAGACCAAGGTGGCCGGCTTCGAATCGGAGCTGGCCTGGCAGTCGACCAACGACCGCGCCAACCTCGTGCTGTCGGTGATCCCCGAGAAGAAGCTGGGCACGGAGAAGTACGCCGCCAGCAACGACTACTACGTGCCGACGATCTGCCCGCCGGAGTCGACCATCAGCAACAACTGCATGGACATTTCCGGCAACGACCTGCCGCACGCCCCCAACGTGTCGCTCACCGCCATCTACGAGCACGACTTCGTGCTGGGCAGCGGCGGCCGCCTGACGCCGCGGATCAGCGCGCAGTACCAGAGCGCCCAGTGGCTCAGCTGGTTCAACTTCGGCGCAGGCGACAAGCAGAAGGCCTACGCGCGCGGCGATCTCTCGCTGCGTTACACCGAGCCCGGCGACAAGTGGTACATCAACGCCTACGTGCAGAATGTCACCGACGGCAAGGTGAAGAGCAACGCGGCAGGCAGCACCCTGCTCGCCGACGGCAGCGTGGCGTTCACCTCCCAGTACCTGCCGCCGCGCACCTACGGCGTGCAGTTCGGGTTCTGGTTCTAAGGAGCCATTCGTTTCACCGGCGACAGGCCCCTCCCCTGCGGTCGCCACTGGATGCCCCGGCAACGGGGCATCCTTTTTTTCTGGCGAAGGGTGGCCCGCGATGGATGCGATTCGGCTCAGCGGGAGCGCGGACTCTTGCCATTCACGAACGGCATCACACCCGCGTCTCTGCTTTCAACTTCTTTGACGAAGCTCAGCCATGGAATCCGTTCGCGCTGAGCCTAGCTTGCGATAGCAAGCGAAGTCGAAGCGCCTCTTGGCGGCTACCCTTCGACTTCGGCCCTGCGGGCCTGCGCACAGGGCGAACGGGCGGGAGCTCAGGGCCTCGGCTCAATGCACCTTGCAGGCCAGCGTCCTGTCCGCCACGGTGCCCAGCGCCACTTCGGTGAGGACAATGCTTTCGCCACGGCTGCTGGTCCACTCGAATGGCCGATCCAGCTTGCTCATGTCGGCGCCCGCATCGCGGAAGCACTTCAGCGGAATGCCCACACGCAGCCACTGCCCGCGCGGCAGCGCCGCGAGTTGGGAGCCGATCGAAACCCCGGCGCCGCAGCCCTTGCCGCAGGCGACGCCGAGGGTCGTGCCGCGGGGCGACAGCGCATCGATGCGCAGGGTGGCCACCAGCATCACGTCGCCGTTGGTCTGGCGATCCAGGTCCAGCGGCGAGCTGCTCGCCAGCGCGGCGGTCGCCGTGCCTGCAGCGGACCAGCTCAAGCGTCGCGCGTCTTCCTGCGCCTTGTAGTCGAGGGCGGCCACTTGCAGGCTGCCGTCGCCGGTGGCGGCAGGCGCCGACGATACGGTGTCGCTTTCGCCGTTGGCCGCCGTCAGTTGCAAGGCGAAACCGTGCGCCGCCTGGCCGCGCACGAAGTACACCCCGGCGCGCTCGTCATCCAGCGCCACGCCGGCCTGCTCCGGCAAGGTGCCCAGCTCGCGGTGATCGGCATAGCTCAGGCCATAGCCATAGGGGAATTGCGGGTGGTAATCCGGCTGCCCCACGTTGAGCGGTGTCTGGATCGCCGTGCGCGGCCACGAATAGGGCAGCTTGCCGTGGAAGTCGTAGTCGATCGAGCCGTCGCGCTTGCGCAGCAGCACGTCGGCGATGCCCTCGCCCTCGCTGCCGGGCAGCCATGCCACCACGAAAGCATCGGAGGCGTTGATCTCGCGATTCATCCACAACGGCCGGCCGGTGATGAACAGGGCCACCACCGGCACGCCCCGATCATGCAGGCGGCGCAGCAGGTCGAGGTCGTGATCGTTTCCGGGCTTGTAGGCAAGGTTGGGCAGGTCGCCCTGGAACTCGGCATAGGGATCCTCGCCGAACACCACGATGGCGGCGTCGGGCTTCTGCCTGTAACTGCCGTCGACCGACAGCACCGCCGTGCCGCCCGCGGCACGCACCTGCGCATCGATGCCGGCCCAGATCGAGGTTGCGCCAGGGAAGTTCGCGTTGGTGAGGCCGGTGCCTTGCCAGGTCAGGGTCCAGCCACCGTTCTGCTTGGAGATGTTGTCCGCGCCATCGCCGGCGACCAGGATGCGCTTGCGCGGGTCCAGCGGCAGCAGGCCGTGGTTGTTCTTCAGCAGCACCAGCGACTCGCGCACGGCGCGCCGCGCCACGGCCCGATGCGCGGCGCTGCCGATCACCTGCGCCGATGAGCGGGCCAGCGGATTTTGGCTGGGCAAGCCTTGCTTGAACATGCCCAGGCGCATCTTCACCCGCAGGATGCGGCTGACCGCGTCGTCCACGCGGCTCATCGGGATCGCGCCGGACTTCACCTCGGCCAGCGTGTTGCGGTACAGCCCCTTCCAGGAATCGGGCGCCTCCAGCATGTCCAGGCCGGCGTTGTAGGCGGCGGCGCAATCCTCGTTGGTGCAGCCGGGCACCTGGCCATGCGCGTTCCAGTCGCCCAGCACGATGCCGTCGAAACCCATGCGCTTTTTCAGCACGTCGGTGATCAGCGCCTTGTTGCCGGCCATCTTCACCCCGTTCCAGCTGGAGAAGGACACCATCACCACCTGCACGCCGGCGCGGATGGCCGGCGGATAGCCCGCTCCATGCACGTCGCGCAGCACCGCCTCGCTGACTTCCGCGTCGCCCTGGTCCTTGCCGTCCCTGGTGCCGCCGTCGCCAATGAAATGCTTGGCGGTGGCGATCACGTGATTCGCATCGAGGAACTGCGGCGTGCCGACCGCGCCCTCCAGCCCGGTCACGATCTGCGAGGCGTATGCCGCCACCAGTGTCGGGTTTTCCGAATAGCCCTCGTAGGCGCGGCCCCAGCGACTGTCGCGCGGCACGGTCAGGGTGGGGGCGAAGGTCCAGTTGATGCCGCTGGCGCGCAGCTCCCGCGCGGTGACCTTGCCGATGTCGCGCAGCAGTTCGGGATCGCGCGTGGCGCCCAGGCCCACGTTCTGCGGAAACAGCGTGCTGCCGACCAGGTTGTTGTGACCGTGCACGGCGTCGATGCCGAACAGCACCGGGATCGCGGGGCGCCCGTCGGAGCGCTCCAGCGAGGCGCGATGGAACGCGTCGGACAACTTCTTCCACTGCGCTGCGGTGCCGTACTCGCCACCGTCGGGGCCGGAATTGCCGCCGGCCAGGATCGAGCCGAGGCGGTACTGGCGCACGTCCTCCGGCGTCACGTACTTGATGTCGGCCTGGATCATCTGGCCGACCTTGTCCTCCACCGACATGCGATCCAGCAGCGCCTTCACCCGTGCGTCCAGCGCGGGGTCGGCCGGCAACGGCGAGCTCACCCTGGGCCACAGCTGCGGATGCACGGTGGTCGAGGGGCTGACGGCATGGGCCGGCACGGCAAGGAGCAAGGTGCCAGCGATCGAAACGACCACAAGACGGCAGGGCAGGCCCCGGATCGGGCGAAAGGACTGTGGCACGTGAGGCTCCAGGCTGGCTCGCGCGCAAGGCGCGGAAGCCGCAGCGTGACACAATTGACAGCGCTGTCAATTTGCAGGGCAACATCGCCGCGGAGCGGGCTCGCGGCGGCCAATTCAGGCGGGGCTGGCGGTCGAGTCGCGGACTTCCAGCGAGAACGGCATCTCCACCAGCCGCCCTGGTCCGCGACCGCGCAATACTTCCAGCAATTGCAGGGCGGCGACCTTGCCCATCTCGCGGCTGGGCTGGCGAATCGTGGTCAGTGCCGGCCACAGCTGGCTGGCCAGCGGGATGTCGTCGAAGCCGCACACGGAAATGTCCTGCGGCACCTTCATGCCCCGCTCGTTGGCCACCCACATCACGCCGCTGGCCATGTCGTCATTGGCCGCGAACACCGCGGTCGGACGTTTCTTCAGCGCGAACAACTGCCGCGCCGCGGCCACCCCCGAGGCGAAGGTGAAGGCACCCTGCACCACCAGTGCCGGGTCCTCGACCAGGCCGGCGGCGGCCATCGCCTCGCGGTAGCCGGCCAGCCGCCACCTGCTGGCGCCGTGGTCGGCAATACCCGAGACGTGCGCGATCCGCCGGTGCCCAAGCGACAGCAGGTGCTCGACCATCGTGCGCGCGGCGAGTTGCTCGTCCATCGCCACGCCGATGTTGTTCTCCCGCGACACCGGCGACACGCTGGCGAACGGCACCTGGCGTTCGCGCAGGCGCTTGAGCAGCGGTGCGTAGTCGGTGATCGGCGGGGTCAGCACGATGCCGTCGGGATGATGGTCGGAGATCACCGCATCGAGCCGGCGCACGAAATCCTCGCCGCGCATGCGCAGCGGCCGCACCATCATGTTGTAGCGGTGCGCGTCGCAGGCCTCGAGCACGCCATCCTGGATCTCGGCCAGGTAGGTCGAGGCGGGATTGTCGTTGTTGTCGTACAGCATCGCCACCAGGAACGAACGATTGCCGGCCAGGCTGCGTGCCGACGACAGCGGCCGGTAATCCATCGCCTCCATCGCCTCGGTCACGCGCTTGCGCGTGGCGTCGCTGACGTTGGCCTCGTCGTTGAGCACGCGCGACACCGTCTTGGGCGAAACGCCCGCGCGGCGTGCAACGTCTTCCAGCCTTACCCGCATGCCTTGATCCAAGTGTTGCCGCGCCTGCGCTCAACTATGCGGTCAGCGCCGGCCCGTTTACAAGAACCGCCGCGACCGGCGGTCGGCAGCCGCCCGGACCCGGCGCGGCCAGGGCATGAATACGTATGCATCGGGTAGTCGTCGGCGCGCGCGGCTGCCTACCATGCCGGATGGCCGGGCCGGTTGGGTGCCGTGGATGCTGCACTCGCAACGTGCAGGCCGGGCGCGGCCGTGACATAACAGCTGTCGGAGAATCCAGCACATGAGCCGCATGACCCCTCGCCACACTTCCAGGCTCTCGCCATGCTGGGCCTGATGCTGGCTGCCGCCATGGCCAGCGCGCCGCTGGAAGCGCCCGCATGGCATGACGGGCTGGACTGGCACGGCGTGCATGTGGGCATCCGGCGTGACGCGCAGGACGCCTACACCCTGGACTGGCCGTTCGGGCAGCGGGTGATTGCGCCGCAACCGTTCAAGGCCGATACCGCCAGTGCGCTGTTCGACGGCTTGTACGCGATGGCGCAGGACGATCTGCGCCAGGATTCGGTGAGCGCGATTCGCGACGGCGCGTTCGACCACGGCGCGCCGATTCCCTGCCACTGTTTCGAGACCGGGTTGAAGTGGCCATACGTGTGGACGCGCGACCTGTCGTACGCGATCGACCTCGGCCTGTGGCGGTTCGACCGCGCCCGCGCGCGCAACGGGCTGGAGTTCAAGCTGTCCGGCGTGCGCGAACCATCCGCGCCGCAGGGCCTGTACGTGATGCAGGACACCGGCTCGGGCGGCAGCTGGCCGATCAGCACGGATCGCGTGGTGTGGTTCCTCGCCGCGCGGCACCTGCAGGACGATGCCGCGTTCGCCGACAAGATGCGCACGGCCCTGCGCGACACCCTGGCGCAGGACCGGCAATACGCGTTCGACGCCAATTTCGGCTTGTACCGCGGCGAGACCTCGTTCCTGGACTGGCGCGAACAGACCTACCCGGCGTGGACCGCCAACGAGGTGACCTTCATCGGGCAATCGTTCGCGCTGTCGACCAACGTGCTGCACTACGAGGCGTTGCAACTGGCCGCCGCGCAGGCCGGCGCCGATCACCAGGCTACCGCCAGGAACACCTACCGCACCCAGGCCGCGGCGCTGAAGCAGGCGATCAACCTGCACTTCTGGCGCGCCGACCGCGGCATGTACATGAGCTACATCGGTGGCGACGGCACGCCGGTGGACAGCTACGACCTGCTTGGCATCTCGCTGGCGATCGCCAGCGGAGTGGCCGACGGCGAGCGCGCGCGCCAGACCCTGGAGAACTATCCGAGCTGGCCGGCCGGCAGCCCGGTGATCTGGCCCGAACGCAGCGACCAGCCGATCTATCACAACCGCGCGATCTGGCCGTTCGTCAGCGCCTACGCGCTGCGCGCCGCACGCACGGTCAACGACCCGGCGCGCATCGCCCACGAGATCACCTCGGTGATGCGCGGCGCGGCACTGGTCGGCTCCAACATGGAAAACTACGAGCTGCTGACCCAGGGCCAGCACGTGGACGAGGGCAAGCTCAGCGGCCCGGTGGTCAATTCGCCGCGCCAGCTGTGGTCGGTGGCGGCGTACCTGGACGTGGTGACCGAGGGCGTTTTCGGCGTGGAGGAGGACGGCCGCGTGCAACCGAAGCTGCCTGTCTCGCTGGTGCCGATGCTGTTCGGCGCGCGCAACGCCATCAGCCTGGACCTGCCCGGTCGCCGGATCACGCTGCAATTGCCGGCCAAGCGTGACGGCAACCTGCTGGTCGCCGATCGCATCCGCACGCAAGGCACGCATGCCACCGTGACGTTGAAGGCGATCCGGGCCGACGCACCGCCGCTGCGCATGGACGCCCCGCTGTACGCGCCGATCGCCCCGGCCGCGCCGACGCTGGCCGCCGACGGCGATCGCTGGATCGTCAACGGCGACGGGAAGCTGCAGCTCTACGTCAACGGGCAGCGCGCCGGTGCCATCGACGGCCACGGCACGCTCGCCCGCACCGAGGATCTCGCCTGCGTGCGCGCCACCCGCGTCGATGCGCATGGCCTGGAATCCCTGCCCAGCCCGGCGACCTGCGTCGGCCCGGTCGATCAGGCCGGCGGCGACTGGCCGCGCCACTGGACCGCGCCCGCCACCGGCAGCTATCGCGTGTGGGCGGATTACCGCAACGCCAACGGCCCGATCAACACCGGCGTCACCGCCGCGGTGAAATGGCTGCTCATCAACTGCGATGGCAGCGACACGCAGCGCGTGCCGCTGGTGATGCCGCACAGCGTGGCCACCCAGCCATCCACCCATGGCCGCTTCAGCGCCACCGGCAAGGCGCGCTGCACGTTCGCGCTGGAGGACGGTTTCAACATGAGCTACCTGCAGCACTTCGCGCACTACACGGGCGGTACCGGCGGCATCGACGGGCCGTTGAACCAGGCCGAGGTCGACGACCTGCACATTGCGCCGCTGGCGGACGGAACCCGTACCCCATGAGCAGGAAACCCGAACTGTCGTTCTGGCAGATCTGGAACATGTGTTTCGGCTTCCTGGGCATCCAGTTCGGCTTCGCATTGCAGAACGCCAACGTCAGCCGGATCTTCCAGACGCTCGGCGCCGAGGTGAACGACATCCCGATCCTGTGGGTGGCCGCACCGCTCACCGGGCTGATCGTGCAGCCGATCATCGGCCACTACTCCGACCGCACCTGGAACCGGCTCGGCCGTCGCCGGCCGTATTTCCTGGCCGGCGCGATCCTCGCCACGCTGGCCCTGCTGGCGATGCCGAACTCACCCACGCTGTGGGTGGCTGCAGGGCTGCTGTGGATCATGGACGCCTCGTTCAACGTGTCGATGGAGCCGTTCCGCGCCTTCGTCGGCGACCAGTTGCCGGAGCACCAGCGCCCGCGCGGCTTCTCCATGCAAAGCGTGTTCATCGGCGTGGGTGCGGTAGTGGCGTCGCTGATGCCGTGGCTGCTGACCAAGGTCGGCGTCAGCAACGTCGCCCCGGACGGCGCGATTCCGGACACGGTCAAGTACGCCTTCTACGCCGGCGGCGCCCTGCTGATGGGCACGGTGCTGTGGACCGTGCTCTCCACGCGGGAGTACCCGCCCGAGCAGTTGCGCGAATTCGACGATGACGCCAGGCCCATGCCCGTGGACGCCTCGCGCGCGTGGCGGCCCGGCCTGCTGCTGATCGTCGGCGGCCTGCTGGTATGGCTGGCCATCCGGCACTTCTCGCTCGAAAAGGAACTCTACGTGCTGGCCGGCGGCCTGCTGGTGTTCGGCGCGCTGTTCGCCTGGCTTGCCTTCAGCCGCAGCCAGGGCATGCTGCGCGAGGTGATGGGCGATCTCTACAGCATGCCGGATGCGATGCGGCGGCTCGCCATCGTGCAGTTCTTCTCGTGGTTCGCGCTGTTCGCGATGTGGATCTTCACCACCCCGGCGGTAACCGCCGTGCAGTTCGGCAGCAGCGACCCGCATTCGGTGGCCTACAACACCGGCGCCAACTGGGTCGGCGTGCTGATGGGTGCGTACAACGGCTTCGCCGCGCTGGCGGCGATCGCGATCCCGCTGCTGGTGCGCCGCATCGGCCTGCGCTGGAGCCACCTGGTCAACCTGTGGCTGGGCGGCGCGGGGCTGCTCTCGTTCCTGTTCATTCGCGATCCCGACTGGCTGCTGCTGTCGATGGTCGGGGTGGGCGTGGCGTGGGCGTCGATCCTGTCGCTGCCCTACGCGATGCTGTCGGACAACCTGCCCGCGCAGAAGATGGGCGTGTACATGGGCATCTTCAATTTCTTCATCGTGATCCCGCAGCTGATGGCGGCCAGCGTGCTCGGCCTGCTGCTGCGGTTGTGCTTCCACGACGAGCCGATCTACGCGCTGGCGCTGGGCGGTGCCAGCCTGTTCGTGGCCGGTCTGTTCACCCTGCGCGTGCGCGAGCCCGCCATCGATGACGGAAAGCCTTCGCCCGCCGCGTAGGAGCCCGCTCGCGGGCGATGCTCTTGAAGTCGGGATCTGCAAGAGCAAGAGCTATCGCCCGCGAGCTGGCTCCTGCACGGAGAGTCGGAAGGGTCAGACGTACTCGACCACCTCAAGCCCGAAGCCGCCCAGTCCCACCAGTTTGCGCGGCGTACCCAGCACGCGCAGGCGGTGCACGCCGAGGTCGGCCAGCATCTGCGCGCCGAGGCCAAGCTGGCGCCACTCCTGCTGCTGCGCATCCTCCGGCGCCTGCGCCGTCGGCTTGCCCTGCAACCGCGCCAGCAGGGCCTCCGGCGTGTCCTCGCCGGAGAGCACCAGCAGCACGCCGCGACCCTCGTCGGCGATGCGGCGCAAGGCCGAAGTGACGGTGAGGCCGAGGTCGTCGCGCTTGAGATGCAGCACGTCGGACAAGGTATTGCGCACGTGCACGCGCGAGAGCACCGGCGCGCCGTCGTCCACGGTGCCGCGCACCAGCGCGTAGTGCAGGCCGCGACGGATCACGTCGCGGTACGCCACCAGCCGGAACGGGCCGAACTCGGTCTCCACCGATTCCTCGTGTACACGCTGCACGGTCTTTTCGGTTTCCAGCCGGTAACGGATCAGGTCGGCGATCGAGCCGATCTTCAAGCCGTGCCTGGCCGCAAAGACTTCCAATTCGGGACGACGCGCCATCGAGCCGTCTTCATGCAGCACTTCGATCAGCACCGCCGACGGCTCCAACCCGGCCAGCGCGGCCAGGTCGCAGCCGGCCTCCGTGTGGCCGGCGCGGGTCAGCACGCCGCCCGGTTGCGCGGTGAGCGGAAAGACGTGGCCGGGCTGGGCCAGGTCCTGTGGCTTCGCATCGGACTTCACCGCCACCTGGATGGTGCGCGCGCGGTCGTGCGCCGAAATGCCGGTGGTGACGCCCTCGGCCGCCTCGATCGAGACGGTGAAATTGGTGTGGTAGACTGAGGTGTTGTCGCTCACCATCGGCCGCAGCCCGAGCTGGCGCGTGCGCTGCTCGGTGAGCGTGAGGCACAGCAGGCCGCGCGCCTCGCGCACCATGAAGTTCACGTCTTCCGGCCGCACCATCTGCGCGGCCATGATCAGGTCACCCTCGTTCTCGCGGTCCTCGTCGTCGAGGATCACGACCATGCGGCCGGCGCGGATGTCTTCGAGGATTTCGGGGATGGTGTTGAAGGGCATGGGGACGTCCTGGGGAATTTTGATTTGATCGCAGAGACAGGGAGTGAGTGGAGAGGAGTGAGAAGTGAGAGAAGGCATCTCGATGCTGCGGCTCTCTCACTTCTCACTCCTCCCCACTCACTTCTCGCCTTCAGGCAAAGCCGTGCTGTTTCAAGAACGCCTCGTCGAGCTTCGGCGCCTCGCCGCTGGCCAGCAGGCGCTCGACATAGCGTGCAATCACGTCCACCTCGATGTTCACCGCATCACCCGCGCGGCGCGCGTGGAACGCCGTGTGCTCGACCGTGTGCGGGATCAGGTTGACGCCGAAGCGATGGCCGGCGACTTCGTTGACGGTGAGGCTGGTGCCGTCGATGCAGATCGAGCCTTTCGCGGCGATGTAGCGCGACAGGGCGGCAGGCACTTCGAACGTCCAGCGCTGCGAGCGGCCATCGGGCGTGATCGAGACCACCCTGCCCAGCCCGTCGACATGGCCGGAGACCAGATGCCCACCGAGCCGGTCGGCCAGGCGCAGCGCCTTTTCGAGATTCACCGGATCGCCGGGCTTCAACTGGCCCAGCGACGTCAGCGACAGCGTCTCGTTGGAAACGTCGGCGCTGAAGCCGCGCGCGTCCAGCGTGATCGCAGTGAGACACACGCCGGAGACGGCGATCGAGTCGCCGAGCTGCACGTCGGTGAGGTCGAGGTCGGCGGTATCGACGTGCAGGCGCACGTCACCGCCGCGCGGTTCGAGTCGCGCAACGCGTCCCACGGTCTGGATGATGCCGGTGAACATCAGCACACCTCCCGGAGGGAGATGGCAAGCGAGACTGAAACGATGACAGGCATGAAACGTTCTCCGCGTCGGAAAGCGAGAACGCCCCAAGGCATGAGGCAGACGCATGGCATCGCTGCCATCCGCCTGGCCGTCTTCTTTCATCCGGACTGTGGGCCGCACCGGCGAACCGGAACAACCTGGACCGTCGGCTCCGGCATCGGACCGGATCTGCTGACCTCCCGATGCTGCCGGGAGCGCTCGCGGGCTCGTTCCGAGGAACCTACCGCCGGTGGGGAATTTCGCCCCGCCCTGAAGACGTTTGCCGATGAACCGGCCGCCGGATTCTAACACGCCCGCCATGCGCCACTCGCGCGCCAGCCGTTTGCCCGCCCGCTGCGGCATCATGTCCGTCCCTGCCAAGGAGGTTTCCATGCGCAAGCATCGACGCGGCTGGTCGACGTGGCTCGCCATCCTGCCGGCCATGTTCTGGCTGGCCCACGCGCGCGCCGGCGAGGCGCCGGCCGACGTCTACACCGGCACGCTGGGCCGGCAGGCCATCGTGCTGCAAATCACCCCCGGCGACGACGCCGCCACGGCCGGCCGCTACTTCTACGTGCGCCACCATCGCGACATCGCCTTGTCGGGCGCGCCGGCCAGCAACGGTCACCTGCAACTGCGCGAAGGCTGGGACGCCGACGCCAACGGCCCGCGCATCACGCTGGACCGGCAAGCCGACGGTGGCTGGCGCGGCCAATGGCAGGACGACAAGGGAACGACCCTGCCGGTCGCCCTGCACCCGGCCACGGTGGCGCCGCCCTCCGCCGATACGCCGCCCTGGCTGAAGCAGCTCCATGCGAGCGACCGCTACGACTACCTGCGCCTGGCCGGCCTCAAGCCACAGGCCGGCCAGCGCGAAACCTTCATGAGCCATGCCCTGCAGTGGTGGCGCGTGCCCGACGCCGGCATCGCGTTCTTCGAGATCCTGGACGGGTATCCGTCCGCCGAGCTTGCGCGCATCAACCAGGTGCTGATGGACCGGATGTGGCGGGAAACCGGCAGCTACTACGACTGCATGTTCAACCACTTCAACGAAGGCGATTACGAGCAGACGGTGACGCCGCGCCTGCTCACGGCGAACCTCGTCAGCGTCAGCGTGTTCACCAATTACTACTGCGGCGGCGCCCATCCGGACTTCGGCGATGCGGCGATCAACCTCGACGCGCACACCGCCCGGCCGCTGACCCTGGAAGACCTGCTGTGGTTGGGCAAGGGTGAGGCGTTGCACTATGCCACGGATGCCGACGGCAACCCCGCACCCGGCTCGGCCAGCTTCGAGGCGTGGTCGGATTACCGCGAGCAGCACCTGGCGCCCTGGCTGACGCGGCAATGGCGGCAACTCTATCCGCAGGAGACGACGGCCACCGGCGGCGAAGACGATTGCGGCTACGACGACCCCGGCGTGTGGCAGTTCGTGAGCTGGCACATGACACCGAAGGGCTTGTTCATCGGCCCCTCCTACGCTCGCGCCGCGCGCGTGTGCGAAGCCAACGACGACTGGTCGGTGCTGCCGTGGGAGACGGTGCGCCGGCATCCGGGGCGGCTCCGGCCCGGCTTGCCCTGAGTGACGCTGTGCGCGTGTTGGCGAGCGGGCGACGTGCGTGTGCGCGTCAGGCCGGCGGGCGCAGGCGCAAGCGGATATCCGGACCGAGCATGCGCTGGTCGACCACCTGCAACTGCCAGCGCGATGCCATGTCGGCCAGCGACGGCAACTGCAGCAGCGGCCGCGCGCTGTCGCCCAGCAGCAAGGGCGCGACATAGAGCAGCAGTTCGTCGACCAGGCCGGCCGCGAACAGCGCGCCGCACAGGGTCGGGCCGGCTTCGACGTGCACCTCGTTGCAGCCGCGTCCGGCCAGCAGGGCGAGCACGGCGGGCAGGTCGAGTCCGTGGTCTCGTGTCGCCACCGCAAGGCGTTCCGCCCGGGCAAAGCGATCGTCTGCGCACGTTGCCGCAGCGCCATGCAGGACCAGCGTCGGCGCCGCGCCGTCCAGCACATGGCTGCCGGCGGGCGTGCGCAGTTGGCGATCCAGCAGCACGCGCAGCGGCGGCATGAACTCCTCGTCCTGCGGCAACCGGACGGTGAATCGCGGATCGTCCGCCAGCACCGTGCCACTGCCGGTGAGGATTGCCGAGCTGCGCGCGCGCCAGCGCTGCACGTCCAGGCGCGCCGCATCGCCGGTGATCCACTTCGACTCGCCACTGGCCAGTGCGGTGCGCCCGTCCAGGCTCATCGCCAGCTTCACCCGCACGAACGGGCGGCCGCGTTCGAGACGGCCGAGGAAGCCGCAGTTCAACTCGCGCGCCGGCCCGCGCAGCAGGCCGGTTTCGACCGCAACGCCGGCGGCGCGCAACTTGTCGATGCCGCGACCGGCCACCTGCGGAAACGGATCTTCCGCGGCAATCACCACCCGCGCCACACCGGCGGCCACCAGCGCATCGGCGCATGGCGGCGTACGTCCATGGTGTGCGCACGGCTCCAGGGTCACGTAGGCGGTGGCGCCCCGCGCCTGCGCGCCTGCCTCGCGCAACGCATGTACCTCCGCGTGCGGCTCGCCGGCGCGCTGATGAAAGCCGGTACCGATCACCTCGTCGCCATGCGCGATCACGCAGCCCACGCGCGGATTCGGCTGGGTGGTGTACAGGCCGCGCTCGGCCAGGCGCAGCGCGTGCGCCATGTGGAGGTGGTCAGTGCCTGAAAATGCCATGCGTCGATTGTACGGGCCCGCTGGCGGGCGATGCTCTTGGCCGGGAATCGGCCTTTCGACAAGCTCGGGACGATGAATTGGGGAATCGCGGAAACGGGAACATCGCCCGCCAGCGGGCTCCTACGGTTTGCGCGTACCGCCACCGAGCAGGGGAAGCTGCAGATCGGACAGGCCCGGCAGGTCGCGTTCCAGCTTCTCGATCTCCTCGCGGAACGCGTGCACGTCCTCGAACTTGCGGTAGACCGAGGCGAAACGCACGTAGGCGACCTGGTCGAGGTTCTTCAGCTCGCGCATCACCAGCTCGCCGACCTGGCGCGAAGGCACCTCGCGTTCGCCGCTGCGACGCAGGTCGTTGACGATCGCCCGCACCGCCGCGTCCACCGCATCACTGGCCACCGGCCGCTTCTGCAACGCCCGCTCGAAACTCACCCGCAACTTGCGCTCGTCGAAGGTCTCGCGCCGCTCGCCGCTCTTCACGATCGCCGGCAACTTCAGCTCGGCCGTCTCGAACGTGTTGAAGCGCTCGCCGCACTGCGGACACTCGCGCCGTCGCCGCACGGTCGAACCGTCCTCGGTCAGGCGCGAGTCGATCACGCGCGTGTCTTCGTGCTGGCAGAAGGGGCAATGCATGGGTCAGGAATGAGGGTAGAGAAGTGAGTAACGAGAGAAAAGCATCAACGCCGGCTTTCTCTCACCTCTCACTCCTCTTCACCCACTTCTCGCTCAGCCGTAGACCGGGAATTTGTGGCACTGCGCCGTCACCGCGTCGCGTACGCGGGCGATCACGGCGGCGTCGTTCGGGGCGTCGAGCACGTCGCAGATCCAGCCGGCCAGGGCCACGCAGTCGGCTTCCTTGTAACCGCGGGTGGTGGCGGCGGGGGTGCCTACGCGCAGGCCGGAGGTGACGAAGGGCTTTTGCGGGTCGTTCGGCACGGCGTTCTTGTTGACCGTGATGTGCGCCTTGCCCAGCGCGGCCTCGGCGTCCTTGCCGGTGATCGGCTTGCCGATCATGTCGACCAGCATCAGGTGGTTCTCGGTGCCGCCGGAGACGATCTTGTAGCCGCGTTCGATGAAGGTCTTCGCCATTGCCTTGGCGTTCTTCACCACCTGCGTCTGGTACTCCTTGAACGCCGGTTCCAGCGCTTCCTTGAACGCCACCGCCTTGGCCGCGATCACGTGCATCAGCGGGCCGCCCTGGATACCGGGGAACACGATCGACTGCAGCTTCTTCTCGATCTCCTCGCCCGCGCCCCTGCTCACGATGATGCCGCCGCGCGGGCCGCGCAGGGTCTTGTGGGTGGTCGAGGTGACCACGTGCGCGTGCGGCAGTGGGCTCGGATAGACGCCGGCGGCGACCAGGCCGGCGACGTGCGCCATGTCGACGAAGAACAGCGCGCCGACCGAATCGGCGATCCGGCGCATGCGCGCCCAGTCGACCACCTGCGAGTAGGCGCTGAAACCGCCGACCAGCATCTTCGGCTGGTGTTCGGTGGCCAGGCGCTGCAGCTCGTCGTAGTCGATCAGGCCGTTTTCGTCGACGCCGTACTGCACCGCGTTGAACAGCTTGCCGGAGATGTTGACCTTGGCGCCGTGGGTGAGATGGCCGCCATGCGCGAGCGACATGCCCAGGATGGTGTCGCCCGGCTGCAGCAGCGCCAGGTACACCGCCTGGTTCGCCTGCGAGCCGGAGTGCGGCTGCACGTTGGCGTAGTCGCAGTCGAACAGCTGCTTGAGCCGCTCGATCGCCAGCTTCTCGGCCACGTCCACGTACTCGCAGCCGCCGTAGTAGCGCTTGCCGGGATAGCCCTCGGCGTACTTGTTGGTGAGCTTGGAGCCCTGCGCTTCCATCACCCGCGGGCTGGCGTAGTTTTCCGAGGCGATCAGCTCGACGTGATCTTCCTGGCGCTGGCCCTCGTGGGCGATGGCCTGGGCCAGTTCGTCGTCGTAACCGGCAATCGTGCAGTCCTTGGGGAACATTCTGGCCTCGGCTGGTGTTTGGCGGGATTAGCCGGAAAGTGTAGCGCCGCCGGGCGTTTGCAGCCACCGCCGGGCGTATCCGGGCGGCCGCATCGGCGCAACGCCACAACCCGCTATAATGTCCGGTTTGACGAATTCCCTTTCCGTGCCGAACCCGCGGCGCGGCGCACGCCTTCGGAGGTTGCATGAGCTCGCAGTACATCTACACCATGAACGGGGTCAGCAAGATCGTCCCGCCGAAGCGCCAGATCATCAAGGACATTTCGCTCAGCTTCTTCCCCGGCGCGAAGATCGGCCTGCTCGGCGTCAACGGCGCGGGCAAGTCCACCGTGCTGCGCATCATGGCCGGCGTGGACACCGACTTCCAGGGCGAGGCGCGCGCGCAGCCCGGCACCAAGGTCGGCTATCTGGCGCAGGAGCCGGATCTGAACCCGGAAAAGACCGTGCGCGAAGTGGTCGAGGAAGGCGTGGCCGAAATCCTCGATGCGCAGAAACGGCTCGAAGAGGTCTACGCCGCCTATGCCGAAGACGGTGCCGATTTCGACGCGCTGGCCAAGGAGCAGGAGAAGCTGGAAAACCTGCTGGCCGCCAACGACGCCCACGCGCTGGAGCGCCAGCTCGAGGTGGCCGCCGACGCGCTGCGACTGCCGCCGTGGGATGCGAAGATCGGCCCGCTCTCCGGCGGCGAGAAGCGCCGCGTGGCGCTGTGCCGCCTGCTGCTGTCCAAGCCGGACATGCTGCTGCTGGACGAGCCGACCAACCACCTGGACGCCGAGTCGGTGGACTGGCTGGAGAAGTTCCTGCACGACTATCCCGGCACCGTGGTGGCAGTCACCCATGACCGCTACTTCCTCGACAACGCCGCCGAGTGGATCCTCGAACTCGACCGCGGCCGCGGCATTCCGTGGAAGGGCAACTACACCGAATGGCTGGAGCAGAAGGACGCCCGCCTGAAGCAGGAAGCGAACCAGGAGAAGTCGCGCCAGAAGGCGATCGCGAAGGAGCTGGAGTGGGTGCGTTCGGCCGCCAAGGGCCGCCAGTCCAAGGGCAAGGCCCGCCTGGCCCGCTTCGAGGAACTGAACTCGGTCGACTACCAGCGCCGCAACGAGACGAATGAAATCTTCATCCCGCCGGGCGAGCGCCTGGGCCAGGAGGTGATCGAGTTCAAGAACGTGACCAAGTCTTTCGGCGACCGCGTGCTGATCGAGGACCTGTCGTTCAAGGTGCCGCCGGGCGCGATCATCGGCGTGATCGGCCCGAACGGCGCCGGCAAGTCCACCATGATGAAGATGATCATGGGCAAGGAGACGCCGGACTCGGGCGAGGTGAAGCTGGGCCACACCACCAAGCTCGCCTACGTCGATCAGTCGCGCGACGCGCTCGATCCGAAGAACAACGTGTGGCAGGAAGTGTCCGGCGGCTCGGACATCCTCACCATCGGCAACTTCGAGATCCAGTCGCGCGCCTACATCGGCCGCTTCAACTTCAAGGGCACCGACCAGCAGAAGATCGTCGGCAGCCTGTCCGGCGGCGAGCGCGGTCGCCTGCACATGGCCAAGACCCTGCTGCAGGGCGGCAACGTGCTGCTGCTCGACGAGCCGTCCAACGATCTGGACGTGGAAACCCTGCGCGCGCTGGAAGATGCCCTGCTGGAATTCCCCGGCTCGGCGATCGTGATCTCGCATGACCGCTGGTTCCTCGACCGCATCGCCACCCACATCATCGCGTTCGAGGGCGACTCGCACGTGGAGTTCTTCCCCGGCAACTACAACGAGTACGAGGCCGACAAGAAGCGCCGCCTCGGCGAGGAAGGCGCGCGGCCGCACCGCGTGAAGTACAAGAAGCTGGCCTGAGAGCAGGAGTGAGTGGAGAGGAGTGAGAAAAGAGAGATAAAGCGTCGACGAACCCGCCTTCTCTCGTTTCTCACTCTTCTTCACTTGTTTCTCGAACGGAGATCCCGATGCACTTCATGCAGTCACTGCAGCAAGCCTGGACCCGCAACGACTCGCTGGTCTGCGTCGGCCTCGATCCGGAACCGGCGAAATTCCCCGCACATCTGCGCGACACGCCCGACGCGGTGTTCGATTTCTGCCGCGCCATCGTCGACGCCACCGCCGACCTGGTCTGCGCGTTCAAGCCGCAGATCGCGCATTTCGCCGCGCTGCGTGCGGAGGAAACGCTGGAACGGCTGATCGCGCACATCCACGATCGTCATCCCGGCGTGCCGGTGATCCTGGACGCCAAGCGCGGCGACATCGGCAGTACCGCGCAGCATTACGCGACCGAGGCGTTCGAGCGCTACCGGGCCGATGCGGTGACGCTGAACCCGTACCTCGGCCGCGACTCGATCCAGCCGTTCCTCGATCATGCCGACAAGGGCGTGATCCTGCTCTGCCGCACCTCCAACCCCGGCGGCGCGGATTTCCAGGCACTGGATTGCGGCGGCCAGCCGCTGTATCTGCGCGTGGCCGAGACGGTCGCCCGCGAGTGGAACGCCAACGGCAACTGCGCGCTGGTGACCGGCGCCACCTGGCCCGAGGAAATCCGCCAGGTACGTGCACTGGTCGGCGACATGCCATTGCTGGTGCCGGGTATCGGCGCGCAGGGCGGCGACATCGAGGCGGTGATGCACGCGGGCCGCACCCGCGAGGGCCTCGGCCTGATGATCAACTCCTCGCGCGGCATCATCTACGCCGGCTCCGGCGAGGACTTCGCCGCCGCCGCGCGCGCCGCCGCCAGCGAGCTGCGCGGGGCGATCAACCGCTGCCGCTGAGCGGCGTCACTCTCGCATCGGGACGCGAAGCGACCGGCAACCAGCGAAGAAAAGCGCCGGGACGCCGGTCAGCCGGTCGCCATCTTCGCCGCCTGCAGCGCCTTCGCCTTCAGGTCGAGCGTATCGGCCGCATCCAGCAACGCCCGCGCAAAGCTGCGCACCTCGGCCGGACGCAGGGCGTACCAGCTGCCGCCCGTGCTGGCCTCGCCCACGTTGCGTCCCGCGCGCGACACACAATGCGGCCGGAAAATCACCATGCCGGTCAGCGGCTCCGAACTGATGTCCGCAGACACGATCTGCAGGTGTGTGTCGTCTTCTTTCTTCACCGAAGCTCTCCCGGACGGATAGCCGTCTTCCGGACACCTTACGCCGCCGGGCATTCAGGGATTGTTGGCCGCCCCGCCAGCGAACCGAACCGACGGGAACCGGCGTCGACAGGCGCTGCCATATCCGGCGCGGCGTGGGCGCGCGCCGGTCGGACCGGCGCATGTGCCATGGGCGCTCCCGCAACCGGTTGCCGAGCTGGCCGCACTGGCGGCCATGAGCGAACGCAGCTTCATGCGCCACTTCAAGCAGGCCACCGGCACGAGTCCGGCGCATTGGCTGATCTGTGCGCGGGTGGATCGTGCGCGCGAATTGCTGGAAAGCTCGACGCTCTCCATCGACGCGATTGCCGTGCACTGCGGCCTCGGCAGCGCGATCACTTGCGCCATCATTTCCGGCGCAGGCTGGCGATCAGTCCGACGGCTTGTCGGTCGCGCTTCGCGCAGACTCGCCGCGGCTGATCGGTCGCAGGCACCGCCCCCGCACGTTTCAGCGCACGTGCACCCAGTACACGCGGGTGCCGTTGGCACGATCCTCCGCACGGTGACCTTCGCGACCTTCCACCACGGTGCCCCAGTTTGAGCGCAGCGAACCCAGCACGATGCGGTCGATGCGCAGCTTCTCGCCGGCCTGGATGAGAAAGTTCGCCTCGATCACCATCACGCCCTCGCGCTCGAACACCAGGGTGGCGCCGCGCACCGCGCCCGCGCCCCAGCCGATGTGCAGCTCGCACGGTACCGGCGAGAACACACCGCGGTTGTCGAGGCTCCAGCCTTCGGTCTTGCCCAGCAGCGATTGCAGCTCCGGGTGGCTCCAATCGACGTTGTTGCCCGATGGGGGCTTGGCGTGATGGTTCATGAGCATGGCTCCTCGCACGCGTGGGCAGCCACCGGGAAGGCGAGGCTTCCCGGCCGGTCGGTTCCGCCATGCAGATGGCCAAAGCGTGGGCTCATGGCCTCGGTAACGGCAGGCCCGCCCGCCACTTGAGCGGCGCGTTCAGGCATCTGCTGGCGGCTGACCCGGAAACAGCACGTCGGTGTAGCCGAACTTGCTGAAATCGGTGATGCGCGAGGGGTAGAGGCGACCGATCAGGTGGTCGCATTCGTGCTGCACCACGCGCGCGTGGAAACCCTCGGCGGTGCGTTCGATGCGCTGGCCGCGCGGGTCGAGGCCCTGGTAGCGGATCAGCGAAAAACGGCTCACCGCGCCGTTCAGCCCGGGCACGGACAGGCAGCCCTCCCAGCCCACCTCCATGTCCTGCGACAGCGGGGTGATCACCGGATTGAGCAGGATCGTCTGCGGCACCTCGGGGGCGTCGGGATAGCGCTCGGAATGCTCGAAGCCGAAGATCACCAGCTGCAGGTCCACGCCGATCTGCGGCGCGGCCAGGCCCACGCCGTCGGCAGCGCGCATGGTCTCGAACATGTCCTTGATCAGCATGTCGAGCTCCGCGCTGCCGAGCATCGCCGGGGGCACCGGCGGCGCGATGCGCAGCAGCCGGGGGTCACCCATCTTGAGGATCTCGTGGATCATGCCTGCCTCGCTTTCGCCATGCCGACCATCCTGCCCGCGTCCACGTGAACGCGGCATGTGTTGCCGCGGTCGCGGCTGCCGTCAGCGGCCGAACACTTTCTTCAGCAGGTCAGTGGTGCGCGCGCCGGGGTTGGTCCGGATGGATTGCTCCTGCGCGCCGATCTCGGTGAACAGGCCATCGAGGGTCTTCGCGGTGACGTAATCGTCCAGGTCCAGCGCCGTGCCGCCGTGCGCCGACTTGTCATGGTCGAGCGCACCCAGCAGGCCGCCCAGCGCACCGCTGCTGCTGCCGGACATGAACGCCTTGTATTTCTGGGTGACGCCGACGCTGTCGGTGGCCTTGGCGACGATCGGATGGATGCGCGCCGTCAGCGCCTCGCCGGCGACGCGGCGGAAGTAATCGGTGGCTGCGTGGTCGCCGCCAGTGAGGATGCCGCGTGCGTCGTCGAGCGTCATCTTGCGGATGGCGTCGCCGAAGATCTCGGCCACCTGCGGCACCGCCTTTTCCGCCGCGCGGTTCATGCTCAGCTCGAACGCGTCCACCTTGGCGCCCTGGCCGAGCTGGCGCGCCAGCTTGCCAGCCTGCTCCAGCTTGCCCGGGAGCGGGATGCGCACCTTGGCGTTGTTCCAGAAACCGCCGTCGCGGCCGAGGTTGTTGATCGCGCTGGTGGTGCCCTTGGCCAGCGCCTCCTTGAGGCCGGCGGCGATGTCGCTGCTCGGCAGGTTGCTGCCCTTCGCCGGCGTGGCGTGGGTGGATTGCCTGGCCTTGTTCAACAGGTCCTTGAACTGGCTGGCGTTGGCCGCGGGGGTGCCCGCGGCGAGGAGGAATACGGCCAGGAAACTGCAATGTGCCAGGACGCGCATGACGAACTCCTCGCAATCGACAGGGCGGCCAGTGTAGCGCCGCCATGCCTCCCGCAACGAAGCCGGGCGCGCCTGCCATTCGACCAATGGCTAATGCCGGCGCGCGGCTTCCGGGATTGACCCCCGCCGCCGGCAGGACGATTCTTGCGGCATTGCCGAGGAGAACCGCCATGCAAGTCGCCGTGCGCAGATCCGGTGTCGCCAGCAAGCTGGTATGGACCGTCGTCGCCATCATCGGTGCAACCTGCCTCGGCGTGGTGGCGCTCAGGCGCGGCGAACCGGTCAACGCGATCTGGCTGGTGGCCGCGGCCATCGCGGTGTTCTCGATCGGCTTTCGCTTCTACGGCAAGTTCGTCGAGCACTCGGTGCTGCGGCTGGACCCGACGCGCGCGCCGCCCTCGGTACTGCGCAATGACGGGCTCGACTACGTGCCCACCGACAAGTGGGTGGTGTTCGGCCATCACTTCGCCGCGATCGCCGGCGCCGGCCCGCTGGTCGGACCGGTGCTGGCCGCGCAGATGGGCTATCTGCCCGGCACCTTGTGGATCCTGTTCGGCGTGGTGTTCGCCGGCGCGGTGCAGGACTTCATGATCCTCGGCCTCTCGCTGCGCCGGGACGCCCGCTCGCTCGGCCACATGCTGCGCGAGGAACTCGGCCCGTTGCCCGGCCTGGTGGCAATGATCGGCGTGCTGGTGCTGATGATGATCGTGCTGGCGGTGCTGGCGCTGGTGGTGGTCAAGGCGCTCACGCACAGCCCGTGGGGCACCTTCACCGTGGCCTGCACCATCCCGATCGCCTTCCTGATGGGCGGCTACATGCGCTGGTTCCGGCCGGGACGCATTCTCGAAGTGTCGATCATCGGCCTGATCCTGCTGCTGCTCTCGATCTGGGCCGGCAAGTTCGTGGCGGACTCGGCCACGCTGGCACCGCTGTTCGACATGGATGCCAAGGCGCTGGCCTGGTGGCTGATCGGCTACGGCTTCGTCGCCTCGGTGCTGCCGGTGTGGCTGCTGCTGGCACCGCGCGATTACCTTTCCACCTTCCTCAAGATCGGCACCATCGCGCTGCTGGCGCTGGCCATCCTGATCACCGCACCGGACCTGCAGATGCCGGCGGTGACGCGTTTCATCGACGGCACCGGCCCGGTGTTCGCCGGCGACCTGTTCCCGTTCCTGTTCATCACCATCGCCTGCGGTGCGGTGTCGGGCTGGCACTCGATCATAGCCTCGGGCACCACGCCCAAGCTGCTGGCCAACGAGGGCCAGGCGCGCATGGTCGGCTACGGCGGCATGCTGATGGAGGCGTTCGTGGCGATCATGGCGCTGATCGCCGCCACCTACCTGCACCCGGGCGTGTACTTCGCGATGAACTCGCCGAGCGCGATCATCGGCAGCACGGTGCAGGACGCGGCCACCACGATCAGCCAGTGGGGCTTCGTGGTGACGCCGGAGCAGTTGCTGCAGACCGCGAAAGACATCGGCGAAAACAGCATCCTCAGCCGCGCCGGCGGCGCCCCCACGCTGGCGGTGGGCATGGCGCAGCTGCTGCACAACATCATGCCCTCCGGCGGCCTGATGGCGTTCTGGTACCACTACGCGATCCTGTTCGAGGCGCTGTTCATCCTCACCACGGTGGACGCCGGCACGCGCGTGGGCCGCTTCATGATCCAGGAGATCGCCGGCCTGATCCACAAGCCGCTGCAGGAAACCGATTCGTGGGCCGGCAACCTGCTGGCCACCGCGATCTGCGTGCTCATCTGGGGCTACTTCCTGTACCAGGGTGCGGTCGACCCGCTGGGCGGCATCAACACCTTGTGGCCGCTGTTCGGCATCGCCAACCAGATGCTCGCCGCGATCGCGCTGATGCTGGCCACCGTGGTGGTGGTGAAACTCAAGCGCGAGCGCTACGTGTGGGTGCCCGGCATCCCCGCGCTGTGGCTGATCGTCTGCACGCTCACCGCCGGCTACCAGAAACTGGTCGGCCCGATCAGCTTCACCGCGGCGGCCAACAAGTACGCCGACGCCATGCAGCAGGGCCAGTTGCTGGCGCCGGCCAAGACCACCGCCGCCATGCAGCAGATCGTCACCAACAACTACGTCGACATGGTGCTCACCGGCCTGTTCATGGCGCTGGTCGTGGTGATGGTGCTGTTCTCCCTGCGCTCGCTGGTCAAGGCCTGGCGCACCAACCACCCGACCGCGCACGAGGAACCCTACGTGGCGCTGAGCAGCGTGGCCGGCTGAGATGAACGCGACGTTCCGGTCCGTGCGCAAGTGGGCGGTGCAAACCGCCCGCCTGTGCTGCGGCATCCCCGACTACGACGGCTACGTCAAGCACCTGCGCGAACACCATCCCGAACGCAAGGTGCCGAGCTACGGCGAGTTCTTCCGCGAGCGCCAGGAAGCGCGCTACAAGGGTGGCGGCGGGCGCTGTTGCTGAGCGTCCGCGCGGCACGGCGTGCCGGCTTCAGGGTTTGCGCGCCACGACGATCTGGCTGATCGGCATGAACTCGTCCAGCTGCTGCTTGAGCTGCGCGCCCTGCGGCATATCCAGCAGCGCCTGCCAGGCCGCGGTCCAGTGATCGAGTACCGGATGCGCGGGGTCATGCAGCTCCACCCGGCAACCCCAGAACAGCGCCCACCAGATCGACCAGAAAAAGCCGTGCTGGGTGTGCTCCACCACCACCAGGCCAGCCTCGCCGATCCATTGCGCGAACTCGTCGCGTCCGATCACCCGCAGTGCGCCACCGGGCAGCTCGCGGTACTCCGGCGGCAACACCTTTTCCTGCAGCGTCTCCTGCAGCGCGCCGGGCACGCTGAGCAGGTAGATGGCGCCGGATGCGCCGACACGGAACAGCTCGGCCAGCACCTGACGCGGGTCGTCGACGTGCTGCAACACCTCGGTGCAGATCACCCGCGTGGCGATGCCGTCGTCCAGCGGCAGCGGGTTTGCGTCGCTGACCAGCGCGGTCTGCGTGCCGCGGCCCTCGACGCTCAGCCGGGCGCGCACCTCGCGGATCACCTGCGGCTCGCGGTCGATGGCGTAGACGCGGGCACCGTGGCGCGCGCAGAACACGCTGTTGACGCCGGCGCCGCAGCCGACGTCCACCACCACGTCACCGGCGCCGATCGGCACGCCGCGGAACAGCTCGCCGCTGTCCTCGCGATACCAGCCGCCGAGTTTCGCGTCGCGCAGGCCGACCGCCGACGGGCCATGCGGCGCGGGCTCGTCCACGGCGGTGGAATGCTCGACGGGATGGGGCATGGCTGGCCTCCGGAACGGGTAAACGAAGAGTGGAGCGCGCGCGCACATCCTCCACGAACGAACCCGGTGCGCCACCCGGTCCGCGCAGTGTGGCACTGCGAAGCGTGCAAGGCATGCCGCCGGCACGCGCCGGACCGGCGACAATTCCGGCCGCTCCCCCCGCTGCCACCCGATCTCCGCCTGGCCACGGCGAGTTCTTCCGCGAGCGCAAGGAAGCGCGCTGCAAGGGCGACGGCGGGCGCTGTTGCTGGAGGAAGAACCCAGTCGGGTCCCTTGTGCCGGAAACCCCGGCAGACCCGGCACCTATTCCGACTCGCGTCAGCGGAACAGGACTCCGGGCGTATCGAACGATGCCGCCCTGCGCTGGATCAACTCCGTCTTGATGACCCGCTCCAGGTCATCCGCAAACCCGCGCATGGCACTCTCGCTGCCGAAGGAGGCGGTCATGGCGTTTCTACGGGTGCCGGGCCCGCCGGCCAGCGCTTTCGCCACCACGACGCTTCCGACATACGCGTTGAACTCCTGCTCAAGCCAGCGGCACACGATCGCCGTTTCCTTGGCCTGGATATAGTCATTGGCGACGTCAATACGCGCCGATGATCGCCCCGACCATTTCGGCGACGGCGGATACAGCCCCTCGACCGCGGCGCTCCCCGGGCGCGCCATGCTCCTCGCAGTTCGTTGGTCGCGCCCGGCTTGCCGGTTGACCCAGGCTGCGGGTGCAGTGTCGTTGGCCGTGTTGGTCTCCCCACTCCAGGCAGGGTCGCCCAGACGGGACGGATGGACGAACGCACGCTGGAAAGTGAAGTGCTTGCCATGTGCCGTTGGAGTCGGTGCCTGGTACTCCGTCCCCATCAGGTCGAGCATCATCAGTCCCATCATCCAGGCACGGGCATTGCGCATCGGCTCGGCTATGAACATGACGGCAGACAGCAGCGGCAAGGCCGAGATGGTGTCAGCCGCACCAGCTGTCTGCGGGGCCGAGGCCTTCTGCGGAGCCTTGCGTTTCAACTCGTCGGGGTTCATGTCGACTGTCCAGCGCGTACCCTTCGCCTGGAGTCCGCCGCCGGTTCTGGGGGCGGTTCCCTTGAGCACGCCGCGCAAGGACGCCGCGATACGCTGCGACCAGACGACGCCTTCCATGCCGGAGACCGTATTGCCTTCGTGCATGAACTTGCCGAACTCGCGATAGCTCGCACCATCGGCCCGATTCCAGATGGTGCCGGCGCGGGCGTCGGTGCCCGAATAGCCGACATCACACATGTAACACCCATCGGCGAAGCCGCCACTGCGCCCATCCTTGATCTTGTGGATCAGGCGACCGGCGATGGAAAAGTACAGGTCCTGCGACCGACGGCTTGCCGCGGCCTGCCAAGCGCCGGCGTAACTGCCGTACCCGCCAAGGACGTAGGGATCAGCCTGGGAGCCGCTCCCCGGAGGTGCGCTGGCACCGGCCTGCACGGCACGGGCAGCGGCATCCACCCACTCCAGCAGCGTCGAGCCGGGAATGTACAGGCTGTGCTGTTGTCGGCGTCCGGTGCTCCAGTCGGCCAGGTAGTCCACGTCGATAGCGAGATGGTCGAACATCCGTTTGTCTCCCTTTTGTCGTTCCAACAGGTGCCGGCAAGCATGCTCCGGAACTCGCATGGACTGCTCGAGTCAGAGCGGCTCCGGTCCGGGGTTGCCGGGCGCTTGTCCGTTCGTGCCGGGCTGAGTCGGCGCCGCCATGCTTCCCCCGAAGCGGCAGCCAGCGACGACCGTAGCCAATCACGACCAGCACCGACATCCGCCCGCTCAATGCCACACATCCCAAGCTCGACCGGAAAAAAGACAGGCCGACCCGAGGCGCCACGTGACCTCGGCAAGCGACCGCCCCATCGGGGGTGAGCAAGTGCTACAGGGTTGGATGATCCTCGTCGGCTGTCAAGATCGCACACAGCTCCATTTCCGCGAACTCGTGCCATCACGCACAGGCGGCACCACGCCTGATCGGCGAGAATGTCTGCTGCCCATGTCTTCTCCGCCCATGCCCAACTCCGAATCCGGCGACGCAGCCACCCCCGCGGCAACCGCACGCGGCCAGCACCACGCCGGCCTGCGCGTCATCGCGATCTACGAGATCATCAAGACCGCGTGCCTGCTGCTGGTGGCGCTGGCGGCGTTCCACTTCTATCGGCAGCAGAACTTCGAGCAGCTGGTGCACTGGCTGGAGCACCTGTCGCTGGCCGACAGCAACGGCCTGCGCTGGAAACTGGTGGAACTGCTGCACCAGCTCGGCCCCGGCAAGTTCGAGGCGGTGGGGCTGGTGGCGCTCGGCTACGCGGTGCTGTTCGGCATCGAGGGCGTGGGCCTGTGGCTGGGCAAGCACTGGGCCGAGTGGTTCACCGTGATCGCCACCGGCTCGCTGATCCCGCTGGAACTGTACGAGACGCTGTACCACTTCGGCTGGATCAAGCTGGCCACCCTGGTCGGCAACGTGGCGATCATCGTCTACCTGGTACGCATCGCGCTGCAGCCGGGTGTCGCCCCGCCCGCAGGGGAACGCCCTCACACCTCGTGATGCACCGCCTCGGCCGGCAGCTCGTCGCGCCGCGGCATCAGCTCCACCAGGTACATCGCTGCCAGCACCAGGCCGCCGCCGGCAAGCATGCGCCAGGTCAGCGCATCGACGCCCAGCAGTACGGCGAAGGCGGCGGCGAACACCGGCTCGGTGGTCATCACGATGGCGGCACGTGCCGCCGGCAGATGCGATTGCGCCCAGGTCTGCATCACCATCGCGCCGGCGCCGGCGATCAGCGCCATGTACAGCACGACGAACCAGGCGCCGGGGTCCGGCGGCAACATCGGACCGTGCGGCAAGGTGGCCAGCGAGCAGACCCCGGCGATCGCCACCATCTGCACGGCCGACAGGCCGAACGCCTCGCCGCGGCGGGACCACTGCCCAAGCAGCACGATGTGCAGCGCGTAGCACGCCGCCGACGCCAGGGTCAGCCACACGCCCAGGTTGATCTCGAAACCGTCGAGCGTGAGCAAGGCCAGGCCCGCGGTGGCCACGGCGATGGCCAGCCACACGCTGGCCGCGACGCGCTGGCGCAGCACCAGCAGCGCAAGGATCGGGGTGAACACCACGTACATGCCGGTGGCGAAGCCGCTGACGCTGGGCGAGATCAGCGCCAGTCCCCAGGTCTGCACCAGCTGGCCGACACCGTAGATCACGCCGAGCAGCAGGCCGCGCCGGATCTGCAAAGCGCCGAGCCGCCACGCCTGCCGCCCGAACAGGAGCACCATCGCCAGCGCCGCCATGACGAAACGCACGGCCAGGAAATCGGCCACCGGCATGCGCCCGAGCACGTCCTTGATCAGCACGAAGGTCGAGCCCCACACCGCCGTCATCGCGATCAGGCCGAGAGTGGCGAGGATGGTCAGGGTGCGTGGGGTCATCGGCGAGAAGTGCGTGGAGAGGAGTGAGGAGTGAGAGAACGACAGCGGCGCGACGAGGCGATGTTGCCTCTGGCTTTCCTCACTTGCTTCTCGTTTTCAGCCGCCACCACTGGCCGGGGACCTGCAGCACGAAGTGCGTCCAGATGCCCAGCCACACCACCGCCGACACGAACGGGTTGCGCGCGGCCGGATCATGCTGGCGGAACCAGCGCCACATGCCGCGGTGCTTGTGCCGGCTGACGAACACCGGGCGATGGCGGCTGGAGCTGCCCTTGCCATGGGCCACGCGCACGTCGCCGGCAAGCAGCACCTGGTAGCCGATGTCGCGCACGCGGCGGCACAGATCCAGATCTTCGCAATGCAGGAAGTATTTCTCGTCGAAGCCGCCGAGGCGCTCGAACATCTGGCGAGTCAGCAGCATCAGCGCACCGGAAACCGCCTCGCACTCGATCAGCTCGGCGGGAATCTCGCCGCCGACTTCCACCGTCTCGCCGGGCCGGCCGAGCAGTGTGTTGAGCGACCGGCGCAACAGCGGATCGCGCCGCCGCGAAGCCGGGTCGGGCCGACCCTCCGCGTCGCACACCACCGCGCCGATCAGGCCGGCCTTCGGATGCGCGGCCTGCACCGCCAGCAACCGCCTGAGGTCGTCCTCGCCGATCAGGCAATCGGGGTTGAGGATCAGCAGCGCGCGGCCGCCGGCCTGCTTCGCGCCCAAGTTCACCGCCGGGCCGAAGCCGATGTTGCGATGGCTGTAGATCAGCTTGAGCCGCTCGTCGTGCTCGTACGCCCGCGCGATCGCGGGCGGCACGCCATCGTGCGAAGCGTTGTCGACCAGGATCAGTTCCAGCGGCAGCCGGCAGGCCAGCACCTGGCGCACGCAATCGCGCAGATCCGGGCCGCTGTCGGCCGCCACTACGATCACGCTGAGCGCCGGCGAGGACGAGGACGGAGGAATGGCAGGCATGTTCACCGCGCGAAGTATGCGCGGAGACGCGCAGCACGTGAACCTCCGGTTCCCCGCGCGCAGGAGCCCGCTTGCGGGCGATGCCCTTGGACCGGGAATGGGGAATCGCAAAAGCAAGAGCGAAAGCATCGCCCGCGAGCGGGCTCCTACGGGGTGTGGGGAGGGTCTGGTGGTTCGTCGGCGTCGTGGCCCAGCACGGCGGCCAGCGCCAGCGGCATGGTGCCTTCGCGGCGGCTGAGCCAGGGTTGCTCGCGGTGCCAGCCGCACAGTTGCCAGCCGCGCAGGCGGTGCCGTCGATCGCGCTGGCGATCCCACAGCAGCACGCCGCGCTTGCCGCTGCAGGCGACAAACCAGCGACCGGCGGGACTGAAGGCGATGCGGGTGACGCCGTCCCGCATTTCGACGCGGGTGCCATCGTCGAAACGACAGCCGCCGGGCTCGCCATGCACCGCCCCGCCGAGGGGGTCGGGCAGCTCGCCACGCGCTTCATGCCATTGCGGCGGCGACAGCTCGATGATCTCGGCCGGCGGTCCGATCGGTGCGTGGGCGAGTTCGGGCCATTCCGCGGCGGGCGGCCCGGCGGGCGCACGGCGCAAGTCCCGATCAAGCCAGGCTTCCAGCCCGGCCAGCAAGGTGTAACCGACCAGCGCGCCGAGCAGGGCCGCGCCCCAGGCGAAGGCATCGCCACCCAGGATACGTTGCAGGGCAAACAACACGCCCGGCAGGCCCCAGCGCAAGGCGCTCCGGATCAGCGCGGCATGCGCAGTTGCCAGCCGATGCTGCAGCAGCAAGACCGCCGCGGCGAGCGCCAGCAGGATCGGCAACCCCAACCACCACGGCAGCAACGCCAGCAGCACCACCCACAGCGCGGTGCAGCCGGCGAACATCCACGCGGGGCGACGCCGAGTCATCGCTGACGCCAGCGCCACATGCCGTCGATCAGCCGCACCACACGCGTGCGTTGCGGAACATCCGCATCCACGGCGAATCCTCGCCCCACGACTCCGGGTGCCAGCTCATCTGCACGCTGCGGAACACCCGCTCCGGGTGCGGCATCATGATCGTCACGCGGCCGGCGGCGGCGGTGAAGCCCGCCAGGCCGCCGGGCGAACCGTTGGTGTTGAGCGGGAAGTTCTCGGTCGGCTTGCCGCGGTTGTCGACGAAGCGCACCGCGCCATGCGATTTCGACGGGCTGCACGCCTGCGGAAAACTCACCCGCCCCTCGCCGTGCGCCACCGCCACCGGGATGCGCGAGCCGGCCATGCCCTGGAAGAAGATGCTGGGCGAATCGAGCACCTCCAGCGTGGCCACGCGCGACTCGTACTGCTCCGACGCATTGCGCAGGAACTTCGGCCAGTGCTGCGCGCCGGGGATGATCTTCTTCAGTTGCGACAGCATCTGGCAACCGTTGCACACGCCCAGCGCGAACTTCGTCTCGTCGGCGAAGAACGCCTCGAACTGCGCACGCAGCATGTCGTTGTAGAGGATCGACGTGGCCCAGCCGCGACCGGCGCCGAGCACGTCGCCGTAGGAGAATCCGCCGCAGGCGGCGAAGCCGCGGAAGTCGGCCAGCTTCACTCGGCCGCTGGCGAGATCGGACATGTGCACGTCGACCGCCTCGAAACCGGCACGCGTGAACGCGGCGGCCATCTCGACCTGGCCGTTGACGCCCTGCTCGCGCAGGATCGCCACGCGCGGCCGCGGGCCCTTGGCGATGAACGCGGCGGCCACGTCCTCGGCCGGGTCGAACGCCAGCCTGGGGCTGATGCCGGGATCGGCGTCATCCATCCGCCACTCCAGCTCGGCATCGGCGCTCTGCGGGTTGTCGCGCAGGCGCTGCATGGCGTGGCTGGTTTCGTTCCACGCCTTGTACAACTTGCTCCAGTTCCACTTGACGAAGACTTCGTCGCCGAGGAACAGCTTGATGCCTAGCTTCTCCTTCGGCCGGCCGACGCGATGGCTGATGCCGGCCAGGCCGAACTTCACCAGCAGCGACTCGAATGCCTCGCGGTTGGCCTCGGCCACCTGCACCACGGCGCCCAGTTCCTCGCTGAACAGCGCGCGCAAGGTGGCTTCGGCCCAGCCGTCGAGATGCAGCTCCAGGCCGCAGTGGCCGGCGAAGGCCATCTCCAGCAAGGTGGTGATCACGCCGCCGTCGGAGCGGTCGTGGTAGGCCAGCAGCAGGCCATTCGCATTGGCCTGCTGAACCAGTTCGAACAGCGCCTTGAGGCGCTTGGCATCGTCCAGGTTGGGCGGGATGCCGCCGGAGCGATTGAACACCTGGGTCAGCGCCGAGCAACCGAGGCGATCGCGCCCGGCACCCAGATCGATCAGCCACAGGTCGGTAGCGCCGCGGTCGAGCTTGAGTTGCGGCGTCAGCGTGCGGCGCGCGTCGCCGACGCGGGCGAAGCCGGTGATCACCAGCGACACCGGCGACACCGTGCGCTGCTCCTGCGCGCCGTCCTTCCACACCGCCTGCATCGACAGCGAATCCTTGCCGACCGGGATCGAGATCTGCAATTGCGGACACAGTTCCATGCCCACCGCCTTCACCGCGTCGAACAACGCGGCGTCCTCGCCCGGATGATTCACCGCGGCCATCCAGTTGGCCGACAGGCGCACCTCGCCGAGGCTGGCAATCGGTGCGGCAGCCAGGTTGGTGATCGCCTCGCCCACCGCCAGGCGCGCCGCGTCGGCGCTGTCGAGCACGGCCACCGGCGCGCGCTCGGCCATCGCCATCGCCTCGCCGGCATAGCCCTCGAAATCGGCGAGCGTCACCGCGCAATCGGCTACCGGCACCTGCCACGGACCGACCATCGGGTCGCGGTGGTTGAGCCCGCCGACGGTGCGGTCGCCGATCGTGATCAGGAAGCTCTTGCTGCCCACGGTGGGCAGGCGCAGCACGCGCAGCAGCGCCTCGTCCAGGTCGATGCCGGTGAGGTCAGGCAGCAGGTCCACCCGCGGCGTTACCCGCACGGCGTCGCGATGCATGCGTGGCGGCTTGCCGAACAGCACGTCCATCGGCAGGTCGATGACGGTCAGCTCGCGGCGCGGATCGGTCAGCAGCAGGCGGCGCTCGCGCGTGGCCTCGCCCACCACGGCGTACGGGCAGCGTTCGCGGATGCACATGGCCTCGAATTCGGCGAGGTTCTCCTGCGCGATGGCGAGGACGTAACGCTCCTGCGATTCGTTGCTCCACACTTGCATCGGCGACAGCGAGGGGTCGTCGCAGGGGATTTTCGACAGGTCGATCACGCCGCCGACGCCGGCGTCGTTGAGCAGCTCGGGGATCGCGTTGGAGAGGCCGCCGGCGCCGACGTCGTGCACGCTGACGATCGGGTTGTGCTCGCCGCGCGCCCAGCAGGCGTCGATCACTTCCTGGCAGCGCCGCTCCATCTCGGCGTTGTCGCGCTGCACCGAGGCGAAGTCCAGCTCCGCGCTCGACGCGCCGCCGGCCACCGACGAGGCGGCGCCGCCGCCCAGCCCGATCAGCATCGCCGGCCCGCCCAGCACGATCACCGCGTGGCCGGGCTGCACCGCGCGCTTCAGCACATGGTCGGGACGCAGGTTGGCGAGGCCGCCGGCGAGCATGATCGGCTTGTCGTAGCCGCGGCGGACACCGGCCTGGCCCGGCACTTCGCTTTCCCAGGCGCGGAAATAGCCGCCCAGGCAGGGCCGGCCGAACTCGTTGTTGAACGCGGCCGCGCCCAGCGGGCCGTCGCGCATGATCTCGAACGCGCTGGCCATGCGCGGCGGCAGCGGGCGGTCCACTTCCCACGGCTGCGGCGCGCCCGGGATGCGCAGGTCGGACACCGAGAAGCCGGTGAGCCCGGCCTTGGGCTTGCCGCCGCGGCCGGTGGCGCCCTCGTCGCGGATCTCGCCGCCGGCGCCGGTGGCCGCGCCGGGCCAGGGCGCGATCGCGGTGGGATGGTTGTGCGTCTCCACCTTGATCGCGTAGTCGATGCGCTCCTCGTGCCCGCGCCACACGCGGTCGGCGGGGTCGGCGAAGAAGCGCTTGCCCGTGCTGCCCTCGATCACCGCGGCGTTGTCGCTGTAGGCAGACAGGGTATGTGCGGGCGACTGCTGGTGGGTGTGCTTGATCATGCCGAACAGGGTCTTGTCCTGTTCCTCGCCGTCCACCGTCCAGCTGGCGTTGAACACCTTGTGCCGGCAATGCTCGGAGTTGGCCTGGGCGAACATGAAAAGTTCGGCGTCGGTGGGGTCGCGACCCAGCTCGGCGTAGCGTTCGACCAGGTATTCGATCTCGTCCTCGGCCAGCGCCAGGCCCAGGCGCCGGTTCGCCGCGGCGAGCGCCGCCTGCGGATCGGCGCCCAGCGCCACGTGCACCAGGTCGCCCGGCGTGCCGGCCAGGAACAGGCCTTGCGCATCGTCCAGGCGGGCCAGCACCGATTGCGTCATCGCGTCATGCAGCACACCCATGATCGCCGCATGATCCGGCGCGCCGGGTTCGGGCAGACCGCTGAGCTGCCACGCCAGCCCGCGCTCGACGCGGCGCACGTCGAAACCCGCGCCATGCAGGATGTCGGTGGCCTTGCTCGACCACGGCGAGATCGTGCCCAGCCGCGGCACCACCCACAACGTGGCCGGCTGCGGCGCGGCGTCCTTCGCCTCCAGCACGGCCAGCAGGCGTTCGCGCAGTGTGCCCTCTGGCGCCGCGTCCATGTCGAGCACGAACACATGCCAGGCGGATTGCACGCGCACGCCCCGGTGCACGGCGTCGAGTCGTGCATTGAGTCGTTCGAGGCGGAACGGCGAGAGGGCGCTTTGCCCGTCGAATGCGATCATGCGGGAAGGGGGCGCTGTGCGGAGGAAACGCCCATTCTACCCCAATGCTGCAATACGGCATAAGGCAACGCCAAGCCGCTGCCGGAAGGCCGGTTCACGGCGATGCATGTGCACGAACGCACCGCCTCCGGTCTCGGGTCGAGGCGCGGACAAGTCGTTTCGCCGCGGCGTGGCTGCCCGGCAACCGCCACGCCATGCGGATTGTTCCTGGCACCGCTATCGTTCCTTATTTGTTGCATTCTTGCAGGGCAATTGACGCAACCGCCGCCGTCCCTCGACATGCCGCAGCCATGACCGACCAGCCCACCCTCGAGCACCTGACCGCCCTGTTCAATCAGCGTGCATGGCCGCAAGCGCTGGCCCTGGCCAGGACACTGAAGGCCGACTTGCCGCCGCACCCGATGCTGTACTACATCGCAGGCATCGCCAGCCTCGAGATGCAACAGCTTCCCGAAGCCATCGACAGCCTTGGCCGGGCCGCGACGATGGCGCCCGACAATGCCGAATTCGCGGTACACCACGCCAAGGCATTGGTCCTGGCACGCCGCACGCGGGACGCGCGGCAGGAAGCCGATCGCGCGCTCGCGCTCGCGCCCGGGCGCGCGCAGACGCTGGATACGCTGGGCGTGGTCTATACGCAGATCGCAGCCCATGGCCAGGCCGTCGAGGTATTTCGCCAGGCCGCATCCAGCGCGCCCGGTCACGCGGTCTACCACTACAACCTGGCCACCGCGATGGTTGCCGTCGGCGACATCGATGGCGCCGAGCGCGAGATTGAAGCCTGCCTTGCACTGGAACCGCGCTACTGGCGGGCGCATCTGACGCTGGCCCAACTGCGGCGCCAGACCCCCGTGGCCAACCACGTGGCGCGCTTGGAAGCGGTGCTGGGCGAGGTTGGCCCCGACGCGGGGCAAACGCAGGCCCAGGTGTGCCTGAACATGGCGCTGGCCAAGGAGCTGGAAGATCTGGGCGAGTACGCCCGGGCGCTCGACCACATGGCCAGGGGCAAGGCTGCCGCAGGCAAGGGCCGCGATTACCGGATCGCGCGCGATGAACAGCTTTTCTCCGCGCTGCAGGCACGGTTTCCGGAACCGCCCCCGCCGAGCCGAGGGTGCGCCAGCGAGGAGCCCATTTTCGTCGTGGGGATGCCCCGCACCGGCACCACCCTGGTCGAGCGCATCATATCCAGCCATCCGGACGTCCATTCGGCGGGCGAGATGCTGAACTTCGGCATGGCGCTGAAGTTCATGTCCGGCACCCACACCCGCTCGCTGCTGGATATCGAGACCGTCGCCGGTACCCGTCACGTTGATTTCCGCACGCTGGGGCAGACCTACCTGGACAGCACCCGGCCGGCCACGGGCAGAACGCCGCACTTCGTGGACAAGCTGCCGCACAACTTTCTCTACGTGGGCTATATCGCCCAGGCATTGCCCAACGCGAAGATCGTGTGTCTGCGCCGCAACCCGATGGACACCTGCCTGAGCAATTTTCGGCAGTTGTTCGCGCCCAATTCGCCGTATTTCGATTACTCCTTCGACCTGCTCGATACGGGCCGCTACTACATCCTTTTCGACGCGATGATGCGCCACTGGCAGCGCGTGTTTCCCGGGCGGGTGCTCGAGGTGGATTACGAGGCCCTGGTGGACGACCAGGAGCGCATGTCCCGTCGCATCATCGAGTTCTGCGCTCTGCCGTGGCACGAGGACTGCCTGCGATTCGAGGCCAATCCGTCGCCGGTGGCCACCGCCAGTGCCGTGCAGGTGCGTGCTCCGATCTATCGCAGCGCGCTGCAGCGCTGGCGGAAGTACGGCGAGGCGCTGGCGCCGCTGCGCGAGTTGCTGGTCGGCGCGGGCATCGAGGTCTAGCGCCCCCCCCGCTGCCCGAAAAAAAACGGCCCCGCCAGGGCGGGGCCGTCGCGTTTTGCATCCGGGTGCGGCTATCGGCCGAACTTGTAGCTCGCCTCGACGTAGATCGCGCGCCCGAACACGTTGTAGTTGAAGATGTTGTACGGCTCGGCGGTGAGGCCGCTGTAGCTGGTGTCCCTGGGCGGCATCTTGTCGAACAGGTTGTTCACCATCAGGGACAGCCCAAGCGCCTTGGTCGGGTTGAATGTGACGCTCGCGTTGTACAGCGTCCACGGCCCCAGCCGGCCGGTGCCCGGGGAGGTGTAGTTGTCGAGCGAACTGGCCAGGTAGTTCGGCGTGCTTCCGAACCGGTTCGCGTACAGCGTGGTGCTCCACTTCGCGTTCGACCAGGTGATCGAGCCGTTGGCCTTGGACTTGAAATCCGTGCTCCAGTTGGGGTGGCGCAGCAGATCCACCGGCTCGTCGGTCGGGTAGTCCTGGTAGGTGTGCTTGAACATGTCCGAGTAGGACAGGTTCAGTGCCAGCTGGCCGAAGCGGCCGATGTCCTGCACGTAGTTCACGCCGGCGGTGAGTGCGTTGACCTTCTCGTTCGCCACGTTCTGTTTCGGCGTGGCGATCGAAATGATGTGGCCCAGCAGATTGCCCTGGCCCGGCCCGCGGGTAACCAGGCTGAATGCCATGCTGCAGGTGGTCGAGTTCATGTCCAGCGTGCCGATATCACACAGGTACTGGGTGTTCGACAGCTGGTCCGCACTGACTTGGGCGACCTCGTTGCTGATGTCCCAATGCAGATAGTCGACGTTGAAGGACAGCTTTGGAGTGGGAGCCCACACGAAGCCGTAGGTCCACACCTTGGCGGTGATCGGCTTCAGCGCCGGGTTGCCGGAGGTGTGGCCGTTGAACTGCTCGTTGTCGTAGGGCGTCGGGCATTGGTCGATGTTTGCCCCGGAGAAGCCGAGGCGACCACAGTTGAGATAGTCGGTGACGCTGCTGTAGTAGCCGCTGAGGCCCTGGAATTCGTCGCTCAGGGTGGGCACCTTGAAGGCGGTGCCGTAGCGGCCGCGCAGCAGCAGGGTTTCGAACGGCCGGTATTCGATGCCGAAGTTGTAGGTCTTGTGGCTCACGCGGCTGGACGCCACCTTGTAGCTGTCGTAGCGACCCGAAACATCGAGCGTGAGCTGGCTCAGCACCGGCAGGCGAAGCTCGGTGGTGGCCGCGTAGCGCGAGCGGTGGCCGGCACCCGGCGTGGCGCTCCAACCCCAGACATACGGAACCTGGTTGCCGTTGTAGTCGATGTCCTGCAGCAGCCGGGGGTCCGGGGTGCTGTCCCAGCCTTCGTTGCCACCCTCCAGCACCATGGCAATGCCTGCGTCGCCGCCGGGGAGGGAGAATAACGACCCGTTGGTCAGCTGGGCGCGCAGCAGGTTGTCCCAGGTCTTCGCGTTGTCTTCGGTGTAGCCGGTGAAGGCGCGGAAGTCGGCATTGGAGACGGGATGGTAGAGCGCCTCGTAGTCCGGCTGGAACACGGGATAGCCGTAGTAGGTACCCATCTGCGGCCCCATCACGTGGGAGGCGAAGTAATCCTCTATCGGCTTGGTGAAGCGCTGGAATACGCGACTCTGCAGCTTGTCGTCCGAATGCATGAAGGACAGTTCGTAGTCCCAGGCGGACTGGCCGAGCGTGCCCTTGGCGCCGAGCGTGAGCATGTAGGAATTTTCGGTGTCCTTGCTCATGATGTTCTTGTAACCGCCAACTTCTTCCGGGGAGAAGTTGCGCTGCACCAGCATGTAGTCACCGATGCGCGGATCCCAGAAGTAGCCGCCACCCGCAGCGGCGGTCACCACGTTGGTACCCCACCAGGTGTAGTCGGCGCCGTTGGTGTATTTCTGCTCCTGGTAGTTGTAGAGCAGGTCGCCGTACAACTGCAGGTTGTCGTTCACGTCGAACGTCGCATGCGTGTAGAAGTTCGCCTGCTTGTTGTCGGTGGTCAGCGTCGCGTAGCCGGGGCTGGTGAAGGAGCCGCAGTAATCGCCCTTGCCGGCGCGGTGCCGCTTGCCCTCGTTGCCGTACCACTGGTCGGTCAGGCCGCTGCAGTTGTCGGGGTCGAAAAAATGGTAGCCGGTGAAGTAGCCCAGTACCAGGTAGTCGCGTGACGCCACCGCGGGACTGGTGCCGTGGGTGTAGTAGTGGGCGGTCAGGTCGCGATCGCGGCGCCAGATCGGCTGGGTGCTCTCGAACTGGCCGCCGACCAGCAGGTTGAAACGGCCTGCGCTGAAGTTGTCCGCCACGCTGATGCGACGGCTCGCCCCGCCGCCGTCGCTGTGCCAGCCGTAGCGCGCATCGACGACCGGCCCGCCATCCAGGTGCTTCTTGAGGATGATGTTGACCACGCCGGCGATCGCGTCCGAGCCGTACAGCGAGGATTGTCCGCCCGGCAGGATCTCGATGCGATCGACCATCTCGGTCGGGATGCCGCTGAGGTTGTTGAAGACATCGCTGCCGTTGTAGAGGCCCGGGAAGTTGCCCATCGGGCGCCCGTCGATGAGGTACTTCACGAAGCCTACCGGCATGCCGAACATGCTCAGGGTCTGCGCCGTCGGCGTAAAACCCGCCGAGAACTGCGAACCCTGCACCGAGCCGGTCGCGAACGAGGACTGCTGCAGGGCTTCCGCCACCGTGGTGAAACCACGAGCCTTGATGTCTGCGGCCGTGATGGTGGTGATCGGTGTGGCGGTCTCGATCTCGGTCTGCGGGATCAGCGAACCGGTCACCGTGACTGCTTCGAGCTTCTTGGCCTTGGTGCTGTCCGGCGTTGGATGATTGCCGTCATCGGCGGACTGCATGTTGTCCTGCTGCACGCCGGACGTGCCTGCTTGTCCCGTCGCATCATGCGCGTCGCGCCCATGTGCGAACGCTGCGCACGGCCCGAAGCTCAACGCGACCAGCACGGCGGCCGCGAGTTTGGTCTTAAGCATGGATTTTCCTCCCCGTGTCATTTTCGAAAGACGACCGCCCGGTACCACCGGGCTTCCCCTGCGGCCAAGGCTTGCCTGGCCGGGTACGGCTGCGCGCTCCGGCAGGTACCTCGCCGGACGTGGAGGTTCATTGGCGGCTTTCTTTACGTCTCGAACCGTTGGCGCGGACACGTGCCAACAATGGGCGGGCGGATCAAATCCACTCATTCCTCGCGCCACGCCACGCTCTGTGGTCGTGGAGCGCCCCCGGGAACAGCCAACGGACCCCTCTGTCACCGCCATGATGGGCGGGAATTTCCGCGACGGTCTTGTCTTTTGACGACGCGAGGGGTGCGGATTCAAGCACAATCACGCAAACGCCGGTCGATCACTCGATCCGGCGCCACGACCCCGCACACCATCGGCTATCGACTGCCGCCTATTTGAAGGATCGGAAGCCGTCTGCGGGAGACTGTTTCAGCGGTGCCCCAAGCCGCCGCGGGGGATCAACCGCCCGCTTGCAGCGCCTGCAGCAGTTGCTCCGGCGTCACGTAGCCGCCCAGCACGCTGCCGTCCGGCCCGATGATCGTGGGCGTGCCGCTCACGCCCAGCTTCACGCCCAGGTCGAATTGCTGCTTCACCGGGTTGGTACAGGTCGCCGCCGGGGGCGCGTGGCCCTTGGTGGCGGCAGTGAGCGCGGCCTTGGGGTCCTTCGCGCACCATACCGAGACCATTTCCTTGTAGGTCGGGGTGAGGTTTCCGGCGGTGGTGGTCACGCCCTCGCGCGGCCAGGCCAGGTATTCCACCGCGATGCCCGCCTTGTTGAACGCGGCGATGTGCTCGTGCAGCGCGCGGCAGAAGCCGCAGTTGACGTCGGTGAACACGGTCACCGTGTACTTCGGCTGCGCCGGCGCGAACACCAGCCGCTGCGACGCCGGCACCTTGGCCAGCGCGGCCACGCGGAACTTCGCCCAGGCATCGTCGCTGAGGTTCTCGCGGCGACTCAAGTCGACCACGTCGCCGTGCATCAGGTACTTGCCGTCGGTGCTGATGTAGACCATCTGACCCGACGCGATCACCTGGTAGAAACCCGGCAGCGGTGCCGGCTGGATCGAGTCGACCACCACCTTCGACGACAGCTTGGCGATGGCCTGCTGCACCATCTGCACCGCCGCCGGCGTGATCGTGGGGCCGACCACCGGCGCGTTCGCCGGCGCGGTGGCGGCCAGCACCTGGCCGGCCCAGGCCAGCCCACCCAACAACAGCAGCTTCTTCAACATCCGACGGCCTCGGCACGTTCAGCATCGCCCGCAGGACGCGTGCGACAACGCGGCATTCTCGCACGGCGCATGGGCCGCCTTGCCCAACTGCGGCGAAACGGCGCGTACGATGGTTCAGTAGCGCAGCAAACTGTGCAGCGGGCCACGTTCCGCCCAGCGTGCGCGTCCCGCCAGGGCGTCAAGCTCGATCACCACGCCGGCGCCGACCAGCGTCGCGCCGGCCCGCTCGATCAACTCCGCCGCCGCGCACAGCGTGCCGCCGGTGGCCAGCACGTCGTCCACCAGCAGCACGCGCTGCGCCGGCTGCAACAAGCCATCGCGGATCTCCAGCCGATCCTCGCCGTACTCCAGCCGGTAATCCACCGCCTGCACCGGCGGCGGCAACTTGCCCGGCTTGCGCAGGGGCACAAAGCCGGCCTCGAGCCGCAGCGCCAGTGCCGCACCGAAGATGAAACCGCGTGCCTCCACGCCGCCCACCACCTGCACGCCGCTGTCCCGCCACGGTGCGGCCAGCGCCTCGATGCAGCGCGCGAAACCGTCGGCGTTGGCCAGCAGCGGGCTGACGTCGCGAAACATCACCCCGGCTCGGGGGAAATCGGGCACGTCGCGAATCAGCTCGGCCAGGTCTCGCATGCACGCCTCCGGGAATCGCCATCGAGGCACCCACAGTAGCAAGCGCACCGCCGGCTCGCGCTTGACCGCAGCGCAACGGGCCCGCAAGGCTGACCGCCCTGCCGCCCGCGAAGGAGAACCCCATGCACCGCAGCCGCCTGTGCAGCCTCATGATCGACTGCCACGCCGACGACCTCGACGAAGCCGCCCGCTTCTGGTCGCGGGCACTGGGCCGCCCCATCAAGGAAGGCGCCGATCCCGCGCAGGAGAAATACGTCGGCCTGGTCACCCACGACGACGAGCCCGTCATCGAACTGCAGAAAGTCACCCACCCCAGCCGCGTGCATCTGGACATCGAGAGCGACGACATCGAGGCCGAAGTGCACCGCCTGGAAGCCCTCGGTGCGAGGAAGGTCGAAGCGATCCGCACCTGGGTGGTGATGGAAGCCCCCACCGGTCACCGCTTCTGCGTGGTGCGGCCGCAGCGCGGGGAGATGGGGGCGCATGCGAACGAGTGGCCGTGAGCGGCCGATGGCTCAGCGCAAGCTGGACTTGCGCACCATCAGCTTCACCGGCAGCACCTCGCTTTCCACCGATTCGCCGCGGATCAGGCCGAGCAGGCTGTCGACCAGGACCGCGCCGGCCTGGCCGGTGTCCTGCAGCACGGTGGTCAACGGCGGGTTGACGAAGCTGGCGGTGGCGATGTCGTCGAAGCCGGCCAGGGCGACGTCCTGCGGCACGCGCAGCCCGTGGTCGCTGAGCGCGCGCATGGCGCCGATCGCGATGAGGTCGCTGGCGGCGAACACGGCATCGAAGCCGGCTTCCTGCAGGATCAGCCGGCGCATGGCCTCGTAGCCGGAGTGTTCGGTGCTCTCGGCGTTCTCCTGCAGCGCGGGGTCGACCTCGACGCCGGCGGCGGTGAGTGCGTCGACGTAGCCGTTGTAACGGCCGAAGAACTCCGGGTAATGGCTGGAGGCGTCGCCGAGGAAGGCGATGCGCCGGCAGCCGCGTTCGAGCAGGTGCTCGGCCACCTGCCGCCCGCCGTAGACGTTGTCGCTGCCGAACGACACCCCGGGCTGGTCCGGCAGCACCGCGCCCCAGCGCACGAAGCGGGTGCCCTGCGCGACGAGCTTTTCCAGCTTGTCGCGGTAGGCGAGGTAGTCGCCGTAGCCGAGCAGGATCAGCCCATCGGCCTTCTTGCTGTCGGCGAAGTCGGCGTGCCAGTCGTCGGACAGCTGCTGGAACGAGATCAGCAGGTCGTGGCCCTGCAGGGCGCAGGCGCGGGTGATCGAGCCGAGCATCGACAGGAAGAACGGGTTGATGTGCGACTCGTCGGCAGTCGGGTCCTCGAAGAACAGCAGCGCCAGCGTGCCGGTATGCATCCGGCGCAGGTTCGAGGCGTTCTTGTCGAGCTTGTAGTTGAGCTGCTCGGCGGCGGCCTGCACGCGCCGCCGGGTTTCCTCATTGACCAGCGGGCTGCCGCACAGGGCGCGCGAGACCGTGGCCTGGGACACTCCGGCCAGGTGTGCAATGTCGATCGATGTGGCCTTGCCCTTCATCCGCGACCCGATCCGTCAGCATCTCGTTCAATCGCGCGCGATGAACCGTGGCCGGGCCATCGCCGTTGCCGCATCGTAGCTGCTTTGCGCGCCGCGCGTCGTAGACCGCCCGGCGCGCTTCCACGCCGAGGCAGGCGCTGGCCGGCGGCCGCGCGCCGGTACCGCCGCTGAAGCCGTGCTCCATGATCCTCATGCCTGCATGTCCTCCAGTTCCACGCCCTTGGTCTCGCGCACCGCGCGCAACACGAACACCAGCGACAGCACGGCGAACGCCGCGTACAGGCCGTAGGCAAAGGTCAGGCCCAGTTCGGCCAGTGCCGGGAAAGTGCTGGTGATGGCGAAGTTGGCCAGCCACTGCGCGGAGGCGGCCACTGCCAGCGCGGTGGCACGGATGCGGTTGGGGAACATTTCGCCGAGCAACACCCACACCACCGGCCCCCAGCTCACGCCGAAGAACACCACGTAGGCGTTCGCCGCGACCAGCGCCACCATGCCGACCGCGCCGGGCAGGCTCAGTTCCGCGCCGCTGCCGACCGCCTGCGAGAAGCACCACGCCATCACGCCCAGGGTGATCGCCATGCCGGCCGAGCCGACCACCAGCAGCGGCTTGCGCCCGATCTTGTCGACCAGCGCGATCGCCACCAGCGTGACCAGCACGTTGACGATCGAGGTGACCACGGTGATGGTGAACGAATCGGCCTCGCTGAAGCCCACCGAGTGCCACAGGGTGGCCGAGTAGTAGAAGATCACGTTGATGCCGACGAACTGCTGGAACACCGACAACGCGATGCCGATCCAGACCACCGGCAGCAAACCCGTGCCCTTGCTGCACAGGTCGCGCAGGCGCGGCTTGTGTTCCGAGCGCAGGCTGGCCTCGATGTCGCCGAGTTTCTTGTCCAGCGCCGCGGTGCTGTGCATCGACAGCACCTTCTGCAGCACCACCCGCGCATCGGCCAAGCGGCCCTTGGCCACCAGGTGGCGCGGCGACTCGGGCACGCCCAGCACCAGCAGGCCGTAGATCAGCGCCGGGGTGACCGCGGCGAGGAACATCCAGCGCCACGCCGGCAGGCCCAGCCACAGCACCTCGGCTGCGCCGCCGGCCGCACCGGCCAGCCATGCATCGCTCAGCAGCGCGGCGAAGATGCCCAGCACGATCGCCAATTGCTGCATCGAGCCGAGCCGCCCACGAATCCGCGCCGGCGCCACCTCGGCGATGTAGGTCGGCGCGATCACCGAAGCCACGCCCACACCGATGCCGCCGACCAGCCGCCACAGGACCAGGTCCCACACCGCCATCGCCAGGCCCGAACCGGCGGCAGCAGCCACCAGCAGCACCGCGGCCACCTGCATCGTGCGCACGCGGCCGAAGCGGTTGGCCAGCATGCCGGCGTACCACGCCCCCAACGCCGAACCGAGCAGCGCGCAGGACACGGTGATGCCGATCTCGCCCGCATTCAGCCCGAAATGGGCGCGGATCGCGTCGACCGCGCCGTTGATCACCGCCGTGTCGAAACCGAACAGGAAGCCGCCCAGGGCGGCGGCAGCCGAGATCAGGATCACCCGCAGCGTGGCGTGCTGGCCCAGCCCATCTGTCGCGCTCGTCGAACTCATTGCCTTCCCCAGGTCATGACAGGTCGCCGTGCCCCCGATTCTGCGGTGCACGCATCGCGCTGTCCGGTTGAATACGTATGCAGCGCCGTCAGCCCGCCATCGCCTTGCCCCACGGGCCGGTAAACGATTACGGTCGCCCCGTGGTTGCAGTATGACAGCGCTGTCAAACACATCCAGCATAACCCGCCCGTTTCACCCTGGGAACCACCCGGGATGACCGTCGGCGCGCGTACCGGGCGCACGCCCGCATCCAGGCGCCGAATCACTGGGGAGTATTGATCACCGCGAGGAAATCGCGCCCATAGCGTTTGAGCTTGGACTCACCGACGCCGCTGATGGTGGCCAGTTCGTCCTCGTTGGCGGGCATCGCGCGCAGCATCGCAAGCAAGGTGGCGTCGTGGAACACCACGTAGGGCGGCACGCCCTGCTGCTTCGCCAGTTGCGTGCGCAGGGCGCGCAGCGCGTCCCAGGTGGATTGCTCGTAGGCCTCGATGCCCAGGCTGCCACTGGCCACCCGCCTGGCTTCGCGCTTGCGCCGGCTGGCACGTCCGGGGCGGGCGTCCTCGCGCAGTTTCACCAGCCGCTCACCGCCGAGCACGGCACGGCTGGCGGTGGTCAGGCGCAAGGTGCCGTAGCCCTCGGCGTCGGCCTCCAGCAGGCCGGCGGCGAGCAACTGGCGGAACACCGAGCGCCACTGTTTCTCGTCCATGTCGGCGCCGACGCCGAAGGTGCTCAGGCGATGGTGATCGAGACCGAGCACGCGCTCGGTCTCCTCGCCGCGCAGCACGTCGATGACGTGGCCGGAGCCGAAGCGCTGGCCGGTGCGGTACACCGCCGACAGGGCCTTCTGCGCCACCACGGTGGCGTCCCAGGTCTTCGGCGGCGCCACGCAGTTGTCGCAATGGCCGCAGGGGCCGGGATAGGTTTCGCCGAACGCGCCCAGCAGCAGCTGGCGGCGGCAGTCGGTGGCCTCGGCGTAGGCGAGGAGCGATTCCAGCTTCTGCCGCTCGACGCGCTTGCGGTCGTCGGCCGATTCGGACTGCGCGATCATCTGGCTCATCGTTACCACGTCGGACAGGCCGTAGATCATCCACGCCTCGGCCGGCAAGCCATCGCGGCCGGCGCGGCCGGTTTCCTGGTAGTAGCCCTCGATGCTGCGCGGCAGGTCCAGGTGCGCCACGAAGCGCACGTCGGGCTTGTCGATGCCCATGCCGAACGCCACCGTGGCCACCATCACCACGCCGTCCTCGCGCAGGAAGCGCTGCTGATTCTTCGAGCGCGTGGCCGCGTCGAGGCCGGCGTGATACGGCAGCGCCTCGATGCTCGATTCGGCCAGCCATTGCGCGGTGTCGTCCACCTTGCGCCGACTGAGGCAGTAGACGATGCCGGACTCGCCCTCGTGCCCGAGCAGGAATTCCCCCAGCTGGCGCTTCGCGTTGTGGCGCAAGCCCACGCGATAGCCGATGTTCGGGCGATCGAAGCTGGAGATGAACTGACGGGCGTCCTGAAGCGCCAGCCGCTCGACGATCTCCTCGCGCGTGCGCGGGTCGGCGGTGGCGGTGAGCGCGATGCGCGGCACGGCGGGAAAGCGCTGCGGCAGGATCGCCAGCTCGCGATATTCGGGGCGGAAATCGTGGCCCCACTGCGACACGCAGTGCGCCTCGTCGATGGCGAACAACGCCACCTCGGTGCGTTCGAGCAGGTCGAGGAAGCGCGCCGTCAGCAGCCGCTCCGGCGCCACGTAGAGCAGGTTCAGTTGGCCGGCCAGCAGTTGCTTCTCCACCTCGCGCTGCGCGTCCGCGGCCAGGCTGGAGTTGAGATACGCCGCCGCCACGCCCGCCTCGCGCAAGGCGTCGACCTGGTCCTGCATCAGCGCGATCAGCGGCGACACCACGATCGCCGTGCCCTGCCGCAGCAGCGCGGGAATCTGGTAGCACAGCGACTTGCCGCCGCCGGTCGGCATCAGCACCAGCGCGTCGCCGCCCTCGCCCAGGTGCTCGACGATGGCTTGTTGCTGGCCCCGGAAACTGGGGTAGCCGAAGATGTTGCGCAGGATGTCGAGGGCGGCGGAATGCATTGGCCGAATGCTAGCAAATGGGGACGGCGGGGTCGGGCGCCGTCGGTGTAGGCCCGGAGCGCGCGCGGATGCCGGAAAGATCAAGCTGCGTTCGTGCGCCGTGGGTGTCGGCGTTTGCCGCACGGCCTGCGTCGCGAAGCTCACTCCATACCGCAGCCAACCCCGACGCAACTGACCGTGTTGAAGTCATACAGGGTCGAGTGACCGAGTTTGCCGGTGGGCCGCGGTACGCCCTTGGGCACGAAGAAGGTGGCCGAATTCGCGCCGTACAATCCGGCCGGCAAGGTGTACGCCTTCAGCACCACGTAGGCGCGGAACATCGAGGGCATGCGCGGTGCCGGGGCGCCGCCGGCAATCGGCGGCGCATCGACCGGAGCGTGCTGCCGGGCGCGTCGGGCAGCGATCCACGCCGCACCGTCGGAAGCGTCCGCTTCGCGCAGAAAACCGTCGCGCACGCCCTGCTCCAGCCCCGCCGGCCCGGCCAGCGAGCTGTTCGGCAAGCGGAACGCGGAGGCCGGCCTGGCGCTTCCATCGGTGACCAGCGCGCTGCCTGCCGGCAGCGGTGATCCGACCACCACCTCGCCGCCCTGGGCGGGATACAGCATGTCGACCGGACGGCCAAACATGCGGCGTGCGATCGGGTTGAGCTTGCCGGCATTTTTTGGCGCCACGTAGAAATATTCGCAGCCGCTCCTGTTGTCGTACGTGCTTGTCCGCACCGGCACGTCGGCGGGCAGGCCGGTGATCTCCTGCCGGTGATAGCCGCTCACCAGCACCGCCAGAATGCGCGTGCCCGGCGTCCAGCCGACGCTCCACACGGTGGGTTCGTAGGCACCCAGCATCAGTACCACCGGCGCATCCGGCTGGTTGACCGCCACTCGCATGGCAGTGGCCTCGTGTCCGCTCTGGTCGATCTGGAAATCCTGCCGACTGCCGCCGTAGGCACCGGCGGCGTAGACCCTGGTCGACGGCGGCAACTGCAGGCCGGTGAACGCGCAGCCCGCAGTGGCCGACGCGGCATCGGCAGCAAATGCGAATGGCTTGGTCGGCGCCGACACCGGCGCGGCTGGCTGCGGCGCCGGACCGCTCGCCACGGGCGGCGTCCGCGCCGCAACGGAAGCGGTCGCCGCGGGCGCCTGCGCGAGGTCGGCCGAGGGGGCCTCGGGGAGACAACCGGTCATCGCCAGACAGGCCAGCGCGAGCAGCAGGGAATGCGTGTTGGTCACCGGAGAAATCCTTGTCGTGGTTGCGCGCGGGCCGCTGGCGTTCAATGCGATTTGAAGAATGCCGCAAACGCCGCCGCCGTGCGCTCGATGCCGTCGTCGTCGACGTCCAGATGCGTCACCAGCCGCAAGGTCGGCAGGTACCCGATGCTGATGCGGATGCCGGCCTCGCGCAGATGGACGTCCAGTTCGCGCAGGCGCGTGGCCGGCACGTCGACGAAGACCATGTTGGTGTGCTGACCGAGCAGGTCGATGCCGGCGATCTCGCGCAGGCGACCGGCGAGGTAGGCCGCGCGCCGATGGTCGTCGGCCAGCCGCGCCACGTGATGATCCAGCGCGTGCATCCCCGCCGCGGCCAGCATGCCCGCCTGGCGCCAGCCGCCGCCGCAGACCTTGCGCCAGCGGCGCGCCTTGTCGATCAGCGCATGCGAGCCGAGCAGCACCGAGCCCACCGGCGCGCCCAGACCCTTGGACAGGCAGATCGAGACGGTGTCGAAATGCCGCGCGAGATCGCGCGCCGGCACGCCGCAGGCCACCGCGGCGTTGAACAGCCGCGCGCCATCCAGGTGCAGGCCCAGCCCGTGCGCGCGCGCCGTGTCGTGCGCGGCGCGCAGGTAATCCAGCGGCAGCGGGCGGCCATGCCAGGTGTTCTCCAGCGCCAGCAGGCGGGTGCGTGCGAAGTGCGGGTCGACCGGCTTGATCGCCGCCTCGATCCGCGCCAGCGGCAGGCTGCCGTCCTCGTCCTGCACGATCGGCTGCGGCTGGATCGAGCCCAGCACCGCCGCGCCGCCGCCCTCGAACTTGTAGGTGTGCGCATCCATGCCGACCAGGTACTCGTCGCCGCGCTCGCAGTGCGCCAGCAAGGCCAGCAGGTTGGACTGGGTGCCGCTGGGCACGAACAGTCCGGCATCGAAGCCGAGGTCGTCGGCCAGCTGCTGCTGCAGCGCGTTGACCGTCGGGTCCTCGCCATAGACGTCGTCACCCACCGCCGCCGCCAGCATCGCCTCGCGCATCGCCGCCGTCGGCCGCGTCACCGTATCGCTGCGAAGATCAACGTCTTTCATTCCTCACCCCGAAGCATCACAGCCGCTCTCCCGAATCCCGAATCCCGAATCCCGAATGTACCGTCCCGAACTTGTCGAAGAACCGGATCCCGGCCCCTCACACCCTGCGCCTGAAATACAGCCAGGCAATGCACGCCAACAGCATCGCCGGCAGCAGGTTGGCGAGGAATGGCGGCAGGCCGTAGACGGTGCCGAAATTCACCATCGCCTGCTGCATGAAATACCAGCCGATCGCCAGCAACATGCCGATGAACAGGCGCTTGCCCAGGCCGCCGGAACGCAGCGTGCCGAACGCGAACGGCATCGCGCACAGCACCAGCACCAGCACGTTGAGCGGATACAGCGCGCGGCCCCAGAACGCCACCGCGTAGCTGCCCGGGCTCTCGCCGTTGCTCTCCAGGTAACTCATGTTGCGGCGCAGGTCGCGCATCGACAGGTATTGCGGTTGCACCACGGATTGCGCCAGCACCTGCGGGTTGAGGCTCGACGGCCACGACTCGTTGGCGGTGGTGGTGGAATGCGTACCCTGCGCATCCAGCGTGGTGCTGCGCACGCCGTGCAGGATCCATTGGTGGCCGTCGTGCGTGGCGCTCTGCGCCAGGCGGAAGCGCTTGAGCTGACCGTCGGGCGTGAAGGTGAACACGCGCACGTCGCTCAGTTGCACCTCGCTGACCCCGTCGTGCTCCTTGAGCGAGGTGCCGCGTGCGTTGATGATGTCGTTGCCGTCGCGCGCCCACAACCCGCTGCCGTCGCCCAGGCCCAGGTTGCCCGAGCGCACGCGCAACTGCATCGCCTGCGCCTGCTGGTCGCCCCACGGCGCGACGGTTTCGCCCAGGATCACCACCCCCACGATCAGCACCGCCACCACGCCTGCCGCCGAGCCGGCGATGCGCAATCGCGACAGGCCGGCCGCGCGCAAGGCGGTGAGTTCGCCACTGCCGGCCAGGCCGCCGAGGCCGAGCAGGCCGCCGATCAGCGCGGCGTTGCCGAACATCTCGTAGGCGCGGCGCGGGAACGTCACCAGCACGTAGACCGTCGCATCGGTCACCGTGTAGCCGTGCTTGCCCACGTTGCCCAGCTGGCGCAGGAACTGGGTCACCGCATCGAAGCCGGTGAGCACCAGCCACACCGTCAGCAGCGAGCCGAGCACGCTGAGCGCCACCAGCCGATCCACCCGCTTGATGCTGAACATGCCCATCACGCGGCACTCGCCGCCGTGCGCACGCGCCGCGGGGAATACTGTTTCCACAGCAACCAGCCGGCCAGCCCCAGCGCGAGCAGGTGCAGGCCCCACAGCGGCGCCTGGCTGTGCCAGTGATCCTTGCCGATCTGCGCGCGCCCCAGCGCCAGCAGCAGGTAGTAGAGATAGAACGCCAGCATCGCCAGCAGCAGCCGGCCGTACTTCGGCTCGCGCGGACTCTGCCGCGCCAGCGGCAACGCCAGCAGCACCAGCACCAGGGTCAGCGGCGCCGCATTGCTGCGCCAGGCGAACTCGGCGCGATCCTCCGGATTGTCGGACTGAAACAGCGCCCAGCTGGTCTTGGAGTGCGCGGGATCCTCATCCTCGTCGGCCTGCACGCTGGACAGCGACGTGTCGTTCTGCCGGTACTGCATCTGGCGCCAATTGTCGGCACCCAGCGGGATGTCGTATTGCCAGCCATCCTTGAAGGCGATGAAACGGCCCTCGCCGTCGCTCTCCTGGTACAGCTGGCCGCTGGCCGCGCTGACCACTTTCAGGTGGGCCCCGCCTTCCTTGCTGTTGCGCTGGGTCGCGACGAAGGTGCGGCCCAGTCGCGTGCCGTCTCGGCTCAGGCTGTCGACGAAGATGATGCCGCCCTGGGCGGGCAGGCTGGTGAAGCGCCCGGCGTCGAGGCCGGCGGCGATCACCGAACGGTTGGCCGCGGCCACCAGCGCATCGCTGGTGCGTACCGCCCACGGACCCAGCCACAACGCCACCACCAGGGTGATCGCCACCAGCACCGCGGCCAGCACCGCGACCGGACGCAGCAGGCCCGCCGGACCCATGCCGGAGGACGACAGCACGTGCATCTCGCTCTCGCGGTACATGCGGCCCAGCCCCATCAGCACGCCGATGAAACTCGCCAGCGGCATCAGGTTGGTCAGGCCGTCGAGCGTGCGCAGCCCCAGCACCTGAAACATCACGCTGGCCGGAAAGCTGCCGCTGGCCACCTGCTGCAACACCTTGGCGAACGCGCTGCCGGCCACGATCACCAGCAGGACCACCACGGTGGCGGCGACGGTCTGCGCCAGCTCACGCAGGAAGTAGCGGTCGAGGATGCTCAGCATGCGATAAACTTGATGGCTTGTGCGGTGACACCCCGGGAGCGTGGGCGGCAGAAACTTCCGAGGCGAAAAATGTGGATGCGCGAGGACGGGTTTTCGACGGTTCGCCGGCCCATGGTGGTTCCATGGGTCAAGAATCGGCGGAAATACGGACCGCGCAGCCGCTTTTGCAGCCCGGAAGATTTCTGCCGCCCACGCTCCCAGGGGCGGCGAACCGCAAGTCTAGCCTGTCCGGCCACGACCGGGCCCACACGGGAACGCATCCGATGACTCTCCAGTTCAGCCTGACCAACACTGCCGCCACTGCCGTCGACAGCCCGTGCATCGTGGTCGGCGTGTACGAGCAGGCGGTGCTGGGCAACGCCGCCGAAGCGGTGGATCGCGCCACCGGCGGGTTGATCCGCCAGCAACTCGAAAGCGGCGACATCAGCGGCAAGGCCGGCAGCACCAGCGTGCTGTTCGCCCCGCCCGGCATCGCCGCCAAACGCGTGATGGTGGTCGGCCTGGGTGCGCAGAAATCGTTCGACGGCGCGCGCTTCCAGAAGATCCACATCGAAGCCGCGCGTGCGCTCGGCCGGTTGCCGTTGAACGCGGCGGTGTCCTATCTCACCGACGTGGACGTGCCCGGCCGCGACGCCGCCTGGCGCGTGCGCGTGGCGGCGCTGGCCAGCGATTTCGCCGCCTACCGCTACACCGCCACCTTCAAGCCGCGCGACAAGGCCAAGCCGGCGGAACTGGCCACGCTCGCCTTCGCCGCGGGCGACGAGGCACACGCCGCGCTGGAGCAGGCCACCGCCATTGCCGAAGGCGTGCGCTTCGCACGCGAGCTGGCCAACCTGCCGCCGAACATCTGCAACCCCGCCTACATCGCTGCCCAGGCCCAGGCCTTCGCCGACCTGCACGACAAGGTCAACTGCCAGGTGCTGGACGAAGCGCAGATGGCCGAGCTGGGTTTCGGCTCGCTGCTCGCCGTGGCGCGCGGCTCGGCCAACAAGCCGCGGCTGATAGCGCTGGAATACAAGGGCGGCGATCCGGACGACAAGCCGTATGCCCTGGTCGGCAAGGGCGTCACCTTCGACTCCGGCGGCCTCAGCCTCAAGCCCGGCCCCGGCATGGAGGACATGAAGTTCGACATGGGCGGCGCCGCCGGCGTGATGGGCGCGTTCGTGGCCGCGGTGAAGATGGGCCTGAAGCGCAACCTCGTGTGCGTGGTGCCGAGCGTGGAGAACATGCCCGGCGGCGACAGCTACCGCCCCAGCGACGTGCTCACCAGCCTCTCCGGCCTCACCATCGAGGTGCTCAATACCGACGCCGAAGGCCGGCTGATCCTGTGCGATGCGCTGACCTGGACGGCGAAGACCTACCAGCCGCACACCATCGTCGACGCCGCCACCCTCACCGGCGCCTGCGTGGTCGCCCTGGGCAAGCATGCCAGCGGCCTGATGAGCAAGCACGACGACCTCGCCGCCGAGCTGCTCGCCGCCGGCGAGGAAACCCTCGACCGCGCCTGGCGCCTGCCGCTGTGGGACGACTACCAGGTGCAACTGGAATCGGGTTTCGCCGACGTCGCCAACATCGGCGGCAAGACCGCCGGCGCGATCACCGCCGGCTGTTTCCTCTCGCGCTTCACCGACGGCCAGCGCTGGGCCCACCTCGACATCGCCGGCACCGCCTGGGAAGACGGCCGCAAGGGCCTCGCCACCGGCCGCCCGGTGGCGTTGCTGGCGCAGTGGCTGTTGAGCCAGAGCGAGAAGTGAGTGAAGAGAAGTGAGGAGTGAGAGGTGGCGGTTTGAGGCATCATGCCCTTGTCTTTCTCTCGTTTCTCACTCCTCTCCACTCACTCCTGCCTTATGCGCGCCGACTTCTACCTGATCGCCAACAAGCCACGCTTCATCGAGCAGCCGCTGCTGCTGGTGTGCGAGCTGGCGAAGAAGGCCTACGCGGCGCAGCAGCCGACGCTGATCCTGGCGCGCGACCACGAGCAGGCGCACGAAATCGACGAACTGCTGTGGGCGTTCGACGACGACGCGATGATCCCGCACCAGCTGGCCGGCGACGACGACGACGAATTCACCGCCGTACTGATCGTGCCGCCCGGCGTCGACACTCCCGACCGCCCGCTGCTGATCAACCTGCGCGACCGCTGCCCCGACCAGCCGTGCGAACGGGTGCTCGAAGTGGTACCCGCCGACCCCGATGCCCGCGACGGCTCGCGCGAACGCTGGCGCGAGTACCAGCGGCGCGGTTTCGAACTCCACAAGAGCGACCAGTAGGAGCCCGCTCGTCGTCAGGCCGGGGGCGCTTCGGCCGGCGTCGCCAGTGCACGCGCCAGTGCCGCCGCCAATTGCTCGCCGCTGACCGGCTTGCGCAGGAAGCCGTCCATGCCCGCTTCGCGGGCGCGCGCCTCGTCGCGGCCGCCGGAGCGGGCGGTGACCGCGATGATCGGCACGTGGCGGGCGTCACGTTCGCGCTGGCGGATCAGCCGTGCGATCTGGAAGCCGTCGACGCCGGGCAGGTCCAGGTCCAGCAGCACCGCGTCGAAACTCACGTGCGCCAGTTCGGACAGTGCGGCCAGCCCGTTGACCACGTGCACCACCGCGTGGCCCTCGCGCTCCAGCAGGCCCCGGATCACCACCGCCACGATGGTGTCGTCCTCCACCAGCAGCAAGCGGTAGCTGCGGGCGGTGCGGGTCGGCGTCGGCGCTTCGACCGGCGGCTCGGCCAGCGGCAGGCGCACGCGGAAGGTGCTGCCGTGGCCCACGCGCGATTCCAGCTCGATGCTGCCGCCCATCATGTCCACCAGCTCCCGGCAGATCGCCAGGCCCAGGCCGCTGCCCGCCGCACGCTGCGGGCCGTCGGCCTGCTCGAAGCGCTGGAACAAGCGCGCCTGGCTCGCCTCGGGAATGCCCGGCCCGGTGTCGCTGATGCCGAACTGCAAACCGTCGGCGGTGCGCTGCGCGCTCAGCGCGACGCTGCCGTGCTCGGTGAACTTCAAGGCATTGTTGGCCAGATTCAGCAGGATCTGCTTGATCCGCACCGCGTCGCCGAGCAGTTGTGCCGGCAGATCGTCGGCCAGTGCCAGCTCGAAGCGGATGCCCTTGGCGTGGGCCAGGCCCTGCTCCAGCTGCGCCACGTCCTCCAGCAACTGGCGCGGGCTGAACGGCGCCGGCTCCAGCTCCAGCCGGCCGGCCTCGATGCGGGCCAGGTCGAGCGCGTCGTTGAGCAGCTTCAGCAGCATGCCGCCGGAGCGTTGCATTGCCTGCGTGTAGTCGTGCTGCTGCCGGTTCAGCGGCGTGCTCAACAGCAGCTCGGCCATGCCCATCACGCCGGTCATCGGCGTGCGTATTTCATGGCTCAGGGTGGCCAGGAACTGCGTCTTCGCCGCGCTGGCCGCCTCGGCCATCTGCCGCTGCTGCTCGGCCAGCTGGATCTTGTGGCGCTGCGCCAGGCGACGGCGCCAGGCATGCAGGATCAGAGCCACCAGCGCCGCCACCAGCAGCACGTAGATGGCCCACGCCCACCAGCGCAGCCACGGCGGCGCCTCGACCTGGATGCGCAGCGGCGTGGCCAGGTGCACCCATCGGCCATTCGCGCCCGCGGCCATCACGTCGAGCGTGTAGTCACCTGCGCCGAGGCCGCTGAAATCGCGCTCGCCGCGGCTGCCGGTGTCCACCCAGTCGCTGTCGAAGCCGTACAGCCGGAAACGGTAGCGGTTGGCAGCCGGCGCGACATAGGAGAACACCCGCGCCTCGATCGCGAGCTGGCTGTCGTGCCAGTCCATGTGCAGCGGCTGCGTGCCGATCGGCAGTGCCTGGGTGGCGCCGCGGTGGCGCACCCTGGCCTGGGTGAGCGCCATCTGCGGCACGCTGGTCTGCCGGTTGCTCCGGTCCGGGTTGAACGCCACCACGCCGCCCAGGGTGGCGGCGTAGATGTAGCCGCTGGGCATCCGCGCGTAGCCGCGGAAGAACTCGCCGTTGGTCAGGCCATCCTGCAGGCCGAACGAACGGAACGTGCCGGTGTCCGGCTCGAACCGCCACAGGCCGTCGTGGCCGAAAACCCAGACCCGGCCGGCCGCATCGACGCGCAGGTCGGTGACGTTGACCGACGGCCAGCCATGCACCGCGTCGATCCGGCGGTCCGCCACGATGCCGTCGCCGCCGCGGCGGTAGTGGACCAGCCCGTCGGCATTGGCCATCCACAGTCCGTCGGCGGTGAAATCGAAGGCGTCGACGGATTGCCCTGCCGGCCCGCCCGGCACCATCACGAAGCGGCCCCGGGTCGTGTCCAGCCACATCATGCCGCCGTCGCTGGCGTACCAGAAGATGCCGTCGTGCAGCGTCATCTGGCTGCCCCAGCGCACCTTGTCGCTGGAGCCGTCCATCGGCACCGGCTGGACCGCCAGCGTCTCCGGGTCGATGCGGAACAGGCCCTGGCCGAAGGTGCGCGCATACATCTGGCCATCCGGCCCGGACTCGACCTCCAGCGGCCGCTGCAGCATCGCGCCGGCCGGGTCGACCCGGTCGAGCCGCCCGTCGGTGTCGCGGTACAGCGCGCCCTGCACCACCACCCACAAGCGGTTGCTCGCGTCCTCGGTCATGCCGACCACGTCGCCGCGCAGTCCCGATATCGCGTGCTCGACCGCGCCGGTCACCGGATCGAGCCGGTCGACCCGGCCGCCGCGCTGGCCCACCCACACGTGGCGACCGTCCTTGCCGCGCGCCATGGTGGTGGCGATCGCGTCGCGCAGGCTGGACGGATCGTCCGGCGTGTGGGTGAAGCGGCTGAAGCGGTTCCAGCCCGGCCCCAGGTACGCCACGCCGCCGTCGTACAGCGCCGCCCACATGCCGCCTTCGCGGTCGACCATCAGCTGCCATACCCAGGTACCGGGCAGGTTGCCGTAGAGCACCGGCTGGTCGGCCACCGCGGTCACCGGCCCGCCCGGGCGCGCCTGCAGGAACAGGCCCTTCTGCGTGCCGACCCACAGGCGGCCGGCGGCGTCGCGCACGCTGCTCATCACGTTGGTGGCGGGAATCACGCCGGCGCCGAAGCGGCGCGCCACGCCGTCGGCACCGACGATCCACAGGCCGTCGGTGGCGGCAAGCCGCACCTCGTCGCCGCTGCCGTCGATCCGCCACGCGTCGATGGTCCGCTGCGGCTCGGCCGACGGTACACGGCGGATCGCGCCGTCCGTCTCGCGCACGAATACGCCGTGGCTGCTGCCGATCCACAATCGGCCGCGCCCGTCCACATACAGTGCGGCAACGGTGCCGACCGCGGCTGGCGTGGCACCAAGCTGCGGATCGACCACGTGCTCGAAGCCGCGCTCGTCCGGGTGCATGCGGTCGAGCCCGCCGGCGCTACCTATCCACAAGCTGCCGTCCGGTGTTTGCGCGATGGCCCAGACCCGGTCGCTGGACAGGCTGGCCGGGTCGGCCTGATCGTGCCCCCAGTGGCGGAAGCTGCCGCTGGCCTCGTCGTAGCGGTTCAGGCCAGCGTTGAGGCCGGCGGCCCACAGGCGTCCGCGGCGATCGACCGTCAGCGTGGCAATGCCGTTGGCGTACAGCGAGCCCGGGTCGTTCTCCGCATGCCGGAACACCTTGAAGCCGACGCCGTCGAAACGCGCCAGGCCACCCTTGGTGCCGAACCAGATCGCGCCCTTGCGATCCTGCGCCACGGCGTAGACATTGGTGCTGGGCAAGCCATCCGAGGTGTCGTAGCGGCGAAACTGCGGCGTCGGCAGCGGATCGGCCCGACTCGCGGCCGTCGGGATGGCCGGCATGCCCGCGACGGGCAGGGCCAGCCCGAGGGCCAGGGTCAGCAAGGCTGCCGAAAACATTCAGGTCGTCCCCTTCGGGCTTCCATGCCGGCCAGCACCGCGTTGCATGCGAGCGACGCGCCATGGCGGCAGCCTGTCCCGTAGCGGCCATGATGCCAAAGCCTTCCTGCCAGCGCGAGCACAGGCGCCCGTCCGCGGCTCAGGCCGTGGCATCGCTCGCCGAGGCGATGACCCGGGCCAGCGCACCAGCCAGTTGTTCGCCGCTGACCGGCTTGCGCAGGAAGCCGTCCATGCCCGCTTCGCGGGCGCGCGCCTCGTCGCGGCCGCCGGAGCGGGCGGTGACCGCGATGATCGGCACGTGGCGGGCGTCGGGTTCGCGCTGGCGGATCAGCCGCGCGATCTGGAAGCCGTCGACGCCGGGCAGGTCCAGGTCCAGCAGCACCGCGTCGAAGCTGGCGTGGGCCAGCTCGGCCAGCGCGGCCAGCCCGTTGATCACGTGCACCACGTGATGGCCTTCGCGTTCGAGCAGGCCGCGGATGACCGCCGCCACGATGGTGTCGTCTTCCACCAGCAGCAGGTGATGGCTGCCGCCGGCGGCGAGCGGTGCCGCCAGTGGCGCCGGCTCGGCCGGTTCGGCCAGCGGCAGGCGCACGCGGAAGGTGCTGCCGTGGCCCACGCGCGATTCCAGCTCGATGCTGCCGCCCATCATGTCCACCAGCTCGCGACAGATCGCCAGGCCCAGGCCGCTGCCCGCCGCACGCTGCGGGCCGTCGGCCTGCTCGAAGCGCTGGAACAAGCGCGCCTGGCTCGCCTCGGGAATGCCCGGCCCGGTGTCGCTGACGCCGAACTGCAAACCGTCGGTGGTGCGTTCGCCGCGCAAGGTCACGTGGCCGCGTTCGGTGAACTTGAGCGCGTTGTTGGCCAGGTTCAGCAGCACCTGCTTGATCCGCACCGCGTCGCCGACAACCTGCGCGGGAAGATCGTCGGCCACCTCCAGCACGAAGCGGATGCCGCGCGCGTGCGCCAGGCCCTGCTCCAGTTGCGTCACGTCCTCCAGCAACTGGCGCGGGCTGAACGGCGCCGGCTCCAGCTCCAGCCGGCCGGCCTCGATGCGGGCCAGGTCGAGCGCGTCGTTGAGCAGTTTCAGCAGCATGTCGCCGGAACGTTGCATCGCCCGGGTGTAGTCATGCTGCAGCGGATCGAGCGACGTGCTCAACAGCAATTCGGCCATGCCCATCACGCCGGTCATCGGCGTGCGTATCTCGTGGCTCAGGGTGGCCAGGAACTGGGTCTTGGCTGCGCTGGCCGCCTCGGCCATCTGCCGCTGCTGCTCGGCCAGCTGGATCTGGTGGCGCTGCGCCAGCCGCCGGCGCCAGCCGCGCAACGCCAGCGCGACCACGGCTGCCACCAGCAACAGGTAACCCAGCCATGCCCACCAGCGCAGCCACGGCGGCGCCTGCACCGTGACCAGCAGCGGCCGCGCCTTGCCCCACTGGCCGTCGGCACCATGGCCGTGCACTTCCAGCGTATAACTGCCGGCGCCGAGCCCGACGAACTCGCGCTGGCCCTGGTTGCCGGTGCTCACCCAGCCGCTGTCGAAACCGCCCATGTGGAAGAAGTAGCGGTTCGCTGCCGGGTCCACGTAGGACGACATGCGCGCCTCCACGCGCAAGTCGCGATCGCGCCAGCCCAGGTGCACCGGCTGCTCCGGCGACAGCGCGACGGTCTTGCCGTCGCGGCGCACGCTGACCTGGGTGAGCGACAACAGCGGCAGCGGGCCGGGCCGTTCCAGCCGCGCCAGTTCGGCCGGCTGGAACGCGGTGACGCCGCCGCTGCTGGCGGCAAGCATGGTGCCGTCGGCAGCGATCACCGCCGAGCCGTTGGTGAACTCTTCATTGCTCAGGCCCTGCGCCGCACCGAACTGGGTGAACGTGTGGGTCAGCGGGTTGAAGCGGCGCAGGCCCGGGCTGCTGAACAACCACAGTTGCCCTTGCCGGTCGACCAGCATGGTGCGCAGGTCCGCGATCAGCCCCATCCGGCTGATGTCGACGCTGTCGTCGCGCGTGGCACGCCCGTCCGCCAGGCGGTAATGCTCCAGCGCGGTTTCGGTGGCGATCCAGAAACCGTCGTCATCGAACGCGAAACTGTAGATCTCCCGCCGCGACACGCCCGGCACGAACGCCAGCGGCTGTCCGGGCCCTTCGCTGCGCATCAGCCCGGCCATGCTGGCGTACCAGACCGCCCCGTCGTGCGCCCGCAACTGGTCGAAGAAGCGCGCGCCGTCGGGCGCATCGGCCGGCAGCAGCGGCGTCGACACCAGCGTGTCGGGGTCGATCGCGAACACGCCCTCGCCCCACGACGCCCCGTAGATATGGCCGTCCATGCCGGCGACCAGCGCGAGCGGCCGTTTCATGTGCGTCTGCTCGGCGCCCAGCGTCAGCAGCTTGCCGTGGTCGTAGCGGTAGATGCGTCCGGGCCCGGTGATCCACAGGCGGCCGCGCGCATCCTCCGCCAGCGAGGTGAGGTTGCCGTGCAGGCCGCGCAGCACGTGGCTGACCTCGCCGGTCGCCGTATCCAGCTTGTCGACCCAGCCGTTGTAGCCGCCCACCCACAGCTCGTGGTCGCGCCCGGTCAGCACCGACAGCGCGGCGGTGTTGGACAGGCTGTCGGCATTGTCCGGGATATGCGTGAAACGCGCGAAACCATTCCAGCTCGGCGGCAGGTACGCGATGCTGGACTGGTCGAAGGTGAACCACAGGCCGCCTTCGCGATCGCGGAAAATCTGCCACAGGCGATCGCTGGGCAGGCCGCCAGGCAACAACGGCGCGCCGGTGATGTGCTGCAGCGGGCCCTGTTCCGATTCGAGCCAGACGCCGTCGAGGCTGCCCAGCCACAACCGCCCCTGGCTGTCGCGCACGCTGCTCAGGATGCGCGTGTTGGCCAGTTGCCGATTTGCCAGCGGCCGCGCCACGCCGTCGGCGCCGACCACCAGCAGGCCACCGCTGACCGCCACGCGGATCTCGTCGCCATCGCCCTCGATGCGCCACACCGCGCCGACGTCGCCGCCGAACGCGGGGTCGACCGCCACGCGGCGCACCTTGCCGTCGGTCGAGCGCACGTAGAGGCCACGCTCGCTGCCGATCCACAACCGCCCCTGGTGGTCGGCCAGCAAGGCACGGATGGCGCCGAACGGGGCCGCCTGCCCGCTGTCGGCATCGAGCCGCACGGGTTCGAAGCCGCTCTCGTCGCGGCGCATGCGGTCGAGGCCGCCCTGGGTGCCCACCCAGATCTGGCCGTCGGGGGTCTGCGCGATGCTCCACACCTCGTCGTTGCTGAGGCTGTGCGGATCGTCCGCTGCGTGCGTCCAGTGGTGAAAGCGCCCGCTGTCCTGGTCGTAGACGGTCAGTCCCGCCGAGACGCCGCCGGCCCAGATGCGGTCCGCCTTGTCCACGAACAGGGTGTAGATCTGGTTGCTCGGCAGCGACAGCGGGTCGCCGCTGGCATGCCGGAACACCTTGAACGTGACGCCATCGAAACGCACCAGGCCGCCATCGGCACCGAACCACATCATGCCGCGATGATCCTGCGCCACCGCGTAGATCGAACCACTGGGCACGCCGTCGGCCACGCCATAACGACGGAACTGCGGCGTCGCCGGCATGCTCGCGCCGCCGGCCGGCATCGTCGTGCTGGCGCCGCCGGCGGCCGCGGACCCCGGCGTGGCCATCGCCAGAACCGCACCCAACATGAGCGATGCAAGCATGCGCAGATTCCCCCGACCCGCCCCATCATGCCAAATCGGGCCCATGTCGGCGAGCGTCGCACCGGCCCGCAGCGATGCGTTTTCACGCCTCGTGCGTTATTCCGCCGCGTCGGGCGCCGCCAACGCCTTGCTGTAGAAACCCGACGGATCGAAACAGCACACGCGCCGCTTGCCGGCGGCCAGCATGTCGCAGGCGGCGGCGATGCGCTGCGTGCGGGTCTTCGCCTGCCTGGCCGAGACGATCCAGTGGATCCAGTCCACGCGCGCGATCGTGGTGGTGGCGTCCCAGCCGGCGCGGGCGGCGGGTGCATCGTCCAGCGCCTGGCGCAGGTCGGCCGGCAGCGCGGGTTCCGGCTCATGCTTCACCGGCGCGATCTCCAGCGCCACGGTGTCGCCCGCTTGCGCACGGACGGTCTTGAGCAGGCGGCTGTCCAGCTTCAGCCAGTGGCTCAACTGGCCATCCGGCTCCAGCGTGGCCTGGAAACGATGGCCGTTGATGCTGGCGTCGACCGTGGTGCGCCCGCGGCGCGGCAGCTTCTCGCTCGCCGGCCGCGGCAACAGCACGAAGGCCCACGCGGCATCGTCGGGTATCGCCGGGCGCAGCACTTTCGCCTTGAAGCGGGAGATGGTGTCGGCCTTGGTCATGTCGCATCGTCCTCGGGGAAGGGGCTTGCCGCATGCCTGGGGCAAGGCAGCCCGGGGATCGTACCGCGCATGCCGTGGCGCGGCGAAAGGGCCATCGGCCATGGGCGTGTGCGGCGCGCGAACCCCTACAATCGCCGGATGTCCCGACGCCTGCGCCTGCTGTCCGCCGCCCTGGCCATTGCCGCGCTGCTGTGGCTGCTGTTTGCCGCGGCGGAACGTTTCCTCGCGCTGGCCCAGCGCTTCCTCGCCTTGCCGGCGCCGTTGCAATGGACGCTGGGCCTGGTGCTGGCGATCTTCGCCGCGGCCGGCCTCGCCGTGTTGTGGTGGCTGCTGCGCCCGCGCCGCCGGCGCCGGCCATTGCCGGTGCCCGACCGCGCCAGCCTGGAGCAGCGCATCGACAAGTTGCGCGAACACGGCGCCGACACCGGCGCGCTCGCCACCGAGCTGGGCGAACTCGACCAGCGCCGGCTCGGCGCGCGCCTGTACGTCGCGCTGTTCGGCGAGATCTCCACCGGCAAGTCCAGCCTGATCCGTGCGCTGGCGCCGCAGGCCACACTGGCCAGCGAGGCGCGCGGCGGCACTACGCGCGCGGTCGGTCACTACGACAGCACCTTGCCCGACGGCCGCAACCTGGTACTCGCCGACGTACCCGGCAGCCGCGAGAGTGGCGGCGAAGCGCGCGAACGCGAGGCACGCGAAGAAGCCCTGCGCGCCCACGCGGTGATCTACCTGTGTGCCGGCGACCTCACCCGCAGCCAGGTCGACGAACTGCGCTGGCTCGCCGATTTCGGCAAGCCGCTGCTGCTGGTGTTGAACAAGGCCGACCAGTGGGGCGAGCCGGAGCTGGCGCAGCTGCTGGACAAGCTGCGCGCGCAATCGCGCGGCATCGCCAACGCGGTGGTGGCGATCAGCGCCGGCGGCAGCGAGCGATACCAGCGCCGGCTCGCCGACGGCAGCACCGAATCGGTCGAACGCCAGCGCAAGCCGGCGATCGAACCGCTGCTGCGCGCACTCACCCGCCTCATCGCTCCCGGTGCCGAGGGACTGGAGCCGCGTCGCGAGCAGGCCGTGCTCGCCGGCCTGCACCAGCGCACCGGCACGCTGGAGGCGCAGACCCGCGCCGAAACCGCCGAGCGCATCGTGCGCCAGTACGCCCGCCGCGCGATCGTCGGTGCGATGGCGGCGGTGGCGCCAGGCAGCGACCTGGTGATCCAGGGCGTGCTCGCCACCGGGCTCACGCGGGCGCTGGCCGAGCTGTACGGCGTCGGGCTCAGCGACGTGCAGATCGAGGATTTCGTGCGCCAGGCCAGGCTGACCCTGCGCACCGGCAGCTCGATCGTGCTGGCGGTTGCCGGCAATGCACTGAAGGCGTTCCCCGGCCTGGGCACGCTGGGCGGCGGCGTGCTGCACGCGTTCGCCTACGCGCTGATCTTCGACTCGATGGGCCGCGCCCTGGCCGCCTCGCTGGCCGAGCGGCAGACGCTGGACCAGGACGATGCCGACGCGCGGCTGAAGACCCTGCTCGCCGATGCCGGCGGCGCCCGCCTGCGGCAACTGGCGACCCTGACGATGGACACGCTGCGCGAACCGCGCGGGGAGTAACCCGTGCTCACTGGTAGGGCGGGCACCGCCCGCCGGCTCTTGTTTCGTTTCACGGAAGGCGGCGGGCAGTGCCCGCCCTACCCCGCCGTTGCCGCTGCCGAATCCCGGCCTAATGAAACTGATCGCTCGCCGGCACCCACGAACTGGAAGCCGGGGCCGGCAATCGCACTGGCGTGGCGGGCGGCAATTCCGACGCGCAACCCGGCGGCAACGGGCCGCCGGCGACGCGGGCGGCAGCGCATTCGGCGGCGTTGTCGAACTTCACCATCGGCGTGGAGGTCGCCGGCGTCGGCGTGCTGGCGGCCGCGGGCGGCGCCAGCGGGGCGGCAGGCGCCAGGTGCAATGGCGCATACGCGCTGGCGGCGACCGGTGCCGGCGGCGGGTCGGGGTTGCGGCAGCCGAACAGCGCGATCGGCAGCAGTGGTTTCACCGCGCACTCCACCCGCACGCCACGCGGCAGGTGGAAGGTGTGCTTGACCGTGGTCTTTTCCACCGCGCGGCGCAGCGCGGTGTCGACCGAGCTTTCGTCCTCGGGCGTCCAGTCCTGCTCGAAGCGGGTGGGCCGGTAGCCGACGTCAGGCGTGCGGTGACGCATGATTTCGGTATCGCCGCTCGGCTTCAGCTGCACGTAGTCGCCCACCACGCCGTGCTCCCCGCCTTGCGCTGCGCCGGGTCGATTGCCGCCGAGCTTGCCCGCAGCCAGCGAGGGCGCGTGCTGGCTGCCGGTACTGGCGGCGGCACGAACCGCCGGCGCAGGTGCCGAAGGCGGCGCGACGCTGGTGGCGCCGGCCGGCTCGCCGACCGTGGCGGTGTCGCTGCCTTGCGGCGAGGCCTCCGGCGCGCGGCTGACCTCGGCGGTGGCCGGCAGCGGCAGTGCGGAGGCGGCGGGCGCAGGCGTGATCGCGGCCACGGCGGTCGGTGCCTGCAACACCGGGCGCAGGGTCGCTGGCGTCATCGCCGGCGCCGGTGCGGAGCGCTGCAGGTCCACCTGGGTCGGTGCCAGCGCGCGCGGGGGCGCGACAACCTCGGCCGGCACGGCTTCGGCCAGTTGCGCGGTTTGGGTCAGCTGCGGCACCAGGCGCGGGGCGGGCGGCGCGATCGGCGTGAGGGGCACCAGCGTTTGCGGCTGCGGACGCGGCAGTTGCGGTGGCGCTGGCGCGGGTTCCGGCGCTTCGCTGAGCGGGGCCAGCGTGGTCGGCGCCGCGACTTGCAGCGTGATCGCCGGCGGTGCGGCGACCGCAGGCACGCTCGCCTGCGGCAAGGCCAGCGCGGTCGGCGGCAGGATCGGGCGATTGCCTTCGGCCTGCGGCGGACGTTGCGGCTCGGGCTGGGGCGCCGGCAGCGCGGGAGCCACCGGCGCCGGCAGGGTCAGCGCCAAGGGAGGCGCCGGCACCGCCGGTGCCGCCGGTTTGGGTAGCGGCAGCGGCGTCGGCGCCGGCGCCGGCAGGCTCACTGGCGGCTGCGGCGCGGCGACCGGCGCGGCTTTCGCCGGCTTCGCGGGGGTGGCGGCGGCCGTCAGCGCGACGGCATTGGCGCTCGGTTCGACGCGCGGTGCGGGATGCTGCCGACCCTGCTGGCGCGGCCCGCGCTGCTTCGGTGGCGTGCCATGCACCGGCGGCGGTGGCGGCGGTTCGGGTGGCTCGATCAGGCGCACCTGCAGCAGCGGTTCGCGCGAATGGTCCGGCAGCACGGTGGGTTCGTAGGCCGGGCCGAGCACGAACGCGAACAGGCACAGCAGATGCACCAGCAAGGTGCCGAGGAAGGCCAGCGCGCGACGACCCCGCGACGGCGGCGGCGCGTGCCGACGCAGATGATAGACGCGGCCGCGCGTGGCCGCCGCCAGCGGCGAGTCCAGCAAGACTCGCGCGGGGTTGGCGGCACGACGGGGTGGGACGGAATCCGGGGACGGCGCGGGCATGCGGCCAGTGTAGCGGGGGCCATCAGCGGCCGGCGCCGCGCGCGGCCTTGCGCTCGCGCAACTCCTCGTCCACTGCGCGGTCGGGCGTATCCACCGGGCAGCCTTGCGCCAGCGGCTTGCCGGCGCGATACATCGCGATGCAGGCCTCCACGCCGGGCGGGGTGAAACCGTGCGTGCGACCGTCGGGCGTGCTGGCCGGCGCCATGTTGAGGCGCATGTCGCCACTTTTCGCCGACGGTGGCGGCGGCGGGTCGCCACCGCAACCACCGGCGAGCATCGCCAGCGACACGGCGCAGTGGATGCGGATGCCGCCGGGCAGGTGGATCGTCGTTTTCTTCGTGGTCTTGTCCACCAGCTTCTGCAGCGCGCTGTCGACGGAGCTGCCGCCCTTGTCCCAGTCGTCCGCGAAACGGGTGGGCTTGTACTTGACCGGGCTGTCGTGACGCATGACCTGCGTATCGCCCTGCGGCATGCGTTGCACGTAGCCGGGCACGGGCGCACTGGAAACAGGCGCCGGCGGCAGCAGTGGCTGGCCATGCTCGTCGTACAACCGCAGCGGCGGGGCCTGCACCACCATGGCGCCCTTGGCCGGCGGCTCCGGCCGTGCCCGCGTCGGCGGCGGTGCGGCGGGCGGCGCGGGCGGCAAGGCCAGCGGCGGCGGCGCGTGGCTTGCCGGCGTGTCCTCGATCAGGCGGATCTGCAGGAACTGCTCGGGTGGCGCCTCCTCGTGCGGTACCGGCGGGCGCGTGCCGTACCACGCCACCAGCGCGAACAACGCATGCAACAGCAGTACCGCGGCGAGCGTCCAGCGATGCGTGGCCCGCTCGACCGGCGGCTCGTGCCAGCGATGCCGTTGCCGCGTGGCCCGCGCACGCCAGTCGCCAGCCGCGGGCACGAGCTCGCGCCGCTCGGGTTCGGGCGGCTCGGGCGTGGCTGGCTGGGGCTGCGGCGCAACGGCGATGGCGGTGCCTCGTGGAAATCGGTGGGCGGTCGCAGCATGGCCGAAGGCGATTGAACCCCGCTAGACCGGCGTGACGATCGCGTCGCCGGGGCGCGCGACACCTGGGACAGACAGCCGCCGGCGCCGCGCGGTTCCCCGCAGTGCAGCTTGACCCCACTTGCGCATGGCACAAGGCTAGGCCGATCGACGCCCCGCGCCGATCCCCCGCCATGACCGCCCTCGCCGCCGCATCGCGCAGGACGACCATGACGGCCCGCTTTTCCAGCCGCCCCGCGCGGCCTCGGGCGGTGCCGTTCATGCCACGAGGCTGCGCCCCCGCATGAGGAGGGTCGCATCGTGTCCGAACTCGTCACGGAACATATCCGCAACATCGCGCTCGCCGGTCACGCCGGCGCCGGCAAGACCACGCTGTTCGAGGCCTTGCTGCATGCCGGCGGGGCGATCCAGTCCATCGGCACCGTCGAGCGCGGCAATACCGTGTCGGATACCGACGCGCAGGAACAATCGCGCGCCCATTCCATCGACAGCAGCATCGCCCAGGTCGAGCACGGCGACTGCCGCATCAACCTGATCGACACCGCCGGCTACGCCGATTTCCGCGGCGGCACGCTGTCCGCGCTGGCTGCGGTGGAGAGCGTGGCGATCGTGGTCAACGCGATCAACGGCATCGAGCACGGCACGCGCCGCATGATGATGCACGCCCACGAGCGCGGCCTGGCGCGCATGCTGGTGATCAACAAGATCGACTTCGACGGCGCCGACCTCGCCGCCCTGGTCGACGCGCTGCGCGAGGAATTCGGCAGCCAGTGCCTGCCGGTCAACCTGCCGGCGCAACGCGGCAACCGCGTGCTGGATTGCTTCTTCCACGACGACGGCGCCACCGATTTCTCCTCGCTGGCCGCGGCGCACCAGCAGATCATCGACCAGGTGGTGGAGGTCAACGAGGCACTGATGGGCCGCTACCTGGACGAGGGCGAGCAGGCGCTGGGCGCGCAGCAATTGCACGACGCCTTCGAGCAATGCCTGCGCGAAGGCCACCTGGTGCCGATCTGCTTCACCAGCGCGCGCACCGGTGCCGGGGTGAAGGAACTGCTCGACGTCGCCGCGCGACTGCTGCCGAATCCGGCCGAGGGCAACCCGCCACCGTTCGTGCGCGGCGACGGCATGCCGCTGCGCGTGACCGGCGATGCGCGGGCGCCGGTGATCGCCGACGTGTTCAAGATCATCAACGACCCGTTCGTGGGCAAGCTGGGCGTGTTCCGCGTGTGGCAGGGCACCGTGCGGCGCGACAGCCAGTTGCTGGTCGACGACGGCCGCAAGCCGTTCAAGGTCGGCCACCTGTTCCGCCTGCAGGGCAAGAACCACGTGGAGATCGAGGCGGCGATCCCCGGCGACATCGCCGCGGTGGCCAAGGTCGAGGAAATCCACTACGACGCGGTGCTGCACGATTCGCACGACGACGATCGCATCGCGCTGGCGCCACCGCGGTTTCCCACGCCGATGGTCGGCCTGGCGCTGGAGCCGCGGCACAAGGGCCAGGAGCAGAAGCTCTCCAACGCGCTGGCGCGCCTGGCCGAGGAAGATCCCTGCTTTCGCGTCGAGCACCACAAGGAACTCAACGAGACCGTGGTGCGCGGGCTCTCCGAGCTGCACCTGAAGGTGATGCTCGAGCGCATGCGCGAACGCTACGGCGTGGAAGTGGAGACGCGCCCGCCGCGCATCGCGTATCGCGAAACCATCGCCGCCCTCGCCGAAGGCCACCACCGGCACAAGAAGCAGACCGGCGGCGCCGGCCAGTTCGGCGAGGTGTTCCTGCGCATCGAGCCGCTCGATCGCGGCGCCGGCTTCGAATTCGTCGACGCGATCAAGGGCGGCGTGATCCCCGGCCAGTTCCTGCCGGCGATCGAGAAAGGCGTGCGCCAGGCGATGGAGCGCGGCGTGGTGGCCGGCTACCCGCTGCAGGACCTGCGCGTGACCGTCTACGACGGCAAGTACCACTCGGTCGACTCCAAGGAGGTGGCCTTCATCAGCGCCGGCAAGAAGGCCTTCCTCGACGCCGTGGCCAAGGCGCATCCCGTGCTGCTGGAGCCGATCGTCAACGTCGAGGTGGCGATCCCCGAGCGCCACGTCGGCGACGTCACCGGCAGCCTCGCCGGCAAGCGCGCGCGCATCCTGGGCACCGATGCGCAGCGTGGCGGCGAGCTGGTGATCAAGGCGCAGGCCCCGCTGGCCGAACTGATCGATTACCCCACCGAACTGAAATCCATGACCGGCGGCCGTGGCCGCTACAGCCTCGACCTGAGCCACTACGAAGCCGCCCCCGCCACCGTGCAGAAGCAGTTGGGAGAGGCTTGGAAGCCGCGCGCGGAGGAGGATTGAAGTGCATCGGGTGGCCTCTTGCCGGCGCGCCACGCTACGATGCCGGAGCACTATCCAGTTCACCACCAGCCAAGGGAATTGCTGATGAAGCCACTGTTGCTCGTTCCGACATGCCTGCTGCTGGCATGCGTCTCCACCCTTTGCCTGGCGGGTCAGTCGGCCGACGGCTCCAACGCACGGCCGGCTTCGACCCATGTCGCGCCCGCGGACGCGCCGCCACCGACGCCACCGCCACGGCAGACGCCTGACATCGAGCGCACCCTGCGCGCCATGGACGACGCCTCCACCCAGGGACACCCGGATCTCTTCGGCCAGTTTGCCGGCATGCGGCGCCTGTTCGAGGGCGATTACCAGGGCGCCATGAAGTACTTCCGGATCGGTTCGCGCTACGCCGACAAGATGTCCCAGCTCAGCATCGCGATGATGTATCTCAACGGCCGGGGCGTGAGGAAGGACCGGGCCAGTGCCTGCGCCTGGATCACGCTGGCCGCCGAGCGTGGCTACCCTTCCTACGTCAACGCGCGCGACCGGATCTGCGCCGCGCTGGCACCCGCACAACGCACGCAGGCGAACACGATGCTGGCCGCGTTGATGGCCGAGTTCGGCGACGCCGTGGCCAAGCCGAGGATGAAGCTGGCCCTGATCTCGGCCAGGAACTCGCTGACGGGATCGCACCTGGGCCACGACTCCGGCGTCAAGGTCATGGGGTTGAACGCCGACAATCCGACCCGCTGCGGCGGCAACCGTCTCGTCCTCGGCGGCGTGGAGATTCCCCGCGAAGGATGCGGCAGGTACAACCCGTCGCTGCTGGACCCAAACCGTTATTTTGCCGCGCGGGACGCGCAATGGTTCGGCACGGTGACCGTCGGCAAGATGATCAAGGCGGACCCGCCGCCGTCCACCGCACCGGGTGCAAGCGATCACTCCCACTGAGTGGGTCGCCCGAAGCCGCTCCGGTATGACTGTCACTGCCCGATGGCGCGCGCCTTTCAGCGCGCGCCTGGAGGGCAGCCCAGGTCGAACCATGCCGTCTTGGCACGCGTGACGCCGAACCCGTGAGGTTCCGCGCCAACCGGCAGCCTAGTAATCCCTGGCCCCGAGCAGCCCCACCGCGTAACCGGCCTGGCGCAGCCGCGAGGTGGCCCGGGAACTCAGCATGACCAGCACGAGCAGGCCGACCAGCGGGACGAGCATCAGCACCAGCAGCACGATGCGCCCCCAGACGGGGTAGTCCAGGCCGCGGGCGATCTTGTAGATGCCGGTCCAGGACATCCCCAGGCAGACCAGCAGGGCGAGCAAGGCGATCGGGCCGACCGCGGCGCGCAGCGCGGCGGCGAGGAAGTACAGCAGGATGGCGTAGATCACCAGCTTCTGGCCGGAAGCGACATCGTCCAGCGACGCGCTGCGCTTTTCGCGAACCTCCAGCACGGCACCGGGACTCTGGTACGGATTTTCCATGATTTCCCCCTGATCGGTTTTGAACGACGTTTGCCCGGCGACAAGCGCAACGCGCCGGGATTTCCCCTACAGCCGATTCCCCCGCTTGATCGCCAGGTAGCGCTCGATCAGCGCACCGGACAGTTCGCCGCAGCTCACGTCCAGCGTGTTGATGCCTTCGCGACGCAGCGCTTCGTGGGTGCGTTCGCGATCGGCCAGGTAGTTCATGGCGGCGGCGCTGCGGATGCTGCCTTCCAGTTCGTCGCCGGGGTCGGCGGCGGCGTAGTCGAGGGCCAGTTCGCGCAGGCTGACCAGCATCACCAGGTGACGCCGGGACAGCATGCTCACCGCGGCGCGCAGTTCGGCGTCGTCCTCGTCGCGCACGTTGGTGATCAGCACCACCAGCGCGCGACGTTGCTGGTGCGCCTGCAGGGCGCTGGCAGCGGCGAGGTAGTCGGTGGCCAGCGGCATCGCGTGCAGGTCGTAGCCGGCGCCGAGCAGCATGTCCATGCCGCCGCTGCCCTGTTGCGGCGGCAACCAGCGTTGCTGCTGGCCGGTGCAGGCCAGCAGGCCGACCGCATCGCCCTGGCGCAGCGCGATGCTGGCCAGTGCCAGCGAGGCGTTCAGCACGTGGTCGAAATGCACCCGGCGATCATCCTGCGCCAGCAGGCGGCGACCGCAGTCGAGCATCAGCACCACCTGTTGGTTGCGCTCGTCGCGGTACTCGCGCGAGATCAGCCGGCTGCTGCGCGCGGTGGCCTTCCAGTCGATCTTGCGCAGGCTGTCGCCGACGCGGTAGTCGCGCAGCTCCTGGAACTCGGTGCCTTCGCCGCGACGCCGTTGCAGCCGCGCGCCGACGCTGCGCGAGGCAAGTTCCACGCTCAAGCCCGCCAGCTCGACCAGCGCGGCGAAGTTCGGATACACACGCACCGTCGACGCGGCGCCGAGCACGCGGCGCACCGACCAGCAACGCCACGGCGAATGCAATTGCACGTGGCAGCCGTCGAAGGCGAACTGGCCGCGTGCGTCGGGCGTGACCGCGTACTCGAGTCGCACGTCGCCGCCCGCCGGCAGCAGCAGCGTGCGCGGCATGCCGCGCACCGCCCAGCCGCCCGGATGCAGGTCGTGCAGGCGCAACTTCTGCGCGCGCCGCGTGGTGCCGCGCACGCGCAGGCCGATCCGCGCCTCCGGCCCCAGCGGCAGCACCGGCGCCAGCTCGCGCGACACCTCGGGCGACGGCATCCGGCGCAGGCGCCAACCATCGACGAGCGCCAGCAACGCAAGCGCACCGCCGGCAGCCAGCCACGCCGCCAGCGGCAGCCAGCCGAGGCTGGCCAGCACGCCGAGCACGGTCCAGCCGAGCAGCAGCCACAGCAGCGCGGGCGCAGGCCTCATCACTGTCGCGGTGCCGGCACCTTGTGCAGCAGCGCCTTGAGCACGTCGTCGGGGCGCTGGCGTTCGAGCAGCGCCTCCGGCGCCAGCAGCAGGCGATGGCGCAAGGCCGGCAACGCCACTGCGCGCACGTCGTCCGGGGTGACGAAATCGCGGCCGTCGACCGCTGCCTGCGCGCGCGCCAGCCGCGCCAGCGCCAGGCCGCCGCGCGGACCGGCGCCGCCGATCACGCCCGGCCATTCGCGCGTGGTGCGCGCAATGCGCACCGCGTAGTCGGTGACCGCGGCATCCATGCGGATCGACGCCACCGCCCGCTGCACCGCCAGCAACTGCGCCTGGCTCAGCACCGGCTGCACCTGCGACACGTCGAGGTCGGCGGCAACCTTGCCGTCGATCACGCGCGCGACCATGCGCCGCTCGTCCTCCAGCCCCGGATAGCCGATCACCACCTTGATCAGGAAGCGGTCCAGCTGCGCCTCGGGCAGCGGGTAGGTGCCCTCCTGCTCGATCGGGTTCTGCGTGGCCACCACCATGAACGGTGCCGGCAGCGCGAAGCGACGACCCTCGATGGTCACCTGCCCCTCCTGCATCGATTCGAGCAACGCGGCCTGGGTCTTGGCCGGCGCGCGGTTGATCTCGTCGGCCAGCAGCAGGTTGGCGAATACCGGGCCGCGGCGGATCTGGAAACGTTCGGTCTTGGGGTCGTAGATCGCGTGGCCGGTGACGTCGGCCGGCATCAGGTCGGGAGTGAACTGCACGCGGCCGAAGGTGCAGCCGACCGACGCGGCCAGCGCGCGCACCAGCAGCGTCTTGCCCAGCCCGGGCACGCCCTCGATCAGCACGTGGCCGGTCGCCAGCAGCGCCAGCAACACCTGGTCGAACACCTCGGCCTGGCCGATGAAGGCGCGCCCGACCTGCTCGCGCAACGCGCGCACGTGGTCGCCGAGTTCGGCGGTGGAAGGCGGCGGCAAGGCCGGCGCGGCGAGCGTGTCGAGGGTCATGGACGATTCCTGAGTCGGGCCAGGGTGAGGATGGAAACGCGAAACGCCTGCGCGTTCGCCGGTGACTGGAAGGCCTGCGCGACGCGCGCGGCGTCCAGCGCGCTGCGCTCGGCCAGGCGCGCGTACAGCGCCTCGCCGTGCAGCATCGCGCAGGCCGGATCGCGGCGACGCAGGCGCGCCAGCACGGCCTGGCAGGCCAGCGCGTGCAGGCTGCGACCGCCGTCGCGGCGATAGATGAACTCGCCGGCGGCCTGCACGTGTTCAAGCAGGGCGCGGCGGTGCGCGGGCGGAGCCGGCAGCAATGGCCCGAGCCGTGCGCTGCGCATCGCCATCCACGCGGCCAGCAGCAACGCCAGCGCGAGCAGCGCGGGCCAGCCCCTGATCGCCAGGAATTGGAGGAAGGGCGGACCGTCCAGCGCGTAGACCAGGTAGATCGTGCCGCGGCCGCGATTGGGCTGCAGCAGGTTCCAGGCAAACTCCTGCGCCGCGGCCTGCTTCAGCGCGGTGTGCGCCAGCGGGGCAAAATTGGCCAGAACGCTGACCGTGCCCTGCCCCAGCGGCATGCGCGCGTACAGATAGCCGTCGTGCGGCGTGCCGATCGCGGCATCGAGTTTCGCCACCGCGCCGGGCTGCAGCCGGAAGCGCGAACCGCACAGGGCGACGTCGTCGCGCTTGCTCGCCGTCGCGCCGTGCAGGGCCGCGCACTCGAACGAGGCGGCGCGCGAATCGAGCACGCCGAGCGCATCGAACAGCGGCGTGTGCGCCACGCTGGCCGCTCCCGGCGACAGCAGCAGGTGGCCGCCGCCGCGCACCCATGCCACCAGCCGTGCCGCATCGGCGGCATCGACGCGGCCGGCATTTTCGCCCAGCAGCACGGTGTCGCCATGGCGCAACGGCAATCGCGCCGCACTCAATGTGGTCAGCGACTGCGCCGGCAGCTGCAGCTCATGCAGCATCAGTTCCAGCGCGAGGAAGCGGTTGCTGCGCGCCGCGCCGTGCGGCGGGATCGTCTCGGTGACGTCCTTGCGCTCGAAGGTGGCGAAGAACCCGGCGACCAGCAGCGCCAGCGCGGCCGCGACCAGGGCGGCGATCAGCAGCGTCTTGCGGTTCATGTCGACGCCCCGGGCTGCGCCGGCCAGCCCGCGAGCAGTTGCTCGACGGTGGCGTCGTCGGGATAGCGCCCGGCGTAGGCAGCGAACTGCCAGGTGCGCACGATCTCGATCACGCGGCGGCTGCGCTGCGGATCGTCGATGGCGCGCGCCTGGCGCAGCCAGTGCGCCTCGGTCGCATCCGCTGCGGGCGGCTGCCGCAGCTCGCGCGCGGTCTGCTCGACGCAGCCGCGATAGAGCAGCGCCAGTGCCTCGCGCCGGCGCTGTGCCTGCCACAGCGCGCGTGCCGCGCCGGCCAGGTCGGCGGGCAACGCGGCTGGCGCGTCGACGATCGACGATATCGGCGGCGACAGCGCCGGCGCGACCTCCTCATCCCGCAGCAGCCAGCGCCCGCGCCAGCGCCAGCCCAGCCAGATCAGGCCGCCCAGCACGCCGATCAGCAGCAGCCACAACAGCAGCTGGAAGAACCCGCCCAGCAAGTGTCCGAGCCAGGGGAACAGCGGATTGATCGACGTCGCGGCCGGTTCCGGCTTGTACTTGAGCTGCCAGCGCCGCACCGTGTGTTCGCCGCCGAAGCGCGGGTCGCGATAAGCCCGCGCGGCCGCTTGCGCCAAGCCCGGCTCGGGTGCCTCCGCGCGCGCGCCGAACAACGCGTCCAGCGACACGCTGGCGGGCTTGTCGACCGCCGCGGCGTGCACCTCGGCCGTCGCCTGCGCCTGCGCGGGAGGTGTCCATGCGCCGAAGCACAGCAACGCAACCGCCAGCAGCGCGGTGCCCTGCAGTCGCGCGCGCAGGCGCCGGAAGGCCAGGTCGATGTCCCACGCCTCCAGTTGCGTGCGCCGGTTGAGATACAGCGCAAAGCCGCAGGCGACGTAGAGCGGTTCGATCACGCTCATCGCCAGATAGGCCACGCCGGCGCCGGCCAGCACCCACGCGGTGGGGATCACCTGCGTGTCGCCGCGCACCAGCTCGATCAGCGATTGCGGCCGCCATTCGTGCGGGATCAGCAGCAGCGCAAACAACCACACGCTGAGGAACAGCACCAGCTCGAACAGCAGGCAGAAATAGGTGAGCAGGCTGGTTTCCCCCACCAGGCGCCGACGCAGCACTTTCCAGCGTGCCGAACGCTGCGCCCGCGTGCTGCCTTCGAGCAGATCGAGCGGCAGGCGCAGCGCGCGGTTGCTGTCGATGCGCAACCAGGTCAGCGCCGCCAACGTCCGTCGCCACGGCCAGCGCGCCTGGCCGCGCAGGGTCTGGCGCCAGCCCGGCGCCTGATCGAACACCGCCCGCGACAACACGTACAGCGGCAGCCGGTCGAACAGCGGCTTCAGCCACCACATCAGCCCCCAGCCCAGCCACGGCCAGCCGAGCGCGACACCGAGCCCGTTGCACAACACGAACAGCGGCAGGGTGAAGGCGAACCACGCCGACCAGACCGGCCGCGCATGCGCGCGCAACATCGCCGCGCCGAGATCCAGCGCCTCGCGCGTCACCCTGGGCCGCAACACCACGCCGATGCGTTCAAGCTCCATGCCGCACCGCCCTGCCGCCGCGCCACAGCCAAGCCAGCACCAGCACCCACAGCACGCCGGCCACGCCGAAGCGCAGCGGATCGGGCAGGCTGGCGATGGAGGACCAGTACGCCTCGATGAACGCCGCCACCAGCAGCATCGCGAATGCGCCCAGCGCCAGTTGCGCGCCGACCCAGCCGGCCGCGACCAGCGCCGGTCCGCGGCGCTGCCGGCCCGGCGCCAGCAAGGTCAGGCCCAGATGCAGGCCGGCGCCACCGGCGATCACCAGCGCGGTGAGCTCGAACGGCGAATGCCCCGCCACAAAGCGCCAGAACGGGCCGCCGTAGCCGATCGCGGTGAGATGGCCGGCGATGCCGCCGATCAGCACGCCGTTGGCGCCCAGCACGTAGACCGCGCCGACGCCGAACACCAGCCCCGAGGCGAACGTGCGAAACGCGATGCCGACGTTGTTCATCACGTAGAAGCCGAACATCTGCAGATCGGTGCCGCTGCTGCGGCCGATGTGCGGATTGGCCGGGTCGTACATCTTCTCGAACTGCGCCAGCTGGGCGCTGCTGAACAGCGTATGCGCCAGCTCCGGGCGCAGTTGCAGCAGCACCAGCAGGCACAGCGCCGGCACGTAGAACAGCACCGCCGCCAGCGCCATGCAGCGCCACTGCGCGCGCACCAGCCGCGGGAAACCGGCCAGCAGAAACATCGCCACCCGATGCCAGCGCGGCGGCGGCGGCCGGTACAGCACGCGGTGGCCATGCTGCACGAGTTGCTGCAGCCGGTCGGTCACCTCGTGGCTGTAGCCGCGGCCGCGGGCCAGCGCCAGGTGGTGGCAGACGCGCCGGTATTCGGCGGGGAAATCCAGCGCCTGCTCCTGCCGCAGCGTGCGTCGCGGCTGGCGGTCCAGCGCATGCAGCCAGGATTGCAGGCGATCCCAGGTCTTGCCGTGCAAGGCCACGAAGCGTTCCTGTTTCATGCGCGCCCCAGCAGCCAGTTCACGTGCGCCACCAGTTGCCGGATTGCCGCGGTGTCGCGCAGGCCGGTCAGCGGGGTCAGCAGGTTGGCCAGTTCCTCCTGGCGCTGCACGGTGAGCTGGCCGGCGCGCTCGGCATAGTCGACCAGCGCGGCCTGTTCGTCGGCGGACAAGGCCAGCGGCAGCGGCAGCGCGGACACCGCCGGTACCTGCTGGCCAGGCGGCAGTTCGCGCGCATGCACCACCATGGTGCCGGCCACGATGTCGCCGAGCCGCCGCGCGTGCGGATCGACCAGGGTGCTGACCAGGCCCACGCCATAGACGCCGGGCAGGATGTCCACCACGCGCAGCAGGTTGCGCACCACCGACGGCAGCCAGGTCACCGGCGTGCCGTCGGCATGCACCACGCGCAGGCCGAGCGCGCGCTTGCCCGGCGTCTGGCCGTCCATCCAGACCTCGCAGACCACCCCATACGCCCACATCAGCGCGAACAGCAGCAGCATCGCCAGGCCGTTGCCGGCCACGCCGAAGATCGACAGCGGGATCATCGCCACCAAGAAGAAGACACCGCGCAACAGCAGGTCGAGCACCCACGCCTGCGCCCGCGGCAACGCTCCGGCGGCACGCAGGCGCAGCGAGATGCCTTCGGCGGTCTCGATCTCGCGGACGGTATCGATCATCTACACGTCGACGACGATGGTATCGGCGATCAGGTCGTGCAGGCAGCGGCGCTCGTTGCCGAAGATCAGCAGCGGATCGATCAGCGTCGCCAGCCGGCCGATGTAGGGAATCACGCCGAGCAGCGCCACCGGCAGCACGCGGATGAAGAGGTAACGCAACAGGCCCATGCGGCTGCCATCGGTACGCACGATGGCGATGTCCAGCATGCGCTTGCCGATGGTCTGGCCACTCCGATGCAGCATGACGCAGTTGACCACGAAGATCGCCACCAGCAGGGCGAAACCCAGCAGCAGCACGCCGATCATCGGCGCGGCCGGCTTGATCCCCTTGCCGACGCCGACTGCCATCATGGCGCCCCACAACACCGGGAGGACCCAGACCAGGTTGATCACCCCGTCGAGCAGCGTCGCCGCCAGGCGCTTGCCGCGGCTGGCCTTGCGTTCCTCCAGGCCCTGCGCGTCCCACGCGCGCACATCGTCGACCGTTGCCTCGGGCGCGGCATAAGGATTGGCTTCCATCGCATTCCCCCGTCACTGTCCATGTTGCCGCTCCCCCCGGCCGGCAACTGCGGCGAGTATAAAAGCGTTGTCCGGAACGCGGCTACCGCTTGGGCTTGAGCAACGTGCCGGTGCATTTCGGCGCGCCGCACAGGCACTGCCACAGCTTCTTCAGCCGCGCGGTGTGCGGCACGTCAAGCACGATGCCGTAGTCGTAGGTGAGTTCATCGCCGGGCTTGATGTGGCGGATCGCCTCGATCTTCACCTTGTCCCGGCGCGGGTCGCCGCTGGCGCTTTCCTCGACCACGGCGCGGCAGTTCGGCGCGCAGCTGTGGTTGATCCAGCGCGCGGTGTTGCCGCGCTGGTTGGCGTCGATCACGTACTTCTCGTTGAGCGTGAACAAGAAGGTATGCCCGGTTTCACCACCGTCCCCGTACAGCGCATCGGCCTCGTCCGGCGTGAGCAGCTTGCCCTTGTATTCGATGATCTCCTCGCCGCGGGCGATCGGCGCGGTGGCGAATACGCCGTTGCCGTGGATCGGCGAGCGGCGGGCAACGAAACGTCGTGACATGCTGCAGTATCCGGGCTGGAAGGCAAGCCGACGATGATGCCTGTTCGCGCGCCATCGCGAAACCCGGCGCCACCGCGATCCCCGGCGCGAGCCGCGACGACGGCCTGCCCGGTCGACTGGCGCGGACACCCCGATCGCGGTTAGAGTCAGGATTCAAACGATCGTTTGGAGAACTGCGATGCGTCCGTTGCGCTGGGTCATTGCCCCGTTCCTGCTCGCCGTGCTGGCGTTTGGCCTGGCCGCCTGCGGCCCGGCGAAGAAAAGCGTGTTCCCGCCCACGGTGAGCATCCAGCAGTTGCAGGTGCTGTCCAACGGGCAGTGGCAGCTGAGCGTGCGCATCCAGAACAACAGCTACGCCGGGATGGACTTCCAGTCGCTGGACGGCCAGTTGCAGGTCGCCGCGCTGGCGCCGGTGCGGCTGCACGACACGTTCGAGCTGGCCATCCCGCAACTTGCCGGCGACGTGGTGCAGCTCAAGGTATGGCCCACCGCCGCGATGAGCCGCGCACTGGAGGCCATCGCCGACAAGGGCAGCGCCGCGTCGCTGGCCTATTCGATCAGCGGCACCGCGACCGCCAAGCCCGAGCAGGAGAGCAAGGCGCGCGCCTTCGACTTCAGCGGCAAGGACTGGATTTCGGCCGTGCCGGGCATCGCACACACCTTCCGTTAAACCGCCTGCATCAGGAGTTCCCATGACCGCTTACAAGGCCCCCCTCGACGACCTGCGCTTCGCCCTGTTCGATGTGCTGGACGCCGAGCCGGTACTCACCTCGCTGCAGGGCGGCGAGGCGCATGGCCGCGACCTGCTCGACGCCGTGCTGGAAGAAGCCGGTCGCCTGAGCGAGCAGTTGCTCGCGCCGACCAATGCACCGGCGGACGCCGAGGGCTGCCAGTTCGACAAGGCCACCGGCAAGGTCACCACGCCGGCCTCGTTCAAGGAGGCGTTCCGGCAGTTCGCCGAAGGTGGCTGGACCGGCTTGACCAACCCCGAGCAATACGGCGGACAGGCCCTGCCCGGCGTGCTCGGCACCGCCACCACGGAGATTTTCCAGTCCGGCAACCTCGCCTGGAGCCTGTACCCGCTGTTGTCCGAAGGCGCCACGCATGCGCTGCAACAACACGGCGAGGAATGGCAGCGCGAGCTGTACATGAAGCCGATCGTGGCCGGCCGCTGGACCGGCACGATGTGCCTGACCGAACCGCAGGCGGGCTCCGACCTGGGCCTGCTGAAGACGCGCGCGGTACCGGGCGAGGCCGACGCCAACGGCCGGCCGACCTGGAAGCTCAGCGGCACCAAGATCTTCATCAGCGCCGGCGAGCACGACCTCACCGAGAACATCGTGCACCTCGTGCTGGCGCGCCTGCCTGATGCACCGGAAGGTAGCCGCGGCATCTCGATGTTCATCGTGCCCAAGTTCAAGCTCGACGCGGACGGCAAGCCGGGCGAACGCAACAGCGTCGCGGCCGGAGCGATCGAGCACAAGATGGGCATCCACGCCTGCTCCACCTGCGTGATGAACTTCGACGGCGCCGAGGGCTACCTGATCGGCAAGCCGCACAAGGGCCTGATGGCGATGTTCACCATGATGAATGCGGCGCGGCTGTCGGTCGGCGTGCAGGGACTGGCCCTGGCCGAGCGCGCGTTGCAGAACAGCCTCAACTACGCGCGCGAACGGCTGCAGTCGCGCTCGCTGTCCGGGGCGAAATTCCCCGACAAGCCGGCCGACAACCTGCTGGTGCAACCGGACGTGCGGCGCATGCTGCTGACCCAGCGCGCCTTTGTCGAAGGCTCGCGTGCGCTGGTGCTGTACACCGCGCTGCAGACGGACATCGAGCATCGCGCCACGGACGAGGCGGCGCGCCAGAAGGCCGGCGAACTGGTCGCCTTCCTGATCCCGATCGCCAAGGGCATGGTCACCGAGCTGGCGCAGGAGTGCACCAAGGAGGCGCTGCAGATCTACGGCGGCCACGGCTACATCGCCGAGAACGGCATGGAACAGTTCGTGCGCGACGCCCGCATCATCACCTTGTACGAGGGCACCACCGGCATCCAGGCCGCCGACCTGCTCGGCCGCAAGATCCTCCAGCTGCAAGGCGTGGGCTTCAAGCATTTCCTGGAGGAGATCAGCACGTTCTGCCAGCAGCATGCCGACACCGAATCGCTGAAGGCGTTCATCGGCCCGCTCGCCGTGGCCACGCGAAACTGGAGCGATCTCACCGTGGCACTGGCCCAGCGCATCCAGGGTAACCCCGAGGAACTGGGCGCGGCGGCCACCGATTACCTGTACTACTCCGGCTACGTGACCCTGGCCTACCTGTGGGCGCGCAGCGTGCTGGCGGCAGGGAATGGTACGCAGTCGGCTGCGTTCAAGCAGGCCAAGCGCGACACCGCGGCGTTCTACTTCAGCCGTCTGCTGCCCCGCACGCTCGCCCACCAGGCGGCAATCGAGGCCGGCGTGGCCAGCGTGCCGGCGATCGACTGAGCCGCAGGCACCCCCGCACGAAAGAGCCCGGCGATGCCGGGCTCTTTCGTATTCGGGGCAGTCATGGACCGAAGTCCGGCCATGTGCGGCACGTCACATGTCCCGGCGGGTCAACTTTTGCTCAAAAGTGGCAATGGCGGCCGGGCAGGTGTTCAACTGGCGCAGCTTTCACGGAAGGTCTCGCCGCTCAGGCGCAGGTACTGCTGGACCATGGCGTCGTGGATCGGCGCGCACTGGATCAGCTCGCGGGCCAGCGCCTCCTGCGCCTCGGCCACGCCGGAGCGGGCGGCCCGTGCGGGAACGGTGGGAACGGCCCGAACGATCCGCGGCGCCGGCACATCGGCCTGTTGGCGTTCGACGTCGAGCAGATGGGAGATGTCATAGGCGATGTCGTTCATGCCCGAGGTAATGCAACAGGCTTGCCAACTCACCGCCCGCCCGGCATCGGTTTCGGGCCGCGCGTTGTTTTCCGGCCGGGGAATCGGCACGCTGGAGGGATGGATCGCGGCAGCATCGGCGGGATGATGGACAAGCTCGGCATGATCGGTCGCGTGGCCATCGTGATGGTGATGACGCCGATCGTGTTCTGTTCCGGCGCGTGGGCCGCGCTGGCGCTGTGGTATCGGCTGCCCGGCGGCCGCGCCGGGCGCGCGCTGGGCAGTGCGCTCTGGGTGATCGCGACCGGCGTGCTGTACGCCTGCGCGATCGGCGGGCGCAGCTGGCTGCCGCTGGTCGTCCATGCCGCGCTGTACGCGATGGTCCTGCTGTGGTGGGTCGCGATCAGGCCCTCCGGCGCGCGCGACTGGCGCGACGACGTTGCCCGCACGCTGACCGGCAGCGTGCACGGCGATCGCGTGGTGCTCGACAACGTGCGCCACTTCGCCTGGCGCAGCGACAACGATTACGACATCCGCTGGGAGCGCCACGAGTACGACCTGGCGCAACTGGCCAGCGCCGATGCGGTGCTGTCGCACTGGGGCAGCCGGGCGATCGCCCACGCCATGATCTCGTTCGGTTTCGACGACGGCCGCCACCTGGTGTTCTCGGTGGAGGTGCGCAAGAGCCGCGACCAGGAGTATTCCTCGGTGGGCGGCTTCTTCAAGCAGTTCGAGACGATCCTGGTCGGCGCCGAGGAAGACGACATCATCCGCGTGCGCACCAACGTGCGCGACGAGGACGTCTATCTGTATCCGCTGCAGATCGAACCGGCCACGCTGCGCGCGCTGCTGCTCTCCTACGTGCATGCGGCCAACCGGCTGGCCGCGCGGCCGGCGTTCTACAACACCTTCACCTCCAACTGCACCACCCTCGTCCATCGCATGGCGCGGCAGATCGATCCGGGCCTGCCATGGGACATGCGCCTGCTGCTGACCGGCTATCTGCCGGAGTATCTGCAAGGCATCGGCGCCCTCGATCGTCGCGTGCCGATCGGAACACTGCGCGAGCGCGCACGCATCAGCGAACGCGCCCGTGCGGCACCGGCCGGCGCCGATTTCTCGCGCGCGGTGCGCACCGTCACCGCACGCGACTGATGCGCGCGAGCCGTTCGCGTCACGACGTCGACGCGAGCCGCGCAACGCAACCCGACCTGAACGGCGCGACGCGGAATGTGCCGCTTTTACGCGTCCTTGCCGCCTCGATGGGTTAGGTTCCGGGAGGACAGCGATGGCGGCACCGTTTCGTTCGTCCTGCAGGCGCGCCGCTGTCATCAGCGCCTGCGTGCACCCCCACCCCGTACAAACCAGGAGACCCGGATGAACACGAGGATCACTCGCGTGGCCGCATTGACGGCGGGATTGCTCACCATCGGCCTGGCCGGCTGCTCGCAGTACGTCAAGCAATCCGATTTCAACACGGCCATCCAGCAGCTGCAGCAGAAGCAGACCGACCAGCAGCAGCAGATCGATGCCATCAAGCAGCAGATGCAATCGCAGTTTGCCAAGTACGACAGCCAGATCACCGCGATGCAGGGCCGCGTCAGCATCGACACGGTGGCGCACTTCGCGTTCAACAGCGCCACCCTGAGCGAGCAGGACAAGCCTGCGCTGCAGGACTTTGCCGCGACCATCGGCAAGTACCACCCCGGCGTGCTGATCACGGTGGAAGGCTTTGCCGACCCGGCCGGTTCGCGTGCCTACAACAAGAAGCTCGGCATGCAGCGCGCCGATGCGGTGCGCGATTTCCTGATCAGCAGCGGCCTGTCCGCCGATCAGGTACGTGCGGTCAGCTACGGTGAAGACAGCAACCGCCAGGTCGCCAAGGGCGCCACGCACGACCAGGGCCGCGACAACCGCCGCGTCTCGCTCACCGTCGATGCCACCGGCGCCGGTGCGGTCGCCACGACGGCCCCGTAAGCGGCGCCCGTCGATGGCCAGCAGCGCGGGTGGCCGGCACGGCCGCGCTGCTGGCGTCGTGTCACCCCCGGCATGCCTTCGGCGCCGTCCCTCAGCGGCGTGTCACCCTGCCAGCTCGAAACGCGTCACGCGCCGCACCGGGTCGGCCTCGACCAGGCTAACCCGGACGTCGGCGCCGAGCGTGAGGTTGCCGCTGCCGGAAACGCCGGCCTCCACCGCCGGGTTGCGCACGATCACCGTGCCCTTGGCCGGATCGCCGCGGGCGACCTCGACGATCGCACCGTCGAAAACCTCGCCCACCCGCGGCGCCAGCGCGGCGGCTTCGGCCAGGTTCAACACGGCGCTTTCGTACTGGCCCGCGCGATGGCCGGAAGCCTGCATGGTGTCCGGCAGGCCGGGCAAGGCGGCCAGTGCCCACGCCGGCACCGGCTGCTTCGCGCACAGCGCCAGGCAGACCTCGCCGGTATAGCGATCGACCAGCCGGCGCAGCGGCGCGGTGGCATGGGTGTACTGCGCGGCCAGCGCCGAATGCATCGGCTGCGCGGGCAGCGCGCCGTCGAACGCCGCGTAGCCGGCCCCGCGCAGCACCGTGGTGCAGGCGGTCAGCATGGCCACGTGCACGTCGTTGGACGGGTCCAGCGAACGGATGAAGCCGGGATAGTCCAGCCCGGACGGCCAGGCGATGCCGAGCACCCGCGCGGTGACGCGCAGCCGCGCGATGGCGTGCGGGTCGGGCGGCGGCAGCGTGCGCAACAGGCCCACTTTCGCCTGCACCATCAATTGCGCCGCGGCCATGCCGACCAGCAGCGAGATCTGCTCATTCCAGCTCTCGATCGGCAAGCGCGCGCGGAACGCCAGCGTCCAGCGGCCGTCGACCACGTCGATCTCCTGTTCCGGCAGGGGCAGGCTCACGCCGCCGCGCGCGCGCTCGCACTGCTCGCGCAACTCGCCGATCCGGCGCAGCACCGCCCATATCGGATCGTCGCTGCCGGCGTCGATGGCCTGCTGCACGCCGGCATAGTCGAGCTGGGCGCGGCTGCGCACGCGCGCCCGGCGCACGTCGATGGCGGCGATGCGGCCGGCAGGGTCCAGGTCCACCGTCCACAACAGCGCCGGGCGCACCTGATCCGGCAACAGCGAGGCGGCATCCTCGGACAACACTTTCGGGTGCAGCGGGATCTTCGAATCCGCGCCGTACAGCGTCTCGCCGCGCCGATGCGCCTCCAGGTCCACCGGGTCGCCGGCCTGCACGAAGGCGGCGACGTCGGCGATGGCGTAATGCACGCGCCAGCCGTCGCCCTGCGCCTGCACGTGCATGGCCTGGTCGAGGTCGCGCGCGCCCGGCGGGTCGATGGTGACCAGCGGCAGCTCGGTGCGGTCCAGCGCCGGCAGGCGCGGGTTCGCCGCAGCGGCCGCGGCGGCGGCTTCGACTTCGGCCGGAAACGCGGTGGGCAGGTCCAACTGTTGCCGGATCTCGTCCATGCCCTGCGCAAGCACGGCACTGCCCGCGGGCTGCAGGCGGATGCGTCGCGTCGTGGTCATGGTTCCTCCGTTGATGGCTGCCGGTCGTACGCGAATATACATGCCGCCTCCGGTGGGCTTTCGTCCACGCCGGGGGCGGTGTAGAAAGCCGTCAGGCCCACCGACCCGATCGCCCATGAACGACTCGCCCCTGCTGATCCGCCTGGCTGCCGACGACGACGATTTCATCCTTGCGCTGGTGCCACGCTTCGCCGACTTCGCGCTGCCGGCGTGGCGTCGCCGCCACGAATGCGTCGAAGGCATCCGCCGGGACCTGCTGCACCATCTGGAGGACCAGCCGGCGAACAGCTTCCTGTTCGTGGCCGAGAATGGCGACGGCGAGCGGGTGGGTTTCATCCACCTGCAGCGCACCGCCGATTTTTTCAGCGGCCGCAGCAACTGCCACATCTCCGATCTCGCGGTGGCGCCGCAGCACGAAGGCAACGGCGTCGGCAAGGCCTTGCTGGCGCACGCCGAGCAGTGGGCGCGCGAGCACCAGTGCCAGCTGGTGACGCTGGCGGTGTTCCCCGGCAATGAGCGCGCCCGCGCGCTGTACGAGGCCAGCGGCTACGCGACCGACCTGATCAAGCTGGCCAAGCCGGTGCGTTGAAGGCGCGCAAACGAACAAGCCGCCCGCAGGCGGCTTGTTGCGTGCAGCAGGCGAAGCGAAGTCCTGCTCAGTTGGTGGTCTTGGCCGCCGACTCGGCCTGCTCGCGCTCGTCCAGGCGACGGGCCAGGCGGTCGATGTTGCTGAGCGACAGCAGGTGGGCGTAGATCCACGCCATCACGCCTTCGCGCAGCATCTCGTGGGCGACCTTCTCGTCCAGCGCGCGCAGCTTCTCCTCGTTGACCATGAACAGGCCGTTGAGCGTGATGCCATGGCCGGAATCCGGCTCGCCCTTGTGCAGCTGCACGTTGCGCGCTTCCAGCAGGTCATGCTTGACCAGGTACTGCATGAAGGTGCGGGTGCGGTCGATGTTCTGCTGGAACTCGCCGAGGAAACCCACGGCGTTCTTCAGCAGCTCGGTGTCGCTGCCGTCCTCGTTGAACAGGCGCTCGCCGTCCGCCGCGTTGAAACCCTCGAAGCCCTGATCGAGGAACACCGCGAAATCGCCGCCCTCCTGCCCGGCCGGTTTCTCGGCCAGCACGAACGGGTAGCGGCGCACGAAGGCCGGCACGTAGGTGTTGGGCGCCCACTGGCCGGCGGCGTCGACGTAGAGGTTCTCGTTCTGACGCAGGCCGAGCAACGCGATCGGGCCGGCATTGGCGGCGTCGGGACCGGCGAACACGATCAGCAGGTCACGCGCGGCCAGGCCGAACTCCGCCGCGGTCAACGGCACCGAGTGCGTGTTCATGGCGAACTTCATGTTGGGCACGCCCTTGAGCCGAAGATTCTTGTGTTCGGCCCGGTTCAGCGCCACCGGGTGCTCGTAGAAAATGACTTCAGCCACGTTGATCCACCTTTGGTCCCCCGTCGCGCCGGGCCGCCACGGCGGCGGCCCTGTCGAACCCGGCGTGGGTTTCATGTCGAGCCAGGGATCATATCAGCGGGCACCGGTGCCTGCGAATCCCGCCGCGCCGGCGCCTTCGGAACGGCGGAAAAGTGTTCTATGCTGCGATCGGGCTGGCCTTGCGCCATGCCCGCTGGTTCCCTCGATGCCCCGGCGGAAGGACGAACTGCATGCTGATGGACGCTGTCAAACCGGCTGACCTGCAGGCGACGCGCGTGTTGTCGCTGGACGCCGCTGGCCGCATCCTGGACTGGATCAGCTGGCAGGACGCGGTGTGCCTGTACGTGCGCGACGTCGTCGCCTGGACCCTGGGCGATCCCTGCCTCACCGTGCACGGCGGCCACAACCGTGCGCTGGGCACGCAGAGCCTGCTGCAGTTGCACCCGATCATCGCCAGCACCGGCCACTGCCGCGAGCATGCGGTCGACCCGTCGCCGGCGCTGACCAACACCGCGCTGTTCGCGCGCGACCGGCACATCTGCATGTACTGCGGCGAGCACTTCACGCGCATGGAACTGACCCGCGACCACGTGCTGCCGATTTCCCGGCAAGGCAAGGACGAGTGGGAGAACGTGGTCAGCGCCTGCCTGTCGTGCAACCTGAAAAAGAGCAACCGCACGCCGCAGCAGGCCAACATGCCGCTGCTGGCGGTACCGTACCGGCCAAGCTGGGTGGAGCACCTGATCCTGTCCAACCGCAACATCCTCGCCGACCAGATGGAGTTCCTGGTCAGCCGGCTGCCGCGCGACCGGCGCCCGATGGCGGAATACGCCTAGGAGCGTGGGCGGTAGAAACTTTCAAGGCAAAAGTGGCTGCGTGAGTGCAGATTTTCCAAGCTTCGCCGGCCCATGATGGTTCTGTAGGCCGGGAAGCGGCGGAAACATAAACCGCGCAGACGCCTTTGCAGCCCGGAAGATTTCTACCGCCCACGCTCTAGGAGACGCCAAGCCTCACTTCCGCCGCTCCGCCGCGGTGTCGGCATGGCCCTCTTCCGCGCGCGTCTCGCGGTTCTTCTCCAGTTCGCGGTCGATCTCGTCGACCTCCTCGCAGGCTTCGTCCGCCTCGTCCGCTTCCTCGGCTTCGCCCCGGGCCGGGCCGCCGTGCCTGCGCTTGCGGCCGCCGCTGGCGCGCTCGCGCCGTGCCGCCAGCTTGCGGTAGTTCTCTCGGATACGCTCCAGGGTCTCCTCGTCGAGGTCTTCCAGGTCGAGCAGGCCGTTGTGGGCCGCGGTAGTGCGGATCAGCTCGTCCAGCTTGATCTGCAGCGCCGCGCTGTCGCGGTTCTGGCTGTTCTGGATCAGGAACACCATCAGGAAGGTGATGATCGTGGTGCCGGTGTTGATCACCAACTGCCAGGTGTCGCCGAAGTGGAAGAACGGCCCGCTGGCTGCCCAAACCGCCACGATCAATACGGCCGCCAGGAAGGTCGCCGGTCGACCGGACTGGCGCGCGGTGGCTTCCGCAAAGCGGCGAAAAGCCTGCGAGACACTGGCCATGGACGGATCTCCGCAAGGGAATCTGCGCGCAGCATGCGATGCCGATTGTGTGCCGCACGTGCAGGCTGCACCGGTCGCAATCAGGCCTTGTTCACTGTTTCGCCCTTGCTCCGCCCCGCCGCTGGGCCAACAATACGAGGATGAATGACCTCAGCCATTATCCCCGCCTGGCTTCGATCGACGCGCCCGCCGACCTGCGCCGACTGCCCGACAGCGAACTGCCGCAAGTCGCCGACGAACTGCGCCAGTATCTGATCGAGGCCGTCGCCAGCTCCGGCGGCCACTTCGGCGCGGGCCTGGGCGTGGTCGAGCTGACCGTGGCCCTGCACCACGAGTTCGACACGCCGCACGACCGCCTGGTCTGGGACGTCGGCCACCAGTGCTATCCGCACAAGATTCTCACCGGCCGCCGTGACCGCATCACCACGATCAAGAAGAAGGATGGCCTGGCGCCGTTTCCGCGCCGTGAGGAAAGCGAGTACGACACCTTCGGCGTCGGCCACTCGTCCACCTCGATCTCGGCCGCGCTGGGCATGGCGATCGCCGCGCAGGCCAGCGGCGAGCAGCGCAAGGTGGTGGCCGTGATCGGCGACGGCGCGATGACCGCCGGGTTGGCGTTCGAGGCGCTCAACCACGCCGGCGACGTCGAGCCCGACCTGCTGGTGGTGTTCAACGACAACGGCATGTCGATCAGCGAGAACGTGGGCGCGCTGACCAAGATGATGGCGCGCGCGATGGCCAGCCGCCGCCTCAACGACTTGCGCGAGCGGGCCAAGCGGGCCATTCCCAAGCAGTCGTTCATGGGCCGCTGGTTCAAGCGCTGGGAGGAGCACGCCAAGGGCATGTTCGTGCCCTCGACGCTGTTCGAGGAACTCGGCTTCCACTACACCGGCCCGATCGACGGCCACAACATCCCGCAACTGCTGCAGGCGCTGCGCACGGTGAAGAACCTGCCCGGCCCGCAGCTGCTGCACGTGATCACCACCAAGGGCAAGGGCTACGCCCCGGCCGAACAGGCGCAGATCGAATACCACGCGGTCGGCCCGTTCGACCCGCTGGCCGGCGTCAAGAAGAAAACCGGCAAGGCCAAGCCGACCTACACCGACGTGTTCGGCGACTGGTTGTGCGACCAGGCCGCCGCCGACCCGCGCCTGCTCGGCATCACCCCGGCGATGCGCGAGGGTTCGGGTCTGGTGCGTTTCTCCAGGGAATACCCCGCGCGCTATTTCGACGTGGCGATCGCCGAGCAGCACGCGGTGACACTGGCCGCGGGCATGGCCTGCGAGGGCGCCAAACCCGTGGTGGCGATCTACTCCACCTTCCTGCAGCGTGCCTACGATCAGGCGATCCACGACGTGGCGCTGCAGAACCTCGACGTCACCTTCGCCATCGACCGCGCCGGCGTGGTCGGCCCGGACGGCGCCACCCACTCGGGCAGCTTCGACCTCACCTACCTGCGCTGCCTGCCGAATTTCGTGATCATGGCGCCGGCCGACGAGAACGAGTGCCGCATGATGCTCAGCACCGGCTTCAGCCACCCCGGCCCGGCGGCCATCCGCTACCCGCGCGGCACCGGCCCCGGCGTGGCGACCCACCACGAGCTGGAAACGCTGCCGATCGGCAAGGCCGAGCTGCGCCGGCGCGGCCACGGCCTCGCCCTGCTCAGCTTCGGCGCGATGCTGGCACCGGCCGCCACCATCGCCGCCGAACTCGACGCCACCCTGGTCAACATGCGCTTCATCAAGCCGCTTGACGACACCCTGATCCTGGAACTGGCCAGGACCCACGACGGCTTCGTCACCCTCGAGGACAACGCCGTTGCCGGCGGCGCCGGCTCCGCCGTGGCCGAGTGCCTGGCCGCGCATGGCATCACCCTGCCGATCCTTCATCTCGGCCTTCCAGACGTCTATCTGGAACACGGCAGCCGCGAGGAGGTGCTGAGCATGGCCGGCCTCGACCTGCCGGGAATTCGCAACGCGATCCACGTCCGTTTCCCGCAAACGACGCTGCTGGGCCAGGCGAGCGCCTGAGCGAGAGGGCCGCAACCGGCGGCCAACGACCGTAGCAGGACACAGGGGCGTAGCGCGCGGCAGGCGGGTCCGTTGATTCGAGACACCGATCAAGCCCGCTCGTCGTCCGCATCGGCACGCTCGCAACCGCACGAAAAATCCACGGAAGGAGCGGCGATGACGGGGTGGGCCGACGGTTCATGGCACAAGCTTCGCGACTGGGCCAGCCGCGAGGCGAATGCGATCCGTGCGGAAGCCCGCCTGATCATGGTCCGCGCCGACTGCCTGCAACTGGCGATCAAGCGCTCCGAAGATATCGCCGCCGGGCAGATCGTGCGGGACTTTTACGAGCTGGATCTGCGCGAAGTCATTGCCGACATACTCGCCGTACTGCGCCAATGCCTGATCGTGATGATCACCAGTACCGGCGCTGGCGCGCTGATCGGCGGCATTGCCGGCGGCATCGGTGGAGCGGGAGTCGGCGCCATTCCGGGCGTTGCCGTCGGCGCCGCCGCAGGGGCGCAGGTCGGTGAGTGGATTCTGATAGCGATGGGCCTGAAGGCGCTGACCTAGTACATCGTGCAGGACATGCCGGCGATCGCGCGCAATTACCGGAATGGCTTGCGCCAGGCGTGGCTCGCCGCCTCCCCGCCACCACTGCCCCAGCAGCAGGCGCACGTCGACGCCTTCGCCCTGCAGAACGCTGCCGCGACCTTGGCCCGCGGCCACGTCGCCATGTTCGTCCTGCTGCTCATGGGCATCATCGCCTACCTCGCCAAGGGCCGCGGCAGCATCGGCGAGCTGGCCGAGAACGTCCGCGGCAGCAAACTGGGCACGCGCTTCGCCGAGTGGATGGTGAGGAACGAGGGGCGGCTGAAGGCGGAGCCGCGGTTGCAGCCAAGAGTCGCCAAACCTCCAGAAGACCCGCCACCTTCCATCAAGCCAAGAACCAACCCGACAGCACGTCCGCGCCCGCCCGTTGCAAGCAAGCCAACCCCGGTAGTCGCGGATCAGCCCGCATTCCGTGGCACGATCAAGTATCGCTCAGCCAAGGACGCCAACACCGAATTGTTTGACCTCGGCATTGCTGACCCGGCCCATCCGCCATTCAAGGCCGGAACGCAGGTAACAGAGCGCACCATGCTGCCTGGCGAAAAGGTCAATACGCTCATCGACGACGACCAGCTGCTACTTTTGCAGGACCCGGCATCGGCATACGGCCTCGGCCGCTGGGGAACGCCGGAAAGTTTCAGTAGCCAATCGCAGGGCCTTCGACGCATGGGCATCACAAATGGACCCGGTGGCTTCAAGCCAAACGGGGTTCAATACCAAATTGAACTGCAAGCCATGAAACCCATCCGCGTGCTCGAAGGCACGGCAGGCCCGCAAGGCGTACTAGGCGGTGGAGGACAGCAAACCTTTCTTGACGTGAATGCAGCAGCGCGACGGAGTTTACTCAAAATCGTCAAAATCACACCGCTACCGAAGCCGTAGGGAAGACAATCCCATGATCCATGATTTTCTCTTTATCTTGAACAATGGCATCAAGACCAAAGTCGGCGAATACCTTCCTTCCGTACCCATTCTTGACCAAATAAACGATCCAGCATATCGACCAAAAGCCTACGAATGGGAAAGCGAAGGCGAAACGTATACGCGACTGATCGACGGAAACGAGACAGTCACTGCCCGCCCCCTTTCCGATGGAACGGGCGTCGTTGTTCTTCAGAGTGAAGACACGTACGGTTCGAACAATGTCATCATCCTGAATCCCGCGAACGAAATGCTCAGACGCATCACCAATCCCTATCGGAACTCAAAATTTTTCATGAATGGCGACAGATTTTGGTTCGACGCCATCAAAGTAAGTGGCAAAGAAGTCTTCTTGAATATTCAGGTGCACCGCAAACTTGCAGGAAGGTCACACGATGCCGTGCCGATCTACGAGGCAAGTTACGACCCCATGACATGGGACTTGAAAAAGATCGAATGGAAGCCTGCGACGTAAAATCTCTGCTTCGCGGGGCGCAGCAACAATCGCCACCGCCAGCAGCAGGTTGTGCGTTGAACCGGAGCATCGTGGACGGGGGGGTGCACGCCGGCCGTCATCGCCGAACACAACGCCCGCCGCTCACGCGATCGCGCTGCTCCAGATCCTGCGCCGTGAATACTTCGGCATAGCCGGCATCGCGCAGCAATACGCGCGCGGCCTCGCCCTGGTTCCAGCCGTGCTCGAACAGCAGCCAGCCGCCCGGGGCGAGATGGCCGAGGGCGCCATCGACGATGCGGCGGATGTCGTCGAGGCCATCGCGGCCCGAGGCCAGCGCGCTGGCCGGCTCGAAGCGCAGGTCGCCGCGGGCCAGGTGTGGATCGCCGGCCTCGATGTAGGGCGGGTTCGAGACGATCAGCTCGAAGCGCTGGCCCGCCAGCGGCGCCAGCCAGTCGCCTTGCACAAAGCTGACGTTGTCGATGCCGTGGCGCTGCGCATTGCGTCGGGCAACGGCCAGCGCCGTCGCGCTGGCATCGGTGGCGATCACCTGCGCGCGGGGATGCTCGCGCGCGATCGCCAGCGCAATCGCGCCGCTGCCGGTGCCGAGGTCGGCCACGCGGCCGCTGAAACCGGGTGGCAGGCGCTGCAACGCCAGTTCCACCAGCAGCTCGGTTTCCGGGCGCGGGATCAGCGTCGCCGACGTAACTTCCAGATCCAGCGTCCAGAAGCCGCGATGGCCGACGAGGTAGGCCACCGGCTCGCCGGCCTCGCGACGGGAAAGCAACTTCTGATAGGACGTCTGGACGTCCAATTCAAGCGGATCGCCGGCATGCGCGAACAGCCAGCTTCGCGGCCGCTGCAGGACATGCAGCAGCAGGAGTTCAGCCTCGGTGCGGTCGCCCAGCCGTTGCGTCGCCGCGGCCAGCGCCTCGCGCACGTCAGGCATCGCGCCCCGGCCCCGCCGCCGAAGGCGGCAGTTGCGGCGGCACCACGCCAGGCTTCGGCTCGCGCTTGCGCCAGTAGCCGCCATGCGTCCACGCGTCGAAGGCCCAGCGCAGCCAGCCGATCAGCGCATTGGCGAGCCACAGCGCCCAGACCAGCATGGCGAGCTTGTAGATCCACAACGGCAGGCTGAACACGCCGGCCAGCGGCAACGCTCCGTCGCTGCGATCGGCAAACCAGTGCAGGTTCGACCCCGACGAGTGGTTGCCGGCCACATGCATGTCCGGCAAGCCCAGCAGGCCCTGCGGCACGGCGCCGACCAGCACGCACAGTGCCAGCACGGTCAGGGCCGCCAGGCCCAGCTGCAGCAGGTTGAAACGCAGGCGTTCGAGCTGCTCCGGCGCCCGCAGCCGCGCACGCAGGCCCAGGGCGATCAGCCACACCACCACCAGCGCGAACGCACTCCAGGCGAAGGCCGAGAAGCCCAGCCCCAGCAGCACCCAGTGGCGCAGGCGCAACGGCGTCGGGGCGTAGCGCGCCAGCAGCCAGGCGGCGATCAACAGCACCAGCACCTGTGACCAGTACAGCACCGCCGGGCCGTCGGTGGGCCCCCACGTCCACAACACCCAGCGATCCTGCGGCAGTTGCAGGTTCAGGCCGATGTTGGCCGCCGGCGCATGCAGATCCAGCGCAGGCGTGCGCACGCGCGTCGCCACGCCCAGCGGCTCACGCAGGTGCACGGCGTAGTCATGCGCGCCGGGCAGCAGCGGCAGGCTCAGCTTGCCATCGCGTATCGCCAGGTTGATCGGCTGGTTGTCACGCCGGGCATCGATCAACTCGCTGCCCGCCGGCAAGTCGATGGCGTGCTCGCCGCCGCGGGTGCTGCGCACGCGCATGTCCAGTTGCAGCTCGCTGGCGCGTTCGCCGCTGCGGATGGTCAGCTGCGCGCCGTCGATGGCGAGACTGTCGCCGGCCACGGCCGCCGGCCGCGTGATCGCCAGTTGCAACTTCTCGCCCGGCAGCGGATCGAAGCGCAGGCCATCGTCGCTGGCGCTGGTCGGCACGCCTTCGGCGTCGACGTGCCACATGGGCGCCGCGCCCACTTCCCACACCTCGGAGCGCTCACCCAGCGATGGTGCCTGCAAGGTGATCGCGGCGGAGCGATCGAGCTGGCTGCTCCAGCTCACCGTCGATTCGCCGGCCTTGAAGGTGACGTTGATCCTGCCGTCCTTGACCAGCACACCCTCACCGCGCGGATGCTCGCCCGGCAGCAGCGGCAGGCTGATGCTGAATCCTCCCTCCTGCGGCGCGATGCGCTCGACCCGGTTCAGCACGATCCAGTCCAGCCCCAGGCCGATGCTGCGGGTCAACCGCACATACGGCGGAAAGCTCTGCGCGGTCGGCAGTTGCTTGCCGTCGGCCGCCGTCTGCACACGGCGCAGGGTGACGCTGTCGCCAAGCACCCGGCCGCCATCGACACCATCGAGCGACCAGCCCGGGTCGCTGAAGGCGATGCGTTGCGGCGCCAGCGCGAAGTGCAGCGCGGCGCTGTCCACCGCGTCCAGCCGGTAGCGCAGGCTGACGCGGTGCACGCCGCGATCCAGCCGCAGCAGCAGCTGATCATCGTCGCGCAACAGCGCCGGATCGGCCTGGCCGTCGAGGCGGACATCGACCAGCGGCATTGCCTGGTCGGATGTCGGCAACGGCAGCGCCACGCTGGCGCCGGCATGGGCTTCCAGCACGACCTCCAGCATCGCGCCGTTGACCTGAAGTTGCGCCTGCGCCACCTCGGCACACTGCGGCGCGCACTTCGGCGCCTCGGTGAGCCGGCTGCGCAACTGGTTGAGCAACTGCGCATCCGGCAGCGCCTGCGCGCGTGCGCCGGTGGGCAAGAAGGCGATCGCCAGCAAGGCGGCACCGGCGATGCCTGTACCACGCGAAGGCAGCCAGTGGTTACGCAGCGGTCGCCACAGCTTCATGGCCAATCGACCCAGCACCACCGCCAGCAAGCCGACCATCACTATGCGCAACAGGCGCACCAGCCATGCCGGTGCGATCACCAGCCGGGTGGTTTGCTGCGGCGTCACCGGCCCCGACCAGCCGAGCCGGTAGTTGTTGCCCTCGTCCCAATGCGGCGTGCCGACGCCGGCCTGGATCACGGTGCGGTTGTCCTGCTCGCTGGCCACCAGTTGGCTGGCCGTCATCCGCGAACCGGTGACAACCACGCTGGCCAGGATGCCGGGGGCCGCCTGCACGACATTCGCGCTCATCTCGCTCACGGCCCGCGCGCCCGGTGGCGGTGGCGGAGGCGGTGCCGGCACGCCGGCCGCCATCTTGTCGGCGACGACGGCCTGCGGTGCATACGCCGCCGACACCATCCGCGGCGCGCTGCCGTGCTCCAGCTGCGGATGCAGCGCGTACTGCAATTGCGCGGCCGCGAACGGCAGCGCCCACAGCACCGCCAGCGCAAACACAGCCAGCGCGCCGCCGCGCGCAAACCCGCGCAAGCGACCTTCCGGCAGCGCGCGCAGCAACAAGGCGAGCGCCAATGCCAGCGCCAGCGTCCACAGCGGTGCCAGCGCCTCGTGCTGCGCCAGCGCCAGATAGCCCGCCGCCAGCAGGGCCCACGGCCAACCGAGCAAGCGCCCGGCCAGCAACGCAACCAATGCCACCACGAACAGGTCGAGCAGGCTCCATTGCGCGGCCCAGGAATCGTTCGAGCGATCCGCTCCGATCACACCGAGCAGGCGATAGCCGTGCGGCAGGTGCACGGTAGCCTCGATGCCGTCCAGCGGCAGCTGCCAACCGGAACCCGGCATCGCGCCGACTCCGGCCGGCACGCGCAGGCCGGCTGCCACGTCGATGTGGCGATCGCGCAGCTCGACACCCGCATGGCCTTTCGCATCCCTGGTGACCAGCAGCGGTTCGCCGTCTTCCGAGGCACGCTGCAACTGCCACGGCGCGGTGACGTCGAGCCGCTGGTGATGGCGCAGTTCGCCACTGAGACGGTCGGCGACGCTGAAATGCCCACCGTCGAAATCCAGCCACATCTCGCGTTGCAGGTGCAGCGCGTCGCTGCGGCTGCCTTCATTGCCGCGGTTGCCCTGCTCCACGCTCAGCCCCCTGCGGTCATCCAGCGCGTAGGCCGGCAAGTTGGCCCAGTCGCCCGGCACCCCGGCCTGCGCGGCGTCGACCGCATTGCCTTCCACGCGCGTGCCGCGCAGCGCGTTGTCGTCGGCGTAACTCCAGACCTCCTGCTTCGGCCACGGCGCGGGCGGCAGGGTCACGCCGACCTTCGCCAGTGGCGCGACGCTGCGCGCCAGCAGGGTCAGCGTCCACTGGCCTGGCCGCAATTGCACGCGCAGATGGCCATCGTTCTCCAGTCGCGCGGGCAGCTCGCCGCTGAGCGCAGTGGCGACGAAACCCGCGGGCAGCACCGGTCCCAGCACCTGCTCGCGCGCGCTGCCGCTGACGTTGAATTGCAGCTGCGTCTCCAGCGTGGCCGGGAGGCCATCGGCCAGGCGGCGATACACGCGCAGCGAAAGCGCATCGGCCGCGCGTTGTGCGCTGGCCGCTTCGCCCAGCGTGAGCTGCCGGCCATCGCGTTCGATTCGCGTCACCGTGGCGCCATCGACGCGAAGCGTCACCAGCCCGATCGACTCCGGCACGCCCAGGTTGGCGGGTCGCGACGTCCATGGCAGCTCGCCCTGGATGTGATAATCGCCCGACTCCAGCCACAACATCGGTTGGCCCTGATGCTCCAGCACCGTCGCCGGCCGGTTGCCCAGGTTCACCTGCTGCGGCCAGTGGCGGCTGTCCCCCGGCAGGGCCACCCAGCTCGGCGCATCCACATGCACCTCCAGGCTGAAGTGCCCGCCATCCTCGCCGGCATCGAGCGCCAGCCACCCCGGCCAGGCGCAGCGGTAACTGTCCTCACCCGGTGCCTGGTCGGCCAGGAACGGGCAAGCGTGCCCGGGCACGTCGTGCAGCACCCAACCCTGCCAGTCACGCAACGGCGGCGGAATGTCCTGCGCCGCCAGCGGCGCGGTCAGCAGCAAGCCCAAGCCCAGCAAAATGCACAATCGACGAAGCATGCTGCTTTACCCCTGTAAGCCGGTCGGCGGGCACAGTGTAAGTGGAACGCGGCGAGCGGACGAAGCGGCCCGTAACTGCGCCAGCCGCGATACGCGTTCGCACATCGCGCACTCCGGATTCAACGCAGCACGGGGTGGAATGGGGTCGAGGCCCGCCCCTCCCTCACGCCTCGTGGTGCCTGCGCAGGCACGCATCGCACTTCGTCATTGCGGGCAGTGGTGGCATTGGAGGGCAGCGGGCCGCACGAAAGCCAGCAGCGGCCGATTGCTTGCAGCTGCAGGAGCGCACTTGTGCGCGATGCTCTTGCTTTCAGAGCAGAGCGGTCGATCGCCCAAGGCGATCGACCGCTCTTCGCTTTGAATTCGGCCAAAGGCATCGCGCGCAAGCGCGCTCCTGCAAGTGCGAGGGATCGATCGTTCTTGTGAGACGGGCGATGCCTGTCTTCGCAGGCATGACGGAGTGTGGGGGCGAGGTGGGAGGTCTGTCGAAAGCCCGGCAGCCACGTCATATCTCTCAATCAAAAGAATGGCGCGCCGGCCAGACAACCGGCGCGCCACATGACACATGCTGAGCGAGCGTCAGCGCGGTTACTGCAGGATCGCTGCAGGGTCCTGCGCCTGCTTCAGCGCCGCGCACAGTTCGATCGACTCGCCGGTCTGCGCCAGGCCGCGGGCGATGCCGGCCGCGTCGTCTACGCGCGAATCGAAGAAGGCGTGCAGGCGCGCGGACTCGGCGGTGCTGCAGCCGCCGGCTGCGGCCAGCGACGGCAGGCGGCCGCCGGCGAAGCTGCCGGTACGGGCGAGGATCTGCGGGTAGTGCGCGGTGAACCACTGCCACATCGCATCGCGCTGCGCGACGGTATCGCGCTCGCCCATCAGCAGCCGGCCCATCTCGCCCACCTTCACCGTGTCGGTGAGGGCGAAGTTGCGCACCTGCTCGGCCAGTGCCGGATCTTCCGCGCGCGACAGGCCGTCAAGGATGCCGTTGCGCAACGCAGGGTCACTGGTCGCAGGCAGCTCGGCGATCAGCGCATCCACCGCGGATTTGCCGTGCGTCTGCACAGCCACGCCAAGTACCGTGCCGAGCAGGTCGGGATTGGCGGAGGCCAGGTCCAGGCGGCCGTTCGCGCCGCGCTTGAGCGCGGCCTCACCCTGCTTGAGCAAGGCCGCGCGCACTTCCGGCACGCGGAAGTCGAACGCCAGCGCGTCGGCGAGCGTGCTGCGCAGCAAGGCCGCTGTATCCGTCTCGCCGGCCACGCGCTGGTAGCCGAGCTTCTGCAGCCGCGGCAGATACGCCGCGCGAACCCAGCCGTCCACGCGCGCACGCTGCGCGTCGGTGCGCGCCGCGTGGTGCGCGATCCACGCCAGCTGGCCCAGCGGGGCGGTGGCAACGTCGGAGATCGGCGAGGCGGTCAGCGGCTTGAACGCGGCCAGCACGTCGCCGGCATCGAGATCGCCGCGACGGAAACTGGCGCTGACCGCATCGGCATACGCGAGCTGCTCGGCGTCGCTAAGCTGGCCGACCACGGCGGTCAGCCGGGCCAGTTGCGGCTTGTCGAGGCTGAAACGGTAATAGCCGTTGGCGTTCGCGTTGGGCATGACCCAGGTCGGCTTGCCGGCACCGGGCAGCGCCATCGAGCCGCTGGCCTGGTCGAGCATCTGGCACTCCACCTTGCTGCCGTCATGGGTGCCGTAGCGCACGCACACCGGCACGCCCCACAGGCGCTGCGCGTTGCCCTTGCTGCCCAGCGGCAGGTAGCGCTCCTGGCTCAGCTGCAGCACGGCCTGGCCGCCCTTGTATTCCAGCCGGGTACGCACGTAGGGCACGCCGGACTGGTTGAGGAAGCTCTGGAACGCATGCTTGAACGGCGCGCCCTTGCCCGCCGCGTCGGCGATGGCGTCGACCAGATCATCGGCGGTGGCGTTGCCGAACTTGTGATCCTGGATGTACGCGCGCATCCCCTTGCGAAAGATCTCCTCGCCCACGTAGTTCTCGAACATGCCCAGCACGCTGGCGCCCTTCTGGTAGGTAATGCCGTCGAACGCGGTAGTGATGTCGCCGTTGCCGGTGATCGGCTGGCGCACGCTGCGCGCACTGACCAGGCTGTCGCTGCCCATCGCGCGCTGGCCGCCGCGCACGCGGTCGAGATCGGCGCGGTATTCCGGATGCACCTGCATCGTCACCTTCTGCTGCATCCAGGTGGCGAACGCCTCGTTGAGCCAGATGTCGTTCCACCACTCGGTGGTGACCGTGTCGCCGGTCCACATGTGCGCCAGCTCGTGCGCGGTGACGTTGAACGAGCCGCGCACGTTGCGCGCGGGGGAGTCCTTGTCGAGCAGCAGCAGCCAGTCGCGGAAGGTGACCAGGCCGGGGTTCTCCATCGCGCCGGCGGAGAAATCCGGCGCGGCCAGCAGGTCGAGCTTGTCGAACGGATAGCCGAAGCCGTAGTAGTTCTCCAGCGCGTGGATGATGCTCGGCGTTTCGGAGAGGACATGCTGCATGCGATGGCCCTCGCCTTCGGCGGCGACGCCACGCAGCTGCAGCGGCTTGGCGCGGTAAGCGGTCGGCGAAATGTCCGGGCCGGCAACGACATCCCACGGGCCGACCGCGAAGGCCACCAGGTAGGTCGGCAGCGGCACGGTGCGGGCGAAAGTGACGGTCTTCCAGCCCTTGCCGGCGCTCTGCTCGCTCACCGGCTTCGTGTTGGCCACCACGGTCTCGTCGGCGGGCGCGGTGATGCTGATGTCGAACGGAGTCTTGAAGCCGGGCTCGTCGAAGCCCGGAAAGGCGAAGCGCGCGCTGATCGGTTCCATCTGGGTCATCGCATACGGCTTGCCCTTGGCGCTGACCTTGTACAGCCCCTGCAGTTGCGCGTTGAGCGGCGCGGTGTACTCGAACTTCACGCTGAGCTGCTGCGGCTGCAACACGCTGCCGAAATCCACCCGCGCCACGCCGGCCTTCGCATCCGCCGCCACGTACTTGCCCACGTGCACCGCGCCGGCGGCATCGGTGATCTTCACCTTCGACACCTTCAGGTCGGCGCCGTCCAGCCACAGGTGGTCGGAGGCCTTTTCGAGCTTCACCTCGATCGTCGTGGTGCCGGAGAAATCTGCCTGCGCAGGGTCCACCTTGAACGCCAACTGGTACGACTGCGGCACGGCCCAGCCGGGCAGTCGGCCGCTGGGCGCCTGCTCGGCGGAAGCGGCCAGGGTCGAGGCGCCACAGGCGGCAAGCGCGGTGAACAAGGCGGTCTGGACAAGGCGGCGCATGACTTCACTCCGGGACGGACAAAGCCCCACGCTAGGGGGCGGCATGACTTTCGACCCAGTGCCAGAAGGCATGGCTGGCGGCCTGCGGCATCGTCAACGCTGATTATTTGCGTGGCGCATCATAGGTATGATCTATGTTTCGACGAACCGGGAGCGGCGATGAACCTGCGCGACCTGCAATACCTCGTGGCCCTGGCGGAGCACCGCCATTTCGGTCGCGCGGCGGCCGCGTGTTTCGTCAGCCAGCCCACTCTCTCCACCCAGATCAAGAAGCTGGAGGAGGAACTGGGCGTGTCGCTGGTCGAGCGCGCGCCGCGCAAGGTGCTGCTGACCGAGGTCGGCCGCGACATCGCGATCCGCGCGCGCGACGTGCTGGGCGGCGTGGAACAGATCCGCGCGGTGGCGCGGCGCACGCTGGACCCGGAGTCCGGCACGGTGCGGCTGGGCATCTTCCCCACGCTGGGGCCGTACCTGCTGCCGCATGCGCTGCCGCTGGTGCGCGCTGCCTTTCCCAAGCTGGAGTTGCTGCTGGTCGAGGAAAAGACCGAGGCGATCCTGCGCCTGCTGCGCGAGGGCCGGCTCGACGCCGGCATCCTCGCCCTGCCGCTGCACGAGGACAGCCTGCACAGCGAGTTCCTGTTCGAGGAGCCGTTCCTGCTCGCCGTATCCGACGAGCACCCGCTGGCGCACCAGCAGGGGCTGCTCAAGCTGCGCGACCTGTCCCACCAGAACCTGCTGCTGCTGGAAGACGGCCACTGCCTGCGTGACCAGGCGCTGGAGGTTTGCCACATGGCCGGCGCCGGCGAGCACTCGGGCTTTCGCGCCACCAGCCTGGAGACCCTGCGCCAGATGGTGGCGGCCAACGTCGGCATCACCCTGCTGCCGGTGATGGCGGTAAAGCCGCCGGTGGCGCCGGTCGACGGCCTGCACCTGATCGAGTTCAAGGGCCACGCGCCCAGCCGCCGCATCGCGATGGTGTGGCGCAAGAGTTCGGCGATGCACGCCTTCCTGCAGCGCCTCGCCGAGGTGTTCCGGCAACTGCCCGCCGAACTGCTGGATGCACATTCGGCCGCCTCGCCGACAGTATCGGCACCGGCAACCCGTCGCGGCCGCAAGGCGACGAGACCCCAGGCATCCGCCGCCGACGCCGGCTGAGCGCGGCGCCCGCATCGCGTACACTCCGCGCAGACCGAGGGTCGGGGCCCCATGCGCAAACTTCTGATCGTCGCCGCCGCGGCATTGGTGCTGCTGGGCGTGCTCAAGCACCGCGAGCACGCCGCCGTGCATCCCGACCCCGGCGTGCTGGCCGCGGCAGCGCCGGAGCAGGTGGATCTGGACCACGGCGCGCAGTTGCAGAAGGGCGACACCACGCTGACCACCCGCGCGCACTTCGACATCACCGCCCGCGTGCTCTCGCGCAAGGACTACGGCGGCGCCGACGGCGAGCTGGTGCCGCTGGACCTGGCCATGGGCTGGGGCCGCATGTCCGACAGCGACGTGCTGCAGCACATCGACATCAGCCAGTCCGGCCGCTTCTACTACTGGCACGTGCAGGAGTTCCCGATCCCCCGGCGCGAGATCGAAACCTCCAGCGCCAACATGCACATGATCCCCGCCGACGCCGACGTGAAAAACCAGCTGGAGCAGGTGCGCGCCGGCGAGGTCGTCCACCTCGAAGGCTTCCTGGTCGACGCCAGCCGCCCCGGCGGCTGGCATTGGAAAACATCCATGACCCGGGAGGACACGGGGGCGGGAGCGTGCGAGCTTATCTATGTGGAGCGGGTGGATGTGATGCCTGCGCCGTAGGGCGGTCAGGGCGTTCGCCGCTCGATCTGAATTCGATACGGCGGGCCGAGCGGAAACTTGCCAGTGACCAGAAATCGGCCGGCGGCTTGCCGCAGGACAACGGCGGGATTAGGCTGCAGGAATAGGCGGCGGGAAGAGCTACAAATCAATCGAAGTATGCGAAAACCACGGGGGTGTTCGCCCGTCATGGATAGGCTGCAGGATTACACTGCAAATTGAAATCTACTTAGCGTTGGCTCGTCACATACTCTCAGGGAGAACCAAATGGCCTTGCCGGACAGCTACACGATGAAAGCAGGATCCATTCCAGCCTACTTCGATGCAATGCTGGACGCACAGCCACCGGAGCGCTTCTCCCTGAAGTTTCTTGAGAATCTTGGCTTCACATCTACCAATGATCGTCTTTTTATTGGAATCCTCAAGGACCTTGGGTTCTTGAACAGAGACGGCCAACCTCAGCAGCGCTACTTCGAGTTCATGGATCGAAGTCGCGCGAAAGACGTCTTGGCCGAGGGCATACGTGAGGCCTACGCTGACTTGTTCGCCATTAATACCAAGGCGAACGAATTCACGGCGCAAGACGCAAAGAATAAGCTCCGCACATTGTATGCTGGAAAGAAAACTGATCTCGTCATTGGCCATGTAGCAAAAACGTTTCGAGCACTCTGTGATTACGCTGATTTCTCAGGCGAACCGACAGTGCGAAAACAGCTTCCTACTGAGGGCTCGCAGGAACAAGACGCTTCCGAGAAAGCTACTCCTCCTCCGAGACAGACATCGGATGAGCTCCCGGCCTCCGGGAAAATCAAGTTCGCCGGCCTTCAGTATCACATCAATATTGTTCTGCCCGACACACGCGATCAAGCTGTTTTCGATGCAATCTTTCGATCTCTCAGGGAGCACTTGGGGTGAGGGATTTAGATCTCTACTCATTTGTCTATCGTGGCGTACTCACCGAAGAGACCTTAGACCGAGCCGGTCGCCGTCGACGCAATCACTTCGGGACTGAAGACGCGTTGGCAACACAAAAATCTCTTTCTTACGAATTCCTCGACGCAGACCTTTTAGCTGAGGCGCAGCGCATGTCGGTAATCTACGCAGCGATCCACGCCTTCGAAAATGCTGTTCGACAACTAGTCACTAAAGCTATGGCAGAGGAGCATGGGGAAACTTGGTGGACGAAGGTTCCAGATAGAATCAGGAAGACATCGAACAGCAGAATGGCGGAAGATGCAAAATTCCGTTGGCACGGGGCCCGAGGTGCGAGTGATATCAACTATTGCGACTTCAGCGATCTCTCATCGATCATTGTGGTGAACTGGCCCGTGTTTGATGACCTTCTTGGAAACATGGAGTGGGCAAAAACAACTCTTAACACCTTGGAGAAGAGCAGAAACATAGTCATGCACGGCGGAAGCCTTTCCAAGGAAGATGTCGAGCGCATAGGAATGAACATCCGTGACTGGATTCGTCAAGCAGGCTAAAAGTTAGGAGATAAAGGGAAGAGATAAAGGGGACGTGGCCAATTAAATCGGGGAAGCCTCAGAATCCGACTCTGTCCTGCTCTCTCATACGGACGACACCGTGGGCCTCTTGACCTTCAGCATCAACGTCACCCTGGACGGCTGCATCGACCACCAGGAAGGCATCGCCGACGACGAGACGCACGCATTCTTCACCCGGCTCATGGACGAGAGCGGCGCGATGCTGTGGGGCCGCGTCACCTACGAGATGATGGAGAACTACTGGCCGGCGGTCGCCCGCGGCGAGGTGGAAGCACCGCCGGCACTGTGCGAGTGGGCGGTCAAACTGGAAGCCAAGCCGAAGTACGTGGTGTCTTCGACGCGAAAGGAATTCCCCTGGACCCACAGCCACCATGTCAGCGGTGACCTGCGCGCGGGCGTGCAGAAGCTCAAGGACGCGACACCGTCCGGCGTGCTCCTCGGCAGTGGCAAGCTTGCAACCGAACTGGAACGGCTGGAGCTGATCGACGAGTACAAGTTCCTCGTCCATCCCCGGATCACCGGTCATGGCCCGACCCTGTACCAGGGCGGGCTGCCCGGCACACGACGACTGGAGCTGGTTTCGGCCACGCCGCTTCGCAACGGCGCAGTCGCCGTGCACTACCGGCGCGCGCGCTGACCTGTAGTGCTCCGATGGCAAACTGATAGAGTCCTTCCGGTTGGAGTGAAGTCCGAAGCAGTGCGCGAACGGTTCCCCGCGCGACTGCCACGGTCCTGCAACCCGAGCGCGAAGCCTCTTTCATGAACCCCATTCCCATCGAACGCATCGACCATCTCGTCCTCACCGTCAAGGACATCCCCGTGACCTGCGATTTCTACTCGCGCGTGCTCGGCATGGAGGTCGTGACGTTCGGCGCGGGCCGCAAGGCGCTGGCGTTCGGGCAAAGCAAGATCAACCTGCACCAGCAGGGCCGCGAGTTCGAGCCCAAGGCCGCCGCGCCGACGCCCGGCTCCGCCGACCTCTGCCTCGTCACCGCCGCCACCCCACACGCCGTGCTGGCCCACCTGGCGGCATGCGGCGTCGCCGTCCTCGAAGGACCGGTGAAGCGCACCGGCGCCCTCGGACCCATCACGTCCGTCTACTTCAGGGACCCCGACGCGAACCTCATCGAGGTTTCGAGTTACGGCGAGGCCTGACGGCGCGCTGGCGCCTCAGTTCCTGCCCTGCCCGGCGCTTCGGCCCTGGGCTTACCCCGGCCGGCTGCAGTTGACCATCCACATCGCGCCGTAACGGTCGGTGAGCATGCCGAAGCGCAGCGCCCAGTCGGTCTCGGCCATCGGCATGGTCACCTGCGCACCGTCGGACAGGGCGGCGAACAGGCGCTCGGCTTCCTGCGGCTGGTCGACGCTGAGCGACACGGCGTTGCCGTGGATGCCCGGATACGGGCCGCTGTCGGGATTGCACCAGTCCGAGCCCATCAGCACGGCGTCGCCCACCTGCAGGCGCACGTGGGCAATGAGGTGGCGGGTGGCGGGCGGCGCCGCATCGCCGGACATGTCGCCCATGGTCACCTTCATCGCGATCTGGCCGCCCAGGCAGCGGGCGTAGAAGTCGAAGGCTTCGGCGGCGTTGTCCTTGAAAAACAGGTAGCTCACGAGTTGCATCGGTGTCCTCCGGTGGGATGCTCTGCAGGGACGACGAACGGCGCGGGCGCAGATCGACAGTCAGCGCGAATCAGGCGGCCACGGCGATTTCGGGGAAGGGTTCGCGCCAGGCTTCGAGCTCGTTCATGCGCTCGTGCCAGCGCTGGACGGCAGGGAACTCGGCCAGCGGGATGTGCGCGCGGGTCGCGTGCGGAAGCGCCACGGCGAGCGCGAAATCGGCCAGCGTGAGCGAGTCGCCGACGACGTAGTGGCGATGTTGCAGATGGCCGTCCAGCACCGCCGCAGCGCGGCGCCATTCGTGAGAAGCCCGCTCTACTTCGGCGGCGTCTGCCTCGCCCAGGTTGAAACGCGGCCTGATGATGTGCTCGAAGTAAAGCGCGCCGCCGGGCCGGGTGAAGTGCTGATGGTTCCAGCTGAACCAACGGACCACCTCGATCTGGCGTGCGTCCTGCGGCCACAACTCCGAGTCGCAGCGCGCGGCGAGGTGGCACATGATCGCGTCCGCCTCCCACAGCGCCAGCGCGCCGTCGACCAGGGTAGGCACCTTGCCGTTGGGATTGAGCGCCAGGTAGTCGGGGCGGCGGTGCTCGCCGCGGCCGAGGTCGAGATAGACGTATTCAACGGGGGATTCCAGGTATTTCGCGACTGCGCACGCGGAGCGCGGCTTCAACACGTCGGACCAGTAGAGCTTCATGGTGGGGGATTCCTCGCGAAGGTGGGGACTACCTGCCACGACGAACGGCATCCCCGTGAATCGACAAGCGCCGCTCACCCGCGCGGATGATGCTGCGCGTGCAGCCGTTTCAGCCCTTCCTTCGCCACCAGCGTGTAGATCTGGGTGGTGCTGAGCGAGCTGTGGCCGAGCAGCATCTGCAGCGCGCGCAGGTCGGCGCCGTGGTTGAGCAGGTGGGTGGCGAAGGAATGACGCAGCACATGCGGCGAGATGCGTTTGGCGTGGATGCCGACCTGCTGCGCGTAGCGCTTGACCAGGGTCCAGAACATCTGCCGGCTCATGCCCTCGCCGCGGTTGCTCAGGAACAGCGCCGCGGGCTGCCGGCCGCGGGCCAGCGCCGGCCGGGCACTGGCGAGATAAGCGTCGATGCGCGCCAACGCTTCCTCGCCCACCGGCACCAGCCGGTCCTTGCCGCCCTTGCCGGTGACGCGCAGCACGCCCTGGCGCGTGTTTAGCGCTGCCAGCGGCAGCTCCACCAGCTCCGACACGCGCAGGCCCGAGGCGTACATCAGCTCCAGCATGGCGCGATCGCGCAGGCCCAGCATGGTGCCGGTGTCGGGCACGTTGAGCAGGCTCTCGATCTCGCGCTCGGCCAGCGCCTTGGGCAGGCTGCGCGGCATCTTCGGCCGCTCGATCAGCAAGGTGGGGTCGATGAAATCCGGCTCGTCGCGGGCCACGCAGGCGTAGTAGCGGCGAAACGCCGACTGCCGCCGCGCGATCGAGCGGACGGCCACCGGTTGCGCGCCGTGATAGGCGGAAATGTCCTCCCGCGTGGCCGTGCGCAAGTTGCGTCCGCGCGATGCCAGCCAGCGCGCCAGGGCTTCCAGATCGCGCCGGTACGCTTCGAGCGTGCGCTCGGCCAGGCCGTCCTCCGACCACACCCGCTCGATGAACAGCGCGATGCCACGGCGGTCGGCTTCGGCGATACTGGCGGGGTTTTCTTCCTTGTCCATGCGCACGATGCTGACCATCGCGCGCGCTCCACGCAAGCGATCCGATGCCGATGCCCGCCCGTTCCGACACGCCCTCCGCCATGCCCTGTCCGCTGTGGCGGCGCCTGCTCGCACTGGTCTACGACCTGCTGATCGTGGTGGCGATCGTGATGGTGGTGGGCCTGCTCAGCCAGCTGGCCACCGGCGGGCAACTGGTGCAGGGCGCCGATCACGCGCAGGTGCCGGCCTGGTACCGGCCGCTGCAGGGGCTGGTGGTGTCGGCGTACTTCATCGGCTCGTGGCTGCGCGGCGGCCAGACCGTGGGCATGCGGCCGTGGCACATCCGCGTGACCGCTCGCGACGGCGCCGGCCCGACCTTGCAGCAGGCGGTGCTGCGTCTGCTGGTCGCAGCCGCGCCGATGCTGCTGCTGATGCTGGCGCCCGTGCTGGGCCTGCGCGCCACCTTGTGGCTGCTGCTGGCGGCCTGGGGTGCGTGGTTTGCGGTGGCCTTGTTCGACCCGCGCCGCCGCGCGCTGCACGATATCGTCGCGGGCACCGAGTTGCGGCAAACGGGCTGAGCTTCACGTATTGCACAGCGCCGACGCGGTTCAATCCGCCGATGCCTTCCCCACCCGCCGCCGAGCTTCGCAGCAACGACGAGTTGATCCGCCGCAACCGTGGCTTCTACGAGCCGTTGTGGACGCGGGCGAACCTGGTCGAACCCTCGCGCTTCAATACCTGGCCCTTGCTGCAGGCGTTGGCGGACGAAGCACCGCGCCGGCTCGAAGTGGCGCCCGGACTGCGCCCGCGGCTGCCGCTGCGCGGCACCTGCTTCGTCGACTTGAGCCACGCCGCAGTACAGCGGCTGCAGGCCAACGGGGCCACCGCGGTGCATGGCCTGATCGGCGCGCTGCCCTGGCGCGACGCCAGTTTCGACCTGGTCTGCGCGCTGGACATCCTCGAACACGTCGCCGACGACCACGGCGCGCTGGCGGAACTGGCGCGCGTGGCGGCTCCCGGCGCGCGCGTGCTGATGTCGGTGCCGCTGCACCCGCAGGCATGGACCGCGTTCGACGACTGCGTGGGGCACTGTCGCCGCTACGAGCCGGCGCAGATCCTCGCCCTGCTGGCCGAACACGGCTTCGTGCTGGAACACAGCGCGGTCTACGGCATGCAGCCGAATTCGCCGCGGTTGCTGGCCATGGCCGAGTGGTTCCTCGACCACCAGCGCGAACGCGCGATGTGGTGGTACAACCGCGTGTTCATGCCGCTGGGCCTGCATTTCCAGCAGCCGCTGCACTGGCGCGAGGGCTTGGGCGACACCGACGGGGTGGACGAAATCCTGCTGCGTTGCCGCCGCCCAAGTTGAGACCCAGCTCTCTGCCGCATTGCAACACCAGCCGGCCATTCCCGCTAAGATGCAACGGTTTACGACCAACGGCCACCCCATCCGATGCTCTATCAAATCCATGAATGGCAGCGCTCGCTGCTCGGCCCGCTGAGCTATTTCGCCGAGGCCAACGCCCGCATGCTCAGCGCGCGCGGCAACCCGTTCGCCGCCTGGCCCGGCGTGCAGCGGCTGGCCGCCGCCAACGAGCTGGTCTACCGGCTGGGCAAGGATTACGAGAAGCCCGCGTTCGGCATCCATGCCGCCGAGGCGCACGGGCAGGAAATCGCGGTGATCGAGCGGGTGGCGCTGGCCAAGCCGTTCTGCCAGCTCAAGCGCTTCAAGCGCTTCAGCGACGATCCGGCCACCATCGAGAAGATGAAGAAGGATCCGGTGGTGCTGGTGGTGGCGCCACTGTCCGGCCACCACGCCAGCCTGCTGCGCGATACCGTGCGCACCCTGCTGCGCGACCACAAGGTGTACATCACCGACTGGGTCGACGCGCGCATGGTGCCGGCCGCCGAGGGCACCTTCAGCCTGGACGACTACGTCGCCTACGTGGAGGATTTCATCCGCCACATCGGCGCCGAATCGCTGCATGTCATTTCCGTGTGCCAGCCCACCGTGCCGGTGCTGGCGGCGGTGTCGCTGATGGCCGCGCGCGGCGAGGCCACCCCGCGCAGCCTGACCATGATGGGCGGTCCGATCGACCCGCGGCGCAGCCCCACCAGCGTCGACAACCTGGCCACCCGGCAGCCGCTGGCGTGGTTCAGGGGCAACGTGATCCACACCGTACCGCCGAACTATCCGGGGCGCGGGCGGGAGGTCTACCCGGGCTTCCTGCAGCACGCCGGCTTCATCGCGATGAATCCCGGCCGGCACATGAGTTCGCACTGGGATTTCTACCAGGACCTGCTGCGCGGCGACCAGGAAGATGCCGAGGCGCACCGCAAGTTCTACGACGAGTACAACGCGGTGCTGGACATGCCGGCGCGGTTCTACCTGGACACGATCGAGAAGGTGTTCCAGCAGGCGCTGCTGCCGCGCGGGCTGTGGGACGTGGCCGGCGAGCGCGTGGAGCCCGCCGCGATCCGGCACAGCGCGCTGCTGACCATCGAGGGCGAGCTGGACGACATCTCCGGCCTGGGCCAGACCGAGGCCGCGCACGACCTGTGCAGCAGCATCCCGGCGAAGCGCCGCGCGCACAGGGTGATCGAAGGCGCCGGCCACTACGGCATCTTCAGCGGACGGCGCTGGCGCGAGACCGTGTACCCGCAGGTACGCGACTTCATCCGCCAGTTCGACCAGCCGTTCCGGCCGGCCGGGCGCCGTCGCGGCGACGCGAAATAACCGGGCCACTCAGGCCCCGGGCCAGCCCCACAGCGCGTGGTCGAGGTCGCCATCCAGGCCGAAGCGCGACAGCGGCACGCGGCCATTGACCACCTCCACGCCCTCGGCGCGCAGCCGGCGACACTGCTCGCGGAAGCCACGGCTGCCCGGCGGCATCGCGACGTGGCCGCTGGCCCGCAGCACGCGGAACCACGGCAACTCCATGCCCTCGGGCACCTCGCCCAGCAGCCGCCCGACCAGCCGTGCCCGCCCCGGCAGCCCCGCACGCGCGGCGATCGCGCCATAACTGGCCACGCGGCCGGGCGGAATCGCGGCGATGGCGGCATAGATGCGGGCGTTGCGGTCTTGCATGGGCACTCCGGTACAACCCGCCGACTCGGCAGGCGAGGCCCGACAGAGTAACCTCGGGCTCTGTCCCACGGGAATGGCACCATGCGCCACTTCGAAGCCGTGCGCTCCCACCTGGCCGGCGCGCACCAGTTGCACCACAACGATCCCTACCTGATCAGCTTCGACCTGGCGCTCGGCCAGGGTCGCCACCAGGGCATCTACCTGGCCGAGCTGGAGGGCGAATCCGGCCGTCGCTACCTGCGCGTGTCCACCCCGATCGGTCCGCTTGCCGGCACCGATCCGCAGCGCTGCCTGCGCTTCAACTGGGAACAGCGCACCGGTTTCCTGGCGGTGGCCGACCTGGACGGTTCGCCCTACCTGCACCTGTGCGAGAACCGCCTGTACGAATTCCTCGACGCCGCGGAACTGGACCGGGTGATCCGCGTGCTGGGCAAGCTGGGCGACCGCCTGGAGCAGGTCATCGCCAGCGACGAGGATGCCTTGTAGCGGTGCCTCAGAACGCCGCGCGATACGCCAGCACGAAGCCGTAGGCCAGCAGCGCGGTGATCGGCAGGGTCAGGATCCACGCCCATACCATCCGCTCCACCACCGACCAGCGAATCGCGCTGAAACGCTTGGCAGCGCCCACGCCCATGATCGAGGACGACACGATATGGGTGGTCGACACCGGGATGCCGAACACCGAGGCGCTGAGGATCACCAGCGCACCGCTGGTTTCGGCGGCGAAACCGTTGATCGGATGCAGCTTGACCATCTTGTGGCCCAGCGTCTTGATGATGCGCCAGCCGCCGCCGGCGGTGCCCGCGGCCATGGTCAGCGCCGAGACCACCTTCACCCACACCGGGATCACGAAGCCGCCGGCCGGGTTCTCCTCGATGCGCAGGAAGCCGAGTATCCACGGCAGGTGGTCGAACTCGTGCGCCGCGGTGGCGCCGGCCAGCGCCAGCGCGATGATGCCCATGCTCTTCTGCGCATCGTTCATGCCGTGCGCCACGCCCATCGCGCCGGCCGAGAGGATCTGCGCCTTGCCGAACAGCGCGTTGACGAACGGCGTGCGGCCGAACCGACGCGACCAGCCCTGACGGTTGGCGAACCACGACAGCAGCGCGTACAGCAAACCCATCACGATGAAACCGATGATGAAGCCGCCCACCGGCGACACCACCATCGGGATGATGACCTTGGGAATGACGCCGCTGCCTTCGAACCAGCCGCCATGGATCCAGATCACCGAGTCGAAGTTGTTGCCCGACGCGGCCAGCGCGGCGCCGACCAGGGAGCCGATCAGCGCGTGGCTGGAGCTCGACGGCAGGCCCAGCCACCAGGTGATCAGGTTCCACACGATCGCCGCCAGCAGCGCGCAGATCAGCAGTTGCGAGCTCACCTCCAGCACGCCGGCATTGATCAGGCCCGAGGCGATCGTGGCGGCCACGGCGGTGCCGAGGAAGGCGCCGACCAGGTTGGTGCCGGCGGCCATCAACACGGCCTGGCCCGGACTGAGCACCTTGGTTGCCACCACCGTGGCGATGGAATTGGCGGTGTCGTGGAAGCCGTTGATGTAGGTGAACGCCAGCGCGATCACCACCACCGCGATGACGACGCTCATGCGCGAACTCCCGCGACAAGGCGGCGGCCGGCGGCCGAACGAGGCGAAAGGCGCAGGGTCACGAGCGGGCCCTCAGGAGTTCTTCAGCACGATCGAGTAGACGATATTGCCCACGTCGCGACACTTGTCGATGGCCTTCTCGATCAGCTCGAACAGATCCTTGGCCAGCATCGCGCGCATCGCGTCGCTGCCTTCGACATACAGGGTGCGGTACGGCGCCAGCAGCATGCGATCGCCCTCCGACTCCAGCGCCTGCAGGCGATCCTGCAGCTTCTTGACGCGATCGATGCGCAGGCCGTTGCGCAGCTCGCCGACCATCTCGGCCACCACCTCGCTGGAATGCAGCAGCACCTGCGCGCGCTGCGCGAAATCCACGCCGCCCAGGCGGGCGGAGACGATCTCGTAGCGCTCGGCGAATTTCTCGATGGTCTTGGGGATTTTGTAGAGCGAGGAGTTCAGCGCCTCGATGTCCTCGCGATCCAGCGCGGTGACGAAGGTGTTGACCAGCCCCTCGCTGATCTGCGCGGCCAGCTCCTTCTCCCGCGCGCGGGTCGCCGCGAAGCGCGCCATCACCGAGCCCTGGTCCGGCTTGGTCAGCAGGTCGTGCAGGGCCTGGGCGCTTTCGCTGGCGGCGCTGGCGCTCTGTTCAAGCAGGCCGTAGAACTTGTCGCCTTTGCCGAAAATCGTCTGCAATGAAAACATGCTGGCCATGCCTGAAGGAGCGGGATGACGGAAATGTTACAGGATGCCCGTGCTGCCATGCATCAATATCCGCGTGAAGCGGAGCCCCGCTGCCCTTACACTGTGCCCATGCACCCTCCGACACCTTCGCCGCGATGCTGACCGAAATCGCGCTCGTCTTCGTGCTTGCGCTGTGCAACGGCTTCTTCGCGCTGTCGGAGATGGCCCTGGTCGCGTCGCGGCCCAGCCGCCTCAAGCAGATGGCCCGCACCAGCCGCAAGGCCGCGGCCGCGCTGCGCCACGCCGAGGCGCCGGAGCGCTTCCTCTCCACCGTGCAGGTCGGCATCACCCTGGTGATGCTGGTGACCGGCGCGGTTGCCGGCGATGCACTGGGCGCGCACATCGCCGCCGTGCTGACCGGCGAGCACATGGCCTGGCTGCTGCCGTACGCGCGCGGCGCGGGCATCGTGCTCGGTTTCGCGCTGATCTCGTACATCCAGATCGTGATCGGCGAACTGGTGCCCAAGCGGCTGGCGCTTGCCGCACCGGAGAAGGTGGCGTCGTACGCCGCCATCCCGATGCTGGTGCTGGCGCGGATCACCTCGCCGTTCGTGTGGCTGCTCAACGCATCCAGCGGCCTGCTGCTGCGCCTGCTGCGCATCAATACGCACGGCCGCGGCGTGGTCACCGAGGAGGAGATCCGCCTGCTGGTTGCCGAGAGCGTCGAGGCGGGCGTGATCGACGAGGACGAGCACAACATGGTCAACCGCGTGCTGCGCCTGGGCGACCGCACGGTGGACAGCGTGATGACGCCGCGCATGCGCATCGCCTGGCTGGACCTCACCGCATCGCGCGAGGAGAACATCGAGGTGATGCGGCAGACGCCGTACTCGCGCTACCCGGTGTACCGCGGCGACGAGAGCGACGTGGTCGGCGTGGTCGAGGTCAAGCGCATGCTGCACAGCTTCGCCGAAGGCAGCCCGGAGTTGTTCGGCCATCTGTCCCGGCCGCTGTTCGTGCCGGCCACGGCGCGCGCCCTCGACCTGCTTGAGGAGTTCCGCGACGCCGAGACGCCGCTGGCCCTGGTGGTGGACGAGTACGGCGACATCGAGGGCGTGGTCACCGTCAACGACCTGCTGGCCGCGGTGGTCGGCGCCAGCCAGATCGGCCACGGCGGCAGCGACGAAAGCCCGATCAAGCAGCGCGCCGACGGCAGCTGGCTGATCGACGGCAGCCTGTCCACCGACGACCTGCGCGAACTGCTGCGCACCGGCGAACTGCCGGGCGAGGCGGACCACGATTTCCGCACCGTGGCGGGCATGGTGATGACCGCGTTGGGCCACGTGCCGCAGGTCGGCGAGGTATTCGCCTGGCGCGGCATCCGCTTCGAGGTGGTCGACCTGGACGGCGCCCGCATCGACAAGCTGCTGGTCACCCCGGCGCCCTCGGCGAACGACGCCGGCGGTGAGGAGACTGGCTGACAGGCAGGAGTGAGTGAAGAGGAGTGAGGAGTGAGAGAAGGCTGATGCGGAACCGGCTGTGGCTTTCTCTCACTCCTCACTCCTCACTTCTCGCTCTTCGCCAGTCCCGCCATGCGCTGTGCATCGGCCAGGATGCCGTGCAGCACACGCAACTCGCGCTGGTCCGGCTGGGCGCGCTGGAACAGCTTGCGCAGGCGCAGCATGATCGTGGTCGGCTCGCGGCCCTTGTGGAACTCGATGTCGTCCAGTGTCTGCGCCAGATGGCGGTAGAACTGCTCCATCAGGGCGGCATCGGCGAGCGGCTCGTCGTGCTCCGGCGGTGGTGCGGGCACTTCGTCGCCCAGGGCCGCCATGCGCAATTCGTACGCCATCACCTGCACCGCCTGCGACAGGTTGAGCGAGCTGAAATCGTCCACGCTGGGAATCCGCACCATCGCGTGGCAGTGCGCCAGCTCCTCGTTCGCCAGCCCGCTGCGCTCGTTGCCGAACAGCAGCGCCACCTGTTCGCCGCGCCGCGCGGCAGCCAGCGCCTGTCGCGCGGCTTCGCGCGGCCCGAGTTCCGGCAGGGTGATGCCGCGCCGGCGCGCGGAAAGGCCCAGCGCGAAACTGCAGCCGGCCAGCGCGTCGACCAGCTCGCCGTGCACGCCGGCATGCTCGAGCACGTCATCGGCACCGGCCGCCAGCGCGTTCGCCTCGCGGTCGGGGAAATGTGCCGGGCTGACCAGCTCCATCCGCGCGAAACCCATCGTGCGGATCGCCCGTGCCGCGCTGCCGATGTTGCCCGGGTGCGAGGTACGCACCAGCACGAAGCGGAGGCGGGAAGCGAGGTCGGCGGTGTCGGGCATGCGCGGATCGGCGTGGCGGGCGGAACACGCAAGGATAACGGACAAGCGCCGGCGCCGGCCGCTTTCCGCCCGCAGCGGCGGGCGGCCTGCTAGAATCGGCGGCCGCAAACCCCGCTCTCTTCCAAAGTCGATACCCATGGCCAGACCACACGTCACGATCGCGGCGCGCGCCGCGCGTTCCGCAGGCAATGTGATCCTGCGCTACATGAACCGCATCGACGGCCTGCACGTGGTCGAGAAGCAGCAGATGGATTTCGTCTCCGAGGTCGACAAGCTGGCCGAGGCGGAAATCGTCAAGGAACTGCGCCGCGCCTACCCCGACCACGCCATCCTCGCCGAGGAAAGCGGCGCGACCGGCAAGGGTCCGCTGACCTGGGTGATCGACCCGCTGGACGGCACCCACAACTACCTGCGTGGCATCCCCCACTTCTGCGTGTCGATCGCGCTGCTGGAAAAGGGCGTGCCGATCCACGCGGTGGTATTCGACCCGCTGCGCGACGAGCTGTACACCGCCAGCAAGGGCGACGGCGCCTACCTCAACGATCGCCGCATGCGCGTGGGCAAACGCGAGAACCTGGGCGGCGCGATGATCGCCACCGGCTTCCCGTTCCGCCAGCGCGAGCACCTCGGCCCGCAGCTGGACATGACCCGCGCCATCCTCGGCCAGGCCGAGGACATCCGCCGCTCCGGCTCCGCCGCGCTGGATCTGGCCTATGTCGCTGCCGGTCGCTACGACGGCTATTTCGAGATCGGCCTGAAGCCCTGGGACATGGCCGCGGGCGTGCTGCTGGTACACGAAGCCGGCGGCCGCTACTGCGACTTCGCGGGCCGCGACGGCATCCCGGAAAGCGGCAACCTCATCGCCGGCAACCTCAACGTGGCCAAGGCGATGGTCGACGCCATCGGGCAACAGGCGACGCCGGCGCTGCTCAAGGCTTGAGGTAGCCGCGCGCTACTGTGCCCACGCAGTTCACCGGTTCCCATCTGAAAGCGGCGGACACTTCGCGATATCAGGTTCACCGATGCGAGTCGCCGAAATGATGTCCGGCGGCACGGGCGGTGAATCGGGTGCCACGGCCCCGAGAGCACCTCCCCAAATAGCGCTCGTGCCGCCGAGCCCCGTCGGCGTAGGGTGCAGACTTACTCCGTAACCACCATCGGGGGAGCGCACGAGTTCCAGTTCGACGGTGTGTTCGCGCATGCCCCAGGAAAAGAAGCCTTGCGCGGGAACGTAGTCACCCTCCGCTGGTGCGCCAACGCGTTCAAGCACGAAGCAGGCATTGTCAGGATCACGCCGAAGCGAATCGCGAAACGTGTAGCCCTGCCGATCCAGCAGGGGTTGCTCGAAGAGAACCATCGTCCCGCTACGGAACACACGAGCTGACGACCCTGCACAGGAACCATGGCAGATTCGCACCACATAGGTGCCCGCGTAAACCGCCGGATGAGTTGCCGAATAGGGCTCGACCGTGCTTCCAAGAAGCGCCGCGATCACGACGCCGGAGAACAGCCACGACATGGCATCGACTCCCGATGTTGCTCCGAGGAATCATGCGCGTGCGAAACAGCTCACACAAGAACGACTCGACAACTGCGCGCGCCAACAAGGCCATCGGCGCCTGGCGCGGTTCGCCCGGTCGCACGCTGGCGACCGGGCAATGGACAGACTACTTCACGACCAGGTTCGCCTGCATCGTCGGGTGGAACTTGCAAAACACCACGAAGGTGCCGGCCTTCGCCGTCATGCGCGCCGTGGCACCCGGCTTGAGGTCGACGTCGAAGCTGCCGTCGCGGGCGGTGGCGCTGTGTTCGAGGATGCCGTGATTGGCCCATTCGATGATGTCGCCGGCGCGCACGTCGGCAGGCATCGGGCCGAAGGCCATCTTGTCGATCACGACCACGTGCACGCGCGGGGCGGTCGCCGCGCCGGCGGCGGTGGCCGGCACGAAGCCGCCCACCAGCGCCAGCGCGATGCCGAGCCAAAGCATCATGCGAAGCATGGCGCGCTCCCTACTTCAGGCTCTGCGCCAGATGCTCGGCATGCATCTGGTGCGACTGGAACAGCTTCAGCCCGGTTTCCAGCAGCGACTTCAGCTCCGCGTTCTGTGCCGCCGGAATCAGCGTGCCGCTCAACGCACCGTTGACGGTCTGGTGGAAGGCGACTTCGTTGGCAGCGTAGGCCTTGTCGTAGGCATCGCCGCTCAACGCGGCGAGTTTGGCCTGCTCGGCCGCGGCGGCGCTGGCCAGCGACTGGCTGGTCGCGTTGTCCTCGGGCGTCACGCCCAGCTTCTTCACCAGCGCCAGCGCCTGCTCGTTCACCGCCGCGTGGTCGCGCGCCATTTCCTCGGCGAAGGCGCGCACCGCGGGGTCATGCGACTTCTGCAGCGCCTGCTTCGCCGCGGTGACGTCGATCGCGCCGGCGGTGTAGGCGATGTGCGCGATCTGCGCGTCATTGGGAGCCGGCGCGGCGGCATCGGCCTGCATGGCGGGACCGGCGGCCAGCGCCAGGCCGAGGATGAGGGCAAACAGCGGCTTGTTCATGATGGGTGATTCCTTGGGTTTGATGGGCGGCACGCAGCGGCCGCCCGTGCCCATCTGATGCAACCGCGGCGCGCCGGTTCCCGCCAATCGGTCACGGGCCGCGGGAACCTCGCGGCATGCAAATGCATCGGATCGGGTGTAGAAGGAGGAAACCATGCCCAACCAAGCCCGTATTGCACCCGTCGACTACGCCACCCTGGATGACCACGCGCTGGTGGCGTGCGTCCGCAACGGCGAGCGCGCGGCGTTCCGACACATCATGCAGCGCTGCAACCAGCGCCTGTTCCGCGTCGCGCGCGCGGTGATCGGCGACGACTCGGAAGCGGAAGACGTGCTGCAGGAATCGTATATGCGTGCCTATCACAAGCTGGATTCGTTCCGTGGCGAGGCGACCCTGTCGACCTGGCTGACCACGATCGTGCTCAACGAGGCCCGTGGCCGCCTGCGCAAGCGCCACACCATGGTCGGGCTGGAACAGGTGGACGCCGCACCCGACGACACGCACCAGATCATCCGCTTCCCCTCGGCCTTCGGCAGCGAGGACCCCGCCGCCTCCGCCGCCCGCGCGCAGATCCGCCACCTGCTCGAGCACGCCATCGACGAACTGCCGCCGGCTTTCCGCGTGGTGTACATGCTGCGCGAGGTCGAGGAATGCAGCGTGGAGGAAACCGCCAGCCAGCTCGGCATCAAGCCGGAGACGGTGAAAACCCGCCTGCATCGCGCCCGCCGCCAGCTGCGCGCCGCGTTGCACGACAAGCTCGCCACCACCGTCGGCGAGGCTTTCGCCTTCATGGGTCGACGCTGCGCCCGCGTCACCGACGCGGTGATGGCGCGGCTGGACGCCGAGACGGGCGAGGCCTGACGCCGGTCAGGACGCGCCAGCCCCACCCTCGCGCAGGAAATCGCGCAGGAACGGGATGGTGACGCGCCGCTGCGCGGCCAGCGAGGCGGCGTCCAGCTTGTCGAGCAGGTCGAGCAAGGCGCCGAGGTCGCGCGCATAGCGGGCGAACAGCCAGTCAAGCACGCTGTCGTCCAGCTCGATGCCGCGCGAGGACGCCTGCGCCTTCAACACCGCGCGCCGTTCGTCGTCGTCCAGCGGCTTCAACGCGAACTGGGTGCAGGCGCCGAGGCGCGAGCGCAGGTCGGGCAGCTCGATGCCCATCTGCGCGGGCGTGGCGTCAGCGGCGAACAACAGCGCGTGACCTTCGGCTCTCGCGCGGTTGTAGAGGTCGAACAGCGCATGTTCCGCATCGCGCTTGCCGGCGATGGAACCGAGATCATCCAGCGCCAGCAGCTCGCTGCCGGCGACGCCGCGCATGACGGCCGCGGCATCACCCATCGTGGCCAGCGGCAGGTATTGCGCGCGCCGGCCGGCCGCGGTGGCGGCCTGGCAGGTGGCCAGCAGGAGGTGGCTGCGGCCGCTGCCGGCCACGCCATGCAGGTAGATCCAGGGCACACCGGGCTCCACCGCGAAGCGGCGCAGCGCAGCCAGCGCGGCCGCGTTGGCGCCGGCGTGGAAATGCTCGAAGCGCTGGCGTCGAGGCCAGCGCAACGCGAGCGGCAGTTGCGGGTTCATTCGACCGGCCGGTCCCCCGGCGCGGGCGCCACCTGCGCCCCGGCAGCGACGTCGCCATCGGCGCGCACGGCCACCTCGACCTCGGCGATCACCGGATCGGCGGGCCCCTCGTCGTTGTAAAGCTCGCTCATCCGGTAGCGCTCGACCAGATAGCGCAGCAACACCACGATCACCGACGCGGCGGGCAAGGCCAGCAGCACGCCGAGGAAGCCGAACAGGTAACCGCCGGCCAGCACCGCGAAGATCACCGCCACCGGATGCAGGCCGATCTTGTCGCCAACCAGCTTGGGCACCAGCACGTAGCCTTCCAGCAGCTGGCCCAGCATGAACACGCCGCACACCATCAGCACGTGGGCCCAGTCGCCGAACTGCACCAGCGCAGCGATGATCGCGGCGACGAAGCCGATGATGAAACCGAGATACGGCACGAAACTGAGCAGGCCGGCGACCATGCCTATCAGCAGGCCGACCGACAGGCCCACCAGCCCCAGCCCGGTGCCGTAGAACACGCCCAGCGCGAGCATCACCAGCAGCTGGCCGCGCACGAAGGCGCCGAGGATGGCATCGGACTCGCGCGCCAGGTGCGCGATGGTCGGCTGCACCGAGCGCGGCAGCATGCCGTCGATGGTGGCCACCAGCCGATCCCAGTCGCGCAGCAGATAGAACGCCACCACCGGGATCAGCACCAGGTTGGTCAGCCACATGGCGATGCCGACGCCCGAACGCGAGACCTTGCCGATCACCGCGGTGGCGACGCCGCCGATCGAGCCGATGTGCGCCTTGATGGTGCCGAGCAGGCGCTCGCTGTCGAAGGTGTGCGGGTCCAGGTGCAGTCGCGCCTGCAGCCATGGCCAGGCCACGTTCTGCGCCCAGTCGCCGTAGCGCGGCAGGTTGCTGACCAGGTTCTCGACCTGGTGGACGATCATCGGGATCAGCAGCAGCAGCACGCCGACGACCACCACCAGGATCACCACGAAGACGATCGTGGCCGCCCACATCCGCTTCAGCCCCAGCCGCTCCAGTCGGTCGGCCAGCGGATCGCCCAGGTAGGCCAGCATCGCGGCGATCGCGAACGGCATCAGCACCGGTGCGAGCAGCCAGAGCAGGTAGACGATGACAGCGACAAGCGCGAACAGCTGCCAGCGCCGCGAGATGTCCTTGTCCTGGGTCATCCGATCCACCGTCTTCACCGCAGCCAGCGCAGGCTGGCGTCCGCACCCTCGTGCGGTTCGCCCTGCAGCAGCAAGCGCCCGCCCGCGGCGAGGCTGGTGGCCAGTGCCTTGATCGGCATCGACGCGGTGACATCCAGCAGGACACCGTCGTTCAGCGCACCGATCGTGGTGACCTGGCGCACCGAGGGATCGTTGTCGAGCGTGGCGAGCAGGCTGGCGTACTCATCGGCCGAATCCACGCCGCTGATCCACAACTTGCCTTCGCTGGCCGCCGCGCCGATCACGTTGAGCTGCTTGCCCAGCCGGTCGACCAGGCCGTTGCCGGCATCGGCCAGCACGGCATCCGCGTCCGCGCCCTGGTTGCTCCAGCGCTGCGCCTGACCGCCGGAAATCAGTGTCCAGTCCGCCGTTCCGTTATGCAGCTTGCCGAGCAGGACCAGGCCGGTGTGGTATTGCCGGTTGATGCGCGCCAGCGTGGCCGGGTCGGCCGCCGCGACCAGCGCCGGATCGGGCTCGCTGCCGGGCTCGGGGAAGACCACCGTGGTGCCGCGCGCCGCGGCGGTGGTGGCCAGGCTGGCCAGTTGCGCCGGATCGACGGCGCTGCCGTCGGCCTGCTGCACCAGCAGCAGCACCGGTGGCTTGATCCCCGCGCTGGCCACGCCGAGCTTGCCGATCAGCCGACGCACCGAGGCTGGCGCGAAATCCACGTCCAGCACCAGGCCGGTGGCGGCGCGCTGGTACTGGAACTTCTGCACCAGCGAACCGGCACTGCCCAGCGCCTCGGCATAGCCCGGGTTGCCGCGCAGGTCCTGCCCGCCGGCCACCCGCGCCATCACTTGCGCCAGCGCGGTGGAGAACGCCTGATCGCGCTGCTCGTCGCTGGTGTCGGTCACCGGCACGGTGACCGTGTACGGCGAGCCGGCTGCCTGCGCGTGCAGGCGCGGCAGCGCCGCCAACCCCAGCAGCAGGAACACGATCCACAGACGGTGCAGGCGCATGGGCACGGCGATCTTCCTGAAGAAACACCGGTGAAGTCTGCCCAATCCCGCCCGCAGCGTCCATCCGTGCGGTGCGGCGGCCACCGGATGCGGCGGGTTTCGGTTGCGCATCCTGCTAAACTTGCGCGTTTCTTCCACGCCGGTTTCCGCCATGTCCGACGCCCTCACCTACCGCGCCGCCGGTGTCGATATCGACGCCGGCAATGCCGTGGTCGAACGCATCAAGCCACTGGTCAAGCGCACCTTCCGTCCCGAAGTGATGGGCGGGCTGGGCGGCTTCGGCGGCCTGTTCGATCTCTCCGGCCGCTACCGGGAGCCGGTGCTGGTATCCGGCACCGACGGCGTCGGCACCAAGCTCAAGCTCGCCCAGCAGCTGGGCCGCCACGACACGATCGGCATCGACCTGGTCGGCATGTGCGTCAACGACGTGCTGGTGCAGGGCGCCGAGCCGCTGTTCTTCCTCGACTACTTCGCCACCGGCAAGCTGGACGTGGACACCACCGTGGCCGTGGTCGGCGGCATCGCCAGGGGCTGCGAGCTGGCCGGTTGCGCGCTGATCGGCGGCGAAACCGCCGAGATGCCCGACATGTACCCGCCCGGCGAATACGACCTGGCCGGCTTCACCGTCGGCGCGGTGGAAAAGTCACGCATGCTGAGCGGCGCGTCGATCGTGGCCGGCGACGTGGTGCTGGGCGTCGCCTCGAGCGGGCCGCACTCGAACGGCTATTCGCTGGTGCGCAGGATTCTCGAGCGCGCCGGCTACCCGTGGGAGCTTGATCTCGGCGGCGTGCCCCTGGCCGATGCGCTGATGGCGCCAACCACGATCTACGTGAAGCCGATGCTGGAGTTGTTGAAGGAAAGCGTGGTCCACGGACTCGCCCACATCACCGGCGGCGGCCTCAAGGAAAACATCATCCGCGTCGTGCCCGACGGCCTCGGCCTCGCGCTGGACGCATCGGCCATCGTGCTGCCGCCGGTGTTCGACTGGCTGATGCGCGAAGGCAAGGTCGCGCGCGAGGAAATGTGGCGCACGTTCAACTGCGGCATCGGCTTCACCGTGATCCTGCCGCCCGACGCCGTGGCCGACGCGTCCGCGCTGCTGGCGCAGCACGGCCTGGTCAGCTCGGTGATCGGCGCGGTGGTGAAGGCACAGGACGACGAGCGCGTGCATATCGGCTGACATATCGTGCCCGCCCGCGCTGCGCCGACATACCGTTCGCCCTGAGCGCAGCGCACGCGGAAAGCAGCCGGAAATGGCTGCTCTTTCAGGAAGCGAGGAAGCCGAAGGACCCTTCGACTCCGACCCTGCGGGCCCACGCTCAGGGCGAACGGCGAAAACCATGACCTCACCAACACGCATCGCCGTCCTCGCCTCCGGCCGCGGCAGCAATCTCGCCGCGCTGATTGCCGCGCGCGACGCCGGCACCCTGCCGGTGGAATTCGCCCTCGTGGCCAGCGACAAGGCCGACGCCGGCGCGCTGCGCCTGGCCGAGGCGGCCGGCATCCCCACCCTGGCGCTGTCGCCGAAAGCCTATCCCGATCGCCGCGCCTACGACCTGGACCTGTTCGGCCGCGTTGCCGCCAGCGGTGCCGAGCTGCTGGTGCTGGCCGGTTTCATGCGCGTGATCGACGCCGAGGCATTGCGTCCGTGGGTCGGCCGCGTGATCAACATCCATCCTTCGCTGCTGCCGAAGTACCGCGGCCTGCACACCCATCGGCGCGCGCTGGAAGCCGGCGACGCCGAACATGGCGCCAGCGTGCATTTCGTCACCGCCGAGCTCGATGGCGGCCCGGTGATCGCCCAGGCACGGCTGGCGATCGAGGCCGGCGACGACGAACAGCGCCTGGCCGAGCGCCTGCTGCCGCTGGAACACCGCCTGCTGCCGGCCGTGCTCGGCCTGCTCGCCAGCGGTCGCCTGCAATGGCGCGACGGCACAGCGCACCATGCCGGGCAGCCGCTGTCGGCCCCGCTGCTGCTGGGCGACCACGGCCTGGAGTGATGCACCATTCAGGCCGGCGCGGGCAGACTCCTGGCATGACCATGCGACCCCTGCTCGCCACCCTGCTGGCCCTTTCCTTCTGGCTTGGCACCGCCACCGCGGCCACCACGCCGGGCGCCTTCACTGCCACCTACGAGGTGTCGCGCGACGGCAGCCCGATGGGCACCGCCACGGTGAGCCTGCAGAACGACGGCAACGGTCAGTGGACCTACCGCAAGGCGGTCAAGGGCACCGGCGGCCTCGCCGCGCTGCTCGGCGCCAGCACGGACGAGACCTCACGCTTCCGCTGGAAGGGCCAGCTGCCCGAGGCGATCAGCTACGACTATCAGCTGCGGACCGGGATCAAGGACAAGACGCGCCACCTGCGCGTGGACTGGAACGCCCGCCAGGTGCACGTCGAGAGCAGCAAGGGCAGCGAGAGCTATCCGGCGCAGCCGGGCATCGTCGAGCGCAACACCTTGCCGCTGGCGCTGGGCGTGGCCCTGCAGGACGGCCAGCAGCAGGTGGCGCTGGCGGTCGCCGTGCGCCAGCGGGTGGAGACCCAGCAATTCAGGGTCGTCGGCAAGGAAAACATCCAGGTTCCCGCCGGCAGCTTCCAGGCCCAGCGGGTCGACCGCACCGATGCCGACCGCGGCTTCAGTGCCTGGTATGCGCCCGAGCGCTACCCGCTGCCGGTCAAGCTGTCGCAGCACGATGGCGGCGACCTCACGATGGAGCTGGTGAGCTACAAGGCCGACTGATCCGTAGGAGCCCGCTCGCAGGCGATGCTTTTGGCGAATCCCCAATGCCGAGTCCCGGCACAAAAGCATCGCCCGCGAGCGGGCTCCTACGGGTGGGGACGCGGTCCTAGGACGCCGGATCAGCTCGGCAGGCGGCGGATACGCGCGCCGAGCACGCCGAGCTTCTCCTCGATGTTCTCGTAGCCGCGGTCGATGTGGTAGACGCGGTCGACCACGGTTTCGCCGCTGGCGACCAGGCCGGCCAGCACCAGGCAGGCCGAGGCGCGCAGGTCGGTGGCCATGATCGGCGCGCCGCTCATGTGCTCCACGCCCTTCACGATCGCGGTGTTGCCTTCCAGTCGGATGTCGGCGCCCAGGCGCTGCAGTTCGTGCGCGTGCATGAAGCGGTTCTCGAACACCGTCTCGGTGACCACGCCGGTGCCTTCGGCCACGCAGTTGAGCGCGGTGAACTGCGCCTGCATGTCGGTCGGGAACGCCGGGTACGGCGCGGTGCTGATGTTGACCGCCTTCGGCCGGCGCCCGCCCATGTCCAGCTCGATCCAGTCGTCACCGGTGGAAATCTGCGCGCCGGCTTCCTCCAGCTTGGCCAGCACCGCGTCCAGCGTGTTGGCGCGCGCGTGGCGCGCGCGCACCTTGCCGCCGGTCATCGCCGCGCCGACCAGGAAGGTGCCGGTCTCGATGCGGTCGGGCAGCACGCTGTACTCGGCGCCGTGCAGGCGCTCCACGCCGTGAATCACCATGGTGGAACTGCCGGCGCCCTCGATCTGCGCGCCCATCGCCATCAGGCAATGCGCCAGGTCCACCACCTCGGGCTCCTGCGCGGCGTTGTCGATGATGGTGGTGCCCTGCGCCAGGGTCGCGGCCATCATGATGTTCTCGGTGCCGGTGACGGTGACCATGTCCATGGTGACGCGCGCGCCCTTCAGCCGCGACGCCTTCGCCTTGATGTAGCCGTTCTCCACCGTGATGTCGGCGCCCAGCGCCTGCAGCCCGCGGATGTGCTGATCGACCGGGCGCGAACCGATCGCGCAGCCACCGGGCAGCGAGACCTCGGCCTGGCCGAAGCGCGCCACCAGCGGACCCAGCACCAGGATCGAGGCGCGCATCGTGCGCACCAGGTCGTACGGCGCCACGCAGGTGCTGGTGGTGCGCGGGTCGACGTGCATCTTCATGCGGTCGTCCAGCACCAGTTGCACGCCCATCTGGCCGAGCAGCTCGATGAAGGTGGTGACGTCGTGCAGATGCGGCACGTTGCCGATGCTGACCGGCTCGTCGGCCAGCAGGCAGGCGGCGAGGATCGGCAGCACGGCGTTCTTGGCGCCGGAAATGCCGACCTCGCCATGAAGTGGCACGCCGCCGTTGATGAGGATTTTGGCCATGGAGAGCTGGGAATCGGAAATGGGAAAGGGGGAATCGGAAAAGCCGGATGCGAGAACCTGGGAGGGAACGGCGGCTGCCATTCCCCATGCCCTATTCCCTGTTCCCGGCCTCCTCCGGCGTCAAGGTCTTCAGTGCCAGCGCGTGGATCGCGCCGCCCATCAGCTCGCCCAGGGTGGCGTAGACCAGTCGGTGGCGCGCCAGCGGCAGCTTGCCGGCGAACTGGCTGGCGACGACGGTGGCTTCGAAATGCACGCCGTCGGCGCCGTCGACCTCGGCCCGGGCGCCGGGCAGGCCTGCTTCGATCATCGCCTGTATGCGGTTGGGGTCCATGGGCGTTCCATACGGAGTCGTGCCGGCGAGGCCATGGGTGGCGCGCGTGGCGGCACCATGGGGCAGGCAAAGACGTTAAAATGCGAATATGCCATGGTAATGGAATTCTTCTGGCACAGAAACGACGTCGGCGCCCTTCCCCCACTTGAGCTCACATGAACGCACGCATCGCCCCACCCGCGTCGAACGCACCGAGCCCCGACGCCATCATCCGCAGCGCCCGTACCGTGATCGCCACCGAGGCGACCGCGATCGCCGCGCTGGAGCAGCGCATCGGCGACGACTTCGCCGCCGCCTGCAGCCTGATCCTGGCCTGCAAGGGCCGCGTGGTGGTCAGTGGCATGGGCAAATCCGGCCACGTGGCGCGCAAGATCGCCGCCACCCTGGCTTCCACCGGCACCCCGGCGTTCTTCGTGCACCCGGGCGAAGCCAGCCACGGCGACCTGGGCATGATCCTGCCGCAGGACGTGGTGCTGGCGATCTCCTACTCGGGCGAGACCGACGAACTGCTGTTCATCCTGCCGGTCATCAAACGCCAGGGCATCCCGCTGATCGCGATCACCGGGCGCGCCACCTCCTCGCTGGCGCGCGAGGCCGAGGTACACCTGGATGGCAGCATCTCCAGCGAAGCCTGCCCGCTCGGGCTGGCGCCGACCACCAGCACCACGGTGGCGCTGGTGCTGGGCGACGCGCTGGCGATCGCGCTGCTGGAAGCGCGCGGCTTCACCGCCGACGATTTCGCCCGCTCGCACCCGGCCGGCGCGCTGGGCCGGCGCCTGCTGCTGCACATCAGCGACGTGATGCACAGCGGCGACGACGTGCCGCGGGTGTCGCCCGATGCCTCGCTCACCACCGCGCTGATGGAAATGACCCGCAAGCAACTGGGCATGACCGCCGTGGTGGATGCCGAGCAGCGCCTGCTGGGGGTGTTCACCGACGGTGACCTGCGCCGCGCGCTGGACGACGAGGAGGTCGACCTACGCGGCGCCCGTGTCGCCGACCTGATGACCCGCGGCCCCAAGACGATCGGCGCCGAGCGCCTGGCCGCCGAGGCCGCGCAGCTGATGGAGAAGCACCAGATCCACGCGCTGCTGGTGGTCGACGACGAACAGCACGTCGTCGGCGCGCTGAACATTCACGATCTGCTTCGTGCGCGCGTGGTCTGATTTGCCTTGGCAAATCAGAAAATCAGGCAAGCTCGCGCTTTCGCTCTGAAACCCGAAATCACAATCGTGCCCAATCCCGTCTATCTCACCAATCTTCCGGCAGCGATCCTTGAGCGCGCGGCCCGCGTCCGCCTGGCCGTGTTCGACGTCGACGGCACGCTCACCGACGGCCGCCTGTGGTACGGCGAGGACGGCCGCGAGACCAAGGTGTTCCACGTGCACGACGGGCTGGGCCTGAAACGGCTGCAGGCCTACGGCGTGCAGGTCGCGCTGATCACCGCGCGGATCAGCCATCCGGTGGCGCTGCGCGCCGAGGAGCTGGACATCGCCCACGTCTACCAGGGCCAAGGCAACAAGCGTGCCTGCCTGAACGAATTGCTCGACGCGCTGCAATTGCAGCCCGCGCAGGTGGCCTACGTCGGCGACGACCTGCCCGATCTCGCACCGATGCGCGTGGCGGGCCTGGCCGTGGCGGTGGCCAATGCACACCCGTGGATCGCCGAGGCGGCCCACTGGCAGACGCGCGCGCCCGGCGGCGAAGGCGCGGCGCGCGAGGTGTGCGACCTGATCCTGCATGCGCAAGGCCACGGCGACGCCGAGCGGGAGCACTGGCAGTGAGCTTGCGCCAGTGGCTGCGCGACCGGCGCCTGCCGGCCGCCATCGTGCTGGTCGGCCTCGCCGCGGGCACCAGCCAGTTGCTGCTGTGGTGGCTGGGCCCGGCGCCGCGCGCGCGCGACTTCGTCGGCCCACCGCGTTCGAGCTACACCTTGAGCGATGCCCGCGTCACCGAGTTCGGCGTCGACGGCAAGCCCAGCGTGTACCTGCAGGCGCCGCGGGTGGACCGGCGCGAAGGCGACGAGTCGCTGTATCTCGACTCGCCCACGTTCCAGATTCCTGCCGAACAGGCCGGCGTGCCGCCGTGGCGCGGCAAGTCGCGCTACGGCTGGGTCAACAAGCCGGGCACCGTGCTCAAGCTGCAGGGGCCGGTCGAGCTGCACCGGGATGCCTTCACCGACGCGCACGGCGTGGCCCGCCCCGATGCCGGCGTGAAGACCTCGGAAGTCACCGCGTGGCCGCGCGAAAACCGCCTGGAAACGGCCCAACCCGCCCAGCTCACGCAGGGCGACAGTAGAATGAACGGGGTCGGCATGCGCGCCAACCTCTCTGACAACCACCTGGAACTTCTCCATGACGTCCACGGCATCCTCTTTCCGCACCCACGGAATGCTCCGGCTCGCCCTGCTCGTGCTGGGGGCGCTGCTGCTGCAGCCCGCCCTGGCCAGGAAGGATGACCGCAGCCAGCCGATGCGGGTGGTGCATGCCGATTCGTTCAGCGGCTTCAATGCACCCAACAGCGTCACCACGCTCAACGGCCACGTCGAGCTGAGCCAGGGCACGCTGCGGATCACCGGCGACCTGGCCAAGATCTACGTCGACGGCAACCAGCAGCTGAGCCGCATCGTGGTCACCGGCAACGCCCACATCCAGCAACTGGACGACGCCGGCAACCTGATGTCCGGCGACGCGCGCACGCTGGACTACGACAACATCAAGGGCATCGCCACGCTCAAGGGCCAGGCCGCGGTGCACCAGCAAGGTCGCGGCGAAGCCCATGGCGACACCCTCACCTACAACACGCAGACCAGCGAGATGACCGGCAGCAGCGGCAACGACGGCATGGTGCACATGATTTTCCTGCCCAAGCCGCAGCCCGCTACCGCGCACTCCGCCACCGTCCCTCCCGCCCCCGCGTCTTCCGCCGCGGCGCCGGCCGCCGCGGCCAGCAGCCCGGCGCCGCAGGGGCAACACTGACCCCATGCTCTCCGCCGAAGGTCTGCAGAAAAGCTTCAAGTCGCGCCAGGTCGTGCGCCATTTCGCGTTCTCCATCCGCGAGGGCGAAGTAGTCGGCCTGCTCGGCCCCAACGGCGCCGGCAAGACCACCTGCTTCTACATGGTGGTCGGCCTGATCGAGGCCGATGCCGGCACGATCACCCTGGACAAGCGCGACATCACCGGCCTGCCGATGCATGCACGCGCCAAGCTTGGCATCGGCTACCTGCCGCAGGAGGCGTCGGTGTTCCGCCGGCTGAGCGTGGCGGACAACATCATGGCGGTGCTGGAACTGCGCGAGGGGTTGACCTCGAAGCAGCGCGACAGCGAGCTGGAAAGCCTGCTCGACGAATTGAAGATCGCCCACATCGCCGGCCAGAAAGGCATCAGCCTGTCCGGTGGCGAGCGGCGCCGCGTGGAAATCGCCCGCGCGCTGGCGGCCAATCCGCGCTACATGTTGCTGGACGAACCGTTCGCCGGCGTCGACCCGATCTCCGTAGGCGAGATCCAGCGCATCGTGCGCCACCTCAAGGAACGCGGCATCGGCGTGCTCATCACCGACCACAACGTGCGCGAAACCCTGGGCATCTGCGACCGCGCCTACATCCTGAACGAGGGCGAGGTGCTCTCGCGCGGCACGCCGGCGCACATCCTGGCCGACGAAAAGGTCCGCGAGGTCTATCTGGGCCGCGAATTCCGGCTCTGAGCGAGGGCGTGACGGGCCGCGCTGGCCGCGTCTCCGGCCACGCGCTAGGATGGCCGCACGTTCCTTCGACCTGGCTGGCATGAAACCCGCATTACAGTTTCGCCTCCACCAGCAACTGACCCTGACGCCGCAACTGCAGCAGGCGATCCGCCTGTTGCAGCTGTCGCAGCTGGAGCTGGAAGCCGAACTGCGGCAGATCGCCGAGAGCAACCCGTTGCTGGAGTTTGCCGAGGAGGCCGAGGACGAGGAAACCGAAGGTCTCGACGACGCCGAGAACAATTTCCAGCTCGCCGACAAGGCGCCCGAGAGCCACAGCGAGAACGATGAAGGCGCCATCGACTGGGCCGACGGCGGCGGCGTGGCGGAGTCGCCGATCGACTTCTCCAGCAACAGTCCCGGCAACGGCAGCGGTTCGCGCGGCGACGAGGATTTCGAGCCGCAGAACGCCGCCCCGGAAACCCTGCAGCAACACCTGACCTGGCAGCTTAACCTGGCCTCGTTCAACCCGCGCGAACACCTGATCGCCACCGTGCTGATCGACGCGCTCAATCCCGCCGGCTACCTGGCCGAGGGGATGGAAGCGGTGCTCGCCGCGCTGCCAGCCGGCTTCGACGCCAGCGTGGAGGAAGTGGAGGCGGTGCGTCGCCGGCTGCAGGGCTTCGACCCGGCCGGCGTCGGCAGCCTGGACCTGCGCGACTGCCTGCGCGTGCAACTGGAGCAATTCGACCCCGACACCCCGCATCGCAGCCTGGCGCTGCGCATCGTCGACAGCGAGCTGGAATTGCTGGCGCGCAACGACATCGTGCGACTGGCGCGGCGCCTGCATGCCACGCCCGACGACGTGGCCGAGGCCGCCGTATTGATCCGCAGCCTGGACCCGCGCCCCGGCGCGGCGCTGGACGCCACCCCGGTCGAGTACGTGGCGCCGGACGCCTATGCGATCCGCGACGGCATGCGCTGGCGGGTCAGCCTCAACCCCGATTCGCAGCCCCGGCTGGGCCTGAACCAGCACTACTGCGGCCTGATCGCCAAGGCCCGCGGCGAGGATGCCAGCTGGATGCGCGGCCAGCTGCAGGAGGCGCGCTGGCTGATCAAGAGCCTGGAATCGCGCGCCGAAACCCTGCTCAAGGTGGCCGAGGCGATCGTGCGCCGGCAAAGCGCCTTCCTCGACTACGGCCCGGAGGCGATGCATCCGCTGGTGCTGCGCGAAGTGGCCGAGGAGGTGGGCATGCACGAATCCACCATCTCGCGGGTCACCACGCGCAAGTACCTGCACACGCCGCGCGGCACCTTCGAGCTGAAGTATTTTTTTTCCAGCGGCGTCTCCACGGAGGATGGCGGCAGCGCCTCGGCTACTGCGATCCAGGCCATGCTGCGCAAGCTCATCGAGGCGGAGAATCCGCGCAAGCCGCTGTCCGACCAGGCCATCGCCGAAGAATTGCAGGCCAAGGGCATCCAGGTCGCCCGTCGCACCGTGGCCAAATACCGGGAGGGGCTGCGCATACCCACATCCAGCGAACGCCAGCGCGCCGGCTGACCCGCCGCGACGCGCGGAGGAAACGGGGGAACTTGCTTGTCGCCAAAGTGTTCCCATGTCTTGTAGACGAGATGACTGAAAGACGTGCCAGGTCGAGCCGACCGCGGCACGTCCACCCGCCGCGAAACGCGGCACTGCACCACCAGAGGAGGCGCCTCCATGCAATTCCAACTCAGCGGCCAGCAGATTGAAGTCACCCCGGCGCTGCGCGACCACGCCACCGCCAAGCTCGACCGCCTCACCCGCCTCGACGACAAGCTGAAAAGCCTCGTGATCGTGCTCTCGCTGGACAAGCTCCAGCAGCGCGCCGACGGCACCCTGAGCGTGGTCGGCGGCACCCTGCACGCCGAAGCCACCGAGGCGGACATGTACGCCTCCATCGACGTGCTGTTCGACAAGCTGGTCGCGCAGTTGCGCAAGTACCGCGAGAAAGTCGCCGACAAGCATCAGCGCGAGGCGCGCGAGGAACGCCAGTACGGCTGATCCCTCCGCGTCGGTTCGACCATTCGCATGCAGCACGGCCCGCCGGTTCTCCGGCGGGCCGTTCTTGCCTCTGCACGCCGTGCAAGCCGCAAGCTGGCACAATGGTGGCGGTTCGGGCGGCCCACGTCGCCCATCACGCGACACAAGGGCCGCAGGCTTGGATCGGATCAGCGCGCGACAACTCTACGACGGCGTGCACGAGCGCATGGCGCTGCGCTGGGTGTCGGGCATGCGCGGCGAATCGCGGCTGCTGGAGCCGGGCGTGGCGCAGGCGCGGCGGCCGTCGCTGATCGGCTACCTCAACATCATCTACCCGAACAAGATCCAGATCATCGGCTCGGAGGAGCTCAACTACCTCGACGGGCTCGACTCGCGCCAGCGCTGGGAAGTGATGCACAAGATCGCCGCCTACCAGCCGGTGGCGCTGATCGTGACCAAGGATCAATCCGTTCCCGCCGACCTGCGCGAGGTCGCCGAGGAAACCGACATGCCGCTGTGGATCAGCCCCAAGCGCGGCCACGAGTTGCTGACCTACCTGCAATATCACCTGGCGCGCATGCTGGCGGCCAAGACCACGCTGCACGGCGTCTTTCTGGAAGTGTTCTCGATCGGCGTGCTGATCACCGGCGAGGCCGGCTCGGGCAAGAGCGAGCTGGCGCTGGAACTGATCAGCCGCGGCCATCGGCTGGTGGCCGACGACGCCACCGAGTTCACCCTGATCGCGCCGGACGTGATCGACGGCACCTGCCCCGAGCTGCTGCAGGACCTGCTCGAAGTGCGCGGCCTGGGCGTCCTCAACGTGCGCGAGATGTTCGGTCACATGTCGGTGAAGACTTCCAAGTACCTGCGCCTGGTGGTGCACCTGAAGCCGCTGCGCGACGGCGAGGAGGCCGATGCGCTCACCCGCCTCACCGGCGACATCGGCCATCGCCCGATCCTCGACGTGCAGGTGCCGATGATCACCATCCCGGTGGCGTCCGGCCGCAACATCGCGGTGCTGGTCGAAGCCGCGGTGCGCAGCCACGCGCTGAAGAGCAAGGGCATCGATCCGGCGCAGACCTTCATCGACCGCCAGGCGCACCAGCTGCGCCGACTGCCCCCGTGGTGAACGCATGAACGAGAACGAGCCGCCGCTGACCCCCTTCAACGCCCGCGAGGGAATCCACCTGATCGTGCTCACCGGCCTGTCCGGCGGCGGCAAGACGGTGGCGCTGCGCGCGCTGGAGGATCTGGAGTTCTACTGCGTCGACAACCTGCCCGGCAGCCTGCTGCCGCACCTGGTGCAGGCCGTGCTGCAGGATCGCAGCAGCCGGCGCCGGCGCATCGCGGTGGGCATGGACGTGCGCAATCGCGGCGAGGACTTCGCCCACCTGCCCCATGTGTTGTCCGAGCTGGCCGCCTCCGGGGTGGAGCCGCACCTGATCTTCCTCGACTGCCGCGACGAGGTGCTGATCAAGCGCTACTCGGAAACCCGCCGGCGCCACCCGCTGGCCTTGCGCGGCGTGTCGCTCGCCGATGCGATCGTCGAGGAGCGCCGCCTGCTGCGCCCGCTGATGGCGATCGCCGAGAAGGTGATCGATTCCAGCGACCTCAACGTGCACCAGCTGCGCCGGCTGGTCGCCACCGGCTACGCGCAGGCCACCGAGGGATTGACCCTGATGTTCCAGTCGTTCGCGTTCAAGCGCGGACTGCCACTGGATGCGGATTTCGTGTTCGATGCGCGCTGCCTGCCCAACCCGCACTGGCAACCGCATCTGCGGCCGTTGTCGGGCAAGGACGCGCCGGTGCGCGAATACCTCGACGCCGAGCCCATGGTGGGCGAGTACTTCGCCGACACCGCGAGCTGGCTCGACCGCTGGATTCCGCGCTTCGAACAGGACGACCGCAGCTACCTGACCGTCTCCATCGGCTGCACCGGCGGACGCCACCGCTCGGTCTATCTGGTGGAGAAGCTCGCCGCGCACTACCGCAGCCAGCGCGAAGGCGTGCTCACCTTCCACCGCGAGCTCGAATGATGATGCGCGCGAGCCACCCGGCGAGGCCAACCCCATGAGCGTCGGCGTGCTGCTGATGACCCACGAGGCGGTCGGCCACGCGCTGATCTCCGCCGCGCGCCACGTGATGCCGCAGCTGCCGCTGCGGGTGGCCGCGGTGGAAGTGCCGCCGGAGGCCGACCCGGAGGTCATGCGCTCGCTCACCGCCCACCACGCGCGCGAGCTGGACCAGGGCGGCGGCGTGCTGATCCTGGCCGACCTGTACGGCGCCACCCCGTGCAACATCGGCCTGTCGCTGGGCGCGCTCGGCGTGCACCTGCGCTGCGTGTCGGGGCTCAACCTGCCGATGCTGCTGCGCGTCCTCAACTACGCGGAGAAGCCGCTCGACGAACTGGCCGAAATCGCCGCCAGCGGCGGCCGCGGCGGCATCTTCATCGACCACGCCTGACACTGCCCATGCTCGAACAAGAAATCGTCGTCTCCAACAAGCTCGGCCTGCACGCCCGCGCCTCGGCCAAGCTGGTGCAACTGGTGCAGGGCTTCAAATCCACCGTCTGGCTGGTCAGCAAGGGCCGCGAGGTCAACGCGCAAAGCATCATGGGCGTAATGATGCTCGCCGCCGGCATCGGCACGCCGTTGAACGTGCGCGCCGACGGCCCCGACGAGGAAGCCGCCCTGGCCGCCGTCGTCGAACTGTTCGAACGCAAGTTCGACGAGGGAGCGTGAGATGCAGGGGATCGGCGCCCAAGGGGGCCAATCGTGAGACACGTCCTCCCCGGCACGCTGGCGGCGCGCGGCATGGCGCTCGGACGGGCGCGGCTGGTGCAGCCGAGCCGCTACGCCGTCGACACCCGGCCACTGGACGAGGGCGAGGTCGAGGAGCAATTGCAGCTGCTGCACCGGGCGCTGGAGACCGCGCGGCAGGAACTGCGCGAGTTGCGCGGCAAGCTGCACGGCGCGCTGGCACGCGAGGTCAACGAGTTCATCGACGCGCACAGCCTGCTGCTGGACGATGCCGAACTGCTGCGCGGGCTGGACGACCTGGTGCGGGTCGGCCGCTACCGACCCGGCGCGGCGCTGAAAAAACAACGTGACCGCCTCGCCGCCGTGTTCGAGGCGATGGACGACCCCTACCTGCGCAGCCGCAAGGAGGACGTCGAGCAGGTGATCAACCGGGTGATCTCCGCGCTGCAGCGCCAGACCAGCCCGGAGGAACGCAAGCTGGCCGCCCGCGTCGGCGAGATCCTGATCGCCGACTCGATCGCCCCGGCCGACATGGCGCAACTGGCCGGCGCCGGGCTGCTCGGCGTCGTCGCCAGCTCCGGCAGCGCCTACTCGCACAGCGCGATCCTGGCGCGCAGCCTCGGCCTGCCGATGCTGGTGGGCACGCGCGACGCGCTGGCCGACATCCACGACGACGACCTGATCCTGCTCGACGCCGAGCGCGGCGAAACGGTGGTGCATCCCACCGCGCAGGACCTGTCGCGCTACCGCGCCTGGCAGCGCCAAGCCGCCGACGAAGGGCGCCGCCTGGCCAAGCTGGCCAACGCGCCCACGCGCACCCGCGACGGCGTCGAGATCGCCCTGCTGGCCAATGCCGAAACCCCCGCCGACGTGGCGACGGCGCGCGCCCGCGGCGCAGACGGCGTGGGCCTCTACCGCACCGAGTTCCTGTTCCTGCGCAAACGCGCACTGCCCTCCGAGGACGAGCAGTTCATCGCCTACCGCGACCTGGTGATGGGCATGGGCGGCCTGCCGGTGACGATCCGCACGCTGGATCTCGGCGCCGACAAGGCCGACGCCGCCGGACTGACGCTGCGCGGCGAGGACAACCCCGCGCTCGGCGTGCGCGGCGTGCGCCTGTCGTTGCGCTACCCGGCCGTGTTCACCACCCAGATCCGCGCGATCCTGCGCGCCGCGTGCTACGGCCCGGTGCGCGTGCTGGTGCCGATGGTGACCCAGCCGGACGAGCTGATCGCCGTACGCACCCTGTTCAAGCTGGCGCGGCAGGAGCTCAAGCGCGAGAACATCGACCTGCCGGAGAAACTGCCGCTGGGCGCCATGATCGAAGTGCCCGCCGCGGCGATCAACGTGCGCGCGCTGCTGGAACACAGCGACTTCCTCGCCATCGGCACCAACGACCTGGCCCAATACGTGCTCGCCGCCGACCGCGGCAACGATGCGCTGGACAACATCTACACCCCGCTGCAACCGGCCCTGCTGCGCCTGCTCTCGCACGTGATCGGCGCCGGCCGCCGCGCGAAGAAGCCAGTGAGCCTGTGCGGCGAGATCGCCGGCGACATCAGCTTCACCGCACTGCTGCTGATGCTCGGCCTCAACGAGTTCAGCATGCACCCAAGCCAGATCCTGCAGGTCCGCGACCGCCTCGCCGCGCTCGACCGCGCCCACCTGCGCCGCCACGCCGCGGCGTTGCTGCGCGCACATACCCACGAGCAGGTGGCGGCGACGTTGAACACGATCCTCGGGAACGCCGCGCCCTGATGTCGGCGAATAATGGGAATGGACGTGGCTAATTGAATTCGTGCGTCGCATGGCACGGCGAGCTGCCTGCAGGGCTTAATTAGCCATGTCCCCTTTATTGGCGGACAGGGCTTTCGTATCAGTTCCACAGGGCGGCTGAGCGGCAGGAGCCATCGTCGGACCAAGGCTTCACGTCCCAGTCGCATGACAGAGTACAGCCGCCGTTGCGATCGAAACGGTGTCAGCCATTGATCAACGCCGCTTACCTCGCACGCCATACCGACCAACCATGTGTCAAAGGTAGCCAGTGCGCTGAGCAGCAGCAGAACCTCGATACGGGAACCTCTGCGGGTGAGACTGCCTTCGAAGGCCTGTCCGTAGCGATGCGATTTGAGGTCACGAAACGACAGCTCAATCTGCACGCGCCGCGTATACAGTGCGACCAACTGGCGTGCTGTGAGCTCGAGGCATGGAGAGGCGATCAGCAGCCAAGGTTCGCGCTCGCGCTCGGCGTGGTTGCGGCTGTCTGAGTTACGTGCCGTGACTTGGCATGCAGCAAGACGCGTGCAGGCAACGGGTTGCTGCGAGCTATTTTCATTTGTCCAAAGTCCCGTGGTGTTTGTTTGGCCAGTTCATACATGGCCTTGCATGACACCCACCGTCGACAGGCCGCAGGTACGTGGTGTTGCGCAGGCGACCCAACCACTGCCAACCCATCGCTTCGACCACGCGGAATCATGTGTAATGACCCAGTGATTTTCTGCTCAGGTGCTACCTTTTACGGAGAGCACGATGAGCCAAGTGATGGAAGAAGAGATCAAGCGTTGGACGGCGCGACGGAAGTCGGCGCTGGTGCTGGAAATCATCCAGGGCAAGACGACGGTGGCCGAAGCCAGCCGGCAGTTCGACCTGACGCCGTCGGAGATCGAGAGCTGGGTCGAGGACAGCAAGCGGGGGATGGAGAACGCCCTGCGGGCGAAGCCCGAGGACGTCCGGGAGCAATACGAGCGCCAGCTTAAGGACCTGCAGGAGGCGTACGGCGAGGCCATGCTGGAGTTGCGCGCCCGAAAAAAATTGCAGTCCCTGTTGGGCAAGGACGAGACCTGATGGTCTCGATCCAGCAGGGGCTGCGGGACGATGGCTTCGAGGTCTCGATGGTGAAGCTGTGCCGCTGGTTCGGCGTGGCACGGCGGACCGTGTACTACCAGCCGACCAAGGCGTCGCCGAAAGTCCGGTCGGAGCTGGCGGAGCCGATCAAGGCGCTGATCGAGGAGGAACCGTCGTTCGGCTACCGGACGGTGGCGGGTCTGTTGGGCATGAACAAGAACACCGTGCAGCGCATCTTCCAGCTGAAAGGCTGGCAGGTACGCAAGAGATCCGTCGGCTGCCGCCCCCGAATCCAGGCACTGCCTTCGGTGGCGCAGGTGCCGGACGAACGCTGGGCGACCGATCTGTGCCGGATCTGGGGCGGACGCGACGGCTGGCTGACCCTGGCGCTGGTGATCGACTGCTATACCCGGCAGCTGCTGGGCTGGCAGCTCTCGCGCAGCGGCAAGGCCAGCACCGCTGCCGCGGCACTGGAGCAGGCCTTGATCGCCCGGTTCGGGACTCTGGGCCAGGTGCAGACGCCGTTTCTGCTGCGCTCCGACAATGGCCTGGTGTTCACCAGCCGCGATTACACCCGGCTGGTGCGCAGCTACGGGCTGCGGCAGGAGTTCATCACGCCGCACTGCCCGCAGCAGAACGGGATGGTCGAGCGGGTCATCCGCACCTTGAAGGAGCAGTGTGCGCATCGCCATCGGTTCGAAAGCCAGCAGCACGCCAGCCGCGTGATCGGCGACTGGATCCAGTTCTACAACCATCGGCGTCCGCATCAGGCGCTGGGCATGAAGACACCCGCTGAGGCTTATGCTTTAGCGGCCTGACCTGAGCAGAAACCGCTAGGTCATTACACATGGCCCGCGGAAGCCGACGTCAGTCACCAGGATCGGCCTGGCGTCCTCAGGAAGTATATGGGCAAGTCGTCGCAGAAATTGCTTCTCGGCCTTCTGCGAAACCCGCTTACCGGCCGGAAACACCATATCCAGAATCGGCAGTGTGCGTCCTCCCACCGGGATGGCTGCACCCAACAGATGCCAGCTGCGATCAGTATTCAGATCTGACCAGTCGACCACGATCACCGGTTGCTTGCTGCGCACCAGCCAGCGCGTCATCGCGCTATAGATATGCTCGCGATCAGCATGGAGGTGAGTGTTTCCCAGCAATGGATCCAATGCCTTCAGCGGCGCGCGGATTGCGCTCCGCGCCTGGCCATGCACGCGCCAGGTCGTTCAGGGTCAGGCGTCGGCCGCGAATCATGGCCTCTACAGCGCGTAGCAACACACGACTGAGCAACGCATGCATCGAATCGAGTGCGCTGCTTAGGCTATTTTGCAATAGTCCGGTCGCGCGCATGGCGTGGTCTCCTCTGGCTTCGTAACCCGTAAGGAATGACCGCATCATACACGCACTGTTCCTTCAATCGGTGCGCAAGCTATTGATTGAACGAGAAGATTCGCGGGAAAACCTCAGTTCCTGGGGTCCGTTGCTATGATGCCTCAGACGGGGAATAGATCAGAGTATCCCTAAGGCCTGGGTTGGTTTTGGTTGTGAGGTTCCGCCCACTTACAGTTAAGCTGCAGGCCTATAGTTTAGCCATTTCACATGAAGCACAGTTCAGGCACAGGGAAAATCACACTTGAGGGCATTGGCATGGACAGTCGAAACTTGGTAGCCACAATGCTTTTCTGCTTTACCACCTTTTTCGTCAGTCAGAGTATCGCTACAACTTATATTCCATGTGACGGTTGCTCACTTTCACAAATGAGTAATGTGGCTGTTTCACATGGAGTTGGCAGGGTCTTGGTGGGGAATGTTCCCGGCAATACGATGCAGGCCTTTCGCGTTTATCTTGCTCCTCAACCCAAAGTGATGAGCAGGGTGTCAAACAACAAGAGTACACTCTTTGCGGATCTTAGTTCAACGAGCGCGCAGGAAGCGGCTGCATTTTCTTCCTACGTCGAGTTTCATAACGCAGCTCCTGTTGGATACAACAAGCACTACGAACTTAGAATTGTCAATCCAGGTGAGCCAGTCGGGGTACCTAATAGTCTCGCCGTAAAGCGATTGGGCGATTTAATTCACTCTGATACTCAATCGTATGGCCCGATGTCAGTACCGTCACCTGGCGGTGGCACAGTGGATTACCCGACACCCGGCACCAACGTGTACAACGTCATAAATAGCGGTCCACAACAGAACGCCTTTTTGCAATGGCTTACTCATTTAACAATTTATGGGATATCCAATCAGACGGGCAAATTAGTTCAAGCAGCAGGCATTCTACACATTACTGATTCCAGCTACGCACCACAATTATCTTTTACGGTTACCTTTACCGATGGAAGCCATATTGGTGTGTACGCGGATACCAAGCAGGCGCCGATACAACTTGTGGTCAACGAGGATTCGGGAGTTGACTCGCATGGTAATAACGTTCCCGCGACGGAGGAGGCTGTCACTGGATCGGGTACACAAATGTATGATTTTACTAAGTCTGGCAATGAAACTGATCACGCGAATATGTATCAACAAATCACCAGGTTCGGCGTCAACTTATCGCCTAACCTGTGGCAGTACGCTTGTGTTAGTAGCGGTGCCGGAGTGGGTAGAAGGACGGATTGCAAGTGGGTTCAGTGATCTAACGTTTTTTTTGCGACAACGCGTTTTCGTTTTGACACTTTAAATTGTCCATGACCGCCGGGCGGGGCCCGGTAGTCATTTTTTTAGTCGACGGTTGCATTTCTCGCAAGCTCGTTTTCGGCGAGCGCCGAACTAAGGAAACTCTGAACAAGTCCCTGCCGCTTGGTTACAATTAGCCGTCCACGAGGTAATAAGAATAAATGGGACGTGGCTAATTAAATTCGTGCGTCGTATAGCACGGCAAGCCACCCGTCGGGCTTAATTAGCCACCACCCCTTTACCCTTATTCCACCGGGGTAACGTGAGAACGCCAGGAAACCACAGGGACATCATAAGTTCTCATGAATTCTTGCCATTTGCTGCACCACTCATGCAGCGACCGCTTCTCATCCGCCAGTTGATAGCGCCAATAAATATTATCTCCAAGCGATGAATGCTTCCGGATAAATCCGTTGTCCCCATCAGACAACGCCAAAAGAAGACAAGCTTCCGACCCAAGTGCCACGCGCTCGCGCTCTTCGCGTTGGGTCGGTTGCCGACCGGTCAGTTGCAGGGCGGCATGGGTCGATTCGTGAACGCCCACCATGGCAGCCAACCACAGTGCTTCGTCCGGACGGCCGCGCTCACAACGACTCAGGAAGTTGAGGGCAAATCGGCTGCCGCGCCTAAAGGAAACCACATAGCGCTTGACAACTGCATCCCCGGGAACGAGCGTTATCAAGGTAGAACCGCGCGCCGGCCATCCTCCAATGCCCTTTACCACTCCGTTCAGCGCGCGGCGGAGCGATAGCGTGGCCGCCTTTGACGCAGTGCACGTTTCGGGGGCGCGGATAACTAGCTGCCAGCCACTCTGTGATTCGTATTCAAAGATCGGAGAGCTCTCGGGGAACCGCTTGAACTTCCGAGTACCGGACAGGTAGCTTCCGGAAACGGAGAGAGTGAGCCCGACGCCATGCTTGATCGTGGTGTTGAAGGCGCTATCAATTTCAACGTTTTTACGTGCAGCCTGGGTCACCATGCTGAACGACCAGGTCGGAGTGCGCACGGGGATTGAGCACCCAGAAAGGAGTAGAGCTTGCAATCCGAGAGCGGCCAATGTTCTATTCAAGCTTCCCACGCTGACTCCTGGACGAAAGGTGGCTGCCGGTGCCAGCCGGCAGCCGTTCCAACCTCGTGCCTGCAAAGCGAGCGTGTGTGGTAGCGCGTAATGCACTCTGCGGGAAAGGTAACAGTTTGCGATGCCTGTTGGATGCCTCGATATACCACCGCGGTTGTCATCAAGTCGAAACAAACGAAACAAGGGTCAGCGAAACAGGGGGCAGTACGCACTTTCCGGAGCGGGTGCAGACTTCCTTGACCTGCCGATCTTGGCGGGACCGGCGCGACGCGATAGTTGCGCTTCGACGGCCTCGCGGAAGCGCTCCGTCCCGTAGGCATGCTGGCGCTGGATATGCAGCCGGATGCTGTTCAACCCGTCCCGCGTGATGGCCTGTTCGACGTGCGTTCGATAAGCCGAGCAGCGCTCGGCCACGTTGGTGCCGGGGCTCACGTACCTTCCCACAGCGTGCCAGTACGGCGATAGCGATCATTGATGTAGCGCACATAACGCCGCCCCAACGATTGCATCATCCGCGCCACTTGCCCGCAGGCTGCGGGTGTCACAAGCAGGTGCACGTGGCCGGTCTTCAGCACGTAAGCTTGCACCGCACAGCCCTCGCGCAAGCAGTCTCGCGTAGCTCAGCCAAATGGCGAAGATGGTAGATATCGTGGAAGAAGCAGGGCTGTCGGTCATTGCCTCGTTGCACGATATGCTGGGGTACCCCGGCAAGATCGAGTCTCGTCAGACGTGGCATCTGTCGTCCTTGGCGGAAAGTCCGACCAAGCTTGCTGCCAGTACCGGTTGGCGTCTGTCGGACCAAGCCGCGCACCCTCGTCGGAAAGTGCACACTGACCTCTGCCTTCCCGTTTTCCAATTAGCCATGCTCCCTTTATTGGAGCTCATCGCTGCCGACAATCAATCTCTCAGCGCACGCCTGCTTCGCGATGGTAAGAATTCCGATTGACGATGGTCGAATGCGTGTGATGTGCTTCGCGGACCGCTCGACCACGAGACCGATGGCAACCCGGGAATAGCCGTTGCCGGTCTGGCCGTGTTTTCATGGCACAGGAAGCCCATTCATGACAAAGACCATCGACCCCGCCAAGCTCAAGGCTGCAGCCGAGCACTTGGAGCGGGTGCTGGAACGGTACCCGGACAGCACAGAGGTGAGAGGCCTCTTGCGGGCCTTATCGCCACTCATCGAGCAGGCCAAGGCAGGCATGGTGAGGGTGCCCTTCGAAGAAGCACTCATCCCTTGCGGCCGAAGTTTTGCCGAAGGCATGTACACCCAGTATGGAAGCCCCAGCGTTGACGACGCCTACTACGCGTTTGCAGCCGAACTACGGGGAGGGCGCAGCCCGGAGGAAGAACAACTGATTGCCGACACCCAAGCCATCATTGATGCGCGGAACGCTCATGAGTGATGGCTTGGTATCGACAGACTTGAGGGCACGCAACGCCGCCGACATCTCCGAAGCGAAGACGTTTGAGACGCACGGGGTATCCAGAAAGGCGGCAATGGAGTTTCTCCGCTCTCCGGAAGGCACCATATTCAGGCAAAGGCTGATCGAAGCGGACCCCGGTGCCACGGCGTCCACAATCGTTGATCGCGCGATTCAACAAATCGGCTCCGGCATCGAGGTCCCTCGCATGGAACTCAGCGCAGAGCCGCTGCTCAAGATTGTTCCCGTCGGCCAGCAAGTCCCATCCTTCTCGCCGTTCTTTGTCCGGCAGTCGGTGTTCGAAGATGCCTTGGCCTCGGGCAAAAGTCTTTCCAACTACTTCGGATTGCCGATCAAGAGCGAGGCTCCGCGGTACGACATCATGGTGATGCGACCGCTGGCACCCACGGAAATATTCATTCACCGGGTGGCTCCAACCTCCGAGCTGCGTGGTCTGGTGAACAAGGCCGGTGGCGGCGAGCAGGTGCTGGTTCCCAACCGCAAGCTGTACGAACCACCAACCTATCTCAAGAGCATCGACGACAGTCTCGCGCTCCGAGCCGAGCGCAGGGTGGGTCTGGCGGTGAAAGGGCTAGGCACAGGCGCTGCCACGATCCTCATGGCCCTCGACGCCTACACCACCGCCAAGCAATACCAGACGCTAAGCGCACAGAGCAACCCGTTCGGCGCCGACGCGTTGCTTCGCCGCTATGAAGGGCGCACGGCGGGTGGCGCGACCGGAGGGATCGGAGCGGGTGCCGCCTATGGATTTGTGGCGGGCGCGGAAACTGGCCCCGGCGCGCTCGTCACTGGCGTGGTCGGCAGCGTGGTGGGGGCATTTGAAGGCGACCGGCTTGCCGTGACGATCACCGAGCACAAGGTCAATCATCAGACCGGCGCCGACGGCGTCACCTACATGTACGAAGGCGGTGTCTGGAAGCACACGCACTATCAGCTCGATCCCGATGGCTCTGCGGTGCCGAACCCTTACGGCGCCCCATCGATGCAGGCGGCGGTGACGACGGCACCGGCCGAGCAGGTGGCGCAACTGGACTACCAGCGCATGACCGCGATCACCTCGCTGGCGCTGGCCAATCCGGCCACGCAGGACACGCGGCTGATCGAGCTGGATGGCATCCGCTGGCACGCCACGCGCACCGGTTGGGCGCAGACGGTGGAACTCCCCGGCCTGCCCAACAACAGCTTCGGCATTCCTGCTTTCACGACGGTGGACCGGCCTGCCGATGCGCAGACCGCCAAGGCGCTGGACCAGCTCGCCGCCAACCGGGAATTCAACAACACGCACTACGCCGAGGCCGTGGCCAACGCCTACGTGATGGATTACTACGGCAAGGGCTGGAGCGAGACCGGTCCTCTGCCCGAGGTTGTTACCCAGGCTCTCGGGCTGGCCAGCGAGCAGCACATCACCGACCCGCAGACCGGGCACGCCTGGAACGCCGACGGCCACGGGCATTTCAGCAGGGAGGAAACGCGGCTGATCGGCAGGGTGGTGATCCACGAGACGCACGGGGCGAGCGGCGAGGAGCTGTCGCGACTCAGCCAGCTGCAACAGTCGGCCGTTCGCGCGCATGCGGACTACGGCAGACAGTTGATCGCGCAGAAGTACGAAGAGTGGCGGGCGACGCAGCTGCATGCGCCGATCGAGCGCGGCGCCATCGGACCCGATCATCATCCAGCTCCGCCCGAATCCGTGCCAACGTCTCCCGACCTGACATCCGCATCCACACGCACGGCGCCGCCGATCACGCCGGCAAGTTCCGATCGCGCCATGTTCGATGCGCTGGTCGCGGCCGCGCGCACGATGGACATCGACGCCATGCGTTCGATCGGCCAGCAATACCTGCAGTCGGAACAAGGGCAGGCGTGGCTGGCGGCGGGGCAACAACTCAACCAGCAACTTGCGCAGCAGGCGGGACGGGAGGTGCAGGCGCAGCAGGCAGTGGCCATGCAGCGATGAGGAGGGAACCCATGCACCCGCACTTCCTCACGCTCCCTTTTTCCGTCCCCTTTTTTCGCGGGCCGTGCCCGCCCTACAGCTTCGCCAGGAACGCATCCAGCAGCGCGCCGCGGTATTTCTGCCGATGCAGCAGCAGGGAGAGTTTGCGGCGCAGGTCGAGGAAAGGCGTGCGCAGGGCCTTGAGGTGGCCGGCGGCGACGGCGTCGGTGATGGCCACGGCGGGGAGGCAGGCGATGCCGAGGCCGGCGACCACGACCTGCTTGATCGCCTCGATCTGGTCGAGTTCCAGCACCGTTTCGCCGGGAGGAAGTTGCGAGAGCACGCGTTCGCTGGTGGCGCGGGTGGCCGAGCCGGGTTCGCGCAGCACCCAGCGCGCGCCAGCGAAGTCGGCAGGTTTCAGGCTGCGCTTGCGTGCCAGCGGATGTTCCGGCGGCGCGCAGACCACCAGCAGGTCGTCGCACCACGACCGCACTTCTAGTTGCGGGTGGGTCACCGGGCCTTCGACGCAACCGATGTCCAGGCCGTGGTCGAGCATGGCGGCGGCAATCGTCTCGGTGTTGGCCACGCGCAGGCGGATCGCCACCTGCGGGTTAGCGCGCACGAAGGCGCCCAGCAATTCGCCGACGCGATAGTTGCCCACCGTGTTGCTGGCGCCGATGCGCAGCTCGCCAGCCAGCGCGGCGCCCTCGACGCGCGCGCGGCGGCCGAACTCGGCGTGGCGCTCGAGCAGCTCCTGCGCCAGCGGCAGCAATTCGCGCCCGCGCGCGTTGAGATGCAACCGGCCACGCTGGCGGTCGAACACCGGTGTATCGAGTTGGCGCTCCATTTCGGCCAGCGCCATGCTGGCGGCGGGCTGGGTCAGGTGCAGGCGTTCGGCCGCCGCGCGCACGCTGCCGAGCACTGCGACCTGCACGAACACATCCAGTTGGCGCGGGCTGATGTTGGTCATCAAGGCATCTTATACACGTAATCAGAAGTTCAAAGTTCTATTGATGGCTGGCCCACCCGACAATGGCGGCTTCCTGCGGAGTCCCCATGAACGCCTCCCCGATCGCTGCCGCCCCCAAACCCTCCCTGCGCAACCGCGCACCCGGCCTAGCGCTGGCCGTGGCGATCGGCGTGCTGGCGCTGCTGCTGGGGCGCTGGGTGCCGCTCATCGGCGGGCCGGTGTTCGGCATCGTGCTGGGCATCATCGTGCGCAACGTGTTCGCGCCGGATGCGCGCTTCACGCCGGGCATCCAGTTCGGCGGCAAGCAGGTGCTGCAGTGGTCGATCATCGCGCTGGGCTTCGGACTGAGCCTGACCCAGGTGGCGAAGACCGGGCTGGAGTCGCTGTGGGTGACCCTGATCACGATGAGCGTGGCGTTTCTCAGCGCGTGGCTGCTGGGGCGCTGGCTGGGCGTGCACGACAAGCTGAAGATCCTGATCGGCGTGGGCACGGCGATCTGCGGCGGCTCGGCGATCGCCGCAGTGACGCCGATCATCAAGCCGGACGACCATGACACCGCGTTCGCGATCTCCACCATCTTCCTGTTCAACGTCATCGCGGTGCTGCTGTTTCCGCTGCTCGGCCACCTGCTGAACCTGTCGGATCTCGGTTTCGGCCTGTGGGCCGGCACCGCGATCAACGACACCTCGTCGGTGGTGGCCGCCGGCTACAGCTACAGCCATGCCGCCGGCGACTACGCCACCATCGTCAAGCTGACCCGCGCCACGCTGATCATCCCGATCTGCCTGGTGCTGGCCTTCGTGGTGGCGGCCCGCGAGAAGCGCCAGCACGCGCAGGCCGGCGACGCAGGCGGCTTCAGCCTCGCGCGCATCTTCCCGTGGTTCATCCTGTGGTTCGTGGTGGCTTCGGGCGTCCGCACGCTGGGCCTGGTGCCGGTCGCGATCCAGCCGGCGCTGCACATGCTGGCCGAGTTCATGATCATCGTGGCGCTCACCGCGATCGGGCTCTCCGCCAACCTGCGCAAGATGGTTTCCAGCGGCGCGCGGCCGATCCTGCTGGGGCTGGGCGTGTGGATCGCGGTGGCGGTCAGCAGTCTGCTGGTGCAGTTGCTGATCGGGCGGCTCTAGCGGTTTTTCGGGATTCGCTGAAAAGCATCACCCGCGGGCGGGCTCCTACGGTCCCGCGGGCGGCCGGCGGCGTTGCAGGTCGAGGCCACCCTTTAGCTTGAGGAACCGGGCTCAGCGCTTGTCCAGCGAGTACTTGCCCGGCCCGGTGATGCTCAGCAGGATCAGGCCGCCGACGATGCTGATGTTCTTGTAGAAGCTGATCATGCTCAGGTAGTGGGCCATGCCTTCCATGTTCCAGTAGCGGTGGCCGATCAGCGCCGCGGCAAGGGTGTAGAGGGCGAGCGCGAGTGCCAGCGGCCGGGTGTAGAAGCCGAGCACGATCAGGATGCCCACGACGAACTCCATCAGCACCGCGATCAGGGTCAGCAGCCCCGGTAACGGCATGCCGGTGGAGGTCATGTAGGTGACGGTGGCGGTGAAGCCGGTGAGCTTGTCCAGCCCGAACTTCACGAACAGCACCATGAGCAGGATGCGGGCCAGCAGGATCAGCTCGTCTTTGCGATTCGCGAACAGGTCGTAGCGCATGGTTTCCTCCCTCGCCGTCGGCGTCATCAGCGCAGCGCACCTTCGCGCTGCGGACCAGGCTCGCCGCCGCACCGTGGCGCATGCGTGGACGCCATCCACGCGATGCCCGGCGAGGCCCCTCGCGGTCATCCTACGCCATTCGATCGAGGTGTACAGGGTGCCGGGACGACCATGCGTGGCGCCGTGGCGCCCGGTCTTCCGGGCCGCTTCCCCCGCACGCGGGGGAAGCGGTCGCGGGCTTCATGCGGGCAATCAATGGGCGGGGGTGTAGGTCAGCTCCGCGTCGCGCCGGTCGATGTGCGACGCGTTCATCTCGGTCACCTCACTGAGCGTCTTGCGGAGGTCCGTTGTCGCATCCTTGCCGTAGACGCCTTCGACCATCTTCCACAGGCTGGGGTTGGCGTCGGCGCCAAATTCGGCCCAGCTGGGCGCATAGCTCACCACCATGAAGTCGGGCGCATCTGCGCCGCCGTCGATGACCCGCACGAAACGGTAGGGGTAGGCCCATTTCGATTTCGCCGCCGCCGCGGCGATCTTCTTCGCCATGTCGACGAATGTCTTGTCGTGCATGTAGCCGTGCTTGAGCTTGAAGTAGGTGATCTCCATGAGGTCGCCCGACATCCCTTTCGGTGTCGTGTGGCTCATCTCGGCCTCCTCCTGGATGAACGCACTGGACTCGCTCTTGAGGTGCGGGTTCACCTGCTGCTGGAACGTCGCGTCGCAGGCTTTGCCCTGCGTGCGCATCGCGTCGAAATCCGCCCAGCTGACGGGGTCGGAGACGTACGAATAGGCGTAGACATCGCCGGTTTCATGGGTCAGTGCCGTCCAGGCGTATTTGAAGCCATGCTCGCTCAGGCACTTGTTGTAGCTCTTGATGCCGGCGAGATAAGCCTGCTGGCTAGCCGGTGCCACGGTGTCGGTGTAGATGCGCGAGACCTTCGCGGGCGCGTCGGCCGCGGCTGCGCCGCCCATTGCCAACAGCAAACCCGCAGACAACACACTCAGTGCAATGCCTTTCATGAGTCCTCCCCGCAGGGTCGAAGACCCTGCCCGCATGGTGTCGGGTCACCGCCGCCACGCATGTGGCAGCGGCCCAACCGCGCGAGTATGCGCGCGCCATCCGGCCGCCGGCGGGCCCTCGGCAGAAAATAAATTCCGGGAAACGGGGGTCTCGCCGGGCGCTGCTGGCGCGGAACATGCTACGCGACGATGACCGCGCGACCGCGGGTGCTCGCCGCGGGAGCCTCAGGCCCGCCCCTGCTCCGCCAGGGTCAACGCCACCTTGTCGCGCAGGTACACCGGCAAGGCCTGCTCCGGCGCCAGCAGGTGACCGGCGCGGAACTCGCGCAGCGCCAGTTCGGCAACATGCGCGGCCTGCGGATAGCGCAGGCCATCGGCCGAATGCAGCGCACCGCTGAGGCGCTGGCTGATCGTCGGCGCATACGTGGCCCAACCGCTGCCGACCACCTGCCAGGCGGCGGCCACGGGCAGCTCCAGGGTCTCGGCGGTGCAGATGCGCTCCTCGTCCAGCGCCAGCAGGCCGCCGTTGTCGTCGCGGCGATAGCTGGCGGCGTAGATCTCGCCCATGCGCGCGTCGATCACGGCGAGGATCGCGGTGCCCGCTTCTTCCGGTGCCTCCAGCGCCAGCGCGGCCAGCGAGGAAATGGTGACTACCGGCAAGTCCAGCGCCAACGCCATGCCCTGCGCCAGCGACACGCCCAGGCGCACGCCGGTGAACGCGCCGGGGCCGCGGCCCACCGCGATCGCGTCGAGCGCGTGGCGGCCGATGCCGGCTTCGGCCAGCAGCGCGTCGGCCATCGGCAGCACCAGCTCGGTGTGCCGGCGCGGCGCGATTTCGCTGCGGGCGATCAGTTCTTCGCCGTGGATCAGGGCGACGGAGCAGGCTTCGGTGGCGGTTTCGATCGCAAGCAGGTTCATGATCGCTCCATGATAGCGGCTGGCGACTCGCCCGACGCGGGGCCGCAGGCATACCAGTCGATGCGCCGGGTCAGGAACATCATCAGGCCGACCACCGCCAGCAACACCAGCGCGCCGACCAGCAGCGCGTATTGCTCGGCGGCGATCAACCCGTACAGCATCGCGTAGATCAGGCCGAGCACGCCGCCGAGCAATGCGCCGGCACGCCGCGCGCGCAGCACCGCCATCGCATAGCCGCCCACCAGCAGCACCACCGCGGCGGCGGCCAGCGCATAGGCCGGACCGAACCCGACCTGTTCGGACAACGCCAGCAGCACCACGTAGAACGTGGCCAGCGCCGCGCCGACCAGCAGGTATTGCACCGGATGCACGCGCAGCCGCTTGAGCACCTCGAACAGGAAGAACGCCACGAAGGTCATCGCGATGAACAGCAGCCCGTATTTCCCCGCGCGCACGTTGCGCTGGTACACGTCGACCGGCTGGTACAGCTGCACGCCGAAGCTCGACGACGCCAGCGCGGCGTCGATGTGCTCGCGATCGGTCCAGTGCTGGCCGTAGCTGCGGTTGAGATCGAGCAGATGCCAGCGTGCGCTGAATCCGGTGGCGTCGATCCTGTGTTCCAGCGGCAGCGCCGCGCCGATGAAGCTGGGATCGTTCCACGGCGCGTGCATCTTGACGTCGGTGCTGCGCGCCAGCGGCAGCCATTGCAACGCCTCGGTGCCGGCGAGCTTCAAGGTGATCTGCACGTCGACCGGCTGGGCGCCCAGCGCATCCAGGTCGATCGGCACCACCACGTTCGGCCACGGGCCGAGCCGCTCGGCGGAGGATTCGAAGCGTGCCGGCTGGCCGTTGATGCGCAGCTCGCTCACTTCCTGCAGGCCGCGCAGGTCGGCCAGCGCCAACCGCAGCTCGGCCTTGCCGGCCCGCCACGGCGCATCGCTGGCGCGGCGGAACTGGGCCAGATCCTGCGCGCGGAACTGCGCAGCCAGCTTCACCGTGGCCACGTACACCGGCGCGCTGTAGATGCCGTAGCTGCGTGTGTCCACGCTCATCGCCACGTCCATCGCCAGCGTGTCGGCCAGGATGCTTTCGCTGCCGGCCTGCCACTGCGGCGTGGTTGCACCCGCCGGCGTCACCTCGCGCAGCGTCGGCACCACCAGCAGCGGCCCGCCCAGCACCTGCTTGCCGCCCCAACCCTGCGCGATCTGCGTGATCGCCGTCGTGCGCAGCTGCTGGCGCTCACTGACCAGGCCACGCACTTGCAGCAGCGGTATCGTCATCAGCAACGCCAGCAACCCGACCCCCAGCACCTTGGCGGTCACTGTCTGTGTCCACTTGCCCATCGCATTCGCTCCCCGTTGGCGGAGCGTCGATCACACCAGTGCGGGCGGCCTTGCAGCGGGCGACGGCGGGCGGGATGCGGGCCGAGTCATGGCATCGCGGGGGAGCCGGCAGCCACGATGGCGGCGCGCAACTGCCGATAGCCCTCGACCAGCCGTGGACCGGGTCGGCCAAGGCAGGCCTCGCTGATCGCATGGATGCGGTCGTGCTGCACTGCCGGCACCTCGGCCCAGTCCGGGCGCCCGCGCACCTTGTCGGCGCGGTAGTTCTCCACCTTCACGCCGCACCAGCTCATCACCACGATGTCGGGGCGCGCGGCCGCCGCGTCGGCATAGTGCAGCGGCACGCTGCGGGCATCCACCTCGCCCCACGGGTTGATGCCGCCGGCAAGGTGGATGATGTCGTTCACCCACGACTGCCGGGCCACCGCGATCACCGGCTTGGGCCACCATTCCACCAGCACGCGCGGACGCGCGCCGGGCACCTCCGCCGCCGGCATCGCCGCACGCATCGACGCCACCAGCGAGGCGCCGCGTTCGACCACGCCCAACGCGGCGGCGATGCGCCGGATGTCGTCGTACACGTCATCCAGGGATTGCGGATCGCACACCAGAGTGGCCAGCCCCGCCGCATGCAGCTCGGCGACCACCTGCTCGTGCCCCGGCACGGTCAGCGAACTCAGCACCAGGTCCGGTTCCAGCGCCTGCACCGCCTCCACGTCCAGATCCAGATCGCGCCCGGTACTGGGCAACCGCGCCACCACGTCGGGCGGGTAATCGGAATCGGCATCCACGCCAACCAGCTGGTCGGCGCAGCCCAGCGCGCAGACGATCTCGGTGTTGGAGCAGGTGTGGGAGAAGATGCGCATCGGCATGCCGGCCTCGGGAACTGCCGCAGTGTGGCGCAATGCCTGCGTGCGAGCCAAGGCGTGCCTGCCGGCCTTGCTCGGGCCGGGCTGGCTTCCGGCAGGCCGAAGGCGAATGAATCCATCGACAGCACGCTGCAGGTCATGCCGCCATCGGCCGGAAGCGATCGCCCGAACGTGCGCTGCGGGCGAATCTTGCGCCGCTGTCCCCGCGTGGCGATTCGCAATTTCCTGCATGTTTTTCTTGCGCCGGTGGCCGCCGATCGGGTGCGCCCGTGATGGCCCGGTGATATTCCGCGGGCCGCTCAAGCGCCTGCGGCCTTGCACGCGAGAGACGTATCGCCGGCGTTTGATGGACGTCAATATCGCGGGCATCCGATCGGCAAAGACTGCCCCCGTATCCAGCCATCACACTGGAATCGTGGGGAGCATGTCATGAACGCTTGCCGGAACAGCCTCATTGCGAGCCGGTTCACTGCCTTCGCCCGACCACCGCGCTGGATCGCGCTGATCGCGCTCGCATGGCTGGGGATACCCACCCCGGCATCGGCGGTGCCCTCGTACGCGCGGCAGACGCAGCAACCGTGCGTAGCCTGCCATGTGGGCGGCTTCGGGCCGGAGCTGACCCAGTTCGGGCGCCAGTTCAAGCTGATGGGCTACACCATGAAGGTCGGCGAGCAGACCGACGTGCCGCTTTCGGCGATGCTGGTGGAGTCGTTCACGCACACGCAGAAAGCCCAGGCGGAAGCTCCAGCCAAGGGCTTCGGCACCAACGACAACACCGAGCTGCAGCAGGCGTCGGTGTTTCTGGCCGGGCGGTTGAGCGAGCACACCGGCGTCTTCGCGCAGGCGACCTACTCCGAGAACGGCGGCCTGCTCGGCTGGGACAACGTGGACTGGCGCTATGCGCGCATGTTCAGCCATGGCAAACACAGCGGCATCTGGGGCATCTCGGTCAACAACAACCCCACCGTCAGCGACGTGTTCAACACCGCGCCGGCGTGGATGTACCCGTACATGTCGGCGGATCTGGCGCCCGGCGCCCCGGCTCAGCCGATGTTGTTCGGCGGCCTGGGCGGTCAGGTGATCGGCGCCAGCGCCTACGTGCAACTGGACGGCGCGTGGTACCTGGAGGCTGGCGGCTACCGCTCGCTGTCGCCGGCGTTCCTGCGGCACGTCAATGCCGGCTACGACGGCCGCCTGAGCGGGGTCACGCCATACACGCGGGTGGCCTACACGTGGAACCTGCCCACTGGCAGCCTCTCCCTCGGCGGGTTCATGCTGGACATGCGCCGCGGACTGGCTGGCCCCAACGCAGTCGGCGACGCGGTCGCGCTGCCCGGGCCGACCGACCGGTTCCGCGACTTCGGCGTGGATTCCAGCTACATGTACGCCAATGGCGACCACGTCGTCACCGTCGACGGGCTGTACGTCCACGAGAGCCAGCGCCTGGATGCCACCTACGGCGATGGCGGATCGAACCATCTGCACGACACGCTGCAGTCGCTCAACCTCAAGGGCAGCTACTGGTACCGCCACACCTACGGCGTGACCCTGGCGTCGTTCGTCGACAACGGCAGCAGGGACGTCACGCTCTACGGCAACGACGGCTCGCCGAACACCCAGGGCGAAAGCGTCGAGTTCGACTACAGCCCGTTCGGCCAGTCCGGCTCGTGGCATCAACCCTGGGCCAACGTGCGGCTGGGTCTGGAATACACCTGGTTCAACCGTTTCAGCGGGCGCGTGCACGGCGTCGACGGCGCAGCGCGCAACGCCAGGGACAACGACACGCTCTACTGCTACGTCTGGCTGGCGATCTGAGCAGGTCGGCCCTGGCGAAAAACCCGGCCCCGGCTCACGGACTTGCCGGACAGGAGGCCGGCAAGCGCCAAGCGGGGCGGCCTTCTCTTCTGGCTGCGGTTCTCCTGGCCACGCAAGAGAAAAATGACTCGGTCGCCGAAGACGATCGACCGCTCTTCGCCTTGGGGTGTCACGAGCAAGAGCATCGCGCACAACGCACAAGGTGCGCTCCTGCAGGCACGCGGGAACGCCCATGTCGGAAACCGCGATGGTGAACGTGATGTCCGCGACGGTGACGGAAAACTGCCGGGCAATGCCCGCGCTGCTCCGGGCGCATCCGGAGCCGCTGGATGTTTCCATCCCCTTCGACAGGCTCACACGATCCCCGTGCGCATGTTGATGGGCCAGGTCACCGGCCGTCGCGTTTCCGGATCGCCCCAGCGCGCGGCCAGCTCCGTCGAGAAACGCTCGATCAGCTGACCATGGCCTTCCTTCACGGCATGTTTCACTGCCGACCAGGTCGCGATGTAGCCCATGAGCTCGCCGAGCGACCATGTTTTCCGTATCGCCATCGCGGGCGGCGGGAACTCCGCGAATGGAAAGTCGAGGTCCGCGTAGCCGCGGTCGACCAGCTGCCGTTCCGGCGGCCAGAAGCGGCCGATGCCCTCGCGGTAGAAGCGCAGGAAGCACGCATCCAGCTCCTCGTCCAGTTTCGGCACGCCGTAACTGACCAACGCCAGCAGGGCGCCGGGCCGGGCGATGCGCCGGACCTCGGCATGGAACGCGGCGAGGTCGAACCAATGGGCGGCTTGCGCGGCAGTCACCAGGCTCGCGCTGCGATCGGGCACGGGCAGGTGTTCGGCGGCGGCCTGGGCATACCGCACGCGTTCGCTGACTGGCGCGTGTGCGATCTGGTCGACGCTGGGATCGAGGCCGAGCACGGCGTCGAAGTGCGCACCGAGCTGCGCCGTCAACTGGCCGCTGCCACAGCCGACATCGACGGCAAGGCGGGTGTCGGGCGCGGCCTGCGCCAGGAAGGCGGCCAGCGCCGGAGGGTACTCCGGGCGGAATCTGGCGTAGTTCTGTCCGCCGGCCTGGAACCAGTTGGCGACGTGATCACCTCGTTCAACGGACATGCGTTTCTTCCGGGTTCGTGCATGGGCCTCGGCAGGCGCCTCGCAAATCCATGCTGCTCCAGCGCGTGCGCCACGTCTTCGCGCACGCGCAACCAAGGGTAGACGGTTTGTGTTTCCAGCGCGTGGATGACGTGCCTGAAGCCGAACCCGCGGGGCACAACCCCGTGCAGTCATCGCGCGTACCGCGCGGGTAACGCGCCACCCAGCGCATATCGAAACCGGGTCACCCCTGCCCCATGCGCCCGCGCCGTGCGGCGTCGCGGCGCAGGCGCGGCGCGCCCGCGCGGCATGCAAGGCCGTGGCACACGGCTTGCTCATCCATCGTCATGGCGGCATCGCGAATCCGATGCCGGCCATCGCCGTTCCGCGCGTCGCGATCGCACCGATGCCGCGGGACGGGCGCCACCACACACCTGTCTTCAGCCAAGGCTTCACGGAGATCACGATGGCCAGTCGCAATGAAAAGGAAAAACCGCTGGATCTGACAGTCACCTTTGTCGGACTCGATGATGGACAGCAGCCGCCGCGCTTTGCGGCGTACAAGGTGGACGTCAGCGGCCGCCCGATCAGGAAGCTGGGCAGTTACGACGGCAAGCTGTTGCGGCTGGACCCGGGCGAGGCCAGCGCGATCGCGTTCGGACCGGACGTCGAGGATTACAGGACGCTGCCGACGGACAGCCTGGCGCGCTACCGCGTGGCGCAGCAGGTCGACCTGTGGCGCAAGCAGGGACTGGTGCTGGGGCCGGATATCTGGAACCGCTTCCACTTCCGTTTCCAGTGCGTCAGCGGCACCGTGAGCAAATGCCGGCCGTGGTTCTGGGACCTGCTCGACGATATCCGTCTGCAGCCGATGTACGCGCTGGCCCAGGTCGCGCGCATCAAGCCGATCACCGCGGAGCTGCGCCCGCATCTGCGCTTCCCGCTGCGTTGCGAGACACTGTGCGACGGCGTCGTGGAGGTCTACGAACGCGAATGCTGTTGCCGCTGGTTCCGCATCCCGGACCTGCTGGACCGGTTGCGCGAGATTCTCGCGGTGCTGCCGATACCGCTGCCGGACCCGATCCCCGACCCGATCCCCGGGCCGGACCCGGCGCCCTTCGACCCGCGTTCGCTGCGTGCCGCGGCGCGCGACATCCAGCAGCGCAAGGCGGCGTTCGATCTTGCCGCCACGCCACCGGAAAACCTGCACCAGGATTTCCTGGCGCTGCGTGCGATGCCGGAAGATGCGGCGCGCGAGTACGTGCTGGCGCGCCCGTACCTGTACCCGATCTTCTGCCACTGTTCGGTGCGCAAGGTCGGCGAGACGATGATCCAGCCCGGTGGCCGTTTCGACCTGTGCTACCTGCGCCCGCCGTTCCACCTGGCGCACGAGCATTGCGTCACGACCTACGCCTACCGCGTGCGGCAGATGATCAACGGCGCCTGGCACGTCGTCTACGACGGGCTGGCCGCACACCAGTATTTCGCCGCCGGCAGCACGGCGGACATCCACAGCTACGATCCGCAGGCGCGCGTCTGCGCCGACGGCCCGGGCGAGCCGCCGCCGAACGGCAACCTGCCGTTCGTGATGCTGGAGCACGTCGGCAGCTATGGCAGCTTCCACTTCAACTTCCCGGTGCAGACCGGGGTGTCGCAAGTCGGCGCGCTGGATGCCGACGACGGCACCTTCACCACCTCGTACGCGCCGGACTGCCCGTGGGGCGGCGGGCTGGGCCTGCGCCTGTGGTTCTCGCCGGAGCTGGAGCCGCTCGTGAAGTACTACCGCCTGAAGGTGTTTGCGCTGAGCGATGCCGGCACGCCGGTCGGTGCGCCGATCGTGCTGAACGACTCGGTCACCTGGGACAAGCTGGTGGACATTCCCGGCGACGTGGTGCGCGCACCGGAACTGCTGGGCCCGGCCACCGTCGGCGCGGAAAGCGACCTGTTCAAGGTGCCGTACTGGAGCTCTCCCGACCACCGCTACCTGAGCGGGCAGTTCCACCAGGGCTGGAACACGGCGCAAAGCCAGTTCCCCGACGGCAAGTACATGCTGGTCATCGAAGTGTTCGATGCCGCCGGCAACCGGGTGAAGCCGAACGGCGCAAGCGGGCCGGGCACGGCGCAACCGTTCGAATTCCGCCGCTGGATGTCCGCGGTGGATACCGACCCGGTGCCGTTCGCCGACGCGGCGCACGTGTTCTGGGTGGACAACACGCCGGTGGGCGGCGATATCGTCGACCTGCGCAAGAACGGCGTCGCCAACACCAGCCAGTGCCAGTTCATGACGGGCCCGGCGGCGAGCACCTTCGCCATCGGCTTCCGCGCCTACCACCTGCACGGCGTCGAGCACGCCGGCAACGGCGACGGCAATTCGTTCATGTGGCACTACGGCATCGGCTGGCAGCGAGGCCTGAACGGCAACAGCGGTGCGCTCGGCCCGGCACCGTCGGGCGGCAACAACCATACCGACGTCGGCGAGACCGGCGGCGCGGTGTCCTCCGGCAGCGAGACGTTCCAGACCATGCTGACCGACACCACGCAGGTGCCCAGCGTCGTGCTGAGCAAGTGCACCTTCAGCGTGACCCTGCACGTGTACGCCAAGCACTTCACCGGCAGCGGCCGCATCCAGGGTTACGACTATGCGGAGACGGCCTCGTTCGCACTGGAGATCACCAGCTGACGGCAGGCCAAATGGAGGCAACGGCATGGATGCCGCCGTCGGGGCTGCGCGCCAGGCGCTTGCGCGATATCGGCAAGCGCCTGGCGCGCAGCCTTCTTTTCGCTCCACACGTCCGGCCCGCCATCCTTCGGGCCGGCTTTGCCATTTCGCGCCGCGGCCGCGACGCGACGACAACCTCTCCCGGCCATACCGGATAGAAGGCGACCCGGCTGCACCCTGCAGACGAAAACCCTTGCCTGCGGACCGCGAGCCTCGGCCTGGCAAGCACGGCCACGCTTTCGGCTATACCCTGCCCGGGCGTCGGGCGGCTTGAGCCGCCCGCGAGTTCCCAGGAGGCGCCGCGATGAGCCTGCAGCCGGAAACACCCCGCCACGCCGCGGCGAAGACGCCGTCCGCGCTGCGCCGGATTCCGGCCGGCATCTGGGCGCTGGGCATGGTCTCCATGCTGATGGACACCTCCTCGGAGATGATCCACGCGCTGCTGCCGGTGTACCTGGTCGGCGCGCTTGGTGCCTCGGCGCTCGCGGTCGGCGTGATCGAGGGCATCGCCGAATCCACCGCGGCGATCACCAAGGTGTTCTCCGGCGCGCTGTCGGACTGGCTCGGCCGGCGCAAGCTGCTGGTGGCGATCGGCTACGGGCTGGCCGCGTGCACCAAGCCGGTCTTTCCGCTGGCGAGCACGCTCGGCTGGGTGGTCGCGGCGCGCTTCGTGGATCGTGTCGGCAAGGGTATTCGTGGCGCGCCGCGCGATGCGCTGATCGCCGACCTGGCACCGGCCGAGTTGCGTGGCGCCTCGTTCGGTCTGCGCCAGTCGCTCGACACCACCGGCGCGTTCCTCGGCCCGGGGCTGGCGATCGCGTTGATGTGGCTGACCGCCGACAACATCCCGCTGGTGTTCTGGTTCGCGGTGGTGCCGGGCTTTGCCGCGTTCGCGCTGGTGGTGTTCGGCGTGCGCGATGCGCCGGGCGACCGGGAAAGCAGGCGGGCGCGTTCGCCGTTGTCGCGCACCGAGCTGGCACGTCTGCCGCCGCTGTACTGGGGCGTGGTGACGATCGCCGCGGTGTTCACCCTGGCCCGTTTCAGCGAGGCCTTCCTGGTGCTGCGCGCGCAGGAGCTGGGCCTGGGGCTGGTGCTGATCCCGCTGGTGCTGGTGGTGTTGAACGTGGTGTATGCGCTCTCGTCCTATCCGGTCGGCGTGCTGGCCGATCGTTTCGGCCACGGCACGCTGCTCGCGCTGGGCGTGCTGGTGCTGGTGTTGGCGGATCTCGCGCTGGCCTTCGTCGGCGGGTTGGCGGGGCTGGCGCTGGGCGTGGCGTTGTGGGGACTGCACATGGGCATGACCCAGGGCCTGCTGGCGGCGATGGTTGCCGACGCCGCGCCGGCCGATCTGCGCGGCACGGCGTACGGCATGTTCAACCTGGTCGGCGGGCTGGCCCTGCTGGCAGCCAGCGTGGTGGCCGGCGCGCTGTGGGACGCGTTCGGCTCGCGCGCCACCTTCCTCGCCGGTGCCGGTTTTGCCGTGGTGGCGTTGCTGGCGCTGGTGCCGGTGGCGCGGCAGGTGCACAGGCATCGCCCGGCATCGCACTGAGCGACGCGCCAGCAGCGGGGTCCCGGCTCATGGAAGCTGCACCCGGACGCTCAACGAGCGCCGCCGGACGGATGCTCCGCGGGACGGCCGCGCAGCGCATGTCGCGTGCGCACCGAACTCGCATCGGCGTACCATCGCCGGGCTGATTGGGGGGCCGGCCGCGCCACGCGGGGATGGCCGTTTCGTCACTTGACCCGGGGAAATTCCATGAGCGGAGAATGGCGCAGTGCTGCGGCACAAACCTTTGTGGGCGGTCGAATCACGCAGGTGGACAGCTACTGGCCGGCGAATACGTTGGCCGCCGACATCTTCCAGCTCATCGACGACTGGGATCTGTGGGGCGAAGCTTTCGGCGGCAAGGCAAAGAAGATCAAGGATCGCTGGCGCACGATGCTGGTGCTGCGCAACGGCGTGAAGTCCGCCGGTGGCCTGGTGCGCAAGGTCGGCGGCGTGCTTGGCGGCAAGAGCGAGGCCGGGTTGGGAACGGACCTGCTCCAGGAGCTCAAGGCCAACGTGGTGACCCCGTTGCAGAACCTGGCCAACCAGGCGCCGCTGACGATCAATTTCAGCGCAACCGGCTGGTTCGGCACGGGGCCCGGCTTCGACGAATACATCACCATGTGGGATCGGCATACCACCGATGCGGCGCTGACCGCCAACCAGGACCCGAAAAACCCGGCCCATGTGCGGGCCAAGGCCGACCGTCACGCGCTGTACGGCCAGTTCGCCGACGGCAAGACCCAGGTGGGCGCGGCCGGCCTGGTGCTGCCGCACGTGAAGAAGCAGGGCGGCACCACGGCGCCGGCCACCATGCATTACTCCCCCAACCATGTGCGTGCGCCCGGGGCGGCGGCGGACTCCCAGGTATTTGCGGCGCTGAACTACGGCCGCCGAGTGCATGGCTCCAATACCGAGTACGGCAAAAGCGTGTTCGAGCTGGACGACGGCTTCAAGAAGGACGCGATCTACTTTGCGATGGACACCTTCACACCGGTCTCCAACGGCAGCGGCTTCAAGGCGAAGGGCGATCGCGGCAAGCTTTACCAGGTGAGCTTCAACACGTTCGGCGGCGCCATCCTGCTGGCGACCCGATCGCAGTACCAGGCCAATCCCAGCGCGACCCACCTGGCCAACGCCAAAGCCCTGGTGGCCGACTTGCTGGCCTCCGCACACAACGGCAATCCGCGGCCCGACAGCGCGGAGAACCACCTGCTGATCGAGGCACACATCTTCCGGCGGGTACGCATGGTCCCGGCGCAAGTGCGAGCCGTGCACATATCGCGCGGGGAATGCGGCGCCAACCTCAACGCCGTCCAGACCAACGCCGCGCAGTTCAGCCGGCGCACCGGGGTTCAGGTGGATTACATCGACTGAGTTGCCGCAGGCGAGCGAGCGCTCCTGCCCTCGAATGCAAAAACATCCAGACGCGACGAGGGCGCCCGCCTCCCGGCGGACGCCCTCGCAGGTGCCTCGCGGAACTTACAGGGCCGCGTTCAGCGCACTCACGATGCCGCTGCCGAAGCCGCTGGCGTAGTCCCAGCCGACCGTCGCCGTCTCACCGCCATTGCTGCCGGAGGTGACGTCGTGATAGCTGGCGGTGGATACGCTGTACAGGTGCGGCCCGGCGAAGCCCAGCGTCGGATGCGCCGCGAGCATGCGGGCCCAGGTGGCCGCGAACAGCGGTGCCGCCAGGCTGGTGCCGCCGTACTGCGCATTGCTGCCATTGACGATGATGATCGCACCGGAGTTGGGATCGGCGTCGAAGGCCACATCCGCCACGTCGCGGGTAGTGCCGCCGCCCTGGGTCTGCCAGCTCGGTTTCGGTTCGACCGTACTCGGGCTGCCGCCCGCGCCGCTCCACAGTGTCTCGCTCACCCAGCTGTTCGACGCGCCGGTGCTCAGCGACGTACCGCTCACCGCCACCACGTACGGCGAACTGGCCGGGTAGCTCGGCGTGGTGCCGGTCGGCTTCTTGGTGCATTCGTTCGAGCCGGAGTCGCCGGTCGAGATGGAGAACGTCTGGCCCTGCGCCACGCCCAGCGCGAGGATCTGGTCATCCGCCGCCATCGAGCCGTCCTGGTAGGCGCTGGTTTCGCATTCGCCGAGCGAGACGTTGACGACCTGTGCCTGGTTGTCGCTCACCGCCTTGTTGAACGCGGCGGTGAGATCGCTGTTGGAGAGCGAGTTGGCCGCGTAGAAGATCAGCTTGCCGACCCCGCCGGACATCGCGACGATGTCCTGGCTGTCCAGATCCCACTCGGGCGTGCCGCTGGTGTCGGTACCCGGCGTGCTCACCGTCACCACCTGCGTGTTCACTGCCGGCAGGCCGTTGGTGCTGGTGAACTGGTTGAGATCCTTCAGCGGCTGGGTCATGTCGCCATCGCTGATGATGCCCACCGTGACCGTGGAAGCGGTCGGGGTGCCGCCCACGTTGTAGATGGTCGGAAACGCGGTCGGGTTGTGGCCGACCAGGGTCGCGCCGCCACCACCGCCCGGCCGGCCCTTCTCCACGCGTCCCTGCGTCGAAGCCTTGGCCAGCATGGTGTGCGGATGCGTCACCGTCTGCAGGCCGCTCACCGACAGCACGACGTCGGCCAGTGCCGCCGGCACCTTGGCGTCGTCGATGTTGGCGAAGGCGGCGCGACCGTGCTCGTCGGTGGCCTTGACGAAGCGCGTGCCGAACGCGGCCCCCGCATTGCCGGCGGTACCGTCCGCCGAAACCAGCAGGCGGTTGGCCGATATGCTGACGTGGCTGAAGCCGGCCTGGCTCAGGTAATCGGCCACGGCCTGCGCCTGCGCCTGGCTCGGCAGGAAGTTCGCGGCCACGTCGCTCGACTGCAGCTTGGCGCGGAACAGCGGGCTGGCCGGGTTGTGTGCGGCGGCGATGAAATCGTCGAGCGCACCCTTGTTCCGGATCTTCAGCGTCACCTGCACGTGCAGCGGCATGCTGGATGCCACCAGGCTGCTCATGTTCACCGACGCGGCCGGCACGTGCGCATGCGTGGCCGTCGTCTTCCACGTCGAGTCGACGCCGGCCGCCGCTGCGACCGTGGACGCCAGCGCCCAGATTGCCCCCATTGCCAGACACAGCGAAGTCTTCTTCATCTGCATGGTTGATCCCCGAGGTTGATGGTGCGAACAGAAAAATTCCGGTCATTGACGAATCGGAATCCCGTGACGCGGCCCTGGTCCCACCCAACGAATCCCTGGCCTCGCCAGTCCTCGACGCTAACACGCGGGGGCGGCGAATAATCCGTGCAGCCGTCAAAAAAACGCATGCAAGTGGTTGATTCGCAAAAGCTTGCGGAAACGCATGAAATCGCGACAGGCGGCGAGGCGGTCGAATCCGGCTTGCCGCACCTGGCCATCAGGCCCGCCGATGACGGTGAGTCCTTCGGTGCCCGCAAATGCCGTTGCAGGCACCGCCGCTACTTGAGGTAGCTGCGCAACACCGCCAGTACCGGGAGGAGTTCGTCCTGCCGTTTGCTGCTGCCGCGGCCGGCCACGTGCGAGCGCAGATGGCCCTCCATCACCTGCAGGATCAACCCGTTGACCGCGCCGCGCACGGCTGCCAGCTGCTGCAGCACGGCGCCACATTCCGTGTCGCCTTCGATGGCGCGTTCGAGCGAGGCCAGCTGGCCGTTGATGCGGCGCACGCGGGCGACCAGCTTCCGGCGGTTTTCCTGGATGTGCGACACGGCGACTGCCTCCCGTCATATACTGCAGGGGAGTATATGACCAGAGCACGCAGCATGCCCGCCCCCGACGTCTCCGCATTCACCCACAGCCACCAGTTCAACCACGTCGACGCCACGGCGGAGCGCAACACGCGGCGCGTGGTGTACATCACGGCGGCGATGATGGTGGTGGAGATCGCGGGCGGCTACTGGCTGAACTCGATGGCCCTGCTGGCCGACGGCTGGCACATGAGTTCGCATGCGCTGGCGATGGGACTTTCGGTGATGGCCTATGCGCTGGCCAGGCGCTACGCGAAGGACGGCCGCTTCGCCTTCGGCACCTGGAAGATCGAGATACTCGGCGGCTACAGCAGCGCCCTGCTGCTCGCCGTGGTTGCCGCGCTGATGATGGTGCAGTCGCTGGAGAGGCTGTTCGTGCCCGCCACGATCCACTACGACGACGCGATCCTGATCGCAGTGCTCGGCCTGGGCGTCAACCTTCTGTGCGCATGGCTGCTGAAGGGCGAGCACCCCCACGCGCACGGGCACGCGCATGGACACGATCACGGCCACGGGCACGACAACCATCATCATGACGTGAACCTGCGCGCGGCCTACCTGCATGTCATCGCGGACGCGGCAACTTCCGTGCTGGCCATCGTCGCGCTGGTCGGCGGCAAGCTATACGGTGCTGCCTGGCTCGATCCGGTGATGGGCATCGTCGGCTCGATCCTGGTCGCGCGCTGGGCGTTCGGCCTGCTGCGCGAGTCCGGCAAGATCCTGCTGGACGCCGAGATGGACCAGCCGGTGGCCGATGAAATCCGCGACGTGGTGCGCGATCAGTTCGCCACGGCGGCGGTCAGCGACCTGCACGTCTGGCGCGTCGGCCGCGACAGCTACGCCTGCATCCTCGGTCTGGTGGCCACCACGCCGATCAGCGCCGAGGAAGTCCGCCAACAACTGGCCATCCACGAGGAACTGGTGCACGTGACGGTCGAGATTGCGGCGGCCTGAGGCAACCACTCGGCATCCACGTTGCGGATGCGCGGCGCGGGCATCTATCCGCCCTGCGAGACACGCGCCACGCTTCCGAAGAGACGGACGAAAATGACGGCGGCGCAGGAAATACCCCTCGCCGCGCTGCCGCCATCCCGGCGGCCCCTGCCGGGTGCTCGCCAGGGCCGTTTCACGGCAACCCCGTCGCGGCTGTTCAGCCCTGGGCCTGGTCGAGCTGCTGCATCTTGAGCGCGCGCTGCACGCCGGCGTCGGCGCGCATGCGTCGCTCGAATGCCTGCAAGTTGGCGAGGCCGCCAAGGTCGACGTTTACCGCGTGGGTCCAGCGCAGGGTGACGAACAGGTAGGGGTCGGCAATGGAACGCTCGCCGGCCAGCCAGTCGCGTCCTTCCAGGTGCTTGTCCAGCCGCTCGAACCAGGTGCGCAGCTGCTGGCGCGCGGCGTCCTTGCTCTTCTCGATCATCGCCTCGTCGCCAAGGTAGCTGGTGGCGCCGAACAGCGGTTTGAACGCCGGGTGCACGTCGGAGTTGATCATTGCCAGCCAGCGGTTCACCTCGGCGCGGCCGCGCGGGGTGGGTTCGCCGCCCAGCTTCGCGGCGGGGAACTTGTCGGCAAGGTAGTTGAGGATGGCGGCGTTCTCGTTGAGCGCCCAGCCGTCTTCGACGAGGATCGGCACCTGGCCGTTCGGGTTCAATGCGCGGATCGCCGGACTCGCCAGATCATTCTTCTGCAGCAGTTGCAATTCGTAGGGCCGGCCGATCCATTCGAGCACGATGTTGGCGCCCAGCGCGCACGAGCCGGAAAAACTGTAAAGCTTCATGGATGTCTCCTTGGGTGAAGCGGACGTCGCGTGGCAGACGCGGCGAGATGGCGTGCAGCAGCACGTCCTGTCCAGATGCCGGCGGCAGCGGCGAACTTCAAGCCGCCGTCGGGGCCTGGGCCGGCGGTTGCCACAGTTCGATGCGGGTGCCTTCGGGATCGGTGATCCAGCCGAAGCGGCCGAACTCGCTTTCGTCGACGCGCTCGTCCACCTGGACGCCATCGGCGCGCAATTGCGCCAGCAGCGCGTCGAGGTCGTCGACGCGGAAGTTGATCATGTACGACTGCGGGCCCGCGCCGAAGTAGCTGGTGGCGGCCGCGAACGGCGACCACAGCGTGTAGCCGGGCCGCTGTTCGTCCTCGTCGAAGCGCACGCCGCCCCATGCCTCGGCATCCAGGCCGAGATGTTTCGCGTACCACGCCGCGAGCACGGCGGGATCGCGCGACTTGAAGAAGATGCCGCCCAGTCCGGTGACCTTGGCCATGTCGTTGTCCTGTCGCGTCGGATGTTCCGGCCCATCGTATCCCGGCGCGTCACGGGCAGGGCGGGCGCTGCCCGCCGCTCCCCGGCCATGCAGATAAGGGGGAGAGTATCAACAAGGACAGGACAAGGAGCTCTCATTGCCTTCGTCCCCTTGTTCCTGTTCCGGAGACCTCAAGCCGCCGCCGGCTCAGGCCTGCATCCTGATTGCCGGTTCGCGAAATGCGGGTCAACGAGCCGCGCCCTGTTCCCGTATCATCTGCGCCGCCCGCCTCGACCTCGGTACGAATGGAATCGGATGAAACGCAACAAGCTCGTCACGCTGGCAATCCTGCTCGCCGTTCCCCTCGCCGCGTGCATGCAACCGCAGGATGCCGGGGAAGCACCACCGGCAAACCCCGCCAACAGCCCTGACCTGTCGGAAGCCTGCAGTTCGGTCGATGCCGAAACCGGTGCGCTTGTTCCCTTTGCGCGCCTGATCCAGGTGCACGTGGAATTGCGCTACCGCGTCGACTACCTCAACGAATTCAACGACAACGACGGCACCGCAAGCAATCGAACCGAAATGCACGCGCTCGTCCAAGGCTCCGCAGACCTGCTCGCCTGTACATGGAAGGAGTTCGGCTACAACCAGTACATGTTCCATCCAGCGCGCGAAGACGAACTGCCTCCCTTTCCCGCCCCTGCGTCCGGCACGGTGAGCCTGAAGGGCCTGCGCACCGGGCGTGCCGTGGTACACGGCGAAACCATCACCACGAAGGAAACCGTGCAGGCCAGCGGCAAGCTGCGGGGGATCACGCTGTCCGTCCCCACCCGCGATGGAACCATGCCGGACGGCGACGGCACCTGCATTGAAGTGGGTTTTGATGCGCCGATGTCCGGCAACTGGACTCTCGATGTCGCAAGCACCGATGGCACTCGCAAGCATGAGGAGAGGTCGCCGGAGTCGCTGGAAGGCAGCGTCTATTCGGCCTTTGCCGTCAGAACCTACGACACCGGCGAATCCGAGTTCATCAATCATTCGCTGACGCTCTGCGATGGCCCGCGCAACCGACCCGACCAGATGACGCAGGGTCTGCCCGCCGGCGGCATGACGATCAGTCCGGACGAGTCCGTGTGGACCCGCAGCGGCGAGTGGGTCGGCCACAACACGGTACCGGCCGAGCATCGCTACATCGACTTTTCCCTCAAGGTCGTGCCTCGAACCCTGCCATATCCGAATCCGTAGCTGCCCGGGCAACACGACGGCTGTCAGGGCGTGCCGGCAGCCAGCGCGGGTCTTCGGCCGGGTCTGTGAAGCAAAGGCTGGCGGGCGGCGCCCGCCCTACGACGGCAGGTCGAAGAAGGCTTGCACGTCAGCCAGCTCGCGGGTGCGCGGCATCGGCGGGACGCTGGCGAGGAACAGCTTGCCGTAGCCCTTGCCGGTGAGGCGCGGGTCGCACAACACCAGCACGCCGCGATCGTGCACGCTGCGGATCAGCCGGCCGGCGCCCTGCTTCAGCGCGATCACGGCGCTGGGCACCTGCCAGCCCATGAACGGATTGATGCCGGATTGTTCGAGCGCGGCGAGGCGCGCCATCAGCACCGGATCGTCGGGCGCGGCAAACGGCAGCTTGTCGATCACCACCACGCTGAGCGCCTCGCCGACCACGTCGACGCCTTCCCAGAAACTGGCCGCACCGAGCAGCACGCCGTGGCCGCTGGCGCGGAACTCCTCCAGCAGCCGTGGCCGCGGCGCGCTGCCCTGCACGAACAGCGGCCATGGCACCTTGTCCTGCAGCAGCTCGGCGGCGCGGCGCAGTGCGCGGTGCGAGGTGAACAGCAGGAAGGCACGGCCGTTGGAGGCCTGCAGCACCGGCAGCACCGCCTCGATCACCTGCTCGGTGTAGTCGCGTGCGTTCGGGTCGGGCAGGCCAGCGGGCAGGTAGCACAGCGCCTGGTGCGCGTAATCGAACGGGCTGTCCAGGCTCAGTGTCTGCGGCTCGTCCAGGCCGAGCTGGCGCGCGAAGTGGTCGAAGTTGCCGGCCACCGACAGCGTGGCCGAGGTGTGGATCCACGCCGCCTGGGTGCGTTCGCGCAGGCCGCGCATCGGCGCGGCGAGATCCAGCGGCGTGGCGTACAGCGCGAAGCCGCGCGGGAAGGTTTCGTACCAGCGCACGTCCTGGTCGCCATGCGTCTCGATGATGCGCTCCAGCCGCCCGCCGAACAGCGCGGCGCGTTCGTGCAGGTTGGCGAAGCCACGCGAGCGCTCGGCCTGCGAGGCGAGCAGCTCGGCCAGCGTGGCCAGCAGTTCGCCCAGTTCGTGCAGTGCGACGCGCACCTCGGCGCGATCCTCCAGCAGCGCGAAGGCGCCGCGCGAGGGCAGCGGCTCCAGCGCCAGGCGCAGCTTGCGCAGCGCGTTCTGCAATGCCTCGACCGGTTCCAGCAGCAGGCCGATCGCGCCGGTGATGCCGCTGCATTCGGTCAGCGCGTCCTGCGCCATGTCGGTGAGCTGCCGCGCGCTGATGCTCTGCGAGAAGAACTGGCCGGCCAGCTCGGGAATCTGGTGCGCCTCGTCGAGGATGAAGGCCGTCGCGCCCGGCAGGATCTCGCCGAAACCTTCCTGCTTCAGCGCGAGGTCGGCGAACAGCAGGTGATGGTTGACCACCACCACGTCCGCCTCCATCGCCTCGCGGCGCGCCTTGAACACGTGGCAGTCCTCGTAGAACGGACACTCCACGCCGAGGCAGTTTTCCGCGGTGGAGGTGACCCGCGGCCACAGCGGCGACTCCTCCGGCACCTCGGCCAGCTCCATGCGGTCGCCGCGGCGGGTGCGCGCGGACCAGGCGCGGATCGTCGCCAGCTGCGCGGCCTGCGCCGGCGCCAGGCTGCCGCCATCGCGCACGGTCTGGTCGAGCCGGTACAGGCAGAGATAATTCGCGCGACCCTTCAGCAGCGCCGTCTTCAGGCGTGCGCCCAGCACCGAGCGCACCTTCGGCAGGTCACGGAAGTACAGCTGGTCCTGCAGCGACTTGGTGCCGGTGGAGATGATCACGCGCTCGCCCGACAGCAGTGCCGGCACCAGGTAGGCGTAGGTCTTGCCGGTGCCGGTGCCGGCCTCGGCAACCAGCGTGTCGCGCCCGGCGATGGCCTGCTGCACTGCCCGCGCCATCGCCTGCTGGGCCAGCCGCGGCGCGAAGTTCGGCAGCTCGCGGGCGAACGGGCCGTCGGCACCGAGCAAGGCGCCGACGTCGTCGTCGGACACGGTGTCGTCGGGAGCGATCATCCGCCGATTATGGCCGAGCGACTGCCGTCGACAAAGCGGCGCGGGAACCGCGACGGTGGCCGGCGCATCCACTGGCATGCCACCCGCCCGCCACTCCAAGGAGGCAGCCGTGAGACTGTTCGCACCCGAAACCGCACCCGTACTCGACCTGGTCGACATCCACGGCCAGGCCATCGCGACCAGCCAACCCGGTCGGCTTACCCTGCTCTCGTTTTTCCGTGATGCGGCCTGCCCGTTCTGCAATTTCCGCATCTACGAGCTGACCCAGCGGCACCAGGAATTGTCCGAGCGCGGGCTGGACGTGGTGGCGGTGTTCAGCGCCTCGCAAGCCGAGGTGCTGCGCTTCGCCGGCCACCGCCCGCGGCCGTTTCCGCTGGCGGCCGACCCCACCTCGCGTGCGCACGAGGTCTACGGCATCGAGCGTTCGCTATGGCGCAAGTTCAAGGCGATCGTGACGCGGGTGCCGACCCTGATCCGCGGCCTGCGCCTGGTCGGTTTCGCCGGCCTCAACACCGGCAACCTGATGCCGGCGGATTTCCTGATCGACGGCCGCGGCCGCATCGTGGAGGCCTACTACGGCCGCGACGCCGGCGACCGGATTCCGCTGCAGCGGGTCGAAAGCCTGCTGCGGCAGGATCGCAGCCGCCGCGCGGCGTAGCCCGGGGCCACTGGCGAGAAGCCGCGGCTGGATTCACCATGCGCCCACCATCGCCGGAGGAGTACGTCGTGACGACCGAACTTTGCATGCTGCTGTGGAGTGTGGTGCTGGGGCTGGTGCAGATCGCCCTGGCGGCGAGCTGTTCGATCGGCCAGCGCGGGCTCGGCTGGATCGCCAGCGCGCGCGACGAGGTGAAGCCGCCGTTGACCGGCGTCGGCGGACGGCTCGATCGTGCCCGCGCGAACTTCCTGGAAACCTTCCCGTTGTTCGCCGCCGCGGTGCTGGCCGCGCAGGTGATGCAGCAGCACGACCCGCTCACCGTGCTCGGTGCGCAACTTTATTTCTGGGCACGCGTGCTCTACGTGCCGGTGTATGCCGCCGGCATTCCCTACCTGCGCACGCTGGTCTGGGCGGTGAGCCTCGCCGGCATCGTGTTGTTGCTGGTGGCGCTGCTCTGAGCGGCCGGGGCCCCGCCGCTCAATACCGGGGCACACCCGCCTTGCGGCACTGCTGCACCCACTTGCGCGCGGTCGACGCGCCGACCGTGTCGTTCGCCTGCAAGCGGGTCTCGACGATGGTCTGCCAGTTGCGCGCGCACAGCGGACCAAGGCGCGGGCCCAGCGTCCACGACTTGTGCGCCAGCTTTTCGGCGCGCACGAAATTCTTCAGCCGAATCGCGATCTCGGCGCGCTCCTGCAGCAAGTCGGGCGCATCGGGGCTGATCTGCAGCGCCTTGTCCAGCGTGGCGGCGGCGGCAGTGTAGTTGCCGCTGCGTTCGTCCTGTTCCGCCTGGACCATCAGCGCATCCACGGCCGGGTCGCGCAGCGGCTTCACGTCGATGACCGAATCGTCGTGCGCGCCGGCGGCACGGATCGCCGCCACCGCGTCATGCTCCGGTGCGGCCGCCGGCGCTGGTGCCGGCGAGGAACGAAACAGGCTGCAGCCGGCCAGGGTGGCAAGCAGCGCCGACAGCAGCAGCGGCGCGAGGCGTCGGGAAGTCATGGGCATGGTCACGGCGTGGTGGTCGAGGGAGCGGGGGTGGCGGTGTCGCCGCCGAACAGGCTTTGCCAGAAGCAGCCCTCGGCATCGGCCGGCAGGCTGCCGGCGACCACCGGCACCTGCTGCGCGCCCTGGCATTGCGGCTCGGTGCGGCGGCCATCGGCGGGGTTGATCCAGGCCATTTCCAGGCCCGGTCCCGGCGCGGCGGACAATGGCGTGGTGGGCAGCTTGGCGAACAGGTCGCGCCAGGCGCGCAAGCCGCCGCTGGCGCCGAACAGCGTGGTCGGCTTGTTGTCGTCGCGGCCCATCCAGAACACCGCCAGGTGGTCGCCGGTGAAGCCGGCGAACCAGCTGTCGCGCATGTCGTTGCTGGTGCCGGTCTTGCCGGCGGCGTGCAGCGAAGCCAGCGCGGAGTTGCCGATCGCGCTGGCGGTGCCGTACTCGGCCACCTGCTGCATTGCCCAGGTGGTCAGCCGCACCGCCTCCTGGTATTCGCCGGGACCGGGCTGCACCTGGTAGCGCTTGATCGTGCGGCCGCTGCCGTCGAGCACGCCGCGCACCGCCAGCAGCGGCAAGGCGTGACCATCCGCCGCCAGATACTGATAGAGCTGCGCCACCTGCAGCGGAGACAGGTCCAGCGCGCCGATCAGCAGCGAGGGACTTGGATTGACGTCGGTGAGCCCGAACGATTCGAGGAACGCACGGATGCGCGGCAAGCCCACCGCCATGCCGAGGTGGATCGTGGCGAGGTTCCACGAATGCGCCAGCGCGTCGACCATGATCAGCGGGTCGTGGCTGCGGTGGTCGTCGTTCTGCGGCGTCCACATGCTGCCGTTGGGCTGGCGCATGCTGATCGGGCTGTCGTCCATCATGCTGGCCAGGTTCCAGCGCTCGGGTTGGGTCAGCGCGACCAGGTAGACGAACGGCTTGATCGTGGAGCCGATCTGCCGGCGGATGTCCAGCGCGCGGTTGAAACCCGGCTCGCCCGGATTGCGGTTGCCGACCACGGCAAGCACGCTGCCGGTGTGCGCATCGGTCACCACCGCCGCCGCCTGCACGCCGTCGCCGCGCTTGCCCAGGCCCTTGAGCGAACTGGTGATCGCCTGCTCGGTATACAGCTGCGCGGCCGGGTCCAGCGTGGTGAAGATCGACAGGTTGCCTTCGCGCAACGCCTTCTCGTCGAAGTCGGTGGTGATCTGCTTGCGCACCAGATCCATGAACGCGGGGAAGCGGTTGTGCGGCAGCTGGCCGTTCTTGATCACGTCCAGCGGCGCAGCCTGGCCCGCATTGAGCTGCGCGGCGCTGATCAGGCCGGTGTCGAAGAACTCCTGCAGCACCAGGTTGCGCCGCGCCAGGGCGCGCTTGGGTGCGCGGCGCGGGTCGTAGTAGCTCGGCCCCTTCACCAGGCCGACCAGCAAGGCGATCTCCTGCGGCCGCAGCTCCTGCAGCCGGCGCCCGAAATAAAACTCCGATGCGGCGCCGAAACCGTGCACCGCCTGCGCCCCCTGCTGGCCCAGGAACACGTCGTTGACGTAGGCCTCCAGGATGCGCCCCTTGCTGTAGTGCGCCTCCAGCAGCAGCGACATCAGCGCCTCGTTGATCTTGCGCGTCAAGGTCTGGTCGCGGCTCAGGAACAGGTTGCGCACCAGCTGCTGGGTCAGCGTGGAACCGCCCTGCACGGTGTGGCCGGCACGCAGGTTGGCCAGCGCCGCGCGCGCGATCGCGCCGAAGTCGATGCCGATGTTGTTCTTGAAATTGCGGTCCTCGACCGACTGCAGGCCCTTGACCAGCAGCGGCGGCACGTCGCGCAACTGCACGAAGCGTCGCTCCTCCTGGCTGGCGCCGTACAGCGTGGCGATGCGCGCCGGGTCGAGATGGGTCTGCTTGATCGGCTGCTTGTCCGCCGCGGTGTGCACCGAGGCCACCTCGCCGCCGCCCAGGGTCACCACGATGCGCTTGGGCAACTCGCCGCCGTCGGGGCCGGCGTAGCCACGCGAGGAGATCGTGTAGCGGCTGCCCTGCTTCATCCAGCTGCCGGGCACCTGGCCCTTGCCGTCGTGGCTGTAGCCGGCGAAGGTCAGTTCCAGTTCCAGCGCGGCGCTGGTCATCGGCTCGCCGGCCTGCAGCGGCAGCGGCCGCGCATACACCCGCGTGGGCACCGCGAACACCAGGTCGTTGAAACGATCCTGCACGCGCTTGTTGAGCACCAGCACGTACGGCAACACGAAACCGACCAGCAGGCCCAGGCCGATCCAGCACGGAATGCGCAGCCACGGCCAGCTGCGGCGGGCGAGGGAACGGGTACGGTCGAGGAAGCTCAAGGGCGGCGGAATCCGGCGATCAGGTTTCCCGATGATAGGGCGTGCATCCCGGCGCGCCCATGAACGCCGCGGCGGTTTTGCGGGCAATTCCCGGGCATGTGGATGGTAGGGCGGGCACTGCCCGCCGGTTTTGGGCATGCCTTGGCGTTCCGGGCGGCGGGCCATGCCCGCCCTACGCCGGTGGCTGCCACGTCCCCGCATCCGGCCGAAACGGCCGCGGGTGAATGCCCAGCAAGCGCTGCAACTCGCCGTTGTCGGCGACCAGATCGCGGTCCAGCCGGCTCAGCGGGCCACGCAGCGGCGGGCACGTGCGAGCAAGCAGCCGCAACAACCAGGCGGGCAGCGGCACTGTCACGGTGGCGCGCGGCAGGCTGTCGCGCACGCGCGCGAACATCTGCGGATACGGCAGCCGTTCGCCGCCGCCGATCGGCACGATGCGTCCCGCCGAGGCGGGACAATCCAGCGCGGCCAGCACTGCCTGCGCGACGTCGTCGGCATGCACCGGCTGGCGCAGGCCACGCGCGGCCGGGATCGGAAACAACCGCGTGCGCAGCGCACGGCGCGCGATCGGGGTGAGGCTGCGATCGAGCCCGGCGCCATACACCAGGGTTGGCCGCAGCACGGTCCACGCGCAGCCGTGGCGGGCGCAGGCGGTGGCCAGCGCAGCCTCGCCCTCGCGCAGCTGGCGCGCGATCGCGCGCTCGGCCGGCACCACCGAATCCCGCTTGCTTTCGGCGCTCATCGAACTGGTGGCCACCACCCTCGGCGCGCCGACCAGGCTGGCATGGGCCAGCCATTCGGCCAGCGCCAGCAAGGGACCGAAACTGATGATTGCCGACAGTTCGGGCAACGTCGGCATGTCGTGCGGCAGGGTACCGCGCAGCCACTGCACCCCGTCGCGCGCGGGCCGCGGATGCCGGCTCAGCGCCAGCACCGGCTCACCGGTGGCGCGCAGGTGCGGCAGGAGGAAGTGGCCGATCTGGCTGCTGCCGCCGACGACCAGCACCGTCATGTCGGCCTCACGGATTGCCTTGCAGTCGCGCGGCAAGCTCGGTCACGCGCGGATGGTTGGGCGCCAGCTTGCGCGCGCGCGCGAGCGACTGGCCGGCGCCGATGCGGTCGCCGCCATCGAGCTGCTGCTGGGCCCGATCGACCCAGGCGCTGGCCAGCTGGTTGCTCAGCCCCAGCTGTGCCGGATCGCCCGGCGCCAATTCGCCCAGGTTGGCCAGCATGTCGCCGGCCTGCTTCAGCTGGCCGGCCGCGAGGGCCTGCTTGAACAACTGTTCGACCCGGCCCGGCAAGGCCTGCAGGCCCTGCCGCGCAAGCACGTCGTTGCCGTCGATCGCCAGCGCGCTGCGGTACAGGTCGTACGCGCTGTCGCCGGGCGGCATCATGATGTTGCCGCTGGCGGTGGCCTGCTGCGCGCGCTGCACCAGTTGGGCCACGGCTGCGCTTTGCTGCGGCGACAACGCGGCGGCGACTACCGGGGCCTCGTCGGCCGCGTGCACCGTCTCGGCGGGTTCGTCCGCGGGTGGCTTGCTCGCCGGCGGCTTGCTCTGCAGCCGCGCGCGGGCGGCGGCCAGATCGGCCGACTTCGGCGCCAGCGCATTCGCCTGGCCGAGCAGTTTGGCCGCCTGCGCGCGATCGCCGTCATCCATCGCCGCATTCGCCTGCACGGTCAGCGCCTGCGCCACGTCGCCCAGCCCGGCCTTGGCCTCCTCGCTGTCCGGATCAAGCGCCAACGCAGCCCTGAAGTGCGCCAGCGCGGTGTCGTCGCCGGAGCCGGCGATGCGGCCGTCGCGCAAGGCCTCACGGCCCTGGGCAATGGCATCCTTTACCGCGCCATCCTGTTGCTGGCGCCGTTGCGCCTGCAGCGCGCGCAGCGCCGGCAGCGAGCCGTTGTTCGGCCGCAGCGCGGCGATCTGCAGCACCAGCGGATCGGCCTTGGCCAGGTCGCCCGCCTCCAGCGCGTCGTGTGCCTGCACCGCCAGCGCGTTGGCGACCTGGTCCAGCCCGTGCGCGGCCACTGCGTTGTCCGGGTCGGTGCGCAACACGCGCTGGTAGAGCGCGCCGGCGCCGTCGGCACCATCCAGCTTGCCCTGTGCCAATGCCTGCTTGGCCTGGTCGACCAGGTCGCCGGTGTGCATCTGGCCCGCCTGCGCCTGGCGGATGAGCATGTCGAGGCGATCCACGTCGCGCCCGCCCCCGAGCAGTTCGCGGGCGACCGTGGCGCGCTGGGTGGCCTCATCCAGCCGGCCTGCCTGCAGCGCTGCATCGGCTTGCGACAACTCGGCCTGGCCAACCTGGCGCAGGCCGTCGCGGGCGCGATCGTTGTCCGGCTCGCTGGCCGCCACCTGCTGGAACAGTTCGCGCGCGCTGGTGCCGTCCTCGCCATCCAGGTGGCCCGCGTCCAGCGCCTGCTGCGCCTGCGCCAGCACGCTGTTGAGGTCGGTGCGCGGCAGCATGCCGCGCAGCCGGTTCTGGCTGAGCCAGAGCGCCGCGCCGAGCGCGACGACCAGCAGGATCAAGATCGGCAGCAGCCAGCCGCGACGCCCGCGCGATGCCGCGGTGCGAATCCCGCGGGCACGACGCCTTTCCACGGTGACCCGCGGCAGGCCATCGGCAGCGGACGCGCGCGGCTTGCCCTCCACCTGATCGAGGTCGCCCAGGGTGGGCTCGCTGCGGTTCGGTGGCCGGGCATCATGCGGGTTGCGGCGGCTGCTCATGATTCATGGCACTGGCGATAAGCGGTCGCAGCTTAACATCGCGCGACCGGACGGCCCGGCCTGCGCGATACCGGCGTTCAGCGTCCAGCGCTGCTGGCGAGGGCGGCGCGGCGCCCGGCACCCCGGCGCCACGCTAGGCGCTGATGCGGCGCACTTCGGTGACGTTGGGCAGCGCCAGCAGCTTGCCCAGCAGGGTGGACAGCTGTTCGAAATCGCGCACGCGCAGGGTGTAGCGCATCTCCACTTCGCCGGTCTGCGGGCGCGAGCGGCTGGACGAGGCGATGATGTGGGTGCCGGCGTTGCTGATGAGGTTGGTGACGTCTTTCTGCAGCTCCTTGCGGTCGTAGCCGCGCAGTTCGATGTCCACCTCGTAAGCCTGGCTGGCGACGTGGCCCCAGCTCACCTCGATCACCCGGTCCGGGTCGCGCCGCGCGAGCCGCGCCAGGCTGCCGCAATCGGCACGATGCACTGAAACGCCGCGGCCCTTGGTGATGTAGCCGCGTACCGCGTCGCCCGGCAGCGGCTGGCAGCAGCGCGCCAGCGTGGTAAGCAGGTTGCCGACGCCTTCGATGCTCAGCGCGCCCTGGTCCAGCGTGGCCGGCCGCGCCGGCGGCGGTGCCGGCGCGGGCGGCGGCGGTTGCACGGACTCCTGCAGCACGCGGGCGATCTGGCCGGGCGTGACCTCACCCAGTGCCAGCGCGATCAGCAGCTCGTCCTGCGTCTGCAGGTGGAATTGGGCGGGCAGCTTGCCGATGTCGGCGGCGGGCAGCGCCAGGCGCTTCAGTTCGCGCTCGAGCATGGCGCGTCCGACGCCGAGGTTGGCGTCGTGCGCGATGCGGCGGAACCACGCGCGCACCTTGTCCTTCGCCCGCGCGGTGTTGAGGTAGCCATGGTGCGGCGAGAGCCAGTCGCGGCTGGGTTCGGCGACCTTGGTGGTGAGGATCTCCACGCGGTCGCCGCTCTGCGGCTGGAAGGTCAGCGGCACGATGCGGCCGTTGACCTTGGCGCCGCGGCAGCGGTGGCCGACCTCGGTGTGCACCAGGTAGGCGAAATCCAGCACGGTGGCGCCACGTGCCAGGTCGAACACCTCGCCCTTGGGAGTGAGCAGGTAGACGCGGTCTTCCAGCAGCTCGGTCTGCAGCTCGGCGGCGAGGTTGCTGTCGTCGCCGCTGCGCGGCTCCAGCAGCTTGCGCATCCAGGCGATCTTGGCCTCGAACTCGGCGTCGCTGCCGCCACCCTCCTTGTAGCGCCAGTGCGCGGCCACGCCCAGTTCGTTGGCGCGATGCATCTCGTGGGTGCGGATCTGCACCTCCAGCGTCTTGCCCTGCGGCCCGACCACCGCGGTGTGCAGCGACTGGTAACCGTTGGGCTTGGGTCGCGCGATGTAGTCGTCGAACTCGTTCCGCAGGTGCGGCCACAGCGCGTGCACCACGCCCAGCGCGGCGTAGCAGTCGGTGACGCTGTCGACCAGCACGCGCACCGCGCGGATGTCGTAGAGGTCGGAAAAATCCAGCGACTTGCGCTGCATCTTTTTCCAGATCGAGTAGATGTGCTTGGGCCGCCCCGCCAAGTCGGCCTGCAGGCCGGCGGCGTCCAGCGCCTGTTTCAGCTCGTCCAGCGACTGGCGGATGAATGCCTCGCGATCGACGCGGCGCTCGTCGAGCAGCTTGGCGATGCGGCGATAGGTGTCCGGCTGCAGGTGGCGGAACGCCAGGTCCTCCAGCTCCCATTTCAGTTGCCAGATGCCGAGCCGGTTGGCCAGCGGGGCATGGATGTCGCGGCTCAACCGCGCCAGCGCGGCAGCCTGCTCCGGCGGCAGCCATGCCGCGGCGCGCATCAGCGCAAGCTGGCGCGCCAGCAGCACGAACACCACGCGCAGGTCGCGCACGATCGCCAGCAACAGCCGGCGCAGGCCTTCGGTCGCCCCGCCGGGTGCGCGCTGCGCGTGCAAGGTCCACACCTGTTCGGCCGCCTGCTGGCCGGCGACCAGGCGCTGCACGTCCGCCGGCAGGCCCGGGCCGCGCGCAGCCCACAACGCCGGATCGACGCGCGCCAGCTCGAACCACAACGCCGCCGCCTGGGTCGACGCGTCACAACCGAGCATGCCGAGCAGGTCGAGGGTGTCGCCGCACTCGGCCTGGTCGACCGGATGCTCGCCGCAGGCCTCCAGCGCATCGGCCAGATCGGGTGACAGCGTGTCGGCGCGCTTGCGCCATGCGGCGAGGCTGCCTGAATGAGTGCGCGGGGCCATGATGGCGGCCATTGTAGTGGCATGGTCGCGGCGGGCGGCCTGCGGCGCTTGGCCTCGGGCCGCTTGGCGGGCAGAATCGGGATTCGCCATTCCGGCTTCGAGGAAATCCCCATGTCCTTCCGCGCACGCTGTCTCCCGCTGTTGCTGGCCCTCCCGTGCTGCGCCGTGTACGCGCAGCAGACGTCCGGCGACCTGCAGCAACGCATGAGTCCTTCCGAGTTCAAGGCCGCTGGCCTGGACAAACTCTCGCCGCAGGAACTGCAGAATCTCGACGCCTGGCTGCGCACGCACGCCAAGACCACCACCAAGATGGTCAGTGCCAGCGGCAAGCCGGTGTTCTACGCGAGCGATGCCAAGCGCGAGAAGATCGAGACCCGCATCAAGGGCCACTTCGACGGCTGGAGCGGCAACAACGAGTACACCCTGGACAACGGACAGGTCTGGCGGCAGATCGGCTCGGACAATGTGTCGTGCATGACTGCCGACAATCCCTCGACCAAGGTCAAACCCTCGATGATGGGCAACTGGCTGATGTACGTGTCCGGCTGCAACGGCAGCGTGCACGTGGAACGCGTGCGCTGATCCGGTCGGTCAGGCGAGCGCGGCCAGCGCCTTCGCCAGCCGCTTGGCCGACACCGGCTCGGCGGTCTTCAGCTCCTGCGCGAACAGCGACACGCGCCATTCCTCGATCAGCCAGCGCAACTCGGCCAGTTCGGCCGGGTCGCCGCCGGCGGCGCGGTGTTGCAGGTACGCGCGCCAGTACGGCAGCACCTGCAGCATGCGTTGCTGGTCCTTCGCCGGGTCCTGGCGCAAGCGTTCGCCACGCAGGCGCATCGCCTTGAGGTAGCGTGGATAATGCGCCAGCCGTGAAGGCGGCAGCTCGCGCAGGAAACCGGGCACGAGCAGCGCGTCGAATTGTTCACGCAGGTCGTCGTAGCTGGCGCGGGCGAAGCCGAGCAGCGGCGGCTCGAGCCAGGGCTTTGCCTCGGCCTGCGCCTCGATGATCGGCTCGGCCAGCTTGAGCCGCTCGACGCCGGCACCGAACAGTTCGCGCGAACACTGCGTGCGCAGCGCCTCGAACGCGCCGGCGGTACGCACGTCCAGTGCGTGGCGTTCCAGCAGATCGGTGAAGCCGCCTTCGAGCAGGTCTTCGCGCAGGCCGTCGACGCCGCCGAGCGGCGCGTATTTCAACGCCAGCGCGTTGCCGATCGGCAATCGCCGGCGCGCCTGCTTCGCCTCGCTGGCCAGTGCGTTGCGCAGCAGCCGCACCACGCCGGCGGCATGCGCCACGCGCGCTTCGTCGCTGCGCTCGAATACGCGCAGCGCCACCGTCTCGCCCAGGTCGACCAGGGCCGGAAACGCGGTGAGGCCGGCGTCCGAACGCACCTGCGCAGGGATCGCCTCGAAATCCCAGCTGGCCACGTCTTCGCGAGTCAGCTCGATATCGGTCTTGCGCGAGAACGCCTCACGCGCCTGGCCTTCCCACTGCCCACGCAGCGCAGCCAGGTCGCGGCCAGTGGCCAGCTTCTTGCCGCGTTCGTCATGCAGGCGGTAGCGCATCAGGAAATGCGGCGGCAATTCGATGCCGGCGAACTCGCCGGCGCCGATGTCGACGCCGGTGGCGCGTTTCAGGAAGGCGGCCAGCGCCTTGACCAGCGACTCGTCGCGGGGCGATTCCGCCTCGGTGAAGGCGCGCGCGAAATCCGGCGCCGGCACGAAGTTGCGGCGCAGCGCCTTGGGCAGGCCGCGGATCAGTTCGGCCACCTTGTCCGCCAGCAGGCCCGGCACCAGCCACTCGCAGCGCGCCGCGGGCAGCGCATTCAACATTGCCAGCGGCAGTTGCAGGGTCACGCCATCGGCCTCGTCACCCGGAACGAAGCGGTATTCCAGTTTGTATCTCTGCGGCACCTCGATGGCGGCGGGAAACGCCTTCGCATCCAGCGCGGCACCAGCGCCCATCACGTCATCCAGCGACCAGCGCAGCGCGGCCTGTTCGGCCGGTCGGGCCTTGCGATACCACGCGTCGAGCGCACGCGAGCTGGCGATCTCTTCGGGCAGCTTGCCCTCGAAGAACGCGACCAGTTCGTCCTCGTGACGGATCAATCCTTCGCGGCGCTGCCTTGCCTCGATGCCCAGCGCCTCTTCCAGCACGCGCTGGTTCGCGCGCACGAAATCCGCGGCCGCTCCTGCGCGTCCTGCGCCCGCGGCACTTGACCGTCCATGATCGGCGCCGTCGATGTCGCCGCGCACCAGCGCCTCGCGCAGGAAGATCGCGTGCGCCAGCGCGGGGTCCTGCTGCTGGAAGGTGACCGGCCGCTTCTCCACCAGCACCAGGCCGAACAGGCTGACCTGTTCGTACGCCACCACGCAGCCGCGCTTCCTCGACCAGTGCGCGTCGCGGCAACTGGTGCGCAGCAGGTGCGCCGCCTGCTGCTCGATCCACAACGGCTCCACCCGCGCATTCGCCATGCCCCACACGCGGCCGCCCACGTCGAGGATCTGCGCGGAGAAGATCCAGTTCGGTGGTGCCTTCGACAGGGCCGAGCCGGGAAACACCTGGAACTTGCGCTCGCGCGTGCTCTGGTAAATGCCCTTCTCGTCCTTGCGGCCGACCTGGGTGGGCAGGCCGGCCAACAGGCTGCGATGGACCGCCTCAAAGAGGCGATCCATCGCAGCTTGCTGATCAATAACTCGCTCTTCGCGTTCGCCGCCTCTCCCCTCCGGGGAGAGGATTGCGACCGCAGGAAGTCCCCTTTTCGGGAAGGTGAGGGGCGGGTGCTCGCGCGAAGCCTCCCTGCCTTTGCTTTTCTTTCCGAGCTTTGATGCACCAGCCTGTGAAGTCTTCCGCGACCCCGCTCCCTCACCCCAACCCTCTCCCCGCAGGGGAGAGGGAGCAAGGCGCCAGCCCAGCTCTTCAACGACCAGCAGCAACTGCCGATGCAGCTCGCGCCATTCGCGCATGCGCATGAAGCTGAGGAAGTGCCGCGAGCACCAGTCGCGCAGCTTCGACTGGGTCAGTTCCTCGTGGGCGTCGTGATAGGCCCGCCACAGGTTCAGCACGCCGATGAAGTCGGACTTCGGGTCGGCGAACACGGCGTGCGCGGCGTCGGCCTGCTGGCGTGCGTCGCCGGGACGCTCGCGCGGGTCCTGGATGCTGAGGAAGGCGACGATGACGAGCAGCTCGCGCAACGCATGCAGTTTCTCGCCCTCGACCAGCATGCGCGCCAGCTGCACGTCGATCGGCAGCCGCGCCAGCGTGCGGCCGATCGCGGTGAGCCTGCGCGCCTCGTCGATCGCGGAAATTTCGGTGAGCCGGCGGAAGCCGTCGGCGATCACGCGCGGGTCGGGCGCTTCCAGGAACGGGAACTCATCGACCTCGCCCAGCTGCAGCGCCAGCATGCGCAGGATCACGTTGGCCAGCGACGATCGCAGCAGCTCCGGATCGGTGAACGCGGCGCGGCCGGCGAAATCGGCTTCGTCGTAGAGGCGATAGCAGACGCCAGGTCCGACGCGGCCGCAGCGGCCCTTGCGCTGGTCGGCGGCGGCCTGCGAGATCGGTTCGACATGCAGCCGCTCGAGCTGGCTGCGCTGGCTGTAGCGCTTGACCCGCGCGGTGCCGGTGTCGATCACGTAGCGGATGCGCGGCACCGTGAGCGAGGTCTCGGCGACGTTGGTGGCCAGCACCACGCGGCGCTTCACGCCGGGCTTGAACACGCGGTCCTGGTCGCCGGCGGAAAGCCGCGCGTACAGCGGCATGATCTCGGTCTCGCGGTATTGCCGGCGCGACAGCAGCTGGTGCGCGTCGCGGATCTCGCGCTCGCCGGGCAGGAACACCAGCACGTCGCCGCGCGGATCGTCGCGGGTGATTTCGTCGAGCACGGCGGCGATGTGTTCGGCGCTGCCCTGCTGCATGCCCTTGCCTGCGGCTTCCACCGGCCGCCAGCGCAACTCCACCGGGTACGCCCGTCCTTCCACCTCGACCACCGGCGCGCCGTCGAAGTGTTCGGCAAAGCGCGCGGTGTCGATCGTCGCCGAGGTGACGATGATCTTCAGCTCCGGCCGCTTCAGCGTCAGACGCTTGAGGTAGCCGAGCAGGAAGTCGATGTTGAGGCTGCGCTCGTGCGCCTCGTCGATGATGATGGTGTCGTAGGCGCTCAGCCACGGATCGCCCTGGGTCTCGGCGAGCAGGATGCCGTCGGTCATGAACTTGATCAGGCTGCGCTCGGACACCTGGTCGTTGAAGCGCACCTGGAAACCCACGACCTCGCCCAGCGGCGTGCCCAGCTCCTCCGCCACGCGGCGCGCCACCGAGCGCGCGGCCAGCCGACGCGGCTGGGTGCAGCCGATCATGCCCGCTTCGCCGCGGCCGGCGGCCAGGCACAGCTTCGGCAGCTGGGTGGTCTTGCCCGAACCGGTCTCGCCGGCGATCACCACCACCTGGTGTTCGCGGATCAGCTTGACGATGTCCTCGCCGCGCGCGCTGATCGGCAGCGACTCGTCCAGCCGGATTTCGGGCTTGGCCGCGGCACGGTCGCGGCGTCTGGCCGCGGAGCGCTCGATATCGGCGGCCAGCGCCCCCATCTTCTTTTCGTCTGGTCGGCGCGACAGCGTGCGCCAACGTCCCAGCAGGCGACCGAAGTCGCGACTGCACACCGCATCCAGCTGCCGGCGCAAGGTGCGCAAGCCTGGATCGGCAGCGGGATCGGATGCGGGCGCGCAGTGGTCGTTCATCGAACTGCGCATGATAGCCGGTGGCACGCCTCGACCCGATAGTCGGCGACTATCGCCAGCATCCGAAGGATTCATTTCCCGCGCGAGCGCCGAGCCACTACCGTTGATTCATTGCATCCACCCCCAAAGGAGCACGCCATGGCCATTTCCATCGGTATCGCCAAGAAGGATCGCGAAGCGGTCGCCAAGCACCTGTCCAAGCTGCTGGCCGATACCTACTCGCTGTACCTGAAGACGCACAGCTTCCACTGGAACGTCACCGGCCCGCAGTTCAACAGCCTGCACCTGATGTTCGAGACCCAGTACAACGCGCTGTGGCTGGCCGCCGACGAGGTCGCCGAGCGCATCCGCACACTGGACGTGTTCGCGCCCGGTTCCTACAGCCAGTTCGCCAAGCTCAGCTCGATCAAGGACGAGCCCGGCGTGCCGGACTGGCAGGAAATGGTCGGCCAGCTGGTCGAAGGCCACGAGATCGTCGCCGCCACCGCCCGCGACGCCCTCAAGACCGCCAACGCCGCCGGCGACGACGGCACCGCCGACATGGTCACCGGCCGCCTCAAGGAACACGAGAAGACCGCCTGGATGCTGCGCTCGCTGCTGCGTTGACGCCCGCGCGGCATGAACGAAGAAGGCCCGTCGATGACGGGCCTTCTTCGTTGGTGACGACGCCGCAACTCCCACCCCGGATCCACACCTGCCCCCGGCTGCGCGGGGACGCTGCGGTCAGTCAACCCGGCAGGCCGCCGATGGTCGGCGTCACCTTGCGGGAACGGGCGTTCGTCATGGTCATGCTTCACCCGTGCGGCAGGAACGGATGCGGCTGGCACCAGAATGCGCGCCAGCCGCGACGGCCGATGGCCAGCAGGATCGCCAGCAGCGCGATCCACAGCGCGAGGAAGATCGGCGAGAGGGCGAGCCGCTGCGCCAGCAGGTTGTCGCCGAACCGGAACAGCGCCGCGCCGGTGGTGGTCAACATCAGCACGATGGCGGCAATGATGAGTAGGCTTTGCCAGCCACGATGCCACGCCGTGCCACCCAACGCGGCCACGGACAGCGCAAAGGTGGCCAGCATGCCACCGCCCTGGGCGAGCAGCAGCAAGGCGGCATTGCCGCCGGGGAGATGCGCCCACAGCGCCACGCCCAGCATGCCCGCGAGCAGCGCCGCCTGCGCCAGCAGCGTTGGCACCACGCTGGCCTTGAGCAGGGCACGCTTGGCGTGCGCGGCATCGCCGAGACCCGGCAGCAGTGCCAGTACCGCCAACTCGGCGTTGTCGCGGCTCCAGCGGGCGCGCAGGGCGTCGGCGCTCACCGGCCCCAGCACGGCACCGAACAGGCTGAGGGCAAAGGCGATGACCGGTGTGCTGGCGAACATGGAGAGCACGACGGTATACGCGATGGCGTGGGGCTGATCGTTCGACACGTGGCGCAGCGTCGCCAGCAGCGCGAAGGCGAACAGCACATTGAGCAACACCAGGCCGGCCTGGCGCAGACGACTGGCCACCGTCTGCGGCACGCCCCATCCTCCCAGCGCCACGCGCAGGCCACGCACCAGATAATCAGGCCCGACGCGGCGCAGATCGACGCCCGGCTGCATCCGGGAGCTGCGCCGACGCAGCAGTTCGGTTTCCAGCTTCGCGCCGTTGCGGCCCTGCGCGGAAAGCGCGCGCCAACGCAACGCCAGTGGTTTGAGCCAGCGCGAAGCTTCGTCGTCGCAGCGCGCGGCCCGACGCCAGCACAGCGCGATCGTGGTCCACAGCACCGCGGCCACCGGTGCGACCCAATGCAGAAAGCCCACGGGATCGCTGACCGGCATGGGCAGCCATGCACCCAGGTGGTCGTCGAGCAGGGGCGCCAGGCAGGCCCAGACGCCAAGCCAGGGCGGCAAGGTGGCATAGCCCATGCCGACGCTCGCACCCAGCGCAAGTTCGGCCAGCGCCACCACCCCGCTGCCACCCAGCATCGCCACCACGGCGGCGGGCAAGGCGATGGTGAGCGCGGCATACAACACGGTGCTGATGGCCGCTGCGCGTTCCAGCGCCGGCAGGCGCAGCCGGCGTGCCTCGTTCGCCAGCACCAGCGCGCGCGGCACCACGGCGGCCCAGAACAGGCAATCGATGACGGCCAGGCCATGCGCCAGACCGGGCCCGGCCCCGGCCGAGCGCCGAAGCAGGACGTAGCCAGCAATGGCCAGGCAGAGGATGACCAGCAAGGTCCTCGCGATGATGCGCCGCATGCGCTGCGACCATGCCATCCACGGCAGCATCAGCAATTGCAGGAACGACGTCACTCCGCGATCTCCACGAACAGATCCTCCAACCCCAGCGCATCGACGCGCGCGCCGGGCAGGTTCGCCGCTTCCGGCCAACGGTCCCGGGCATCGCGCGCCACCACCAGGCTGAAGCTGCCGTCGTCGTGGCGGCGCCGGCTGAGCGAGGGGATCGGTGCGGCGACGTTTGCCGCGGCCGGCAGCCACAGGCGGGCGTAGCGTTCCTTGGCCTCGTCCACGCCACAACGCAGCAGCAACCTGCCCTCGTGCAGGAACGCGATCTCGGAGGCCACGCGCTCCAGGTCGGACACGATGTGGGTGGAGAACAGCACCGTAGTGCCGTTCTCGCCGGCGCGCATCGCCACCTCGCGCAACAGTTCGCGGCGGGCCACCGGATCGAGCGCCGCGGCCGGCTCGTCCAGCACCAGCAACTCGGGCTGCGAGGCCAGCGCGCGGATCAGGTCGACGCGCTGGCGCTCGCCGGGCGACAGCTTGGCCAGCAGCTTGTTCGGCTGGATCTTCCAGCGCTCCAGTGTGGTGCGCACGAAGGCGGCGTCCCAGCACGGATAGAAGCGCCCCAGGTAGTCCAACATCTGCTGCGCGGTGAGCCAGGCCAGCGCCTCGGGTTGCTGCGGTACGTAGGCAAGCCGTGCCTTGGCGTGGTCGGACAGCTTCAACGCCGGCTCGCCGAACACGAATGCGACGCCGGAGAGCGGTTCGAGCAAACCGAGCATGGCGCGGATCAGGGTGGACTTGCCCGCGCCGTTGCGCCCGATCAGGCCCAGCACCGAGCCTGGTTCCAGCGCCAGGTCGACGCCGCACAACACGTTGCTGCCCTCGTAGCAGTGGGTCAGCCCGCGCGCCTCCAGCGGTGCGACATCGACGGGATCCGCTTCGTGAAGCATGGCGTTCATTCTCGACTCCTCATCAAGCGGCCGAGCCGGTTCAACACCGCCTCGGTCGGCAATTCAAGTTCACTCGCGTGCCGGGCCAGCGCCACCAGCTGCGGTTCCAGCAGCGCGAGGCGCTGGCTCTCCGACTGTCCCGCGCGACGCGTCGCCGCGACCACCATGCCCTTGCCGCGCAGCCGCTCCAGCAGGCCCTCGCTCTCGGCCAGGCCGTAGGCCCGCGACACTGTCATCGGATTGATCGCATGGAACCCCGCCACCTCGCGCACCGAAGGCAGCAGCTCGCCGGCCACCAGTTGCCCGCCGGCGATCAGACGGCGCAACTGCTCGACGATCTGCCGGTAGATCGGCTCGGGCGCGGCGGGTTGCACAGTCAGCAGCGAGGCATCCATGCGTATCATTACACCAATACACATGATCACCTGTCAACCGCGACATGACTCAAGACGTACAAACACTTCAGCAGGGTCGATGCAGAACCCCGCCTTCAGCAGAGAAGGGCGGTTTCAAGGTCCACGTGCAACATGATCAGTGAATCGTTCCTGCTTCTGCCTCAGCCAGTCTGAGGTGGTCGTTGTAAACCTCCAGCGGGGTGCGGAATTGATGGCGCTTTCGCGGCCGCGTGTTGAGGCTCAGGGCGATCTGGTCCAGCTCGGCCTGGCTGTAGACGGACAGGTCCGTGCCCTTGGGCAGGTACTGCCGCAACAGACCGTTGGTGTTTTCGTTGCTGCCGCGCTGCCACGGGCTGTGCGGGTCGGCGAAGTACACCTGCACGCCGGTGCGCAAGGTCAGTGCCGCGTGATAACTCATCTCCTTGCCCTGGTCGTACGTCAGCGTCTTGCGCAGCGCTTCGGGGATGCCCTTCAAGGCCTTGCCGAAGCTCTCCAGCGCGTCGGCCGCGCTGGCGCTGCTCATCTTGGCCAGCACCACGAAGCCGCTGGTGCGCTCGACCAGCGTGCCCACCGAGGAACGGTTGCCTGCGCCCTTGATGAGATCGCCCTCCCAGTGACCCGGGATCAGGCGATCGGCAACCTCTGGCGGGCGGACGTGGATGCTCTGCATGTCCGGGATCTGGCCGCGCCGGTCGGTGCCGCGCGTGCGTGGCTTGCGTGTGCTGCGGCCTTGCCGCAAGCATCCGATCAGTTCCTTGCGCAGTTCGCCGCGAGGCACCAGGTACACCGCGGTGTAGATCGTTTCGTGGGACACCCGGTAGCTCGCTGTATCAGGAAACCCTCGCGCCAGTATCCCGGCGATCTGCTCCGGCGACCAGCGCGCCCGCAGCAGCGCTTGTACCGTCTCCCACAGGGCGGGGTCACCCAGTTTCCGTGGTACCCGTGGCTTGGCCCGGCACTGCTCGCGGTGATGTTGTGCCGCCTGCGCCTGGTAGCTATCCGGGGAAGCGCTCGCTCGACGGCACTCGCGACTGATCGTGCTTGGTGCGCGCCCCAGCGATCTTCCCATGGCTCGCAAGCTGTCGCCCGACGCCAGGCGCTGCTGGATCTCCACTCGCTCGTTCAGGGTCAATTCGTTGTACGTTCTCATCGCAACAGCCTATGTCAGATGCGGCATGGTGTTGCACGTGGAGTTTGAGTCGGCCAAGCAAAGAACCAAACGACACCAAATATTCAGGTCACCGCGAAGATCACCAAAGCTACCACCAGGTTGTTTATAAGATGGCAACAGGTCGTGGCATAAAAAGCCGTTAACGTAGATTCCTTGGCCCATCTCAAGAATGTATACGAAAGAAATGATCCACCGATTACGCCAGCGACAATGGTGACTGTTAGACCGGAACTTATATGTAGTCCGACAAAAGCCGCAAGCATAGCCAAGAATAGAAAAAATTTATTGTGGACACGAAACAATCGAAGTAACTTAAATGGCACCAGCTGGGCTATCACGGTTTCCAATGGAGGAGCAAGAACAATCGCAATCGCGAGCACTGGAGATATTGATGAACTAATATCTTCTCGGGATGGCAGCCTAAGAACTTGCACAAGCACGACAGCTGCAATTAATTCGGCGACCAACATGCACATCGAGACGACGCATATATACATTGCTAAATCTCGACGAGTTGACCAAATTTTACATCTTACTAAGATGCGCATGCGCTACATGAAGCCCCATATACAAGTTAAAAAATGCAGAATCGCCAGCCTATTTCCGGGCTGGCGATTCGTTTCCCCTAGGATCAAGTTGCTACACTGCGGCCCCGCTGGTATACGCTGCAGAAATCGCAGCTGATCCCTCCGGACTGGCAGCGGCCATCTCTATTTCATGGGCTACGTAACCGACACCGTACCCAATCGCGTGACCTACCGCCAGAAAGAAACCAGCGCCATCTACAGCTTGAGCTTCAATTTGAGACAGCAACCTCATACCTTTCTCCTTTTGTATTGGATTGACTTTTCTGAAATTTCACTCGCTATCTCAGCGATTTTGTATCTTTTTCCCGTTATTTCCATGACCTCACTTGCTTTCTTTACCAGCTGCGTTCCACCCGTCTTCCAATCCGGTAACTAGTCCTTTGGAAAAATCCCACAGCTGCTCTCCTACGGCAAGCACAACCTTCACCGTTTCGACTACAACTCCTCCACCTGACACGGATGAAATTTCAGAAGCATCCAGAGCATTCATTTTATTTCTCCATTCTTATCGGAAATTCAACGCCGTCCCGATTTCGGCGAGGCCACGCCAGATCGCTCCAGCGTGGAATTCTTTTGTATCGCCCCGTCCCCCAACACCACAATGCGTCGCGCGCTGGCGACGGTTTCGGTGCGATGGGCGATCACGACACGCGTCATCTTGAGTCGGCTTACGACGACGTTGATCTGCCGCTCGCGTTCCACATCGAGGTGGCTGGTCGCCTCATCCAACACCAGCAGTTTCGGTCGCCGATACAGCGCCCTCGCCAATATCACTCGCTGCTTCTGCCCGCCCGACAAACTAGATCCCATATCCCCTACCAAGCTCTGATACGCCATCGGCATGGCCGCGATGTCGTCATGTATCGCCGCTAGCCGCGCAGCGGCCTCGATTCGCACGGCCGTGGCGTCCGGATCGAAGAAGCTGATGTTGTCCGAGATGGAGCCGGCGAACAGCTGGTCGTCCTGCATGACGGCGCCGATCCACTGGCGGTAGGTGTCCAGGCCCAGCTTGCGGATGTCGATGCCGCCGAAGCGAACTTCGCCTTCGGTAGGTTGCAGCAGGCCCAACACAATCTTGGCCAGGGTGCTTTTGCCGCAACCACTGGGGCCGACGATGGCCACCGATTCACCCGCGTCGATACGCAGGTTGCAGTCCTTGAGAATCCATGGCTCGCCTTCTGCGTAGCGGAAGCTGACATGGCGTAGTTCGATGCTGGCCTCTGGCATCGGGCCGCTCCACGCGGCATCGGCTGCCTTCTCCGGTGCCGTCAGCGCGATATCCGCCACGCGCTCGGCATGCAGCTTGAGCATGCTGAAGTCCACCCACTTGTCGATCAGTCCGGCCGCGCGGCTGGTGAACTGGTCGGCGTAGGCGATGAAGGCGATCAGCATGCCGGCGGAGAACTTGCCGTCGAGTGCCAGCACGGCGGCGATCCAGATCATTGCCACGCGTCCGATGCCGAACATCAGCTGGTTGCCGAGCGTGAAGGCGATGCCCAGGCGCTGGATGCCGATACTGCGGTTGGCGGTTTCCACCGTGGCGTTGGCGTAGCGACCCAGCCGCTCGTCCTGCTTGTTGGCCAGCTTGATCGGCATGGCGCCGCGGATGGATTCCAGCAGTTCGCTCTGCTGGCGAGCGCCGTAGACGATCTGCTCCTCGTTGGCCCGTCGCAGCGGATTGAAGAAGGCCCAGCGAAGCAGACCGTAGGCGGCGAACAGGCCGATGACCAGCGCGGTGAGCCCGAGGCTGTAGAACGCCATCACCACCAGGGTCACCAGCGACATCACGCCGTCCAGCAGGGAGCCGATGAACTGCGTGGTGAGCGTGCGTTGAATGGTCTGGATCGAACCGAAGCGCGACACCACATCACCCACGTGGCGTTTCTCAAACCAGTCCAGCGGCAAGTGCATCAAGTGCTTGAACAGGTTGCTGGCCCACTGCACGTTGAGCGTGGCACCCAACCAGGTGACCGCCCACGAACGCGCCGCCGTGATGATCGCCGAGAAGATCGCCACGCCGATGAAGCCCAGGCCGAGCAGGGTCAGCAGGTCGCGATCGGCGGAGACCAGCACCTGGTCGAGCACCCATTGCATGTAGAACGGGCCGACCAGCGCGAAGACCTCCAGCGCCAGCGCCAGCAGCAGGATCTGCCCCAGCGCGGGCAGCAGGCCGCGGACGGTGCCGGTCAACGCACGCAGGGACACCGCCTGGCGCTCGACGACCGGCGCAAAGTCGGCGGCCGGGCTCAGCTCCAACGCCACACCGGTGAAATGCTCGGATACCTCGCGCAGGCTCAGCTTGCGGATGCCACGTGCCGGGTCGTGGATCACCACGCTGCGCTTGCCCACGCGCTTGAGCACCACGAAGTGATTGAGGTCCCAGTGCAGCACGCACGGGGTCTTGAGTTGCGCCAGCTCTTCCAGCTCCAGTTTCAGCGGGCGGCAGGTGAGGCCGAGCTGGCCAGCCATCGCCATCACCCGCGCCAGGGTGGCGCCCTTGAGCGAAGTGGAGAAGCGCCGGCGCAGGCCGGCCAGGTCTACGTCGTGGCCGTGGAAGCGCGCGACCATCGCCAGGCAAGCCACGCCGCATTCGGCGGCCTCGGTCTGCAGCATCATCGGCAGCTCCCGGCGCCAGCCGAACTGCAGGGCGACACGATAGCCGCGCGAACGCTCCTTTGAGCGTGCCTGCTGGCCGCCATCAGCCACGCGCGGACCCTCCCGCCAGATGATGCGCCATGCCGTACAGCGGCTCGAACACCCACTCGATCAGGCGGCGGCGATCGATCAGGATGTCGGCCTCCAGCGCCATGCCGGGCCTGACTGGTTCGGGCTTGCCGTAGGCCAGCACGTGCTGGCTGTCCAGCGCCACCTGCACGCGATACATCGGCTGCGCGGTCTGCGGCCGCTCGCCGATGAGTGTCGCCACGTCGGCGGGGCTCAGCGCGCTGCGCGAGATGTCGGTGACGTGGCCGTACTGCTGGCCGAACTTCTGGTAGGCGAACGCCTGATAGCGCATCACCACGCGGCTGCCCGGCTCGATGAAGCCGATGGCGCGGCTGGGCACCAGCAACTGTGCCTGCATCAGCGAACCGGCCGGCAGGATCGACAACAGCGGCTGGCCGGCACTGACCATCTGCCCGGGCTTCAGCAGCACGGTGGAGACCACGCCAGCGCGCGGCGCATGCAAGACGATCGCGCGCTGCTGCTCGTTCTGCGCTATGGACTGGGTGAGCGCAGCCAACTGGCGCTCGGTGTCGTTGCGTTTGGTCGCCTCATCCAGCGGCAGCTGCGCCAGTTGCTGGTCGGCGCTGTCCAGTTGCTGGCGCGCCTCGAGTTGCTGGCGTCGCAACTGCTTGTACTGCGCCTGCGCATTGAGCACAGCAGTGGTCTGCTGCTGGATCTGCACCGCCGAGACGTAGCCCTTGACGCCGAGTGGCTTGATCCGCGCCAGCAACTGCTGGTTGCTGCTGACCTGCTGTTGCTGCAGCGCCAATTGCCCATCGATCTGCTTGAGCTGCGCTTGCAGAAGCACGACCTTGGCGCGCAGGGCATCCGCCTGCTGCGTGGCGAGTTGATTCTGGTTGGCGAGGTCGCTGCGCAGACGCGCGCGCTGGATGTCGAGTTGTTGCGCCACCAGGGTGTGGGTATCGCCGAGTGCCGTGCTGTCCTGCTTGCTGGACAGCTCAAGTAGCGCGTCGCCGGCCTCAACGTGTTGGCCGCCGCGAACAAGCAGGCGCGTCACCGTGCTCACGCCGGGTGCTGCGACCGTGAGCACGCCCCTGTTGGGCACCAGTTGGCCAGTGACGGTTTCGCGGCGGGTGTAATGACCGAGCAAGAGAAACAGCATGATCGCCGCGGCCAGGATCAGCGCCAGCGTGGTGAGCGCCCAACGAGACAGCGGCGTGGCGACGATGATCGAGCCCAGCCACTCACCGCGCTTCGCCTCGATGACTTCCTGTCGGAACAATCCCTGCGACAAACCCGATTCCCCGCTGGCTCGATGTGGCTCCCTGAAGCGTTCAGCGGGGCGCTTGTCGCACACCGCCTATTTCAGGATTCTCAGCTCGCCAGCATGTGTCCATAGGAAATTTTCTCAGTCGCGACGCATCGTAAAACCATGCGTGTGCAGGAAAAAAAGCCTGCTTTGCGCGCCATCCGTTGTGCCGACTGGAATGCGATGGATCGGCTGGGCGCCCAGGTGCAGCCGAACGCTCAGCGAATCAGCAGGAACTTTCGTTCAGCGTGCACGGGTTGCAAGGCGAATTTGCCAACATCGCCGCGGGAAATCTCCCTCGGCGAAGCCATTCCCGCGAGATGCTTTCAATCTACGGATTGACAACAGGGACATCTGCGGGACTGACGGCGCACCATCTCCCGACAATCGTGTCAGCGCATTTCGCCGCCCCGCCGGCGAAGCGGTGAGCACATGATCACCCAAGTCTCCTACTGCGGCCCGCCGCGGATCCACCGCCACGGCCATCGGCCCTGACCTGGCGCTGACCGGCGCCGGGCGACTCGATTGAGCCGGAGGCCCCGCATTGGTTAAGCTCCGCAGGCTCCACCGCCTGTTGCGCAGGCTCCGCCGGGGATTTTTTTGAGCGCCACCGCAGCCAACTCCAACAGCCGGTATCCGCTGTTCACCGCCATCGTGTTGGCCCTGCTGGCGGCGGCGCTGAACATCGCGCTGTGGTGGGGGGGCAACTACCCGCACGGGCCGGACGACTGGCACGGCAAGATCAGCGGCTTCGCGGTGTCGTTCTTCCAGCGCTACCAGAGCCCGTTCAAGCAGAGCTACCCCAGCGACGAGGAGCTCGGCGCCGACCTCAAGCTGCTGCACCGCTACACCGACCACATCCGCACCTACACCATGCAACAGAACCCGCAGGTGTACCGGCTGGCGCAGCAGCAGGGGCTGAAGGTGATGGCCGGCGCGGAGATCGACAAGCGGCTGGAGAACAACGAGCGCGAGATCGAGCTGCTGATCGCCAAGGCGCGCGCCTACCCGGACACGATCACCCGCGTGATCGTGGGCAACGAGGTGCTGTTCCGCAACGACCTCACGCCGGAACAGATGATGGCCTACCTGGACCGCGTGCGCGCGGCGGTGCGCCAGCCCGTGTCGATCGCCGAGCCGGACTACATCTGGCTGAAGTACCCCGAGCTGGCGCAGCACGTGGACTACATCACCATCCACCTGTTTCCGTTCTGGAACGGCGTGGTGCGCCACAACGCAGTGGACGCGGCCTATGGCGCGTACGAGTCGATCGTGCAGCGATTCCCCGGCAAGCCGGTGGTGGTGGGCGAGATCGGCTGGCCGTCGAACGGCGACCGCCACGAATACGCCGACCCGTCGACCTCCAACGAGGCGATCTTCGTCCGCGACTGGATGAACCGGGCCAAGGCCGCGCACATCGAGTACTACCTGCTCGAAGCGTTCGACCAGCCGTGGAAGGAGAACCTCGGCGAAGGCCGCACCGGCGCGTACTGGGGCATCTTCAACGCCGACCGCCAACTGAAGTTCCCGCTGACCGGACCGGTGGTGGAAGACACCGCCTGGCCGTGGAAGGCGCTGGCGGCGAGCCTGCTGGCATTGCTGCCGATGATCCTGTTTGCACGCCGCTTCAGCCGCTTCAAGCTGGTCGGGCGGTTCTTCTTCTGCGCGCTGATCCAGCTCGCCTGCGGGCTGATCGTGTGGGCCGCCACGCTGCCGTTCAATTTCTACCTGAGCTGGGTCGACTGGACCATGCTCACGCTGCTGTTCCCGGCGCAGATCGCGATCCTGGCGATTCTGCTGATCAACGGCTTCGAGTTCACCGAGGTGCTGTGGCGGCCGAAGTGGATGCGCCACGCCGGCATGCTGAAGCCGGATCATCCGGACCAGCAGCCGTTCGTGTCGATCCACCTGGCCTGCTACAACGAGCCGCCGGAGATGGTGATCGTCACGCTCGACTCGCTGGCCGCGCTGGACTACCAGAACTACGAAGTGCTGGTGATCGACAACAACACCAAGGACCCGGCGGTGTGGGAGCCGGTGCAGGCGTACTGCGAAAAGCTCGGCAAGCGCTTCCGCTTCTTCCACCTGGCGCCGTGGCCAGGCTACAAGGCCGGCGCACTGAACTTCGGCCTGAAGGAAACCGCGCCCGAGGCCGACGTGGTGGCGGTGATCGACGCCGACTACGAGGTGCGCGCCGACTGGCTGTCCACGCTCACCGGCTACTTCCACGACCCCAAGGTCGCCGTGGTGCAGTGCCCGCAGGCGCACCGCGAGTTCGAGCAGAATACGTTCCGCCGCATGACCGCGTGGGAGTACGACGGTTTCTTCCGCATCGGAATGCACCACCGCAACGAGCGCAACGCGATCATCCAGCACGGCACCATGACGATGGTTCGGCGCAGCGCGCTGGAAGGCACCGGCGGCTGGTCGGAGTGGACCATCTGCGAGGATGCGGAATTGGGCCTGCGCCTGATGCATGCCGGTTACGACCTGGTCTACGTCGACGAACTGATGGGCAAGGGCCTGACCCCGGCCGACTTCAAGGCGTACAAGAGCCAGCGCTACCGCTGGGCCTTCGGCGCGATGCAGATCCTCAAGGGCCGCTGGCACTGGATGACGCAGAAGGGCCCGCTCTCGGCCGGCCAGCGCTTCCATTTCCTCACCGGCTGGTTCAGCTGGTTCGCCGACGCGCTGCATCTGATCTTCACCCTGATGGCGCTGTTCTGGACCGCCGGCATGGTCGCCTTTCCGCAGTACTTCAGCCTGCCGATGCAGCTGTTCCTGATCCCGGTGATCGGCTTCTTCTTCGCCAAGGCGATCTTCGGCATCGTGCTGTATCGCGCCCGCGTGCCCTGCAGCTGGCGCGACACGCTGATGGCCTCGCTGGCCAGCATGGGCCTCTCCCACGCGATCGCCCGCGGCATCCTGCACGGACTGACCCGCGAGAAGACCTCGTTCGTGGTCACCGCCAAGAGCCGCCGCCTGGGCGGCAGCAACTTCGCCGCGTTCGCGCCGGTGCGCGAGGAGTTGCTGATGGCGCTGGCGCTGATGCTGTGCATCGCCGGCATGGCCGAGGCGTTCGGCACGCGTTATATCGAGGGCACGTTGTGGATGATCATCCTCGCCGCGCAGTCGATCCCCTACGTGTCGGCGGTGACCGGTGCGTGGATCGCGCATCGATCGGGCGACAAGGCCGGTTGAAATCCAGCGTGACCCGCAGGCCCGGGCACCGAAGCCACCTGCCGGCATTCATGCGAGCCCTACGCCCATTTGGGTAAGCTGCGGCGACCTGTCATCCCGTCCAAGGACGCCCTTCGCGCATGCGCCGATGCCGCCGACGCCTGAGCCTGCTGTTGTTGCCGTTGCTTGCGCTGGCTTCGCTGGCGCACGCGGGCGTCGCGCTGCACGTGGACGGCGTGGAAGATCCGCTGAAGGCGGCGGTGATCGACCGCCTGGAGCTGTCGCAGTACGCCAAACGCGAGGTCACCGCCGCGCAGGCCGCGCGCCTGTACCAGCGCGTGCCGGAGCAGGTGCGCGCGGCGCTGCAGCCCTACGGCTACTACGACGCCAGCGTCACCGGCGAGCTCAGGCGGGTCGGTGCGGACTGGCGGGTGGACGTGCATGTGACGCCCGGCGAGCCGGTCAAGGTGGCCAAGGTCGAACTGCAGCTCGATGATGCCGCGGGCAGGATCGCGCCGATCCGCCGCGCGCGCCGCGCGATCGAGCGGCTCGCCGGCAAGACGCTGAACCACGAAGCCTACGAGGAGGCGCGCGACGCCATGAGCGCGCAGCTGACCGCCAACGGCTACCTCGACGCCCGCCTGCTCACCCACCGGGTGGAAGTGAACCGCGGCGAGCGGCGCGCGGTGGTCAAGCTGGGGTGGGAAGTCGGCCCGCGCTATCGCTACGGCCAGGTGCACTTCGAGGGCTCGCAATTCAACGAGGGCTTCCTCGACCGCTACGTGCCGTTCCAGTCCGGCGACTATTTTTCACAGGACCAGTTGCTGACCCTGCAGCAGGCCTTGAACGGCGCGGACTATTTTGCCGTGGTCAACGTGCTGCCCGACGTCGACGAGGCGAAGCACGGCGTCGTCGACGTCACCGTGCAGTTGGCCCCGGCCAAGCGCACGATCTACACCGGCGGCCCGTTCATCGGCACCGATACCGGCTTCGGCGTGCGCGGCGGCATCGAGCGGCGCTGGGTCAACCGGCGCGGGCACAAGTGGAAGAACGAGCTGGTGGTGGCGCAGCGGCTGAAAACGCTCTCGACCATGTACACCATCCCGCTGCCCGGCCCGGACCAGCGCAGCTACAACGTCGGCGCGAATTTCCGCGACGCCGACACCGACACCTCGCAATCGCGGACGCTGGAGCTGGTTGGCAACGAAACGCGCCAGTGGCACGGCTGGACGCGCACGCTGGGCTTGCATGCGCTGGCCGGCACCTTCACCGTGGGCAAGCGCGGACGCGAACCGGACAACACGCCGGGCATCGAGCACGGCCGCAGCACCGAGGTGTTCGCCGAAGCCTCGCTGACCCGCAAGCAGGCCGACAACCCCGCCTTCGTGCACCGCGGCTGGTCGCTGACCCTGGCCGCGCGCAGCACCGCCGGCAGCCTGCTCTCCGACGCGAGCTTCAATCAGGTCAGCGCCGACGCCAAGTGGATCCGCGCGTTCGGAGCGAAGCAGCGCAACCGGCTGATCCTGCGCGGCAGCGCCGGCATCACCCGCACCGACGACTTCGCCGCGCTGCCGCCGCAACTGCGTTTCTTCGCCGGCGGCGACCGCTCCGTGCGCGGCTACGGCTACCAGTCGATCGGCCCGCGCAACAGCTACGACCGCGTCATCGGCGGACGCAACCTGCTGGTGGCCAGCACCGAGGTGGAGCACTACTTCACCCGCAACTGGGGCATGGCCGCCTTCGTCGACGCCGGCAACGCCTACACCGGCACCGATTTCCGCCCGAAGATCGGCGCCGGCCTGGGCCTGCGCTGGCGCTCGCCGGTGGGCATGGTCCGGCTCGACCTCGGCACGCCGATCCACGATTCGGACCATCACGGCATCGAGTTGCACGTGGTGATCGGGCCGGATCTGTGAGCAGCCGGGATTCGGGAAAGGCTGAACTATTGACTATTGAACATGACGCTCACCACAAACACCTCACCCACCACCGCTCTCCCTGAGCGCAGGTCTGAAAGGCCGAAGTCGAAGGGCGCCCCGCGGAAGACTGTCCTTCGACTTCCTCGCTCCCCAAAGCAGCGGCCATCCATGGCCGCTCCCCGCGTGCGCTTCGCTACGCTCAGGGCGAACGGCAGTGAACATTCCATCCGCGTAAACGGCAAGCGGAGCAGGCTGACGGCATGAAGTGGATCAAGCGCATTGCCGTCGCCGCTGTCGCGCTGCTGCTGGTGGCGACGCTGGCGTCGTGGTGGCTGCTCGGCACCGCTCCGGGCCTGCGGTTCGCCCTGGCGCGTGCGCAATCCCTGAGTGGCGGCACGTTGCAGGTGCAGCAGGCGCAGGGGCGGCTGGCCGGGCCGCTGCAACTTTCCGGCGTGCGCTACGACGACGGCCACGGCACCGTGGTGGATCTGGCCACGGTGCGGCTGAACTTGCGCTTCTGGTCGCTGCTGGGCAAGCGCGTGCACCTGACCGCGCTCGACGTGGAGCGCGTCACGGTGGCGTTGCCCGCCGCCAGCACCGATGAAAGCGCAAGCTCCGGCAGCCTGTCGCTGCATCTGCCGGTGGAGCTGATCCTGGATCGCGTGCACGTCGGCCCGATCAAGGTGACGCAGGCGGGCAAGGACGTGTTTGCCGCCGATCGGCTCGACCTGGCCGGGCGCTGGACCGACCGCGGCATCGCGCTGCGCCAGCTCGCGCTGCGCGCACCGGACGGCCATGCCGATCTCGCCGGCGAGCTGGTCTTCGGCAAGAGTTATCAAGGCAACGGCACGCTGGGCTTTGCGTGGAAAGCCGGCGACACCGATGTCGCCGGCACGCTCTCGATCCACAGCGACGGCAGGCGGGCCACGCTGGATGGCGCGCTCACCGCACCGGCGCCGATGAAGCTGCACGCCGAACTCGCCCAGGCCGGCGAATTCGGCTGGAGCGGCACGCTCGAGGCGCCGCGTTTCGACCCCGCGCCGCTGCTCGGCGAAGGCTCGCTGCAATCGCTGGCGTTCTCGCTCGCGGGGCACGGCGACCGCCACGGCGGCACGCTCGAAGGCCAGCTCGACCTGAACCAGTACCGCGTGCTGCTGCAGCCGCTGCGCGCGCGGTTCGACCCCGACTACCACACGCTCACGCTCGAACGACTCCGGCTCGGCTCGCCGCGCTTCAAGGGCAACGTGGAAGCGAGCGGCACCGTGCAGCTGGACGCCAAGCCGCTCGCCGCCAACCTGCAGATCGGCTGGACCGACCTGCACCTGCCGGCCGAGCTGGCTGGTCGGGAGTTGGCCAGCCACGGCCAGCTCAAGGCCACGGGCAGCGTCGACGCGTACCGCGTGCAAGGCAATCTCGCGCTGGGTCCGCCCGGCAAGCTGGCGCAGCTGGCGTTGGAACTGGACGGCACGCCGCAGCGCTTGCAGGTGCGCACGCTCGACCTGAAACAAGCCAAGGGCCGGCTCCAGGCGCACGGCGAGCTGACCTTGCAACCGGGGCTGGCGTGGCAGGCCGAGGTCCGCGCCGAGGCCTTCGATCCTGGCCAGTTGCTGGCGCACTGGGACGGCGCGCTCGATGCCGACATCGCCAGCCAGGGCCGGCGCACGGCCGACGGACTCGACGCCACGCTGGACATCCGCAAGCTCGCCGGCAACCTGCGCAAGCGCGCGGTCAGCGGCCACGGCAAGCTGCACCTGTCGCCGCAGCGGGTGCTGGACGGTCGGCTGGAACTGGCCTCCGGTCCCAGCTCGCTGCAACTGACCGCGCGGCCCGGCGCCAGCAACGACGCCGAACTGCAACTGGCGATCGCCTCGCTCGGCGACTGGCTGCCCGATGCCAGCGGCCGTCTGGACGGCCATTTGCGAATCCAGGGCAAGCTGCCGAAGCTCGGCATCAACGGCCAGCTGCACGGAGAGGCGTTGGCCTGGCAGCAGCAGCGCGCACGGCGCCTGCGCCTGATCGTGGGGCTGCCGGACATCAGCCGCGTGGCCGGCAAGCTGGACCTGCAACTGGATGACGTCACCGTGCAGGGGCTGACATTCCAGGATATCCACGCGCTGGCCGAAGGCAGCGATTCCAACCATCGGCTCGAAGTGCAGGCGCGCGGCAGCCAGCTGTCCGGCACGCTCGACCTGCACGGCGCGCTGGCCGGTTCGCGCTGGAGCGGCACGCTGTCGACGCTGAATCTGGAACCCCAGGGCCTGCCGCCGTGGCGTCTGCAGCATGCCACCCAGCTCGGCTACGACGATGGCGCGATGCAGCTTGCCGACCTGTGCATCACCGCGGGCGACCCACTGCTGTGCGCCAGCGCGCGCCGCGACAAGGCCGGCAACCTCGACGCCAGCTATCGGCTGCAGGCCCTGCCGCTGGCGCTGCTGCTGAACGCCACCGGCGAAGCCGACCTGCCGCTGCGCGCCGACGGCGACATCGAGGGCAGCGGCAAGATCCACCGCAGCGCGGCCGGTGCGCTGAGCGGCCAGGCGTCGATCGGCTCGGCACACGGTGCGATCAGCTATACCGACGACGCACGCGCGCCGCTGCTGCGCTACGACCGCCTGCAGCTCGACGCCAATCTCGCACCGCAGCGCCAGCAGATCGACCTGCATGCCGCGCTGAACGATGGCGGCCGCATCGACGGTCAGATCGGCATCGCCGGCGCGCAACAGGCGCTGAGCGGCCAGCTGGAATTGCACCTGGGCAACCTCGCCTTCGTCGAGTTGCTCAGCCACGAACTGGCCAACGTGAAGGGCCGCGCCGACGGCCGCTTCCAGTTTGCCGGCAGCCTGGCGCAACCGCTGTTGACGGGCCAGGCCGAGCTGGGCGATTTCACCGCGGAGATTCCCGCCGCCGGGCTGACCCTCGCGCAGGGACAACTCCACGTGACCACGCTCGACGGACAGCAGTTGCAGATCCGCGGCAGCGTGCAGTCGGGCAAGGGCAGTGTCGCGGTGGACGGCAGCGCCAGCCTCGACGGCGCCCTGCCCACGCGACTCACCATCAAGGGCAGCCAGTTCACCGCGGTGGACATCCCGGCGGCCAGCGTGGTGCTCTCGCCCGACCTGCTCGTGCAGCAAGGCGCCAACGGCATCGACATCACCGGCGCGGTGAGCCTCGACCGTGCACGGGTGAACGTGGACAAGCTGCCCGGCGCCGGCGCCAGCGCCGCCTCGCCCGACGTGGTGGTGGTGGACGCCCGGCAGGCGCAGGGCGCCGCCAGCGGCACGCCGTTGAACGCGATGGTCAAGGTCAACCTGGGCGAGCAGACCCACGTCACCGGCATGGGCCTGGACGGCCGCCTCAGCGGCGTGCTGACGGTGATCGAAAAGCCTGGCCGCGCCACCATCGGCCAGGGCCAGATCGCGGTGAACGGCACCTACCGCGCGTACGGACAGGACCTGCAGATCCAGCGCGGCCAGCTGCTGTTCGCCAGCACGCCGATCGACAACCCCGGCCTGAACATCCGTGCGGTGCGCAAGCTCAACCCCAACGCCACCATCGACGAGGGCCAGGAAGTGGGCCTGTACGTCTCCGGCACCGCGCAGCGGCCGATCCTCACCGTGTTCTCCAACCCGGTGATGGAGCAGTCCGACGCGCTGTCGTACCTGATCACCGGCAAGCCGCTGTCCGAGGTCAAGGGTGGCGAAGGCAGCATGGTCAGCGCCGCGGCGCAGGCGCTGGGTTCGGCCGCGGGCGACCTGCTCGCCAAGCGGATCGGCTCGCAGCTGGGGCTGGACGACATCGGCGTATCCAGCAACGAGGCGCTCGGCGGCAGTTCGGCGTTCACCGTCGGCAAGTATCTTTCGCCGCGGCTTTATCTCAGCTACGGCGTGGGCCTGTTCGAGCCGGGCGAGGTGATCACCCTGCGCTATCGGCTGAGCAAGCGCTGGAACCTGGAGGCGCAGCAGGCCACCGAGTTCAGCCGCGCCAGCCTCAACTACCGGCTCGAAAGATAGGGCCGCCGCGGCCGCCGACGGATTGCCGCGGCGGCAGACGGCCCTGGCCCGGCCCGCTAGAATGGCGGGTGCTGCGGCAATCACGTCCGCACCGTTTCGGAAAACCATGCGCCTCTACCTGCAATCCGTGCCCGGCAGTACCGACACGCCGCGCTATGTCCAGATCACGCTGGAGCAGGATCTGCTCGGCGGCTGGACGCTGTACCGCGAGTCGGGCACCCAGGGCGGGCGCGCCACCATGAAGCGCGAGCAGTTCCTGGAACGCGACGCGGCCATTGCCGCGTTCGAGAAGACCCGCGACGCGCAGCTCAAGCGCGGCTTCCGCCTGATGTTCGCCCAGGGCCAGGAAGGCCCGTACGGGCGCTGAAATCCCTCACCGTTGATTGCCATGCCCGATGCCCTGAACAACGACCGCTTCCTGCGCGCGCTGCGCCGCGAGCCCACCGACACCACGCCGATCTGGGTGATGCGCCAGGCCGGCCGCTACCTGCCCGAGTACCGCGCCACCCGCGAGCGCGCCGGCAGCTTCATGGGCCTGGCGCAGAACCCGGAATACGCCTGCGAAGTGACCCTGCAACCGCTGCGGCGTTTCGACCTCGACGCGGCGATCCTGTTTTCCGACATCCTCACCATTCCCGACGCGATGGGCCTCGGCCTCTCGTTTGCGCACGGCGAAGGCCCGCAGTTCGCGCGCCCCGTCCGCACCGCGGCGGACATCACCCGGCTCGCCGTGCCGGACATGGATGGCGAACTGCGCTACGTGATGGACGCGGTGCGGCTGATCCGCCGCGAACTGCACGGCCGCGTGCCGTTGATCGGTTTTTCCGGCAGCCCGTGGACGCTGGCCTGCTACATGGTCGAGGGCCACGGCTCGCGCGATTTCGCCACGCTCAAGACGCTGTGCTGGAACGAGCCGAAACTCGCCCACCAGCTGCTCGACACGCTGGCCCAGGCGGTGACCGCCTACCTGCTCGCCCAGGCCGCGGCCGGCGCGCAGGCGCTGATGATCTTCGACACCTGGGGCGGCCTGCTCGGCCCGGCGCCGTTCCGCGAGTTCTCGCTGCGCTACATGACGCGGATCGTGGCCGCGCTGAAAGAGCACGCCGCTTCGCGCGAACTGCCGGTGATCCTGTTCTCCAAGGGCGCCCATGGCCAGTTGGCGGCGCTGGCCGACAGCGGCTGCGCGGCGCTTGGCGTGGACTGGACGGTCGACCTGGCCGACGCGCGTGCCGCCGTGGCGGGCCGCGTGGCGCTGCAAGGCAACCTCGATCCGGCGATCCTGCGCGCCAGCCCGGCGGTGATCCGCCGCGAGGCCCGCGCGGTGATGGACAGCTACGGCAACCACCCCGGCCACGTGTTCAACCTCGGCCACGGCATCACCCCGGAGGTCGATCCCGAGCACGTCAAGGTGCTGGTGGACGAGGTGCACGCCTACGGGCGCACGCTGCGCGCCTGATCGAGGACCGGCCCGCGCGCGGCGCTCAAGATCGGCGACGCGACGCCGATACCCCAGTGGCATGGACCCCGGTGCGAGCAGCCAGGCCGCGGCCTGCGGCAGGCCGAATGCCTCGCGGCCCGGCATGAGATGCGCGGCAGTCGCACATCCGCCCGCATCCCGCGTACCGTGTGCGTCATCGACCCAACGAGCAGCTGCATGAAGGCCATCGAACAACTGCGAATCAACGGCGGCCTGCCCAGCCCGAAGGGTGTGGCGCTGGCGATCATGCAGATCAGTCGCCGCGACGACGCGACGCTGGAGGAAATCAGCCGCCTGGTGCAGAGCGACCCGGTCACCAGCGGGCGCCTGCTGCACATGGCCAACGCCGCCAGCATCGGCGGCCGCCCGCTGGCCAGCATCCCCGAGGCGATCATTCGCCTCGGCCTGGCCGCCGTGCGCCAGCTGGCGATGGGTTTCTCGCTGGTCGACCAGTACCGCAGCGGCGCCTGCAAGAGCTTCGACTACCCGCGCTTCTGGTCGCACTCGCTGCTGATGGCGGTGGCCATGCAGGAACTGGGCAAGCGGGTGCGGCTCGCGTCGCCGGATGAACTGTTCGCCTGTGGCCTGCTCGCCCGCATCGGGCAGCTGGCGCTGGCCACGCTGTACCCCGAGGAATACGCGCAGCTGCTGCAACGCGGCGGAGAGACCACGGTGGAGGCCGAGCGGCAACTGCTGCACGTCGACCACAACGAACTCACCGCGGTGATCCTCGAAGACTGCGGCATCCCGCGGGCACTGGCCGAGCCGGTGTTCTTCCACGAAAACGTCGAGTCGGCCAGCTTCGCCGAGGGCTCGCGTCCGTACCAGCTCACCCGGCTGTTCCACCTGGCCAGGCGGCTGGCCGACCTGAGCCTGGCGCCGGACGAGCAGCGTACCCAGCACATCGGCGAGCTCATGCTGCTGGGCGGCAAGATCGGCCTGGACGCCGGCGAACTCGGCATCCTGCTCGACCAAGTGCATGCGCAATGGCACGACTGGAGCGCGGTGCTGCAAGTTCCCGACGACAACGTGTCGGCCTTCACCGACCTGGTCGCCACCCCGGCCGCCGCCGCTGACAACGCGCCCGCCGTGGAGGTCTCGCGCGTGCTGTGGGTGGCCAGCGCGGCACCGGTGCGCGCGATGCTGGCGGATATCCTCGGCGGCATGCCCGATCAGGTGGTGCACTCGGCCGGAAGCGGCGAGGAAGGCCTCGCGCTGGCCGTGCAGCTGATGCCGCAGGTGGTGATCGCCGACTCGCGCATGCCCGGGCTGGACGGCTGGGCGCTGTGCCGCGCGCTGCGCGCCACGCCGTGGGGCCAGTCGATCTACCTGATCGTGCTGGCCAGCGTGACGTCCGAAACCGAGATCCGCCTGGCCACCGAGGCGCAGATCAACGATTGCGTGAGCCCGGCCCAGGCCGCCCGCATGTTGCCGTTGCGGATGGGCGCGGCGCGCCAGTACGTGAAGCTGCTCAACCAGTGGGAGCACGACCGCGCGCAGCTCAAGCGGTTCTCCGCCGAACTGGCGATGAGCAACCGCAAGCTGCAGCACTACGCCCTGATCGACCAGCTCACCGGCCTGCAGAACCGGCGCGCGGGGATGGAGTCGCTGGCCCAGGCGTGGAGCATGGCCGAACGCTCCGGCGATCCGGTGACGATGATGATGATCGACATCGACCGCTTCAAGGAGGTCAACGACACCCACGGCCACGCGGTAGGCGACCAGGTGCTGCTCGAAGTGGCCCGCACCATCCGCCGCTCCGCGCGCAAGGAGGACGCCGTGTGCCGCATGGGCGGCGAGGAGTTCCTGGTGATCTGCCGCAATGCCGACTTGTCCTCCTCATTGCACGCGGCCGAGCGCCTGCGCAAGGCGGTGGCCGGCCTGCGGGTGGCCGTCGAGGACCAGCAACTGGGCGTAACGATCAGTATCGGCCTGGCCGCGCGCGAGGACGGCATGGCCGACCCCGGCGCCCTGGTCAACGCCGCCGACAAGGCGCTTTACGCGGCCAAGAAGAAGGGTCGCAACCGCACCTGCCGCTACGAGGACGGCAAGCTTTACCTGGAAGGCTGAGCGCGACGCCTCAGGGCGTGCCGGCGAACGCGTGATCCAGCCAGTCGTGCATCAGCCGGTAGCTGCGCGCCGCGGCCGCGGCGTCGTAGCGGCAGCCGGGCGAGTTCTCGCCGACCTCGGTGAAGCAGTGCACCGCGTGGCCGAGCACCACGAACTGCCAATCGGCGGGGCTCATGCGCATCTCGTCCATGAACTTGCCTGCGTCCGGCATGGTGCCCTTGTCGTCGGCGCCGTTCATCGCCAGCACGCGCGCCTTGATGTGTTTGGCCAGCATCGGATCGTCGGTGGCCAGCCCGCCGTGGAACGACACCACCGCCGCCACGTCAGAGCCGCTGCGCGCCAAGTCGAGCACCGCCGAGCCGCCGAAACAGAAACCGATCGCCGCCAGCTTCGCGGGATCGAGCGGCGCGCTGGCGACCTGTGCCTTCAATTGCTCCAGCGCCACGCCGATCCGCTTGCGCATCAGCGCGCGATCGCCGTACAGCGGCTTCACCGCGGCCTGCGCCTGCGCATTCGTGGTCGGGCGCACGTCCGCACCGTACATGTCGGTGAGCAGGATCACGTAATCCTTGCCGGCGATCATCTCGGCCTTCTTCACGGCCGCGTCGTTCACGCCGTACCAGTTCGGCACCATCACCAGGCCGGGGCGTTTGACCAGCGTGGCGTCGTCGTAGACCAGCACGCTGTGGAAACGGGTGCCGTCCTGCGTCCATTCGACCGGGCGATGCACCATCTTCGCCTGGACGGCGAGGCTTGATCCGGCGAGCAACAGCAGACAGCAGAGTCGGGCGATGCGCATGGTCGATCCTCCGGTGGCGTTACGCTGCCCTCCCCTGCGCGTTCCCGAGGAACCTCCTTCGGTCGCAGGCGAGGGCAAAGATCTAAAGTCCTGCGGCGTGATCCGACAGGCGCCGCTTCAACGGCGCCAGCCGATCGAGCAAGCGCACGCCGACGGCGCGCGCGGCGACCAGCGGCGGCGACTGCCAGGCGTAGATGCGCGCGAGCGCGTCGAAGCCGAGCGCATCCAGCGTGTCGGCGCTGCGCCGGCGCCGCGCATAGCGACGCAGCACGTGTTCAGCGCCGATGTCGCGGCCTGCCGCACGCGCCTGGACCAGGGTGTCGCGCAGCTCGGCCACGTCGCGCAGGCCCAGGTTGACGCCCTGCCCGGCCAGCGGATGCACCGCATGCGCGGCGTCGCCCAGCAGCACGAAGCGCTCGGCCTGGTAACGCTCGGCCAGTTGCAGCTTCAACGGAAACGCGGCGCGCGCCGTGCTGCCGGTAATCCGGCCCAGGCGGAAATCGCTGGCGGCGCCGAGCTCGTCGCAGAAGCGCCGGTCGTCCAGCGCCAGCACGCGCTGCGCCTCGGCCTCGGACAGCGACCACACGATCGAGCTGCGCCCGTCGGCCAGCGGCAACAGGGCCAGCGGGCCGCCCGGCAGGAAGCGCTGCCACGCCGTATCTTCATGCGCGCGCTCGGTGTCTACATGCGCCACCACCGCACGCTGCGCGTAATCGCGCCCGCGCGTGCCGATGCCGGCGAGCTGGCGCAGCGGCGAGCCGGCGCCGTCGGCGGCCACCAGCACGGCAGCAGACAGCGTCGCGCCATCGGCCAGTTGCAACTGGATGCGATCGTCGCGCGCCTCGAAAGCCGTCACTTCGGCCGGACACAGCCGGCGGACACCAGCTGTTTCCAGCGCCTGCCACAGCGTCCATTGCACCAGGCTGTTCTCGACGATGCAGCCGAGCAGGTCGCGACCTTCCGCAGCGGCATCGAAGTCGATCGACGCGCCGCTGGCGTCGTCCCACACGTGCATGCGCCTGTAGGCCGAGGCACGCGCCTGGCGAATGGACGTCCAGACGTCCATGTCATCCAGCAGCGCGATCGACGAGGGCGCCAGCCCGACCACGCGCAGGTCCACCTCGGCATCTGCGCACCACGGCCGCGGCGCCCGTGCTTCCAGCAGGGCGATGCTGAAGCCCGCGCGGGCCAGCGCGAGTGCAGCCGCCGCGCCGACCATGCCGCCGCCGACCACGGCCACGTCGAGTGCCGCGGCGCGGCGGCGCGGGGCGACCTCGCCGATGGCGGCGTTCATGGCACCCGCTCCAGCACGGCGCGCGGCGGCGTACCGCGAAAGCCCATGCCGCGCCGCGCCAGCGCCCGCTGCAACGGCGGCAACCGGTCGCAGGCCAGCAAGGCCAGCGAGCGCAGCGGCGCCAGCAACGGTTGCCGCAGACAGGCCAGTTGCACGAGGCCGTGGCTCATCGCCATGGTGCCTTCGCGATCCGGCGCGCGGCGTGCTGCATGGCGGGCGAGCATGTCCGCGTCGCCGGGATCGGCCTGCGCGGCCACCAGCTCGGCCAGGGTCAGCGCATCGCGCAAGCCCAGGTTGAAGCCTTGCGCGCCGATCGGATGCACGGTTTGCGCGGCATTGCCGATCAGCACCGCGCGCGATGCGATCAATTGCGCCGCCGCGACGCGGTGGATCGCGTAGGGATGGCGCCTGCCCGGTCGGCTCAGTCGCCCCAGGCGCCAGCCGAAGCGTTGCTGCGCCAGCTCGATGAAGGCGGCGTCATCCAGTGCGGCCACCGCAGCCGCTTCGTCCGCGGCCACCGTCAACACCAGCCCGCAGCGGCGTTCGGCCAGCGGCAGCAAGGCGATCGGACCGGCATCGGAAAAACGCTCGAAGGCACGGCTGGCGTGATCGCGCTCGGGGGTGACGGTGCAGACGAACAGGGTCTGCCGGTAATCGTGGTGCTCGGCGTCGATGCCCAGTTGCGTGCGCACGAACGAGCCGGTGCCGTCGGCGCCGACCAGCAGCGGCGTGTCGATGTGGCGTGTGCCGTCGGCGGTGTTGACCTGCGCGCGCCAACCGCCAGCCAGCGGTTCGAGCGCGGACAGCGTGGCGGGGGCGAGCCGGGTCAGCCGGGTACAGGCGTCGAGCCGGCGCAGCAGGGCCGCGCCGAGTTCGCGCGCCGGCAGGGTCCAGCCCAGCGCGTCGACGCCTTGCTTGTCTGCGTCGATGCGCGCGCTGCCGAATTCACCGGCACGGCTGACCCGGATGTGCCGGATCGGCGTGGCGCGGGCGGCAGCGTGCTGCCATACGCCGATCGCGTCGAGCCCGTTGACGGTGGCCCTGGCCAGCGCGAGGTTGCGCTCGTCGTAGCTGGGCTGCGCATCGGCGCGCGGCGCGGCGGTCTCGACCAGGGTGGCGGCGACACCGGCCGCGTCCAGTGCGATCGCCAGGCTGGCACCGACCAGGCCGCCACCGACGATCAATACGCTGCCGCAAACAGGGGAGCCGGAGGGATTCATGCCACGGATGATACGCGTCGACGCCGCACCGACGCATCGGGCCGGCCGCATTGGGCTAAACTTGCACGCCTGTATCCCGCAGCGCCGCACGGAGTTCCCATGGCAACCTCAACGACCCGACGCCTGGTCATCTTCCTGGGCCTGGCCCTGGTGATGGGCGTCACCCGCTTCCACCCCTCGCTGCTGCATCATGCGTTGTGGGACGCTTCGTGGGGCGTGTTTTTCCTCGCCGGCTTCTGGTTGCGCGGCCAGGGCCGCTGGGCCTTCCCGCTGCTGATGGCGGAAGCCGTGCTGGTGGATTACCTCGTGATCAGCGGCCAGGGCATCGACTTCTGGAGCCATTACTGCGTGTCCCCGGCCTACTGGTTCCTGCTGCCGTCCTACGGCGCGCTGTGGCTGGGTGGCAGCTGGCTGGCGAAACACCAGCAGGGCCTGAACCTGCGTACGCTGGGCCTCGCGGCCGGCACGCTGCTGGTGGCCGAGGGCGTCTGCTACCTGATCTCCAACGGCAGCTTCTACTGGCTCAGCGCCAGCGTTCCCGCGCCGCGCAGCCTCGGTGCGTGGTTCGGCAACCTTGGCGACTGGTACCTGCCGTTCCTCACCGGCACCGCCGTCTACGCGGGGCTGGGTGCGCTGCTGCATGCGCTGGCAACCCAGCTGACGCACGCCGCGCCGCGCAGCAGCCACGCCAGGCACTGACGTGGGCAACCGCCTCTCGCGGATCTACACGCGCACCGGCGACGATGGGTCGACTGGCCTCGGCGACGGCTCGCGCGTCGGCAAGGATTCGCCGCGGGTCAACGCCTACGGCACGGTCGACGAGCTCAACAGCACGATCGGCATGCTGCTGGCCGCCGATGGCGTCACCGACGAGGTGCGCGAGGTACTGACCCAGGTGCAGCATGACCTGTTCGACCTCGGCGGCGAGCTGTGCATCCCCGGCATGGCGATGGTCAACGACAGCGACATCGAACGGCTCGAGCACATCCTCGACCGGCTCAACGAGCCGCTGCCGCCGCTGAAGGAGTTCATCCTGCCCGGTGGCGGCATGGCCGCGGCCTGCGGCCACCTGGCGCGCACCGTGTGCCGCCGCGCCGAGCGCGAGGTGATCGCGCTGGCGCGGGTGGAGGATATCCGCACCCAGCCGCAGCGCTACCTCAACCGGCTGTCGGACCTGCTGTTCGTGATCTCGCGGGTGCTGGCGCGCGCCAGCGGCCACGGCGAAGTGCTGTGGCAACACGAGCGCCGCCCCAAGCCCAAGCCCTCCGCCTGAGCTGCCGCATGCTGCGGCTGTACACCCATTCCGCCTGCCTGCGGCACGATCCGGGGCCGGGCCACGTGGAACGGCCGGCGCGACTGCATGCGGTATTGCAGGCGCTGGATCACGACCGCTACGCCGCGCTCGACCGTGTCGAGGCACCGCCGGCCACCCGCGAACAGCTGCTGCGCGTGCACGACGCGGGACACATCGGCGAAGTCCTGCTCGGCGCGCCGGCGGGCGAAATGCTGGCGCTGGACCAGGACACCGTGATGGGCCCCGGCTCGACCGAGGCGGCCCTGCACGCCGCGGGCGCCGTGGTGGCGGCGGTCGATGCGGTGCTCGGCGGCAGCGCGCAACGCGCTTTCTGCGCGGTGCGCCCGCCCGGCCACCACGCCACGCGCGAGCGGGCGATGGGCTTCTGCCTGTTCGACAACGTCGCGGTGGGCGCCGCCCACGCGCTGGCCGCGCACGGGCTCAAGCGGGTCGCCATCGCCGATTTCGACGTGCACCACGGCAACGGCACGCAGGACATCTTCGAACGCGAGCCGCGCGTGCTGTTCGCCTCCAGCCACCAGTCGCCGCTGTACCCGGACAGCGGCCACGAGGACGAGCGCGGCTGCGGCAACATCGTCAACGGCGTGTTGTCGCCCGGCGCCGGCTCGCATGAATTCCGCGAACTGTGGGATGCCGTGCTGCTGCCGCGCCTGCACGCGTTCCGGCCGCAATTGCTGCTGATCTCGGCCGGCTTCGACGCCCACGCCAACGACCCCCTGGCCGACATCCGGCTGAGCGAGGAAGACTACGCCTGGCTCACCGAGCGGCTGGTCGCGCTGGCCCGCCGCCATGCCGAGGGGCGCATCGTCTCCACCCTCGAAGGCGGCTACGACCTCGCCGCCCTGGCCGCCAGCGCCGCCGCCCACGTGCAGGCCCTGATGGAGTGAATCGGCGCCCGCAGCCAAGCCCGCGCTGAACGCGCGGACGCATCGGAGGGGGCGTTTCTGCTAACTTGACCAGCCTTCGAGGTCGGCAGGTTCCATCGTGACATCAACGTTTCCTCCACGTCGCCTGCTGGCAGTCGCCGCCGCGCTGGCGCTCTTCGGCGGCCAGCTTCCCGCCGCCTCCGCCGCCCCGGCGGCACGCAAGGCGCCGGACCCGGCCGACCAGAGTTGCCCGCTGGGCTCGTTCCACTGCGCACCGCGCCCACTCAACTACGCGATGTGCCGGCCCAACGCGCTGCTGGAGTTCTACGACCCGACGCTGAGCCGGGACAGCAGCCAGCGCGCGACCGCACCGGCGCACGTCACCGCGCAGCAGGTGGACAGCTCCGACCAGTCGGTCTACCACCTCTCCGGCGACGTGCTGCTGCAGCGCGCCGACCAGCAGCTGCAGGCCGATACGCTCGACTACAACGACTCGACCACCGACTACGATGCGCGCGGCAACGTGCGTTACCAGGAGGCCGGGCAACTGCTTGCCGCCTCGCACCTGCGCGGCAACACCAATGCCAGCCGCGGTGTGGCCGACGACGTGCGCTACCAGATGCTGGAATCGCGCGGCAATGGCGTGGCGCGCCAGGGACACATGCTGGATGCCGAGCGCACCCGCTATTCCATGGCCACGTATTCCACCTGCGATGTCGGCCACCACGTGTGGGAGTTCCGCGCCAAGTCGATCAGCATCGACAAGGCCAGCGGCGTGGGCGTGGCGCGCGATGCCACCATGCGCATCGGCAAGGTGCCGTTCCTGTACCTGCCGTACTTCACTTTCCCCACCGACGACCGGCGCAAGAGCGGCTTCCTCTACCCCACGCTGGGCAACACCAGCCGCGCGGGTTTCCAGCTCAGCACGCCCTACTACCTCAACCTGGCGCCGAACTACGACGCCACGCTGGACCCGCGCTACTACAGCCGCCGCGGCCCGCTGCTGGCGGGCGAGTTCCGCTACCTGGTGCCCGGCAGCAGCGGGCAGCTCAACGTGGAGTACGTGCCCGAGGACCGCGGCAAGAGCGACGGCCTGGCCGACACCACCGGCAAGTCGCGCCACCTGGTGTCCTTCTCCGACCGCACCGCCCTGTGGGACGGCTGGCGCTTCAACGGGACGTACAACCACGTATCCGACGCCAGCTACCTGTACGACTACGGCAATGCGATGTCGCACAGCCCGGTGTACAGCCTGCGCTCCGGTGCGGCGATCAGCGGCGGCGGCAAGTGGTGGGACGCCTCCTTCGGCGCCACCACCTACCAGAACACCAACCCGTTCGCGACCGACTCCGCGCTGCCTTACCGGCAGCTGCCGTATGCGCTGTTCAGCGCGGAAGTGCCGCTGTCGCGCTGGCTGCAGGCCGGCGTGGACACCAGCGCGGTGATGTTCCGCAAGCCCGGCTACGTCGAGGGACAGCGCGAGGACCTCTACCCCTACCTCGCGGCCGATTTCGGCAGTGCCGCGTGGTTCGTGCGGCCGCGCCTGGCCTGGCGCTACACCGCCTACCAGCTCAGCGACGGCTACCAGGACTACGGGCGATTCGGGCGGCTCAGCGGCACGGCAGTGTCGCCGTTCACCGAGCAGTCGCCGACCCGCTCGCTGCCGATCGTCAGCCTCGACTCGGGATTGATGTTCGACCGCAGCACCTCGCTGTTCGGCACGCACTACACGCAGACGCTGGAACCGCGCCTGTACTACCTCTACGTGCCGTACCGCGACCAGGACAACCTGCCGCTGTTCGACACCAACCTGATGTCGTTCGACTACTGGCAACTGTTCTCGACCAACCAGTTCTCCGGCGCCGACCGCCAGATGGACGCGAACAACGTCACCGCGGCGCTGACCACGCGCCTGCTGGACGACGATGGCGTCGAGCGGCTCTCGGCCAGCATCGGCCAGATCCGCTACCTCAGCCGGCAACGCGTGCTGGGCACCGACTGGACCGGCTCGGCCTACGTGGCCCAGCTCGACCTGCAATTGAACGACCGCTGGCGGGTGAACAGTTCCTGGCAGTGGAGCCCGAACAGCCGCGCCGTGGAGGCGGCCACGTTCGGTCTGCAGCGGCGCCTCGGCGATGCGGGCATCGTCAACCTCGCCTACCACTATCGGCGCGGCCGGCTGGAACAATACAGCGCCTCGGCGGTCTATCCGCTGTCGGACAGGTGGCGGTTGTTCGGCGCCTGGGCGTTTGCCCCGGCGATCGACACCACCTACAAGCTCCCCAGCGGCACCGTCGACGCGATGCTTGGCGTGGAGTACGACAGCTGTTGCGTCACCCTGCGGCTGGTCGACCGCAATTACGTCAACCAGTCCTACTACGGCACCACGTCGCCACCTTCCGGAAGCAACCTCAATCGGCGCGACAACGCGATCATGTTCGAAATCGTATTCAAGGGGCTGGGCTCGACCGGCGGCCAGATCGAACCGCTGCTGCGCCGTGATATTCTCGGCTATCAATAATCCACCGCCTCGGCGATCCAGGCTTTTTTCTCGATGAAGCAATTCCTTGCATCCCTCCTGCTCGCCCTGGCGATCGCCGTGCCTGCCCATGCGCAGTTGCTGCAGTCGGCCGCACCGGCGAACCAGTCGCTCGATCGCATCGTCGCGGTGGTCAACGACGACGTCATCCTGCAGAGCGAGCTGGACGACGCGGTGCGCACGATCCAGCAGCAGTACGCCGGCCGCGGGCAACTGCCGCCGATGGACGTGGTGACGCGGCAGGTGCTGAACCGGCTGATCCTGATGCGCCTGCAGGTGCAGCGCGCGCGGGAACAAGGCATCTCGGTGTCCAGCGCCGACGTCGACCGCGCGGTCCAGGGCGTGGCGCAGCAGAACCGGCTCACCCCCGAGCAGTTGCGCGCGGCGGTCGAGCAGCAGGGCGGCAGCTTCGCCGCATTCCGCAAGGAACTGAGCGACCAGATCACCGTGCAGCGGCTGCACCAGAACGTGGTGCAAAGCTCGGTCTCGGTGACCGACAGCGAGATCGACAACCTGCTCGACAGCCCCACCTACAAGGCCGGCGAAGTGCACCTGGCGCACATCCAGGTGAGCATCCCCGGTGGCGCGGACGCCGCGGCGATCCAGGCCAGCCAGGCCAAGGCCGAGCAGGCCGCCGCCGCCGTCCAGGGCGGCATGGATTTCGGCGCCGCCGCGATCCGCTACTCCGACGCTTCCGATGCACTGGAAGGCGGCGACCTCGGCTGGCGGCGCATGGACGAGATTCCGCCGGCGTTCGCCGACACGGTCGTCACGATGAAGCCGGGCCAGGTCAGCCAGATCCTGCGCGGCCCTACCGGCTTCCACATCCTCAAGCTCGTCGACCAGCGCAAGGGCGACCGCAAGATCGTCACCGAGTACCACGCGCGGCAGATCCTGATCAAGCCGAGCGAGCTGCTGAGCTCCGCCCAGGCACAGCAGAAGGCGCAGGACCTGTACCACCGCATCGTCGACAAGCACGAGGACTTCGCCGCGCTGGCGAAGGAGTTCTCCAAGGACGACACCACCGCCAACATCGGCGGCGACATGGGCTGGTTCCAGCCCTCGGCGTGGGGCGCGACGATCGCCGCCAAGCTGGCCTCGCTGAAGGACGGCCAGGTATCCGAGCCATTCCAGAGTGAAGCCGGCTGGCATCTGCTGGAGCGCCTGGGTACGCGCCAGAGCGACCAGACCGTGGAGATCGAGCGCAACCAGGCGCGCCAGGCCATCGGCAACCGCAAGGCCGAGCAGGTCTACGACGACTACCTGCGCGACCTGCGTTCCAACGCCTACATCGAAATCCTCGTGCCGTCCCTGCGCGAGCCCGAGCAGGCGCCCGCCGACGGCGCCGCACCCCAGGCCAGCTGAGCGCGATGGCGCTCACCCGGCTGGCCGTCACCGCGGGCGAGCCGGCCGGCGTCGGTGCGGAACTGCTGGTGCGGCTGGCCGGCACGTCGCTGGCGGCAAGCCTCGTCGCGATCACCGACCGCCACCTGCTCGAGCGCGCGGCGACACGCTGCGGCATGCACCTCGAATTGATCGACGACGACGGCGCACCGGCAGACTCCCGCGCCGCCGGCGCGCTGCGCGTGCGGCACGTGCCGCTGGCGACAAGGGAAGTGCCCGGCCACCCCGACCCGCGCAACGCGAGCCACGTGCTGGCCACCCTGGCCGAGGCCGCCGACGGCTGCATGGCCGGCCGTTATGCCGCGGTGGTCACCGCGCCACTGCAGAAGTCCTCGATCAACGATGCCGGCATCGCCTTCCGCGGACACACCGAATTCTTCGCCGAACGCGCGGGCGCCGAGGTGGTGATGATGCTGGCCAGCCCGCAGCTGCGCGTGGCGCTGGCCACCACCCACCTGCCGCTGTCGGCCGTACCGGCGGCGATCACGCCCGCATTGCTGACCCGCGTGCTGCGCATCGTGGACGCCGAACTGCGCGGCAAGTTCGGCATCGACCAGCCACGCATCGCCGTGCTCGGACTCAATCCGCATGCCGGCGAGGGCGGCCACCTGGGCCGGGAAGAAATCGATACGCTGATCCCCGTGCTGGACGTCTTGCGCGGCGAGGGCATGCAGCTGCTCGGCCCGCTGCCCGCCGACACCGCCTTCGTGCCGGCGCAACGCACGCATTACGACGCGGTGCTGGCGATGTACCACGACCAGGCCTTGCCGGTGCTGAAGAGCGAAGCGTTCGATCGCACCGTGAACGTCACCCTGGGCCTGCCCTTCATCCGCACGTCGGTGGACCACGGCACCGCGCTGGATCTGGCCGGCACCGGCCGCGCCGATCCGTCCAGCCTGATCGCCGCAGCCAACCTCGCCATGACGCTGGTGGCGCGAAGGCGAGGAGTGAGTGGAGAGGAGTGAGGAGCGAGAGAGCCGCTCGCGCACTCATCTCCCCGACCTTCCACACACTCACTCCTCACTCCTCATTTCTCACTGCTCGCTCTGCCCCATGACCGCACGCCCCAAGAAAAGCTTCGGCCAGCACTTCCTGCACGACCGCCAATGCATCGAGCGCATCGTCGCGGCGATCGCACCGCGCGACGACGATTTCCTGGTCGAGATCGGCCCGGGCGAAGGCGCCCTGACGCTGCCCCTGCTGGGCGCGGCAGGCAAGCTCACGGCGATCGAGCTGGACACGGACCTGATCCCCGCCCTGCGTGCGCGCGCCGCCACGGTCGGTGCGCTGCACGTCGTGCACGCCGACGTGCTGAAGGTCGACTTCACCGCGATGGCGCACAGTCACGGCGTGCCGCGGTTGCGGCTGGCCGGCAACCTGCCCTATTACATCTCCAGCCCGATCCTGTTCCACTGCGTCGAGCACGCGGCGGCGATCGAGGACATGCATTTCATGCTGCAGAAGGAAGTCGTCGACCGGATGGCTGCCGCACCGGGCAGCAAGGTATACGGCCGGTTGTCGGTAATGCTGCAGCTGGCGTGCCGGGTGGAACCGCTGTTCGACGTGCCGCCGGAGTCGTTCCGGCCGCCGCCGAAGATCGACTCTGCCGTAGTGCGACTGCAGCCGCTGCCGCCGGAAGAACGGCACGACGCCGACCCGGCGCAACTCTACGCCGTGGTGAAGGCGGCGTTCGCGCAACGGCGCAAGACGCTGTCCAACGCACTCAAGCAGGTGATGGACAGCGACGCGATCCGCCGCGCCGACGTGGACCCGCGCGCACGCGCCGAAACGCTGTCGCCGGCGGATTTCGTGCGTCTGGCCAAGGTCGTTCCGCCGGCGCAGTGAAGCCGTCGCGCACGCGCCGCCCCATTGGCGAGCGCAGGCCTTACAATCCGGGCATGACCGAACAATCCCCCTACACGATCGACGTGCAGGTGCAAACCCGTTTCGTTCCCGACCAGTCCAGGCCCGGGGACAACCGTTACGTTTTCGCCTACACCATCACCCTGCGCAACGCCGGCCAGCTGCCCGCGCGCCTGCTCGCACGGCGCTGGCAGATCACCGACGCGAACGGCAAGGTCGAGGAAGTGAGCGGCGACGGCGTGGTCGGCGAACAGCCGTGGATGCGCCCCGGCGAGGATTTCGAATACACCTCCGGCGCGGTGCTGGAGACGCCGGTGGGCATCATGGGCGGCAGCTACCAGATGCTCGCCGACGACGGCACCGAGTTCGAGGCGCCGATCCCGACCTTCACCCTGTCCATCCCGCGTACGCTGCACTGATGGCCCGGGACTGACATGGCTACGTACGCCATCGGCGACGTGCAGGGCTGCTATCCCGAATTGCAACGCCTGCTGGAGAAACTGCGCTTCGACCCCGCACGTGACCAGCTGTGGTTCTGCGGCGACCTGGTCAACCGCGGCGGGCAGTCGCTGGAAACACTGCGACTGATCCACGACCTGCGCGACTCGTGCATTGTCACGCTGGGCAACCACGACCTCAGCCTGCTGGCGATCGCGCAGCGCAAGCCGGAGGCGCAGGCGCGGGTGAACCCCGAACTGCGCGAGGTGCTGTTTGCCGACGATGCGCCGGTGCTGTTCGAATGGCTGCGCTCGCAGAAGCTGATGCACCACGACGAACAGCTCGACTGGGCGATGGTGCATGCCGGCCTCGCACCGGTGTGGACGCTGCGCCAGGCGTTGCGTGCCGCCCAGGAGGTCGAGCGCGAGCTGTCCAGTCCGCGCCACTCGCGCCTGCTGCGCAACCTGTTCGGCAATCGTCCCGCGCAGTGGTCGAGCCGGCTGCAGGGCCAGGACCGTTACCGCGCCACCATCAACACCATGACGCGCATGCGCTACTGCGACGTCAACGGGCGCATCGACTTCGACGCCAAGGGCATCCCCGGCACGCAGAAGCCCGGCCTGTACCCGTGGTTTGCCGTGCCCGGCATGCGTCGACGCGATGTGCGTATCGTCTGCGGCCACTGGTCGGCGCTGGGCCGATTCGACGGACTGGGCGTGCACGCGATCGACACCGGCTGCGTCTGGGGCGGCAAGCTCACCGCACTGCAACTGGACGGCGAGGGGACGCACTACATCACCGTCAACGCCGAGCCGCATCGCAAGCGGCCGCCAGGCGGCGAGGACTGAAAGGCGAGGACTGAAAGGCGAGGAGTGAGTGGAGAGGAGTGAGGAGTGAGAGCGGGCCGGACAGCTTTCTCTCACTCCTCACTCCTCTCCACTCACTCCTGCTTTTGTCTCAGCTCAGCTGTCCGTGACAATGCTTGTACTTCTTGCCGGAGCCGCAGGGGCATGGCTCGTTGCGGCCGACCTTGGGGCCGGCATGCTGCACCGGTTGCGCGGCCAGGTGGGCACCGTCTTCCGGGGCCGCGCCGGCATTGCCGAACGCATCGGGCGGCGCGCCGCCGCCGGTGGCGAGCATCTGCTTCTGCAGGCGCTCGGCCATGCGCTGCTGCTCGGCCTCCATCGCGGCGACTTCCTCCTCGCTGCGGATGCGGATGCGCGCAAGCATCTGCACCACCTCGGACTTGATCCGCGCCAGCATGTCGGAGAACAGCTTGAACGCCTCGCGCTTGAACGCCTGCTTCGGGTCCTGCTGCGCGTAGCCCACCAGCGAGATGCCCTGGCGCAGGTAATCCATGCTGGAAAGATGGTCCTTCCAGGCGTTGTCGACCACGGTCAGCATCACGTGCTTTTCGAGCTGGCGCATGGTCTCGGCCCCGATCTGCGCCTCCTTGCCGTGGAACAGCTCGGCGACCGCCTCGTCCACGTGCTTGCGGATCATCTCGGCGTCGATCTCGCTCTGCTGCTCGACCCAGTGCTTGAGGTCGAGCGACAGGTTGAACTGGCTCTCCAGCTCGCGATCCAGGCCGGCGATATCCCACTGCTCGTCGATGGTCTGCGGCGGCACGTAGGCCTGCACCAGGGTCTGCACCACATCCTCGCGGATGTCGGCGACGGTGGCCGCGACCTCCTCGCCCTCCAGCAATTCGTCACGCTGGGTGTAGATCACCTTGCGCTGGTCGTTGGCGACGTCGTCGAACTCCAGCAGGTGCTTGCGGATGTCGAAGTTGTGCTGCTCGACCTTGCGCTGGGCCTTCTCGATCTGCCGGCTGATCATGCGATCTTCCAGCGCGTCGTCGTCCTTCATGCCGAAGCGCTTCATCCAGCGCACCAGGCCTTCGCCGCCGAAGATGCGCAGCAGGTTGTCCTCCAGCGACAGGTAGAAGCGCGAGGAGCCCGGGTCGCCCTGGCGGCCGGAACGACCGCGCAGCTGGTTGTCGATGCGCCGCGATTCGTGCCGCTCGGTGCCGATGATGTGCAGGCCGCCGGCGGCCAGCACCTGCTCGTGCCGCTTCTTCCACTCGGCCTTGACGCGCGCGCGGTCCACCTCGCTGGCGCCTTCGGGCAGTTCGGCCAGCGCGGCCTCGAGACTGCCGCCGAGCACGATGTCGGTACCGCGGCCGGCCATGTTGGTGGCGATGGTGACCTGGCCGGGCGCGCCGGCCTGCGCCACGATGTGCGCCTCGCGCTCGTGATGCTTGGCGTTGAGCACCTCGTGCGCCACGCCCGCCTTCTTCAGCAACCCGGACAGCAGCTCGGACACCTCGATCGAGGTGGTGCCGACCAGCACCGGCTGGCCGCGCTTGTGGCAGTCCTTGATGTCCTCGATCACCGAGTTGTACTTCGGTGTCTGCGACAGGAAGATCATGTCCGGGTTGTCCTTGCGGATCATCGGCTTGTGGGTGGGGATCACCACCACCTCCAGGCCGTAGATGCTCTGGAACTCGAACGCCTCGGTATCGGCCGTGCCGGTCATGCCGGCCAGCTTCTTGTACATGCGGAACAGGTTCTGGAACGTCACCGTGGCCAGCGTCTGGTTCTCGCGCTGGATCGGCACGCCCTCCTTCGCCTCGACCGCCTGGTGCAGGCCGTCGGACCAGCGCCGGCCGGCCAGGGTACGGCCGGTGAACTCGTCGACGATGATCACTTCGCCATCGCGCACGATGTAGTCGACGTCGCGCTGGTAGATGCCGTTGGCGCGCAGGGCGGCATTGAGATGATGAACCACCGCGAGATTCTTGGAGTCGTACAGGCCGCTGTCCTGGTCGATCACGCCGGCCTCGCGCAGCAGCTCGTCCGCGTGCTGCATGCCGGCCTCGGACAGATGCACCTGCTTCTGCTTCTCGTCGACCCAGTAGTCGCCCTCGCTGTCTTCCTCGGCCTGGCGGATCATCCGCGGCACGATCTTGTTGACGGCGATGTACAACTGCGGGGAATCCTCCGCCGGGCCGGAGATGATCAGGGGCGTGCGCGCCTCGTCGATCAGGATCGAGTCGACCTCGTCGACGATGGCGTAATGCAGGCCGCGCTGGTAGCGCTGCTCCTTGCTGAGCGCCATGTTGTCGCGCAGGTAGTCGAAGCCGAACTCGTTGTTGGTGCCGTAAGTGATGTCGGCCGCATACGCCGCGTGCTTGTCGGCGTGGTCCATGCCCGGGTACACCACGTCGACGGTCAGGTCGAGGAAGTTGTACAGCTTGCTCATCTGCGCCGAGTCGCGCCGCGCCAGGTAGTCGTTGACGGTGACCACGTGCACGCCTTTGCCCGCGATCGCGTTGAGGTATACCGGCAGCGTCGCCACCAGGGTCTTGCCTTCGCCAGTGCGCATCTCGGCGATCTTGCCCTGGTGCAGCACCATGCCACCGATCAACTGCACGTCGTACGGACGCATGCCCAGGGTGCGGCGCGAGGCCTCGCGGGCCACCGCGAAGGCTTCCGGCAGCAGCTTGTCCAGTGATTCGCCGGCGGCGTAACGCTGCTTGAACTCGGCAGTCTTGCCGCGCAACGCGGCATCGTCCAGTTTCTCCATCTCCGGTTCCAGCGCATTGATGCGATGGACCGTACGTGAAAGCTGACGCAGCACACGCTCGTTGCGGCTGCCAAACAGACTCGTCAGGGCACGATTGAACATCGATTTTCCGGTTGGGGGAACAAGACGCCCGCTGCACGCGCGAGCCAATCGGGCATGTTACTACATGCCCGGTACGGCTCACCCGCTCTGGCGGGATGGAGGTGCCCGCGCCGCGCGGGAACGCCGGCGAACCGTCAGGAACTGGCGGCTGCCAGGACCGGATTCAAGGGATCAGGGCATCCCTAGCGGTGGCTGCGCACGAACGCCAGCGGGTTGACCACGCGATCGTGGTACCAGACCTCGAAATGCACGTGCGAGCCGGTGGAGCGGCCGGTGGAGCCGGCCTGCGCGATCACGTCGCCGACCTGCACATGCTGGCCGGGATGCACGTCCAGCTTGCTGTTGTGGGCGTAGCGGGTCATGTAGCCGTTGCCGTGGTCGATCTCGACCACGTTGCCGTAGCCGCGACGCACGCCGGCGAAGGTCACCATGCCTTCGGCCACGGCATGCACCGGCGTGCCGAACGGCGTGGCGATGTCGATGCCGGTGTGCCGCGCCGACTGGCCGTCGAACGGGTCCGGACGCACGCCGAAATAGGATGAGATGTAGCCGTGCACGGGCATGCCGGTGGGCTTCAGGTTCGACTCGATGCGGGCATCGAGCAACAGGCTCTGCAGCGCCGACAACTGCGCCTGCTGGACGTTGAACTGGCCGGTGAGGCGGTCGATGCCGGCCTCCAGCGAGGGCGGCATGGCGTAACCGGTGCTGCTGGTGTCCTCGACACCACCGACGGCGGGCGGCTGGTCGAAGTTGAACTCGCCGCTGTCGAGCTTGCCCACTTGCACCAGGCGCTCACCGAGCGCGTTCAGGCGGGTCGACTGCGCCTGCAGCTGGCCCAGCTTGAGCGCCAGGGCATCCAGGCTGCGCTGCGCATCCGCGCGCACGCCGCCGAGTTCGGCGTTCTGCCGGCGGATCTGCTGCTGCAGGTCGTGGATCTGGCTCAGCGCGCGGTCGCGCGGGCTGGCGATGGCGAGGGTCAGCGCGCCGCCCAGGACCAGGCAGCCCAACACGCCCAGCGACAACATCGAGAACAGCTTCCAGCGCACCCGCCGGCTGGCCAGATCCAGGGTTTTAGGCAGCTTGCGGGCACGTGAGACGAGTATGATCTGCATGTCTTTCCAAAATCGAATGTCGGCACCATGCACCGCGCGGAACCCGCCACTTCCCGTCGCCGCGACAACGGACCGAAATCCCTTGCCGATTGCGGCTCCTTCGCGTCGCTGGCCCGAAAGGCCGACGCGCTGGAAGCGCTGGACCGCGCACTGCGCCAGACGTTGCCATCGCCGCTGCGCGAACAGGTCAGATTCGCCAATCTGCGCAACAACCGCCTCGTCTTCCTGGCGTCTTCACCGGCCTGGGCGTCACGCCTGCGCTTGATGCAGGCACAGATCCTTGCCTCCGCAAGCGCCGTCGGCGCCTGCGCCAGTTCAGTCACCGTGAAAGTGGCTCCCCAACCACCGGCCGTTACCGTGCCGGAGCAGTCAAAACCGCTTTCGCCAGCCGCGGCCGCCCACCTCAGGGCTGCCGCTGCCTCGTCCACAGACCCCGAATGGCGGGATCTGTTCCTTCAGCTGGCGTCCTTCGCCGAAACCGCTGATTCCCCCGAGAACCCCTCGTACTGAAAGGCGTTCCTGCGAGACGCGCCGCGTCTTGCCCCCGCGGGCTGACCCGCGCGAGCAGCGTTTATACCACGTGAAGAGTTAATGAAAAGTCCAGCCCTCGCGGGGCTGTGACCCAACCCGCGCGGCGAGTGTGTCGCGGTCAACAAAAATGGCCGGATCTTGCGATCCGGCCATTCGGGTGGGCAGTGCCGGAACAGGCCGGCGTGGTTTCGGGTGTCAGATCGCCTGGGCCGGGTGGGCGTAGGAGATCGGCGACACCGCCGGATCCTCGTGGTAGCTGACCTCTTCCCACGCCGAGGCATCGGCGATCAGGGCGCGCAGCAGCTTGTTGTTCAACTCGTGGCCCGACTTGTGCGCGTGATAGGCGCCGATCAGGCTGTGGCCGAGCAGGTACAGGTCGCCGATGGCGTCCAGGATCTTGTGCTTGACGAACTCGTCCTCGTAACGCAGGCCGTCCTCGTTGAGCACGCGGTAGTCGTCGAGCACCACGGCGTTGTCCATCGAGCCGCCCAGCGCCAGGTTGTGCTCGCGCAGCATCTCGATGTCACGCATGAAACCGAAGGTGCGCGCGCGGCTGACTTCCTTGACGAAGGAGGTGGTGGAGAAGTCGATCTCGGCGCGCGAGGTGCGCTTGGAGATGATCGGGTGGTTGAAGTCGATCGAGAAGCCCACCTTGAAGCCTTCGAACGGCTCGAAGCTGGCCCACTTGTCGCCTTCCTGCACCTTGATCGGCTTCTTGATGCGGATGAAGCGCTTGGCCACCGGCTGCTCCTCGATGCCGGCGGACTGCAGCAGGAACACGAACGGTCCCGCACTGCCATCCATGATCGGCACTTCCGGCGCCGACAGGTCGACGTAGGCGTTGTCGATGCCGAGCCCGGCCATCGCCGACAACAGGTGTTCGACGGTGGCCACGCGCACTTCACCATTCATGAGCGTGGTGGAAAGGCGTGTGTCGCCGACGTTGTCCTGGCGTGCGCGGATGTCCACCGGCGGATCGAGATCCGTCCGACGGAAAACGATGCCCGTGTTCGGCGCGGCGGGACGCAAGGTCATGTAGACCTTGTCGCCCGTGTGCAAGCCGACACCGGTCGCCCGGATGATGTTTTTAAGCGTACGCTGCTTGATCATTATTGTTGGGACCCGTGGAGGCAGCAGCCAATCAGGAGCGGATGCTAACACAGTTTTAACCTGGGATAAAAGCAAACCGCACCGTACAGTCTGGTTAAGCCTTCATCTTTCTTTCATCCTTGGGAACTGGCGCACATTTGGCGCCCGCCAGCGCCGAAAGATAAGGAGCGAAGCCCGGGCCTGGGACGGGAATCCGGCCCGGGACATCGCTTCGGCACCGCGGCGACAAATCCGCGGCCCTGCCCCGCGCGCCCATCCCGGCGCACGGCATCGGGTGCCAACCAACCGCCGTCGCCGCAGCCATCGTCGCGCCATCGCGGACCTTGCAAACGGCCTGCCGCAAGGCAGCCATTCGTGAGGCAATGGAGTGACTGACCGACCCGGCGGGCGATCGTTCAACGCATCGACATGCTCCGCAATGCTCCTCAATCAGCCTGCCGGCGCAGGAATGCCGGAATGTCCAGGTAATCGAGGCCGGCATCGCCATGCTTGGCCGCTGCGCTGGACTCGGTCCGACCCTGCACCTCCGGCTGGGCATAGTCCACCACCTCGTTGCCGGTGCCGGTACGCAGCACCACCGGGCGCGGACGCATCTGCATCTGCTGGGTTTCGACCATGCGGATCGGCGGCTGGCTGCGCGAGGCATTGGCGCGGTTGAGGCCGGTGGCCACCACGGTCACGCGCACGTCGTCCTTCATGTCCGGGTCCAGCGAGGTGCCGATCACCACGGTGGCGTCTTCGCTGGCGAAGTCGTGGATGATGCGGCCGATCTCGTCGAACTCGCGCATGGTGAGGTTCGGACCGGCAGTGACGTTGACCAGGATGCCGCAGGCGCCGTTCAGGTTGACGTCCTCCAGCAGCGGGTTCTTGATCGCCGCCTCGGCCGCCGCCTGGGCGCGATCGTCACCGCGGGCGGTGCCCGAGCCCATCATGGCCAGGCCCATCTCCGACATCACGGTGCGCACGTCGGCGAAGTCGACGTTGATCAGGCCAGGGGCGGTGATCAGGTCGGCGATGCCCTGCACGGCGCCCTGCAGCACGTCGTTGGCGGCCTTGAACGCGTTGAGCAGGGTGACCTCGCGGCCGAGCACGCTGAGCAGCTTCTCGTTCGGCACGGTGATCAGCGAGTCGACGTGCTGCGACAGGTCCTCGATGCCCTTCAGGGCGACCTGCATGCGCCGGCGGCCCTCGAACGGGAACGGCTTGGTGACGACCGCGACCGTCAGGATGCCCTTCTCCTTGGCCAGCTGCGCCACCACCGGCGCCGCGCCGGTGCCGGTGCCGCCGCCCATGCCGGCGGTGATGAACACCATGTCGGCGCCTTCGAGCATCGCCTCGATCCGTTCGCGATCCTCCAGCGCGGCCTGCCGGCCGACCTCGGGATTCGCGCCGGCGCCGAGACCCTTGGTCACGTTGCCGCCGAGTTGCAGGTGGGTGCGCGAGCCGCAGTTGGTCATCGCCTGGGCATCGGTATTGGCGACGACGAACTCGACGCCTTCGATGTTGGCGTTGAGCATGTGCGCCACGGCATTGCCACCGCCGCCGCCCACGCCGATCACCTTGATGACTGCATTGGGTGCAAGTTTATCGATCAGTTCAAACATTTCCCGTCCTCCGTAGAGTTGTTGTCGTTTTAACCGCGGGGAGCGACTCCTGTCGGCCCGTGGTGGTGGGTGGATTTCCTTCCACCCGGGGCGGCAGCTCCTGCGCCGCCCGAAACCGCATTGCTAGAAATTCCGCGTGAGCCAGCCGCGCAGCTTGTCGACCATCCCGCCCATGCTGCTGCCCACCGGTCCGCCGACCCGCGCGCCGCCGGCGCGCGCGCCATGCAGCAGCAGACCTACGCCAGTGGCATGCAACGGACTGGAAACCACCTCGCCGAGACCCTCGACTTGCTGCGGCAGGCCGATGCGCACCATCTTGTGGAAGATCTCCTCGGCCAGCTCCAGCGCACCTTCCATCTTCGAGGCGCCGCCGGTAAGCACCACGCCGGCGGCGACCAGGCTCTCGTAGCCGGAGCGGCGCAACTGGTCCTGCACCATCTCGAAGATTTCCTCGTAGCGCGCCTGCACGCTCTGCGCCAGCGACTGCCGCGCCAGCCGGCGCGGCGGGCGGTCGCCGACGCTGGGCACCTGGATGGTTTCCTCCGCGTGCGCCAGCCCGGTCAGCGCGCAGGCGTACTTGATCTTGATCTCCTCCGCGTGCGCGGTGGGCGTGTGCACGCCGTAGGCGATGTCGCTGGTGACCTGGTCGCCGCCGACCGGCAGCGACGCGGTGTGGCGAATCGAGCCCTGGGTGTAGATCGCGATGTCGGTGGTGCCCGCGCCGATGTCGACCAGGCACACGCCGAGCTCGCGCTCGTCGTCGGTCAGCACCGCCTTGGCGCTGGCCAGCGCGGAAGGAACCAGCTCATCGACGGTGAGTCCGCAGCGCTGGATGCACTTGGAGATGTTCTGCACCGCGGCGGCAGCGCCTGTGACCAGGTGCACGTTGGCCTCCAGCCGCACGCCGCTCATGCCGACCGGGCGGCGGATGCCGTCCTGGCCGTCGATGCGGTATTCCTGCGACTCCTTGTAGAGCACCTTGCGGTCGGCCGGGATCGCCACCGCGCTGGCGGCCTCCAGCACCTGTTCCAGGTCAGCGGCGGTGACCTCGCGCTCGCGGATCGCCGCGTTGCCGTGCGAGTTGCGCGTTTCCAGGTGGCTGCCGGAGATCGAGGCGTAGACCGAGCGGATGTCGCAACCGGCCATCAGCTCGGCCTCCTCCACCGCGCGCTGGATCGAGTGCACGGTCGATTCGATGTCGACCACCGAGCCACGCTTCATGCCGCGCGAAACGTGGGTGCCGATGCCGATCACGGTGATCGGCTCGCCCGGTTCGTACTCGCCGACGATCGCCACCACCTTGGAGGTGCCGATGTCCAGGCCGACGACCAGCTGCTTTTCATTGCGCGTTTTCATGGCGAGACAGTCATGAGCGGGGTGAACCTCCAGCCGGGGCGCCGGCCGCGTCGGGCCAGCGCACGGCAAAGCCGTTGGTGTAGCGAAGATCGGCGTAAACGAAGCCGTCGGCATGGCCGGCGATCAGCTGCGGGTAGACGTCGAGGAAACGATGCAGCCGGCGGCCGGCCTGCTCGCGGTCGCCGATCACGATGCGCGCGCCGCTGCCGGTGGTGACACTCCAGCTGCCGCGTTCGGTCAGCGCCACGCCATTGATGCGCAGGTGGGTGCCGGCAAACGCCTTGCTGACATCGGCGTAGAAGCTCACCACCTCGGCCAGCCGCGCATCCGGACCACTCAGGCCGGGCAAGGCGGTCAGCTGATCTACGCCGGGGGCGTCGAACACGCGGCCCTGGCGGCTGATCAGCTGCCTGTCATTCCAGCGCGCGAACGGCTGGCGCTCGTAGATGCGCAGTTGCAAGGTATCGGGCCAGCGCTTGCGCGCCTCCACCGACTCCACCCACGGCAACGCGGCGACAGCCTTCTGCACCGCATCGAGATCCAGCGCGAAGAAACCCTTGCCCAGTCGCGGCAGCACCGCCGTGCGGATCTCGGCAGCAGTGACGTGCTTGAACTCCGCCTGCACGGTCAGCTGGGTCACCGGCCAGCGATCGGCGGCAAACCACCCGCGCAGCAGCCCGACGACCGGCAACGCGACGAGCGCGATGGCCAGGCACCAGGCAGCGAGGCGGATGGGGCCTTTCATGGGGCGCCCCCCTCGGAGCCGCGGGCATGGGCAGAACCGGCGTTTGCGGAATCCCGAATCCCCAAACCCGAATCCCGAGCGAAGCTCGTCTCCAGCACACGCCAGCACAGTTCCTGGTAGTCGATGCCGGCGGCGGCGGCAGCCTTGGGCACCAGCGAGTGCGAGGTCATGCCGGGGGCGGTGTTGACCTCCAGCAGCCAGGGACGGCCGTTGCGGTCGCGCATCACGTCGACGCGGCCCCAGCCGGCGCAACCCAGCGCGTCGAACGCAGCCAGCGACAGCACCGCCAGTTCGTCCGCCGCGGCACCTTCGGCACCGGGGCAGATGTACTGGGTGTCCTCGGCCACGTACTTGGCGTTGTAGTCGTAGAACGCTCCCTTGGGCACGATATGGATGCTCGGCAGCACCTGGCGGCCGAGAATGGCGACGGTGAGTTCGTCGCCCTCGATCAGGGTTTCCATCAGCAGATCGCCCGGATAGCGCTCGGCCAATTCGACCGCCGCGGCCAGGTCCTGCTCGGCGAACACCCGGGTCACGCCGACGCTGGAGCCTTCGCATGCGGGCTTGACGATCAGCGGATAGCCGATCCGCCGCGCCGCGGCGAGCACGTCCGCGCCACGCGGCAGCGCGGCGAAGGTCGGCGTGGACAGGCCCAGCGATTGCCACACGCGCTTGGAGCGGGTCTTGTCCATCGACAACGCCGAGCCGAGCACGCCCGAACCGGTGTACGGCACGTGCAGCGATTCCAGCGCACCTTGCAGCACGCCATCCTCGCCACCGCCGTGCTGGCCGTGCAGGATGTTGAACACACGCGCGAAGTGGCCCGCGCGCAGCGCGTCGAGCAGGGCCGGGATACCGTCGATCGCATGCGCGTCGACGCCGCGCGCGCGCAGTGCGACCAGCACGTTGCGGCCGGAATCCAGCGACACCTCGCGCTCGGCCGAGCTGCCGCCCATGACCACCGCCACACGGCCGAACTGCGCGGGATCGGTGATGCGGGAGGTGCCCGGATTCGTGATTGCGGCCATCATGCGGCCCCCTTCGTCTTGAGTTGGCCGGCGTTCGCCAGCTCGACCGCCGCCGCGCCGATGTCGCCGGCGCCGAGCAGCAGCAACAGGTCGCCGTCGTGCAGCAGGCTGGGCAGGCTGGTGCGGAACTCGCGCGGATGCTCGACCAGCACCGGGTCGACCTTGCCGCGCGCACGCACGGCACGCGCCAGCGCGCGGCCGTCGGCGCCGGCGATCGGCGCCTCGCCGGCCGGGTACACATCGGTCAGCACCAGCACGTCGGCGTCGGCCAGCACGTTGGCAAAATCGTCCAGCAGGTCGCGCGTGCGGCTGTAGCGGTGCGGCTGGAAGGCCACTACCAGGCGCCGCTCCGGCCAGCCGCCGCGCACCGCCGCGAACACCGCCGCAATCTCGCGCGGGTGGTGGCCGTAGTCGTCGACCAGCAGCACGCGGCCGCCATCGATGGCGAGCTCGCCGCGCCGATGGAAGCGCCGGCCCACGCCCTGGAAACCCTTCAGTGCGGCGGCGATCGCCGCCACCTCGACACCGAGCTGCCAGCCGATCGTGGCGGCGGCCAGCGCGTTGAGCACGTTGTGCCGCCCGGGCAGGTTCAGCGTGACCGGCACGGCCGCCGCGCCATCGGGCAACTGCAGTTCGAAATGCATCTCGAAACCCTGCTGGCGCAGGTTCAGCGCGCGCACGTCGGCGTCCGCGCTGTCGATGCCGTAACGGATCACCCGGCGATTGGTGGCCTTGGCCAGCGCGGCCACTTCCGGGTCGTCCACGCACAGCACCGCCAGGCCGTAGAACGGCAGCCGGTGCAGGAAATCGGCGAACGCCTTCTTCACCTCGGCGAAGTCGCCGTGATAGTTCTCCAGGTGGTCGGCGTCGATGTTGGTGATCGCGGCGATCACCGGCGACAGCAGCAGGAACGAGCCGTCCGACTCGTCCGCTTCGGCCACCAGGTACTGGCCGGTGCCGAGCCGCGCGTTGGCGCCGGCCGCATTGAGCTGGCCGCCGATCACGAAGGTCGGGTCGTAACCGGCCTCGGCCAGGACGCTGGCGGTGAGGCTGGTGGTGGTGGTCTTGCCGTGCGTGCCGGCGATCGCGATGCCGCGGCGAAAACGCATCAGCTCGCCCAGCATTTCCGCACGCGGGATCACCGGGATGCGCGCCGCGAGAGCAGCAGCCAGCTCCGGGTTGTCCGGCTTGATCGCGCTGGAGGTGACCACCACGTCGGCGCCGGCGACGTTCTCCGCGGCGTGGCCCACGTGCACGGTGAGGCCCAGCCGCTGCAGCCGCTGCACCGTGGGTGAGCCGGCACGGTCGGAACCGGACACCGCGTAGCCCAGGTTGTGCAGCACCTCGGCGATGCCGCTCATGCCCACGCCGCCGATGCCGATGAAATGCACCCGGCGAAACGTGCTCATCGGGTCCTGCTGGGCGGAGAGCCGGCTCATGCAGCCACCTCCGTGCAGGCGCGCGCGATCACCTGCGCCGCGTCGGGCTTGGCCAGCGTGCGTGCCGCTTCGGCCATGGCCAGCAGGGCGGTTCGATCGCCGAGCAGCGCAGCCAACCGCTGCGCCAGTTGTTGGTTGTCCAGTGCATTCTCCTGCATGATCTCGGCGGCGCCGACCGCCGCAAGCACCTCCGCGTTGCGCGTCTGGTGGTCGTCCACCGCGTACGGAAACGGCACCAGCAAGGCGCCGAGCCCGGCGGCGGAAAGTTCGGCCAGGGTCAGCGCGCCAGCACGGCAGACCGCCAGGTCCGCCCAGCCGTAGGCATCGGCCATGTCGTCGATGAAGGCCACCACGCGCGCTTCCACGCCGGCCTGCGCATACGCCGCGCGTGCCTCGTCGAGGCCACGACTGCCGCACTGGTGCAACACCTCGGGACGCTGCCCGGGTTCGAGTCGGGCCAGCGCCTGCGGCACCGCGAGATTCAGCGCACGCGCCCCAAGGCTGCCGCCCAGCACCAGCAGACGTGGCGCACCCGGGCGATCGGCCATGCGTTGCGCCGGCGGCGGCAGCGCGCCGATCACCGCACGTACCGGATTGCCGACCCACTGCGCCTGCGGCAGCACGCCGTCGAAGCCGGCCAGCACGCGGCGCGCCAATGCGGCCAGCTTGCGGTTGGTGAAACCGGCCACGCGATTCTGTTCATGCACCAGCAGCGGCCGCCGCAGCAGCCACGCGGCGAGACCGCCGGGGCCGGCCACGTAGCCACCCATCGACAGCACGCTGCGCGGACGCAGCCGCCGCAGCAACGCCAGCGAGGCAAGAAGCGCACGCAGCAGCATCAGCGGCGCCAGCAGGCGGGTCTTCCAGCCTTTTCCGCGCAAACCGCCCACCGCCACCGTGTGCAACTCGATCCCGTGCGCCGGCACCACCCGCGTCTCCATCCCGCCGACCGCCCCCAGCCACGCCACCGGCACACCTTGCCCGCGCAGGCATTCGGCCACCGCCAGTCCCGGGAAGATGTGTCCACCGGTGCCGCCGGCCATGATGAGCACCGGTCGCGGATCGGCAAAAGCAGGCCGCGCCCCGCGCCGGTCTTCGCCCATTCCCGATTCCCGCGTCGCGGCGTTCATGCGGCCTCCGCCTCGCGCGGCGTCACCGCGGCATTCGCGTCGGCCACGGTCACGGCTGCCGGCATGCGCGTGGCCATCTGGCGGGCGTCCAGCGCGCGATTGATCTCGAAGGTGGCGCGCAGCAGCACGCCGGCCATGGCACAGGTGAGCACCATCGAGGAGCCGCCGTAGCTGATCAGTGGCAGGGTCAGGCCCTTGGTCGGCAAGGCGCCGAGGTTCACGCCCACCGACACGATCGCCTGCATCGCCAGCATCAGCGACACGCCGAACGCCACGTAGCCGGCGAAGCGCTGGCCCACGTCGACACCCTTCAGGCCCACCTGCAGGCCGCGCCACACGGCCAGCGCGAACAGGCCGATCACCAGCACCACGCCGGCCAGCCCCAGCTCCTCGCCGATCACCGCGAAGATGAAATCGGTGTGCGCCTCGGGCAGGTAGGAGAGTTTCAGCACGCTGGACCCCAGGCCCACGCCGTCCCACTCGCCGCGGCCGATCGCCATCAGCGACTGGGTCAGCTGGAAGCCGTCGTTGAACGGGTCCTTCCATGGGTCGAGGAACGAGGTCAGCCGCTTCATGCGGTAGCTCTCGCCGGTCGCCGCGATGTACAGCAGCGGCATCAGCGGCAAGCCCATCAGGAACAGGAAGATCGGCCGCGCCCCGCCCAGCCAGACCATCGCGATGGTCACCGCGATCACCAGCGTGGCCGAGCCGAAATCCGGCTGCACCAGCAGCAGCAGCACGATGATGCCGGCCACGGCGATCGGCTTGATCAGGCCGAGGAAACGGTTCTCCACGCTGTCGCGGTGGCGTACCAGATAGCTGGCGATGTAGATCACCAGGATCAGCTTCACCGCCTCCACCGGCTGGAACGTGGTCACCAGCAGGTTGAGCCAGCGCCGCGCGCCGTTGATGCGCATGCCCAGGTGCGGCACGAACACCGCCAGCAGCAGCAGGAACGCCAGGGCCAGCAGCGGAAACGCGTACTTCTCCAGCAGCCGCAGCTCCGTGCGCATGGCCAACCCGGCCGCGACCATGCCGATCCCGAGGAACACCAGGTGCCGGCGCAGGAAATAGAACGCACCCAGCTCCTGGCTGTCCGCCACCGCGATCGAACTGGACGCCACCATCACCACCCCGATGCTGGCCAGCCCCACCAGCGCAACCAGCAGCCACGGGTCGAAATGCCCCCGCGGGCCATGGCGACGACGAGCCTGGGAGGCGGCGTCAAACATTTGCTTGCTCCGCTGCGAGGGAATAGGAAATAGGGAATAGGGAATGGGAAGAGCATGCGGGCGCACGGTCGCGACGCACTGCGCGCTCTTTCCCATTCCCTATTCCCGATTCCCTATTCCCGGCTCTCATCAGCGCACCTTCAACGTGGCAAGACCGACCAGCACGAGGACGACGGAGATGATCCAGAAGCGCACGATCACGCGCGGCTCGGGCCAGCCCTTCAGTTCGAAGTGGTGGTGCACCGGCGCCATGCGGAACACCCGCTTGCCGGTGAGCCTGAAGCTGGCCACCTGGATCATCACCGAGGCGGTTTCCATCACGAATACGCCGCCCATCACCAGCAGCACGATCTCCTGACGCACGATCACCGCGATGCAACCCAGTGCCGCACCGATCGCCAGCGCGCCCACGTCGCCCATGAACACCTGCGCCGGATAGGTGTTGAACCACAGGAAGCCCAGCCCCGCTCCGGCCAGCGCGCCGGTGACGATCGCCAGCTCGCCCGCGCCGGGAATCGCCGGCACGCCGAGGTACTCGGAGAACACCCGGTTGCCGGCCACGTAGGCGAACACGCCCAGCGCGCCAGAGACCAGCACCGTCGGCATGATCGCCAGCCCATCCAGCCCGTCGGTGAGGTTCACCGCGTTGGAGAAGCCCACGATCATGAAGTAGGTGATCACCACGAAGAACAGCCCCAGCGGCACCACCACGTGCTTGAACAGCGGCACGTACAGCGCGGTCTCCGCCACAGTGGCGCCATGCACGGCGTGCGGCGCGGTGTAGAACAGGAACAGCGCCGCGCCGAGCCCGAACACCGACTGCCAGAAATATTTCCAGCGGCTGGCCAGACCGCGGCTGTCCTTCAGCACCAGCTTGCGGTAGTCGTCGTAGAAACCGATCGCGCCGAAGCTCAGCAGCACGCCGAGCACCACCCATACGTAACGGTTGTGCACGTCGGCCCACAGCAGGGTGGCCACGGTGACCGAGAGCAGGATCATCACGCCGCCCATGGTCGGCGTGCCGGCCTTGACCAGGTGCGTCTGCGGACCGTCGCTGCGCACCACCTGGCCGGCCTTCAGCGCGGCCAGGCGGTTGATCAGCCACGGCCCGCACAGCAGCGACAGCGACAGCGCGGTGAGCGCAGCCATGATGGCGCGGAAGGTGATGTACTGGAACAGATGCAGGGCGGTGAAATGCCGCGCCATCCAGTCGGCCAGCTCAAGCAGCATCGTTCGCACCTCCGTGGGCGGGCGCGGCAATGAGCGCGGCCACCACCTGTTCCATGCCGGCCGAACGCGAACCCTTGACCAGGCAGGTGACGCCCGCATGCAGCTGCGCGCGCAGCGCGTCGATCAGGGCCGGCTTGTCGGAAAAATGCTCGCCGCCGGCGCCGAACGCCTCCACCGTGGCCGCGCCCAGCGGGCCGACCGCGAACAGGCGATCGACGCCGCGCTCGCGCGCCCGCTCGCCGATGCCCGCATGCAGCGCACGCGCGTCCGCGCCCAGCTCGGCCATGTCGCCCAGCACCAGCCAGCGCTCGCCGCCGGCCAGCAGCAGCGTGTCGATGGCAGCCGCCATGGAACCGGGGTTGGCGTTGTAGCTGTCGTCGATGACCGTCCAGCCGCCGACGGCAACCAGGCGGCGCAGGCGACCGGCCACGCCGGAAACCTGCTCCAGCCCGGCAACGATGGTTTCCAGCGGCACCTGCAACGCCAGCGCCACCGCAGTGGCGGCCAGTGCGTTGGCCACGTTGTGGCGACCGGGCAGCGGCAAGGTCACCTCGGCCTCGCCCGCCGGCGTGTGCAGCATGAAGCGCGAACCGTCGGCGCGCAGTTCGATCGCACCGGCGCGCACGTCGGCCGGTTGCTCCAGGCCGAAACGCAGCGTCTTGCGCGCACCGGCGAGCCCGCCGAAGAAGCTGGCAAAGCTGTCGTCCGCGTTGATGATGGCAATGCCGTCGGCCGGCAAGGCCTGGTACAGCGCGCCCTTGGTTTCGGCCACGCCCTCGATGCTGCCCATGCGTTCAAGATGGGCCGGCGCGATGAGCGTGACGAGGCCGATATCTGGCCGTGCGATGGCAGCGAGATAGGCGATGTCGCCGGGCTTGCCCGCGCCCATCTCGAACACCGCGTATTCGGTGTCGCGCGGCATTGCCAGCAGGCTCAGCGGCAGGCCCAGCTCGTTGTTGTAGTTGCCGCTGCTGACGTGCGTGCGGCCATGGCGCGACAGGATCGAGGCGACCAGGGTCTTCACTGTGGTCTTGCCGTTGGAACCGGTGATGCCGACCACGCGCACGTCGCGTTGCGCGCGCACCGCGCTGGCCAGGTCGCCCAGCGCCACCTCGACGTCGTCGACGCGCAGCTGCGGCAGCGCGCTGTCGACCGGATGCGTCACCAGCGCCGCCACCGCGCCGCGGGCCAGCGCTTCGTCCAGGTAGTCGTGGCCGTCCACGTGCTCGCCCTTGATCGCCGCGAACAGTTCGCCCGGGCGCAGCTTGCGCGTGTCGATCGCCACGCCGGTGATCTCGGCCTGCTCCAACGTCGCGTCGCCGTCGAGCAGGCGACCGTGCAGCCACATCGCGATGGCGCCCAGCCGCATCATGCGTGCGACTCCCGGCCCAGCCGGTCCAGCGCGGTGCGCGCCACTGCCAGATCGTCGAACGGATGCTTGCCGGTGGCGCCGTCCTGGTAGGTTTCGTGGCCCTTGCCGGCAATCAGCACCACGTCGCCGGCGCGGGCCAGCTCCAGCGCGTCGGCAATCGCCACCGCGCGATCGCGCTGGACCGCCATCGCCTTTGCGTCGGCCATGCCGGCCACGATTTGCGCCACGATCGCGTCGCCGTCCTCGCCACGCGGGTTGTCGTCGGTGACGATGGCGATGTCCGCCAGCCGCGCCGCGATCGCGCCCATCAGCGGGCGCTTGCCGGTGTCGCGTTCGCCGCCGCAACCGAACACGCAGATCAGCTTGCCCGCGCAATGCGCGCGCAGGGCGGTCAGCGCCTGCTCCAGCGCATCAGGCGTGTGCGCATAGTCGACTACCACCAGCGGCAGGCCGTGCCATCCGCCCAGCCGGTTCATCCGGCCGTTGACCGGCTGCAACTGCCCGGCCACCTGCACGATGCGTTCGAACGGTTCGCCCAGTGCGCCGAGGCAGGCGATCACGGCGAGCAGGTTGGCGACGTTGAAGCGGCCGAGCAGGTGGCTGTGCAGTGCGCGGCTGCCCCACGGCGTGCGCAATTGAAAGCTGAGCCCGCTGGCCGAAGTCACCACGTCTTCGGCGGCGACATCCGCCGCGCTCTCGCCGGCCGCGCTGAAGCGCAGCACGCGCAGGTTGTCGGGCAGCGTGCCGGCCAGTTCGCGGCCGAAGCCGTCGTCGCTGTTGAGTGCTGCCACGCGCAGGCCCGGCATCGCGAACAGCATGGCCTTGGCCGCGCCGTAGGCTTCCATCGAGCCGTGATAGTCGAGGTGGTCGCGGGTGAGATTGGTGAAGGCCGCCGCCTCGAATTCCACCCCGGCCACGCGCCCCTGCACCAGCGCGTGCGAGGACACTTCCATCGCCACGTGGCTGACGCCGGCATCGCGGAAGCGCGCCAGCAGCGCCTGCACGCTGATCGCGTCGGGCGTGGTGCGCTCGCCTTCGAGCAACTGGCCATGCACGCCGGCGCCCAGCGTGCCGATGGTCGCGGCGCGGTGGCCGAGCGCCGTCCAGGCCTGCGCCAGCAACTGCACGCACGAGGTCTTGCCGTTGGTGCCGGTGACGCCGACCACGCGCATCGACTCGCTGGGCCGGTCGTGGAAGCGCGCGGCGATCTCGCCCACCTGCGCATGCAGGTCGTCGATCCACAGCACCGGCACGTCGAGCGCCGCGACATCCTCGGCCGGGGCTTCGGCCAGCACCACGCGGGCACCACGCTGCACCGCGTTGGCGGCGAACGCGATGCCGTGCGCGCGGCCGCCGCGCAGCGCGAAGAACGCATCGCCGCGGCGCACCTGGCGCGAGTCCAGGGTCATGCCGGACACCACCATGCGCGCCGCCGCCGGGTTTGCCGCCAGCTGCGCATCGGCGATCCCCAGCAGCAGCTGATCGAGGTGGCCGGTGCTCATGGCGTGCCCTCGTCGATCGGCGCGTCGTCGATCGGCGCTTCGACCGGCGGCTTGCTGCCCGCGAGGCCGCCGGCGCCCTGCAGCGGGCCGCCGACGTACCAGCGGCCGATGTTGTCCGGCGGCACGTCGAGCAGGCGCAGCGCACCGCTCATCACGCGCGAGAACACCGGCGCGGAGACCATGCCGCCGTAGTAGCTGCCCTTGCTCGGGTTGTCGACCACCACCACGCCGACCAGGCGCGGGTTGGTGGCCGGCACGATGCCGGCGAATGCCGCGGTGTAGCTGTGCTTGTCGTAGCCGCCGGCGTTGGCCTTGTGCGCGGTGCCGGTCTTGCCGGCGACCGCGTAATTGGCGATGCGCGCCTGCGGCGCGGTGCTGCCGGGGCCGGTCACGGTCTCCATCATCCCGATCAGCTCGTGCGCCACCTCGGGCGAGATGATCTGGCGCGAGGGCGTCTCCGCGTCCTTGATGAAGCTCGGGCCATGCATCAGGCCGTTGTCGGCGATGGTGGCGTAGGCGTTGGCCAGCTGCAGCACGGTGACGTTGAGGCCGTAGCCGTAGCCGAGGATGGCCTTTTCCAGCGGCCGCCAGTCGGCGCCGATGCGCAGGTAGCCGGAGGCTTCGCCGGGGAAGCCGCTGTTGGTGCTGTTGCCGAAACCGAAGGCGCGGTAGGTGTCGTACATCAGCGTGGTGTCCAGATCCATCGCGATGTGCGCCGCGCCCACGTTGCTGGACTTGGTGATCACGCCGGTCGGCGTCAGCAGGCCGTAGTTGTGCGTGTCGTGGATGTCGTGGCCCTGGAAAAACCAGTGTCCGCCGGTGGTGTCGATGATCGGGCTGGTGGGGGTGAACTTGCCGCTGGACAGCGCCGCGGCCATCAGGATCGGCTTGATCGTCGAGCCCGGTTCGAGCACGTCGGTCATCGCGCGGTTGCGGCGCTGGCCGGCGCGGCTGGAGTCGAGCGCGTTGGGGTTGTAGGTGGGCAGGTTGACCATCGCCAACACCTCCCCGGTATGCACGTCGAGGATCACCATCGAGGCCGAATCGGCCTGGAACTTGTCCACGGTGCTCTTCAGTTCGCTGTAGGCCAGGAACTGGATGCGCCGGTCGATGCTGAGGGTGAGGTTGCGTCCCGGCTTGGGTGCGCGCACCTGCTCGACGTCTTCCACCACGTGGCCCATGCGGTCACGGATCACCCGCTTGGCGCCGGGCTTGCCCGAGAGCCAGTCGTCGTAGGCCAGCTCCAGCCCCTCTTGGCCGTGGTCGTCGATATTGGTGAAACCCAGCACGTGCGCGGTGACCCCGCCGGATGGGTAGAAGCGCTTGAACTCGCGCTGGCCGTTGATGCCGGGGATGCCCAGGTCCAGTACCGCCTGCGCGGCTTCGGGCGACATCTGGCGACGCAGATAGACGAACTCGCGGTCCGAGCGCTGGGCCAGGCGGCTCTTCAGCTCGTCCGCATTCACGCCCAGCGCGCGCGCCAGATCCGGGATGCGCTGGTCGTTGTCCAGCACCTCGGAGGGATTGGCCCAGATCGAGGTCACCGGCGTCGACACCGCCAGCGGCTCGCCATTGCGGTCGAAGATGGTGCCGCGCGAGACCGGGATCGGCATCTCGCGCAGGAAGCGCGCGTCGCCCTGGCGCTGGTAGAACTGCTTGCGTACCACCTGCAGGTCGAACGCTCGCGCGACCAGGCCGGTGGCGGTAAGCCCGAGCAGGCCGGCGACCAGATACATGCGCCGGCGCGCGCTGGGGCCGCTCGCCTGGCGGCGACCGCGTGCGGCTGGCTTGGCGTGTTTGCGCATGTCCATCAGCGCAGCAACCGGATGTCTTGCGGGCGCGGATCGACCATGCCCAGCTTCTGCCGTGCCTCGTCGTCGATGCGACGCGGCTCGGCGTAGGTGGCCTGCTCCAGTTCCAGGCGGCCGTATTCGATGTTGAGGTCGTCGCGCTGGTTCTGCAGCTGGGTCAGTTGCACGAACAGCACGCGGCTTTCGTGGCGCGTCCACACCACGCCCAGCGCGCTGGCCACCGCGGCCACCAGCAGGAGTGCGCAGATCACGGTGCTGATCAGCTTCACGCGGCGACCTCCCGCGGCAGCTTCTCGGCCACGCGCAGCACCGCCGAGCGTGACCGCGGATTGGCGGCCAGCTCGGCCTCGGACGGGAATTGCGCCTTGCCGATTGCCACCAACTGCGCCGGCGCCCCCTGCACTGGCGGTCCGCGACGACTGTTCTGCACGCGTCCGGAGTGGTCGCGGATGAACAGCTTCACCGCGCGATCCTCCAGCGAGTGGAAACTGATCACCGACAGCCGCCCGCCCGGCTTGAGCCGTTCCAGCGCGGCGTCCAGACCCTGCCGCAAGGCGTCCAGCTCGCCGTTCACGCGAATGCGCAGCGCCTGGAAGCTGCGCGTGGCCGGATGCTTGCCCGGCTCGCGCCGGCCCACCACGCGCTCGATCAGCGCGGCCAGCTGGCCGGTGCGGGTGAACGGGGTGGCGTCGCGATCGGCCACGATGGCGCGGGCGATGCGCCGGCTGTGGCGCTCCTCGCCGTAATTCCACAGCACGTCGGCGATCTCGCGCTCGCTGGCGTGAGCGAGGAAATCGGCGGCGCTCTCGCCCTGCGTGGTGTCCATGCGCATGTCCAGCGGCGCATCGGCCATGAAGCTGAAGCCGCGCGCGGCCTCGTCCAGTTGCGGCGACGAGACGCCCAGGTCGAGCAGCACGCCGTCGAGCCCGGCAGCGGTCTCGTCCCATTCGGCCAGGCTGGAGAAGTTGGCGTGGCGGATCGCCACCCGTGCGTCGGCGGCAAACTCGGCCCGCGCAGCGGCGATCGCGGCCGGATCGCGATCCATCAACAAGAGCCGGCCGGCCGGACCCAGGCGCGACAGCACCGCGCGCGCATGACCACCGCGCCCGAACGTGCCGTCCAGATAGCGCCCGTCTGCCTGCACGGACAATCCCTCCACCGCCTCGCCCAGCATCACCGGGACATGCTGCAATTGCACCGAGCGCACTCCCGTCCCATCCCGCATGATTCCGCCACGCCCGCGCCTGTGGATTACAGGCGCAGCTCTGCCATTTCGCTGGTGATCTCGTCTTCGCCGATGCTCTGGCGGATCTTGGCCAGGTGCGCCTGCTCGCTCCACAGTTCGAATTTGTTGCCCATGCCGAGCAGCACCGCCTTCTTCTCGATGCCTGTGGTGGCCCGCTGGCTGGCCGGCAGCAGGATGCGCGCGGCACTGTCGGGCTCGACCACGGCGGCGGCGCCGACCAGCTTCATCTGCATGTCGCGATGGGCCGCCTTGACCTTGGGCAGTTGGTTCACCTGATCGCGCACCTTCTCCCACTCGTCATGCGGAAACAGCCACAGGCAACCCGGTTCGAACGGGTTGTAGGTGACCACCAGACGATTGGCGCACTCGCCCGCCACCTGCTCCCGATACGCGGTCGGGATGGCCAGGCGGCCCTTGTCGTCGATGGTGATGGCGGTTTCGCCCTGGAACACGGTCAGCAGACTCCACTAAAACCCACGATTTCACACTGAAAGCCACGATAGTCTCGCCCGGTGAGACTGTCAAGCCGAAATTGCTTGTGAATCAAGGAGTAAAGGTGAAGTCTGAATGTATGTGCAGGATATTCTCAGGAACACCGACAAGGTATTTGAAAGCAGGGAATTTTTTTGCGGCAGCCATGGGTTCGCTTAGCCGCGGTGACCGGCTCTTGGCCCAGCGGGGCGGTGCGCGGGGATGAATCGCCGTTCATCGGCGCGCCAGCCGACGCCGCGACAGGACAGTCGCGGCGTCGGTGCACTGATGAAGAGGTGGAGTCGGCCTGTAAGCCGGGTTCTGTACGTCTTGCGACGCGACAGTCATTCCTCTCGGCCAGGCGTCGCCGCCTGGCTCCAGCAACCTACCCGGGAACAACGCGGGCCGCGTTATCGTTCCCCTATTTGGTCTTGCTCCGAGTGGGGTTTACCGTGCCGTACGGCGTTGGCCCCGTACGCGGTGCGCTCTTGCCGCACCCTTTCACCCTTGCCTGATCCTCTTGCGAGGCCATCGGCGGTCTGCTCTCTGTTGCACTGGCCGTCAGCTCACGCTGCCCAGGAGTTACCTGGCACTCTGCCCTGTGGAGCCCGGACTTTCCTCGATGCGCTTGCGCGCGACGCGACTGCCCGGCCGACTCCGTGGGGAAGTGTAGCGCGATAGCGTCAGTAACATCCCATCACTCGCCGGGAGAGGGTGCCCACAGGGTGGGGAAGGTTCGCCTTCGCGGCAATTAGATCGACAGCCTTTCGAGCTGTCAGGAACTTGATCGAGCTCCCCTCGCTGAGTGAGCAGAGGACAAACAGATAGCGCCAGATGGCCATGAACTCTCACAGGATCGGCGTTCGCCTACACGTAGTGCCGGCATTACCAGCTTCATTTTAAGTTTGTATATGCTTGGTCGATTCCGATACTTGACACCGCATTGGGTGGGGATAGCGTTTTTGAACAGGGGATAAATTAGGAGTATCAAAGATGAGGACTATCAAGATGAAATCCGGGCCTGTTCCGGGCAAAGCGAAAGCCATTGCGCTGACTCTGCTGATAACGTCCATCGGTTTGGGTAGTACGGCATTTGCGGCATCGTCCGCACACAGCAAGACTGGAATCCAAGGTACCGTCGTCGCGGCGACTACCCAAACCCAGTCATCGTCCGCAGGCTTCGAACTGGACTACTTCCACGCCGAAAGAGTATCCAAGACCTACGCCATTCGGCTCAAAAATGGATTAAGTGCTTCGTTTGACTTCCAGAATGGCACCGCCACACTAACGGATGTTACGGGGCACCAGACAACGCTCCCACTGGAGCAGGTTCTGCTGCAAGCCACTAATGGTAATAGCCAAGCGGCTGCCCAGATGTACGATCAATTGTATCAGTCCATCAGCGCCGCCAAGTCCGACGCGATCATGGCGCATGCAGGACCAGCGAGCGCTAGCGCCAACTTTCGTCAGCCGATTGGCGGAACAAGGAACGTCAGTCCGAATTTTTTCTTTCCGCCACCACGCGATACGGGCGGGCTTGGCGACGACGACGGTTCACTGTGGGCCACTCCAACCGGTGGCGACTGCTTCCCCATCCCTGGTTCATGCAACGAATGGTCGGGAGGCTTGTCAGACTGGGGTCCTGGCGGGATGTCAAATTGGGGCTCGTACAACCTCTGGTGGGGCAGTGCCTTCGGAGATCCTCCGCCGACTTCTCAACCGCCGCGCCCCGACGGGTGTGCTCCCAACGACATTGATTGCATCCTTTGGGAACACGACCGAAAAAACGCATGTGACGAGTTGGTATCGGACAACTTGTCTCAAGGCGGAATGGATGTAGCCACAGGGGCTATGTGCGCAGTCGCAGAGACCCCGCCCACAGCTCTGGGTTGTCTGGGCGCATTCATCACATGGGGAGTAGGCTTGCACACATTGCACAAACATACCGAGCAATGCCACACCCCTTATCCGGGTCCAGGCCACTGAATTCTCTACCACGAACAGCACGGTCGTAAATCTGCATGGCTTATCCGACAAAAAATCCGGTTTCCCCGCAACATGCCAGCAAGCCGACGACATGGCGACGATGGGTCTTCTGGCTTGGATTTTTGACTCTAGTTATCATTAACGGCGTAGCGGCGTTTCGTCATCGCCGTAGCGGCGAAGATTGGCTTTCAGCCTTCGGATTCGCGTTTGACCGGGACCTTCTCCAGATCTTGGGCGACGCCGCCGTCCCGCTCATCGGGGTTGTGTTCATCCGCGTGCAAGTGATGAGGCTGCCGCCAAGCCGAGAGAAAACCGTCCTGACTTGGCTGACCTGGTCGCTCTTCCTATTTTTGTTAGCGTGGTGGTCACTGCATATTGCACTTTTTGGATCACTGTAGAACGCATTTGAGAAGCGGCAGTTCCGTACTACGCAGAAACTGCCGTTCACACGAACGCGCCGCCGCCCCGGCCCGAGGGTCGAGACGACGGCGGGTGCGCGATGAGGTGGAGTCGGCCTGTAAGCCGGGTTCTGTACGCCTTGCGGCGCAACAGTCATTTCTCTCGGCCAGGCGTCGCCGCCTGGCTCCAGCAACCTACCCGGGAACAACGCGGGCCGCGTTATCGTTCCCCTATTTGGTCTTGCTCCGAGTGGGGTTTACCGTGCCGTACGGCGTTGGCCCCGTACGCGGTGCGCTCTTGCCGCACCCTTTCACCCTTGCCTGATCCTCTTGCGAGGCCATCGGCGGTCTGCTCTCTGTTGCACTGGCCGTCAGCTCACGCTGCCCAGGAGTTACCTGGCACTCTGCCCTGTGGAACCCGGACTTTCCTCGATGCGCTTGCGCGCGACGCGACTGCCCGGCCGACTCCACGGGGGAGTGTACCCTGATGGGGATGGCGGCAGGAACATCCGCTCTCCCGCTGGACAGTGCCCGCAAGACAGGTGAGAGTGCCCCTTGCCGCAAAGACCTCGACGGCCTTGTCGTGTTCTCGGTCGAGCCTCGCTCACCGAATGAATAGAGGAGAGGCAGACACCGCCAGATGGCTTTGCCCCAGGCAATGCCACACTCCGTACCCAGACCATTAGTCTTCCGGGCACTTCGATATATATGAAAAATACATTGCAAAAGCCGAACAATGTAACCAAGCCTGCGAAACCAGCGATTGGTCACCGCCCCGGATTCTGGTGGACAGTGGGGATTCTTCTATTCGTTATATCGATCTTTGTACCTGCGTACAAACTTCACCAAAGCGGCGAGGACTGGCTGTCGGCGTTCGGATTACCGCTCGATAGGGGTTTTTTCCGCCTTATCGGCGACGCTGCAATCCCGATATTCACGATCACGTTGATTTTGCAACAAGTGAGGAAGCTGACGCCGAGCCGGGAGAAAACCGCATTGAACTGGCTTGGTTGGTCGCTCTTCGCCTTTCTGCTCGTGTGGTGGTCCCTTCTGGGGAATATGGTTTTCGGACCATAGCAACGGGGAACGGGGGGAAGCCAAAGCTCGCGCGCCGCGCTTTTCCGATTCCCTATTCCCCATTGCCTATTGCCCGCTCGCCATACAAGAGCTTCCGCGGCGCCCCGCTGATCGCCGCCGCCAGCTTCGCGGCCTTCGCCGGCGGCAACTCCTCACGCAGGATTGCGAAGATGCGCTTGCCTTCGGCGAGTTTCGCGTCGGCTTCCTCACCGCGCCCCGCGACCACGATCACATGCTCGCCTCGCTGCTGATCGGGGTCGGCGGCGACACGTGCCGCCAGCTCCGCCAGCGGCTCGCCCAGCACGGTTTCGAACATCTTGGTCAGTTCGCGCGCGAGCACGGCTTCGCGCTCGGCGCCGAACACGTCGCGCATGTCGGCCAGGCTTTCGGCGACGCGGTGCGAGGACTCATAGAAGATGATCGTGCGCGGCTCGCCGGCCAGTTCCCGCAGCCGGCTGCGGCGCGCGGCGGCCTTGGCCGGCAGGAAGCCCTCGAACACGAAGCGGTCGCTGGGCAGCCCGGCGACGGACAGCGCGGCAATCGCCGCGCAGGCACCCGGTATCGGCGCACAGCGGATGCCTGCCGCGCGCGCCGCGCGCACCAGGCGGAAACCCGGATCGGAAATCAGCGGCGTGCCGGCGTCGGAAATCAGCGCCACTGATTCGCCGCCCTGCAGGCGCGCCACCAGCGCATCGACCACCTCGCGCTCGTTGTGGTCGTGCAGGGCGACCAGCGGCGTGGCGATGCCGTGATGGAGCAACAGCGGGCGACTGTGGCGAGTGTCTTCGGCGGCGATCAAGGCCACCGCGCGCAGCGTCTCGATGGCGCGGGCGGACAGGTCGTCGCGATGCCCGATCGGCGTCGCCACCACCCACAGGCAGCCGGGTTGAACACGGGACATCGGACACTCCATGGGCCGGCGGAACGATCGGCTATCATCGCGCATTGACGACCATGACGACCAAGGGATTTCCCATGCGCTTCATGCGCCTCGCGCGAGTCATCCTCACGACCCTGCTGTTCGCGCTCGCACTGAATGCGTGCGTGCCGACCGGCGCAGTGCGTTCGCCGGCCGAAATCGCCGCCGCGCAGCACGCCAGCGCGCTGGCGCAGCAGGGCCAGTTCGACCAGGCCGCCCAGGCCTGGCTGCAGCTTGCCGCGCAATCGTCCGCGCACGCAGACAGTTATCGCCTGCAGGCCGCCGAGGCATGGCGCCAGGAAGGCCGCATCGAACAGGCCGCGCCGGTGCTGGACAAGATCCGGCGCGAGCGGCTGAGCGGCGACGAACCGCTGCGCCTGGACCTGCTGCGGGCGGAGTTGGCGCTGGACCAGCACGACGCGCGCACCGCCCTGCGCCTGACCAGCCAGCCGAACGTGTCCGTGCCGCCTTCGCTGCAGCTGCGCCTGCTGGAACTGCGCGCCCGCGCCATGAAGGATTCCGGCGACCTGTGGGGCGCCGCGCGCACCCGCGTGCAGATGGATGCCGAACTGCAAGGCTTCGACCAGGCGCAGAACCGGCGCCAGGCGCTGGATCTGCTCGCCAGGCTCGGCATCGCGCCGCTGCAACACCGCGCCGCCGCGATGAAGCCCGGCGACCGCATGCTGCCGTGGATCAACGAGGCCCTGCGCCAGCTCGGTGTCAGCGTGGCGCAGCCGCAGCCGGAATTGCAGCAAGCGGTGGGCATGCTGCTGCCCGAAGCCGGCGCCAACGTGCGCGAAGGCTACAAGGTGCCGGCCCAGGTCGCCCTGCTGTTGCCGGCCGATGGCGACTACGCCGCCGCCAGCACACCGATCCGCCAGGGTTTCTTCGCCGCCTATTTCGATGCGGGCCGCAACCACGCGCCGCGGCCGACGGTACGCAGCTACAACAGCCACGGCACGGCCGACGGCGCGGTGCAGGCCTACCAGCAGGCGGTGCGCGACGGCGCCCGGCTGGTGGTCGGCCCGTTGACCCGCGGTGAAGTCGCGGCGGTGTTCGCGCTGCCGCAACTGCCGGTGCCGGTGCTGGCGCTGAACCACCCGGACGACCGCCAGCTGCCCGCCGGCAACGCCAGCGAGTTCGGCCTGCTGCCGGAAACCGAGGGCGCGCAGGCCGCCGACCACATGGCCGAGCGCGGCCTGCTGCACGCCTACGTGATGATCTCCGGCGACGACTTCGCGCAACGCGCGGCGAGCGCATTCAAGGCCGAGCTGATCTCCCGCGGCGGCGACGTGGTGGCCATGACGGTGCTGCCGAGCGGCGCCACCAGTTTCGCCGACGCGATCAAGAACCTGCAGTTGCCCACGGCCAGCGCGGCACCGGCGCCGGCCGCCGCGACAAGCACCGCCGACGCCGCGACGGCGACGCCCGCCGCCCCCGCCGATACCGGCATCTTCATCAGCATGCGCCCCAACCAGGCGCGGCTGCTGATGCCGCAACTGCGCATCGCCCAGGTCCAGCTGCCGGTGTTCGCCACCTCGCACGTGTACGCCGGCAGCGACGACGCGCCAGCCAATCGCGACCTGGACGGCGTCGAGTTCTGCGACGCGCCCTGGCTGTTCGACGCGCAGCCCGGCCTGCCCGACCGTGCGGCGATCGCGGCGAAGCTGCCCGCCGCCCGCGATGGCGCCGCGCGCCTGTTCGCGTTCGGCATGGACGCGTGGAGCCTGGTGCCCTACCTCGACTGGCTGAAGGCGCATCCGGGCAGCTACATGCCGGGCGCCACCGGGCAGCTGGCCGCCGATCCGTTCGGCCGCATCCGCCGCGTGCTGACCTGGGCGAAGTTCGAGAATGGCGTGGCGCGCCCGCTCAGCGGCAACCTGCAGATCGACTCGGTACCTTCGCCGCCGCCGGCGGCGCCGGCGCCGGCCAGTTCCAGCGCCGACGCCAACCCCGCCGGCTGATGCGCGCGGCCGGCGACGACTTCGAACAGCGCGCCTGCGTCGCGCTCGAACGCGCCGGCCTGAAGCTGCTGGCGCGCAACTACACCACCCGCCACGGCGAACTGGACCTGGTGATGCGCGATGGCGACACCGTGGTCTTCGTCGAGGTGCGCTACCGCAAGAGCGCCAGCCACGGCGACGCCGCCACCTCGGTCACCGCAAGCAAGCAGGCCAAGCTGATCCACGCCGCGCAGCACTGGCTGGCCGCCCACCCGCAGCATGCGCGACGCCCGTGCCGCTTCGATGTGGTCAGCTACGACGGCCCGGTCGGCGCACTGCAAAGGCAATGGTTGCGTGGTGCCTTCGAGGCGGGTTGAGTCCGGCGCGGTGCGATAATCGCGGCATGGCCCTGCCCGTCCCCCTGTTCGACACCCTGCGCGCGATCTTTCCCGGCGACGCGCTGGACAGCGGCGACGACGCCCTGCGCACCGCGGCGGGCGACTACTCGCGCCATGCGCACCGGCCGGACGTCGTGGTCTATCCCGCCACGCACGCGCAGGTGGAGTCACTGGTTCGCGCCTGTCGCGAGCATCGCGTGCCGCTCACCGCGCGCGGCGGCGGCACCAGTTCCACCGGCGCTTCGGTGCCGCTGGCCGGCGGCGTGGTGGCGAATTTCCAGCGCATGGATCGTATCGTGCGCATTGCGCCAGGCGATCGCCTCGCGGTGGTCGAACCGGGCGTCACCAACGAGGCCTTGCAGCAGGCGCTGGCCCCGCACGGGTTCTTCTGGGCGCCCGATCCGGGCTCGGCACCGTGGTGCACGATAGGCGGCAATCTCGCCTGCAACGCAGGCGGACCGCGCGCGCTGAAATACGGCGCCACCCGCGACAACGTGCTGGGCTTGCGCGCCGTGGCCGGCACCGGCGCAGGTTTCGCGGCCGGCACGCACACCACCAAGGATTCCACCGGCTACAACCTCACGCGCCTGATCATCGGCTCGGAAGGCACGCTGGCGCTCGTCACCGAGGCCACGCTCAAGCTCACGCCCCGGCCCTCCGCGGTGCGCTCGCTACGCGCCACCTATCGCGACACGGCCAGCGCGGCGCAGGCGGTCGCGCGCATCATGGCGCAGCCGGTGACGCCCGCGGCGCTGGAATTCATGGATGCGCTGGCGCTCAAGCTGGCGCGCGACCACGCGCCGGACGCGGACGTGCCGCAGGCGGGCGCGCTGCTGCTGATCGAGGTCGACGGCACGCCGGAAACCGTCAGCTTCGCGCAGGACGCCGTGGCGCGCGCCGCGCGCGGCGAAGGCCTGATCGCGCTGGACATCGCGGCGGACGCCAGCGAAAACGCCGCGCTGTGGGCCGCGCGCAAGGCGCTCTCGTTCGCCCAGCGCGCGGCGACCCAGCACAAGATCAACGAAGACGTGGCGGTGCCGGTGAGCCGTCTGCCCGAACTCGTCGCCGGCGCGCAGGCGCTGGCCGCCAAGCATGCGGTCCCGCTGGTGTGTTTCGGCCACGCCGGCAACGGCAACCTGCACGTGAACCTGCTGCCGCGCGACGTGGACGAGATCGAACGTGGCTACGCCGCACTGCCCGAACTGTTCGCGCTGGTGATCGCGCTGGGCGGCACGCTGTCGGGCGAGCACGGCATCGGCGTGGTGAAGCGCGACTACCTGCCGCTGGCGCTGGGCGAGTCGACCATCGCGTTGATGCGCTCGCTCAAGGCCGCGTTCGATCCGGATGGCATCCTCAACCCCGGCAAGGTGGTTTGAGGGCCGGTAATGGGGAACAGGAAACAGGGAATGGAGAAGACGAAGAAAAAGCCAGGCTTGATGCAGCAGCAGCACGCCATGGATACCCTGCTGGCGGAGATCCGCTGCGGCCACACCTGCGCGATGCAACAGCCGCCGGGGCGGCGGCCGGTGCTGCAGGCTTCCGTGCGGTCGCGCCTGCTGATTGTCAGCCAGGCGCCGGGGCGCAAGGTGGAGGAGAGCGGCATCCCCTTCGATGACGTCAGCGGCGAACGCCTGCGCGACTGGCTGCAGATCGACCGCGACACGTTCTATGACGCCGAGCGCGTGGCGATCGTGCCGATGGATTTCTGCTATCCCGGCAAGGGCAGGAGTGGCGACCTGCCGCCGCGGCCGGCATGCGCCGCGATCTGGCATCCGCGCCTGTTTTCGTTGCTCACCGGCGTGCAACTGACGCTCGCCATCGGGCAGTACGCGCAAGTCGGCATGCTCGGCGACGCACGCGATGCCACGCTCACCGACACCGTGCGCAACTGGCGCACGCACCTGGCCCGCGGCGTGCTGCCGCTGCCGCATCCGAGCCCGCGCAACCGGCCGTGGGTGATGCACAACCTGTGGTTCGAAGCCGAGTTGCTGCCGGTGCTGCGCGAGCGCGTCGCGGGCGCGCTGAACACCGTCCCCGAACCAGGATAGCCCGCAGGAGCCCGCTCGCGGGCGATGCTTTTGGGGCCGGATCAGGGATTCGCAATTCGCAAAGGCGAGAGCAAGGGTATCGCCCGCGAGCGGGCTCCTGCGGGCGGCGCGACGGCTTCCGTTGCAACGTGCCTTGCCGGTTTCCGGGGGATTCTCTAACCTGCCCCGCTACAACATCGTGGCCACGGGGCCGACCCCGGCCTTGCAGGGGAACCCTCGTCCATGAGCCTCAAGCTCCGCCTCACCGTACTCAATTTCTTCCAGTACTACATCTGGGGCGCGTGGCTGCTGACCATCGGCACCTGGTGGTTCCAGAACCAGCACTGGTCGGGTACCAGCTTCGGCGCGATCTTCTCGACCATGGGCATCGCCTCGCTGTTCATGCCCTCGCTGGTCGGCATCGTGGCGGACAAGTGGATCAATGCCGAACGCCTGTACGGCATGCTGCAGATCTGCGGCGCGGTGGTGCTGTTCTCGATCCCGCACGTCACCGATCCGGAACAGATGTTCTGGGTGATGCTGCTGAACATGTGCTTCTACATGCCCACCATCTCGCTGGCGATCACGGTGGCCTACAACGCGCTCAAGCAGGATGGGCTCGACGTGGTCGTCACCTATCCGCCGATCCGCGTGTGGGGCACGATCGGTTTCATCGCCGCGACCTGGACCACCAGCCTGCTCGGCTTCAAGGCCTCGCCCGCGCAGTTCCACGTGGCAGCGGCTGCTTCGCTGCTGCTGGGCCTCTACGCCTTCACCCTGCCCAAGTGCCCGCCCAAGCTGGGCACCGCCGAGGGCCGCAGCCTGGTCGACAGGCTCGGCCTCACCTCGTTCGTGCTGTTCAAGAACCGCAACATGGCGGTGTTCTTCATCTTCGCGATGCTGCTGGGCGCGGCGCTGCAGCTGACCAACGCCTACGGCGACGCCTTCCTCAGCGACTTCGTCAAGGTGCCCGAGTACGCCAACCTGCTGGCGGTGAAGTACTCGACCATCATCATCTCCATCTCGCAGTTCTCCGAAACCGCGTTCATCCTGACCATCCCGTTCTTCCTCAAGCGCTTCGGCATCAAGGCGGTGATGACGATGAGCATGCTGGCATGGGTGCTGCGCTTCGGCCTGTTCGCGTTCGGCGACCCGGCCGGCGGGCTGTGGATGATCGTGCTCTCGTGCATCGTCTACGGCATGGCGTTCGACTTCTTCAACATCTCCGGCTCGCTGTTCGTGGAAAGCCAGGCCGACCCGAAGATCCGCGCCAGCGCGCAGGGCCTGTTCATGCTGATGACCAACGGCGTGGGGGCGGTGCTGGGCAGCCTGATCGCCGGCTTCGTGATCGACCATTTCTTCACCGACCACAGCTGCAATGACACGGTGCTGATCTGCAAGGACTGGCACGGCATCTGGCTGGCCTTCGCCGGCTACTCGCTGGTGATGGCGCTGCTGTTCGTGCCGCTGTTCAAGCACCGGCACGACCGCGCCGCCGCGCAACGGGTGGTGCCCACGCACTGATCCGGCGGCGGCCGGTCACGGATTGTTATTGCGAATCATTTTCATTTACCATGCGCCTCCTCATGCCGGAGGCCACATGTCCCTTTCCGTTCGCCCGCTCATCCCCTTGCTCGCCCTTGCCCTCGCCGGCACCGCCCAGGCGGCCGACCAGATCTCCGCCATCACGCTCGAACGGGTCGAGGTTTCCGAAAGCACCCTGCGCATGCCGCAGAGCCAGGGCGCGCTGCCGACCACGATCACGGTGATCACCGCCGAGGATCTGCGCCAGCAGTTGGCGATCAACCCGGACCTCTCCGACGCCATCGGCAACCTGCTGCCCTCGTTCGCCCCCTCGACGCAGAAGCTCAGCTCGCGCGGGCAGACCCTGCGCGGACGCAACCCGCTGTACATGATCGACGGCGTGCCGCAATCGAGCCCGCTGCGCAACGGTTCGCGCGATGCCTACACGATCGACCCGGCGATGATCGAGCGGATCGAGATCGTCGAGGGTTCCAACGCGATGCAGGGGCTGGGCGCCGCCGGCGGCATCATCAACATCATCACCAGGCGTGCACCGAAGCAGGATGGCGTGCGCCAGGAAGTCACCGTCAACACCAGCGCACCGACCCGCGGCGGCAACGGCCTGGGCTACGGCGCCTCGTACCTGCTCGCCGCGCGCAGCGGCGCGTTCGAGCTGGTCGCCGGCGCGGCGTGGCGCGAGCGCGGCATGTATTCGGACGCCAAGGGGCGGCTGATCGGCGTCGACGGCACCCAGGGCGACCTGATGGATTCGGCGAGCACCGACGGCTTCCTCAAGCTCGGCTACGACTTCACCGACACGCGCCACCTGCAGCTCACCGTCAACCGCTTCGACCTCAAGGGCCACGGCGACTACACCGCCGTGTCCGGCGACATGGCCAACGACCTGCCGACCACGTCGGTGCGCGGCAAGCAACCCGGCGACGCCCCGCGCAACCGCGTGCTGACCAGCAGCCTGGACTACCGCGACACCGCGCTGGCCGGCGGCGAGCTGCGCGCCCAGCTCTACCACCAGAAGAACCGCGAGCTGTTCGGCGGCGGCACGTTCGGCACCTTCCAGGACCCGGCCTATGGCCCCGGCCTGCTGTTCGACCAGTCGCAGAATGTCTCGACCAAGGACGGCGCGCGGCTGTCATGGGCACGGCGCGGCCTGCTCGACGACACGCTCACCGTGCTGGCCGGCGCCGACGGCTACCGCGACACCACCTTCCAGGAACTGACCCACACCGGCCGCCACTGGGTGCCGGACAGCACCTACACCGGCTGGGCGCCGTTCCTGCAGGCCGAATACTGGCCGCTGCACACGCTGTCGCTGTCCGGCGGCCTGCGCCGCGAGCACGGCACGCTGGATGTGCCCACGTTCCAGACGCTCGCCTTCTACAACGCCGTCACCGTGCAGGGCGGCAAGCCCAGCTTCAGCAAGACGCTGCCGAACTTCGGTGCGGTCTGGTACCTCACCGGCCAACTCAACCTGTTCGCCAGCTACGCCGAGGGCTACACCCTGCCCGACGTGGGGCGCGTGTTGCGCGCGATCAAACAGCCCGGCCAGAGCGTGGCCGACTTCCTCGACCTGAAACCGGTGGTGTCGGACAACCGCGAGGCGGGCGTCGAGTATCTCGGCGAACGCGCGGGGGCGCGCCTGAGCTACTACGTCTCGCGCTCGCGGCTGGGTTCGGTGCTGGTGTTCGACGCGCCCAACCAGGTCTACAACGTGATGCGCCAGCGCGTGTCCATCAGCGGCTGGGAGGCGCGCGCGAACTGGCAGCCGCTGGAAGGCACCCGGCTGGATGCCTCCTTCGCGATCAACCGCGGCCGCTCCGACCGCAACGGCGACGGCAGGATCGACTCGGACCTGGACGGTGCCAACATCGCGCCCAACCGGCTCAACCTGTCGTGGACGCAACGCTGGAACGACGCCTGGTCGAGCTACCTGCAACTGAGCCACCTGTACAGCCGCGACTTCAGCACGCTGGGCCAGCGCACGGCGCACTTCGACGGCTACGGCACCGCCGACGCCTACGTGAAATGGCAAACCAGGAGCGCCGGCGACTGGACGCTGGGCGTGCAGAACCTCGCCAACAAGCAATACATCAACTATGTCTCGCAGACCGTCGGCGACGACGACTCGTACTTCGCCGGCCGCGGCCGCGTGGTCTCGCTGACCTGGCAGCAGGCCTTCTGAAGTGTCCGTCGCCGCGACCGCGATCGAGGCATCCGCGCGCCGCGCCGACGCGGTGCGGTACTGGCTCAAGCGCCTGCACCGGTGGGTCGGCCTCAGCGTCGGGCTGGTCTACGCGCTGATCGCGCTCAGCGGCAGCGTGCTGGTGCTGCAGGGTCCGCTGCTGCGGCTGCTGCATCCGCCGCTGGCCGCACATGCGTTGCCCGACGCGGCGGCGCGCGCGGCCGTGCTGTCGCGCATCACGCACGAATGGCCGTCCAGGGGACTGCGCGGCGCCGATCTGCCGACCGCCGGGCTGCCGGTATGGCAACTGTATTTTTCCGACGGCTCACGGCGCTACCTCGATCCTTCCAACGGCGACCTGCTGCTGACGCGTGCACCCGGCAGCGACCTGCTGCTGACCTTGCGCGACTGGCACACCCACCTGCTCGCCGGGAAAACCGGCGAGGCCGTGCTGGGCGTGCTTGGCTGGCTCATGCTGGGGCTGCTGCTTTCCGGCGTGTGGCTGTGGTGGCCGGGCCGGCGGAACCTGCGCGGCAGCCTGCGCCTCCATACCCAGCCACCGGCACGGCGCTGGGTCAGCTGGCATCGCAGCATCGGCGCGCTCAGCCTGCCGTTGCTGCTGCTGGTGACCCTGACCGGCACCTTGATGGTCTACGGCAAAGGCACCCGGCACGTCCTGCAGACACTGTTCGCGGATGCGCCGGCCACGCCGACGCCGGCCCGCATCGCGCCGCGCCCACAGGCGATCGACTGGGCGGCGGTGCTCGACGCCGCGCAGCACGCGCTGCCGGGCGCCGAATTGCGCCGCATCGCGCTGCCCTCGGCCGACGACGGCCGCGTGACGATCCGCGCGCGGGCGCCGGGCGAATGGCATCCGGTCGGGCGCAGCCAGGTGTGGCTCGATCCCTACCGGGCCCAGGTGCTGGGCGCCGTCGACGCCACCGCCGAGGGCACCGGCGCGCGCATCAGCAACGCGGTCTATCCGCTGCACGCCGGCAGCGTGGGCGGCCTGGCCGGGACGCTGCTGGTGCTGCTGTGCGGCCTGCTGCCGCCATTCTTCCTGGTGACCGGGTTCCTGTTCTGGCGCACGCGCCAGCGGCGCCAGCGCCGATAAGCCAGCGCCGATAAGCGATCCCGGAGGCCGTCGGCGCGGCCGTTTCCGCGATTCACCTACAATGGGCGGATGCAAATCGGCCCTTACCTGATCGACCCGCCGCTGGTGCTCGCCCCGATGGCGGGCGTCACCGACAAGCCGTTCCGCCTGCTGTGCAAGCAGCTGGGCGCGGGCCTGGCCGTGTCCGAGATGACCAGCGCCGACCCGTCCCTGTGGCAGACGCGCAAATCGCTGCGCCGGATGGACCACGCCGGCGAACCCGAGCCGGTCAGCGTGCAGATCGCCGGCTACGATCCCGCGATGCTGGCCGAGGCGGCACGCTTCAACGTCGCCAATGGCGCGCAGCTCATCGACATCAACATGGGTTGCCCGGCGAAGAAGGTGTGCAACGTGTGGTCCGGTTCCGCGCTGCTGCAGGACGAGCCTCTGGTGGCGCGCATCGTGAAGGCGGTGGTGGAGGCGGTGGACGTGCCGGTGACACTCAAGATCCGCACCGGCTGGAACCGCGAGAACAAGAATGCGCTGAACATTGCGCACATCGCCGAGGACGCCGGCATTGCCGCGCTGGCCGTGCACGGCCGGACCCGCGCCGACAAGTACGAGGGCGAGGCCGAGTACGCCACCATCGCCGCGGTGAAGGCCAGCGTGCGCATCCCGGTGCTGGCCAACGGCGACGTCTGCACGCCGCAGCAGGCGAAGCACGTGCTCGCCGTCACCGGCGCCGATGCCGTGATGATCGGCCGCGGCGCGCAGGGCCGGCCGTGGATCTTCCGCGAGATCGCCCACTACCTCGCCACCGGCGAACTGCTGCCCGAGCCCGAACCGGCCGAAGTCGCCGCGATCCTGCTCGGCCACCTCGAACACCTGCATGCCTTCTACGGCGAACCGGCCGGCGTGCGCATCGCGCGCAAGCACCTGGGCTGGTACGCGAAGGACCGTCCCGAGAACGCCGCGTTCCGGCAGGTGGTCAACCGCGCCGAGACGGCCAGCGAACAGTTGCGGCTCACCCGCGACTACTTCACCGCGCTGGCGAGCGGTCTGGCCATGGCGGCCTGAGCGCGCAGGCAGTCACCGCGGCAGCTGTCCGCGCAAACCGCTGTCCATCTCAGGCCATCGCACGTTCCAGATAACGCTGGCGCTTGCGCGGTCGCAGGCATTCCAGATCCACTTCGATCAGGCCATCGATGGAGCCGCTGAACTCCGGGTCCACGCCGAAAGCGAGGAAGCGCGCGCCGCCGGGTTCGCACAGTTCGGTGTACTGCTTGTACAGCGTCGGCACCGAGGTGCCGAGCCGGGCCAGCGCGGTTTTCATCGCCTCGAACGCGGCGGTGATGTCGAGTCCGTCGAAGGTCGGTGCCGGCGCCGCGAAGGCGAACGGCCGGCGCGCGCTGGCCAGCGTCCGTTCGCTGCCGTAGAAACGCTGGTAGTAGCCGACCACCTGTTCGCTGGCATGCCGTGGCAACGCCGCGCTGATCGACACCGCACCGTAGAGGTAGCGCACGCCCGGGTGGCGCCGCAGGTAGGCACCGATGCCTTGCCACAGGTAATCGAGGCTGCGGCTGCCCCAGTAATCCGGCACCACGAAGCTGCGACCCAGCTCCAGCCCGGCGGCCAGCCGCGGCACGGCCGCGTCGGCGTAGCGAAACAGCGAGGCGGTGTACAGGCCGGCCAGTCCGGCGCGGGCCAGCGCCTCGGCGCCGCGCATCACGCGGTAGGCGCCGGCGATGCGGCCGGCCTGCGCGTCCCACACCAGGATGTGGTCGTAACTGGCGTCGTAGCGGTCGAGGTCGCGGCTGCAGCCGGTGCCCTCGCCGACCTGGCGGAAGGTCAGCTCGCGCAGGCGTCCGATCTCCTGCAGCAACGGCGAACCGCCGGCATCGCGCGCCAGGCGGATCTGCTTGCCGTCGCTGGTGGCGCCGAGCAGCTCGGTCGCGTCCACGGCGCGCACCAGTTCGCGCGCGCCGATGGCCGGCGCCAGCGGCAACGGGCCCACGGGTGCGGGCGTTTCCGCGCGGCCGGCGGCATCCAGCGCGTGGCGGACGCGCCGCACGGCCGCGTGCTCGCCTTCGCTCTCGCCGATCGTCAGCAAGTCGCCCACGTGCAGGTGCAGCGGACGGCGGTGGCGGGTTAACATCTCGCGCGCCAGCAGCGCCGCCGATGCCGGCCGGCACAGCGCCGACATGCCGTAGAACAGCGCGGAATTGCGCGCCTCGACACGCACCGGCAATACCGGCGCCGACGCACGCCGCGCAAAACGCAGGAAGCCGGCGCGCCAGCGGCCGTCGCGCACGCCGCGCAAACCCAGCCGCGACACCTCGCCGGCGGGAAACACGATCACGCATTCGCCCCGGCGCAAGGCACGTTCGACCCGGCGCAACTCGACCACGCCGGCGGTGCCGCCGAACACGCGCACCGGCAGCAGCAGTTCCGCCAGCGGTTCCACCAGCGCCAGCACCTCGTTGGCAAGCACCCGCACGTCGCGCCGCACGCGTCCCACCATGTCCAGCAGGGCCAGCGCATCGAGCGCGCCGCAGGGATGGTTGGCGACCACCAGCAGCGCCCCGTGCGCGGGTATGCGCGCCAACGCGGCGGTGTCGACCTCATGGCGCGGTTCCAGTTCGCGCAAGGCAGCCGCGACGAAGGCCAGTCCGCGCAGCTGCGCATGTTCGGCATGGAACGCCTCGATCCGGTCGAGACCCGACCAGCGCGCCCACCGCTGCAGCAAGGTCGCCGCGAGGCGCCCGCGCCGACCGCGAAACCAGCGTGGATAACGCTGCCGCAAACGCTGCTCGATGGCTTGCATGTCACGCCCCTCGCGTTGGCCTGACGCCAGCTTGCGGAGCTTCGGCGACACCACGATTGCCCCGCTGCGACAGCGGCGTGACAGCCGTGGCGTCGAACCGCTCCGCCACGACACGCAGGCCATGCCTGCGTTAGGCTCGGGATTGCCGTGCCCGCATCCGGACGTCCGAGGAGTACCGATGAGAAAACGCCTGTGGCCGCTGTGCCTGCTTTCCCTGCTGGCGCTGATGTCCGTCAGCGGAGTCCACGCTGCCGGCCAGACCATCAAGGTCTACCCGATCGCCGCCGGTACCGCCGCGACGGTGACGCCGGCCACCGAGCTCAAGCGGGCGAACCAGCCACTGCTGGTCGGGGTGAAGGTGGCGCCGCCGTTCGTGATCGAGGACCACGGCCACTACAGCGGCCTGGCGATCGATCTGTGGCAGGAGATCGCCGCCGACCACGGCTGGAAATACGTCTACCGGCCCTACGACCTGGACGGCCTGCTGCAGGCGGTCAGCGACAGCAAGGTGGACGTGGCGCTGGGCGCGATCACCGCCACCGCCGCGCGCGAACAGCGGATGGATTTCGCCCACCCGATCACCAGCTCGGGCCTGGCCGTGGCGGTGCGCGGCGGGCAGACCGCCGGCTGGCTGGCGGTGGCGCGGGCACTGGTGTCGCCGGCCTTCCTCAAGGTGATCGGCTCGCTGACGCTGCTGTTGCTGGTGGTCGGCTTCCTGGTCTGGCTGCTCGAACACAAGCGCAACCCGGAGCAGTTCGGCGGCAGCCGCCGCCAAGGCATCTTCTCCGGCTTCTGGTGGGCGATGGTGACGATGACCACGGTCGGCTACGGCGACACCGCGCCGCGCACGGTCGGCGGACGCATCATCGGCCTGGTGTGGATGCTGACCGCGCTGCTCATCGTGTCGTTCTTCACCGCGGCGATCACCAGCGCGCTGACCGTCGGCCAGCTCAGCGAGCGCATTCGCAGCGCCGCCGACCTGGGCGGCATGCGCATCGCCAGCGTGCCGGACAGCACCAGCGCCAGCTGGCTCGACCGCGAGCAATTCGACTACGCCAAGGCCCGCGACGTCGATGCCGCGCTGGCGGAGCTGGCCGCCGGCCGCGTCGACGCCGTGGTCTACGACGAACCCCTGTTGCGCTGGAACATCCGCCGGCACTTCCGCAGTCAGCTGAAGGTGCTGCCACTGCTGCTGGAGCGGCAGGACTATGCTTTCGCCCTGCCCACCGGCAGCCGCCTGCGCGAACCGATCGACACCTCGCTGCTGCAGCGGATCAACGCGCCGGACTGGCCGCAGCGGCTGGACAAGGCCTTCGGCGCGACCGGCCAGTGAACGGGCCAACGCGCGGCGCCAACCCGTTCGGCCGTCCATACGGCTGAACGGAAACCCACCCCCACCGCGCCCCGCGGACGGGGAGGCTGCAAAGTCGAAGTGGTCGATGTATCATGCCCGACCTCTTTTATCTTTCTATCCGTACAAAGGGATATAAACCGCGATGTCCAACTACCTGTTCACCTCCGAATCGGTCTCCGAAGGCCATCCGGACAAGGTCGCCGACCAGATCTCCGACGCCGTGCTGGACGCGATCATCGCGCAGGACCCGCGCGCCCGCGTGGCCTGCGAAACCATGGTCAAGACCGGCGTGGCGATCGTCGCCGGCGAAATCACCACTGGCGCCTGGATCGACCTCGAGGCGATCACCCGCAAGGTGATCCTCGACATCGGCTACGACTCCAGCCACGTCGGCTTCGACGGCGCCACCTGCGGCGTGATCAACCTGATCGGCAAGCAGTCGCCGGACATCAACCAGGGCGTGGACCGCAAGAACCCGGAAGACCAGGGCGCCGGCGACCAGGGCCTGATGTTCGGTTACGCCACCAACGAAACGAAGGATTTCATGCCGGCGGCGATCTACTACTCGCACCGCCTGGTCGAGCAGCAGGCGAAGATCCGCAAGCGGAAGAACTCGCCGCTGCCGTGGTTGCGCCCGGACGCCAAGAGCCAGGTCACCCTGCGCTACGAGAACGGCGTGGCCACCGCGATCGATGCCGTGGTGCTGTCGACCCAGCATGACCCGTCGGTGAAGCAGAAGGACCTGATCGAAGCGGTGCGCGAGCACATCCTCAAGCCCGTGCTGCCGGCCAAGCTGATGCACAAGGCCACCAAGATCCACATCAACCCGACCGGCAAGTTCGTCATCGGCGGCCCGGTGGGCGACTGCGGCCTGACCGGCCGCAAGATCATCGTGGACACCTACGGCGGCTGGGCCCGCCACGGCGGCGGCGCGTTCTCCGGCAAGGACCCGTCCAAGGTCGACCGCTCGGCCGCCTACGCCGCGCGCTACGTGGCCAAGAACATCGTGGCCGCCGGCATCGCCGACCGCTGCGAGGTGCAGGTGAGCTACGCGATCGGCGTGGCGCACCCCACCTCGATCTCGGTCACCACCTTCGGCACCGGCAAGATCAGCGACGAGAAGATCGAGAAGCTGATCCGCAAGCACTTCGACCTGCGTCCGTACGGCATCCTGCAGATGCTCGACCTGATCCACCCGATGTACCAGCAGACCGCCAGCTACGGCCACTTCGGCCGCACCCCGCAGGTGGTCAAGGACGCCAACGGCAAGTCCTACACCACCTTCTCGTGGGAAAAGACCGACCGCGCCGAGGCGCTGCGCAAGGACGCGAAGCTGTAGGAGCGCATCTTGTGCGCGAACACCGCGCACCGAAAAAAACGGGCCGCCTCGCGCGGCCCGTTTCGTTTTGCCGTCGTACGCCTCACCGTCCCGGGACACGACGCGCGCCAGCGCAATCATCGCTGATTTCTTTGCCGCCGCGGGCAGCATTGCCCTACGCCCATCCGCGCGCCGCACCGATTCCACGCCCGTTCCGCCGGACTCATGCTGAACTTTCCACCAATGCAGATCGCAAGGAAGCCGCATGCCTTCAGTCCCGCGCCGCCACCATCCCTTTGCCCTGACTGCCGTGCTTCTGCTGGCGCTGGCACCCCCGCTCGTTGCGGCGCAGACCGGGCAAATGGAAGGCGAGAACCTGCTGATGTCGCTCCCCGACGGCTTCGTTCCCGCCTACCACAATCAAAAGGGTTCCGTGGCGATCTCCGAGATGATCCCCAGCGGCGAGACGCTCGATCACTGGAGCGAGATCCATACGATGCTCGTCCTCTACGGCGGCGGTAACCTGCCGATCGATGCCTATGTCGAGCGCGTGGGGCAAAGCTTCCGCAAGGATTGCGACATGGCCGACACGGTTCCGATCGCCAGTGGCACCGAGAACGGCTACAAGTTCGCGTTCTGGCTGCAGACCTGCTCGTACTTCGACCGGAAGAAGCCGCCGGAAACCACCTGGTTCAAGATGATCAACGGCAACGACAGCAGTTATGTCGTGCAGCACGCGGTGCATGCCGAGCCGACCACGGAGCAGACCGTGCGCTGGGCCCGGTACTTCGCCACGGTCAAGGTTTGCGACTCGCGCATTCCCGACCGGGCTTGCCCGCACGTCCAATAGCCGGCTCGGGCGCCGCCGGTCACGCCGCAACGTCGCTGCCAAGTACAATGGGCAGATGTCCCTTATCCAATTGCAACGCGTCGACTTCAGTATCGGCGGCCCGCTCCTGCTCGAACATGTCGATCTGTCGATCGGGGCGAACGAGCGCGTGTGCATCGTCGGCCGCAACGGCGAAGGCAAGTCCACCCTGATGAAGCTGATCGCCGGCGAGCTGCACGCCGACGACGGCGAGGTGCGCGTGCAGAACGGCATCGTGGTGGCGCGGATGGCGCAGGAGGTGCCGCAGGGCACCGCCGGCAGCGTGTTCGACGTGGTCGCCGAGGGGCTGGGCGACCTCGGCCGTCTGCTGGCGCGCTACCACCACCTGCTCGAGCAGGGCGACTTCGACGCGCTGGGCGAGGTGCAGCACCAGATCGAGGCGCAGCACGGCTGGGACCTGGACCGCCGCGTCGGCGACGTGATCACCCAGCTGGAGCTGCCCTGCGAGACCGATTTCGCCGCGCTGTCCGGCGGCATGAAGCGCCGCGTGCTGCTGGCGCAGGCGCTGGTGCGCAAGCCCGACGTGCTGCTGCTGGACGAGCCGACCAACCACCTCGACATCGAGGCGATCGGCTGGCTGGAAGGTTTCCTGAAATCCTTCGCCGGCAGCATCGTCTTCGTCACCCACGATCGCAGCTTCCTGCGCGCGCTGGCCACCCGCATCGTCGAGATCGACCGCGGCGCGCTCACCGACTGGCCCGGCGACTACGACAACTACCTGCGCCGGCGCGAGGAGCGCCTGCATGCCGAAGCGCAGGCGAACGCGCTGTTCGACAAGAAGCTGGCGCAGGAGGAAGTGTGGATCCGCCAGGGCATCAAGGCCCGGCGCACCCGCAACGAAGGCCGCGTGCGCGCGCTGAAGGCGCTGCGTGCGGAACGTGCGCAACGCCGCGAGCTGGGTGGCAACGTGAAGATGACGGCGGCCAGCGCGCAGGCTTCGGGCAAGAAGGTGATCGAGCTCAGGCACGTGCACCAGGCCTACGACGGTCGCGTGCTGATCGACGACCTCACGACCACCGTGATGCGCGGCGACCGCATCGGCATCATCGGCCCCAACGGCGCCGGCAAGAGCACCCTGCTGAAGATCATGCTGGGCGAACTCACCCCGCTGCGCGGTACCGCCGAGCTGGGCACCAATATCGAAATCGCCTACTTCGACCAGCACCGGCTGCAGCTCAACGACAAGCTCAATGCGCTCGACAACGTGGCCGAGGGCCGCGAGTTCATCGAGCTCAACGGCCAGCGCAAGCACATCATCGGCTACCTGCAGGACTTCCTGTTCTCGCCCGAGCGCGCCCGCGCGCCGATCACCCGCCTGTCCGGCGGCGAGCGCAACCGCCTGCTGCTGGCCAAGCTGTTCGCGCAGCCGTCCAACCTGCTGGTGATGGACGAACCGACCAACGACCTCGACGTCGAGACACTGGAGCTGCTGGAAGAACTGCTGACCGACTACCAGGGCACCCTGCTGCTGGTCTCGCACGACCGCGCCTTCCTCGACAACGTGGTCTCCAGCACCCTGGTGCTGGAAGGGGAAGGCCGCATCGGCGAATACGTGGGCGGCTACAGCGACTGGCTGCGCCAGCGGCCGGCGCCGCGCGGCACAACCGCCGGCAACAAGCCGGCCGCCGCCCCCGCCGCCGCTCCGGCCGCACCCGCCGCAGCGAAGCGCAAGCGCAGCTTCAAGGAGCAGCACGAACTGGAGCAGCTGCCCGGCCGCATCGAGCAACTGGAAACCGACATCGCCGCGCGCACCGCCGCAATGGCCGACCCGACCTTCTTCCAGCAGGGCAGCGCGGACATCGTCAAGGCGAACGAGGCGCTGGTGAAGTTGCAGGCCGAACTGGATGCAGTCTACGCGCGCTGGTCGGAATTGGATGGCTGAGCGAAGCAGGAGTGAGCGCAGAGCAGAGACCTCCCGCTCATGTGCTTTCTCTCGTTTCTCACGCCTCTCCACTCACTTCTCGCCCTTCCTCCCGGCGTATCATTCGGGGATCTTTTCCACGGACTGCCACGCATGTACACGCTCTACTACGCCCCGGGTTCGGCCAACCTGCTGGTGCACCTCGCCCTGCTCGAAATCGGTGCCCCGCACGAGCTCAAGCGCATCGATCTCGACAAGGGCGAACAGCGCAGCGCCGCGTACCTGGCGATCAACCCGAATGGCGTGGTGCCCACCCTGCTGGTCGACGGCCAACCGCACGGCGAGGCGGCAGCGCTTGCCTTGCTGCTGGCCGAGAGGCATCCCGAGGCGGCACTGGCGCCCGTCCCCGGCAGCGCGCAGCGCGCCGACTACCTGCAATGGATGCTGTACTTCGCCAACAACCTGCAGCCACTGTTCCGCCAGTGGTTCTACCCCGGCGAACACCTGGCCGACGGTGCCGACACGATCAAGCAGGCCGCCCGCGCCGGCATCGAAAAATGCTGGACGAAGATCGACGCCCATCTCGCCGCGCATGGCCCGTACATGCTCGGCGACCGCTTCAGCATGGTCGACCTCTACGCCCTGATGCTGATGCGCTGGTCGCGCAACATGCCCAAGCCCGCCACCGAATGGCCGCAACTGGCCGCACTGGCCACGCGCCTGAAGGCACGGCCGTCGTGGAAACAGGTCTGCGATGCCGAGGGCCTGATCGAGTGGGCCTGAGTCCATGAGCGACACCCCCGGCACGGACGCCTGGGCCGTCTACCTGCTCGAATGCGCCGACGGCCGCGTCTACACCGGCATCGCCCGCGACCCCGAACAACGCTACGCGAAACATCTCGCCGGCAAGGGCGCGCGCTTCACCCGCTCCAACCCGCCGAAGCAACTGCTCGGCTGGGTCTGGGTTGAAAGCCACGGCGACGCGCTACGCCTGGAGATGGCGTGGAAAAAGCTCCCCCGCGCCCAGCGCCTCGCCGCCCTCCAGGCAAGCCTTGAGCCGTAGGGCGGGCACGGCCCGCCACTCGCCGTGATGAGCCCGGACAACGGGCTGGACTTCGCCGAGAGCCGGCGGGCAGTGCCCTACATCCCGCTTGGGAAATCGCCGGCCGCGCTGCTCCTACGACGCCGTGCGGTTGGGCAGCCAAAGTTGCGCGATCGCGCCCCTGCCCTCACGGGCGCCGAGGCTGACGCCGCCTTCGTGCGCCTCGGCGATCTGCCGCACCAGGGCCAGGCCGATGCCGGAGCCGCCGGGCTTGGTGGTGAAGAACGGCACGAACAGGTTGTCGCTGCCGGGCAGGCCGGGGCCTTCATCGAGGATCTCCACCAGGGCGCGCTCACCCTCGCTGCGCCAGCGCATCAGCACGGCGCCGGCGGTGGGCAGGCTCGCCTCGACGGCATTGCGCAGCAGGTTGATCAGCGCCTGTTCCAGCTGGTCGGGGTCGGCCTGCACGCGCAACGGCTCGCCGGGTTCCACCTGCACCGCCATGCGCTGTTCCAGCCGAGCCACCGCCGGCACCAGGGCGGCCAGATCGAGCTCGCGCTGCTGCGGCGGCGGCAGCGCGGCGAGACGACTGTAGCCGGCCAGGAAACGCGCCAGCGATTCGGCGCGGTTGCCGATCACCTGCAGGCCGCCGCGGGCATCCTCGCGCCAGTCGTCGGGCAGCGGTTCGCGCGCGAGCAGGGTGGCCAGCGTGCCGGCCAGCGAGCCGATCGAGGCCAGCGAGTTGTTGACCTCGTGGCCGAGCACGCGCAGCAGGCGTTGCCAGGCCTGGCGTTCTTCTTCGCGCAACACGCGGCTGACATCGTTGACCACCAGCAACTGGCCGCTGCGGCCTTCGTTGCGCAATGGCGAGTGGCGGATCTCGAAGCGGCCACGGCGGCCGGGAAACGCGTGCCTGAGCACCTGCGAGGACGGGCCGGCCAGCAGCGCATCGAGCCCGACCTCGTCGGCACGCCTTCCGAGCAGGCCGGAGCGGTCGCCGCGCAGCAGCTGCTGCGCGGCCGGGTTGAGCAGGCGCAGGCGGGCGTCGTGGTCGAACACGAAGACCGCGCTGTCCAGCGCGGCCAGCGTCTTGCCGAGCAGGCGCGAGGCATCCTCGAACCGCAGGCGTTCCTTCTGCAGCCGCTCGGCCAGCGCGTTGATGTCGTAGATCGCGTCGCCGAGCACGCCTCCCCGCACGCCGCGCATGCTGTAGTCGCCCTCGCGCAGCGCCTCCAGCAGGCCGGCCAGCGTGTACAGCGGATACACCACGCGCCGGTGCTGCCAACGCGCGAGCAGCGCGGTGGCGACAATCACCGCACCGGCCAGCAGCCAGCACAGCGACGGTTCCGGCACGCCCGCCAGCAGCAGCACCGCCACGCCAAACAAGGCGGGCAGCGCCACCAGCCAGTTGCCCAGCAGCACGCGCCGCTCGAACGCGGGCATGCGGCCGGCGCGGCGGGCGGAATCAGTCGGCATCGCCGGACAAGGGATCGCGCAAGCCGTGCTTCTCCAGCCGCCGATACAGCGTCTGGCGGGTGATGCCGAGCGCGTCGGCGGCGTGCTGCAGGTTGCCGCCGTGGCGTTCCAGCGCGCGCCGCACCAGGTGCGCCTCGGCCTGCTCGATGGTCATGCCGTCGAGATCGGCGGGTGCAACGCCGGTGGTCGGACCGGGGCCGAAGGCTAGCGCCGAATCGCTGACCAGGTCGTGCTCGGCCAGCAGCGCGGCGCGCTCCATCAGGTGGCCCAGTTCGCGCACGTTGCCCGGCCAGCGCCAGGCGAGCAAGGCACGTTCGGCCGAAGGCGCCAGCCGCAGTCCGTGGCGGCCGTACCGTGCGGCGCTGCGTTCGAGGAAGCTGCGCGCCAGCGGCAGGATGTCGTCACGACGCTCGCGCAAGGGCGGCAGGTAGACCTCCAGCGTGTTGAGGCGATACAGCAGGTCCTTGCGGAAGCGCCCGGCCTCCACTTCGACGGCGAGGTCGGCATTGGTCGCCGAGACCAGCCGCACGTCCACGCCCTGCGTACGCGAGGAACCGAGCCGCTCGAACTCGCCGTCCTCCAGCACGCGCAGCAGCTTCGGCTGTTGCGACGCCGGCACGTTGCCGACCTCGTCGAGGAACAGCGTGCCGCCATCGGCCAGTTCGAAACGGCCGATGCGTTCGCTCTTGGCGTCGGTGTAGGCGCCGCGCACGTGGCCGAACATCTCCGACTCGAACACGTTCTCGGCGATGGCGCCCATGTTGACCTTGACCAGCGCCTTCGCGGCACGGCGCGATTGCGCATGCAGCGCCTGCGCGATCACGCCCTTGCCGGTGCCGTTCTCGCCCAGCACCAGCACGTTCGCGTCGCTGGGCGCGACCCGCGCGACCAGTTCCATCACCCGTCGCATCGCCGGCGACTCGGCGACCAGCGCCTCGCCGCCGCCGCGCAGCAGCGCGTTCTCCGCCTCCAGCCGGCGCTGCCGCCGCGCGCCAGCGCCCAGCGCGATCTGGTTGCGCACGATGCTGAGCAGCCGCGCGTTGTCCCATGGTTTCTCGATGAAATCGCCGGCGCCGCGGCGCAACGCGTCCACTGCCAACGGCACATTACCCCACGCCGTCATCACCACCACCGGCAACTCCGGCGCATGCTGGCGCAACGCGTCGAGCAGGGCCAGGCCCTCTTCGCCCGAGGTGGTGTCGCGGGTGTAGTTGAGGTCGATCAGCGCACAGCTGAAATCGCGCTGGCGCGCTGCCTCAAGCGCCGGCGCCGGGCCGTCCACGCCGACGCTGGCAATGCCCTCGGACTTCAGCAGCAGGCGCAACGCCTCGCGCACGTCGGCCTGATCATCGGCGAGAAGGATGGTGGGAGTCGTTTCGCGCATCATGTCGTCCAGCATAGGGTAGGAGCCCGCTTGCGGGCGATGCCCCGGGCTCCGTACCCGAATCGGTCGGGAAGGCATCGCCCGCTTGCGGGCTCCTACTCGTATCTCAGCGCAATTGCCGGGTCGACGCGCAATGCGCGCGCCAGCGGCACCAGCGCCGCCAGCACGGCCACGCCGAGTACCACCAGCAAGACCGGCACGAAGACGACGGGATCATGGGCGCGGGTGCGCAGACCGGGATCGGCCAGTAGCGCCGACCACGGCATGGCCAGCAGCAGGCCGATGCCCAGCCCGATGCCGAGCCGCCAGCCCAGCTGCCGCGCCACCGTGCGCACGATTGCGCCGTGGCCGGCGCCGATCGCGCGGCGAATGCCCAGCTCGCGCGTCCGCTGCGTCACCGAGAACGCCAGCACCCCGTACAAGCCGGCGCCGGCCAGCAACAGCGCCACCAGGCCCAAGGCGCCGAACACGGTGGAAAGCACCGCAAGACCCACCCTGCCCTGCGCCATCGCCGACGCCTGCGAGCGCACGCGATACACCACCGCCTGCGGATCGACCGCATGCACGGCAGCGATCAGTTGCGGCTCGAAGCGCCGGGCGTCGGCGCGCGTACGCACCGCCAGGCCCACCGCACGCAGCGGCGATTGCGTAGCTGACTGGCCCAGCGGCAACAGCAGGCCCGGCAGCGATTTTTCCAGCACGCCGTCCATCTGCAGAGACTCGGTCACGCCGATGACGGTGAGCGTTTTCGCACCGGTACGGCCGGGCCACAGCACCAGCTTGCGACCCAGCGCATCGCCATGCGGCCACATGGCGTCGGCCAGTTTGGCATCCACCACCGCCACCGCCGCGCTGTCCGCGCGGTCGCGCGCATCGAAGAAGCGCCCCGTGCGCAGCCGCACGCCATAGGTGGCGAGGAAGTGCGCATCAACGATGCCCATCTGCGCGCGCGGCCAGCCATCTGCCGGCTCGGGTTGGCCTGGCAGCGCGATGGATTCGTGACTGCCCAGCACCGCGCCGGGCACGGTATCTGATGCCGAGGCATCGACCGCGCCAGCGTCGCGGCGCAAGCGCGCGATCACCGCATCGAGGAAACCGATGCGCTGCGCATCGTCGGTGTACGTCGCAGGCGGCAGCATCACCTTGGCCACCAGCACCTGGTCGGCATGCGAGGCGCCCACCACCGGCTGCGACAGCACGCTGCCCACCGCGCGCACGAAGGTGCCTGCTCCCACCAGCAGCACCACGGTGACGGCGACCTCGGCCATCACCATGACCTTGGCCACGCGGGCGAAGCCGGCCGCCGAGCCCTTGCCACCATCGCGCAAGGTGTCCTGCAGGTTGGCCCTGGACGCGCGCCACGCCGGGATCAAGCCGGCCGTCGCCGTGCTGAACACCGCGGCGGCCAGCGCCACCGCAGCCACCAGCGCGTCGATGCCGAAGTGATGGAACGGCACCACGCCCGGCGCCTCGCTGAAGTACATCGCGACGATCCAGCGATTGCCGCCATGCACGATCGGCAGCGCGATCGCCAGCGCCGCGAGACTGAGCAGCAGGCTCTCCGCCAGCGTGCCGAACATCAACCGCGCGCGACCGCTGCCGAGCGCACTGCGCAGGGCCAGCTCATGCCGTCGCTGCAGCGTCTGCACCAACTGCAGATTCGCCACGTTGACGCAGGCCAGCAGCAGCACCAGCACCGCCGCGCCGAACATCAGCCATACCCATTGGCGCATGTCCTCGGGCACGAAGGTGAACCCCAGCGGCTTGACCACGATGCCGCGCGAATGCTGGCCAGGCCCCAGCGCCTGCTGCAGTCGCGTACTCCACGCATCCAGCTCCGCCCGCGCCGACGCCAGCCGGCTGCCGGGCGCCAGCCGCACGACGCCGGACAGGTCGCGGTGCTGGCCCGGTTGCAGTTGCAGCGGCAGCCACACCTGGTTGCCCGTGACGGGCAGATCGTCGGCGCTTGCCGGCAGCACGCCGACCACCGTCGTCCACTCGCCGTTGACCCGCACCGCGCGCCCAACGACGTGCGGGTCGGCCTTGAACGCATGCCGCCACAGCGCTTCGCCCAGCAGCACCACCGGCGCAGCCCCGGGTTCCTCGTCGGAAGGCACCAGGCCACGCCCCAGCAGCGGCTTGAGCCCGAACAACGGCATCATCGACGCGGTCAGGCGGCTGCCCTGGTAGTACGTGGCGCTGTTGCCCGCGTCCAGGCCCACGCCGACGCCGGTGTACGCGCCCATCAGGTCCACGCTGCGCAGATGCCCGCGCAAGGCCAGGTACTGGTCGCTGTCGATGTCGCCGAGGCCATTGCCGCTGTGCGAAGGCTCGCCCACCGCCATCAGCCGCGCCGGCTCCGGCATCGGCAGCGGCTGCAGGATCAGCGTGTTGACCAGCGAGAACAGGAACAGCGCCACGCCCAGCCCCACACCCAGCACCAGCACCGACAGCAGCGCATAACCGGGCCGCCGCGCCAGCCGGCGCCACGCTTCGCGAAATTCGCGCACGATCATCGTCACTCTCCCCTCAGGGCGCGCATGGGCGCCACGCTCGCCGCACGCCATGCCGGCAGCAGGCAGGCCAGCAATCCGGCAACCGCCAGCACCACCGCCACGCCCAGCATCACCAGCGGATCGAGCGCGCCGCCGCGACCGATCAGCGTCATCAGCACTTGCGACACCGCGCGCGCCATCAGCCACGCCGCCGCCACGCCCAGCGCCAACCCCGCGGCGATCTGCACCAGACCACCGCGCAGCACCAATCGCAGCAGCCGCACGGGCGCCGCACCCAAGGCCATGCGCACACCGAACTCGCGCTCGCGCGCGGCCACCGCCACCGCCATCACCGCATACAGGCCGGCCGCGGCCAGCAGCAGGGCCAATGCGGCGAACAGGCCGATCAGCCACAGGCTCAACCGCGCGTTCTGCGTGGTCTGGCGCACGATGCTTTGCATGCTGCGCAGGTTGGCGATGGGCTGCTCCGGCGCGACCTCCGCCAGCGCCGCGCGCACATCGGCTTGCCAGTCCATCGGGTTGCCGTGGCCGCGCAACGCGAAGCGCAGCGGCTCCATGTCCCGGATGATCTTCATCGACGACTCGGGCATCTGCATCAGCGGTATGTACAGCACCGGCTGCAGTGGCTGCAGCGGCCCCCGTTGATAGGTGGCCCCGACCACGCCGACGATGCGCAGCGACCACACCCCTTCACCATCACGAGGCACGTCGATCGTCTTGCCCACCGCGTGGCCACCGTAATACGTGTCGGCCAGGTCCTGGCTGACGATGGCCACCCGTTCACCACCGGCCACGTCGTTGTCGTTGAAATCGCGCCCCTCGCGCAAGGGAATCGCGAACAGCTCGAAGAAGCCGGGGCCGATGCCGTGATACTGCGCCCCGAACTCCTTGCCGTCCGGCGTGTGCGGGCTGGTTTGCAGTTGCCCGTACATGCCGTCGCTGGCCGGCAGGTTGGTGGTCACCGCCGCCTCGGTCACGCCCGGTATCCTGCGCAGCCGCTGCACCAACCGTCGTGTCAGATCATTGATCGCGGCCACGTCCGGATAATCGGCCTTCACCGGCGCCAGGTCGAAGGTGAGGATGTGGCTGTCGGCAAAACCCAGCTGCATGCGCGAGGCATCGTAGAGCCCATGCATGAACACGCCGGCCGCACACAGCAGCACCGCCGCCAGCGTCACCTGCGCTACCACCAGCATGCGACCGAGCCGGCCGCTGCGCAGGCCGATGCCGCTGCGCCCGCCCTCGCGCAGCTCATCCACCGTGGTCGCACTGCGACTGCGCCACAGCGCCAGGCATGCCGCCAGCAACGCGCCCAGCAGACCCACCGCGAAGGCCAGCCACCACGCGGATGCGCCGACATGCAGACGCCCGCCCCACAACCATTCGGCGGGAATGAAACCCTGCAGCATGGCCAGCCCCACCGTTGCCAGTGCCATGCCCAGCAGCGCGCCGACGCCACCGATCAACAGGCCCTCGCCCAGCGACGGCAGCATCAGCCGCAGCAGCGGTGCGCCCAGCGCGCTGCGCACCGCCGCGTCGTGGTTGCGCGACAGTGCGCGCAGCAGCATCAGGTTGGTCAGGTTGACCAGCGCGATCAGCAGTACCAGCGCCGCGCTGGTCATGAAGAGCAGCAGCATCGGCCGTGCATCCTGCTGCATGACCGAGGACAGGCCTTCGGCGCCGAAGCGTGGCTTCTTCCAGTTGCCGCCCATCGCCATGTCGCGATACATCGCCCGCTCGCGCGCATCGGTCTGCGCCGACACCGCGGCGATGTCGGTGCCGGGCGCCAACCGCGCGATCGCGATGGTGCCGTTGTTGCTGTAGTCGCGGCTGCCTACCGGCAGCGCCGTCGGCAGCATCACGTCGCCTGGCCCGAGCACCGTATTGAAGGCGGCCGGCAGCACGCCGATGATCGTATGCGGCTCGCCTCCCACCTGCAGGCTGCGGCCGATCACCTGCGTGTCGCCGCCGTAGCTGCGCTGCCAGAAACCATGGCCGAGGATGACCACCGGCGGCCCGTGCGGGCGATCCTGCTGCGCGTTGAAGTTGCTTCCCAGCACCGGCGACAGGCCCAACGTGGGCAGCATGTGCCGGTCGATGTAGATCACGGGCACTTGTGCCGGCGCACCGGCACCGGCGACGTTCACCGTTGAACCAGGCCGCTCCAGTCCCAGCGACGTCACGCCATCGAGCTTGTCCAGGTATTGGTACTCGTGCGGCGAGATGCCTCCCACGTGGCCGTTGTCGTAGATCTTGCCCAGCACGACCAGCTGCGACGGCTGCGGCACCGGCAGGGGTCGCCACAAGCTGTTCTGGATCAGCGTGGTCACCGCCACGCTGGCGCCAATGCCCAGCGCCAGCACACCGCTGGCCAGCAGCAGGAAGCCGGGGCGACGCAGGCTCGTGCGCCAGGCACGCCAGATTTCGGTGAGCAGGATCGCCATGGCCTCTACTCCCCCCGCAACGCGCGCATCGGATGAACCCGACCGGCGCGCAGCGCCGGCAACAGGCAGGCCAGCAGGCCGGCGATGGCCAGCAGCACGCACACGCCAGCGAGCGCCACGGGATCGATCGCGCTGCGGCCGATGTCCTGCAGTACGGCGCGCAGCACGCCCGACAGCGACAGCGCGAGCGCCACGCCGAGTGCGAGGCCAAAGGCGACCTGCAGGAGTCCGCCAAGCAGCACCAGCTTGGTCAATCGGGCCGGCGAGGCGCCGAGCGCGCTGCGCACGCCGAACTCGCGTTCGCGCGCCGCCACCGCCACCGCCATCACCGCGTACATGCCGGCGGCGGCAAGCAACAACGCCAGCGCGGCGAAGAGGCCAACCAACAAGAGGTTGAGGCGCATGTCGGCGGTGGTGCTGTCGACGATGCTGCGCATGGTGCGCACGTTGGCGATCGGCTGGTTCGGCGCGACCTCGGCCACCGCCTTGCGCAGGGCGTCGCGCCAGGCGTTCGGGTCGCCGTGGCCGCGCAGCGCGAAGCGCATCGGTTGGAAGCTGCGGAAGATCTGCATGGCGTTGTCGGTCATCTGCGCCAGCGGCACGTAGAGCACTTCCGGCGACTCCTCCAGCGGGCCGAACTGGTTGGTGTCGCCGACCACGCCGACGATGCGTGCCGACCACACGCCGGCGTGATCGCCGCGTTCGTCGCGCTGGATCGTCTGGCCGAGGGCATGGCCGCCGTAGCGCTGCTTCGCCATCGCCCGGTTGACGATCGCCACTGTCTCGCCGCCACGGACGTCGTTGCGGTCGAACGCGCGTCCTTCGCGCATGGCGACGCCGAACAACGCGAAGAAATCGGAACCGACGCCGCGGTACTGCGTGTTGAACATTTCCCCGCTGCCGGGCAGCTGCAGACCGCCAAGGTTGAACTGTCCACTCCACAGGCCCGCCGGAAGATTGGTGGTCGAGGTGACATCGGTCACGCCGGGGATGGCGCGCAGGCGTTCCAGCACGCGCTCGGACAGGCCACTCACCGCAGCGGCGTCGGGATAGTCAGCCCGCACCGGCGAAAGCTCGAACGTGAGGATACCGTCGCTGGTGAAGCCCAGCGGTGTGCGCGCGGCGTCGTACAGCGTGTGCAGGAACAAGCCGGCGGAGCTGAGCAGCGCCGTTGCCAACGCCACCTGCGCCACCACCAGCACGCGGCCCAGCCGTCCGCTGTGCAGGCCGAGTCCACTACGCCCGCCTTCGCGCAACTCGTCGATCGCCGTCGCCCGGCGGCCGCGCCACAGGCCGAGCGTCGCCGCCAGCAGGGCGCCAACCAAGCCGATCAACAACGCCAGCAGCCACGTCACGGCACCAAAATGCAGCCGACTGTCCGGCAGCCACTGCGCCGGCATGTGACTTTGCAGTGCGCCCAGACCCACCACCGCCAGCAGCACGCCGGCCAAGGCACCGACGACGCCCACCAGCAAGCCTTCGGCCAGCGCCGGCAGCGCCAGCCGCAGCGTCGGTGCGCCCAACGCGCCGCGCACCGCGGCATCGTGACTGCGCGACAGCGCGCGCAGCAGCATCAGGTTGGTCAGGTTGACCAGTGCAATCAGCAGCACGAACAACGCGCTGGTGAGAAACAGCATCAGCACGCGCCTGGCATCGCCGTGCCGCCACGCATTGAACGACTGCGTGGCGAAGTGGACGCGCTCCCATTCGTTGTCGCCCAGCGCGACGTACATCGCATGCAGACGGGTATCGACCTCGGCCGCCACCGCGGCGGCGGCTACGCCTTCGTTCGGGCGCAGCAGCGCCATGTAGTTGGTGCCGTCATCGGCGCTGTTTGCCGGCAGCGCCGACGGCAGCATGATGTCGCCGTTGAAACCCAGTGCGGCGAAACCTTGCGGCAACACGCCAATGATGGTGCGGGGCGTGCCTTCCACCTGGATGCGGCGACCGATCACACCGGCGTCGCCGCCATACCGGTGCTGCCAGAAGCCGTGACCCAGGATCACCACCTGCGGCCCATGCGGCCGGTCCTCTTCGGCGCTGAAGCCGCGACCCAGCCGCATCGGCAAACCGACCGTCGGCAGCAGGCCGCGGTCGGCGTACAGCACCGGCACCAGTTCCGGCTGGCCATCACCGGCGATGTTCAACTTCGGGCCGGCCTGGATCAGGCCGATGGATTGCACGCCTTGCAGCGACTGCATGTGCTGGTACTGCTGCGGCGAGACCGCGTTGACCTGATCGCTGTTCCAAGTGTCCCAGGGACCCGCCACCAGCAACCGCGAGGCCTGCGGCACCGGCAACGGCTTCAGCAACACCTGGTCGATCAGCGTGGACACCGCAACGGTGCTGCCGATACCCAGCGCCAGCACGCCGGAGGCCAGCAGCAGAAAGCCCGGCCGGCGAAGGTTCGCGCGCCACGCGCGCCAGATTTCGGCAAGCCAGATGTTCACGCGCCGGTCTCCACGCGCTGGCCGATCAGCACATCCAGCCGCTGCTCGTCTTCATGGCGCAGACGCTCGAAGGTTTCCTCGTCGACCACGCGACCGTCGAACATGCGGACCTTGCGTTGCGCGAGTTCGGCGTAGCGCGCGTCGTGGGTGACCATGCAGATCGTGGCGCCGTCCTTGTGCAGCTCATCGAGCAGCGTCATCACCGCTTCGCCGCTGCGCGAGTCGAGGTTGCCGGTCGGCTCGTCGGCGAGCAGGATCGCGGGCTTGCCGACCAGCGCACGGGCCACCGCCACGCGCTGCTGCTGACCGCCGGACAATTGCGCGGGGTAATGACGCATGCGGTGCGCCATGCCGACGCGCTCCAGCACCTCCTGCACACGCTCGCGCCGCTCGGCAGCGCCGATGCCATTGCGGTAGGTGAGCGGCAGTTCGACGTTCTCCTGCACGCTCAAGTCGCCGATCAGGTTGAAAGCCTGGAAGATGAAACCGATCTCGGCGTTGCGGATGCGTGCGCGCGCGGCGGCGTTCAGTGCCGCCACGTCGTGACCGTTCAGCACGTAGCTGCCGGCGCTGGCGGTGTCGAGCAGGCCCAGGATGGACAGCAGCGTGGTCTTGCCGCAGCCGGACGGGCCGGAGATGGAGACGTATTCGCCACGGCGTATCTCCAGATGCACGTCGGAGAGCGCATGGGTTTCCACCTCGTCGGTCTGGAATACCTTGCGGAGGTTGGCGAGGGTAATGACGGTGGTGGGTTCGTTCATGGATTCGTCCGTTTCGATAAGGGTCTGACGTTGACGCCATTCTCGTAGGGCGGGCACTGCCCGCCGACGCATGCAACAAGAGCGGCGGGCAGTGCCCGCCCTACGGAATCAGCGTAGGCGCAGGCGGTCATATTTATCCCACTGGCTGGTGTCGGAGAGGATGACCTTGTCGCCGGGCTTCAAACCGCGCAACACCTGCACGCGATCGACCGAGGTGGCGCCGATGCGCACCGGCACGCGGGTGGCGGTGTCGCCATCGGGGTCGAGGCGGAACAGGCTGAGGTCGCTGTCGGCAGCGGCCAGCGCGGGGCGGCCGACCGATACCACGTCGTGCAATTCGGCGATGCGGATGCGGCCGTCCACCGAGAGATCGGGGCGTGCGCCCGCCGGCAGTTTGCCATTGAGCGCCACATCCACCTGCACGCTGCCGTTGCGCACGGCCGGGTCGATGCGCTCGACCTTGCCGGCGATCACGCCGTTGTGGGTGTCCACATTGACCGGCATGCCCATCGCCACGTCCTTGGCCTGTACCTCGGGGACTTGCAGGCGGGCGATCAGCACGTCGGTGCGCGCCACCCGTGCGAGGTTGGCGCCAGCGGCGACCTGGGCGCCTTCCTGCACGGCCACTTCCTGCAGCACGCCGGCGATGCCGGCCTTGACCTCGAGCGCATCGGCCTGGCGCTGGCGCAGTTGCAGGTTGCTCTGTTGCTGCGCGAGTTGTGCCTTCACCGCGTCGAGCTGCGCCTGCATGCTGGCGCCGAACGCACGCACGCGCTGCTGCTCGATCTGCATGCGGTTCTTCAACTGGGCCAGGACGATCTGCTCCTGTTCGTAGCGCACCTCGGGAATCAGATGCCGGGCCACGGCCTTGGCGTCGGCATCGGCCTTGACCTTGGCCGAAGCGTAATCGGCCTGCGCCTGCGCCTCGGCCGAACGCTGGTCGAGCAATTGCGATTGCAACTCGGCGCGCTTGGCCGCCACCTGGGCCTGCGCCGCGGCCACCTGGGCCTGGGCATTGCGCAGGCTGTCCTGCACTTCGGGGTCGGAGAGGCTCATCAGCACGGTATCGGGCTGCACCGTGGCGCCCGGCCACACCACGATCTGTTCCACCTGGGCGGCGGTGGCGGCGGCCAGCCAGCGCGAGGTGCGTGGCACCAGGGTGCCGGTGGCGCGCACCTCGCGCAGCATGTCGCCACGCTGCACGGTGTCGATCCACAGGCTGGAGCGCTCGGCGTTGGGCAGCGCCGGGCCCAGCCGCAGCAGCAACGCGGCCAGCGCCGCGACGAGCACGACGACGGCTATCGCGATCAGGCGCAGGCGCCGACGCTTGCGCAGTTTCAGGGTGGGGTTGACCATGTCCATGAGCCTGTCGGAGCAAGGCCCGTGCCATGGACGCAAATGCCCGCCCCGCAACGATTTCGGCCCACGTTTGGGCGATGCCTTCGTTCGCCAGCGGACAGCCATGTCCGGAACCGTACGAGTAGGGGCTCGGGGGCGTCGTAGGGCGGGCAGTGCCCGCCGGCTTTTTGCGGCAACGCGAAGCCAGAGCGGCGGGCAGTGCCCGCCCTACGAGGCTTGCCAATCCCGAATCCCGCAGCAGTCAGCCCGTGTTCTGCAGCCCCTGAGCCACACCGTTGACGCAGGCGACCAGGGCCTGCAGCAGTTCGTCGTCGTTGCAGTCGCGCTCGCGCCAGCGTTGCAGCAGGTCGACCTGCAGCAGGCTCATCGGATCGACGTAGGGGTTGCGCAGGCGGATCGAGGCGGCCAGGCGCGGCGCGTCCTGCAGCAGCGCGGGATGCCCGTTCAATTGCAGCAGCGCGCGGCGGGTGCGTTCGAACTCGGTGCGGATCAAGCCGAACATCTCCTCGTGCAGCGGGCCTGAGAGGCGCGAGAACGCCTCGGCGATGTCGAGGTCGCACTTGGCCAGTACCATTTCGACGTCGTCGAGCATGTTGCTGAAGAACGGCCAGTCGCGCGCCATCTCGGCCATCGCCTCCAGGCCGAACTCGCGCACGCCCTGCTCCAGCGCGCTGCCCAGGCCGTACCAGCCGGGCAGGATCGAGCGGCACTGGGTCCAGGCGAACACCCACGGGATCGCGCGCAGGTCCTGTACGCCGCGCATGCTGCGCCGGCTGGCCGGGCGCGAGCCCAGGGTCATGCGCTCGATCACGTCGATCGGCGTGGCGCTGCGGAAGTACTCCACGAAGTGCGCGTGTTCGACGAAGGCGCGGTAGGTCTCGCGGCTGGCGGCCGACAGCACGTTCATGCGTTCGCGCCACTGCTCCTCGCGCGGGTCGTCGGCGCGCGGGCGCAACGAGGCGCGCAACACGGCGCTCACGGTCTGTTCCAGGTTGCGCAGCGCCAGCGCGCGGATGCCGTACTTGCGGTGGATCACCTCGCCCTGCTCGGTCACCCGCAGCACGCCGGCCACCGATCCGCGCGGCGAGGACATCAGCGCCGGCGCGATGCGCACGCCACCGCGACTGGCCGAGCCGCCCCGGCCGTGGAAGAACGCCAGCTGGATGCCGGCGCCGCGCGCCACCTCCAGCAACTCCACCTGCGCCCGCTGCAGGCCCCAGCGCGAGGCCAGCGTGCCGCCGTCCTTGCCGCTGTCCGAGTAGCCCAGCATCACCCACTGCTGATCGTCGCGCGCGGCCAGGTGGCGACGGTAGACGGGGTCGTCCAGCAGCGCCTGCAAGGTGGCCGGCGCGTTCTTCAGATCGTCCACGGTCTCGAACAGCGGGGCGATGTTGAGCGGCACGCTGTCGCCCTGCACCAGCCCGCCGTAGCGCGCCAGCGCGAGCACCGCCAGCACGTCGGCCGCGCTGCGCGCCATGCTGATGACGTACAGCCCCACCGCTTCGCTGCCGTAACGGCGGCGCGTGTCACCCAGGGTGGCGAACACGTCGTACAGCGCGGTGACCACTTCGGCATGGCTGATCGCGAAGCGTGCATGGCCGCTGGCGTAGTCGCGCAATTGCACTGTGCGCTCGGCGGCCGGCCGCGCGGCCCAGCCCTTGTCGTCGAACAGCGCGGCCAGCGCGTCGTCGTGCACGCGCGAATCCTGGCGCACGTCGAGCCGCGCCAGGTGCAGGCCGAAGGTGCGCACGCGCTGGACCAGCCGCTGCACCGCGTAAGCCCCGGCGTGCAGGCCGCGGTGGGCGATCAGGCTGTCGGCGATCAGCTGCAGGTCGGCCTGCAGCTCGGCGGCGGAAGCGTAGCCGTCGGCGTCATCGTCGCGCAGGCTGGCCTCCAGCCGCGCGCCAATCAGGGTGAGCAGGCAGCGATACGGCATGTCCGCGTGGCGCGGGCGGATGCGCTCGGCGGCCCGCGGAAAACGCTCGCGATAGTCGGCCAGCCGCTGCTGCAACGCCGGCGCGACCTGCACCCGGCTGTCGGTCTGGCTGAGCAGGCGCGCGAGGTTGGCGACATCCGCCACGTAGTGCTCGATGACATGCGCGCGCTGGGTGGCGAGGCTGGCGGCGATGGTGTCGGCGCCGACGTTCGGGTTGCCGTCCATGTCGCCGCCAACCCAGGTGGCGAAGCCCAGCAGGCGCGGCAGCTCCACCGCCACGCCATAGACCTGCTGCAGCGCCTCGGCGAGTGCCTCGTACAGCGCCGGCACCACCCGGTACAGCGGGTTGGCCAGGTAGAAGCCCACGTGGTGATGCTCGTCCTGCACGGTGGGCCGGATCGGCGAGGCCTCGGCGGTCTGCCAGCCGGCGGACAGCGCCATGTAGATGCGCTCGTCATCCGCGGCGCGCTCCTGCGGCGTGCGCGCAGGGTCGAAGCCGTCGACCAGCGAACGCACGATGGCCTGCTCCTTCTCCAGCAGCGAGCGCCGCACCGCCTCGGTGGGATGCGCGGTGAACACCGGCTCGATCCACAGCCGGTCGAGCCAGCCCAGCAGTTCGGCCGCGTCCACGCCCTGCGCCTTCAGCCGGCCCAGCGCGTCGAGCAGGGACTCGGGCTGCACCTGGTTGCTCTCGCGCTGGTAGTCGCGGCGGCGGCGGATGCGGTGTACCCGCTCGGCGGTGTTGACCGCGTGGAAATAGGTGGCGAACGCCCGCGCCAGCGCCTCGGCGCGATCGGGCTCCAGCCCGGCCAGCGAACGCGCCAGCTCGTCGGTGGAGGCGCCCTCGGCGCGACGGCGGATCGCCGCGATGCGCACCTGCTCGACCCGCTCGAAGAACGCCTCGCCGCCCTGCTCGGCCAGCATCCTGCCGACCATCGCACCCAACCGGCCCACGTCCTCGCGCAGCGGACCGTCGTGCGGCAGGAATTCGGGCTCGCGATCTGTTTCCACGCCGTGCTCCACCGTTGCGGACAAGCGCCCAGCCTACCGAATCGGCGCGGCCGCGGCACCACGCCGGCAGGCATAAGCTTATGCCGCTACAATGGCCCGCTTGCACTGCCCGCCGAGGGGCGCTGCGACCGTTGGCGTGGATGCGGCTCTCTCCGCAACCCACGCAGCGGCCAGGCTCGGCGCGGCACGTTCCACAACGGCGCCCGGTTGCTTTACGCGAGTCCCTTCGCGAAGCAGGACCGGCCACCCATGGCCGGACTCTTCACAAAGCTCGCACTAACCGGAGATATCCATGAACGCCGCACTGAAAGAAAACACCCACGACTACAAGATCCGCGACATCTCGCTGGCCGATTTCGGCCGCAAGGAACTGGACATCGCCGAGCACGAGATGCCGGGCCTGATGTCGATCCGCAAGAAGCACGCCGCCACGTTGCCGCTCAAGGGCGTGCGCGTGACCGGCTCGCTGCACATGACGATCCAGACCGCGGTGCTGATCGAGACGCTGAAGGACATCGGCGCCGACGTGCGCTGGGCCTCGTGCAATATCTTCTCGACCCAGGACCATGCCGCCGCCGCGATCGCCGCCACCGGCACGCCGGTGTTCGCCTGGAAGGGCGAGACGCTGGAGGAATACTGGGACTGCACGCTGGACGCGCTGTCCTTCCCCGACGGCAAGGGCGGTTTCCTTGGGCCCCAGTTGGTGGTCGACGACGGCGGCGACGTGACGCTGCTGATCCACAAGGGCTACGAGCTGGAGAACGGCTCGAAGTGGGTGGACGAGAAGGCCTCCTCGCACGAGGAGCAGGTGATCAAGAACCTGCTCAAGCGCGTGCATGCCGAGCGCCCGGGCTACTGGCACACCGTGGTGAAGGACTGGAAGGGCGTCTCCGAGGAGACCACCACCGGCGTGCACCGCCTGTACCAGCTGGCCGAGGCGAAGTCGCTGCTGGTGCCGGCGATCAACGTCAACGACTCGGTCACCAAGAGCAAGTTCGACAACCTGTACGGCTGCCGCGAGTCGCTGGCCGACGGCCTGAAGCGCGCGATGGACGTGATGCTGGCCGGCAAGGTGGCCGTGGTCTGCGGCTACGGCGATGTGGGCAAGGGCTGCGCGCATTCGCTGCGTGCCTACGGCTCGCGCGTCGTCGTCACCGAGATCGACCCGATCAACGCGCTGCAGGCGGCGATGGAAGGCTTCGAGGTCAACACGGTCGAATCCACCCTGGGCCGCGGCGACATCTATGTCACCACCACCGGCAACAAGGACGTGCTGACGCTGGAGCACCTGAAGTCGATGAAGGACCAGGCCATCGTCTGCAACATCGGCCACTTCGACAACGAGATCCAGGTCGACGCGCTCAACGCGATGGCCGGCGTCGAGAAGCTCAACATCAAGCCGCAGGTGGACAAGTACACCTTCAAGGACGGCCGCTCCATCTTCCTGCTCGCCGAAGGCCGCCTGGTGAATCTCGGCTGCGCCACCGGCCACCCCAGCTTCGTGATGTCCAACTCGTTCTCCAACCAGACCCTGGCGCAGATCGACCTGTGGGCGAACAAGGACAAGTACGAGGCGAAGGTCTACATCCTGCCGAAGAAGCTGGACGAGGAAGTCGCCCGCCTGCACCTGGAGAAGATCGGCGTGAAGCTGACCACGCTGACGAAGGAGCAGGCCGGCTACCTCGGCGTGCCGGTGGAAGGCCCGTACAAGCCGGACCACTACCGCTACTGAGCCGCCAGCGGATCATCGGTCGGTTGCAGCAGAACGGGCGCGCAAGGCGCCCGTTCTGCCATCACCGGCTCACCACCGGGCAGCGTGCACCGTGCGGCCAGCGCCGCGCCGGATCATACTTTCGTACCGATCCAACACGGTCGAACCCACGGGAGACGGCGTCGATGTCGCCAAAGCCAAGCAGCGCCGACCGGCGATTGTTCAGCCAGCTTCGCAGTGAAATGGACCGGATGACCGCGTCCGAACGGGTGATCGCGAACTTCCTGCTCACCAACCGGCAGGCGGTGCCGTTCGAGACCGCCAACTCGCTCGCCGCCAAGCTCGCCATCAGCGCCGCGACGGTGGGCCGGTTCTGCCGTCGCCTCGGCTACCGGAACTTCCGCGAGCTGAAGTCGGCTTTCAAGTTCGACGTGGCCGTCGCGCCATGGCCGATCGGCGAAGGCCTGCGCTCGATGCTGCAGACCGGCAGCGGCGAACCGGCGCTGCAACGCGACCTGGACCTGACCATCGCCGGCATCATCGAGGTCTACCGCCGCGCGGAAACGCGCGAATGGCAGGATATCGTTGCGCGCCTGGCGCACTGCTCGACCCTGCACATCGTGGGATTCCAGACCGAGCGCGGGCTTGCGGCCCACTTCGCCAGTTTCCTGCAATATGTGCGCCCGCGAGTGCGGGTGGCCGACCTGGCTACCGGAAGCTTCTCGGAGGTGCTGCTTGACGGCACCGACAAGGATTGCGTCGTGATCGTGGAGACGCGCCGCTACTCGCGCCAGGCACAGCTGCTCGCCCGTCATTGCCGGCAGCGCGGGCTGCCGCTGGTGATGATCACCGACAAGTATTGCCACTGGGCCAGCGAATACACGCCGCACATCCTGGCATTGCCGACGGAAAGCGGGATCTTCTGGGGCACCACCGTTCCGATCCACGCGGCGCTGGCGCTGCTGGTCAACGGCGTGGTTCTCGCGCTCGGCGACCGCGTGGAGCAACGCCTGGCCCACGTCTCCGACCTCTACCAGGAATTCGTCGGCCACGTCGGGAAACCCGCGCGCGGGCGGCGCAAGAAGGGCGGCGACATCGAGCCTTGAGCACGCAGCGCACCGTCGGGCCGAGGCCCCGCGCTTCTGCGGAACCATGATCGCCGCTCCCGTTCAGCGCGACCGCACGTAGACCACGTAGATGACCAGGCCGGCCGCGAAATAGCCGCCGACGATCGCCAGCGGCAGCACGTCACCGCGCGTGGCGCGCAGCACCATGTCGATCAGCAGCGGCAAGCCCATCAGCGCGGCGAAGGCGATGCCGAGCGCCGGAATGATGCCGATCCACCAGCCACCCACGCGGATGCCGCCCAGCGGCACCCGGAACGATCGCGGCCGATCGGGCTCGACCACGCGCAGGCGCATGACCGCCGCGCAGACGATCGCGAACGCGACCGCCGTGCCGAGGCTGATCAGGTCGCCGAGCAGGCTGATCGGCAGGCACGCCGCGAGCAACGCCATGGCCACGCCGGTATAGATGGTGCCGACTTGCGGCGTGCGCGTCCTGCCGTCGATCCGCGCGAACACCGGCGGCAGCATGCGATCGCGCGCCATCGCGTAGAAAATGCGGGTCTGGCCGTAGATTGACGTCAGCAGCACCGAAAGCAGGCCGATCACCGCGGCGGACTTGACTGCGATGCCGAACATCGGCAGCTGCATCGCGTCGACGGCGACGGCGATCGGGTCGGCGACGCCGAGCCGGGCGTAGGGCACGATGCCGGTCATCACCGCGGCGACGGCCATGTACAGCACCGTGCAGACCGCCAGCGTCATGAAGATGCCGATCGGCAGGTCGCGCTGGGGGTTGCGCGCCTCGGCTGCGCTGGTGGACACGGTCTCGAAGCCGACGTAGGCGAAGAAGATCGCCGAGGCGCCGCGCAGCACGCCGGGCCAGCCGAACTCGAAATCGCCACGCGCCGGCGGCACGAACGGCGTGAGGTTGGCCGGGTCGATGAAGGCGATGCCGACCAGCACGAAGGCGACCAGCGCGGCAATCTTGAGCAGCACGATGGCCGTGTTGAACGCGAACGACTGCTTCATCCCGCGCAACAGGACAGCCGTCACCACCAGGATCGCGCCGGCGGCGACGAGGTTGATGCCGCCGCCGAACTGCAGGCGGTTGCTGCCGCCGTCGGTGCGGAAGTCGAGCATCGGCGTGGTGATCGAAGCCGGCAGGTGCAGACCGAACTGGTCGAGCAATGCCACCGCGTAGCCGGCGAAGCCGACCGCGACCGTCGCCGCGGCAATGCCGTACTCGAGCAGCAGCAGCCAGCCGGCGCACCACGCGGTGAAGCGGCCAAACGTGAGCAGCGCATACGAATAGCTCGAACCGGACAACGGCATCGTGCCGGCAAGCTCTGCATAGCAGAACGCGGTGAATCCGCAGGCGATCGCCGCCACCACGAACGACAACACCACCGCCGGCCCGGCATGAGTCGCCGCCGCGGTGCCGGTCATGACGAAGATGCCGGCGCCGATGACGCAGCCGACACCGATCATCGTCAACTGGAGCGGGCCGAGCGTGCGCGCCAGCCCGGGTTCGTCATCATTCGCCGATTGCAAGTTTTCTTTCATGAGAGTTACTATGATATAAATTGTGCATACTCGTCCAGAGGCCGATTTGCATGCAGACCGAGGTTCGCCACGAACGCTGGGAGCTCGCCGCGCCATTCGTCATCGCGCACGAGACCTACCTGCATGCCGACGTCATCGTGGCAACGCTGTCGTGCGATGGTGCCGTCGGCCGCGGCGAATGCACGCCCACAGCGTTCTACGGCGAGAGCGTGGACGGGGTGATGAAGACCGTGCGCGAACTGCTCGCCCGCCTCGCCCGCGGCGAGTCATGGGACCGCATCCACGATCGCGTGCCGGCCGGCGCCGCGCGCAACGCGGTCGACTGTGCGTTCTGGGATCTGCGCGCGAAACTGGCGAAGCAGCGTGTCTGGGAGCTGATCGGAGTCCCCGCCCCGGGCCAGGTGCGCACCGCACAGACCATCAGCGTGGGCGAAGCGGCGCAGCAGGCGGACAAGGCGCGCGCGATCGTCGCCACCGACGGCGACGGCGCCCTGATCAAGCTGAAGCTCGATGCGCACGACGTCGTCGCCCGCGTCGCGGCCGTGCGCGATGCCGCTCCGGCGGCGACCCTGGTCATCGACGCGAATGAATCCTGGGACCCGGTGTTGCTCGCCGGCGTCATGCCGGCGCTGCAGGCCGCGCATGTCGCGATGGTCGAGCAGCCGCTGCCCGTGGGCAAGGACGACGCGCTGGCGCGGATCGAACGCCGCGTGCCGGTCTGCGCCGACGAGTCGGCGCACGTCGGCGCCGACCTCGACGCGCTGCGCGGCCGCTACGACCTGGTCAACGTGAAGCTGGACAAGACCGGTGGCCTGACCGAGGCGCTGCGCATGACCGCCCGCGCGCGCCAGCTCGGCTTCGGGTTGATGGTGGGCTGCATGGAGGGGACGTCGCTCGGCATGGCGCCGGCGACGCTCGTCGCCGGTGCCGCACGCTTCGTCGATCTCGATGGCCCGCTCCTCATCGGCCGCGACCGCGACCCGGGCCTGCACTACCAGCGTGGCCTCGTCTCGCCACCCAGCGCGGCGCTGTGGGGCTGAACCGCATGTTTTCCAGGAGAACCGATGCCATGACGAGCCGAACACTGATCTCGCTGCTGCTGGTCGCACCGCTGGTCGTGTTGCCAGCCGGCCGTGCAGCGGCGGCCGACTTCATCGTGCGCCATGCCGTCGTCGTCGACGGCACCGGCGCCGCGGCCCGGCACGTCGACGTGCGCGTCGCCGACGGCCGCATCGCCGCCATCGGCGAACTCGCAGCGCAGCGTGGCGAACAGGTGGTCGATGCCCGCGGTCTGGTGCTCGCGCCGGGGTTCATCGACACGCACAGCCACCACGACCGCGGCCTCGACAGCCAGCTCGACGCGCTGCCGGTGACCAGCCAGGGCGTCACCACGATCGTCGTCGGCCAGGACGGCTTCTCGCAGGAGCCGATCGCCGACCTGTTCCGCCGCTACGGCGCCAGGCCGGCGGCGATCAACATCGCCTCGTACGCGGGCCACAACTCGCTGCGCGCGGCGGTGATGGGCGCCGACGCCAGCCACGCGGCGACGCCAGCACAGGTACAGGCGATGCGCCACCTGCTCGCCGCCGACATGAAGGCCGGCGCGCTCGGCCTGTCGACCGGCCTTGAATACGACTCGGGCATCTACTCCAAGCGCGCCGAGGTGCTCGCGCTCGCCGACGCCGCTGCGCCCTACGGTGGCCGCTACATCAGCCACATGCGCAGCGAGGACCGCAAGGTCTGGGACGCGCTCGACGAACTGCTGACGATCGGCCGCGAGGCGAAGATCCCGGTGCAGGTCAGCCACGCCAAGCTGGCGATGACCGACTGGTGGGGCCAGGCCGACCGCTTCCTGGGCCTGCTCGACAAGGCGCGCGCCGAAGGCGTCGACGCGACGCTCGACATCTATCCCTACGACAGCTGGCACAGCGAGTTGATCGTGCTGTGGCCCGAGCGCGACTTCGGGAACCGCGCGACCGCCGAATTCGTGCTCAAGCACCTCTCCCCGGCCGACGGCCTGCGCCTGTCGCAGTTCAAGCCCGAACCGGACCTGGTCGGCAAGAGCGTGGCCGATATCGCGCGCCTGCGGGGCACCGACGACGCGGATACGGTGATGGCCCTGATCCGCGAATCGGAAGCGGCCCACAGCACCGCGCAGGTCATCAGCCGCAGCATGGACGAGCGCGACATCGCGAAGTTCATCGCCTGGCCGCAGGCGAACATCTGTTCCGACGGCAGCCTCGACGGCCTGCACCCGCGCGGCTACGGCACGTTCCCGCGCGTGCTGCGCATGTACGTGCGCGAGCAGAAGATGCTGACGCTCGAGCAGGCCGTGCACAAGATGACCGGACTGGCAGCGCAGCACATGGGCCTGCGCGACCGCGGCCAGATCCGCGTCGGCGCGGCGGCCGACCTCGTCCTGTTCGATCCGCGCACGGTGGCCGACCGCGCCACCTACGAGAAGCCGCACGAGCTGTCGGTCGGCATCGCGCGCGTGTGGGTCAACGGCATCGCGGTCCTCGCCGACGGCAAGGCGACCGGCGCCCGTCCGGGCCAGGTGTTGCGCCGCCGGGAGGCACGCTGACATGCAGATCGCCGCCCCATACCTGCTCTTCCTCGGCAACACCCCGCACCGCCTCGACGCCAAGACGGCCAGCGGCATTCTCGACTGGCGCCCGGAACTGTGCGCCGGGCAATGCCGGCTCGACGCCGACACGGTCGACCTCGGCCTGCCTGACATGACGCCGGCCGCGGCCGCCGCCGCCGGCGTGCGCACGCTGGTGATCGGCGTGGCCACCTTCGGCGGTGCGCTCGACGAGGCGTGGATCGACACCCTGCTGGCCGCGATCCACGCCGGCCTCGACATTGCCAGCGGCATGCATGCACGCCTCGGCGAGAATCCGCGGATTGCCGCGGCCGCGCGCCTGGCCGGCGTGCGGCTGTTCGACGTGCGCCACGCCGACACGCATTTCGACGTCGGCTCCGGCCGCAAGCGCAGCGGCCGCCGGATGCTGATGGTCGGCGTCGATTGCGCGGTCGGCAAGAAGTACGCCGCGCTGGCCATTCACCGCGCCTTCGCGCGACGCGGCATCGCCGCCGATTTTCGCGCGACCGGGCAGACCGGCATCCTCATCGCCGGCGCCGGCGTCGCGATCGACGCGGTCGTCGCCGATTTCGCCGCCGGTGCGGCCGAAGCGCTGTCGCCCGACAACGAGCCCGGGCACTGGGACGTGATCGAAGGCCAGGGCTCGCTGTTCCACCCGGCCTATGCCGGCGTCAGCCTCGCCCTGCTGCACGGCTCGCAGCCGGACGCACTCGTGCTGTGCCACGACCCGCGACGCACGCACATCGACGGCTATCCGGACTATCCGCTGCCGACGCTCACCGCCTGCATCGCCGCCAACGAACAGGCCGCGCGCCTGACCAACCGCGCCGCACGCTGCATCGCCGTCGCGCTCAACACGCACGGCATGAGCGAAAGCCAACGCGCGGACGCGTTCGCCCGCGCGCACGCGGAAACCGGCCTGGTCGTCTTCGACCCGATCGCGACCGGTGCCGACGCGGTCGTCGAAGCGCTGCTCGCGGAAGCGCCCGATCTCCCGCAGGCAAGTCCACACACCCCGGGGGATCACCCATGAAACGCAAGACTCCGGCCATGGCCACCGTGCTGGCCTGTTCCCATGGCGACGCGCCTGCGAGGCCCACGGGGCATTTCATCAGGTTGCGATAAGGCTCGGCAGGTTTGGTTGCTCCGTTACGCTCACGGGGGAGGTAGCAGATCATGTCCAAAGGTCATTTCAAGTGTGGTGGCAAGGCGCAACGGGTGATGCTGGCGCGCTTGCCGCTCGCGGCGGCGATCGGTTTTGCCGTGGCCGCACCGGCGCTCGCCCAGGATGTTGCCGAGCAGCCCGCATCGGCCGCGACGACCTCGGCGGCAGCGCAAAAGGTCAAGACCCTGGGTACGGTCACGGTGACCGCGCAGAGGCGCACCGAGGATCTGCAGAAGGTGCCGATCAGCATCAACGTGCTGGCACAGGATCAACTCGAGGCCCTGCACGTCCAGAACTTCAAGGACTACGTGAAGTACCTGCCCAGCGTGTCCTTTCAGGACAACGGTGGCGGCAATGGCGCGCAAGGCTTTGCCATCATCTACATGCGCGGTGTCAGCAGCGGCAGCGGCGGGGACTATACCGGGTCGCGGCCGAGCGTCGGCATGTACCTCGACAACCAGCCGATCACCACGATCCAGGGGCCGGTCGATATCCACATGTACGACATCGCCCGCATCGAGGTGCTGGCAGGACCGCAGGGTACGTTGTATGGCGCCAGCGCCGAAGCCGGTGCGTTGCGCATCATCACCAACACGCCCGACCCCGCCGCTTTCGCGGCAAACTACACGCTCGGCGCCAACAAGGTTGCACACGGTGGCATCGGCTCCACCGTCGAGGGCATGGTCAATATTCCGCTCAGCAAGAGTGCCGCCATCCGCCTCGTGGGTTGGCGCGAACACGATGCGGGCTACATCGACAACAAGGCCGGCACGCGTACCTACCCGTCTTCCGGCATTACCATCAGCAACGCCGACGACTGCACCCCCGGCGTGCTGCTGCAATGCCACGGACACGCCCGCAAGCACTACAACGACGCCGACACCCAGGGCGCACGCGCCGCGCTGAAAGTGGACCTGAACGACAACTGGTCGATCAGCCCGACACTGATGGGGCAACAGACGATCTCGCACGGTTCATCTTCCAGCGATCCGAGCGTGGGCGATCTCGCCGTCACGCACTTCTTTCCCGAGCGCAACAACGATCGCTGGTGGCAGGGCGCGCTGACCGTGCAAGGCAAGATCGGCAATTTCGATATGACCTATGCCTACGCGCATCTCAAGCGCAATCAGGAGCAGGAGTCCGACTACACGGACTACTCATTCTGGTACGACACGCTGTACGGCTCCGGTGTCTATTTTTACGATAACGGCGGAGACCTGATCGATCCGTCGCAGCATCCGTTTTTCCGCGATCACTACACCAACAACAGCCACGAACTGCGTCTTGTCTCGCCCAGCGACGATCGCCTGCGTCTGGTCGCTGGCGCGTTCTGGCAGAAGCTGAAACACGATATCCAGTACCAGTACAAGATCAGCGGCCTGGCCGATTCGCTGACGGTTACCGGCTGGCCTGACACCCTCTATCTGAGCCGGCAGGTCCGCTACGATCGCGACCAGTCGGTGTACGGCGAACTGTCGTGGGACTTCATCCCCGATGTCCTCACGGGCACGATCGGCGAGCGCTATTACCGCGACAGCGGCAGCTTTTACGGCTTCTTCGGTTTCAGCGAGGGCTATTTCCCCGGCTCGAGTTACGGCGAGGCCGGCTGCATCTCACCCGAGCCATTCGAGGGCGCGCCCTGTCTGGACTTCAACAAGCGGGTGAAGCAAGGCGGGTCGCTCAACAAGGTCAACCTGACCTGGCATGCCACACCCCATGCCATGGTCTATTTCACCCGGTCCGAGGGCTATCGCCCGGGTGGCATCAATCGCAACGCGTCGCTGCCGCCCTACCAGGCGGATTTCCTGACCAACGTCGAACTCGGCTGGAAGACCTCGTGGTTCGACAATCGGCTGACCTTCAACGGGGCCTTGTTCCGCGAGACCTGGGATAATTTCCAGTTCGACATCACGGGTCCGAACGGTATTTCCGAAATCCTCAATGCGAATTCGGCTCGCATCGACGGACTGGAGTCGCAGCTGAACTGGCAGGCGACCTACAACCTGCAGCTGAGCGCCGGCATCGCGCTGTATGACGCCAAGTTGACCGCCAACTACTGCGGATTCACCGACAACAACAACCGCCCCGTCACCGACTGTCCGGCCGGCTCGATCAATACACAAACGGGCGACACGGTGGACGGGCCGCTGGCACCAACGGGCACCCGCCTGCCCATCACGCCACGATTCAAGGGCAACCTCATCGCGCGTTATACCTTTGATGTCGGCAGCAAGAGTGGCTTCGTCCAGGGCGCATTGACGCATGTGGGGGACCGCACGACGAGCCTGCTCCTGCTCGATCGCAGCCTCTACGGCGGGCTGCCTGCCTACAATTCGGTCGACCTCTCCGCCGGTCTCCAGGGGGACAACTGGTCGGTGACTGCCTACATCAACAACGTGTTCGACAAGCGCGCCGCGCTGTACAAGTTCTCCGAGTGCGCGGTAACGGTTTGCGGTGCGCACGGCGTGGTGCCGGAATACCCGAATGGACAGGTGTACACGGGCTTCAGCCAGCCGCGCACGTTCGGCATCAGCTTCAAGCAGGATTTCTAGTCGAGCGGTCGATTGCCGCACCGGACGAACGCCCTGGCGTCGGCCAGGGCTTTTCGTCGCCCGCCCGATGGCGGGCAACGCCTCGCCGACAGATGGCCCTTTGAGGGGAGTGGTTCATGCCCGTCTTCATTCGCACCGCCTGCATGTCGATCGTCGCGGCCATCGGGCTGTCGACAGCGATGCCATCTGCGGCTGCCGGCGTCGAGTACGACACCATCATCCGCAACGGCCACATCATCGACGGTACGGGTTCGCCCTGGTACGCGGCCGATATCGCCGTGAAGGATGGTCGCATCGCCGCGATCGGCAACCTCGCCGACGCGCATGCCAGGCGGGTGATCGACGCCCACGGCCTGGTCGTGGCGCCGGGATTCATCGACATGCTTGGTCAATCGGAAGTCACCATGCTGGTCGATCCGCATGTGCCGTCGAAGATCTTCCAGGGCATCACCACCGAGATCACCGGAGAAGGCGAATCGGTGGCGCCGCTCGACGCCGAGATGATCAGGCAACGCCAGGCGGCGTACGCGCATTATCGGATAACGCCGGACTGGCGCACGTTCGAACAATATTTCGCGCGCCTGCAAAAGCAAGGCATGGGCATCAACGTAGGCACGTACGTGGGCGCCACTTCAGTGCGCGAGATGGTCATGGGCTACGAGAATCGCGCACCCACGCCGGACGAGTTGAAGAAGATGCAGGCGCTGGTCGCGGACGCGATGAAGCAGGGTGCGCTGGGGCTGTCCACTGCGCTGGAGTACACGCCGGCGCCTTACGCCGGAACCGACGAGTTGATCGCCCTGGCGAGGGTTGCCGCACGCCATGGCGGCATTTACGCGACCCACATGCGCAACGAGGGCGATGCCGAGATGGCTGCGCTGGACGAAACCTTCCGGATCGGCCGCGAGGCGGATATTCCGGTGGAGATTTTCCATCTCAAGGCCACCGGCAATCTCAAGGGCAAGATGGCACAGGTGATCGCGCGCATCGACGCGGCTCGTGCCAGCGGCGTCGACGTGGCGGCGGACACCTACGCCTATACCGCGTGGCAGAACGATCTGTCGGCCTTCATCCCGCCCTGGGCCCATGACGGCGGCAACCTGAAACTGATCGAACGCCTGAAGAATCCGGCCACGCGTGCGCGCATCCGCAAGGACATGCTCACTCCCAGCGAGGCCTGGGACAACGAGTGGCTCGCGGCCATCGAGCGGGCGCACGGCATCATGATCGGCAGCGTCAACAACAAGGCGTTGCAGAAGTACGTCGGCAAGCGGGTCAGTGAGATTGCAGCGGAGTGGCACGAGGATCCGATCGACACGATCTGCGACTTCCTGATCAAGGACAACGCCGCCACCAGTTCGGTGGTGTTCGGCATGCAGGAGTCCGATGTCGAGCTGGCGCTGAAGCAGCCGTGGGTTTCGATCGACACGGACTATGAGGGAACCTCGCCGGATGGCCTGCTCGGCAAGGATCGTCCGCATCCACGCGCCTACGGCACCTTTCCGCGCATTCTCGCCAGGTACGTGCGTGAGCAGAAGCTGCTCACGCTTCCGGACGCCATCCGCAAGTTCAGCGCATTGGCGGCCCAGCGTGTGCATCTGACGGATCGCGGCGTGCTCAAGCAGGGCATGTGGGCAGACATTGTCGTGTTCGACCCGGCTGCGACCCGCGATGTCGCCACCTTCACCGACCCGAACCAGCTGTCGGTCGGGATGCAATATGTGCTGGTCAACGGGGTCCCGGTGATCGATGGCGGCAAGATGACGGACGCGCTGCCGGGAGTGGTATTGCGCGGTCCGGCTTACTCCGGCAGATAGCCGAATTCCGAAAGGAACGGGTACTGGGGTTTCGGTGGCAAGAGCTGATTCGGCAACTCCCTGCACCCCACCCTTCAAGCGGCCTTCGGGCCGCTCTCTTATTGGCACCGTACGCGCATGGCGGCGCAGCCGGCTGCCGGAGGGCTTTGCACGCAAGCCGTGCGGTGGCCTAGGATGGCGCACCGGCGGGCGAGCAGACAGCCGCCGGGAGGTTCGCAGGGGAACCCTCAACGGTGGAACGGCGCCTCGACAGGCGCCTCGCTGACGCTCTCTCCAGCGAAAAGGACGCGCGACGATGGCCACGCTACCGACAACCCGCATACTCGATCCCGCGGATTATCCGCGCTGGGTCGCCGCGGTCGCCGCCTCCCCCGATGGCAGCGTGTATTCGCTGCCCGAGTATCTCGACGCGCTGTGCGCCGCCACCGGCGGCCGCTTCCGCGTGCTCGCCGCCGAGCGCGACGACCACATCGTGGGCGGCATCGCGCTGTTCGAATGCAGCGACCGCCGCGGCGCCTTCGTGTCGCCGCGGCGGCTGCTCTACTACAACGGCCTGGTGCTGGTGCCGCATGCCTGCAGCTGCCCGGCCACTGCCACCTCGCGCCGGCTGCAGACCATGGATGCGCTGGAGCACGCGCTTGCGCGCCTGCCGCTGGGGCGGCTGCGCTTCAAGAGCCGCTCCACCTGCACCGACCTGCGCACGTTCCAGTCGCGCGGCTGGAGCGTGCAGCCGACCTACACTTATGTGGTAGACATCAGCGACCTCGCCAGCGCATGGACGCGGGTGGACAAGAACCATCGCCGGCTGATCGGGCGCTGCACCGAGCAGGGCCTGCAACTGAGCATGGACGACGACTTCGACGCCTTCCACCACCTGCACCTGCAGACCCACGAGCGCAAGGGTGCGCCGCTGTACCTGCCGCGCGAGGCGTTCCGCCGCTTCGTGGAAACCCTGCGCGAACGCAACCTGGGCCGGCTCTACCACGCACGGATGCCCGACGGCCGCGTGGCCGCCAGCCAGCTGGTGCTGACCGGGCCGCACCCGGTCAGCCACACCGTCTGCGCCGGCGCCGAGGCTGCGTTGCTGAGCCTGGGCGCATCGGCGTTCCTGCGCTGGCGCGCGCTGGAACACCTGGCCGCCGAGGGCTACCGCGCCAACGACCTGACCGACGCCGAACTCAACCCCGTCACGACGTTCAAGTCGCAGATGGGCGGCGAGCTGTCGCTGTGCCTGGAGGTCTCGCGCGCCGACGACATCCGCTTCCGCCTCGGCGACTGGGCAACCACGCTGCCGCAGCGCGCCCGCCGCGGCGTGCACCGTGCCCTGCGCCGCCCCACCGGCATGGCCGAATGAGCGAGCCCGTGGTTTCCGGGGCCGAACTGGTCTGCGCCACGCTGACGCGCGCCGGCGTCGATTGCGTGTTCGGCCTGCCCGGCACGCAGACCACGGGTCTGTACGAGGCGCTGCGCCGCGCCCCGCTGCGCAGTGTCGTGGCCACCCACGAGTTGTCGGCAGCGATGATGGCCAACGGCTACTACCGCGCCTCGGGGCGGATCGCCGCCTTGCTGACGATTCCCGGCCCGGGCTTCACCTGGGCACTGACCGGGCTGGCGGAGGCGGCGCTGGATTCGGCCGCGCTGCTGCACCTCACCATGCAGCCGGCACGCTCGCCCGGACAGCAGTTCCAGTTGCAGGCGCTGGACCAGGCGGCGATCGCCGGCCCGCTGAGCAAGGGCCAGTACCACGTCGACCATGCCACCGGGATCGCCCCCGCGTTGCTCGCGGCACACGCACAGGCCGGCGCCGGCGAACCCGGTCCGGTGCTGGTGCAGTTCGCGAGCGATGCATTGCGCGAAGCGGCGCCGCTGGCAGATGTCGCGCCTCCTTCGCCGCCACCGCTCGACGAGGCCGCACTCGACGCCGTGCTGGCCACGCTGCGCCAGGCCGGTCGCTGCATGCTGCTGCTCGGCCAGGGCTGCGCCGCCGCGGCCGGGTTGGCCACGCAGCTGGCCGAAACGCTGTCCGCCGCGGTGGTCACCACCACCTCGGGGCGCGGCGTGGTGGCCGAGGATCACCCGCTGTCGCTCGGCTTCGCGTTCGCCGGCAACGAGTGCGGCACGCTGAACGCGCTGGTCGAGGCCAGCGGCGCGGTGCTGGCGATCGGCTGCAAGTTCTCGCACAACGGCAGCCGCGGCTTCGAGCTGCGGCTGCCGCCGGAAAAACTCATCCACGTCGACGCCAGTGCCGCCGTGCTGGGCGCCAACTATCCCGCGCGCCACGCGATATGCGCGGACGCGGCGACCTTCCTGGCCGCCCTCCTGCAACGGCTGCAGACCAAGCCTGGCCATGCCGGCTTCAGCCACGACGAGATCGCGCAGTGGCGACGGCGCGCCGACGACGAGCGCGACCGGCGGCGGGTCGAGCCGCGCATCCACGGCGTGGACGGCGGCCAGCCGCAGGCGTTCTTCGCCGCGCTGCGCCAGGCGCTGCCACGGCAGGGCTGCCTGCTCACCGACTCCGGCCAACACCAGGGCCTGGCGCGCCGCCACTTCCCGGTGCTGTGCCCGCGCGGCCTGATCGTGCCGACCAACCTGCAGTCGATGGGCTTCGGCATCGGCGCCGCGATCGGCGCCTGCCTGGCCGATCCGGCGCGGCCGGTGGTGGCGCTGGTCGGCGACGGCGGCCTGGCGATGTCCGGGCTGGAGCTGCTCACCGCGGTGCGCGAACGGCTGCGGCTGACCGTGATCGTGTTCGTCGACGGCGCCTACGGCCTGATCCGCATGCAGCAACTGGCCGGCTCGGGCCATGCGTACGGCACCGAGTTCGACAGCGTCGACGTCGCCGCCCTGGCCGCGGCCGTCGGTGCCACGCACGTACGCCTGCAAGGCGATGCGCAGGCCACCCTGGCCGCGGCGATCGAGGCGCCCGGCGTGACCCTGGTCGAGGTGCGCGTGGGCGATTCCGCACCGATGCACTGGTTGCGTGCCAAGAGCCGGCTGCGCGGTTCGCGGCTGCGCACGTGGTGGCGCCGCCTGCGCCGTTGAACCCCCACGCGCGGCGGCCCGGTGGCCATCGCGGGTGCTAGCATGGCCGCACAGGCGCGGCGTCGAGCGCACGCATGCGGCGATCAGGGGAAACATCCATGGGCAAGCGGGACGGGCGGCACGTGCCGGCGATCGTGATGGGCTGCGGCCCCACAGCGTTGGGCATCCTGCGTTGTCTGAAACTGGCCGGCATCCCGACCTACGTGGCCTGCCGCGCGGGCGACCAGGTGACGCGCTCGCGCTGGTTCCGGCCCACGCCCGGACGGACGGCGTGGGATGGCGTGCCCGGTCCGCAGGCGCTGGATCACCTGCGCGACCTGCCGCTGGACGAGGCGGTGCTGATCGCCGGCGCCGACGACGCCGCACTGTGGCTGGCCGACCTGCCGCAGAGCGAGCTGGGCCAGCGCTTCCGCACCAGCACCTGCTCGCGGCAGACGCAGGAACTGCTGCAGGACAAGTCGCGCTTCGCCGCGCTGCTGGCCGAAACCGGCATGCCGCACCCGCCGACCTACCGCATCGACAGCGCGGCGGACATCGCGGCGATGCCGTTCGAGCGGCTCGACCGCGTCTTCATCAAGCCGGTCAACTCGCAGAAGTTCAGCGACGTGCTGGGCATCAAGGGCGTGTGGGTACACAGCCGCGAGGAGCTGCTGGAAACCTGGCAGCGCCTGCACGGCCTGGGCTTCCGCCTGATGGCGCAGGAGTACGTGCCCGGCACCGCCGCCGACCATTATTTTGTGGACGGCTTCCGCGACGCGCAGGGACGTTTCACCGGCCTGTTCGCGCGGCGACGCTTCCGCATCCACCCGGCCGACTTCGGCAACAGCTCGTACTGCGAGAGCATCCCGCTGGCCCAGGTCGAGCCGGCGGCGACCAACCTGACCGCGCTGCTGGCGAAGGTGGATTACCGCGGCATCTTCAGCGCCGAGTTCAAGCGCGACGCGCGCGACGGCCAGTTCCGCATCCTCGAGGTGAACACGCGCGCCTGGACCTATGTCGAGTTCGCCGCGCGCTGCGGCGTCAACGTGTGCGAAATGGCCTGGCAGGACGCGCTGGGCCTGCCGGTCGATGCCGCCGCGCCGGATTACGTGGTCGGCGCCGGTTGCGTGAACCTGCAGCGCGACATCAACGCCGTGCGCGGCCAGTCGCGGCAGGTCCGCGAGCCGTGGTCGAAGATCCTGCGGCAGTGGGCGCACGCGCATTACCACACGTTCCGTTTCGACGATCCGCTGCCAGGCCTGTCCAGCGCGTGGCGCATCGCCACCCACCGCACCGGGCGCCACCACGGCCCCAGCGAGGCGCCGGTACCGCCGGCCGCCGCGCCGAACGAGCCGCCGGCAAACTGAACCCGGACGGCATATATCGCTCCATCGCGAATCGAAGATATATACTGCCGGGCACCGTGACCCCGGAACCCTTGCGATGCCGTCGATCAGCTTCGAATTCTTTCCGCCCAAGACCGACGACCAGCGCGCGCAGCTCGACCGCGCGGCGCAGGCGCTGAAGGCGCACCAGCCCGAATACGCCTCGGTCACCTTCGGCGCCGGCGGTTCCACGCTGAGCTACACCGGCGACACGGTGGCGCGGCTGCATACGCAGCACGGGCTCAACGTGGCGCCGCACCTGTCGTGCATGGGCGGCACCCGGGCGGAGATCGCCGCGCTGCTCGACGGCTACCGCGCGGCGGGCTATCGGCGCATCGTGGCGTTGCGCGGCGACATGCCCTCGGGCATGGCCACGGCGGGCGACTTCCGCTACGCCGCCGAACTGGTGGCCTTCATCCGCCGGCACTGCGGCGACCATTTCCACATCGAGGTGGCGGCCTACCCGGAGACGCATCCGCAGGCCGACGACGCGCTGCGCGACCTCATGCACTTCAAGGCCAAGATCGACGCCGGCGCCAACGGCGCGATCACCCAGTATTTCTTCAACCCGGATGCGTACTTCCGCTTCGTCGACGACGTGCGCAAACTTGGCGTGAACGTGCCGATCGTGCCGGGCATCATGCCGATCTCCAACTACAGCCAGCTCAGGCGCTTCTCGGAAATGTGCGGCGCGGAAATCCCCCGCTGGATCGCCAAGCGCATGCAGGCCCACGGCGACGATGCGGACGCGGTGCGTGAGCTCGGCGCCGAGGTGGTGGCGCAACTGTGCCGTCGCCTGCTCGACGGCGGCGCGCCGGGGCTGCACTTCTACACGCTCAACCGCGCCCGCGCCACGCAGGCGGTGTTGCAGCAGCTGGCCTGAAACCACCACCGCGCACAACCTCCCGCAGGAGCCCGCTGGCGGGCGATGCCTTTGAGGCGGTGATTTGCAAGCAAGAGCATCGCCCGCCAGCAGGCTACTGCGATGGTGATGCGCCAACGGGAAGTCGTTCGTGGCGCCGCGGGACGGCTATGCTGACCGGATGTTGCGCCTGGTCGCCCTGCTCAGCCTGGCCTTGCTTGCGTGCACCGCCCCCGCGGCGGCGCAGACGCCGATCCATCGTTGCATCGGCGCCAACGGCGGCGCGGTGTTCACCGACCAGCCGTGCGCCGCGCTGCGCGCCACGCCGCTCAACCCCGCGACGCCCACCGATACCCCCGCGCCGAGCGGGCCGCCGCCGGTGCTGTGTGCCGCCAACATCGAGGAGCTGCGCCAGAGCGTGATCGATGCGTTCGCGCGGCGCGACAGCGTCCGCATGGGCGGGCTGATCCTGTGGGACGGTTACGGCCGCGGTGCGGCGATTGCCGACATCCGCGCGCTGACCGCGCTGATGGAACAACCGCTGCTGCAGGTCGACCTGCCCGCTCCCGCGGCATCCGCCGCGGCGTTGCCGGACAACTGGCCGCCCCTCGCCGGCGACCCTGCTCCGGCGGCAACCGCCGCGCCCGATCAACTGGTGCTGCACACCGCCGGCGCCGACGGCGCGGGTTCCACGTGGCGTTTCGACATCGTGCGCCGGGCCGGCTGCCTGTGGCTGCGCAACGCGCCGTAAACGCCGCCCCCGCAGCGACGCGCTATCATATGCAGTCTTCATGGAGAACCGAACATGGCGCAGCAGTACCCCGAATGGATCTGGCAAAACGGCCACATCAAGCCGTGGGCCGAAGCCACTACCCACGTGATGTCGCACGCGCTGCATTACGGTTCGTCGGTGTTCGAAGGCATCCGCAGTTACGCCACGCCCGACGGCGCGGCGATCTTCCGCCTCACCGACCACCTGAACCGGCTGTTCCTGTCGGCCAAGATCTACGACATGCAGCTGCCGCACTCGTTCGAGGAGCTGGCCGCCGCCTGCCGCGAGGTGATCCGCAAGAACGGGCTCGGTGCGTCCTACCTGCGCCCGGTGGCGTATCGCGGCCTGGGCGGCTTCGGCCTGTCCGCCGAAACGCCGATCGACATGGCCGTGGCCGCCTGGCCGATGGGCCCGTACCTCGGGCCGGAAGCGCTGCAGAACGGCATCGACGCCTGCGTGTCGAGCTGGCAGCGCTTCGCCCCGAACACCATCCCGGCCGGCGCCAAGGCCGGCGGCAATTATCTTTCCGGCCAGCTGATCGCGCGCGAGGCGCGCCGGCTCGGCTTCGGCGAAGGCATCGCGCTCTCCTCCAGCGGCCTGCTCAGCGAAGGCGCCGGCGAGAACCTGTTCCTGGTCTTCGACGGCGTGCTGCACACCACGCCGGCCAGCGCCTCGATCCTTGCCGGCATCACCCGCGACACGCTCAAGACGCTGGCCCGCGAGGACGGCATCGAGGTGGTCGAGCGCGACATCCCGCGCGAGTACCTGTACCTGGCCGACGAGGTGCTGATGTGCGGCACCGCCGCCGAGATCACCCCGATCCGCTCGGTCGACGGCAAGCAGGTCGGCGCCGGCAAGGCCGGTCGCGTCACGCTGCGCCTGCAGGAGCTGTTCTTCGGCCTGTTCGACGGCCGCACCCACGACAAGTGGGGCTGGCTGGAACAGGTCTGACGGCGAAGCGCTCTCAAGCCCGTATGGCACTGACTTAAGCTCGTCATTCCCGCTTTCGCGGGAATGACGGCAGTGGAGTTTTGCGCCTGAATCAGTTCCTTTCCGGCGCTGCGCGCCTCCTTTTCACCCGCCGAAGCGAGAAGGGATTTTCGGCCGGGATTCCCGCACGGGCCTGATACGAAAAACCCGCCTTCCGGCGGGTTTTCTTGGTTCACATCAGGTTGCGACCGTGGAACAGTTCCTCGATCTCGCGCCGGAGCAGCGACTCGATCCGCTGGCGTTCCTTGAACGACAGGTCGTCCGCGTGCGACTCGAACAGGTAGGTGTCCAGGTCGAAGTCCTTGATGTGCATCTTGGTGTGGAACATGTTCTCCTGGTACACGTTGACGTCGAACATCTCGTACTTCTGCCGGATGTGCCGCGCCAGGTAGTCCTGCACCGAATTGATCTTGTGGTCGATGAAGTGCTTCTTGCCCTTCACGTCGCGGGTGAAGCCGCGCACGCGGTAGTCGCACACCACGATGTCCGACTCGAAGCTGTCGATCAGGTAGTTCAGCGCCTTCAGCGGCGAGATCACGCCGCAGGTGGCCACGTCGATGTCCGCGCGGAAGGTGGCGATGCCGTTGTGCGGATGCGTCTCCGGATAGGTGTGGACGGTGATGTGGCTCTTGTCCATGTGCGCCACCACCGCGCCGGCGATCGAATCACGGCCGAGCTTCTCCACCACCGGCTCCTCGGAAATGAGGATGGTCACCGACGCGCCCTGCGGATCGTAGTCCTGGCGCGCGATGTTGAGGATGTTCGCGCCGATGATCTCGGCCACGTCGGTGAGGATCTGGGTCAGGCGGTCGGCGTCGTACTGCTCGTCGATGTATTCGATGTAGCGCTGGCGCTGTTCTTCGGACACCGCATAGCAGATGTCGTAGATGTTGAAACTCAGCGCCTTGGTCAGGTTGTTGAAACCCTGCAGGCGAAGACGGGGAAGCGGTTTGACCACGAGCGACTCTCCATGGGCCATGGCGGCCGGCTGTAGAGGCGGGTTAGCGACAAGGGTCCCCGCGATTGGTGTGAAGCACAGGCTGGTGCCTGCGACCCTTGGTTGGTGGCATGCTCTCGACGTTGCCGCTGTCGAAAGACCGCGAAGTATGCGGCAAACGCGTCAGGAAATGAACCTGCAGCCAATCGGCATGTTTGCCATAATGCGGGACAAGCTGACGTGATTGCGGTCACGCTTGCCGCGGAGGCGACAAGCGCCGCAGAACCTTGCCTGACCTGAGGAGTCGACGTGGCCCCACACCTGAAATACCAGTTGCAACAGGCCTTCGAACGCTCGCAGGCCCCGCTGGGCTTCGCCCCCGACCCCGCCTCGATGGAGCGCTTCCTGGCGCTCTGCCACCGCCGGCGCTACCCGGGCAAGACCGCGATCATCCGTCCCGGCGATCCGGCCAACACGCTGTACTACGTGGTCGAGGGTTCGCTGGCGGTATGCACCGAGGACGAGCAGGGCCGCGAATTGATCCTCGCCTACATCAGCCGCGGCCAGTTCATCGGCGAGATGGGCCTGTTCGTGGAGCAGGCCCAGCGCGAGTCGGTGGTGCGCTCGCGCACGCCGTGCGAGATGGCCGAGGTCAGCTACGAGCGGCTGTTCCAGCTGATGGAAGGCCCGCTGCGCGAGGAGTGCCCCAAGATCCTGTTCGCGATCGGTGCCCAACTCACCAATCGCCTGCTGCGCACCTCGCGCCAGGTCAGCCGCATGGCGTTCATGGACGTCACCAACCGCATCTCGCGCACCCTGCTCGACCTGTGCGACGAGCCCGACGCGATGACCCACCCGGACGGCACGCAGATCCGCATCTCGCGCCAGGAAGTGAGCCGCATCGTGGGCTGCTCGCGCGAGATGGTCGGCCGCGTGCTCAAGCAGCTCGAAGAGCAGCGCATGATCGACGTCTCCGGCAAGACCATCGTGATCCGCGGCACCCGCTGACCACGCCCGGCCGGCACCGCCACCGGTTCGCCTGAACCGGGTTTTTACGGCCGCCAGTCGAGCATGGTCTCCCGCCCCGGCTGCGAGACGGCGCTTGGATTTCGATCAGTTCTTCCTCTTCGTCGGCATCGGCCTGCTCGCCCAGGTGGTGGACGGGGCGCTGGGCATGGCCTACGGGCTGGTATCCAATTCGATCCTGCTGGCGCTGGGGCTGCCGCCGGCGGTCGCCAGCGCCACCGTGCACACCGCCGAGATCGCCACCACCTGCGCTTCCGGCGCCTCGCACGCATGGTTCGGCAACGTGCGCTGGCCGCTGTTCTGGCAGTTGGCGATACCCGGGGCGATCGGCGGCGTGCTCGGCGCCACCTTCCTCGCCAGCGTGCCCGGCGAGACGATCCGCCCGTTCATCAACGCCTACCTGCTGGTTCTCGGCGCGATGGTCCTGTTGCGCGCGTTTGGCAAGCGGCTGAGCCGGCATCGGGTGCAGCACACGGGCGTGCTTGGCTTCTTCGCCGGCCTGCTCGACGCGATCGGTGGCGGCGGCTGGGGGCCACTGGCCACCAGCACGCTGATCGCCCGCGGCGGTGGCGTGCGCCGGACGATCGGCTCGGTCAACGCGGCGGAGTTCGTGGTGACCGCGTCGATCTCCGCCACGCTGGTGTGGCACGTCGGCATCGGCCACTGGCCGATCGTGCTCGGCCTGCTCACCGGCGGCGTCCTGGCCGCGCCGTTTGCCGCCTGGCTGGTGCGCCACCTGCCCGAACGCGCGGTGATGGCCGCGGTGGGCACCTTGATCGTGGCGATCAGCCTGGTGCAGCTGCTGCACGCGTAGGGCGGGCACCGCCCGCCATGTTTCATCCCATTGAGCACGAGCCGGCGGGCGGTGCCCGCCCTACGCGCGCCGAACTCCGGCCTTCACAACCACTCGACGCGGGTCAGCGTGCGGCCGAGCGCCTTCTCCACCTTCTTGCACAGTTTCGGCGTGCCGTTGACCAGCACCGCCTCGGTGGCCTGCCTGAGCATCGCCACATCGTGCATCGAATCGCCGTAGGCCACGTGCCAGGCGGCGACGCCGTGCTCGGCCAGCGACTGCACCTTGCGCCGGCCCACGTTGTGCCGGCGCGGGCGCAGGCCCAGCCAGCCGGGGCGCAGTTGCGAGGCGACCACTTCCACGCCGGCCAGCCCCAGTTCGCGCAGGATGCCGGTCGCCAGTGTCTCTTCGCAGCCGGTCACCACGATCACCCGATCGCCTTGCGCCTGATGCCGGCGCAGCCGGCTCAGTCCCTCGCGGCAGAATTGCTTCGGGCGTCGCGCCAGCACGCCAGCGAAGGCATCGGCGGCCACCCGGTATCGCGGCTCACGCAGGCCCAGCAAGGCGATCCGCACCAGCAGGTACAGCGGCAGGCGCCGCGACAGCGGCCACGTCAGCAGCAACAACGGCGAGGCCAGCAAGGCCACGCCCTTGCGCCATGCCGAGCCGGCATAGCGGCTGCGCACGAACAGGGCGAAGGAATCGCCGTGGATCAGCACCCCATCGAAGTCGAACAGCACCACGCGCGGCGTGTTCTCGCACGGCGCGGCAACCGCGTCATCCCCCGGCGCGGCCGTGACAGGTTCGACGGGGGCGCTCATGCGTTGGCGAACAACCGTCGCAGTTCGCGGCCCGGGTCCTCGGCGCGCATGAACGCCTCGCCGACCAGGAACGCCTGCACGCCGCCCGCGCGCAGGCGAGCCACGTCTTCGGGCGTGTGGATGCCGGATTCGGCAACCAGCACGCGGTCGTATTCGATCAGTTCCTGCAGCGCCAGCGAGGTTTCCAGCGCGGTCTCGAAATTGCGCAGGTTGCGGTTGTTGACGCCGATCAGCGGCACCGGCAGCGCCAGCGCACGCTCCATCTCGTCCTCGTCGTGCACTTCGCACAGCACGTCCAGGTCGAGCTCGGCGGCGAGCAGCGCCAGCGGCAGCAGCTCGTCGTCGTCCAGCGCGGAGACGATCAGCAGGATGCAGTCGGCGCCGATCGCGCGCGCCTCGTGCACCTGGTAGGGGTCGATGATGAAATCTTTGCGCAGCAGCGGCAGCGAACAGGCCTTGCGCGCCTGCTGCAGGAACGCCTCGCTGCCCTGGAAGAAATCGGCGTCGGTGAGCACCGACAGGCAGGCTGCGCCGGCCTTCTCGTAGCTGCGCGCGATCGCGGCGGGATCGAAATCGGCGCGGATCACGCCCTTGCTGGGGCTGGCCTTCTTCACCTCGGCGATCACCGCGGGCAAGCCAGCCTCGATCTTCGCCTCGATGGCAGCGGCGAAGCCGCGCGTGTCCGGCAGGTCGGCGATGCGCGCGCTCAGCTCGGCCAGCGGGACCTTGCTGCGGCGCTCGGCGACTTCTTCGGCCTTGCGCGCCAGGATGCGATTGAGGATGTCGGTCATGGCATCTCGCTCGGGTGGGGTGACGGGTGCATCGTAGTCGGCCACGACGCGTGGTGTAACCGCACCGTGTTTACGGGACTCCCGCCAGGCGCCGCGTGGCGGCCACGAAGGCCTGCATTTTCGCATGCGCGGCGCCACTGGCGATCGCCGCACGGGCGCGTTCGATGCCGGCGCCGATGTCCTCGACCACGTCGGCAGCATACAAGGCCGCGCCGGCGTTCAGGCACACGATGTCGTGCGGCACGCCGGGTTCGCCGTGCAGCGCACCCAGCAGCATCGCCTTCGATTCGCCGGCGTCCTCCACCCGCAGGTTGCGGCTGGAGGCCATCGCCAGGCCGAAATCCTCCGGCTCCACCTCGTACTCGTGCACCACGCCGTCGCGCAGTTCGCCGACCATGGTGGCCGCGCCCAGCGAAATCTCGTCCATGCCGTCGCGGCCCCACACCACCAGCGCCCTGCGCGCGCCCAGCGCCTGCAGCACGCGGATCTGGATGCCGACCAGGTCCGGGTGGAACACGCCCATCAGGATGTTCGGCGCGCCGGCCGGATTGGTCAGCGGGCCGAGAATGTTGAACAGCGTGCGCACGCCCATCTCGCGCCGCACCGGCGCCACCACCTTCATCGCCGGGTGATGGTTCGGCGCGAACATGAAGCCGATGCCGGTCTCGGCCAGGCACGCGGCGACCTGCGCCGGCGCCAGTTCGATCGACGCGCCCAGTGCCTCCAGCACGTCGGCGCTGCCGGACTTCGACGAAACGCTGCGCCCGCCATGCTTGGCGATGCGCGCGCCGGCGGCCGCGGCCACGAACATCGACGCGGTGGAAATGTTGAAGCTGCACGCGCCGTCGCCGCCGGTGCCGACGATGTCGAGCAGGTGCGCATCGTCGCCCGTCACCGGCACCGGCGCGGCCAGCTCGCGCATCACCCGCGCCGCACCGGTGATTTCGCCCACGGTTTCCTTCTTCACGCGCAGGCCGGTGATGATTGCCGCGGTCATCAGCGGGCTCACCTCGCCGCGCATGATCTGGCGCATCAGCGAGATCATCTCGTCGTGGAAGATCTCCCGGTGCTCGATCGTGCGCTGCAGGGCTTCCTGCGGCGTGATGCCGACCACGCTCATGCCGCCAGCTTCCGTCGCGGCAGGCCGAGGAAGTTGGCCAGCAGGTCGTGGCCGTGCCGGGTCAGGATCGATTCGGGATGGAACTGCACGCCCTCCACCGGCAACGTCCTGTGGCGCAGGCCCATGATCTCGTCGATCGAGCCGTCCGGGTTTTCCGTCCACGCGGTGACTTCCAGGCAATCCGGCAGCGAGGCCTGCTCCACCACCAGCGAGTGGTAGCGCGTGGCCTCGAACGGATTGGGCAGGCCGGCGAACACGCCCTGGCCGCGATGGATCATCGGCGAGGTCTTGCCGTGCATGATCTTCTTCGCGCGAATCACCTTGCCGCCGAACGCCTGGCCGATCGCCTGGTGGCCCAGGCATACCCCGAACACCGGGATCTCCCCGGCCAGCTCGCGCAGCACGTCCAGCGACACGCCCGCATCGTCCGGCGTGCCCGGCCCCGGGGAAATCATGATGTGCGAGGGCTTCAGCGCGCGGATGCCGGCCACGGTGAGCGCATCGTTGCGCACCACCCTCACCTCCTGGCCCAGCTCGCCCAGGTACTGCACGAGGTTGAAGGTGAAGCTGTCGTAGTTGTCGATCATCAGGAGCATGGTGTGCTCTGCCGCCGCGGACATACCCAGAGACGCCCATGATAGCGGGACAACCGCGGCCGGTCAGCGCGGATGCGCGTCGGTCGGCGTCGGAGCGGGGTGCGAGAGCGGATAGCCGTGCTCCCGCAGCAGGCGCAGTACCCGATCGACGGGCAGTGCCTGCACCTGGTGGCCTTGCCAGCCGCGCATGTCGCCGGCGTGGAACAGGGAGTTGATGATGGCGTCTTCGGTCGCCTCGATGGCGGCCATGAACAGCGGCGACATGGCGTCGTTGCGCAGCACGGCAACCTGGCGCACGGACTGTTCGGCGGCGTACGGCACGCGGTTCGCCGCGTAGGTGGAGAAGGCGATCACGTAGTCGCCGCTGCCGTTGGAGGCGATGCCGCCGCTGCGGGCGAGGCCGAGGATCGCGCGTTTCGCCAGCCGTTTCAGGTTGCGCGCATCCAGCGGGGCGTCGGTGGCCACCACGATCATGCACGAGCCGTCGGGCGAGTCGTTCAATGCGTCGCTGAGGTAATACTTGTGCAGCAGCTTGCCGACCGGGACGCCGGCCACGGTCAGGGTGCCACCGAAGTTGGTCTGCACCAGCACGCCGACGGTATAGCCGCCCAGACGGTCAGGCAGCTTGCGCGAGGAGGTGCCGATGCCGCCCTTGAAGCCGAACGCGACGGTGCCGGTGCCGGCGCCGACGTTGCCCTGCGCGACCTTGCCGCCGCTTGCCGATGCGATCGCCTGCAGCACGTCGCGCACGGCGACGTGGCGACCGCGGATGTCGTTGAGATAGCCGTCGTTGGTTTCCCCCACCACCGGATTGACCGACAGCACCTCGCGATTTTCGGGGTTGGCGAGCGCGTGCTCGATCAGCGCCGCGGCGGCCACCGGCACGCTCAGCGTGTTGGTCAGCACGATCGGCGTTTCGAGGTTGCCGAGTTCGTCGATCTGGGTGCTGCCGGCGAGCTTGCCGAAACCGTTGCCCACGTACACCGCCGCCGGCACCTTGTGCTGGAAGAGGTTGCCCGCGTGCGGCAGGATCGCGGTGACGCCGGTGCGCACGTCGTCGCCACGGATCAGCGTCTTCTGGCCTACTTCGACGCCGGGCACGTCGGTGATGGCGTTCAGGGCGCCGGGCGGCAGCACGCCGATGGCGACGCCGTAGTCACGCAGGTCGCGCTGCTGACCGAATGCCGGCAGGCAGGCCAGCAAGCCGAGTGCCATCGCGATGGCACGGCGACCCATCAGCCCGCCTCGCGCCGTGGCCGTCGCCAGAAGCGGTAGATCAGCGCGCCGATCAGCAGCGCGATGGCGGCGGCGACCAGGTTGGCAACGCCGGCGCTGGCCAGCAGGCCCAGCGACAACGCCGTCGCGGCGAGCGGGATCAGCGGCCCGCCGGGCAGCCGCATGGCGCGCTCGCGCTGGCCGTGGCGCCTGCGCAGCACCAGCACCGCGACCGCCGTGGCGAGATAGCCGAACAGCCGCGCCACCACGGAGAGCAGCGCCAGCTGCACGAACGAGCCGGACAGCGCCAGGATCACCGACAGCACGCCCACCGTGACGATGGCCACCGCCGGCGTGCGGAAGCGCGGATGGATGCGCGTGAGCGCGGCCGGACCCACGCCGTCGTCGGCGAGCGCGAGCAGGTAGCGCGGGCCGAACATGATCGTGTTGCTGTTGGTACCGAGAATGGAAACGGCCGCGCCGACGGTCAGCACCAGCGCCAGCCACATGCCGCCGAAGCGCGCCGAGGCATCGGCCAGCGGCGTGCTGGACGCGGCCAGCCCCGGCAGCGTACCCAGCGCCACCCACTGCACCGCCACGTAGGTCGCGGTGACGATCGCGATCATGGTCAGCATCGCGAACGGCACGTCGCGCTGCGGGTTGCGATATTCGGCGGCTGCCGCGGGCATGTTCTCGAACCCGGCATAGGCGAACAGCAACAAGAGGGCGCCCTTGGCCAGGTCGTCCATCGGGATCGAGTCCACCGCCAGCGGCGAGGCCTGGCCCAGGTCGACGAAGAACGCGCCGATCAGCACGAACATCGCCAGCGGCAGGAACTTGGCGATCGCCAGGGTCACCCCGGTGCGCGCCGCGGCACGCACGCCGATCACGTTGATGCCGGTCAGCGCCGCCAGCGAGCCGACCACGATCAGCACGCGCACATTGCCGTCGCCCGCCGCCGGCCAGAAATGCGTGACCGCATCGGCCAGGCCGTTGCTCAGCGCTGCGGCGCTGGCGATGCGGGTCAGCAGCAGCATCCAGCCCACCTCGAATCCGGCGAAGCGCCCGAACGCCTCGCGCGCATAGAGATAGCTGCCGCCGGCCTGGTCGAAGTAGCTGGCGGCCTGCGCATAGCACAGCACCAGCAGGCTCACCGCGATGCCCGCCAGCAGCACCGCCCACAGGCTGGCCGGCCCCAGCAGCGCGGCAGCCGCCGCCGGCAGCAGGTAGATGCCGCTGCCGATCACGTCGTTGACCGACAGCCCGACCAGTTGCCAGCGCCCGACCGCGCGCAGCATGTGCGGCTGATGGGTCGCGGCTGCCTTCGGCCCCACGGGGACAACGGACGCCGGCGATATCGGCAATTGACTCAAGAAGACTCCCACCAGGGACAGGATCGGATAGCGCTTGTTTGATGCTCGGAGATTCCCGGCACCCGGCGCCATTCAAAACCGAACCAGGCACCGCTGCCACCGCGACAGGTCACCAGCGATAGGCGACCTTGCCGTACACGTAGGCACCCTGGGCGCCGAACGGCGAGCTGCTCGGATACGGGAAGATGCCGTGGAAGTTGCTGCCGTCCGGTGCCTTCTGCGGATAGGTGTCGAACACGTTGTCCGAACCCAGGGTGAAGGTCCAGCGATCGTGGTAGTAGTTGGCGGCGAGATTGAAGATCCACCGGGACGGGTAGACATCGTCGTAGATGTAGCTGGTCGAGCTGTACTCGGTGACCCCGCCGTAACGCACCGCGGTGCCGGTGAAGCCCCAGTGGCCGGTCTTCCAGGTGTTGGTCCAGATGAACTTGGAGCGCGGCATCTGGTCGGCCAGCAGGCCCTTGGCCTGGCTGCGCGTGATGCGCTGGAAACCGACATTGCCCAGCGCGTCGAGCACCGCGGGGTTGGGCAGCACCTTGGTCACCTTGTTCTTGTGGTACGACCAGTTGACCGTGGTCTGGAACGAGCCGCCGTCGGCAAGCTCCTTGATGTAGTTGGTGACCACGCCGATGCCCTTGATGCGCATCTCGGCCGCGTTGGTGAAGTAGGCCAGCGCCACGTACTCGGAATTGACCACGCCGTTGGCGGCCAGGTAGTCCTTGACCGACTGGGTCACCAGCGACATCGAGCTTGACATCAGGATGCGGTTTTTCAGCCGGATGTCGTACAGGTCCACCGTGGTGGTGAAGGCGCGCGTGGGCGCCCACACTGCGCCGACGGTGATGCTGCGGGTGGTCTCCGGCTTCAGCGGCTCGCTGCCCAGCAGCTGCGCGGTCTTGTTGTCCGGCGGCACCAGGCCGCGCAGGTAGATGCCCTCGGGCAAGCCCAGCGAGTTGCCGGCGGGGTAGGACACCGAGGTGGTCACCGAGGCGTGCTGCTGACCCAGGCCCGGCGCGCGGAAGCCGGTGGAATAGGTGCCGCGCAAGGCAAAGCCGTGGTCGAAGTCGTAGCGGCCGGACAACGCGTAGGAGAGGTTGGTGCCGAAATCGGAGTAGTCCTCGTGGCGCGCCGCGATCGAGGTACTCAGCCGGTCGGTGATGTTGCCTTCCAGTTGCGCGTACTCGGCCACCGAATGCCGCGTGCTGTTGCTGGCGTCCTCCGGGCCCCAGCCGGCAAAGCCCTGCGCGCCGCCGGTGACGCCCGAGGTGCCCACGTAGTACGAGGCAAGGTCGCCGGCCACGATCTTGTAGCCCTGGTGCAGGTACTGCGCGCCGAAGCCCAGGTGCCAGTAGTCGTTGAGCGACTTGCCCATCGAGAAATCGAGGGTGGCCTGCGAGGCGGTCAGGGTGCCGTCGTGGATGTCGGTCGGGGTGTAGCCGAAGTCGTTCCAGAAGGCGAAGTTCACCGTGTTGAAGGTGCCGTAGGACACGCGGTTGGCGCCCCAGGTGGCCGCGGTGTCCCAGTCCCAGCCCGACTCCGTCTCGCCGCGCACGCCCATCACGAAGGACTTGTCGCGCGACACGCCATGCTCGACCGGGTTGAAGCCGTCGCCGTCCGGGAACAGGTACTGCATCAGGTCGTTCTTCGGCTCCGGCGCGTTGGTGCCGTAGCGGTAGAACGCCATCGGTTCGGCCATCAGCCGGCCGTAGTGGCCGTAGCCGTACAGATGCACCTTCGGCGTGAAGTCGTACTGCCAGTTGAGGAAGGTGTTGTAGTTGTTGGAATTGGGGATGCCGACGTGGTACTTGCGGCCCAGCTCGGTGAAGCCGGGGCGGTTGTCCAGCCCGGCGCGGTTGGTCGGGTCCTGCTTGCCGACCTGCGCGGAAAGCCGCATCCAGCCCTTGTCGCCCAGCGCGAAGCCGAGGCTGCTCTGCAGCCGTGAACTCGCACCGTCACCGGCCGAATACTTGCCGTAGTCGCCCTGCACCTCGCCGCCCTCGCCGCCCTTTTTCAGGATGATGTTGATGACGCCGGCCAGCGCGTCGGAGCCGTACTGCGCCGAGGCGCCGTCGCGCAGCACCTCGATGTGGTCGATGGCGCCGACCGGGATGGTGTTGATGTTGACGCCCTGCGAGCCCTGGCCGACCTGGCCCAAGGTGAGCATCAGCGCGCTCGAGTGCCAGCGCTTGCCGTCGACCAGGACCAGCACCTGGTCGCTGTTGAGGCCGCGCATCTGGAACGGCCGCACGAAGGCGAACGTGTCGGACATCGAGGCCAGCGGGAAATTCAGCGAGGGTACGGCGAGGTCGAGCGCGTTGCCCAGGCTCACCGCGCCGGAGTCGTTCAGCACCTGCGCGGGGATCACGTCCACCGGCACCAGCGAACTGGATTGCGTGCGGTCGCTGGTGCGCGTGCCGGTCACGATCACCTGCGACAGGTTGACGGCATCCTTCTTCTGCTTTTGCTGGCTCGATGATGCCGCATCCGCCGGCGCGGCGGGTGCCGACGCGGTTTCCTGCGCGGCAGCGGTGCCCGCCAGCACCAGCGCCACCGATACGGACAACAGCTTGGGAATGATTCGGCCGAAACGCTCGTTCATCAGAGACCCCCAACGTTAGGATTGCACCGGAACCGCCCTGCCCCCGGCGATTGCTTGGTCCACTTCAGTCAAGCGATGTATCCGGGCGTCTCCGCACCGGCAAGGCGTTGGCGATGTCCCCGAGAACAAGCGTATTCAGGCCGGGCCCGAAGGCACGCTCCGCAACGTCTGGTCGAGCATAGTCACAAGCCGCCGCCAGCCACCAATGAAAAGACCGGCACCTGGCATAACCGAAAGTTGTAGATGCCCGTGAGCGTGGGCGCGATCAGCCCGGCGCAAGCGTCTGCCGCGCCAGCTGGCGCACCAGTTCGATGAAGTGTTCCTGCAAGGGATTCAGCTGGCTGTCCAGCCGGTACACCGCGTACAGCACCACGTCCAGCTCCAGCGCCAACGGCCGCGTCTGCACCACGTCGCCGTCGCCCTGGGAGGCGGTGAAGGGGTCGACCAGCGCCAGCCCGGCGCCTTGTGCCACCAGTGCGCAGGCGAGTTGATAGGTCTGCACCCACACCGAGATCTGCGGCGGCGGGTCGACATGCATCAGGTGGCTTTGCAGCAGGCTGCCCAGCGCATCCTGCACGGCGATGCCGATCATCGGCTCGCCGGCCAGCGCCGTCACCGGCAGCGGCTGCGCCAGTTCCGCGGGCGACCAGCGGCCCGGCGGCGCGATCACCATCACGCGGCCCTGGCACAGCGGCTCCTGGCGCAACTCGGGGTGGCTGGCGTCCTGCAGGGTGAGGCCGATGTCGGTTTCGCGCAGGGTCAGCGACTCGCACATCTCGGCCGAGTGCCGCGTGGACAGCTCCGCGGTCGCGGCGGGCCAAGCCTTGCGCAGCAAGGTGGTCGCGTCCGGCACCAGCGACTGCGCCAGGGTGGGCGTGCAGGTCACCCGCAGCGGTTCGCTCTCGGGCCGCGCGAAATTCGCGGTGAGCCGTTGCAGGTCGTGCAGGTCGCGGATGATTTTCTCCACGCGCGGACGCAGCAGCAGCGCCTGCTCGGTGGGATGCAGCCGCCCGCGCACGCGATGGAACAGGGTGAACCCGAGCTGGTGCTCCGCCTGCTGCAGCGCCTTGCTCGCCGCCGGCTGCGAAATGTTCAACAGATTCGCCGCGCCGGTGAGGCTGTTGGTGGTCATCACGGCATGGAACAGTTCGATGTAGCGAAGACGCATGTCGAGAGTTCACCCTGTGGCCGCGGCGGCGCTGCCTTCGAAGTGCAGCACAGCCGGTGCCGCCGGGCAACTCCCGTCGACCGGTTTCCACAACCCGCAGTTATGCCAGGTGTCGGTCTTTTCATTGGTGCCGCGCCGTGGCCGATCACTATGCTCGACGCCGTGTCGTGACGGGCTACCGGATGCCCGCGGGAGTACGCGCACCATGTCCGATCCAAGCAACGCCGCCGAGCCCGGTCACTGGGGCCCGCCCTACCTGCTGTACCTCGGCAGCGCCGCCGACGACCTGGCGATCAAGACCGCCCGGGGCCTGGCCTACTGGCGCCCGGACTGGTGCGTGGGCCAGCTGCGGCGCGGCGACTGCAAGCCGACACTGGGCCTGCCGGAGATGAGCGTCGGCGAAGCGCGCAAGGCCGGCGCCAACACCATGGTGATCGGCGCGGCCAATGCCGGCGGCGTGATGTCCTCGCACATCGTGGCCGATGCCATCGCCGCGCTGGAGGCCGGCCTGCACGTGGCCGCGGGGCTGCACCAGAAGCTGCGCGACAACCCGGACATCGTCGCCGCGGCGCGACGCCACGGCCGCGAACTGTTCGATGCGCGCGACCCGATGCCGGGCCTGCCGGTCGGCAACGGCCGCCCGCGCGCCGGCCGGCGCCTGCTCACCGTGGGCACGGATTGCTCGGTCGGCAAGATGTACACCACGCTGGCGATCGAGCGCTCCATGCGCCGACGCGGACTCGCCGCCGACTTCCGCGCCACCGGACAGACCGGCATCCTGGTTGCCGGCTCCGGCATCCCGATCGACGCGGTGGTCGCCGACTTCATCTCCGGCGCCGCCGAGAAGATTTCGCCGGCACGCCTCGACGGCGGCTGGGACCTGATCGAAGGCCAGGGCTCGCTGTTCCATCCCTCCTACGCCGGCGTGTCGCTGGGCCTGCTGCATGGATCGCAAGCCGACGCGCTGGTGCTGTGCCACGAGCCCACCCGGCAGCACATGCGCGGCCTGCCCGACTACCCGCTGCCGGAACTCAAGCGCTGCCTGCAGGCCAACCTGGTTGCCGCGCAGCTGACCAATCCGGCGGTGAAGGCGGTGGGCGTGGCGGTGAACACCTCCAACCTCTCCGCCGCCGACGCCGCGACCGCCTGCCGCCGCATCAGCGGATTGCTCGAACTGCCTTGCCAGGACCCGGTGACGATGGGCGTCGAAGCGATCGTGGACAACCTGCTCGCATGCTGCGCCAACTGATCATCGAGGAGCGCCGTTTCCCGCTCGCCGCGCCGTTCCGCATCTCACGCGGGGTCAAGCACAACGCCGACGTGGTCACCGTCGCCATGCGCCAGGGCGACAAGTGCGGGCGCGGCGAAGCGGTGCCCTACGCGCGCTACGGGGAATCCGCCGCGTCGGTGATCGAGCAGATGGAGCAACTGCGCCCGCAACTGGTCGCCGGCATGGGCCGCGACGAACTGCAGGCACGGTTGCCGGCCGGCGCCGCGCGCAACGCCCTGGACGCGGCGCTGTGGGACCTCGAATCGCAACTGAGCGGCGTGCCGGTCTGGCTGCGCCTGGCGCGGCCGCAACGCGCCGCGCTGGTGACCGCGCTGACCATCGGCATCGACACGCCCGAACGCATGGGCGCGGCCGCCGCGCGCATCGCCGGCACCGGGCTGATCAAGATCAAGGTCGACGCCGACGACCCGGCCGCACGAATCGACGCCGTGCGCCGCGCCGCGCCGCATGACCGGCTCATCGTCGACCCCAACGAGAGCTGGACCATCGAGTTGCTGCGCGACATGCAGCAGCCGCTGGCGCGCGCCGGCGTCGACCTGCTGGAACAGCCGCTGCCGGCCGACGCCGACGACGCGCTGCTGGGTTTTTCCGGCAGCATCCCGATCTGCGCGGACGAGGCCTGCCACGAGACGCGCGACCTGCCGCGCATGCGCGGGCGCTACCAGGCGATCAACATCAAGCTCGACAAGACCGGCGGCCTGACCGAGGCATGGCACCTGCTGCGCGCCGCGCGCCGCGAAGGTTTCAAGGTGATGGTCGGCTGCATGGTGTGCTCGTCGCTGGGCATCGCGCCGGCGCTGGAACTGGCGCGCGAGGCGGCCTTCGTCGACCTGGACGGGCCGTTCTGGCTGCAGCACGACCACCCGGACGGCGTGCAACTGCACGGCGGCTCGCTGCTGCCGCCCTTGTCCGGCTTCTGGGGTGGCTGAGCGCCCCGCCACAACCGCCGGTTATGCCAGCTGATCGTCTTTTCATTGGTGGCTGGCGCACGCCGGCGACTATGCTCGATCCGACAATCGTGGAGGGTGAACCCATGTCCGATCGCAACACCGCGCGCGCCGATGTCCGCCAGGCGCAACGCGCGCGCGCCGCGCGCTGGCGGCAAGCCGCGCTGGCGCTGGCGCTGACCGCGTGCAGCGCGCTGGCGTGGGCGCAGGACGTCAATCCCGATTCGACCGGCCGCGAGCCGGTCATCACCCGCATGGCGCTGGAGAGGGCCAAACCGGTCACCGCCAAACACGCCATGGTGGTCAGCGCGCAGCACCTGGCCACGCTGGTGGGCGTGGACATCCTCAAGCGCGGCGGCAATGCGGTGGACGCCGCCGTGGCGGTGGGTTTTGCCGAAGCCGTGGTGCACCCGTGCTGCGGCAACATCGGCGGCGGCGGGTTCATGACCATCCACCTCAGGGATGGTCGCAACCTGTTCCTCAACTTCCGCGAGAAAGCCCCGCTGAAAGCCACGCCGACCATGTTCCAGGACGCCGACGGCAACGTGGTCGAGGGGCGCAGCACCGACAGCTATCTCGGCGTGGGCGTGCCGGGCACGGTGATGGGTTTCGACACCGCGCTGAAGGCCTACGGCACGATGTCGCTCAAGCAGGTCATCGCGCCGGCCATCAAGCTGGCGCGCGAGGGCTACATCCTCAAGCAGGGCGACATCGACAGCCTCGAACCGCACACCGGGGATTTCGCCAGGCACGCCAACGTGGCGGCGATCTTCCTCAACCATGGCAAGCCCTTCAAGGTGGGCGAACGACTGGTGCAGAAGGATCTGGCCAACACCCTGGAAATGATCGCCGACAAGGGCATCGACGCGTTCTACAAGGGCCCGATCGCCGAGGCCGTGGTCAAGGCCAGCGACGCCAACGGCGGCATCCTGTCGATGCGCGATTTCGCCAATTACACCGCGCAGTGGGAAAAACCGATCCAGTGCAAGTACCGCGGCTACGCCGTCGTCTCGGCGCCCCCGCCGAGTTCGGGCGGCACCACGCTGTGCCTGATCCTGCAGATCATCGAACCCTACCCGCTGGCCACGTGGGGTTACGGCTCGGTCAACAGCGTGCACTACATCGTCGAGGCCGAACGCCGCGCCTTTGCCGACCGCAACACCTACCTCGGCGACCCGGCCTTCGTGCACAACCCGATCGACGAGCTGCTCTCGGCCGAACACGCGGCCAGGCTTCGCGCCACCATCCAGCCGGACCGGGCCACGCCGTCCTCCGAGGTCAAGGGCAGCCTCGGCGCCCCCGAGGGCAACCACACCACGCATTACTCGGTGGTCGACAAGGACGACAATGCCGTCGCCGTCACCTACACCGTCAACTTCCTGTTCGGCAACAAGCAGATCGCCGGCCATACCGGTTTCTTCCTCAACGACGAGATGGACGATTTCACCTCCAAGCCCGGCGTGGCCAACGGCGCCGGCCTGGTGCAGGGCGTGATCAACCAGGTCGAACCGGGCAAGCGTCCGCTGAGCTCGATGACGCCGACGATCGTGCTGCGCGACGGCAAGCCGTTCATGCTCACCGGCAGCCCCGGCAGCGCCACCATCATCTCGTCCACGCTGGCCAGCATCATCAACGTGGTCGACTTCGGCATGAACATGCAGCAGGCCGTCAACGCGCCGCGCCTGCACCAGCAGTGGTATCCGGACGTGGTCTATGCCGGCCAGGGGCTGCTCACGCCCGAGTCGCAGAAAACCCTGGAAGCAATGGGCTACACGTTCAAGCAATTCAGCGGCGGCGCGGTCGAGGCGATCCTGATCAATCCGAAGACGAGCTTGCTGGAAGGCGCCAACGATCCGCGCCGTCCCGCGGGGCTCGCTGCCGGGTACTGACCTCCGCGACGCCGTCCGGTGGGCGGCCTGCGCTAGATTAGGCAGCCGAACCACGAAGGCCGGAGTGAACACGTGGCGCGACTGCCCGAACCCGTCGCAGCGAGGCCGCCGCGATGGATGCGCTGATCACCGCTGCGGCGCAGGCGCTGGCGGCGGGCGACCCGCTCGGTGCGATGACGCGGGTCGCCCTGCGCGAGGATGCGCCGGCGCTGGCGTTGCGCGGCCTGGCCATGGCCCAGCTCGGCGATTTCCCGCGCGCGACGCTGCTGCTGCGGCGCGCGGCGCGCGCATTCGGCCCGCGCGAGGCGACGGCGCGCGCACGCTGCGTGGTGGCCGAGGCCGAGATCGCGCTGGCCTCGCGCGAGCTGGCCGGTGCCACCGCCACCCTCGACGCAGCGCGCGCCACGCTCGACGCGCACGGCGACCACGTCAACGCGGCGCACGCGCGCTACCTCGGCATCCGCCGCCTGCTCCTGCTCGGGCGTCTCGACGAAACCGAACAGGCGCTGGCCGCGGCGGCCGGCACGCCGCTTCCGCCCGCACTGCTGGCGGTGCACGAACTGGTCGCGGCGGGCGTCGCGATGCGCCGCCTGCGCGCGACGGCGGCACGTGATGCGCTCGCTCGCGCCGCCCGCGCCGCGCAACGCGCAGGCATCCCCGCGCTGATGGCGGAGGTGGACGCCGCCACGCGCACCCTGCACGCGCCCGCCGCACGCTGGCTGGCCGGCGGCGAGGAACGCCTGTTGCCGCTGCGCGATGTCGAAGCCCTGCTGGCGTCGGAGACCTTCGTCGTCGATGCCTGCCGCCATGCCGTGCGGCACCGTGGCAAGACGGTTCCGCTGGCCAGTCGTCCGGTGTTGTTCGCGCTGATGCGGCAACTGGCCGAGGCGTGGCCGCATGACGTGCCGCGCGACGCGCTGGTCGCCCGCGCGTTCCGCGCCAGGCACGCCGACGAGTCGTATCGCGCACGCTTGCGGGTGGAACTCGGGCGCCTGCGCCGCGCGCTGAGCGGGTTGGCCGAGGTGCACGCCACCCCGCACGGTTACGCCTTGCTGGCGCATCGCGCGGACCAGGTCGGCGTGCTGGCGTGGCCGGTCGAGTCCGCGCACGCGGCGGTGCTGGCCCTGCTCGGCGACGGCGAATCGTGGTCCAGCTCGGCGCTGGCTCTCGCGCTGGGGCGCAGCCAGCGCAGCGTGCAGCGGGCACTCGAAACGCTGGCGGCAGCCGGCAGCGTGCAGTGCTCCGGGCACGGTCGCGCGCGCCGCTGGATGACGCCGCTTACGCCGGGATTCGCGACGACCTTGTTACTCCCGGCGCCGCTGTCGTTTGAATAGCATGGCCCGCGTCTTCCATCCCCAAGGAGTCCGGACATGAAACGAAGCAAAGCCGACATCGTCGCCGAACACGGCCCCTACCCCGGCACCGATGGCGTGCATGGCGTCACCTGCGATGGCGAACATGTGTGGTTCGCCTCCGGCGCACGGTTGAACGTGTGGGACCCGGCCAGCGCCCGCGTGTTGCGCAGCATCGACATCGCCGCGCACGCCGGCACCGCGTTCGACGGCCGCCACCTGTTCCAGATCGCCGAGGACCGCATCCACCGGATCGATCCGCAGACGGGCGAGGTGCTGGCCACCATTCCCGCGCCGGGCGACAGCAGCTCGGGCCTGGCGTGGGCCGAGGGCACGCTGTGGGTGGGCCAGTATCGCGGGCGCAAGATCCAGCAGATCGATCCGGCGACCGGCGCGATCCTGCGCACCATCGAATCCGACCGCTTCGTCACCGGCGTCACCTGGGTCGACGGCGAGTGCTGGCACGGCACCTGGGAAAACGACGAGAGCGCCTTGCGGCACATCGATCCGACGACCGGCGAAGTGCTGGAGCAACTCGACATGCCGCCCGGCGCCGGCATCTCGGGGCTCGCTGCCGAAGACGGCCAGGCCGTGTTCTATTGCGGCGGCGGCCACAGCGGCAAACTGCGCGTGGTGAAGCGGCCGCGAAGCGTCGCGGCGGCTGGCTGACGAGGCGCCGGATTCCAGCTTTCGCTGGAATGACGGCCAAGGAGCTTCAGCGCCGCAGGCGTGCCGGGCTCAACATCTCCATCGACAGCCCGGCATCGACCAGGCGCTGCGGCAGCGGTCGGCCCAGCGCCAGGTTGGCGCAGGTTTCGCCCATCGCCGCGCTGGTCTGGATGCCGTAGCCGCCCTGCGCGGCGACCCAGAAGAAACCCGGTGCATCGGGATCGAAGCCGCCGATCAGGTCGCCGTCGGCGACGAACGAGCGCAGGCCGGCCCACGTGCGCCGGGGCCGGCGGATCGTCATCGTGGTGGCTTCCTCGATACGGTGGATGCCCAGCGCGATGTCGTATTCCTCCGGCTGCACGTCGTGCGGTTCGACCGGGTCGGCATTCGCGCACGAGCCCAGCAGCAGGCCGGCGTCGGGCTTGAAATAGAACCTCTCGCTGAAGTCGGTGACGAACGGCCAGCGTGCCGTGGCCACGCCTTCGGGCGGCTCGAACACGAAGGCGGAGCGGCGCTTCGGCACGATGCCCAGCGGCGCCACGCCGGCCAGCGCGGCCACGTGGTCGACCCAGGCGCCGGCGGCGTTGAGCAGCAGCGGCGCGCGGAACGACTGCGCCCCGCTGTGCACCCGCCAGCCGCCCGCCTCGCGCTCGATCGCGTCGATGGCGACGTCCACGCGCAACTCGCCGCCATGCGCGCGCAAACCGCGCAGAAAGCCGAGGTGCAATTCGTTGACGTCGATGTCGGCCGCGCCCGGCTCGTGCAGGCCGATCTGCGCGAACTCCGGCCGCAGCACCGGCACCGCGGCCTGCACGCGGGCCGCGTCGTGCAGCTCGATGTCGCGGCTGAACGGCACGATGGCCTCGTACAACGCGCGCACGTCGTCGCGGCGTTCCGCGCCGGCGATGATGGTGGCGCCACGCGGACTCAGGATCGGCTCGGCCGAGAATCCCGCCGGTGGCGCCGCCAGGAACGGACGCGCGGCACGGGTCAGCGCGCGCACCTGTGGCGAACCGTAGGTTTCGCTGAACAGCGCAGCCGAGCGCCCGGTCGAGTGCACCCCGGCATGCGCCTCGCGCTCCAGCACCAGCACCCGCACATGCGGTGCGAGGAAATACGCGACCGACGCGCCGGCCATGCCGGCGCCAATCACGATCACATCGGTTTCGATCCGTTCCATCTTCAGCTCTGTCGTTGTGGGAGCCCGCTCGCGGGCGATGCCTTTGAATCGGGATGCGCAAGAGCATCGCCCGCAAGCGGGCTCCTACGATTCCGTGTCGCCAGTTCCCGCCATATCGCTGCGCGACTGCCGGTTGACCACGCTGGTGGCGGTTAGGTCGGCGGTGACGTTGCCCAGCGTGGCGAGGGCGTCGGGCACCGTATCCACCGCCAGCATCAGGCCCAACGGGGACAGTGGCAGGCCCATCGCCTGCGCCACCGGCAGGTTGGTGGCGACGAAGGTGACCTGGCCCGGCAATCCCACCGAACCGAGGCTGACCACGACCGCCAGCAGCGCACCGGCCAGCAGCTGCGCGGTGGACAGATCCACGCCATAGGCCCACGCGATGAACGCCGCCGACGTCATGTACTGCACCGGGCTGGTCAGCCGGAACAGGCTCACCGCCATCGGCAGCACCAGCGCGGCGACCTGCTTGGGATAGCCGAGGCGGCGGTCGGCGCTTTCCAGCATCGCCGGCAGCGAGGCCAGCGAGGACTGCGTGCTGATCGCCACCGCCTGCGCCGGCACCAGCGCGGGCACGAAGCGGCGCAGCCGCTCGCCGCCGAACACCAGCGCCACCGGCAGCATCATCGCGGTGACGGCGAGATACAGGAGGCACTCGGTCAACACGTACACGCCCAGCGCACTGAGCATGCCCAGTCCGGAGCGCGCGCACACCGAGAGGATCAGCGCGAACACGCCCAGCGGAGCCACCCACAGTACCCAGCGCACGATCACGATCATCGCGTCGGCAATCGCCTGGAAAAACTCCACCAGCATCGCGCGCCGCGCCGGTGCGATGCGGGTCAGCGCGAAACCGAGGAACAGCGCGAATACCACCAGCGGCAGCATCGCGCTCTGCGCCGCGGCCATGATCGCGTTGCTGGGTACGATCGCCACCAGCGTGTCGACCCACTGCACCGGCGCCACCGACACCGCCGGCACGCTGGCGTGGTCGAGCGCGGCGACCAGCTCGGGGTTGTGCGGAAACAAGGAAAACACCAGCGGCGCCGCCAGTGCGGCGAACAGCGCGCCGCCGGTGAGGATCACGATGAACACCACGATCGCGCGGCGCGCGATGCGGCCGGAGGCCGCCGCGTCGGTGGCAGTGTTGACGCCCACCACCACCAGCGCCAGCACCAGCGGCACCACCGTCATCTGCAGCGCGTTCAACCACAGCTTGCCGACCGGGTGCACCGCGTTGGCCACCTGCAGCGCCACGGATTGATCCCAGCCGGCCAGCAGCAGGCCGATCACCGCGCCGGCGGCCAGGCCGGTGAGCACGCGCGCGGTGGCGCTCATCGCGCGCCGTCCGCGTGGAGGACGGGCAACTGCCACGTGTTGCGCAGGCGCTCGTACTCGGCCTGCGGCAGCAGCACGAACACCGGATGGTCCTGCGGCTTGAGCCAGGCCAGCAGCGACTGCATCACCGCCGGCGTCATCGCGGTGCAGCCGGCGGTGGCGTCGGTGGGCGACTTCCACAGGTGGGCGAAGATGCAGCTGCCGCCTTCCGGCGCCGCCTGCGCGTTGTGCTCGATGACGAAGCCGAGCCGGTAACGCTGGTCGCCATCGACATGCAGGTCGCGGCGCATCGGCTCGCTGGAACCTTTCACGGCCTCGGCACCCACCACGTCCGCATCGACGATGCGGTTGTAGTGCGGCGAACCGCTGACATCCATGCACCAGTCGCTGGCGCCGAGCGCACGATACGGCAGCGCGGTGGCCGCATGCGCGGCATAACCGAACGCCGTGCCGATGCGGAACACGCCGGCCGGGCTGCGGTTGTCGCCTTCGCGCTTGACCGGCCCGCCGGTCTGCGCAGGGTTCAGTCCCATGCCCCAGCCGGAACCGCGCTTGCCGACGGTGACCGGCGCGGCGGGGCGCACCTGGCGCCAGCCGTCGCCGTCGCGCTCGAACGCGCGCAACGTGCCGTGGTCGGCGTGCCAGTCGGCGGTGGTGACCACGATCATCTGGCGGGCGTTGCGCCACGGCGCGTCCGCGGCACCGGCGTGCGCGACGCCGGCAAGCACGGCGGCGAACGTCAGCAAGGCAAGCATGCGGCGGCGAACAGTCATCGGGTTTCCATCCGGCACATCATCGTCATCTCGTCAAGTTGCAGGAGCCCGCTCGCGGGCGACGCTTTTTTTACCGGGATTCGTGGCGAGAACATCGCGCGCGAGCGGGCTCCTGCGATTCCCAATTCCCAATTCCCGTCCTCATGGCTCCAGCATCTGCTGGATCCGGTCGAGGTTGCCCAGCAGCAGGGCACGGCGGTCGTCGTGGCTTTCGCACAGCTGCACGAATACGCCGTCGAGCAGGTGCTGCAGGGCGGACTGGTACAGCAGCGGCTGGATGTAGGGCAGCTCGTCATGGGCGGACACCACCAGCGCGATGTCGGCCAGCGTGCGCAGCGGATTGGCGGTGTGCCGCGTCACCGTGATCAGCTGGCCGCGGCGTTCGCGGAAATAGCGGGCGATCTTGCACAGCGCCGGGTGGTTGCCGTGTTCGGAGAACATGATGAGCACGTCGCCGGCGCCGGCGGCGGAGACGTTGGCGGTCATCCGCGCGGTGTCGAAGTTGTGCACGGTGAGGATGCCCAGCAGCGACAGGCGCAACGCGAAATTGCGCGCATAGATGTCGTCCTCGCCCAGGCCGATGATGAACACCTTGCCGGCGCGGCCGGCCTGGCCGATCGCGTCGGCCACCGCATTGAGCATCTCCGGCGGGTTGATCAGCCGGGTGGCTTCCTCGGCCTCGGACTTGCGCCGCCACAGGTTGCCGGCGAACGCGCCGGTGCCGTCGCCGCCGGCGGTCGACTCGACCTGCAGGGTGTCGCCGTTGTCGGCGCGGGCGATCGCCTCGCCCACGGAATACTTGAGGTCGGGGTAGCCTTTGAAGCCGAGCTTCTGGGTGAACTTGACCACGCTGGACTGGCTGATGCCCAGCGCATTGGCCAATTGCTGCGAAGAGTAGTCGCGCAGCAGGTGCGCGTTCTCCAGCACGAAATCGGCGATGCGCCGCTCCACCGCGGACATCTGGTCGCGTTCCGAACGGATTTTGACCAGCGGCGACATCAGTCCTCGATCCTCTCCAGGCCGCGTATCTCCCGAATGCCCAGGCCGGGCGCGTCCGTTACCGAGATCTCCGATTCGTTGAAGATTACCCCACCGTCGACCGGGTTGAACTGGCACAGCGAGGGGCCGTCCAGGTCGATCTTGGTGATCGCGTTGGACTTGGCCACCGCCACGTGCACCGCGGCCGCCACGCTGATCGAGGTTTCCAGCATGCAGCCGATCATGCACTCGATGCCGTGCATGCCGGCGATGTCGGCGATGCGGATCGCATTGGAGATGCCGCCGGTCTTCATCAGCTTGATGTTGATGATGTCGGCCGCGCGCAGGCGAATCAGCTCGATCACCTCCATCGGGCCGAACACGCTCTCGTCGGCCATCACCGGCGTGTGCACGCGCTCGGTGACGTAGCGCATGCCGGCCAGGTCGTTGGCCTTGACCGGCTGCTCGATCAGCTCGAGCTTGATGCCGGCCTCCTCCAGCGTCTGCAGCGCATACACCGCCTGTTTGGCCGTCCAGCCCTGGTTGGCATCCAGGCGCAGCAGGGCGCGCCCTTCCACCGCGGCGTAGATCGCCTTGACCCGCTCGATGTCGACGCCGATGTCCTTGCCGACCTTGATCTTCAGCGACTCGAAACCGCGCTCCACCGCGGAGACCGAATCGGCCACCATCTTGTCGATGTAGTCGACGCTGATGGTGATGTCGGTGGTGATCACCGGATCGCCGCCGCCGAGCAGCTTGTACAGCGGCGCGCCGTAGAGCTGGCCCCACAGGTCGTACACCGCGATCTCCACCGCCGCCTTGGCGCTGGTGTTCTTCTCCATCGAGGACTGGATCAGCTGGGTGATCTGGTTGAGGTTGGCAATCTCCTGGCCGATCAGCCGCGGGGAGATGTAGTGGCGGATCGCGTCGATGATCGAGCCATGGGTGTCGCCGGTGATCACCGCGGTGGCGGGCGCCTCGCCGTAGCCGACCTCGCCGGTGTCGGTATGCATCATCACCACGATGTCGTCCACCGTGTTGACCGTGCGCAGCGCGGTCTTGAACGGGGTCTTCAGCGGTACGCGCAGCATGCCGAACTGGATGTCGGTGATTTTCATGGGGAGGCCTTCATGGAATCCGTGTCCTGTTTTCTTTTTGGTGCCGGCGAGCTCAGCGGCGGATGCGCACGATGCTGGTCATGCGGTCGACATAGGTCTGCTTGTCGTTGTAGAGCAGCGGCAGCAGCGGGGTCACCGACACCGCGTTGAGCTTGATGCGCACGCGGCTGCCGTCGGCCTTGCGGTAACTCATGCCGCCCACGTCGTGGATCACCCAGGGCTGGCCCTGGTACTGGCCGATCACCATCATCACGTGGCCGGGGATGTAGACCAGGTCGCCGACCTCCAGCGCCTGCGCGGCCTTGAGGCGCGTCTCGCGGCTGTCCTTGGCGGTGAACGCGCGGTGCTCCAATGCCGGGCTGATCGCCTGCCTGCTGGTGTTGCGCGGCATCTGCACGCCCATGCTGCGGTACACGTCGGAGACGAAGCCCGAGCAGTCGCGGCCATCGTACGCGTGGCCCCAGCCGTAGCGTTCGCCGAGGAACTTGAACGCCTGGCGGATGATGTTGGCGCGGGTCAGCGGCAGGTAGTCGGCAGCCGTGTCGGTGTTCTTCTGCAGCAGCGCCGGGGTGAAGCCCAGCGTGCCGTCGGCCTTGCGCAGCGGCAGGTCGAGCACGTGCGCGGCGTACGGCGTCTGCCCGTTCACCGGCTGGTCCGGCGGCAGATCGGTCGCCAGCGGCAGGCGCGTGCCCATGTCCAGCGGCAGCTGCGAGACGGCCGGCACCTCGCGGGTGAACACGGTGCGTTCGACCGCGCCGGTGATCACCCGGTACGGCGTCCTGTCAACGTAGCCGAAGACCTCGGCCGCGCTGCCTTCGGCCACGTTGTCCTTCTGCGTCCACGCCGCATAGCGCGGGCTGACCACGAACAGCCACTGGCCGTCGGCGCTCGCGTGCACGATCGCCACCGGCGTGCCGGGAAATTCGGCGGTCTCCTGGAAGCGGTCGATGTCGGTGTCGCCCTTTTCATTGAACACGCGCAGCGTGGTGGGGAACGTGCGCAGCGCAGCGCGGCGCACCACCAGGCCGTAGCGCGTCTTCTGCTGCGCGGGAATCGCATCCAGTGCGAGGTTGGCGACCACCGCGTCGAGCGTGGCCGCGCTCACCGATTTGCCCTCGACGTCGAACAGCGGTCGATCCGGCCGCTGCGACAGATCCTTGATCCAGCCTTCGACGCGGGCGCGGTCCAGCGTCGAAGGCAACGCGCGCAGATCGTGCATCGACGGGTCGATCTTCAGCAGCCTGGCGTTCTGCGCCGCGATCGCCGCGCGATCCATCACCGGCGCATCGGGCTGCGCCAGCCGCTCCACCCAGAACTGCGGCGTCAGCTGCGCCTCGCCCACGCCGAGCACGCCGGAGGGCGGCACGACCAGCGCGTCGTCGGCGCCGCGGGCCTGCGGCGCCGCCGCGGCGAGCAGGGGCGCAAGCAGGAGAGTGGCAAGCAGGGGAAATCGCATCATCGTGTCCTGTCGCAAGAACGCATCACGGAAGGGCCAGCTGCTTCAGGATCGACGCCACCACCAGGCCGAAACCGGTGCCGAGGATGTAGCCGAGCAAGGCCAGCAGGATACCCACCGGCACCAGCGCGGCCGAATAGCTGGCCGCCAGGATCGGCGTGGCGGCCACGCCGCCAATATGCGCCAGCGAGGAGATGCCGCACAGGTAGAGGTCGAAACGGAACAGCTTGGCGAAGCCGATCAGCAGCAGCGCGTGGATCGCGATGACGGTAACGCCGCACAGCAGGTACAGCGGTGCCGCGGCGATGCCGTGGAAGTTGCTCTGCGAGGCCAGCACCGCCACCACGCTGATCAGCAGGGCGCCGGAGATCGTGCTGGCGCCCGGATAACGCGCCAGCGGCGTATGCGCCACTACCAGCCCTGCGCCGGTGGCCAGCAGGATCGTCCAGGTGGTCGCGCTCAACATGCTGGAGGTCGGCAGTTTCGTCGCCACCCAGCCAGCCAGCGCGGCCGCCAGCAAGGCCATGCCCAGCCACAGCAGCACGCTGTCGGGCGTGGTCGGGCCGGTGGGTTTCGTTTCCGCCAGCGGGATGTCGCCGCTGGACTTGGCCCGCGTCCAGCGGTTGAACGCCGGCGCCAGCCGCGCCACCGAAAACAGCACCACCACCCACATCGAGTAGCACAGCGCGTCGGTCAGCAGCGACATCGCCAGCAACTGGTCGGACATGTCGATCGCCTGCTTCACCGCGATCATGTTGGCGGTGCCGCCGACCCAGCTGCCGGACAGCGCGGCCAGCGGTTGCCACTGGTCGCCCGGCAGCCAGTGCCGGTAGATCAGGAACGCGCCGATGAAGGCCACGAACAGGCTCACCGAGGTGCAGGCGAACACGGCCAGCACGCGCGGCCCCAGCCGCCAGATCGCGCGCAGGTCGCAGTTGATCATCAACAGGAACAACAGCGCCGGCACCAGGTGCGAGACCAGCATCGTCTGCGCCGCATGGATCTCGTCGTTGACCTGCCACAGCCCCGACACGGCCAACGCGGTCACCAGCAGATAGGTCAGCACGATCGGCGGCAACACCGAGAAGACCTTCCAGCCGTAGCGGCGCTCGATCGCCGGAAACACCCCGGCGGCCAGCAACATCACCGCCAGGTAGGGCCAGACCGTTTGGATCACATGCGTCCCCTCGTGGTTCGTGCGCGGGCCAGTGCCAGCCTCGCTGTCGTGTCGGCAAGGAATAGCTGATTCGAGTCGAATTGGTTTGAAGCATAAATTATTGACCAGCATTTGCAAGCGTGTTACACAGCCATTTCAGGGGATCGGATGCGGAGACGCCGCTCGATGGATACACCATTGCCTGCCACCACGAGAATACGACGCCATGCCCGGGCCGCGCGCCTGTTGCTGGTGGCCGCGCTGGCGCTGTCCGCCGGCCTGCCGGCGGGGGCGAGCGTGGGTGGCTCACCGCTGAATCCCGTCATTGCCCAGATCGACGCCGGCCATTTCAAGGCGGCGCAGGCGGCGATCGAGACCGCGCTGGCGCAGCCGGGCGTGTCGGCCGAGCAGCGCCAGGCACTGCTGTTCCAGCGCGAGCGCATGCGCCGCATCCTGCTCGACTTCACCCTGAGCGCGGACGAGGTCGAGGCGCGCGTGCGCAAGCAGATCCCCGACGTCACCGACGCCGAGTTCGCGAAGTGGAACGCCGCCGGCCTGTTCGAACATCAGGTCATCGACGGCCGCACGCTGTACTTCAAGCGTTCGCCCGGCAATCTGTTCCGGCTCAGCCCCGAGGCGGTGGCGCGGCGCGCGGTGCAGGCACCGATCACCGACGGCCCGATGGAATCGCTCAACGACCACCAGCGCGCGATCTTCCACGCCGCGCTCGACCAGCATCGCGCCAGCGTGCTGCCGCAGCGCCTGCGCATGACGCAGACACTCACCGTCGACGCCGATGCGGTGCCCGCGGGCAAGATCGTGCGTGCGTGGATTCCCTACCCGCAGGCGATCCCCGGCCAGCAGGAAGACATCCGCTACGTCGCCAGCGTGCCGGCGAAGCACGACATCGCGCCGAAATCGGCGCCGCAGCGCACGGTGTACCTGGAAAAGCCCGCCGTGGCCGGGCAGAAGACCGTGTTCTCGGTCACCTACGAACTGACCTTGCTGGCGCAATACCACGCGATCGACCCGGCCAGGGTGCAAGCGGAAACCATCACCCCGGAGCTGGCCCCGTTCGTGGCCGAGCGCGCGCCGCACATCGTGTTCACCGACGCCATGCGCGCGTTCTCGCGCAAGGTCGTGGGCGAGGAGAAGAACCCGTACCGCATCGCGCAGAAACTGTTCGCCGCGGTGGACCGGATTCCCTGGGCCGGCGCGCGCGAGTATTCGACGATCTCCAACATCAGCGACTACGCGCTGCACGCCGGCCACGCCGACTGCGGCCAGCAGACCCTGCTGCTGATGACCCTGCTGCGCCTCAACGGCATCCCCGCGCGCTGGCAGTCCGGCATGGTGTTCGCCGCCGACGGCAGCGGCTACAGCAACATCCACGACTGGGGCTTCCTGTACCTCGCGCCGTACGGCTGGGTGCCGATGGACGTCACCACCGGCCGCCTGCATCCGGCCGCGGGCGACGACCCGGCGCTGGAGTGGTTCTACCTCGGCGGGCTCGACAATTGGCGCATCGCCTTCAATGCCGACTACGGGCGCCGCTTCGAGCCGCCCAAGCACCACTTCCGTTCCGACGACGTGGATTCGCAGCGCGGCGAGGCCGAGTGGGACGGCGGCAACGTGTACTTCGATCAACTGGACTACGACTTCGACTGGCAGGTGCTGCCAGCGGAGCACGGACGCGGCGGCAACTAACCGGCAGCTATTCACAAAAACTGGCATCGACGGCGTCGATGGGGAGATGGGGAAATGAGCAACAGTCGCAGCTTGCGCAGAACCGTACTTTGCATGGCGCTTGGCATGGGCCTGGCCTCGCTGGCCGTGCCTGCCGCCTTTGCCGGCAGCAACGACGGCGCCGTGGTCGGCCACACCGCGGCGGGCGCGGTGGTCACGGTGACCAGCACCGACACCGGCCTCACCCGCAGCGTCACCGCCGATGCCAAGGGCAACTACCGCTTCCCGTTCCTGCCGGTCGGTACCTACACCTTGCAGAGCAGCGGCGGCGGTGCCGCGAGCGAGCCGATCAACGTCACGGTGAGCCTGGGCAACACCACCACCGTCAACGTCGGCTCGGCTCCGACCGCGACCGAACTGAGCGCGGTCACGGTCAGCGGCTCGGTCCTCCCCGGCGTCGACGTCACCTCCACCGAGTCGGCCACCAACGTCACCCGCGAGCAACTGGCGCGGCTGCCGGTGGATCAGAACATCACCTCGGTGGCCGTGCTGGCGCCGGGCGTCAACAAGGGCGTCGCCGGCTTCGGCGGCATCTCCTTCGGCGGCTCGTCGGTGGCGGAGAACTCGTTCTACGTCAACGGCCTCAACGTCACCGACTTCTACAACCGCAACGGCTTCTCCTCGGCGCCGTTCGCGTTCTACCAGGAGTTCCAGGTCAAGACCGGCGGCTACTCGGTCGAGTTCGGCCGCACCACCGGCGGCGTGATCAACGCGGTGACGCGCTCGGGCACCAACCAGTTCAAGTACGGCGCCGAGCTCACCATGGAGCCGGCCAGCTGGCACTCGCGCGCCGACGACCACTACCGCGCCGACGGCACGCGCTACCTCACCGCCAGCCGCGACCGCGACGCGCTGGCCAAGCTCAACGTCTACGCGTCCGGCCCGATCGTGAAGGACAAGCTGTTCTTCTTCGCCATGTACGAGGCGCGCGACTCCTCGCCGGAGAACACCAACGACGCCGGCACCACGCTGACCAAGAACAGCGCCGACACCGGCTTCTGGGGCACCAAGATCGACTGGCACATCACCGACGCCAACCTGCTTGAGTTCATGGCCTTCTCGGACAAGAACAGCAACGTGGGCGACGTCTACGACTACACCTACACCGGCGACATCACCGGCAACAAGACCAACGAGATCTACACCGACACCGGCGGCAGGAACTGGAACCTCACCTGGACCAGCTACCTCACCAACGACCTGTCGATGAAGCTGATGTACGGCCGCAACGACCGCGAGTCGTTCAACCGCGGGCTCAGCGACGTGGAATGCAACCGCGTGGCCAGCGACGGCAAGATCGCCCTGCCCGGTGTCGCGCTCGGCTGCACCACCAATTCATCGGTGAGCCATCGCAACGACGTGCGCAAGCAGGCGCGCGCGGACTTCGAGTGGACGCTGGGCGACCACCTGCTGCGCTTCGGCTTCGACCACGAGCAGAACACCTCCGACTACGAGCGCTACTACCCCGGCCCCGGCGCGATCTACTACAACGTGTACAAGGCCGACCCGGGCTCCTCGATCTCCAACCCCAACGGCGGCGGCGTGATCCCGCCCGGCTACACCGGCTACGTGCGCGCGCGCCGCTACGAGATCGCCGGCAACTTCGAGACCACCAACTCGGCGTACTACATCGAGGACAACTGGCAGGTCACCTCCAACCTGCTGCTGAACGCCGGCATCCGCAGCGACGGCTTCGACAACAAGGGCGGCGACGGCAAGAGCTACATCAAGATGGACAACATGATCGCGCCGCGCGTTGGCTTCTCGTGGGACATGAAGGGCGACGGCAGCACCAAGCTGTTCGGCAACCTCGGCCGCTACTACCTGCCGGTGGCCAACGTGATCAACATCAAGCAGGCCGGCGGCCTGCTCGACGAACGCACCTACTACGCCTTCGGCGGCTGGCAGATCGAGGACCGCAACGGCTCGCAGTACGCCATGCCGATCCTCGGCCCGCAACTGGGCGGCGTCGACACCTCGCAGGGCGACGGCACCGTCGGCGACCTGCGCTCGGAGGTCGACCACGACATGGACCAGGTCTACCAGGACGAGGCGATCCTGGGCTTCCAGCAGATGATCGACGACAAGTGGTCGTGGGGCGTCAGCGGCACCTATCGCCGCCTGCACAACGCGATCGACGACATGGAGATCAGCGCCACCGCGCAGTGCGGCGAGGATGGCTACATCGGCTGGGTGATGGCCAACCCCGGCTCCAAGGTGCAGGTGTGGGGCGACTCCAACTGCGACGGCACGCCCGACGGCTACATCACCGTGGACACCTCCAAGGAAGGCTGGGCGATGTACCGCCAGGATGGCGTCGACGCCGACGGCGACCCAATCATGACCTACATCGGCCAGCGCGGCTGGGTGAAGCCCAAGCGCAGCTATACCGCGGTGGAGTTCCAGATCAACCGCGCCTGGGACGACCAGTGGGCGTTCAATGCCTCCTACACGCTGTCGTGGAGCCGCGGCAACGCGGAAGGCCCGGTCAACTCGGACACCAACTTCGACGACACCGGCCGCACCGAGAACTTCGACGACCCGTGGGTGAACTTCGGCGGCGACGGCTACCTGCCCAACGACCGCCGTCACCAGTTCAAGCTGCGCGGCACCTACGCGCTGACTCCGCACTGGCAGCTCGGCGCCGACCTGCAGGCGCTGTCCGGCACGCCGATCACCGGCTTCGGCGTGGGCAACCCGTTCGACGCGTCCAACTACCACAGCTACTACACCTGCGTGCAGAACTGCGATTCGGAGTTCTCCGCCGACCGCGTCTATGTGAACTCGCCGCGCGGCAAGTACGGCCGCACGCCGTGGACCTACAACGTCGGCGCCAGCGTGAGCTACATCCTGCCGATCGGCGACACCGGCCGCTTCAAGGCCAAGCTGGCGGTGTACAACCTGTTCAACACCCAGCAGACGCTGAACGTGGACCAGGACCTGCAGACCACCATCGGCAACGGCACCAGCGACACCTTCGGCGACGGCATCAGCTTCCAGGCGCCGCGCTTCACCCAACTCACCCTCAGCGTGGACTTCTGAACGTACTCCCCTGGCGGCGACCCACACGGAATGGTGGGTCGCCCTTTTTTTGCCCGCCCTGCGGGCGACCGACAATGGCCCGCCACCGCCCATGAACCACCTCCACGCCACGCCGGCCGCCATGCCCGGCAACCTCGCGGCCGCCGGGATGCCGGCGCCGCGCTGGCTCGATGGCGTCGACCTGCAGCGGCTGGCCGAACGCATCCCCACCCCCTTTCACGCCTATTCCGCCAGCGCGATCCACCAGCGCATCGACGCACTGAAAACCGCGCTGGCCGACCTCGACGCCACCATCTGCTTCGCGGTCAAGGCCAACCCCAACCTCGCCATCCTGCAGCTGATGGCGCAAGCCGGCGTCGGCGCCGACATCGTCTCGGTCGGCGAACTGCGCCGCGCGCTCAACGCCGGCATGCCGGCCGAGCGCATCGTGTTCTCCGGTGTCGGCAAGAGCGCCGACGAGATCGCCGGCGCGCTGAACGTCGGCATCATGCGCTTCAACGTCGAATCGCTGGACGAACTGCATACCCTGCAGCGGGTCGCGAAGGCGCAGGAAGTGACCGCGCGCGCCGCCGTGCGCATCAACCCCGACGTGGACGCGCAGACCCACGCGAAGATCTCCACCGGCAAGTCGGAGAACAAGTTCGGCGTCAGCATCGACGAGGCGCGCCGCTGGTTCGCCCAACGCAAGTCGTTCGACCACGTGCAGCTCGACGGCCTGCACGTGCACATCGGTTCTCAGATCCTCAGCGTCGAACCGTTCCGGCTGGCGCTGCAGCGCGTGGCCGGGTTCTGGCGCGAGCTCGAGCAGGCCGGCCACCCGCTCAACAGCATCGACGTCGGCGGCGGGCTGGGCGTGTGCTATCGCGCCGGCGTGGACCAGCCGGTGGCCGCGGCCGATTACGTCGGCGCGATCCGCGAGGCGCTGGCCGGTTTTCGCGGCCGCCTGCTGCTGGAACCGGGCCGCTACCTGGTCGCCGAGGCGGGCGTGCTGCTGACCCGGGTGATCCGCGTCAAGCCCGGCATCGAGCGCACGTTCCTGGTGCTGGACGCGGCGATGAACGACCTGCAGCGCCCCAGCCTGTACGACGCCTGGCACGACATCGTGCCGGTAGCGGACGAGCCGCGCCCGATGACCACCTACGACATCGTCGGCCCGGTGTGCGAGACCGGCGATACCTTCGCCCGCGCACGCGAACTGCCCGAATGCGCCGCCGGCGACCTGTTGCTGATCAAGGCCACCGGCGCGTACGGTACGTCGATGGCCTCCACCTACAACTCGCGGCCGCTGGCCGCCGAGGTACTGCTGCAGCGGGGCCGCTACGCCGTGGTGCGGCGGCGCCAGCATTTCGAGGAAATGATCGCCGGCGAGCAGCCGGCCCGGAACTGGGAAACGCCATGAACACGACTGTCCGCCTCGCCCTCCTCGCCGCCTTGAGCCTGGCTGCCGCGCTGCCCGCGCAGGCACAGCAGGATCCGCCGGTCACCATCGACACCCACGTCGACATCCCGTTCAACTACATGGGCGAGCCGCGCTTCGACGTCGGGCACGACACCCGATTGCTGGTCGACCTGGGCAAGATGGAGCGCGGCGGCCTGAACGCGGCGTTCTTCGTGGTCTGGGTGCCGCAGCACAAGCTCGACGCCGCCGGCTATGCCAAGGCGGTGAAACAGGCCAGCCAGAAATACGACGGCATCGGCCGCATGCTGATGATGTATCCCGACCGCATCCGCCTGGCCACCACGCCCGAACAGCTGCTCGCCAACCACAAGGCCGGCCTGCTCTCGGCGACGATCGAGATCGAGAACGCCTACTCGCTCGGCCACGACATCCACCGCCTCGACGCCGCCTTCGATCGCGGCGCGCGCTCGGTCGGCCTGGTCCACGTCGGCAACAACGACCTGTGCACCAGCTCGCTGCCCGACACCGAACACGGCGAGCCGGCGATGAACAGCGCCGGCGACAAGGGCATGAGCGACTTCGGCCGCGCCGTGGTGAAGCGCGCGAACGAACTCGGCATGCTGGTCGACATCTCGCACGCCTCGGACAACTGCGTGCGCGATGCGCTGAAGGCATCCAGCACGCCGATCATCGCCTCGCACTCCGGCGCCCGCGCCGTGCTCGACCACCCGCGCAACCTGCCCGACGACCTGCTGCGCGCGATCGCCGCCAAGGGCGGCGTGATCGACGCGGTGGCCTACAAGGAGTTCCTCAAGCACGACCCCGGTCGCGCGGCCGCCGAGAAGGCGCTGCAGGAACGCGTGGCGAAACAGGCCGGCGAGAAGGCATACGACAGCGACAACGACGACTACCGTCCCGAGATGGAAGCGGGCATGGCCGCGATCCAGAAGCAATACCCGCTGGCCACCCTGGACGACTACGTGAAGCAGATCCGCCACATGGTGAAGGTGGCCGGCATCGACCACGTCGGCATCGCCTCCGACTTCGACGGCGGCGGCGGCATCACCGGCTGGAAGGACGCCAGCGAGACACGCAACGTCACCGCCGCGCTGCGCAAGGCCGGCTTCAGCGACGAGGACATCGCCAAGCTGTGGGGCGGCAACCTGCTGCGCGTGTGGGGCGAGGTCGAGCGCCATGCTGATCGTCATTAAGCCGCGCCTGCTGCTGGCCGCGGCACTCGGGCTGGGCTGCACGCTCGTCCACGCGGCCACGCCCGGGGCGGAAACCGCTGCCCTCGACAAGATCGTCGACGCCACCGTCGCCCGCTACCACCTGCCCGGCATCGCCGTGGGCGTGATCGAGAACGGGCAGGTCGTCTACACGCGCACCGTGGGCGAAACCATCGCCGGCTCGGGCCAGCCGATCACCCCGCAGACGCTGTTCAAGATCGCCTCCAACAGCAAGGCGATGACCACCGCCCTGCTCGGCCGGCTGGTCGACCAGGGCAAGCTGCGCTGGGACGATCCGGTGACGAAGTACCTGCCGCAGTTCCGCATGCACGATCCGTGGGTCACCGCGAACATGCGCGTGGCCGACCTGCTCACCCATTCCAGCGGCCTGCCCGAGGGCGGCGGCGACCTGATGCTGTGGCCGGAGCCGAACGCGTTCACCCGCGCCGACATCATCCACGGCCTCGCCTTCATCAAGCCCGGCTACAGCTTCCGCTCGCAATACCAGTACGACAACCTGCTCTACGTGGTGGCCGGCGAAGTCGCCGCCGCCGCGGGCGGCGCGCCGTACGAAACGCTGATGCGGCGCGAAGTGTTCGAGCCGCTGCACCTGGACCGCTGCCAGGTCGGCGCGTGGAACCGCGACACGGTCGGCGACGTGGCCACGCCGCATCGCCGCGACGGCGGCCGCAACGTGCCGATCCCCGAAGCCGCGGCGATTCCCGCGATCACCTCGGCCGCCGCCGGCGGCATCCGCTGCGACCTCACCGACATGCTGAGCTGGGCCCGCAACTGGCTGGTGCCGACCCACGCACAACTGCAGTGGCTGTCGTCGGTGCAGCGCGACGTGCTGCAGGCGCCGCATATGCTGATCCCGGTTTCCGCACAGCGCCGCGCCTGGGACAACAGCCACATCATGGCCTACGGCTACGGCTGGCGCATGGCCGACGTCGACGGCCAGTGGAGCGTGTGGCACACCGGCACGCTGAACGGCATGTACTCGATGCTGGCCCTGCTGCCGGACCGCAAGAGCGGCTTCGTGTTCATGATCAACGGCGAGGCGGGCGACGCACGCACCGTGCTCGGCGAAGTGCTTATGAAGCATTTCACCGCACCCGACTCCAGCCGCGACGTGAGCTGGTACGCCGACGCGCTGGAGCAGCAGGCGAAGCAGCGGTCGCCGTCCTCGTCCGCCCCGGACACCTCCACGCAGCGGCCAGCCAGCACCGCCCAACTGGCGCGCTGGAGCGGGCAGTATCGCGACCCGTGGTTCGGCGACGTCACGCTGTGCCCGCGCGACGGAAAAATGCATTTCGCCGCCGCGAAGTCGCCGACGCTGGCCGGCACGGTGATGCGCCTGGGCAAGCGTTATTTCGTGCACTGGGACGATTCGGCCGACCTGGATGCCTGGCTGGATTTCCATGCGGCCACCGCCAGCCAGCCGATTACCCTGCGCATGGCCAAGCTCGACCCGCTGGGCGACTTCAGTTCCGACTACGAGGACCTCGATTTCCAGCGCGTCGGGAGCTGCCACCCATGACCAACCCGTCGCCCATCACCGCCGGCAGGAGCCCGCTTGCGGGCGATGCTCCCGTGCCTGGCGGAAGAAAAGGCATCGCCCGCAAGCGGGCTCCTGCGAAAGCCGGGCATCTGATCGCGTTTGCCCTGCTCGTCGCCGTCAGCGGCATCGCCCACGCGGACCAGCCGCCGGCGCTGTCGCCGGCGACGACTGCCGCCGCGGCGAACCTGGTCGACATCCGCACGCTGGTGCCGGACATCGCCGAGGACATCAAGTACGCCGGCAGCGACAACTTCATGGGCACGCCGGCGGACGGCTATCGCGCGCCGGCCTGCCTGCTGCTGCGCCCGGTCGCCGAGGCGCTGGCGAAGGTCGAGCACGAGCTGCGCGCGCAGCACCGGCGCCTGAAGATCTGGGACTGCTACCGCCCCGCCCGCGCGGTGGCGCACTTCGTGCGCTGGGCGCACGACTTGGGCGACCAGCGCACCAAGCCGCAGCACTACCCGCGGCTGGACAAGTCCGAACTCCTGCACGGCTACATCGCGGAAAGCTCGGGTCACAGCCGCGGCGCCACCATCGACCTGACCATGCAGCAGTGCGCCGACGACGGCACGCATTGCACGCCGCTGGACATGGGCACCGATTTCGATTTCTTCGACGTGCGCGCGCACACCGACTCGCCCGAGGTCACGCCGCAGCAGCACGCCAACCGCCTGCTGCTGCGCGATGCGATGCAGCGCGAGGGCTTCCGCAACTACCCGATGGAGTGGTGGCATTACACCCTCGAGCCGGAACCGACGCCGCACACCATCTACGACGTACCCGTGCAATGACCGGCGCGAACAACCGCCCGCCGGAACCGTAGGGCAGGCACGGCCCGCCGCTGTTCGACAAGACGCCACGCAACTCGCAAATGCGGCGGGCCGTGCCCGTCCTGCGCATCGCCACCACCAAGGGGATCTCTGCCATGCATAGACTCTTCATCGGCCTCGCCGCTGCCACCCTGCTCGCCGGCTGCGGCGGAACCAAGCCGGTCGATCCGGTCGACGCGCTGATGGCGCCCTACGCCGGCGACGTGCCCGGCGCCTCGCTGCTGGTCATCAAGGACGGCAAGGCCGTCGTCGATCGCAGCTACGGCCTGGCCAACCTCGAGGACGACGACAAGGCCACGCCGGCCACCAACTACCGGCTGGCCTCGGTGAGCAAGCAGTTCACCGCCGCGGCGATCCTGCTGCTGGCCGAACAGGGTCGACTCACGCTGGACGATCCGATACGCCGCTGGCTGCCCTCGCTGCCGCAGACGACCTCCGCCGTCACCCTGCGCCAGCTGCTCGACCACACCGGCGGCCTGGTCGACTACGAAGACCTGATCCCGCCCGGCACCACCGGGCAGGTCAGCGACAACGACGTGCTGCGCATGCTCTCCGCCACCCCGAAGACCTACTTCGCGCCCGGCACCGCCTACCGCTACAGCAACACCGGCTACGTGCTGCTCGGCCTGGTGGTCGAGCGCGCCTCGGGCTACAGCCTGCCGTTGTACCTCAAGCAGCAGATTTTCCAGCCGCTGGGCATGAATCACACGCTGCTGTACGAGAAGGGCGGCCCCGACGTGGACGACCGCGCCTACGGCTACAGCGAGGTGGGCGGCCAGTGGACGCGCACCGACCAGAGCGTCACCAGCGCCACCCGCGGCGACGGCGGCATCTATTCCTCGGTCGAGGACCTGGCGAAGTGGGACGCCGCGCTGTACGACGACCGCCTGCTCAGCGACGCCTCGCGCAAGCTCGCCTTCAGCCCGCACGTGAAGGTCACCGGCGAACCGTACGAGGCCAGCTACGGCTATGGCTGGCGCATCACCGGCGACACGCTGTGGCACTCCGGCGAAAGCATCGGTTTCCGCAACGTGATCGTGCGCTGGCCGAAGCAACACCTCACCGTGATCCTGCTCAGCAACCGCAACGAGCCGGAGCCGTACCGCACCGCGCTGGAGATCGCCAAGCCGTGGCTGCGTTGACCACGACCATCACTTCACCGTCATTCCAGCGCAGGCTGGAATCCAGTGAAGTACGCGTGCGAAGCACACAAAGTCGATTTGGTGTGCTTCGCACGAATCGCCTGACTGGATTCCAGCTTGCGCTGGAATGACGGGCAATAGCGAAACCATGGGACCCATCGCGATGCGCTCGACACTTCCGATACGCTACCTGCGTCCCTTCTCCGTGCTGCTCCTGCTCGCCCTGCTCGCCGCCTGCGCCCCGCTGCCGCCGCGCAATCCGCTGGCGACCTGGGTGCCCTCGCCGAACCACGACATCCGCCGGCCGGTGCTGATCGTGCTGCATTTCACCGACCAGCAATCGGTGCGGCAGAGCCTGGAAACCTTGCGCACGGCCAACAGTGGCGGTCCGGTCAGCGCGCACTACCTGATCGGCGCCGACGGGCATCTCTACCAGCTGGTGTCCGACCAGCTGCGCGCCTGGCATGCCGGCGGCGGGCGCTGGGGCACGATCACCGACCTCAACTCCGCCTCGATCGGCATCGAGCTGGACAACGACGGCCACAGCCCGTTCGCGCAAGCGCAGATCGACAGCCTGCTGCGCCTGCTCGCCGACCTCACCGAACGCCTGCAGATCCCGCGCGCGCAGATCATCGGCCACCAGGATCTCGCGCCTGCGCGCAAGAACGATCCCGGCCCGCTGTTTCCCTGGCAGCGACTGGCCGCCGCGGGCTTCGGCCGCTGGCCGCAAGGCGTGCTGGTCGATCCGCCCGCCGGCTTCGATCCGTGGATGGCGCTGGCCGTGGTCGGCTACCCGCTGGACGATCGCGCCGCCACGGTGCGCGCGTTCCACAACCACTACCGCGGCCTCGGCGGCGACGAACTCGATCCGCAGGACCTGCGCATCCTGTACAACCTCGCGCAACAGATCGAGGCGACCGGCAACGGCGGTTGAGCGCCGCCTGCCCTACACCTGCAACCGATCCTGCGGCCGCGCCACCAGCGCATACAACGCCGGCATCAGGTACATGCCGATCAGCAATCGCGACAGCATGCCGGCCACGATCACCAGCGCGAACGGGCGTTGCGAATCGGTGCCGACGCCGCTGGCGATGGCTGCCGGCAACAGGCCGAGCGCGGCCACCAGCGCGGTCATGGTGATCGGGCGCAGGCGCAGGATCGCCGCCTCGTGCACCGCCCTGGCGATGTCCATGCCGCCCAGCCGCAGCTCGTTGACGCAGGAGATGTAGACCACGCCGGTCAGCACCGACACGCCGAACAGCACGATGAAGCCGATCGCCGAGGACACCGAGAACGGCGTGCCGGTGAGCCACATCGCCACGATCGCACCGAACGGTGCGGACAGCAGCACGCCGGCCACGGTGATGAACGGGAACTTGAAATTGCCGTAGAGCACGAACAGCAGGCCGAAGATCAGCAGCAGGGTCAGCGGCAGGATCACGTTCATCTGTGCGCGCGAGGCGGTGTACTCCTTGTACTCGCCGCCCCACTCCAGCCGATAGCCGTGCGGCAGCTTCACGTCGCGGCCGACCCGGGCGATCGCTTCGTTCACCGCTCCGGCCAGGTCGCGTCCGCTCACCGAGAACTGCACGCCGATGTAGCGTGAACCGTTCTCGCGATAGATGAAGGAGGCGCCGTTGGCGATGCTGATGTCGGCCAGCTCCTTCAGCGGAATCTGCTGGCCGCCGGGCGTGGCTACCGGGATCTCGCCGATCTGCTGCGGGTTGTCGCGGTATTGCGGCTGCAGCCGCACCAGCAGGTCGAACTGCTTTTCGCCCTGCGCTACCTCGGTGGCCACGTCGCCGCCGATCGCCGCCTCGATCAGCTTGTTGATGTCCTCGACGTTGATCCCGTAGCGCGCGATCTTGGCGCGATCGATTTTTATCGACAGGTTCGGCTGCCCCAGCTCGTGGACCAGGGTCAGGTCGGTGATGCCGCGCACCTTTTCCATCGCCTGCTTGATTGCCTTGCCCTTGGCCTGCAGCACGTGCAGGTCCGGGCCGTAGATCTTCACCGCGAGCGAGCTTTTCAGGCCGGTCTCGGCCTCGTCCACCGCATCCTCGGCCGGCTGGGTGTAGTTGAACTGGATGCCCGGAAACACCTGCAGCTTCCTGTCGATCGCCGCGATCAGGTCGGCCTTGCTGCGGTACTTGCCGTCCCACTGCGAGTACGGTTTCAGGCCGACGAAGAACTCGTCGTTGAAGAAGCCGGTCGAATCGGTGCCGTCGTCCGGGCGACCCAGCTCGGAGCCGACCGTGGTGACCTCGGGGAAGGAGCGCAGGATGCGCCGGATCTGCGGCGAGATCTTCGAGGCCTCGTCGAAGGAGATGGTGTACGGCATGGTGGCGCGCACCCACAGCGAGCCTTCGTCCAGGTGCGGCATGAACTCGGCGCCGATGCCGCGCATCATCACCAGCGCGATCACCAGCAGCAGCAGGGAGGCCCCGGTCACGCGCCATGCGTGCTGCTGCAGGCGCTGCAGTCCGCGCACGTAGCACGCCTTGAACCTGTCGTAGATAGCGTTGCGCCGCTCGCGCACGCCACGGCGCATGAACAGCGCGCACAGCACCGGCAGCAGGGTCAGCGTGACCAGCAGCGAGCCGACCAGGGCGAAGATCATGGTGTCCGCCATCGGCTTGAACAGCGTGCCGGAAGGCCCGGTCAGCACGTAGATCGGCAGGAAGCTGGCCACGATCACCGCCACCGCGTAGACCAGCGGGCGGTCCACTTCCGAGGCGGCGCCCTGGATGACTTCCCTGATGTTGAACTCGGTGCCCTGCCGCGCGGCCAGCTCGCGGAAGATGTTCTCGACCATGAAGATCGCGCCATCGACCAGGATGCCGAAATCCACCGCGCCGATCGACAGCAGGTTGGCCGAGGCGCCCTTCAGGTCCAGGCACACGAAGGCGAACAGCAGCGCCAGCGGGATCGTGACCGCCACGATCAGCCCCGCGCGCACGTCGTAGAGGAAGAAGATCAGCACCGCGATCACCAGCGCCATGCCCAGCAGCAGGTTGTGCATCACCACCGCCTTGGTCTGGCCGATCAGGTCGGTGAGGTCGTAGAAGGGGTGGATCTTCACGTCGTCGGGCAGCACGTCGCGGTTGAGCTCCTGCGTCTTCGCCTCGACCCGCTGCAACACGTTCTCGGTCTTCGAGCCGGTCAGCGCCAGCACCACGCCCTCCACCGCGTCGTCCTGGTCCATGTAGCCGAACTCGCCCAGCCGCGGCGCGATGCCGACCTGCACGGTGCCCACGTTCTTCACCAGGATCGGCGTGCCGTCGTGCACCGCCAGCACCACGTCGCCGATGTCCTGCACGGTCTCGAGCCGGCCCAGCCCGCGCACGTAGAAGAACTGCCCACCCTGGGTGTAGAAGCCGCCGCCGGCGTTGCCGTTGTTGGCCGCCAGCGCGGCCTCGACCTGCGCCACCGACATGCCCAGCGCGGCGATCTTCACCGGATCGAGCAGCACCTGGTACTGCATGGTGCCGCCGCCGAAGCCGGAGTCGTCGGCCACGCCCGGCACCGAGCGGTACTGCGGCGCGACGACCCAGTCGTTCAGCGTCTTCAGCTCCATCGGCGAGCGGTCGGTGCTCTGCAACACGTAGCGGTACACCAGCCCCGAGGGCGGCGACATCGGCGACATCGACGAGGACACGCCGTCGGGCAGTTCGACATCCGGCAGGCGGTTGCGCACGCGCTGGCGCGCGAAATACGGATCGGTGCCGTCGGCGAAGCCGAGCGTGACGTCGGACAGGCCGTACAGCGACACGGAGCGCTTGGTCACCATGCCGGGGATGGCATTCATGCCCAGCTCCACCGGCACCGTGATCAGCCGCTCCACTTCCTCGGCCGAATGCCCCGGCCACTGCGTGACGATGTCGACCATCGGCGGCGACAGGTTCGGGTACGCATCCATCGGCAGGATGTTGTAGGACCACACGCCGGCCGCGGCCAGGCCCAGCGCCAACAGCACCATCAGCATGCGCTGCTGCAGCGCGAACGCGACGATGCGGTTGATCAGCGAGGTGGGGCGCGGCGGCAGCCCCTCGGGTGGGGTCTGCGCGCTCATTGGGTCTGCATGAAATGCAGGAAGATCGCGCCGTCCACCACGACCTTGTCGCCGGTGTGCAGGCCGTCGGGAATCTCGAAGGCATCGCCCACGCGTCCGCCCAGCGTGATCGTGCGCTGCGCGTAGCCGCCGTCGGCCGCCGCCACGTACACGAACGGCAGGTTCTCGTCATCGCGCAGCACGGCCGACACCGGCAGCAGCAAGCCCGTGCGCGCATCGCCGGAGCGGATCTTCACGCGCACGTACATCTGCCGCTTGAGCACGCCGTCCGGGTTGTCGACCAGCAAGCGGGCGCCGACGGAGCGCGTATCGGGATCGACCACGGCACCGACGTTGGTCACCTTGCCGGGCATCGCCGCGTCATCCCCGCCGACCTCGACGGTGGCCGCGTCGCCGTTTTTCACCGCCGCCAGGTCGTCGCCGAACAGCTGCGCCATCACCCACATTTTCGACGTGTCGGCGACGGTAAAGCAGGGCGTCGAACCGGCCGCCAGCAACTGGCCGGGCGCGATCGACTTCTCCACCACGGTGCCGGCGATCGGGGCGCGGATCACGCCCTGGCCATGCGCCACCGGCTTGCCTTCGCGTATCGCCGCGATGGTTTGCGGATCGACATGCAGGGCCAGCAGCGCCTGCAACGCGGCGTCGCGATCGGCATCCGCCCCCGTCGCATCGGATTGCGCCTGCGCGTGCTCGCGCTGCGAGATCGCCTGGTGCGCATACAGGTCGCGATCGGTCGCGGCCAGCTGGTCGGCGGCATGCGCCGCGGCGAGCGCCTTGCGATATGCGCCGACGGCGGCGGCGAAGTCGGGCGAATCCACCCGTGCCAGCGGCTGCCCCGCCTTGACCTTGTCGCCCGGGTTCACCAGCACCTCGGTCACCGGACCGGAGAACGGTGCCAGTACTTGCGTGGCGCGGTCGTGGTCGAAATCCACCACGCCGCTGGTTTCGATGCTGCGATGGAAGCTGCTGCGTTCGATGGTCAGCAGATGGATGTGCTGGCGCTGCGCCGCGGTCAGCGTCACGTTGTGCGGCGTGTCGGCGGCGGCCTGCGGCGCGGCCTTCGACGAGCAGGCGGCCAGCGTCGACGCGGCCAGCAGCACAAGCGCGGACAACAGGACGGGCGCGCGCCGGGTCGGCGCGGAGGATGGTCTACTTTTCATCGCTATCCCGGGTGGCAGCGGCATCGGTGGAGTGGGTGTCGGCGTCGTGCCACCAGCCGCCGCCCATGGCCTGGAACAGCGCGGCGGTGTCGACATAGCGGCTCGCCTGCGCCTGCACCAGCGCGATGCGCGCCTGCTGGTCGGCCTGCTCCGCACCCAGCAGCGACAGGTAGCTGGCGTAGCCGTCCTGGTACTGGCGCTGCGAGATTTCCAGCGCGAGTTTGGCCGCGTCCGCCGCCCTGGCCGCCGCCTGCAGGCCCTCGGCATCGTGCTGCAGCGCGGCCAGCGTGTCGGCCACGTTCTGGAACGCGGTCAGCACCGTGCCGCGATATTCCTCGGCCGCCTGCACGTAGGCCGCCTTGGCCGCGCGCTCCTGGTGCAGCAGGCTGCCGCCCTGGAAGATCGGGGCGGCCAGATCCGCGCCCAGGCTCCAGAAGCCGGTGCCGCTCTTGAACAACTGCTTGATCGCCAGCGCGCTGCTGCCTGCATTTGCCGTCAGCGTGATGTCGGGCAACCGGTTCGCGATGGCTACGCCGATCTGCGCGCTGGCCGCATGCAGGTTGGCCTCTGCCTGGCGAACGTCGGGGCGCTGCGCCACCAGGGTCGAGGGCAGGCTCACGGGAAGCTGCTGCGGCAGATGCAGGCTGGCCAGGTCGAACGCCTGCGGCGCCGCCTCGCCGGGCAGTTCGCCGGCCAGCACGGCCAGCAGATGGTTCTGCTGGTCCAGCTGGTTCAGCAGCGGCGGCAGCGTGGCCTGCAACTGGGCCAGCTGGGATTCCTGCGCGGCGAGATCGAGCCGCCCCGCGTAGCCCTTGGCGAGCTGGTAGCGCAGCAGCTCGGCCATCTTCGCGTTGGTCGCGATCAGCTCGCGGGTCGCGGCGACCTGCGCGCGCAGCGAGGCTTGCTGCACTGCCGCCACCACCACGTTGGCGCTGAGCGTGATGCGCGTGGCAAGCATCTGGAACCGCACCGCCTGCTGCTGCGCCTTGAGCGATTCCACGTTGCGCCGGTTCAGGCCGAACACGTCCGGCACGTACGACACGCTGACCTGCGGCGTGAACAGGTTGTACAGGTACGCGTTGTTGCTGGGCACCGGCGCCAGCGCGCCGGGCGGGTCCTGTTCGCGGCTGGCCGAGAAGCCGGCGCTGACGCTTGGCGCGTACGCACCGCGTCCGGCGCGGGTGTTCTCGCGCGCCACCGCCAGTGCGGCCTGTGCGGCCTTGAAATCGGGGTTGTGCGCCAGCGCCTGTGCGATCAGCGCGTCGAGCGCGGCCGAATGGAACAGCGTCCACCACTGCGCGGGAATGTCGCCGCCGGAAACGAAACGCTGGGGCTGCCCGCCGGCGACATTCGCACCGGGGGTGCGCTCCGGCAGCGGCCCGGCGGCCACGCTGGCAACATCCGGTGCCGCCGGCTTCCGGAAATCCGGCCCCACCACGCAGCCGCCGATCGCCAGCACCGCGACGACCGCCAGCAGCGACCCGCCTGCCCGTCTGATCATCGCGGCCGTCATCGCGACGGTGCCAGCAGACAATCGGACCGCGGGTTTTTCATGCGTGCGCGTCTTGAGGAAAAGATCGGGACGCAACGATATAACGTACCAAGCCGACGCGAAAGCCTGCAAGAAATTGCGTTTGCGCAGCCCGTCCTGCGGGAAGTCGCATCGGGAGGGCGCGACACTCGCCCCTCCCGATGCGGATCAAGCCATGCAGATCAAACCCACGCGCCACGCGGTGCCCGGGAAGTCGGGCACGCCGGCGCGCGCGCCGCCCTAGAAGCGCAGCGCCACCCCCAGGTTGACGGAACGGCCATAGCGGTAATAGCCCTGCGACAGCAGCGGGTTGCCGTTGATGCTGTAGGTCTGCGCCTTGTCCAGCAGGTTCTGGCCGTCCAGGCTGACGCTGATCATGTCGTTGAACTTGTAGGAGACGTGCGCGGTGACCCAGGTGATCGCGTCGGCCTGCTCGTTGTAGCCGGTACCCAGCACGTTGATCGCGGTGACGAAGCCGTTGGTGCGGTCGGCGTTGGCGCCCACCGACCACTTGCCCTTCTCGTACATCACGCCCAGCGAATAGGTCGCCGGGGCGATGCCTTCGAGCGGCCGCTGCTCGCCGTCCACCCAGCTCGTGGACAGGTTGCGCGTGTACTGCGCACGCACGCCGAGACCGTTGTTCCAGAAGTGTTGCAGGCTCATCTCCATGCCCTTCACCCTGGCATGGTCGCCATTGATCGGACGCATGATGTTGAACAGGTAACCCGGCACGCCGATGTCCTGGCCGGTTTCCCAACTGGTGGTGATCTGGTTGGTGATGCGCTTGTAGAACACCGCCAGGCTGGCGACGGAGTGCTCGGCGAAATACCACTCCAGCGACAGGTCGCCCTGCGCGGCGCTGTACGGCTTGAGGTCCGCGTTGCCGCCGTAGACCTGGGTGAACTCGCCCCACGACACGCTTTCGGTGGTGTTGGTCGGCGCCAGCTGGTTCACTGCCGGACGCGCCATGGTCTTGGCCGCGCCGGCGCGCAACTGCAACTGGTCGGTGAAATGCCAGGTGAAGTTGGCCGAAGGCAGCAGGTAGCTGTAGTCGGCGTCCTGGACGACTGGCGTCGGCGCGGCGTATTGGGCGGTGTAGTTGAACGGCCCGTTCTCGGTGATGCTCAGGATCTTGGCGTCCCAGGCCTGCGCGCGGGTGTCGGTCTGCACCAGGCGCACGCCGACGTCGCCTTCCCAGCGCTCGCCCGACATGTCCGCCTGCACGTAGAACGCGTTGGTCTTCTCGCTGACGCGGTAGCTCTCCAGCGGATTCCATTGCGGGCCGGCCAGCGCGTAGTCGTAGGGCGTGCCGTCCGGGCGCAGGTTGCCGTTGTAGGCCTGCAGCCGGGCCAGGTAGTTGGGCACGTCGAAGGCCAGGAAGCTGCGCGGGAAGCTGCTGCCCACCCCGGACATGAAGTGCGGCAGGTGGAAGGAGTGCGAGATCACGTTGCCGCCGAGGTCGGCCACGTTGATGGCGTTGGTTCCGGAGTAGTAGTCGGCGCCGCCGTTGAGGGCGTTGTTGACCAGGTCGCGCGACTTCTCGCGCTCGGTGCGGCTCACGCCGAAACGCAGGTTGTCCACGCCCCACTTGCCGACGAACAGCTTGCCGGCCACGGTGCCGCCGGTGATCTCGTCGCGGATGTTGTCGCCGCTCAGCGACATGTAATGCGTGTTGAAGTCCGAATCGCTGAACTGGCCGCCGGCGAGGCCCGAGATGAGGTCGCGGCCGTCGTCGAACTTGACGTCGACGTTGGGCACCGCATACGGGCCGACGGTGATGCGGGCCGTGTTGGGCTGGTTCATGCGCAGCACGACGTAGCTGTCCTGGCCGCCGGAGCGACGCTCCGAGGTGGAACGGTACAGGTCACCGGTCAGGGTCAGGTCGTCGGTGGCCTTCCACTCGCCGTTGATGCCGTACAGCGAGGTATCAACGACGCGATACTGGGTCTGGTTCAGCAGCTCCGGATTGAGCCGCAGCTCCGGGTCCGGGTTGTCCATGGTGAAACCGGTGACGATGCCGTTCTGCACGGTGATGTCGGACCAGCGACCCGGCGCGAACAGCGGGTAGTAAGACTGCTGGAAAGACACCTGCGGCGAATCCAGGCGCGTCTTCAACCCGTCCACCACGATGCGCACCCGGTCGTTCGGACGCCACTCGATCTTGCCGGAATAGGCGCTGCGCTTCTTGTCCTCAAGGATCGAGCCGACCCGGAACTGGCCCGGGCCGATCAATCCATATTCATCCGGGTCCAGCACGCCGTTGCCGTTGGGGTCGATGTTGCCGCCCCAGGCGTTGCCGTACCAGTTGGGGTCGTTGGGGTCGGGGTTGCGCGTCCAGCCGCCGTCGTTGCCGGCAACGTCGGTGCGATCCTTGCGCTTGGCCTTGACCACGCCCAGCAGCACGCCGACGGTGTCGTTGGCGAAGGTGTTGCTGTAGGTGGCCGAAAACTTGTGCCCGTTGAGTTCGGACATCTGGTTGCGGTCGCCCTCCAGGCGCACGATGCCGTGCTGTCCCGGCCGGTCGAACGGGCTGGCCGAGCGCAAGTTGATCAGGCCGCCAATCGCCCCTTCGGTCAACGAGGCCTGCGCGCCCTTGATCACGTCGGCGCCGCTGATCACGTCGGCGGGCAGGACGTCGAAGGCAAAGTCGCGACCGGCACCATCGGTGGCCAGGATGCGGCCGTTGAACGTGGTCAGCGTGAATTCCGGGCCGAGACCGCGCACGCTGACCTTCTGACCCTCGCCGCCGGCCGTGCGCGAGATGGCCACGCCGGTGATGTGGCTGAGCGAGTCGGCCACGTTGTCGTCGGGGAACATGCCCAGCTCGAGCGCACTGATCGAATCCTGCACGGTGCCGGCATCGCGCTTGAGTTCGGTCGAGCGCGCCATGCTGCCCCGCTCGCCGGTGACCACCACGGTGGCCAGTTCGGTGGCGGCGCGCGGCGTGGTTTGATCGATCGGGACGGCTTGTGGACTCTGCGTCGTGGCGGCGCTGGCAGGCGCTGTTTGGGAGAACGCCGCCGCCGGTATCAGCAGAGCCAGGGCGACGGCACAAGACAGTGTGTTTCGGTGAAAGGATACGGCGTTCAAAGGCTCTCTCCTGGGGGGGCGCGATGGCGGACCTTACATCTAAACAACGAAATCGAGCCTATACCATGTTTCGTTTCGTATCAATAGCGAAATACAACGAAATGCGGCATAATTTCTCCATCCGTCGGAACTCCCAAATGGCCGCCACTCGCGACACCAGTCAACGACGCCTCCAGATCAGCGAACTCGTCCGCCAGCAAGGAAGCGTCCAGGTCAGCAGACTTGCCGACCGCTTCGGCGTGAGCGCGCAGACCGTGCGCAAGGATCTGCGCTACCTGGCCGAGCGCGGCGTGATGGCGCGGGCCTACGGCGGTGCGATCGACAGCGGCGTGATCGGCAACGGCACCCCCGCCGAGCCCAATTACGAAGCGAAAATCACCAGCTACCTGGCCGAGAAGCGCCGCATCGGCGTGCGCGCCGCAGCCCTGATCAAGCCCGGCGACACCGTCGCCATCGACTCGGGCACCACGGCCATCCAGCTGGCCAAGGCGTTGCCGGACATCGACATCACCGTGGTCACCAACGACTACGGCGTGCTGACCGCGTTGGCATCCAAGCCCAACATCAACCTCGTCATGCTCGGTGGCGAACTGCGCCGGCGCAACATGGCGTTCTACGGCGGGCTGACGGTCGAGGCGCTGGACGCGCTGCACGTGGACAAGCTGTTCCTCGGCGTGGACGGTTTCGACCTGGAGCGCGGCATCACCACGCATTACGAGCCCGAGGCCCTGCTCAACCGCAAGATGGTGGAGGCCGCACGCGTGGTCATTTCCATCACCGACAGCTCGAAGTTCGGCAAAGTCTGCCTGCATCGCATCATCCCCGTCACCGCGTTGAACGTGCTGATCACGGACACCGGCGCACCCGAGGACGTCATCCAGGCCAGCCACCAGCTCGGTTTCGAGCTGTTGTTGGCTTGAGGGCCGGGATTCGGGATGGGGATTCGCAAAAGCATGAAAGCGCCGCCTCCAGCACCTGTCTGCCGCGGGCGACGCTCTGACTTTCCAAATTCCCAATCCCCCATCCCGAGCCCTGACTTCTACGCGCCAGGCTTGGCGAATACGCGCAGCGCATTGGCGTAGTAGATCTTGTCGATCACGGCGCGCGGCAGCGCGAGGCCCGGCACGTCGGCATGGATCATGTCCACCCGCTGCGACTCGCCGGTCGCCAGGTAGCGCCAGTCCGAGATCCACACGGCATGCGCTTCGCGCCTGAATCCGGCGGGGTCGGCATCGGGGCCATAGGTCAGGTCGGTGCCGTACATCACCCGGTCCTGGTAGCGGATGAAGAAGTTGCGCACCTTCTCGCGGGCGCGCACCGACTGGTATTGCACCTGGCTCATGCGCGCGGCCATGTCCACGGTGGCATTGGGGAAACGGTCGAGGAAGGCGGCGATGCGGTCGACGTCATACTCCAGGCTGGCCAGGTGCGCGCCGACGAAGCGCAGCTTCGGGTGCGCAGCCACGAAGCGGTCGCGCACCGCCATCAGCTCCTCGTAACGCGGCATCTCCGGGTGCAGGTACATGTAGTACTCCGGATGCTTGCTGAAGTACTCGCGGTCGTTGTCGGTGGTCATCTGATCCAGCGGCAACCAGCAGTTGCGCGGCTCGCCCTGGTGGTCGATCAGGGCCACGCCGAGCGCGCGCACCTGCTCGGCCACGGGCGCCAGGCCCGGATCGTCGAGCATGATCAGTCTGCCGTCGGCGCTCCGCTCCGCGAGGCCCACGTTTTTCCAGATCTTCACTGCCAGGGCGCCCGCCGCCACGTCGCGGGCAAGTTTCGCGTCGACGCGATCGGTCCAGCCCGGCGTGCCGAACCCCTTCATCGAGAACGTGGTGGCCCAGTGGAAATGCGCCGGGTCCTTCGCCGCCAGCGCCACGGCGGCGGCGTGCTGCCGCGCGATGCTCGGGAAGGCCGGATAGTCGACGTTGATCGACAACAACTCGAAACCGTCCGCGCGCGCCTGTTCGAGGAACGCCGGATCAGGCGTGTTGGCGTGGACGTGGGCATCGAACTTGCGCACGTGGCTGAAGTCGGCCATCGAATAACTTTCCACCGCATTCCGGCCCGGAGTCGCGCAGCCGGTGGCGAGGGCTGCCGCGACGGCCAACAGGGCAACGACGACGGGACGGAAGATCGTGTTCATCGGCCCACCTCAGCAAGATAACGAAACATTCCCGAACCATACCGAAACGAAACGCTTGCATCAAGAGCAACGGCTGACGCAGAATCGGGACGACGCCCCAAGAGGAATTCGCCATGCGCCCGATCGGACGACGCACTGTACTGAAGCTCGTGGCCGGCAGCGTGGCCGGCGGTGCAGCGTGGCTCATGCTGCCGAAGGCACTGGCGGCATCCGGGCTTGGTTACGCCGGCGCCGATGGCGGCACCGGCGCCACGATTGGCGATGCGGTACTGGCGATCGCCTTCGATCGGCGTCTGCACACGCGCCTGGTGGTCCGCGGCAAGCCGCTCACGCCGTGGCAGCCCAGCGAGAGCCTGCTGCTGGCCGATGGCGCGGTCGACGACTTCGTCATCACCGGCCACCGGGAACAACCGATCGCCGATGCGCGTCACGGCAGCGGTCGCCAGTCGATCGTCACCGGCCGCTCCGGCAATCTGGAAAAAGAAGTGGCGCTGACCTTCTTCGACGCCCTCCCCGGCTTCGCCGTGCTGCAGACGCGCTACCGCAACCTGGGCAGCACCGCCGTGCAGGTCGCCGGCTGGCGCAATGCCGCGCATGAGCTGGCCGAGGCGCCCGGCGGTTTCTGGAGCTTCTCCGGCACCACCCACACCGATCGCCGCGACTGGGTGCAGCCGATGGCCACCGGGTTCGACCAGCGCAACACGCTGGCGATGGATTCGTCCGACTACGGCGGCGGCACGCCGGTGGCCAACATCTGGCGCCGCGACATCGGCCTGGCGGTCGGCCACGTGGAGCCGGTGGTGCGTCCGCTGGACCTGCCGGTGCGCAAGACCGCCGGCGGCGCACACATCGCGGTCGAGTCGCCGCAGGCATCCACCCTGGCGCCCGGCCAGACCCTGGTCACCGAACGCACTTTCCTGGCGGTGCATACCGGCGATCATTTCGCGCCGCTGCTGCAGTATCGGCAATACATGCAGGCTGAGGGCCTGGAGGCGCCGCGGGCTCCGGAATCGGCTTTTGCGCCGGTGTGGTGCGCGTGGGGCTATGGCCGCGACTTCACCGTCAAGCAGATCCTGGACACGCTCCCGAAAGCGCGCGAACTCGGCTTCGGCTGGGTGGTGATGGACGACGGCTGGCAGACCAACGAGGGCGACTGGCGCATCGACAAGCGCAAGTTCCCGCGCGGCGAAGCCGACATGCGCGACTTCACTGCAAAGATACGCGCCCAGGGCATGCATCCGCGCCTGTGGATCGCGCCGCTGGCCGCCGACCCGGGCAGCGACGTGCTGCACGACCACCCCGACATGCTGCTGCTGGACCAGTACGGCATGTTCCAGGAGATCACCTGGTGGAATGCGCTGACCCAGTGCCCGGCCTACCAGCCCACCATCGACTTCTACGTGGCCCTGGTGAAGAAGGTGATCGGCGACTGGGGCTTCGAGGGCATCAAGTTCGACGGCCAGCACCTCAACGCCGTGGCGCCCTGCTACAACCCCGCGCACAAGCATGCGCATCCGAGCGATTCGGTCGAAGGCCTGGCCACGTTCTGGCAGGCCATCCACCGCGCGGTGCACGAGGCCAATCCGCAGGCGGTGGTCGAGCTGTGCCCCTGCGGCACCGCCTTCGATTTCCACAACCTGCCGGCCACCGACCAGTACCCGGCGTCCGACCCGACCTCTTCATGGCAGGTGCGCAGCAAGGGCAAGAGCATGAAGGCGCTGATGGGCTCGCTCAGCAGCTATGCGGGCGACCACGTGGAACTGTCCGATCGTGGCGACGACTTCGCCTCCACCGTCGGCATCGGCGCGATTCCCTCCACCAAGTTCACCTGGCCGAAGGACACCGAGCATCCCTCCGAGCCGCTGCCGCCGGGCGGCCTGGTCCTCAACCCGGAGAAGGAGGCGCTGTGGCGCAAGTGGGTGGCCTTGTACAAGCAGCACATGCTGCCCAAGGGCGAATACCTTGGCACGCTGTACGACATCGGCTTCGACAGGCCCGAGGCGCACGCCATCGCCAAGGACGGGGCGATGTATTACGCCTTCTACGCCGACCGGTTCAAGGGCAAGGTGCAGTTGCGCGGCCTGGGCGCCGGACGCTACAAGGTGCGCGACCTGTTCAACGAAGTCGACCTTGGTGAGGTGGAGGCCACCGCGGCAAACCTGCCGGTGGCGTTCAAGCATTTCGTGCTGCTGCAGGCCACGCCGCTGGGGACGCCGGCATGAGCCTGGCCACCAGTGCGGTCGCCGCGCCGCGCCGCCGCCCCTGGCTGGTTTTCGCCGTCACCACCGTCGCGCTGTGGGGCGTGTGGGGCGCGCTGTCGCCGCTGTCGGCCGAGCACGGCTTTCCCGAAACACTGGTGTACTGCGTGTGGGCGCTGACCATGATCCCGCCGGCGCTGTACATCCTGTGGCGCAGCGGCTGGGCGCTGGAGCATTCACCGCGCGCCATCGGCTACGGCATGGCCATCGGCCTGCTGGGCGCCGGCGGGCAGATGCTGCTGTTCCACACGCTGACCATCGGGCCGGCGTATTTCGTGTTTCCGATCATCTCGCTGTCGCCGGTGGTGACGATCGCCCTGTCCTTTGCGTTCCTGCGCGAGCGCACCGGCTGGAGCGGCGCGCTGGGCATCGTGCTGGCGCTGGTGGCATTGCCGATGCTGGACCTGTCGTTCGGTCGCGGCATCAGCGGCGGCCTGGGCTGGTTCGTGCAATCGCTGCTGATCATGCTGGCCTGGGGCGTGCAGGCCTACTTCATGCGCCTGGCCAACCACACCGTGCGCGCCGAGAGCATCTTCTTCTACATGATGCTGGGCGGCCTGCAGCTGGCGCCGGTGGCGCTGGCGATGACCGACTGGTCGCAGCCGGTCAACACGGGCATCGACGGGCCGTGGATGACCGCCGCGATCCAGCTGCTCAACGCCATCGGCGCGCTGACCCTGGTCTACGCCTTCCGCCACGGCAAGGCGATCGTGGTGGCGCCGCTGACCAATGCCGGCGCCCCGCTGGTGACCGCGGCGCTGGCGCTGGTGTTCGCCAGCATCGTGCCGGGGCCGCTGAAAATGATCGGCCTGGTACTGGCCCTGATTGCCTCGCTGCTGCTGGCACTCGAACCCGAGGCCGCGGCCGAAGCCGAGTGCGATCCCGACGTTTCCACCCCCTCCCCCGAATGGACTCCGTCCCCATGCAAGTCCTCTCCGAGCTCATCGCCCGCCACAAGCAGGGACACGCCGGTGGCGTGACCTCGATCTGTTCCGCGCATCCCCTCGTGATCGAAGCCGGCCTGCGCCACGCGCAACGCACGGGACAGGCATTCGTGCTGTTCGAGGCCACCTGCAACCAGGTCAACCAGGACGGCGGCTACACCGGGATGAAGCCGGCCGATTTCGTCGCCTTCGTGCATGCAATTGCCGACCGCGTCGGCTTCGACCACGCGCGCATCGCGCTGGGCGGCGATCACCTGGGCCCCAACCCGTGGACGTCGCTGGACGCGGACGCGGCGATGGACAAGGCGGAGGTGATGGTGGCCGCGTACGTGGCCGCCGGCTTCCGCAAGATCCACCTGGACTGCTCGATGGCCTGCAACGGCGATCCCGAGCCGCTGCCGGAAGCGGAGATCGTGCGCCGTGCGGTACGCCTGTGCCGGGCCGCCGAGGTCGCTCACACGCAGGCCGGCGGCGAGGCGCCGGTGTACGTGATCGGCACCGAGGTACCGGTGCCCGGCGGTGCCACCGAGGCCATCGAAGGCCTCGCCGTGACCACGCCGCAAGCCGCGCTGGCCACGATCGAGGCACATCGCCAGGCCTTCGCCGCCGCGGGGCTGGACGCCGCATGGCAACGTGTGATCGCCTCCGTGGTGCAACCGGGCGTGGAGTTCGATCACCACGACGTGGTGGATTACGACCCCTCGAAAGCGCGCGAACTGAGCCACGCCATCACCGGCGTGCCGGGCATGGTGTTCGAGGCGCACTCGACCGACTACCAGACCCGCGACGCGCTGGCGGCGCTGGTACGCGATCATTTCGCCATCCTCAAGGTCGGCCCCGGCCTGACCTTCGCCCTGCGCGAGGCGCTGTGGGCGCTGGACGCGATCGAGCAGGAGTGGATCGGGGATGCGCGTCGGGCACGCCTGCGCGAGGTAACCCTGGCGCGCATGCGCGAGCAGCCCGGCTACTGGCGACGCTACTACCACGGCGAGGGCCACGCGCTGACCATCGACCTGCAATACAGCCTCAGCGACCGCATCCGCTATTACTGGCCGGACCCGGTGATCGAGCAGGCCTGCCAGCGCCTGTTCGACAACCTGCGCGCGACCCCGCCGCCGCTGCCGCTGATCAGCCAGTTCCTGCCGCACGCGCTGCGCGCGCTGCGCACCGGCGGCGCGACCAACGACCCGCTCTCCCTGACCATGGCACACATCAGTGCCGCACTCGACGACTACCACCATGCCTGCCATGACCATGACATCCACTGAGTACCTGGGCGCGTCCGAGTCCGAGCTGACCGCCGCGGGCGCGCTCTGCACCGCACGCGAGATCGAGCAGCAGCCACGGATGCTGCAGCGGACCCACGCGCTGGTGACCGGGCTGCATGCGCAGATCCGGGCGTTTGCCGGCCCGCTGATCGACGACCCTGCCGCGCGGGTGATTCTGACCGGCGCCGGCAGCTCGTCCTATATCGGCCAGTGCGTGGCGCCGCTGCTGGACCGCCGGCTGGCCGCCCGCGTGGACGCGGTGCCGACCACCGACATCGTGTGCGCCCCGCGCTTGTATCTGGAGCCGGAACAGCCACTGCTGCTGGTCTCCTTCGGCCGTTCCGGCAACAGCCCCGAAAGCCTGGCCGCGGTGGAACTCGCCGAGTCCCTGGTGCGCGACGTGCGCCACCTGGCGATCATCTGCAATGCCGACGGTGCGCTGGGCAAGGCGCCGGTTGCCCGCTCGATGACCCTGCTGCTGCCGGCCGAGACGCACGACGCCGGCTTCGCCATGACTTCCAGCTTCAGCTGCATGATGTACGCGGCCATGGCCGCGTTGTTGCCAACCGGCAGCATGGACGCGCGCATCGACGCCATTGCCGATGCCACCGCGCGGGTCATCGCCGGATCGCTGCCGGCACTGAACGAGCTGGCGCGCGGCCAGTACGACCGCGTCGCCTACCTCGGCAGCGGCGTCTTGCAGGGGCTGGCCCGCGAGGCGGCGCTGAAGCTCGGCGAGCTCACCAATGGCGCGGTGGCGACCTGCTTCGAGTCGCCGCTGGGTTTCCGCCACGGGCCCAAGACCTTCGTCACCGAACACGCCCTGGTGATGGTGTTCGTGTCCAACGACCCGCTGACCCGCCGCTACGACCTCGACCTGGTGGACGAGCTGCGTCGCGACGGCCGCGCGGCGCGCATCATCGAGGTGAACGCCCAGCCGCGCGCTGCCGCGGGTGCCGACGGCATCACGGTGCCGGCGATGGCCGATGCCGTCGATGCGGATCTGCTGTGGCCGTACCTCGCCATCGCGCAGATCCACGCCTTCCTCCGTTCGCGCGCCATCGGCGTGACGCCCGACAATCCCAACCCCGCGGGCCTGGTGAACCGCGTCGTGCAGGGCGTGCGCCTGTACGCTCTGAGCGCATGAATCGGGTGACTTACCTGGGCGTGGACGGCGGCGGAACGAAAACGCGTTTCGCCCTGATCGACGCTGACGGCCGACTGCTCGGCGAAGCGGAGCTCGGCACGACCTACCATCCCCATGTCGGGCTGGACGGCGTGCGTGCCATCCTGGCCGAGGGCGTGACCGCGGTGCTGGGCACCGCCGGCCGGACCCCGGCCGACATCGGCCATGCCTTCTTCGGGCTGCCCGCCTACGGCGAGGACAGCCGCGCCACCGCGCTGTTGCAGGCGTGCCCCGCGGCGATCCTCGGCCACGACCGCTACACCTGCGACAACGACATGGTGTGCGGCTGGGCCGGCTCGCTGGGCTGCGCCGACGGCATCAACATCGTCGCCGGCACCGGTTCGATCGGCTACGGCCAACGCCAGGGCCTCGCGGCCCGCGCCGGCGGCTGGGGCGAGGCGTTCTCCGATGAAGGCTCCGCCTACTGGATCGCCATGCGCGGACTCAACGCCTACTCGCGCATGAGCGACGGGCGCCTGCCCCGCGGCCCGCTGCACGCGATCCTCAACGCGCACTTCCAGCTCGACAACGACCTGGACATCTGCGCCCATGTCTACGGCGGCAACTCCTACGCCCGCGGCGACCTGGCGCAGCTCTCGCGCCAGGTGGCCGAGGCGGCACGGGCCGGCGACGGCGTGGCCGCCACCATCTTCCGCGACGCCGGCCACGAGCTGGCCGGCATCTGCGACGCACTGCGACTGGCCCTGCACTTCGAAGCCGGCGAAACCGTACCGGTGTCCCATTCCGGCGGCGCCTTCAATGCCGACGAACTGCTGCTGGCACCGCTGCGCGAGGCGCTTGCCGCCGCAAGCACGGATTTCGACCTGCGGCCGCCGTTGCACGCGCCGCATTACGGCGCCGCGCTCTACGCGGCCCGGCTCGCCGGCCACCCGGTGCAGGCGGCAACGCGGGCTGCCGTCGCCCCCTGAGCGAGACTGTCCGGTTCGCCGCGGACTTTTGCCGGGACCGCCCTACAAGCCTTTCGCCGCCTGCGCCACCGCGCGGAACAATGCGCGGCCCTTGTTCATCGTCTCCTCCCACTCGGCGGCGGGGTCGGAGTCGAACACGATGCCTGCGCCGGCCTGCACGTGCAGGCGGCCGCCGTGGATCACCGCGGTGCGGATCGCGATGGCGGTGTCGGCGTCGCCCCACCAGCCGATCCAGCCGATCGCGCCGCCGTAGATGTTGCGCTTGTGCGGTTCCAGCTCCTGGATGATCTCCAGCGCGCGCACCTTCGGCGCGCCGGAAAGCGTGCCGGCCGGGAAGGTAGCCTTGAGCACGTCCATGTAGCTCAGGCCTTGGCGCACCGTACCCTGCACCTGCGAGACGATGTGCATCACGTGCGAGTAGCGCTCGATCGCGAACGAGTCGCCCACTTCCACGCTACCGGTCTCGCTGATGCGGCCGAGGTCGTTGCGGCCGAGGTCGATCAGCATCACGTGTTCGGCGCGCTCCTTCGGATCGGCCAGCAACTCCGCTTCCAGCGCGCGGTCCTCTTCCTCCGTGGCGCCGCGCTTGCGCGTGCCGGCGAGCGGGCGCACCACCACCTTGCCGCCCTTCAACCGCGCCAGGATCTCCGGCGAGGAACCCACGATCTGGGTGTCGCCGAGATCGACGAAGTACATGTAGGGCGAGGGATTCATCGCGCGCAGCGCGCGGTACACGTCCACCGGCCGCGCGTTGAAGCGCACGGAAAGGCGCTGTGACGGCACCACCTGGAAGATGTCGCCGGCGCGGATGTATTCCTTCGCGCGCTCGACCATCGCCTCGAACTCGTCCCTGGTGAACGAGGACTTGAAGTCGCTCTCGTCCAGTGCGACCGACTGGGTCAGCTGCGGATACGAGGCGCCGCCCTGGCGCAGCCGATGGACCAGCGCATCGAGCCGCCGCTGCGCCTGCGCGTAGGCGTGCGGCTGCGACGGATCGGCGTGCACGATCAGGTACAGCCGGCCCTTGAGGTTGTCGAATACCGCCACCTCCTCGGCCAGCATCAGCAGCACGTCGGGCGTGCCCAGCTCGTCGAGGCGGTCCCACTGCGCCAGCCGCGGCTCGATGTAGCCGATCGTCTCGAAACCGAAGTAGCCGACCAGGCCGCCGGAGAATGCGGGCAGCTGCGGCAACTGCGGCACGTCGTACTGCGCGCGCAGCTTCTCGATCTCCGCCAGCGGATCGTCGAGATGGCGGCGCTCGGTGATCTCGCCGGAATCCTCCACTTCCAGCTCATGCCCGCGCAGGCGGAACACCCGCTTCGCCGGCAGGCCGATGATCGAGTAACGCCCCCAGGTGGCGCCGCCCTCGACCGACTCGAACAGGAAGGTATACGGACCGTCGGCGAGCTTCAGGTACACCGACAGCGGCGTGTCGAGGTCGGAGAACACCTCGCGCACCAGCGGGATGCGCGTGTGACCGCGGGCGGCCAGCGCGTCGAATTCGTTTCGGCTGATGGGGTCGGGAGAGCTCACGGGTCGCGGTTCCGGGTGGTCACGAAGGGGAAACGACCATTGTAGGCCAAGCGCAGGCGCCGCCGCGGCGCGCTTGATACGCTGGTGGCGGCGGTCTACTCTCGACGGTCGGGCTACAGGGGACCGTGCGTGGATCAGTATTGCGTCGTAGTGTGCGGCTTGCGGGCCGGTGCGTCGGACGAGGCGTCGACGTGGGCGCCGGTGGCGGCCGCGCTGAGGATGGAGCACGACGAATTTTCCCGGCGCGTGGTCGCCGCGCTGCCGCGGATCGTGCGCCAGCAACTGGACCGCTCCAGCGCCGAGCGCATCGCGCAGTTGCTGCAGGGCCTGCACGTCGATGCCCGCGCGCTCCCCGGCGACGAAGAACTGGCGTACATCGACCGCGACGGCAGCAGCCGCGGGCCGTTGCCGCGGTCGGCGCTGGACGCGTTCATCGCGCCGGGCGAGTCGTATCGGCTGCACGGCAGCCTGGCATGGCAGATCTGGCCGGAGCCGCTGGAGTACGAGTCCTCGCCCCCGCCGGCACAGGCATTCGACGAGGTGATGGCCGCGCCCGTCGACGAAGCCTTCGCCGCGGCGCCCATCGAGCCGCTCGACGATGAACCGCCTGCGCCCGCGGCCGTGAGCGCGTCGCCCGGCCTGCCGCCGCCATTGCCCACCGCGTCGTCGCCCGCGGCCGTCGAGCCGCCGGTGCCTGACGACGAGCTGGCGACAGACGATGCCCTGATCAATCCGTCGTCGGACCAGCCCGTCGGCGAAGCCGACGTCGCCGCCCCGCCGGCCGAGACCACAAGCCACCCGCCACGACGCTCGCGGCTGGGTCGCATGTTGCTGCTGCTGGCACTCGTCGGCGTGGCCGCGTGGGCTTATCTGAATTGGGGCGCCGATACGCACGTCGACGATTCCCCGCCGGCGGCAGCGGTCGGCCATGCGCAGCCGGCGAACAGCACCACCGCGGCAGCGGCAGCGGCAGCGGCAGCGGCGACTTCGGCCGCGGCAGCGCCCGCCATGGCCGCGTCCACCCCGACGGCAAGCGCCAGTTCGACGCCCGCGGCGGCGACGTCGGTCCCGGCCTCCGGCGGCACGGCGGCCTTGCCTGCGGCGGCCGCGACCACGGCGGCACCGGCAGCGGCATCCAGCGCGGCGCCCGCTGCATCGGCCAGCGCCGTGCCGGCGCATGCGGCCAGCGCGATGGCCACGCCCACCACGCCCGCGGCGGCGGGCTCGTCAGCTCGGAGCTGAAGCTCAGGCGGTTTCGGTCACCGGCTCCACTGCCGGCGCGGCATCCGCCGCCATGTCTGCCGACGCCTCCGCACCACCGGCGAGCGCGAGCAAGGCCTGGTTCTCGCGCATCACCTCGCGCAAGGCCAGCAGCGCACGCACGTTGCGTTCCAGCTCGGCGATCGAGATCGGGAAGAAACCGTCGTCGCGGTCGCTGACCACCCAGCTGCGCGCACGCGCCAGGTCGACCGGGATCTGCGCGGCATGCAACGCCTCGACCACATCCGCGGGACGCAACTCGGCCAGCTCGCACACCAGTCGCCACAGCCAGTTCATGCGTTGCGGATCGGTGGCACGCAACAGCGGCGGGCGGCGATAGGGTTGCCGGCTGAGGTTGGGGACATCCATGGCGACATTTCCGCGGGAAGCCGAGATGTCCGGATAGCGGCACACGGCGGCGAAGCTTTAACCGCCCAGCCGCTGCCGCGGCATGCCGCGCAGGGTGAGGGTGAACGCCACGCCGCTGCCGTCGTCGAGATTGCGCGCGCTGACGCTGCCGCCATGGCGCTCGGCGACCAGGCGCACCACGTACAAGCCCAGGCCCAGGTGCGGCGCCTCGCCGGGCACCGCCTTGTCGCGCAGGCTGACCAGCGAGTCGAACAAGCGGCCCTGCATCGCCGCGGGCAACGGCGGGCCCTGGTTGGCCAGCTCGATCTCGGCGCCACCGTCGAGCGCACGCAGGCTCAGCCGCAGCCAGCCCTGCGCGGGGGTGAACGAGAGGGCGTTGTCGAACAGCTTGTCCAGCGCCTGCGCGATCAGTTCCGGCGCGCCGTGCAGCGGCAGCGGCGCATCCGGCAGGCGGCAATCGAGCCGGCGCGTGCCGACCAGCGGGCGGTAGCCGTCGGCGCAGCCGCGCACCACGTCGCGCAGGTCGACATCCTCGGGCTCGGCCGCTTCGATCGAGCGCTCCATCCGGCTCGACTCGCTCATCGCCCGCACCAATGCGCCCAGCCGCGCCACCCCGTCGCGGGCGCGTTCCAGGTAGGGCTTGGCCGGCTCCGGCAGCGCGGCGTGCTGCTGCAGCGCGTGTTCCAGGTTGTCCAGCGAGGACTTCACGATCGCCAGCGGCGTGTTCAACTCGTGCGACAGCTTCGAGGCGAGCGTGCGCAGGTAATCGGTGTAGTTGCCCACGGCCACGAACAGCTTCTCGAAGCTGCGGGCGAGATCGCCGATCTCGTCCGGCGCGTCGATCATCGGGAAGCGGTCCGGATTCAATTGGCCGTCCAGACGTCCATCGTTGCGCTGCGCCCGCTCGACGGCATTGCGCAGCCGCGCCAGGCGCAGGCTGAGCCGGGTGGCGAACGCCAGCAGGATGCCGCCGGCCAGCAGCAGCACGACGAAGCTGGTCAGCAGCACGCCGAACAGCGCGCGGTTGGCCAGCAGCGGCACGGTGCGACTGGACTGCTCCAGCAGCAGCACGCCCTCGACCTTGCCGGCCCGCTCGATCGGCACCGCCGCGGCGAGCACCACGCTGCCGCGCTCCTCGCCGTGGCGCCAGCGGCTGATTGCATGGCCGGCACGTGCCTGCTCCACCTCGCGGGTATCCAGCCGCGGCACGTCCTGCGCCCACAGGTTGGCGTCGTCCAGGCGAGTGGCAAGCAGCGAGCGATAGACCAGCGAGGCGAACCAGCCCGGGTCGCGCTCGGCCGCGCTGCTGCCATGCAGGCGGCCGCTGCGCGCCAGCAGCCAGCCGGCCGGTGACAGCACGCGCGCTTGCACACCCGTAGGCACCAGCTGCGCCAGCTCGCCGGACAGCACCGCCGAGTAGCGGCGCAATGGGCGCGACTCGACGGCCTGCCGATCGCCGCCGCTGCTGGCGTCATAGGCGCCGATACCCAGGCGGCTCGGCGCCGGTTGCCTCGGCAGGCGCAGCTCGACCTGGTAGCCGCTGCCGTCCTCCTGCCAGCTCGCGCCGAGCTGATCGGGCAGGCCGGGCACCGGCGGGTCCAGCGGCAACGCCTGCAGCGGCCCCGGTGCCGCGCTGGCCAGCAGGTAGCGCCGCTGGCCGGCGGCGTTGCCGAGGGCGAGAATCAGATGGTCGGCCAGCAGCGCGTTCGCGTCTTCGGCATCGGCGCGGGTGCGGTGGGTGTCGGCCACCTGCGCATGCAGGTAGAAGCCGTCCGCATCCTCGGCCAGCAACAGCTGTCCGCGTCGCGCGAACGGCTGGCTCCATGGCGTCAGCGGTGCCCAGTCGTCGCCGTAGCCGTCGACGGTGATCGGCGTGGGCGCCTCCTGCACGTACCAGCTCGGGCCGTCGGCCGGCGGCAACGCACGGGTCACCACCAGGCTGCGCGCCACCACCTGCGCCGAGGCCACCAGGGCCTGGGCCTGGCCGTCGCGCAGCAACGACTCCATCTGGCGCACGTCGAACCAGCCGGCCACCGGCAGCGCCAGCGTGCACAGTGCCACCAGCAGCAGCTTGCGACGCAGGCTCATGCCGCCCCGGTCCGTCGCTCAGCGGGCATCGGCCGGTGCCGTGGCACGCTGGTAGCGCGAGGCCATCACCACCCGCATGAAGTCATCCAGCAGCGCACGCCGCGTGGGGTCGCCGTCATCGAAGGCCATCGACCAGCTGTAGCGGATGCCGCTGGCCTGGCCCGGATCGCAGAACACCAGCACGTCGTCGACGTGGTCGCTGCCTTCGTAGACGCTGGCCTCGCAGGACATGTGCGGATGGCGCACGGCGAAGCTGGCGGCCTTGCCGGCGGGGTCGAGCTGGAGGTAGCGCTTCCGGTCGGCCTGCACCTCGGCGGCCAGGCTGGGCAGCACGCGCGGCCACACGTTCAGCACCATCACCCGCTGCGGCTTGCCGCTCCACTCGCCCTGGTACAGCACCGCGTTGACGCCGATCGCCTGGGCGTAGGTGCAACAGTCGCGCGTCCAGCCCGGCGGCGATGCCACCGCTATCGTCCAGGCCGGCGCGTTGCCGTCGCGGGCGCCGCGGGCCAGCACGTCGTCGTCGGTGCCGGTCGCCCAGGTCAGCGCCGCGCAGAACAACAGTGCCAGCGCCACGCACAGACGCGCGCTCACGGCTTCCACCGGTAGCCCACGCCATGCACCGTCTCGATCGCGTCGAACTCGGGCGCCACCGCCACGAACTTCTTGCGGATGCGCTTGATGTGCGAGGTGATGGTGGCGTCGTCCACCACCAGCTCCGCCTCGCGCATCAGCTGGTCGCGGTTCTTCACGTGGCCGGGGAAGCGCACCAGCGTGTGCACCATCCAGAACTCGGTGACGGTGAGCGGGATTTCCGCGCCGTTCCAGGTGATGCGCATGCGCTCGGATTCCAGCTTCAGCGGGCCGTGCTCGAGCACCGTCTCGCTGGAGGCGGGCGCCTTCAGCGACTCGATCCGGCGGAACAGCGCGGCAATGCGCGCGGCCAGCTGGTGCAGGCTGGTGTCCTTGCTGAGGTAGTCGTCCGCGCCCAGCCGCAAGCCGGAGATCACGTCGAAATCCGAGTCGCGCGCGGTGAGGAAGATCAGCGGCAGCGTCGACGATTTCGCGCGCAGTTCGCGGCACAGGTCGAAGCCGCCCTCCGGTTCGTCGCCCAGGCCGATGTCGATGATGACCAGCTCGGGCAACTTCATCGCGAACGCGCTGGACGCTTCCTGGCGCGAACCGTAGCCGCGCGCGTCGTAGCCGAAACGGTTCAGCGCCTCGACGTAGTTGGCGCGGATCAGCGGTTCGTCCTCGACGATGGCAATGCTGCGGCCCATGGCGCACTCCTTGGATGATGGCTGCAGCGTGCTATGCGCGCCGCGCGGGCGCAAGCGGTCGCAGCGCGCTGCCAGCGATTTGCCACAAGCCGCCGGCAAATCGCCCGGCAGCGGCCGGCGCACGCGCCGCGACGGAGGCTTTGATGTGATCCACGCACTCCATCACGAGGTCACTCATGGACACCCGCCGCAACGAACACGACCCCCGCGCCGAACTGCACGGCTTCGAGCCGCTGCGCACCGGCCTGGCGCTGGGCGCCCTGCTGCTGGGCCTGTTGGTCGGCTTCTTCTGAAGGAGGCGCGCCATGTCCCGTCATCTGTCCAGACTCGATCCGTTTGCCGTGGTGGAAGTCGTCCGCGCACCCGGCGCGAAAGGAATCGCGCCGGGTGCGGCCCGGGACGACACCGATCCCGACTGGCAACCGCTGTAACCGTGTTCCTCCCCCTGGTGGTTGCTTGCCCCTCGCTTGCGAGGGGCTTTTTTTCGTGCGCGTGCTGCCCGCCCTTTGCCACGACTGGCCCGAACGCCGCCGCCGGCGCGGCTCCCGCGCGACCTTCACGCGTGCGGCAATGCCATCGTGGCTCGGGCCACAGGAGGACACCGACATGCATGCAGCAATACGGCTTTCGCGCACATGGCGTCACTGGTTGATGGTCGGCAGTCTGATGCTGGCCGCCGGACTGGGCCTCGATGCGGTGTGGCTGCACGCCCGGGTCGCGCTGGCGCAATGGCTGAACATGCGCGCGCAGGCTCGATCCAGCCGGCTGCGGCCGCGATCCGCACAGCGAACCTGAACGACACAGTTGGCAAATTGAGCCTCGCCGCGGGAACCAATCGGCAGGTACCGGGTCGGACCTGATGATTGGCGTGCGTTCCTCTTTGCCGTGGAACCTGCCGGTGCGAGGTTTGCGAGCTCCCTGGCGGACTTTCGCGCCGGCACGCGCCAATCCATGGTGTTTTCCCCCTTGCGTCCCCGACGACGTTTATCCCGGTGCCTCCCTCCTGGCGCCGGGATTTTTTCTTTGTGCCGTCTGGCCAGGCGATCGCCTTGCGCATGGCGGCGGGCATCCTCAACCGATCGCCTTGCGCATGGCGGCGGGCACCCTCAACCGATCGCCTTGCGCATGGCGGCGGGCACCCTCACCCGATCGCCTTGCGCATGGCGGCGATCTCGGCCGCGTAATCCTTCGCGTGGAAGATCGCCGAGCCGGCCACGAAGGTGTCGGCGCCGGCGGCGGCGATCGCGCCGATGTTGTCGGCGGTGACGCCGCCGTCGACTTCCAGCCGGATCGCACGGCCGCTGGCTTCGATCCGCTCACGCGCCTGGCGCAGCTTCTCCAGCGTGCCAGGGATGAACTTCTGCCCGCCGAAACCGGGGTTCACCGACATGATGAGGATCATGTCCAGCTTGTCCATCACGTAATCGAGATGGTCCAGCGGCGTGGCCGGGTTGAACACCAGCCCGGCCTGGCAGCCGGATTCCCGGATCAGCCCCAGCGTGCGGTCGACATGCTCGCTCGCTTCCGGATGGAAGCTGATCAGGCTGGCGCCGGCCTTGGCGAAATCCGGCACGATGCGATCGACCGGCTTGACCATCAGGTGCACGTCGATCGGCGCCGTGATGCCGTACTTGCGCAACGAGGCGAGCACCATCGGCCCGATCGTGAGGTTCGGCACGTAGTGGTTGTCCATCACGTCGAAATGCACCCAGTCCGCCCCCGCGGCGAGCGCCGCGGCGGTGTCCTCGCCCAGCCGGGCGAAATCGGCGGCGAGGATGGACGGGGCGATGATCGGGGATTGCTTGGGCATGGGTGGCTACCGGGCGGCTCGAAGACGACGTCTATTGTAGATACCGTCTTGCCTCTCGTCAGGCAAGTGCGGTTTTGGGATCAAAAAATTTGCCGGAACGGATGACGCCCCAGGCGATGTGGAGCAGCTTGCGCATGGCTGCGCCCAAGGCAAGCTTGCGCGGCTTGCCGCGGGCTACCAGCCGATCGAACAAGGCACGCACGGCCACGTTGTGGCGGATGGCCGTCATCGCCGGCATGTAGAGCTTGGCGCGTAGCAGTGCATGACCCAGCTTGGACAGGCGACTTTGCCCCGCCCATTTGCCCGACTCGCGGATGGCGGGATTCATGCCGGCAAAGGCATCGAGCTTGCGCGGGTCGTCGAACCGGCGCAGGTCACCAGCGCATCCCAGCACAAAGGCCGCGGTGAGTTCGCCAATCCCGGGAATGGAGGACAGCAGATCGGTATCCCGGCGCAGGCCCGGGTCCGAGTCGATGTGGTTGTTGATTTCCTTCTTCAGCTCCGCGATCTGGGCGTCCAGCGTCTCCATCACGTCGGTGATGGAGCCGTGCACCGCACGATCACTGACATCCAGCCGGTTGCGTTCCATCTGGCGCATGCCCTCCAGGTCGTTCAGCCGGTGGATCAGGGCGCGCAACTTGCGCTGGGCGGGCGTCGGTGGTGTCCACGGACGCAAGGAGGTGCCTACCTGCAGCTGCGCCATCGCAAAACGGGAAATCAGCTTGGCGTCCGTGCGATCGGTCTTGGTGCGCGACAACTCGCTCTTGGCATAGGCGGCGACCTGGGCCGGATTGGCCACGTAAACGGTCACGCCGCGCTCCACCAGGAAGGTGGCCAGTGCCTCGTGGTACACGCCCGTCGCCTCCATGCACACCGCCGCTCCCGGCGCGTGGTGATCCATCCAGTCGCCCAGCATGTCAAGGCCCGCGGGCGTGTTGGGTAACTTGCCCTTGGTGCGGTACTTGCCCTTCGATTCCAGCGGCATGGCCACGTCAAAGGTGGCTTTGGCCACGTCGATACCCACCATCGGTTCGGTCATTGCAGTCAATCCTCATGAACGTTCGGACATCCGATCATCGAAGATCCGCCAAGCCGATCCTTACGCGTGCAGGCTCACGCCGGGGCGGGCCTAAGATACCGTTGCAGCTTGCGGCAGATAAAACGGAACGGGGGCGCGAATCTACGGCGCTGGCGCAAAGCCAAGGGAGCCCGACGGCGTCACCCCGTTCCCACCGATGATCAGTCGGCGATTCTCGTCCAGTCGCGAACCAGAATCGACACATAAGGAGCCCGCTCGCGGGCGATGCTCCTGCTCTTGCGAATGCCGAACCTCGAAGCCCGAAAAGGAGCATCGCCCGCGAGCAGGCTCCTACTTGAATCCTCTTGCTTCCTTGATGCGGTCGTAGGCGGCGTTGATCTCGCTGGCGCGCGACTCGGCGCGCTTGCGCATGTCTTCGGGCAGGTCGCCGAGGCGGTCGGGGTGGTGCTCGGAGATCAGCTTGCGGTAGGCGCGCTTGATGGCGCGCTCGTCGGCGTTGCGGTCGATGCCCAGCACGGCATAGGGATCGGGCCCTTGCGGCGTGCGTTGCGGCGGCACGTAGCCGCCGCCATTGCCGTACTGCTGGCGGCCGCCGCGCGGGCCGCCCGCGCCCTGGTTCCAGGCGTAGCCCTTCATCGCCATCAGCGCCATCAGCTCCATGTCGCTGACGCGCAGCGCGAAGGCGAGCTGGCGCAGGATCGACATCTTCTCCGGTCCCGGGTTGCCCTCGGACAGTACCGTCTCGATCACCACGTCCAGCACCGGGAACGCGTGGTCGCGGCGCAGGCCGACCCAGCTGCGCAGCTCGGCGATGGTGCGGGTGACGTCGAACTCCGGCTGCTTGCCCGCATTGAAGCTGGCCACGGCCTGCGCGCGCTGCTCGGCGGTCAGGCCCATGCGCGTCATCAGCCGCTCGGCCACCGCGATCTCGGCCTCGGACACGCGACCGTCGGACTTGGCCACCGCGCCAAGCAGGGTGAACAGCGGGCCGACGAAACCGCCGGCCTCGGGCGTGGCCTGGCGGCGCTGGCTGTGGCGCAGGTTGTCGAAGATGAAACCGAGCACCGCGCCCACCACCGCGCCCGGCATGTGGCCGACCAGCAGGCCGAAGATGCCGAACCAGATCGTGTAGGTGAAACTCATGGCTGCACCTGCGCCGGCGCGGCTGCCTGCGCGCTGTACCAGCGTGCCAGCGCGTCGAGCTCGGCGGCGTTCAGCGGACCGATCGCCGCGCGCATCACCGGCACGTTGCGGCGGCCATCGCGGTACTGCTTGAGCGCATCGCGCAGATAATCCAGCCGCTGCCCGGCCAGGTTCGGCACGCCGGGCATGTGCGCCTGCCCGGTCTCGCCGTGGCAGGCCGCGCAGAGGCCGAGCCGGCCGGGCCGGGAGGCAGATTGGGCAAGGCTGGGCGAGGCGGCCAGGCAAAGCGCCGCGATCAGGAATATTCGCATCGGCAACACATGGGGCCAAAGGATGCCAATTCTAGCAGTGCGCCCGATCGGCCCGGCGGCACGCTCCCGGCGCCGTGCCGGCAGTCGCTACAATAGACATTTGCCGCCTCGTGGAACCCGCCGTGCCCACCACCCTGCCCCAATCGAACCTGCCTGGCCTCGAGCTGATCCATCGCGGCAAGGTGCGCGATGTCTACGCGCTGGATGATCAGCGGCTGCTGATGGTGGCCACCGACCGGTTGTCGGCGTTCGACGTGGTGATGCCCAACCCGATCCCGGGCAAGGGCGAGATGCTCACCCAGATCTCCAACTTCTGGTTCGGCAAGACCGCGCACCTGGTACCGAACCACCTGCTCGACGTACCCCTGGCCGAGGTGCTGCCGCCCGGCACCGACCTCAAGTTGTACGAGAAGCGCGCGGTGGTGGTGCGGCGGCTGAAACCGGTGCCGGTGGAATGCATCGCCCGCGGCTACCTGATCGGCTCGGGCTGGAAGGATTACCAGGCCAGCGGTGCGCTGTGCGGCATCGCGCTGCCGACCGGCCTGAAGCAGGCGCAGCAGTTGCCCGAACCGATCTTCACGCCCTCGACCAAGGCGGCGGTGGGCGACCACGACCAGAACGTCAGCTTCGACGCCGTGGTGGACGCGGTCGGCGCCGACCTCGCCGGGCAGGTGCGCGACGCCACGCTGGCGATCTACCGCTGGGCCGCCGCCTATGCGGCCGAGCGCGGCATCATCATCGCCGACACCAAGTTCGAGTTCGGCACCGATGCGAGCGGCAAGCTCTACGTGATGGACGAGATGCTCACCCCGGATTCCTCCCGCTTCTGGCCGGCCGACGAATACCGCACCGGCATCAGCCCGCCCAGCTACGACAAGCAGTTCGTGCGCGACTGGCTGGAGACGCAGCACTGGAACAAGACCGCACCCGGCCCGGTGATCCCGGACGAGGTGATCGCACGCACCGCGGCCAAGTATGCCGAGGCGCTGCACAAGCTGGCCGGCATCCGGCTCGACTGAGGTTTCATCGAGGGGGAACGCTCATGCGCACCATGCAGGACTGGCTCGACAGTTACAGCAGCGACCACCAGAACCCGACCAACCAGGTGTTCCACTGGTTCTGCGTGCCGCCGATCGTGTGGTCGGTGATCGCGCTGCTGTGGGCGGCCCCGGTGCCGTTCACCGCGCTGCGCCCCGGTTCGTGGGCGGTGCTGGTGATGGTGCTGGCGTTCTACTGGTACTGGAAGCGCTCGCACCGGCTCGCGGCGGGCCTGCTGATCGCGTTCGCCGTGCTGGGCCTGTTCACCAACTTCCTGTACTGGCGGCTGGGCGCGCCGGCGCTGGCGTGGTGGGCGGTCGGCGCGTTCGTGGTGGCCTGGATCGGCCAGTTCATCGGCCACAAGTACGAAGGCCGCAAGCCCAGCTTCCTCACCGATCTGTCCTATCTGCTGGTCGGCCCGGCGTGGCTGATGGCCAAGCTCTATCGCAAACTGGGACTCCGCCAGATCACATGAATACCGCACTTGCCGTGACCAGCACCCTGCTCTGGTGGGTGCTCTACAGCAGCATGGCGGCGCTGGTGTTCGCGCTGATCGGCTGGTCGGTGCTGCGCTGGACCGAGCGCTGCGCGGTGGTGTTCAACCGCGTCTACCTCGCCTGCCTGCTGTGGACGATGCTCGGACTGTTGCTGGTGTTCCTGGTGGCCGTCTACGAAGGCGCGGTGCATCCACCCTACGGCGGCCTGCTGCACTCGGGCCTGCTGCGCGTCGCGCTGGTGCTGGACATGCTGCTCGGCGCGGTCCTGCTGTGGCGGCTGGTGCCGCGCATCGACGCCCGCCGCATCCGCCCCGGCAGCGCCTGCATGGCGGTGGCCGCGAGCATGGCGATCGGGTTCGGCGTGGCCACCACGCTGGTGTAGCCAGACCGCACGAGGCGCGGGTCAGCCCGCGCCTCGTGCCGGACACGCCGGATCAGTGCGCGAGGATCGCCGCGCCGAAAATGAGCACGACGAGGAAGCCCAGCACCATGCCGGCCACCATGTTGATCAGCTCGACCACGCAGGCCTTGCCGAAGCCGATCTCGCTGCCGTCCGCGGCCCGCAGCAGGTAATTCACCACGACGGCACCGACGAGGAAGGTCACGATCAGCGACAGCACGCTGCTGTGCACCACCATGCCGAGGATCAGCATCGCCGCGAACGCGCCGACATAGGTCAGCACCACCGCGCCCAATGCACGCAGGTAGGACGGCATGAAACCGACCACCAGGCGGAAGGACACGCTGAGGATCAGCGCGCCGAGCGCGATGCCCACGACGATCATGATCAGCATGGCGAATAGGCCCATGCCGGCCAACGCGGCAAACGTAGAAGTACCCATAAAATCCCCTGGATTGCGATGGAAGGAAAACCGCCCGGTGGCATCCCCATGCCTGGCCGGGCGGCGGCTCCAGCCTAACCGATTCCCTGCGCGGCGGCAGCGCCGGAGTCAGTGGAAATCGCGCGAGCGACTGTCCAGCTCGCCCAGCCACGCACTCATGTCGGTGAGCCGCCGGGCGATCAGGTGGGCCACGCCGTCGACGCATTCCCACTGCCCTTCCACCCCGAGCAGGCGCGCCTCCAGATACGCGCGCCGTTGCCGCTCGGCCACCTGGCTCCACACCACCACGTTGATCGCGCCGTGCTCGTCTTCGATGGTGATGAAGGTGACGCCGCTGGCGGTCTGCGGGCGCTGGCGCTGGGTGACCAGGCCGGCGGCGCGCACCGTGCTCTGGTGCGCTTGGCCGCGCAGGCTGCGCGAGTCGGCGAAACGCGCCGCGCGCAGGCGCGGGCGGATCAGTTGCAGCGGATGCGGGCCGAGGCTGAGTCCGGTGCGCGCATAGTCCGACTGCAGGTTTTCCGCCACCGACGGCACCGGCAGCACGACAGCCTCTTCCGCCGGACTGGCGCGCCCGAACAACGGCAGCTGCGATTCGACCCCGGCCACCGCCCACTTCGCGCGATGGCGATGACCCGCCAGGCCGCGCAAGGCGCCCGCCTCGGCCAGCAGTTCCTGCTGGCGGCGGTCGATGCCGGTGCGGGCGCACAGCTCCGTCACGTCGACGAAGGCACGCACGGCGCGCGCTGCCGAAATCCGCCCGGCGACATCTTCGCGAAAACCGCGCACTTGCCGCAGCCCGAGCCGCAGCGCCGGCTGATCGCGCCCGTCGTCCTCCAGCGTGCAGTCCCAGTCGCTGTGGCGCACGTCGACCGGGCGCACCGCGATGCCGTGGCGCTGCGCGTCCTGCACGATCTGGCTGGGCCCGTAGAAACCCATCGGCTGCGCGTTGAGCAGGGCACAGGCGAACGCAGCCGGCTCGTGGCATTTCAGCCAGCAGCTGGCGTAGACGATGCCGGCGAAACTGGCCGCGTGGCTCTCGGGAAAACCGTAGCTGCCGAAGCCCTTGATCTGCTCGAACAGTCGCGCGGCGAACTCGGCGGTGTAGCCGCGTTCGAGCATGCCGCGGATGATCCGCTCGCGGTGGTGCTCCATGCCGCCGTGACGTTTCCACGCCGCCATCGCGCGGCGCAGCTGGTCGGCCTCGCCGGCCGTGTAGCCGGCCGCCACGATCGCCAGCTTCATCACCTGCTCCTGGAACAGCGGCACGCCCAGGGTGCGTTCGAACACCGCCTTCAGATCCTCCGAGGGATAGTCCACCGGCTCCTCGCCGCGCCGGCGGCGCAGGTACGGATGCACCATGTCGCCCTGGATCGGGCCGGGCCGCACGATCGCCACCTGGATCACCAGGTCGTAGAAATTTTCCGGGCGATGCCGCGGCAGCATCGCCATCTGCGCGCGACTCTCGATCTGGAACACGCCGACGGTGTCGGCGCGCTGGATCATCTCGTACGTTTGCGGGTCTTCGGTCGGCAGCGTCGCCAGGCTGTAATCCTGGCCGCGATGCGCGCGCAGCAGGTCCAGGCAACGGCGCACGCAGCTGAGCATGCCCAGCGCCAGGCAATCGACCTTGAGCAGGCGCATGGTGTCGAGGTCGTCCTTGTCCCACTGGATGATGGTGCGATCGGGCATCGCCGCGTTTTCCACCGGCACCAGCTCGGCCAGCGGTGCGTCGCTGATCACGAAGCCGCCCACGTGCTGCGACAGGTGCCGCGGCATGTCGCGCAACTCGGCGGTGAGTTTCAGCACCCGGCGCAGCACCGCGCCCTGCGGGTCGAAACCGTGTTCGCGCAGGCGTTCGTCCAGCGATTGCTCACCGCGCCAGCCGAAGATGCCGCTCAGCTGGTCCACCTGGTCCGGCGGCAGGCCCAGCGCCTTGGCCACGTCGCGCACGGCGCTCCTGCCGCGATAGCAGATCACCGTGGCCGCCAGCGCGGCACGCTCGCGGCCGTACTTGGCATAGATGTACTGGATCACTTCCTCGCGCCGCTCGTGCTCGAAATCCACGTCGATGTCGGGCGGCTCGTTGCGCTCCTTGCTGATGAAACGCTCCACCAGCAGGTTCATCCGCGCCGGGTCGACCTCGGTGACGCCGAGCGCGAAACACACGGCGGAGTTGGCCGCCGAGCCGCGGCCCTGGCAGAGAATTCCCTTGCTGCGGGCGAAGTGCACGATGTCGTGCACGGTGAGGAAATAGGACTCGTACTTCAGATATTCGATCAGGCCCAGCTCGTGCTCGATCTGTGCGCGGACTTTCTCCGGCACGCCATCCGGCCAGCGCCAGCGCATGCCTTGTTCGGTGAGATGGCGCAGCCAGCTGCTGGCGCTGTGGCCGGCCGGCACCAGTTCGGCGGGGTAGCGGTATTCCAGTTCGTCGAGGCTGAACGTGCAGCGCGCGGCGATGGCGGTGCTTTCGAGCATCAGCGCGGCAGGGTAGATCGCACCCAGTGCCTCGCGCCGGCGCAGGTGGCGCTCGCCGTTGCGGAAGATCAGCGCGCCGGCTTCGGCCAGCGGCACGCGATGGCGGATCGCGGTCAGCGTGTTCTGCAACGCCAGCCGGCGACGCACGTGCATGTGCACGTCGCCGGCGGCAACCAGCGGCAGGTCGAGGCTGTGCCCGAGCCGCTGCAGCTCGCGCAGGCGTTGCGCGTCGTCCGGCCCGTGATGCAGTTCCACCGCCAGCCACGCCCGCTCGGCGAAGGTGTCGCGCATCCAGCGACCGTGCGCGACATCGGGCTCGCGCCCGGGCATCCACAGCGCGAAGGTGCCCGGCACGCCATCGGCGAGATCGGCGCGCTGCAGCCGGTACGTACCCTTGGCCGCGGCGCGGCGGCCACGGGTGATCAGCGCGCACAGTGCGGTATAGCCGGCCTTGTTCTCGCACAGCAGCACCAGTTTGGGGCCGTCGTCGAGCTGGAATTCGGCGCCGACGATCAGCTTCACGCCGGTGGCGCGCGAGGCTTCCAGCGCGCGCACGATGCCGGCCAGCGAGCATTCGTCGGTGACCGCCAGCGCCTCGTAGCCGCAAGCCTTCGCGCGTTCGAACAATTCACGCGCGCTGGACGCGCCGCGGCCGAACGAGAAGTTCGACAGGCAATGCAGCTCGGCATACGCGTTCATGCGAACCAGCCGTGCAGCATCCAGCCGTCGCGCTCGCCCGGCGCGCAAAATGCCCAGCCGCGCTGGCCTTGCGCGGTTTCCACCACGTAGTAGTCGCGGCACACCTCGCCGCCATCCCACCAGCCGGTTTCCAGCCGCTCGGGGCCGGCCAGGATCTGCGGGGCGGGACCACGCAGGGGAATCGGCCGCTCGAACAGCCAAGTCGGTCGCGGCGAGGGTTCCTGCCAGCCGTCATCGTGGGCCGTCACTTTCTGCGCCAACTCGGGCCGCGGATCGGTGGTGCTGCCCAGTTGATGCACGGCATGATCGCCCAGCCGCGCACGCAGGCGTTCGCGCAACTGTTCGATCGGCAATGCGTTGGCGGGGCGCTCGTCGAACAGGTCGCGGCCGGCCGGCACGAACGCAGGCAGGTCGCGCGCGATCAGGCGCATGGCCAGCACCGGCTGCGGCAATTGCACCTGCTCCAGTCGTCCGCGTGCCAGTTCGAACAGCATGCCGGCCTCGCGCTCGGGTGCGAGCAGGCCCACCTTCACCTCGGTGTGTCCCTCGCGATGTTCCAGCTGCAACGTGAAACGCTGCACGCCGCCGTCGCGACCGGCCAGGTAGGCGGACAGGTCGGCCGTCATCCGCCGCAGCGGAAACACCAGCGCGCCGATGGCTTCGACTTCATGCGTCAGCTCGATGCGCAGGTCGAAGCGGTCGGGTGGCCGATACGCTTCCAGGCCGGCCGGGGCCGCGCCGGTCAGCCGATCCAGCGCCAGCAGCAACTCCGCACCGAAGCGCCGGCGCAGGCCGTCGCGCGGCAGCACCAGCAACTGGCCCAGCGTGCGGATGCCCATGCCCGGCAAGGCGTCGGCCGCCGCCGCAGGCAGGCGACTCTGCGACAGCGGGATGCGCTGCAGCGCGTGGCGCAGCTGCTCGTCGGTGAGCACCGCCTGGCCGTCGGCGACACCGGTCAGCACGTGGGCCGCATGCGGCGTGGGCGCGGCGCTGATCCGGTGGCGGAAACCCAGCGCGTCGAGATCGGCACGCAGCAGGCTTTCCAGCCGCGGCCACGAGCCGAACAAGCTCAGGCTGCGGCTGACCTCCAGCACGATCGCGTGCGGCAACAGGCTCACCTCGGCGCTGTAGCGATAGGCCACCGCGGCCAGGAACCGATGCCAGTGGTCGACCCGCTCAGGCTGGTACGGCAGCGCCTCGAATTGCGCCAGCAGCGCCTGCGCCGCGCTCAGCCGCTGGCCCACGCGCAGGCCGGCCTCGCGCGCGGCCGCGTTCGCCGCCACGATGCTGCGCGCATGCCCGGTGCCGGCCACCAGCACCAGCGGCCCCGCGTCCGGGCGGCGGCGGAGGACACCGTCCAGTGCCAGCTGCGGCAACAAGATGCAAGCCCACAACATGCGCGGCCACCATCAATGCAGCGCCGCGGTGGGCAGCGGCAGCGGTTGCGCCGGCACCGCGCCGCCCCGGCATTTGCGCACCCATACCCGCGCCTGCGGCCGTGCCTCCAGCTCCAGCCGCAACGCCGCCGGCGAGGCATTGGAGAGATGCCGGCGATCGCGGAACGCGAAGGCCAGCGCGCGGCCGCCGTCGGCCGCCACCTGCAGGCGCCGCAGCGCGCGATCGTCCGCCTGCCGCGGCCACGCCAGCACCGCCGCGCAGCTGCCCGAGCGCAGGCATTGCTCCGTCGCCCACAGCACGTCGGCCTCGGTCGCGTTGACGATCTCGACCCGACGCATGTCCACGCCGTGCTGGCGCCAACCGGCCACGCAGGGCAGATACGGCGGCGCCACCAGCACCACCGGCCGCGCACCCTGGCTGAGGCGCGCCAGCGTGGGCAGCACCAGTTGCAGTTCGCCCACGCCATCCAGCGGCAGCAGGATTTCCGACAGCGCCGCCGCCGGCCAGCCGCCGCTGGGCAGCACCGCATCCAGCGCGGCCCAGCCGGTCGGCTGCTCGCCGGCCGGCGGCGGCTCGGCCCGGCCGCGCCAGACCCGGCGCGCATCGAGCAGGTTCGACAGGGGCACCACGGCCGCCATCAGCCGCCCCTCAGCAGGCCGGCGAACAGGCCTTCGATGGCGAAATCCTCGGTGGGGTCGGGATCGATCGGCTGATAGCCGGGGCTGTTCGGCAGCAGCCGGATCACCTCGCCCTGCCAGTACAGCCGCTTGATCGTGAAGCGGTCGCCGCCGACGCGCGCCGCCACCACCTGGCCGTGCCGCGCCACCGGCGTGGCGTGCACGCCGACCAGGTCTTGGTCGAGGATGCCCTCGTCGCGCATCGAGTCGCCGACCACCCGCACCAGGTAATCCGGCGTGAGCCGGAACAGCCAGCGCGACACGCGCAGGCTGCGCTCGATCCGCGACTCGGAGAACAGCGGCTCGCCGGCGGCGATGCGGCCGACCAGCGGCAGCTCCAGGGTATCGGCATCCAGCGCGTCGGGCGCATCCACCAGGCGGATGCCGCGCGAGCGGTGCGGCTCGATCGCCAGCCGCCCCTTGGCCTCCAGCGAACGCACGTGTTTGAGCACCGCGCTGACGTGGGGCAGGCCCATCGCCTGGCCGATCTCCTCCAGCGTGGGCGCCTGCCCATCCCGTGCCACGCGGGCGCGGATGAACTCGAGGATGTTGGACTGGCGGCTGGTCAGGTGCAGGCTCATGGTTCCGGCATTTTCACCTCAAAAGGTGAAAATTGAAAGTACCCGGAAATCATCCCCGCCGACCTCAATTGCGCAGCGGCACCCGCGCGCGGTGGTCCGCGTCGGCGTTGCGGCCGAGCACGTCGGCACGTTGCAGGGCCCGCCGCGCATGGCGCTCCTCGCCCAGTTGCCGATAGACCCGGGCCAGCCCGAGGTAGAAACGCGGGTCGCCGTGGTACAGCCGGATGGCGCGCCGGTAGTGCTGCACGGCGCCGGCGTAGTCGCCCCGTTTTTCGTCGTCCATGGCCAGCAGGAACTGGAAGTACGGGTCCTTCTGCTGCACCTTTTCCAGTCGCTGCTGGAAGCGGGCGCGGCGCGCCTCGTCGCCCTGGCTGCGATACAGCGTGACCAGGTTGAACAGCGCGCCTGCATGCGTCGGGTCCAGCGCCAGCGCCTGCAGATAATTGCGCTCGGCGCCGCGCAGGTCGCCCAGGCGCAGCCGCAACACGCCGGCATTGGCCCGGCCGCTGGCATAGCGCGGCGCCAGCTGCAGCGTCATCGCCATGTAGGGGGCGGCGACCTTCGGGTCGTCGTCGGCCAGCAATTCGGCGGCGCGGTTGTTGTAGTAGAGCGCCAGCAGGCGCTGGTCGGGAATCGGCTCGGGCTGGTGCCGCGCCAGCACCTCGTCGCGGGCCACGTCGACGGTGTAGCGCATGCGGCCGATCGCGACTTGCGCATTGACGTGGTTGAAGCGGTAGACCACATTGTCCTGCACGCGCCAGGCCACGACGTCGTCGATCTCCTGCGCGCGGGCCTCCAGCCCGGCCTCGCGCGCCAGCGCCACGGTGAGCAGGGTGAAGGTGAGGCAGTTGGCCTGGCGCAGCCGGTACGCCTGCGCCACCGTCAAGGTGGCGTCGGCGGCGTAGGTCATGCCCAGGCCGGAAGGATCGAACAGGAACGCCACCAGGCGCTGCAGCCGCTGCCGCTCCGACCCGCCACCGCCGGTGACCTGCTGCTGCAGTTGCGCGCGCAAGGCCGGCGGAATCGCCATGACCTGTTCGGGAGGCGGCATCGGCTCCGGCGGCGGCATGGCCGGGGCGGGCGCGGTGGCCACCGACCACGCCAGGATCGCCGCATGCATCCAGGCCACCATGCCGGAACCCTCCACGCACAAGGCGGGAACGTTTGACGCGGTCAGTCTAGACCTTTTCGCACGCACCGAACGGCGCGGTGAATCAGGCCTTGCGCAGCAGCCGGTACGCGGCGGTCTCCAGTGCGCTCACCCCTTCGGCGGCGAAGCCCGGCTGCTCGGCCAGGATGTCGCGGCGCTCCAGCAACTCCACCACCCAGTCGCGGCCGTAACGCTCGCGCACCTCGGCCTCGGACACGGCAAACGGCGGGCCCTGCTTTTCGTGCGGCGGATAGTCGAGCGTGATCAGCAGGCCGCGGCAGCCGGCAGGCAGCCTTGCGTGCAGTTCGTCCACGTAGCGACGACGCAGCTCCGGCGGCAGCGCGATCAGCGCGGCGCGGTCGTACACCGCCGAGCAATCGGCGAGGAGGTCGGCATCGAGCCCGAACACGTCGCCGCAGATCAGCTCGATGTTGCCGGCCACGTGGCGACGGCCACAGGCCGAGGCGGACACCTGCGGCGTCAGTTCGTGTTCGGCGAAGAACTGCTCCACTGCCAGCGGCGACAGCTCCACGCCCAGCACGCGATGCCCCTGCGCGGCCAGCCAGACCATGTCCAGCGACTTGCCGGCCAGCGGCACCAGCACGCGGGTGTCCGGCGCCAGTGCCAGCGCCGACCAGTGCGCGAGCAGCAACGGCGTGGGTCGATCCTGATGAAAGCCGGTGCGACCCTCGCGCCAGCGCCGATGCCAGAATTCGGGTTCCATGGCCTGTCTCCGGTGAACATGCCCGCGCACGGTAACAGGGTGTGCGTGACGCTTCAGCCGTGCCGGACCAGCCAGCGCAGATAGCCCAGATACAGCACGGTGGCCACCAGCGGCAGCGCATGCCAGGCGTATGCACCGGCGCCGCCACCGCACACTTGCAGGCACAGCACGATGAGCGCGCTGCACAGGCAGGCACCGGGCAGCACGAAGATCGACAGGTTCAGCACCCGCAACTGGCGCGGGCGCAGCGAACGCCCGCTGGCCATGCCGCCGCCGGAAAATGCCACCAGCATGAACAGCAGATACGCCAGCAGCAGCTGGCCGAACACTCCCAGCAAGGTCCATCCCCACGACATGCCGTTCATCCCCTGCGCGCCACACCGGCGAAGTATCGCAGGCCTTTCCGTTCGGGTGCCTGCCACCGGAAACCGGTGCCGGGAATTATGCAACTTCAAGGTTGCACGTCAGGCACGGTGCGCGCATCATGCAACCTTCCGGTTGCCATCGAGGATTGCCATGGGCGCGTCGACTGACCGCATCGAACAACACATCCTGCTGCGCGCACCGCTGGAACGGGTATGGCACGCGCTGACCGACGCCGGCGCGTTCGGCGCCTGGTTCGGCATGGCACTGGACGGCCCCTTCGTCGCCGGTCAGCCGATCACCGGCACGATCCAGCCCACCCAGGTCGACGCCGAAGTCGCCAGGCTGCAGGCGCCGCATGCCGGCACCCCGTTCACGCTGTACGTCGAACGCATCGAGCCGATGCGCGTGTTCGCCTGGCGCTGGCACCCCTACGCGATCGAGCCGGGCATGGATTACGACAAGGAGCCGACCACCCTGGTTACCTTCGAACTCGAAGCGGTGGCCGAAGGCATCATGCTGCGGCTGACCGAGTCGGGCTTCGACCGGTTGCCGGCCGCGCGCCGCGACGCCGCGCTGCGTGCCAACGCGGGTGGTTGGGCCATGCAGATGGGCAACATCGAGAAATATGTCGCCGCGCACTGAACGCTCCCGCCGCAAGCCCGCCGCGCTCTCCGCCAGCGCGCCGGTGTTCGCCGCGCTGGGCGATGCCACCCGGCTGCGGCTGGTCGTGGCGCTATGTGCCGGCGGCGCGCTGTCGATTGCCCAGCTCACCGCGGGCACCACCATCACCCGCCAGGCCGTCACCAAGCATTTGCAGGTGCTTGCCGACGCGGGCCTGATGCACGACCTGCGCCAGGGTCGCGAGCGCTTGTGGGAGTTCACGCCGACCCGGCTGGACGAGGCACGCCAGGCGCTGGACGCGATCAGCGCGCAGTGGGGCGCGGCGCTGGGGCGGCTGCAGCGTTTCGTCGAATCGTGATGGCGAGCGCGGGCTGCCGAGGTGCCGCGGTGGATGCAACGGCGGCGTGATGCGCCGAAGCCGGGGCGCCTATGGCGCGCGGCAGCTCGACGGCAGGTAGGCGGCCTTGAGCGTGGTGCGGTTGGTGCCGATGGCCGACATGCCCTCCGGTGCCGGCGATTCGCCGCAGGCCCAGGCAATCGGGCTGTGCGGGCTGCCCTTCACCACCAGCGGCCGCAGGCTCAGCACCTGGCCTTGCAGGGCGCTGTTGATGTTCCTGTCGCGGAAACGGATGTTGATCACGCCGTCGTCGACGGTCACCGCGCCCACGTAATGGCCGATGATCGACCCCGCCGACGGCACGCCGCTGGCGCGGTTGTCCGCGGGGAAGTGGCCGAACTGGCGGTAGTAGTCGACGATCTTCGGCTGCACGAACGAGCCCAGCGAGAACGCCTCGGTGGTCTGCGCGCGAATGACGTAGCTCTGGTACGCCGGGATCGCGATCGCCGCGAGGATGCCGATGATGGCCACGACGATCATCAGTTCGATAAGCGTGAATCCGCGTTTGCGTGTCATCCTCAATGCACTCCCACCATGCTGGCGACCGAAAAAATCGGGATGTAAAGCACCGTGACCATGACGCCGATCAGGATGTAGAACAGCACGCGCGAGGCCAGGATCAGGCGGTCGCGCGACGATTCGAGTTGGGCCTGGGCGGTGGTCCAGTGCAGGCGGCGCTGCCATTCCAGTTCCACGTCGAACGTGCCCAGGCGCTCGGCCTGCGCGAGCTTTTCGCCCAGTTCGCCGGCGAGCGGCGTCCCCGCTGGCCAGCCGGCCAACCGCAGGGCCGGCTCCAGCACCGCCGCATCCGTCACCCCTGCCGCCTTGAGCGCAGCGGCAAACTCCAGGCAGCGCAGCACCTGGTAGGCGGCCGCGCCCTTGCCATCCAGCCAGCCGGCACGGGCGCGCCCCAGCGGTTGCAGCTGCGCCATGCGACGACGCATGCGCAGCCATCGCGTCGCCAGCAGCACCAGCACGATGGCCATCACCAGCAGCGGCGCGAACAGGCGGATGGCGCCGTTCGCGACGATCCAGTCGGCGGCGCCGTGCACGCCCAGCGTGCGGTCGAGGTGACTGAAGGCCGGCAGCACGTAGGTCGCGTAGATGAGCGCGATCACCAGCGCCAGGCCCAGCAGGAACAGCACGTACGAAAGAAAGGTGCGCACCGGCCGCCACCAGTCCAGCGCGAACAGCCGCGCCTCGGCCAGCGAGTGGATGAACGCGGCTTGCACGCCGGCCGCGCTGCCGCCAAGTTCCTTCGCTGCCGCAGCCAGGCGCGGGCCCATGCCGGCATCGGCGAAGCGGGCCGGGCCGTCCGCCGCATCGCCGCCGCCGAGCAGCGCCACGGCATCCGCGCCCAGCACCTCGCGCAACCGCGCATGCGCCGCCGGCTCGTCCAGGCCGCTGGCGAGCAGATGCGCGTACTGGCGCGTCACGAAATCGCGGGAGTCATCCAGCTTCAAGGCATCCATTCGCAATCACCGGCAAGAGGGCGGGAGGTAGTCCACGGGGAGGGTGGTCCGGTTCGCGGCCGTGGCCTCGACCGTTCCGGACACTGGCGTGGCGTAACCGCACAGGAAGGAAACCGTCGGCTCCTCGGCCGACCCCATCAGCTCGGGGCGGAACGACAGCCGCCCCCGCACACCGCCTGTCGCCACCGCGCCGCTGCGGTTGCCGGCCGGCAGCGACTGGCCCAGCACTACCTGCGCCGTGATGACGCCACCCTCCGCCAGTGAGAGGTTCTCCACGTGCGACCCCGCACGCGCGTCGCCGAGGATGTTCGGGTCGCCCGCCGAGGGCCATCGACCATGTTCGGCGCGATAGACCCGGGCATTGACTTGCGGGGCCCACGCCAGCGAGACCGCGTCCAGGGTCTGCGCCATGAGCATCACGCGGCTGCCGAAACCCGTGGCGACCGCCACCACGGCTGCCACGATCGCGCCAGCGGCAATGAGTTCCAGCGCGTCGGGCCCCCGCACTTCACGCGTGCGGCCGATCGCTGTCCGATGCAGTCTTGCTCCCATCGTTCGAGCCTAGCACAGCGCCCTGCGGCGCCGGAACGACTGCCTGGCGGCCCTCCTGCGAAGTGCGCGGTGGAAAGTTGCCGCCGCCACGATCACGCGGGTGGCAGCCCCTCGACGCCATGACGCGGCGATGATCCATCGACGACCGGGCATTCACCCGCCCGGACACTGGCGTAGGACGTCCATCTAACTCTGGAGCACTCCCATGTCCAAGGGCGACAAATCCTCGTACACCGCCAAGCAGAAGCGCGAAGCATCCCACATCGAGGAAAGCGAAAAGAAAAAGGGCAAGTCGGAGAAGACGGCCGAGCGCATCGCCTGGGCCACCGTGGACAAGCGCGATGATGGCGGCAAGAAGAAGTCGTGAGGGCAGCGGCTATCGACCCCGGTTCCCCACGCATCTGCCGGCAACGCCCGAACCACGGGCGCACGCCACCGGGCTGCCCCGCTATATTGCGTGGCAGGCACAACGGGGAACAGTCGATGTCCGATGGCGATGACGAAGACACAGACGGCGGCGAGTTCGGCATGTCCGTCGGCGAGGACGGCGAGGTCACCTTCGTCGGTCGCCCGCCTTGGGGCACCAAGGCCGCCAAGATCCCGGTCAACTCGAAGGCAAGCCAGGGGCCGGTCGAGGACCGCCGCCACATCCTGCACTGGCGCGAGCAACTGCGGCCGATCCTGGCCTCCGTCATGACGGCCATGTTCCAGCTGCACGGCCGCAGCGGGCCGGCGATCGAGAAGGCACTGCGCGACCCGCTGAAGGGCCGGGTGCAGCGCATCGTCGGCACCGACGCCCACGCGATCGCCGAGCGGGTGGCGAAGGAGATCAACGGTGCCGTGATCAACCTCGTCGCCGATCGCGCCGACATCAACAAGGCCATCGAACACGTGCGCGCCCGCGTGCGAAACCTGACCCGCCGATTGACCGACGACCCCGCGCTCACCGCCAAGGTCGCGAAGGCCATGCGGGAGCCCTTCCCCAACGACGCGATCATGGACGTCTACCTGGACGAGGCGGCGCAGGAGCTGCTGGGCGGGACCAGCGACAGCACCGCGATCAAGTCGCAGGTCCAGGACATCGGCTTCCAGATCGTCGGCCTGGTGCAGTCCTGCCGCGCGCCGTGCGATTTCGTGATGATGCTGCACCACGTGGCCGATTCGGTCACCTTCGACCTGTCGCAGAAAGCGGAGCGCGAACAGACTCGCCGCACGCTGGAATGGCTGCGCCGGATGGAAGCCAACGTGCGCGAACCCGCCGACATCCGCTACGAAGCACTGCTGACGCTGCTGGACTGACCGGCGACTCCCGCGCGGTACGGCGGCGAGGAAAACCGGGGGCATACACCACCCGCCGGTCGGCCGTGAGCGCCCAGGGCACGTAACTCTCCGCCGAAGTTCGCGGCAGCACGCCTTGCGGGAAATTCTGCGGAACGAAGCTGCGCGGGTCGCCAAAGCTGCGGATGAGGAGCACGGACATCGACTTGCCCCAGGACAGGAACCACCAGTGGAGACGAGCGGCACGACGCCCGCGGTGGCGCAGTTGGCCGGAATCAAGGCTGCGGAGACAGGCGACGTTACTCGCCAAGCAGCGTCACAGTCACCTCGCGGGACGCATCACGCCGCCCTGGCTTCGTCTCTCTACGGAAAGTTGCTCCCGACGCCTTTCCGATTTAATTAGCCACGTCCCCTTTAATTCGTGCTTTTCCAGCAGGTGGCGGAACTTGCACACCGTCGTCTCATCGGGCGCCGGCTCGCGTCCCAGATCAATGCCCACGAACCGCCGCATCGACGCCGAGTCGTACAACGCTTCCTCCACCGCCGGATCGCTCAGCGCGTACCACTGCTGCAGGAAGTGGATGCGCAACATGCGCTCCAGGCCCACTGGGCGACGCCCGCCTTCGGCACGTGCCTTGGGATAGAACGGTTCGATCACCGCGCACAGCTCCGACCACGGCACCACCTTGTCCATCTCGGCCAGGAACACATCTCGTCGCGTGGCCTTGCGGTGGGCTTCAAATCCACCGTCGGCTTGCGTCGCCAAGGTCAGCTGATCGGGCATCGTCTACACTCTCCAGAACAGGCCATGCTTCGACAGCAAAGCAAAATCAGAGTTTCCTTAACTTTCCTGGTTCTCAGCCGAGCCTGCCTGCGACTCCGCTACTAATCGTGCCTGTTCAAGTCCCATCAAGTAACTCCGTTGAGATGGAAACATTTTCTCAACAAGACGATCGATAACACGAGAAACGAATGGCGCCGTAATCCCCATGCCGCATATAAAGGCAACAGCAAGCACAATTTTTAGCGGCCAGCTTTGGTAGTCAGGAAAGAGAATAGCAATAAGACTAGGGACGCCCACAAAAACTGCACCGCCATACTTTAAAATTCTACGCGCACCAGCTTCATTTGTTTGCAACTTGTTAGCCTCAATAGAAATTTTCTGAGAAATATTCTCCAGATTATCTCTAGCGGTCTTTGCCAAGCCCTCGGTCACCCTTGCTTGTGTTTCCAGATTGAACTGTAGCTGCGCCAGTTGGTCATTGAAGCTAACTTGGCTAAGGGCTAGTTGTTCCTCTGCGCCTTGAACAATTTCTTGCATCGCGAGGACCATCTCTCTTCTCTCGGCATGAGCACGCTGAACCTCAACATCTCGCTCCTGGACACGAGTTTTGGCCTCTTCCACTTGCTGTATCACGGGAACAACTAGTTCCTCCTTCATGGCAGCCAGAACACGCAGCGACATATCCCCGTCGATATGCTCCGCTCCTGCCGCAGTCAAGCGCATTGGGCACAAACTCGCGCGCTTATCTGTCATGAGCGCCTCGAACTCGTTCTTGAGTTCGGGGCTCAGGCCTTCGAGGACATTGGCGATCTTTGAAATCACATCCTTGCGAGGGAGAACTGCCGATGAGCAATTCGCAATGAGCCTACGCCGTGAAAGATTTTCGCTAAGCTTGAAGCCGGAGACAAACCAAAAGAAGCCGGCAATCTGTCCATCCGTCACGATCGTAAAGCGAGGGTCTGGTGCACCACGCCCCACCGACAGAGCCCTGTTCACCCTCTTCACGAGGACTGAATTGCGCGTTACGAAAACGGTCCCCGCCTCGAAAAGTGAAGCTGCAAGCCGCTGCTCACCTTTAAGCCGAGCAACCACTGCTACGCTCATGGAATCACGGATGCGCGCGTCGAGGTGCTCATGCAGATCCCCAATTGCATTTCGAACTTGGTCTACGCGTTCTTCGGGAAAAAATTTCTTGAATCTCGCTTCTTCGTATATTCGCGAAGGCAAGATTGCTATCCCAAGGTCTTTTATTCGGGATTCGAGCGAATCCATGACCGTGATTGCGTATAATTTGTGCCCAGCAACCGTTTTAAATCGCTGTGCAAGCGGCCCAAACGCGTCGCCCCTAGCGTAAGCGCCCAACGTACTTTTTATACTACGTCGAATTTCGTCAACCGAATGGTCAAAGACCGCAAGCCGAACGCCTTCGGAAATAAAAAGATCAACAAGCCCTTCGGCGTATGACTTATGTTCGGGAGTGTTCAGATCAAGTAAGTCCATAACTAATGGACTATCTAAAACCACCCTAAGGTTATGTTCCGCAGGCCTAACAGTTGGCGTCGCGAGCCCCGAAACCGCCTCTGCAATGAGCGAGCCATAAGATATCTTGGCAATCTCTTCAAAGACGTCGGGGGCAGCATCGTTTGCAGTGAGGACAAACTCCGCCACTAGGTAGTCAAGGAATAGCTCGTCTTTAACTGTGGCGTCGATCGCTCCCAATCCGAGCAGGCCTTTCAGTCGTCTCCGCTTTTTTTCTGGGTCCTCGTCAACAAAAACTGATGAGAATTCCGGACGAGCCAAGCGAGCCAGAAAAGCATCCTCTAATTGCTTCTCGCTAAATCGCCTATTCGTTTGCGCGAGCCTTTCCTTCGCCCACCTGGAAAAAAGCTCTAGAATTTTTACAATTTCCGACTCATCAATGGACTCAGGCGCCCACTCAAAGTTTGCGACCTCGTACTTGTGAGGAATGGGCTCAACAAGCAAGCCCATTTCCGATAGAGCTTCTTTAAGCGCACTCGCGATTGTATGGCTCATCTCTAAGCCATACGTAGTCTCATATCTAGACGAAAACTCGGACGGGTCAAAGACTTGGCCGACTCGGTCATGAAGGAGGGGTGCAAATAGCGGAAACAGCCCACGGATTGGATCGCCCGAATTGCTATACGCATCTGCCACTAGGGCGAAAGCTACAAGCGGGCTACCCATTCCCTGACTCCCCTGTCAGCAGGCTACTAAGGTTGGAGTGCGACTAATATGACGGCAACTCGACATTCACCCGCACTTCGAATACCCGCAATTCAAACAAGTCTGGCAGTTGTCCATCAGCACCAGCGCCTTGGTGTTGCACTTGTCGCACATCATCGAACCGGGCGGGAAGGTCAGCGTCTCGGCGCCGGTCGACGCGGCGCTCACGCCGGCGTCAGCGTTTTTTTTTGAGTCCAGCGCCTCGTAGGCGGCGCGCTTCTCGGCGATCAGCTTGCGGGTGGCCTCATCCATCTCCGGATCATGGATCAGCCCGATGTTCTTCATGTGCTGCTCCACCACCGAGCCGATCTCGGCGACGATGCTGGGCATGTAGACGCCGCCGGCCTTGAAGTAGCCGCCGCGGGGGTCGAACACGGCTTTCAGCTCTTCCACGATGAACGTCACGTCGCCGCCCTTGCGGAACACGGCGGAGAGGATGCGGGTGAGTGCCACGATCCACTGGAAGTGGTCCATGTTCTTCGAGTTGATGAAGATCTCGAAGGGGCGGCGCTGCTCGTACTTGGTGCCGGCGTTGAGCACGATGTCGTTGATGGTGACGTACAGCGCGTGCTCGAACAGCGGCGACTTGACCTTGAAGGTGGAGCCGACCAGGGTTTCCGGCCGCTCGACACTCTCGTGCATCTGGATCACTTCGGCCTGCTTGGGCGCGGCAGGGGTGGCCTGCTTTGCGCTGCCGGCCGCATCGGCAACCTTGTCCTCGGGCTTGACCACGTTGTAGCCGGTGATCTTCTTGTCGATCTTGATTGCCATGGGATTCGCTTCTTTGCTGGGGTGCGCCGCAATGGCGGCGACGTGTGACATGAAAAACCATCCGGCCCGGCGCGACGCCGGGCCGGATGGAGGTACGGCTTACTTCTTCTTGCTGGCAGTGGACCTCTTGGCTGCCCTGGGGGCGGCCTTCTTCTTGCTGGCGGACTTCTTTGCCGCCGCCTTCTTCGGGGCCGCCTTGCGGGCGACCGACTTCTTGCCTGCCGCCTTGCGGGCGGGCTTGGCGCGCTTGACGGCGGCTTTCTTGACCGCCTTCTTCGCCACTTTCTTCGCGCTCTTGCGCACCGCCTTCTTCGGGGCCGCCTTCTTCACCGACTTCCTTGCCGCTTTCTTGGCGGCAGCCTTCTTCGGCGCGGCCTTCCTGGCTGCAGCCTTTTTCTTGGGAGCCGCTTTCTTCGCGGCGGCCTTCTTCTTAGGCGCAGCCTTCTTGGTCGCGGCCTTCTTCTTCGGAGCCGCCTTCTTCGCGGCCGCCTTTTTCTTCGGCGCCGCCTTCTTCGGCGCGGCCTTCTTCACTGCGGCCTTGCGGCGTGCCGGGGCCTTCTTCGCCGGGGCCGCGGCGGGTGCGGCCGGCGCTACCTCGGGCAGCACGGGCAGCACGACGGCGGGTGCCTCGGCGGCCGCTGGGTTGTTGTTTGACTCAAGCTCGTTGTCGATGGACATAACTGGTGTTCCCCTCCGATGAATGTCAGTACGTGCCGTGGCCCTCGGGAAACTGCGCGCAGTTCAGAACTTGCCGTAGTAACCCTCCTTCAAGGCATCGAAGAGGTTGGCGGCCGAGTGCATCTCGCCGTCGTATTCCACCTGCTCATTGCCTTTCAGTTCGACAACACTACCGTCCTCCAGCTCGAAGCGGTAGAGGGTGTTTTCAAGGTCCGATTCCTTGACCAGCACACCCTGGAAAGCGGCGGGGTTGAAGCGGAACGTGGTGCATCCCTTGAGCCCCTGCTTGTAGGCGTAGAAGTAGATGTCCTTGAAGTCTTCGTACGGGTAATCGGTGGGCACGTTGGCGGTCTTGGAGATCGACGAATCGATCCATTTCTGCGAGGCGGCCTGGATGTCCACGTGCTGCTTCGGGCCGATGTCGTCGGCGGAGACGAAGTAGTCGGGCAGCTTGTGCGCGGCGTCGTCGGTGAACGGCCTGGCCTCGGCGTTGATCAGCGCGCGGTAGGCGAGCAGCTCGAAGCTGAGCACCTCGACCTTCTCCTTGGATTTCTTGCCTTCGCGGATCACGTTGCGCGAGTAGCTGTGCGCGAAGCTCGGCTCGATGCCGTTGCTGGCGTTGTTGGCCAGGCTGAGTGAGATGGTGCCGGTGGGCGCGATCGAGGTGTGGTGGGTGAAACGCGCGCCGGTCTCGGCGAGTTGCTCGACCAGCTCCGGCGCCACCGTGGCGATGCGCTGCATGTAGCGGCTGTATTTCGCGTGCAGCACGCGGCCGGGGATGGTGTCGCCGATCTTGTAGCCGTCGGCCGCCATTTCCGGGCGCTTGCGCAGCATGTCGCCGGTGACGGTGTAGTCGCGCAGCAGCACCGGCGCGGCGCCCTTCTCTTTCGCCAGCTCCAGCGCCACTTCCCAGCCGGCCAGCGCCATCTCGCGCGAGACGTCCTCGGTGAACGCCACCGCCTCGGGGCTGCCGTAACTCTGCTTGAGCATGGTCACGGTGGAGCCCAGGCCCAGGAAGCCCATGCCGTGGCGGCGCTTGCCCATGATCTCGTTGCGCTGCTGCTCCAGCGGCAGGCCGTTGATCTCGACCACGTTGTCGAGCATGCGGGTGAACACCTTGACCACCTCGCGGTATTCCTCCCAGTCGAAACGCGCCTTGGGCCCGAACGGGTCGCGCACGAACTTGGTCAGGTTGACCGAGCCGAGCAGGCACGAGCCGTAGGGCGGCAACGGCTGTTCGCCGCAGTTGTGCGCGTGCAGGCCGTTGCCGTCGAAGGTGTTGATGCCGGGTACCTGCACGTCGTAGACGTCCTCGACGCCATCGGCCTGCAGCGATTGCACGGTGGCAACAAAGCGCTCGCGGTTGAGGTGACGCTTGTAGCCCGACAAGGCGGCCTTCAGACGCGCGGCCTTGTCGCTGTCGGCAAAGCCGATCAATTCGGCGAAACGCGGCAGCGACTCGCCGGCAATCACCAGCTCGTGCTGGGCCCGGGTGGCATAGGCATGCCTGCCGCCATGACCATCGGGCAACAGGCTTTCACCTGCGACACGGCGGTCGCGATAGATCCGTGACGGCATGCCCAGGCGCAGCAGCATGCGCTGTACCGCTTCCAACCGCGGCAGGTCCGACTGCGCCAGGCGCACGGACACGCCCTTGGCCTGGCTGCCCTGCACCGAACCGTCGGCGTCGAAGAAGCCGCGCAAGAAGCCGCGATAGGCCTCGCTCGACGCCTGCTCCAGCGCCGGCGTGATCGCCTTGTCGCCCGGATTCATGCCGAACTCGAACGCAAGGTCACGCAGCGCGGCGGACTTCATGCGGAACTCGCCGCGGCCGGCCACTTCCGACCAGCCGGTGAAATCGGCACGGTGCGGCAGCGTCCGGGCGCAGCGCAGGGCTTCGGCCATCAGCGCACGGGTACCGCCATCCACCGAGCCGTTCATCACGGCGGCCTGCGGCCACACCGACAACACCGCGGCCTCGTGCTTGAGCGTGCCGTCACCGACCAGCAGGCCGAGCAGGTAGCCCTGCTCCCCGGTCAGCGCACCGGGCCACTGCGCGTTGGCGCGGTGATCGTTGAGCAGCACGCGGTCGCCAGGCTGCAGCGCGCCGGCGGCGCACCACTCGGTGTCCACGCTCCAGCGGGTCAGGCGCGACACGCGGCGCACGCGGTGGTCCTCGGTCAGGCGCAGGCGGTGGCCTTCCTCGGTCTGCAGCGCCAGCACCGGCTTGGTCGCGGTGCGGAAGAAACCCTCGGCGCCAGTGGCGTGATCGTTGCCGTCCACGCGGGCCATGAAGCCTCGACCGAGCAGGTCACTGACCTGGCGCGGGCCTTCGGCGGTCTGCACCCAAGTGTCGGCCGTGACGCAGGGGTTGGTCGCGCGGATGTGCTCGCACCACCAGTTGTTGTTCATCTCGTTGACCTTGTCGATCAGGATGAACCCGGGCTCGGCGTAGTCGTACGTCGAGACCATGATCATGTCCCACAGGTGCCGCGCGCGGATGTGGCTGTAGATCTTGCAGGCGACCAGGCCGTCTTCGCGGTCGACGTAGTTCTCGTGGGTCGGCCATTCGCGCCAGACGACCTTGCTCGGGTCGTTGACGTCGATCTCGTCCTTCTCCTTGACGTGCACCGGGAATACCAGCGGCCAGTCCTGGTCGTTTTCCACCGCGTCCATGAAGCCGTCGGTGATCAGCAGGCTGAGGTTGAACTGGCGCAGGCGGCCGTCCTCGCGCTTGGCGCGGATGAACTCCTTGGCGTCCGGATGGCTGATGTCGAAGGTGCCCATCTGCGCGCCACGGCGGCCGCCGGCGCTGGAGACGGTGAAGCACATCTTGTCGTAGATGTCCATGAACGACAGCGGGCCGCTGGTGTACGCGCCGGCGCCGGAGACATAGGCGTTGCGCGGACGCAGGGTGCTGAACTCGTAGCCGATGCCGCAACCGGCCTTCAGGGTGAGGCCGGCCTCGTGCACCTTCTCCAGGATGTCGTCCATCGAATCGTGGATGGTGCCCGAAACGGTGCAGTTGATCGTGCTGGTGGCCGGCTTGTGCGCCAGCGCGCCGGCGTTGGAGGTGATGCGGCCGGCGGGGATGGCCCCGCGGCGCAGCGCCCACAGGAAACGCTCGTACCAGTGGCCGCGCAGCTCGTCGGTGGCTTCCACGTCGGACAGCGCGCGCGCCACGCGCTGGTAGGTCTCGTCGATGCTGCCGTCGACCGGCTCGCCGGTCTTGGTCTTCAGGCGATACTTCTTGTCCCAGATGTCCCACGAGGCGGGTTGCAGCGGGATGTCCACGGCAGCATCGCGGCCGGTGGCGGGGTGGTTGGCTGGCGCACGCATTGTGCTCATCGTTTTGCTGACCTCTCGGTGTGGCCTCGCGGCCCCCGTTGATTTTTATTGGGATGTAAGGGTGTCGCTCGCGACGCGACGGCGACGAAGATCACGGGCGGGAACGACCTCCCGGCCTGCCCGCCCCCTGGCTTTCCGACAACAGTGGCTCCTCCCCAAGAACGCCGCGGTTGGCACCAGTGCTAGTCTCGGCATTGGCGCTTCAACACAAGATGTTGTGGTTGTTACCAAGGGAGGAAGTTAACCCTGCCGCTCCGGGAAGTAAAGTCCTGCGAGCGGCATCGGCCGGCGGGAACCCGCACGCCGCCGATCGGTCGAACCAGCGCCGAACTCACCCCCGCCAAGGAGCCCCTCATGTCGCCTCGCCATCCCTCCGTGCCGTCGTGGTTGACCGGCTTGCTGGCCGCGCTGGTGATCGCGTTCGGCACGCTGCCGGGCGCCGGCCGCGCCGCCACCTTGCCGGCGGCGATCGACGGCCAGCCGATGCCGTCGCTGGCGCCGATGCTGACCCGGGTGACGCCGGCGGTGGTGAACATTTCCAGCACCACCCACGTGCCGGTGCGCGATGCGTATTTCGACGACCCGATGGTGCGCCAGTTCTTCGGCCTGCCGCCCACGCCGCGCGAGCGCGTGGAGCAGAGCCTGGGTTCGGGCGTGATCGTGGACGCCGCCAGGGGCTACATCCTGACCAACAACCACGTGGTCGCCGGTGCCGACGACATCAGCGTGACGCTGCAGGACGGGCGCAGCTTCAAGGGCAAGCTGATCGGCACCGACCCGGCCACCGACGTGGCGGTGGTGCAGATCCGGGCCAGCGACCTGCACGCGCTGCCGATGGCCGACTCCTCCACCCTGCGCGTGGGCGACTACGTGGTGGCGGTGGGCGAACCGTTCGGCCTGGGCCAGACGGTGACCGCCGGCATCGTCTCGGCGCTGGGGCGCTCGGGCCTGGGCGATTCGAGCTACCAGAACTTCATCCAGACCGACGCCTCGATCAACCCGGGCAACTCCGGCGGCCCGCTGGTGAACCTGCGCGGCGAGCTGGTCGGCATCAACACGATGATCTTCTCGCCCTCGGGCGGCAACGTGGGCATCGGCTTCGCGATCCCCAGCAACCTCACCGCCGAGGTGATGAAGCAGCTGATCGCGCATGGCAAGGTCGAGCGCGGCAGCCTGGGCCTGCAGGCGCAGGCGATCACCCCGCGCATCGCCCAGGCGCTGGGGCTGAAGGAGAGCAAGGGCGTGGTGGTGACCGGCGTCGGCGACGGTTCGGCCGCCGCGCGCGCCGGGCTGCAGCCGGGCGACGTGCTGACCTCGCTCAACGGCAAGCCGCTGCAGAGCGTGCAGCAGCTGCGCAACACCGAAGGCCTGCTGCCGCTGGGCAGCAGCCTGCAACTGGGCATCGTGCGCGACGGCCAGCCGCGCCAGGTCAATGCGACGCTGAGCGCCGAGAAGCTGGCCAGCCTCGACGGCGGCCAGCTCGACCCGCGCCTGGCCGGCGTGCGTTTCAGCGAGCTGAGCCAGAGCCAGCGCGACCAGGGTTGGTACGGCGCCGCCGTCAGCACGGTGCAGCCGGGCAGCCGCGCCGCCCAGGCGGGACTGCGTGCGGGCGACGTGGTGGTCGGCATCGGCAACCAGCGCCTCACCAGCCTGCGCATGCTGCGCGGGCTGGCCGGCGTGCGCCTGCGCCAGTTGGTGCTGGTGGTGGCCGATACAGACGGCAGCCACTACGTACTGATCAACTGACGACGCGGCAAAGCGACCGCGCGAAAAACCGGACGTGGGTCGCGTGAACGGCGTGTTCGCGCGCACGCTCTGTGACGCATCGTCACGCAAACGCCAGAAATCGCTTGATATTGTGGGTTCAGGCCGATCCAATATCCTGACGGCTTGTCGAACGCGCCGCGCGTCGGCTGCATATCCGCTTTCGATCACGCACCTTCGTCAAGTCGCCAGACGGGTGGGCCGGCCCGATCGGCCAGCTCATCCGCCCATGTCATGAGTTCATCACGCCGGGGTTTCGCATCATCATGTCCGTACGCTTTGCTCGCCTGTTCTGCCTCGCCCTGATCGGCGCCTGTTTCTCCACCGCGGCAACCGCGGCCACCAAGTCCGGCAGCCTGGTCTGGCGCGGCGACGACGCCACCGCCAACGCGGTGATGAACGAAGTGGGCAAGGCATGGACGAAGGCCGGCCACGGCCGCATCGAGCTGCAGCCGTTCAACACCGCCTCGGGCCTCGACGCGGTGAGCAACGGCACCGCCGACCTCGCCGGCAGCGCGCGCCCCTCCGACGGCAGCGCGCAGAACGACCGGCTGACCTTCACCCCGGTGGCCTGGAGCGGCCTGGTAATCATCACCCAGGCGTCCAACCCGATCGGCAGCCTCACGCTGAAGCAGGTGCACGACATCTACTACGGCAAGATCCACAACTGGAGCGAAGTCGGCGGCCGCAACGCGCCGATCGACGTCTACGCGGTGGCCAGCCCCGGCGACGGCGTGGAGTACAGCCTGCGCAGCCTGCTGTTCGGCCGCGGCAACCAGCCGGTCGCCGCGCCGCGGCTGTACGTCAACACGCGCAAGCTGGAAGAAGGCATCGCGCTGAACCCGAACGGCCTGGGCGTGGCCATGCTGGCCGGCATCAGTGACAACCCCAAGCTGAAGGCGATCCCGATCAACGGCCGCACGGCGACCACGGCGAACATCGCCAACGGCAGCTACCCGCTGTTCATCCCGCTGTACCTGGTCACCAACCCGCACAGCGCCAAGGCCGAGCAGGCGCAGGATTTCGTGGACTTCCTCAAGACCGAGCCGGCCAAGGCTGCGCTGCGTCGCCACGGCGTGCTGCCCTACGACGACGGCGCGCGGCTGGCGGCGATGGATGCCGAGCGCCGCAGCACGATCCTGGCCGAAGTCGGCGCGCGCGCGCGGTCGCAGGGCACGCCGATCTCGGCGCCCGGCGCCACCTACGCGTCCCGCGCCGCCATCGCGCCCACGTCGGAGCGCACGGTGCAGGCCCGCAACGCGCTGGAAGCGCGCCGCGAGCGCGCGGCGAACGATGCACGGCTGGAGCGCGTCAGCGGCAGCGTCAGCAACGTCGCCGTGACCGGCGTCGAGCGCGCCAGCGGCTCGGCCACCACGGTGAGCCAGGCCAACGGCAAGAATTTCCGCGGCGTCAGCGCCGACGCCACGCAGACCCATTCGACGTACAAGGTGGTGCGCGGCGACACGCTGTCCTCGATCGCCAAGGCACATTCGGTCGAGGTGGCGCAATTGCGCGCGTGGAACCAGCTCAAGAGCGACCACCTGCAACAGGGCCAGGTGTTGCGCGTCAGCAAGCGATAACCGGGTGAGCCGCGCCGCAGAGGCGGGCGCCGGCAGGGTCCAGCGTCCGCTGGCGCTGACGCTGGATCTGGACGACACGCTGTGGCCGGTGCTGCCCGCGCTGGAACGGGCCGACCGGGCCGTCGACGCCTGGCTGCAGCAGCACCATCCGGAGGTGGCGCGTGCGTGGCCGATCACCGCGATGCGGCAACTGCGCGCCAAAGTGGCCGCCGAGCGGATCGACCTGGCGCACGATTTCACCACCCAGCGCCAGCTGACCCTGCGCCATGTGTTCGAGGCCAGCGGCATCGCCGATGCGCCGGTGGACGCGTTGTGGGAAATCTATTTCGCCGCGCGCAACCAGGTGGAGCTGTTCCCCGATTGCCCAAGCGCACTGGAACGCATCGCCGCACGCTGGCCGCTGGCGAGCCTGACCAACGGCAACGCCGACCTGCGCCGCATCGGCATCGAGCGGCATTTCCGCCATCAGGTCTGCGCCCGCGACCATGGCGTGGGCAAGCCCGACCGCGCCATCTTCCTTGCCGCAGCCGCCCTGCTCGGCGTCGAACCGGGACAGGTGCTGCACGTGGGCGACGACCCCGCGCTGGACGTGGCCGGCGCGCGCGACGCCGGCTTGCGCACGGCGTGGATCAATCGCCAGGGCGAACCGTGGCCACCCGGCATGGGCCCGCCGCCGGATCTCGACCTGCCCGACCTGGCGGCGCTGGCCGACTGGCTGGAAGCCTCTTCCCGCCGCGACTGACGCCGTTGCGATTGTTCTTCGACGCGGGCATGTCCATCATGGGCCATTTCCCCGCAAGGATTTGCCCATGTCCGCCCTGATCGAACGCCGCCCTGGCCAGCGCCATGGCATCCCCGTCGAGACCACCGACGCCGCGCACCTGGCGGTCAGTCGCCGCCGGCTCGATGCGACGCAGCGGCGCTGGCTCGGCGACAGCGGCTTCGACGCGGCGCCCGGCACGTTCGCTCTGGTGCCCGACGCGGCCGGCAAGCTGGCGCGCGTGCTGGTCGGCGTGGCGCCGGCCGATCCGCTGGCCGCGCTGGCCGGCCTGCCCTGCCACCTGCCCGAAGCCACCTACGAACTGGCCGCCGAAGGCGTGCTCGCCGACACCGCGCTGGCCACGCTGGGCTGGGCGCTGGGCGCCTACCAGTTCACCCGCTACCGCGCAGCCAAACGCGCCCCGGCGCGGCTGATCGTGGCGGCCGAGGAACTGGCCCGGCTGGCCCCGCTGGTGGAGGCCACCTCGCGCGTGCGCGACCTGGTCAACACGCCCACGCAGGACATGGGTCCGGAGCAACTCGGCGAGGCGATAAAGACCCTGGCCAAGGCACACAAGGCGAAGCTGCGCGACTGGGTCGGCGACGAACTGCTCAAGGCGAACTTCCCCACCATCCACGCCGTGGGCCGCGCCAGCCATCGCGCGCCGCGGCTGGTCGAACTGAGCTGGGGCAAGCCCGACCATCCCAGGCTGGTGATCGTCGGCAAGGGCGTGTGCTTCGACACCGGCGGCCTGAACCTCAAGGGCGGCGAAGGCATGCGCTGGATGAAGAAGGACATGGGCGGCGCCGCGCACGCGATCGCGCTGGCCGGGCTGGTGATGCAGGCCAACCTGCCGGTGCGGCTGACCCTGCTGGTGCCGGCGGTGGAGAACGCCGTGGCCGGCAACGCGATGCGCCCGGGCGAGGTGATCACCACCCGCGCCGGCCATACCGTGGAAGTGGACAACACCGACGCCGAAGGCCGGCTGATCCTGTGCGACGCGCTGGCCTACGCCGGCGAACAGCAACCGGCGCTGATCATCGACTTCGCCACCCTCACCGGCGCCGCCCGCGTGGCGCTGGGCCCGGATCTGCCGGCCCTGTTCGCCAACGATGACGCGCTGGCCGACGCGGTGCTGCAGGCCGGTAACGCCGTGGCCGACCCGCTGTGGCGGCTGCCGCTGTGGCGTCCGTACCGGCGCATGCTGGACTCCCACCTGGCGGACTTCGCCAACTCCAGCGCCTCGCGCCACGCCGGCGCGATCACCGCCGCGCTCTATCTCGAACGCTTCGTCCCCGACGGCACGCCGTGGCTGCACCTGGACACCTACGCCTGGAACGACGCCGACCGCCCCGGCCGCCCCCGCGGCGGCGAGGCAATGGGCCTGCGCGCGGTGTTCGCGTTCCTGCAGGAGCGTTACGGACACTGAGAGGCTGAGCGGTTTTCAACCCCTCGGACCAGCCCCGGCGAGGCATGGCTGTCCGAGTGGAGGCAAGGCAGGAGCAATGGCCCGATGCCCGAGTCGAGGCAACAGGAGCGGTTGTCCGAAGGCTGGACATGAAACAGGCGTCCTGGTGACTGTTCCACGTGAGCGAGTCCGGGCCTGTAACGGGCTCGCGACAGGAGGAAACCACGGGAGGCGGTTTCCTTCACAAGCTCCGGGGCGCCCCCGCCGACCTCGACGCCCGATACCCCGTTCCGCCCGGTGCCGTGCGCAGTGGTGCGACGAAGCCTCGGGGGAGTAACCTCTCGAACGTTGGGCGTGGTCCGAAACTGGTTGCGACATTGCCTGAGGGGGGACAAGGGGCACCAGTGGACGCGCTCGACATTACAGGGCCGAGCCATCACCACTGGGGAAAGAAACCACATGAAATACGACTTGAATCACCTGTCACTGGCTGTGCGTCTCGCATTGACCGCCGGGATGCTCTCGGTCGCCGGCGGGCTGCAGGCCCAGACGACGACCACCAATCCGCCCACGACGGATCAGGCCACGCCGGCCTCCAAGGACAAAGCCAAGACGCTGAACGCCGTGGTGGTCACCGGCTCGCTGATCCGCCGCGTGGACGTGGAAACCGCCAGCCCGGTGGTGACCATCGACCGCGAGGCCATCACCAACTCCGGCAAGCCCACCCTGGGCTACGTGCTGCAGGACATGCCGGCGATCTCCGGCAACGCCACCAACCCCTCCAACAACAGCAACGGCGGCGGCGTCGCCAGCCCGCTGCTGGAAGCCGGCGGCGGCGCCTCGCGCGTCTCGCTGCGCGGCCTGGGCATCAACCGCACGCTGGTGCTGGTGGACGGCCAGCGCATGGTCAACTCGGACATCAACATGCTGCCGCCGGACATGATTGACCGCGTCGACGTACTGGCCGAAGGCGCCTCCACCGTGTACGGCTCCGACGCCATCGGCGGCGTGGTCAACTTCATCCTGCGCAAGGATTTCCAGGGCGTCCAGTTCAGCCTGAACGACGGCATCTCCAGCCACGGCGATTCGCAGCGTCGCGGCTTCAACCTGACCGGCGGCATGTCCGGCGACAACTACAGCATCGTCGGCGGCCTCGACTACAACAAGTACGACGCCACGCTGGCCTCGCAACGCGACTTCTCGCGGCAGCAGCTGTACCTGTCCAGCGGCACCATCATCGCCGCCGGCTCCAGCTCGATCCCGACCGGCCGCATCCAGCTGCCGGCCTCGATCGCCAGCCAGTACGGCTGCGCGATCAACTCGTCCGGCACCGCCAACGTCACGCTTGCCACGGGCGACGGCTCCAGCCTCGGCGACTACCGGTGCCGGCTCGGTTCGGACACCTACAACTATGCCGCGCTCAACTACATGCAGACCGCGCAGAAGCGCACCAACGGCTTCGTGCTGGGCAGCTACGACCTGACGCCCAACCTCAAGGCCTACGTCAACGCGTTCTACAACCGCACCGAATCCAGCGGCCAGGATGCCCCCTCGCCGGTCGGTACCGGTGACGGCCTGATCATCTCCTCCAGCAACCCGATCAACCCGTTCGGCGTCACCTTCAGCCAGAACGCGGTGCCGGGCGACCCGAACAGCGGCTACAACTTCCAGACCCGCCTGACCGGCGCCGGCACCCGCGTGCACAGCTACAAGACCGACAACGCGCAGATCAACACCGGCCTGCGCGGCAACTTCGGCCAGGACAGCAGCTGGATCTGGGACGCGTCGATCAACTACAGCCACAGCAAGCGCGACCAGCGCGACACCAACGAGGTGGACATCCCCGCCCTGCAGGCGGCGGTCGATGCCGGCGCCAACATCTTCAACCAGGCCGACCCGGCGGTGGGCAAGCTGCTGAGCGCCGGCGTGAAGACGCCGATCTATGTCATGACCAACTCGACCAAGCAGGCGCAGTTCGACGCCAGCGGCGACCTGTGGGACCTGCCCGCCGGCGCCATGCAGCTGTCGGTCGGCGCGCTGTACCGCAAGCAGACGATGAAGTACACGGTGAGCCCGTTCGCGGTGCTCGACCCGGTCACCACCCAGTGCCAGATCCTGCAGGAAGCATGCGGCTCGCCCGCCAGCGGCAGCTACAACGTCAAGGAGATCTACGCGGAAACCCTGATCCCGCTGCTCGCCGATGCGCCCGGGGCGCAGTCACTGAACATCGACCTGGGCGTGCGCTCCTCCAACTACAGCACCAGCGGCAGCACCACCAACGGCAAGGTCGCGATCGAATGGAAGCCGGTGGCCGATCTGCTGGTCCGCGGTACCGTCTCGCAGGTGTTCCGCGCGCCGAACCTCAACGAGCTCTACGACGGCCGCACCCTGGTGCAGCCCACCCTGAACGACCCCTGCGTCAACCTCAGCGCGGCCGATCTGGCCCAGCATGCCGCGGCCTGCCAGTACGTGCCGGTCAACTGGGGCGGCAACTCGCCGGCGCAGGTCAACACGTTCTATTCCGGTGCCGCCACCGTGGGCAACTCGCTGAAGCCGGAAAAGGGCAAATCCATCGACCTCGGCCTGGTCTACTCGCCGGAGTGGCTGCCCGGCTTCTCCACCAGCCTCGACTTCTGGCACATCTACCTGTCCGACACGTTGACCGCGATCACCGGCGACCTGGTCGTCAGTTCGTGCTTCAACAACAGTGCCAGCCCGTACTGCGGGCTGATCCATCGCGAGGACACCACCAGCCGCCAGCCGGGCCAGGTGTTCCTGATCAACACGCCGGTGGTCAACCTTGGCACGCTGAATACGTCGGGTGTCGACTTCACCTTGCGCTACAAGGTGCCCCACTTCAACATGGGCAGCGTGGACCCGGGCGACTTCCAGGTGGGCCTCAACAGCAGCTACACCTCCACCTACAGGAACAACGCCACCCCCGGCGAGCCGGGCGCACAGGCCATCGACTACGCCGGCACCTACAGCCAGCAGTTCGGCAACATCTCGCGGCTGCGCGGCACGGTCACGCTGAACTGGAGCAAGGGCAACTGGAACGCCCAGTGGCAGTCGCGCTACATCAACAGCCTGACCGCGCTCAACACGGATGCGGCCATTCCCGGCGTGAACATTCCGATCGCCTCGGTGACCTACCACTCGATCCAGCTCGGCTACGCGGTGCCGTCGATCCACACCCGCTTCGACGTCGGCGTGGACAACATCGCCGACAAGGCACCGCCGCTGATGTATCAGAACGGTTCCAACTACAACGTGGACGTCTCCACCTACGACGTGCTCGGTCGCTACTACTGGGCCCGCGCCACCGTGAAGTTCTGATGTCCTAGCTCCATCGCAGTCGTTGCAAACCCCCAGGAGGGCCGCGGGCAAACCGCGGCCCTCTTGCATAATGGGCGCCGGACACCATCCCACCGAGGCCGCATGCCCCCGCCCCCGCCCGCCGCCGATCCGCCCGGCACTCCGGCCAGCACGCTGGCCGCCGCCATGGCCAGCGCGTGGAATGCAGGCGACGCAGAGCGCGTCATCGAACTGGCGGCGCAGGCGGCGGATGCCGCCGGCGACGACGAAGGCGTGCTCGTCCTGCTCGGCGTGGCGCAACAGGCCACCGGCCGGCACGCACGGGCGGCCGCCACGTTCAACCGCCTGTGCCAGTTGCGACCGGCCGTCTCGGCCTACTGGAACAACCTCGGCGTGGCCTCTCGCCTGGCCGGCGACCTCGCCGCGTCCGGACAGGCCTTGCGTCAGGCCCGGCAGCTCGCGCCGGGCGATGCGGAGGTGCACTACAACCTCGGCCTGCTGTACACCCAGCAACGCGATTGGCCGGCGGCACGGCAGGCGTTGCTGGAAGCGGTCAGTCTCGCCCCGTCATTCATCGAGGCCCGCCTGCAGGCGGCCTACGCCTGCTACGTCTGCGGCGACAACGCGGCGCAGGAGGAAATGCTCGACGGCGCCGGCGAGTGGCCGCCGCAACCCGCCGAACAGGCGCTGATACTGGCCGCCATGTTGTCGGTGCAGGGCGCTTCCGAGGCGGCCCTGCGCACGCTCGCGCGCGCGCAGTTGCCGCCGACGGAGGCCGCGGCCGCTCCGCTGCGCCTGCGCATCGCCGCCCAGCGCGTGGTGTTGCACGAGCGCAGCAACCAGGTCGAACGCGCACAGCAGGACCTGCAGCAACTGCCGCTGGCCGCGATCGACGCCCTGCCGCCGGGCGCCGTGCAAGCGCGCGCCGACGGCTGGCGCGCGCACGCCGCGATGGCCTCACGCAACGGCGCGCACGCCGAGGCAGCGGCGCTGTACCGGCGCGTGCTGGCGCTGCCGCTCGACGACGAGAGCCGGGCCAGCGTCGGTTTCGGCCTCGCCATCGCCTGCGACCGGCTGGGCCGCCACGCCGAGGCATGGGACGCGTTGCAGGCGGCGCACGCGGCGCAACTGGAGATCGCCCGCCAGGTCGTGCCGGAGCGACTGGCGGCGGACAGCCAGCCGCTGCCGCTGGCGGACTGCGTGGTCGAACCGCACGACTACGCCCGCTGGACCGAGCTGCGCGCCCCCGGCTCCATGGAGAGCCCGGTCTTCGTGGTCGGCTTTCCGCGCTCGGGTACCACCTTGCTGGAACAGATGCTCGACGCCCACCCGGATTTCCGGTCCATGGACGAGCGTGCCTACATCCATGAGCTGATCGAAAGCATGGAACGCGTCGGCCAGCGCTATCCCGCCGATCTCGCCTCACTGAGCCAGGACGATGCCGATGCCCTGCGCCGCAGCTATCGCCGACGGGTCGCGCAGGTGCGCCCCGACCTCGGGCCGCGCCGGCTGGTCGACAAGAACCCGCTCAACATGCAGTGCCTGCCGATGATCATGCGGCTGTTTCCGCAGGCACGGATCATCCTCTGCCTGCGCCATCCCTGCGACGTGTTGCTCAGCTGCAGCATGCAGTCGTTCCGCTCGCCGGCGTTCATGGTGCTGTGCTCCTCCCTGCCGCGCCTGGCGCAGGGCTACGCGCGCGCCTTCACCCAATGGCAGCGCGATGTCGAGGTGTTCTCCCCGCAGGTGCTGGAGTGGCGCTACGAATCCGTGGTGGAGCAGTTCGGCGACCAGGCGACACGACTGGCGCAGTTCCTGGACCTGGCCGATGCCGCGCCCCTGCAGCGCTTCGCCGAGCATGCGCGCGAGAAGCACATCAGCACGCCCAGCTACGCGCAGGTCACCCGCGGCGTCTATCGCAAGGCGGTGGGACGCTGGCGCGACTACCGCGAGCATTTCGAACCGGTGTTGCCCGTGCTGCAACCGTGGCTCGAACGCTTCGGCTACGACGGGTAGGAAACGGCCCGCGGGACAAGCGCCTGCGGACCGCAGGCTCCCGCACGCACCACGACAGGCAGTGCCGCCTTGTCGTCGTGCGCAGCGGGATACTCAGTGCGCCGGGCTGCTCGCGGACGGCGCGGGGGTGGTTACGCTGGCCAGTGCGTGCGGCGAGAACTTGCCGCCGTAAGGCAGCACCTCGCTGGCCAGTTTCGGGTCGGCCTTGATCATGCCGATCGCGTCGAACAGGATGTGCGCGGTCTCCTGGAGCTGCGGGTCCTTGGCGTTCTTGGCGTCCTTCTCTTCCTTCAGCTCGCTCTTGATGCTGCGCTCGTTGGGGTTGAGGCCGTCGTCCAGCGTGCTGCCCGCCTCCGGCAGGGCCGCGTCGCTGCCGTCGATGGCGACGTGCCGCGCGCGGAAGGCGGCCTGCATCTGCTCCTGCTGCTTGCGCTCGGCTTCGCGGGTGGCCAGGTTCAGCGAGATCGTGGTCATGTCGCGCATCTTCTTGTACTGCGCCAGCTCGTCCAGCATCAGCTTCCACGCCGGCGATTGCGCCGCACGCTGGTCGTGCTGCTTGAGCAGCTGCGGCAGGTAGGCGGAGAGGTTCGCCACCGGCTGGTAGTCGGCCGGCGGAATCTGCGTCCACGGCAGCGCGTTGTCGTAGGTCGATTCGCCGAAGTCCTTCTCGTCGCCGTTCTTCGGGAACTCGATGTCCGGGGTGACGCCCTTGAGCTGGGTGGAACCGCCGTTGATGCGGAAGAACTCCTGGATCGTCATCTTCAGTTCGCCCAGCTGCGGCTTCTCGCTGTCGCCGGAGGCGAACTTGTCCAGGTCCACCAGGGTCTGCACGGTGCCCTTGCCGAAGGTCGGCTCGCCGATGACCAGGCCGCGGTGATAATCCTGGATCGCCGCGGAGAAGATCTCCGAGGCCGAAGCCGTGCCGCGGTTGACCAGCACCGCCAGCGGACCGCTCCAGGCCATGCCTGCATCGTCGTCGCCCTGCACCTGGACTTCGCCGTGCGAGCCGCGCACCTGCACCACCGGGCCCTTGTCGATGAACAGGCCGGTCATCGAATCCGCCTCGGCCAGCGAGCCGCCGCCGTTGTTGCGCAGGTCCACCACGATGCCCTGCACGCCTTCCTGCTTGAGCTCGGCGATCAGCTTGGCCACGTCGCGGGTGGTGCTGCGGTAATCCTTGTCGCCGGCGCTGCGCGCGCCGAAATCGGAGTAGAACGAGGGCAGGTCGATCACGCCGATCTTGCGGGTGACCGCGCCGTCCTTGATCTCGATGACCTTCTTGCTGGCCGCGGCATCCTCCAGGTTGATCTTGTCGCGCACCAGGGTGATCAGCTCGTGCTTGCCGTCCGGGCCGACATCGGCGGGCAGCACTTCCAGCCGCACCACCGTTCCCTTCTTGCCGCGGATCAGCGCGGTGACGTCGTCGATGCGCCAACCGACCACGTCCACCATTGCGCCCTTGTCGCCCTGGCCCACCGCCACGATGCGGTCGCCCGGCTTGAACTTGTGCGACTTCATCGCCGGGCCGCCGGGGATCAGCTTGACGATCATGGTGTAGTCGTCGCGCGACTGCAGCTGCGCGCCGATGCCCTGCAGCGACAGGCTCATCGCGATGTCGAAGTTGGCCGCCGCCTCCGGGCCGAGGTAGTCGGTGTGCGGGTCGGTGGATTCGGCGTAGGCGTTCATGAAGGTCTGGAACGCGTCGGCGCTGTTGATCTGCCGGATGCGGTCGATGTAGCCGCTGTAGCGCTTGTCCAGCGTCTTGCGGATGTCCGCGTCGTCCTTGCCGGCCAGCTTCAGACGCAGCCAGTCGTTCTTGGTGCGCTTGCGCCAAAGGTCCTGCGCGGCGGCCTCGTCCTTCGGCCAGGCGGCGTCCTTGCGGTCGACCTCGTAGCTCTCGTCGCGGCTGAGGTCGAAGCCGTTCTTCAGCAGCTCGCGGGCGTAGCTCATGCGCTGCACGGCGCGCTGCAGGTACAGGTTGAAGATGGCGAACGGCGCGGAGAGGTCGCTGTTCCAGATCGCGTCGTCGAACTTGCTCTTCAGTGGCGCGAACTTGTCCATGTCGGCCTGGGTGAAGAACACCTTGTCGCCGTCGAGCATCTTGAAATATGCCTTGTAGATGCGCGCGGACATCGCGTCATCCAGCGGCTGGGCGTCGTAGTGGAAGCGGGTCAGGAAGCGCGCGGACAGTTGCGCGGCCTGGGCCTGTTCGGCCGTGGGCTCCAGCGGCCAGGTGGCCGCCTTGCGCGGCTGGGGGCCGGCACCCAGGTCGGCCGCGGACTGCGCAAAGGCGCAGCTGGCGGAGAGAACGAACAGCAGGACCAGCGCGGGGCGAAGTTTCATGGGTGCTCTCAGGCGGATTCGGTGACGCCGGCGGCATGCGCCTGCAGGTCGGCGTGATAGGACGATCGCACCAGCGGGCCGGAGGCGACGTGATGGAAGCCCATGGCTTCGCCGGCTTCGCGCAGCGCGTGGAATTCCTCGGGCGTCCAGTAGCGCAGCACCGGGTGGTGGTGCGGCGTGGGCTGCAGGTACTGGCCGATGGTGATCATCTCCACATCGTGGTCGCGCAGGTCGCGCAGCGTCTGCAGCACCTGCTCGCGGGTCTCGCCCAGGCCGAGCATGATGCCGGACTTGGTCGGCACCTGCGGGTGCTGCGCCTTGAAGCGCTTGAGCAGGTCCAGCGACCACTGGTAATCGGCGCCGGGGCGCACCTCGCGGTACAGATGCGGCACGGTTTCCAGGTTGTGGTTGAACACGTCCGGCGGGAATGCCTTGAGCACCTCCAGCGCCCGTTCCATGCGGCCCTTGCCGCGGAAATCGGGGGTGAGGATCTCGATGCGGATGGCCGGGCTGGCATGGCGCACCGCGCGGATGCAGCTGGCGAAGTGCGCCGCGCCGCCGTCGCGCAGGTCGTCGCGGTCGACCGAGGTGATCACCACGTACTTCAGCCGCATGTCGGCGATGGTCTGCGCCAGGCGCGCCGGCTCCAGTTCATCCGGCGGCTGCGGCCGGCCATGCGCCACGTCGCAGAACGAGCAGCGCCGCGTGCACACCTCACCGAGAATCATGAAGGTGGCGGTGCCGTGGCTGAAGCATTCGTGGATGTTGGGGCAGGAGGCCTCCTCGCATACGGTCACCAGCGCGTTCTCGCGCAGGCGGGCCTTCAGCTGCTGCACCGCGTTGCCCTGCGGCAGGCGCACGCGGATCCAGTTGGGCTTGCGCAGGGTCGGCACGCTGGTGTCGAAACCGGCGCGGTTCAGCGCGATCTTGTCGCTGCCGAGCTGTTTCTCCACCGTGCCGGTGCCGGCCACGACCTGGATCGGAATGGATTTGGACAAGGGGGCGCTGGTTTCGCTCATGGGAGAGGAGTTCAGACCGCGGCGCGCGCGGGGAGTTCGGGAATCAGGGGGGCAGCGGGCGCGGCGACGAAGCTGAACTGGCGGCAGAACTCGTCGGCCAGCACCGTCTCGACGTCCGCCAGCTGCGACGGACCGCCCAAGTCTACCAGTTGCGTGACCGCCAAACCCTTGTAGCCGCAGGGGTTGATGCGTTCGAACGGCTCCAGGTCCATGGCCACGTTGAAGGCCAGCCCGTGGAAACTGCAGCCGCGACGCACGCGCAGGCCGAGCGCGGCGATCTTGGCCTCGCCCACGTACACGCCGGGGGCGCCTTCGCGGCGCGCCGCCGCCACCTGCCAGTGCGCCAGCGTGTCGATCAGCGCCTGCTCGATCCGCCGCACCAGCTCGCGCACGCCCACGCCGATGCGGCGCAAGTCGATCAGCGGGTAGCCGACGATCTGGCCGGGCCCGTGGTAGGTCACCTGCCCGCCGCGGTCGACCGGGATCACCGGGATGTCGCGCGGCGCCAGCACGTGCTCCATCTTGCCGGCCTGGCCCAGGGTGAACACCGGGTCGTGCTCCAGCAGCCACAGCTCGTCCGGCGTGTCGGCGGTGCGGTTGTCGGTGAACGCGCTCATCGCCTGCCAGGTCGCCGCGTAGGGCTGGCGGCCGAGACGGCGGATGGCCAGGGGCCGGAATTCGGGATGGGGGGTTCGGGATTCGTGGTTCACGACGAGCTTGTGGCCTTGCAATTCTTCTGGTTCAAGAGCCGCCGAACCCATGCGACGCGGAGGCTCGGGACGCGGCTCTTGCGAATCCCCATCCCGAATCCCGGCCTCACAACGTATACCGGACATCCGCATCGGCGCGCAGTGCGTGATGCGCTGCTTCGTACTGCTCGCGGTTGTCGCAGCGGAAGGTGACCGTGACCGAGACGAAATTGCCGGCGCCGGAATGGCGGTGACGCACGGTTTCGTGCAGCACGTGCAGACCGGCGCGTTCGAGCAGTTGCGGCACGTGGCGGGGCAGGTCGGCGCTGGCGCTGCCCACGGCGGTGATCTCGAACTCGCCGGGGAACTGGAAGCCCCGGCCTTGCCGCTTCGCCTTGTCGAAGTCGATCGGTTGCATCACTTGGCGCTCGGCGCCTGCTCGGTGTTGCCGGTGTCCTTGTGGAACCAGAGCAGGATGCTGTCCCACAGGCGCGAGAAGAAGCCACCCTGCGGCGCGTCGGCCAGTGCGACCAGCGGCACCGTCTGCAGCGCCTGGCCATCCAGGCTGATGCGCAGGCTGCCGATCTGCTGGCCCTTCTTGAACGGCGCGATCAGGGTCGAGGGGATGTCCATCACCGCCTTGAGCTTGTCGTACTGGCCGGTCTTGACGGTGACCAGCACGTCGCTGGCCACGCCGATCGGCAAGGTGTCCGCCTCGCCCTTCCACAACCGCGGCGTCGCCAGCGGCTTGCTGGTGTCGTACAGCTTGTGCGTCTCGTAGAAGCGGAAGCCGTAGTTGAGCAGGGCCATCGCCGAATCGGCGCGCGCCTTGTTGGAGCTGGCGCCCATCACCACCGCGATCATGCGCTCGTCGCCATGCTTGGCGGACGCCGCCAGGCAGAAGCCCGCGTCGGCGGTGTGCCCGGTCTTGATGCCGTCCACGGCCGGATCGCGCCAGAGCAGCTCGTTGCGGTTCTGCTGCTTGATGCCGTTCCACTCGTACGACTTGATCGCCGAGATGGCGTAGTCGTCCGGAAAGTTGTGGATCAGCGCGCGCGACAGGATCGCGACGTCGCGCGCGGAGCTGTAGTGGTTCTGCACCGGATAGCCGGAGGCGTTGGAGAAGTGCGAGTTGGCCATGCCCAACTGCTTGGCGTAGGCGTTCATCAGGTTGGCGAAGGCATCCTCCGAACCGGCGGTGTGCTCGGCCAGCGCGATTGCCGCGTCGTTGCCGGACTGCACGATCATGCCCTTGAGCAGGTCCATCAGCGGCACCTGGCTGCCCAGCTTGAGGAAACTGGTGGAGCCGTCGGTGCCGGCACCGCCGCCGCGCCACGCATGCTCGCTGATGGTGATCATGTCGCTGGTGTGGATGCGGCCGTTGGCGAGCTCGGCCGACACCACGTAGTCGGTCATCACCTTGGTCAGCGAGGCCGGCGCGCGACGCGCATCGGGATCCTTCGAGGCAAGTATCTGGCCGGTGGCGTAGTCCATCAGCACCCAGCTGGCGCCATCGACGTCCGGCGGCGGCGGCACCGGTGCGGCCGGCATGGCCGGGCGCGGCACGGGCGACGGATGGGGCGGGGTCTGCGCCATCGCGGCGCCGACCAGCAGGACGGCAACGGCGGCAAACGGCATCAGGGTGCGTCGAAGAAAGTTCATCGTGTTTTCGAGTCCGGTTTTTTCGAGGATCGGCGTTGCGCGCGCCGAAGTGGCAAGGAAGCCTGCGCAAATCCTGCTCAGTCTACCGCGACCTGCGGCGAGGGCAGACCCATGCGTTCGATCCGGCGACTGACTTCGTCGGCGCGATCCACGCTGTCCAGCGGGCCGACCCGCACGCGGCGCAGGCGCTGGCCATGCGCCACGCCGTCGATCACCTGCACCGTGCCGAGGTCGGCCGCACGCAGGCGCCGGGCCAGGCGGTCGGCATTGGACGCGTCGGCGAACGCACCCACCTGCAGGTAGATTCCCGGGTGCCTGCCTGAGACCGCCTCCGGCGGCGGCAGTTCCTGCGCCGGATGCGCCGGGTCGATGCCGCGCACCTCGACCAGGCCGGTGCCCTTGGGCCAGATGCCGATCTTCACTGCCGCGGCATAGGACAGGTCGATCAGCCGGTTGTCGTGGAACGGTCCGCGGTCGTTGACCCGCACGACCACGCTCTTGCCGTTCTCCAGGTTGGTGACGCGCGCGTAGCTGGGCAGCGGCAGCGTGGTGCTGGCCGCGCTGAACGCGTACATGTCGTAGGTTTCGAGGTTGGAGGTCTTGTAGCCGTGGAACTTGTTGCCGTAGAACGAGGCGATGCCGCGCTCGTCGTAGCCGCGCGCCGTGGACAGCACGCGATAGGTCTTGCCGCGCACGCTGTAGGGCGACTTGTTGCCGTAGCGCGAGCGCGGCTCGGCCTTCGGCACCGGCTCGGACAGCTTGCTGACGTCGATCGGCGGCGGCACGCTGTCGCGGCCGTCGCGGTAGCGGCTCGATTGCGGCCGACTGAGGTCGTCGTGAATGCCACCTTCACCCGCGGGCGATGCCGTGCCGGACACGCCGCGATGGCCCGCGCCGGACGACGACGACGGCCGGCTGCGCGGCCCGCTGCACGCGGCAAGCAGCGCGCTGGCCGCGAGCACGGCGGCGACCGCGACGAACCTCACCGCGCCGCGTCCGCCTGCGCCACGCCGGCGGCGATCGCCTGCGCCAGCTGTTCGACGGCCATCGCGTACAACGGGCTGCGGTTGTAGCGGGTGATCACGTAGAAATTCTGGAAGGTGAACCAGTACTCCGGCCCGGCCGGGCCTTCGAGCTGCTGCAGGCTGGCGAGCCGGCCGGGGTCGATCCGCTGCAGCGGCGCGTAGCCCCAGGCCTCGAACTGTTCCAGCGGATGCTTCGGCATGAGCTCGTTGAGGTCGCTCGCGTGCGCCTTGGCATCGGGCTGCGCCCGCGCCGCCACCGGGGCATCGCGCTCCCAGCCGTACCCGTGCAGGTAGTTGGCGACGCTGGCCACGATGTCGTCGGCCGAATCGTGCAGGTCGATGCGACCGTCGTGATCCTCGTCAACCGCGTAGTCGCGGATGCTCGAAGGCATGAACTGGCCCCAGCCCTGCGCGCCGGCATAGGAGCCGACCAGCGAGTCCAGCGGACCGGCCAGCTTGCTGGCGGGAAGCTCCAGCAGGGTCTTCAGCTCGTCGCGGAAAAACGGCGCGCGCGGCGGGTAGTAGAAGGCCAGCGTCACCAGCGCATCGAGCACCTTGTAGCGGCCCACGATGCGGCCGTAATTGGTCTCCACGCCGATGATCGCCACCACGTATTGCGGCGCCACGCCGTACTCGGTCGCGATCCGGTCGAGCAGTGCGCGATGCTGCTGGTAGAACGCGATGCCGCCGTCGATGCGGGCATCGGTGAGGAAGATCGGGCGATAATCCTTCCACGGCTTGGCCTCGGCCGGGCGGCTGATCGCGTCGAGGATCGACTGCTGTTTGGTGGCGCCGTCGAGCAGCGCATTGAGCGCGGCCGGGCTCTGGCCGGTGTCGTGCGCCACCTCCTGCACCAGTTTCGCCTGCCCCGGATGGGCGGCCAGCGCGGTGTCCGTTCCAGCCACCCACGACAGCAGGACCAGCAGGCAACAGCACACACGGGACACGGGATGCACGGACATGCAAGGCCTTCGCAAAGGGAAAATCGGGGTCAGCGAGAGCCTACCATGCAAGCCGCGGCGACTTCGGCCCCACGCATGGCGCGCGCGGGGCGCGATTCAGATGTGGCTCTTGCGATTGGCATGGATCGACATCAGCACGCCGAAACCGGTCAACAGCGACACCGCCGACGTGCCGCCGTAACTGATCATCGGCATCGGCACGCCGACCACCGGCAGCATGCCGGCCACCATGCCGCCGTTGACGAACACGTAGACGAAGAAGCTCATGCCGATCGCGCCGGCGAGCAGGCGCGAATACGTATCGCGCGCCTCCATCGCGATCCACAGGCAGCGGCCGATGATGAACGCGTACAGCGCGATCAGCGCGCACACGCCGACCAGGCCGAACTCCTCGGAGAACACCGCGAAGATGAAATCGGTGGTGTGCTCGGGCAGGAAATCCAGCCGCGACTGCGTGCTGTGCAGCCAGCCTTTGCCGAACACGCCGCCGGAGCCCACCGCGATCTGCGACTGGATGATGTGCCAGCCGTTGCCCAGCGGATCGGATTCGGGATTGAGCAGGGTCAGCACGCGATCGCGCTGGTACTGGTGCAGGAAGTGCCAGCCGATCGGGATCATGCCCACCACCGCGCCCACCAGCAATCCGATGCGCCACCACGCCATGCCGGAGAGGAACAGCGCGAACGCGCCGGCCGTGGCCACCAGCACCGCCGTGCCCAGGTCCGGCTGTTCGGCGATCAAGGCGGCAGGAATGGCGATCAGGATGCCGACCACCGCGATGTCCTTCCAGCCCGGCGGCAGCTGCCGCGGGTGGAGGTACCAGGCCACCATCATCGGCGTGGTGAGCTTGAGCAGTTCGGACGGCTGGAAACGCATCACGCCCAGATCCAGCCAGCGCATCGAACCGCGCCCTTCACCGAGGATCGCCACCACCACCAGCAAGGCGACGCTGACGGCGTAGAGGCCCGGCGTCCAGCTGCGCAGCACCGGGGGCGGAATGCGCGAGACCAGCAGCAGCAAGGCGCCGCCCAGCACGAAACGCGCGGCCTGGCCACCGACCAGGGCCAGACTGCGATCACCCGCGCTGTAGAGCGTGGCCAGGCCGATCAAGGCCAGCACGAACAGGCCGGCCGCCAGCGGCAGGTCGATCCGGCGCCGGGTCATCACCCGGTGCGCGAAGCGGCGCATGCGCGCGCGCAGCACGCCGATCATGGTTGCACCTCGCTGCTGGCGGACACGGGCACGTCCTCGACGACCGAGCCGGCCGGTGCCGGCGCGGCGGATGGGAGCGGTGCGGCATCCGGCAATCGCTCGGCGCCGGGCAGCACGCCCTGGTGGGTGGCCAGCCACGCATCGAGAATCTTGCGCACGATCGGCCCCGCCGCCGAAGCGCCCCAGGCGCCCTGCTCCAGCACCACGGCTACGGCGATCTGCGGGTGGTCGGCCGGCGCGTAGGCGATGAACCAGGCGCGATGGCGGGTGGCCAGATACGCGGTGTTGCGATTGGTGTCGTACGCGTCGCTGGTGCGCGAGTAGCGCTCGGCGGTGCCACTCTTGCCGGCGATCGCGTAAGGGAAGCCGTCGTTCAGGCCCTTGCCGGTGCCTTCGGTGATCACCGCGCGCATGCCCGCGTTGATCACCGCCCAGTCGCCGCGCTGGCGGATCAACGTGGCGCCCGGCGGATTGGGCAGCGGCTGGCGCTGCGCCTCGCCGACCGTGCTGGTGGCCATGCCCAGCCGCGGCAGGTACGGCACGCCACCGCCGGCCAGGGTCGCCACCGCATGCGCCAGTTGCAGCGGGGTAACCGCCCAGTAACCCTGGCCGATGCCGGCGATCACCGTTTCGCCGGGATACCAGGGCTGCTTGCTGTTGGCCGCCTTCCACTGGCGCGAGGGCAGGATGCCGTCGGATTCGCCGATCAGGTCGATGCCGGTCTCGCGGCCGAAGCCGAAGCGACTCATCCACTGGCTCAGCCGGTCGATGCCCATGTCCAGCGCCAGCTTGTAGAAATACGTGTTGGTCGACTTCTCGATCGCGGTGACCATGTCCACCGTGCCGTCGCCGCCGCGCTTGTCGTCGCGGTAGCAGCGCGTCTGCCCCGGCAGGCAGAACTGACCGTTGGAGAACACCGTGTCCGACGGCTTGCGCAGGCCCAGCTCCAGCCCGCCGAGTGCAAGGAACGGTTTCACCGTCGAGCCCGGCGGATAGACGCCCCGCAGCGCGCGGTTGTACAGCGGCTTGTCCGGGTCGGTGGTCAGCGCGCGGTAGTCGGCCTGGCTGATGCCGTTGACGAACAGGTTGGGATCGAACGTGGGCACGCTGACCATCGCCAGCACCTGGCCGTTGCGCGGATCGATCGCCACCGCCGCGCCGGGACGGCCCTCGAATGCCGCCTCGGCCGCCTTCTGGATGCGCGCGTCGATGCTCAGGTAGAGGCTGCGGCCGGGCGTGGGCGCATGGGTTTCCAGCACGTGCTGGGTGCGGCCATCGGCGTTGACCTCCAGCAATTCATAGCCGGGCTTGCCGTGCAACACGTCCTCGTAGGAACGCTCCACGCCGCTGCGCCCGACATGGCTGGTGCCCTGGTAGCGATCCGCGTCCAGCCGCTGCAGGTCGTCGGCGTCGATGCGCCCGACGTAGCCGACCACGTGGGCGAACAACGGGCCGAACGGATAATGCCGGGTCAGGTAGGGCACCACGTCGACGTTGGGAAAGCGCCAGCGATTGACCGCGAAACGATCGATCTCGTCTTCGGTCAGGTGCATCTTCAGCGGCACGCTGTCGAAACGCCGGCTCTGCCGCAACTGCTTGTTGAACGCGTCGATGTCGTCCTGGTCCAGCGGCACCACCTGGCCCAGCCGCGCCAGCAGAGCGGGCATGTCCTTGACCTGCTCGGGCACCACTTCCAGCCGGAACGCCGGCACGTTGTCGGCCAGCACCACGCCGTTGCGGTCGTAGATCAGGCCGCGCGCCGGCGGGATCGCGCGCGGCTTGACCCGGTTGTTGGTCGAGCGGGTGGCGAACTCGTCGTGTCGCGCGACCTGCAGCACCACGTAACGCCCGACCAGCCCGCCCAGCCCCAGCAGGATCAGCACGAAACCCACCAGCGCGCGTCGACGGAACAGCGCGGTCTCGTCACGGACGTTCTTGAGCGCGCGGCGACTCTTCATCTCACCGGCTCATGCTTCATTGGATCCGCAGCCGCGCGCGCAGGTCGTCGAGCAACAGGAACAGGAACGGCCACAACGCCGCGCCGACGAAGGGGGAAATCCACCAGCTCGCCGGCGGCAGCGAGGCGCCGGCCAGCATGCGCACCAGCAGCAGCAGGAAGCGATCGTTGAGCAGCAAGGCCAGCACCGCCAGCGCCTGCTGCCACATCGGGAAGAAGCGCAATCGCGAACGGAATCGCACGGTGATGAAGACCAGCGCGCACAGCCGCAGCGCCTGCTCGCCCAGCAGCACGCCGTCGAGGAGGTCCGCAAGCAATCCGACGCCGAAGGCAAGGCCCAGGCTCACCCGGTCTTCCGCTTCCAGCGCCCAGTACAGCAACACCAGCGCCGGCCAATACGGCTTGAACGGCTCCAGCACGCCGGGCAGCGGCACCAGCATCAGCAGCAGCGCCGCGGCCAGCGTGCCGACGAACCACCACTGGCTCAGCCGCGCGCGACTCATCGCGGTATCCCGCCGGCCTGACCCGGGTGCACCGCTGGCGCGGCCACGCTGGCGGAAGCGGCCGGCGCCAGGACCTGCGGCGGACCTGCCGGAACGGGCAGGTCGGGCGGCCCCTTGGGTTCGGCCTGGTCGTGCAGCAGCAGTACATCGGTGCTGCGATCGAGGTCCGCCGCCGGCGTGGCCAGGGCGACCTGGAACATGCCGGTCGGCGCCGGCGCCACGCTGTCGATCCGGCCCACCGGGAACCCCGGCGGAAAACGGCCGCCGATGCCCGAGGTGAGCAGCTTGTCGCCAGCGCGCACGTCAGCCGCCAGCGGCAGGTTGGGCAGGCTCAGCTGGTCGCCGTCGCGCGAACCGTAGGCCACCGTGCGCAAGCCGGTACGCGCGATCGTCACCGGGATCGCATGCGAGGGGTCGGTGATCAGCATCACCACGGCAGTGTGCGGCAGCACGGCCTTCACCTGGCCCATCACGCCGTGGGCATCGATCACCGGCTGTCCGGGCTCGACGCCGTCGCGCGAGCCCATGTTCAAGGTCAGCTCATAACGGTACGCGCCGAGATCCACGCCGATGACCCGCGCCAGTTGCACGTTGAGCTTCAGGCTGTGCTGGGTATCGAGCAGCCGCCGCAGCCGTTCGTTCTGCTCGGCGACCGCGGCCATGCGGTTCAACTTGGCGTTGGCCAGCAGCAGGTCTTCGCGCAGGCGCTGGTTCTGCGAGGTCAGCAGCTGGCGATCGGCAAACGCGACGCCGAGGGTGTGCACCCCGGCCGCAGGCAGGCCGGCCAGCCGATAGACCGGCTCGACCACCGCCGAGGCGGCCGAGCGCAGCTGCCACAGCCAGCCATTGCGCTGGTCAAGCACCATCAGCACCACCGCCAGCGCCAGATAGACGATCAGCCGCAGCGTGCCGGCCGCGTTGCCGGCAAACAGGGGGGAAGAACCTTCGCGTGCGCGCGCCATCGCGGCCCCCGTTGCCGCGCGCTATTCGGGCGAGAAGAAGTCGCTGCCATGCTGATCGATCAGCTCCAGCGCCTTGCCGCCGCCGCGCGCCACGCAGGTGAGCGGGTCGTCGGCCACCTGCACGTGCAGGCCGGTTTCCTCGGAGATCAGCCGGTCCAGGTCGCGCAGCAGCGCGCCGCCGCCGGTGAGCACGATGCCGCGCTCGGCGACGTCGGAGCACAGTTCCGGCGGAGTCTGTTCCAGCGCCGACTTCACCGCCGCCACGATGCCGGCCAGCGGCTCGTGCAGTGCCTCGAGGATTTCGTTGGAGTTGATCGTGAACATGCGCGGCACGCCCTCGGCAAGGTTGCGCCCGGAGATCTCGATCTCCTTGACGTCGTCCTGCGGGAACGCGCAGCCGATCTGCAGCTTGATCCGCTCGGCGGTGGATTCGCCGATCAGGGTGCCGTGGTTGCGGCGCACGTAGTTGATGATCGCCTCGTCGAAACGATCGCCGCCGACGCGGGCGGACTGCGAGTAGACGATGCCGTTGAGCGAGATCACCGCCACCTCGGAGGTGCCGCCGCCGATGTCCAGCACCATCGCGCCGCGCGCCTCGTGCACCGGAATGCCGGCGCCGATCGCCGCAGCCATCGGCTCTTCGATCAGGAACACGTCGCGGGCACCGGCGCCTTCGGCCGATTCCTTGATGGCGCGGCGCTCGACCTGGGTCGAGCCGCACGGCACGCAGACCAGCACGCGCGGGCTCGGCCGCAGGAAGCGCGACTTGTGCACCTGCTTGATGAAGTGCTGCAGCATCGCCTCGGTCATGGTGAAGTCGGCGATCACGCCGTCCTTCATCGGGCGCACCGTGGCGATGTTGCCCGGCGTGCGGCCCAGCATGCGCTTGGCGTCGCCACCCACCGCCGCGATCGTGCGCGGACCACCGGGGCCGCGGTCCTGGCGAATCGCCACCACCGAAGGCTCGTTCAACACGATGCCCTGACCACGCACGTAGATCAGCGTGTTGGCCGTGCCGAGGTCGATGGAGATGTCGTTGGAAAAGATGCCGCGGAACTTCTTGAACATGGGTCCGCCGTGGGTCGGCCAGGCTAAACAGACAAGCTCGCCAGTCTAGTCAGGCCCACCGTTCCACGCAAGGAAAAACACGTTAAGAAACCCTTGTGCAACACGGCCATAAGCGATTTTCCTGTGCCGTGGACTGAACTGCGAAGCAGGTCGCGAAGTCGCCAGCGCGGACGGATGGCGGTACGATGGCGGCCTTTGGCTGCAGGGACCGATTCTGCCCGTCCGGGCACGCACCCGCAGCCTCCCATCTCAAATCGGGGTTTTCTCGCATCATGCCTGCCGTCATCTGCGGATCGCTCGCCTACGACACCATCATGGTGTTCCAGGATCAGTTCAAGAACCACATCCTGCCCGACCAGATGCACATCCTGAACGTGTCGTTCCTGGTGCCGGCCATGCGGCGCGAGTTCGGCGGCTGCGCCGGCAACATCGCCTACAACCTCAAGCTGCTGGGCGGCGACCCGCTGCCGGTGGCGGCGGTGGGCCAGGACTTCGCGCCCTACCGGCAGCACATGCAGGACTGCGGCATCCGGCTCGATGGCGTGCGCGTGTTCGAGGAGCAGTTCACCCCGCAGTGCTTCATCACCACGGACCTGGACAACAACCAGATCACCGCCTTCCACCCCGGCGCGATGTCCAGTGCGCAGGAGAACCACGTCCGCGACATCCCGCAGATCGACTTCGCGATCGTGGCGCCCGATGGCCGCGAGGCGATGCTGCAACACGTCGACGAATTCGCCGCGCGCGGCGTGCCGTTCATCTTCGATCCCGGCCAGGCGATGCCGTTGTTCAACGGCGACGAGTTCCGCTCGATGATCGCCAAATCGACTTACGTGATCGTCAACGACTACGAATCCCAGTTGCTGCAGACGCGCACCGGCTGGAGTGCGGCGGAGATCGCCAGCCATGTCACCGCCTACATCGTGACCCAGGGTCCACGCGGTTCGGTGATCCACGTGGGCGAGGAGAGCCACCACATTCCGCCGGCGCGCGAGCGCGTCATCGTCGATCCGACCGGCTGCGGCGACGCCTACCGGGCCGGCCTGATGTTCGGCATCATGCATGGCAAGGACTGGCCCACCACCGGCCGGATCGCCTCGCTGATGGGTGCGCTGAAGGTCGAGCACCCCGGCACCCAGAACCAGCGTTTCAACTACGCCGAGTTTGCCGCGGAGTTCGCCGACCAGTTCGGATACGCACTGGACTGAGCGGAAGTCAGCTCGCGGGAAAGCCCATCGTGGCCTGCACCGCCGCTTGCCAGCCGCTGTAGAGGCGCTCGCGACGGGATGCCTCCATCGCGGGATCGAAGCGGCGATCCTGCTGCCACAACCGCGCGATCTGCTCGCGGCTGTCCCAGACGCCGACCGCCAGGCCGGCCAGATAGGCGGCGCCCAGCGCGGTGGTTTCGGTAATCCGGGGCCGCAGCAGCGGCACGCCGAGCATGTCGCTCTGGAACTGGGCCAGGAAATCGTTGCCGATGGCGCCGCCGTCGGCGCGCAACTCCTTCAGCGCGATGCCGGCGTCGGCCTCCATCGCGGCCAGCACGTCGCGCGTCTGGTAGGCCATCGACTCCAGCGCCGCGCGTATCAGGTGCTCGCGGCTCGTGCCGCGCGACAGGCCGAAGATGGCGCCACGCACGTTGGCGTGCCAGTACGGTGCCCCCAGCCCGGCGAAGGCGGGCACCAGATACACACCTTCGGTGGAATCCACGCTGTCGGCGCAGGCTTGCGATTGCTCGGCCCGGTCCAGCAGGTGCAGGCCGTCGCGCAACCATTGCACCACCGAACCGGCCACGAAGATGCTTCCTTCGAGCGCGTATTCCACCTTGTCGCCCAGCTTCCAGGCCAGCGTGGTCAGCAGGCCATGCTGCGACGGCACCGCGGAGAGTCCGGTGTTCATCAGCATGAAGCAGCCGGTGCCATAGGTATTCTTGGCCATGCCCGGCTCGAAGCATGCCTGGCCGAACAGGGCGGCCTGCTGGTCGCCTGCGATGCCGCAGATCGGCACGTCGCGACCGAAAAAATACTTCGGCTCGATGCGCCCGTAGATCTCGCTGCAGCCGCGCACCTGCGGCAGCATCGAGGCGGGCACGCCGAACAGGGCCAACAGGTCGTCGTCCCAGCATTGCCGATGGATGTCGTACAGCAGCGTGCGCGAGGCATTGGTCACGTCGGTGACGTGGGTGCGACCGCCGGTGAGGTTCCACACCAGCCAGCTGTCGATCGTGCCGAACAGCAGTTCACCGCGCTGCGCCCGTTCGCGCACCCCGCTGACCTGCTCGAACAGCCATTTCAGCTTGGTCGCGGAAAAATAGGCGTCCAGCAGCAGACCGGTACGCTCGCGCACCAGCGCGTCGACGGCCTCGCTGCGCATGGACTCGCACAGTTTCGCCGAATGCCTCGACTGCCACACCAGCGCGTTGTACACCGGCTCGCCGGTAGCACGATCCCAGACCACGGTGGTTTCGCGCTGGTTGGTGATGCCGATACCGGCCACCGCCGACGCCTCGATCCCGGCCTTGTGCATCGCTTCCGTCAGGGTGACCTGGACGCTGGTGAGAATGTCGCGCGGGCGATGCTCGACCCAGCCTGAGCGCGGAAAGATCTGCTCGAACTCGCGCTGTGCCGAAGACACCACGCAACCTTGCGCGTCGAAGACCATCGCGCGTGAACTGGTGGTGCCCTGGTCGATGGCGACGACGAAGTGTGCTTTCCCGCTCATGCCGACTGTGCCTCTGCTCTCTCCGCGGTTGCACCCACCAGCATCGGAACCATCCGCGCCACGTAAGCGTGCACCCGGTGGTGTTCCACAGGACTCAGGCGCAACCCGAGCTTGGTACGGCGCCACAGCACGTCGTCGCCGCTGCGCGCCCATTCCGCGCGGATGAGATAATCCAGTTCGAGCTGGTAGAGGTCGGCGCCGAAGTGCTCACCCAGATCGCCCATGGCGCACGCTTCGCCGAGCAGGGTTTCGGTGCAGGTGCCGTAGTGCCGGAACCAGCGATGCGCGAGCGAGGAAGGCAGCCAGGGCCAACGCTGCGACCAGGCCGCAAGCAGCCGTTCGGCATCGGCAAAATCGCCGCCTGGCAAGGGATCGCCTTGGGCAGTCCATGCCGACCGCTCGGGCCACAAGACCTCAGCCAATTGATCCACCGCTTCCTCGGCAAGTCGCCGGTAGGTGGTGATCTTGCCGCCGAAGACATTCAGCAGCAGGGCGCCCTGTTCGTGGTCCAGCGTGATGCGATAGTCCCGGCTGACCGTGCTGGCGTTGCCATCCTCATCCAGCAGCGGCCGCACGCCACTGTAACTCCACACGACATCCTTCGGCTGTACCGGCGTGCGGAAGTAGCGATTGACGGCGTCGCACAGGTAGCGAACCTCGCCAGCGTCGATCACGACGTTCGCGGGGTCGGCGGCATAGTCGAGATCGGTGGTGCCTACCAGGGTGTAGTCGTCCTCATAGGGGATCGCGAACACGATGCGTCGATCGGGCTGCTGGAAGATGTAAGCGTGGTCGTGTTCGAACAGCCGCGGCAGTACGATGTGGCTGCCCTTCACCAGCCGCACGCGTGGATGCCGATCGCGGCCCAGCACGTCACCCAGGAAGCGCCCGGCCCACGGGCCGCACGCATTGACCAGCACCTTCGCACGGCAGCTGTCCATCTGCCCGTCGGCGCCAAGCAGTTGAGCCTGCCACACGCCATCCTCGACGTGCGCGGAGACGCAGCGCGTGCGCACCCGGACATCGGCCCCGAGCCGGTGCGCATCCATCGCGTTGAGCACGACCAGGCGCGCGTCCTGCACCCAGCCATCGGAGTACACGAAACCGCGTGTGTACGTGTTTTTCAACGGCGCGCCGCTGACATGGCCGCGCAGATCCACCGCGCGCGAATCGGCCAGCGTCCGATGGCCGGCACCCAGGCTGTCATACAGCAACAGGCCGAGCCGGATCATCCAGGCCGGGCGCAGGTGCGATTCGTGCGGCAGGACAAACAACAGCGGCCAGGCAATGTGCGGTGCCAGCCGCATGACCACCTCGCGCTCGGCCAGCGCCTTCGCCACCAGCCGGAATTCGTGCTGTTCCAGGTAGCGCAAGCCGCCATGGATCAGCTTGGTGCTTGCACTGGAGGTGTGCCCGGCCAGGTCGTCCTGCTCGCAAAGCGTCACCGAAAGTCCGCGGCCTGCCGCATCACGTGCCATTCCCGCCCCATTGATGCCGCCACCGACGATCAGGATGTTCGTGTCATGCCCCGCCATCATCGCCCTCGCCTGCGCCGAGCCGGCAACCCCACGACACGCTAACACGCCGCCCCTGCAACCAGTCGGCCCGTGTCATGGAGCGGCCTTCCCGGCACAGCTTTGCTCCTGTTTTGCCAGGAACGTAGCGGGTTGATCGCGGGATGGGCGGCGCTTGCCACCCGAGCGCAGGTCCACCTCGAGAACGAACTCCCTGGCGGTGACCTGTTGCAGGTTGCGGGCGGCGTTGGCGGCGGCAGAAAAGAAAAACCCCCACCGTTGCCGGTGAGGGTGTTTCGGGATAAAGCCCCTGGCGGTGACCTACTCTTGCATGGCAAAGCCACACTACCATCGGCGCATGCGCGTTTCACTTCTGAGTTCGGGATGGGATCAGGTGGGACCACGCCGCTATGGCCGCCAGGGAAGGGGTGGGAGCAGCGCGCGTGCGCCAGCTCCACGTTTCTGAAGAGGCGGCCCTGACGGCCGGCTCTTCCGCGAAAGATCCCTCGAGGTGTTGAAGAGTCCGCCATGGATGGCGAGGTGTTGACTCTTCTTTCCGTGAGAGGGATCTCACGTGAGATAAATCGTAAACGAGTGACAAGCGTCGAGGTGAAATTCAAACGTTTCGAGACAGTGCTCGAGGCGGCTCCTTTGAAGAGTCCGGCCAGGGATGGCCGGTGGCTCCGCAGAGGGACCTGCGTCAAACAAAGCCACTTGGGGTTATATGGTCAAGCCGCACGGCTCATTAGTACAGGTAAGCTCAACGCATTGCTGCGCTTCCACATCCTGCCTATCAACCACCTGGTCTTGATGGTGCCTTCAGGAGAGTCAAGCTCTCGGGAGATCTCATCTTGGGGCGTGCTTCCCGCTTAGATGCTTTCAGCGGTTATCACTTCCGTTCATAGCTACCGGGCAATGCCTCTGGCGAGACAACCCGAACACCAGCGGAACGTCCACTCCGGTCCTCTCGTACTAGGAGCAGCCCCCCTCAAATCTCCAACGCCCACGACAGATAGGGACCGAACTGTCTCACGACGTTCTGAACCCAGCTCGCGTACCACTTTAAATGGCGAACAGCCATACCCTTGGGACCGGCTACAGCCCCAGGATGTGATGAGCCGACATCGAGGTGCCAAACACCGCCGTCGATATGAACTCTTGGGCGGTATCAGCCTGTTATCCCCGGAGTACCTTTTATCCGTTGAGCGATGGCCCTTCCATACAGAACCACCGGATCACTAAGACCTACTTTCGTACCTGCTTGATCCGTCGATCTCGCAGTCAAGCACGCTTATGCCTTTGCACACAGTGCGCGATGTCCGACCGCGCTGAGCGTACCTTCGTGCTCCTCCGTTACTCTTTGGGAGGAGACCGCCCCAGTCAAACTACCCACCATACACGGTCCCTGACCCGGATAACGGGCCGAGGTTAGAACGTCAAGCACTTCAGGGTGGTATTTCAAGGATGGCTCCATGCAAACTGGCGTCTGCACTTCAAAGCCTCCCACCTATCCTACACAGAAGAACTCAACGTTCAGTGTAAAGCTATAGTAAAGGTTCACGGGGTCTTTCCGTCTTGCCGCGGGAACGCTGCATCTTCACAGCGAATTCAATTTCACTGAGTCTCGGGTGGAGACAGCGCCGCTGTCGTTACGCCATTCGTGCAGGTCGGAACTTACCCGACAAGGAATTTCGCTACCTTAGGACCGTTATAGTTACGGCCGCCGTTTACTGGGGCTTCGATCAAGAGCTTCGCCTTGCGGCTGACCCCATCAATTAACCTTCCAGCACCGGGCAGGCGTCACACCCTATACGTCCACTTTCGTGTTTGCAGAGTGCTGTGTTTTTGATAAACAGTCGCAGCGGCCAGGTTACTGCGACCCATCGGTGCTCAGCTACGCATGTAGCCACACTGATGGGCGCACCTTCTCCCGAAGTTACGGTGCCATTTTGCCTAGTTCCTTCACCCGAGTTCTCTCAAGCGCCTTGGGATTCTCACCCTGCCTACCAGTGTCGGTTTACGGTACGGTTCTTCTACAGCTGAAGCTTAGTGGCTTTTCCTGGAAGCGTAGTATCAGTCACTTCGCCCAAAAGGGCTCGTCATAAGTGCTCGGCATAAAGGATCCCGGATTTGCCAAAGATCCATGCCTACCTCCTTTCCCCGGGACAACCAACGCCCGGTAGACCTAACTTTCTCCGTCCCCACATCGCACTGTAGAAAAGTGCGGGAATATTAACCCGCTTCCCATCGACTACGCATTTCTGCCTCGCCTTAGGGGCCGACTCACCCTGCGCCGATGAACGTTGCGCGAGGAAACCTTGGGCTTTCGGCGGGGGGGCTTTTCACCCCCCTTATCGTTACTCATGTCAGCATTCGCACTTCCGATACCTCCAGCAGACTTTACAATCCACCTTCACAGGCTTACGGAACGCTCCTCTACCGCGCACATTGCTGTGCACCCCGAGCTTCGGTGTCTAGCTTAGCCCCGTTAAATCTTCCGCGCAGACCGACTCGACCAGTGAGCTATTACGCTTTCTTTAAAGGATGGCTGCTTCTAAGCCAACCTCCTGGCTGTCTATGCCTTTCCACATCGTTTTCCACTTAGCTAGAACTTGGGGACCTTAGCTGCGGGTCTGGGTTGTTTCCCTTTTCACGACGGACGTTAGCACCCGCCGTGTGTCTCCCGGATAGTCTGTCCTGGTATTCGGAGTTTGCCATGGTTTGCTAAGTCGCGATGACCCGCTAGCCATAACAGTGCTCTACCCCCAGGAAGATTCGTCCGAGGCGCTACCTAAATAGCTTTCGAGGAGAACCAGCTATCTCCGAGTTTGTTTAGCCTTTCACTCCTATCCTCAGCTCATCCCCATCTATTGCAACAGATGTGGGTTCGGTCCTCCAGTGCGTGTTACCGCACCTTCAACCTGGCCAAGGATAGATCACTCGGTTTCGGGTCTACTGCCTGAGACTATGCGCCCTATTCAGACTCGATTTCTCTTCGCCTCCCCTATACGGTTAAGCTTGCCACAGACAGTAAGTCGCTGACCCATTATACAAAAGGTACGCAGTCACCCTTGCGGGCTTCCACTGCTTGTACGTATACGGTTTCAGGGTCTATTTCACTCCCCTCTCCGGGGTTCTTTTCGCCTTTCCCTCACGGTACTAGTTCGCTATCGGTCAGTCAGGAGTATTTAGCCTTGGAGGATGGTCCCCCCATGTTCAGACAAGGTTTCACGTGCCCCGCCTTACTCAATTTCATATCAAGTGCCCTTTCGTCGACTGGGCTATCACCATCTATGGCCGGCCTTTCCATGCCGTTTGACTAGAACACAAGATACTTTTGGGCTAGTCCGCGTTCGCTCGTCGCTACTGACGGAATCTCGGTTGATTTCTTTTCCTCCGGGTACTTAGATATTTCAGTTCCCCGGGTTCGCCTCGCATGACTATGTATTCATCATGCGATACCGCTTGCGCGGTGGGTTTCCCCATTCGGACATTGCCGGATCAAAGCTTGTTGCCAGCTCCCCGACACTTTTCGCAGGCTGCCACGTCCTTCATCGCCTCTGACTGCCAAGGCATCCACCGTATACGCTTAGTCGCTTGACCATATAACCCCAAGTCGCCTCGGGGCATGCCCCCTCCTCAGGGGCAGCCAAGTTACTTCGTTTCGTGCCTTAACACTTGCCTCGGTTCGGTTCGAACCAAGACGCTTGTCACTCGTTTACGTGTTTTCAAAGAACATCGTGCCGGCCTCAATGCCGGTCGATTTCAAAATCTTTCGTGTGCTGATACTTCACGCGCCCACTGGAGTGGTGGAGCCAGTCGGGATCGAACCGACGACCCCCTGCTTGCAAAGCAGGTGCTCTCCCAGCTGAGCTATGGCCCCATGGTGGGTCTGGGTGGACTCGAACCACCGGCCTCACCCTTATCAGGGGTGCGCTCTAACCACCTGAGCTACAGACCCATGAAAGGTGAACCCCAGAACCCGCGAGCCAAGCTACCTGGTCCCGCTTGACGGGGCCGTAAGCCTCGTTCGAAGCGGCTGTTGTGAAGAGTCCGGCCATGGAGGGCCGGTCTTGATGTTCGCTCTTCGCAACAGGGACGTTGCGTAAGCAAACCCTTCGCGTGAAGTACAGGTGTCTTGTGTGGACGTCTTGCACCGATCGGTGCGACGTGTCGTTCTCGAAAGGAGGTGATCCAGCCGCACCTTCCGATACGGCTACCTTGTTACGACTTCACCCCAGTCATGAACCACTCCGTGGGCGTCGTCCTCCTTGCGGTTAGACTAACGCCTTCTGGAGCAACCCACTCCCATGGTGTGACGGGCGGTGTGTACAAGGCCCGGGAACGTATTCACCGCGGCATAGCTGATCCGCGATTACTAGCGATTCCGACTTCATGGAGTCGAGTTGCAGACTCCAATCCGGACTGGGATCGGCTTTCTGGGATTGGCTCCACCTCGCGGTATTGCAACCCTCTGTACCGACCATTGTAGTACGTGTGTAGCCCTGGCCGTAAGGGCCATGAGGACTTGACGTCATCCCCACCTTCCTCCGGTTTGTCACCGGCAGTCTCCTTAGAGTTCCCGACATTACTCGCTGGCAACTAAGGACAAGGGTTGCGCTCGTTGCGGGACTTAACCCAACATCTCACGACACGAGCTGACGACAGCCATGCAGCACCTGTGTTCCGATTCCCGAAGGCACTCCCGCATCTCTGCAGGATTCCGGACATGTCAAGGCCAGGTAAGGTTCTTCGCGTTGCATCGAATTAAACCACATACTCCACCGCTTGTGCGGGCCCCCGTCAATTCCTTTGAGTTTCAGTCTTGCGACCGTACTCCCCAGGCGGCGAACTTAACGCGTTAGCTTCGACACTGATCTCCGAGTTGAGACCAACATCCAGTTCGCATCGTTTAGGGCGTGGACTACCAGGGTATCTAATCCTGTTTGCTCCCCACGCTTTCGTGCTTCAGCGTCAGTGTTGTCCCAGATGGCCGCCTTCGCCACTGATGTTCCTCCCGATCTCTACGCATTTCACCGCTACACCGGGAATTCCACCATCCTCTGACACACTCTAGCTCGCCAGTATCCATCGCCATTCCCAGGTTGAGCCCGGGGATTTCACGACAGACTTAACGAACCGCCTACGCACCCTTTACGCCCAGTAATTCCGATTAACGCTTGCACCCTTCGTATTACCGCGGCTGCTGGCACGAAGTTAGCCGGTGCTTATTCCTCAGGTACCGTCAGACTGCACACGTATTAAGCATGCAGATTTCGCTCCTGATAAAAGTGCTTTACAACCCGAAGGCCTTCTTCACACACGCGGCATTGCTGGATCAGGCTTGCGCCCATTGTCCAATATTCCCCACTGCTGCCTCCCGTAGGAGTCTGGGCCGTGTCTCAGTCCCAGTGTGGCTGATCATCCTCTCAGACCAGCTAGCGATCGTCGCCTTGGTGGGCCATTACCCCGCCAACTAGCTAATCGCACATCGGTTCGTCCTGCCGCGCGAGGCCTAAAAGGTCCCCCGCTTTCTCCCGTAGGACGTATGCGGTATTAGTCCCGGTTTCCCGAGGTTATCCCCCACGTCAGGGTAGATCCCGATGCATTACTCACCCGTCCGCCACTCGCCACCCAAGGAGCAAGCTCCTCTGTGCTGCCGTTCGACTTGCATGTGTTAGGCATGCCGCCAGCGTTCAATCTGAGCCAGGATCAAACTCTTCACTTAAGTTTTCGATGACCGAAGCCATCTATCTTTCCGAAGCGTATGTTCCCAACCAATCAAAACTCATTACTGACTTTTTACTTGGTGGGACGCTTGCATTGCTTGGACAGGTCACGACCCATCAACGCAAGACGTCCACACAATTCACCTGCGCACACTGTCAAAGATCTTCGCTGCCCGACCGCCTTTCGGTGATCGCCCCGTGACCTTTCGTCCCGGGTGAGCCGCCCATTCTACATCGCTTTCCGAGACCGTCAACACCCTCGATGGAAAAATTTCGACGGTGTTTTGTTGCGGAATCTTCGCCGACAGGGCCTGTCGTCGAAGGGGCGAGCATGATAGCGCCCCGCGGCGTTCGTGGGAAGGGTCTGCGTGCAGTTTCTTCCAGGCAATGGAGCGCCGAGGGCCGTGGAACGGCCTCGCCGCACCATCGCGCAGAGGGTTGGCCTGCATCAGGATCCCGCAGCGCCACGCGAAAACAGCGGCCGCGCCGGACAGGTCTCCGGCAACAGCGCCACGGCGCGCGTGGGCGGAGTCGCGAGCGCCGGTTCAGGCAGCAAGCCGACTCGATAGGGGATGAAATCTTCCGGGCGCATGCGTTCGAACGCGTCCCAGTCATCTTCGAAGGGAATGAACCGCAGCATGGGATGCTCCTGATCCGGCGCGCACCATCCGTGCGCGAGTTCATCAGAGCAGTCGGCGCGGCCAGTTCGCCGGCAGGGTCTGGCCGTTTGCGGGCGCAACGCTGCGCTTAGTCGATCTCGATCATCTCGAAGTCGTCCTTGGTCGTGCCGCAATCCGGGCAGGTCCAGGTCTCGGGTACGTCTTCCCAGCGCGTGCCTGCCGGGATGCCCTCGTCGGGGACGCCCTGCGATTCATCGTAGATGTAGCCGCATACGACGCACATCCATTTGCGCGTGGCAGCGGCACCGGGGGAACTCTGGCTCATGGTCGGGCTTCTTCGGATGACTGGGAATAGGACATTCTCGCAACTCGACCGACAATGCGAAAGCACGACAATGATCCGGCCATCTTCACGCCACTCGGAAATCCGCCCATGAAACACCCCACTACGCTCGCACAACGTGGCCTGTACGCGATCACCAACGGACCGCGCCCCGATCTGCTCGACGTGGTGGCACAGGCGCTGGCCGGTGGCGCACGGCTGCTGCAATATCTGGACGAGGAGCCCGGCGATGTGCGCCGCCACGCCGAGGCCACGGCGATCGCGCAATTGTGCCGGCGGCATGCGGTGCCGCTGATCATCCACGAGGACGCGGCGCTGGCGCAGGCCGTCGGTGCCGATGGCGTGCATCTGGCGCACTCGGTCGACACAATCCGCACGGCCCGCGAACGCCTTGGCCCAACCGCCATCATCGGCGTCGCCTGTCGCGACTCGCTCGCCGACGCGCGCAGCGCGGCACAGGCCGGCGCCAGTTACGTATCGTTCGGTGCGATGTATCCGTCGCCGACCAAGCCGCAGGCAACGATCGCCCCGGTGGATCTGCTGAGGCAAAGCGCCGCGCTGGGCGTGGCACGGGTGGCGATCGGCGGCATCACGCCGGACAATGCTGCCTTGCTGATCGAGGCCGGCGCCGATTACGTGGCTTCGATTTCCTCCCTGTTCGCTGCGCCCGACGTGCGCGACGCGGCTCAGCGTTTCGCCCGGCTGTTTCCCTCGCCCAATCCTTGAGAATCCGATGACGACCAACCACGAACTGTTCCAGCGCGCCCTTCCGTTGTTGCCCGGCGGCGTGAATTCGCCGGTGCGCGCATTCAAGTCGGTCGGCGGCGAACCGTTCTTTACCGCCCGCGCCGATGGCGCGTATCTGTGGGATGTCGAAGGGACGCGCTACATCGACTATGTCGGCTCGTGGGGCCCGATGATCGTCGGCCACAACCATCCCGCCGTGCGCGAGGCGGTGGAACGCGCGGTGCGTGACGGCCTTTCCTTCGGCACGCCGTGCGCAGCCGAAGTGGTGATGGCCGAAACGATCACGCGGTTGATCCCGTCGATCGAGATGGTGCGCATGGTCAATTCCGGCACCGAGGCGACCATGTCGGCGATCCGGCTCGCCCGCGGCGCCACCGGCCGCAGCAAGATCGTGAAGTTCGAGGGCTGCTACCACGGCCACGGCGACAGCTTCCTGGTCAAGGCCGGCTCCGGTGCGCTGACCTTCGGCGTGCCGACCTCGCCGGGCGTGCCGAAGGCAAATGCGGATCTCACGCTCACCCTGCCGTACAACGACCTCGCTGCCGCGCAGGCGCTGTTCGCCGAACTGGGCGACGAGATCGCCGGGCTGATCATCGAGCCGGTTGCCGGCAACATGAACTGCATCCCGCCGGTGGACGGTTATCTGCAAGGCCTGCGCGAACTGTGCACACGACATGGTGCCGTGCTGATCTTCGACGAGGTGATGACCGGTTTCCGGGTGGCGCTGGGCGGCGCGCAGGCGCATTACGGCGTCACGCCGGACCTGACCACGTTCGGCAAGATCATCGGCGGCGGCATGCCGGTCGGCGCCTACGGCGGCCGCAGGGACCTGATGGAACAGATTGCTCCGTCGGGCCCGATCTACCAGGCCGGCACGCTCAGCGGCAATCCGGTGGCGATGGCCGCGGGCCTGGCGATGCTGGAGCTGATCCAGGCGCCCGGCTTCCATGATCGTCTGGCCGCGCGCACGCGTCTGCTCTGCGACGGCCTGCAATCGGTCGCCGACGGCGAGGGCGTGGCGTTCAGCACGAACCGCGTGGGCGGCATGTTCGGCCTGTTCTTCAGCGCCGGGCGAGTGAACAGCTACGCGCAGGCCACGGCCGCCGACGTTGCGCTGTTCAATCGCTTTTTCCACGGCATGCTGAAGCGCGGCGTGTATCTGGCGCCTTCCGCTTTCGAGGCAGGGTTCATGTCCAGCGCACACAGCGACCAGGACATCGCCGATACGCTGGAGGCTGCACGCGGCGCCCTGCGCGACGCGCGCGGCTGATTCACCAGCTGCCGGTGTTGGGCATGGACGCCCACGGTTCGCGCGGAGGCAAGTGGCCTTCCTGCAGCAGTTCGACGGAAACCAGGTCGGGCGAACGCACGAACGCCATGTGGCCGTCGCGCGGCGGGCGATGGATGGTGTAACCCATGTCCAGCAACCGCTGGCAGGTGGCGTAGATGTCCGCCACCCGGAAGGCGAGGTGGCCGAAGTTGCGCGCGCTGCCGTAATCCTCGGTGGAACCCCAGTTGTACGTCAGCTCGATTTCCGCCTCGGGGCTGTCCGGCGCAGCCAGGAATACCAGGGTGAACTGGCCCTGGGCGTTTTCCATGCGGCGTACTTCACGCAGACCCAGACCTTCGCAGTAGAAGCGCAGCGAGGCATCGATGTCGCGCACGCGCACCATGGTGTGCAGATATTTCATGGTCCACTCCTGTCTGTCGCGGGTTTCCCGCCTGCGACGAAATCGTTCAACGCGTGGTGCAGGCGGGAAAGGCCTTCGGCCAGTTCCTCGTCGGTGATGGACAACGGCGGCACGAAGCGCAGCACGTCCGCGCCGGCCTGCAACAGCAGCAAGCCGCGAGCCGCGGCGTGGTCGAGGATGTCGCCGGCCCTGCCCTTGTACGTATCCGCCAGCACGGCACCGATCATCAGGCCACGCCCGCGCACTTCGTCGAACAGTGCCAGTTGCTGGTTGATCCGGGCCAGGCCCGCGCGCAAATCGTTGGCCTGGCGCTCGACGTTGGCAAGGATCGCCGGCGAGGCCAGCTTGGCCAGCGCCACGCGCGCCACCGCGGCGGCCATCGGATTGCCGCCGAAGGTGGTGCCGTGCGACCCGTACTGCATCGTGTCGGCCACTTTCGGTCCCGCCAGCATGGCGCCGATGGGGAAACCGCAGCCCAGGGCCTTGGCCAGGGTGACGACGTCCGGCTTGACCTGGCCGTGCGCGAACAGCTCGCCGGTGCGGCCCATGCCGCACTGGATTTCGTCCAGCACGAGCAAGGCGTCGTGCTCGTCGCACAGCTCGCGCACGCGTTCGAGGAAACCCGGCGCCGCCGGCACCACACCGCCTTCGCCCTGGATGGGCTCCAGCATCACGGCGGCAATGCCGTCGGCCTCGAAGGCCAGTTCCAGCGCTGCCGTGTCGTTGTAGTCGAGGTAGCGAAAGCCGGCAGGCAACGGCTCGTATCCGGCCTGGTATTTCGGCTGCGCCGTCGCGGTCACCGTGGCCAGCGTGCGACCGTGGAAGGAACCCTTGAAGGTGACGATGATGCGTCGCTCCACCGGGCGCCCCTGCGCAGCCGCCCAGCGGCGCACCAGCTTGATCGCCGCCTCGTTCGCCTCCGCACCGGAGTTGCACAGGAATACGCGCTCGGCGAAACCCGAAGCCACGACCAGTTCCTCGGCCAGGCGCAGCGGCGGCTCGGTGTAGAACACGTTGCTGGCGTGCCACAGCTTGTGCGCCTGAGTGGCCAGCGCAGCGAGCAGATCCGGGTCCTGGTGTCCCAGCGAGTTCACCGCGATGCCGGCGCCGAAGTCGATGTAGTCGCGGCCCTGCGTGTCCCACACGCGCGACCCGCGACCGTGATCGAGCACCAGCTCGCGCGGCTTGTAGACCGGCAGCCAGTAACGCTTGCCGAGGTCCAGCAGTTCCTGTTCGGGCGAGCTCATGAGCGCTCCAGGAACAGGTCCGGCAACAACTCGGCGCCGGGCTCGACGGCGTACTGGTCGAAATCGGTCACGCCGGTTTCGCGCAGCACTTCGTCGTCGATCGCGAAATGGCCGGTGTAGTCGCGGGCCGGCCGGGTCAGGATGGCGTGGGCGGCATCGGCCACGATCTCCGGACGGCGGCACTGCCCGGCGGTGACGCCGTCGATCATCGCAATCGCGGCGGTGGCGATTACCGTGCGCGGCCACAGCGCGTTGACCGCGATGCCGAGCGGGGCGAACTCGGCGCTCATGCCCAGCACGCACAGGCTCATGCCCATCTTGGCGATGGTGTAGGCGACATGCGGGGCGAACCATTTCGGATCGAGGCTGGGCGGCGGCGACAGCATCAGCACATGCGGGTTGGTCGCTTTCTTCAGGTACGGCAGGCAGGCCTGGGTGACCAGGAAGGTGCCGCGGGTGTTGACCTGGTGCATCAGGTCGAAGCGCTTCATCGGCGTGCCTTCGGTGCCGGCCAGCCAGATCGCGCTGGCGTTGTTGACCACGATGTCGATGCCGCCGAAATGCTCCGCCGCCCGCGCCGCCGCGGCGACCACCTCGGCCTCCTCGCGGATGTCCACCTGCAGCGCCAGCGCACGACCGCCCGCCGCTTCGATGTCGGCCGCAGCGGTGTGGATGGTGCCGGGCAGCTTGGGATTGGGCACCGCGCTCTTGGCCGCGATCACGATGTTGGCGCCGTCGCGTGCGGCCCGGCGCGCAATCGCCAGGCCGATGCCGCGCGAGGCGCCGGTGATGAACAAGGTCTTGCCAGCGAGCGAACTCATGCGAATCGACTCCATGGGATGAACGTCCAGTGTAGCCGGGCCGCTCACGCCTTCTGGAAGCGCGGCAGGATGTCGCGCAGCTCGGCCAGGCGCTGCAACGGATCGGTCAACTCCAGCATGCGCTGTTGTTCGCCAGTGTCCAGCGGCAGCAGTTCGGCCAGGCGAAAACCCAGCCAGCTGGCATCTTCGTAGTCGCTGCGTGCGGCATGCCGCCAATGCGGCGCCATCGTCTCGATCAGTCGTTCGAGGATGCTCTGCAGCAGGGCGAACTCCACCGGCACCTCCTGCACCGGCTCGCCGGGCCAGCGCTCGGCGTTGCCGCGCAACTGGCCATCGGCGCGCGCGCGGCTGCGCGAAACGCGAAAGCGCGCACCCCCTTCGGCCACGATGCCGAGCAGGCCGTTCTCGTCGCGCTGGAAATCGCTGATGCGCGCCAACGTGCCGATCGCCGCCGGCACGGCCGGCTCGCCAGTCTCGCGCCCGGCCAGGATCAGGCACACGCCGAACGGGCTGCCGTCACGGCAGCATTCGCGCACCAGATCCAGATAACGCGGCTCGAAGATGCGCAGGTGCAGCCGCCCACCGGGAAACAGCACGGAGGAGAGCGGGAACAGCGGGATGTCGAGCAGCTCGGATTTGACGGCCATCGGCCGAGTGTACCCAGTGCCCACCACGCCGGTCTGCGCGCAGCGTCAGGCGCCGCGCAAACGTTCGACGAAGCGCCGCGGCGCAGCCTCGAAACCGCCGTTGGACATGAACACCACCTGGTCGCCCGGCCGCACCTGCCGACCCAACTCGGCGATCAGCGCGTCGACGGTCGGCACCGCGGCGCCGCGGCCGCCGAGGGCTGCCGTCACCGCACCGGCGTCCCACGGCAACTCGGCACGCTGGAGGATCAACACGCCATCGGCGTCGGCCAGCGACGGCGCCAGCGCCTCCGCATGCGCGCCCTGCCGCATCGAGTTGGAACGCGGCTCCAGCGCCACCAGAATGCGCGCGTCGCCGACCTTCGCGCGCAGCCCGGCCAGGGTGGTGGCGATCGCGGTGGGGTGATGGGCAAAGTCGTCGTACACGCGCACGCCATTCACTTCGCCGACCAGTTCCATCCGTCGCTTCACGCTCTCGAAGTTGGCGAACGCCGGCAGCAGCGCACGCGGATCGGCGCCGGCGGCCGTCGCCGCGGCCAGCGCGGCCAGCGCGTTCATCACGCTGTGCTGGCCCAGCAGCGGCCAGCGCACCTCGCCGAGCCGCTCGCCGCCGCGGTGCACCGCGAAGGCCGAGCCGTCCGCCTCGATCAGCGTGGCCTGCCAGTCGCCGCGGCCGATGCCGAAGGTTTCCACCGGCGTCCAGCAGCCCATCGCCAGCACCTCGGCGACGCGCTCGTCGTGCGCATTGACGATCAGCCGGCCGTTGCCCGGCACGGTGCGCACCAGGTGATGGAACTGGCGCTGGATCGCGGCCACGTCGGGGAAGATGTCCGCGTGGTCGTACTCGAGGTTGTTGAGGATCGCGATGCGCGGGCGGTAGTGCACGAACTTCGAGCGCTTGTCGAAGAACGCGGTGTCGTACTCGTCCGCTTCAATCACAAATGGCGCCGCCACCGGCGGCACGACACTCCCTTCTCCCGCCGGCGACCCTTGGGGAGTCCCCTCGCGGGTGAGAAGGTGGCGCGCAGCGCCGGATGAGGGTCCGGGGCTTGCGTGTCCCGATGTGCTCCCCAGCCTCGCCGACACCCCGAAATTCCCCGGCACGCCACCGACCAGAAACCCCGGCGCCATCCCCGCACTCTCCAGCAAATGCGCCAGCAGGCTGGTGGTGGTGGTCTTGCCGTGGGTGCCGGCCACCGCCAGCACGTCGCGCTCGGCCAGCACCGTCTCGCCCAGCCACTGCGGGCCGGAGACGTAGCGCAGGCGCGCATCGAGCAGGTACTCGACGGCCGGATTGCCGCGCGTCATCGCGTTGCCGACCACGACCAGATCGGGTGCCGGCTGCAGGTGTTCGGCGGCGTAGCCGCTCATCAGGCCGATGCCGAGCGCCTCCAGCTGGGTGCTCATCGGCGGATAGACGTTCGCGTCGGAACCTTCGACCGTGTGGCCCAGTTCGCGCGCGAGCGCGGCGACGCCGCCCATGAAGGTGCCGCAGATGCCGAGTATGTGCAGACGCATGCCGAGCGACTCCGTGAAATCCGCTCCGCCGGAGCGGGAAGCGCTCAGCCGTTCGCGGCGGCAGCTTCGTTCTGCAGCGCGCGCTCGATCCGCGCGGTGACCTCGGCCAGCTCGCCGACGCCGTCCACCACCTGCAGCTTGCCGCGGCCGGCGTAGAAATCCGCCACCGGCGCGGTCTGCTCGGCATAGATGGCCAGGCGCTTGCGCACGGTGTCCGGGTTGTCGTCGGCGCGGCCCTCCGCCTTGAAGCGGATTTCGCAGCGGCCGATGATCGCCTGGTTCGGCACCTCCAGCTTCACCACCGCGTCCAGCGGCTGGCCGAGCTTGGCCAGCAGGTGGTCGAGCGCGTCGGCCTGGGCCAGGTTGCGCGGGTAGCCGTCGAGGATGAAGCCGGCCTTCGCGTCGGCCTGGGCCAGGCGCTCTTCCAGCATGCCGAGCAGGATGTCGTCGGAGACCAGCTGGCCGGCGTCCATCACCGCCTTGGCCTTGAGCCCCATCGCGGTGCCCGCGGCGACGGCGGCGCGCAGCATGTCGCCGGTCGAGATATGCGGAACGCCCAGCGCCGTTTTCAGCCGGGCCGCCTGCGTACCTTTGCCCGAACCGGGCGCGCCAAGTAGGACGAGTCGCATAATGCTCCACGAGTTCGGCGGGTCGCCGCACGCTGCAGCAGCCCGCCCGATGCACGAAATTGCCGTCAAATTAGCCGCTGCACCGGGTGCCGTCAAACAGCGACCTTCGTCGCATCCGGCCAAGTATTTGTTGCATAAAAAGATTTGCCGGCACCGTTGCCACGCTTCCACTGCCCTATCGAGGATCCCATGAGCCCGAGCCGCCGTTCCCCCGCCGTCACCGGCAACCTGCTGTACGCCCAGTCCGGCGGCGTCACCGCGGTGATCAACGCCACCGCCGCCGGCGTGATCGAGGCCGCCCGCGGCAAGGGCGTGAAGGTGTACGCCGCGCGCAACGGCATCCTCGGCGCGCTGCGCGAGGAGCTGATCGACACCTCGAAGGAATCGGCCGCCGCGATCGCCGCGCTGCGCCACACCCCCGGCGGCGCGTTCGGTTCGTGCCGCTACAAGCTGAAATCGCTGGAGGACAACCGCGGCGAATACGAGCGGCTGATCGAGGTGTTCCGCGCCCACGACATCCGCTGGTTCCTCTACAACGGCGGCAACGATTCGGCCGACACCGCGCTGAAACTCTCGCAGATCGGCAAGACGCTCGGCTACGACATCCGCTGCATCGGCGTGCCGAAGACGGTGGACAACGACCTCGCCGTCACCGACTGCTGCCCGGGCTTCGGCTCGGTGGCGAAGTACACCGCGATCTCCACGCTGGAAGCCAGCCTCGACGTGGCCTCGATGGCCGAGACCTCGACCAAGGTGTTCATCCTCGAAGTGATGGGCCGCCACGCCGGCTGGATCGCCGCGGCGGCGGGCCTCGCCGGCGACGATGCGGACGCGGCACCTCACCTCATCCTGTTCCCCGAGAACGCGTTCGACGAGGCGGCGTTCCTGGCCAAGGTGCAAGCCACCGTCGAACGGGTGGGCTGGTGCACCGTGGTCGCCTCCGAAGGCGTGCGCAACGCGGCCGGCCAGTTCCTCGCCGAGGCCGGCACGCGCGACGCGTTCGGCCACAGCCAGCTCGGCGGCGTGGCGCCGGTGCTGGCCGCGCTGGTGAAGGAAAAGCTCGGCTACAAGTACCACTGGGCGCTGCCCGACTACCTGCAGCGCTCGGCGCGGCATGCCGCCTCGCAGGTCGACGCCGAGCAGGCGTACGCCGTGGGCAAGGCCGCGGTCGACTACGCGCTGACCGGGATGAACGCGGTGATGCCGGTGATCGTGCGCACGTCCGACGCGCCGTACCGCTGGAAGATCGCGCCCGCGCCGCTGGCGAAGATCGCCAACCGCGAGAAGAAGATGCCGAAGAACTTCATCAGCCGCGACGGCTTCGGCATCACCGCCGCCGCCCGCCGCTACCTCGCCCCGCTGATCCGCGGCGAGGCGCCGTTGCCCTACGGCAAGGATGGCCTGCCGCGCTACGTGCGGCTGAAGAACACCGCGGTGACGAAGAAGCTGGCGGCATTCGGGCGCTGAACTCCACGGCTTCCGTGACCGGCGCCACCGTGCTGAGCGCCACCTGAAAACCGGGGCGCCCGCATAGGCTTGCGTTCAGCCGCAGCTTCTTACGCTCCATCCTGCCCGGGTCGATCGCCGTGCCGTTGCGGCCACGACCCTCCACGGGAGGAGACTTGAGATGAAACTCATCCACCGCCTGCTCATCGCCCTCGCCCTGCTCGGCACCGGCAGCATCGCGCTGGCCGCTCCCGGCCCCGGTCCGGGCGACCACGGCCGATACGGCCACGACCGGGGTCACGACCGTGGCCACGACCGCCGCCATGACGACCGCCGCTGGCACGACGACCGCCGCCACGGCGACTGGCGCCGGCATGATGACCGCCGCTATGGCTACGGACACCGCGATTACCGCTACGCCGGCCCGCGCTATTACCCGGTGCGCCACCATCGCTGGGAACGCGGCCACCGCTACTACGGTCCGACCTACGTCGTGCGCGATTACCGCTACTACCGCCTGCGCCCGCCGCCGCGCGGCTACCACTGGGTGCGCGCGGACAACGACTACCTGCTGGTCGCGATCGCCACCGGCATCATCCTGGACTACGCCCTGCGCTGAGTCCGCACCAGGCTGACCGATCCGGGGGCCGTGCATCCGTGCACGGCCCTTTTCGTTGATGGACGGCGCTGCGCCGCACAACGGCCTGCGCCGTCGCCTCTGCCTATACTCCCCGGGACCGCCCGTTCCGGACGGCCACTTACAACCCATGGGGAGGCTCCGATGCTGCAGCAGTATGGCTGGTGGATCGTCGTTGCGTGTGCGGTGGTGGCGGTTCTGTATGGCGCGCTGTCCGCGCGCTGGATCCTGGCGAAATCGCCGGGCAACGAACGGATGCAGGAGATCGCCGCGGCCATCCAGGAAGGCGCACGCGCCTACCTCAACCGCCAGTACACCACCATCGGCCTGGTCGGCGTGGTGTTGCTGCTGCTGATCGGTTTCTTCCTCAACTGGCCGACCGCGATCGGCTTCCTGCTCGGCGCGATCCTGTCCGGGGCGGCCGGCTACATCGGCATGAACGTCTCGGTGCGCGCCAACGTGCGCACCGCCGAGGCGGCGCGCAGCGGACTCGGCGCCGCGATGGACGTGGCGTTCCGCGGCGGCGCGATCACCGGCATGCTGGTGGTTGGCCTGGCCCTGCTCGGCGTGGCCGGCTACTGGCTGGTGCTCGGCCACTTCGGCGTCACCGGCGAGACCGCGCTGCACGCGCTGGTCGGACTGGCCTTCGGCAGCTCGCTGATCTCGATCTTCGCGCGCCTGGGTGGCGGCATCTTCACCAAGGGCGCGGACGTCGGCGCCGACCTGGTCGGCAAGGTGGAGGCCGGCATCCCCGAGGACGACCCGCGCAACCCGGCGGTGATCGCCGACAACGTGGGCGACAACGTGGGCGACTGCGCCGGCATGGCGGCCGACCTGTTCGAGACCTACGCGGTGACGGTGATCGCCACCATGCTGCTGGCCGGTCTCACCTTCGCCGACAACCTCGCTGCCGTGCTGTACCCGCTGCTGCTCGGCGGCGTGTCGATCATCGCCTCGATCATCGCCACCTTCTTCGTCCGGGTGAAGGCCGGTGGCTCGATCATGGGCGCGCTGTACAAGGGCGTGATCGTGTCGGCGGTGCTCTCGGCGGTCGCGTTCTGGTTCGTCACCGGCAGCCTGCTGCCGCAGGGCCTGGCCGCCGGCGACGGCAGCGTCATTTCCAGCCACGCGTTGTTCCACTGCGCGCTGATCGGGCTGGTGCTGACCGGCCTGATCGTGTGGATCACCGAGTACTACACCGGCACGCAGTACAAGCCGGTGCAACACATCGCGGCGGCCTCGACCACCGGCCACGGCACCAACATCATCGCCGGCCTCGGCGTGTCGATGAAAGCGACCGCGATGCCGGTGATCGTGATCTGCGCGGCGATCTGGGGTGCCTACAGCCAGGGCGGCCTGTACGGCATCGCGATCGCCGCCACCGCCATGCTGTCGATGGCCGGCATGATCGTGGCGCTGGACGCCTACGGCCCGATCACCGACAACGCCGGCGGCATCGCCGAGATGGCCGACCTGCCGCCGGAAGTGCGCGGCGTCACCGACCCGCTGGACGCGGTGGGCAACACCACCAAGGCGGTGACCAAGGGCTATGCGATCGGCTCGGCCGCGCTGGCCGCGTTGGTGCTGTTCGCCGACTACACGCACAACCTCGACGTCGCCGCCCAGGCCAAGGCATTGGCCGCGGGCACGGCGTATTCCCCGCTGACCTTCGACCTGTCCGACCACATGGTGATCATCGGCCTGCTGATCGGCGGCCTGATCCCGTACCTGTTCGGCGCGATGGCGATGGAGGCGGTCGGCCGCGCCGCCGGCGCCGTGGTGGAGGAAGTGCGCCGCCAGTTCCGCGACATCCCCGGCATCATGCAGGGCACCGGCAAGCCGGAATACTCGCGCGCGGTGGACATGCTGACCAAGTCGGCGATCCGCGAGATGATCGTGCCGTCGCTGCTGCCGGTCGCCGTGCCGATCGTGGTCGGCCTGCTGCTGGGCCCGAAGGCGCTGGGCGGCGTGCTGATCGGCACCATCGTCACCGGCCTGTTCGTGGCGATCTCGATGACCACCGGCGGCGGCGCCTGGGACAACGCCAAGAAGTACATCGAGGACGGCCACCACGGCGGCAAGGGCTCCGAGGCGCACAAGGCCGCGGTCACCGGCGACACCGTGGGCGACCCTTACAAGGACACCGCCGGCCCGGCGGTGAACCCGCTGATCAAGATCATCAACATCGTGGCGCTGCTGATGATCCCGCTGCTGTAACCGAAGCCATCCCATCCGGCTCGACGAAAATCCCGCTGCGGCGGGATTTTCGTTCGCCGCCAGCGGCGCCCTGCGGCCAGCGGCCGCATGGGATCCGCTCGATCGCCGGCAATTCCGCGCTCGCCCCCAAAGGAGAAACCTCATGCGACTGGTCTGGCTCACCCTGGCACTCGGCGTCACACTGGCGGGCATGAATCCTGCCGACGCCAGCGATACCCCACCCGCGAAAACCCCTGCCGACCAGGCCGCCACCAACGATCCCTGGCTGTGGCTCGAAGACATCCACGGCACCCGCTCGATGGAATGGGTGAAACAGGAGAACGCACGCACGCAGGCGCGCTTCGCCAGCGACGCCAGCTTCGACAAGACACGCGACGCGATCCTGCAGGTACTCGACTCGGACGCACGCATTCCCTACGTCAACCGCATGGGCGGCGAGCTGTACAACTTCTGGCGCGACAAGACCCACCCGCGCGGCGTCTGGCGCCGCACCACCCTGGCCGAATACCGCAAGGCCGAGCCGAAATGGGAGGTGTTGCTGGACATCGACGCGCTGAACAAGGCCGAGGGCAAGCGCTGGGTGTTCAAGGGCGTGCAATGCCTCAAGCCGGCGTTCGAGCGCTGCCTGGTGTCGCTGTCGCCCGACGGCGGCGACGCAGTGGCGGTGCGCGAGTTCAGCATCCCGAAGAAGGCCTTCGTGAAGGGCGGCTTCGAGCTGCCGGTGGCCAAGAGCGATGTCGGCTGGATCGACGAGGACACCATTTACGTGGGCACCGACTTCGGCCCCGGTTCGATGACCGCCTCCAGCTATCCGCGCATCGTCAAGGAGTGGAAGCGCGGCACGCCGCTGTCGGCCGCCGCGACCGTGCACGAGGGCAAGCACGACGACCTCGCGGTCAGTGCGTTCCACGACCGCACGCCGGGTTACGAGCGCGACTTCGTGTCGGTGGCCAAGGATTTCTTCCACAGCGAGCTGTTCCTGCGCCACGGCGGCAAACTGACACGCCTCGACGTGCCCACCGACGCCGATGCCAACGCCCACCGCGAATGGCTGCTGGTGCAGACGCGCTCACCATGGACAGTCGGCGGCGCCACCTATCCCTCAGGAGCGCTGCTGGCCATCCGCTTCGACGACTTCATCGCCGGCAAGCGCGAGTTCACCGTGCTGTTCAAGCCCGACGAGCACACCGCGCTGTCCAGCTACGCCTGGACCCGCAACCACCTGATCCTCGACGTGCTGGATGACGTCAAGAGTCGGCTGGAAGTGCTCACTCCGCCGCGGATGGCGGGCGCCGACGACGGCTGGCATCCCGAGGTGCTGCCGGGTGCACCGGCGCTCAGCACGGTCAGCGTGGTCGACACCGACCCCGACCACAGCGACGAGTACTGGCTCGACGTGGCCGGCTTCCTCACCCCCGCATCGCTCGAACGCGGCGTGCTGGGCAGCACGCCGGCGGAGACGATCAAGCAGGAGCCGGCGTTCTTCGACGCGTCGAAGTTCACCGTCAGCCAGCACTTCGTGACCTCGAAGGACGGCACCCGCGTACCGTATTTCGAGATCGCGCCCAAGGGCATCAAGCTGGATGGCGCCAACCGCACCCTGCTGTACGGCTACGGCGGCTTCGAAGTGTCGCTGCTGCCGCACTACAGCGGCAGCATCGGCCGCGCCTGGCTCGATCGCGGCGGCGTCTACGTGGTAGCCAACATCCGCGGCGGCGGCGAGTACGGCCCGCGCTGGCACAAGGCGGCGCTGAAGGCGAACCGCCCGCGCGCGTACGAGGATTTCGCCGCCGTCGCGCAGGACCTGATCAAGCGCGGCGTCACCTCGCCCGGGCACCTGGGCGCCGAAGGCGGCAGCAACGGTGGCCTGCTGATGGGCAACATGCTCACCATGTATCCGCAGTTGTTCGGCGCGATCGCCTGCGAAGTGCCGCTGCTGGACATGAAGCGCTATTCGCACCTCTCCGCCGGCGCGTCGTGGATGGCCGAATACGGCAACCCGGACACCGCCGACTGGAACTTCATCAAGACCTTCTCGCCGTACCAGAACGTGAAAAAAGACGGCCACTATCCGCCGGTGCTGTTCTACACCGCCACCAGCGACGACCGCGTGGGTCCGGTGCAGGCGCGCAAGATGGCCGCGAAGATGCAGGCGCAAGGCCACCCCGACGTGTGGTTCTACGAGAACCTCGAAGGCGGCCACGGCGCCGGCGCGGACAACCAGCAGTCCGCCCACATGCACGCGATGGCCTACGACTTCCTGTGGGATCAGCTGAAGTAGCGGTGACCGCCGCACGCTCGCGCGGGCGTGCGGCGAAAGTGGTCGCTGAAGTATGCTGACACGCCGATCGCAAGCCTTTCCCCCATGCCGTCACGCACCGCCATCAGCCATGAATTGCGCGAGTGGATCCTCGCCACCACACGGGCCGGCCACGGCGTGCCGGACGTGCTCAAGCTGATGAAGGACAACGGCTACGACCCGCGCCAGAGCCGCAGCATCGTCGCCGAAGTGCTGAAGCTGCCGCTGGCCGCGCTCAACGCCGGTACCACTTCGCCCGCACCGCGCGGCCTGCGCACCAGACACCCGGAGGCGCCGGCGGTCTGCGTCGACGGCCACGCCATCGGCGTGTCGCTGAGCGTCGACGAACCGCCGCTGCGCGTGCTGGAAAACATCCTGGACGACGCCGAATGCGCCGAACTGATCGAGCTGGCGCGGCCGCGGCTGGCGCGCGCGCTGACCGTCGACGACGACGGCAAACAGCAGGTGGACCAGCGCCGCACCAGCGAAGGCATGTTCTTTTCCATCGGCGAACGGCCGCTGATCGCGCGCATCGAGCAGCGCCTGGCCGGCCTGCTCGGCCTGCCGGTCAACCACGGCGAAGGGCTGCAGATCCTGCATTACCGCCCGGGCCAGGAGTACGAGCCGCATTTCGACTGGTTCGACCCTGCCTTGCCCGGCTACGACGCCATCACCCGTTCCGGTGGCCAGCGCATCGCCAGCGTGGTGATGTACCTCAACACGCCCGAACTGGGCGGCGGCACCGCCTTCCCCGAGCTGGGCCTGACCGTCACCGCGCGCCGCGGTTCGGCCGTCTATTTCGCCTACGAAGGCGGCGACCCCCGCTCGCTGCACGCCGGCCTGCCGGTGATCTGCGGTGAAAAATGGATCGCCACCAAGTGGCTGCGCGAGCGGCCCTACCGCCAGGGCGGTCGCGGCTGACAAGCGGTGCTGCGATGCAGCAGCGTTTGGCGTATCCTAGCGGACTGTTTTTCCCCCGCTTGAGGATTCCCATGGGTCTGCATCTTGTCCCCGCCGGTCGCGACGTGCCAAACGAAATCAACGTCATCATCGAGATCCCCAAGGATGCCGAGCCGGTCAAGTACGAGGTGGACAAGGAATCGGGCGCGATCTTCGTCGACCGCATCCTGTCCACGCCGATGCGCTACCCGTGCAACTACGGCTACGTGCCGGGCACCCTGGGCGGCGACGGCGACCCGCTGGACGCGGTGGTGATCCTGCCGTTGTCACTGGCCGTGGGCTCGGTGATCCGCTGCCACCCGGTCGGCATGCTGCAGATGACCGACGAGGCCGGCGCCGACGAGAAGCTGGTGGTGATTCCCTCGCCCAAGGTGTTCCCGGGCTACGCCCACATCAACGACATGAAGGGCGTCTCGCCGCACTGGCTGCAGCGCATCGGCCACTTCTTCGAACATTACAAGGATCTGGAGCAGGGCAAGTGGGTCAAGGTCGAGGGCTGGGTCGGCGCCGAAGAGGCCAAGGCCGAAATCCTGGCCGGCATCGCCCGCTACAAGGCCGAGCACGGCTCCAAGGCCTGAGCCCGAAGGCGATGCAATGCAAGAGCCCCGCCCGTGCGGGGCTCTTGCGTTGGGGCCGCATCAGCCGCGCTTGAGCAACTCGCGCAGGTCGATCAGCGCCGCATTGGCGCGCGACACGTAGTTCGCCATCACCAGCGAATGGTTGGCGAAGAAACCGAACGGCGAACCGTTCAGCACCATCGGACTGTGCAGCGGGCGCTGCGCCTCCTCCAGCTCGCGGATCACCTGTTCCAGGCTCACGTCGGCGTGCTTGGAGCGCAGGATCGGGCCGAAATCGCGCTGGATCGCCTTGAGCTGTTCCAGCAGCGTCCAGGTGTAGCCGCGTGCTTCGTAGAAGTTGTCGTCGATCTGCGTCCACGGGGTCTTGACCAGCCGGCCGCCGCCGGGTGCGGCCGCGGTGGACGCGCTGGCCGGATCGGAGGCGTCCACGTCGCCGATGCGGATCTGGCCCACGCTGGCCGACAGCCGCTGCGACAACGAGCCCAGCCGCGACGAAGCCAGCTGCAGGTAATCGGCCAGGTTGTCGGCGCGCGCGTAGAAGTGCGCATTGCTGTCGTCGGCATCGCCGAGCCGCGCCAGATAGCCGTCCAGATGCTTGATCGCCTTGCGGTACTGGCTTTCCGAGCTGGGCAGCAGCCAGCGGTCGTTCGGGCTGTTGAGCAGCGGGTCGGCCTCGGCCAGGTCCTTGTCCTCGGTCGACTGCGTCTGCGAGCGGCTGAAGTCGTTGCGCAGCGCGCGCACCAGGTCGCGCGAGGCGGTCAGCGAGCCGAATTCCCAGTTGGGGATGTTGTCCAGCAGTACGCCCGGCGGCAGCTTGTCGTTGCTGAGGTAGCCGCCGCGCTTGTCGAGCAGGGTGCGCACCGAGGCGATCAGGGTGACCGTGGTGGTGGCGCCGGTACTCACCGGCCGCTTCAATTCCTGCATCCGGGCCTGGGTGGCCGCCACCGGATCGAACAGCGCCGGCTCGGTATCCCACCACCACATCGACGCCGCGATCAGCAGCACCAGCACGGCGACCACGGCCAGGATCGCCCGGCGCAGGCCGCGGCGCGGCGCGGGGGAAGTGTCAGGGGTCAGCATCGGACGGCTCCTGCGGAGGTGGCGAGCGGAGTCCGCAGCTTACAACGCGACCACCCCGGCGCTGTCGGGCGCATCTCGCTCGCGGCGGCGAGGTTCCGCCGCACAGGCTTTGCCGCGAGGCCGTGCCATCGCCGTATGCTTGCCATCGCCCGACGGCGCATCGCGCAGCGCGTTCGCTCACCGATGTTTACCCGCCGCCCCGGAGACATCCACATGAAAGCCGTCGCCCTCACCCGCTACCTGCCGATCGACGATCCGCAATCGCTGTTCGACGTGGAACTGCCCACACCCGCGCCGGGCGGGCGCGACCTGCTGATGCGCGTCGAGGCCGTGTCGGTGAATCCGGTCGATACCAAGCTGCGCGCACCGAAGCCACACGTGGAAGCACAACCGAAAGTGCTGGGCTACGACGCCGCCGGCACGGTGGAAGCCGTTGGCAGCGCGGTGGCAGGTTTCAAGCCGGGCGATCGCGTGTATTACGCGGGCGACGTCACCCGGCCGGGCAGCAATGCGCAGTTCCAGTTGGTGGACGCGCAGTTGGCCGCGGCGATGCCGCACAGCCTGGATTTCGCCGACGCCGCGGCGCTGCCGCTGGTGGCGATCACCGCGTGGGAGTTGCTGTTCCAGCGCATGCCGTTCGACAGCGAGCACGGCGGCGAGGGCCAGTCGTTGCTGGTCATTGGCGGCGCCGGCGGCGTCGGCTCGATCGCGATCCAGCTGGCGCGGCGCGCGGGGTTCACCGTGATCGCCACCGCCTCGCGTGCCGACAGTACCGACTGGTGCCGCGCGATGGGCGCGCAGCACGTGGTGAACCATCGACAGCCGCTGGCGCCACAACTCGCCGCGCTGGGTTTCGCGACCGTCGACGCCGCACTCAATCTCGCCGACACGGATGCCTACTGGGACGAACTCGGCGCGCTGCTGGCGCCGCAAGGCCACGTCGGCCTGATCGTGGAACCGCATGGCGCGCTGCGCATCGGCGATCCGTACAAGGCCAAATGCATCGGCATCCACTGGGAGTTCATGTTCGCCCGCGCGCGCTTCCACACGGCGGACATGGCCGAGCAGGGGCGCATTCTCGCCCGCGTGGCAGAGCGGGTGGATGCCGGCGAGTTGAGGGGCATCCGGCGCGAGACGCTGAACCCGATCAACGCGGCGAATCTGCGCGAGGCACATCGCCGGCTGGAATCGGGCAGCAGCATCGGCAAGCTGGTGCTGGCCGGCTGGTAGGCCGCCCGATCGACGGTGCCATCAGCGGCGCTTGCGGACCACCGCTTTCCCGCCGCTGGCCCTGGTCGAGGGTGCCGGCTTGGCAGGCTCGCCCTTCTTGCCGAGCTGCTCCAGCAAGGTGTTCATGTCCTCGGCGTGCTCTTCCTCCATCGCCAGGATGCTTTCCAGCACACGGCGGGTGGTGGGGTCGGCGGTGCCCACGTAGTCGATCATCTCGCGGTAGCTGTCGATGGCGATGCGCTCGGCGACCAGGTCCTCCTTGATCATGTCGACGATGTCCTCGCCTTCGACGTAGTCGGAGTGGCTGCGCGTGAGCAGGCCCTCGGGCGACAGGTTCGGTTTGCCGTCGAGCTGGGTGATGCGCTCGGCGAGCAGGTCGGCGTGTCCCTGTTCCTCGTTGGCGTGCTGCAGGAACTCTTCCTTGATCGCCTGCGAGTGGATGCCCGAGGCCATGTAGTAGTGGTACTTGTAGCGCAGCACGCAGACGATCTCGGTGGCCAGGGCGTGATTGAGCAGGGTCACCACGGTGGCGCGGTCGGCCTTGTAGCCGGCGGTCATCGCGCCCTTGTCGATGTCCTGGCGGGCGCGTTTGCGGATGTTCTCGATGTCGCTGACGAACGGCTTGGTCTTGGCCATGGCTTGCTCCTGCGGACGGGTGGCGCCGGCTGCGATGAGCTTTCCGGCGCACGGATATCGGCAGAGCATGGGCACCGGCCCGAGAAAGCCGGGTGAAGAACTTGGCGTGGTCAGCGCGGCAGGAAGGCGCGCAGGAAGGTGTCCACGCCCGCGCGCGCGGTCGTCTCGATTTCCTGCAGGTAGCTTTCCGGGCAATTCGTGCAGCCGAACATCTGCCGCATCATCAGGTTGCCCTTGATCAGGGTGAGGAACTGCATGCTGGCCCGGCGCACGTCGTCGATGTCGAGCTTGCCGGCGTCAACCGCCTGCTGCAGCAGGCGTTCCATCAGGCCATGGGTGCGCGTGGCGCCTTCCTCCCAGATCAGCTTGCCGTAGCGCGGGTTGCCCTGGCGGCAGTCGCTGAGGATGGCGCGGAAGGTGCCCACGGTTTCGGCGTTGCAGTCCAGGTGGGCATGGGTCAGCGCCACCCGCAGCAGGGTCTCGCGGATGTCCGCCTGCGGGTCGAAGCGGTAGGTTTCCTCCGGCAGCAGGTCCTGGATGCGCGAGCGGATGACTTCGCGGAACAGGTTGTCCTTGTCGCCGAAATGGCTGTAGACGGTGAGTTTGGACACGCCGGCGTCGGCGGCGATGGCATCCATGCTGGTGCCACTGAAAGCGTTGCTGATGAACAACGCCTTGGCCGCTGCCAGGATGGCCGCACGCTTCTCCATGTCCTTCGGGCGACCGGGTCCCTGGGCTCTGATGGGCGCGCTGGTACTCATGTCCTCCACCTTCAAATACAAATGATCGGCCTTTAGTATACGCTTCGGTTTATTTATTTGCCACGCGGCGGCAATCCGGCCATGGGCGGCGGTCGATCCGATGCGCACGGCGGGGTGACGGACGTCACGCAGCGCCGATGACTTCCGGCACTTCGTGCACCGTGGCGCAGCCGTCAGGCTAGGTGTCAAGCGGCGCCGCCATTGTCGCGGCAGGTGGCAGAGCTTATCCTTCCGGGTTCTTCCGGGACAGCGCAGGCATGCACAGATGGCGATGAATTTCGAACAGGCACGCACGAACATGGTGGAGAACCAGGTGCGTCCGTGGGAGGTACTCGACGGCCGCGTGCTCGACGTCATCAGCCGCGTGCGCCGCGAGGATTTCGTCGCCGCCGAACACCGGCAGTTGGCCTTCGCCGATCTGTGCCTGCCGCTGGGCCATGGCGAGGTGATGATGAAGCCGGTGGTCGAGGGCCGCGTGTTGCAGGCGCTGGACGTGCAGGCCACCGACCGCGTGCTGGAAATCGGCACCGGCTCGGGCTATCTCAGCGCGTGCCTCGCCACCCTGTCGGCACAACTGGTCAGCGTGGACATCCATGCCGATTTCACCGCCGCCGCGAGCGAGCGGCTGCGTCACGCCGGCATCGGCAATGCCAGCCTGGTCACCGGCGAGGCGGTGCGCGCGTGGCAGCCGGATGGCTTGTTCGACGTGCTGGTGGTCACCGGCGCCGTGGCGGAAGTTCCGTCGCGCTGGCGCGCGTGGCTCAAGCCCGGTGGCCGCGCGTTCGTGGTGAGCGGACAGTCGCCGGTGCAGCGCGCCAACCTGCTGGTTCTCGAAGCGACCGGCGAACTGCGCGCGCAAGGCCTGTTCGAGACCGACCTGCCATATCTGGTGCATGCCGAGCCGGCGCCGCGATTCGTTCTGTAGACCCCCTCCCCGACGTCCCCGATCGACACGAGGCATTCCATGCAATTGAAGCTGCTCACCCTGGCCCTGGCGCTGGCCGCCGTCTCGCTGCCCAGCCATGGCGAGGATCTGCTCGATGCCTATCGCGACGCGCGCGCCAATGACCCGGTACTGGCCCAGGCCGACGCGACGCGGCTGGCCACCGGCGAAGGCGTGCCGCAGGCGCGTGCCGGGCTGCTGCCGCAGATCGACGGTTCGCTCACCCTGCAACAGGCCAACGGCGGCCAGGGCAGCAACAGCCTGGACTTCGGTACCGGCGCCAACAGCTTCCTGTGCAGCGGCATCGCCGCCGGCAGCGGCAACTACACCTGTACCGGCCCGCTGGCGTCCAACGGCACCGCCTCCGACGGCGGCCACCTGCGCACGCGCAGCCTCAATGCCACGCTGACCCAGACCGTTTTCGACTTCAGCAAGTACGCCAACCTCAAGGCCGCGCACTCCGCCAAGGATGCGCAGGACGCGACCTACCAGGCCGCAGCGCAGGACCTGCTGGTGCGCGTCACCGCGGCGTACTTCACCGTGCTCAACGACGAGGATCAGCTGACCTTCGCCAAGGCCAACGAGGACGCGTTCAAGCGCCAGTACGACCAGGCCGACCAGCAGTACAAGGTGGGTCTGTCGGCGATCACCAACGTGTACCAGGCCAAGGCCTATTACGAGAACGCCAAGACCCAGACCATCGCGGCGCAGAACACGCTCGACAACGACCGCGAAGCCTTGCGCGTCATCACCGGCAAGCCGGTGGGCGAACTCAAGAAGCTGCGCGACGACCTGCCGATGGACGCGCCCGCGCCGAGCGATCCGCAGGCCTGGGTGAAGCAGGCGCTGGAGAACAACCCGACCTTGCAGGCGCAGCAGGACAACGTGCGGACCGCCGAGCACAACATCACCGCGGCACGCTCGGGCCACCTGCCCACGATCAGCGCCAGCGTGAACTACGGCAAGAGCAGCAGCTGGTACCAGGACCCCGCCCGCATCGGTTCGGAGCGGCCGGCCTCGACCACCATCGGGCTGACCCTGAACGTGCCGATCTTTTCCGGCGGTTACACCCAGTCGCGCGTGCGCCAGTCGATCTACCAGCGCGATGCCGCCAACGACGCACTGGAACTGCAGCGCCGCCAGGTGATCCAGAACACGCTCAACTACTACCGCTCGGTGCTCGCCGGCATTTCGCAGGTGGAGTCGGGCAAGGCCTCGGTGGAGTCCGGCCAGAAGGCGCTGGAAGCCACCCGTGCGGGCTTCGAGGTCGGCACGCAGACCTTCACCGACGTGCTGCTGGCGATCCAGACCCTGACCCAGTCCGAAAGCGCCTATTCGCAGGCGCGCCACCAGTTCATCCTGAACAAGCTGCTGTTGCAGCAGGCCGCCGGCACGGCCGACTTCAAGGACATCCAGGGCATCAACGCTCTGCTGCAGTGAGGCGCTGACCGCCTACTCCTGCAGCAGCGCGTCGACCAGCTGCATGACGCGCTGCACTGCCCCGCGCTCGCGCTCGAATACCTGTCGCGCCGCCTCGCCCATCTGCCCGCGGCGCGGCGCGTCGAGCAGCAGCCGCAGCACGTGCGGGCCGAGTTGCTCGGCGGCAGCCACGCGCTCGGCGCCGCCGTCCTCGATCAGGCTGCGGATGATCTCTTCCGAATTGAAGGTGTGCGGCCCCACCAGCACCGGCACCGAGAGCGCCGCCGGCTCCAGCACGTTGTGGCCGCCGACCGGCACCAGGCTGCCGCCGATGAAGGCCAGGTCCGAAGCCGCGAAGAACGGGATCAATTGCCCCATGGCGTCGATCACGAAGACCTGATGCGCGGTCGCCGGCACGCCTTCCAGGCTGCGCGTGGCGACCGTGAAACCGAGGCTGCGCACGGTGTGCTCCACCAGCCGGAAACGCTCGGGGTGGCGCGGCGCCAGCAGCAGCAGCGCATCGGGCAGGCGCTGCAGCACTTTCAGATGCGCCTCCAGCACCGCCAGTTCCTCGCCGTCGTGCGTGCTGGCCGCCATCCACACCGGCCGCCGGGGCCCCCAGTGCGCGCGCATCGCGGCGCCGGCCGCCACCGCGCCGTCCGGGATCGGCACGTCGAACTTCATGTTGCCGCTGACCAGCACCGACTGCGAATCGGCGCCCAGGAGGCGATAGCGCGCGGCATCGGTGCGCGACTGTGCGGCGATCACGCTCACGCAGCGCAGCGCCGAGGCTATCAGCGGACGCAGCGGCTTGTAGCCGCGCATCGAGCGCTCGGACAATCGTGCATTGACGATCATCAGCGGGATGCCGCGGCGGCGGCAGGCGAAGTAGAGGTTGGGCCAGATCTCGGTTTCCACGATCACCGCCAGACGCGGCCGCACGCGCTTCATGAAGCGGCGCACCGCGAACGGCAGGTCGTAGGGCAGGTACACGTGGAACACGCTGTCGCCGAACAGCTGCTGCACGCGCGCGGCGCCGGTGGGGGTGACCGTGCTGACCACCAGCGGCGCGTGGGCGTAGCTGCGCTGCAGTGCCTTGACCAGCGGCTCGGCGGCGTTGACCTCGCCCACCGATACCGCGTGAATCCACAGGCTGCCGCTGAAGCCGGGCGCGTCGAACGAGCCGAAGCGCTCCAGCCAGCGCCGGTGGTGGTGCGGCGGCGAGCGCAAGCCCCGCACCAGCAGGCGCAGCACCAGCACCGGCGTGACCAGGAACATCGCGAGGGTGTACAGGAAGCGCAACGGCCGATCCTTGCAATCAACGCGCGAGTATAGCGACAGCGCCTGAAGCAGGTTCGCGCGCGGATGGCCCGGTACAATGCCGACGATGCCCGGCATGCCCCGCCCCGAATTCACCCGATCGCTGCTCTCTCCCCGCCACTGGCCGGCATGGCTGGGGGTGGCGGCGGTGTGGCTGATCGCGCATCTGCCACAGGCGACACTGCCGTGGCTGGGGCGCCGACTCGGCGCGCTGGTGGCGCGCATTCCGTCGGCGCGACGGCGCATCGCGGCCGCCAACATCGCGCTGTGTTTCCCCGCGCTCGATCCCGCGCAGCGCGCGACACTGGTCGACGCCAACCTGCGCGACATCGGCATGATGCTGGTGGAGTTCGCGCTCGGCTGGCTGGGCAGCGACCGGCGCATGGCCGCGCTGCCGACCGCCATCGAGGGGCTGGAACACCTGGAGGCGGCGCGCGCGCGCGGCAAGGGCGTGCTGCTGGTCGGCGGCCACTTCTCGCACCTGGAGCTGTGCGCGCGGCTGGTGTCGCAGCGCATCCGCATTGCCGGCATGTACCGGCGCATGGATTCGACCGTGTTCGAATGGGTGGTGCTGCGCGCGCGGCTGCGCTACGCCGCGGCGATGTTCGACAAGGACGACATCCGCGGTACGGTGAAGTACCTGCGCGCCGGCGGCACGCTGTGGTACGCGCCGGACCAGGACATGCGCAGCAAGGACACCGTGTTCGTGCCGTTCTTCGGCGTGCCGGCGGCGACCATCACCGCCACCCACCACCTGGCGCGGCTGTCCGGCGCGGTGGTCATCCCGTTCTTCCACCGCCGCCTGCCCGACGGGTCGGGTTACGTCCTGCGCCTGGGTGCGCCGCTGGAGGATTTCCCCGGCGCGGACGTGCTCGAGGACACCGCCCGCGTCAACGCCTGCATCGAGCAGATGGTGCGCGAGGCGCCGGAGCAGTACCTGTGGGTGCACAAGCGCTTCAAGACCCGCCCGCCGGGCGCCGCCGCCATCTACTGATCCGTTCGGCAGCCGGATGCCCGGCGGCGCTCGACCAGGTACAGCCGCATGCCTGCGTCCCGAGCGGCGATCGAGCTGGCCGGATCAGCCCCGCGGCCGCCGCTGCTCGTACAGCTTGGCGTACTTCAGAAACGCGTAGAACGCGTGGATGCGCGCGGCGATGAAGCCGGCCCAGCCGGAGCGCCAGTGTCCACGCAGCACGTAATAACGAAGAAACGCCACCGTCGGATACGCCACCATGCGCAAGCGCAGCCAGCTCACCCGTCGCCCGGCCAGATCGGCCTGTTGCAGGCTGGAGTAGCGGTTCGCCTTGGCCACGCGGCCGGCGATGTCGGGCTCGCCATGGTGATCGATGACCGCGTCGAGCACGCCCACCGGGCCGTCCACCTGCACTTCCTCGTGCACCTCGTGGCCGCTCATGCGCGCACGTTGCCGGTCGAACAGGCGCACGTAGTGGTTGAGCCGGCCGCGCCGCGACTGCCAGCGCCAGAACTGCCACTCGCGCCGCCACAACTGGTAACCCGCATGGGCCGGCTCGCACAGCGCCTGCTGCAGGCATGCGGCGGCATCCGCATCCAGCGATTCATCCGAGTCCAGCAGGAGCACCCAGCGATGGCTGGCCAGGTCGATCGCCGCCTGCTTCTGGGCGCTGTAGCCGGCGAACGGCTGCGCGTGGATGCGCGCACCGTAGTGCGCGGCGATCGCCGTGGTGGCATCGCTCGAGCCCGAGTCCAGCACCACGATCTCGTCGGCCCAGCTCACCCCGCGCAGGCAGGCGTCGAGCGTGCCGGCGCTGTTGAACGTGGTCACCACCACCGACAGCGGCTCACGCCCCATCGGGCGTCCCCTGAGGGGGTTCTGCGTTGAGGAGTCCCGCACGGATGCCGGGCTCTTCGTTGCCGGCAGGGATGCCGGCAACGAACAAACTGGCGCACCACAGCCCGAGCAGCCAGGCGAACAGCAGCCCCCACCAGGCCGAGTAGAACGCCAGGTGCGAGTTCAGCGGAAACAGCATCACGCCCAGCGCCAGGCTGGCGGGGAACGCGCGTGCGCGCGCCGCCGCGCCCACCCGCCGCCATGCCCGCCACGCCAGACCCGCCGCGGCCAACCACAGCGCCAGCCCGAGCAGGCCGGTATTGGTGAGGATCTCCAGCAGCAGCTGGTGCGGATGGCAGGCGCCTTCGCCGACGCCGCACGCTTCGGCCGACACCACGAAGTGGTCGTCGGCCGGCGCGAACTGCGGATAGGCGTAGCGGAATCCGCGCACGCCCACGCCGTTGACCGGATGCGCCGCGGTCATCGCCACGCCGACCTGCCAGATATCGAGCCGGCCGCTGAGCGCGGTGTCCACCGACTGATCGGTACCCTGCAACACCAGCAGGCTGCGCGCCATCCGGTCATGGAAGCGCGCCGAGGTATTCCATGCCACCACGCCAGCCAGTGCCAGCAGCAGCGCCGCCGCCCCGCACCACAACGAGAAGCGCCACAGCGTGCGCGCCTCCTGCCAGGCGAAACCCGCCAGCACCAGCACGTAGCACAGCCACGCCGAGCGCGAGCCGGCCAGCAGCACCGGGCCGAGCACCAGCACCGCGGCCAGCACCAACCCCGGCCGCCCCCAGCGCTGCCGCGCCGCCCACAATGCGAACGGCGAGAGCACCGCCAGGCTCGGGCCCAGTTTCAGGTTGTCGGCGCCGAAAATGCCCGAGACCCGAAAAGCTTCGGGATGGCCGCCCAGACTCCAGCCGGTGAACGCCTGCACCCACGCATCCGCACACCACAGCGCCAGCACCGCGGCGACCGCCGTGTACAAAGCGTGCAGTTTGGCCTCGCGACGGATCGCGAAGCACGCGTACAGGCCCAGCGGAACGTAACGCAGCGTGGCGGCCACCGTGCTCCAGCTCTTGCCGGGACGAATCGCGTCCAGCGCGGAAAACAACGCCGCCGCCACATACGCTCCCAGCAGCCACAGCAGCAGCTGCGCGCCGGGGTGCTGGCGCAGTGCGGCCGGGTCGCGTGCAAACAGCATGATCGCGCCGAGCAGGCACAGCAGCGTGCCCAGCTCCGAACTGCGACCGAACGGCAGCAGCGCAATTACCAGCCAGAACGGCAGCAGGGGGGAACGCAGCGCCGCCTTGAGTGAACTGCCGAAGGTCGTCATGGGTGGGCCAGGCGGGAACCAGCCCGCATTGTAGGCGCGCCGCGACGCCTGGCGCGTCAGCCCTGCGGCTGGCTCACTTCGTCGTACAACGCCAGCGTGGATTGCTGCATGTCGCTGAGCCGGTAGCTCTGCAGCGGCGAGATCGGAGGCGCCACCCGCAGCAATTCGGCCGCGCGTTCGACCAGCCGCTCGCGATCGCCCAGCGGCACGCGGCCGGCAGGGTACAGCTCGGCCAGCAATTCGCCGACGCCGCCATGGGCGTAGCCGAGCACCGGCCGGCACAGCGACAGCGCTTCGATCACCGTGCGCCCGAAGGTCTCGGGCTTGTTCGACAACTGCAGCACCAGCGCCGACAGCGCGTAGATGTCGCGGATGTCATCGCGCGGCGGCGACAGCACCACCTGCGAGGTCACCCCGCGCAAGCGGATCAGCTCCTGCAGCTCGGCCACGTAGGCCTCGCGGCCGGGCTCGACCACGCCCAGCAGCAGCAAGCGCGCCTCGATGCCGCGACGCTTGAGGTCGGCCAGCAACTCGATCGCGTCGTGGTGGCCCTTCAACCGCGTGCCGCGCGCGGGCATGGTCAGCAACGGCGCACCGGCGAGCGCAGGGAACTCCGCGAAGAACGCCTTCTGCCATGCATCGTCCGGCCGGTGCCCGTAGGGAAACGCATCCTGGTCGATGCCGCGCGGGATCACCCGCACCCGGCCCGGCTCCAGCCAGCGATAGTGGCTGAGCACATAGTCACGCAAGGTCTGCGACACCACGATCACGCGCTCGGCGCGCAGCAGGATCGAGCTGTAGCGGCCCGGCGAATTGAAGCCATGCACGGTGGTGATGAAGTGCGGTCGCGGGGAAATACCGCGCAGCGCCCACCAGCCCACCCACGCCGGCAAGCGCGAACGCGCGTGCACGATGTCCGGCTTCAGCTCGCGCAGCAGGCGTCGCAGCGGGCCGATGCGGCCCAGGGTGGCGAGCGACTTGCGCCCCAGGTCGAGCGTGATGTGCTCGCTGCCCTCGGCCTGCAACTGCTCGACCAACCGCCCACCGGCGGAAATCACCACCGAGCGATGGCCTGCCTGCACCAGCGCGCGCGCGATCTCCAGCGCCGAACGCTCCGCGCCGCCGGAATGCAGCGCGGGGATCAGCTGGACCACGGTCAGCAGCTTGGCGGGCACGACAATGCTGGACATGAGCTCGGGGCTGGCGGCTTTCATGGCAAAAAACAAGCAAAAAAAATGCCATGGCCGGCCGCCGACCGGGTCCGCTGATCAGTCGCGCAGCACGTAATGCGCGCCACAGTAGGCGCAGGTTGACTCGCCGCCGTCATCGACGATCGGCAGGTAGACCTTCGGATGGGAATTCCACAGCACCATGCCCGGCATCGGACACGACAGCGGCAGGTCCTGCCGCGTCACTTCGTAACGATTTTCGGCATTTGCCGGCACCAGGGGCACGGTCGCGACAGCGGGGGATGACATCAGCGGACTCCGGACTGGACAGCAGGCTGCAAATGGTAGCAGGCTGGCGTTTGCTGCCGGGGCGCTCATCCGCCACGGCGCGGCCGGAAGGGGTTTCCGCCGCGCGACGGCAGCAAGCGGTGCGACGCACCAAAGGGGAAATCAACGACGTCCCGGCGCCCCGCGCCGGATTCGGGCATCTGATCGGGAGCAGACCATGGATTCCGCAAAGCTCATCGCGCGCGCAAAGAACATCCTGACCACACCCAAGACCGAGTGGCCCGTTGCCGCCGCCGAACCGGCCACGGTCAACAACCTGTACCTCGGCTACATCGCCATCATCGCCGCCCTGCCGGTGATCGCGCAGTTCATCAAGGGCAGCCTGATCGGCACCAGCTTCCTCGGCGTCACCGTGCGCGCCGGCATCGGCGCGGGCATCGGCCGGATGATCCTGGGCTACATCCTGTCGCTGGTACTGGTCTACGTGATGGCGCTGATCATCAACGCGCTGGCCGGCACCTTCGGCGCCAAGCCGAACCTGATCCAGGCACTGAAGACGGTGGCCTACGCGTGGACCGCCTGGTGGATCGCCGGCATCGGCGTGATCGTGCCGTGGCTGGGCCTGCTGATCGTGCTGGCCGGCGGTGTCTACAGCATCTACCTGCTGTATCTGGGCCTGCCCCACACCATGCAGTGCCCGCCGGAAAAGGCCGGCGGCTACACCGCGGTGAGCGTGATCATCGCGATCGTGCTGGGCTGGATCGTTAGCCTGATCCTGGGCCTGATCTTCGTCGGCGCGCTGGGCGGCGCGGCGATGAGCGGCATGCACGTCACCAGCAGCAACGGCGAGACCGTCACTGTCGACGGCAACAGCGCGCTGGGCAAGCTCGCGGCGATGGGCCAGCGCGCCGAACAGGCCGGCAAGGAGCTGGAAGCGGCGCAGAAATCCGGCGACAGCGCGGCGCAGTCGGCCGCGATGGGCAAGATGATGGGCGCGATGTCCGGCACCAACGGCCCGGTAGAGGCGCTGGCGCCCGACCAGATCAAGGCGTTCCTGCCCGCTGCCGTGGGCAATCTCAAGCGCACCGGCATCTCGGCCGAGCGCAACGGCGCGATGGGCATGCAGGTGTCGGAGGCCAGCGCGGAATACAGCGGCGACAACAACCAGCACATCACGCTGGAAGTCACCGACACCGGCGGCGCCAAGGGCTTCATCGCGATGGCCAGCGCGATGGCGCCGGAGGAGGAGAAGGAAACCGAAACCGGCTACGAGAAGACCTACAGCGACAACGGCAACCTCATCCACGAGGAGTGGGACCACCAGTCCAAGTCCGGCGAGTACAGCGTGATCGTCGGCAAGCGCTTCACGGTCAAGGCGAACGGCAACGCCGACAGCATCGACGAGCTGAAGGCGGCGGTGGGCAGCGTCGACCTGGGCAAGCTGGAGTCGATGAAGGACAGCGGCGTGAAATCCGAATAACCAGCGGTCGCCGGCACAAAAAAAACCGCGCCGATGACGGCGCGGTTTTTTTGTGCGAGTGCGCCAGACCGGCGCGACGATTACTTCGCCGCGACTTCCTTCGGCACCGAACCTTCGGTGGTGATGCGCACGTGCACCTCGTCGCTGACGTTGGGCACATAGGCGCCCACGCCGAACTCCGAGCGCTTCAGCGTGGCGGTGGCATCGAAACCGATCGACTGCGCCTTGCCCATCGGATGCGGGCCCACCCGGTTCAGCGTGGCGTCGAGCACCACCGGCCGGGTCACGCCATGCACGGTGAGGGCACCGGTGACCTTGAACTTGTTGTCGCCCAGCGGCTCGACCTTGCTGCTCTTGAAGGTCACCACCGGATACTTGGCCGCATCGAAGAAATCGGCCTTCTTAAGATGCTCGTCCAGCGCCGCCACGTGGGTATCCAGCCGCGCCAGCGGCAGAGTCACTTCGACGCTGGACTGCGCCGGATGCTGCTCGTCGAACACGATCGTGCCCTCGCCCAGACCGAGGTCGGCGGTGGGGTTGGAGTAGCCGAAGTGGTTCCAGCTGAACAGCACCATCGTGTGGTTGGGGTCGAGCTGGTAGGTCACCGGCGCCGCCTGTGCGGAAACCGCCGCACCCAGCAGACCGGCGAGAAAGAGATATTTCAGTGGGGACATGCGAAGACTCCATGGGGCAAGGACGAAAGGCTGTTTCGGGCTGTCGCACGGTATCCTTCGCGAGAGCCGCACCGGCACGCTGGCCAGAAATTCCAGTGTACAGACCGGGCGCCGGCGGTCGACGCCCGGCGGAGAAACGCATCGTGTTGATTCGGGAAACAATCCTGCGGCGAACCCGGCCATGCTGACGCTGCACGGCGAGTGCTGGGTGATCACCGATTCGGCCGCCGGCAACCAGCGCCAGGCGCTGGCGCTGGCCGAGCATCTGCAACTGCCGCGCCGCCATTTGCTGCTGGAGCCGCGCGCGCCATGGTCATGGCTGGCGCCGCGCCTGATCGCGGGCGGACGCCTCGCCCTGCCGGCCAGCCAGCGGGCGTGGTTTGCGCCGCCCTGGCCGGCAGTCGCAATCGGCTGTGGCCGCGCGGCCGCGTTGTTCACCCGTATGCTGCGGCCGCTCGGCGAGGGCCGTTGCCACACCGTGCAGATCCTCGACCCGCGCATCGAGCCGACGCTGTGGGACACCGTGGTGGTGCCGCGCCACGATGAGCTGCACGGCGCCAATGTGCTGACCACGCTGGGCTCGCTCAACACCGTCGACGACGAATGGCTGGCCGACGGTCGCGACGCCTGCCCGCAGTTCGAGGCCTTGCCGCGGCCCCGCGTGGGCGTGCTGCTGGGCGGGCCGCGCCGCGGCATTGCACTGGACGCCGACTACGCCAGCGCGCTGATCCGGCAGCTGCTGGCGCGCCAGCGCGCCGAAGGCGGCAGCCTGCTGGTGCTCGGCTCGCGGCGCACGCCGGCGGCACTGATCGAATCGCTGCGGCCGCTGCTGGCCGAGGTGCCGGGCCTGCTCTGGGCTGGCCGCGACGACGGCCGCAATCCCTACCCCGGCGTGCTCGGCTGGGCCGACCGGCTGGTGGTCACGCCCGATTCGGTGAACATGTTGTCCGAAGCCTGCGCCGTCGGCTGCCCGGTGCTCACCTTCATCCGCGCACCGCTGCCGCCGAAGATCGCGCGCTTCCACCAGACCCTGCGCGATGCCGGCCTGCTGCACGACCTCGACGCTCCGGGCACCGCCGCGCAACGCCCGCTGCGCGAAACCGCACGCGTGGCCGCGCTGGTGCGCGAGCGCATCGAGGCGACCCGGGGCGGGTTGCGTGGCGGAAATCCCGGCGGATTCCCGCTTTCGCGGGAATGACGGCGCGGGGTGCTCGAGCGCGGCGGGCAGGGCTTCGCCCGAAGCGCCGGCGCAACGATCGAAGGCGCCCGCTCAGTTCGTCGGACGCACCCATTTCAGCTGGCCGGCGGCCAGCAGCGCGTCCAGTTGCGGTGCCAGCGGATCGCGCAGGATTGCCGCCGGCAACGGCGCGGCGGCCAGCAGGCCGACGCACTGGTCGCGGCCGAGGTACTTGGCGCGATACAGCGCCAGATCGGCCAGCTCCACCGCCGCATCGAAGGTTGCCGCGTCGCTGTGGGCGGCCAGCGGATGCATGCTGAAACCGATCGAGCAGGTCAGCCGCAGCACGCCGCCGCGACCATCCGCGAATGCCTTGGCGGCGATGTCGTGGCGCAGGCGCTGGGCGATGCGCAGCACGTCGGCCTGGTCGACGTCGCGCAGCAACAGCAGGAACTCCTCGCCGCCCCAGCGCACGGTGATGTCGCTGTCGCGGCGCAACTCGGCGAGCCTGCCGCCCAGCTCGCGCAGCACCGCATCGCCCACTGCATGGCCGCGGGCGTCGTTGATGTGCTTGAAGTGGTCGATGTCGATCTGTATCACGCCGACGCTGCTGCCCTCGGCCAGCAGCGCGGGCAGTTGCGCCAGCAGGTAGCGCCGGTTGTGCAGCGCGGTCAGCGTGTCGGTATGGCTCTCCTCTGCCAGCGCGAGATTGGTGACGCGCAGGCGCTCCAGCGCGCGCGACAACTCGCCGGTACGGCGTTCGACCTGTTCCTCCAGCCACGCGTTGCGGCGGCGCTGCCGGCGCATGCTCCAGCGCGTCAGCACGAACAGCAGCACGACCAGCGCGGCCGCGGCGGCGAGCCGCACCAGCAGGTTTTCGTACCAGTACGGGGTGACTTCGACGGCGATCGCGGCCTCGGGCCCGTAGCCGGCGGCACCCGGCAGCGTGGCGGCGACGCGAAAGCGGTAGTTGCCCGCCGGCAGGTGGGTGTAGAACGCCTCGCGGCGCACGCCCGCGTGCTGCCAATCCTTGTCGTAGCCGTCCAGCCGGTAGCGGAAGTGCAAGGTCCCCACCTGCAGGTAGGGCGCGGTGTAGTGCACGGTCAGGTCGCGGCTGCCCTGGTCGAGGGTGAACGCGCCGCCCGTGTATTGCCGGTCGTCATGCTCGACCGACACCACTGCCGCACGCGGCGCCGACGGCCGCTCGCCGAGTGCGCGCGTGTTCACGCCGAGGATGCCGTCGGTGGTGGCGTACCAGATGACGTCGCCGACGATGGCGCTGCGCGCGCGGGCGCCGCCATTGCAGCAATGCAGGTTGCTCACCGTGGTGGAACGCTGCTCGCCGGCCAGCTGCTGCGGCGAGACCGTGCGCGGCGGCGAGCCGGGCAGCGGCAGTTGCGAGAGCGGCAGGCGCCAGGCGCCTTCCGTCGAGCTGGCGTAGAGCTGCCCGTCGAGCAGGTCGAACGTCCACACGTTGTCGCTGGGCAAGCCTTCGCTCTGGCCGGTCATGCGCAGGCGGCCGTCTGCCATCAGGCCAATGCCGGCGTCGCTGGTGGCCACCGCGAGCAAGTCCGGCTTGAGCAGCGCCAGCCGCGTCACGAAGTGGCTGCGCAAGGGCTCGGCCCACGCCGGCCGTGTCCAGTGACCGTCGCGCCACTCGCGCACGCCGTCGCGGGTGCCGACGTACCAGCGCCCCGGCGCCAGCGGCAGTACCGAGCGGATGATGGCCTCGGCAGCGGTAGCCTGCGGATCGAGCCGGCTCAACGCGCCCTGCCGCCAGCGATAAAGCCCGGCGGAAGTGCCAAACAGGAAATCGTCGTCGCCGAGCTCGTGGATGTCGTTGATCTGCAGGTTGCGCAGGCCTTGCAGCGCGGACGGGGTGACGTCCACCCCGCGGTCGAACACCGCGATGCCGCCGCGCGTGCCCACCCACAAGCGCTGGCGACGGTCGTAGTACAGCTCGTAGGCAGACGGGTTGGGCAGCGCGCTGCCGGGAATCAGCGTGCGCACCTGCTTGCCGTCGAAGACCTCCACGTCGGAATTGGTGCCGAACACGATCGAGCCGTCGGGCGCGCGCAGCACGCTCCACACCAGCGGATCGCGCACGCCGTCGTGCAGCGACAGACGCCGGGTCCAGCCATTCCAGATGCGGTACAGGCCTCGGGTGTAGGTGCCCAGCCACAGGTTGCCGTCGCGGTCCTCCAGCATGCGGTGCACCCACGGCCGGCGCTGGACATCGATCTCCTCGCGCTCCAGTTCGCCGTCCGGCAGGCGGCGGTACAGCGCTTTGGCGGTGGCGATCCAGAGCGAACCGACGCGATCGGTGAGCAGGCTCTCGATCGGCGCCGCATCGATCCCGTCGCCCAGTCCCGCCGCGACCCACTGCCCATCCACGATCCGCATCAAGCCGGCCGACGTGCCCAGCCACAACTGGCCGCCCTGCAGCGCCAGATGATTGACCACCACGTGCCGCCATGCCGCCGGCCCGGCCGCGATGCAGCTTTCCGTGGCCGGTGCGGCGCTGTCGGCGCGGCGGCAGACGCGGCCGATGCCGCCGATCCACAGATGGCCGTCGCCACGCAGCAGGCTGAAGGCCGGCCCGCCGCTGCCGCCGGTCGACACCATCCGGCCTTCGTGCAGCCGCTGCACGCCGTCGGCGGTGGCCAGCAGCGGCGTGCCGTCACCGGCGTCGATGATCGCGTTGACCGCAGCCCCGCCCAGCGCCTTGAACTGCCCGTCGCGCTGCTCGATCAGGCCGCGCGCGCCGCCGAACCATACGCCGCCGTGCGGGTCGGCCCAGGCAGCGTTGAGCATGCTGGTATCCACGCCGGTGCTGGCACGGTCGTAGCGCACGAAGCGGGCGCCGTCGAAACGCGCCACGGCCGTTTGCGTGTTGACCCACAGGAATCCGGCGCGATCCTCGGCCATTCCCAGCACGGTGATTTGCGGCAGGCCCTGTTCCACGCCCCAGTGGTCGAGCACAAAGGAATGGAACGGCTGCTGCGGATCCATCGCCCGCGCGGGCGACATGACAACCAGCCAGCCGGTCGACATCAGCAGGAGTGCAAGCAGCACTCGCGATCCCACTCCCCCTGTCACGCGTCCCCTCATCCCGCCCCTGCCGACAGCCCGTGGCCATGGTCGATCTTGCCTGCCGGGATGGGTCCAGACAAGCGCCATGCGTTGAAGGCACTCTTCACGTCCGTGAAGCGAAGGGCTCTCCGCGAACACTCCCCGGATCGCGCGCAAGGAGCATGCGCGCGATTCATCTCAACCCTGCGGCGGCGGCTCCGCGTCGGCGGCGAAGGCGAAGCCCAGCGCGTCGGTGACCCCGCGCACGCCGGCGCGCAACTGCTCCAGCGCGGCGTCGCGCGGCGCGATGCGCGAGCGCAGGTCGAGCGTACAGGCCAGCGCGCGTTGCAGCAGGCCAGCGTGCGCGGCCGCCAGGGTCGCCGCCTGATCGTCGTCGAGCACGCCGGCGACGCGGCAGGCCTCGATCAACCCGGCGTTGGCGGTGACGCCGAGCAGCGCCGGCTGCCGCGCCGCGTGCGCCAGCACCAGTCCCTGCAGCGCGAACTCGATGTCGAGCAGGCCGCCGAGGCCCTGCTTCAGGTCGAACTGCTGCTCGTCGGAACGGTCACGCTCGGCGCGCCAGCGCTGACGCATGCTGGCCACTTCCGCGCGCACCGCGGCCGGGTCGCGCGGCACGGCGAGGACGTCGCGGCGTACTGTCGCCAGCTCGGCGTTGAGCGCCGCGTCGCCAGCCACCGGCCGCGCGCGCAACAGCGCCTGGTGCTCCCATGTCCACGCACGGCTTCGCTGGTAGGCCACGAACGCATCGAGGCTGCTTACCAGCAGGCCCTTGGAACCATCCGGACGCAGCCGCGTGTCCACCTCGTACAGACGGCCGGCGCGGGTCAGCACGGTCAGCCAGTTCATCACCCGCTGGGCCAGCCGCTGGTACCAGCGATAGCCTTCCAGCGGACGCTCGCCGTCGCTCATCGCCTGCGCGCGCTGGCCGTCGAACACGAACACCAGGTCCAGGTCCGAGGCGAAGCCCAGTTCCTCGCCGCCGAGACTGCCGTAACCGAGCACGGCGAAGCCCGACCCCACGCCCGGCAGGCGGCCATGCCGCGCCACCAGATCGCGCTCGGCCAGCGCCAGCACCGCGCCCACCACCGACTCCGCCAGCGCGGCCAGCCGGCGTGCGGTGGCTTCGGCGTCGACGCGACCGTCGTTGAAGGCCAGCCCCAACCGGAACGCGGTGGACGAACGGAACTCGGTGATCCGCTCCAACTCGGTCTCCGCGTCGCGCTCATCCAGCGTGCCGAGCACGCGGGTGATCTCGGCGGCGATGTCGGCGCGGCGCAGCGGCAGCTGGTCGATGCGCGGATCGAGCACGTCGTCCAGCAGCAGCGGCTGGGCGATCACCCGTTCGGCGAGAAAGGCGCTGTCGGCGAACAGCCGCACCAGCCGGCGCCGCGCCGCGGGCTGCTCGTCCAGCAGCGCGAGATAGGCCGAGCGCCGCGCCACCGCCTGCATCAGCCGGCACAGCCGCAGCAGCGCGGGCACCGGCGCCGGAGTGTTGCGCGCGGCGCCGAGCAGCTGCGGCAGCAAGCGGTCGAGCCGCTCGCGCGAACGTGGCGACATCGCGCGCACCGAGGCGGCTTGCGGCAGCTTCAGCAAGGCGTCGGCCAGTTCCGCCGCGGGCGCGAAACCGGAAGCCTCCAGCGTGGCCGCATCCAGCGTTTCGTCGCAGGCGCGCTCCCACAGCCGCACGTCGGCGACCGGTGCGGCGGCGACCTGGCCATGCGCGGGCATCAGCACGGCGGCGAACTCCTCGCTGACGATCGCGCGATGGGTCGCCAGCGCCGCGCGCAAGGTTTCCCAGTCGGGGTAGTCGAGGCTGAGCGCGATGCGTTCGCGGCTCAGTGCATCGTCGGGGATGTCGTGGGTTTGCGCGTCGCGCAGCATCTGCACGCGGTTTTCGGCCCGACGCAGCAGCGCGTAGGCCTCGCGCAAGCGCCGCGCGCGCTGCGCGCCGATGTGGCCACGCGCCTCGCAGGCGGCCAGCGCGCCGAGCAGGCCGTGCACGCGCAGGGAAGGTTCGCGTCCGCCGCGGATCAGCTGCACCAGCTGCACGATGAACTCGATCTCGCGGATGCCGCCGGGGCCGAGCTTGAGATTGTCGGCCAGATCCTTGCGCGCCACCTCGGCGTCGATCAGCGCCTTCATCTCGCGCAGCCCGGCGAACGCGGTGTAGTCGAGATACTTGCGGTAGACGAACGGGCGCAGCATCTCCTGCAACTGCTTGCCGTCGGCACGGTCGCCGGCCACCGCGCGCGCCTTGATCCACGCGTAGCGCTCCCAGTCGCGCCCCTCGCTCTGGTAGTACTGCTCCATCGCGGCGAACGACAGCGCCAGCCGGCCGGCCTTGCCGAACGGGCGCAGGCGCATGTCGACGCGCGCGCAGATGCCGTCCATGGTCGGTTCGCCGAGCAGGCGCACCAGCTGGCGGCCGAGCCGCACGAAGTATTCGCTGTTGTCCAGCGGCCGCGCGCCATCGCTCTGGCCCCCGTGCGGGTAGGCAAACAGCAGGTCGATGTCGGAGGAGAAGTTGAGCTCGCTGCCGCCGAGCTTGCCGAAGCCCACCACCAGCAGGTGCTGCAACACGCCTTGCGCATCGCGGCTGTGGCCGTAGCGCGCGGCCATTGCCGCGGTGGCCCACGCCAGCGCCTTGCCCAGCAGCGCCTCGTACAGGACGCTGGTGGCGGACAGGGTTTCCGGCAACTCGTCCAGCCCGTTGACGTCGCGGAACACCAGCCGCAACGCCTCGGCATGGCGAAAGCGGCGCAGCGCGGCCATGCAGCCGGCTTCGTCCTCCGGCAGTGGCAGCGCGTCGATGCGGGCTCCGGCGTCGGCGCCGGAGCGCAGGCGATCCAGCCCCTGCGGGGCGAGCAGCTTCGGCTGGCGACACCAGGTGTCGAACGCGAAATCGCTGGCGAGCAAGGTGCGACGGATGCGTTCGGCGACGCCGGCATCGTCATGCAGGTGCACGCCGGCGGCGCGGCAACGGCGCTCCAGCTCGCGGTAGCGATCATCGATCAGCGCGCGCAGCGCGGCGGATTCGGGCGGGTTCATCGGCCCATTGTGCCGCAGCGCGGCGGCGACGCCGCGCATCGCCGTGCACGGCCGACCCGTTCGTGCGTTGCGCATGCCTGCGGCAGGCCCGACACTTGTCGTTTTGCGCGCCACCCGCCGTTCATCGAGTCCTGTTTACATTCTGGAGACCACCCATGACGACCCCGGCAGTCGCCACATGCCCCTGACCTCTCCCGACATCCGCAGCGCCCGGTATCCGCTGGGCGCGCGCATCGCGCTGGTGCTGGCACTGGCGCTGGCGTTCGTGCTGCTGACCGGGCTGGTCGACGGCGGCGTGGGGGTGACCACGGCGCAGTTGCTCAAGCAGCCGCGGTTCCCGCTGGCCAATGCGCTGCCCGGCCTGCTGCTGGCCGGCGCGCTGCTGGCGTGGACCCGCCGTGCCTGGCTGTCGTTCGGCCTGGCGTTCACGCTGCAAGGGCTGGTCTACGGCGTCAACGTGCTGAAGGTGGCCAACCTCGGCACGCCGCTGCTGCCGGACGATTTCCGCATGATCGGCCAATTGCGCAAGGGCGGCATGCACCTGCTGGCCGGCTACCTGCCGCACAGCCCGTGGCCGTACCTCGCGTTGCTGGCGGCGCTGGCGCTGGTGGTGCTGGCGTGGCGTTACGAGCCGCCGGTGGTACCGCGGCATACCGGTGGCAAGCGCCTCGCCGCCTGCGGCCTGCTGGCCGCGGCGTTCGTCAGCATGCTGGTGGGCCTGTCCGCCTGGGGCAGGATCTACAACGCGCGCGTGCTGTGGCTGGAGCCGTGGTCGGCCCGGGTCACCACCAACCATTCGGGCCTGATCAGCTCGCTGATGCTGTTCCACCTGCAATACGGCGGTGGCCACCACAAGCCCGACCGCGCCGCGGCCGAGCAGCTGATTGCGCAATCCGCGCCGGCGTTGCAACAGGTGCTGCGGCAGCCGGCGGCGACCGGCGAGTTGCCCGACATCGTGGTGGTGCAGAGCGAATCGTTCTTCGACCCGTCGATCATGCACGGCTACGAGCACAGCAACTTCGCGCCCAACCTGCGCCGGCTCGCGCGGCACGGCAGCAGCGGCAAACTGCACGTGCCCACCTTCGGCGGCGGCACCATCCGCACCGAGTTCGAGTTCCTCACCGGCCTGTCGCTGCGCTACTTCGACAACCTGCAGTTCCCCTACCTGCAGATGAGCCACAAGTCGCTGCCCAGCCTGGTGCGCACGCTGGCGTCGCACGGCTACAGCACGCTTGCGCTGCATGGCAACGACCCGGCGTTCTGGAACCGCACCACCGCGTTCCAGGCAATCGGCTTCGACCGGTTCGTGTCGCAATCCTCGTTTCCGCCCGGCGCGCCGAATGACGGCAAGTACATGGCCGACAGCGCGATGACCGACGAGATCATGACCCAGCTCAAGGACAGCGGCCCGCCGCAGTTCATCTTCGCCATCAGCATCGAGGCGCACGGCCCCTACGACATCGAGCCCGCGCACGTCGCCGAACGCGACGCGATCCCGGTGCCCGACGGCATCACCGGCCGCGACAAGCTGGAGCTGCAGACCTACCTCTACCACCTCAAACATGCCGACGCCGAACTCGGCCGGCTGGTGAAGCTGCTCGCCAAACGCGACCGGCCCAGCGTGGTGCTGTTCTACGGCGACCACCTGCCCGCCCTCAGCAACAGCTACCACATCACCGGTTTCGTCGACGGCAGCGACATGCTGAGCCAGGCCGGCGTGTGGCTGCTGGTCGACCCGAAACGGCCGTCCAAACCGCTGCAGGCCGACACCGCCTCCTGGCTGCTGCCGGGCAAACTGCTGGCCCACCTCGGCATCCACGACGACCCCTACTTCGCACTGACCGAACTGGTCGGCCCGCAGATCGCCGCCCTCACCGCCGCCCCCGGCGCCCCGCCGCGCCCGCAGAGCGACGAGCAGCGGCAACTGGACAAGGCCATGGCCGGCGTCGACCAGTTGCGCATGGGCGGCAAGCTCGAACCGATGCTGGCCAAGGCACTGGACGCCGCCGCCGCGATGACGCAAGTGGTGCACGCCACCGCGACGCCTCCGGCGGTCGAGGAACGGTCGGCAACGGCGCACTGACCGGCGTGCGGTTTGGGTGGGCTCAGCGTCGACGCGAGTGATGCGCCGCTCCGGTATCAGCCCACGAGACGCCGCGCCGTCAACATCAGACATCGCACGACACGATGATGCCTGTCCGGCACGGACATGGCCGGGCATCTTCACCACTTGCTATGGGGACACCTTGCGGACATACTGACCGCAATCTTTACCGGAACAACAAGCCATGGAAAACATCCGGCATTTGCTGGCCAGTCTGCGCGGTCGCTACAACCAGCGTGAACTCGCCGAGGCACTGGGCGTCAGCGTGCGCACCGTGCGTCGCTGGGAAACGGGCGAAACAGATCCCCCGCCCTACGTCACCGGCGCCATCCGCCAGTATCTGCTGCCGCTCACCGGGTCGAACGGGAATCCAGATGCCGCGTTTACCTTCATCGACTTGTTCGCCGGCATCGGTGGCATCCGCATGGGCTTCCAGGCCCACGGTGGGCGCTGCGTGTTCACCAGCGAATGGAATCCGTATGCGCAGAAGACCTACCTCGCGAATTTCCCCGAGTCGACGCACAGCTTCGAGGGAGATATCACCCGAGTCGACGAACACGACATCCCCGATCACGACATCCTGCTGGCCGGATTTCCCTGCCAGCCCTTCAGCATCGCCGGTGTGTCCAAGAAAAACGCGCTGGGCCGCGCCCACGGCTTCGCCGACGAGGCGCAAGGGACGTTGTTCTTCGACGTGGCACGCATCATCAAGGCAAAAAAGCCGCGGGCATTTCTGCTGGAGAACGTGAAAAACCTCATCAGCCACGACAAGGGCAATACCTTTCGCGTCATAAAGAAAGTGTTGGAACAGGACCTCGGCTACCACATCCACTGCAAGGTGATCGACGGTCAGCACTTCGTGCCGCAACATCGCGAGCGCATCCTGATCGTCGGCTTCCGCGAACCGACCGACTTCACCTGGGACGACTTGCAACTTCCCAAAGAAGGCCCGCGCCTGCGCAGCATTCTGCATCCGCAGGACGGCAGCGAGTTGCCGGAATCCCACTACACCACCGGCAAGCAAGCCAAGGTGGATGCGCGTTACACGCTCACGCCAAACCTTTGGGCCTATCTGCAAAACTATGCCGCCAAGCACCGCGCCGCCGGCAACGGCTTCGGCTTCGGACTGGTGGATGGCGATGGCGTGACGCGAACCCTTTCCGCGCGCTATTACAAGGATGGATCAGAGATTCTGATATCACAGGGACCGCGCAAGCGACCGCGGCGACTGACGCCGCGCGAGTGCGCGCGATTGATGGGTTTGCCGGACAGCTTCCATATCCCGGTGAGCGATACGCAGGCGTACAAACAATTCGGAAACAGCGTCGTCATGCCGGTCATGCGCGAAGTAGCGCGCATCATGGTGCCCCGCGTGCTCGAGCTGATACGGCAGGAAGAGGAAGGTGTCCACCAAGCGCCGCTGCTCGCGGCCTATGCCTGATAGCGAAGGAGAGTTGTCATGCACGCATCCCGCATCCCCGATTTCGCCAGCAAGAGTCGCGAAGGCATGTCGCGCTGGTTCTTGGAAATGTCCCTGCGCGGCCTGCTGTTCCATCCGGAAGACAGGCCCTGCGACATCATCAGCAATGCAAGCGGCGAACGGCTCTTCCAGTCCAACGAGTGCGTCAAGCTCGACGCCATCATGGCCGAAATGTTCGGCCGATTCGGCGACGAGGTCTGCGAGACGGCGTATCCCATCTTCATGAAAGCCGCCGGCCTCCCACGCGGCAACTGATGACGGACGTAGTTGATCGTGCCACGCGAAGCCGGATGATGTCCGGCATTCGCGGGCGCGACACGAAGCCAGAAGTTATCGTGCGTAAGTATCTGCATGCGCACGGCTTGCGCTATCGCATTGCACCGAAGAATCTACCCGGCAAACCGGACATCGTGCTGCCGAAGTACCGCACCGTCGTCTTCGTGCACGGATGCTTCTGGCACCGACATCAAGGTTGTCGCTTCGCTGCCACACCAAAAACCAACCCGGACTTTTGGCGTAACAAGTTCATCGCCAACGTGACCCGAGATCGGGCCGTAAGGAAACAACTCAAAGCTATGGGCTGGAAGGTTCTCGTCATCTGGGAGTGCAATGTGACCGCAGGGAAACTGCATGCCCTGTGGAAACGCATCAGCGCATCACCACTCTATACCCACAAAATATGACTACGCCCCTTGCCGGAGGTTGATCTTGGCAAAGCCACATCGTTAGGCTTTGCGGATCACCTGATGTGGGGAGTGCGTGCATATGACTATTGTGTGGGAAGACATCTTCGATTCATACGGATCGAAACGAGTAACAAAGACAGACAAGAGCAAGAGCGCGTACGTTCCAAACAAGGCTCAGCGCACAGCCATCGAAGCCGCCGGCATCAAGCCAGCCGACATCCGGCCCGCCCCGGAGTTTGATGTCATCGTCCTGTTCGACAACAAAGTCGATACAACAAAGGCGTCCTACTACTACTCAAAACGATCCAAGAAGGCTAAGCGCTTACCAGAGCCAAGAATGGGACACGGCATCATCGCCGACTGGCTTAACGCAGGCGACCATGTCGTCATAGGCAACGTGGGAAACCAAGTCTTTGCATTCAAACTTCCGTCCGCTCCGTCATCGATGGATGAGAAGTCTGTTGAGAAGGTAGGCAATGCAATCAAGAAGACGATTTATGACCGTGCGAAAAAAGCTAAGGGCAAGCCTGCCAAAAAGCGAGTTACGCGGGACGACTTCGTTCGAAACCCTTATGTCGTAGCCGCTACGATTCATCGGTCCAACGGCAGGTGCGAAATGCCGGGCTGCACTCGCGGCTTGTTTCAGAAGGATAGTGGTGCACCGTACTTGGAGGTGCATCACGTGGTGCCCTTGGCGGAGGACGGTGACGACACTTTGGCGAATGCCGCCGCACTTTGTCCTCACTGCCACCGTGAACTTCACTCCGGAAAGAAACGGAAGTCGCTCAGGAAAACGCTCGCAACTCACATCGCGAAGCTGCCTTAACCGCATTAAAGGTTCCAAAGAAAAACCCCGCCGAGGCGGGGTTTTTCGTATTGCATGCCCTTCGACTTCGCCGCTACGCGGCTACGCGGCTACGCTCAGAGCCTGCTCCGGACTTGATCCGGGGGCGAACGGCTTGGCCGGATCAGAAGTCCATGCCGCCCATGCCGCCCATGCCACCGCCCATGCCGCCGGCGCCGTGGCTGTGCTCTTCCTTCTTCGGCAGCTCGGCGACGATCGCCTCGGTGGTGATCGCCAGGCCGGCGACCGAGGAGGCGTGCTGCAGGGCCGAGCGGGTGACCTTGGTCGGGTCCAGGATGCCCATCGCCACCATGTCACCGAACTCGCCGGTGGCCGCGTTGTAGCCGAAGTTGCCCTTGCCTTCCTTGACCTTGTTGAGGATCACGGACGGCTCTTCGCCGGCATTGGCGACGATGGCGCGCAGCGGCGCTTCCAGCGCGCGGCGGGTGATCGCGATGCCCAGGTCCTGGTCGGCGTTGTCGCCCTTCAGGCCTTCGACGGCCTTCAGCGCGCGGATCAGCGCCACACCACCGCCGGGGACCACGCCTTCTTCCACCGCAGCGCGGGTGGCGTGCAGGGCGTCCTCGACGCGGGCCTTCTTTTCCTTCATTTCGATCTCGGTACCGGCACCGACCTTGATCACGGCAACACCGCCGGCCAGCTTGGCCACGCGCTCCTGCAGCTTCTCGCGGTCGTAGTCGGAGGAGGTCTCCTCGATCTGCGCCTTGATCTGGCCGATGCGCGCCTGGATCTTCTCCGCTTCGCCGGCGCCGTCGATGATCGTGGTGTTTTCCTTGGTGATCACCACGCGCTTGGCGCGGCCAAGATCGTTGATGGTGGTCTTCTCCAGCGACAGGCCCACTTCCTCGGACACGACCTGGCCGTTGGTCAGCACGGCGATGTCTTCCAGGATGGCCTTGCGACGGTCACCGAAGCCCGGCGCCTTGACGGCGGCGACCTTGACGATGCCGCGGATGGTGTTGACCACCAGCGTGGCCAGCGCCTCGCCCTCGACTTCCTCGGCGACGATCACCAGCGGCTTGCCGGCCTTGGCGACGGCTTCCAGCACGGGCAGCAGCTCGCGCACGTTGGAGATCTTCTTGTCGTGGATGAGGATGTAGGGGTCATCCATCTCGACCTGCTGCGAGGTCTGGTTGTTGATGAAGTACGGCGACAGGTAGCCGCGGTCGAACTGCATGCCCTCGACCACGTCCAGCTCGTTGTCCAGGCCGGAACCTTCCTCGACCGTGATCACGCCTTCCTTGCCGACCTTCTTCATCGCGTTGGCGATGATGTCGCCGATGTCGGTGTCGGAGTTGGCCGAGATCGTGCCGACCTGGGCGATTTCCTTGTCGTTGGCGGTGGGGTTGGAGAACTTCTTCAGCTCGCCGACGGCGGCGGTCACCGCCTTGTCGATGCCGCGCTTGAGGTCCATCGGGTTGATGCCGGCGGCCACGGCCTTGAGGCCTTCCTGGATGAACGCCTGCGCCAGCACGGTGGCGGTGGTGGTGCCGTCACCGGCCACGTCGGAGGTCTTTGAGGCGGCTTCCTTGACGATCTGCGCGCCGAGGTTCTCGTACTTGTCGGCCAGCTCGATCTCCTTGGCGACGGACACGCCGTCCTTGGTGATCGTGGGCGCGCCGAAGCTCTTCTCGAGCACCACGTTGCGACCCTTCGGGCCGAGGGTCACCTTGACCGCATTGGCCAGGGTGTTCACGCCCTTGAGCAGGCGGGCGCGGGCGTCTTCGCCGAAACGGACTTCTTTGGCTGCCATGATTTTTTGCCTCAAAAAAATTGAATAAGAATGGGAAACGTCACGAAAGAGCTGCAAGAAGGAGCCGCAGGCGACTGGCGTGCGCGCTTTTGTTCGCGCTCAACCAGCCGGGCCCCGAGCCCATCACCCCTCGATCACCGCCACGATGTCGTCTTCCTTCAGGAACACGAGCTCTTCGCCGTCGATCTTGATTTCCTGGCCGGCATACTTGCCGAACAGCACCGTGTCGCCTTCCTTCAGCGACATCGGGCGAACCTTGCCGTCGGCCATGATCAGGCCGGTGCCGGCGGCGACGACCTTGCCGCGGGTGGGCTTCTCGGTGGCGCTGTCGGGGATGACGATGCCGCCAGCGGAAACGCGCTCTTCTTCGAGACGCTTGACGATGACGCGGTCATGCAACGGACGCAGTTTGCTCATGGAAGGACTCCGATGTCGTTTGAGGTGGGACAAGGCTTTCAAGACCCCGATCCGGCGATCTTGTTAGCACTCGTGGTAGATGAGTGCCAATTCTAGCGACACAAACTGCCGCTGCAAGACGTTCGGACCGGGAACGTACAGCTAATTGGGTGGATGGGTGCAGCTTTCAAGGGGCGGGCGTCGTGCCCGAGGCAGGGGTGCGCGCGGCGGCTCCGCCGGTTAGGCTGGCCGGCATGCCTGACACCGTCCTGCTCTGCTATTGCACCTGCCCGGACCGCGACAGCGCCGGGCGCATCGCCCGGGCGCTGGTCGACGAGCGGCTGGCCGCCTGCGTCAGCGGGATCGCTTCGGTGCGTTCCACCTACCGCTGGCAGGAAGCGGTGCACACCGACACCGAGGAACTGCTGCTGATCAAGACCACCGCCGCCCGCCTGCCGGCGCTGGAACGTCGCGTGCTGGAACTGCATCCTTACGAGGTGCCGGAGTTGATCGCGGTACCGGTGGCCGATGGCCATGCCGCCTACCTCGACTGGGTGCGCGAGCACAGCCGGGACTGAAGTCCGGCGCGACCAAATGAAGCACGCCGCGGCGCAGCGAACCGGCTGCGCCATAATAATGAACCGCTGCCCGCGCGCGGGCCCCATGTTTTCCGGAGTCATGATGCGATCGTTGTCCGCCGGCCCGATGTTTGCCCGCCTGCTGCTGGGCGTGGGCCTGCTGCTGGCCGGCCTGCCCGCGCTGGCGCAGGACACCGACGCTCTGCTGCCGGTGACCGAGGCCTACCAGCTCAGCGCCGACGCCGGCACTCCCGGCGTGCTCAAGCTGCACTGGAAGGTCGCGCCGGACTACTACCTCTATCGCGGCCGCATGAAGTTCAAGGCCGGCGACGGCGTCACCCTGGGCCAGGCGCAACTGCCCGAGGGCAGGAAATACCACGATGAATACCTGGGCGACGTGGAGACCTACCACCACGACATCGACGCCAGCATTCCCTACACCGTCGCCACAGGCACCACGCGGCTGAAGCTCAGCGTGCAGTACCAGGGCTGCCACGAGGTCGACCCGAAGATCTGCTACCCGCCGCATACCGAACAACTGGACCTGGCGCTGCCGACCGCCACCGCACCGACCGCACCCGCGGGCTCGCTGGGCGCGGCCCTGGACCAGCTCGGCCGCGGCGGACAGAGCGCCGCCACCGGCGTGACGCGGGCGCCGCTGCCGCCCGAGCAGGCGTTCCGCTTCGAGGCACTGGCGCAGAGCCCGCAGCAACTGCTGCTGCGCTGGACCATGCCGGCGGGCTATTACCTGTATCGCGACCACACCACGCTCAAGCTGAGGAAGGCCGACGGCGCGCAATTGGGGACGCCCGCGTGGCCGGCCGGCGTGCGGCATCAGGACCCGCAGTTCGGCGAGGTCACGGTGTACTTCGACCAGGTCGAAGTGCCGGTGGCGCTCGAAGGCGTACCCGCCAGGTCCGGACCGCTGACGCTGGAGGCGACCTTCCAGGGTTGTCAGGACGGCGGCCTGTGCTACCCGTTGATGACGCGCACGGTGCAACTCGACCCGGGCAGCGGCACGGTCGCCACCGGCATGCCGACCAGCGCCGCCAGGGAGCTGCCGCCGGCCACCAACGGCGGCCCGCTGCGCACCAGCCTGTTCGCCGCACTGGCGTTGGCGCTGGGCGGCGGGCTGATCCTCAACCTGATGCCGTGCGTGTTGCCGGTATTGTCGATCAAGGCGGTCGGCGTGCTGGAGAGCGGCGAAAACCCCGCCACGCGGCGCAGCCATGCCTTGTTCTATACCGCCGGCGTGCTGTGCAGTTTCGCCGCGCTGGGGCTGGGCATCCTCGCCCTGCGCAGCGCCGGTCACGCACTGGGCTGGGGTACGCAGCTGCAGCAGCCGGTGGTGGTCGGCGTGCTGGCCTGCGTGATGCTGGCGGTGGGCCTGTCGATGTCCGGCGTGGTGCAGTTCGGCGCCTCGCTGGGCAATACCGGCGCCGGGCTGGCGCGGCGCGCCGGTCCGGCCGGCGACTTCTTCACCGGCGTGCTGGCGGTGGTGGTGGCCAGCCCCTGCACCGCGCCCTTCATGGGCGGCGCGCTGGCCTATGCATTCACCGCGCCGATGCTGTCGGCGCTGCTGGTGTTCCTGATGCTGGGCATCGGCCTGGCGTTGCCGTTCCTGGCGATCGGCTTCGTGCCCGCGGTGGCGCGATGGTTGCCGAAGCCCGGGCGCTGGATGGAAACGCTGAAGCAGGTGCTGGCCTTCCCGATGTACCTCACCGCCGCCTGGCTGGTCTGGGTGCTGGCCAACCAGCGCGGCGCCGACGCGGTGGGCCTGGTGCTGGTGGCGATGGTGCTGCTGGCGATGACCTTGTGGTGGTTCGAGCGCAGCCGTTCGCGCGGCGTGGTCAGCAAGCTGGCGGTGGCCGTGCTGGCGGTCGCCACGCTGGTGCCGATGAGCCTGCTCAGTCAGGTGCCGCCGCCTACCGCAGCCCGCATGGCCGACGGCGTGGTGCCCTATTCCGCGGAGAAGCTGGCCGCGCTGCGCGAAGCGGGCACGCCGGTGTTCGTGGACATGACCGCCGACTGGTGCGTGACCTGCAAGGCCAACGAGCACACGGTGCTCGACACCGCGCGCTTCCGCGACCTGCTGCAGCGCACCGGCGCGGTCTACATGAAGGGCGACTGGACCGACGTGAACCCGGCGATCAGCGCCTTCCTGGCCGAGTACCACTCGCCGGGCGTGCCGCTGTACGTGGTGTTCCCGAAGGATGGCGGTCCCGGCCGGCAGCTGTCGACCGTGCTGACCGCCTCGATGGTCGAACGGGCGTTGACCGACGCGGCGCGCTGATGCTCGACCGCACCTCCGGCCTGATCCTGCTGCTGGCCGCGCTGGCCGCCCTGCTCGGCGGCGGGCTGGCCCAATACCGACACCATCGCGCGACAGCCCCCGTTCCGGTCGCCGCGCCGGCCGTATCGGCGATGGTCGGCAAGCCGCTGCCGGCGCTGACGCTGGCGGATCTGGACGGGCGCATGCACGCGCTGACGGCGTACCGCGGGCGCCGCCTGCTCATCAATTTCTGGGCCAGCTGGTGCGGCCCGTGTCTGCAGGAAATGCCTGCGCTCGACGGGGCCCAGCGCAAGTTCGCCGATAATGGGGTGATCGTGCTGGGAATCGCCATGGATCAGCCCGACCACGTTCGTGCTTTTCTGGCCAGGCAACCGGTGAGTTACCCGATCTTGCTGGGCAATCTGGAGGCACCGAGCACATCCCTGCAATTGGGCGATGAGGCTGAAATCCTGCCATTCAGCGTGCTGATCGGCGCCGATGGGCACATTATCGCGACTCACGCCGGTATTCTTTCGCCGCAGCTGCTGACCCAGTGGTTGGCGCCGCAGCAAGGTGCTCTCTGAGTTCGGCCAAACATACGCCAGCGCAGGGCAATCCCTGCGGGTTCTCCGTTGAACATCGCCGATCTGCCGCGAACTGGACAACATCGCCCGACGCGCGCACACTGCGCCGGGTTCCGGGGCCTCCGGACGCAAGCTGGGTGGTTTCGTGGCGAAGATCCTGGTCCTGCACGGACCCAACCTCAACCTGCTGGGTGCACGCGAGCCGCAGATCTACGGCCGCGAAACGCTGGCCGGGATCAACCAGAGCCTGGCCGATCGGGCGCAGGCGGCCGGCCACGAATTGCAGTGGTTCCAGTCCAATGCCGAGCATGAGCTGATTGCGCGCGTGCACCAGGCGCGCGACGACCGCACCGCCCTGATCCTGTGCAATGCCGGCGCCTTCACCCATACCAGCATCGCGCTGCGCGACGCGTTTGCGGCGGTGGCCATCCCGTTCATCGAAGTGCACCTGTCCAACGTGTTCGCGCGCGAGCCGTTCCGCCACCACTCGTATCTGTCGGATCTGGCGCTCGGCGTGATCTGCGGCTTCGGCAGCGCCAGCTACGCACTGGCGCTGGACGCGGCGATCCAGCGGCTGCAGGCGCCGCCTGCCGCCGACGCCTGACCGGCGGCACCCTCTTTCCCCTTCCAGCCGCCTCCACGGCGGCATGACTGACCAAAGGCTGATCCGATGGATTTGCGCAAAATCAAGAAGCTGATCGACTTGCTCGAGGAATCCAACCTCGCCGAACTGGAGATCAAGGAGGGCGAGGAAGTCGTGCGTCTGTCGCGCGTGCCCAAGGGCACCGCACCGGTCGCGGCCGCCGCGCCGGTGGCCGCCGCCGCGCCCGCCGTGGCCGCCGCCCCGGTGGCCGCTGCGCCCGCCGCCGCTTCCGAAGCGCCGCCCGCCGACGCCCTGCCGGCCGGCCACGTGGTCAAGGCGCCGATGGTCGGCACCTTCTACGCCTCCGCCTCGCCCGGCGCCCCCGCCTTCGTCAAGGTCGGCCAGCAGGTCAAGGCCGGCGACACCCTGGGCGTGATCGAGGCGATGAAGATGTTCAACCAGATCGAAGCCGAAGTCGCCGGCACCGTACAGGCCATCCTGATCGAGAACGGCCAGCCCGTGGAATTCGACGAACCGATGTTCGTGATTGCCTGAAAAGCAGGGAATAGGGAATCGTGAATAGGGAATTGTCAAAGCGGCCGCACGAAGACTTGTCGGTCTGGAAGCGAGCAATGTCGCTGGTGGAGCAAGTCTATGCCTGCTCTTCGGCATTCCCCGACAGCGAACGCTTCGGGCTGACCGCCCAGCTCAGGCGCGCTGCCGTCAGCGTCCCGTCTAACATCGCCGAGGGCGCCGCTCGTCGCTCGACTCCCGAATACCTGCGCTTTTTGTCGATCGCTCGTGGATCGCTATCAGAGCTGGACACTCAGCTGCAGATCGCCGCACGGCTTGGTTACGGGACTATTCCGGTTGACACCAAGATTTCCATAGATGAGGTGTTTGCCATGCTGACTGGTCTGATGAACACACTGCGAACAAGAGAGGCGATTCGATGATCTCCCTATTCCCTATTCCCCATTCCCTATTCCCTTTCACATTCCCATGCTAGAAAAAGTCGTCATCGCCAATCGCGGCGAAATCGCCCTGCGCGTGCTGCGCGCGTGCCACAGCCTTGGCATCAAGACGGTCGCGGTGCACTCCACCGTGGACCGCAACCTGAAACACGTCGGCCTGGCCGACGAGGCGATCTGCATCGGCCCGGGGCCGTCGGCGGACAGCTACCTCAACATCCCGCGCATCATCGCCGCGGCGGAGATCACCGACGCCCAGGCCATCCATCCGGGCTACGGCTTCCTCTCCGAGCGCGCCGACTTCGCCGAGCAGGTGGAGCAGTCCGGCTTCATCTTCATCGGACCGACCGCCGACGTGATTCGCCTGATGGGCGACAAGGTCGAGGCGATCCGCGCGATGAAGGCGGCCGGCGTGCCCTGCGTGCCCGGCTCCGGTGGTCCGCTGACCGAGGATGTCGACGCCAGCATCAAGATCGCGCGCGAGATCGGCTACCCGGTGATCATCAAGGCCGCCGGCGGCGGCGGCGGCCGCGGCATGCGCGTGGTGCGCACCGAGGCGCACCTGGGCAACTCCATCGTGATGACCAAGCAGGAGGCCAAGGCGGCCTTCGGCAACGATCAGGTCTACATGGAGAAGTTCCTGGAGAACCCGCGCCACGTGGAGATCCAGGTGCTGGCCGATGGCCAGGGCCACGCCATCTATCTCGGCGAACGCGACTGCTCGATGCAGCGCCGCCACCAGAAGGTGGTCGAGGAAGCGCCGGCGCCGGGCATCACGCCCGAGCTGCGCGCGCAGATCGGCAAGGTCTGCGTCGACGCCTGCCTGCGCATCGGCTACCGCGGCGCCGGCACGTTCGAGTTCCTGTTCGAGAACGGCCGCTTCTACTTCATCGAGATGAACACCCGCATCCAGGTCGAGCACCCGGTGACCGAATTCATCACCGGCGTGGACCTGGTGCGCGAGCAGCTGCTGATCGCCGGCGGCCAGCCGTTGTCGATCCGGCAGGAAGACGTGCACATCACCGGCCACGCCATCGAGTGCCGCATCAACGCCGAGGACCCGGACACCTTCATGCCCAGCCCCGGCACGGTGAAGCGCTTCGAGGCGCCGGGCGGCCCCGGCGTGCGCGTGGACACCCACCTCTACGACGGCTACAGGATCCCGCCGAACTACGACTCGATGATCGGCAAGCTGATCGTCCACGGCCCGGATCGCAAGACCGCCATCGCGCGCATGCAGCTGGCGCTGGCCGAAACGGTCATCGAAGGCGTCAAGTGCAACATCCCGCTGCAGCAGCGGATCATGGCCGACGTCGGCTTCCAGCACGGCAGCCAGAATATCCATTACCTGGAAAAACGCATGGCCGAACAGAAGGAAAAGGCTGCCGCCGGTGCGGCAGAGAAGTGAGTGAAGAGGAGTTGAGGAGTGAGAGAAGGCCGGCGCGCCCGTGCTTCTCTCCACCTTTGACACACTCGCCAAGCCTCGCCCTTCTCTCGTTCCTCACTCCTCTTCACTCACTCCTCGCCTCATGCCCTTCCTCGAACTCTCCCTGATCATCCGCACCGAACAGCAGCCACGCGTGGAAGAGGCGCTGGAGGATCTGGGCGCGTTGTCGATCACCCTGCGCGATGCCGACGCCGAGACGCCGGACGAGCAGGCGATCTTCGAGCCGGGCGTGGGCGAGTTGCCGCTGTGGCCGACGATCACGCTGGATGCGCTGTTCGACGAGCACGCCGACCGGCGCGGCATTGCCGCGGCACTGGGCGACCTGTTGCCATGGCTGGAACCGGATCAGCTGAGCTTCCGCGACGTCGCCGACCAGGACTGGGAGCGCGCGTGGATGGACCAGTTCAAGCCGATGGCGTTCGGCCACCGGTTGTGGATCTATCCGTGGAACATCGAGCCGCCCGTCGATGACGGCAACATCGGCCGCTCCGACGCCTCCACGCGCGTCGTCGTGCGGCTCGACCCGGGCCTCGCCTTCGGCAGCGGCACCCACCCGACCACCGCGCTGTGCCTGGAATGGCTGGACGGGCTCGACCTGCACGGCAGGACGATCACCGATTACGGCTGCGGCTCCGGCATCCTGGCCATCGCTGCGCTGAAGCTCGGCGCCGCTGCCGCAATCGGCATCGACAACGATCCGCAGGCACTCACGGCCTCGGCCGACAACGCCGCGCGCAACGGCGTGGCCGATCGCCTGACGCTGTTCCTGCCGGAAGATCACCCCGACGGCGCCACCGACGTGTTCGTCGCCAACATCCTCGCCGGGCCGCTCGATACGCTGGCGCCGACCTTCGCGGCCGCGGCAAAACCCGGCGCGCCCTTCGCGATCTCCGGTATCCTCGCCGGCCAGCAGGACGAGTTGCTGGCGCGCTACGCGGAATGGTTCGAGGACTTGCGCGCAGACCTTCGCGACGACTGGGTGCGCATCAGCGGGCGTCGTCGCCGCTGACGCCGCCGCTGCATCCGCATGCTCCGGACAGCCTGTTAAGCTTGGGCGATACCGGTTGAAGCGGCGACGCATGTATACCCAATGCCCCGAATGCCTGTCCGTGTTTTCGCTGGATGCACAGACACTGGCGAAGGCTCACGGTCACGTGGTGTGCGGGCATTGCAACGCCAGCTTCGGCAGCCTGGCCACGCTCACCGAGCAATTGCCGCCCGAGCCATTCGTCGAACTGGCCGTCAACGAGCCCGCGCTGGAACCGCCGCTGCTGGACCTGGTGGTCTATCGGCCGCAACCCGAGCCGGTGGTGGTGGCGACCGAACAGCCGGCCAGCGCGCCGCCCGAGGATTTTTCGCAACTGGTGTTCACGCCGCGCTTCGCCCGCCAGTCGCGCGGCCGCGCGGGCAAGCGCACGCGCGGGAAAGCCCATCGCCTGCGCGCCGCCTCAGGCGAGCGCAACTGGCCGTGGATACTTGCCTGCGGCGTGCTGACACTGCTGTTGCTCGCGCAACTGGGGTGGGCCAAGCGCGACGCCCTGATCCGCGATCCCACCGTGGGCGGCTGGTTGCGCAGCAGTTGTGCCGTGCTGCACTGCCGGCTGCCGCTGGTGGCCGCGCCGGCACGCCTGCGCCTGCTCGCCAGCAACGTGCAGGCGCACCCCAGCGTGCCGAACGCGCTGATGATCAGCGCCAGCGTGCGCAACGACGCCAGCTTCGCGCAGCCCTATCCGGTGGTGACGGTGACGCTGTCCGACGCGCAAGGCCAGCGACTGGCCATGCGCCGGCTGCAGCCGACGGAGTACCTCGACGACCCTGCGACCTTGCGTCGCGGCCTGGCGCCCGGTGCCGTGGCGGTGTTGCTGCTGGAGGTCAAGGACCCCGGCGACCAGGCCGTCGCGTTCGAGTTCGGCTTCGAGTGAAGCGTGCCGCGCCCCATGGGCAACGACGCCTCGGCTGAACGGATCAGGGTCTCCCGCGCTTGTCGAGGGACTTAAAATCGACCGCGCACAAGGGTAGACTCAAGCGCTCGCACCGAGTGCCCGCCGGCACTCAATCCATGCTGCGAATGCACCAACCGACACCAGAGAACGCAGCGGCCCTCGCAGCCGCCGCACCGCATGCGAGGGAAAGTATCCGTGAATGCCGCCAGACTGCCTGCCGCCGAGGCTGCCGTATCGACCTCGTCGCAAGCTGCGCTTGCGCACGGCTCCGGCAGCGCACTGAGTGAGTGCGTCAGCCGCACGGTGCGACGCTATCTGGCCGACATCGGCGACACCGAATGTGCCGAGGGCCTGCACGCGCTGGTGCTGCACGAAGTCGAAGTGCCGCTGCTGCGCGAGGTGCTGGCCTTCCACGGCGGCAACCAGAGCCGCGCCGCCGTGGCGCTGGGCATCAATCGCGCCACGCTGCGCAAGAAGCTGGCGGCGCACGGGTTGCTTTGAGGCCGCTGACGCGGGATGGGGGATTGGCAACAGCCCAGATCACCGCCCGGCCCGCCACTGCAACAACGAATTTTCCATCCCTGATCCCGGAGCCATCATGTCCGTCCCTGCCGTCGTTCCCGTTCGCCGCGCGCTGCTCAGCGTTTCCGACAAGACGGGGTTGGTCGAGTTGGCGCGGCGGCTGGCGGCGAAGGGGGTGGAACTGCTTTCCACCGGCGGCTCGGCGCGCACGCTGCGCGAGGCGGGCATCGCGGTTACCGAGGTCAGCGACGTCACCGGCTTCCCCGAGATCATGGACGGCCGCGTGAAGACGCTGCACCCGAAGGTGCACGGCGCACTGCTCGGCCGGCGCGGCACCGACGACGCGGTGATGGCCGAACTCGGCATCGCGCCGATCGACCTGCTGGTGCTGAACCTCTACCCGTTCGAGGCCACGGTGGCGAAGCCCGACTGCACGCTGGAGCAGGCGATCGAGAACATCGACATCGGCGGTCCGGCCATGCTGCGCTCGGCGGCGAAGAACTGGAACGACGTGGCCGTGCTGACCTCGCCCGCGCAGTACGACGCGGCGCTGGAGGAGATCGAGGCTCAAGGCGGCCTGACTCGCGCGACGCGCTTCAAGCTGGCGGTGGCCGCGTTCAACGACGTGTCCAGCTATGACGGCGCGATCAGCGATTACCTGTCCGCGCTGCAACTCAACGACGCCCAGGACGCCATCGCCGGCCACGACATGTTCCCCGGCCAGGTCAACGGCCGCTTCGTCAAACTGATGGACCTGCGCTACGGCGAGAACCCGCACCAGAGCGCCGCGTTCTACCGCGACCTGTATCCGGCGCCGGGCACGCTGGCCACCTTCCGCCAGCTGCAGGGCAAGGAGTTGTCGTTCAACAACATCGCCGACGCCGACGCCGCGTGGGAATGCGTGCGCAGCTTCGTCAAGCCGGCCTGCGTGATCGTCAAGCACGCCAACCCCTGCGGCGTGGCGGTGAGCCTGGACGGCATCGGCAAGGCGTATGACCTGGCCTTCCAGACCGATCCCACCTCGGCCTTCGGCGGCATCATCGCGTTCAACCGCGAAGTCGACGGCGCTACCGCGAAGGCGATCGTCGAGCGCCAGTTCGTCGAGGTGGTGCTGGCGCCGGCCTACGCGGATGACGCGCTGAAGGCATTCCACAAGAAAGGCAACGTGCGCGTGCTGGTGATCCCGCTGCCGACGCACGGCGAACTGCGTGATGCCCACCCCGGCATGCACTCCAAGCGCGTCGGTTCGGGCTTGCTGCTGCAGAGCGCCGACACCGGCATGATCACCGCGGCGGACCTGAAAGTGGTCACCCGCAAGGCGCCCACCGAAGCGCAGATCCACGACCTCATCTTCGCCTGGAAGGTGGCCAAGTTCGTCAAGTCCAACGCCATCGTCTATGCGAAGAATCGCCAGACCATCGGCGTCGGTGCCGGCCAGATGAGCCGCGTCTACAGTGCGAAGATCGCCGGCATCAAGGCCGCCGACGAGAAGCTCGAAGTGCGCGGCTCGGTGATGGCCAGCGACGCGTTCTTCCCGTTCCGCGACGGCATCGACGCGGCGGCCGAGGCGGGCATCGCTGCGGTGATCCAGCCCGGCGGCTCGATGCGCGATGGCGAAGTGATCGCCGCCGCCGACGAACACGACATCGCGATGGTGTTCACCGGCATGCGCCATTTCCGCCACTGAGCGCACGCCCCGCAGGAGCCCGCTCGCGGGCGATGCTTTTCCCGGGGATTCGCAAAGGCAAGAGCATCGCCCGCGAGCGGGCTCCTGCACGTCGCGTAGTAGTGTCACGCCGCGGCATCGGATATCCCGCTGCGGAGGCTGCCATGCGCTACGAACTGTATTACTGGAGCGGCATCCAGGGCCGCGGTGAATTCGTGCGGTTGGCGCTGGAGGATGCCGGCGCCGATTACGTCGACGTGGCGCGCGAGGAAGGCGACGATGCCATCGTGCGCTACCTCGACGGCGCGCACGAAGGCGCGTTGCCGTTCGCGCCGCCGTTTCTCAAGGCCGGTCGGCTGGTGATCGCGCAGACCGCGAACATCGTGCAGTACCTGGGCCCGCCACTGTCGCTGCTGCCGCAAGGCACCAGCGTGCGGCGCTACGCCCACCAGCTGCAATTGACCATCGCCGACCTCGTGGCCGAAGTGCACGACGCGCACCACCCCATCGCCAGCGGCCTTTACTACGAAGACCAGCGCGAGGAAGCCCGCCGCCGGGCCGGCGACCTGCGCACGCAGCGGCTGCCGAAGTTCCTCCACTACTTCGAGCAGGTGCTGGAGCGCGGCGGTGGCCGCCACGCGCTGCGCCGGCACTCCTGCGTCGACCTGTCGCTGTTCCAGCTGATGAGCGGCCTGAACTATGCGTTTCCCCGCACGATGCAACGCCTGCACGCCGGCCTGCCCTTGCTGCACGCGCTGCACGCCAACGTGACCCAGCGCCCGCGTATCGCGGCCTACCTGGCGTCCACGCGGCGCGTACCGTTCAATGAAAGCGGCATCTTCCGCCACTACCCGGAGCTGGACGACCCGGCCTGAGCGGCCGCGCCGTCATCGAGGTTCAGCGACTGCTGCTGGAAGCCGGCGCGCCGGTGTCGTCGGACGGCTCGGCCGGCGGGCGGCTCTTGCCCCATTCCAGCACCTTGTACAGCGCAGGCGTGGCGCGTCGCTGGCCGTGTTCGTCCACCAGCCGGCCCTGCGGGTCGACCATGTAGGTCTGCTGCAGGCCGTGCCTGGGCGTGACCACCACCATGTAGACGCGACCGTTGCGGCTGTATTCCTGCACCGTGTTTTCGCCCTGCTGACGGATCTGCACTTCGGGTTCGTCGGCGGGACGGCCCATGCGGCTGTCGCCGCTCTTCATCGCCGGCAGGGTGAGCGGACGCAGATCGGGTTTCGGCGCGCTCGCGGGCGGTGCCGCGGACGTGGCCGGCGGCGGGTTTGCCTGCACGCCGGGATCGTTCATGCCGGGCGGCGGCAAGGCCGGACCGGGGGCGGCCGTCTGGGCGTGCACTGCCGCGGCGAACAGCGCGGTCGACAGCAAGGTGGCGACAACAACCGGCACGGCAGGGATTTTCATGGTGGCAACCTCGATGGGGAGGGCAGCATAGCAGCGCACCCGCGGCGCTTCCGTGAAACGCGACATTTCGCCGTGCATGCGAGAATCCCGCCCATGCCCAAGCTCATCCTCATCGACGGTTCGTCCTATCTCTACCGCGCGTTCCACGCGTTGCCGCCGCTTTCCAACGCGCGCGGCGAGCCCACCGGTGCGCTGTTCGGCGTGGTCAACATGCTGCGCGCCACGCTGAAGGCAAAGCCCGATTACCTGGCCTTCGTCAGCGACGCGCCCGGGCCGACCTTTCGCGATGCGTTGTACGACCAGTACAAGGCGAACCGGCCGCCGATGCCGGACGACCTGCGCGCGCAGGTTGCGCCGATGCTGGCCATCGTCGCTGCGCTGGGCTTTCCGATCCTGCGCGTGGACGGCGTCGAGGCCGACGACGTGATCGGCACGCTGGCGGTGCAGGCGCGCGCACTCGGCATCGAGGTGGAAGTGTCCACCAGCGACAAGGACATGGCGCAGCTGGTCGGACCGCAGGTCACCCTGGTCAACACCATGACCGGCACGGTGATGGACGATGCCGGCGTGATGGCCAAGTTCGGCGTGCGGCCGGACCAGATCATCGACTTTCTCACGCTCACCGGCGACGCCATCGACAACATTCCCGGCGTGCCCAAGTGCGGGCCCAAGACCGCCGCCAAATGGCTGGCCGAGTTCGATTCGCTGGATGGCGTGATGGCCAATGCCGACAAGGTCGGCGGCAAGATCGGCGAGAGCCTGCGCGCCACGCTGCCGCAACTGCCGCTGTCGCGCGAACTGGTGACGATCAAGACTGACGTGGCACTGGAGTTCGGCCCCACCGACCTGGCGCAGCGCGAGCCCGATGTCGAACAGTTGCGCGAGCTGTACACGCGCTACGAGTTCAAGGCGGCGTTGAAGGAGCTGGATGGAGCGGCGGAACCTGCAGGAGCGCACCCCGTGCGCGAAGCTCTTCCGGCGCGGGACGAAGGGCATCGCGCACAGGGTGCGCTCCTGCAAGGGCCGGGCGAATACGAACTGGTCATCACCCGGCCGGCCTTCGATGCGTGGCTGGAAAAGCTTCGCAGCACCGAACTGATCGCCTTCGATACGGAAACCACCAGCATCGACGCGATGCGTGCGGACATCGTCGGCATCAGTTTCGCGGTGGAGCCGGGCAAGGCCTGCTACATCCCGCTCGGCCACGACTATCCGGGCGCGCCGCCGCAGCTCGATCGTGGCGAGGTGCTGCGCGCGCTCAAGCCGATCTTCGAGGATGCCGCGCGGCCCAAGCTCGGCCAGCACGCGAAGTACGACATCAACATCCTGTCGCATTACGGCATCACGGTGCAGGGCGTGAAGCATGATTCGATGCTTGAATCCTACGTGTGGAACGCCACCGCCACACGCCACGACATGGATTCGCTGGCGAAGAAATACCTCGGCTACGAGACCGTGAAATACGAGCAGGTCGCCGGCAAGGGGGCCAAGCAGATTTCCTTCTCGCAGGTGGACCTGGACACTGCCTGCCGCTACGCCGCCGAGGATGCCGACATCACCCTGCGCCTGCACCATGCGCTATGGCCCAGGCTGCAGGGCGTGCCCTCGCTGCAACGCGTGTACGAGGAGATCGAGATTCCGCTGGTGCCGGTGCTGGCCGGGATGGAGCGCCGCGGCGTCCTGATCGACGGCGACGCGCTGCGCGCGCAGAGCCAGCAGCTGGGCAAGCGCATGCTGGAGCTGCAGCAGCAATCGCACGCGCTGGCCGGGCGCGAGTTCAATCTCGATTCACCCAGGCAGCTGCAGGCGGTGCTGTTCGACGAACTGGGCCTGGAAGCGAAACTCAAGACGCCGACCGGCCAGCCCTCGACCAACGAGGAAGCGCTGGAGGCGATTGCCGAGACGCACGAACTGCCGCGATTGATCCTGGACTACCGCGGCCTGGCCAAGCTGCGCAGCACCTACACCGACAAGCTGTCCGGCATCGTCAACCCGCGCACCGGCCGCGTGCACACCAGCTACCACCAGGGCTCGGTGGCGACCGGGCGGATCTCCTCCTCCGACCCCAACCTGCAGAACATCCCGGTGCGCACCGAGGAAGGCCGGCGCATCCGCCAGGCCTTCATCGCGCCGCCGGGGTGGAAGGTGATGGCGGCGGACTACTCGCAGATCGAACTGCGCATCATGGCCCACCTGTCCGGCGACGAAGGCCTGCTGCGCGCGTTCCACTCCGGTGGCGACGTGCATCGCGCCACCGCGGCCGAAGTGTTCGGCGTGGCGCCGGAAGACATCACCACCAACCAGCGCCGCGCGGCCAAGGCGATCAATTTCGGCCTGATGTACGGCATGAGCGCGTTCGGCCTGGCCCGCCAGCTCGGCGTGGACCGCGGCGAGGCCAGCGACTACATGGGCCGCTATTTCTCGCGCTACCCCGGCGTGCGCGCGTTCATGGAAGCCACCCGCGAGCGGGCCCACCGCGACGGCTACGTGGAGACCCTGTTCGGCCGCCGGCTGTACCTGGAAAACCTCACCGCACGCAACGCCGGCCTGCGCCAGGGCGCCGAACGCGCCGCGGTGAACGCGCCGATGCAGGGCACCGCGGCGGACATCATCAAGCGCGCGATGATCACCGTGGCGGCGTGGCTGGCCGAACGCGACGACGCCCACATGCTGATGCAGGTGCACGACGAACTGGTGTTCGAGGTGCGCGCCGACGCCGTCGAGGAGGTCCGCCGCGCGGTGTCGGAGCGGATGTCCGGCGCGGCGGAACTGTCCGTGCCGCTGCTGGTCGATGTCGGCGTGGGCGCCAACTGGGACGAGGCACACTGACGCCGGCCGGAGGTTAATTTTCCATGAGAATGAATCGCAGTTGAATTTCTGCGCGAGCCTTGCAACTTTCCCGGCGCGGCCGCATCTAATCCTTCGGATGCACGCAACGGCATCCGCGGCCAGCCCACCTCCCTGGGCGGCCACAGTCGCGAACCTCTCCCCTGGGTTTTCGCGTCTGCCCCGGCCCCGAAGGTTCCCCCTAACCTTCGGGGCCTTTTTTTGCCTCGCCGGCGTGTACATTCCGTGCACGAACGATTGCGGCATACTCGATCCACCATCATCACGGGGAATACCATGCGTGCAGGCTTGATCGTCATTGGCATCATTCTCGTCGCCGCGGGCATCTGGGTGGTCGCCGGACATGCCTTCTACCAGGACACCGACACGCTGGTGCAGGTCGGCTCGGCCAAGCTCACCGCCACGCACGACAAGGGCGTGCCGCAGTGGATCGGCATCGTCGGCATCGTCGTCGGCGGCCTGCTCGCCCTCGGCGGCTTCATGCAGAAGCGCTGAAGCGCATCGACCCGCCAACGAAAACCGCCGCGCTTCGCGGCGGTTTTCGTTGGCGGCCACTACAATGGGCGAGATGGATGTCTCGTACCTGATCGATCCGCTGAACGAAGCCCAGCGCGAAGCCGTCTGCGCCCCACCCGGGCACTACCTCGTGCTGGCCGGCGCGGGCTCCGGCAAGACCCGCGTGCTGACCCACCGCATCGGCTGGCTGATGCAGGCCGAAGGCGTGCCGCCGTGGGCAATCCTCGCCGTCACCTTCACCAACAAGGCCGCCGGCGAAATGCGCGCGCGGCTGGCCTCGCTGATCCCCGGTGGCACCCAGGGGCTGACCGTGGGCACCTTCCACGGCATCGCCCACCGCCTGCTGCGCCGGCACTGGCGCGAGGCGGGCCTCCCCGAGACGTTCCAGATCCTGGATTCCGACGACCAGCAGCGGCTGGTCAAGCGCGTGGTGGCCGGGCTGGGGCTGGACGAGGCGAAGTTCCCGCCGCGCCAGGCCTGCTGGCAGATCAACCAGTGGAAGGACGAGGGCAAGCGGCCGGACAGCATCGAGCATCGCGACCACCCGGTAACGCGCGCTTTCGTCAACATCTACACGGCCTATGAGGAAGCCTGTCGTCGCGCCGGCCTGGTGGACTTCGCCGAACTGCTGCTGCGCGCGCACGAGCTGTGGCTGAAAAATCCCGCCGTGCTGGAGCACTACCAGCAACGCTGGCGCCATCTGCTGATCGACGAGTTCCAGGACACCAACACGCTGCAGTATGCGTGGGTGCGCGTCCTGTCGGGTGCGAACCAAGGAATCGGGAATAGGGAATCGGGAATAGGGAGAGCTGACGGCGCCGCGGCGACCGGGGATGCTCCTATTCCCTATTCCCCATTCCCTATTCCCGCGAAAACCGGTCAGGTTTTCGCAGTAGGCGACGACGACCAGTCCATCTACGGCTGGCGCGGTGCCAAGGTCGAGAACATGCAGCAGTTCCTGCGCGATTTTCCCGGTGCGCGCACGATCAAGCTGGAACAGAACTACCGCTCCACCTCGACCATCCTGCAGGCGGCCAACCACATCATCCAGCGCAACGGCAGCCGCCTCGGCAAGCAGCTGTGGACGGCCGGCGAGGACGGCGAGCGCATCGCGCTGTATGCCGCCTACAACGAGCAGGACGAGGCGCGCTTCGTGGTCGAGCGCATCCGCGAGTACATCGACGAGCACGGCAGTGCGCAGGATTGCGCGATCCTCTATCGCTCCAACGCACAGTCGCGCAACTTCGAGGAGCAGCTCGTCCAGCGCCGCATCGGCTATCGCGTCTACGGCGGCCAGCGCTTCTTCGACCGCGCCGAAGTGAAGGACGCGCTGGCCTACCTGCGCCTCAGCGCCAACCGCCACGACGATGCCGCGTTCGAGCGCGCGGTGAACACCCCGCCGCGCGGCATCGGCGAGCGCACGCTCGACGTGCTGCGCCGGCGCGCGCGGCGCGACAACGTCTCGATGTGGGAAGCGGCGCTGATCGAACTGGGCAGCGGCAACGAGCTGGCCGGCCGCGCGAAGAATGCGGTGAAGGCATTCCTGGCCTTGATCGACCAGATGGCGCACGACTTTCAGGGTACGAGATCACCGGAAGGCGCCGCTCCGCCCGTACCCCCACCCCCGGCCCCTCTCCCGGAGGGAGAGGGGAGCCATTCCCTGTCCCTGGCCGAACAGATCGACCATGCCATCACCCACACCGGCCTGCGCGACTATTACGAGAAGGACAGCCGCGGCAACGCCGAGGCGCGGGTGGAGAACCTGGACGAGCTGATCAATGTGGCCAGCCGCTTCGAGCGCTCGGCGGAGGATATCGACGCGGGCCTGAGCGAGCTCAACGCGTTCCTCTCCAACGCCGCGCTGGAGGCCGGCGAAAGCCAGGGTGCCGAAGGCGAGGACTGCGTGCAGCTGATGACCCTGCATTCGGCCAAGGGGCTGGAGTTCCCGGTGGTGTTCCTGGTCGGCATGGAAGAAGGCCTGTTCCCCAGCCAGCGCTCGGTGAACGACGAGGGCCGGCTGGAGGAAGAGCGCCGGCTCGCCTACGTCGGCATCACCCGTGCGCGCCAGCGGCTGATCGTCAGCCACGCCGAGTCGCGCCGCATGCACGGTGCCGAGATGCTGACTCGCCCGTCGCGCTTCCTCGCCGAAATGCCGGCCGAACTGATCGACGAAGTGCGTCCGCGCGTGCACGTGACCCGGCCGCTGTACACCGGTCGCGCGCGCGAGACGTCGCCCTCCCTGGACGAGTCACTGCCGGTGAAACTCGGCCAGCGCGTGAGCCATCCCAGCTTCGGCGAAGGCGTGGTGCTCAGCGCCGAGGGCAGCGGCGCGCACACCCGCCTGCAGGTCAACTTCGAAGGGGTGGGCAGCAAGTGGCTGGTGGCGGCCTACGCCAATCTCACCGCGCTGTAACCGCGTACGGGGCAGGAGCCGCAAGGCAAGCCGCGCGATGCAATTGCCGCGGCGGCATGCCACTATCTGCAGCGGGGCCGCGTCCGCGAGCATTCACGGGGGATACTCGGATGGCCGCCCGCAGCCAGGGAAATCCATGTCCAGTTCGCAAGGCGTGAGCCGCCGGATCGGCGGCACGGGAAGGAACTTCGCGCGGTGGGCGCTGTGCATCGGCATCGGTTGGGGCGGCTTCACCGGCAGCCACGCCGCGACGCTCGATCCGGCCATGCTGCCCCGCATCGAAGCGGCCACGTTCGAGGTCGTGCAGGCCAAGCCCGTCGACGATCCGCTGAGTTACGAGAAGCCGTTGCCGCTGGACCTGCTGCCGTTCCAGGAACGCACCGACAAGTACCACTCGATCGGCACGGCGTTCGCGATCGGCCCCAACCGCTATGTCACCGCCGGCCACGTGCTGCTGGCCGGCGCGGGCAGCCTGTGGGGCGCACCCGAATTGCGCGATTCGCAAGGCCATGTCTACGCCATCGACAAGATCGAGCAGTACTCGCTGCGCAAGGACTTCGTGGTGTTCTCGCTGGCCTCGCCGCCGTCGGTCAAGCCGCTGCCGGTGGACACCCGGCCGGCACTGAACCAGGTCGTGTATGCGGTGGGCAACGCGCTGGGCACCGGCATCGTGATCCGCGACGGCCTGTACACCTCCAACACGCCGGAACAGCAGGACGGCAGCTGGAACTGGATGCGCTTTTCCGCCGCCGCCTCACCGGGCAACAGCGGCGGCCCGCTGCTGGACAGGAACGGCAAGCTCATCGGCGTGGTGCTGGCGAAATCGGCGAACGAGAACCTCAACTACGCGCTGCCGATCAGCGAGGTGCTGAACGCCCCGGCGCACCAGGCGATCATCGACTCCCGCCTGGTCTATCAGCTGGACATCTTCCAGGCCGTCGAGAACGGCACGTTCAAGGCGCAGTTCGCGCTTCCGCTGGGCCTGGACGCGTTCTACCGCGCCTTCCTCGATCGCACGAACGCCAACGCCGACACAATGCTGAAAACCCTGCTCGCCAGGGAATCCGCCAACCTGTTTCCCGATGGCCCGGGCTCGCTGCGCCTGCTGCACCAGCGCACCAAGCTCAACGCGTTCCCGTCGTTGATCATGCGCGGTGCGGAAGGCGAATGGAGCCGCGTGGGCGAGGCTTCCAGTCATTACACGCTGAGCGGCAATGGCTACGTGGACGCCGGCGCGATCGATCGCAACGGCCTGTTTCATCTGCGCCGCCCCGACGGTTTCGACGCGGAAACCTATTACCGCGATGCACGTGCGCGCATGGACCTGCTGGCGCAGACCGGCATGTTCCGGCGCGCGGTGGCCGGCGAGAACATCAAGATCACCTCCTTCGGCAAGCCCGTGCAGGAATCGGTGCACGAGGATCGCTGGGGCCGGCCGTGGCATGTGTCGGTATGGGCGTTGCCATATGCCAACGCGCTGGGCGTGGTGTATTCGCTGCCGGTGCCTGACGGCAGCGTGATGCTGACCCGGATGACGTCGCCGGCAAGCCTGCACGACACCCGGCTGGACATGGACCAGCTCAGCGGCTTCATCCACGCGACCTACGAGGGCACGCTTGCGCAGTGGACCGGCTACCTGAAGAACGCGAAGCTGAAACCGGCCGTCTTCAAGGACATCCGCATCGACTTCGACTACGGCCACCGCTTCAGTTATGCGTCGCCGCGGGTGGCTTTCTCCTACGGCTCCGAGGTGCAGGAGATCACCCCCGACAACATGCTGTGGCTTGGCTTCCGCTTCTTTCTTTCCGACGGCAAGCCGGTGTGGGACGTGGGCATCGTCAATGTGTGGAAGGACTCCACCTCCGACAACCAGGAAAACGTCGACATCCAGCGCTACATGGCACCGCCACCGAACCTGGACAAGGACATGAGCAGCCGCTGGCAGCAACTGGTGCAGCGCCAGTTTCCGTTCAACGCGGTGGCGCGCCCCGAGAACGGCCTGATGAAGATCGACGCCGTGGCCGCGCCAGCGCCGGGCGAGGGCAAACCGTCGGTGCTGTACACCGCTTTCTACGGCGTCGCCGGCACTTCTTCGCAGGCCCGCATGAAACACCAGCTCGACCTGCTGATGAAGAACCTGCGCATCAAGGAACGCTGAGGCTGCCCGCGCGCGTCGCGCGGGTCAGCGCCTGGCCGGGGCCGGTTCGCGCAGCAGCTCCATGACCGCATCGGCCACCGCCTGCGGCTGATCCATCTCGATGTCGTGCGAGCTGTCGGCCACCTGGCGCAGCCTGCCGCGGGTCGAGCTGGCCGTGATGCGCTGCTGCGTCGCCTCGCGCGCGGCCTCCAGCGGCTTGCGCATGGCTTCCGGCGCATCCGCGTAGGTGCCCGAAGCCTGCAGCACCAGCAGCGGCATGTCGCCGTGCGATTCGCTTGCCGGCACCGGCGCGGCGAACACCGACGCGTTCTGCGCCAGCTCCGAGCGCAAGGTATGCCAGAACGCCGGACGCAGCTTGCGCGCACGGTCGGCGGCCGCCACCGCCGCGCTCTGCCACGGCAGCGGTCCGCCGACGCACTGCGCCAGCGCCAGCGGCGGCTGGCCCAGCACGCCCCGCTCGGCGCCCTGCTCGCAGCTGGCGATGAAGGCGTCGCGCTGCGTCGTCAGCGCAGCTTCGTCCTTCGTCCACGATGCCGGCAGGAAACGTGCCTGGTCCTGTGCCGGCGGATCGACCAGCACCATCCCGGCGACGTCGTCCGGATGCTCGCTGGCATAGCGGCGCACGATGTTGCTGCCCAGCGAATGACCCACCAGCAGCAGCGGTGTGTGCAGGCCGGCGGCGCGGATCAGCGCATGCAGGTCGGCGACGTCGGCGGCAAGATCGCGCGGCAACGGGCCCTCGTCGCTGAAGCCGTAGCCGGCGCGGTCATAGGCACACACGCGCGCATGCGTTTCCAGCAATGGCTGCACGCGGAACCAGCTCTGCGAATCGGCATGCGCCCCGGCCTCCAGCAATACCGTCACCGGCCCGCTGCCGCTGCAGCGCAGGTTGAGGCTGCGCCCGTGATCGATGGCGATGCGCTGGCCGGGCCTGGCGTAGCTGTCCGGCGTGGTCGCTGGCGCCGGCGGAGCCGCCGTCGCGGCGGCTGCAATGAACAGTCCGCTGCAGGCCAGGCCAAGAAGTCCCGCGTGTCGATGTTTCATGTGCTGATCCGGTTCGAGATCAGGCATGGGACCGGGGCGACGAAAGGAAGTTCGCGTGTGGAAATCGGGAGGCCGGGGACGACCTGAGCGGGCCACTGGCCGAGGTTCAGCTGCGCAACCTCGGCACGCCGTGCTGGTCGCGCTCCTCCACCGCAATGACGGTGGTGTCGATGGCGCCGCCGGTGCGGCTGCGGGTGTCGCGCACGGCTTCGCCGCGGGTCATCGCCAGTGCGTTGCGATAACAGCGCTGCGCTTCGGCAGCGTCGCCCTGACCGGCGAACGTGTCGCCGAGGGCTTCCCACGCGCCGGCGACGGGCTCCAGCGCCAGCGAGCGTTCGAGGTACTGGCGGGCCTTGCCCCACAGTTTCAGGCGCACGCACATGCGGCCCAGGGCGAGCAGCAGGTGGGCGTCGTTCGGGTGGACGTCGAGCCAGGCTTCGGCGCGGCGCAGGCGCGGTTCGAGATCGTCGCCGGCAAGCAGGCCCCAGGTCTCGATCAGGCGCGGCGACCATTCGCGGCGCAGTGCCGACTCCAGTTCGTCCATCGCCGGCAGCATCAGTCCGAAGAACGCGGCGCGGCGCGCATAGGCGTCGACCACGGTCGGCGGGCGGCGCTGCGCTTTCGGCAACTGCGACCACAGCGTGTTCAGCGCGGCGCCGTCCGGCGCGGCCTGCAAGGTATCGGCCAGGATCTGCGTTTCCAGTGCCGCGTACGCGCGACTGCCGAGCGCGCCGCTCTTCTGCAGCGGCGCCAGCGCGGTGCGCGCGCGGCGCAGATCGCCGCTTTCGCGAGCCGCCTGCGCCAGCTCGCGCCAACCGCCGGGAGTGAGCGTGCCCTTGTCCGCTTCCGGCGCCAGCAGCGCCAGCGCTTCGGCCGGCTTGCCCTCGCGCCGCAGCAGGCGGGCGCGCAACACGCGGGCCGCCTGCGGAACGTATTGCGAAGCCCGATCGAGCGACTCCAGCGCGCGGGCGGACTCGCCGCGGCGCGACGCGGCTTCGGCGGCGGCGAGCAGGGCCGGGCCGCGCAGGCTTTCCAGCCGCGAGGCGCGATTGAGGTCGCGCTCGGCGTCGCCGTGGCGGCCTTCGATCAGTGCCACCAGACCTTCGCCCAGGCGCTGCTGGCTGAGCCGGCGATGGCGCCGCGAGAGTGCGCCGAACGGCCAGCGCAGCAGGCTCCACGCCAGGCTGAGCACGGCCCAGGCGAGCAGCCACAGCACCACCGCGGCAATCACCGTGGTCTCGACGCGCCAGCCGCGCATGCGCAGCAGGACGTAGCCCGGGTCTTCGGCCACCCAGTGCCAGCCGAACGCGGCCACGGCCGCCACGATGACCAGCAGCAACAGCCAGCGCCACAGCCTCATGGCTGCACTCCACCCCGGCGTGCCGCCGGAACGGCAGGCTTCGCCGCGGACTGGGCCGGCGCGGGCGCAAGCGCGTGCACCGCGCGCAGGTTGCGCAACTCGCGCAAGGCCGCACCCAGTTCCACCGCGCTGTCGGCAGGTCGTTGCTCCTGCAGCTTCTTCAGCGCGGCGCGGGCTTGCTGCACCGAATTCGCGTCGCCATCGAACTGGCTCGTCAGGCTGGCCTGCACCCGCTGCAATGCCGCGGCATAGGCGATGCCGTCGTGGGCGAGCAGATCGGCCTGCGCCTGCGCCAGGTCGAGCGTGGCCAGCTCGCGCGCGAAGCGGGCATCAGCCACCGCCAGCGGCGCACCGTTGTCGCGACGCACGCTGACCACGCTGCCGAGCGCGCGGCGGATGCGCGACCAGACGTCGGTGGCCTGCGCGGCGGCGGGGGTGTCGAGTGGCTTCAGCGGCAGTTCGCCGATCGTGCCGCGCAGCGCCTGCAACTGCTGCAGCAGCCCGGCCTGGTCGGTCGGCTGGCTCTTCAGCAGGGCTTCGCGCTCGGCCTGGATATCCTGGCGCACGCCACTGAAGGCGCCGTCATTGACCGCCGCCAGGGTCTGGTCGGCCAGCTCGTAGGCGGCAGCGGCCGCTGGTGCGTCGTGGAACAGGCGATAGCGCTCGGCGCCCATGCGCAGCAGCGAGTCGGTTTCGTCCAGCAGCATGGCGTCGTGGCCGGAGAGGCTCTTCTCCGCCAGCTTGGCCACGGCATCTTCCAGGTTGCGGATGCGCTCGCTCTGGCCCAGCAATTCTTCGCGCAGCGACCGGTTGACTGCCGCCGCGTCGTCCACGCGCTGATCGAGGCTGGCACGCTGGTCGGCCAGCGCACCCACGCGTGATTCGATGCCCTCTGCGCGCTGCTGCAAGGCCGCCACGCCCTGGCGGTCGGCGTTGCTGCCGCGCTGCTGTTGCCATTGCTGCCAGCCGACCCATGCGGCGGCGGCCAGCGCCAGCAGCGACAGGATCAGGGCGAATGCCAAGGTGCCGCCACCACGTGACTGCGGCGCGCGGCCAGCGGGCGCCGGGCGCGAGCGCGGCGGGTCGACGATCACCGGATCGGGCTGCACGTCCCGCGACGAGGCCGGGGTCCTGGCTGCCGCGGCGAGCGGCTCGGTGGGTTCATCTGGCTGGCTCATGGCTCGCATGCTAGCAGGCCATACGCCTGCGTTCGTAGCGCCTGCGCGTGAAGAGCGCCTCAACGCGCGGCAGCGGCCAGCATGTCGTCGGCCAGCGCCGAGGCTGCCTGCACGACGCGACGAAACCCGGCCGCACGCGCGGCCGCGGCCAGCCGTTCGCTGCTCACCACGGCGGTGGCGGCACACAGGCGCTGCCGCGCCGGCGGGGGCAGCAAGCTGCAGAGGTTGTGCAGCGCCTCCTGGCTGGACAGCAGCACGCGCGCCGAACGCGGCAGTACCTGCAGCGCCGCGGTGTGGCGGCGATCGAGCCGCGGCGGCACGCGACGATAGACCTGCACTTCGTGCAGGCATGCACCGCGTGCGGCGAGTTCGCGGCGCAGCACGCCGCGGCCACCCGGCGCGCCGATCAGCGCCACGCGGCGATCGCGCAATGCCTGCAATGCCGGATGCGCGAGCAGGCCTTCGCTGTCCTGCTGGTCAGGACACAGCGGCTGCTTCACCCCATGCCGGCGCAGCGCACGCGCAGTGCCCTGCCCCACCGCCAGCACGGTCGACCGCGTGCGCAGCGCAACGAGCGCCGCTGCGTGATGCACGGCCGCGGGGCTGGTGAAGATCACCAGTTCGTCGGCGAGCGCCTCGCGCAGCTGCGCACGCACGGCCGCCGGATCGTCCGCTGCGCGCAGCGCCAGGCCGGGCAGCGACAACGGCACGCCACCGAGCGCGCGCACGCGACGCGACAAGGCCGCAGCGGTGCCCACCGGGCGGGTGATGACGAGCACCCGGGCGCGCAAGGCGCCGACTCTCGTCAGGGCCTGCGGGTGCGTTCGCGTGTCGGGTCGATGGTCCGGCATGGCTGCAGTGTAGCGGCGGCCCTACACTGTGGAGTTTTCCCCCACCTCATCGAGCCACGTGGATACCCTTTCCGACAACGATGACGCGCAGCGCCTGATCCGGTTCATCCGCGATGAAATCCCGCTGGCCCGCGCAATGGACCTGCGATTGCAGCACCACGACGCCGACATGCTGAGTCTGTGCGCGCCGTTGCCGCCGAATGTCAACGACAAGGGCTGCGCGTTCGGCGGCAGCCTGGTCAGCCTGATGACGCTGAGCGGCTGGGCACTGGTTGAACTGGCGCTGCGCCGGCGCGGCATCGACTGCGACGTGTTCGTCGCCGAATCCGGCGTGCGCTACCTCGCGCCGCTGTGGCAGGACTTCTGCAGCGAGGCGCGGCTCGCGCCCGACGCACGGTGGGACACCTTCTTCGACACGCTGGCCGCGCGCGGACGCGCCCGCATCGCGGTCGAATGCATCGTTCCCGGCACCGACGGCCAGCCCGCGGCCACACTGGCGGCGCGTTTCGTGGCCAAGCGGCGCGAGCCGACCCTGCCGGCTTGAATGAGGCAGAATGGCCCGGCCACCGCCAAGGAGAACCATCCATGCGCCGTATCCCGCAGCTCCTGCTGGTGTTGTCGCTCCTGCTGCTAGCCGCCTGCGCCACGCAGGAACGCAGCCGCTCGCTGACCACCACCTTGTCGGCCTATGCCGGCACGCTGCGCTGGGGCGATTTCGCCAGTGCCGCGCAATTCATCGACCCGAAGATCCGTGCCGAACACCCGCTGAGCGAACTGGACCGCGCGCGCTACAAGCAGGTGCGCGTCACCGAGTACGACGACGGCAGCGGCCCGGTGCCACTCGGCCCGACCGAGGTGCAGCAGACGGTGCGGATCAGCGTGGTCAACATCCACACCCAGGCCGAGCGCAGCGTGATCGACCGCCAGACTTGGCATTACGACGAGCAGACCAGGCATTGGTGGCTGACCAGCGGGCTGCCGGACATCACGCGCGAATGAGCACAGGCGCCGGCTGCCGCACGCAACCCGTATAATCGCGGGTTTACCCGAACCGGCGCCGCGCGGCGCGCCGATGGACTGACGATGAACGATTTCCTGCACCAGCTGCCTGCCTTTGTCGGCAACCATGTCGCCCTGTCGGTGCTGTTCGTGATCCTGCTGGTGGCCTTGCTGGTCATCCAGGCGCGGATCATGTTCAGCAAGATCAAGGAACTGAGCCCGGCCGCGCTCACCGGCCTGATCAACCGCGACAATCCCCTGCTGATCGACCTGTCCGCGCTGGCGGACTTCGAGAAGATGCACGTGCCCGGTGCGAAGCACGTGGCGATGAGCCAGTTCGACCCGGAAAAGAAGGATCTCGCCGCCGCGAAGTCCCTGCCGGTCGTGCTGATGGACAAGGACGGTCGCGGCAATGCGGCCAAGGCCGCGCAGCGCCTGCTCAAGGCCGGCTTCGAGCACGTGCACACCCTCGGCGGCGGCGTGCTGGCCTGGCACGCGGCGCAGTTGCCGGTGGCCAAAGGCAACAAGTAGCAGGAGCGAGTGGAGAGGAGTGAGAAGTGAGAGAAAGCGGGGTTGTCCTCTCTTTTCTCACTCATCTTCACCCGCCTCTAGCCATCATGGATGCCGGCGCGGCTGGCGATGATCTGCGCCAGCACGTCGGGCGCGTATTCGAACGAGTCGTAGTAGAGCCGATCCTCCGGCAGGCCGGCGGCGAGGAAGCTCGGGTGCGCAGCGTCGATCATCGCCGGCGGGCCGCTCATGTAGAGGTCGTGACCCGACAGGTCGGGCCAGTCGGCCAGCACTGCCTCATGCACGAGGCCCGTGCGCAGGCCGTCGGCGCGCGCGGCGTCGGACACCACCGGATGGAAGTCGAGGCCGGGCACGTCACGCGCCCACTGCGCGGCCAGCTCGCGCAGGTACAACTCGTCGGCGCTGCGTGCGCCCCAGTAGAGCCGGATCGGGCGGCGCGTGCCCAGCGCGATGAAGTGCTCGATGATTGCCTTGACCGGCGCGAAGCCGGTACCGCCGGCCATGAAGATCATCGGCCGTTCGGAATCCTCGCGCGGCACGAAGGTGCCCAGCGGCCCCTCCACGCGCAGGCGGTCGCCGACCTGCAGGGCATCGTTGACCCATGAAGTGAAGCCGCCGCCGGCGACGTGACGAACGTGCAGTTCGAGGCTGCCGTCCGGCTGCGGCCGGTTGGCGATCGAGAACGGCCGATGCCGGCCGTCTTCAAGCACCACGTCCAAATACTGGCCGGGCAGCCGGCGCAGGCGCCGTTCGCCGCGTTCGGGGCGCAGGCGCACGCCGATCACGTCGGGGGCCAGGCGCCACTTGTCGACCACTTCCACCCCCAGCTGGCGCCGCACGATGTCCTCCACCGAGGGCACTTCGCGCGCTTCCAGCAGCAGGTCGGTGACCGGCACGGCCTGGCACAAGAGCACCGCGTGATGGGCCACCGCATCGGCGCTCAGCGCCAGCGGCGGGTTGCGCGGGTATTCGCAGCGCCCCTGCAGCACGGTGGCCTTGCAACTGCCGCAGACGCCGGCGCGGCAGGAATACGGCAACGCCACGCCCGCGCGCTGCGCCGCTTCCAGCACGGTCTCGCCGATGGCCACGGGGAACTGCCGGCCGGAGGATTTCAGGGTAACGATGGGCACCGGCAGCATTGTCGCCGTGAACGCGACAGACAACAATGCGGGCTCGCCGCACGGGAATCAACGATGAGCCTCTGGAAACAATCCACCGACCTGGCCCGCCTCAACAGCTGGAGCGCCAACACGATGATGGAGACGCTGGGCATCCGCATCACCGCGGTCGGCGACGACTGGCTGCAAGGCACCATGCCGGTCGACGCGCGCACCCACCAGCCCTACGGCCTGCTGCACGGCGGCGCCTCGGTGGCGCTGGCCGAGACCCTGGGCAGCACCGCGGCGATGCTTACCCTGGACCCGGACCAGGAGCTGGCGGTGGGCCTGGACATCAACGCCAACCACATCCGCGGCGTGCGCTCGGGCACCGTCACCGGCACCGCCAGGATGCTGCACATCGGCCGCACCACCCAGGTGTGGGAGATCCGCATCGAGGACGAGGACGGCGCGCTGGTGTGCATCTCGCGCATCACCATGGCGGTGATCGCCGCGCGTGGCATGGGCACCAGATAATGCGACCTGCTCCCGATGACTCTCATTGGAGCATCGTCATTCCCGCGAGAGCGGGAGGCGTTTTTTCAACAGACGAATGTCTGGTCATCCGCTGTCTTTTACCTCGTGAACCCATGGATTCCCGCTTTCGCGGGAATGACGACCGGTGCGCACCGGTGAGATCGGCACTCCCGCCGACATGACCGCCGACGCGCCCTACGCCAGCCTCACCCCCGACCTGGTGCTCGATGCCGTGGGCGCCTGCGGGTTGTGGCCGGACGGACGCCTGCTGGCGCTGAACAGTTACGAGAACCGGGTCTGGCAGGTGGGCCTGGAAGACTCGCCGCCGGTGATCGCGAAGTTCTACCGGCCCGGCCGCTGGAGCGATGCGGCGATCATCGAGGAGCACGCGTTCGCGCAGGAGCTGGCCGAGGCCGAATTGCCGGTGGTCGCGCCGTTGGCATTCGACGGCCGCTCCCTGCTGCTGCACGGCGGCTTCCGTTACGCGCTGACGCCGCGCCGCGGCGGCCGCGCCCCCGAACTGGAAGCCGTCGACCAACTGCAGTGGCTGGGCCGGCTGATCGCGCGCATGCACGTGGTCGGCGCGCGTGCGCCGTTCGTCCACCGCGGCCGGCTCGATCGCGACACCATGGTGCAGCAGCCGCTGTGCGCGGTGCTCGACTCGTCGCTGCTGCCGACGTCGCTGCAGGGGAACTACCGCGCGGCAGCGACTCGCCTGGATGCCGCCATCGCCGCGCGCCTGGAGGCGGTCGGTCCGGTGCGCCAGCTGCGCCTGCACGGCGACTGCCACCCCGGCAACGTGCTGTGGACCGACGCCGGACCGCATTTCGTCGACCTCGACGACGCCCGCACCGGCCCGGCGGTGCAGGACTTGTGGATGCTGGCCAACGACGAGCGCGCGATGGATGCCGTGCTCGAAGGCTACCGCCAGTTCCGCGATTTCGACGACAGCGAACTGGCGCTGATCCCGGCACTGCGCGCGATGCGCCAGCTGCACTACGCCGGCTGGATCGCCGCACGCTGGCACGATCCGGCGTTTCCTGCCGCGTTCCCCTTCGTCGCCGAATCGCGCTGGTGGGACCAGCACGTCGCCGACCTGCATGAACTGGCCGACGAGCTCGGCGCCCCCTCGTAGGCGCCCGCTCGCGGGCGATGCGGTTCCCGGATTCGGGATGCAGCAGGAACATCGCCCGCGAGCGGGCTCCTACAATCCACCGACTTGCTTTCAGGAGTTTCTTGCATGCGCACCACCTTGTTCCGCCTGATCGGCGTCCTCGAAATCGCCGGCGGCCTGTACGGCGTGGCGGCGATGCTGCGGCGGCTGTTGCCGTTCGGCGCGCATGACGGCGTGATCGCCCTGATCGGCCTGGTGCTGTACGGTTTCGTGCTCGCCGCCGGCGTCCAGCTGGTGGCCGGCACCGAGCATGGCGTGCGGCTGTCGCGCTGGGCGCAGTTGCTGCAATTGCCGCTGATCGCCCTGCCGGTGTTCAGCTACGGCCTGCACTGCGGCGCCTTCATCAACGTGTTTGCCACCCTGCAGGCCACGCCGCGGCTGGGACTGGACTGGCACCTCGGCAGCCAGGGTTTCGTGCTCGCGGTCGCCGGCCCGTCGGTGTCGCGCCTGGGCATCAACCTGCTCGCCCTGCTCTCCTGGCTGGTGCTGCGCCTGCGCTGACGCACGGGAGTAGGGCGGGCACTGCCCGCCGGTCTTTCCCGCAAAGCGGCGGGCAGTGCCCGCCCTACGCTCCGAAGAGGAACCCGACCAGCGGCTATCATGCATGGATGAACACGCCCGCCGCGATCCCCGTCATCCGCCTGAAATCCGATCGTGCTCCCGGCCACCCGTGGGTATGGTCGGCGCAGCTGCACAAGCCCGAGTCAAAGCTGCCGCCGGGCAGCGTGGTCGAGGTGCAGGATGCGAAGGGGCGTTTCGTCGGCCGTGCATTCTGGAACGGCCATGCGCGCATTGCCCTTCGCCTGCTGGACACGCATCCGGATGCCGTGATCGACGCCGACTGGATCGCCGCGCGCATCGCCCGCGCGGTGCAGCTGCGCCGCCAGTGGCTGCAGCTCGACGAGGTCAGCGATGCCTGGCGCGTGGTGCACAGCGAAGGCGACGACCTTTCCGGCCTGATCGTCGATCGCTACGCCAACGTCATCGTCATCGAATACTTCGCTGCCGGCATGTGGCGTTTTCGCGAAGCGATCCACGCCGCCCTGCTCACCCACTTCCCCGGCGCGCAGCTGTACTGGTTCGCCGAGTCGCACGTGCAGAAGCAGGAGTCGTTCGACTGTCGCAGCCCCGAGGTGCCGGCGCCGTTCGAGGTGCACGAACACGGCCTGCGCTTCCACGCCGCGCCGGGGCTCGGCCACAAGACCGGCTTCTTCGCCGACCAGCGCGACAACCGCAAGCGCTTCGCCGAGCTGGCGAAAGGCCGCCGCGTGCTCGACCTGTGCTGCAACGCCGGCGGCTTCGCCGTGCACGCGATGGCCTGCGGTGCGCGCGAGGCGGTCGGCGTGGACCTGGACGCGGGCATCCTGGAAGTCGCCCGCGCGAATGCGGAAGCTAACCAGGTCGCGGTGACGTTCGAGCAATCCGACATCTTCGACTGGGTGCGCGCCGCCGTCGCGCGCGGCGAGAAGTACGACGCGGTGATCCTCGACCCGGCCAAGCTCACCCGCGACCGCAGCAAGATGATGGACGCGCTGAAGAAGTACTTCGCGATGAACCGCATGGCGCTGGACATCATCCCGTCCGGCGGCCTGCTGCTGACCTGCTCGTGCACCGGCCTGGTCGGCGAAGGCGAGTTCCTGGAGATGCTGCGCCGGGTGGCGCTCAACGCCGGCCGCACGATCCAGGTGCTGGAAGTGCGCGGCGCCGGCGCCGACCACCCGTTCCGCACCGACGTGCCGGAAGGGCGCTACCTGAAGGCGGTGTTCTGCCGGGTGGATTGAAACAGCCCGAGCTGCGTAGGGCGGGCACTGCCCGCCAGCTCTTCCGCGGCATACCGATGGCGGGCTTTGCCCGCCCTACATTTCGCTTCGCCTCCGCGGGAGCGGCATCGGTCAGGCCTTTTGCGGCAACCGGCCACGCAGCGAGGCGGCGTCGAACGGGCCCGGCTCGGCAATCAGCGCACGCGCGGCATCGACCTGGTCCCAGGTGTTCCACAGCAGCACGCCGCGCACGCGGCCGCCGTCGAGGTAGTACACCACGCCTTCGCGGTTCGGTTCGCGCCAGTCCTCGACCACTTCCAGCCGCGTATCGAGCAGGCCCACCGCCTCGTAACCCAGGTCGAACAGGTCGGAGTAGAAGAACGGCTGGGTGACGTACTCATCCGCGATCCCGGCCATCGCGCGGCCGGCGAGCCGGCCCATGCCGACGGCGGCGTCCTCGTGCTCCACGCGCATCCGGCGATCCAGGCTCACACTGTGGAAATTGGCCACATCGCCGGCGGCCCAGATGTCCGGATCGCTGGTGCGCAGCTGCGCATCGACCAGGATGCCGTTGTCCACCGCCAGCCCCGCCTGTTCGGCCAGCGCGACGTTCGGCGTCACGCCGATGCCGGCCACGGCGGCCTCCACGCGCAGCAACGTGCCGTCGGACAGGCTCAGCTCCACGCCGCCATCCGTGGGATTGCTGCCGGTGACCTGCGCGCCGGGTCGCACGTCCACGCCATGGCGCGCAAAGTAGTCGGTGATGAAACGCGCCAGTCCCTCGGGATAACGTCCTGCCCCCAGCAGCTCGCCGGGAAACAGCAGGCTGACCTTGCAACCCAGCGCGGCCAGCGAGGCAGCCAGTTCGCAGCCGATGAAGCCGCCGCCGATCACCGCGATGTACGCGCCGGGCTGCGCGAAACCGTGCAGCGCCTGGTAATCCGCCAGCGTGCGGTAATGGATCAGCCGCTTGCCGCCCTCGAACGGCAGCTGCCGCGGCGTGGCACCGGTGGCCAGCAGCAGGCGGCGATAGCGGTAGGTGTCGCCGCGGTCGTCGCGCGCGACGCGGGTGGCGCGGTCGAGCGATTCGATCCGCCGGCCGAGATGCAGGGTGGCGCCGCTGGCCGCGGTGGCCAGGTCGACGTCGGCGGGCGACTTGTCGCCCTTCCACAGCCCCTTGCTGAGCGGCGGGCGCTGGTACGGCGCAGAGGTCTCGTCGCCGACCAGGCCGACGTCGGCCGCCGGATCGACCTCGCGGATCGCCTTGGCGGCCGCATCGGCGGCCATGCCTGCGCCGATGATCAGGTAATCGTGGACATGTTCCATGACCTTCTCCTTGAACAAGCACTCCGCCCATCATGCACCACGCCCGCCATTCCAGCGTGAAACGCCGGCGCAGGCCATGAGACGGCTCGACGTACACTGGATGCATCGAACCCGGGAAACGTTCCATGCCACTCAACGAGATCCTGCAGATCGTCCTCGTCATCCTGCTTGTGCTGGTGCTGCTGTTGCAGCTCGTCACGCTGCTGCGCGGCCGCGACGGCGCGGGCGTGAGCGCAAAACTGGATGCACTGAAGGACGACAGTGCCCGGGTCGAGCGCACCCTGCGCGAGGAGCAACGCGCCGGTCGGGAGGAGTTGCAACAGGGTTTCGACCGTTTCCGCGGCCATGTGGGGGAGCAGCTCGGCGGCATGTCGCAGCAGCAGGCCGAGCGCATCGAGGGCTTCGGCCAGCGCCTGGCTGCGCTCACCGACGGCACCAGCCAGGGTCTGCAGACCCTGGCGCAGCAACTCGCGGAGGACGCGCGCAAGAGCCGCGCGGAGACCACGCTCGCGCTCAACCGCTTCGGCGAACAGCAGCAGCAGCGCCTCGCCGCGCTCAGCGCCGAACACGAGAAGCGCATGGGCGAGGTGCGCGCCACGCTGGAGGCCAAGCTCGGCGCGATCCAGCAGGACAACGCGGCCAAGCTGGAGCAGATGCGCGCCACCGTGGACGAGAAGCTGCACGCCACGCTGGAAAATCGCCTCGGCGAATCGTTCAAGCTGGTCTCCGAACGACTGGAGGCCGTGCAGCGCGGCCTTGGCGAGATGCAGGGCCTGGCCGTCGGCGTGGGCGACCTCAAGCGCGTGCTGGGCAACGTGAAGACCCGCGGCGTGCTGGGCGAGACCCAGCTCGGCGCGCTGCTCGAACAGCTGCTGACGCCCGACCAGTACGCGGTCAACGTGGCCGTCGCACCCAACTCCGACGCGCGGGTGGAGTACGCCATCCACATGCCCAACGGCGTCGATGGCGCCGCGCTGTGGTTGCCGATCGACGCGAAGTTTCCGCTCGAGGACTACCAGCGCCTGCAGGAAGCCCACGAGAACGCCAATGCCGCGGCCGCCGCCGATGCCGCCAACGCGCTGGAACGGCGCGTGCGCGAGGAGGCCAAGCGCATCCGCAGCAAATACGTGGTGCCGCCGCATACGGTGGATTTCGCCATCCTGTTCCTGCCGACCGAAGGCCTGTTCGCCGAAGTGCTGCGGCGGCCGGGCCTGTTCGAGTCGCTGCAGCGCGAACACCACATCACCGTGGCCGGGCCGACCACGCTGGCGGCGATCCTGACCAGCCTCAAGGCCGGTTTCCGCACGCTGGCGATCGAGAAGCGCAGCAGCGAGGTGTGGCAGCTGCTGGGTGCGGTCAAGACCGAGTTCGGCAAGTTCGGCGCCGTGCTGGACAAGGTCAAGAAGAATCTGGACCAAGCCAGCAACCAGATCGATGCGACGGGCGTGCGCACGCGCGCGATCGAGCGCAGGCTGCGCGGCGTCGAAACACTGCCCGGCGAGGTCAGCCAGCAACTTCTCGATACCGCCCCCGCCACGGAGGACGGCGACGAACCGACGGCCGACTGAGCCTCAGCGTCGCCAGCGGAACACGTCCTCCACCCCCACGCCGAACGCATGGGCAATACGGAAGGCCAGCTCCAGCGACGGCGCGTATTTGCCGCCTTCCAGCGCGATCACCGTCTGCCGCGTGATGCCGCAGGCATCGGCCAGCGCCTGCTGGGTCATTTCGCCATGCTCGAAGCGCAGCTTGCGGATGCTGTTGTCGATCGGCGTGCCGCTCATGCGCTGCGCCGGTCGTGCCAGTAGGCCATGCCGGTGGCCAGGTATTCCAGCAGGCACGACGCCATCAGGCCGACGATCAGCAGGTTGGCGACCGCCATCGGCCGGGCCCAGGCGAGGCGTTCCAGCGGCGAGAACGCGAACATCACGGCCAGGCCGATCACGAACACCGACAAGCCGACCCGCGCCCAACCGCAGGCGCGCGCCTCGATCTGGCGATCGCGCTCGTCCTGTTCCACCGTGTCGCGCCAGCGATGCCGCAGCAGCTGCATCACCACCAGCCAGCCGACCACCAGCATGCCGATGTGCCGGCCGATCGCCGAGGCCTCCGGCGCCATCGACCCATCCGCAGCCACCATCTGCGAACCGCGCAGGAGGTAGTAGGCGCCGATGGCCGCGGTGAAGACCAGGCCGATCCAGGCCCGCTGCTCGCCCGGCGACACCGGTGCCGCCGACTCGTCCCGGGCCGCCATCGCGGCGGATTCCTGGAGCGTGGCCCAGAGCAGGTACCAGACCAGCCAGGCGCCACCAAGCACGGCCAGCCCGCCGGGCCAGCCCAGATCCACGTCGGGCAGCACGAACAGCACGTAGAACGCCGCCATGGACAGCGGAACCAGGACGAAGTACCGCAGGTTGCGCGACATGGTGTCATCTCCATCGGACGTTGTGTACGTTATACATTACATCATGTCTTGTCAGACTGACAATGGCCTCCCCGCGCGGGAACCCCGGCGACACAGACGTCATCAGGTTGGGAACGTTAAACTGGCAAATCAGCCATCCCGAGGCCCCCGCATGAACGAAGAGCATCATTCCCAGGAAGTCAGTCAGCAGCAGGCCGAGGACGCGGTGCGTATCCTGCTGCGCTGGGCCGGCGACGACCCCACGCGGGAGGGCCTGCTGGACACGCCCAAGCGGGTGACCAAGGCCTACCGGGACTGGTTCTCGGGCTACGAATCGGACCCGGCGGAGTTCCTGCGGCGCACCTTCGAGGAAGTGGCCGGCTACAACCAGATGGTGGTGCTGCGCGACATCCAGTTCGAGAGCCATTGCGAGCACCACCTGGCGCCGATCATCGGCCGCGCCCACGTCGGCTACATGCCGACCAACCGCGTGGTCGGCATCAGCAAGCTGGCCCGCGTGGTCGACGGCTTCGCACGCCGCCTGCAGGTGCAGGAGAAACTGACCGCGCAGATCGCCCATTGCATCCAGGAAACCCTGCAGCCCAGCGGCGTGGCGGTGGTGATCGATGCCAGCCACCAGTGCATGACCACCCGCGGCGTGCACAAGCGCGGCGTGTCGATGGTGACCAGCCAGATGCTGGGCAGCTTCCGCGACGATGTGCGCACGCGCAACGAGTTCCTGCAGTTCATCGGCATCCACGGCAGCGCCCGCTGAACATGCGCCCCTGCTGGTGCGCCGTGCCGCTGCTGTGGCTGGCAGCCCTTGCGCACGCGCAGGATTCACGCGTCGCCTACCTGGGGTTCTTCGATCGCGACGGCGACGGCAAGGTCAGCGTCGCCGAATACGTCCAGTACATGAGCCGCGGCTTCGCGCAGATGGATGCCAACGGCGACGGCGTGCTGGAAACCGACGAGTTGCCGGGCCGCCGCGGCGAGCCGATTTCGCTCCCGGCATTCGAGGAAAACCTGCGCCGCCAGTTCCATCGGCTGGACCGCAACCATGACGGCAGCCTGGATGCGCGCGAGTTGACCGCGCCGCCGCGCTAGGTCGGCCGACGCCCCCGACCCTGCCCGGCGACATCCACGCCGGGCAGGAAGATCGACTCGATCGGCCGCCCGAACAGGCGCGCAATCCGGAACGCCAGCGGCAGGCCGGGGTCGTACTTGCCGGTCTCGATCGCGTTCACCGTTTGCCGCGACACGGCCAGGCGCTCGGCCAGCTCGGCCTGCGACCATGCCTGTTCGCCGCGCAACTCGCGCAGGCAGTTGTTCATCGGCGGGACTCCGGCATCGATCGGCCTTGCAGCGGGGGGAGCTTGTTGCCCGGCACTTTCCGCGAGAAGACGAAGCGCCTGCCCACGGCGAAGCGGGCCATCGGATCAACAGCGAGAAAAGGCAAAGCGGATGCCGGCGTGACCGGTTTTCCGGCTGTCCGCAGCCGCGGGCACGACGGCGGGAGAGGGATTCGCCGCTGGCGAAGGGGGTTCACGGCGGGCTCCGGGCGCGCAGGCAATCTTCCCGCCGCGAAGCTATCGGGCCGGCTGAATAGTGTCAAGCCTACTTGACCAAAGTTAAGCTGTCAGACGAATTGCGGTTGCTCAAGCCTCATATATCAGTACAATTTGTGACGCAGTTGGCACTTCGTGTGACGCAATCTGTAGGGGAACGCCGACAAACGCTGCCAATTTTTTGCCCTACGGCAGAAAAACCACACGGCAGGTCGTGGCGGCGAGGGGGAATCCGGACGATCAGGATGATTGGCATGCCGGTTGCTTTAGCCACCGCAAGCCACGGTAGATCGTGGTCTGCATTTCATCCGGGGGGATGAATTTCGCCAGAACCCGCCGGTTTACCAGATGCCTTGCCGCCAACGGGCTTTACCTCGTGCGGTGATGGCGAAATCCCGAAACCATCCATCCAACGAGGAACACCATGAACAAGACTCTGCTTTCCACCGCACTGGTCGCCGTGATCGCCGCCACCGCCTTCGCGCCGACCGCCCAGGCAGCCAACACCGGCACCATCACCATCTCCGGCAAGGTGCTGTCCGACACCTGCACCGTCGCCGTCAATGGCGGCGCCACCGTGGCGCTGCCCACCGTGATGACCGCCAGCCTGGGCACCGTGGGCGCCACCGCCGGCACCACGCCGTTCACCGTTGCGCTGACCGGCTGCGACACCAACACCACCACCGCCGCGATGAGCTTCAGCGGCAGCAACATCGACGCCGGCACCGGCAACCTGAAGAACACCGTCGTCGGCGGCTCCAACGTGCAGATCCAGTTGCTCAATGGCGCCTCCCTGATCAACGCGTCCAGCGGCGCCAATGCTCCGGTGATCAACGTCACCAGCGGCAGCGGCAGCGTGGCCATGAACGCCCGCTACGTCGCCGCCAGCGCCGCGGCCACAGCCGGCCTGGTCGCCTCGACCGTCAACTTCACCCTGAGCTACCAGTAAGCGCGACATCGGCGCGCCGCAGTCGCCATGGCGGCTGCAGCGCGCCGTTTTTTTGCCAGCCGCCATCACCGCCCCACCATCCCGGGAACCCTCCGATGAAGAACCTGCTCGCCCTTGGCGCCATGCTGATTGCCTTGACGGCCTTCAGTGGCGCGGCCGATGCCAGCGTCGTGATCGGCGGCACCCGCGTGGTGTTCCCGGCCGCCAGTGGCGAAGTCACCGTGCGCCTGAACAACAACGGCCAGCAACCAGCCCTGGTCGAAGCCTGGATCGACGCCGGCAACCCCGATTCCACCCCCGATACCGCGCGCGTGCCGTTCCTGATCACGCCGCCGCTGTTCCGCATGAACGCCGGCAAGGGCCAGAGCCTGCGCATCGTCTACACCGGCCAGCCGCTGCCGACGGATCGCGAGTCGCTGTTCTGGCTGAACGTGCTCGAGATCCCGCCCAAGCCCGGCACCGTCAATGGCGAGACGCAGAACACCTTGCAGTTCGCCGTGCGGTCGCGGCTGAAGCTGTTCTTCCGCCCGGCCGGCCTGGCCGGCAACCCGCTGACCGCCGCCTCGCAGATCACCTGGTCGGTGGCCAGCGACGGCCATGCGCTGGTGGCGCACAACCCGACGCCTTACCACGTCACGTTCAGCAAGGTGTCGCTGAGTGCCGGCAAGGCGGCGTTGGCGACCGACGCGGGCATGGTCGCGCCGCTGTCAACCTTGCGCCTGCCGCTTGCCGAAGGCGCACCGGCCCCTGCCGCCGGCACCGCCGTCGCGTTCACCACGATCAACGACTTCGGCGCCGCCGACGCCAACCAGGGCACGATCACGCCGTGAAGCGCGCACGCGCCCGCGCATCGACGCCCCGCGCGCGCGCAGTCGCCAGCCGTCGGCTGGCGTTGTCGATCCTGCTGGCGCTGGCCACCGCCGCCGGTGCCGCCCACGCTGCCGCGGCCAACGCCGACGCCGGCGCCGCGGCCGACGCGGCGGATGCCAACTTCGACCGCAGCATGCTCGCCGGCGCGGGCCAGAACACCACCGACCTGTCGCGCTTCGAACGCGGCAATTTCGTGCCTGCCGGAAACTACAGCGTCGACATCTACCTCAACGACGCGCCGGTCGGCCGCCGCGACGTGCGCCTGGCCGCGCCCTCGCCCGACGCCAGCGCCACGCCCTGCGTGACCCCGGCGCTGCTGGACACCCTGGGTCTGCACCCGGCCGATCTCTCCGACGCGCTGCTTGCGGAAATGGCCGACCCTGCCGCCTGCGTCGACATCACGCGCGTGATCCCGGGCGCCAGCCTCGGCTTCGACCTCGGCGACCTGCGACTGGACGCCAGCGTGCCGCAGGCGTTCCTGGGCCGCGTGGCGCGCGGTTACGTCGACCCGCAATACTGGGATGAGGGCGTGACCGCGGGCCTGCTCAACTACAACTTGAACAGCTACCGCACCGGTGCCGGCGGCCTGCACCAGACCTCGACCTACCTGGGCCTGGATGCCGGCATCAACTTGGGCGCCTGGCGGGTCCGCCACGACTCGACGCTGGACTGGCAATCGGGCACCGGCGCGGCCGGCTCCACGCACCACTGGCAGAACATCGCCACCTACGCCCAACGCGACCTGACCGCACTGCGCGCGCAGCTGACCGTGGGCGACTCCTGGACCAGCGGGGAGATCTTCGACAGCTTCGGCCTGCGCGGCGTGCAGATCGCCACCGACGACCGCATGCAACCGCAGTCGCTGCGCGGCTACGCACCCACCGTGCGCGGCGTGGCCGACAGCAACGCCAAGGTGGTGGTGCGCCAGAACGGCATGCTGATCTACCAGACCACGGTCGCGCCCGGCCCGTTCGTGATCGACGACCTCTATGCGACCGGCTACGGCGGCGATCTCGAAGTCAGCGTGACCGAAGCCAGCGGCCGCGTGCACAGCTTCTCGGTGCCCTACGCCTCGGTGCCGCAGCTGCTGCGCCCCGGCGTCAACCGCTTCAGCATCGCGGCGGGGCAGATGCGCGAGCAGACCATCGAGGACGAGCCGAACGTGGTGCAGGCCACCCTGCAGCACGGCTTCACCAACCTGCTCACCGGCTATGCCGGCGTGGTGGGCTCGGAAGGTTACGGCGCCATGCTGCTGGGCAGCGCGCTGAACACCCGCTACGGCGCGTTCGCGATGGACATCACCGGCGCGCGCACGCGCATCCCCGGCCTCGACACCATGTCCGGCCAGAGCGTACGGCTGAGCTACAGCAAGATCATGGCGCCCACCGGCACCTCGCTGTCGGTGGCGGCCTATCGCTATTCCACCAGCGGCTACCTGACTTTGCGCGATGCGGCGCGCGCGCGCGACTACGCGCAACGCGGCCTGCCGGTGTTCGCCAGCGGCCCGGCCCGGCCGATCCTGATCAACGGCGTGCCGGTGGCCGGCCTGCTCACCCCGCAGCAGCAGGCGGCGCTGGCCGGCATCAACTACACCGGCGCGCTGGACACCGTGGGCGTCGATCGCCAGCGCAACAATTTCAGCATCAACCTCAGCCAGCGCCTGGGCGCGACCGGCGGCTCGCTGTACGTCACCGGTTCGGCGCGCGACTACTGGAACCGCGGCGGCACCGACACCCAGTTCCAGGTCGGCTACAACAACTCGGTGGGCCGGCTGAACTACAACGTCTCGGCCAGCCGCGAGCGCAACCTGTTCGGGCGCAGCGAAAACCGCTTCATGCTCAACCTCACGATCCCACTGGGCAACGGCGCGCATGCGCCGATCCTCACCGGCGCGCTGAGCCGCACCGGCAGCGACGCCACGCAGGAGCAGGCCACCGTCAGCGGCACCGCCGGCAGCAACGACCAGTTCAACTACGGCGTCACCGCCACCCACGACAACGGTCGCGACAGCGGCTCGGTGGGCACCAGCGGCAGCGTCAACGCCGGCTATCGCGGCAGCCACGTGCAGGTCAACGTCGGCGTCGGCGCGGGCAGCGGCTATTCGCAGGCCTCGTTCAACCTGGCCGGCGGCATCGTCGCGCATCCCGGCGGCGTCACCTTCGGCCAGCCGCTGGGCGACACCGTGGGCCTCGTCGAGGCACGGGACGCCGCCGGCGCGCGGGTCATCAACGCCGCGGGCGTGAGGATCGGGCACAACGGCTATGCGCTGATCCCGTACCTCACTCCGTACCAGCTCAACCGCATCGACATCGACCCCACCGGCCTGTCGCTGGACGTGCAGTTGGACAACACCAGCGCGCAGATCGCGCCGCGCGCCGGCGCGGTGGTGCTGATCAAGTTCAAGAGCGAAAGCGGCCGCTTCGTGCTGATCCAGACCCGCCTGGCCGACGGCAACACGCTGCCGTTCGGTGCCGAAGTGGATGACGCGCGCGGCACGCTGGTGGGCGTGGTCGGCCAGGCCGGGCAGATCATGGCGCGATTGCCGAACGACAGCGGCTCGCTGCGGGTGAACTGGCAAACGGATGATGGCGCATCGCATTCATGCACCCTCCCCTATGACCTCGCAAAGTCGAACGGCACGGCTGCGGGAATCCGGCGGATCGAGGCCACCTGCGTCGCACCCGACCTTCGAGCAAAGCTTGCAGAGGCCCGCCCATGAGCAACGGTCCCATCACCTCCATCCCGCGGGCATTCCGATTGCCGAACCGGTGGCTCCTGCTGCTGGCTTGCACCCTGCTGGCAGCAACGCCCGTCGCGCATGCCGGCTGCTCCTTCAGCCGTGGCGACTCAACAGGCACGTATTCCGTTGGCGTCCCGGCGACCATCGTCAACGATCCCGGCATCCCGGTGGGCGCCACGCTCTACACCTCCGGCCTGACCGGAATCAGCCAACCGGTGAGTTTCAAGTGCAACGGCAACCAGAACTACTGGGGCCTGACGAACCGTGCCGGCGCGACTCCCGCTGCCGGGCAATACCTGTTCCCGATCGGCACCACCGGCATCAGCTTCCGGATCACCCAGACTTCGGGCAGCTACCCCGGACTCATCGGCCCCTGGCCGTTCCAGAGCCTGGACGGCAGCTCCACCTGGACTGAAGCGGACCCCGTCACGGTCGAGCTGGTGAAGACCGGCAATATCGACGACGGCACGGTGGTGTCCGGCGCGCTCGCCGACTTTCAGGCCGGCACCGTCAGCAACAACATTGTCGACGCATCCATCGTGCTGGCCGGATCGCTGACTTTCGTGGCCCCGGCCTGCAGCGTGCCGTCTAGCCTGACCGTGCCGCTGCCGACGGTCACCACCAGCGCTCTCGCCGGCGGGACCGGCGTGACCACGGGTGACAAGCCTTTCGCGATCCCGCTGACCTGCTCGGCAAACGCCAAGCTGGCGATCACGCTGGACTCGACCAACCCGGTCAACCGACCCAACGGCGTGTTGTCGAACAGCGGGACGGCAACGGGAGTCGGTATCCAGATCGTCTGGAACGGCGCGCCGGGAACCAGCGGCAATCCGGTCGCGCTGGGCACGGCCGTCACCTTCAACGCGGCCAGTGGTGCGTCGCAAATCCCGCTGGTCGCACGCTACTACCGGACCACGGGAGCGCTTGCATCGGGGTCGGTCACGGCGACAGCCACCTATACGTTGACCTACCCCTGAAGGACGCGCGACAACGCCGGATGGCGGGCCCGACCCCTCCTCACTCGTAGGTGTGCACGACAAGCTTCGCGGCGGTTGCGCCATGCTGGTTGCGGGTGAAATAGGTCAGCAGGCGATCGCCGGCGACACGCGTCGCATCCAGATCCAGCACCACGCGCGAATACGGCCGCCCGGGATCGGTCGCGGTCTGGCCGCAGGCGAGTCGCAGCGGCGCGCGGGCGTCTACGGCCGGGGCGGCGATGCTGGCGGCAAGGTAGTGGGCCGGCACGGTACAGGTCGGTTCGACCACCGCGCCGGAAAACGAGATGCGCCCACTGGCGGCCTTGGCCACCGAGAAGGCGCCCAGCAGAGCCAGCGCCATCCATGCGCCTCCGACCACGTTGCTGCTCCACGAACTCCTCATGCCCTGCACCTCTTGCGCAAACCCGCCTGTGACGGGGCGACTCAAGTGGCTTTTCGGCAGCGCTTGTGCGGGCTTTAGCGGCGGAGCCGGCGCGCATCGCAAACTGTGATGTGCGTCACGTTTCAGCCGGGCAAGAACGCCATGCCGCTTCCATGTCCGCCTGCATACCGCCCCGCGCGTGATGCGCGCGTGGAAGAGGCGTGAACCGGGAAGGTCGGCGACGTCAGCGCGAGGAGATGTACTTCTCGCGGCGGATCTGTTTCACCGGCAGGCCGAACTCCTGCAGGGCGGCGTAGGCGGCATCGACCATGTTGGGGTTGCCGCAGAGGTAGGCGATGTCGCGTTCGGCGCTGGGCCCGAGTTCGGCCAGCACGTGCTGCACGTGGCCGGCGCGATCGCCGGGGCGCGGCACGGCGCGGGCCTCGCGGCTGAGGCAGCCGTGGAACAGGAAGCCGGGGTGGCGCTGCGCGAACGCCTCGAACTCCTCGCCGTAGAGCAGTTCGGTTTCGTTGCGGGCGCCGTACAGCAGCACCACTTCGCGATTGCCGCCCGCCAGCAGTTTCTCGATCTGCGGCAGCATCGCGCGGTACGGGGTGACCCCGGTGCCGGTGGCCAGCAGCAGGTAGCGCGGGTGGGTGTCGGCCTCCTGCAGGCAGAAGCGGCCGTATGGGCCACTGGCGTCGATCACGCCGCCGACCGGCAGCTCGCCGAGCAGCTTCGTCGCGGCGCCGCCTTCGACGTAGCTCACCGCGATCTCGATGTGCGGCACGGGCGAGGAGCCGTCGCCCACGCTGCCCACCGAATAACTGCGCTTGGTCGGCGTGCCGTCGTCGTAGTGGAAATGCACCTGCAGGAACTGGCCCGGCTGGAACGCCAGCGGTTGCCCGTCGACACGCTCGAACACCAGGTGGCGCACCGTCGGTGCGAGCATGCGGGCGTCGACGAGACGGAGCTGGAAGGATTCGGCCATGGTTTTCCCGAAACAGTGTGTGCGTCGGGCGGGCCCGGACGGTGATGGTCAGCCCCGTATAATAAGCGGCTTGTCCCCCTTGGCGCAGCCCATGTCCTTCACCCAAAACGATTCGCCCCCCGCGCTGGTCGTCGACAACCTGCGCAAGGTCTACCGCAACGGCGTGGAAGCGCTCAAGGGCGTCAGCCTCACCGTGCAGCAGGGCGACTTTTTCGCCCTGCTCGGCCCCAATGGCGCGGGCAAGTCGACCCTGATCGGCATCCTCTCCTCGCTGGTCAACGCCAGCAGCGGCGATGCATTGGTGTTCGGCCGCTCGGTCATGCGCGAGCGCAGTGCGGCGATGCAGCTGATCGGGCTGGTGCCGCAGGAGATCAACTTCAACCAGTTCGAGAAGCCGTTCGACATCTGCGTCAACGAGGCTGGCTTCTACGGTATCCCGCGCAAGCCCGCCGCCGAACGCGCCGAGAAATACCTTAAGGAACTGCGCCTGTGGGACAAGGCGTTCCACCAGGCGCGCGAGATGTCCGGCGGCATGAAGCGCCGCCTGATGATCGCCCGCGCGATGATGAACGAGCCCAAGCTGCTGATCCTGGACGAGCCCACCGCCGGCGTGGACATCGAGATCCGCCGTTCGATGTGGCACTTCGTCAGCGCCATCAACGCGGCCGGCACCACGGTGATCCTGACCACGCATTACCTGGAGGAAGCCGAGTCGCTGTGCCGCAACATCGCGATCATCGACCACGGCACCATCATCGAGAACACCAGCATGAAGCGCCTGCTGGCGACGCTGGACGTGGAAACCTTCGTGCTCGACCTGGCCGAACCGCCGGGCGAGCTGCCGACCGTGGCCGGCATCGCTCTGCGCCGCATCGACGAGCGCACCCTGGAGGCCGAGATGGCCCGCAAGCAGGATCTCAACACGCTGTTCAGCGCACTCACCCACCACGGCATCACGGTGCATTCGATGCGCACCAAGACCAATCGGCTGGAGGAACTGTTCGTGCGGCTGGTCGAACAAGGCCGCACCCCGGAGCGGGAGAAGGCGGCATGAGCAGTTCCACCAACCTGGTCGCGCTGTACACCGTCGCGCGGCGCGAAATCGTGCGCATCCTGCGCATCTGGACCCAGACGCTGATCCCGCCCGTCATCACGATGACGCTGTACTTCATCATCTTCGGCAAGCTGATCGGCAGCCGCATCGGCACGGTCGACGGCTTCCCGTACATGCAATACATCGTGCCCGGCCTGGTGATGATGTCGATTATCAACAACAGCTACATGAACATCTCCAGCTCGTTCTACGGCGCCAAGTTCCAACGCTCGGTGGAGGAGATGCTGGTGGCCCCGATGGCCAACTGGGCGATCCTCTGCGGTTACGTGATCGGCGCGGTCGCACGCGCCCTGGTGGTCGGCGCGCTGGTGCTGGTGGTCGCGCTGTTCTTCACGTCGCTGCACGTGGCGCACCCACTGACCGCGCTGGCCGCGGTGCTGCTGGGTGCGGTGATCTTCGCGCTGGCCGGGTTCATCAACGCGGTGTTCGCCAGCAAGTTCGACGACATCGCCCTGGTGCCCACCTTCGTGATCACGCCGCTGACCTACCTGGGCGGCGTGTTCTACTCGATCAACATGCTGGGCGAGCCGTGGCGCGCCATTTCCCACGCCAATCCGATCCTGTACATGGTCAACGCGTTCCGCTACGGCGTGCTCGGCATCAGCGACGTGTCGGTGGGCTGGGCCTTCGCGGTGATGCTGGGGTTCATCGCGGGGCTGTCGATCGCGGCGCTGCAACTGCTCAGGCGCGGCGTGGGGCTGAGGAGCTGAGAATCGGGAATAGGGAATCGAGAATAGGTAAAAGCTGCAGAACGTGAGCCACGCGCCTCGCCCAATGCCCGAAAACCATACGAAATCCGATCAGAGCGACCTCACCCAACCTCACCGATTCCCGATTCCCGATTCCCCATTCCCGATTCCCGGCCTTATGCGCGTGAACAAGTACATCAGCGAAGCCGGCCTGTGTTCGCGCCGCGAAGCCGACGAATGGCTGCTGGCCGGGCGCGTGAGCATCAACGGCGAGGTGGTCGGCACCGGCGCCAAGGCGCTGGACGGCGACGAGGTGCGCGTGGATGGCGAGATCGTCCGGGCGCGCGTGCTGGCCGCCACGCCGGCGGCGAAGAAGGCGGTCTACATCGCGCTGAACAAGCCGGTCGGCATCACCTGCACCACCGACCAGAGCGTGGCCGGCAACATCGTGGATTTCGTCGACCACCCGCAGCGGATCTTCCCGATCGGCCGGCTGGACAAGGATTCCGAAGGGTTGATCCTGCTCACCAGCAATGGCGACATCGTCAACGAGATCCTGCGCGCGGAAAACCACCACGAGAAGGAATACCTGGTCGGCGTGAACAAGGCGGTCACCGACGAGTTCATCGCCGGCATGAGCAAGGGCGTGCGCATCCACGGCCAGCTGACCCAGCGCTGCCGCGTGCGCCGGATCGCGAAGTTCGGCTTCGCCATCGTGCTGACCCAGGGCCTGAACCGGCAGATCCGCCTGATGGCGGCGGCGTTCGGCTATCGCGTGACCCAATTGCGCCGCGTGCGCATCGACAACGTGAAGCTGGCCCACCTGAAACCCGGCCAGTGGCGCAACCTCACCGACGCGGAGCTGAAGGGCTTGCTGCCCGGGCGCACGCAATGGTGAGCGCGTAGTCGCGGCGCGTCCTCAGGGCGGACACTGCCCGCCCTGCGGCAACTCAGGCCGCCGGCAGCGTCTGCAGATCCCAGCGCGGACGCACCTGCACGGTGGCGTCCTGATGCTGGCCGCCGGCCAGGCGGATCGCGCCGGCCAGGGCGATCATCGCGCCGTTGTCGGTGCAGAACGCCAGCCGCGGGAAATACACCCGGAACCCGTCGTGTTCGCCGGCCGCGGCCAGCTCCGCGCGCAGCCGGCGGTTGGCGCCGACACCGCCGGCAATCACCAGCCGCTGCGCGCCGCAGGCCTGCAAGGCGCGGCGGCACTTGATGATCAGCGTCTCCACGATCGCCTCCTCGAAGGCGCGGGCCACGTCGGCGCGAGTCTGCTCGCTCTGGTCCGATTTCTGCCAGGCCAGCAGCACCTGGGTCTTCAGGCCGGAGAAGCTGAAATCCAGCCCGGGCCGGTCGGTCATCGGCCGCGAGAAGCGGAACACCCCCGGCCGGCCCTGTTCGGCCAGTTTCGCCAGCGCCGGTCCGCCCGGGTAGGGCAGGCCCATCAGCTTGGCGGTCTTGTCGAAGGCCTCGCCGGCGGCGTCGTCCAGGGTGTCGCCCAGGATGGTGTACTGGCCGATCGCCTTGACCTCGACCAGCAGCGAATGGCCGCCGGACACCAGCAAGGCCACGAACGGCGGCTGCGGCGGGTCCTGCTCCAGCAGCGGGGCCAGCAGGTGGCCTTCCATGTGGTGGACGGCGACGGCCGGCACGTCCAGCGCCCAGGCCAGCGCGCGGCCCACCGAGGCCCCCACCAGCAGCGCGCCGACCAGGCCGGGACCGGCCGTGTAGGCCACCCCGCCGAGATCGCGCACGCCCAGCCCGGCCTGCGCCAGCGCCTCGCGGATCAGCGGCAGCAGCTTGCGCACGTGGTCGCGGCTGGCCAGCTCGGGCACCACGCCGCCGTAATCGGCGTGCAACTTGATCTGGCTGTACAGGGTATGGGCCAGCAGGCCCGCCCCCGGGGCATCCGGCTGCCAGCGCAGGATGGCTACGCCGGTCTCGTCGCAGGAGCTCTCGATGCCCAGCACCGGCCGGTGGGCCGGCTTTGAAAATTCTTTGTTATCCACGGTATAATTCGCGGCTCACCACTTTCCACTGTCCCGCACAGGCGGGCAGATTACCACCTGGAGTTTCCATGCCCAACGTAAAAGTTCGCGAGAACGAGCCGTTCGAGATCGCACTGCGTCGTTTCAAGCGTACCTGCGAGAAGGCCGGCGTGCTGGCCGAGACGCGCAAGCGCGAGTTCTACGAAAAGCCGACCCAGGAGCGCAAGCGCAAGCGCGCTGCCGCCGTCAAGCGCCACCTGCGTCGCCTCTCGCGCGACGTTTCGCGCAAGGTCCGCCTGTACTGAGCGCCCTCCCCGCCGCGCGTCGGCGGGTCGAGCGGCAACAGTCATGCGGCAGGCGCGGGTTCTCGCTGCCGCCGCAAGCATCCGGATAGGCCATGGCCGGCGTTGTTCCCAGGGACAACGCCGGCTTTGCCGTTTCCGACGAATCGGAATTCCACCCAACGAGGCATCGCCATGACGCTCAAGCAGCAGCTCACCGAGGACATGAAGACCGCCATGCGCGGCGGCGACAAGCCGCGGCTGGGCGTGATCCGGCTGATGCTCGCGGCGATCAAGCAGCGCGAGGTGGATGAGCGCATCGAGCTGGACGATGGCCAGGTGCTCGCCGTACTGGAAAAGATGATGAAGCAGCGCAAGGACTCGGTCAGCCAGTACGTCGCTGCCCAGCGCGAAGACCTGGCCGAGGTGGAGCGCGCCGAGATGGCCGTCATCGAAACCTACCTGCCCGCCAAGCTGGGCGAAGCCGAGATCGACGCGCTGATCGCCGCCGCGATCGCCGACACCGGCGCCAGCTCGCCGCGGGACATGGGCAAGGTGGTGGCCGCGGTGAAGGACAAGGCCGCCGGCCGCGCCGACATGGGCGTGGTCTCCGCACGCATCAAGGCCCGCCTGGCCGGCTGACGCGCCGCCCGGTCGGCGATGCGCCGCCTTCACGCCGCTCCCGCTACAACCTCCGGAAACCCCATCGCCTTCCGGAGGACCGCATGCTGAAGTGGGCCATCATCTTCGCCATCATTTCGCTGATCACCGGCTGGCTCGGCTTCGGCGGCGTATCCGGCGCCACCGCGACCATCGCCAAGGTGCTGTTCGCGTGCTTCGTGATCCTGTTCCTGCTCGCGGTGCTGGCCCTGGTCGGCGTGATCAGCCTGTTCTAGCCGGCCCGACCACGCGCCGGCGCCAGGTCGCCTCGCGGTATGCCACCGGTCGGCGCCAGCGCGCCTCTCCGGCGGCGACCGACTAGACTAGGCGGTCTATGCGCGGCCTGATCCCCGACAGCTTCATCGATGAACTGCTTGCCCGCGTCGACATCGTCGACGTGATCGAGCGGCGCGTGCCGTTGAAGAAGGCCGGCCGCGAGTGGACCGCCTGCTGCCCGTTCCACAACGAGCGCACGCCGTCGTTCTACGTCAGCCCGGCCAAGCAGTTCTTCCACTGCTTCGGCTGCGGCGTGCACGGCAGCGCGATCAAGTTCCTGATGGACTACGACCGGCTGGAGTTCCCCGACGCGGTGGAGGAACTGGCGCAGTCCGTGGGCCTCACCGTACCGCGCGAAGGCGGCCGCGACGAGCGCCCGCGCGAGGACAAGACCGATCTCTACGCCCTGCTCGACGCCAGCGCCAGCTGGTACCAGCAGCAGCTGCCGGGCAACGTCGAGGCGAAGGCGTATTGCACGAAGCGTGGCCTGGACGCCGATACCATCGCGCGCTTCCGCCTCGGCTGGGCGCCGGCCGGCTACGACGGCGTGAGCAAGGCGCTGGGCAGCAGCCCGCGCCGCATGGAACTGCTCGAGGAGGCCGGCATGGTTTCCACCGGCGAACGCGGCAGCAAGTACGACCGCTTCCGCGAACGGCTGATGTTCCCGATCCTCGACCGGCGCGGGCGCGTGATCGCCTTCGGCGGGAGGGTGCTCAGCTCGGAGCAATCCCCCAAGTACCTCAATTCGCCGGAGACCACGCTGTTCCACAAGGGCCGCGAGCTGTTCGCGCTGTGGCAGGTGAAGCAGGCCAACACGAACCTGACCCGCATCGTGGTGGTCGAGGGCTACATGGACGTGATCGCGCTGCACCAGGCCGGCCTGCCGATCGCGGTGGCCACGCTGGGCACGGCGACCACGCCGGAGCACACCGAATTGCTGTTCCGCGCCGCGCCCGACGTGGTGTTCTGCTTCGATGGCGACCGCGCCGGCCGCGCCGCGGCGTGGAAGGCGCTGGAATCCGCGCTGCCGCGGCTGCGCGACGGCCGCCAGGCCTATTTCCTGTTCCTGCCCGACGGCGAGGACCCCGATTCGCTGGTGCGCAAGGAAGGCAAGGCCGGCTTCGAACGGCGCATCAAGGAAGCGATGCCGCTGTCGGACTATTTCTTCAACGAGCTGTCGCGCGATGTCGACATGGCCAGCCTCGACGGGCGCGCGCGGCTGGCCGAGCGCGCGCGGCCGCTGATCGCGAAGCTGCCTGACGGCGCCTTCCGCGACCTGATGGCGCAGGAGCTGGAAAAGCGCAGCGGCGCCCGCGCGATGCTGCAGGCCGACCCCGCCGCCCATCGCGCGGTGCAGCGTCCGATGGCGGTGCAGCGCAGCCTGGTGCGCAGCGCCATCTCGCTGCTGCTGACCCAGCCGGGGATGGCCGACCGGGTGGAGAAACCCTATCGCTTCCTGCGCCTGGACAAGCCCGGCGTGGAGCTCCTGGCCGAACTGCTCGACCTGGCGCGCGCGCGTCCCGGCATCAACCCGGCGATGCTGGTGGAGCATTTCGCCGAGCGGCCGGAATATCCCTCGCTGCAGAAACTGATGGCCGCCACTGTGGTGGGCGAGGCCGAGGCGCAGGCCGCGGAGTTCTTCGATGCCCTGCGACGGATGGAGGAAGAAGCCGTCCGCCAGCGCCGCGACGCGCTCACTGCCAAGAGCCGCGAGGGTGCGCTGGACAGCGCCGAGAAGGCCGAGCTGCGCGAACTGCTGGCCGCCCGCGTGGCCCCGCCGACGGCGCCGGCATGAACGCCGCCGCGCTGCCGGAGGCCGCACGCGCCGTGCGGCATGCTGTCCCGGCGCGCCGCAAGGACGCCGCGGCTGTGGGATCATGCACGGCCGCGACCGGGACGCGACGGCAGAAGGCACGAAAACACTGATGGATCTGCTGCAGCAGCTGGTCACGATCTTTGCCGAGAACGGCTACCTGGCGGTTTTCATCGCGCTGATGATCTGCGGCGCCGGGTTGCCGCTGCCGGAAGACATCACCCTGGTCGCTGGCGGCGTGATCGCGGGCCTGGGCTATGCCAACGTGCACGCGATGGTCGCGCTGGCGATGTTCGGCGTGCTGCTGGGCGACTGCGCGATCTTCCTGCTCGGCTACCGCTACGGCGCGCGCATCCTGCAATGGCGCTTCGTGGCGCGCATCCTCACCCCGGCGCGCTACGCGAAAGTGCAGGAGAAGTTTCATCGCTACGGCAACCGCGTGCTGTTCATCGCGCGCTTCCTGCCCGGCATGCGCACCACGATCTATCTCACCGCCGGCATGACCCACCGGGTCTCGTTCCTGCGCTTCCTGCTGCTCGACGGCAGCGCCGCGCTGATCAGCGTGCCGTTCTGGGTCTACCTGGGCTTCGTCGGCGCGGACAACCACCAGTGGTTGCTGACGTGGATGCATCGCGGCCAGGCCAGCCTGTGGGTGCTGCTGGGCATCCTGCTGCTGGTGCTGCTGGTCTCCTGGTGGCGGCACCGCCGCCGCGCCCGCTGCACGCTGGACTGAACCGCCTGCATGGCTCGGCGTCGCGCGGTTCCCGACAACTTCACGCTGGCCCTGCTCGGCACGGTGCTGCTGGCCTCGCTGCTGCCCTGCGAAGGCGGGGTCGCGCGCGTGTTCGACCTCGTCACCGATGCGGCCATCGCGCTGCTGTTCTTCCTGCACGGCGCCAAGCTGCCGCGCCAAGCGATCGTGCAGGGCATGACGCACTGGCGGTTGCACCTGACCGTGCTGGCCAGCACCTTCGTGCTGTTTCCGTTGCTCGGCCTGGCGCTGCGCCCGCTCGGCGACGCCGTGCTGACGCCAGAGCTCAGCCTGGGCCTGCTGTTCGTGTGCCTGCTGCCGTCGACCGTGCAATCGTCGATCGCGTTCACCTCGATCGCCGGCGGCAACGTGCCGGCCGCGGTGGTCAGCGCGTCGACGTCCAACCTCCTCGGCATCGTGCTGACCCCGCTGCTGGCGGGATTGCTGCTGGAAAACCACGGCAGCGGCGTCTCCTGGCATGGCGTGCTGGACATCGTGCTGCTGCTGTTGCTGCCGTTCGCGCTCGGCCACTTCGCCCGACGCTGGATCGGCACTTTCGTGGACCGGCACAAGCCGCTGCTTGGCTTCACCGACCAGGCCACGATCCTGCTGGTGGTCTACACCGCCTTCAGCGCTGCGGTGGTCGAAGGCCTGTGGCACGACACGCCGCCGTCTTCCCTGCTCGCCATCCTGGCCGCCTGCGCGCTGCTGCTGGCGGTGGTGATGCCGACCGTCACCTGGGCCGCGCGCCGCCTAGGCTTTTCGCGCGAGGACGAGATCACCATCGTGTTCTGCGGCTCCAAGAAGAGCATGGCCAGCGGCATCCCGATGGCGAAGATCCTCTTCGCCGGCCAGGCCGGCGGCCTCGGCGCGCTGGTGCTGCCGCTGATGGTCTTCCATCAATTGCAGTTGATGGTGTGCGCGGTGGTGGCGCGGCGTTACGCGGCGCGGGGCGTGCATTCGATGGTCGGGGATGATCGCGAGGCGGATTGATGGTTGGGGCAGTCGCGAGGACCGCATGGACGACCAACCCCTGCGGGAGACGACAGCGGCGGCTGACGAGTTCCGCTCCCCTGCACATTTCGGGCGAATTTCGAAGTTGCGGGAATCTGCTGTTTCCTCAGAGTGATGGCGATTTCACTTCCTTTGTCTGATCCACCCTCGCAGGCCTCTGCGCGCGGTACCGCTTCGACAGCGCGACCCGCAGCACCCAGAAGACAAGCAGGCCGATCACCAGAAGCTCCGGCAGTTGGAGCAGGAACGAGCCCTGCAAGGTCTCCGGGAAGAGGTCCTGTTGCCCGGTGAAAAACGAGCTGGCCGCGATATAGAGCGCCACGGACATTCGCCAGAGGTGCTGCAGGATTCGGGATCGGCGTTTCAGGCCGCCACGCGCGAGCGTCCATGCATCGCTGACGGCACCGAAGGCGGCGATCCCGGAAAACACGAAATAGATCGCCGCGGGAACGACGAACGTGCCGTCGAGCACGTCCGCGCGGCCGCTCCGGGCCTCGATGCCAAGATGCAGGCCATAGGCGGCAACCGAAACCCCGACGGCCAGTGCCAGCCATTCCAGGATGCCGGCCTCGCCGTCGGCGCGCCGGGCGGCGAGCCGGCCCGAACTGACCAGATAGGCCGTCAGTGCCGCCGCCAATACCGAGACACGCACGCCCGCCAGGACGGCGATATATCCACCCATGACCGCCATCACCAGCATCGAGGCAAAGAAGACGCGACCCGCCATGCGATGGGGCAGACTGCCCTTCGCCGCGATCATGGCCGCGGCTCCGGACAACAGACCCAGGGCTCCGCCAACGATATGCACCATCAACTGCCACGTCATGTCCCACCCCTCTCCCGTGCCGGATTTCGCGAGCGAAACGTTGACCGCGGGAAGGCGCGAAAGCGAGCCGTTTGCGATGGACGACGGCCTGGGCGGGTCGGCTGACGATCGTCGCGGACGAACGGCGGCGATGGGCTGCGCAGCCGGGTCGCACAGTGCGAATCCGCCCGCACCCTACTCTATAGTTGGTCCATGGCGACCACGGCTCCCGCGCTAGAACCACGAGGTCTGCACCCCCGCCTGCTGGGCTGGCGACGCGTGCGGCTCGTACTGATGACGAGCCTGGTGCTGAGCGTTCTCCTGCTGCCGAGTTGGGAGGGTCCGTGGGTCGTGCTGTTTGTCCGCATGATGTTCCTGGGCCTGTTCCAGCTGATGGTCTTCGGACTGTTCGAGCGCTGGCCCAGGCGCCTGCCGCGCTGGATGGCGCGCTGGGTGCTGCAGGTCGCAGGCGTGGCGATTGCGGTGCCGTTCGCCGTGGCGATCGCCTATTCGCTGACCACGTTTGGCGACGCAGTGCCCTGGCCGCGCAATGCAGACCGGCTGTCCGGCTTCGCGATGATCACCGGGCTGGGCCTCCTGCTGACGCCATGGATCGCCATGACGGCGTTGTACCGGCACATCAGCGGCCACGCGCAGCGCCAGGCGCTGGCCTTCGAGCTGGAGCGCAGCGAGTACGAGCGCAATGCCGCGCAAGCCCGTCTGCGGCTGTTGCAGGCGCAGGTCGAGCCGCATTTCCTGTTCAACACGCTGGCCAACGTGCGCGAGCTGGTCGATTCCGGCTCGCCGCAGGCCTCCGCGGTGCTCGGCAGCCTGATCGCGTACCTGCGTGCGGCGGTCCCGCGCCTGCACGAGCCGATGACCACACTTGCACAGGAAATCGAGCTGGTGCGCGCGTATCTGGAAGTGATGCACATGCGCATGCCCGACCGCCTGCAGTTCACGCTGCACGCCGATGAAGCGGCCCTGGCATCGCATCTTCCGGCGATGACGTTGCTGACTCTGGTCGAGAACGCCGTACGGCATGGCATCGACCCGAGCGAGGAAGGCGGCCGGATCGATGTGCGCGTGCGCGTAAGGGACGGACGCTGCCGCGCTGAAGTCATCGACACCGGCGTCGGCCTGGGGCGGGCCGGCGATGGGCTGGGCACCGGACTTTCGAACCTGCGCGAGCGCCTGCAGCTGGCCTTCGGCGGCGATACGCAGTTGCGGTTGCTGCCGCTCGAACCGAAGGGCGTCTGCGCCGAACTCGAGTTTCCTGCGCGGGAGAGGCCGGCATGAGCAGTTCGCGCCCCACTGCATTGATCGCCGATGACGAGCCACTGTTGCGCAAGCAGCTGATGCGGCTGCTTGCGCAGGCCTGGCCCGAACTGCATGTTGTCGCCCAGGCGCGCAATGGCCGCGAGGCGGTCGAGCAGTTCGAGGCGCTGCGGCCCGACATCTGCTTTCTCGATGTGCATATGCCGGCCCTGTCCGGCGTGGAGGTGGCGCGCTTCATCGATCGCCGTGCACATCTCGTCTTCGTCACCGCGTTCGACCAGTACGCTGTGCAGGGCTTCGAACAGGGTGCGCTTGACTACCTGGTGAAGCCGGTGGAACTGGCACGCCTGAGCGACACGGTGGCGCGTCTGCAGGAACGATTGCGCGCCGCGCAACCGGTACCCGACACCCGCACGCTTCTGGAGCAACTGGAAGCGCACCTTTGCAAGAAGGCGGCACTGACGCCGCTGCGCTGGATCCGCGTTTCGGTCGGGCAGGCGCTGCGCCTGGTTTCGGTCGACCAGATCGACTTCCTGCGCTCTGACGAGAAGTACACCCTGGTTGCATGGCGCGGCGACGACGGCAAGACAGCCGGGGGATTGATCCGGACGCCGCTGAAGGAACTGGTGGCGCAACTGGATGCTGCGCATTTCGTGCAGGTGCACCGTTCCGTGGTGGTGAATCTCCGCGCGATCAGCCATGTCTTGCGTGGCGAAAACGAGACCGCGGACATCCACCTGAAGGGCCGCGCGGAGGTGCTGCCCGTGAGCCGCACGTATCTGCACCTGTTCCGCCAGATGTGACCCGCGCCGATCGGCGCAATCACCCGGGGTGCGGAATCAGATGACGCGGATGGCGATCAGAGCCAACGCCCGTACCTGCGGATGTAGATGACCTTCACCAGCTGGGTCAGCACGCAGTAGCTGGCCAGGGTCAGCGCCAGCCAGGCGAAGTACATCGGTGGCAGCGGCACCATGCCGATCTTGCCGCCGAGCGTGCTGAACGGGATCAGCATGCCGAGCACGATGATCGCGAGGGTCAAGCCGAGCACCGGCGCGGAGGCCACGCTTTGCAGGAACGGGATGCGCCGGGTGCGGATCATGTGCACGATCAGGGTCTGCGAGAGCAGGCCCTCGATGAACCAGCCGGACTGGAACAGCGACTGGTGCGCCGGCGAGTTGGCGCCGAAGTAGTGCCACATCAGCCAGAACGTGGTGATGTCGAAGATCGAACTGACCGGGCCGATCCACGCCATGAAACGGCCGATGTCGCCGGCATCCCACTTGCGCGGCTTGCTCAGGTATTCCTCGTCCATGCGGTCGAACGGGATCGAGAGCTGCGAGATGTCGTACAAGAGGTTCTGCACCAGGATCTGCAACGGCAGCATCGGCAAAAACGGCAGGAACGCGCTGGCCACCAGCACGCTGAACACGTTGCCGAAGTTCGAGCTGGCGGTCATCTTGATGTACTTCATGATGTTGCCGAAGGTGACGCGGCCTTCCAGCACGCCCTCCTCCAGCACCATCAGGTTCTTCTCCAGCAGGATGATGTCGGCCGACTCCTTGGCGATGTCGGTGGCGGTGTCGACCGAGATGCCGACGTCGGCATCGTGCAGCGCCGGCGCGTCGTTGATGCCGTCGCCGAGGAAGCCCACCGTGTGGCCGAGCCGCTGCAGCGAGCGCACCACGCGCGCCTTCTGCAGCGGCGACATCTTGGCGAACACGGTGACGCGCGCGACCAGCGCATCGAGCGCAGCGTCATCGAGCGATTCGATGTCGCGGCCCTGCACCGATTCGCCGACGTCGAGCCCGACCTCGCGGCAGATCTTGCGGGTCACCGCCTCGTTGTCGCCGGTGATCACCTTTACCGCCACGCCGTGCTGGTGCAGCGCGCGGATCGCCGTGGCGGCGGAGTCCTTCGGCGGGTCGAGGAAGGCCAGGCAGCCGACCGCCACCAGGCCTTCCTCGTCGGCCACGCCATAGGCATGCGCCTGCGCCGGTTGTCGCCGCACGGCCACCACCAGCACGCGCAGGCCGTCCTCGTTGAGGCTGTGCGTCATCGCCTTGATCGCGCGGCGGCGTTCCCCGGTCATCGGCTCGATCACGCCGCCGGTCTGCGCCCAGGCACAGATCGACAACATCTCCTCGACCGCGCCCTTGCAGATCAGCAGGTGCTCGCCCGCACCGTCGGCCAGCACCACCGACATGCGCCGGCGCTGAAAGTCGAACGGGATCTCGTCGACCACGCGATAGCGCGTCGCCGCCGCCTCCAGGTCGCGATGCGCCAGCACCGCCTTGTCGAGCAGGTTCTTCAGGCCGGTCTGGAACCGGCTGTTGAGGTAGCCGTATTCCAGCGCCTGGTCGGAGGCTTCGCCGTCGAGGTCGAGATGGCGCTCCAGCACGATCCGGTCCAGCGTCAACGTGCCGGTCTTGTCGGTGCACAGCACGTCCATCGCACCGAAGTTCTGGATCGCGTTGAGCCGCTTGACCACCACCTTGCGCCGCGACATCGCCAGCGCGCCCTTGGACAGGTTGGCGGTGACGATCAGCGGCAGCATCTCCGGGGTCAGCCCCACCGCGATCGACAGCGCGAACAGGAACGCCTCGCCCCAGTCGTGCTTGTCCAGCCCGTTGATCACGAACACCACCGGCACCATCACCGCCATGAAGCGGATCAGCAGCCAGCTCACCGAGCGGATGCCGCGATCGAAACTGGTCTGCACGCGCGCACCAGCCATGCTGTGCGCCAGCGAGCCGAGATAGCTGCGCGCCCCGGTGGCCAGCACCACCGCGCTGGCCGTGCCGCTGACCACGTTGGTGCCCATGTAGCAGACGCTGGCCAGTTCCAGCGGGTCGTCGACGACGCCGGGCATCGTCGCCGCGGGCGCCGCCTTTTCCACCGGCACCGACTCGCCGGTGAGGATCGCCTGGCTGATGAACAGGTCCTTGGCGCCGAGCAGGCGCAGGTCCGCCGGCACCATGTCGCCGGCGGCCAGCTGCACGATGTCGCCCACCACCAGTTCGCGCACCGGCACCTCGATCTGCTCGCTGTGGCCGTCCGAGGCGCGGCGCCGCACGGTGGCGGTGTTGCGCACCATCGCCTTGAGCTGCTCGGCGGCGCGCGAGGAGCGGTACTCCTGGGTGAAACTCAGCAACACGCTGATGCCCACCATCACCGCGATGATGAGCGGCCCGGTGAGATCGTTGCCGTCAGTGGCGAGCTGCACGCCGGCGAGCACCAGCAGCACCACGATGAACGGGTTGCGGAACGCGCGCAGCAACTGCAGCGACCAGTGCGGCGGTTTCTCGCGCGAGACCTCGTTCAGGCCGTCACGCTGCAGGCGCGCGCGGATCTGTTCGGCGTCGAGCCCGCCGGGGTTGCTCTGCAACGCGTCCAGCAGCGCCTCGGGGCTGCGAAACGCATGCCCGAGCGTGGCCGCAAGGGCGGGCGGCGGCGCACCGGCGGCATCGCGGCCGCGCGTCGGGAATGGCTTGCTCATCGGGTGCGTCCGGGTAACGCGTGGCCGGGAAAGACGCGCGTGGCGTCAGCGAATGCGCAGGGCGCGGACGGACTGCCCGGGGCAGCGTCCGCAGCGGTGGATCATCGGTGCGCGCGGCCCAGCCGCCGGCGACGCGGCGAGCGCAGGAACGAGGCCGGCTCGCGTCGTCCGTTGCGCGAGGGTTCCAGGGTTTGCGGCGAAGGGCTCGCCGACCCGGCCAACGGGGCCGGCACGGTCACGCTGAAATCACGCGGCAACGCCGCCGGCTGGGACGCCACGGCACGGACGCCGGCAAACGGCCAGCGGAAGAAATCGTGAAGGAGCTTCATCGGCTCATCTCCTGGTAACGACGCCGTCGGCGTCCTCAGGAGTGGGCCGGACTTTCCCTAGTGGAAAGCACCAGCCGACCGCAGGCGGTCGCCGCAGGCGTTCAACTTGTGTTGTGCGGCGCCGGCACCCGAAGCGAGCGGATGTCGACGTTGCGACTAGGGTAAACGTCCATATGCCTTGGTTTGTCAGGACTGGAAGCCGTGCGGCGCAGCGCGCCGCAGGGCGCGCGCATTGTCGTGCCGCAGTGCAAAACTGTCAATCGCCGGGCCGCGCGTGACCTCGAAAAATGGATGGAAAACCTTCATGCCACCGGCGCGGGAAACGAACGCCACGACGGCGCGCGCTGCCCGATCCCACTATGCTTGCCCCCGACTCCCGGCACCGCTTGCGGCACCAAAGATGGTCCGCGGCCTCGATTGCGTCGGGAGCCGATGGACGCAGGGAGACATTCTTGACAGCGCAAGACAGATCCAGCCGACTCTCGCCCGAATGCGACGGGCACGACGCGCTGCTGCGCAGCGCACGCTGGCTGGAAGTGGGCGATGATGACCCACGAGTGCCCCCGGCCTTCGTGATCGAGTTCTCTTCCGCGGCGTTCGCCCTGCCTGCCTTCGAGCAGCATGGCGTGCCGCTTCCGGCTGCACTGCAGAGGGCCGTGCCCAAACGGCAGGCCGAGTTTCTGGCGGGCCGGATCGCGGCCCGCCACGCGATCGAGCGCCTCGGCGTCGTTGCGTCGATTCCTGGCATCGGATCATCGAGGGAACCACGGTGGCAGGCGGGCGTGACGGGAAGCATCACGCACACGCGCGACCTCGCTGGCGCAATCGCCGTCGAGGCGTCGGCCGTGAGGGGCATCGGCATCGACTTCGAAGATGTCATCGAGGCCGCCGCCCGCGACGCGGTGCGGGAACTCGCCTTCACGCCGGGCGAACTCGCCTTGCTGGAGAAGCAGCACGGTCACTTGTCCGACGACATGCTCCTCACGATCGCGTTCTCCGCCAAGGAGAGTCTTTTCAAGGGCGCGCACGCGGCAGCGGGCCGCTACTTCGATTTCAGCGCCGCGCGGGTTTCCGCCTTGGACGCCGATGCCGGCCGCCTGACCCTGACGCTGGCGGAAACGCTCTGCCCCGACCTGCCGGAAGGCAGCTGCCACCCCGTCAGCTTCAGGATGCTCCGCCCCGACACGGTCGCGACCAGCTTCGTCTGGTGAAGGCGGCGACACCGCGCTCGCCTTCCGTCGCCGCCGACAACCCATCCGAAAATCCCCCGCCGAAGCCCCCCAACGACGCGCGCACAGCCCGCGCCACCGTTCAACCGATCTGCTGCAGCACCGCCCCATGCTGCAGCAGCGGGTCGACCAGCCAGTGGTCGAGCAGCAGGAAGGCGAACAAGGCCATCAGGTACACGATGGAGTACTTGAATACTTTCATCGGGTACAGCTCGTCGGGCGGGTTGAGCAGGCGGATCGCGTAGTAGAGGAAGCCCGCGTCGAGCACGATCGCACCAGCCAGGTAGAGCAACCCGCTCATGCCGGTGATCGCCGGCAGCAGGGTCACCAGCACCAGCAGGATGGTGTAGAACAGCACCTGCCAGCGGGTGTAGACCACGCCGTGGGTGACCGGCAGCATCGGCACGCCGGCGCGCGCGTAATCCTCGCGGCGGAAAATCGCCAGCGCCCAGAAGTGCGGCGGCGTCCACACGAAGATGATCAGGCACAGCTGCAGCGCGAATGCGTGCAACTCGCCGGTGACCGCGGTCCAGCCCAGCACCGGCGGGATCGCGCCGGCGAGGCCGCCGATCACGATGTTCTGCGGCGTGGCGCGCTTCAGGTAGCGGGTGTAGACCAGCGCGTAGCCGATCAGTCCGCCGAAGGTCAGCAGTGCGGTCAGCGTGTTGACCAGCAGCGCCAGCACCAGCATCGAGGCGATGCCCAGCAGTACCGCGAACGCCAGCGCCTGGTGCGCGGTGAGTTTGCCGGTGGCCAGCGGGCGGCGGGCGGTGCGCACCATCAGTTTGTCGATCCGCTCGTCGATCAGGTGGTTGAACGCCGCCGCCGAACCGGACGCCATCCAGATGCCCAGCGTGCCGAACACCAGCCCGCGCCACGGCGGCAGGCCGGGCACGGCGAGGAACATGCCGATCACGGCGCAGAACACCAGCAAGGCGACGACGCGCGGCTTGGTCAGCTGCAGATATTCGCGGATCAACTCCATCTCGCTCACGACTCCTCTGATATCGGCACGGCCGCCTGCGTGCGCGCCAACGTCGCCAGCAGGGCAAACAACAGCAAGGCCGCCACGCCATTGTGCGCGGTGGCCACCGGCAGCGGCAGGCCGAAATACACGTTGCTGATGCCCAACGTCACCTGGGCCAGCAGGATCAGCGCGATCGCCAGCGCGTGCGCCCGCAAACCCCGGCGCGCCGCTTTGAACGCCAGCCAGCCGAGGTAGCAGAACACCACCAGCGCGCCGATCCGGTGCGCGATCTGGATCGCGCTGCGCGCGGCCATGTCCAGCACGCCGCCTTCATAGTTGACGCCGATGCCGCGCCACAGGATGAAGCCTTCGCGGAAATCCGTCGGCGGCGCCCACTGGCCCAGGCACTGCGGGAACGAGCCCGGGCCGTAGCCGCAGGCCAGCGCCGCGTAGTTGGACGAGGTCCAGCCGCCCAGCGCGATCTGGCACGCCAGCAGCACCACGCCCGCCACCACCAGGCTGCGCAGCGCGGCCAGGCGCTGGTCCGGCGCGGCGACGCCGGCGAAACGCAGCGCCACGTACGAGAGCAGGCCGAAGGTGAGCATGCCGCCGAGCAGGTGGCTGGTGACCACCACCGGTTTCAGCAGCAAGGTGACCGTCCACATGCCGAGCATGGCCTGGAACACGATCACCGCGAACACCAGCACGCTGATCCGCCGCGCGCCGCCGCCACCGAGTCGCCACGCGCCGAACAGCGGCGCGGCGATCGCCACGCCCGCCAGCACCGACGAGAACACATGCTCGCCGCGCATGTACATGGTCACGCCGATCGCCGCGCATATCGCGCCGACCACCACCATCGCGCGCACGCGCCGGTCCCGCCACGCGGCGGCCAGCGCCAGCACCAGCACCATCACGCCCAGCGTGCCGGCGAGGAAGCGATGCACCTGCTCGCGCCACGCCTTGTGCGCCTCGTACGGACGGTCCGGGAACGCCGCGTCGGCGTGCGCCACCGCCTGCGCGTGCTGCGGCCAGGTGACCTGGCCGTAGCAGGTGGGCCAGTCCGGACAGGACAGCCCGGCGTTGGACAGCCGCACGAAGGCGCCGAACATCACCAGGCCGAAGGCGAACAGCGCCGCCAGCAGCGACAAGCCGCGCAGAAACTTCCGCTGACGCGCCGACATCACTTGATCACCTTGCGCATGTCGCGCAGCAGGCCGGCGGCATCGAAGCCGGGCGGATAGAACGACAGCGCGGTGCCGTTGGATTCCACCAGCAGCGCGCCGACGCTGTCGGGCGTGGCGGGTCGATAGCCGTCGAGCTTGCCGTCGACATCGCGGCCGGTTTGCCAGTACGTCGACATCGCCTCGCGTGCCGCCGCATCGGCAGGCGGCGTGCCCAGGTAGAGCAGGCGCAGGCGATCCTGCTTGTGGTTCAGCATCACCCGCGCCTTGGCCATGGCGGTGAGCGTGGCCAGGCATTGCGTGGCGCAATCCGGGCCGGCCAGCGCCACAAGGGTCATCCGCGGCTCGCTGTCGCGCCAGGCGTAATCGCCGCCATCGGCCAGCACGACGCGCAGGTGCTCGTCGAGGAAATTGCGCTGCGGCACGATCGGCTGGCCGTTGCCCTTGGTGCCCGGCTGCCAGCCGGCAAAGGTGAGCACGCCGGCGGCGATCATGGGCGCCAGGAACACCAGTGCGATCAGCAACAGGTGGATGCGGCTCTTGCGCGTGCGGTTGGGGTCAGCGGTGTTCATCGTGGACATTCATCACAGGACATCGGTGGGGTCATCATCGCCCGCGCGGAGGGCGCTTGCGATGCAGCACCAGCAGGATCACCACCGCGGCGACGGCGAAGGCAAACCACTGGAACGCATAGGCGCGGTGTCGCGCCGGCGGCATCGAGAGGTCGAGCGTGTGCTGGCGCACGTAGATCGAGGAGGCGTCCGCATCCAGCGCCAGCACGCGCGGGTACAAGGGCCGGCCGAGGTCGGCGGCCACCTGGCCCATCGCCAGGTAGATGCTCTGCTTCGGCCAGCGGGTCTGCCGCGCCAGCGCATTGCCGCCCATCTCGAAACCGGTCGGCGGCGGCGGCACGTACAAGCCGCGCAGCTCGACCGGCGTGGCCGGCAACGGCGGCAGTTGCGGCGCCTTGCCGTTGCCGCTGCCGGGCAGGAAACCCAGGTCGACCAGCAGCAGCGGCGCGTGCCCGGCCAGTTCGAACGGCGCAAACACCTCCACGCCGCCGCGCTCGTCATGCTTGGGGTTGTCCAGCAGATAGAGCCGGTCGGCAAGGTAACGGCCGTGCACCTGCACGCGCGGAAAGCTGCCCGCCGGCGGCGTGGCGGCCACCATGGCGAAGTCCTGCGATGGCGCGGTTTCCGCTGCGGCATAGCGCCGCAGCAGCGATTCCTTGAAGTCGGCGCGATGCAGTTGCCACACGCCCAGGCGCAGGAACAGCAAGGCGCCGGCCGCCGTCAGCAGCAACGCCCACCACGACGGACGGCGAAAGCCGTTCACGCGGTGCGGCTGCCGCGGGTGGCTATACTGCCGCTGTCGAAATCGCTCGGACCGATCACGTGGAAACCATCTACAAAGTCGCGCTGGTGGTGGTACTGCTGGTGGTGATCTTCAATCTCGGCCAGGCGCTGTTCTTCATGATGAAGGACAAGGACGACGACCGACGAACGGTTTGGGCGCTGACCCGCCGCATCGGCCTGTCGCTGGTGCTGATCGGCATGGTCGTGCTGGGCATCTGGATGGGCTGGCTGCACCCGCACGGCGTCAGCCCGTAATTGTAGCGGTTGTGCCGCCCCGGCGTTGCCGCGGCGCGCGCCACGTCGATCAGGCTTGCCCGCCGACCCGGTAATAGTCGCGATACCAGCGCACGAAATTCGCCACGCCCTCCTCCACGCCCACCCGCGGCCGGTAGCCGACCGAGGCGATCAGGTCGGAGATGTCGGCCTCGGTGTCCGGCACGTCGCCGGCCTGCAGCGGCAGCATCTCCATCTGCGCCTTGCGACCCAGGCACTGTTCGAGCACCTCGATGTAGCGCAGCAGCTCCACCGGCTGCTCGTTGCCGATGTTGTAGATGCGGTACGGCGCCACCCCGCTGCTGGCCGGGTCGGGTGCGTTGCCGTCCCAGCCGCGGTCCTTGCCGGGGATCTTGTCCAGCGTGCGCACGACGCCCTCGACGATGTCGTCGACGTAGGTGAAGCTGCGCTTGTGGTGGCCGTGGTTGAACACCTTGATCGGCTCGCCCGCCAGGATCGCGCGGGTGAACAGGAACAACGCCATGTCCGGCCGGCCCCACGGCCCGTAGACGGTGAAGAAGCGCAGCCCCGTGCACGGCAGGCCGTACAGGTGCGCGTAGCTGTGCGCCATCATCTCGTTGGCCTTCTTCGAGGCCGCGTACAGCGTCAGCGGATGCTCGGTCGACTGGTGCTCGGAGAACGGCATGCTGGTGTCGGCGCCATACACCGAACTGGTCGAGGCATAGACCAGGTGCTCGACGTCGTGATGGCGGCAGCCCTCGATGACGTGCAGGAAGCCGGTGACGTTGGTCGACACGTAGATGTGCGGGTTCTGCGCCGCGTAGCGCACGCCGGCCTGCGCGGCCAGGTTGATCACCCGCTGGGGCCGGTGCCGCGCGAACACCGCCTCGATCGCCGCGCGATCGGCAAGGTCGACGGGTTCGTGGCGGTAGCCCGGGCGATCGGCAAAGCGCGCCAGCCGCGCCTTCTTCAGCTCCACGTCGTAGTAGTCGCTGAGGTTGTCGATGCCGATCACCTCGTCGCCGCGCTCGAGCAGGTGCATGGCGACGTGGGAACCGATGAAGCCGGCGGTGCCGGTGACGAGGACTTTCATGCGGAAGCAGCCTGCGGCGGTGAAAACCCGCCCATGATACGCAGTCGCAAGGCGCAGCGCAGGTCTACAACCGGCCGTCGACCTCGGCGCGCGGCAGCACGTACTTGACGTCGTACAGCACGCTGGACGGCTTGCCGAACGCACGGATGCCGGCGCTGCCCAGCGCGGCGAACTGTCGATGGCCCACCGCCACGATGATCGCGTCGTAGGCGCCCGCGGCGGGAGCGTCGACCAGCTCCAGGCCGTATTCGTGCCTGGCCTCCGCCGCGTCGACCCATGGATCGAACACGTCCACCTCGGTGTTGTAGCCGCGCAGCGCGTGCACGATGTCCACCACGCGGGTGTTGCGCAGGTCCGGGCAGTTCTCCTTGAACGCCAGCCCCAGCACCAGGATGCGCGCGTGCACCGGATTGATGCTCTTGCGCACCATCAGCCGCACCACCTGGCCGGCGATGTACTCGCCCATGCTGTCGTTGGTGCGCCGGCCGGCCAGGATCACGTCCGGGTGATGGCCCACTTCCTGCGCCTTGTGGGTGAGGTAATACGGATCGGCGCTGATGCAGTGGCCGCCGACCAGACCCGGCCGGAACGGCAGGAAGTTCCACTTGGTGCCGGCCGCCTCGAGCACTTCCAGTGTGTCGATGCCCAGCGTGTTGAACAGCTTGGCGAGGTCGTTGACCAGCGCGATGTTGAGGTCGCGCTGGGTGTTCTCGATCACCTTGGCGGCCTCGGCCACCTTGATGCAGCTGGCCTGGTGAGTGCCGGCGGTGATGATCGAGCCGTACAGCCGGTTGACGAAGTCGGCTACCTCGGGGGTGGAGCCGGAGGTGACCTTGAGGATGCTGGTGACCCGGTGCTGCTTGTCGCCCGGGTTGATCCGCTCCGGGCTGTAGCCGGCGAAGAAGTCGCGGTTGAAGACCAGCCCCGAGACGCGCTCCAGGATCGGGATGCAGACCTCCTCGGTGCAGCCGGGGTAGACGGTGGATTCGTACACCACGATGTCGCCACGCTCCAGCACCTGACCCAGGCTTTCGCTGGCCTTGACCAGCGGGGTCAGGTCGGGGCGCTTGGCCGCGTCGATCGGGGTGGGCACGGTGACGATGTAGACGTTGCACCCGCGGATGCCCTCCAGCTCGGCGCTGAAGCGCAGGCGGGTGGCCGCCGCCAGCTCGGCCGCATCGACCTCCAGCGTGTGGTCGTGGCCGGCGCGCAGCTCGTCCACCCGTGCGGCGCGGATGTCGAATCCGACCGTGTCGTAGCGCCGGCCGAACTCCACCGCCAACGGCAGGCCGACATAGCCCAGCCCGACGATGGCGACCCTGGTGTTTTCCAGCTGCTGCATAGGTAACTGTCCCGTGATTTCCTTGATGGGGCGCGGCGCGAAGCGGGCCGACGGCCGGTCCGGCGCAGTCCGCGCGCCGTGTCCGCATATCCGGTTGTCGACGTTCCTGCCGTGATATTCTGCACATTCTGAAAGACAATCAGGAGGATTGCCATGAAATCGTTGTGCCAACTGCTCATGCTCGGCCTGTTGCTCGTGCTTGCCGGCTGTGCCACCGGTCCCGGCTCGACGCAGGCACCTTCGGTGAACCCCGAAGCCCAGGCGGTCGCCGTCTACCATATCGGTGTGGACGATCAATTGCAGGTGTCGGTGTGGCACAACCCCGACCTGAGCGTCAGCGTACCCGTGCGCCCGGACGGCATGATCACGGTGCCGCTGATCGGCGACGTGCAGGCCGGCGGCCGCACGCCCGAACAGGTCGCCGCGGAGATCAAGGAAAAGCTCCAGGCCTACGTGCGCGACCCGCAGGTGGCGGTGATCCTCACCTCGCTGCGCAGCCATGAATACCTTTCGCGCGTGCGCGTGACCGGCGCGGTGCGCACGCCGGTGTCGATCCCCTACCGCCAGGGCATGACCGTGCTCGACGCGGTGCTCGCCGCCGGCGGCACCACCGAATTCGCCGCGCCCGACCGCACCGAGCTGTACCGCAAATCGGGCGACGCCACGCAGTCGTACGCGATCCGGCTGGACAGCATCCTGCAGAAGGGCAACCTGACGACCAACTACCCGGTGCAGCCGGGTGACGTCATCACCGTGCCGCAGCGGGCGTTCTGAGCTGCCGGCACAGGCACGCGAGTCGACCCGTCCATGAACGAAGAACCCAATCCCCTGCTGGCACTGCTCCCGGTGCTGTGGACCGAGGCCAAGCGACGACGCGTGTCGCTGGCGGTCATCTTTGCCTCGATCGCGATGCTGGCGCTGATCGCCGGCATCAACTGGCCACAGCGCTACGACGCCTCGGTCACCATCCTGGCGCAGAAGAGCAGCATCATCACGCCGCTGATGGAAGGCGCCGCCGCCGCCACCGGCAACACCAACCGCGCCGGCATCGCCAAGGCGGTGATCTTCAGCCGCAAGGTCATGGACCAGGTGCTGGTGGCCGGCGGCTGGATGGCGCACAAACCCTCCCCGGTCGACCAGGACAAGCTGATCCAGGAGATCAAGGCGCGCACCCTGGTCACGATCTCGCGCGACAACCTCATCACCATCAGCTACCACGACAGCGACGCGCGGCGCGCCTTCGACGTAACGCGCACGTTCGGCCAGCTGTTCATCAGCGAAAGCGTGGCCTCGAAGATGAAGGAGAGCCGCGACGCCTTCGACTTCATCGACAGCCAGGTCGAGGCCTACCGCAAGAAGCTGACCGACGCGGAGAACAAGCTCAAGGACTACCGCAACGCCAACGCCGACGCGCGCCCGGGCAGCGAGGCCGACACCAACGCCAGCATCAGCCAGTTGCGCAACCAGATCGAGACGGCGCAGATGGACCTGATGGAGAAGCGCTCGCAGGCCGGCTCGCTGGAGCGCCAGCTCTCCGGCGAGTCGGAGGTCAACGCGGTGCAGACCTCCAACGGCATCTACGAAAGCCAGCTCGCCGAACTGCAGTCGAAACTGGACAAGCTGCGCCTGACCTACACCGACGAATATCCCGACGTGGTGCGTACCCGCCACCAGATCGAGGACCTGCGCCGCCTGCTGGCCAGCGCCGACCAGCAATCGGCCAAGGCGCCGCGGGCGATCGGCGACACCGGCACCAACGGCAGCGCCGTGCAGTTCAACCCGCTCTACCAGCAGATGCGCAGCCAGCTCGCCACCTTGCGCTCGGACATCGCCGCCACCACCGCGCGGCTGGGCGCGGCGCAGGCGCGGCTCGACTCCGAGCTTGACCGCAGCAAGCGCATCGCCAACTCCGAAGCGGTCACCGCCGAGCTGACCCGCGACTACACGGTCAACCGCGACGTCTACCAGGACCTGCTCAAGCGCCGCGAAAGCGCGCGGGTGTCGATGAACCTCGACTCCGACCAGGATGGCGCCTCGTTCGTGGTGCAGAACCCCGCGGTAATGCCGCTGGTGCCCTCGGGACTGCGCTTCATGCACTTCGGCATCGCCGGCATCCTCGCCGGCCTGGCGGTCCCGTTCGGCGTGCTGTTCGGCTTCGCCCGCTTCGATCCGCGCGTGCGCTCGGCGGAGCAACTGGAACAGGCGACCGGCCTGCCGGTACTGGCGACCGTTCCATTTTACCCGACACCGGGCGACCATCAGCGCGAGCGGCGGCGCAACCTGGCGCTGGTGGCGATCGTGCTGTGCGTGGTGCTGGCCTATGCGCTGCTGTTCTGGTTGAAGCTGAAGGGACTGGCATGAACGCTCGGGACGATGACAAGTCGGTAATCAACCTGCTCTCGCGCGAGCCCGAGGCCCGCGAACGGGCCGCGGCCGCCGGCGACGAGGCCAAGGCTGCGCCGGGCCATTCGATCGCGCTGATGTCGGAAACCGGTGCACTGGTGCCGCGGCAGCTGGAGGAGCGCCGGCTGATCCACCGCGACGAGTCGGTGCGAACGCAGTCCGATGCCTTCCGCGAGATCCGCACGCGCCTGCTGTGGCTCGGCGGCGAGCGCAACTTCGTGACCATGGTGGTGCCGGTCAGCCCCAAGTCGGGCGGCAGCTTCGTGGCGCGCAACCTGGCTCTCGCGTTCGCCTTCGACGAAGCCAAGACCAGCCTGCTGATCGACTGCAACCTGCGCTACCCGACCCAGCACGAGGCGCTGGGGGTGGCGCGCGGCAGCGAGGGCCTGATCAACTTCCTCGAACAGCCGTCGATCGGCATCAAGTCGATCATCTACGCGACCGGCATCCCGCGCCTGCGCCTGATCCCGGCCGGTTCCACGCGCGAGAACAGCGGCGAGTATTTCTCCTCGTTCCGCATGCGCGCGGTGGTCGATTCGCTGCGTTGCCGCTACCCGGACCGCTACCTGTTCCTGGACGGGCCGGCGATCAAGGGCTCGCCCGACGCGCGCATCCTCTCCGAGCTGGCCGACCAGGTGGTGGTGGTGGCCGGCTACGGCCGCGACACGCCGGCGGCGATCAGCCAGGCGGTGGCCAGTTTCGATGCGAACAAGGTGGCCGGAGTGGTGTTCAACCACGCACCGTGAGGCCGTCCGGCGGGGCGTTGCGACACTCCGCCCGACCGCACGGTTCCGCGCGGATCTGCCAGACTCGCAGCGCCAGGGGCAAGCCATCGGATGCGGTTTCCGCAGGTTCAGGGCTCGACGATCATGGACAAGACAAGGGGGCACGCACACATGTCGACATATCGCACCCGCAATTGCGTACTGGGGTCGATGCTGGTCATTGCCTCGACCGGCGCATCGGCGGCGCAGTTCGACTACGGCTGGCGCGTCGGCGTGGGCCACAGCGACAACATCGGCCTGACCGAAACCGACCCGATCAGCCAGAACATGCTGATCCCGGGCTTCGACTTCAGCTATCAGCAGGAAGGCTCCACCTTCCAGGCCGACGTGGTCGGCAACCTGGAGTACCGCGACTACCTGGCGCACGCCTTCGATAATCAGACGCTGGCCCAGCTCGCCGGCCAGGCGAACTGGACGGTGCTGCCCGAGCGACTGGATTTCACCGTGCGCGACGTGGCCAGCGTGCAGCCGCTGTCGACCTTCTCCAGCAATGCGCCAGACAACCAGCAGCAGACCAACGTGCTGACGCTGGGCCCGACCCTGCGTTTCCGGCTCAACCCGACCGTGCGCGGCCAGGCCGAACTGCGCTACATCGACAGCCGCGCGTCCAAGACCAACGAGTTCGATTCCTCGCGCGGCCTGCTGGCCTTGCGCCTGTTCAAGGATCTCAGCCCCACCGCATCGCTGTCGGCCAACGCGGAAACCGAGCGGGTGACCTTCGACCACGCCGACGCCGGTCCGGCCTACAACCGCACCCAGCTGTTCGTCAGTTCGGTCAGCCGCCTCAGCCAGCTCGACGTCAATGCCTCGGTGGGCTGGTCACGGCTCTCGTTCGACCAGGCGCAGTCGATCAACACGCCGCTGGCGCGGCTGAGCGTGGCCTGGCGCATGACCCCCAACAGCACCCTGCTGCTGCGCGGTGCGCGCCAGTACGGCGACGCGGCGGAAGACCTGATCAACCAGCTCGACCAGAACCCCGGCGAATCGGCGCCGGCACCGTCGAACATCAACACCGGTGCCACCGTGATCAGCTCGCAGGTCTATACCGAGCGGCGCTACGAGGTGGTCTACACCTACGTCGGCACGCGCTGGAACCTGCGCATCGCGCCGCTGTACCGCAACTTCGATTACGTCAACGACCCCACCGACAGCCAGCGCGGCCGCGGCGGCACCCTCGGCCTCGACTACCGACTGCACCCGCGCACCACGCTGTCGCTGTTCGGCAACACCGAGTCGATGGAATACAACACGATGGCGCGCACCGACCGCACCACCAACTTCGGCCTGATCCTTGCCACCCAGCGCACCGAGCACTGGAGCTGGAACGCGTCGTTCACCCGTCGCGTGCGTCACAGCGACACCGTCGGCGCCAGCTACCATGCCAACGAGATCTATCTCGGCGTGGCCTACCGGAGGTGACGGATGCGCGTCGAACCGGCACAACCGTGCCAATTCGGTAGCGGGGAGAGTCTGTTCGGTCTCTATCATCCGGTCGCCGGGCCGGCGCGCACGGCCATGCTGCTGTGCCCGCCGCTGGGCCAGGACATGATTCGCAGCCATCGCGTGTACCGCCAGCTCGCCGATGCACTGGCGCTGCAAGGCGTCGCCGCGCTGCGCTTCGACTATTTCGGCACCGGCGACTCGGCCGGCGCCAGCGACGCCTGCGACTGGACCCGCTGCGTGGCCGACACGGTTGCCGCGGCGGCTGAACTGCGTGCACGCTCCGGCTGCAGCCGGGTGATCGGCTTCGGCGCACGACTGGGCGGCGCCATCGCGCTGGAAGCGGCCGCGGCCGGCCGCCTGGCGGAACTCCTGCTGTGGGACCCGCTGCTGGACGGCCACGAATCCGTGACCCGGCTGGACGCGGCGCAGGAGGCCCTGCGCGCGGACCCGATGCGCTTCCCCGCGCCGCGCAGCCGCGAGGACGCGGCCGATCAATGGCTGGGCTTTCCGGTCGGCGCCGACCTGCGCCGGCAGCTCGACGGCTGGCGCGCGACGCCGGCGACGATTCCCGTGCGCGTGTTCGCATCGCAGCCCGCCGCCACGCATGCGGACTGGCCCGCGCAGCTCGGCGCCGGCAGCGCGGTCGTCGCGCTGTCGTCCACGGCCAGTTGGGATGTGCTGGATCGGCTGGAGCACGCCATCCTCGCCCCCGACCTGATCCGCGCCGTCGGCGACCACCTGCGAGCGGCGGCATGAGCACGGAACGCGCCTTCCGCTTCGGCCGCGCGCAGCACCTGGTCGGCGTGGCCGGGCTGCCCGATGCGGCGACACCTGCCGCGCCGGTCGGCGTGATCGTGCTGAATGCCGGCATGGTGCACCGGGTCGGGCCGTTCCGGCTGCACGTGGAACTCACCCGGCGGCTGAACGCCGACGGCTATCCCACCCTGCGCTTCGACCTTTCCTCGCTCGGCGACAGCAGCGCCGCCGACGAAGCGGGCTCGCAAGCGCAGCAGGTGAAGGCGGACGTCGCCGACGCGATGAGCCTGCTCGCCAGTCACGCCGGCTGCAGCCGCTTCGTGCTGCTCGGCCTGTGTTCCGGCGCGCAGAACGCGCACGGCGTGGCGCTCGACGAGTCGCGCGTGGCCGGCGCCGTCTTCCTCGATGGCTACGCCTACCGCACGCTGGGCTTTCGCCTGCGCCACTACCTGCCGCGGCTGTGGAGCGGCTCGCGCTGGCAACGCTTCATCAGCCGCAGCCTGCAGGCGCGCGCCAGCCAGGGCGACGACGTCTTCGCGGTACGTTTCCCGCCGCGCGAACAGGTGCAACGGGAACTGGCCACCATGCTCGACCGCGGTCTCAGGCTGCACTTCATCTACAGCGGGGGGGTGACCCGCTACTTCAACCATCCGCGCCAGTTCCGCGAGTGCTTCGGGCGCCTAGCCGACCGCCCGCAGATCAGCGCGCGCCTGTTCGCCGGCAGCGACCACACCTACGCCCTGCAGGTGGATCGCCAGCGCCTTCTGGACGACATCGCGACATGGTTGCGGGACAATTTTCCGATTTCCGGCGGGAGCAATCCATGAGCACGATCCTGGTCACCGGCGGCGCCGGCTACATCGGCAGCCACGTGGTGCAGCAGCTGAGCGAACGCGGCGAGCGGGTGGTGGTGCTGGACAACCTCGTCAGCGGCTTCGCCGACGCCGTGCGCGGCGCCGAGCTGGTGGTGGGCAACGTGGGCGATCAGCCGCTGGTGTCACGCGTGCTGGCCGAGCACAAGGTGGATGCGGTGATGCATTTCGCCGCGCACACGGTAGTGCCCGAATCGGTGCGCGACCCGCTGAAGTACTACGGCAACAACACCTGCAACACGCGCAACCTGCTCGCCTGCTGCGTCGAGGCCGGCGTGGACCGTTTCATCTTTTCCTCGACCGCGGCGGTGTACGGCACGCCGGCCAGCGGCGTGGCCGACGAGGACACGCCGCTGCAGCCGATCAATCCGTACGGCAGCTCCAAGCTGATGTCCGAGATGATGCTGCGCGACCTGGGCACCGCCGGCGCGATGCGCTACGTGATCCTGCGCTACTTCAACGTCGCCGGCTGCGACCCGCTCGGCCGCATCGGGCAATCCACACCCAACGCCACCCTGCTGCTCAAGGTTGCCTGCGAGCATGCGGTGGGCAAGCGCCCGGGCCTGGCCATCTTCGGCACCGACTACAACACTCCCGACGGCACCGGCATCCGCGACTACATCCATGTCGAGGACCTGGCCGCGGCGCACCTGCGCGCGCTCGACCACCTGCGCACGGACGGCGAGTCGCTGACGCTGAACTGCGGCTACGGCCACGGCTACAGCGTGCGCGAGGTGATCGAGACGGTGCGCCGGGTCAGCGGCGCGACGCTGCAGGTGACCGAGCAGCCGCGCCGCGCGGGCGATCCGCCGATGCTGATCGCCCGCGCCGACCGCCTGCGCCAGCGCCTGGGCTGGGCGCCGCGCCACGACGACCTGGAGTTCATCGTGCGCACCGCGCTCGCGTGGGAACGCCAGCTGGCGGCACGGGACGCGGCCCGGTGACACGCGCAGCGCGCGGCTTCGTCCGGCGGCTGGGCGCACTGTTCGCCGGCCTCGGCCTGCTGCTCGCGACCGCGCACGCGCAAGGCGCCAGCGCGCCGCCACCGATCGCCCGGCTGGCGCCGACCGGCATCGGCGCGCAGTGGCAGACGATCACCCTGCATCGCCACGGCGCCGTCGGCGATCGGGTGGCGGTGACTGTCGGCATCCCGTTCCCGCCCGGCATGCTGGACGACGCGCGACGGGTGCGCATCGAGGACGCGCGCGGCCAGCCCGTGCCGGCGCATGTCGAGGCCACGTTGCGCTGGCATTTCGACGGCGGCGGCATCCGCGCCGTGCGCGCGCAGTTCCACGCCACGCTGGCCGGCGACAGCGCGCAGCTGCGTTTCGCCCTCGCGCCGGTCGGCGCCACCGCGACCGCCGCGCCGGGCTGGGCCTACGCCGACGAGCTGGTGGACGGTGCCGACGGCGTGCGCGTGCCGGGCGTGCTGGCCACGCTCAGCCCGCAATGGATGACCGCTTCCCTGATCGCCGGCCCGCAAGTGCCGGCGGTACCCCCCGGCGCCTACGACCGCTACTTCGAAACCCAGTTCGCCTGGGCGCGCAAACTTCCGCGCAGCGACGGTTCGGCGTGGCTGTTCGATCGCCCCACCGCGCTGTTCCAGCAGTACGTGCGCACCGGCCGCGTCGATTACCTCGCCGCCGCGGTCCAGAGCTACCACTTCTACATGGCGCACATCCGCCGCTTCGGCGCACCGGGCTGGCCGCTGTGCGGCGGCGGTTTCAAGCTGGGCGAGGTGAACCCCTGCGACCCGAAGTACGTCTACATCCAGCCGACCCTGCTCGCGCTCGGCCTCACCGGCGACGACAGCCAGGACGACACGGCACTGGTCGAACGCATGGTGGGAGCGTGGGATACCGGCGGCTGGACCATTCCCGCCGGCCCCTACACCGGGCTCACCCAGAAGTTCTTCACCGAACGGCAGGCCGGGTTGGGCCTGCTGCAGATCGTCAGCGCGTGGGAACTCACCGGCAAGCGCGAATACCTGCAAGACATCGGCGATCGCGTGGGCTGGCTGTACCAGCACCAGCAGCACAATCCCGACGGCCTGGGCAATGACGGCTCCTGGCGCAGCAGCTGGGACATGCACGAAGGCAACCCGTACGACGCGGCCACCGACGTGCCGGGCAGCTCGCCGTGGATGACGCAGAACATCATCGACGGCCTGTGGCATGCCTGGCTGGCCACCGGGGACGCGCGCATCCCGCCGATGATCACCGCGTTCGGCCGCTACCTCGAGCGCTACGGCTGGATCGACGCCAAAACCGTGGCCACGGTCGGCAAGGACTGGCGCGACCCGTGCAGCGGACCCGGTGGCCAGATCAGCTGGTACTGGTCGTCGGCCCACGTCGACCGGGCCAGGCTGGTCGCCATCGAGAACTCCGACGGCTGGTACAGCGATTCGCACAACGTGGAGCTGACCCTGCCGGTGGCCGCCGCCCGCTATTTCAGCACCGACCCGCAGCTGCAGCATGCGCTGGACCGGCGCATGCATGCGCTGGCGTCGTCGTACGCCGTCGCCTGCGCGCGCAACGCCAGCACCGCGCGACGCTTCAACTGGAACCACCGCGGCACCGGCGTGGTGCAGTGGCTGATGCGCCAAGACGCGGGCAGCGGCGCCGCCCCGGCGCGCCCCTGACGCGCGTCGGTCAGGGCGATCGGCGCGGTCGCCTGCGCTTGGCGAAGGCGTGCCACACGTAGCGCAGCATGCACAGCGAGGCGCGCAGCAAGCCGAGCTTCTCGACCTGGCGATAGATCGTCCACTGCCAGCGCGCCGCGCGCAGCTTGTTGGCCGACAGCGACGACTCGCGCACCAGATACCAGGCCAGCGGTTCGGCGCTGTCCGCGCGCACCGCCGCGCCGGCGCGGCGAACCTGCTCCAGCCAGAACGCATAGTCCTCGTGGCCGATCCGGCGGAACGGCACGTCGCCCAGCTCGCGCGCGTACAGGCCGGTGAGGTTGCCGATGAAATTGCTGGCCAGCATGTCGCGATGCTCCAGCCGCGCGGGCGGGTCCACCCGGCTGAGCACCCGGCCGTCTTCCGCCACCCGCCAGTACGCCGCGTAGCTGATGCGCTCGCCGCTGGCGCGCAGGCTGGCCAGTTGCCGCTCCAGCTTGGCCGGGTGCCACCAGTCGTCGGCGTCCAGGAAGGCGACATAGTTGCCGCGGGCGACAGCCAGCGCGGCGTTGCGTGCAGCGGCCACGCCGCCGTTCGCCGGCTGGCGCTGCACGCGCACGCGCGCGTCGGCCTGCGCAAAGCCCTGCAGGATCGCCAGCGAATCGTCGTGCGAACCATCGTCCACCGCGACCAGCTCCAGGTTGCGATGGCTCTGCGCCAGCACCGACTCCACCGCCCGCGGCAACCACGCCGCGGCGTTGTACACCGGCATCACCACGCTGACCAGATCGCCGCCCAGCGCGGGCGTCGGGACAGCGGTCGTCGTCGGCGCGGCCGTCACGCGAACAGCTGCGGCAAGGTCACGAGGGAGCGGAACCAGTCGGTGTCCAGCTCCGTCTCCACCGCCACGCGAGGGATGTCGTAGGCGTCCCAGCGATCGTAGCGGGCGTGCCCGCCGTAGTAGCTGAAGGCATGCTCCACGCCCGCTTCGCGCAGGCAGTCGCGGGTGATCTGGTCGAACGCGCCCCGGTTGCCGACGGGATAGCTGAAGCAGCGCATCGGCGCACCCAGTTCCTCGGCGAGCCGGCGCGCGCAACCCTGGATCTCGTCGCGCTGACCCTGCGCCGACATGCGCGACAACACCGGGTGATGCACCGTGTGCCCGCCGATGGTCATGCCCGCTGCCTGCATCTCGCGCAGCATGTCCCAGTCCATCCACAGCGCATCACCGGCGCGGGCATCGGCACGGCCGGTGCCCGCGGCCTCCGCCACCGCATCGAGGTACGCGGGCGTGTCCTGCGCCGGCATTTCCTTGTACCTGCGCAGCAGCCGACGCACGGCGGCTTCGCGCTGCGGCTCGTCGAAGCGGATTGGCGCGTCCAACCAAGCCGGCAACTGCAATGCTTCGCGCCGGCTGGTGCGCACCATCCAGGCAATCTCGTCCCACCACGGCAGGCTCGGCGCGTCGATGAAACCGGTGGCGACGAAGAAGGTGGCGCTCACGCCTTCGCCGCGCAGGATCGGCAACGCCGTCTGGTAATTGTCGCGATAGCCGTCGTCGAAGGTGATCATCGCGTAGCGGCCGCGCTTGGCCGCGAGTACCCGCGGCAGGTCGGCCGGATCGATGATCTCCAGTTCCGTCCTGCAGAAGCGGATCTGCTCGGCGAACGCCTCCGCGCTGGCGCTCCACAGGCCGCGATCGAACGGCGTACCCAGCGCATCGCCGATGCGGTGATAGTTGAGCACGAGCACGCCGGACCAGCGCACGGTCCGGTGCAGCAACCGGCGCAAACCGCTGCGGCAGAGCAGGTGTGACGCGATGGCCTTTTTCATTGAAGCACCCCGCGGTCAGCCCGGCGAAACCAGCTTGATGAACCGGCGGATTGCGCGCATGCACAGCTGACGCAGGCGGTCGAGCAGTGCCCGCGCCGTATGCCGGCGGCACGTCGCGCAAAACAGCTGGCGTTGTTCGGTGGCCAGCGATTTCTTGTACGTGCTGACGCCCCGCAGGAAATCGTAGTGGGCGATGCCGCGCTGTGCCAGCTGCCGCATCAGCAGCAGGTTCGCCGCAGTACCCGAACTGCGGACCACGCCGGGATCCAGCGGCGCCACGCCGAACTGGTACAGGTCGAACTTGCGCCCGGTCACGAAACCGTAGAGCACGGCAAAGGTCCCGCCCTGGTGCGAGAACCGCGCCAGCACCACGCGCCCGCTTGCCGTCCACCGCCTCACCAGGCCGCGATGGAACCCGGTGAAACGTGGCGCCGAGAAGCAACCCGGTTCACCGGCCGCCACCCAGCGCTCCTGGTGGATGCGCACAAGATCGTCGAAATGACTGTCGGCCGTGGCGGCATCGGCCAGCTCCGCCACGATGCCGGCACGTTCGGCGTCGCGCAGGTACTGGCGGGCGTGCTTGCGCGTCTTGGACGACAGGCTGCCCAGATAAGCCTCGAAGCCGTCGCCAAGCCATGCGATCGGGCAGGCCCCGCGCGACGACAATTGCAGGCGGGCATGGCGAGGGAAGGCGCTGCGCCAGCGCAACAGCGCCGCATGTTCGGAGAGATCGAGCAGCTCCAGGGTATCCCAGGCCATGGCGTCGATCGCCCGCCACGCGGCTTGCGCGCAGGCCTTGTCCTCGCCGGGCAGGTGCAACAGGTCCAGATAGTCGGCACAGACCTCCTCGAACTCCTCTTCCCCGGTGGAGAGGAAGCGCAGGCAGCGCACGCCGAGTCGGCCGCCGCGACCCACGTCGAGGTACAGCGGCAGCGCGCCGACCAGGCGCGACTCCCGCCACAACGTGATGATGCGCAGACCGCCTTGGCCATACACGGGGCCGTAGACGTCCCACCAATGGCGCAACCAGGCAAAGTCCAGCGGGGTGGAGGCCGTGGGGCTGGCCCGGTGCAGTGCATCCCAGTCAGCGCGGATCGCGTCCCACGCGGCGACGTCCCCGATCACGCGCAAGCTCGGTGCTGACTCCGGCAAACCGTTTGTCCGCGAGGGCGCGCCCGTGCCTGGCGGCGCCTGGCTCACCGTCATGGCGACGCCACCGTGCGCTGGCGCAGATGCCGGCGGTGGGCCTGGAGCCAGTGGCGCAGCGCGGCCGGCAGGTAGCAGCCCATGAACAGCTCCCATGCCCGCTTCTGCAGCCACCGGTGGCGGATGCTGGCGAACAGGTGGGCGCGTGCCGCCGCCATGTCGTTCGCCTCGAACTGCAGCTCTCCGATCCACTCGTGGGCATCGGCCAGGGCGCCTTCGATCATCCGCCGGGGCAGGTGGATCTCGCTGCGCGCGGACTCGATGAAGGGAGTGATCGTGCGCAGGAAATTGGTGGCGGTGTGGATGCGGTATTCGGAACGGGTCAGCCGGTCGGGCATGCCGCGCTGGTACTGGATGGTGGGCAAATCGACGAAACCCACCGGACCGTGGCGGCAGGTGCGCAGATGGAAATCGTAGTCTTCGCCGGAATAGCGCAGGGTCTCGTCGAACGCCGCCACCTTCTCCAGCCGCTCGCGGCGGATCAGCACGGTGGAGGTGTGCACCAGGTTGCCCATGATCATCTGCGAAAAGATCATGCCCATGCGCAAGGATGCCGTGCCGACCACCGCCTCCATCGACGGCGCAACCGAACGCAGCGGGACGCTGTGCGGGAACAGCTGATCCTGGGGAAACAGCGCATAGGTGCTGTACATGGTGCGGATGTACGCGCGGTTGAACACGCGCCCGTTCGGATCGATCGCCTCCATGTCGGTCCACACCATGCCCAGCTCGGGGAACTGCTGCATGCAGCGCAGCTGCAGCTCGATCTTCCAGGGTTGCCAGAAATCGTCCGAATCGAGCAGCGCCACGAACTCGCCGCGGGCCAGCCGCAGGCCATGGTTGCGCGCTGCCGCGACGCCGGCATTGGGCTGGGTGATGTAATGCAGGCGAGGCTCGTCGCCGTAGCGCTGCCGGACGAGTTCGGCCGTCTCGTCGGTGGAGCCGTCGTCGACGAGCAGGATCTCCAGCTCGGCGTGCGTCTGCGCAAGCACGCTGTCCAGCGTGCGCGCCAGGCAATAGGCACGATTGAACGTGGGGATGACTACGCTGACCAGTGCCATGGGTACCCGACCACTCCTGCATCCAGTGACAACACGAAGCCTCGACTCGCCTGCCACCATCCCTGCTGCGCCGGTCGCCCCCTGTCGCGCGTACCGTCGGCCGATCCCTCCCGGCCGCCGCGGGGCATCGAACCTCCGCAGGCGCTCGGGCAACGCCCGGAAACAGGGTCATTGTATGCGTTTTCCAGAGCGCCGGGCATCGCTTTTCACGCTTCATCCGGGCTCGCGGCCGGCACCGGCCGGACACCCCCGGACCCGGTTCAGGCAACCGGTTTGCGTGCGATGAAGTCGATCGAGGTGACGCACAGGCGCTCGGCCGGGATCGACGCGAATTGCGGGGCGATCTTCAGCTCTGCCAGCTCGCGCAGGCGCCGGGCCGGCGGCGAGGTCACCCGGGCCACGATGGCGAAACCGGCCGCCTCGGCGAACTCGACGAAGACGTCGGCGCGCAGCCGGTTCTGGTACAAAAACGCGTTGTTCCAGCGCCGCCACTGCGCATCGGTGTATTGCAGGTAATTGAGTTGGGTGATGCGGGAGTCGACATAGGCGTAGTGATCGCCGCAGTTGACCGAGTGGAACATGATCCCGCCGGGGCGCAGGATGCGCATCGCCTCGCGGAAGATCCCGCCGATGGCCTCCGGCGTCACGTGCTCCAGTACGCTGTTGGAGAACACGCAATCGATATGGTCCCGGGGCAGATCGGTACGGGCGGCATCGGCCGGTGCGCGGTAATCGACCACGCCGGCGGTCGCCGCGGCCAGGTCGGCACATCGATCCAGTGCGGCGGCCAACTGCTGCTGGCGCTGACGCACCTCGGCCTCGGGCAGGCCGGCGACCTCGGCGATCAGGGCGACATGCCGCTCCAGCCCGCGCGCGCAGGCGCGCAGCAGATCGCGGCGCAGGTGCCGGGTGAGGTCGACGGTGACCACGCGCTGCGCGCCGGCCAGGAAGCAGCACAGCGGAAAGGTGGGATACCAGCCGCTGCCGATCTCGAACAGCCGCGCGCCCGCCATCGGCACGCCGACTTCGCGCAGCTGGTTGGCCATCAGCCGCCAGTCGTCGATCTTGATGTCGAACTCGCGATCGAAGTCGCGCAGCCCGCCGAACCGCCGCTGCAGCTGGTAGTGGACCGCGGCGCCGCCCGGCATCACGCCGAGCACCTTCTGCAGCATTCCCTTCGTGCGCCAGTCCATCTGTTTCCTCCTTCGAGGACGGAGAAGATGCCGGGACCACGCCGCGGTGATCCGCGCGAGCGCGGCGCCGCTACGCCCCGGCAAGCCGGTGCGGTGGCGGCGGCAGCAGGAAATCGCGGAACGCATGCGGGTCGCCGCGATGCCCGGCCTCGGCAGCCTTGATGATGTTGTAGGTCTCGCGCGCCGTCACGTAGTGCAGCACGTAGCGCTTGCCGTCGTTGTAGGCGCGCTCCAGGTGCTGGTGCATGCGCTGCGCGGCGTCGCCGAGCAGGGTGTCCATGTCGCGCTCCTGGGTGCCGTGCGTGTGGACCTTGACGAACACCCACTCCGGCCGCCCCTCGACGTGGATGCCGGTTTTCACCCACGCGTCGACCCGCTCGGGCGTGGGCGGGCAGCCGCGGCGCACGTCCGCGTTCTCGATCCGCGGCAGCACGCCGAACTTGCGCTCGCGCCAGTTCAGCCCCAGCGGCCCCTGCACGATCATCAGGTCGCCGCTGGGCGCGCCGCCCACGCGCACCGGCACGCCGCTGTCGTGCGACTTGGGCCGCAGCGGGTCGTCGGTGGCGTAGTAGATCGCGTTGCTGGTTTTCGTCTGCGTGTCGCTGGGCGCCGACGGCAGGGTGAAGTCGGCGTAGCAGCCGAGTTCGCGCAGCAGGATCAGCTCGTTGTTGATGCCGCACCAGCGGCCGTCGGCGCGCGAATTGTCCAGGCTCCAGTTGCCGTGGATGAAGCCGAAGCGCAGCTGGCCGGTGGCCGGATCGCGCGGCAACGCGCCGTGGCGCTCGTGCAGCAGGTTGTTGAAGCGCTCGATGGTCTGGCGGAAGTTGGCCTCGTTGTCGTTGTCGTGGTGCAGGTGGATCTCGATCTCGCCGTAGCCCTCCGCGCAGAGCGCGGCGATCTTGTCCAGGTGTTCTTCCAGGTATTCCTCTTCCGGATAGAAGAACGTGTGCTGCGGCATCCGCCCGTCGGCGTCGCGGTGCATCGCGGCGAGGGCGCGGTAGTCACGGCACCAGCGGTCGACGCGCGCGCGCTGGGTGGCCAGGTCGACCTTGCCCCAGGCCGGCTCGAAATGGTCGACGAAGCAGAACATCACGTGGATCGGCCCGTCGACCGCCGGCGGACGCCGGCGGCACAGGTAGCCGCCCAGCCAGTACTGCATGTTGCGCGCGCGGATCGCCACGGTGACGGCGATGGCGCACAGCGCCAGCAAACCCGCGATCAGCCAGGCGACGATCATGCGTGTACTCCTTCAGCCGTTGCGCCCAGGTCGGCGCCGGTGGGCAGCGGGCGGAGCTCGAAACCCTCGGAACGCCACTGCGGCAGCAGCGTCTCCAGCATGCGGATGCAGCAGTCGCTGTCGTCGTGCATCAGCAGCACGTCGCCCGGCCGCGGCGGCTGCGCGCGCATCGCCGCCACCAGTTCTGCCGGCGGCCGGCGCTGGTAGTCGAGGCTGTCGTAGGACCAGTACAGCAGGCGTCGCCGCTCGCGCGCGAGGCGCAGCGTGAGCGCCAGCGAGAACGCGCCGCTGGGCGGGCGTACGCCGTGGTGGCGCACGCCATCGAACGCCTGCAGCACCCGGTCGGTGCGGTCGATCTCGTCCATCATCCCGGCCAGCGACAGCCGGTTGAAATCCGGATGGCTCCAGGAGTGGTTGCCCAGCCGGTGCCCCTCGTCCAGCATGCGCCGTACCAGCTGCGGGTGGCGCTCGGCCTTGCTGCCGATCAGGAAGAACGTGGCGCGCACCTGGTGCTGCCGCAGCAGGTCGAGCAGGGCCGGCGTGTATTGCGGGTCGGGGCCGTCATCGAAGCTGAGGTACAGCTCGCGGGCGCCGCCGGGAGGCATGGCGGTGAGTACCACCGCAGCGGGCAGGCAACGCAGCAACCGCATGCGCTTCAACCAGCCGATCATGGCGACCATCCGTCGCTGCCGCGCACGCTGTGCCGGCACCGGCAGAAATCCTTGCTTGCAGGCATAATCCACCCTTGTCGTCGATGGCGTGCGCAGGGGCTGCTGCCGCCATCCGAATCCGACGCACAGGATATCTTCATTCGGCACCAAGCCGGGCGATTTTCGCATGTCCGCCGTCCTTCGGGCGGCCGCGCGGGGATCACGGCGCCGGCCCACACACCCACGTTTGCGATCCGCGGAGAGACGCGTGCTGCAGGGATATGGCCTGATCTACTTCGGCAACGACTGGTACGCGGAAAACCGTACCAGCAGCCATCACGTGGCCGAACGCCTGGCCCATGCCGCACCGCTGCTGTACGTCGACTCGCCCGGCATGCGCGCGCCGCAGGCCAGCGGGCGCGACCTGCGCCGCGCCTGGCGCAAGCTGCGCGCGGCCCTGCGCGCGCCGGTGCCGGTGCGCCCCAACCTGTGGCATTGCACCGTGCCGCAATTGCCGTTTCGGCGGGTGCCGGGGGTCGACTGGCTGAACCGCGTGTTCGGCCGCTGGGCGGTGCGCCGCGCCATGCGCGTGCTGGGCGACGTCACGCCGATCTCCTGGTTCGCGGTGCCGCACCCGGGTTTCCTGGCGCAGCAGCTGGGCGAGCGCCTGTGCGTGTACTACTGCATCGACGACTACGCGGCGCACCCGGGCGTGGACAGCGAGCTGATCGCCGCACGCGACCTGGATCTGACCCGCCGTGCCGACCTCGTCTTCGTCGCCCCGCCGGCGCTGCTGGAGGCCAAGCGCGCCATCAACCCAGCCACTCGCTTCTCGCCCCATGGCGTCGACACGGCCCTGTTCGGCCAGGCGCGCGACCCCGCCACGGCGGTGCCGGCCGCGGCGCGGGAGCTCGTCCACCCGGTGGTGGGCTATTTCGGCTCCCTTCACGAATGGATCGACCTGGAACTGATCGAATGGCTGGCGCGCGAGCGCCCGCAGTGGAGCTTCCTGCTGGTCGGCCACGCCGCCGTGGACGTGTCGCGCCTGCGCGCGCTGGACAACGTGCGGCTGGTCGGCGCTCAGCCGTACCGCGAGCTGCCGCGCTGGGCCAAGGCATTCGACGTGGCGATCATCCCGTACCGGCACAACCGCCAGGTCGCGAACGCCAATCCGCTGAAGGTGCGCGAGTACCTGGCCACCGGCAAGCCGGTGGTCAGCGTGAGCCAGCCGGAGATCGACAAGTTCGCGCGCTGGGTCGAGATCGCGGCGGACCGGGACGGCTTCCTGCACGGTCTGGATCGGGCGCTGCGGGACGACACGCCGGCGGCAGCCGACGCGCGCGTGGCCGCGGTGGCCGGACAAACGTGGGACAACCGCGTGGACGAGGTGTTGCGCGAAGTATCATCGGCGCTTGCACGCAAGCAGGCATGAATCAGTGGAAACGACAGGGGACAGGATGAACGCGGGAATCGAAGGGAAGCTGCGCATCGCCATCGTGGGTGCCGGCTACGTGGCGCGCCACCACATCGCCGCGCTGCGCCGGCTCGAGTTCGTCGAGATCGTGGGCATCTGCGACATCGACACCAAGGCCGCGCAGGCGCTGGCCACCAGCTTCGGGATCGAGTTCGTCACCGGCGACTTCACCCGGCTCGCCGAACGCCACCCGCATGCGGTGTACGTGCTCACGCCGCCGTCCAGCCACGCGCCGCTGACCCTGCAGGCGCTGGACATGGGCTGCCACGTGTTCGTGGAGAAGCCGATGGCCGACTCCGTCGCCGAGTGCGATGCGATGATCGCCAAGGCGCGCGACAAGGGCCTGTTGCTGTCGGTCGACCATTCCGACCATTTCGATCCGGTGGTGATGCAGGCGCAGGCCTGGGTCAAGGCCGGGCGCATCGGCGAGGTGCTGAGCTTCGACGTGCTGCGCAGCTCGGACTATCCGCCGTACGCGGGCGGCCCGCTGCCGGGCATGGTCAAGCAGGGCTCGTATCCGTTCCGCGACCTCGGCGTGCACGGCCTGTACGTGCTCGAATCCTTCCTCGGCCCGATCGGCGAGCTGGACGTGCGCTATCGCTCCAGCGGCCGCAGCACCAACCTGAAGTTCGACGAATGGGATGCCCGCGCACAATGCGCGGACGGCGTCGGCCGGCTGCTGCTGTCGTGGAACATCCGCCCGATGCAGAACCGCATCATCGTGCAGGGCACGCGCGGCATCATCGAGGCCGACCGTTTCCTGCAGATCTGCCGGATCAAGCGCGTGCTGCCCGGCCCGAAGTTCATCGGCATCGTGCTCACCGCCTTCACCAACGCCCTGCGCGACGTGGTGCGCGTGCCGTGGAACGTGCTGCGCTTCGCCACCGGCCGGCTGCGCCCCTCGCCCGGCATCCAGCACGGCGCGCAGGCATTTGCGCAGGCGCTGCATGAGGGCACCACGCCGCCGATCAGCGCGGAGGAAGGCCGCCGCCATGTCGCGCTGATGGAAACGGTGTGCGCGCAGGCGGATCGCGAACGGCGCGACGAACTGGCCGCACGCATCGTGCCGCTGGCGCCGGTCGACGCGCTGGTGACGGGCGCCGCCGGTTTCCTCGGCCGCGCGCTGGTCGCGGCGCTGCGTGCACGCGGGCAATCGGTGCGCGTGCTGGTGCGCCGGGCCGACCCGGCCGCCGAGAGCGCCGGCATCCAGGTGGTGGTGGGCGATCTGGGCGATCCGGCGATCGTCGACCATGCCGTGCAGGGCGCGCGCGTGGTCTACCACGTCGGCGCGGCGATGCGCGGCGGCCCCGGCGACTTCGAGGCGGGCACCGTGTGGGGCACCCGCAATGTGGTCGACGCCTGCGCCAGGCATGCGGCGGAGCGGCTGGTCTACGTCAGCTCGCTCAGCGTGCTCGACCACGCCGGCCGCGATCCGGCGGTGGCCGTCACCGAAAACTCGGCGTTCGAGCCCTGGCCCGACCGCCGCGGCGCCTATACCCAGACCAAGCTCACCGCCGAAGGAATCGTCAGCGACGCGATCCGCGAGCGCGCGCTGCCGGCGGTGATCGTGCGCCCGGGCCAGATCGTGGGGCCGGGGGCCGAGCGCGTGACCCCGAACGGCACGCTGGCGCTGGCCGGGCGCTGGATCGCGGTCGGCCCGGCGCAGCAGACTCTGCCGCTGGTCTACGTCGACGATGTCGTCGACGCGCTGCTGCTGGCCGCGCACGCACCCGCCGCGACGGGCCGGATCTTCAACGTGGTCGACCCGCAGATCGTCACCCAGGGCGATTACCTGGCCAGGGTGAAGGGCAAGCTGGGCGACGAGCTGAAGCTGCTGCGCGTGCCCACCGGCGTGTTCATGGCGTTGGCTGCCGGCGTGGAACTGCTCGGCAAGCTGCTTCACCGCAGCGTGCCGCTGACCCGCTACCGGGTCCGCTCGCTGCGCCCGCTGGCCAACTTCGACATCAGTGCGGCACGCAGCGGACTGGGCTGGGAACCGCGCATCGGCTTGCAGAAGGGTTTCGAGCGGATGTTCGCGACGAACGCGCAAACAGGCAACGCGCCAGCGACAAAAGCCGACGACGCCTGACCGGCCCGCCCCGCGGGTCACGGGTGACCGGCAGCGACCTCGCACAACACCCGCTCCAGCCGGTCGACGTTGTCGTCCCAGCGAAAGCCCCGCGCGTGTTCGACGATGCGCTCGCCCTGCCATGCCCGGCCGGTGGCTTCCAGCAAGGCGGCGGACAACGCTGCCGGATCACGCACCGGCACCAGCATGCCGGCAAACTCCGGCAGCACTTCGGGGATGCCGCCGACCCGGCTGGCCACCACCGGGATGCCGCAGGACATCGCCTCCAGCACCACATTCGGCACCCCTTCGTTGTGGCTGGGCAGGCACAGCAGGTCGGCGGCGCGGAACCAGTCGCCCAGTTGCGCATGCGGCACGGCACCGACCAGGCTGACGCGTTCGGCGCAGCCCAGGGCGGCGGCCCGCGCGAGCAGTTCGTCGCGGCACGGGCCGGCGCCGGCGTAGACCAGGGCCGCCTGCGGCCGCTGCGCCAGCACGGCGGGAAACGCCTCCAGCAAGTCCAGACAACCCTTCGTCGATTTCAGATTGCCGACGTAGAGCAGCAACGGCTGCTCGGCGCCCAGGCCCAGGCGTTGTCGCGCCGCCTCGCGCGAACCGGGCGAGAACCGCTGCGCATCGACGCCGTTGTAGATCGTGTGCACCCGCGTCGGGTCCGCGCCCAGCGCCACCGCCTTGTCGGCCAGTGCCTGGCTCACCGCCACCACTGCGCCCGCACGGCGCAACGCCGCGCCGATCTGCGGCCGGCGCAACGCACCCTCGGCCATCACGTTCAGGTCGCTGCCGTGCACCTTGACCACGTAGGGGATGTTCAGCCGGCGCGCCAGCCAGCCAGAGGCCACCGCATCGGGATAGGCCCAGCTGGCCAGGATCGCGTCGTATTTTTCCGCGCGCAGGCGCCGGCCGTGCTGCAGCCACAGCGAAGCGAACCAGCACCCGGCATGCAGCGAGCGCAGTCCCGGCGGAAACACGAAAGTGAAGTGGTCACGACGCAGGCCGGGCACGTCGACCGTGCCGCGCACGCCGCCCAGCCGCTCGCGAAAATCCACCGCGGTCAGCACGTGCACCTCGTGGCGCTGGCCCAGGCGCTCGAACTGCTGCCGGTTGAACGCGCCGCGCAGCGGGTCCCACGGCGTGGGAAACAGGTTGGTGGTGATCAGCAGTTTCATGCGTCGGCCGGCTCCCGCTCGCCGCGATAGAGCGATTCGTAGCGCGCGGCCATGCGCTCCAGCGAGCCTTCCGCCTCGACCCACGCGCGCCCGTGCGCGCCGAGTTCCTGCGCGGTCGCGGGCGCCTCCAGCAGCGCGATCATCGCCGCGGCCAGCGCATCCGCGTCGGCGGCCGGCACCAGCTTGCCATTCACGCCCTCGCGCACAATCTCGCCGTTGCCGCCCACCGCGGTGGCGACGATGGGCAGGGCGCTGGCGCAGGCTTCCAGCAATGCCATCGAATAACCCTCGCTGAGCGAGGACAGCGCGAACAGGTCGAGCCCGGGGAGCAGTTCGCGCACGTCGCTGCGATCGCCGAGAAAGCGCACGCTCCCGCCCGGCATCGTCGCAGCGGCAAGCTGCTCCAGCTCGGCGCGCAGTTCGCCGTCGCCGATCAGCAGCAGCACGACATCGGCCACGCGCTGGCGCACCACGGCGAAGGCGCGGATCAGGTTGGCCTGATCCTTGGTCCAGTTGAGCCGGCCCACGCTGCCGATCAGCCGCGCCTGCGGCGGCAGCGCCAGCCTCTCGCGCAGGCGCGCACGATGGTCGGGAGAGGCGGACAGAAACTGTTCCACGCGGATGCCGTTCGGCACCACGCAGGCCTTGCCCGGCGGCACGATGCCGCGGCGCACGGCGTCGTCGCGCGCGGCCGCGCACACCAGCGCCACCGCATCGGTGCGCGCCAGCACGCGTCGATACAGGCCCTCGCGCCGGCGCGAGTTGCGGTTGGCGCCCATGCCGTGGCGCGTGTTGACGACACGGCCGATGCCCAGCCCGGTGCTGGCCCAGACCGCGTGGTAGTGCGCCACCGCGTTGTGGGTGTGCAGCACTTCGGTAGCGGGTGTCGCCAGGGCGCGGCGCAGGCGCAGCAGGGCGCGCAGATCCGGCCCGCGGCGCTTGCCGCAGGCGTGCACGGGAATGCCCTGGGCGTCCAGCTCGTGCGCCAGCGCGCCGGCTTCGAACAGGCAGACCACGCGGCAGCGGTGACCCTGCCGCTGCTGCATGGTCACCAGGTCGATGACCATGCGTTCCAGGCCGCCGCGGTTGAGGTTCTCGACGACGTGGACGATGTTCATGCCGCGGGCGTGGCCGGCAGTTCGGAGATGCACACGCGCCACTTGCCGCTGGGCGTGAGCGGGATGTCGTCGACGAAATGGACTTTCAATTGCAGGCTGTCGCCGACCACCTTGGCCAGCTCGCGGCGGATGTAGGCGAGCGAGGCTTCGTCGAAGCCGGGACCACGCACCAGCGACAGTTCGAGCTGGTCGAGCCGGCGCTGCACCACCTGGAAGCGCACCAGCCCCGGCACGTCCTTGAGCATGTGCGGGAAGAACTCGCCGGGCAGCAGGTGGCCGGCCGGGGTGCGGATCGCGTCGAGCAGGCGGCCATCCACGCGCTGCAGCAGCGGCAAGCCGCGACCGCAACTGCAGACGTGGTCGCTCGCGGTGGCGACGTCTCCGTTGAGGTAGCGCACGAACGGCATGCCGTAGTTGAACAGGTCGGTGATCACCACCTCGCCCGGTTCGGTGACGGGCGCACCGGGGTGCCGCTGCAACTCCACCACCAGGTGATCGGCGTTGACGTGCAGGCCTTCGCGACGCTCGCATTCGGAGGCTATCAGCATGAACTCGCGGCAGCCGTAGGTGTTGTACGCCGGGCAGCCGAATGCACGCTCGATGATCTCGCGCTGGAACTCGTGCAGCGACTCCGCGGCGCCGATGATGCTCCGCGGCGCGGCCACGCGGCGACCGGTGTCGAGCAGCCATTGCGCCAGCCGCACCAGCGGGCCGACGTAGCCGACGATGACCTGCGGGCGGTAGTCGTCGATCGCGTCGGCGTAGCCGGCCATGTTGGCCTCGGTCATGCCGAAGCTGTTGAGCACGCGCCGGGCGAACGCCGCGTTGTACACGCGGTCCTTGAACTGCTGGAGCCGGTGCGGCGTGCCCACGGCCCCGCCCCACACGAACAAGGTGCGCCGGCCCATGCGCGAGCCGGCCCAGTCGTAGCCGCGCCACATCACTGCAGTGCGCCGCTCGTAGCTCTCGCGGGTGTAGCCGAAACGCAGCGGGTCACCAGTGGAGCCGCCGGTGGCCTTGGTCAGCACGCGGTCGTGCCAGCCCTCGGCCTGCAACGCATCGAAGTGCTGGCGGATGTCGGCCTTGGTCAGCACCGGCAGCTGTGCGTAGTCATCCAGGTTGCGGATGTCGGCGACGGCGATGCCGGCCTCGCGCCAGCGCTGCCGGTAATACGGAACCGTTTGCTCGCAGTGCTCCAGCAACCGCTTCAGGCGTTGCCACTGCAGCGCGGCGATCTGCTCCGGCGCCAGCCACTGGTCGCGCTGGTAGTCGGCCAGGTAGGCCAGCGTGTGCCGCCGCCGCAGGCCGCTCTCCCACAGCGGGTAGAGCACGCGGGAAAACGCCTTCTCGTACCACGATGTCTTCATGGATCCCCCCAGGCGCGCGCACCGGCCCACGCCAGCAGACGGCCGAGCGGACGCGGTCGACCGGCGGCGTAGCGCTGGTGCAGGCTCTGCAATTGGGCAATGTCGGCGCGACTCCAGCACTGCAACAACAGGGTCAGCAACGCGTAGGACGCGGTCAGCACGAACGCGCCCAGCAGCAGGGTTGGGATCGGCCCCAGCTGCGCCGCGTGGACCAGCGAGGCGAGCCCGGCGGCCAGCGCCGCCGCCAGCACGATGCGCAGCAGCCGCAGCCACTCCAGCTGCACGCCGCTGATGCGGATGCCGATGGTCAGGTAGGAGGCGGCGATGACGAACAACAGGATCACGATGGCCGCCACCGAACCGTACAGACCGAACCGCGCGATCAGCACGTAATCAAGCAGCATCTTCAGCACGCCAAGAATGATGGTGAGGATCAGCACCACGTTCTGCCGATCCGCACTGACCAGCAGGCTGGTGGCGCCCTGGGTCACCGTGCCCATGGCGCAGGCGAACAGGCACCAGCCGAACACCGGCGCCGCGGCGGCATAGGTCGCGCCGTACAGCAGGCCGATCACCGCGCCGGCGAAGGTGCCGCCGAAGGCCACCACCGGCGCCGCCAGCAGGGCGAGATAGCTGGTCACGGCGACGAAGCGCCGGCCGCCGGCCTCGCGCCCCTGGCTCTGCGCCTTGGCCATCATCGGCAGCAGTACCGCCCCGAACACGCCCGGCACCAGCAGCATGATCCCGGTCGCCAGCTGGTAGGCGACCTTGAAATAGCCCGCCGAAGCGGCGCTGTCGAACAGGTTGAGGAACAGGATCTCCACGTCGCTGGCGATCAGGAAGCCCAGGATGATGGTGACCGAGACGATGCGCAGGTGCCGGCGCACCCGCTGCTGCAACACCTCGGGCACCGCCCCCGCGCCGGCATGCCGCGCCAGCAGGCGCCGCGCCTGGTGGCGCGAGGTGAGCAGGAACACCGCGCCGGAGATCAGGTAGACCACCAGGAACCAGAAGATCGACGCCCCCATCAGCATCGCCGCCGCCACCATCAGCAGGTTCAGCGGCGCGGAGATCAGGCTGACCTTGGCGGTGGCGTCGAACGCCTCGAAACCCTTGGCGACGGCGATGTTGAACATGTACGGCGCGCGCAACGCCACGGCGGCGGCAAGCATGACGAACTCGGTCACGCGCAGGTCGGCGGCGAAACGTGCGCCGAACAGCAGGTACAGCGCCAGCGCCAGCGCCATCACCGCGAGCAGGTGCCACATCTGCATGCGACGCAGGTAACGCACCACCGGCACGATCAGCTCGTGCTGGTCGGCGCCGCGCAGCTCGGCGACGAACTTGATCACGCCGGTGGTGATGCCCGAGTTGGTCGCCACCACGCCGATCGCGGCAAACCAGATGAACAGGCCGTAGATGCCGTAATGCTGCGGTCCCAGCTGGCGCGCGATCAGGATCGCCGCCAGCATCCCCAGCGAGTACTCGACGTAGATGCCGATCGAGGAAAACAGGGTGTTGCGCAAGGCGCCGCTGCGAATGCTCATGAGCCGATCAGCAAGATGGTGGTGATGACGTACAACGCCACGATGGTGGCCACCGACACGGCCAGCCAGCGCATCCAGTGATCGGTCAGGCGCAGCAGCGGCACGCCCGGCCAGCGCTGGCGCGCGCCCATGTAATGGCCCACCACCAGCGCGACCAGCAGGTACATCACCACGGTGTAGCTGCGGCTGAGGAAGAACGCCGCGGAGAACAGCCCGTACAGCGACAACAGCAGGGTGAACGCGATCGCCCGCTCGCCCTGCCACGTGCCGGCCTGCGCCGACTCGACGGCCGTTTCGGGCTGGTGGCGCATCACGGTCATCATCATCCAGAAGCCGTAGGTGGTGAATGCCAGCCACAGGGTGTAGCCCAGAAACCCGGTTTCGGCCAGCACCAGTACCCAGGAGTTGTGCGCGGTGAGCTGATTGTAGTCGGTGAAGTTGCCGGGGCCGACGCCGAGCAGCGGGTTGGAGAAGAACATGTGCATGCCCTCGTACCAGGCATCCACCCGACCAAACGCCGATGACTCGTCCGGGTCCAGCTCCTGCATGCGCGAGGACAGCAGGCGCATCACCAGCAAACCCAGCACGCCGAGCACGCCGGCAGTGAACATGCCGCGGCGTCGCCACACGAAGATGCCGCCGACCACCAGCACCGCGAGCATGGCGCCGCGCGAATTGGTCAGGTAGATGCCGTACAGCAGCAGGCCCGCGGCGGCCAGCCACCAGATCCGGCGCAGGAACCCGCCCCCGCTGCTGAGGAAGAACGCCATCGGCAGCGTGGCGGCAAACAGCAGGCCCACGTCGTTGGGGTCGTTGAAGATGCCCACGTAGCGCACGCGCCCGTCCTCACCCAGCGGTACGCCGGTCCAGCCCATGCCGGTGTTCGCCTGCACGATGCTGTGCTGGGCCAGCACGCAGGCGCACAGCACGAACACCGCCATCGCGATGGTCACCCGGCGCTGCGTGGTGCAGGCGGAGGCGAAGACGAAGAACGCGATCACGATGGGGCCGAAACTCTCCAGCAGCGCAAGCGCGCCGCCGAACCAGTGGTTGGCGACCATCGACACCATGCCTACCAGCAGGAACACCGGCAACAACAGGAACTGCGGCGCGTCGAAATTCTTGCCGGCACGGATCATCCACGCCGCGAAAGCCAGCAGCAGCACCACCGGCAACAGCGGAATGCCCTCCAGCGCGGGCAAGAAATCCTGTGGCCGGACGATGGTGAGCGCGAGGTAGAGAAGGCTTAATGTGAACATGCGGCGTGATCAGGATCGAGCGCGTGACTCGGGGTGAAGAAACGACTGAGCCAGGCCATCACGATCGGTGCCGCGCCCCATGGACGGATGCACGCGTGCATTCGCTCGCCAACCCGCCCCGCACCGTCGGCGGGGCTGACACGATGGTAGCAGTCGCCGCGGGCGACAGGCTGGCACGGTGCACGTTCCGCGCACGCCCCTCGTCGAGCCCGCACCTCAGCCCCCTCCGAGGCGCTTGCGCAGACGCGACCACAGGGAACCTTCCGCCGGTCGCGGCGAACCCGCGCCGGCTTCGGGCAGCTCGACGGCCAGCGATGCCAGCGTGCCGGTGACCACGTTCAGCAGGCGCAGGCTCACGCCGGTCTCCTTGCGCACCCGGCTGGCGAACTCCACCGCCAGCATCGAGTGCCCGCCGAGGTCGAGGAAGTTGTCGTTGCGGCGAATCTCCTCGACGCCGATCAGCTCGCGCCAGAGGCCGGCGAGATACAGTTCGCGCGCATCGCTCATCGCGTCGGTCGCGGGCCCGGCCTGCCGGCCGGGACGCTGCTGCGCCACGACCGCCGCGGCGACGGGCTCGGGCAGTTGCTTGCGATCGATCTTGCCGTTGGGCGTCTTCGGCAGCTGCGCCAGGGTCTCGATGTGCTGCGGCAGCATGTAGCCGGGCAGGCGCTGGCGCAGGTGCTCGCGCAGCTCGCGGGCACCCGCCTCGACGTCGCCGTCCATCACCACGTACAGCACCATGCGCAGGTCGTTGTCGCCGAAGCGGCGCACCCCCGCCACGGATTCGTGCACCGCCGGGTGGCTGTCGGCGGCGGCCTCGATGTCGCCCAGCTCGATGCGGAAACCGCGAAGCTTGACCTGGTGGTCGACGCGCCCGTGGAAATGCAGCACGCCATGGCGCCAGGCACCCAGGTCGCCGCTGCGATACATGCGTGCGGTGCCGCCGACGAAGGGATCGTCGACGAAGCGCTCGGCGGTCAGCTCGGGCTGGAACAGATAGCCGGCGGCCACGCCATCGCCGCCGATCCAGATCTCGCCGATGACGCCCGACGGCAATGGCCTACCCTGCGCGTCCAGTACGTAGATCCGCGTGTTGGCGATCGGCTTGCCCAGCGGCACCGTATCGAGATCCGGGCGGATTCGCACCACGCTGGACCAGATCGTGGTCTCGGTGGGGCCGTACAGATTCCAGAGCTCGCGGCAGCGCCCCGCCATGTTGCGCGCCAGTGCCGACGGCAGCGCTTCGCCGCCGACGAACAGGCGCAGCTGATCCAGCGCGCGATCCCGCCCGGCATCCTGCAACAGGCGCAGCACCGAGGGGGTCACCTGCAGCACGTTGCAGCCGCTGCGCTCGATCAGGTCCCACATCCGGTTCGGATCGTGCTGCTCCTCGTCGGTGGCGATCACCACGCGCCCGCCCACGGTCAGCGGCAGGTACAGCTCCAGCCCGGCAATGTCGAACGACAGCGTGGTGGCCGCGCACACGGTGTCGTCCCGGGAGAAACCCGGCTCGCGCGCCATCGCCAGCAGGAAGTTGACCAGGTTGCGGTGAAGCACGGCGACACCCTTGGGCTTGCCGGTGGAGCCGGAGGTGTACAGCACGTAAGCGGTGTCGTCGCCGTGCACCGGCGGCAAGTTGCCCTCGCCCGCCGGCTGCGCGGCCAGCGCGTCGACGTCGAGCAGTTCGCGACCTTCGGCGACCGCCGCCGGCAGCAGTGCCGCGTCGGTGACCAGCACATGGCGCAGCTGCGCATGCTCGGCCATGTACTGCAGGCGATCCGGCGGGAAGGTGGGGTCCAGCGGCACGTAGGCGGCGCCGCTGCGCAACACGCCGAGCACCGCCACCAGCATCGACAGGCTGCGCGCCACGCAGATGCCCACGCGGTCGCCGCGACCGAGGCCGTGACGACCCAGCGCCAGCGCGAGGTTGCGGCTGGCCTGGTCGAGCCACGCATAGTCGACGCGCTCGCCACCGCACTCGGCAGCGATGCGTTGCGGCGCGGCGCGCATCTGCGCCTCGATCAGCGCGGGCAGGCCCAGCGTGCGGTCGTAGTCCAGCGCGGTGGCGTTCCAGCCCACGAGCACTTGCGTTCGTTCCGCCGCGTCCATCAGCTCGATGTCGCCCAGCGCGCGCTGCGGCGAGGCCACCGCCTGCGCCAGGATCTGCCGCAGGTAATCGATCCAGCGCGCCACGCTGGCGGCGTCGAAGATGTCGGTGTTGTAGGTGAGGCCGCCGGAAAGTCCCTGCGCGTGCTCGATGAACCACAGCCCGACGTCGTCAGCCGCGCCGTGCTGGAACACCGGGATGTTCTGGTGTCCCAGCTCGCCCCAGCGGCCCGGGCGCAGGCGCACGTCCTGGAACGAGAACATCGCCTGGCTCAGCGGCGGGCGGCTGTCGTCGCGGCGCAGGTCGAGGTCGATCACCAGTTGCTCGAACGGCACGTCGGCGCAGGCAAACGCATCGAGCACCACGCCACGCACCGCCCGCAGCGCGTCCAGGAACGAGGCGCCGTCTTCCAGCTGCACGCGCAGCGGCAGCGCGTTGACGAAGAAGCCCATCACCCGTTCCAGCTCGGGCGTGTCGCGACCGCGCACGGGCGTGTTCACGATCACCTCGCCCTGCCCGCTGAGCCGATGCAGCAGCACGCACCAGGCGGTCAGCAACACCATGAACAGCGTGCCCTGGCCCTGCTGGCCGAGCTGGCGCATGCCCGCCGCCTGGTCCGCCGGCAGATGGATCCACTCGGTGGCACCGGCGCCGCTCATGCGCGGCGGACGCGGGCGATCGACCGGCAACGCCAGCGGCTCCAGCGTGCCGGCCAGGCGCTTGCGCCAATGCGCCAGCTGGCGCTTCAGCTCGTCGCCGCGCATCCATTGCGCATGCCACGCGGCGAAATCGGCGTACTCGACCGCCAGCGGCGGCAATGCAGGTTCTCGGCCGGCGGCACGCGCGGCGTACAGCGCCGACATCTCCTCGTACAGCAGGTCGAACGACCAGCCATCCCAGATCACGTGATGCGGCATGAAGAAGAACACGTGTTCGTCCGCAGCGAGTCGGAACAGCCGCACCCGGAACAGCGGCGGCGTGCCCAGGTCGAACGGCTCGGCGATCAGCTCCTCCAGCCGCCGGGCCAGCACGGCCTCGCGCCCGGCCGCGTCCACGCCGGAAAGATCCTCCAGCGGCAACGCGATCTCGAGCTCGGCATGGATGCGCTGGACCGCGGTCTTGTCGTCCAGCTCGATCGCCGTGCGCAAGGTCGGCTGGCGCCGCACCATGTCGCGCAGCGCCTGTTCGAAGGCCGCCACGTTCATCGGCCCGCGCAGGCGATGCGCGGACGGCGCGTGGTAGACCACCTGGCCGGGATTGAGCTGCTCCAGGTACCAGACGCGCTGCTGCATCAGCGAGAGCGGCGCGGTGCCGCGATCGGCGAGCCGCGGGATCGCCGGCGGCGCCGGGCGGGCCTGGGCCGGATCGGTGTCCAGCGCGCGGATCGCCGCCGCCATCGCGGCCACGCTGGGGGCGTCGAACGCGGCGCGCAACGACAGGGTCAACCCCAGTTCGCGATTGAGCCGGGCGATCCAGCGCGAGGCCAGCAGCGAATGGCCGCCCAGGTCGAAGAAGTTGTCGTCCACGCCCGGCGCGTCCACGCCGAGCGTCGCGGCCATCGCTGCGGCCACGCGCTGTTCGAGTTCATCGCGTGGCGCCTGCTGTTCGCGTGCTCCGCTGCCCGCCGCCGTGTCGGGTGCCGGCAATCGCGTGCGATCGACCTTGCCGTTGGGCGACAGCGGGATTGCCGGCAGCATCACGTAGTGCGCCGGCACCATGTACTCGGGCAGGCTCGCGCGCAGGTGCGCGGACAGCGCCGCCGGATCGGCGCTGGCGCCAGCCGCGCCGGCGATGTACGCAACCAGGCGCATGTCGCCGGGGCGATCCTCGCGCGCCAGCACCACCGCCTGCGCCACCGCCGGGTGCGTGGCGAGGCGGTGTTCGATCTCGCCCAGCTCGATGCGGAAACCGCGCAGCTTCACCTGGAAATCGTTGCGGCCGAGGTATTCGATGTTGCCGTCCGCACGCCAGCGACCGAGGTCGCCGGTCTTGTACATGCGTGCGTCGGCGTCGTGGGCGAACGGATCGGGCAGGAAGCGTTCGGCGGTCAGCGTCTCGCGGTTGAGGTAGCCGCGACCGACCTGCACGCCGCCGATGAAGATCTCGCCGGCCACGCCCACCGGCACCGGCTGGCCATAGCCATCGAGGATGTAGATGCGCGTGTTGGCCACCGGGCGGCCGATCGGAATGTTCGATGCGTCGTCGCCGGCCACGCACGCCCACGCGGTGACATCCACCGCCGCCTCGGTCGGGCCGTACAGGTTGTGCAGGCCCGCGCCGGGCAACTGGCGGAAAAACGCCGCGGCCAGTACCGCCGGCAGCGCCTCGCCGCTGCAGATCACCTGCTTGAGGCTGGCGCACGCCGCGGTATCGCCGTGGTCGAGGAAGGCGTGCAGCATCGAAGGCACGAAATGGATCGTGCTGACCTGCTCGCGCCGGATGGTGTCGGCCAGGTAGGCCGGATCGCGATGGCCGCCGGCACGCGCCATCACCAGCCGCGCACCGCTCATCAGCGGCAGGAAGAACTCCCACACCGAGACGTCGAAACTGCACGGCGTCTTCTGCAGCAACACGTCGCGGGCATCGACGGCGAACATCTCCTGCATCCAGCGCAGCCGGTTGACCACGCCGCGATGCTCGTTCATCGCGCCCTTCGGCAGGCCGGTGGAGCCGGAGGTGTAGATCACGTAGGCGAGGTGGCGGTCATGCAGGCCGTTTGCCGCCGCGAGCGGGTTGGACGCCTCGCACGCGGCCCATGCCGGCGCGGCCTGGTCCAGCGCCAACGGCGGCACGGCCGGCGCCAGCGGCGCCAACCGCGACACCAGCGCCTGCTGGGTCAGCAGCATTGCCGGCGCGCAGTCCTGCAGCATCCAGGCCAGGCGCTCGGGTGGATATTCCGGGTCGAGCGGCACGTACGCCGCGCCGGCCTTCAATATGGCCAGCAGGCCGATCACCAGCTCCAGCGAGCGCTCGGCGCAGATCGCCACGCGCTGGTCGGGGCGCACGCCGGACGCGCGCAGGTGGTGGGCGAGCCGATTGGCCCGCTCGTTCAACCCGGCGTAGCTCAGCGTTGCGCCTTCATGGCTGACGGCAATCGCCTGCGGCGTGCGCGCCACCTGCGCCTCGATCAGTTCATGGATGCACTGCCCGGCCGGATAGTCGACGTGGGTGGCATTGAACTTCTCCAGCACCTTGCGCTGCTCGATGTCGGCCAGCAGCGGCAGCCGACCGAACGCCGTGTCGTCGTCGGCGGCCATCGCCTGCAGCAGGGTCTGGTAGTGCCCCAGCCACTGGCGGATCGTGGCGCCGTCGAACAACTCGCGGTTGTACTGGCATTCCAGGCGCAGCTCGCCATGGCTTTGCACCGCGTTGATCGCCAGCTCGAAGTTCTCGTAGCGGCGCGGATTGCTGGCGAATTCCAGCTGCAGGCCGGGGAACGCCGAGTCCTCGTGGTCCAGCGCCTGGTCGATGTTGAACATCACGCTGACCAGCGGCAGGCGCGAAGGGTCGCGGCCGATGCGCAGCTTGCGCAGCAGGCTGCCGAAGGTGAGGCGCTGGTGTTCCAGCGCGTCGAGCAAGGTGGTTTGCGCCTGCTCGATGGCCAGCGCGGCGGGCCGGTCCAGGTCCGGCTCGAACAGCAGCGGCAAGGTGTTGACGCAGTGGCCGACCAGGGCGTCGTGGCCGTCGATCGCCTGCCCGGCGGTGGGGATGCCGATCACCACCCGCGACTGGTGTGCCAGCCGGATCAGCAAGGCCGCGAAACTGCCCAGCAAGGTGGCGAACAGGCTGGCGCCCTGGCGCGCGCCGAGGCGGCGGATCGCCGCGACCAGTTCCGCATCCAGCGTCCAGTCCTCGCGAGCGGAGCCGAAGCTGCGGCGGGCCGGGCGCGGGCGATCGGTGGGCAGGTCGAGCACCGGGATCTCGCCGGTGAAGCGCGCCAGCCAGTACTGCTCGTCCTGCGCGTATGCAGCATCCGGCTGGCAGGCCTGGGCCAGCGCGTAGTCGGCGAACGCTTCGGCCGGCGGCAGCGCCTCCACCGCGTGGCCGAGCCGCTGCGCGTACAGCGTGCCCAGCTCGCGCACCAGCACCCACCACGACCAGCCGTCGCAGACGATGTGATGGGCGGTGAGGATGAGCACGTGCTCGTCGTGCGCCAGGCGGAGCAACTCGCCGCGCAGCAGGTGGTCGCGGCCCAGCGCGAACGGGGTTTCCACCACCGCGGCGCGACGCTCGGCCACGGCCTGCTCGCGCCGCGCCGGATCGGCGGCCGACAGGTCGAGCAACGGCAGCTCGAAGCTCACCTGCTCGCGTATGCACAGGGCTTCGCCATCCGGGCCGAAGCTGGCGCGCAGCGCATCGTGCCGATCCAGCAGCGACTGCAACGCCGCGTGCAGCGCGGCCGCATCGAGCACGCCGCGCAAGTGCAGCGAGACCGATTCGTTGTAGGCCAGCGAAGCCTCGGCGCCGAGCTGGTCGGCCAGCCAGATTTCGCGCTGCGGCTCGGTGCTGGGCGCCACGCGCGACAGCGTGCCGTCGGCGAAGGGGTCGTAGTCGACGGCGAGCGCCGCGTCCCTGGCTGGGGTTCCGATGCTCATCGCGATCAACTTGCCTTGGTGTAGCTGCCCGGTTGCCCGGGAACCTGCACGAACCACGCCGGACGCCCGTCCGGTTCGCGGCCGATGCGCGCACCGGGCAGCGGCGGCTGGCGCGCGTCCATCACGGTGCGGGCGGTGGCGGTGCGCCGCGGCAGGAAGTCGGCCTCCTGCAGTTCGATCACCGAATCCTTCCAGGCCTGCGTGATCTGCCGGAAATCCGCCTCGCTGTGCGCGGAGGTGAAGAAGCAGGGGAAGTTGTCCAGGATGTGCACGCCGCGGCTGCGCATCATCGCGAACAGCAGATCCTGCAAGGGATGATCTTCCAGGAACTGGGTCTTCCAGAACGACGCGAAGTGCTTGACCGCGACCGGCGCACCGACTTCGTCGCAGAACGCGTTGAGCTCGGCGGCCATCGCCGTGGTGCGCGCGTTGAGCCGCTCCTGCAGGCCGGCGCCCTGCTCCTTGATGTGTTCGAGCACCGCCTGCGCCGCCGCCAGCGCCAGCGGGTGGCGCACGAAGGTGCCGGCGAAATAGGTCACGCCCACGGTCGGCACCGAGTCGTCGCCGAACTGCCAGCTGCCGCCGTCGAGCGCATCCATGAACTCGCGCTTGCCGGCGATCACGCCGATCGGATAACCGCCACCGACCACCTTGCCGTAGGTGGCGAGGTCCGCCTGGATGCCGAACAGCGCCTGGGTGCCGCCGGGATGGGCGCGGAAGCCGGTGACGATCTCGTCGAAGATGCACAGCGTGCCGGACGCGGCGGTGATCTTGCGCACCTCGCGCAGGAAATCGACCGGCTGGAAGTCGGGCCGCCGGCTCTGCACCGGCTCGATCAGCACGGCGGCCAGCTCGTGCGCGCGCGCGCGGATGATCTCCAGCGATTCCGGCGTGCCGTAGTCCAGCACGATCACGTTCTCCGCCGTGTTGCGCATGATCCCGGGCGCGGCCGGCACCGCACGCAGCTTCTTCGTGCCGCGCACGATCACCTCGTCGATGATGCCGTGGTAGGAGCCGCTGAACAGCACCACGGTGCTGCGCCCGGTGACCGTGCGCGCGACCCGCAGCGCACCCAGTACGGCTTCCGAACCGGTGTTGCACAGGGCGGCGCGGTCGTGTCCGGTGACCTCGCACACCAGTCGCGCCACGTCGCCGGCGAGCGGATGCTGCGGGCCGATCTCGTAGCCGAGGTCGAGCTGGCGGCGGATGGCCTCCAGCACGAAATCCGGCTGCCAGCCGAACAGGCTCATGCCGAAGCCGTTCAGCGCATCCACGTATTCGTTGCCGTCCAGGTCCCACAGGCGCGAGCCCTTGGAGCGCTCGACCACCAGCGGGTAGACGATCTCCTTGGTCAGCGGGCGGAAGCCGTTCACCACGCGCGGGTCGGCCATGTGCGGGCGCTGCGCCTCGGTGTACTGCTTGGACTTGCGCGACCGCGCGACGTAGCGCTCGATGAAACGATCGAGCCGCTCGCGCTGGTGGCGGGACAGTTCCAGCTGGCCGTTGTCGATGCGCGCGATCGCGCCGAACGCCTTCTTGACGTCGTAGCGGGTGTGCGCCAGCGCCGCTTCCTCGTCGCGATCCGCGCTGGTCGACACGGGTGCTGCCGCCGGTGGCGTCGCCACGCTGGCCGGTGGTGCTGCTTGCTGTGCGGGCGCGACGGGTGCGGCGGCGCTCGCCGTTCCCCCGAGCAAGGCCAGCTGCTGTGCCATCAGTTGCATCTGCTGGTCGATCACGTGACGCACGTAGTCGTTGCCGCCCGCTCCCGCCGTCGGCAGCGCCGGCACGGCAAGCGTTGGCGCGGCGAGCGTCGGCGCAGCCACGGGGGCGGCGACCGGCGCGGCAACTGGCGCCGCCATCGGCGCGTCCGGCGGCATGTGCTCGTCCAGCAACGCCGCCAGCCGGTCCAGGCTGGCGTGGTCGACCATCAACTGGCGGAACGTCACCTTGACCGGGAACACGCGCGACAGGTGCAGCGCGACTTGGGTCAGCATCAGGCTGTCCAGCCCGAGCTCGATGAAGTTGCTGGTGCTGTCGGCGTCGTCCAGTTCGATCCCGGTGATGTCCTCGAACACCGCCTTGAGCTGGTTCACCAGCCGGGGGCGGCGATCGGCGGGCATGGCGACTTGCGGCATGGGGGCTTCCTCGGCCGCGGGCGCGGCGGCGACGGGTGTCGGTTCAGCGAACGATGGCGCGGGCGCCGTGGCGGGTGCGGCATCCAGCCAGCAGCGCTGGCGTTCGAACGGATAGGTGGGCAGGCGCACGCGGCGGCGGCGCGCGCGATGGTCGAGTCGTGCCGGATCAAGCGCCACGCCGCGGCACCAGAGTTGGCCCGCGGCCTGCAGCAGCGCCGTGCGCTCCGCGTCCGCCGCATCGGCCAGGCTGGGCACGGCGACGATGCGTTCGCGCGCGGTACCGAGTTGCTGTCGGGCGAGCGTGGTCAGCGTGTGGCGCGGCCCCACTTCCAGCAGCACGCGCGATGGCGCGTCGAGCACGCGCGCCAGCGCGCCGGAGAAGCGCACCGGAACGCGCAGGTGCTGCGTCCAGTAATCGATCGAGCCGGCCTGCGCGGGGTCGAGCCAGTCGCCCAGCGCGGTCGACACCAGGGGCAGCTGCGGGCGGCCCAGTTCGACGGCGGCAAGCGCCTCGCGGAACGGTGCCAGCACCGGCTCCATCATCGCCGAATGGAAGGCGTGCGAGGTCTGCAGCAGGCGCGCGGCGATGCCGTCCGCTTCGAGCGCCGCCCGGAAAGCCTCGACCGTCTCGGCCGGCCCGGCCACCACGCAGGCGCCAGGCGCGTTCTCCGCCGCCAGCGCCAGATCCGCCGGCAGGCGTGCCTGCAATGCATCCAGCGGCAGCCGCACCGACAGCATCGCGCCCGGCGGCTGCGCCTGCATCAGCTCGCCGCGCCGCGCCACCAGCGCGATCGCGTCGCGCAGGCTGAACACGCCGGCCAGCGTGGCTGCCACGAACTCGCCCACGCTGTGGCCGATCATCGCTGCCGGCACGAGGCCCAGGCTCATCCACCACTGCGCCAGCGCGTATTCGATGGCGAACGTCGCCGGCTGCATCACCGCCGTGGGCAGCAGCGCGGCCGGGTCGTCGGCGAACACGCACGCGGCGAGGTCGAAACCGCCCTGCTTGCGCAAGGCGCTGGCGCAAGCGTCGAATGCGTCGCGGAACACCGGCTCGCTGGCATGCAGCGCGCGACCCATGCCGGCGTACTGGGCGCCCTGGCCCGGGAACAGGAAGACCACGTCGCCCGCCCGCGCCGGCGTGCTGCGCGTCGCCGCCGCGGCGATTTCCGCGCTGGCCAGCTGCGCGCTGGCGCTGGTGGCGGACTCGGTGACCACGGCCAGCCGATGGGCGAAGGCCTTGCGTCCGACCGCCAGCGTCCACGCCACGTCGGCAAGCTCGACTTCCGGCGAGTCCGCCAGGTGCGTGCCCAGCCGCGTGGCCGCCGTACCCAGTGCAGTGGCCGTGCGCGCCGACAGCAAAAGCAGTTGCGGCCCGGCGGTCGCCTCGCTCGGCGTCGGTGCGGGTGCTTCCTCCAGCACCACGTGCGCATTGGTGCCGCCCACGCCGAACGAGCTCACGCCCGCGCGGCGCGGTACGCCGGGCGCGCTGGTCCAGTCGTGCAGGCGATCGTTGACCACGAACGGCGAGTGGGCGAAGTCGATCGCCGGGTTGGCCGCGGCGTAATGCAGGCTCGGCGGAATCCGCCGCTCGGCCAGCGCCAGCGCAGTCTTGATCACGCCGGTCGCACCGGCGGCGATCACCAGGTGGCCGACGTTGCTCTTGACCGAACCGAGGCGGCAGAAGCCGGTATCCGACGTGTCGCGCCGGAACGCCTTGACCAGGCCCTCCACCTCGATCGGATCGCCGATCGGCGTGGCCGTGCCGTGCGCTTCCACGTAGGAGATGCTGCGCGCGTCGACGCCGGCGTTGCGCTGCGCCATCGCGACCACCGCGGCCTGGCCCTCGCTGCTGGGCGCCATGAAGCTGGCCTTGGTGCCGCCGTCGTTGTTGATCGCGCCACCGCGGATCACCGCGATGACCGGGTCGCCATCGGCCTGCGCGTCGGCCAGCCGCTTCAACAGCACCACCGCCGCACCGTCGCTGAACACCGTGCCCCGCGCCTCGGCGTCGAAGCTTCGCGTGTGGCCGTCCGGCGACAGCATCGCGCCGTCCTGGAACAGGTAGCCGCTGCGCGGCGGACAGGTGATCGAGGCACCGCCGGCCAGCGCCATCTCGCACTGGCCGCTGCGCAGGCTCTCCATCGCCTGGCAGATCGCCACCAGCGAGGTGGAACAGGCGGTGTGCACGCTCACCGCGGGACCGGTGAGGTCCAGCTTGTGTGCCACCCGCGGCGCGATGAAATCCTTCTCGTTGTCCAGCATCACCTGGAACGCGCCGAGCTTCCCGACCTGGTCGGGATGCGCGCTGACGTGGTGCTGGAAATAGGTCGCGTTGTACATGCCGGCGAACACGCCGACCGGGCCGTCCTGCGCGCCGGGCGCATGGCCGGCGCGTTCCAGGCACTCCCAGCACAGCTCCAGGAACAGCCGCTGCTGCGGGTCCATCAACTCCGCCTCGCGCGGGCTGATGCCGAAGAACGCGGCGTCGAACAGCTCCACGCCGTCGATCACGCCGCGCGCGGGCACGTAGGCCGGATCGTCGCGCAGGCTCGCCGGGATCGACGGGTCGAGCTCGCCCGGCGCGAAGCGGGTGATCGACTCGCGTCCCTCGCACAGGTTCTGCCAGAAGCTCTCGATGTCCGCGGCGCCGGGGAAGCGGCCGCTCATGCCGATGATCGCGATCGGCTCCGCACCGGCTTGCGCGCCGGCGGCACGCGGGCGGGCGAGGCGCGCCGGTTCGATGCCGTCGGCGCCGGCGTGATCGCGGTGGCGGGCCAGCGCCAGCGGCGTGGGATCGCGGAAGAAGGTCAGCACGTCCAGCGCGGCATCGCCGTCGCGGCGCAAGCGATCGATCAGCCGCACCGCCAGCAGCGAGCTGCCGCCCAGCTCGAAGAAGTTGTCGTGGCGGCCCACCTTGTCCAGCGCGAGGCTGGTGGCGAAGGCGGCGCACAGGCGCGTCTCGGCTTCGCCCACCGGGGCTTCGTAGGTCGTGGCCAGTTCCGGCCGTGCGCTGCCCGGCGCCGGCAACGCGGCGCGGTCGAGCTTGCCGTTGGCGGTGACCGGCAGCGCGTCCAGCATCACCCACGCGGCCGGCAGCATGAACTCCGGCAGTTCGGCAGCCAGGCCGCGGCGCAGCGCCGGCTGGTCGGGGCGGGTGGCGGCGGGGACCACGTAGGCGACCAGGCGCTTGCCCAGCGGCGGGTCATCGCGCAGCACGACGGCGCAGGCGCGCACGCCGGGCTGGCGCAGCAGCGCTGCCTCGATCTCGCCGGTCTCGATGCGGTAGCCGCGGATCTTGACCTGGCCGTCGCGCCGGCCGACGAACTCCAGCACGCCGTCGTCGCGCCAGCGCACCAGGTCGCCGGTGCGATACAGGCGGCCATCGGCGGCGCCGAACGGATCGGCCACGAAACGCTCGGCGGTCAGCTGCGCCCGTCCGAGGTAACCGCGCGCCACGCCGTCGCCGCCCACGTGCAGCTCGCCGACCACGCCCGTCGGCACCAGCTCGCCGGCGCGATTGAGCACGTACACGCGGGTGTCGGCGATCGGCCGGCCGATCGGCACCGAGCGCGCGTCGGCCGGCAGGTCCCGCGGGATCGGCCAGGTGCAGGTGAACGTGGTGCACTCGGTCGGGCCGTAGCCGTTGATGATCTCCACGCCGGGCAAGGCCGCCAGCGCGCGGCGCACATGGTCGACCGACAGTGCCTCGCCACCGATCAGCAGCTGGCGCAATCCCTCCAGCCGACGCGGCGCCTCGTCGACCACGGCGTTGAACAGCGACGAGGTCAGCCACGCCGTGCCGACCCCTTCGCCGGCAATGGTTGCGGCCAGGCCGGCAGCGGTGGGGATCGTTTCGGGATGGACCACCACGCGACCGCCGTTCAGCAGCGCGCCCCAGATTTCCAGGGTCGACGCATCGAAGCCCAGCGGTGCGGCGTGCAACATGCGCGTGTCGGCATCCAGCCGCACGTAATCCACGCCGCACACCAGCCGGATGATCGAACGATGGGCGATCGCCACGCCCTTGGGGGTGCCGGTGGAGCCGGAGGTGTACATCACGTAGGCGAGCGCATCGCCGTCGACCACGGGCAGCGGCGCGTCGTGCGGCACGGGTGCGGACTCGACGACATCGAGCGCAAGGCACGCCACTCCATCGGGCAACGGCAGCGTCGCCGCGACCGATGCGACCAGCACCATCCGCGCACCCGCATCGGCCAGCGCAAACGCCAACCGCTCCGGCGGGTGGCTGCGATCGAGCGGCAGGTAGGCCGCGCCGGCCTTGAGCACGCCGAGGATTGCCACCAGCGCCCCCGCCGAACGCTCCAGCGCGACGCCGACGATGTCGCCCGGCACGACGCCGGCATCGAGCAGATGCCGGGCCAAGGTGCTGGACCGCTCATCGAGTCGGGCATAGCTCAGGGCGTGCCCGCTCTCGACCACCGCCGGTGCATCCGCATGCGCGGCGGCGGTGCGGGAGAACAGCGCGGACACGCTGTCGCCGCGGTGTCGCGGCACCGCGGTGTCATTCCACTGCACCAGCAAGCGCTGGCGTTCGGCCGGGGCGAGGAGATCCGGCTTGGCGTCAGCTTCGTCGAGCAGGCCCGCCCAGGCGCGCTGCACGCAACCGGCCAGCAGCTCCACGCTCGCTGCCGTCAGCGGGCTGCGCCAGCGCAGTTCGAGGGCGATCGCGTCGCCGAAATCGAGGCGCCAGGTGGAGAGCGCGGCGGCGGCGTCCGGCAACGCTGCCTCCTGCAGCACCATCCACGCCACCGTGACCGGGGCGGCCGACCCGCGCGCTGCGGACAGCACACCCTCCAGCCATGCCTTGCGTGGCGCGTCGCGGGGCACCGGCACGGTCAGCTGGCGGGTGCATCCGGCCTGGTGCAGCGTTGCCACGGCGGACTCGGCGCCGGTCAGCTGCGCCTCGACCCGCGCCAACGCGGCCAGCAGGGTCAGCGCCGCGCGCTCGGGATCGGCCGCGTGCAGCGCCGCCACGCAAGTGGCCAATGCGCCGTCGAGCGGCACGCGGCGGCTTTGCCAGGTTTCGTCATCGGCAGGCGCGATGCCCGGCAGCACGTCCAGCAACGACATGCCGTCGTCAATTGACACTGGATTGGATGCCGCGCCCACCACCCCTCCTGGTCGGGCGGCGATGACCGCCACGACACGCGCCGATCTCCCTCGGGCAGGATGCGCGCGATTCGCGAGGCACCGCGGATCGGCCGGCATCTGCCCAGCGAAGCCGCCTGGGAGCACCCGCTCATCGCGTCGTCTGCCAAACCAGCCTCTGGACGACAAGATTAGCGCAGAACCGCGTCGAACTGTGCAATGGGGCACGCCATTCAGACTGACTGCGTGCTATGCAGATGGACTATGGCGCGGCGGACTGGAACGCGAACAGCCACAGGATCGCCCGCTGGCGCGGGCTGCCGCTCCAGCTCACCCGGTAGGTACCGGCACGGTCGACCTGGCGGTATGCCACCGCGCACTGCACGCCGCTTATCGGCGGCAGTTGCAGATAACTGTCGATCACGGTGAAACCGTTGTCCGGCACGGCGCTCATCCGGCGCACGTTGCCGTCACCCCACCACACCGCGATCAACGTGGCCGGCCCGGTCGTGGTGACCTCGCCGCTGGTCACGCTGAAGCGGTCGGCCGGATCGGAGAGCATGCCCTCCACCGTGCGCTTGAGCTTGCCCGCGATGCGCTGGACCAGGTTGGGCGCGGGGTAATTCTGGGCGAAATCCTGCAGCACGCCGGCATGGCGGATTTCCACGAAGGGGATGGTGATCTCGCGCTCCGGCTCACCCGGCTTGTCGATGCTGACCGTATGGTGCCGGCCGCCCGGGCCGGCCAGCGACACGTAGGCCTTCACGTCGAAACGGCCCTGGTAGCCGTCGTAGACGGCGGTCGGACCCACCTGGGTCCAGTGCCGCCCATAACTGTCGGTCGGCGCCGCCGCGTTGCTGGCGAAGCCGCCATTGAGCACCAGCAACGCACTGCCCGCCGGCGCGGTGTCGAGCGGCGCGGTCACGGCGGGACTGCGGCCGCGATGATCGGCCTGCGCCAGCAAGGTGTGGGCGCCGAGCGTAGGCGGCGCGGGAGGAGCTGGCCGGTCGACGCCGGCTGCGGTCAGCGGAATGCAGGCCAGCATGAGCACGCGCCAGGCCCGGCGACCGCCGCGCCGCCGGCCGGACATCACGAGTCGCCAACCTTGGCGTACGGTGCGGCGTCCGAATCGACGGACGCGCCGGCCAGTCGCCGCGCCAGCCGCTTGCTGCCGATGTAGAGCCCGCCGGCCGCCAGCGTGGCGGCGTCGAACAACGGGAAGCGATCCACCGCCGGCGGCACCCAGCCCAGCCGGCGCAGCATGTCGTGGGTGCGATGCAGGAGGGAGTTGCGCCGGGTCGCGCGGGTGTAATAGGTGAAGCTCATGGTGATCGACGGGCCATCGCCGTTCTCGACCATGTGCGGACTGGTCGAGGGCATGTAGGCACCCATCCCGGGTTCCAGCTCGAACACCTGCGCACGCTCGCGATACTCCTCGCGCCACTGCAGCAGCTCCCGCGAATGGGTGCGATGGAAGCGGTCGCGCGCATGCTCGCTGACCACCTGCGTGTCGCGATGGTCCCACACGTAGATCCGCTTGCGGCCGTGCACCTGCAGGATGAAGTTGTGTTCCTTGTCCATGTGGAACGGCGTCACCGCCCGCGGCGAGGTGAGGAAGATCCAGCCGGCGCGATAGCACATGCCCGGGTCGACCGCCTCCACCTGCGGCCGGACCGAGTCGAGTACCTCGTCGACGACGGCGCGGTACTGCGGATCGGATTGCACGTTGAGCAGCGAAGTCCACGCCGCGGCATGCTCGATGTCGCTCAGCGTCGCCTCGACACCCTTGGCGTTGGGATGCAACCGGGGTGCTTCGTTGAACGACGTGCCCGCAGTGGCATCGCCGCTGTGCGAGCGCACGCGGCCACGCGCTTCCAGCCGCTTGCCCAGCTCGACCAGGGCCGGCAACTGCAGCGCGGGGTGCGTCGCCAGATGATGCCGCACGCCCTGTATCCGCCAGGGATCGAACTGATCCCAGGCGACTTCCAGCCACTTGGACGATGGACCCGACATGCCCCCTCCCGCGACCCGCCGGCCGCAAGCTGCGCCACGGAATCGAAGCGGCAGTGTGCCCCGCGCCCCGGCGCCCCGCAAGCTCAGTCGCGACGGAAGCAGAAGCCGTGGTAGCGGTCGACCGAGCAGGCCGGCTCGAACGGAATGCGCATGTGGCGCTCGGTCGTCGACCAGTGGTCGACCACGCGATAACCGGCCGCCGCGAACTCCTCGATGAAGGCGCCCAGCGCGGTCACCCTGTACGGGCAGTTGGCGATGCCGACCCGGCGCCGGGTGACACGCTGCAGGGTCACGAAGCTGCGCTCGGGGTGCAGCGGCGTCACGTTGACCAATACGTGGCGCGGCGGCGCGCGCAATGGTTGCAGCAACTGCGGCAGCGAGTAGTCGAGGTACTGCAGCACGCCGCTGCAGAGCAGCACGTCGCAACCGTCGGCGTCCTGCGGAGAGTCGGTGAAGCCGAGCTTGCCGGCGCCATCCTCGCGCTCGGCCAGCGCGCGCCCGGCCGCGACCACGGCGGGCACGTCGTGCACCAGCCAGCGCAGGTCATCGGGATACGGCAGGTGGTGGCGGAAACCGAAATAGCTGGTGCCCACGTTGCCGCCCAGGTCGAACAATTTCCGCGCGTCGCCGGCAAACAGTCGCGAGAGCCAGAACAGCACCGGGTAATCCACGATCTGCACACGCTCCAGCCGGTCGGCGTAGAGCTCGCCCGACTGCGGCTGGTCGTAGCTGGTCGGCAACGATGCCGGTGCCCCGGCACGCGCCGCCTCGACACTGGCAAACACGCCGCCGTAGGCATTGCCGGGCAACACGTCGCGGGCAAACAGGTGGCGATAGACCGGCCGCGCGAGCAGACGCACCCCCGGCAATTCCGCCACGCCCAACGCCACACCCCGCAAGCTTGCAGTCAGGCCCTTGGCCATCGTCGCCTCCCGCCGTTTTCGGTGCGTCACGCTAGCACGAGGCAGCGAGGGTGCGCCGCGGCCGCGGCGTCCAGCAGGTATAGTTCCGCACGGCAGCCGGTGCACGGATGGTGCGCGGCACATGGCCCGGCTTGCGGCATTCAAGGGGAAGCACGACGTGGCGCGCGAGACCGATTTTCTCGACCTCTACCGCTTGCTCGGTCTCGAACCGGGTTGTGGCCTGGACGAATTCAAGCACGCGTACCGGCGCCGGGTGTCGGTGCTGCACCCGGACCGTCGCGACGAGGATTCGCGCGGCGTCGCCGCGCAGCGGCTGCAGCAGCTCACCGCGATGTACGGCATGGCGATGGAGTTCCACCGCACGCATGGCCGCCTGCCCGGCGCCGCGGGCGTGCGGCCGTCCCAGCCGCCGAGGGGCGAAGCCGGGTCGGCCGCGGCGACGCAGCGGGTACTCGCGACACGGCGGCGTTCCCGTCGCTGGTTGTTGCTGCCGGCCGCTGCCATTGCGGCGTGGTGGCTGTGGCCGGGCGAACCGCCCGCGCCGCCCGCGGCCCCGCCCGCCGAAACCGTGCAGCCGCCGACGCATCGCGCCACGGCGACAGCGCCGGCGGAACGGCCGGCGTGGGGCCTGGGCATGGATGCCGCCAGCGTGCGCAGCATCGAAGGCGAACCCACGCTGATGGCCAGCGACCAGCGCTGGGAGTACGGCCCATCATGGGTGCGCTTCGAGAACGGCAAGGTGGTCGACTGGTACAGCTCACCGCTGTACCCGCTGCATGTGGCCGCGCACAGCAGCCCGCCGCAGGGCCAGTGAACGCGCGACACGCCGCACTCGCCCTGATCGACCGCGACCACCGCCCGGAGGTGCGTCTGCCGCGACCGGTGCGAACGCCGGTCGCGGTCCGGTTCAACCGCCGGGCTTGTACGGTGCCGGAAAGCCGGGAATCGGCAGCGCGCTGATCGGCACCGGGACGTAAACCGGCGTCGGCGGTGGCGGCGGGTTGCCCTGCACCGTGCCGTCGGTCGTCACGTAGAAGCTGAGTACACCCTTGTGGCTGCTCATGGTGGTGCCGCCCACGCTGATGTTGACGTTGCGCAACCCGGCGTTGGCCGAGGTGGTCACCGTGTAGCCGGTGTCCGGGAGCAGGTCGGTGACCACGTGGTAGGCCGACAACGGCTGCACTCCGTAGACAAGGTTGCCGCTGAGCGCGGTGCCGGGGGCGCCGCTGCTGCTCACCACCACGGCGTTGCCGTCGCTGGCGAGCAGTTCCACCCCGACGATGCCGCCCTGGCTCACCGTCACCGGGCTGGTCGTGGCGACCTTGGCGGCGGTGCCGGACAGGTCGAACACGGTCAGCCATCGCTGGCTGGCGCTGGTGTCGGGCGGGCGCACCTGCACCTGCCACGCCTTGATCGGGTTGTCGCCCGGATACATGCCGACCGTCGTGGTCTTGTTGCCGGTCGGCAGCACGGTGGTCATCGCGCCCACGTACTGGCCGTTGTAGCTGACGTCGAAGCGGTGCTGTCCCGCCGGCGCGCTGCCCGCGGCCGGGTTGGCCGGGAAATGCCAGGCCAGGTACTGGTCGTAGCCAGTGCTGCCTTCGGTGGTGCGGTCGTAGACGACGAAACGGTTCGGACGCAGGTAGACGACTTGCCGCGACCATGCCGACACCGCCGGCCCGGCGGAGAAGGTGCGATACATGTCCTCCAGGTGGGTAGCCAGCATGTAGACGTAGCCGTTGCCGTCCTCGTACGCCGACACCGCGGTGCGCACGCCATCGTCCTCGGTGGTATTGGCCTCCTGGCCGAAACGCTGCGCCACCGAGCTGCCGCTCATGCTGCGCACGTAGAAGATGTTGTACAGCTGCCGGTTGCCGCTGTACTGGGTACCGTCGAGGTCGCCGTAGTTGTCGTTGAAGATCTTCGTCTCGTCGGCGTTGCCGCCAGGCTCGTGCACCAGCCAGCCGCCGGCATTGACCAGCAGCGGCGAGCCGCCGCGCACCAGCGCGAGACTGCCCTGGTCGAAGAACTCGTGCCCGGCGGCGGGGTTGTTGGTGTAGGGGCCGGCGCGGAACGACATCCAGCTGGCGGCGGTGGTCCAGTCCGAGCGTGCCGCGACGGCGTTCATGCCCGGCGCGAAATAGGACAGCGGCAAGGTGCTCAGCGCCGCCTTCGGCGCATTCGGATCGATCGCCAGGAACTGCAGCCAGGCCGGCGCATCACTGTACCCGCCGGTGGCCTGGTCGACCGCCGCGAGGTACTGGTTGAACACCGCGACCTTGGGCGATTGCCAGTAGCTCAACGCACCGATGATCTGCTGGAACATGCCGACTGGGGTCGTGCCCGGCGGCGGCGAGGAGGGATCGCCGTTGGAGTGGTTGTCGTCACGGTCGTCGAAGTAGACCAGCGACGGCCAGGTGAAATGCATCGAGTAGTCGGCACTGTCCACCGGGAAGGTATACGGCGCGCTGGCATGCAGCAGATCCTGCCCGGTGGCGGTCTTCACTTCGCGCGCGGGCAAGCTCATGTTGAGGATGCTCAGCGGCGCGTAGTTGCCGTAACCCTCCGGCCAGCCGCCACCGAGCATGTGCAGGCGATAGTACGGCTGCACTCGCGCGCCGAACTGGTTGCCCAGCCAGTCGGTCCACTGCGCCGGCGCGCTGGGATTTTCGCCGTAGGTGGCCAGCGAGATCACCGCCTTGGCGTGGAAGTAACCGGCGTAGTAGTTGCCGATGGGATTGCCATCGTAGGCAAACGAAGCACACCCGCCGGACTTTTCCCACGCGGCGATCCACGCGTTCGCGGTGGTGTAGATCTGCGTGCGCTGGGACGCGGTCAGCAGGTCGTAGACCCAGTCATAGCCCAGGCCGTAACCCACGCCGTAGAAGCGGATGCCGTAACCGCTGTCGGTGCACGGGTCCCAGCCGTTGCTGCCCGGGTAGGGCATCGACATCTTCATCAGGATGTCGACCGCCTTGGCGCCGTAGGGTGCCGCGGCCGCCGCATTGCTGGACTTCAGCACCTGGTAGCACATGCCTTCGGCCAGCAGCGCCGGCAGATAGGATTCGCCCTGGTAGCCCGAGCCGAGGTTCGGCTTGTCGGGGTACTGGTTGCCGGTGGGATACGCCACCGTGCCGCCGATGTAGGAATCGCAGGTGGCTTTCAGCGCCGTCCATTGCGGCGTGTTCGCCGCCGCGCGCTGGCGCAGCGCGGTCAGCGTGGAGGAGTCCAGAAGCAGCCGTGGATGCGCCGCCAGCGTCACGGCTTGCGGTCGCACCGGCACGGCGCTGAACGCAGCCGCCCGCGGCGCGCCCTGCACCGCGGAGGAATCGCGGCCGATCGACCCGGTCAGCCCGGCTGGCACACCGACCGCATGCCTTGCAGCGGTGCTGCGGGAGGAGGCACCGGTGGCCGCCACCAGCGGCTGCACACCGACAACGCCACCGACAACGCGGGGGACCGGACGGGGCGTCGCTTCGGTCGTGGTCGCGCGGGCGCGCGGCGCGTTCGCCGGCGGCGCCACCGCGGCAGCATCGACCCGGGTCGCGCGTCGGCTCGTCGCCGCCGCGATGGTGGGGGAGACCCTGGCGTCAGCGGCATTTCCGAGCTTCTCCGCGGCAAGCGGCGAAGGCCTGGCGGGGGCCGCCGGCAGCCTGGCTGGCGCCGGCGCGGCGGCCATCGGACGGTAGGTCAGCGGTCGCGGTTCGTCATCGCGCGCCAGCAGCAGCGATACCGCAGTGAACAGCAGCATCAGCATCACGCCGCCACCGAGCAGTGCGGTACGCGTGCGTTGCGCGCGCAATGATGACGGAGCGGGCATCTCGCCGCTGCCCCGGGTCGGTGCTGCAGGCCTGTTCGGCGCAATCTGATCGGTGCGGGACATGGGGGGAATCCATAGGTAGGCCGATGCCAACGACCCAGCCTCGCCAAGCCGGCGGCTTGAGCTGGGTAGCTGATTATCCTGAATGCCCCGTGCCCGGAAAGCGTATCACTACACAATGCGGCGTCATAGCTGGCCCGGCAGCCATGACGCGCCAACCACGCCGCAGGTCCGGAAGACGGGTTCAAGCTTGCCGGGCCGGCCGGCCCGGAGGGAACCGCCAATCAGCGTGCGCCGCGGCGGAACAGCACCACTTCGACCGTCTGGAACAGGATCAGCAGGTCGAACAGCAGGTTGTGGTTCTTGACGTAGTACAGATCGTACTTGAGCTTTTCCTCGGCATCGGCCTCGGACGCGCCATACGGATAACGCAGCTGCGCCCAGCCGGCCAGACCGGGCTTGAGGCAATGACGCAGATCGTAGTAGCGGATCTTCTGGCCAAGGTCGATCACGAATTGCGGCCGCTCGGGCCGCGGGCCGATGAAGCTCATCTCGCCCTTGAGCACGTTCCACAACTGTGGCAGCTCGTCCAGGCGCACCTTGCGCGTGAAGCGGCCCACCCGGGTCACCCGGTCGTCGTCCTTGTTCGCCCAGCGCGCGATGCCGTCCAGCTCCGCGTCGGTGCGCATGCTGCGGAACTTGATCAGCTGGAACGTCTTGCCGCGCGCGCCGACGCGCTCCTGCCGGTAGAGAATGGGCTGGCCGGCACCGGACTCGATGCGGATGGCCAGCGCCACCAGCAGCATCAGCGGCCAGGTCAGCAGCAGCACCAGCGTGGCGATCAGCAGATCCGAGCAGCGCTTGCTGAAGCGGCGCAGCGGAGTGGCATCGAAGCCGCCGGAGAACACCAGCCAGGAGGGATCGGTCAGCGACAGCTGCACGCGGCCGGACTCGCGTTCGAAGAAGGTAGCCAGGTCGGTCACGTCGATGCCGTTCTGACGGCACTCCAGCAGGTCGCGCATGGGCAGCCCGCCGCGCCGGTCGTCCACGCCGACCACGATCTCGTCCACCTGGCGATGCAGCGCCCAGTCCACCAGCGAACCCTCGGGGCGCACCAGGGACATCGCGCCGACCTGCACCTCCTCGCCCTCGCGCGGCACGAAACCGAGCACGTTGAAGCCGATCCGGTCGGCGTGGCGGCGCATGCGCGTCTGGATCTGCGAGGCACGCTTGCCTGCACCCAGGATCAGCACCCGGCGCTGGAACACCACCGCGTCCACCAGGCGCAGGAACACCAGCCGGAAGCCCATCATCAGGGCGAAGGACAGCAGCAGCGCGATGGTCAGCACGCCGCGGCCGACATAGGCCTGCGGCAGCAGGTAATACATGATGAAGACGCCCACGCCACCGAGCACGAAACCCACGCTCTGGCGCGCCAGCACGCCGAACCAGCTCGTTCGCATGTGCGACTGGTAGTGACCCAGGGCGACCATCGCCAGCAGCATGATCACGGCGAACGCCAGCGAGCGCTCGGGCATGTGGTGGGAGAACTGGGCCAGATCGGCAGGCCGATTGAAATAACGCAGGTACATGGCCGCGTTGAGCGAAAAGCCCAGCAGCACCATGTCCACAGCCGCCAGCAGCAAGAGCCAGCGGTTGGCTTTACGACGCAGAAAGCGAAACATCTCCATCCCCCCAACCCTTGCCACTCCAACCAGCATGGCGAACCGACGGCGCCGCTTGGCGCTCGTCCCCGCCTGGCGGCGGGCCTGCACCTATACACTAAACTTGTATCGGATACAACCACATCCGTCACAAATTGATGGCTGACCGGCTACGGTTCGGCAGATTCGGCAGGCAGACAGCACGCATGCCGGCGGCCACCGCAGGGGGCACACCACGCCAGGCCCATACCCGCCCACATTCCGGCGCCCGGAAACGAACCGGCCCGCCAGTGGCGGGCCGGTGCATGCGAGTGCGGACCGACGCTCAGAGGATGTAGACGAACATGAACAAGCCCAGCCACACCACGTCGACGAAGTGCCAGTACCAGGCCACCGCCTCGAAGCCGAAGTGATGATCCTTGCTGAAGTGACCCTTCAGCACGCGCAGCCAGATCACCGCCAGCATGATCGTGCCCAGGGTCACGTGCAGGCCATGGAAGCCGGTCAGCATGAAAAAGGTCGAGCCGTAGACGCCGCTGCCCAGGGTGAGGTTGAGCTCGTGGTAGGCCTCGATGTACTCGTGCGCCTGGAAGTACAGGAAGGTGGCGCCCAGCAGCACGGTCAGGCCCAGGAACAGCAGAATCCGGCCGCGATGCCCGGCGCGCAGGGCGTGGTGGGCGATCGTCACGGTGACGCTGGAGGTCAGCAGGATCAGCGTGTTCAGCAACGGCAGCCCCCACGCAGGCACCGTTTCGAACGCCCCGCCGATCTTCGCCGGACCATTGCCGCCGTTGGCACCCCAGGCCGCGGTGTAGTCGCTCCACAGGAACTGGTGGGTCAATACGCCATGGCCTTCGCCACCGAGCCACGGCACCGAGAACATGCGGATGTAGAACAGCGCACCGAAGAACGCACCGAAGAACATCACCTCGGAGAAGATGAACCACATCATCCCCATGCGGAACGAGGTATCGACCTGGTGGTTGTAGTCGCCGGCCAGCGATTCGCGGATGACCGAACGGAACCAGCCGAAGAACATCCCCAGCACGCCGATCACGCCGAGGACGAACACCGATTTGCCGAAACCGGTCGCACCCGGCTCGGCGTTGAGCCAGTGCCCGGCACCGAACATGAAGATGAACATGACGACCGCGGCGACGATCGGCCAGTAGCTCTTGGCCGGTACAAAGTAAACGTCGTGTTGCTGACCCATGCTGAGACCCCGTGAATTTCTCTTGATGACTCTGCCCCGCCATGCCGCTCGGGGACCTGCCTGCCGGTCGTGCCGACCCGGGTGATTGAAGTGGAAAGGTGCTGGCGCGGTTATTTCATCAGCAGGATCTGCAGGAACGCCAGCAGATAGAAGCCGATCACCACCGCGACCAGGATCTTCACCGTGCGGCGCACGCCGCGGCGCTGGTCCGCGGCGTGGATGTCGTCAACCGGCTGTGTCATTTCCACGGCTTCCCCGCCGATCAGGCGTGCACGTTGCCGTGCGCCAGCTCTTCGTCATGGATCACCGGCGGCACCGAGAAGGTATGGTGCGGCGCCGGCGAAGGCACGGTCCATTCCAGTCCCTTGGCGCCTTCCCACACGCGGTCGGTGGCCTTCTTCCTGGAGAAGAACACGCAGTGGATCACCACGCCGAGGAAGATCAGCTGCGAGGCACCGAACAGGAAGCCACCGATCGAGCTGACCATGTTGAAGTTGGCGAACGCCACGTTGTAATCGGGGATGCGCCGCGGCATGCCGGCCAGGCCGAGGAAGTGCTGCGGGAAGAACAGCACGTTCACGAACACCACGCTGCACCAGAAGTGCACCTTGCCCCAGAACTCGCTGTACATGTTGCCGGCCCACTTCGGCAGCCAGTAGTAGGCCGCCGCAATGATCGCGAACAATGCGCCGGTCACCAGCACGTAGTGGAAATGCGCCACCACGAAATAGGTGTCCTGGTACTGGAAGTCGGCCGGCACCAGGGCCAGCATCAGGCCGGAGAAGCCGCCGATGGTGAACAGGATGATGAACGCGATGGCGAACAGCATCGGGGTCTCGAAGGTCATCGAGCCGCCCCACATGGTGGCCACCCAGTTGAACACCTTCACGCCGGTAGGCACCGCGATCAGCATGGTGGCGTACATGAAGAACAGATCCGCGCCCAGCGGCAGGCCCACCGCGAACATGTGGTGCGCCCACACGATGAACGACAGGAACGCGATGCAGGCGAGCGCGAACACCATCGCCTTGTAGCCGAAGATCGGCTTGCGCGCGAAGGTGGGCACGATCTCCGAGATGATCCCGAACGCCGGCAGGATCATGATGTAGACCTCGGGGTGGCCGAAGAACCAGAACACGTGCTGGTACAGCACGGGGTCGCCGCCGCCGCCCGGATTGAAGAAGCTGGTGCCGAAGTACTTGTCGGTCAGCAGCATGGTCACCGCGCCGGCCAGCACCGGCATCACGGCGATCAGCAGGAACGCGGTGATCAGCCAGCTCCACACGAACACCGGCATCTTCAGCAGGTCCATGCCCGGCGCGCGCATGTTGAGGATGGTGGCGATGATGTTGATCGCGCCCATGATCGAGCTGATGCCCATCAGATGGATGGCGAACACCACGTAGGCCAGCGAATCGCTCTGCAGCGACAGCGGCGGATACATCGTCCAGCCGCCGGCCGGTGCGCCGCCCGGCGAGAACAGCGTGGACAGCATCAGCAGGAAGGCGAACGGAAGAATCCAGAACGACAGGTTGTTCATGCGCGGCAGCGCCATGTCCGGCGCGCCCACCATCAGCGGGATCATCCAGTTACCCAGGCCCACGAACGCCGGCATGATCGCGCCGAAGATCATGATCAGGCCGTGCATGGTGGTCAGCTCGTTGAAGAAGTACGGCTGCACCAGCTGCAGGCCGGGCTTGAACAACTCGGCGCGGATGGTCATCGCGAAACTGCCGCCGATGAAGAACATCGTCAGCGCGAAGATCAGGTACAGCGTACCGATGTCCTTGTGATTGGTGGACATGCACCAGCGTTGGAAGAAACTCTTCGGCGCGCCGTGGTGATCATCGTGCTGATCATGGGTGGCTGCGTAGGACATGGCCATGCACCTCTAACCTGTAATGGAATGCGACTGCAACGAAAACGCGGATGGGGTCGGGCTCAGCCCGGCGGAGTGGTCGCCGCGGCAGTGGCCGCCGTGCCCGCGTCGATCGGCGCGGGGGGCGGCAGGGACTTGCCGGAAGCGGCTTCCTGCTCGGCCAGCCACTTGGCGAAGTCCGCCTTCGACTTGGCCACCACCACGATCGGCATGAAGCCGTGGTCCTGGCCGCACAGCTCGGCGCACTGGCCGCGGTACGTGCCCGGCTCCTTGATGTTGGTCCAGGCCGCGTTGACGATGCCGGGGATCGCGTCGAGCTTCCAGCCCAGTGCCGGCACCCACCACGAATGGATCACGTCGCCGCCGGTGATGATGAAGCGGATCTTGGTGTCGACCGGCACCACCAGCGGCTTGTCGACGTTGAGCAGGTAGGTCTGCTCGTCGCCCACCTTGACCGCATACGGGTCCATGCCCGAATCGAGCTGGCGGGTGTCGTCGCTCTGCTTGTCCAGCCTGGACATGAAGCCGACCTTGTCGATCGGCTTGCCCATGTAGCTGACGTAGTCGTAGCGCCACTTCCACTGGTAGCCGGTGACCTTCACCGTCATCTGCGAGCCGGTGGTATCGGCCCAGCTGGTGAGGCCGCCGGTGGCGAGGTAGGCCAGGGTGATCAGGATCAGCACCGGAATCGTGGTCCAGACCACTTCCAGCACGGTGTTGTGCGCCCACTTCTCGGCCACCGCGCCGCGCGATTTGCGGAAGCGGAACATCGCGACGAACATGGCGCCGAACACCAGCACGCCGATCACCACGCAAACCCACAGCGAGATGTTGTTCAGATCGTAGGGGACGTGCGACCAGGTGCTCGCGCCGCGCTCCATGTTCAGCTGCCATGGATGCGGATTCGCCTGCACGGCACCGCCGAACGTCGCAAGGGCAAGGCCCGCCGTCGCCATGATTGATCGCCTGATCCCGCCAGATGTCATGTCTTGCACCTTTGTCATTGCTGTTTGCGCCACGTTCCGGTCGAGCCGGCCAGCAGCACCCTGAGTCGCTTCGCCAGCTCGACGCGTTCCGTTGCCGCCAGAAACGCGCCGATCTCCAGATCGCGGCCGTGCGATGTCAACACCAGGCGTCCATTGCCGGTATCCAGCCGCACGCGCACCCAGCAAGACTGGAAGCGAGTGCAACGCCGGCCCGGCAGCGACTGCACCTCCAGCGACGATTCGTCGAGAGTGATGCGCTCGCAGCGGTCGCCGGCCCGCCAGGCCACGCTCAACGCGATGGCCATGGCGGCGGATTCCACCAGGGCAAACAGCGGAGCAAACACGTTCCCCTGCCACGCCCCCAGTTCTGCCGTTGTCAGCGCCAATGCCACCAGAACCACGATCAGTCGACGCAGGCCGCGGCGGCTGAGCGAGCGATTGGGCTTGAGCCACATCGTCACGCAGGGCAAGCCGGCGCTGGCTGGTCGAAGCACGATCATGGAGATCCGGCGTGCCTGGAACTGCCGGAATGATAGGCCGCGGCGGCGCAGTGGGCAAGAATGTCGCACCCGATTGACTTCGATCAACGCGGCCCGTCACCTCGACAGGCACCGCAAGCCATTCGCGCCCGTGCGGCAGATCACCCTGCCCGAGGCGGATTTTCGCGCGTGGCGGCGCGTCCCCACGGCCGGGCACGAAGCGTACAATCGCGGGTTTATTCCATCCCCCACGACCGGCACCGACACGACCGTGACCTCACCCATCCTGAGTCCCGAGCTGCCCGCTCGAACCACACCCGCGCGCGCGCGCATCACTGCTGCCTGGCTGCGCGACGAGACCGAAGCGGTCAACGACCTGCTCGACCAGGCTGCGCTGCCGGCGGAGGAACGCGAACAGGTAGTCGACCGCGCTGCCGCGCTGGTCACCCGCGTGCGTGCGCGGGCGAAGGACCAGAGCGTGGTCGAGTCCTTCATGCGCCAGTACGACCTGTCCAGCGAGGAAGGCATCCTGCTGATGTGCGTGGCCGAGGCGCTGCTGCGCATCCCGGACAAGACCACCACCGACAAGCTGATCCGCGACAAGCTCGGCGACGCCAACTGGCGCAAGCATCTGGGCCGCAGCGAATCGCTGCTGGTCAACGCCTCCACCTGGGGCCTGCTGCTCACCGGCCGGCTGGTCAACCTGGCCGACGGCAGCGGCGACGATTTCAACGGCGCACTGCGCCGGCTGGTCGCCCGCGTGGGCGACCCCGCGATCCGCGCGGCGGTGCGCCAGGCCATGCGCATCATGGGCCACCAGTTCGTGATGGGCCGCGATATCGAGGAGGCGCTCGACCGCAGCCTGAAGAAGGAGAACGCGGTGTTCCGCTACTCCTTCGACATGCTGGGCGAGTCGGCGTTGACCGCCGACACCGCCGAGCGCTACCAGCAGGATTACCGCAACGCGATCGCCGCGCTGGGCGCGCGCGGCCCGTATGCGAACCACACCGACGCGCCGTCGATCTCGGTGAAATTGTCGGCGCTGTTCCCGCGCTACGAAGTGGCCCAGCGCGCACGGGCGCACCAGGCGCTCACCGAAAAGCTGCTGGAGCTGTCGCAGCTGGCGATGAAGCACGGCATCGCGCTGTCGGTCGACGCCGAGGAGGCCGACCGGCTGGAGCTGTCGCTGGACGTGATCGGTGATGTCTTCGCGCACCCCTCGCTGGAAAGCTGGAACGGCCTGGGCATCGTGGTGCAGGCGTACGCCAAGCGCACGCCGTTCGTGATCGACTGGCTGGTGGAGACAGCACTGGCCAGCGGCCGGCGCTGGTACGTGCGGCTGGTCAAGGGTGCCTACTGGGACGCCGAGATCAAGAAGGCGCAGGAGCAGGGCCTGGGCGGCTACCCGGTGTTCACCCGCAAGCCGAATACCGACGTCTCCTATCTGGCCTGCGCGCGGCGCCTGTTCAACGCGGGCGGCAACCTGATCTATCCGCAGTTCGCCACCCACAACGCGCACACCATCGCCGCCGTGCACCACATCGCGCAGGGCCGGCCGTTCGAGTTCCAGCGCCTGCACGGCATGGGCAGCGACCTGTATGCCGAGGTGATCGGCAAGCAGAGCTTCAACGTGCCCTGCCGCGTGTATGCGCCGGTCGGCTCGCACGAGGACCTGCTGCCCTACCTGGTGCGCCGCCTGCTCGAGAACGGCGCCAACACCAGCTTCGTCAACCGCGTGGTGGACGAGGACGTGCCCGCGCGCGAGCTGGTGGCCGACCCCTGCGAGACGGTGCGCGCGTTCGATCACATCCCGCACCCGCGCATCCCGCTGCCGGCCAATCTCTACGGTGAACTTCGGAAGAATTCCATGGGCGTCAACTTTGCCAACGACAACGAACTGAACGACCTCGCCGCCGCGGTCAACGCGCAGCAGGGCCCGTGGGCCGCCGGCCCGTTGGTGCCCGGCGCCAGCAGCCAGGGCCCCACGGTGCAGGTCACCGATCCGTCCGACCGCCGCCGCATCATCGGCAGCTACCTCAGCGCCGACCAGGCCACCGTCGATCGGGCGATGGCCAACGCGGCGGCTGCGCAGGACCGCTGGAACAACCTGCCGGTGGCCAATCGCGCCGCCATGCTCGAATTCGCCGCCGACCAGCTGGAGGCGCGCCGCGCCGAGTTCATCGCGCTGTGCGTGCGCGAGGCAGGCAAGAGCCTGCCCGACGCGATCGCCGAAGTGCGCGAGGCGGCCGACTTCCTGCGCTACTACGCCACCATGGCGCGCCGCCTGTTTGCCGAACCCGAGCAACTGCCCGGCCCCACCGGCGAGACCAACCAGTTGTACCTGGGCGGTCGCGGCGTGTTCGTGGGCATCAGCCCGTGGAACTTCCCGCTGGCGATCTTCATCGGCCAGGTCAGCGCCGCACTGGCGGCGGGCAACACGGTGATCGCCAAGCCGGCCGAACAAACCAGCCTGATCGGCCATCTCGCCACGCAGCTGCTGCACGAGGCCGGCGTGCCGAAGGAGGTGCTGCAGTTCGTCCCGGGTGACGGCCCCACGGTGGGCGCCGCGCTCACCCGCGACCCGCGCGTGGCCGGCGTGGTGTTCACCGGCGCCACCGAAACCGCGTGGGCGATCAACCGCGCGCTGGCGGCGCGCGACGCGCAGATCGCCGTGCTGGTGGCCGAGACCGGCGGCCAGAACGCGATGATCGCCGACTCCTCCGCGCTGCCCGAGCAGATCGTCAAGGACGTGATCGCCTCGGCCTTCCAGTCCGCCGGCCAGCGCTGCTCGGCGGCACGCGTGCTGTACATCCAGGAAGACATCGCCGACAAGGTGATCGACATGCTCGCCGGCGCGATGGCCGAGCTGAAGGTGGGCGACCCGGGCCTGCTGTCGACCGACGTCGGCCCGGTCATCGATGAGGATGCCAGGGCGATCCTGGTGGCCCACGCCGAACGCATGGACAAGGAGGCGAAGAAGATCGCCGAAGCGCCGATGGACCCGGCCGCCACCGCGCACGGCACCTTCTTCGCGCCGCGCGCGTACGAGATTCCCTCGCTGTCGGTGCTCAAGCGCGAGGTGTTCGGCCCGGTGCTGCACCTGATCCGCTTCAAGGCCAGCGAACTGAAGAACGTCGTCGACGAGATCAACAGCACCGGCTACGGCCTCACCCTCGGCGTGCACAGCCGCATCGACGCCACCGTGCACTACATCAGCCAGCACGCCCGCGTCGGCAACTGCTACGTCAACCGCAACCAGATCGGCGCGGTGGTCGGCGTGCAGCCGTTCGGTGGCGAAGGCCTGTCCGGCACCGGTCCCAAGGCCGGCGGTCCGCACTACCTGCTGCGCTTCGCCGGCGAACGCACGCTGACCATCAACACCACGGCATCGGGCGGCAACGCCTCGCTGCTGACGATCGGGGAGTAGCAGCCGGGGCCGGGAGCGCGCAAGCGTTCGCCGGACGCTTGCGCCCGCTTGTGCGGCGCGCAAGCGGGCGCCGCCCCCGCCATGTTAGAAAGTCCGGACTGCAGGCCGTCGCGGCCTGCCTGCGTCGGAGCATCGGCACCATGGCACAACCCGCCGGCATGATCGGCCTGCATTCCTCCGCGGCGACGGCAGCGGCGACGGACGATCCGCGCTACACCGCCGCGGAGTTCCCGACCAACAAGCTGTTGTACCTGACCCAGCTCGCCGATGCCTGCGGCATCGACTGCCGCGGCTGGTTCGCCGGTCTGGCGCTCAGCCGCACGCAGCTGGCGGACCCTGCGCTGCGCGTGTCGTATCGCCAGGCTTCCGGTTTCGTGCGGCGGGCGCTGGCGGCACTGCGCGCGGCGGGGGTGGCGGACGCCGGCCTGCGCATCGGCCGCGAAGGCACCGTCGGCGGCTTCGGCCTGCTCGGGTTGGCGATGATGACCTCGCGCACCTTCGGCGAGGCGATGCAGGCGGGCATCGCGCACCACAAGATCTGCGGCTGCCTGCTCGACCTCTCGTTCGAGGCAGTGGACGAGCGCACCGTGGCGATGGTGGCCCTGCCGCTGTTCGAGGACAGCGAACTGCTGCCGTTCTTCTGCGAAGAGCTGTTTGCAAGTTCGACCCTGATCGCGCGCGAGCTGGTCGGCCCGGAGCTGCGTCCGCAGCGGCTGGAGCTGGCCTATCCGCGACCGGCCTACGCCGACGAATACGATGCCCTGTTCGGCTGCGAGTCGCGCTTCGACGCACCGCGTTGCCGGCTGCTGATCGACGTGCAGTGGCTGCCCCATCCGCTGCCCGGCTACAACCCGCTGACCGCGAAGCAGGCGCTGGCGTTGTGCGCGCAGCAACGCACGCCTGACGGTGGCGAGCCGCATCAGGAGATCGTCGCCGCGGTGGAGCGCCTGCTGCGCAGCCGCCTGGCGCAGCAACCCAGGCTCGACGAAGTCGCGCGCACATTGAACCTGAGCGAGCGTTCGCTGCGCCGCAAGCTGGCCGAGAGCGGGCGGATCTTCCGCGAGATCCATGATCGCGTGCGCGCCGAGCGCGCGCTGCAGCTGCTGCAGGCAGGCGCGTTGAGCGTGGCCGACGTCGGCAGCGCAGTGGGCTTCAGCGACCCGCGTGAATTCCGGCGCGCGTTCAAGCGCTGGACGGGCATGCCGCCGCAGGAGGCGCGGCGCCCGCGCTGATCAATCCGGCCGCTTTTCCCCCCGTCGGCTGGCCGCTTTGCCCTCCCCACGGGCGGCGGAATGGGCGAGAGTCGGAGTCATCGCGACGCCGGCACTTCCACGGGGGAATCCAACCATGCGCACACTGCTCATCACCATTGCACTGGCCGCGACGCTGGCCGGTTGCGGCAAGCACGAGGCGCCGTCGCAAACCGCCGCCGACAACGGTTTCGAGGCCAAGCTGCAGGAGCAGCTGCTGGACGCCAAGCCCGGCAGCGTGATCGAGATCCCCGCCGGCCACTACCACCTCAAGCGCGGGCTGAGCCTGCGCACCGACGGCGTCACCATCCGCGGCGACGGCATGGACAAGACCGTGCTCTCGTTCAAGGGCCAGGTGGTCGGCCCCGAGGGCCTGCTGGTCAATGCCAGCGATTTCACCATCGAGAACCTGGCGATCGAGGACACCAAGGGTGATGCGCTGAAGATCAACCAGGGCAGCAACATCACCATCCACGGCGTGCGCGTGGAGTGGACCGACGGCCCGAAGACCACCAACGGCGCCTACGGCCTGTACCCGGTGAAGACGCAGAACGTGCTGATCGAGGACTCGGTGGTGATCGGCGCCTCCGATGCCGGCATCTACGTCGGCCAGTCGGACAACATCATCGTGCGCAACAACCGCGCCGAACACAACGTGGCCGGCATCGAGGTGGAGAACTCCACCCGCGCCGACGTCTACGGCAACACCACCACGCAGAACACCGGCGGCATCCTGGTGTTCAACATGCCCAACCTGTCCAAGGAAGGCCACAGCACGCGGGTGTTCAGGAACAAGGTGATCGCCAACAACCTGGACAACTTCGCCGCCAAGGGCGCGGCGGTGGCCAGCGTGCCGGCGGGTTCGGGCGTGGTGATCAACTCCAACGACAAGGTGGAGATCTTCGACAACGACATCGCCGACAACCGGACCGCCAACATCATCATCGCCAGCTACTTCTCCACCAACTACTACAACACCCGCGGCGTGGCGGCGAACTACAACCCGTACCCGAAGGCGATCTACGTGCACGACAACCGCCTCAAGGGCGGTGGCGATTCACCGGACGGGCTCAAGCTGAAGGCGCTGAAGACCGCGATGTACGGCCTCGGCGGCAACTTCCCCGACGTGTTGTGGGATGGCTACGTCGACACGAAGAACCTGGTCGACGGCCTGCCGCCGGCGAACGACCGCATCTGCATCCGGGGCGTCAACGGCGTGATCAACGCCGACGGCCCGCACGACTACAAGAACCCCAGCAAGGACATGAAGCCGTACGAATGCACGCTGCCCAGCCTGCCCCCGGTGACCTTGAATCCCGAGCCGAAGGTCTGAGGAATGTTCCGGGTATTTTCGGTCTCCGCAGGAGCGCGCCCTGTGCGCGATGCTCTCCGTCACGCCACCCGAAGGCATCGCGCACAAGGTGCGCTTCTGCAGGGTTTCGCGCTGCTGCTGCTCGCGTTGCTGCTGGCCGGCTGCCAGCGCGGCATGCAGCCAGTGGCGTTCCATGCCGAAGGCCGCCCGGCCAGGCTCAGCGACTGGCACGTGGTCGAGGTGCATGACGGCAAGCTGCAGCTCAACGACGGCGTGGTGCCGTACGACCTCAACACGCCGCTGTTCACCGACTACGCGCACAAGCTGCGCACGATCTGGATGCCCAAGGGCGTGAGCGGCAAATACCAGCCGGTGGACACGCTCGACTTTCCGGTCGGTACCGTGATCAGCAAGACCTTCTATTACCCCAGACCCGATAAAGGCCGCACCGCCGACGGCAAGTTCAGCGACGTGGCGCGCACCGCGGACTACTCGCGCGACTTCGCCGGCCAGGGCCTGGCGATGGCCAACGTGCGACTGATCGAGACGCGCATCCTGGTGCATCGCCAGAACGGCTGGGAAGCGATCCCGTACGTGTGGAACGACGCGCAGACCGAGGCCACGCTGGCGCGCACCGGCGCGGTGCTGCCGCTGACCTTGGTCGCCGCCAGCGCGCAGGACGGCATCCCGGCACGCGAGGATTTCAACTACGTGGTGCCCGACGAAAGCCAGTGCGCCAGCTGCCACGCGCAGGACTGGATCGATCGCAAGGTGCATCCGATCGGCCCCAAGGCGCGGCACATCAACAAGAACTACCCGTATGCCGACGGCGAGCACAACCAGCTCGAGCATCTGGTCAAGGTCGGCTATCTCGCCGGCGTGCCGGCGCTGGCCACGGTGCCGCGCGACGTCGATGCCAGCTATCCGAAGGCGCCGCTGGATGCGCGCGCCCGCGCCTGGCTGGACATCAACTGCGGGCACTGCCACAACCCGAACGGCGCGGCCAACACCACCGGCCTGTCGCTGATCCACGGCACCCCGGAGAACCACGAGCTGGGCATCTGCAAGCCGCCCACCGCGGCCGGCCAGGGTACCGGCAACCATTTCTTCGACATCGTGCCGGGCCAGCCGGACGCTTCGATCATCCCGTACCGGCTGACCTCGACCGAGCCCGGCACGATGATGCCGGAGATCGGCCGCAGCACGGCCGACCACGAAGCCATCGCGCTGATCAAGGCGTGGATCGCGGCCATGCCCGGTACCTGCACCGTGCTGCACTGAACCGACCAAACGACCGCCGCGACGCACCGGTCGCGACCATTCCATGCAACGGGGAGCACGGCATGAACCTTCGTCAACGTCCACTTTCGACCGCGCTGCGCGGCTTGCTGTTCGGCGGCACGGCACTGCTGCTGTGCGCCCCGCTGGCGGCGCAGACGAACACGAACGCCGACGGCACCACACCTGCCTCCGCCACCACCACCGCGGCGAACGCGGATCGGCCCACCGAACTGGGCACCATCACCGTCACCGCGCAGAGCCGCAGCCAGCAGATGCAATCGGTGCCGATCGCACTGCAGATCGTTACCGCCCGGCAGATCGACACGCTGGCGGCCACCGACCTCAGCAAGATGAGCCTGTTCGTGCCCGGCCTGGTGGTCAGCGCCAACCAGCCGACCCAGCCCAACTACCAATTGCGCGGCATCAGCACCGATGACTTCGGCGTGGGCACTGAATCGGCGGTGGGTGTGTATATCGACGGCGTCTATGCCGCGCGTTCCGGCGGCGCCTTGCTGGCGTTCAACGACATCCGGCGCATCGAGGTGCTGAAAGGTCCGCAGGGCACGCTGTTCGGCCGCAATGCCGCCGCCGGCGCGATCTCGATCGTCACCAACGAACCCAGCGACAAGCTGGAAGGCAAGGCGCGCGTGCGCCTGGGCAACTACGGCAAGCGTTACGGCGACTTCCTGCTGAACCTGCCGCTGAACGCGGACATGGCCCTGCGCTTCAGCCTGTTCGACAACCAGAGCCACGGCTGGGCCCGCGATGCGGCCACCGGCAAGCGCTACGGCCAGGACAACGACCGCGGCGCGCGCGGCGTCTACCGCTGGAACATCACGCCGAACACCCGCGTGCTGTGGTCGTGGGATCACGAGGAACTCAAGCAGCCGCCGCAGCCCGCCTTCGGCCTGATCCCGGCGTCGGCATGGTCGGTACGGCCAGACCCGAACGCTGGCGTGCTGAGTCCACCGTATCCGGCCACCCCCGCGCAGTACCTGAATCCGCTGCATGCACCGCTCTACAACGACGCGGTTGGCGCGGCCGAAACCCGCCGCTTTGACGGCTCCACCCTGATCGTCGATCACAGCTTCGGCTGGGGCAGCCTGACCTCGACCACCGCGTGGCGCAATTTCGACACCTTGAACCTGGGCGATTACGACGGTACCAACCAGCGCACTACCTACCTCGACACCGCCAACATCGAGCACAACAACAGCTGGTACCAGGAGTTCAAGTTCGCCGGCAGCACCGACCTGATCGACTGGGTGGCCGGCACCAGCTGGTACAGCGAACAGGCGCGCCAGACCAGTCGCACCGACGTGTTCACCGACAGCATCGATACGCTGGCGCTGAACGTGGGCGGTGCCAGCTACGCCGACACCTTCGCCGGTTTCGATTCGCTGCTGAAATTGTTCGGCCTGCCTTACACCGTGCTGGGCGCGCCGTGGCGCGAGCAGATCGAAAACCATGGCCGCTTCAAGGCATACGCCTTGTACGGCGACGTGATCTGGCACCTGGGCGACAAGCTCAACCTCACCACCGGCCTGCGTTACACCCGCGACCAGAAACGCTTCTCGTGGTTCAACCCGCAGCGCAGCGCGCCGGAACTGGACCAGACCATCGACGCGCTCGACGCGATGGGCTTGCTCGCGCTGGCCGGAGTCAACCCCGACACGTTCCGTCAGAACCTGATCTTCAACCCCGCCAGCGGCGCGCCGGTGGGCGTGCTGGTGCAAGGGCGCAACACCTGGAACGACCTCAGCCCGCGCGTGGTGCTGGACTACACGTTCAACCCGGACGTGATGGTCTACGGCTCGGTCACCAAGGGCTACAAGGCCGGCGGATACAACAGCGTGCAGGTCGGCTCGCACTTCGCGCCGGAGAAGGTCATCAACTACGAGGCCGGCATCAAGAGCGTGTTCCCCGGCCCCAACCTGCTGCTCAACGCCAGCACCTATTACTACCGCTACGACAACCGCCAGTCGCTCACCCTCGACCCGAACAGCACCGGCTCCGGCGTGCCGCGCTACCTGGTGGCGAGCACCGACCAGCAGGCCCACGGCGTCGAAGTGGAGCTGCAATGGCAGCCGAATACGGCGTTCCGGCTGGGCATCAACGGCGCCTACATCGACGCCACCTACCGCAACGCCACCGCGCCTTCCGGCGCCAGCCTGGACGGCCAGCCCACCGGCGAGCCGAAATATTCGTTCGCCGCCCATCTCGCCTACACCTGGCACGACGTAGCCGGCGGCGCGCTGCAATTCGACCTCAGCCACGCCTATCGCGGCCCGTCCCGCTGCAACAACGACTCGCAGCTGCAGGGCACCTGCCAGATCAGCCCCAATTTCCAGGTCGGCTCGGCGCGCCAGATTACCGATGCGCGACTGGACTGGAGCGCGGCCGACGACCAGTGGGGCGTGGCGCTCTATGGCACCAACGTGTTCGACAAGCGCTACGTCGACGGCGTCAACAACATCACCACCAGCGTGTTCGGCACGCCGTTCGCCAGCGTCACGCCACCGCGGATGTGGGGCGTCGAGTTGCGTGCGCGCTTCTGATCCGGCCGGCGGCGTTCGCCGTCTGCGTGCATGCTGCAGGACCTGTCCCGAGTAACGCCATGACCACCGACCACGTTTCCACGCTCACCGACAGCCTGCGGCTGCTGCGCGCCGCGCAACGGGCGCAACCGATGCCCGACTGGACCGTGCGCGCCGCCCGGCTGCACGCACTGCAAACGCTGCTGCGGGAGAACCGCGAGCGCATGGTCGAGGCCATCCATGCCGATTTCGGTTGTCGGCCGCGGGAGGAAACCGAGTTGCTGGAGTTCTTCCCCAGCCTGTCGGCGATCCGCCACGCGCTGGCTCACGGCCGGCGCTGGATGAAACCGCGGCGGCGGCTGGCCGACTGGCTGTTCCTGCCGGCGCGCACCGAGTTGCAGCCGCAGCCGCGCGGCGTGGTCGGCATCATCGTGCCGTGGAACTACCCGCTGTACCTGGCCGTCGGCCCACTGGTCGACGCGCTGGTCGCCGGCAACCGCGCCATGGTGAAGATGAGCGAATTCACCCCGCGCTTTTCGGCGCTGCTGGCGGAACTGGTCGGGCGGTATTTCAAGCCTGACGAAGTGGTGGTGGTCACCGGCGACGCCGAGGTGGCGCAGGCTTTTTCTGCGCTGCCGTTCGACCATCTGCTGTTCACCGGCTCCACCGCCGTCGGCCACCACGTGATGCGCGCGGCGGCGGCCAATCTCACCCCGGTGACGCTGGAGCTGGGCGGCAAGTCGCCGGCCATCATCGGCCCCGGCGCGCGACTGGAGCACGCCGTGGAACGCATCATGGTCGGCAAGCTGCTCAACGCCGGGCAGACCTGCATCGCGCCGGACTACGTGCTGTTGCCGCGCGCGCGCATGGCGGAGTTCATCGAGCTGGCCGGCAAGGCGGTGGCGCGGATGTATCCGCAACTGCAGCAGAACGCGCAGTACGCCAGCATCGTCTCCGATCGCCAGTACCAGCGCCTCACGGCGCTGCGCGACGACGCACAGGCTGCAGGCGCGCACGTGCACGTACTGGGCGAAGCCACGGAGGATCCGGCGCGCCGGTTGCTGCCACCGCAATTGCTGACTGAAGTCGACGACGACATGGCGGTGATGCGCGAAGAGATCTTCGGACCACTGCTGCCACTGCTGGCTTGCGACACGCTGGACGAAGCGATCGCCCACGTCGCCGCCCGCCCGCACCCGCTGGCGCTTTACCTGTTCGAGCACGACCGGGAGCGCATCGACCAGGTGCTGGCGCGCACCCACGCCGGCGGCGTCAGCGTCAACGACACGCTGTACCACATCGCCCAGCACGGCCTGCCGTTCGGCGGCGTCGGCGCCTCGGGCATGGGCGGTTACCACGGCGAGGCGGGCTTTCGCACGTTTTCGCACTTCAAGCCGGTGTTCCTCCAGGCGCGCTGGAACGGCGCCGGCCTGCTCAACCCGCCGTATGGCGCGCGCTTCCGGCGCCTGCTCGACCTGCTGCTGCGTCGCGGCTGATTTTCTTTCACGCACAAAAAAACTCCCCGCCGAAGCGGGGAGTTTTCTTGTGCAGTTACCGCAGGCAGGGCGTCAGAACTTGTACATCGCCGAGAAGCTCAGCAGGTTGCCGTAGTCGTCGAAGTTGCCGGTCAGCGTGTCGCCGGTGCTGTTGGTCAGCGAGACGTGCGCGTTGTTGACGAAGATATGCGCATACGAGGCATTGATCTCAAAGTGCTCGCTGGCCTTGTAGCCGATGCCGACGGTGGCCATCTTGCGGGTGGAGTCGGGCACGCGCGGGCTGCGGGTGCGCTCGTAGGTCGGACTGCTGTCGACCGCGACGCCAGCGCGCAAGGTCAGCTTGTCGTTGACGTAATAGTCGCCGCCGATCGAGGCGTACACGGTGTTGCGCCAGTTGTACGGCTCCGATGTCTGCGGCTGCGAATTGCCGTAGTTCACCGTCAGGTTCTTGAACACGTCCCACTTGGTGTACGCCACGTCGGCGCCGAAGCCGAACTTCTCGGCCTGGTGCCAGTAGCTCACGCTGGCCACGGCGGGCGTGGTGAAGTCGGCGGTGCCGGTGGTGTGGGAGAACGGCGGGATCGAATCGGCCAGCGCCGGGTTGGCGAGCAGCAGGTCGTAGCCCGGCGTGGTGGTGAAGTTGCCGGTGCCCTGCAGGCGATGGCTGATCTTGGAACGGTAGTTCAACGCCAGCTTGTCGTTCGGGGTCAGCTTCCAGAAGCCGCCCAGCTGCCAGCCGTAGCCCCAGTCGTCACCCTTGATGCGCGCATAGCCGTCCACGCCCGGAGGGGTCACCGCCGCCACGCCGGCCGCGGCTGCCTGGCCCTGCTGCACGGCCGCCTGGATCATCGCGGCACCCTGCGCCGCGGGGATCTGGCCGGCCGCGATGGCCGCCTGGATCTGGGCCACGCCCGCGGCGGTCTGCGCCCCGATGGCCTGCTGGATGCCGAGGCCGACGGCATTGAAGTTGACCGCACTGGTCAGCTCCGCACTGGTTTTCTGCGCGATGAAGCTGGCGCCCAGGCTGAAGTTGTCGGTGACGTCGAACGACGCCGACAGCGTGGCGTCAAGCGACTGGAATTTGGACTTGAGGCCGTGGTAACGGCCGACCCAGTCCTTGTCGTACTCGGTCTGGAAGCCGAACGGCACCGAGAAGCCGCCGCCCACGTGCACGCGGTCGCTGACCTGGGTGGCGAAGAACAACGCCGGCACCGGCAAGGTGGTGCCGGCATCGCCGCCATTGCCGCCGCTGATCGGGCGACCCAGCACGTCATGCGCGCTGCCGTCGAACTTGGCGCTGAAGTTGATGGCGGTGACGTCGGCCTGCAGGTAGGTGCCCTTCAGCTCGGACATCGCGGCCGGGTTGTTGACCACCACCGAGACATCACCGCCGGCGGTAGCGGAACCCGCAAAAGCGCGGCCCAGGCCCTTGGCGCTGTTCTCCTTGAGCTGGAATGCACTGGCATCCGCGTTCACCGGCGCAACCAGGGCGCCCACGATCGCAATGCTCAGCGCGGCGAGCGCCAGTGGACGGGCAGCGCCCGTGAGGGTACGGAAAGACGTGTGCATCGCTGGCTCCTGCATGATATTGGGTCAACTCGGTTAAGTCGGGCAGACGGACAGGAAAATTCATACGTACGTTTGAACTTCCTGCGCTGGACTTTGCCCTCTCGGACAAGGCGTTGCAAGTGCGCTCGCAACAAATTACTAACAAGTGAACTCCGCCCGGCAAACAAACCCGCCCGCCGATCCGCCGGCCGGCGCTGCTACTCTCGCCTCCCCGGCGCTTGCTCCCGCCCCCACGGTGCTGCCATGCAATGCTTCGTCTACGCCAGCCTGTCCAAGGCTGACACTTACCTGTGGCTGGCCGAACGCGACGCGTTCGACGTACTACCCGAGCCGCTGACGCTGATGTTGGGTGAACTGCGCTTCGTGATGGAGGTGCAGCTGACGCTCCAACGCAAACTGCCGGTGGAGGACACTGGCCAAGTGCTGGAGCACCTGCGCACGCAAGGCTGGCATCTGCAATTGCCGCCGCAGGAAACGCTGGCCGCCGCCAACCACCCCGCCTACACGCACTCGCCGCGGGATGATCGGGACGAGTGAATCGCGCATCATGGCGTTCGCGTTAACGCCTGGTTACCGCCTGCACGGTCCACGATTTCTATACTGCCGCCATGACCCAGACCAAATCCCGCCGTCGCCCTCCCTTCCTGCATGCGCTGGCCTGGTTCATTCCCGGCTTGCTGGCCGTGGCACTGGCCAGCTTGACCACCCATCCGCTGACCCTGATCCCGCTGCTGCTGGCCAACGCGCTGACCATGGCGGCCATTTGCCACGCGATCGGTTTCGATCCGGAACCGAGCTTCGCGCGCACCGTGCTGCGCCGCGGCGCCGCGCACCTGGTGATGTTTACCGGCTACACCGTGCTGGTATTCGTGCTGGTGGCCTGGCCGATGCTGCAACTGAGCCACAGCCCCAGCCTCAGCGCCGCCCTGCTGCTGGCCGCCGCGCTGGTGCTGGCGCTGGTCTCGCTGTGGCGACTGTGGCCGGCGTTCGGGCTGGTGTTCGTGTGGGACGACGCCTACCCGCCGCAACGCGACGGTTCATGGATCTTCACCGCCACCCTGCGCAGCATGGCGTTCGGTCGGCACCTGTCGCGCGAGGAGCGCTTCTTCACCCACTTCGTGCCGGCCGCGCTGTGCCTGCTCGCGCTGGCCTTCAGTGCGATCGCGCTGACCGGGCTGGTCGGCATGCTGCCGGAGGAAATGCGCCTGGCGGCGCTGGCGATCTATGCGCTGGTGATCTTGCCGCTGGCCTGCCTGGTGATCGCCAACCGCACCCTGCGCGCGTTGCTGTGCGAACGCCACCCGCCGCGCCGACGCGCCGACGCGAATCCGCTGACCGCTGAATTGCCGCGGCCGGTGCTGAGCGAACCGGAGCGCATCGCCGGCACACCCGAACAGGCGGCCGCCTTGCTCGCCGCCGCCCGCGCCGGCGACATCGAACGCGCGCTGGCGCTGCTGGAAGTGGGTGCTGCCTGCGACACTGTGCCGCCGCCCGGTGATCGCGACCAGCGCCCGGTGCTGATGCTGGCGGCGCTGCTGCCCGACACGCGGCTGCTGCGCGCGCTGATCGCCAGCGGCGCCGACGTCAATCGCGCCAGCGGCGGGCTCACCCCGCTGCTGGCGGCCACCCGCGACAGCTGGCACGGCCGCGCCGAAGCGGTGCTGATGCTGCTGGCCAACGGCGCCAGCCCGCTGGCCACCGATGCCGACGGCAACACCCCGCTCCACGGCGCCGTGCTCAGCGCCGACGCCGGCGTGGCGGCGATGCTGCTCGACGCAGCCGCGCCGATCGACGCGCTCAACCAGGCCGGCCTGAGCCCGCTGGCCACCGCCTGCCGTGCCGCCAACTGGCCGCTGGCGAAATTCCTGCTCGACCGCGGCGCCAAGCCGGCCCCGGCCGGCGGCGAACCGGCGCTGGTCGCCGCCGCCACCATCGCCGACGACGACCCCACCGGCGTTGCCCTGTTGCTCAAGCACCGCGCCGCCGTCAACGCTCTCGACGCGCGCCAGCGGCACGCCTTGCTCGGCGCCGCCGTCGAAGGCCACGAGCGCATCGCCCGCGCACTGTGCGATGCCGGCGCCGACGTCAGGCTGGCCGACGAGCACGGCGTTACCGCGCTGATGGAAGCCGCGCGCGCCGGCGCCAGCGGCATCGTGCAGCGGCTGGCCGAGGCCAAGGCCAACGTGCTGGCCCGCGACCAGCACGGTCGCGACGCGCTGATCCTGGCCTGCCAGTCGCCGCATGCCGACGTCGCCACCGTCCGCGCCCTGCTCGAACTGGGTGCCGATGCCAAGGCCGCCGGCGGCGACGGCCGCAGCGCACTCGACCACGCCAGCGCCGCCGGGCGCTGGGATCTGGTCGCGCTGCTGGACCCGGACACCGCGCTGCCCGCCAACCTCAGCCACGATCTGCTGGACGAAGGCGCCGACACGCCGCAACACCTGCTCGACGCGCTGCGCTTCGGCCACTGGGCCACCGTCTCCGCCTTCGGCGAGCGGGTGCGCTCCTGGCCGCAAGCCGAGCTGGCCCGGCTCTATCTGGAACTGGCCACGCCCGGGCTGGGCGCGGCGCGGCGCTGGCTGCTGGACCACGGCCTCGCCGCCGAGGCCCGGCTGGAGGCACCGCGCATCGACGAGCCCGACACCGGCGAAGCGCCTACCCAGGCACCGCTGGGACGGCGCCTGTTCGACGCCCTGCTCGAACGCTTGCCCGATGCCACCGAAGCGGTCGATGATCTGATGCAGGCCGGCGCCAGCCCCGCCGGTTGCGGCCTGCTGGCCGCGGCCCTGGTGCAGCTCGAGGGCGCAGCCCAGGCCGCCGCGCTGCCGCTCGGCCTGCTCGAGCGCGGCGCCGACCCGTTCGGCACGGACGCGAACCAGCGCACGCCGCTGCACCTGGCCACCCGCCACGCGCACGGCGACCTGCTGCAGGCACTGCTGGCGCGCGGCTGCGATCCCAACGCCCGCGACGGGGAGCAGCGCACGCCGCTGTTCGCCGCGCTGGAACATGGCGCCGCCGCGCTACCGCTGGTGCGCAGCCTGATCGCCCACGGCGCCGACCCGGAAGCGGCCGACACCCACGGCGAGACGCCGCTGGGGCTCGCGCTGGAGCATCCCGCGCTGGAGCGCTGGCTGGACTGGCGCGACTGGCCGCTGCCGCAGCGACCGCTGCGCGGCACCGACCTGCCTGCCGCCGCCGCGGTCGGTGCGCTGGCCGCGGTGCAGCGCCTGCTGGAACTGGGCTTCGCCGTCGACACCCGCGACGAGCAGGGCGCCACCGCGCTGCTGCGCGCCTGCGGTGCCGGTCATCGTGACGTGGCCGCCTGCCTGCTCGACGCCGGTGCCGATCCCAGCCTTCCCGCGCACAGCGGCGTCACCGCCCTGGTCGCCGCAGTCAGCGCACGACGCGAAGCGCTGGTGGCCCTGCTGCTGCAGCGCGAGGTGGCCGTCGACCAGCGCCTGCCAAACGACGCCACCGCCCTGATGGTGGCCGCCGCGCTGGGCTACCCGGACATCGCCGAACAACTGCTGGCCGCCGGCGCCGACGTCAAGGCGGTGGACAGCTCCGGCCGCAACGCATTGCACGCCGCCGCCCAGTTCGGCTTTGAACACAACGACAGCCTGCGCACCCGCCGCCTGTTCGACGGCCTGCTCAAGCACGGCGCCGAGATCAATCACGCCGATCGCGAAGGCAAGACGCCGCTGTTGCTGCTGCTGGGCGCGCAACTGCCGCCGGGCAGCGACGGCGACGCCACCCACCTGGGCGCGCTGGTACCGCCGCTGCTCGATGCCGGCGCGCACGTCGCGCATGCCGACCAGCGCGGCGTCACCGCGCTGCATGCCTGCGCCATGCACGCGCTGCTCGCCCCGGCCCGCGTGCTGCTCTCGCGTGGCGCCGACCGCCAGGCCACCGACGCCTTCGGCCGCACTGCCGCGGAAGTGGCTCGCCAACTCGGCTTCGTCGACATTGCCCACGAACTGAGCGCGCGCAGCAACCAGGCAATCCCCAGCGTGCGGCAGACGCTGCGGCAACCGGCGGAGTAGCCGCCGGCCGCGTCTATTCGGGACTGTCCGGCGTCACCGGCCCCTTCTCGCGCTGGCGCTCGGCAGTGCGCTCCGCGTCGGCCTCGAACAGCCGCTGCAGGTCGACCAGTGCGTCGCGGGTGCTCTGCATCAGCTTGGTCTCGTCGTCGTAGACCAGCGCCTGCTTCTGCAGCAGGTCCTCGTCGTAGCGGCGGAAGCGCTCGACACGATCGACCGCCAGCTCGTGCGACAGGCCCAGTGCCTCCAGCGTCTTGCGGGTCATCTTGAGGCTGGAATGGAAGGTCTCGCGCACCGGATCGTCCACGCCCAGGTCGAGCAGGCGAAACACGTGCTGGCGGTTGCGCGCGCGGGCGACGATCTTCAGGTGCGGATACTGCCGCTTGACCAGGCGCGCGGTGCGCAGGTTCGCCTCCGGGTCGTCGGTGGCCAGCACGAAGACTTCCGCGGTGGCCGCGTGCGCCGCGCGCAGCAGTTCCGGCCGCGCCGGGTCGCCGAAGAACAGATTGATGCTGCCGAAACGGCGCGAGAAATCCACCTGGTCGGCGGAGTGCTCCAGCGCCACGAACGGAATGCCCTGCGCGCGCAGCACGCGGGCGATGATCTGGCCGACGCGGCCGAAGCCGGCGATGATCACCCGCGGCGGCGCCGTATCGATGGTGTCGAACTCGCGCGACGGCTGGCGCGGGCGCAGGTCCAGCGCCTTCGCCGCCAACACCACCAGCAGCGGTGTCAGCGCCATGCTCAGGGCGATCACCAGCATCAGCAGGTCGCGTTGCGCGACGCTGAGCAGGCGTTGCTCGGTGGCCAGCCGCAACACCACGAAGGCGAACTCGCCGCCGGCGGCCAGCAGCACCAGCAGGCGCAGCGTGTCCGAGCGATTGAGCCCGCACAGCCAGCGTCCCAGCGGCCACAGCAAGACACTCTTCAGCGCCAGCAGCAGCGCCAGCAGGGTCAGCACCAGGCCGGGGCTATGCCACAGCAGCGACAGATCCATCGACATGCCGACGCTGATGAAGAACAGCCCCAGCAGCAATCCCTTGAACGGCTCGATGTTCGATTCCATCTCGTGCCGGTATTCGGAATCGGCCAGCAGCACGCCAGCCAGAAATGCGCCCAGGGTGGCCGACAGGCCCGCCAGTTCCATCAGCCATGCCACGCCCATCACCACCAGCAAGGCGGTGGCGGTGGACACCTCGACCGAGTCGGCCTTGGCCACGAAACGGAACACCGCGCGCAACAGGTAGCGGCCGCCGACCACCACCCCGACGATCACCCCGATCGTGCGCAGCACGCCGAGCAGGTCCACATGCGAAGCCGAGGACGCCGCCAGCAGCGGCAAGGCGGCGATCAGCGGAATCGCCACCAGGTCCTGGAACAACAGCACGGCGAACACGTGCCGCCCGTAGGCCGAACCCGCCTCCTTGCGCTCGGCCAGGATCTGCAGGCCGAACGCGGTGGACGACAGCGCCAGGCTGCCGCCAACGACAAAAGCCGCCTTGCCGTTGAGGCCGAACAGCCAGTACGCGACCAGGCCGATCGCCAGGCCACTGGCCAGCACCTGCGCGATGCCGGTGCCGAACACCGAGCGCCGCATCACCCACAGCCGCTGCGGCGACAGCTCCAATCCGATCACGAACAGCATCAGCACCACGCCGAACTCGGCGATGTTCGCCACGCCCGAGGTGTCGTGGATCAGCCCCAGCAGCTGCGGCCCGATCGCCACGCCGGCCAGCAGATAGCCGAGCACCGCGCCGAGGCGAAAGCGCTTGGTCAGCGGCACCGCGATCACCGTGGCGAGCAGGAACACCAGGGCCGTCTGCAGCAGATGATGGCTGTCCAAGCGTCGGCAACTCCGGTCGGGGATGTCCCGATTATTCCACGCCGCCATCTTCGCGCCGCATCGGCAACGGCGAATTGCATTCCGGAAAAGCGACAGGCCCGCCGAAGCGGGCCTGTCGGATGGCGTCGAGGCGCGTCGACTACTTCTTCGGCGCGTCCTTCAGGCCGCGGTTTTCCAGCATCGGCTCGATGCTCGGGTCCTGGCCGCGCCAGTCCCTGTACATCTTGGCCAGGTCCTCGGTGTTGCCGCGCGAGAGCACCATCTTGCGGAAGCGGTCGCCGTTGGCGCGGGTAAGGCCGCCGTTGTCCTTGAACCCGATGAAGGCGTCGTCGGCCAGCATCTGCGTCCACAGGTAGGCGTAGTAGCCGGCGGCGTAGCCGTTGCCCCAGATGTGCTGGAAATAGCTGGAGCGGTAGCGCGGCGGCACGTAGCTCAGGTCCACGCCGTCCTTCTTCAGCGCGGCGGCCTCGAACTTGTCTGCGTCCTGCACCGGTGCGTCGGCGCCCAGCATGTGCCAGTTCATGTCGAGCATCGCCGCGGCGACCAGCTCGGTCATGTTGTAACCCATGTTGAACTTGCCGGCCTTCTTCATCTTGTCGACCAGCGCCTGCGGCATCGGCGCGCCGGTCTTGTAGTTCTTGGCGTAGTTGGCGAACACCTTGGGGTTGGTCGCCCAGTGCTCGTTGAACTGCGACGGGAACTCGACGAAGTCGCGCGCGGTGTTGGTGCCGGACAGAGTGGGGTATTGCTCGTCGGCGAGCATGCCGTGCAACGCGTGGCCGAACTCGTGGAACATGGTGATCACGTCATCGAACGACAGCAGCGCCGGCTGGCCCGCGGCCGGCTTGGTGAAGTTGGCGACGTTGTAGATCACCGGCTTGGTGTTCATCAGCTTCGACTGGCCGACGAAGTTGTCCATCCAGGCGCCGCCGCCCTTGTTGTCGCGCTTGAAGTAGTCGCAGTAGAACAGCGCCATCGACTTGCCGTCGGCGTCGAACACCTCGAACACGCGCACGTCCGGCTGGTACACCGGAATGTCCTTGCGCTCCTTGAAAGTCAGCCCGTAGAGCTGGTTGGCGGCGTAGAACACGCCGTTCTTGAGCACGTTGTCCAGCTCGAAGTAAGGCTTGATCTGGTTTTCGTCGAGGTCGTACTTCGCCTTGCGCACCTGCTCGGCGTAGTGGTTCCAGTCCCACGGCTGCAGCTTGAAGCCGGGCTGCCCGGCGGCCTTCTGGTCCTGGTCGATCTGCGCCTGGATGTCGGCGGCCTCGCGCGTGGCACGCGCCACCGCAGCCGGCGCCAGCTTCTGCATGAAGCCCATCGCGGTGGCCGGTGTCTTGGCCATCTGGTCCTCCAGCTTCCACGCGGCGTAGTTCGGATAGCCGAGCAATGCGGCCTCCTGCGCGCGCAATTGCGCCAGCCGCTCGATCGTCTTGCGGGTATCGTTGGCGTCGTTCTGCTCGGCGCGGTTCCACGACGCCTCGAACAGCTGCTGGCGGGTGGCACGGTCGGTCAGATCCTGCAGCTCGGGCTGCTGGGTGGTGTTCTGCAGCGGCAACACGTACTTGCCGTCCTGCTTGCGATCGGCCGCGGCGCGACTGGCGGCGGCGATTTCCGCATCGCTCAGGCCGGCCAGCTTGCTCTTGTCGCCGATCACCGGCGCGGCGTCCTTGGTGGCCGCCAGCAGCTTGTTGGTGAACGCGGTGCTGAGGCTGGACTCCTCCTTGTTCATCGCCTTCAGCTTGGTCTTGTCGGCGTCGGACAGCTTGGCGCCGGCATGCACGAAGTTGTCGTAGACCACCTGGACCAAGCGCGCGGATTCCGGATCGAGCTTCAGCGTATCGCGCTGGTCGTGGACTGCCGCGATGCGCTTGAACAACTTGTCGTTGAGATAGATCGCGTCCTGGTGGGCGGCCAGCCTGGGCGCCTCTTCCTCCTGCACTTTCTGCAGGGTCGGGTTGGTATTCGCCGCGGTGACGCCGTTGAAGACCGCCATCACGCGATCGAGCATCACGCCGGTTTTCTCCAGCGCCACGTAGGTGTTCTCGAACGTGGCCGGCTCGGGGTTGTCGGCGATCTTCTGCACCTCGGCCAGTTGCCGCTTCATGCCCTCCTCGATCGCCGGCTGGTAGTCGGCGTCGGTGATCTTGTCGAACGGCGGCGCCTGGAACGGCAGCGTGCTGGCCTGGAAGAACGGGTTGCTGGTCATGGCATCGGCCGGGGCGGTGGCGGAAGCGCTCGCTGTTGACGTGGGCGCAGGCGCGGGCGTGGCATCGGCGCCACCCGGCGATTGCGAGCAGGCGGCGAGGGCGATCGTGGTGGCAATCACGAGCAGGCGGAGTCGAAGCATCAGGTTCCCCAACGTTGGGTGTCCGCGGCGGGACGGGATGGAAATGCAGTCCCCGACTTTACCCATACGGCCGCCGCTTTCCAAACGTTCGCAGGAAACTGCGGACCGCGGATCAGCGAAGCGCCATCACGCCACGCGCAGGTCGCGCAGCTGCCAGCCGCCGCCGATCAGCAGGAACAGCCGATGGCGCAGCACGCTCATCGGCAGGTCGGTGGTCAGCTCCACGTCGGTGCGCAGGTCGGCGACTTTCGCCGTCACCTCGGCGGCCGGATCGGTGTTGCCGAGGCTGGCGTCCACCGCATCCGGATCGGGCTGCGCCGCGCGCCAGCGCTGGAACAGCTCATCGCTGCGCAAGGCGTGCTGCAGCGCGCCGGCGAAATCATTCGGGCCGGCACCGGCGTAGCTGAAACGCGGGTCCTCGCCGCGGGCGTGGCCGAGGTCGGCGATCGAGAGGTAGTAGCGGTTGCGGGGCATTGGCCATTCCGGAAACGGGTCTGCGGCCATTCAAGCACGCACGCCGGTACGCCGGACGTGAAGGTCAGCCGAGCGCCGCCACGGCGGCGTGCAAGCGTCCGGCCGCCTGCGCCGGCGGCATGCCGTGCGGCAGCACGCCCAGGCACGGCGCCGGCAGCAGCTCGCCCAGCGTGGCCAGGTTCTCGGCTTGCGCTTCCATCGCCGGGTCGATGTGGTTGCCGATCCAGCCGATCAGGCGGCAGCCGTCGGCGACGATCGCGCGCGCGCTGAGCTGGGCGTGGTTGAGGCAGCCCAGGCGCAGGCCGACCACCAGGATCACCGGCAACTGCCATTGCCTGGCGATGTCCGAGGCGAACAGCTTGGGCGCCAGCGGCACCAGCCAGCCGCCGACGCCTTCGACCACCACGCGCTGGTGTTCGCTGCGCAGTTGTTCGAAGGCGGCGCGCATCGGCGCCAGCGTGACCTGCCGGTGCTCGCGCGCGGCCGCCAGATGCGGCGACAGCGGATCGCGCAACGCCACCGGGTTGATCCGCTCGTAGGCCAGCGCGGGATCGCTGCCTGCCGCCTGCAGGGCCAGCGCGTCGTCGTTGCGCAGGCCATCGGGCGTCGCCGCGCAACCGCTGGCCACCGGTTTCATGCCGCAACTGCGGTGACCGGCATCGCGCAGGGCGTGCAGCAAGGTGCAGGAAGCATGGGTCTTGCCGATGCCGGTGTCGGTGCCGGCGATGAATACCGCGGCGTGGCGGGAGTCTGTCATCGGGATGTCCGTGGCGAGGGCGCGCATAATACGCCTTTGCCGCCGGATGACTTCGCATGTTCGAGCTCGAGACCCCCACCTTCGCCAGCAAGCAGGAGCACTATGAGCACCTGGTGCAGCAGGCGCGCGGCCTGCTGCAGGGCGAGCCGGACCTGATCGCCAACGCGGCCAATTTCAGCGCGCTGGTCTACCACGGCCTGCCGCAATTGAACTGGGCCGGGTTCTACCTGTTCGACGGCACCGAGCTGGTGGTCGGCCCGTTCCAGGGCAAGCCGGCATGCATCCGCATCGCGCTCGGCCGTGGCGTCTGCGGCACCGCCGCGAGCGAGCGCCAGACCCAGCTGGTGCGCGACGTCAGCACGCACCCCAACCACATCTACTGCGACTCGGCCTCGCAATCGGAGATCGTGGTGCCGCTGGTTCGCCGCGTTGGTTCGCTGCTCGGCGTATGGGACGTCGACAGCCCGGTGACCGATCGCTTCGACGAGGACGACCGCGCCGGCATGGAAGCGCTGTGCGCGGTGTTCATGGATGTCGTCACGCCCTGATCGGTTCGCGATGACGCGGCGCGCGTGACCGCCCGCCGGGCGTGGTCGCGCGCCGCTTGCCCGCCCGTCGTCATGGCGCTCAAGCGCAATCCCCCCGTGCCGCTAACGATGAGGGGCCCGGCGATTTGCCGAATCCCGGCGTTGCCGCTCGGTGCGCCTCGCGAACACTCCACCCGTAGCCATGAACAAGAGACTGCCCACGCCAAGCGCCGGGTTCACGCTGGTCGAGATGATGATTGCAGTCATCATCATGGGGCTGCTCGTCGCCATGGCGATGCCGATCTATGCGCGGTACGGCAACCGCGTCAAGGCAAATGACGTCGCTGCCTTCATGACCACCACCTCGCTGGCGCTGGAGACCTACCACGCCCAGTCGGGGACCTATCCCGCCACTCTGGCCGAGATCGGCATCAGCGAACCGGCGCTCGATCCATGGGGCAACCCGTACCGGTATCTGCCGATCGACACCGACCCGCCACCCAAAACGGGCCAGGTCCGCCGCGACCGGAACATGAATCCGATCAACACCGACTTCGACCTGTACAGCACCGGACCGGATGGCCGTACGCAGACCCAGTTGACCGGACGCTTCGCGCGCGACGACATCGTGCGCGCGGGCAACGGCAGTTACATCGGCACGGCGCAGGATTTCTAGGCGCGACGATGCGCATTTACCTGCCCGGCAAGGTCAGTCGACGCCTCACCCTGCAGTTTCTCCTGGCCGCACTGATCCCCATGAGCGGCATGGCCTGGTACGTCTACCACGAGGTCAGCGCGCTGCTGCTGGACTCGGCGTACCAGCAACTTCGGGCCGACAGCAAATCGTTCGGCATGAGCCTGATCGAGCTGCTCAACGCCCGCGCGAGCGACCTTCGAAAGCTTCCCGCCGAGCACATCGGCGACGCATCGGCGGCAGCGAAACTCGGTTTCAGCGCGACCTCGCTGCAGCCCTCGCGCGACTTGACGGCGCCACAGCAGGCCCGCCTGGCGCGCGGCAAGAGCATCCTGCGACTGGCCGCCGGCCACCCGGTGCAATTGCTGGTTCCGTCCGCGTCCCGCAGCCAAGTCCTGGTGGGCGAGATCGCGACCGCTCCGCTGTGGCGCAACGACTCCGCACCCGAGCGCTACTGCATCCTCGATGCCGACTACGTAGCCATGTTCTGCACGCCCGGCCTCGCCCCGCTGGACCGGCACATGCTGGAGTCTGCGCTCGGCAACGGCACCGGCGGCACCGTGCCATGGCATGCCTCGGGCGAGGACCTGCTGGTGGGGCTGTGGCGGCTCAAGTTTCTGCCCGCGCTCGACAGCCCGGGCTTCGTCGTCATGCAGGCCACCTCGCGAGCCGACGCGCTGCGCCGGCTGGAGGATTTCCGCCATCTGTTTCCGATCATCGTGCTGCTGGCGCTGGCCGTCGCCGCGGCGCTCGCCATGCGCCAGATCCGCTACCAGATGAAGCCGCTCGACCAGCTGACCGGACTCACCCGCCGCCTCGCGGCCGGCGACCTGACGGCGCGCCTGCAACTGGCCGGCAACGACGAGTTCGCCGAACTGGGGCGCACGTTCAACGACATGGCGATGAACCTGGAATCGCGGTTCCACATGCTCGCCCTGCTGAGCGACCTCGACCGCGCCATCATCAGCGCCTCGCGCATGGAGCATGTCGCCAGCGAGGTGCTCGGCCACATCCGCAAGGCCATCCCCAGCGACGGCGCCGGCCTGCTGGTGCGAGACGGCGAGGCGGGTTACTACCTGCTGACGCATGACCCCGCGCACGCGGGCGTTTGCCTGCGCACGGCAACCGTCAGGTTCGGGCTCGACGCGCTGAGCCACGCGCAACCGGCATGCATCCTGTCACCAGCGCATCTGCCGGAGGAGTTCCTGCGACGGCTCGGCTCTGCGCTGCCCGCGCACCTGCTTGCGTTCCCGGTCCGCCATGACGACCGCCTGCATCAGGTGCTGCTGCTGGCATACCTGGGCTTGCCCGAGCAGATCGACACCGCCGTCCGGGGTGGCCGGGCACTTGCCGACCGCATCGGCATCGCGCTGTCCAGCCTGGCGCAGGAGGAAAGACTCCATCACCAGGCCCATTACGATGCACTGACCGACCTGCCGAACCGGGTGCTGCTGCGCGAGCGCTGCGAACAGGCCATCGAGCGGGCGCAACGCGAGCAGACCGCCGCCGCGCTGATCCTGATCGACCTGGACAACTTCAAGCAGGTCAACGACACGCTCGGCCACGCCAGTGGTGACCAGCTCCTGCTCCAGTGTGCGACGAGCCTCCAGCAGCAGTTGCATCCGGACGACGTGCTGGCCCGCCTGGGCGGCGACGAGTTCGTCGTGCTGGTGCAGGATCTGGTGCGCGGCGAGGAACACGCGACGCTCGACCGCCGGCTGCGTGACTTGCGCGCCGCCCTGGCCGAACCGATCACCGTGAGCGAACACCAGATCAACACGCCCGCCAGCATGGGGATCGCGTTGTACCCGGCGAACGCCAGCCAGTTCGATGAACTGCTGCAGATGGCGGACGCCGCCATGTACAAGTCCAAGCGCGGACAGCCGGGCGGCTTCCAGTTTTACTCGAGCGAGTTCACCCGCACCTCGAAAATCCATTTCGACCTGACCCAGGAACTGCGCAAGGCGGTCGAGAGAAGCGAACTGGTGCTGCACTACCAACCGAAGATCGACGCCCGCACGCGCCGGATCGTCGGCGCCGAAGCGCTGGTCCGCTGGCTGTCGCCCACGCGCGGCCTGGTCCTGCCGGCCACCTTCGTGCACCTGCTCGATGAAATGGGCTTGGGCGCATGGCTGGGCGAGTGGGTGCTCGATCGGGCCTGCGCGCAGATGCGGCAATGGCAGGACGACAACCTGGCGGCGATCCCGGTCTCGATCAACATGTCGCCGGTGCAATTCGAACGGACGTCCGTCGTGGAGCGGGTGCAGGCCGCCCTGGGGCGCTACCGGCTCGACGTCGACCGGCTGGAGATCGAGATACTGGAGGCGACCGCCGTCAACGACTCGCACAAGGTGCGGGAATCCCTCGTGGCATTGCGCGCCGCGGGCATCGGCGTCGCGCTCGACGATTTCGGCACCGGCTACTCCTCACTGGTCTACCTGACCCGCATCCCGGCCAACGTGCTCAAACTCGACCAGGCCTTCATCCGCGGGCTTTCCGGCGATCCGCGCCAGCAGGAAATCGTCAGGCACATCATCGCGCTGGCCAAGACGCTGGCTTACAGCGTGGTGGCGGAAGGCGTCGAGGAAGAAACCCAGCTCGCGCTGCTCGTCGCCATGGGCTGCGACTACATCCAGGGCTACCTGATCGGTCGCCCGCTGCCACCGGACGAATTCGCCGAGCGCTGGCTGCGCTGACGGTGGCCCCTGCGGGAGCGCCGGCGCGCCGCAGGTCAGGTCGCCGCGCGCGGCTGTCGCAGCAGGTTCGCCACCGCCTCGCGCGCTTCGTCCACGCCAGTGCCGGCGGAGGAGGAAAACACCTGCGCGCTGGCGTGCAGCCCCTCGGCGGCAAATTGTTTGCGCAGGGCGGCCAGCGCCTGCGTGCCGGCACCCCGCGAGAGCTTGTCGGCCTTGGTCAGCAGCACGTGGCAGGGCAGGCCGGTGTCGGCGCAGAACTGCAGCATCAGGCGGTCGAACTCCTTCAGCGGATGGCGGATGTCGACGATCAGCACCAGGCCGCGCAGGCTGCGGCGACGGTGCAGGTAGGCGTCGATCTCCTGCTTCCAGTGTTCGCGCATGTCCAGCGGCACCTTGGCGTAGCCGTAGCCGGGCAGGTCGACCAGGCGCCGGTCGGCGCCGGCTTCCACCGGCGCCGCGGCGGCCTCGCGCGGCGACGGCAGGCTGAAGGCGACCATCTGCTGGGTGCGCCCGGGCGTCTTGGACGTGCGCGCCAGACCCTTGTGATTGGTCAGCGCATTGAGCGCGCTGGACTTGCCGGCGTTGGAGCGGCCGGCGAACGCCACCTCGGCGCCCTCGTCGGCGGGCAACTGGCTGAGGCGGTGCGCGGCGAGCATGAACTGCGCGCCCTGGAGGGGATTCGGCATGGGAGCGGTTTGACCAAGGTAGGATGGCACGGGATAATTCTGCGGTTTCTGCCCACCGCTTCGTTCCGGTGCGCCGTCGGCAGTGTTCGCAAGTCTCTCGGGAGTCAAGTGTATGAGTTTTCGCTCCGCTGGTTTTCGGCCCGCCGCGTTCGGGTCCGCCCTGGCTCTCGCGCTGGCGCTCTCCACTACGGCCGTGATGGCCCAGGAGGCGCCGGCTCCCGCCGCCGCCGCGAGCGCCGCGGCGCCGGCAGCAGCGCCGGCCAGCGTGGCCGAAGCGGCGGTCAAGCCGGGCGATGCCGCCGCCGGCCAGGCCAAGGCCGCGGTCTGCGGCGCCTGCCACGGCATGGACGGCAACTCCGCCGATGCGCAGTACCCCAAACTGGCCGGGCAGAGCGAGCAGTACATCGTGCGCCAGCTGACCGATTTCAAATCCGGCCAGCGCCAGAACCCGATCATGCTGGGCATGGCCACGCCGCTGTCGGTGCAGGACATGCACGACCTCGGCGCCTATTTCGCCAGCCAGAGCTCGCGCCCCGGCGTGGCCGACCAGGCGCTGGTCGAGCAGGGTGAAACGTTGTTCCGCCAGGGTGACAGCACGCGCGGCATCCCGGCCTGCATGGCCTGCCACAGCATCGACGGCCGCGGCAACCCCGGCGCGATGTATCCGCAGCTGGCCGGCCAGCATGCGCAGTACGTGGAGGCCACGCTGAAGGCATGGCACGACGGCGCCAGCTGGGGCACCGATACCCGCTCGCAGATCATGCCCGCGATCGCCGCCAAGCTGGACGCCAGGGACATCGCCGCGCTGGCCAGCTACATCGAAGGCCTGCACCCCGCCGAGAGCAAGCCTGCGGCGGCCGCCACGCCCTGACCGCCCGCGCGGCGCGTCTCCCGTTTCACCGATTCGAGGTGGTCATGTTCAAGCGTCTTCCGATCCTGTGCGCCGCCCTGCTCGCGCTTGCCGCCTGCAGCCATGACAAGGGCGAACCGGCCGCCACGCCGGCCCCCGCCAGCACGGCAGCCGCGACCTCGGTGACGCCGGCCGCCCCGGCCAGCACGCCGGCGCCCGCCAGCACGGCAGCCGCCGCCACGGCCACGCCCGCCGGCGACGACAACAGCGCGCCCGCGCCCGCCGAAAGCGCCGCGACCGCCGCCGCCCCGGCCGTGCCTTTCGTCGACAACGGCAAGTGGGTCGAGGGCAAGAACTACTTCCTGATCGACCCGCCGCAGCCGACCAGCCACCCCGGCAAGGTCGAGGTGACCGAGGTGTTCTCCTTCGGCTGTCCGGCCTGCAACGCGTTCCACACCACCGCCGACCAGATCCGCAAGAGCCTGCCCGCCGGCGCGGTGATGAATTACCTGCCCGCGGCGTTCCGCCCGGACGAGAACTGGGTGGTCTACCAGCGCGCGTACTACGCCGCGCAGGCGCTGGGCCTGGCCGAGAAGAGCTACGACGCGATGTTCGACGGCACGTTCAAGACCGGCGAAATTTCCACCTACGACCTCAAGGGCAGCGGGCTGAAGCCGAAGGAGGCCTGGCCCACGATCGAGGACATCGCGCAGTTCTACGCGCAGAAATTCGGTGCGGACCCGAAGGAATTCGTCGCCGTCGCCAACTCGTTCTCGGTCAACACCAAGATGAAGCGCGCCGACGACCTGATCAAGGCGTACGGCATCGACGGCACGCCTTCGATGGTCGTCAACGGCAAGTACCGCTACGGACCGAGCACGGCCGGCGGCTATGCGCAGACGATCGAGCTGACCCAGTGGCTGGTCGCCAAGGAACAGGCCGGCAAGTAGGCCGCTGGCGCCATCCGCGTGGAGAACGACCCGATGTTCAAGCGATACGCCCGCCTGCCCGTCCTGGCCTTGCTCGCCAGCCTGCTGCTGGCCAGCGCCTGCACCGCGCAGCCCAGCGACCCGGCGCCGTACACGGAAGGCACCGATTACGTCACCCTGCCCGCCCCGCACCAGCGCTACGGCAGCGAGGGCAAGGTCGAGCTGGTCGAGGTGTTCTCCTACGGCTGCATCCACTGCGCGGAGTTCGCGCCGGATGCCGAGAAGCTGCGCAAGGAGCTGCCGGCCGGGGTCGAGTTCAAGCTGCTGCCGGCGCCGTTCAACCAGCAATGGGTGCCGTTCGCGCGGGCCTATTACGCGGCCAAGCAGCTGGGCGTGGTCGAGCGCACCCACCTGCAGCTGTTCGTGGCCAAGTTCGGCGAGCATTACCCGATCAACTCGATGGACGAGCTGGCCGATTTCTACGCCCGCGAAGGGGTCAACCGCGACGAGTTCATGCGCATCGCGATGGCGCCGGAAACCACCGAGAAGATGAAGCGCGACCTCGACCTGCTGCGCACCTGGCAAGTCGACGGCACGCCGACCCTGGTGGTCGACGGCAAGTACGTCGTTGCCACGGTGCGCTCGCACGAGCACATGCTGGCGGTGGCGCTGTGGCTGGCCAAGCGCGAACTGGCCGGCAAGTAGCTCCCGCCAGGCGGCCCTGCGCGGCGGCGGATCGCGCCGCCATCGTCGCGTTCACGCGGCGGCGCGCATGCTGCAGCTCAGGCGGGTGGCCAAGCCGGCTGCTGAAGGCATCCGCTCCCCTCTTCTGCCGCGTGCTGCCATGAACCGTGCCGCCACCCCTGCCACCGCACCTGCCGAGCGTCGCCTGCGCCTGCTCAGCTGCAACATCCTGGCCGGCGCCAGCGTGGCGCATTACCGCGACTACCTGACCCGCAGCCTCAACGCGGTGCTGCCCGGACGCAGCAAGATGGACAACCTCGACCGCCTGGCCGAGGTGCTGGCCGGCTTCGACGTGATCGGCCTGCAGGAAGCCGACGCCGGCAGCCTGCGCTCGGGCTTCCTCAACCAGACCCGTTACCTCGCCGAGACCTCCGGCCTGCCGTTCTGGAGCCACCAGCCCAACCGGCCGGTGGCGCGGCTGGCGCATTCGGCCAACGGCCTGATCAGCCGGCTCGAACCGACCTCGGTGATGGACTACCCGCTGCCCAGCCGCATCCCCGGCCGCGGCGCGCTGCTGGCGCAGTTCGGCGAAGGGGAGGACGCGCTGGCGGTGATGATTGCCCATCTTTCGCTGAGCGCCCCGGCGCGCGCACGCCAGCTCGGTTTCATCGCCGAGCTGCTGCAGGATTTCCGCCACGCCGTGCTGATGGGCGACCTCAACACCGAACCGGGCAGCGCGGAGATGCGCCAGCTGTTCAACAAGAGCAGCCTGCAGCCCCCGGCGCAGCCCACGCCCACCTTTCCCAGCTGGAAGCCGCGGCGGGCGCTGGACCACATCCTCACCTCCGAGGCGATCCAGCTGGAGAAAACCTGGACGCTGCCGCAGGCGTTCTCCGACCACCTGCCGGTGGCCGCGGAAATCCGCCTGCCCGCCAGCGTCGGCGGCCGCAGCGCGAAGCGGAAGCACCGATGACCTCGCTGCCGTGGCGCGCGGCGGCATGGTGGCTGGCGCTGCTGGCAGTGGGCCTGGGCGCCACCGCGCTGCGCTTCGGGCTGATCGAATTCAGCGCGATCGGGCAGCTCTGCGGCAGCGGCTACGGCCCCGCGTGGTGCACGCTGCGCACGTGGCTGGTGCTCGGCTTCCTGCATCACGTCTACGGCACGCTCGCGCTCATCGCGCTGCTGCCGGCGTGGTTGTTGCGGCGCCTGTCGCTGGCCTGGCTGGCCGCGGCGCTGGGCGTGTTCGCCATGCAGTTGTACGGCGCCGAGGCCGGCGCGCTGGCCTTGCTACTGGGCAGCCTGCGCCTGCTGCGCCTGCAGGCGGACGCCCGCGCGCCACGCATGCCAGACCGGCCAGGCAAGCAGCAGATTCAGCACCAGCCATGACCACGCGGTCGGGTTGAGCCCGGCCTCCTGCGCGACCACGACCACGCCCAGCAGCGGCAGGCACGCGGCAAGGAAGCGCTGTTCCAGCGTGGGCCGCGCCCGCTCGCTGGCGCGGGACAGCCACCCCGCCAGCGCATGGCCCACGCACGGCAGCGCGAACAGGCCCAGCGGAAAATCGCGATATCGCCCGTCGAACACCAGCAGCAGGCCGTAATACGCCAGCGCGAACAGCCACAGCGTGCGCCAGCCGCCGGGGCCACCCGGCCGCGGCGTGCCGGCCAGTCGCCCGGCAATCCAGCGCGCCAGCCGCAGCGCGGTGAACACGGCCAGCACGCAGGCGGCCAGCGAGATCGTCCACTCCCACGGGTTGCGGCAGGCAAACCACATCTGCCGGCACTGCCAGGCGACGGCGCCGCCACTGGCCACACCGGCCAGGCCCAGCGCCAGCCGTTCGCGCCAGCCGTTCCGGCGACGTCGCCATGCGCCGGCCAGCGCGAAGATCACGCCACCGAGCGCCGCAGCCAGCCAGCCCAGCCACCAGCGCGCCATCTCGACCACCGGCCCGGTCATCGCGAATTTCGGCCGCGCCTGCGCGTCGAAAATGCCCCAGTAGCCGCCCACCGTGCCTTCCTGCGTGCGCTTCCACGGCTGGTCGAACGCCTCGATCACGTTGTACGGCAGGCCGGTTTCCTCCGCGTAGCGCAGGAAGTCGCGCAGGTAGCGCGCCTCGTCCACCACGCTGGCGCTGGCCGCCTGGCGCGGGCGGCCGGCGCTGGGCCAGCCGGTCTCGCCGATCATCACGCGCCGCCCCGGAAACGCCGCGCCCACCTTCGCGTACACCGCCGCCACGTGCTGCACCGCCCGCTCCGGCGGCACCGGCTGGTCTTCCCAGTACGGCAGGATGTGGATGGTGAGGTAATCCACGGAGGCAGCCAGCTCGGGATGGCGCAACCAGAACTCCCACACGTCGGCATAGGTCACCGGCTCGGGCACCGCCTCGCGCACACGCGCCAAATCGGCCGCCAGCTGCGCCGACGACAGCTCGCCGCGCAGCAGCACCTCGTTGCCGACGATCACTGCACGCACCACGTCCGGGTAGGCGCGCGCCGTGGCGATGCCGAGGCGGATCTGTTCGGCATTGGCCTCGGGATCATGTCCCAGCCAGATGCCGAGCAGCACCTTCATGCCGTAGCGCCGGGCGATCCGCGGTACCGCGCTGAGGCCCTGCCCCTGCGAGTAGGTGCGCACGCAATCGAAGCGCTGCGACAGCGCGCGCAAGTCCGCGTCGACGCGCTCGGCGCTGACGAAGGCCGAGGCATCCAGCGGCGACTCGCCCGCCAGCCGGAACGGTGCATACGACACGCAGGCGATGCGCGAGGTGGGCGCATCGGGCAACGCCACCGGCCGGCCGATCGCCCACCAGCCGTACAGCGATGCCAGGGCTGCCAGCAGCAAGGCCAGCCACGCCAGAGGCTCCCGACGGACAACAGGCGCAGCTTCGGATGACATGCGGCAAACCGTGGATGGCGACGAATCAGCGTGCCAGCTTAGCAGGGCGCGCCATGTGTTCACCCGGTCCACACAAGCGGCCGCGGGCGTTCCACTACACTGCGGGCAGATCGAATCGCGGAGTACGCATGCCTGCTTTCACCTCTCCCCGGCTGGCACGCGCGGGCGGCCTGCTGCTGGCCGGTGCCTGCCTGTTCATCGGCCTTGCGCAGGCCGCCGAGCCGACGCCGGCGCAACGCGCCACGTTCAAGCAGGCCTATGCGGCGGCCCAGCAGGGCGACGACTGGCGCGCCCTCGCCGGCACGCTGCACGACTACCCGCTGTATCCCTACCTGCAGGCGGCGGCGCTGGAGCACGGCATCCGCACCGTCGACCGCGCCACCGTCGAGGCCTACCTCGCGCAGTATCCGGACTGGCTGCCCGCCGCCGACCTGCGCCGCAGCTTCCTGCGCGAGCTGGCGCGGCGGCAGGATTGGAGCGGCTTTCTAGCCCTGTACCAGGCGGGCCTTGGCGACACGCTGAGCTGCGACGCGCTGCAAGCCAGGCTCGCGCAAGGTGCCACGCTGGATTTCGATCGCGATCTCGCCGCGCTGTGGTCGCAGCCGAACCTGCCCGACGCCTGCGACCCGGTGCTCGATGCCGCGCAGCGCCAGGGCCTGCTCACCGCCGCAAGGTTGTGGACGCGCATCGACCGCGCCGCCGACGCCGGGCAGGCCGGCACCATCGCCAGCCTGGCGAGCTGGTTGCCCGCCGCCCAGCAGGCCGACGCGCAGCAGCTGGCGCTGGCCTTGCGCGATCCGGCCGCGGCGCTGGCCAAGGCCCTGCAGTGGAGCGACACGCCGCGCGCGCGGCAGGCCGCGACGCTGGCGCTGGTGCGACAGGCGCGGCGCGACGTGGACCGCGCCGACGACGCGTGGCGGCAGTTGCAGCCGCGTTTGACGTTCGACACCGCGCAGCGCAACGACATCCTGCGCGCGCTGGCGCTGTTCCACGCCACCGACTTCGACGACGACGCGCTCGCCCGTCTCGTCGCGCTGCCCGCCGCCGCGCAGGACGACAGCACCCGCGAATGGCGCGCGCGAGTGGCGCTGGCGCGGATGAACTGGCCGGCCGTGTTGGCGGCGATCGCGGCGATGCCGCCGTCGCTGCAGCAGGGCGACGAATGGCAGTACTTCCGCGCCCGTGCGCTCGCCGCCACCGGCGACGCCGCAGCCGCGCAACGGCAATACGCCGCGCTGGCCGGACAGGCCACCTACTTCAGCTTCCTCGCCGCCGACCGCCTGCATCAGGACTACGCCATCTGCCCGCTGAGCCTGGCCGACGATCCGCAGCGCGAGCAGCAGTTGCTGGCCCGCCCCGCCCTGCAGCGTGCGTTCGAATTGTTCGCGGTGGACCTGCCTCGACTGGCCCGGCGCGAATGGAACCGCGCGCTGCAAGGCACCGACGCGGCCACCCAGCGCCTCGCCGCCGACCTGGCCAACCGGCGTGGCTGGTACGACCGCGCGGTGTTCACGCTCAGCAGCGGCGACGCGCTGCGCCTGTACGACCTGCGTTTCCCGCTGGCCAGCCAGGACGGCCTGGTGCCGCAGGCCGAGCAGGCCGGCATCTATCCGGCATGGGCGTACGCGATCCTGCGCGCCGAGAGCGCGTGGATGAGCGACGCGCGTTCCGGCGCCGACGCCCGCGGCCTGATGCAGCTGCTGCCGGCCACGGGCGCGCTGGTGGCGCGTGCCGCCGGCCTGCCATGGGACGGCGCTGCCAGCCTGTACGACCCGGTGGTGAACATCGCGCTGGGCACGCGCTACCTGGCGCAGATGGCGCAGCGTTTCGACGGCTCGACCTGGCTCGCCAGCGCGGCCTACAACGCCGGGCCGAACCGCGTCGACGTGTGGCTGGCCGAACGCGGCACGCTGGCGCCGGACCTGTTCGTCGCCACCATCCCGTACAAGGAAACCCGCGAATACGTGGCCCGCGTGATGGCCTTCAGCGTGATCTACGACTGGCGCCTCAACAAGGCGGTGGTGCCACTGGCGCGGCGCATGGGCGCGATCGGCCAGCCGCTCGCAACCCCGGGCCCGGGCACGCCGCGTCGCGTGGTGCAGTGCCCGGCGGAGGCGCCGGCGGGCAGCGCTTCGACGTCGGCGCCGGTGTCGAGCACGCGCTGATCGCCGCCCTCGCCATTCACGCGTCGGCGGTGCGCATCCCCAGCAACGCGCGCAACCGCTTCAGCTCCACGCCGTAGGCGGCGCAGCGCTCGCTGTCCCGGCGCATCAACGCGTCCACGCTGCCGGCATGGCGCTCGCCGCCGCCATGCACGTCGACGCAGGCTGGCGCGAACGGCAACGCGCAGAACGCCAGCAGGCGACGTACCTGCAACGCCGGTTCGGCACGCCATGCCTCGTAGTGGTGTTCGAGAAAGCGGCCGGGAAACAGCTGCCGCCAGTGCCGGCACAGCGCGTCGTAATCGCTCCAGTAGCCGGTGACGTGGTCGAGGTCGTAGCTGAACTCGTGACGATCGAGGAACAACTGCCGGTAGCACGCGAAACAGGTTTCCAGCGCGCGGCGGCGGCTGTCGACCACGCGCGCGCCCGGCAGCATCGCGAGGATCGCCCCGACCAGCCGCCAGTTGCCCGGCGTGCGGTCGACCAGGCAGGCCTTGCCTCCGCGTGCCGCTTCGGCGCGGGCGAGGTAATCCCGGCCCAGTCGCTGCCAGTCCGCCGGCGTGGCCTGCGACATCCACTGCACGCGCGGCTGCTGCCGGCGTTGCGTTTCGGCCTTGAGCACCTCTTCGACCGCATTCGATTCGTCGACCACCGCCACCGCCGGATGCGCGGCCAGCACCTGCGCGGTCAGCAGCGACCCGGCCTGCGGCATGCCGACCACGAACACCATGCCCTCGCCCAGCCGCGCGTCGATGGCGTCCGTCCGCCGCGTCTCGAACACCCGGCGCATCGCCTGCGCCTGCGCGCGGGACTTGGCCGGCTTCCAGGCCAGCGCGCGGTACATCTGCGCATTGGCCTTGCGCAGCGCGCGAAATGCGCCGGCGTAGTCACCCTGGTCCTCCAGCGCGCGGGTCAACGCAAAACCCAGGCACACCCGCGCGCGCTGACTGGCCAGCGGCGAACGCAGCAGTTGTTCCAGATGCGCGACGTCGGCCGCGCCGAACGACGCCGTCTCCAGATCGGCGAGGCCGACCCAGGCATCGGCCAGGTCCGGCTGCAGGCGCAGCACCGCACGATAACTGTCGCCGGCCGGACCCAACGCACCCAGGCTCGCCTGCGCCTGCGCCAGCAGCATCCGCGCCGGCACGTGGCCGGGCTCGGCATCCAGCGCGCGATGCAAGGCGGTGATCGCCCCGGCCGGACGCTGCTGCAGCATGTACATCTTGCCGAGGTTGAACCACGCCGGCGCAAAGTCCGGCGCCTTGGCACAGCATCGCTCCAGGCCAGCCATTGCCGTCGCAGGCTCGCCAGCGGCGAACAGCGCCGTGGCCAGGTTCATGCGCACCAGCGGGTCGTCCGGCAGCAACGCCCGCGCCCGCTGCAGGAAAGCCACCGCCGTCACGTAATCGCCGCGCACGTGCCGCACCAGCCCCTGCATGCGCAAGGCCTCGGCACAATCGGGCAGCATCGCCAGCACGCCATCGAGCGCCGCCTCGGCAGCCGGCAGGTCGTGCGCATCCAGCGCTGCGGAAGCACGCGCGAGCAACGCCCGCGCCGCCGCCGGCAAGCCGGCGGCACGGTCGCTCGTCAACGGATGATCCTGCAACGCCCCCATCCTCGTTCGCCCCTGTGGCCGCTGTGCAGCCCCATGGGTCAGCTTACGCGAGGGCGACGACGGCATCCAGATTTGCCGCGGAAGGCGAGGTGCCGAAGTACGCCAACCGTCATTCCTCTGCGAGGCGCTTTTCGACGGCCGAAGTGCCGGTCAAATAGAACGGCGAGCGAGGAAACTCACTCGCCGCGCAACCACCGCGCCGCATCCACCGCGTAATAGGTGAGGATCGCATCCGCACCGGCGCGCTTGAACGCGGTCAGCGATTCGAGTACCACCGCCTTTTCGTCCAGCCAGCCGTTCTGCGCGGCGGCCTTGAGCATCGCGTACTCGCCGCTGACCTGGTAGACGAAGGTGGGTGCGCCGAAGGCGTCCTTCACCCGGCGCAGCACGTCGAGGTACGGCAGGCCCGGTTTCACCATCACCATGTCGGCGCCTTCGAGCAGGTCCAGCTCGACCTCGCGCAGGGCCTCGTCGCTGTTGCCCACGTCCATCTGGTAGGTGTGCTTGTTGCCCTTGCCGAGGTTGGCCGAGGAACCGACCGCATCGCGGAACGGGCCGTAGAACGCGGAGGCATATTTCGCCGAGTAGGCGAGGATGCGGGTGTGGATGTGGCCGGCCGCTTCCAGCGCATCGCGGATGGCGCCGACGCGGCCGTCCATCATGTCCGACGGCGCCACGATATCCATGCCCGCCGCGGCCTGCGCCAGCGACATCTTCACCAGCGCCTCGACGGTGGGCTCGTTCATCACGTAACCGTGCTCGTCGATCAGGCCGTCCTGGCCGTGGGTGGTGTACGGGTCGAGCGCGACGTCGCCGATCAGGCCAAGCTCGGGATGCTTCGCCTTCAGCGCGCGGGTGGCGCGGTGCATCAGATTGTCGGGGTTCCACGCCTCGGCGGCGTCGAGCGATTTCACCCCGGCGCCGGGCGAGGGGAACAGGGCCAGCGCGGGAATGCCCAGGCGCACGCATTCGCCGGCCAGCTTCAGCAGTTCGTCGATCGAGAGCCGATCCACGCCGGGCATCGACGGCACCGCTTCGCGCCGACCCTCACCCTCGATCACGAAGGCGACCATGATCAGGTCGCCCGGCAGCAAGGTGTGCTCGCGCATCAGCGCGCGGGAGAAGGCGTCGCGGCGCATGCGGCGCATGCGGGTGGCGGGAAAGCTCATGGCGGTACTCGCAAGTCGGCAGCCCTCTATTTTACGCCTTTGCCCCGCACGCAGCCGCGGCCCGCCGGCATCGCCATTCCGGCGCGTACGGATGCAAAACGCTGGACTACGCGGCACAACGGCGGCACGCTTGCTGTTCCGTTTCCGCAGGAAGCTACATGAGCCCGTCCCGCAGCGTACCCACCCTGCTCGTCGATCTGGGTGGCACCAACGTCCGCTTCGGCGTGGCCGACACCTCGCGCGAGCGCCCGCTGCTGGCCGACAGCATCCGGCGCTATCGGGTTGCCGAGCACGATTCGCTGGTGGCCACCGCCCGGCAGTACCTCGACGAAACGGGGCTGACGGTGAAGCGCGCCATCGTCGCCGCGGCCGGACGCATCGTCGACGGCGAGACGGTGAAGGTCACCAACAATCCGTGGGCGATCTCGGCTCACCAGACCGCCGAGGCGCTGGGCCTGGAGCATGTGCACCTGGTCAACGACTTCGCCGCGCAGAGCATGGCGGTGACGCTGCTGCACGGCGACGACCTGGTCGACGTGGGCACGGTGCCGCGGCCGGTGGTCGGTGCCGAGGACGAACAGACTTTTGCCATCGTCGGCCCCGGTACCGGCCTGGGCGTGGGCGGCCTGCTGGTGCGCGGCGGTCACTGCAGCGTGCTGCAGACCGAAGGCGGCCACGCCGGCTTCGCCGCGCACACGCCGGAGGACATCGCGATCCTCGACTACCTCAACCACAAGTACGGTCGCGTTTCCAACGAGCGGCTGATCTGCGGCCAGGGACTGGTGAACCTGTACGACGCGATCTGCCACATGGTCGGCGCACAACCGGCCGACCTGAAGCCCGAAGACATCACCGCCCGGGCCAAGGCCGACAGCTGCCCGCTGTGCACGCGCACGGTGGAAACCTTCGCCGGCATCTTCGGCAGCGTGGCCGGCGACCTGGTGCTCACGCTCGGCGCGTGGGACGGCGTCTACCTCACCGGCGGACTGATCCCGGTGCTGCTGCCGTGGCTGGAACGCGGGCGCTTCCGCGAACGCTTCGAAGCCAAGGGCCGCTTCCGCGACATCATGGAAAAAGTGCCGACCCAGGCGATCATGAACCCGGAACCGGGGCTGCTCGGCGGCGCCGCGCTGGCCGTGCTGGACTCGGGCCGGCCATTGCTGCCGCGGCGCGAGAGCAGCCATGCCACGGCGTGACGGCGCCTTCCTGTTCGATCTGGACGGCACCCTGATCGACAGCGTCTACCAGCACGTGCTGGCGTGGAAGCAGGCGCTGGACGCCGAGGGGCTGGACATTTCGGTGTGGCGGATCCATCGCAAGATCGGCATGAGCGGCGGCCTGTTCGCCAACATGCTGTTGCGCGAGACGACTTTGCCGATCACTGCCGAGCGACTGGATCGCATGCGCGAGCATCATGCCGAGGCGTTCAACCGCATGCATGCGCAAGGCGCGGTGCGGCCGCTGCCCGGCGCGCGCGAATTGCTCGACTACCTCGGCGCGCAGGACATCCCGTGGGCAATCGCCACCAGCGGGCGGATGGAAACGGCCCGGCACAACCTGGAGGCGCTCGGCATCGATCCGTCGAAGGTGCCGGTGGTCACGCGCGACCAGGTGCGCCATGCCAAGCCCGACCCGGATTTGTTCATGGAAGCGGCCGAGCGGCTCGGCGTGGACATCCGCCAATCGCTGGTGATCGGCGACAGCGTGTGGGACATGCTTGCCGCGCAACGCGCCCGCACGCTGGGCGTGGGCGTGCTCTCCGGCGGCTACGGCCAGGCCGAGCTGCAGCAGTCCGGTGCATTCCGCGTGTACGAGGACCCCGCCGACCTGCTGCGCCACATCGACGAAGTGGCGGCGCGCGATTGAGCCGGCCGCGCTTCACTGAACCGGCGCGGCGCGCATCATGAAAAGTTAATCACCGGCAACAAGTCGGGCGCTAGGCTGAACCGGCCTCGCCCTCTTCCGGAGCCGTCCCATGCGTCGCCTCATCGCCAGCCTCCCGCTCGCCCTGCTGCTCGCCGCCTGCTCGCCCGCGCCCACGCCGCCAGCCCCTGGCGAAGCGCAGACGGCGCCCGCCAACCCCGCCCTGGGCTCGCCGGAATGGCTGGCCTGGGTCGACCAGTCGCTCGCCATCAGCGACAAGGGCCACGGCCCCGACCCCGGTTCCCCCGAGTGGAACCAGGCCGTGCAGCGCAAACTGGGCGAGGAAGCCCCGCAATCCACCCCGGGCTCGCCGCAATGGCAGCAGTCGGTCGACGCGCTGCTGCGCACGCGGCTGCCGCCGGGGTCGTGAATACAGAGGCGCGCAGCGAGTTGCAGGCCACCGAGGCCAGCGGCGATGCGGGCGCAATCGCCAAAGCCAAGAACCTGCTGATGGGGCGCGCCCGGTCGAAGGGACGATGGATACCAGATGACGCGCTGTGGGCATGCTTCCAGACGAACAAGGAAGCGCTCAACCCTCGCCGACACCCGGCCCCGACACGTTGCCGTCGGCGAATACCGACGAGCGCGGCGGGTTTCAGCCGCGCAGGCGATCCATCGTCACGTTGCCGGTGCTGCCCGCCTTGCGCGTGAAGCGAAACCGGAACGCCAGCCTGATCGGCACGAATTCGACCTTGATCACCGGACCGTCGCAACCCGGCGCCTGCGCAGCGTCGTATCCCTGCGGGTAGGTGCATCGCCGGGATCGGGCGAAGCGCCACGACGACGTCGCCTGCCTGGCGCTGCGCATCAATTCGGCGGCAACGTCGCCGATCCTCGCCGGGCAACCGGGCAGGCCCGTCAGTGGTGCGCTGGCATAAACGAGGCCGTCTCGATCAATCGACACCTCCAGGCAGACGACCACCTCACCGCGTGGCGCGTCCGCCGTCGCGGGGTAATTGGGCAACTGCAGCGGCGCCAGGGGCTCGCCGATGACGAAGCCCTGGTTTTCGGACATGGCATAACTTTCGGCGTTGGCCGGGATGAAGGTTTCCACGCTGGAACCGCGAACCTCACCGACATCCTGATGGGCGCAGCCAGCGAGCCACGACGCCAAGATGATGAAGAACGCACTGCGCCACGTGCGGAGGGTCCGATGTTTCACGATTTCTTCCTTGTCATGACGTTGACTGGCGGGGCGTTCCGGACGCTGGCTACGAAACCGACTCCGGCGCCAGCAGCGCATCCAGGTCAGCTTCGTCGAAGCGCAGTTTCTCGCGGCTGCCGCCGCCTTCGAGCACGGCGTCGGCAAGCTCGGCCTTGCGCAGTTTCAGTTCCTCGATGCGCTCTTCCACCGTGCCGCTGGTGATCAGGCGGAACACGAACACCGGCTTGTCCTGGCCGATGCGGTGCGCGCGGTCGCTGGCCTGCGCCTCGGCGGCGGGGTTCCACCACGGGTCGTAGTGGATCACGGTATCGGCGGCGGTGAGGTTCAGGCCCACGCCGCCGGCCTTCAGCGAGAGCAGGAACAGCGGCACCTCGCCGTCCTGGAAGCGCTGCACCGGCTCGGCGCGGTCGCGGGTGTCGCCGGTGAGGGTGACGTAGCGGATGCGCCGGCGGTCGAGCTCGGCGGCGATCAGTTTCAGCATGCCGGTGAACTGCGAGAACAGCAGCACCTTGCGGCCCTCGTCCAGCAGCGCGGGCAGCATGTCCATCAACAGCTCGAACTTGGCCGATTCGCGCACGCCGCGCGCCGCCTCGAGTTTCACCAGGCGCGGGTCGCAACACACCTGGCGCAGCTTGAGCAGCGCATCGAGCACCACGATGCCCGAATGCGCGATGCCGCGCTGGGCGATCACCTCGCGCAGCTCCTCGGTCAGCGACAGGCGCAGGCCTTCATACAGTTCGCGCTGGCGGCCTTCCAGCACCACGCGGCGGGTGATCTCGGTCTTCGGCGGCAGTTCCTTCGCCACCTGCGCCTTGGTCCGGCGCAGGATGAAGGGCGCCAGGCGCAGGTTCAGGCGTTGCTGGCACTCCTCGTCGCGTTGCTTCTCGATCGGCACGCGGTAGTGGCGGCGGAACGCGCCTTCGTCGCCGAGCAGGCCGGGCACGGCCAGGTCGATCTGCGACCAGAGTTCGCCCAGGTGATTTTCCAGCGGGGTGCCGGTGAGACACAGGTAGCGTGGCGTGCGCAGGCTGAGCAGCGCGCGGCGTGCCTGCGTGCGCGGGTTCTTCACCTGCTGGGCCTCGTCCAGCACGATCAGCGCGAACGGCTGCTGGCGCAGCGCGGCGACATCGCGCGGCAGCAGGGCGTAGCTGGTCAGCACGATGTCCTGCGCGCCGAGCTGATCGAATTCTTCCGCGCGCTGCGGGCCATGCAAGGTCAGCACCTTGAGCATCGGCGCGAAGCGGGCGATCTCCGACTGCCAATTGGGAATCAGGCTGGTGGGCACCACGATCAGCGCGGGCTGGGTCAGCGCCCCGCCGTGCTTGAGCGACAGCAGATGGGTGATCAACTGCAAGGTCTTGCCCAGGCCCATGTCGTCGGCCAGCACGCCGCCGACGCCGGCCTCGGCCAGCGCGTTCAACCAGCGCAGGCCTTCGCGCTGGTAGGGCCGCAGTTCGGCGGCAAGCCCTTCGGGCACGGCATCGCTGGCGCGCGCGGCGGCGTCACGCAGGCGTGCGGCGAAACCGAGCAGCGGCTCGGCTGCCTGCAACGTGCCGCCAGCGGGCATGGCGGCGGCCAGTTCCTCCAGTCGGCCGGCCTGCACGCGCGGCAGGTGCAGTGACTTGCGCGGCTTCTCCAGGTATTCGGCCAACGGCGCCAGCAGGCCGCGCAGTTCGCGCAGGCGCACCGGTACGCGCCGGCGCGCATCGACCGGGGCGTACCACACCGCATCGTCGGGCTCATTCGCCGCCGGGCTGAGGGTCAACTGGTGCTCGGCCAGCGCTTGCGCCACGGCGGGCAAAAGGTTGTGGCGCTGGCCATCGACCTCGATGCCGATCTCCAGGTCGAAGGCGTGGTCGTCGACGTCCTCGGCCGCCTGGCCATACCAGCGAACCGGCCCTTCGAGCACCTCGAACGGGAAGCTGGGCGCGTACTCGACGAGGAAATTTTCTTCCTCGAGCTTGGGGCGCAACGCCAGCCAGCGCGCCGGCGTGTTGACCTCCAGTGCGCCGGCATAACCGGCGCCGGGGAACAGCCAGGCGTCTTCGGGCAGGGTTTCGGCCACGTCCCACGGCAGCCCCTCGGTATCCACGCCGGGAGTGAGTCCGACGCGTTCGAGCTGCTCCATCGCGGTGAGTTCCTCGGCACGGCGGCGGGTGATCTCGACCAGTTGGCCATTGCGCACGCGGCGCACCAGCGGCTCGCCGCCGCGGCCGGGCAAACGCTCGCCGGCATAATCGAAGGCCAGCCGCGCATAGCCCAGCGGCGGCGTGCCGGCGGCCAGACGCGCGTGGCGGGTCAGCGCGTGCAGGATCAGCACCGGCTTGGGCGCCAGCTGCGAGCGCTTGAGATCGCCGAACACCTGCGGCAGCGGTACCCGCGTGGCCAGCCGGCTGTTCGGCAGCTTGCTGCGCAGGCGGCGGCCATGCTCGTGTTTCAGCGGCGGCAGCTCCAGCCACTGGGTTTCCTCGGCCGGCGCATCGAACAGGCCCAGGGTCGCGCGCTCGGCGTCCAGGTACCACAGCGCGTCGACGCGCAGCAGGCGCTGGCTGTTGGGCAGCAGCGGCAGCAGGCGCTGGCTGCCGTCGGCCTCCATCTGCCAGTGCCAATTGAGCGGGTGCGACTTGCCGCGCGACAGGCGCAGGCCGGCCAGGCCGCCGAGAAAGCACGGCGCGGTATCGAGCACCTCGGCCAGCAGGCTGTCGCCGACGTGGCCGCCAAGGCGGGCATAGCTGCGGCTCTTGCGCACGCTCAGCGGCAGGCCCAGCACGCTGGCGGCCAGGCGCTGCTCGTGCGGCTGCAGCGGGGTCTGCACCAGGTGGCGGCTGTCCAGCGGCACCGGGCGGCTGTAGCGACCGTGCTCGGCCACGCTGAGCAGTACCGGCGCCACGTCGACGCGGGCGAACGCCGCGCCCTCCTCGGGCACCACTTCGACGAAGAAGCCGAGTACGCCACCGTCCTCACTCGCCGCGGGTTTGGGCGCAGCCAGCAGCCGCCGCCAGGCCGGCGGCAAGGTGTCGTCGTCGCCAGCCGGGGGGCCGGCGACGCGCTGCTTCTCGTCCGATTGCGGCATCCGCATGCGTTCCGTAGCAACGACCAAATGCTTGAGCTTAGCAGCGCGAGTGCCGGATGCGGCGACGGCCGCGGCACCCGCCGCCGGTCTGCGTCAGTCGTTGCCGAACAGCCCGTGCGGATATTCCGGCTTCTGCTCGCGCGCCATCAGTGCCTTGAGCCCTTCGGCCGGGGTGACCTCGCCGTGCAACACGGCGCGCACGCCGGCGCTGATCGGCAGGTCCAGGCCATGCTTGGCGGCCAGCCGCGCCACTTCGTCGGCGGTGAGGATGCTCTCCACCACCTGGCCGATGCGGCGCACCGCTTCGTCGATCGCCACGCCCTGGCCCAACGCCAGGCCGAGCCGGCGATTGCGCGAGAGGTCGCCGGTGCAGGTCAGCACCAGGTCGCCGAGGCCGGACAGGCCGATCAGCGTTTCCGGCCGTGCGCCCAGCGCCACGCCCAGGCGCAGCATCTCGTTCATGCCGCGGGTGATCAGGCCGGCGCGGGCGTTGAGGCCCAGGTTCATGCCGTCGGCGATCCCGGTGGCGACGGCCAGCACGTTCTTCATCGCGCCGCCGAGCTCGGCGCCGAGCACGTCGCCGCCGGAGTACGCGCGCAGGTTGGGCGCATGCAGCAGGCCGGCGAGTTGTTGCGCGAAGGCATCGTCGTCCGAATGCACGGTGACCGCGCTGGGCAGACCGGTGGCCACCTCCCTGGCGAAAGACGGCCCGGTGATGACCGCCGCCGGCCGGCCCGGCAACTTTTCCGCCACCAGTTCGTGCAGGAAACGCCCGGTACCGGGTTCGAAGCCCTTGGTCGCCCAGGCGATCGCGGTGCCCGCGTCGAGCAGCGGCGCGAGTGCGTCGAGCATCGCGGCGAACGCATGGCTGGGCACCACGATCAGCACGATATCGGCGCTGCGCACGGCCGCGCCGAGATCCGCCTCGTAGCCCAACGCCTCCGGCATAGTGACGCCTGGCAGGTAGCGCGCATTGCTGCGTTGCTGCGCCATCTGCGCCAGCGCGTCGGCATCGCGGCCCCATAGCCGGGTGGGTACGCCGTTGCGGGCGCCGAGCGCGGCCAGAGCCGTGCCCCAGGAGCCCGCGCCGAGCACGGTCAGCTTCGGCTTGTCAGGCATGCCCGAAGCTCAGCTGTTGAGCATCACCGGGGCTTCGTCGCCACCGGCACCACGGCGCAACTGTTCGGCGAACAGCGCGTCGAAATTGATCGGCTGCAACAGGAACGGCGGGAAGCCGCCTTCGAGCACCATCGAGGAAATCACCTGGCGCGCATACGGGAACAGCAGGTTCGGGCAATAGCTGCCCAGGATGCCGGCCTTGTCGGTGTCGCCGAAACCGGCGATGCCGAACACGCCCGCCTGCTCCACTTCCGCCAGGTACGCCGTGCGCTGGCCGACCGTGCAGGTCAGGGTCAGACTGAGCACCACTTCATACAGGTCGTTGCCCAGATCGCTGGCCTTCTGGCCCAGGTTCAGCTGCACCTGCGGCTGCGCGTTCTCGTCGATCTCCTGGAAGATCTGCGGCGCGTTGGGCGCCTCGAAGGAAACGTCCTTCACGTAGATCTTCTGCATCACCAGCTGCGGCTGGCTGGCCTGGCCGTTGGCCTGGTCGTTGTTGATCTCTTGTGCCATCGGGTGGTCCTCTCAAAGACGGGCGGTCAAGCAAAGAGGCTGATTGTTCCATACATCCCCGTCTGGCGCACCCATCCGCACCCTTGAACGCGCGTCCGAGGATTGCGCCCAACCGCTTGTTTCTGCGACAATGCGCGGCTCGCCTCATGTCGGCCCGGTTCTCCGGGTGGTCCGCCACGCAATGCGGACCCACGCGACCGGGCCATGCAGCATCTCCGGCATTGCGTGGCGCTCCGCGTCGCTGGGCCGATGCCGCCCTGGCCAACGGGTGGCAATCACGGCTTCAACCGAAGCCATTCTTGGGAGGTCGTCATGGCCCGTGTATGTCAAGTCACCGGAAAGGGTGTGCAGAGCGGCAACAATGTCTCGCACGCCAACAACAAGACCCGCCGCCGCTGGTTGCCCAACCTGCATGAGCGTCGCTTCTGGGTCCCCAGCGAAAGCCGCTGGATCAAGCTGCGCGTTTCCAACCACGCCCTGCGCACGATCGACAAGAATGGCATCGAGGCCGTGATTGCCGACATGCGTGCCCGCGGCGAAAAGGTCTGAGGAGCACACCATGGCCAACAAATCGCAAGACAAGATCCGCCTGATTTCTTCGGCCGGCACCGGCCACTTCTACACCACGCAGAAGAACAAGAAGAACACCCCGGAAAAGTTCGAGTTCAAGAAGTACGATCCGGTGGTGCGCAAGCACGTGATCTACAAGGAAGGCAAGATCAAGTGAGGTCATGGCGCATTCGCGCGTAGCGCGAGTGCCCTTGCCATGACGTCATCCCTGCGAAGGCAGGGATCGCTCTTGCTCTTGCGCTCTCCACAGCATCCGCAACAGCGATCTTGACTCCTCCAGGAAAACCCGCCGCCCGGCGGGTTTTCCTTTTGCCCGAAGCCCGCCTATCGCGCATCATCGGGCCATGACATTCCCCGCCCTGTTCCCCACCCTGCTCGGCGATGACGCCTGGCGCGCCTTGCCCGCGGCCGTGCAGGCGATGCACGGCGCCGCACCGCTGCTGCGCGCGAGCGGCGTGGCCGACGTCGATGGCGCCGGCCACTTCCCCGCGCGCTGCCTGCGCCGGCTGCTCGGCCTGCCCGCGCCCGGCCCGCAGCAGGCACTGGCGCTGACGATCGAGCGCCACGGCAACCGCGAAGTATGGACGCGCCGGTTCACCGGCCGACGCATGCAGTCCAGGCTCGACCGCCACGCCGGCTCGCCGCTGCTGCACGAACATCTCGGGCCGGCCACGCTGCGCTTCGCGCTGCGCCGCGACGGCGACGCGATCGACTGGCAACTGCGGGGCGTGAGCCTGTTCGGCCTGCGGTTGCCGCGCTCCTTCTGCGGCACGGTGCGGTCGCGCAGCGGTGCGCACGACGGGCGCTACGCCTTCGACATCGACGTGCGCCTGCCGTTGCTCGGTCGGCTCGTCGCCTACCGCGGCTGGCTGGAGATCGACCGTGTCACCTGAAGGCGAACACCCCGTCATCGTCTTCGATGGCGTCTGCGTGCTGTGCAGCCGCTGGGTGGATTTCATCCTGCGTCACGACCGTACCGGCCGCTTCCGGCTGGCGGCGATGCAGGGGCAACATGGTCGCGCCCTGCTGGTGGCGCACGGCTTGTCGCCGGACGACCCGGTGTCGTTCCTGCTGGTCGAGCAGGATCGGGGTTACCGCGACACGGACGCCATTGTCCGCGTGCTTCGCCACTTGGGCGGGCCGTGGCGCCCGGCAAGCGCGATGCTGCGCATGGTTCCACGCCGCTGGCGCGACGGCGCCTACCGCTGGCTCGCCCGCCACCGATACCGCCTGTTCGGTCGGCGCGCACAATGCCGCCTGCGCGAGCCGGACCAGGCGTGGCGCTTCATCGACTGAGCACCTCGACGCCGGTGCGCAACGCGAATCCCTCGAAGCCGGCGACGATCTGATCGAGCGCAAGCAATCCCATGCAGGGCATGGCGCCCTTCTCGGCCAGCAGACCATCCGCCCAGCGCCGCGCAAACACGATCGCCGGCGTCACCGGCACCTGCGGGCCATCGCCCGCGTCGGCATCCAGCCACCAGCACAGGTGCAGCGGCCGGCCTTGCTCGTCGGTGCCACGCAACTCCACCACCATGCCGCCGACATCAGTGCCCAGGCGCACGAACCATTCGCTCATGCGCCGCAGTGCGGGCGCGTGGCGCGCGAGATCGCGGATCAGGCCCAGTCGCACCAGTACGCCCATGCCCCAAGTCGCCCATTGCAGCAAGGGCAGTTCGAGGCCGGCGCGGAAGACCACCGAACGCGCCTGCGGATAACGCGCGTGAAACAGTTCGAGATCCGGAACATCGCAGACGCCGACGCGGCGATGGCCGAACGGGAACCATTGGCGCCGGCTGTCCATCCAGCCATGCACCGTGTCCCAGCGGCCCTCGCGCCAGACGCGGATCGGCCGCCCGCAATAGCCGAGGATGGAGGCCACCGTGGCATCGCCGCGCGGCGTGCGGTTGCCGGGATTGATCGCGTGTTCGATGGCGTCGAGCCGGCCGAAGCGGGGCAACAGCGCATCGACCGCCGCTGAACTCAGCGCCGGCACGCTGGACGCACCGCTGACCAGCAGCCGGCCCGCACACCGTGCGCGCTCGTTTAGCCGGGAAAAGCCGCAGACAAAATCACGGCCATCGGCGAGGTCGATGTAATCACTGCCGGCGTCGATGCACGCTTCCGCGACACGATAATCCTGCCCCTGGAACGGGCCGGCGGCGTGGATCACCAGATGCGGTTCGAGCGCGGCCAGCGCCGCCGGAAAGTCCGCACTCGCCGTATCCAGTGCATGGACGCGCACACGCGCATCGCCGATCGCCGCGCGCAATGCCTCCAGCGACGCCTTGTGGCGTCCAGCCAGCAACAGTTCGAAACGTGCGTCGTGCGCAAGCCGCGTCGCGATGCGCGAACCGAACACGCCGGTCGCGCCAAGCACCACCACCCTCGGGGTCATTCCGTACCTCCCTGTCGATGCGCAAGGGTTCGAGCTTGCCATGCGCCGCCCGAACGGAGAAACCGGGGCACACGAAGCCCCGGCTCTTCGGGGCAACCTCGCCCCCCGGCCGGAGGCTGCCCTGAAAGCGTCCACCATGTGTCCGGTCTAAACACAGAGTCGGGGGTTCCCTCAAGGCAAACGAAAAGCCCGCCATCGAGGCGGGCCTGGTTCGGGTCGATGCCGCCGGCGCTCAGGCCGTGGCGACCGTGTAGCCCTTGAGCCGCTGGGCGAACTCCTGCAGCGCGCGGATGCCGCTTTCCTCGGCCTCGTGAATCCACTGCTGCAGGCCCTTCAACGCCTGCTCGGCGCCGCGCTGCTCCATCAGCGCCGCGAGGCGGCCGCGGAACTCGACCACGGTCTTCAGCGTGGGGCGCTTGGCCAGCATCGCCTGCATGCGGTCGCGGCCCTCGCTGTCGAGCCAGCGGCCGCCGTCGGCCATGGCCAGCCGCATCCGGCGCGGGATCGCCCTGATGTTCTCGCCGGCGTGCTGCGCCTCGTCGCGCAGAGTCGGCACGATCACGCCGCGGTAGTAGTCGGTCATCGCCTGGAAGCGATGGGTGAGCACCGCCTTGAGCGTGTCGGCGTCGGGCAGGCGCACGTTCGGGCGCACGTCCAGCGAGGGCGCCACGCGCAACACCTTGGCCAGGCCCACGGCACGCAGGCCGCAGATCGCCGCCCAGCCGATATCGAACTCCCACTTGCGCAGGGCGAACTTGGCCGAGCTGGGGAAGGCGTGGTGGTTGTTGTGCAGCTCTTCACCGCCGATCCAGAAACCCCACGGGATCAGGTTGCGCGCGGTGTCGGCGCTCTCGAAGTTGCGGTAGCCGGCCCAGTGGCCGATGCCGTTGACGAAGCCGGCGGCCCAGAACGGGATCCACACCATCTGCAGCGCCCACAGCGCCGCGCCGATCACGCCGAACAAGGCCACGCTGATGAACAACATCAGGGTCGGGCCCCAGTAGGGATGCGCGCCATAGAGCTTGTGCTCGATCCAGTCGTCGGGCGTGCCGCGGCCGTACTGCGCCATGTCCTGCTTGTTCTCGCAGGCGTCGCGGTAGAGCGACACGCCATCCCAGAACACCTTGCGGATGCCGTAGATCATCGGGCTGTGCGGGTCTTCCGCAGTCTCCACCTTGGCGTGGTGCTTGCGATGCACCGCCACCCATTCGCGGGTGACCATGCCAGTGGTGAGCCAGCCCCAGAAACGGAAGAAGTGCGCCAGCACGGGGTGGAAATCCACGCCACGATGGGTCTGGCTGCGGTGCAGGTACAGCGTCACCGTGAAGATGGTGAGCTGGGTCACCACCAGCATGTAGATGGCGATCTGGCCCCAGCTCGCGTTGGCGAGGCCGTGGTTGAGGAAATCGAGTACCGCGTCAAGCATGAAAGTTACCGAATGGGGATGGAACGGGGGGACGGGGTGGAGTCTAATTCGGGGAATGCCATACCCACCAGCATGGCCGGGTCATGATGGTAACAGCCTGTCAAGAGGCGGAAGTGAAACCGGCGTTGGTTGGCAGCGCGCACGATCGCCTGTTGTCTAACCATGGGGGCGCCGTGACAATCAGGCAATGACCACGATCATCCCCCCCGACCCGCCGCCCGCCCTGCAGCTGGATCACGTCGCACGCCGCCGCGCCGGTCGCGTTGCCGTGCGCGATCTCAGCCTGAGCCTGCCGCGCGGCCAGGTGCTGGGCCTGCTCGGCGTCAACGGCGCCGGCAAATCGACCACCTTGTCGATGATCGCCGGGGCGCTGCGCCCGGACCGCGGCGTCATCAAGCTGAACGGCGAGGACTTCCTGGAACACCCGGAGCTGGCTCGCACATGCATCGGCTGGCTGCCCGAACGCGCGCCGCTGTGGCCGGAACTGACCGTGACCGAACACCTGGACGCGCACGCCCGCATCCGCGGCCTGAATGGCGCCGCCCTGCGCGCGGCCCGCAGCGCGATCATCGAGCGGCTGGAACTGCAACCGCTGGCGCGGCGCCTGGCCGGTGTGCTGTCGCAGGGCCAGCGCCAGCGGCTGGGGCTGGCCTGCGCGCTGGTGCACCGCCCAGCGCTGCTGGTGCTGGACGAACCGGCGAACGCACTCGACCCGGTGCAGGTGGCCGCGCTGCGCAGCCTCATCCGCGAGCAGGCCGCCGCCGGCACCGCGGTGATCCTGTCCACGCATGTGCTGGCCGAAGTCACCGCGGTGTGCGATCGCGTGGCGATCCTGCACGAGGGCGCGTTGCAGCACGAAGGCACGGTCGAGGCCGGCGATCATGCGGCGCTGGAACGGCGCTTCTTCGAGATCGCGATGAACCCGCGCCCGGCGCAGGCCGCATGAGCACGTGGGCGGTGACTCGCCTGGAATGGCGTCGCCTGCTGGTGCGTCCGCTGGGCTGGCTACTCGCAGCGCTGACCCTGGCCTGGCTGGGCTGGAACTTCACCGTACTGCTGGGCAGTTTCCTGGCCGGCCAGGTTCAGCGCGCCGCCCTGCCCGACGGCCCCGGCTTCACCGATCTGGTGGCGGTACCGCTGCTGGGGCAACTCGCGCAACTCGCGTTCCTGGTGGTGCCGCTGCTGACCATGTCGGCGATCGCCGGTGAACGCCGCAACGGCACGCTGCCGCTGCTGTTTGCCGCCGGCGTGCCGGCGTCGCGCATCGTGCTTGGCAAGTACCTTGCGCTGCTCGGCTGGTTGCTGCCGTGGTTGGCGCTGACCCTGGCCATGCCGCTGACGCTGGCGCATGCCACCGATCTGGACTGGGGCAAACTCGCCGCCGCCGCCATCGGCCTGGCGTTGATGCTGGCCGCGCTGGCGGCGCTGGGGCTGGCCTGTTCCAGTTTCGCCAGCCACCCGGCCATCGCCGCGGCCGCCGCGCTGATCCTGGGACTGGCGCTGTGGAGCGTGAACCTGGGCGCGCAGATGGCCGGCATCGACGGCGGCGCGATCAACTGGCTGGCGATGAGCACGCACGTGCAACCGCTGCTGCGCGGCCTGGTCTCCAGCGCCGACATCCTGTGGTTCGCGCTGCTGATCAGCCTCTCGCTCGCGCTGGCCACGCGCCACCTCTCCACCGAGCGGGAGCGCGGCTGATGCGCAGCGTATTCAGACGTCTGGACGGCTGGTTGTTCGCGCTGCTGTTGCTGCTGGGCTGCGCCGCGATCGGTTATCTCGGCACGCGCCACGTCTACGTAGCCGACTGGACCGCGAACGGTCGCATCAGCCTGTCGCCGGAAAGCCGCGCGGTGCTGGCGAAACTCGACGGGCCGGTGGACATCGTCAGCTACGCCAGCCCGCAGGGCGACCTGCGCCAGACTATTGCCGGCTTCCTGCAGCGCTACCAGATGGTGAAGCGCGACATCAGCCTGCGCTTCGTCGACCCGCAACTGGACCCGGCCCGGATGCGCGAGCTGGGGATCACCGTCGACGGCGCGCTGATCCTGCATTACCGAGACCACGAGCAACGCCTGGACGAGTTGTCCGAGCGCAGCCTGACCAACGCGCTGGAGCGGCTGCAGCGCGGCAACGACCGCATCGTCGCCTTCGTCACCGGCGACGACGAGCGGCGCGCCGACGGCCAGGCGAATGCCGACATGGGCACCTTCATGGCGCAGCTGGAAAGCCGCGGCATGCGCGCGGTGCCGCTCAACTTCTCGCAGGTCAACGCGGTGCCCGAACACACCGACCTGGTAGTGCTGGCCAGCCCCACGGTATCGCTCGCGCCGGGCGCGGTGCAGGCCCTGGTCGACTACGTGCAGGCCGGCGGCAATCTGCTGTGGCTCACCGAGCCGGCCAATGACGAACTCGGCCTCAAGCCGCTGGCCGACGTGCTGGGCGTGCGCGTGTTGCCGGGCGTGCTGGTCGACGGTTCCGGTTCGGCGCTGGGCCTGCACGATCCGCGCATGCTCGCGCTGGGCAGCTACCCGCCGCAGGCGATCACGCGCGGCTTCCAGCTCGCCACGCTGTTCCCGCAGGCGTCGGCGCTGGCCGAGGTGGCGCGCACGGGCTGGGCGACGCACGCCTTCCTGCGTTCCAGTCCGCAGAGCTGGACCGAGTTCCAGCCGATCGACAACACGAAAAGCTCCGACATCCGCTTCGACGCCGATGCAGGCGAGCTGAAAGGCCCGCTGGATTTCGGTTTCGCGTTGAGCCGGCTGTCGCCCAGTCCGGACAAGAGCGAACAGCGCGCGGTGGTGATCGGCGATGGGGATTTCCTCTCCAACACCTATCTCGGCAACGGCGGCAACCGCGCGCTGGGCGAGCGGGTGTTCAACTGGCTGCTGGGCGACGACAAGCTGGTCGACGTGCCGCCGCGCGGCGCGCCGGACCGTCTGCTGGAAATCTCGCAGGGCGAGTTGAACGTGCTGAGCTTCGGCTTCCTGTTCGGCCTGCCGCTGCTGTTGCTGGTGATCGGCGGCGTCATCGTGTGGCGCCGGCGGCGGCGCTGAATGATGAAGCGCGCCGCCCGGCAACGATGGTTGCTGCTCGCCGCCGTGGCCATGCTGCTCGGACTGGCGCTGTGGCAATGGCAACACGACGCGAGCCGCGCGAACGGTGAGCTGACCACGCTCGATCCGTCCGTGATCAGCCACATCAGCCTCGCCCTGCCCGGCGCCGCCACGTTGCATTACGAGAAGCGTGGCGACGGCCACTGGTGGCGTACCGACGGCACGGCGCGCCGGGTGGCCGACGACGACCGCCTGCGCGACTTGGCCGACATCGCCGCCGCACGCGCGCTGAGCTGGCGTCCGCTGGCCGATTTCGAGCCAGCGAAGATCGGCCTGGCGCCGCCGCATGCAGTGCTGACTCTGGACGGCCAGACATTGGCCTTCGGCATCAATGCGGTGACCGGGCCGCAACGCTACGTGCGCGTCGGCGAGCGCGTGGCGCTGGTGTCCGCGCGCTACATGCCGCGCTCGCCGGAAATCCGCACCACCGAACTGCACTGAGCGTCGAACTGTCGTGCCCGAACTGCCGGAAGTCGAAACCACCCGCCGCGGCATCGCGCCGTACCTGATCGGCCGTCGCGTCAGCGGCGTGCTCCTGCGCCGTCCCGATCTGCGCTGGCCGATCCCGCCCGAGATCGGCGAGCTGCTGCCCGGCCAGCGCATCGACGCGGTGGAACGCCGCGCGAAATACCTGTTGCTGCACACCGCCGCCGGCAGCGCGCTGCTGCATCTGGGCATGAGCGGCGTGCTGCGTGTGCTGCCGCCCGACGCGCCGGTGGGCAAGCACGATCATGTCGACATCGCGCTGGAACGCAGCGCCGCGCAGGCATCGCGCGTCCTGCGCTTCACCGACCCTCGCCGCTTCGGCTGCCTGCTGTGGCAACCGCCGGGCACCACGCACGAGCTGCTGGCCCATCTCGGCCCCGAACCGCTGACCGACGCCTTCGACGGCGAGCTGCTGTGGCGTCGCTCGCGCGGACGCACGGCGGCGGTGAAGCTGTTCCTGATGGACAACGCCGTCGTCGTCGGGGTGGGCAACATCTACGCCAGCGAGGCGCTGTTCCGCGCCGGCATCGATCCGCGCCGCGCCGCCGGCGGCGTTTCGCGGGCGCGCTACGAACGACTGGCTGCCGAAGTGAAGCACCTGCTGGCATGGGCGATCGAGCGCGGCGGCACCACCTTGCGCGACTTCCTCAACCCCGACGGCGCACCTGGCTATTTCTTCCGCGAGCTGATGGTCTACGGCCGCGCCGGCGAACCTTGCCGGGTCTGCAGCAGCGCCATCCGGCAGGCCGTGCTGGGCCAGCGCTCCACCTTCTGGTGCCCGCACTGCCAGCGCTGAAGGCGCGGGCAAAGCGGCACGCCCCCGATTTTCCGGTACGGCCCACGATGGCAAGCATCGTCATTGTTTCCTTTTGGAAACAGAGTTGTCACGATTTGCCGGCTACCCAACCTGGGTTCAGCTTCTAAGATAGCCACCTGTAACGCAGGAACCGTGAAAGTCGCTGGACTTCCACTGTTTCCAAAAAGCGTATAGACCCCACGTCTTTCGGAGGAACCTCCATGAACAGCACCATCATCGAATCGCTCAAGAAGCGCCGCACCCAGTACGCGCTGGGTCGCAACGTGGCGCTGGACAAGGACGCCCTCACCAGCCTGGTCAAGGACGCGATCAAGCACACGCCGTCGTCGTTCAACTCGCAAAGTTCGCGCGCGGTGATCCTGTTCGGCGAGCAGAGCGAGCAGTTCTGGGAGCTGACCAAGCAGGAGCTGAAGAAGATCGTGCCGGCCGAGGCGTTCGCCAACACCGCCGCCAAGCTGGACAGCTTCGCCGCCGGCATCGGCACCGTGCTGTTCTATGAGGACCAGTCGGTGGTGAAAGGCCTGCAGGAACAGTTCGCCCTGTACGCGGACAACTTCCCGGTGTGGTCCGAACAGAGCAGCGGCATGGCCCAGTTCGCCGTGTGGCTGGCGCTGACCGAGGCCGGCGTGGGCGCCAGCCTGCAGCACTACAACCCGGTCACGGATGAGGCGACCCGCCAGGAATGGAACGTGCCGGCGACGTGGAAGCTGCGCGCGCAGATGCCGTTCGGTTCGCACGAAGGCGGCTTCGGCGAGAAGGCGTTCATGGACGACGCGCAGCGCTTCATCACGGTGGGCTGAGCCCGTCCGCGCGATCCCGCGCGTACTGCGACGACGCGAGGCCGGCACCCAGGTGCCGGCCTCGCCGTTTGTGCGCCCCTGCAACCAGTCCGCGCCCGGCCACGAGACGGGCTGACCGGCACGCGGCCGGTCAGGCCCAGCGAAACTCGACCCAGCTGTTGTTGAAGGGCGGCTCATCCATGCCGCCGCCGAGTCTCGCGACCATGCCGGCGGGGATGCCCTCGCCCTGGAGCGCCTGGCCATCGGCGAAATGCGCGCCCAGCGCCTGCAATTCGGCCATCTGTTCGCACAACGCGCCGGCGCGATCGACGGCGGCGTCGGGCACGTCGCGGATGCTGATGTCGGGGCGACCGAATTTGCGCATGCCGCGCGTTCGTATCCACGAGCGTCCCGGCGCGGTGTCGCCGTCGCACAGTATCAGCAGGTGGTTCCGGATCGGCGCGCCATCACGGATCAGGTAGTGGCGGCGCCAGGCATCGGCGTCGAGCAGGCTGAGTATCTGCGGATCGAGCACCGCCACGCCGCCGATGTCGAGCATGCCCGCCAGCACGCCCAGGGTGTCACGCAGGTAGCCGGTGGCCGGGCTGTCCTCCAGCGCGCCGCGCACCACCATCACCTCCGGCGCACCGAACGCGCGCTGGAACGCCTGCGGCGCATCGGCCTTGTACATGCGCCCCATCGCCCCCTTCAGCGGGTAGCCGTCCCAGCCGCGCAGATCGGCGTGGCGATGATTGGTCGCGGCGAGGCCCGCCGGCAGGCCGGGGCTGCCGTAATCCTGCGAGGGCACGCGCACGGCCTCGAATTTTCCGAACACGTAGAACTGCAGCACGATCGTTTCTTCGCTCGGCTGCCAGTGCGGGCGTTGCCAGGCGGGAATGGGGAACTGGTGGCTCATGGTCATCCTTGCGATGGCGGGGTTCAGCGCTCGTCGTCCAGCGGCAGCACCGTCTGTTGCAGCTCGATGCGACCGCGGCCTTCGCTGATCTTCTTGAACTCGGCGCGACTCACCGAAACATAGCGCTCGTTGCCGCCGATCTCGACCTGCGGACCCTCGGTGACGGCACGGCCGTGCTCGTCCACGCGCACCACCATGGTGGCCTTGCGCCCGGTGTGGCAGATCGTCTTGATCTCCTGCAGCTCGTCGGCCCAGGCCAGCAGGTGGCGGCTACCCTCGAACAACTCGCCGCGGAAGTCCGTGCGCAGACCATAGGCCAGCACGGGAATATGGAGTCGATCGACGACATCGCTGATCTGCCATACCTGCGCCTTGCCGAGAAACTGCGCCTCGTCGACGAACACGCAATGCAGCGGTCCGCGTGCGGCGATGTCGGCCTCGACCAGGGCGAACAGATCCTCGTCGCCGGCGAAGCGTCGCGCATTCGCCTTCAGCCCGATGCGCGAAGCGACCACGCCCTCGCCGAAGCGGTTGTCCAGCGCCGGCGTGAGGATCAGCGTGCGCATGCCGCGTTCGTGATAGTTGTACGCGCTCTGCAGCAGCGTGGTGGTCTTGCCGGCGTTCATCGCCGAGTAATAGAAATAGAGCTTGGCCATGGGGCGTCGGCGCGGCGATCGGTCAGCGGAAACGCGTCATTGTAGGCTGCGCACTCACTCCGCGCGCGCCTGCGCGAGCCGATGGCGATGGCCTCGCCACCACTGACGCGGATGGCGCAGCACCATGATCGCGTAGACCAGCTTGAACAGGCGCAGCCGCCGCAGCACGCGCGGCGGGTTGTAGAGGTCGCCGGCCAGCATCGAGATCACGCCCTGCTCCAGCTGCCAGCCATTGCGCGGCGCAGCGAACATGCGCCGCATCACCGGCTCGTTGAAACGGTGGATGAAGAACGCGAAGCGCGCCATGCCCATGCGCAGGCGCTTCTCCAGCGCCCGCTGCAGCGCCGCCTCGCGCTCCGGTTCGCGCAGCGCGCCGTCGATCACGTCCACCGCACGCTCGGCCGCGTCCATCGCCAGGAACACGCCGGAGGAGAACACCGGGTCGAGGAAGGCGAAGGCGTCGCCAACCAGGATCCAGCCGGGGCCGGCCATCTCGCGCGAGTCGTAGGAATAGTTGCCGGCCGCGCGCACCTCGTCGATCAGTTCGGCACCTTGCAGGCGTTCCCACAGCGCCGCGTTCTGCCGCAGCGTGTCGAGCAGGAACGTGCGCGTGTCGCCGTGCCGCTGCTTGAGGTATTCCGGCCAGCACACCGCGCCCACGCTCATGCTGTCGTCGGGCAACGGGATCATCCACATCCAGCCGTGCTCGAAGCGGTAGATGCTGACGTTGCCCGCGTCTTCGCCACTGCGGCGCGCGGCGTGGCGGAAACGACTGAACAGCGCCGCGCTCTGGTGCTGGCGATTCCTGCGCTTGAGCTTTTGCTTCGTCGAGAGGAAGGCATCGCGGCCGCTGGCGTCGACCAGGTAACGCGCCTCGATCGCGTGCTCCGCGCCGTCGTCGGCATGCACCTCGATCCGCGTCTGGCGCGGGCCGCGCTGCTCGACTGCCACCACCTGCTGCCCTTCGCGCACGTCGGCGCCGCACTCGCGCGCGTGCTCGCAGAGCATCTTGTCGAAATCCTGCCGCCACACCTGGTAGCTGTGCGGCGGGCTGTCGCCGAGCGCGCGCCCAAACGAGAACACGTTGTAGCCGCGCTCGTTGTCCGCCTCGAAGTCCGCGCCGGCCTTGAACACGCCCATCGCGTGCACCTTGTCCAGCACGCCGAGCCGCTCGAACACCGGCAGATTCATCGGCAGCAGCGATTCGCCGATGTGGAAGCGCGGGTGGCGCGCCTTTTCCAGCACGATCACCCGGTAGCCGCGACGCGCCAGCAGCGCCGCTGCGGTGCTGCCACCGGGGCCGGCACCGATCACCGCCACGTCGCATTGCTCGACTTGCTGGGCTGTCATGCAGCTCCCCATCGGTGGGTTCACTCGATTATGCCCCACGGCCGCTCTGTTACCATCGGTCGCTGTCCCACCCTCGCAACGATCCATGCTCAACCCACAACAACTGGCCGCCGTCGAACATTGCGAGGGGCCACTGCTGGTGCTGGCCGGCGCCGGCTCCGGCAAGACCAGCGTGATCACGCGAAAGATCGCGTATCTGATCCAGCGCCGCAGACTCGACCCGTCGAAAATCGCCGCGATCACCTTCACCAACAAGGCCGCGCGCGAGATGCGCGAGCGCGTGGCCAAGCTGGTGTCGAGCGAGGATGCGGCCGCGCTCACGGTGAGCACGTTCCACGCGCTGGGGCTGAAGTTCCTGCAGATCGAGCACGCGCGCGCCGGGTTGCGCCGCGGTTTCTCGGTGCTTGACGCGGACGACAGCGGCGGCATCGTCAAGGAGCTGGCACCCAGGGGGGTCAAGCCCGACGTGCTGTTCGGCCTGCGCAACCTGCTTAGCCGCGCGAAGAACGGCGGGCTGTCGCCGGAGGAAGCGCTGGCCGCCGCGCGCAGCCCGCGCGAGCTGGAGGCGGCGACCATCTACGAGCTGTACCAGGCGCGCCTGGCCGCGTTCAACGCGGTGGATTTCGACGACCTGATCCGGCTGCCGCTGCGCATCCTGGAATCGGACGGCGAATGCCGCGACGCCTGGCGCGAGCGCCTGCGCTACCTGCTGGTGGACGAGTACCAGGACACCAACGATGCGCAGTACCGCCTGCTGAAGGCGCTCACCGGCGAGCGCGGCGGAATCACCTGCGTGGGCGACGACGACCAGTCGATCTACGCCTGGCGCGGCGCCAACCCGGAGAACATCGACCAGCTCGGCCGCGACTGGCCGAACCTGCGCGTGATCAAGCTGGAACAGAACTACCGCTGCGGCAAGCGCATCCTGCGCGCAGCCAACGCGCTGATCGCGCACAACCCGCACAGCCACGAAAAGAGGCTGTGGAGCGAGCATCCGGAAGGCGCACCGATCCGCGTGCTGGAATGCAAGGAGGCCGAGCACGAGGCCGAGCGCGTCGCCGCGATCGCCACCACGCTGGCGGAGAAGCACAAGGCACGCTGGGACGACATGGCGATCCTGTACCGCGGCAACTTCCAGGCGCGCCCGCTGGAGAAGGCGCTGCGGCTGGCGCGCATCCCTTACCATCTCACCGGCGCGCTGTCCTTCCTCGACCGCGCCGAGGTGAAGGACATCCTGTGCTACCTGCGCCTGCTGACCAATCCCAGCGACGACGCCGCCTTCCTGCGCGTGGTGAACGTGCCCAAACGCGAGATCGGCTCCACCACGCTGGAGAAGCTCGGCCAGATCGCGCAGTCGCGCCACTGCTCGCTGCTCGATGCCACCCGCAGCGACGGCGTGCTGCGCCAGCTCACGCCGCGACCGGCCGCCGCGCTGGCGGGCTTTTCCGACCTGCTCGATGAACTGCGCAGCGCCTCGTTGCACGAAAGCGCCGCCGACCTGGTCGAACGCATCCTCAAGCGCACCCGCTACGCCGCACAGATTGCCGCCGCCACGCCCGATGCCAGCGTGCGCGAACGCAAGCTGGGCAACCTGAAGGAACTCGCCGACTGGTTCCGCGCGATGCAGAAAGGCAACAGCGCCGGCGACCTTGCCGCCCAACTGGCCCTGCTCAGCCACGCCGACCGCGACGAGCCGGGCAACGCGGTGCGCATGATGACGCTGCACGCCGCCAAGGGCCTGGAGTTCCGCTTCGTCTTCATCGTCGGCTGCGAAGACGGCACGCTGCCGCACGAGGGCGCGCTGGACGAAGGCCGCATCGACGAGGAACGCCGCCTGATGTACGTCGGCATCACCCGCGCCAAGGAACTGCTGACTCTGTCCTGGTCCGCGCAGACCAGGCGCTACGGCGAGATCCACCGCAACCAGCCCAGTCGTTTCCTGCATGAGCTGCCGCAAACCGACCTGCACTGGCAGGGCAAGGACCCCGAAGCGGACAAGGAAGTGACCCGCGAAACCGCGGAGTCGCACATGGCCAAGATCCAGGCGATGCTGGCCGGCGGGTAGTTCGCCAACCGCCGCGACGGCGCACCGGCATCACTACAAAAAAAGAGGCGACCCGAAGGTCGCCTCTTTTCGTCCTGCACCAACGCCTTTGCGATCAGAACTTGTAGTTCAGGCGCGCAAAGAACGTACGGCCGTACCAGTCGTACTGCGAGGCATACAGCGGCGCATTGCCCACCGTGGTACCCGCGCTCGGCGAGATCAGATCCGGCTCGGTATCGAACACGTTGCGGATACCGACCAGCACACCCCAATGACCGCGCTCATAACCGACCGACACGTTGTGGATGAGCTGCCAGCTTGCCTCGATGTCCCGAGCCGCGCCCTTGTACCCCAGGTAGGTATAGATGTTGCTGAGGTCCTTGTTGCGGGTGGTGCTGACGTACTGGCCGTTCCACGTATAGGTCCAGTCGCCCCGCTCCAGGCTGATGACGCTGCGAGCCACCGTCTTCGGACGCCCGATGTAACCCACCTGCTCCGACGAGCTCAGGCCGCTGGCCGCAGCCGAGTCGAACAGCTGGTAGATGTCGGACATCGTGTAGGTGATCTGCCCTTCCGCCGTCAGCTTGCCGAATGAGAAGTCGTTGCTGTAGTTCATCTGCAGGTCGTAACCGCGGGTCCGTTCGCGGTTGATGTTGACGTAGACGCTGTAGATCTCGGTGATCCGGTTCGGATCGGCAGCTGCGTTCGGCGGGTTGCGCACGAGCTGGTTGCAGAACGAGTTGGGATACACGGTGGAGCCGTAGCAGCCGAGTACGATGTCGCCGGCGTCGAGCTGCGAGATCTCGCCCTGGACGTTGTAGTCGAAATAGTCCAGTGCCACGTTCAGGTTGGCGAAGGTCGGCTGCCAGACGAAACCGGCCGACTTCGCGCGCGAGGTTTCCGGCTTCAGGAAGCCCGCACCGCCACCCGAATAGATCGTCGCGGAAGCACCGCCGCCGGGATAGTTGGCCGGGATGCCCGCCGCGGCACAATTGGCACGGAGGCGATCGTTGCTGCTGTCACCCCACAGAATGCAGGGATCGATGCCGAGCTGGCCCAGGAACCCGGTCTGGTTGCCGAGGTAGAGCTCGTAGAGGCCCGGGGCGCGATACGACGTGCCCAGCGTGCCGCGCAGACGGAAGGTCGGGGTAACCTGCCAGTTCAGGCCGGTCTTCCACACGTTGTCGGTGCCCGGGATGCTGCCGTACTTGAACGCGCGACCCGAAAAGTTGGCCGACAGCGACTCGACTGCCGGCAGGCCCTTCAGCAACGGCACGTCGATTTCCGAGAACGCCTCGGTGACGTGATCCTGTCCGCGCGTGACCTGCGCCGAGCTGGAGCCCCACAGCCAGCCGTTCTTGGAGGCTTCGGAAGGCTGGTCGTCGATCGAGTAATGGCGATACTCGAGGCCGAACGCCGCACCCACATCGCCCGCCGGCAGGGTGAACAGGTTGCCGGTGGCCAGCGCCTTGGCGGTCGCCTGGGTATACAGGGTGTTGCCCTTGATGTTCATGCCGACGGCGTTGACGAGCTGGCTCATCTTGTCGCCGTTCAGGATGCCCGGATCGAAGTAGTCGACCAGCGGCGTGTCGAGCTCGTTGGCCGCGTCGCCCAGGTCACCGCTCTTGCGCGCATCGATCGCGAGCTGGCTGTAATCGCCGCTGGAGCGGCTGTAGCCGGCATCGACTTCCCACGACCAGCTGTCGGTGGAGGCGAACAGGCCTTCCAGCTTGGTGGTGCCGTAGAAATAATCCACGGTCTCCTTGCCATTCGAGGGGAACGGCATGATGGGCTCGTAGTAATCGTCGTCCGTCGGGTTGTAGACGATCGGGAAGAACTGGCGGTAGCCGTGCGTCTTGGTTTCACGACGGTTTGCCAGCCACTGGGTGCTCCAGTTCACCTCGCCGAAGCTGAAATTCGTGGCCGCATAGACACTGGCGCGCTGACGCTGGTTGATGGCGTACGCATCACCCACGAACGGGAAGTTGAGCTGATCCTCGTAGTACGCCTGCGGCGAGTTGCCGTAGCTCTTGGACGGGTTCGGCCGTGGGTGGTAACCGGGGAACGGCCCGACGGTGCTGCCGTCCACGGACGGCACGTAGCGAATGCCGGGATTGAAGTAGTTGATGATGCTGTTGGCGTACAGGTTGTTGCAACCGCCGAGGCTGGTGCCTCCGATGACGGAGTGATCCTCGCGGTCGATGCGCTGGCCGTCGGTACCCCAGACACGATCCTGGCTGCACTTGAGGAAGTCGCGGTCACCAAGCTCGATCGCGTTGAGCCGATCGAGCTGTGCCGCCAGCACGACGCTGCCCTTGTCGAAGTTCCAGCCGGTGCCGAACGACAAGGTGTACTGCTCGCCGCCGCCATGCTGAGGCATGCTGGCGGCGAAAGTCATTTCGGGACGATCCATGCGCTTCTTGGTGATCAGGTTGACGACGCCGGAAACGGCATCGGAACCGTACAGCGACGAAGAACCGTCCTTGACCACTTCGATGTTCGACAGGATGACCTGCGGAATCACGTTGAGGTCGAAGCCCGCGCCGGTCTGGCCGCGCGTGCCGGCCGGACCCGGGCGCTGACCGTCGAGCAGGACGAGGGTGCGGTTGGCGCCCAGACCACGCAGGTTGACGGTCTGGATGCCGGTGCCGCCTTCGACGATGTAGCCGCCGAACTGGCCATTGATCTGCGTGGAGCCCGCGGCAGCGGTGGTCGTCTGCAGGAAGTCGGCGGTGTCGAACTGACCGCTGGCGATGTTGTTCTGGACGTCGATCACCTGCACTGGCGAGGTGGTCTGGTATTCCGGCCGCTTCAGCAGGGTGCCCGTGACGGTAACCGTCTCCAGCTCCTTGGCCTTCTTGTTCTGGTCCTGCTGCTTGGTCGTGTCAGCCTGCTGGCTGGTCGACTGGCTGGCACTGTCGGTTGCCGGCGCCTGGTCCTGTGCGAACACAGGCGTGACTTGCAACGCTGCAACGACCGCGATCGCCAGCGGCAAGCGTTGAAGCCCTCGTTGGACAAACTTGTTCATGAAATAGCACTCCCCTAAATCGACCAGTTGTTGTAACCGCATTATTTTGCGGTTAAGCGAATGTAGCCGGTGGGGGGAGACTGTGCAACCGCCTCAACCGGCAGGCAAAAACGTTCGGCTAGCCTGAAATCTGCCCGCAATTCTTGCCCAGGAAATCCAGGATCAAGTTGAGGGTCTGCCGTTGCTGGCTCGGATACCAGGGCATGCTGTGCGGCATGTTCGGAATCCAGTGGAACTGGGCCGGCACGCGGTTCTTGACGGCCTCGTAGAACGGATGGGCGTGGATCGCCGGCGGAGTCCGCACATCACGGTCGCCGTCGAACAGCATGATGGGCAGGTGCGCCTTGTCCGCATTCTCCATGGGGTCCATGCCCTTCACGGTCTGGCCCTGCAGGATGCGCTGCAGGCGGTTGTCGCTCCAGGACGTACCCAGCCGACCGAGATTTGCCACCGGCGCGCCGGCAATGGCGCATTGGTACGGCGACGGCGAACGCACGGTGGCGGCCACGGCCGCGAACCCGCCGTACGAGTACCCGAAGATCGCGATCTGGTTCTTGGCGGCAACACCCTGCGAGACGAGCCACGCAGCGCCGTCGTCGAGATCGTCGGACATCTTCAGGCCCCACTGCTTGTCGCCGGCCATCCAGAGCTCGCGACCGAGACCTTCCGAGCCGCGGTACTGCGGACGCAGCACGGCATAGCCGCGCGAGGTGAGCATCGGCACCCAGCCCGACGCGTCCCAACCCGTGTAATCCCGCGCCCATGGGCCGCCGTGCGGCATGATGATCGCCTTCGCCGGCGCATCGCCCTGCTTCCAGCCGGCAGGCAGGTCGAGGATCGCGGGAATCTCGCGCCCGTCGCGCGCCTTGTAGGTCACCCAGCTTTCCTCGCCGGTCATGTCGTTGCCGATCCACGGGCGCGTGCTGCCGAGGTTGGCCACCTGCTTCTTGTCCAGCAGCAGATGGTAGGCCGGCGGATTGCTGGCGCTCTGCGTGGTGAACAGCACCTTGGTCAGGTCGTCGGTGTAGCTGGCGATGTTCACCTGCTGGCCGGCAAAAGCCTGCTTGATCGAGTCCTGGATGGCTTTCAATTCCGGGTCGATGTAGACGGCCTGGCGATACGGCCCATCGACAACGAAGCCGACGATCTGGTTGAAGTTGCTCGCCCGCGTGCTGAAAAGCAGGCCCCCGATGGAATAGTTCTTGTCGGCAAGGGCCGGTTCCGGGTCGTACTTCTGCGTCGCCGGGTCATACATGCGTACCTGCAGCTTGTCGGAAAACTGGTCGGTCAGGATGTAGAACTTGCCGGTCGCGTCGTCGAGGCCGTCCACCGTCACGGTGTAACGCTGGGAGAGCTTGGTGGTCAGCGCAGGCTGCAACTCGAACTGGCCGGTCTTGGCATTGAGCAGCAGCACGCGCTGTTCGTAATCGCCGCCGACGGGCTCGATCTCGGATTTGGCCAGCACCTTGCCGGTGCGGGAGTCGAAGAGCGAGGGCCGGGCGCGGTTGCCGCCCTTGAACAGCAGTTCGCGCTCCTTGGTTTTCAGGTTGTAGAGGTAGTAGTTCGAGGTCCAGGTGACCTGGCTCAACTGGCTGATGATGACGCGGTCCGGATCCAGCGGCAGCATGTTCACCAGCGACGAGGTGCCGGCGATTTCCAGGCAGCGCTCGGTGCTCTTGCTGACGCCCAGCTTGCGGGTGTCATCGGCAAAGGCCTCGCCGAAATTCTTCTGGTCGATACCGGAAAGATAGGTCTTCACCACGAACGTCTTGGTCGCGCCGGTGGCCTTGCCCTCGCCGCAGCCACCGAGGTGGCCGGTCCATTCCTGCCGGGCGATCGCCAGCAGCTTGTCCGCCTTCATGGCGTAGGCGGCAATGAACTTCATGTGGTCGCCCGACGGGGTCACCACCTTGGGGCCGGCGGACAGCGCGTCCGTGTCCCACGTGGCCAGCGCCGTATCGTCCTTGTCGTTGGGCGAGGGAATCAGCCCGACCAGATGCTTGCCATCCGGACTCATCGATACCGATTGCAGTGCCGGCAAGCGGGCCAACGCCTCCACCGGAATCGGCTGGGCCGCGTGAGCCGACCCCAGACTCAATGCCGCTGCCAGCGCACCGCCAAGCAACGCCTGAAAAAACGTGTGTCGCATGTATTCAACTCCCCTGAAATGACCGCCCCATACGGCCGTTGCGCCCGTGGGCGAATGGCTCTTGATCCTCGAAGATAGCAGGAACTTTGCGCTCGGCGAAGAAGCTGCGCGCACCGGCAGCGGACCGTCCGCCGTCCTGCTCAATTCATCCGTCGACCACCCTCACACCAACCCCCACGCTTCCAGTTCCAGTTTCAGGTAGGCGTAGTAGATCGGTGCGGCGATGACGCCCGGGAGGCCGAAGGCGGCTTCCATCAGCAGCATCGCCAACAGCAACTCCCAGGCACGGGCATGGATCTGGGTGCCGACGATGCGGGCGTTGAGGAAGTATTCGAGCTTGTGGATCAGGATCAGGAACGCCAGCGCGGCGATGCCCACGCCCAGCGACACCGACAGCCCGGCGATGGTGATGGCGGTGTTGGAAATGAGGTTGCCGATCACCGGCAGCAGGCCGACGATGAAGGTCGCCACCACCAGCGTCTTGGCCAGCGGCACGTGGACGCCGAGCAGCGGCAGCACGCCGAGCAGGAAGATCGCGGTGAACACGGTGTTGATCAGCGAGATCTTGATCTGCGCGAACACGATGTTGTGGAACCCCTGCGCCAGCCGCAGGCAGCGCAGGCTCAGTGCGGCCGCCAGCGGGCCGATCTGGTGCGCCGGCCGTGCGCGGCCGAGCGCCACGATCGCGCCCAGCACCAGGCCGATGAGGATGTGCACGAATACCCGCACCGCGCCCTTGCCGGCCAGTTGCAGGGCACCGGCATGCTTGCGCGCCAGCTCGATCGCGCCCACGCGCAGGTCGTCGACGCTGTCGGGCAGGTTGTTGACCAGGGCCGGCGGCAATTGCTGGCGCGCCTTTTCCACCAGCGGCATCAATTGTTGCTGCCAGAGCAGCTCGGGGTTGCCGAGCTCGTGCCGGAACAGGCTGATCGCGCCGAGGATCAGCAACAGCAGCAGGCCGACCACGATGGCGCCCAGCACGGCCACCACCACCAGCCGCGCGCGGTCGCCGGAAATGCGCCGGCCCAGCAGCGGCGCCATCGACTGCACCAGCTCGAACACCAGCAGGCCGGCGAGCAGGGCCGGCAGCAGGTGGAGGTCGATGATCAGCAGCAGGCCCACCGCTACCAGCAGGTAGCTGGCATAGCTGATGATGTGCGAGGGGCTGCGCGGGGCAGGAGGAGGGAAATCCATACGGGATGAAACCGGGGTGGCGAAGCGGGCAGTCTGTCAGAGCTTGTGAAGAAAACCACCTCCCGTAGCTATCTCCGATCGCGAATCCGGTACGCCCGGACTCGCTCACGTGAAGCAGTCACTCGCGTTGCCGCTTCATGCCCGGCCATCGGGCAACCGCCCCAGCGTTGCCTCAACTCGGGCATCCCTGCCCTCGCCCTGGCCGGCCCGAGAGGCTGAAAATCCACAACCTCCCGGGACCCCGCGGCCACTGCCAGCCCCGCCGAAACCGTCATGTGGCTGTCGTAAACTCGGGCGCTTGCCCACGTCGCCCCGCCCCAAGGATCCGCGCATGCCACTTCGTTTGCCCGCGAGCCTGCTCGCGTTCGCCCTGCTGGCCGGTTGTGCGGCCACCCCACTCCGGCATCCCGAGGTCGTCTCCTCTCCTGCCGCGCCCGCGACCGTCGCCGCCAACGACAACCTCAATGCCGTGGCGTGGACCCAGACCGCGATCGAGCACGACCTGATTTACCTGCAGACCTATCGCGATGCCGAAGCGGGCCTGCTGGCCGCCCTGCAGGACCAAGGCTGGGATGCACTGGCCAAGGACGACCGCGCCGCGCCGCTTCGCGGCCTCAAGCCGGCCGTGGTGCTGGACATCGACGAGACCGTGCTGGACAACTCGCCCTACCAGGCGCGCCTGGTCAAAAGCGGCGGCGAGTACAACGAGGCCGATTGGGCCGCCTGGTGCAAGGAGGAGGCCGCCCGCGCGCTGCCCGGCGCAGTCGCGTTCACCCGCTTCGCCGCCCGGCATGGCATCGCCGTCATCTACATCTCCAACCGCGCCAAGGATCTGGACCAGGCCACCCTGGCCAACCTGCGCAAGGCCGGCCTGCCGGTGTCCGGGCCGGAGGCCTTCCTCGGCCTGGGCACCTTCGTCGAAGGCTGCGAGCAGATCGGCACGGAGAAGGGTTGTCGGCGCCAGCTGGTCAGCCGCAAGTACCGCGTGCTGATGCAGTTCGGCGACCAGATCGGCGACTTCGTGACGGTACTGGCCAACAATGCCGCCGGTCGCCACCGCGCCATGGCGCCCTACATGGACTGGATCGGCCGGCGCTGGTTCGTGCTGCCCAACCCCACCTACGGGTCATGGGAACCGGCACTGTTCAACAATGACTGGAGCGCGCCACCGGCGGAACGCCGGCGACAGAAGATCGACGCGTTGCGCTCTGAATAATATTCGTCAACAAAATCATGACTCTGCAAGACAAATGGAAAGTATTGCCTAAACTTTGACGAACCGGTAACATTTGCTCCGCCAACGCCTGCCGGGGATTCCTTGCGGGCAAGGCCATTTCCCTTCCGGCTCTGCCGGATTGCCCCGTGAGGCCCTCGGCCCGCGGGGTTTTCTTTGACCTGCACGCCGCGATGCGGCACGAGGCTCGCCCACACCCCTTGCCGCCGTGGGCCGAGGACCCCCGGCAACCGGTCCGGATGGCCGCCCCCGCGGCGCCGCCGACCGCCATCGGCGCGGATTGGACGACGCGGCCGGGTAGAATGGCCCGATGCCGAATACCACAATGGTGGACTCCACCGTACGTCGCCGCGCCCCTTGGTGGTTCAACCTGGCCGGGCAGTTGCTGCAGCCCTGGGTGCGCATCCGCCGCGACCCCGCCGAGCCGGCGGCGCTGCTGCAACCGGGCGTGCCGGTGTGCTACGTGATCGAGCGCGACGGCTTCTCCGACGCGCTGATCCTGCAGCGCGCCTGCCGCGAGGCCGGCCTGCCCAACCCGATGCAGCCGCTGGCCGGCACCCGCCGGCGCCGCTCCGTGTTCGCCCTGACCCGCCGCGACGGCTGGCTGTTCGGGCGCAGCCGCAAGCGCGCCGCCGGGGAACCGCTGCGCCAGCTGGTGCGCTCGCTCGAGGGCGTGCCCGACCTGGACGTCCAGGTCGTGCCGGTGGCGATCTACGTCGGCCGCGCACCCAGCCGTGAGACCGGCTGGTTCCGCGTGCTGTTCTCGGAAAACTGGGTGATGGTCGGCCGCTTCGGCCGCCTGCTGGCGCTGCTGCTGAACGGGCGCGACACGGTGGTGCACTTCTCCGCGCCGGTATCGCTGCGCAGCGTGCTGGATGAATCCGGCGAGATCGGACCGGAGCGCTTCGCGCGCAAGATCGCGCGGGTGCTGCGCATCCACTTCCGGCGCATCCGCGCCGCGGTGATCGGGCCGGACCTGTCGCACCGGCGCACCGTGGTCGACGCGGTGCTCGCGGCCGAGCCGGTGCGTGCGGCGATCGCCGCCAATGCCGCCAAGGAGAAGACCAGCCACGCCAAGGCCTGGCGCAAGGCGCACAAGATGCTGCTGGAGATCGCCGCCGACTATTCGCATCCGGTGGTGCGTTCGGCATCGTTCGTGCTGTCCAGTTTCTGGAACAAACTGTACGACGGCATCGCGATGCACCACTTCGACAAGGTCCGCGCGGTGGCGCCGGGTTACGAAGTGGTCTACGTGCCCAGCCACCGCAGCCACGCCGACTACCTGTTGATGAGCTACCAGTTGCACGTCTCCGGCGTGGTGGTGCCGCACATTGCCGCGGGCGTGAACCTCAACCTGCCGGTGATCGGGCCGATCCTGCGCCGCGGCGGCGCGTTCTTCATGCGCCGCAGCTTCACCGGCAATCCGCTGTACTCGGTGGTGTTCAAGGAATACATGGCGCAGCTGATCGACCGCGGCGTGCCGATCGAGTACTTCACCGAGGGCACCCGCTCGCGTACCGGGCGGCTGCTGTCGCCGCGCGGCGGATTGCTGTCGATGACCGTGCGCGCCTTCCTGCGCGCGCCGCGCCGGCCGGTGCTGTTCCAGCCGGTCTACATCGGTTACGAGAAACTGATGGAGGGCAACAGCTACATCGGCGAGCTCTCCGGCAAGCCGAAGGAGAAGGAATCCCTGCTCGGCCTGCTCAAGGGCCTGAAGGTGCTGCGCCAGCGCTACGGCCACGTGGCGCTGAACTTCGGCGAGCCGATCGAGCTGACCCCGCTGCTCGACGCCGCCAGCAGCGACTGGCGCAGCGCCGGGCTCGACCCGGAGGCGAAACCCGAGTGGCTCAATTCGGTGGTCAGCCAGCTGGCCGAGAAGATCCAGGTCAACATCAACCGCGCCGCCGACGTCAATCCGATCAACCTGCTGGCGCTGGCCCTGCTGGCCACGCCCAAGCACGCGATGGCCGAGAACGACCTGCTGGTGCAGCTCGACCTTGGCAAGGCGCTGCTGGAGGAACTGCCGTACTCCGACCGCGTCACGCTGACTCCGATGAACCCGGCCGCGATCATCGCCTACGGCGAGCAGATGGGCTGGATCGAGCGGGTGCAGCACCCGCTGGGCGACGTGCTCACCGTCAGCGGCGAAAAGGCCGTGCTGCTGAGCTATTTCCGCAACAACGTGCTGCACCTGATGGCCAGCGCCGCATGGGTCGCCTGCTGCTTCCTCAACAACCGGCGCATGTCGCGTGACGCGATCCTGCGCCTGGGCGGCATCGTGTATCCGTTCATCCAGGGCGAACTGTTCCTGCCGTGGGATGAGGACGGCTTCAAGGAGCAGCTGAAGGCGACGATCGAGTTCCTGGTGCGCCGCGGCCTGCTCGAATCCACCAACCATGGTCGCTCGCTGGAACGCAGCGCCGGCCAGGAAGACAGCGCCTTCCAGCTGCGGGTGATCGCGCGCAGCCTGATCCAGGCGTTCGAGCGCTACTACATCACCATCGCCGCGCTGGCCAAGAATGGCCCGCACACGCTGACCGGCGGCGAGCTGGAGAATGCCTGCACGCTCACCGCACAGCGGCTGGGCCTGCTCAACGAATTGTCCGCACCGGAGTTCTTCGACAAGGCGCTGTTCCGCGGCTTCATCCAGAAATTGCGCGAACGCAAGGTGGTATGGACCGACGAGAACGGCAAGCTCGACTACGACCGCGCGCTGGAGGATCTGGTGCGCGACGCCCGCGTGATCCTGTCGCGCGAGGTGCGCCACTCGATCCTGAAGATCACGCCGGGCGGCGATCGCGAGCCGGCCGCGGCGCTGCCCGGTGACGCGTCGGCATCCGACCTGCACCAGCGCCACGTGGATACCGAGCAGCAGGAACACGAGCGGCGCACCGGCATCGACCGCCGCCAGGGCGACGCTGCAACACAGGAGCCCGCGCGCCGCGAAGGCGCCGAGTAGGATCAGCACACTGTCACCCGGGGGAACCACCATGACCACGACTCGCCACCTGTTGTTCGCCGCCCTCGTGGCATGTCTCCCTCTGGCCGCCGGCGCCGACGCGCCGGCCCGCGCCGATGCCGGCGACCACCGCGTCAGCGTGATCGAATGCGCGCGCCTGCTCGACCCGGCCGCCGGCAAGATGCTGGGCCAGACCACGCTGGTAGTGGAGGACGGCCGCATCAAGGAGATCCATCCCGGCACCGTCGACATCGCGCCGTACCGCCAGGCCGCCGGCACGGTGAGCTTCACCCGGCTGGCCGATGCCACCTGCATGCCGGGGCTGATCGACTCGCACACGCACCTGACGATGCAGTTCAGCAAGAGCACCTACAGCGACAAGTTCCGCCTCAATCCGGCCGACCACGCCATCCGCGGCACCGTCTACGCCAAACGCACCCTGCTCGCCGGCTTCACCACGGTGCGCAACCTCGGCGACGACGACAATGCCTCGCTCGCGCTGCGCAATGCGATCAACGCCGGCCTGGTGCCCGGCCCGCACATCTTCAGCGCCGGCAAGTTCATCGGCACCACCGGCGGCCACGCCGACCCCACCAATGGCTTCCGCTGGAACCTGCAGGGCGACCCCGGTCCCAAGGACGGCATCATCAACTCGCCCGCCGACGCGTGGAAGGCCGTGCGCCAGCACTACAAGGACGGCGCCGACCTGATCAAGATCATGCCCTCCGGCGGCGTGCTGGACGAAAGCTCCAGCTCCGAGAACCCGCAGATGACGCTGGAGGAAATCCAGGCCGTGGTCGCCGCTGCGCACGACTACGGCTTCACCGTGGCCGCGCACGCGCATGGCGCCGAGGCGATCCGTCGCGCGGTGCTGGGCGGCGTCGATTCGATCGAGCACGGCACCTTCATGGATGCCGACGACATGAAGCTGATGAAGGCGCACGGCACCTGGTACGTGCCCACCATCATCGCCGGCCAGTTCGTGATGGAGAAGGCGCGCGAGGGCTGGTATCCGCCGCAGGTCGCGCGCAAGGCCGAGGAAGTCGGCCCGGTGATCATGGCCACCGCCGGCAAGGCGTACAAGGCCGGCGTGAAGATCGCCTTCGGCACCGACTCCGGCGTGTTCCCGCACGGCGACAACGCGAGGGAGTTCGCCTACATGGTGCAAGCCGGCATGCCGCCGATGTTCGCCCTGCAGGCGGCGACCACCCACGCCGCCGAACTGCTGCACAAGTCCGACCAGTTCGGCCGCATCGCGGTCGGCCGCGGCGCCGACGTGATCGCCGTACCCGGCAATCCGCTCGATGACATCACCGTCATGCAGCACGTCGAGTTCGTGATGAAGGACGGCGTGATCTACAAGAAAAGCGGCGAGCCGACGCTTCAATAAAGTAACCGCACCTCTCGCGTTTGCCCCCTCTTCCCCCGGGAGAGGGTTGGGGTGAGGGTCCGCCTCAGGCCGGACCCACATCAAAATCGCGCCTCGACATGCGTTCTGGCGAGCACCTGCCCCTCTCCTCAATCCTCTCCCCGGAGGGAGAGGAGGCGAAAGCAAGAGGCGCGTTATCCAATTGAGGCGCCAGGGCTTGCTGTAGCATTGCAGGGATGAACGAGCAGCCGAAGTCCCCGCCCGCATCCACCACCCACTTCGGCTTCCGCGACGTGCCGGTGGGCGAGAAACAGAAGCTGGTCGGCCAGGTGTTCACCTCGGTCGCACGCAGCTACGACCTGATGAATGACCTGATGTCGTTCGGCACGCACCGGTTGTGGAAGCGCCATTTCGTGGCGACCAGCGGCGTGCGCCGCGGCGACCGCGTGCTGGACCTGGCCGGCGGCACCGGCGACATCGCCGCGCTGCTCCATCCGGTAGTGGGCGAGACGGGCGAGGTGGTAGTCGGCGACATCAACGCAGCCATGCTCGACGTCGGCCGCGACCGGCTCACCGACCGCGGCCTGGTCGCCGGGCTGCGCTGGGCCCAGCTCAACGCCGAACGGCTGCCCTTCCCCGACAACTCCTTCGACGCGGTGACCATGGCCTTTGGCCTGCGCAACGTCACCGACAAGGATCAGGCGCTGGCCGACATCTGCCGCGTGCTCAAGCCCGGCGGCCGGCTGCTGGTGCTGGAGTTCTCGAAAGTGCAGAGCGAGGCGTTCGGCAAGCTCTACGACTTCCACTCCTTCAAGGTCCTGCCGCGTCTGGGCCAGCTGTTCGCCGGTGATGCCGACAGCTACCGGTACCTGGCCGAATCGATCCGCAAGCACCCGGACCAGCAGACGCTCAAGGGCATGATGGAGCGCGCCGGCTTCGGCAAGGTCGAGGTGCGCAACCTGACCAACGGCATCGTGGCGATCCACCGCGCGTACAAGTTCTGAGAAGCAGTCAAGCAAGTGACTGCTCATGCGAGCGAGTCCGGGCCTGTACCGGACTCGCGATGGAAGAAAACCCCAGGAAGTGGTTTTTTTCGCCGGCTCTGAGCATCGCGCGCCACGGGGTTTGCGCCTGATCCAGGTCAGTGGCCGATGGCCATCGACGGCGTATGTTGGGGCGGTCTTTCCCACCATGAGTCCCGTCATGCCCCTCGATATCGAGACCGAGCCCAACACCCACCTGTTCGATGCCCGCGGCGTGGCCCGCCGTTTCCGCCATTCCGCGATCTTCGGCGCGATCGGCGTGCTGCGTTCGGGCGAAACCATGCGCTTCGTCAACGACCACGACCCGCTGCCGCTGATCGCGCAATTGCGTGATCGCCTCGGCGACAACCTCACCGTGGCCTACCGCCAGCGCGAGCCCGGTGCCATCGTGATCGACTTCGGCATCACCGGCTTGCCGGACGAGTGATGGGCACCCCGGCTTTCTTCGACCAGGCGCCGCCGATCCCGATGCGCGATCCGCTGGCGGCGTTCCTGGGTGCGGCCGACGACGGCCTGCTCGACTACCGCTATATCGACGCGGTGCGGCTGGCCGGACACTCCTGCCCCACCGTCGCCGGCGCGTACCTGATGGCGCGTGCCGCGCTGCACGCGCTGTACCCGGACGGCCCCGCCGAGCGCGGGGGCGTCGAGGTGCTCATACCGGGGCCGGAGAGCGAGGGCGTCAACGGCGTGATCGGCCAGGTCTTTACCCTGATCACCGGGGCGGCCGGCGCCAACGGCTTTCACGGCATTGCCGGACGCTACGCGCGCGAGTCGCTGCTGAGCTATGCCGACACGGCCGAGCACGCCGCCGTGCGGGTCCGCCGGCGCGACACCGGCGCGAGCGTGGCGGTGGAGCTGGATCTCTCGAGCGTGCCCGCACCGGCCAACCTGCGTCCGCTGCTCGGCGGCGCACTCGATCCGGCGGCCAGCGCGGAACAGCGCGCGGCATTCGGTCGGGCATGGCAGGAGCGCGTGCAATGCCTGCTGCTGGAACACGCCGATGACCCGGACGTGATCCGGCTGACCCGGCTCGACCACCCACCGATGCACTGAAGCGCGCCGGTCGTCCTCACGACTGCTCGCACGAGGACACCGGCAGCGCCGGGCTGGCTGCCGGCGGCGCTGGCCGCCGCCGTGCGTTGGCCAGCACCACGCCGCCGATGGTGATCGCACCACCGACCAGCACCAGCACCTCGGGCACCTCGTGCAGCCACAGCCAGCCGATCAGCAGCGCAATCGGCGGCGACAGGTAGATGAAGCTGCTGACCTGCGAGGCCGATGAGCGGTTCACCGCCAGATTCCAGGCCAGGTAACCGACGAAGGTCGGCGCGATGCCCAGCCCCAGCAGCGCGCCGATGTGCGGCCACGAGGCCGCTGCCAGCGCCTGCGGCAGATGCCAGCCGAACGGCAACGCGCCGAGCGTGCCGGCGAACATCGCGAACGCGGTGACCCCGACCATGCTGCTGCGCGAGAACAGCGCCTTCTGGCCGACGAAGAAGACCGCCGAGACGGCCACGCACACCAGCACCAGCAAGGCGTGCGGATCGACCTCCACGCGCTGTCCGCTGGCGAATACCACCAGCACCGTGCCGAGCAGGGCCACCGCCAGCCCGAGCCACGTGCGTGCGGCCAGCCGTTCGCCGATCCACAGCGCCGACACCGCCGCCGTGGCCGCCGGCACCAGCGAGATCAGGATCGAGGCGGTGCCGCTGGCGATGCGCGTCTCGGCGTAGTTCAGGCACAGGTGATACACGGTCAGGCCAAGCACGCCGAGCAGGGCCAGTTGCGGCCAGTCGCGCAGCGCCGGCAATGGCACGCGCCTGATCCAAAGCAGCACGGCGAAGCACAGCGAGCCGATCAGCAGCCGCGCGAACGCCACCTCGCCCGGCGTGAACGCGGGCAATGCATAGGCGATCGCGGCATACGCCGACGACCAGGTGAGCAGGGCGATCGCGATGGCGAGCAGGGCACGGCCATCGAGACGTTGAGCGGTATCCATGGGGGGATTCTCCGGCGGGGAAGCGCGCATCCTAGTCCTGGCGATGTCGCCGGTGAATAATGCATCGCGGCGGAATCGCGATGTTTCGCCGCTGATCGAAATGATGAAAGAGGTTGTCACCTTGGAATCGAAACCGACCGATGGCCGATCCGCACTGGACGGCAAGGACTGGCAATTGCTGGAGGCGCTGCAGCGCGATGCGCGACTCGGTTTCGCCGAACTCGGCCGGCTGGTGCGCCTGTCCGCGCCCGCAGTGGCCGAACGCGTGCGGCGACTGGAGGATGCCGGCGTGATCAGCGGCTACCACGCCACGGTCAACCCGCGCCGGCTCGGTTATGCGCTGAGCGCGATGGTGCGCCTGCGCTGCGACGGGGCCACCTGCGCGCGCATCGGCAGCCTGGTCGAGGACATTCCCGAGGTGCTCGAATGCCGCCGCCTGGCCGGCGAGGACTCGGCCCTGCTGCACGTGGTGGCGATGTCCACCGGCCACCTCGAGTCGGTGCTCGACCGCCTGCTCAAGACCGGCGCCAGCAACAGCACCACCACCCTGATCGTGCTGCAGACGCCGCACGAGAACCGGCCCCTGACCCGCGCGATGTGGAACGCGGCGATGGCGATGTCGGGCGACTGATCCACCGGTCGCGCGGGGCGACCAGTACTTTTGTCACGGTCGCGCATCGACACGGCGTCGCATACTCGAACGCTGCTCGAACTCAGGGGAACCCCATGCGCCGCCTCGCTTCGCTATTGCTGGCCAGTGCCATCGCGCTCGCCGGCCTGCCCGCCGCCCATGCCGCCGACGCGGCGCCGGCCAACGCGTCATCCAGCGCCACCCACGACAGCACCGATCCGCGCATCCCCGCCCATGAAACGGCGGTGCGCACGCAGCACAGCGTCGCCATCGGCGGGCGCACGATCAGGTACACCGCCACCGCCGGCACGGTGATCATCCGCGACGACAAGCAGCAGCCGCAGGCCAGCGTGTTCTACGTCGCCTACACCGTCGACGACGGCAAGCCCTCGCAGCGCCCGCTGACCTTCCTCTACAACGGCGGCCCGGGTTCCTCCAGCGTGTGGCTGCACATGGGCTCGCTCGGCCCGGTGCGCATCGAGACGGCCAGCCCGCAGGCCACCGCGCCGGCGCCGTACCACCTGGTGGCCAACGGCGACAGCCTGCTCGACAAGACCGACCTGGTCTTCATCGACGCCGTCGGCGCCGGTTATTCGCGCCCGCTGGGCAAGGCCACCGGCAAGGACTTCTGGGGCGTGGACCAGGACATTTCCGCCTTCAGCCGCGCGATCGAGCGCTACGTCACGCTCAACCGGCGCTGGAACTCGCCCAAGTTCCTGTACGGCGAGAGCTACGGCACCACCCGGTCGGCCGCGCTGGTCGACGCGCTGCAGGACAAGGGCATGGCCTTCAACGGCGTGATCCTGATGTCCTCGATCCTCAACTACGCGATCCGCATGCCGGGCTACGACGAGAGCTACGTCGGCTACCTGCCCAGCTTCGCCGCCGCCGCGTGGTACCACGACAAAGTGCCTTCCAAGAGCGGCCCGAACAAGCCGGCCGAGCTGGAGGCCTTCGTCGACCAGGCCCGCGCCTGGGCGCGTGGCCCGTACGCCTCCGCGCTGGCACTGGGGCAGGATCTGCCCGCCGCACAGTTCGACGCGATCGCCACGCAGATGGCCGGCTTCACCGGCCTGCCGGTGCAATACATCAAGCAGGCGAACCTGCGCGTGAGCCCCAGCCGCTTCCGCAAGGAACTGCTGCGCGACCAGCGCCTCATCCTGGGCCGCTACGACGCCCGCTTCACCGGCACCGACCCCGATGCCGCCGGCGAAACGCCGGAGTACGACCCCTCCGACACCGGCATCAGCGGCGCCTTCGTCAGCGCCTTCCACGACTATCTTGCCGACCAGCTCGACTACCCGAGCCAGCTCGACTACCGCCCCACCTACAGCAAGATCATCCAGGGCTGGGACTGGAAGCACGCCGTCCCGGGCATGCGCCGCGCGCTGCCGCTGCCGTACGTGGCCGGCGACCTGGCGCACGCGATGCGCACCAATCCGAACCTCAAGGTGCTCTCGCTCAACGGTTACTACGATTTCGCCACGCCGTTCTTCATCACCGAGTACGACCTGGCGCACATGAACCTGGACCCTTCGCTGCGCGGCAATCTGTCGTTCGCTTACTACCCTTCCGGGCACATGATCTATCTCAACACCGAGGCGCTGCAGCAGCTCAAGCACGATCTCGCCCGCTTCTACGACCTTGCCGCGCCGCAGCGCTGATACGGAGCCTCTCGCCATGCGCCATTCCCTCATCGCCCCGCTCGCCTTCGTCCTGGCCATCGGCCTTGCCGCCCCGCTGCATGCGGCCGACAGCAACCCGCACGACAGCAAGTCCCAGGCCGACAAGGACGCCAAGAAGGACACTCTGCCGATCCCGCCCGAACGCAAGGTGGTGACCTCGCACAGCGTGCGCATCGATGGCCGCAACGTGGCCTACAAGGCCACCGCCGGCACCTTGCTGATCAAGGACGACAAGGGCCAGCCCACGGTCAGCATGTTCTACGTGGCCTACACCGTCGGCGACGGCAAGGCCGCGCAGCGGCCGGTCACCTTCCTGTTCAACGGCGGCCCCGGCTCCTCCAGCATGTGGCTGCACATGGGTTCGGTCGGGCCGGTACGGGTGGCCAACGCGGGCGACCAGCCGATCCCGCCGCCGCCGTACAGCACGGTGCCGAACGAATACAGCCTGCTCGACAAGTCCGACCTGGTCTTCATCGACGCGCCCGGCACCGGCTATTCGCAGCTGGTCGGCGCGGCCAAGGGCAAGGACTTCTACGGCATCGATCAGGATGCCGACGCGTTCGCGAAGTTCATCACCCGCTACGTCGGCGACAACCACCGCTGGAACTCGCCGAAGTTCCTGTTCGGCGAGAGCTACGGCACCACCCGCTCGGCGGTGCTGGCCAAGCAATTGCAGGACGAAGGCATGGAGCTCAACGGCATCGTGCTGATGTCCTCGATCCTGGACTTCAGCGTGTGGGCCAACACCGGTGTCGACCACGGCTACATCGTCAACCTGCCGACCGAGGCCGCGATCGCCTGGTACCACAACAAGGTACCGAACAAGCCCGCCGACCTGGCCGGCTTCATCGCCGCCGTGCGCCAGTTCGCCAGCACCGACTACACCCTGGCACTGGCCAGGGGCGACGCGATCACGCCGGCCGAGGCCGACCGCATCGCCACACAGCTGAGCCAGTACACCGGCCTGTCGACGACGTACATCAAGCAGGCCAACCTGCGCATCGACCCCAGCCGCTTCCGCAAGGAGCTGCTGCGCGACCAGCGCCGCACGGTTGGACGTCTGGACGGCCGTTTCGAAGGCATCGACCCGGATGCCGCCGGCGAGACGCCCGACGGCGACGCCGCCAGCGATGCCGCCACCGGCGCCTACCTGGCCGCCTTCAACCAGTACGCCACCAGCGCCCTGAACTACACCGGCGACCACGCCTACCTGCCCAACAACTACGGCGTCATCAACCGCAACTGGGACTGGAAGCGCGAGCACCAGCGCTTCCCGCAGGCGCCGTACGTGGGCAGTGACCTGGCCGACACGATGCGGCGCAACCCGCATCTGAAGGTCTTTTCCGCCAACGGCTACTACGACCTGGCCACGCCGTTCTACGCCACCGAGTTCGACCTGGGCCACCTCAGCCTGGACCCGGCGATCAGCAAGAACATCGAGTACGGTTTCTATCCGTCCGGTCACATGATCTACTTCGATGTCGACGCCTTGAAGCAAGTGAAGGCGGATCTGGCGCGCTTCTACGACGAGGCCGCACCGCGGCCCTGACGGAGTCTCCCCAGCCATGACGGACAAGCCGAGCGCACCGCCCGACGCCGACGAGAACGCACCCCGCGACCCTGCCCGGCGCCGCGTGCTGGGCGGCATCGCGCTGGCGGGTGCGGCCGCGACGCTGGGCGGCTGTCGCATCGACGACGCACGCCACGCCAGTGCGCCGACGGGAGATCAAGCTGCGCTCGACGCGCTGCTGCGGCAGCATATCCAGCACGTGGTGGTGCTGTACGCGGAGAACCGCAGCTTCAACAACCTGTTCGCCGGCTTCCACGGCCTGGCGCAACCGCTCAAGGCGCTCGACTCGCCCGAGTACCGCCAGCGCGACCGCGACGGCAGTCTGCTCACCACGCTGCCGCCGGTGTGGAGCGGCATGGTGCCGCGCGAGCAGGTGGTCGGCGGGCGCCGCTACCTCATCGACGAGCAGGCCATCACCGGTTTGCCCAACCGGCCTTTCGCGCTGCGCACGCCCGATGGCGAGCTGCTGCCGCACGGCGTGATCACCCGCGACCTGGTGCACCGCTTCTACGAAAACCAGCTGCAGATCAACGGCGGCCGCAACGACGGCTTCGTGGCCTGGAGCAACACCGGCGCGATGCCGATGGGCCACTACGCCGACACGGCCCGCAGCCTGCGCCTGTGGCAGCTGGCGCGGCAGTACACCTTGTGCGACAACTTTTTCATGGGCGCATTCGGCGGCTCGTTCCTCAACCACCAGTACCTGGTCGCCGCGCAGCCGCCGTACTTCCCGCACGCCGACCAGAGCCCGGCGAAACTGCAGATCGCCCAGGTGCAGGGTGACGACCCCACCGGCATCCTGCCGAAGTTCGCCGAAGGCTCTCCGGCGAGCGCGATGCAGGGTCGCCCGGAATGGGCCTCGCGCGATGCCATGACGCCGGACTTCTGGGCGGTCAACACCATGGGGCCGGCCTATGCGCCGGGCTTCAGCCATGACCCGCGCGATCCGCGGCTGGCGGATGCGACCAGCCCGAACACGCTGCCCGCGCAGAGCCACCTGACCATCGGCGACGTGCTGTCGCAAGCCGGTATCGACTGGGCCTGGTATGCCGGCGCCTGGCAGCTGGCGCTCGACGGCAAGGGCGAAGGCGACCACAACGAGTTTCCGCAGGTGCCGGATTTCCAGCCGCACCACCAGCCGCTCAACTACTTCCGCCAGTTCGCCCCGGGCACGGCGGCGCGTGCGCAGCATCTGCGCGACGCCGGCACCGGCAGCCGCGCCGACAGCAACCATTTCATTGCCGCGGTCGAAGCCGGCCAATTGCCGCCGGTGACGTTCTACAAGCCGCAAGGCAATCTCAACATGCACGCCGGCTACGCCAGCCTCGATGCCGGCGACGAGCACCTGGCGCAAGTGGTCGAGGCGCTGCAGCGCAGTCCGCAGTGGCCGAACATGCTGGTGGTGCTCACGGTGGACGAGAACGGCGGCTGGTGGGATCACGTGGCGCCGCCGAAAGGCGATCGCTGGGGCCCGGGCACGCGCGTGCCGGCGCTGGTGATCTCGCCACACGCGAAGCGGGGCTTCGTCGACCACACGATCTACGACACCGGCTCGATCCTGCGTTTCCTCACCCGCCGTTTCGACCTCAAGCTGCTGCCCGGACTGAAGCTGCGCGATGCATCGATGATCGCCGCCGGCGGCCCGCCGCCGGGCGACCTCACCGCCGCGCTGCAGTTCGCCAGCGCCTGACCCCCGCAGGAAACACCGACCATGCGCGAACTGTACCCGGAGATCGAGCCGTACCAGACCCATCGCCTCCCCGTGGATGCGCTGCACACGCTGCACGTGGAGGAGTGCGGCAACCCGCTGGGCCTGCCGGTGATCTTCCTGCACGGCGGACCGGGCGCCGGCCTGTCGACCTATCACCGTCGCTTCTTCGATCCGGCGCGCTACCGCATCGTGCTGTTCGACCAGCGCGGCTGCGGGCAGTCCACCCCGTTCGCCGAACTCACCGACAACACCACCACGCACCTGGTCGCCGACATCGAGCGCATCCGCGCCTTCCTGGGCATCGAGCACTGGGTGGTGTTCGGCGGCTCCTGGGGTTCGACCCTGGCGCTGGCGTACAGCCAGGCCCACCCGCAGCACTGCCTGGGCATCGTGCTGCGCGGCATCTTCCTCGGCCGGCCGCAGGAATTGCGCTGGTTCAACGAAGTCGATGGCGGCGCACGGCAGATCTTCCCCGAACGCTGGGCGCGCTTCCGCGATTTCATCCCGAGCGACGAACGCGGCGAGATGCTGGACGCCTACTGGCAGCGCCTGAACAGCACCGACGAAGCCACCCGCCTCGCCGCAGCGCAGGCGTGGAGCGCGTGGGAAGGCGGCAGCACCACCCTGGTGCACGACCCCGACGCCGGCGGCATCTTCGAAGACCCGCATCACGCAGTCAGCCTGGCGCTGATGGAAGCCCACTACTTCCGTCACGCGCTGTTCCTCGAACCGGACCAGCTGCTGCGCGACGTGCCGCGCATCCGCCACCTGCCGGCCACCATCGTGCACGGCCGCTACGACATCATCTGCCCCGCCGTCAGCGCCTGGGACCTCGCCCAGGCCTGGCCCGAAGCGACCCTGCACTTCGTGCTCGCCGGCCACAGCGCGGCCGACCCGGCCATCGTCGACCGCCTGGTCGAGGCCACTGACGCGCTGGCCGATCGGTACTGCTGACGACAGGCCGTTTCGGACCGGAACCGCGTCGGCGCAAGAAGCGGATGGCGCGCCCGGCGCGGTGACGCCAGAATGCGCGCCTCACCTCGATGGAGTTGCCGATGCTGACCCTCTACGACTACCTGCCTTCGCAGAACGCCTGGAAAGTGCGCCAGCTGCTGCATCATCTCGGCCGGCCGTATCGCACGCTGGAGGTCAGCATCTTCGAGGGCGAGGGGCGCAGCGAAAGCTACCTGCGCGTCAGCCCGACCGGCACGGTGCCGGCGATCGAGCTGGACGACGGCCGCACGCTGGCGGAATCGAACGCGATCCTGATGTACCTGGCTGACGGCACGCCGTACGTGCCGGGTGATGCGTTCGGCCGCGCCAAGGTGCAGCAGTGGCTGCATTTCGAGCAGGAGCGGGTGGAGTCGGTGCTCGGCGCGCTGCGCCACTGGACGCTGACCGGCAAGCTGGTGCGCCGTCCGCCCGCGCTGGTCGAAGCCAAGCGCCAGGCCGCGGCGCGCACGCTGGAGATCCTGGAGCGCGAGCTGTCGGCGCGCGACTTCATCGCCGGCGACCGTTACACCATCGCCGACATCGCGCTGTTTGCCTATGGCAGCCGCGCCGACGAGGCGGGCTTCGCGCTGGACGGATATCCCGCGATCCGCGCCTGGATCGCCCGGGTGGCGGCGCAGCCGGGCTTTCTCGCCACCATGCATCCCTACGCGAGCGACCCGCATTCGGTGCGCGAGCTGCCCTGAGCTTCTGTCACAGGCGACACCCGCCGGGGCGGTGGCATACTCGGAGTTTCCCGGCCCGAGAGACCTCCCGCCCATGCGTCTGTTCCCGCTACTTGCCTTCGGTACGCTGCTGTTGCCGGTGGCCGCCCAGGCCAACGACCCGAACTCCTACGCCCAGCCCGACCAGGTGCGGGTGACGCATCTGGATCTCGACCTCGACATCGACTTCCCGCACCAGCAACTCGCGGGCGAGGCGACGCTGAAGCTGGATTGGCGCAATCCGCAGGCGCAATCGCTGGTGCTGGACACGCGCGACCTGAAGATCGCCAAGGTCGAGGCGCTGGCGGCCGACGGCAAGGCCACGCCGCTGAAATATGCGCTGGCGCCGCGCGACAAGGAGCTGGGCAGCAAGCTCACCATCGCCGCGCCGAAGCACCCGGCGCAGGTGCGCATCGTCTACCGCACGGCGCCCACCGCGTCGGGCCTGCAGTGGCTGACCCCGGCGCAGACCAAGGACAAGCAGGCGCCGTTCATGTTCTCGCAGTCCGAATCGATCCATGCGCGCTCGTGGGTGCCGCTGCAGGATTCGCCGGCGATCCGCTTCACCTACGACGCGCACGTCAGCGCGCCGAAGAACATCCGCGTGGTGATGAGCGCGCTCAACGACGCGCAGCATCCGCTGGACGGCGACTTCCGCTTCGACCAGCCGCATCCGATCCCGTCCTACCTGCTGGCGATTGCCGCCGGCGACATCGCGGTGAAGGAAACCGGGCCGCGCTCGGCCGTCTACGCGGAACCCTCGGTGGTGGCCAAGGCCGCGCACGAGTTCGAGGACACCGAGAAACTGATCGAGGCCACCGAAAAGCTGTACGGCCCGTACGCCTGGGGCCGCTACAACATCCTGGTGCTGCCGCCGTCGTTCCCGTTCGGCGGCATGGAAAATCCGAACATGACCTTCGCCACGCCGACCGTGCTGGTTGGCGACAAGAGCCTGGTCTCGCTGGTGTCGCACGAGCTGGCGCACTCATGGTCGGGCAACCTGGTCACCGCCGCGGCGTGGCGCGACATCTGGCTCAACGAGGGTTTCACCACCTACGTGCAGGGCCGCATCACCGAGGCGGTGTACGGCAAGAGCCAGGCCGACGAGGAGGCCTTGCTGTCGGCGCGCGCGCTGCAGAAGAGCATCGGCGGCATGGCCGAGAACGCGCAGAAGCTGGCGCCGGACCCGCGCGGCGTGGGCGCCGACGACTCGCTGTCCGACGTGGCCTACGACAAGGGCTCGTGGTTCCTGCGCACGCTGGAGCAGCGCTTCGGCCGCGAAGATTTCGACGCCTACCTGAAGGGCTACTTCGCCCACTTCGCCTGGCACAGCATCACCACCGAGCAGATGCTCGACTACATGAAGCCGAACCTGATCGAGAAGTACCCCGGCAAGATGAGCTGGGCCGAGGTGCGCGAGTGGGTCTATGGCAGCGGCATCCCCAAGGACGCGCCGCTGCCGGAATCGCCGCGCTTCGATGCGATCGACAGGGAGCGCACCGAGTTCCTCGCCGGTACGCTGGCCGCCGACAAGCTCGACGCCAAGGGCTGGAACACGCAGGAATGGATGTACTTCCTCGACCGCCTGCCCGACGCGCCGGCGCTGGACAAGATGCGCGAGCTGGACGCCGCCTGGCACCTCACCGGCACGCCGAACGCCGAGATCGGCATGCGCTGGTACAGCCACGCGATCGCCGCCGGTGACAAGGCGGTGTGGGATGCCGCCGCCGAGCACATGACCCGGATCGGCCGCATCTACCTCACCACCCCGCTGTACAAGGCGCTGGTGAAGACACCGGAGGGACTCGCCTTCGCCGAGCAGGTCTACGCCAAGGCCAAGGCCGGCTACCACCCGCTGACCCAGCAGGTGGTGGAGGGCATCTTCGCCAAGGCGAAGCAGCCGAAGCAGGCGGACAAGTCCGAGTGAGCCCGACCCCGGCCACCGGCGCGGCCACGCCGCTGTGGAAGCGCATGCTGCGGCGACGGCTTAAATTTCTCGCCTGGCTGGTGGCGCTGCTGGCCATCGTGCTGGGCGGCAGCTACCTGTTCGCGCCGCAGTGGCTGATGCGCGCCGGGCACCTGCGCGAGGCGATGGCGGCCAGGCTGGAATCCCACAGCGTGCAGGTCGGCGACACCCGCTGGTCGTACTACGAAGGCGGCGAAGGCCCGACCATCGTGCTGCTGCACGGTTTTGGCGGCGACAAGGACGTCTGGCTGCCGGTGGCGGCGTTGCTGAGCGCGCACTTCCACCTGGTCATCCCCGACCTGCCCGGTTGGGGCGAATCCTCGCGCTCGCCGCAGGGCAACTACGACATCGAGGCGCAGGCCGCGCGGCTGGCGGACTTCGTGCAGGCGCTGCGGCTGCCGCGCTTCATGCTGGCGGGCCACGATACCGGCGCGGCGATCGCCGCCGCGTACGCCGCCGACCAGCCGCAGCACGTGGCCGGGCTGGCCCTGCTCGACGCGTTTGGCCTCAAGGCCGGCGAGAACGACTTTGCCCGCCAACTGCGCGCCGGCCACAACCCGTACCTGTTCGACGACCGCGCCGGTTACGCGCGACTGACCGCGCTGGAGTTTGCGCAGCCGCCCGGCCTGCCCGGCCGCTTCGTCGACGTGCTGGTCGAGCGCAACCGGCGCGACCACGACTTCATCCAGCGCACGTTCCAGGCCGTGCACGCGCAGCCGCTGGCGTTGCAGCAGCGGCTGGGCCGGCTGACCATGCCGGTGCTGGGCGTGTGGTGCCACGACGACAGGATCACCGACATCTCGGCGCTGGACAGCCTGCGCAACGGGTTGACCGCGGCCAGTGCGATCAGCACCAGCACCATCAGCGGGTGCAATCACATGCCGATGCTGGAGAAGCCGGACACCACTGCACAGATACTCACCGGTTTCGCGCTCTCCCACTGACGCAGGCGGCGCGAACCAAGCCGCTCAGGCTGCGCTCAGCCGTGACCGACAAAAGTAACGTGGTTTGTTGTTGCCAACGTGGGAGAATGGGGATATGGGCCTGCAAACCGGCAGCGCGCCAGGGAAGAACGTGCAGCGATGATGCGAAACCTCATGCATTCAGGCGTGGACGCGATTGCGCGGATGTCCACCACGCGGACCAACTACTGGACCGAGCTGGTGCTGGACACGGCGCTGGGCGCATGGCTGCTGGCCGTCGGCTGGCGCCATCTCGACGGCGGCCCCTGGCTGGCCGCGGGCGCGATCGCGCTGGGCCTGTTCGCCTTCAGCTTCATCGAGTACTTCTTCCACCGCTGGATGTTCCACACCCGCATCCCGCTGTTCGAGCAGGGCCACCGCATGCACCACGAGCGCCCGCTCGGCTACGACTCGCTGCCGTTCTTCCTGCCGGCGATGGTGCTGATTGCGCTCACCGCGGTGCTGGTCGTGCTGATGCCGTTCGGCTTCGCGCTGCTGCTGGCCGGCTCGATCACGCTCGGTTACATCGTCTACGGCCTGGTCCACTTCATCATCCACCACGTGCGCTTCAAGCAGCCGCTGCTGCGCCGCTGGGCCGGCGCCCACCACGTGCACCACTACCATCCGGACACCAACTTCGGCGTCACCACGCCGCTGTGGGACATCCTGCTGCGCACCCGCTACGTGCGCCAGCCGCGCAAGGCAGTCTGACCGGCGCGGCACCGCGCCCCTACCGAGAGGCCAGGTTCCATGCCCATGAACGAGTACCTGCTGATCTCGCGCGGACAATGGGACGAAGGCGCCGACAAGGACGCCGTGCAGGACACCATCGACCGCTTCTACGCCTGGTACGAAGAAGGCCTGGCGCAGGGGCGACTCAAGCCGGGCAGCCGCCTGGCGAACCGCGGCAAGCTGATCTCCCGGACTGCCATCACCGACGGGCCCTTCAGCGAATCCAAGGAGCTGATCGGCGGCTACTGGTTCATCGTGGCCGACACGCTGGAGGAGGCCGCCGCGATCGCCGCGGAAAACCCCTGCCTCGCCTTCGGCCTGACGCTGGAAGTGCGCGCGCTGGATCCGGCGCGCTCCAGCGTGGCGATGGTCACCAGCGAGACACCGCAAAGCTGGAAGAAAGCCGACGCCTGAGCCGGCGCCGCGCCGCTCAATCGGCCACGTCGGCGACCAGCCGGTCGAGTTCGGCCTTGAGGATGGCGCCGTGCTGGCGCAGCCAGTCGCGTTGTTCGCGCCAGTCGGGATAGAGCGTTTCCACCAGCGCCCAGAAGCGCGGCGAGTGGTTGCGCACGCGCAGGTGGCACAGCTCGTGGACCAGCACGTAGCGCAACGCCGCCGCCGGTGCCAGCGCCAGCGCGAGGTCGAGATTGATGCGGTCGCGCGTGTCCAGGCTGCCCCACAGGCTCTTCATCGGACGGATGCGCAGCGAGGTCGGCGCCAGGCCCAGTTGCGGCACGTGGACGGCCATCCAGCGCGACACGTCGCGACGGATCAGCAACTCCAGATGAGAGGCGAGCAGGCCGCGGGCGATCGGCAAGGCGCGGCTGTGCGGGCGCGGCACCACCAGGGTCAGGCCGCGCGCATGCGCCTCGATCTTCGGATAGGCGCCCTCGGACCAGTCCAGTTCCGCCAGTTCGCCGCGCAGCGGAAAGTGGCAGGCATGGCCGATGCGCAGCGGCGGCAGCGGCTTGACGATCAGGTTCAGCTCATCGAGCTTCTGCTCCAGCCAGTGTGCGTGGCTGCGCAGGAACGCGCTGACCTGGGCCGGATGCGTGCCGCGCGGGTACGACACCCGCGCGCCCTTGGGCGTGACGGTGAGGCGCAAGCGCCGCGCACGCGGATGGGCAGCCTTCAACACCCGGATGGTGTTGCCGCCTTCCATCGCCAGTTCCAGCCAGTCGCCTTCGAGATGCTGCGTCATGTCCTGCCGTCCATCCGGTACGCCATGCGCGGTCGGCGTGGCGAGTCCGGACAGACAGTATGCCGGCAAGCCGGCGCTCCGGCGCAAGGGCCGGGCGTCATGCCGGTGGGCCGCCCCGGCCGGGGCCAAATCTCAGCCGTCAGTGGGACGCGGCAGACCGAACCACTCCTCCAGTTTCGCCAGCAACCGCGCCAGTTCCAGCGTCAGCAGGGCGAAGCTGGCGTCCATTTCGGCGTGGGCGTCCTGCTGGCTGTCGCCCAGCTCGTCCATCACCACGTCGAGGAACTTCAGCTTGCGGATGACCAGGTCCTCGCCCAGCACGAAGCTGATGCGGTCGTCGAAGGTCAGCCCCAGCAGGAACACCTGCTTGCCGTTGCGCAGATGCTCCTTGACCTCCTCGGCGTCCAGGTCCTGCCGGCGGCAGCGCGCGATGGCGCCGGTGGCGGTGGCCGGATCGCGCAGTTCGCATTCGTCGCCCAGCGCCAGCCCGGCCGGCAGGTTGCCGGTGGCCAGCCAGTCGGTCATCAGCACGCGCGGGCCCTCTTCCGGCGCCAGCGGCACCGCCGGGAAGCTGCCCAGCGCCTCGCGCACCTGGCTCAGCGCGGTCTCGGCCGACTTGCGGCTGGAGGTGTCCAGCACCAGCCAGCCATGCTTCTTGTCGACGTAGGCGGACATGCGCGACTGCCGCACGAACGCGCGCGGCAGCAGCTCGTTGAGCAGGTCCTCCTTGATCCGCTTGCGCTCGCGGCCGCCGACCTTGCGGCCTTCCTCCTCGGCGATCTTCCGCACCTTGCGCTGCAGCTCGTCATTGATGACGGCGGCGGGCAGCAGCTTGTCCTCGCCGCCGACGGTGAACAGGGTGGACTGCTTCACCGCATGGGTGAGCGGCTCGCCCTCGCCGCGGCCGACCGGCGGCACGAAGCCCTTGGTGAACATCTCCAGCGGACCGCAGGGGCGCAGCCGATGCTCGGCCAAGGCCTCATCGAGGCGGTCGAGATCGGTGGCGACGGCGGGGGAAAAACGGAACAGGGTGAGGTTGCGGAAGAACATTCGGTATCCGGGTCAGTGTTGCGGGAAACAGGTAGTTTCGCCGTCGTTCCGACGAAAGCCGGGATCCAGCGCCTCGACGTGGTCAACGGCACTGGATCCCGGCTTTCGCCGGGACGATGGTCATGGGTATCAGCGGCAGACGGCAGCCACCGCCGCCGCCACCGTGTCGAGGTTGGCGTGGTTCAACGCGGCCACGCAAATGCGCCCGCTGTCGAGCGCGTAGATCGCGTACTCGTCGCGCAGCCGGCGCACCTGCGCCTTGCTCAGGCCGGAGTAGGAGAACATGCCGGCCTGCTTGTTGATGAAGCCGAAATCCGGCGCGCCGAGCGCGGCCAGCTTCTCGACGAAGCCGGCGCGCATGGCGTGGATGCGCGAACGCATGCCGCCCAGCTCCTGCTCCCAGCGCGCGCGCAGCTCGGCGCTGCCGAGCACGCCGGCGACCAGCGCGGCGCCGTGGGTGGACGGGCTGGAATAGATCGTGCGGATCACCTGCTTGATCTTCGACTGCAGCCGCGCCGCCTCGTCGCGATCGGCGCCGACCATCGACAGCGCGCCCACGCGCTCGCCGTACAGCGAGAACGACTTGGAGTACGAGTTGGCGACCACGAACGCCTCGATGCCGGAGTCCGCCAGCACGCGCACCGCGGTGGCATCCTGTTCGGTGCCGCGGTCGAAACCCTGATAGGCCATGTCGACGAACGGCAGCAGCTTGCGCTCGCGCAGCAATTCGACCAGTTGCGCCCACTGCGCGGCATCCAGATCCACGCCGGTGGGGTTGTGGCAGCACGCATGCAGCAGCACCACGGTGCCGGGTTCCATCCGGCCCAGATCTTCCAGCATGCCGGCGAAATCCAGGCCGTGGCTGGCCGCGTCGTAGTAGCGGTACTCCAGCAGTTCGAAGCCGGCGGTGCGGAACACCACGTGATGGTTGCCCCAGCTGGGGTTGCTGATCGCGACCTTCGCGTTTGCACCGGCCACCTGCCTGAGCAGGTCCGCCGCCACGCGCAGCGCGGCGCTGCCGCCGATGGTCTGCGCGGTGGCCACGCGGCCGGCCGCCAGCAGCGGCGACCGTTCGCCGAACACCAGCTGCTGGGTCAGCCGGTTGTACGCGGCGAGGCCGTCGATCGGCAGGTAGCCGCGCGGCTTCGCCGCCGCAGCCAGCGCCAGCTCCACCTCGTGCACGGTGGGCAGCAGCGGAATGCGCCCCTGCTCGTCCACGTAGATGCCCACGCCGAGGTTGATCTTGTGCGGCCGCGCGTCCGCCAGATAGGTTTCGGTGAGGCCCAGGATCGGATCGCCAGGGGCCATTTCAACGGGGGCAAAGAAGGACACGATCGGTACTCGATGGGTGGGGAAGGCACGCGCCGGGGCCGTCGATGGACGGCTTTCTCCGGCATGGCGGCGCGACGCACGGGAGAACGGCGCGAAACACCGCCGACTATAGCAAGAGCCGGCCGGCCACCGCAGCGGCGGGCGGGCCGCAACCGCCGCCCACGGCAGCGCGCGGAGCCGCCGCGTGATCCGTGGCGATTACCGCTGGCGCAGCGCCACCAGCGCGCTAAAATGGGCGGTACGTCACACGTTTGGCCATTCCCATGCCGATCCAGGATCACGCCGAAATCGCCCACCTGCTTGCCGAGCTCAAGCTGGAACATCGCGATCTCGACGTGGCGATCGACGAACTGGCCCACGCCATCGGCCGCGACGAACTGCAGCTGACCCGGCTCAAGAAGCGCAAGCTGCTGCTGAAGGACCATATCGCGCGGCTGGAAAGCAAGCTGATCCCCGACCTCGACGCCTGAGCCCATGACCCTGTTCGCCCCGATCCGCCTGCACGACGAGTACGTCGTGCTGGAGCCGCTGACGCCGGAACACGCGCCCGCGCTGGAAACCGCCGCCGCCGACGGCGAGCTGTGGAACCTCGCCGTCACCAGCGTGCCGCCACCGGGCCAGGCGGGCGATTACGTGGCGAAGGCGCTGCAAGGCCAGCGCGAAGGCCACATGCTGCCGTTCGCCGTGCGCGAGGCGCACGGCGGCGACATCGTCGGCAGCACGCGCTATTACGAGATCGACGCCGCCGTGCCGCGCCTGGCCATCGGCTACACCTGGTACGCGAAACGCTGGCAGAAGAGCCACCTCAACACCGCCTGCAAGCGGTTGCTGCTTGAGCATGCGTTCGAGACCCTGGGCTGCGCGGCCGTCGCGTTCCACACCGACGTGCTGAACGAGGATTCGCAGCGCGCGATCGAGCGCCTCGGCGCGCAACGCGAAGGCGTGCTGCGCGCGCACCGCCGCCGCACCGACGGCAGCCTGCGCGACACGGTGTGCTTCAGCATCCTCGCCGAGGAATGGGGCAACGTCGCCAACTGGCTGGACATGCGGCTGAACCGGCTCGCCTCGAACCGATAGGCGGCCCCGCCCTACAGCAGGCGATTGACCAGGCGGGCGAGTTGCGTGCGGTTCAAGCGGCGCAGCAGCCGACGCACTTCGGGCGGGTACTGGCGCGGGCTTTCCAGCGCGCGGTAATCGGCCAGCTGCACGGCGTGCCGGCGCAGTGCCGCCCATTCCGCCTCGTGCTGCGCGTGCAGCCGTTTCGCCGGGTCGCGCAGCAGCAGGCCGTTTTCCAGATCCAGCGACCATGCACGCGGGTTGAGGTTGTGGCCGGTCAGCACGGCCACGTCGTCATCCACGAACAGGCCTTTCAGGTGGTAGCTGTTGTCGCCGTCGCGCCACAGGTGCAGCCGCAACCGGCCGGCCTCGATCTGCGCACGGTGCGCGCGCGCAAAGCGGCGCAGATTGTTCTCGTACAGGTACGGCAGCAGGCCGATGGTCTTGAACGGTTGCTCCGGCGGTATGTAGAAATCGTTGGCCACCTTGTCGCCGACCATGATGTCGATGCGGCAGCCGCGCCGCAGCAACTGGCCGAGCACCAACCGTACCGGACGTGGCAGGTTGAAGTACGGCGTCAGCAGGATCACCCGCTCGCGCGCCTCCCGGAGCAGCGCCAGCAGCACCGCGTCGAGCTGGTTGCCGCTGCGGCCAAAACCCAGCAGCGGAGTCACCGCCACCTGGTCCGCATTCGGCAGCGCCGGGATCACTTCGTACCGCGCCTGCTGCAACTGCCCGCGCAAGCGGCGGATCTGCGGCTGCAGGCTGCGCGTGCTCGGCACCTCAGCCACGTTCAACTGCCGCACCGCGCCACTGCCGGCGAGCCGGTTCGCGACGAAGCCGGCCATCGCGTCGGCCAGGCCCGCATGCCGCAGCAGGTGGTAGCGATCGAGTCGGTAGCGATCGTGTCGCGCCAGGTAGACGTCGTTGAGACTGGCGCCGCTGTACAACACCGCGTCGTCGATCACGAAGCCCTTCAGGTGCAGCACGCCAAACAACTCGCGGTTCTGCACCGGCACGCCGTAGATCGGCACGCCATCGCCCAGCCGCTGCGCCCATTCGCGGTACATGCCGGCGTTGCCCGCGCTCTTGTGTTTGCCGATCAGCCCGCGCTGCGCGCGGTGCCAGTCGACGAACACCGCGATGTCCAGCTCGGGCCGGCGCGCCTTGGCCGCGTAAAGCGCCGCCAATATCTCGCGACCGCCATCGTCGTCCTGCAGGTACAAGGTCACGATCACGATGCGCCGGGCAGCCTGCGCGATCAGCGTCAGCAGGGTTTGCCGGAACGCCGCCGGATCGGACAGGCAGCTGATCGCCGCCGCATCCACCGCAAACGCCGGCAAGGCTGTGCGCGGATTGCCCTTGCGTCGCGGCAGCGACACCAGGCGTCGAGCCAGGCGGATAGGTGTTGTCATCAGGGTCTTGCGCGCAATCATTCCTCCATCATCGCAAACCATGCCGCGCACTACGACCCGTCCGGCGGGAATTGCCTGCGGCGAACCATGGCCGGACCGTTCCGCGCGCCGGCCGGTCCCTGCGCGACCCGCACCGGCGCCGAGGGAGTCAGGGCAGCACCAGCACCTGCTGCCGACTGTCGCTGAGCGCTCGCGGTGGCGGGCGCGCCTCGGCCAAGGCGGGGATTTCCGCCGGCGGCTGCCGGTATTCCCATGGCGGGGCTGCCGTCGCGCCGGCCGCATCGTGGCAAGCGCCGGCGACCATCGGATCAACCCGTGACAAGCCACCATCCACCTGGCACCGCCGCGGCGGCGCTTGCTGGCGCCCGCCCCTGTCAGCCTCGCCGTGGCGGCGGTGACCCGCTGCGCCTGCGTCCCAGCGACGCGCGGCAGTGTTCGTAGAACGCCTCGGTCAAGGATGTCTCGCGCACGTTGGCGGACGACATGAACACGTACTCCTGCTCGATCGTCGGCGCGAAGCGACGAATGCGCACGCCGGTCCACAACGAATGGCGCGACAGCAGCTCGTTGACGATCGCGATACCGACGCCTTCGGCCGCCAGCGCACAGGCCGCGCCCACGTTGTGGGCTTCCAGCCGCACCGTCTGGCGCACCCCCGCCTGCTGGAAGGCCTGGTCGATCCGCATGCGGGTGTCGCCGCCGCGATGGCCGACCAGGATCAGCGGTTCGCCGGCAAGATCCCTGGCGCCGATCGGGCGCTTGCCCGCCGACAGCCGGTGCGCCGGCGGCAGCACGCAAACCGTGGGGCTGCTGATCAGCGGCCGCAGGCGGATGCCGGGATGATCCAGCGGCAGCTTGCCGAAACCGCAATCGGCGGTGCGCGTGGCAACCAGGTTCATCACCGTCGGCCGGGTGCGCGAATCGACATTGATGTGGATATTGGGATGCAGGCTCAGGAACGAAGCGACCAGCTTCACCAGCGGCCCCTCGGCGAAACTCGGCGGCGCCACCACGCGCAGTTGCCCGGCATTGGTCTGGCGGATGTCCTGGGCCAGCACATTGATCCGCTCGACACCTTGCAGCGCCAGATCCACCTCCTCGAACAGCAGCAGCGCCTGCGAAGTGGGCAGCAGCCGCCCCTTGCTGCGGTGGAACAACTTGAAGCCCAGTTCGGTCTCGAACTGCCCCAGCAGGCGGCTCACCGCGGGCTGGCTCAAGCTCAGGCTGCGCCCGGCGGCGGTGGCCGAACCGAGCCGGATGATTTCGCGAAAGGCTTCCAGCGCCTTGAGGTTGTCGAGCTTCATGGGCGGAGCGCCACGTGGCGGCAGTGAATGGGCTGCCGAACAACGTACACGATCAAGCGGGCGACGCCACTGGCAACACCGGCAACAGCAGTCGCGACGGGTGTGCGCGATCCAGATGCACGCGATTGTGCGCCGGCCTGGATTCGCGCCAGCGACCGGGCGCCGTATCGGTGTTCGGATTGAGGTCGAAATGCGGATAGTTGCTGCTGGACACGTCCAGCCGGATCCGATGGCCCACCGCGAAATGGTTGGCAGTGGCGAAGGCCTCCACCTCCACCTCGACCACCTCGCCCGGCACCAGCCAGCGCGGCTGCTGCCAGGAATCGCGATAGCGCAAACGCAGGATGCCATCGCTGAGGTTCATCGCGAAACCGTGCGGGTAGTCGGCATGGGGCGGGTACTCGTCGATCAGCTTGATCGTGATGTCGGTATCCCGGCAATCGGAGGAAACGAACAGCCTCACGCGGATGGGCCCGGCGATATCGACCGCGCGCGCCAGCGGCGCGCTGCGAAAACACAACACATCGTCGCGCTCGCCGATGTCGCGACCCGTGCCGGCGCAGCCGAAGAAGCGGGCGTCGTCGCGCTGGTCGAAGGCGCCCGGTGGCATCACCCCCTCGGCCGAGGTGATGGTGCCGCCGATGGTCGGCACCGGTCGCGCGGGATCGTAGACATAGTCCAGCGCCGCGAACCGCTCCGCTGGCGGCGTGGCGTCGAGCCGGCCATCGGCATGCAGGTGCCACGCCTGGCTGGTGGTGCCGGGCAAGGGCCAGTCGTCGGCATGCAACCAGCGCCCGCCGTGCTCCAGCCGGCCCTCGGCGTTGCGCCGGCCGCTGCCGCCGCCCATCAGGAAGATCGACACGCGACCGCGCGCGAACGGGTTGTCGGCCTGTCGCCCCAGCAGATGGTCGTACCAGGCGCGACGCAGCTCGTAGAACGAGTGGCCGAACGCCGCATCCAGTGTCGCCTGCTCGCCGAAATCGACATCGCCGGCGAACGTCTGCGAGCGCCGGCCATGAATCCACGGCCCCATCACCAGGTGCACCGGAGCATGCTTGCGCCGCGACAGGCCGAGGTAATTGTCGGTGGCGGTGCGCACGTAGGGGTCGTACCAGCTGGACATGTGCACCATCGGCACGTCGGCGTAGGTGTCGTAATGGCGCTCACCGCACAACTCGACCTGTTGCCAGTAGGGGCCGAAATCGCCGTGCTCCCATTGCTCGAACAGGTAGTCCTCGTATTCCGGTGCCGCACTGACCGGCGAGTCGCCGCGCGCCCACGGCATGCGCCGAAACCAGGCGCGAATGTCCTGCGCCTGCAATGCTGCCTTGCGGCTGGAATCCTGCTGCGTCAGCGGGCTCAGCAAGGCGTGCTTCAAGGCCCAGGTCGCCTGCTTGAGTTCGAACGCACCACCCTGCCGGATGCCGCCGTGGTACGCGTTGGAGAAGCCGCCGGAGTCGACGAACTGGGCGCTCAGCGCCGCGGGCGCCAGGCTGCCCAGCGCTGTCTGCACGTGCGCGCAATAGGACAGGCCCTGGGTGATCACGCGGCCATCGCTCCACGACTGCGCCGCCAGCCAGGCGAGGGTGTCGACACCGTCAACGGCCTCGTTGGTGTACTTGGTGAACACGCCTTGCGAACGGTAGCGACCGCGACAATCCTGCATCGCCACCACGAAGCCGTGGCTGGCAAACCACCGCGCGATCTGCGGTTTCGACAAGGGCAGTGGATACCCGGCCACGACATCCGACTGCGCGGTGCCCGCCTTGTCGTAGGGCGTGCGTTCGAGCAGGCAAGGCCAACGCGACCCGCTGGCGCCGTCCGGCAGATACAGATCGACCGCCAACTGCACGCCATCGCGCATCGTCACCATCACGTCCGGGCGCAGGCGTACCGGGTACGGGCCCGGCTGCAGGCCTGCGGCCGCTGCGTCGGCGGTGTCCGCCCGCGTTTGCTCCATGCCCTCACCGATCGCCATGCTCAGTAACCGATCCGCGTGGCGACCAGCAGGAATGCCGTCGCCACCACCGTCAGCACCAGGGTCAGCGGCAGCATGAAGCGCACCCACGCGCCGTAGTGCACCTTCGCCATCGCCAGCATCGCCAGCATCAGCCCCGAGGTGGGACTGACCGTCGCCATCAGGCCGTTGCCAAACAAGTAGGCCAGCACCACCGAGTTGCCTTGCAGCCCCGACAGCTGGCCGATCGGCCACAGGATCGGAATGCTGATTGCGGCCTTGGCCGAGGTCGAGGGAATCAGCACATCCAGCCCCGCCTCGGTGAACATGATGGCCAGCGAGGCGATCCACGACGACTGGCCGTGGATCAGGCCGGCCATGGCGTTGACCACGGTGTCGAGGATATTCGCCTCCTGCAGCAGCACGTGGATGGCGCCGGCCAGGCCGATCAGCAGCGAGGGCAGGATCATGCCCTTGATGCCATCGATGAAGGCATCCGCGCTGACCCGCGCACTCAGCCCTCCGATCATGGCAAGTCCCGCGGTCACCGCCAGGTAGAACGCGCTGAGCTCGTTGTAATGCCAGCTCCAGGTGCGTCCGGCGTAGACCATCAGCACGATCGCCAGGCCCAGCAGCAGCAGCACGCCCAGGTGCCGCCCGGAGAGCGATCCCGCGGCAGGCGCGAAATCCGCCTTGGTGAAACCGCTGCGGCGGATGCGGTACAGCAGATAGGCGATGCCGATCGGCAGGAACACCGCCAGCACCGCCAGGCGCATGCCGAAACCGCTGAAGATCGGCACCTGCACGATGCCTTGCGCGATCGGCAGTACCACCGGATTGCTGACCGAGGCGATGTAGCCCAGCTTGGCCGCGATCAGCAGCATCGCCACCGCGTACAGCGGACTCAGGCGCAGCCGCTCGGCCATCGACAGCAAGACCGGCAACACCACCAGATACTCCGAAATCAGGCCCAGGAACGAGCTGCCCGCCGCCAGCGCACCCATCAGCACCGGCGCCAGCAGGTAGACATTCCCGCGCGAGCGATGCACCAGCTGGTCGAGGCCGGCATCCAGCGCACCGGTCTGCTTGAACACGCCGAACAGGCCGCCGACGAACATCACCATGAAGATCAGCGAGGCGTTTCGCACCAGTCCCAGCGGGATGGATTCGAGCACCGTGATGACGCCGGCCGGGCGCGCCTGCTCGCCGGCCGCGCCCAGGCCAAGCAGGTGCCACCAGTCGAACGATTTCGGGATCACCGAGTAGGTCCCCGGCACCACCCGCCCATCGACGCGCTGGAACGCGCCGGAGTCCAGGACGTAGGTGAGCACCGCGCACAGCAACAGCACGGACACCAGCATCAGCACCGGGTGCACGTCGATCTTGCGACGGGGCCGCTGTGCAGGTTTGCCATCGGTGACGGGACGGTTGGCCATGCTGGGAAGATCCATGTGGTTGAGCGGGTCGCCGGCGCCCGCTCCCGCGGCGGCCCAGGCCGGCGGTCGGCGGCATCGCGCCGATGCCGCCGGTGCCCGTCTCAGAGGGTGATCGTGGCCTTCACGTAGATGAAGCGGCCACGCGGGTTGTAGGTGCTCATGTCGAAGTTGAGGTCGCCGCCGTTGACATAGGACAGCGGCGGGTCCTTGTCGAACAGGTTCTGCACGCCAAGGGTGAAGGTCATCAGTTGCGAGCGCAGCGTATAGGCACCCCACACGTCATGGGTGATCTGCGCCGGGATCCGGCCATAGCCCGGCGCCGGGCCCTCGTCGGTGCTGCCGATGTAATGCATGCTCCAGTTCGCTGACCACAGGCCACGCGACCAGTCCACGGCGGTGTTCGCTTTCCAGCGCGGGAAACTCTCGCGCGCGATGTCCGATTTTCCGGCCCGCCTGGCCACGCGCACCTCCCCGCTGGGCAAGGTGTCGTAACGATCGAACGCTTTGAGGTAAGCCGCGTTGAACATCAGCCCGACATTGCCCGCCGCCATCGTCGGCAACTGGTAGCGCATGGTCGTATCGACGCCGCTGGCCTTGAGCCGGTTCAGGTTGATCGGGCCGTCGATCAGGTTGATGATCTCGCCGCTGGTGTCGCGCTTGATCAGGTTGCAGCGTTGACCGGTATTGGCGCACAGGTCGAGCAGGTTCTGCGAGCCGAAGCTGGAGATCGCCTCCTTCAGGTCGATGTCGTACCAGTCGACCGACCAGGTCAGGCCCTTGGCAAAGCCCGGCGTGTAGATGAAGCCGCTGCTGCGATTGACCGAGGTTTCCGGCCGCAGGTCGGGGTTGCCGCCCACGGTCGAGAGGATCGAGCCGCCCGAGTAGTTGCGCTGGTCGTAGCTGGTCGGCACCCCGGCACACCCGGGCTTGCCGGCGCCGCCGCCGTTGCAGGGGTCAACCGCCGGCAAGTTGGTCTGACGCAGGCCGGCGTAGAGTTCGTTGATCGAGGGCGCACGAAAGCCCTGCGCCCAGGTGGTGCGCAGCATCAGGTCGTTCCACGGCCGCCAGACCAGGCCGAGCTTGCTGTTGGTGGTGTTGCCGAACGTGTTGTAGCTCGAGTAGCGCGTCGCGGCGGACAGCTCCAGTTGCTTGACCGCCGGAAGGTTCGCCAGCAACGGCACGTTGAACTCGACATAGGCCTCTTTCAGATCGTAGGAGCCGGCGGTCGGCAGGCGCGGCGCCGAGGTGGTCTTGCGGCTGTAGGTGATGAACTGCGGCGTTTCATTGAAGTACGGGCTGGGCTGGTCGTAGCCCGATTCCTTGCGGTACTCGACGCCACCGGCGAACGCCAGCATTCCGGCCGGCAACTCGAACAGGTCGCCGGTGAGGTTGGCGGTGAAGTCGTGCTGTTTGGTGCCGTTGTGGTCGACGCCAGTGGCGCGGATGTAGTTGGCCATCTCCGGGGTGATGGTGCCGAAGATGTTCAGCGGCACGCAGTCGTTGGCCGCGCAGCGGGCGTTCGGGCCCAGTGCCAGCGCGACCTTGTCCAGATCGATCTGATTGGCCGAGGTCCACTTCGCCTTGTTCTGGGCATACGTATAGAAGCTGTTCCACGACCAGCCATTGGAGAAATCGCCTTCGAATCCGGCCGCCACACGCATCGTGTCAACGTTCTGCGTGTTGATGCGCGGCCCCAGCTCGGTGATCGTCCGCACCACCTCGAACTTGGTGCCCGTGCCCTGGAAGTCCACGCCGAACGGGTTGTACGGGTGGTCGGCCGGAATCGTCATGCCGTCGCCGCCGCGGATGCGTGGCGTTGCCGGCGGGAAGCGCTGGCTCGATTCGCGCGTGTTGTACAGGCCTTCGGTCACGAAGGTCACCGCATCACTGACGTGGAAGCGCAACTGGCCATACACGCCAGCCATGTCCAGGGGGCCGATCAAGGTGGTATCAGGCTGGTCGTTGTAGACGTCGGTGTCCGGCACGTCCAGGCGAAAACCGCCGTTGCCGTCCGGCACGAACGCCTTGGTGCCGAAGCCATCCACCGGCGTGCTGTTGCGGAAACGGCCCGCCGGCGTGTTTCGGCTCAACCCTTGCAGCGGCACGCGCGAGAAGTCGCGATGGCCGGCAAGGATCTCGTTGCTGCCGGCGACCGTCGCCGACACCAGCGCCGACCCCCAGTCGCCGGACTTGCCCCAGAGGAAATCCTCGTTGTGTGTGAAACCGTCGCCCTTGTCGGTCTGGCCGACATAGCTGCTGGCCTTCAGCCCGTCGAACTCGCTGAAGGTGATGATGTTGACCACGCCGGCGATCGCGTCGGCGCCGTAGATGGCGGTGGCGCCATCCAGCAGCACTTCGATCCGCTCGACCGCGGCCAGCGGAATCGTGTTCAGGTCGACAAAGTCGCGAAAACCGCGGGTACCGGCTCCGTTCACCCAGCGCCGCCCGTTGACCAGAACCAGCGAGCGGTTGGCGCCCAGGTTGCGCAGGTTCAACGAGCGGGAGCCATGGCTGGTGCCGCCCGAGCCGGTCGAGTTGAAGCTGGAACCTACCGATGGCAGCTCCTGCAGCAACTCGCCGACCGAGACCACGCCGGTAGCCTCGATCTCGTTGCGCTCCATGGTAAACACCGGGCTGGCCGCCACCTCGTCCTTGCGGCGGATGCGCGAGCCGACCACGCTGACCGTTTCCAGCGTCTTCGCCTTGTTCGCATCGCCGCTCGTCGTGTCCGCGGCGCTCTGCGCATCCGCGGTCGCCGGCATTCCGCCCGCCGCCAGCGCGCCCGCAATCGCCACCATCATCACACCCAGGCGCGGTACACGCCGTGACTCCCCCTTGCCAGCCATCTTGTTCATCACCCCTCCCGAAACCATGCGTGGCGACCAGTTCGCCGGAGCATCTGCCTTGGTATCGAGTAATTCACGCGGACTGAACATATGCAATCTTATCGAGTCCGGTAATGCGTCCATGCCATTTTGGTATGGCATGCGCAGGTACGCGAATAAGCTTGCAAGCGGCCCGGTGGACGTGGATAGCTGGGGCTGTCGGGTCCGGATCGAGCGAGGGGCGTCATGGTCGAGTCGTGCAATCTGCAGCGCCGGCGGCTGCTCGCCGCCCTGGCGATGACGCCGCTGTTGCCAGGCGTTGCCGTGCGCGCGGCCGAACGCCGCGAGCTGACCCTCACCCTCACCGGACAGGCGCTGATCGCGCACGACCTCTGCCGCGAGCCTTACCCCGGCCTCGCCGAAGTGATCGCCCAGGTACGTCGCGGCGACGTCGCCATGACCGACCTGGAGACGCCCATACGCGTTGGCGCGTCGGGCGCACCGACTCGCCAAGGGCTGTTCCTGCATGCCGCGGGCCCCGACACCCTGCGCTGCCTGCGCTCGTTCGGCTTCGACATGCTGGCCCTGGCCAACAACCACGCCGGCGATTTCGGCCGTGCGGGCGTACTGGCCACCCGCAGCGCCGCGCAGCATGCCGGTTTCGCCACCGCCGGCAGCGGCAGTGACCTCGCCGAAGCCAGCGGTGCCGCCTGCTTCATCGCGCGCGGTCGCCGTGTCGCGCTGGTGGCCATGGCGGCCGGCAAGATCCGTCCGGGCGTGGCGGCAACAAGTTCAGGCGCCGGCATCAACGAGCTGCGTCTGACCGCAGCCGGCACACCCGACCAGGACGATGTGGAACGAATCCTTCAGTCGATCCGCGCGGCGGCCGGCACGGCCTTCGTCGTCGCCTGCCTGCACAACCACGATTGGCGCGGGGACATGCGCGTCACCCAGCCATGGGCGCGCGAATTCGCGCGGAGCTGCGCCGAAGCCGGTGCCGGCGCATTCTTTTCGCACGGCGCCCCGCTGCTGCACGGGATCGAGCTTCATCACGGGGTGCCGATTTTCCATGGCATGGGCAGCCTGATCTTTCATTCCCGCACCGAGCCCGGCTACTACCCGGCCGAGGTGTGGGAAAGCATGATCGCGCACCTTCATCGGCGCGATGGCTCGATGCGTCAGCTCGAACTGGTGCCGGTGGTGCTCAACGAGAGGGGCGACGATGCGAGTCGCCAGGACGAAACGCGGGGTCGCCCCAGGATCGCGCGAGGCGAGGATGCACAACGCATCCTCGCGCGCCTCCAGTCGCTCAGCGCGGTGCTCGGCACCTCGCTGCGCATTGCGGGAGAACGCGGCTGGATCAGCATGGATTGACCGTCGAAGGGGTCAGCCGCCCGACACCGGGAACGTCTGCACGTCGCCCTTGGCCGATTGGGCCGAAGCCGGTCGGCCCGCCCCCGGCTTGGCCGGGTTGCTGCCGCACTGGTAGGCGCCCCACGGCTGCGAGCCATCGGCCGGTTCGGCCAGCGGCTTGATGGTGTCGGCGTGCATCTTGGCCGCCTCGTTGCGCGCGAGCACTTCCAGTTCGTCGCGCACCTTGATGTCGTTGCGGTCGACCGGACCGACGCGGTTCATCACCGAGACGGTGACCTTGCCCAGTTCGCGGCAGCTGGAAACATCGCCGCTCCAGGCGGTGCGCACGTTCTTGCCGGCCGAATCCAGGGTGATGCCCCAACTGCAGGCGCCGAGCAACAGGATGGGGACGAGCAACAACAGGGTCTTGCGCATGGGTGGCTCCGCGGCAGGTCTTGAGGGCATGAAAAGAGGCCGGACCAGGACGGTCCGGCCTCCATCGTAACGCGCCGGCGCGCCGGCGTCCCTCGCTCCATCCGCCGCTTGCCGCGCCGGTTCAGCCGGCGCGGCAGCGCGACTCACTTCGCCGGCTTGGCCGCCACCGGCTTGCCGTCGGCGTCGAGCACCTCGACCGTGCCGAGCTTCAGCGCGCGGATCGGCGACTCGATCTTGGCCAGGTCGCCGACGATCACCCAGGTCAGCTGGTCCGGGTGGATGATCTCCTTCGCCGCAGCCTCCACCGACGCATCGGTCTGCGCCTCGATGCGCGACTTCAGGGTCTGCACGTAGTCATCCGGGCGGTTGTACTGGGCGATGCCCTGCATGGCGCCCATCACCGCCTGGGTGGTCTGGTACTGACCCGGCATGCTGCGCACGTCGCCGACCTTGATCTTGCTGATCTCCTGCGCGGTCAGCGGCTTGTCGCCGATCACCCCGCGCGCCTCTTTCAGCATCTCGCTGACCGACGCCGCGGTCTTGTCGGTCTGCACCGGTGCGTAGAGCATGAACGGGCGCTGCCCGACCGCGTTCTGCAGGAAGCTGAAGGCGCCGTAGGCCCAGTGCTTGTCCTCGCGCAGGTTCATGTTGAGGCGCGAGGTGAAGCTGCCGCCGAAGGCGCCGTTCATGGTCTGGATCTGCAGGTTGTTGGGCGCCTCGGTGGACGGCGCCAGACTGCCGGCGAGGATCAGGCTCTGCTGCGCTCCGGGGCGATCGACCAGGAACACGCGCACCTGTTCCGGCGGCGCGACCTTGCCGATGTTCTTGGCCGGCACCTTGCTCGCCGGCGCCTTCCAGTTGCCGAACACCGCGTTCAACTGCGGGATGATCTTCGCCATCGTGGTATCGCCGGCCACCAGGATCTTCATGTTGTCCGGGCGGATGTAGTCGGTGATGAACTGGCGCATGTCGGCATCGGTCAGCGACTTGATCGAGGCCTCGGTGCCGGTGCCGGTGAACGGGATCGCGTAGGCGTGGTCCTTGCCGTACAGCAGCGGCGGCAGGGTGCGCAGCGCGATGCCGATGGGCTGGCTCTTCTCCTGGGCGATGCCGGCCAGCCACTGGCCGCGCAGGCGGCTGACGTCGGCATCGCGGAACGCCGGGTTGCGCACGATGTCGGCGAACAGGTCGAGCGAGGGCTTGAGCTGGTCGTCCAGCGCATTCAGCGAGGCATTGCAGTAATCCAGCCCGCAACCGCTGGCGATGATCGCGCCCAGGCGCTGCTTGCGCTTGGCGATCTCGACCGAATCGAGGTCCCGGGTGCCTTCGTCGAGCATCGACATGGTGAAGCTGGAGGTGCCCAGCTTGCGGCCCTGGTCGGCCGCGTAACCGGCGTCGAACAGCAACTGCATCTGCACCGCCGGCACGCCGTGGCGTTCGGCCAGGACCACTTCGACGCCGTTGTCGAGCTTGCCGTGCTGCAGGGTCGGGAACGCGAGGTCGGGGAAGCTGGCGACTTCGGGCACGCCCTTGCTGCGATCGACGTCGCTGGCCACGGTCTTGTAATCGCCCTTGGGCGTGAGCACCGGCGCCGGCGCACCGGACGCGGCGGCCCGGCCGGCCACGGTGGCCATGTCGGCGTCCTCTACCTTGCCGGGCACCACGGTCAGGGTGTAGTCGCCCTTGGCGATCCACTGGTTCGCCACCGCCTTGACGCTCGCCGGCGTCGCCGCCATCAGGGTGCTGAAGTCCTTCAGGTAGTGCCCCGGATCGCCGTGGTACAGCTGGCCCTCGGCCAGGATCGAGGCCTGCGTGTTGACGCGCTCCAGGCCGCGCACGAAGGAGGCGCGGGTTTCGGTCTTGACCCGCGCCAGTTCGTCGGCGGTGGGGCCATCGTTGAGGAACTTCTGCCATTCGTCGGCGATCGCGGCCTCGACCTTGGCCGGGTCGACGCCCTTCTTCACGTCGACCTGCAACTGGAACAGGCTGGCCAGCGAATGCTGCTCGACGTAGACGGAGACGCTGTCGGCGAGCTTGTCCTGGTAGACCAGGCGCTGGTACAGCCGCGAGGTCTTGCTGCCGCCGAGCACGGCGGCGGCCAGCTCCAGCAGGTTCTCGTCATGGCTGCCGCGCGCCGGCACGTTCCATTCGCGGTAGATGCGGGTCTGCGCGACGTTGTCGGTCATCGTGCCGCGGGTGGACTTGTCGCGCGCGGCAATCCACGGCTGCGGGCGCGGCACCTGCGGACCGGCGGCGATGTCGCCGAAGTACTTCAGCATCTTCTCCTTCGCCACCGCCGGCGTGATGTCGCCGGCCAGCACCACCACCGTGTTGGCCGCGCCGTAGTAGTCGCGGAACCACTGCTTGACGTCGCCGAGCGAGGCGGCGTTCAAATCCGCCATCGAGCCGATGGTGTCGTGATGGTAGGGATGGTTGGCCGGGAACGCCTCGGCCTGGATCAGTTCGCTGGCGCGGCCGTAAGGCTGGTTTTCGCCCTGGCGCTTCTCGTTCTGCACCACGCCGCGCTGTTCGTCGAGCTGCGGCTGGCCGATGGCACCGAGCAGGTGGCCCATGCGGTCCGATTCCATCCACAGCGCCATGTCCAGCGCGGTGGTCGGCACGGTTTCGAAATAGTTGGTGCGGTCGAGCCAGGTGGTGCCATTCTGGTCGGTGGCGCCGGCCAGCTCGAACGGCTTGAAGAACTCGTCCTTGTGATTCTCCGAACCCTGGAACATCAGGTGCTCGAACAGGTGCGCGAAGCCGGTCTTGCCCTTGGGCTCATAGGAGGAGCCGACGTGATACCACACGCTCACCGCCACCACCGGCGCCTTGTGGTCTTCATGCACCACCACGGTCAGGCCGTTGGGCAGCACGAAACGGGAATAGGCCAGGCCGGGGATCTGCTGCGTCGCTGCAGCGGCGGCCTCGACCGCCTGCGCGGGGGCGGCGACCAGCAGTGTCGGCGCGGCGACCCCGAACGTGAGCAAGCCGGAGATGAGCAGGGCAAGCGGCGTTTTTTTCACGGTGAACCTCCTGTTTTCGCGAATGGTCCGGGCAGGCTACCCGGCCGCGCCCGGGCATCGCAAATGACTTGTGGCACGGTCGACGGCCCGTGCGGTGGCGCGGGGCACCGCTGTCCGGACGCCACCGGACGACTGTCCGCGGACAACGGCCGGGGTGTCGAGGCGGCTATCTAAACCTTGAAAAATCAGCATGTTGGCCGCATATCCAGGCGTGGCACAGGGATTGCTTTCATCGGGCTGCAGGGCTCACTTACGCATCGGAGATGTAACCGTGAAATTCGAGACTTTCATGCTGCACGGATTGTTCATTGCCAGCCTCGTGGTGTGCGGCCTCATCCTCGCCGCCATGCTGACCACCACGACCGCCACGCCGCCGGTCGAGCTCGCCCACGACGGCGGCATCGCCACCATCCTGCTGGCCGCGCCGAGCAGCTGCGCGCTGCCGCCGGACGGCGTGGTCTGCCCGCGCGTGGCCGGCTGAGCATGGCGCAAGCGATAATGCGTGGATGCTCCATGTCATCCTGCATCGCCCCGAGATCCCTCCCAACACCGGCAACGTGATCCGTCTTTGCGCGAATACCGGCGCGGCACTGCACCTGGTGCGTCCACTGGGCTTCGAGCTCGACGACGCCCGCCTGCGCCGCGCCGGGCTGGACTATCACGAATACGCCAGCGTCGCGGTGCACGAGGACCTGTCCGCCTGCCTCGCCGCGCTCGGCGCGCCACGCGTGTTCGCCTTCACCACGCGCGGCAGCGTGCCCCACGTCGACGTGCGTTTTGCCGACGGCGACGCGCTGCTGTTCGGCTGCGAAACCGCCGGCCTGCCGGACGACGTGCTGGACACCATCCCGCCGACACAACGCCTGCGCCTGCCGATGCGCCCGCACAGCCGCAGCCTGAACCTGTCGAACACCGTCGCCGTGGCGGTCTACGAGGCCTGGCGCCAGCTCGGTTTCGCTGGTGAGAGCCGGGAATAGGGAATCGGAATGGCGCGGGCAAAAGCGGCACCGTCCGCGGCCCCTTCAAACCAGAGATAGAACGCTCTTCCGATTCCCTATTCCCGGCAGCGCCCAGGCGCTACCCGAGGCGCCGCCCCGCTACAATCGGTGGATGAACGCTGCCACCCCCAACGCCTGGATGCCGCAACCTCTGCGCAAGCTCGCCGGGCGCGCGCTGGAAACCGCGCTGAATCACACGCTGTCGCTCGATCCCGACACGCAGCAGCGGCTGACCGCGTTGAACGGTCGCAGCGTGCAGTTGCATCTGCGCGGGCCGGAGTTGGCGCTGGCCATCACGGTCGATCAGGCGCACCTGAAAGTCGGCCCGCCGCGCGACGACAGCCAGCTGAAGGTGGCCGCGACGCCGGGCAGCCTGCTGGCGATGCTGCTGCGCCGCGACGACGACGGCATCGCGCCGGGCAAGGTGGAGATCGCCGGCGATGCCGAACTGGCGCGCCGCCTGGAAAAACTGGCCGGCAAGTTCGCGCCGGATTTCGAGGAGGCCTTCGCGCGCAGTTTCGGCGACGTGCTCGGCGTGCCGTTGGCCAGGGCCGTGCGCAGGGGCCTGGCGCATGCCCGCGAAAGTGGCGCCCATCTCGTCGAAGACGCCGCCGACTGGGTGCGCGACGAAACCCGCGTGGCCCTGGCGCCTGGCGAAGTCGACACCTTTCTCGACGAAGTGGACAGTTTGCGCGAACACAGCGAACGACTGGCCGCACGCGTGCAGCGGCTGGCGCGGCAACTGCAGGGCGACGCCGCGTGACGCCGCTGCGCGTGGTGCCGCGCCTGCTGCGAGTGGCCTCGGTGCTGCTGGCATGGCGGCTGGATGAACTGGTCGACGCCGCGCACCTGTTCCGCCCGCTGAAACTGCTGCGCCCGCTGCTGGCGCGACCGCGCGCCGACGTGGCCAGCCTCTCGCGCGGCGAACGCCTGCGCCGGGCGCTGACCGAGCTGGGACCGATTTTCGTCAAGGCCGGCCAGGTGCTGTCGACCCGCCGCGACCTGGTGCCCGCCGACATTGCCGACGAACTGTCGCTGCTGCAGGACCAGGTGGCGCCGTTCCCCGGCAGCGAGGCGCGTGCCATCGTCGAGCGGGAGCTGAAACTCCCGGTTGGACGTCTATACGCCCAATTCAACGAGGCGCCGCTGGCCTCGGCCTCGATCGCCCAGGTGCATGCCGCCACCCTGGCCGACGGCCGCGAGGTGGTGGTGAAGGTGCTGCGGCCGGGCATCGATGCGCAGATCGCCCGCGACGTGAAGCTGCTGCGCTCGCTCGGCGAACTGGCCCAGCGCTGGCACCCGAATGCCGACAAGATCCGCCCGCTCGACGTCGTCGCCGAAGTCGAGAAGATGCTGGAGAACGAACTCGACCTGCAGCGCGAAGGCGCCAGCGCCAGCCTGCTCAAGCGCAACTTCGCCAGCGGCGTGGACCTGTACGTACCGGCGGTGCACTGGGAACTGACCGCCTCGCGCGTGCTGACGCTGGAGCGCGTGCACGGCATCAGCAGCGACGACATCGCAGCGATCGACGCCGCCGGGCTCGACCGCAAGGCACTGGCCGCCAAGGGCGTGCGGGTGTTCTACGAGCAGGTGTTCCGCGACAATTTCTTCCACGCCGACGCCCACCCCGGCAACATCTGGGTGGACCCGTCGCGCCTGGACGAGCCGCGCTTCATCGCGCTGGACTTCGGCATCATGGGCTCGCTGCCCGAGGCCGACCAGTACTGGCTGGCGCAGAACTTCATCGCGCTGTTCGAGCGCGACTACGCCCGCATCGCGCAACTGCACGTGGCCGCCGGCTGGATGCCCGCCGACGTGCGGCTGGACGAACTGGAAGCCGCCGTGCGCACCGTGTGCGAGCCGTATTTCACCCGCCCGCTGTCGCAGATTTCGCTGGCCGAGCTGGTGGTCAAGCTGTTCCAGACCGCGCGCCGCTTCGAGCTGACCCTGCAGCCGCAGCTGATCCTGCTGCAGAAGACCCTGCTCAACATCGAGGGCGTCGGCCGCATGCTCGATCCGGAGATCGACATCTGGGCAGTCGCGCATCCGGTGCTCAAGCGGATCCTGCGCCAGCGCTACAGCCCGCTGCGCACCCTGCGCGACGTGCGCAAACGGTTGCCCGAATGGCTGCACCACGCGCCGGAGTTTCCCGACCTGGTACGTGATGCGCTGCGTCAGATCGGTCGCGGCGAGCGGCGTGAGCCAGCCGATCCGCTGGTCCTCGGACTGGCGCAGGAGAATGCCCGTCGCCAGCACAGGACGCTGGCCTGCAGCCTGCTCGGCAGCGCACTGCTGATCGGCGCCGCGCTGCTGTGGACGCTGGCCCCGCAACACGGCATCTGGCCGCCGCTGGGCGCCGGTATCGCCGGTTTCCTCTCCTTCGCCATCGGCTGGCCGCGCTCGCGTTGACCGTGCAGGAGCCCGCTCGCGGGCGATGCTTTTCACGGGCACCCGCAGCATCGCCCGCGAGCGGGCTCCCACGAATAACCAGAGCGCGGAAGCTCGAACGCATGATCGACATCCTCTACCAGGACGACGCGCTGATCGCGGTGAACAAGCCCGCGAACCTGGCCGTACACCGCTCGACGTTCGTGGGGCCCGCCGACGCGTTCCTGATCGACCTGCTGCGCGAGCAGGTCGGCGGCAACGTGTACCTGGCGCACCGGCTCGACCGCGCCACCAGCGGCGTGCTGCTGGTGGCGCGCAGCAAGGAGGTCGCCGCCGCGCTTGGCGAGCAGTTCATGCAGCGCGAGGTGCACAAGCAATACCTGGTGGTGGTGCGCGGCTGGCCGGAGCCGGCCGAAGGCGTGATCGACTATCCCCTGCCCGGCTCGCGCGAAACCGGCCCGCGCCGCGAAGCGCGCACGCGCTACCGGCGCCTGGCCACGATCGAGCTGCCGATCGCACTCGGCCGCTACCCGCAGCAACGCTACGCACTGCTGCTGGCGGAGCCTGAGAGCGGCCGCTTCCGCCAGATCCGCAAGCACCTGGCGCACATCCATCACCCGGTGATCGGCGACTGCCAGCACGGCCGCAGCGACCACAACCGCCTCTACAAGCAGCACTTTGCCTGCCACCGGATGCTGCTGCACGCGTGGCGGCTTTCGTTCGCGCATCCGGTGAGTGGCTCGCCGATGCAACTGGAGGCGCCGCTGGACGAGGCATTCGCGCGATTGCTGGCGCAGTTCGGCTGGGGCTTGAAGCAGGAGTGAGTGAAGAGAAGTGAGGAGTGAGAGAAAAGCCGGGGTACGGCTTGCCTTCGCTCTCTCTCACTCCTCACTTCTCTCCACTCGCTTCTCGCTTCTCCCCTAAACTTCCCCCCATGCTGACCATCAGCCGCACCCTCGCCCTGCCCGAGTCCGAACTGATCGAGCGCTTCCTGCGCGCCGACGGCCCGGGCGGTCAGCATGTGAATCGCACCGAGAGCGCGGTGGAATTGCGCTTCGACGTGGCGGGCTCGCCGTCGCTGCCGGAGGAGGTGCGCGCGCGGCTGCTGGCCCGGCGCGATCGCCGGCTTACCGCCGAAGGGATGCTGGTGATCCAGGGCCGGCGCTTTCGCGACCAGGCGCGCAATCGCGACGACGTGCGCGAGCGGCTGGCCGAACTGATTCGCGGCGTGCTGCTGCCGCCGAAGAAACGCGTCGCCACCAAACCGACCCGCGCCTCGAAGGAACGCCGCCTGGCCGGCAAGCAGCAGCGCGGCAGGATCAAGCAGACCCGTTCGCGCAAACCGGAGTTCGAATGAAGCGTCGCGTCTTCACTCCAGCCCAGTTGCCCGCCCGCATGCCGAAGCTGCGCGACGGTTGGCAACGACGCATCTGCCGCGGCGTGTTGCGCCTGTGCGGCTGGAGTCTCACCGGCGAATTTCCCGACGTCCCCAAACTGGTGCTGATCGCCGCCCCGCACTCCTCGTGGTGGGACGGGGTGTGGGGGCTGCTGATCAAGGTGGCGATCGGCGCCGACGTGCACTTCATGGGCAAACAGGAATTGTTTCGCGGCCCGCTGGGCGGGCTGCTGCGTCGGCTCGGCGGCGTTCCCATCGACCGCAGCGCGGCCAAGGGCGTGGTCGAACAGATGATCGACCAGTTCCGCCAGCGCGAGAAACTGTGGCTGGGCATCGCCCCCGAAGGCACGCGCAAACCGGTGACGCGCTGGAAGAGCGGCTTCTGGCACATCGCCCACGATGCCGGCGTGCCGATCTTCCCGGTCGCGTTCCATTACCCCGACAGGACCATCCAGCTCGGCCCACTGTTCGATGCCGGCACCGACATGGGCGCAACCATGCAGCGCCTGCGCGAGTGGTACGCGCCGTTCAAGGGCAAGCATCGCGACGTCTGAAATCCCGCACGCAGGGGCGAGGTTCGCAGAGCGGCCTCGGGCATCACCGCTGCGAATGCCCCGGATCATCGTGTTCGCGATGCGTCAGCAGCCCGGGGCGAATCAGGTCGATGAAGGCGCGTGCCTCGGCGCTGAGGAACTTGCCCTTGCGCATCACCACGCCGTAGCTGCGCTGGGGAAAGAACTGCTGCATGTTGCGCACGGCCAGGCGCCCGCGGTCGGCGTCGGTGATGCAGATGCCGGTGACGATGGAGATGCCCATGCCCATCGCCACGTATTCCTTGATCACGTCCCAGCCGCCGACCTCGATCGCGACGTGATAGGGCACCTGCCGCTGCTGGAACACCAGGTCGACCAGTCGATAGGTGGAGAGGCGCTGCGGCGGCAGGATCAGTCCGTAGGGTGAAAGATCCTCCAGGGTGATCTTGTCCTTCGTCGCCAGCGGGTGGTCGGGCGGCATGATCAGCATCGGGTCGTAGTGCTGCACCGGCGCCCAGGCGATGTCGTTGGGCACGTCCAGCATCGAGCCGACCGCGAAATCCGCCTCGTCGGCACGCAGCATGGCCATGCCGTCCTTGCCGGTCACGTTGGCCAACTGCAGTTGCACCGCCGGGAAGCGTTCGCGATAGCGGCGCACCAGTTCCGGCAGCAGGTACTGGATGGTGGAGGTGCCGGCGGCGATCACCAGCCGGCCGGCCTGCAGACCCTTCGCCTTCGCCTGGAAATCGCGATCCAGCGTGTCCCAGCCTTCCACCAGCGGGCGCGCCAGCTCGTACAGCGCCTCGCCCGCGTCGGTGAGATTGATGCGTCGGCGGCGGCGCTCAAGCAAGGTGGCGCCGAGCTCGCGTTCCAGCGCCTGCAACTGCAGGCTGATGGTGGGTTGCGACACGTACAACGCTTCGGCGGCGCGGGTCAGCGTACCCAGTTTCACCACGCTGACGAAGGCGCGCAGTTGCTTGTGGCGGTTGCCCTTGTAGTAGAAACGGCCGCCAGCCTCCTCGGCGCGTTCGCCGGGGGTACGTTTTTTTGCTGCGCTGCGAGACGATTTTTTCGGCTGCTTCAGCGGAACGCCGGGAGTTTTCATCAAGTCATTTCAGCAAGTTGTATCAGATATTGATATTGCTCATAGTAATGATTGAAACATTCACTTTGTCAAACAGATATTTGCCGGCCTAGCTTCGAGTCACCCACGACGCGGAGCGAAACGATGGCAGCAGCGCAGGAACAACTCCACACCGGCCCCGCGGAGGTCCTCGCCGACGGCGCCGCCTACGCGGCCATCCTGACCCCGGCCGCGCTGGCGTTCCTGGCCCGGCTGCACCGTCGCTTCGAGGCGTCGCGGCAACACCTGCTGCGAGAGCGTCGCCAGCGCCAGGCTGCCTGGGATGCCGGTGCCCTGCCGGATTTCCGCGCCGACACGGCGGCAATCCGCGAATCGGATTGGAACGTGGCACCGATCCCGGCCGCGCTGCGCGACCGCCGCGTGGAGATCACCGGCCCGGTGGAGCGCAAGATGATCATCAACGCGCTGAATTCCGGCGCCAGGGTGTTCATGGCCGACTTCGAGGATTCCTCCTCGCCCACCTTCGCCAACCAGCTGGACGGCCAGGTCAATCTGCGCGATGCGGTCGACGGCACGATCACGTTCCGTTCGCCCGAGGGCAAGACCTACCAGGTCGGCAGCAACCCCGCCGTGCTGGTGGTGCGCCCGCGCGGCTGGCATCTGCATGACCGTTTTTTCAGCGTGGAAGGCACCCCGCTGTCTGGCGCGCTGGTCGACTTCGGCCTGTTCGTGTTCCACAACGCACGCACGCTGCACCAGCGCGACCGCGGCCCGTACTTCTACCTGCCCAAGCTGGAGGCGATGGAAGAGGCCGCGCTGTGGGAAGAGGTGATGAGCGCCGCCGAGGCCGAACTGCAGCTGCCGCGCGGCACGATGAAGGCCACGGTGCTGATCGAGACCCTGCCGGCCGCGTTCCAGATGGACGAGATCCTGCACGCGCTGCGCCGTCGCATCGTCGGCCTCAACTGCGGTCGCTGGGATTACATTTTTTCCTACCTGAAAACGCTGCGCGGCCATCGCGACCGCCTGCTCCCCGAGCGCGGCCAGGTCGGCATGACGGTGCCGTTCCTGAAAGGCTATTCCGAGTTGCTGATCAAGACCTGCCACCGCCGCGGCGCCTTCGCGATGGGCGGCATGGCGGCGCAGATCCCGATCAAGGGCGACGAGGCGGCGAATGAAGCGGCGCTAGACAAGGTGCGCGCCGACAAACTGCGCGAGGTCAAAGCCGGCCACGACGGCACCTGGGTCGCCCACCCCGCGCTGGTGCCGGTGGCGCAGGCGATCTTCGACGAATACATGCCCGCGCCGAACCAGCTCGGCAAACTGCGCGAGGACGTGCGGGTGAGCCGCGAGCAGCTGCTCGCCGCGCCCGGCGGCACCATCAGCCGCGCCGGCTTCGACAACAACGTCGAGGTGTGCCTGAGCTATACCGCCGCATGGCTGGACGGCCTGGGCTGCGTACCGATCCATCACCTGATGGAAGACGCCGCCACGGCCGAGATCGCCCGCGCGCAGTTGTGGCAATGGCTGCATCACGGAGATCTCGAGTTCCCCGACCACGCACCGATCGACTTCGCGCTGTTCGACCAGGCGCTTGCCGCCCACACCCATCGCCTGCGCCAGAGCCAGCACCCCGGCGCCGCCCGCGCCGATGCGGCCGCCGCCCTGATCTCCCGCATGACCCATGCGGACGAACTGGCCGACTTCCTCACCCTGCCCGCGTACGACCAACTGTGATTTTCTCCCTTCTCCCTCCGGGAGAAGGTGCCCGAAGGGCGGATGAGGGGGCGCGGCGGAGTGTGCTGACACGCTCCGTCCGAACCCTCTCCCCAACCCCTCTCCCGCAGGGAGAGGGGCTCAACACCACCGGAGCCATGCCATGAAGAGCACCCTGCCCACCGCCGAACAGATCAGTCTGGACTGGAAGAACAATGCCCGCTGGGCCGGCGTCCAGCGCAACTACTCCGCCGATGACGTGGTGCGCCTGCGCGGCACCGTCGCGGTCGAGCATTCGCTGGCCCGTCGCGGTGCCGAGCGGTTGTGGAAGTCGCTGCACCAGGAGGAGTTCGTCAACGCGCTCGGCGCACTCACCGGCAACCAGGCGATGCAGCAGGTCAAGGCCGGCCTGCAGGCGATCTACTTGAGCGGCTGGCAGGTCGCCGCCGACGCCAACGTGGCCGGCGAAATGTATCCCGACCAGTCGCTGTACCCGGCCAACTCGGTGCCGCTGGTGGTCAAGCGCATCAACAACACCTTGCTGCGCGCCGATCAGTTGCACCACGCCGAGGACAACCACGACATCGACTGGCTGGTGCCGATCGTGGCCGATGCCGAGGCAGGCTTCGGCGGCGTGCTGAACGCGTTCGAGCTGATGAAGGCGATGATCGAGGCCGGCGCCGCCGGCGTGCATTTCGAGGATCAGCTGGCCAGCGTCAAGAAGTGCGGCCACATGGGCGGCAAGGTGCTGGTCCCCACCCGCGAGGCGGTCGACAAGTTGAACGCCGCGCGCCTGGCCGCCGACGTCGCCGGGGTACCGACGCTGATCGTGGCGCGCACCGATGCCGATGCGGCCGACCTGCTCACCTCCGACATCGACGACAACGACAAGCCGTTCCTCACTGGCGAGCGCACCGTCGAAGGCTTCTTCCGGGTCAGGCCCGGCCTGGACCAGGCGATCAGCCGCGGGCTGGCCTATGCGCCTTACGCCGACCTGGTGTGGTGCGAGACCAGCAAGCCGAACCTGGACGATGCGCGCCGCTTCGCCGAGGCGATCCACGCCAAGTTCCCGTGCAAGATGCTGGCCTACAACTGCTCGCCCAGCTTCAACTGGAAGAAGAACCTGGACGACGCCACCATCGCCCGCTTCCAGAAGGAACTGGGCGCGATGGGCTACAAGTTCCAGTTCATCACCCTGGCCGGCTTCCACAGCCTCAACTACGGCATGTTCGACCTCGCCCACGGCTACGCGCGCCGCCAGATGAGCGCCTTCGTCGAACTGCAGGAAAAGGAGTTCGCCTCCGCCGATCGCGGCTTCACCGCGGTGAAGCACCAGCGCGAAGTGGGCACCGGCTATTTCGACGCGGTGACCCAGGCGATCCAGCAGGGCCAGTCCTCGACCACCGCGCTGAAGGGCTCGACCGAGGAGGCGCAGTTCAAGCAGGCCTCGGCCGCGTGAGAAGGCGAGAAGTGAGGAATGAGGAGTGGGGAGTGAGAGAGAGCAAGGGCGCGGAATGCTCCCGCTTTTTCTCACTCCTCACTCCTCTTCACTCACTTCTCGCTCGCCGGTACAAGCGCGATCACGGTCCAGCCCGGCTTCGGCTCCAGTTCGCGCTTGGTCGAGGCCACCCGCAAGGCGCCTTTTTCCTCCACGCCGAACATCAGCACCGTGCCGGAACCGTACTGTTCGACGAATTGCGGCCAGTCGAAGGTAGCGGTGAGTTTGGTCGACTTGATCCGCCAGCCTTCGTCCAGCATCTGCGCGAAGCGGCCGTGGGTCATCTCCTCGTCGAACAGCGGCGGCGCCAGCAGGCTGCCGGCGAGCGCGGCGCGGTCGGTGTTCTCGCGTGGGGTGAGGTTGCGCAGGCGATACACCTTGTCGCGGCCGAATTCCTGTCGGTAGCGCACGCAGGCGAGCGAATTGCGCTCGCGATGGGTGGACACCGCGAGCAGCCGGCCGATGCCGGTCAGATCGAGATGGCGTTCCGCATGCGGCGAGGCCGGGTTGCCGAAGAACGTGGTCAGCCCGTCCATGCGCGCCAGCCGGATGCCCTCCCAGTCGTCGTCGGCCAGCATCACGCGGAAGCCGGCGTCGTGCAGCGACTGGGCGATCGCGCGCGCCACGTGGTCCGAGCCGAAGATCAGCACGCCGCGCGGCTCCGGCTCGGCCACTTTCAGCCAGATCGCCAGCGGCCGCGCGGTGGCGCTCTGCAGGATCACCGTGCCGATGATGAGGGTGAACACCAGCGGCACCAGCGCCTCGGCGCCGGCCACGCCGAGCTGATCCAGGCGCAACGCGAACAGCGCGGAAACCGACGCCGCCACGATGCCGCGCGGCGCCACCCAGCCGATCAGTGCGCGCTCGCGCCAATTCAGGCCGCTGCCGAAACTCGAGAGCGCCACGGTCAATGGCCGCACCAGCAACTGCGCAATCACGAACAGCGCGAGGCCCGCGCCCAGCATGCCGTCCGGCAGCGGCCAGTGCAGTCGTGCCGCCAGCAGGATGAACAGCAGCGACACCAGCACCGTGGTGAGGCTTTCCTTGAAATCGAGGATGTCGTCGATGTGCACCCCGCGCAGGTTGCCCAGCGCAATGCCCATGATCGTCACCGCCAGCAGCCCCGACTCGTGGGTCAGCGTGTTGGAGATGCTGAAGGCGAACAGCACCGCGGCCAGCACCGCATAGTTCTGCAGGTATTCGGGGATCAGCTGGCGGCGCAGGAAGAACGCCATCAGCCAGGCAGCCAAGGCGCCGATCCCCACGCCGCAACCGATGGTTGCCAGGAAGATGCCGATGGTGTGGCCTTCCTGCCGCGACACGATCGCCTCGTAAATCAGCACCGCGAACAGCGCGCCCAGCGGGTCGATCACGATGCCTTCCCAGCGCAGCGTGTTGGCGATGCGCGCGTTCGGTCGCAGCGTGCGCAGCATCGGCGCGATCACGGTCGGGCCGGTGACGCAGCCCAGCGCACCGAACAGCAGCGCGATCGGCCAGGCCAACCCGGCGACCAGATGCGCAGCCAGCGCCAGCAGCAGCAGCGAGGCCACCGCGCCGTAACTGACCAGCCCGCGCACGGCCTTGCCGATGCCGGGCAGTTCGTGGAAACGCAGGGTCAGGCTGCCCTCGAACAGGATCAGCGCCACCGCCAGCGACACGGTGGGAAACAGCAGATCGCCCAGCAGCTTGTCCGGATCGAGCACCCCGGTGGCCGGCCCGAGCGCGATGCCGGCCAGCAGCAGGAACAGGATCGCCGGCAGCCTCACCCGCCACGCCAGCCACTGCGCGAGAAACCCGATCATCAGCATGCCGGCGAGCATCAGGCCCAGATCGATCGTCATCGCAGTCCCTGGAATGGTCAGGGCGACATCGGAACATGCGGCGGCGCGTGCGTCCAGCAGGAAAGAGCAGGAGTGAGCGGAGAGGAATGATGAGTGAGAGAAGAGCAACGGCATGTCGCGACATGCTTTCTCTCACTCCTCATTCCTCTCCACTCACTCCTGCCTTTACACCCTGCGGTACTGCAGGGCTTCGGCCAGGTGCTCGCGTTCGAGCAAGGCGGCGCCGCCGTCGAGGTCGGCGATCGTGCGGGCGACGCGCAGCACCCGATGATAGGCGCGCGCGGAGAGGCCCAGCCGCTCGAGTGCCTGTTCGAACCAGCGCCGCTCCGCCGGCCCCAGCGCACAATCGCGCTCCAGTTCGCGCGTGCTGATCTCCGCGTTCGGCCGGCCTGCGCGCATCAGTGCGTGGCGGCGGGCATGGAGCACGCGAACGCGAACGGTGGCGGAGTCCTCGTCGCGCGCGTTGCGGGGCGTGCCCAGTTCGGCCAGCGCCACCGGCGGCACTTGCACGCACAGGTCGATGCGATCCAGCAGCGGCCCGGAAATACGTGCGCGGTAACGCTGCACCTGGTCGGGCGTGCACTGGCAGCGCGGCTCGCCGGCATAGCCGCACGGGCACGGATTCATCGCCGCGACCAGCTGGAACTGGGCAGGAAAGGTCGATTGCCGCGCCGCCCGGGAAATCATGATATGGCCCGATTCCATCGGCTCGCGCAGCACCTCCAGCACGTGCCGGCTGAACTCGGGAAGCTCGTCGAGGAACAACACGCCGTTGTGCGCCAGCGAGATCTCGCCCGGACGAGGAAACGAGCCGCCGCCGACCAGCGCCACCGCCGAGGCGGTATGGTGCGGCGCGCGGAACGGGCGCCGGCGCCAGCGCACGGGATCGGTGACCTGGCCCGCGACCGACAACACGGCGCAGGTCTCCAGCGCCTCCGACTCCGACAGCGGCGGCAGGATGCCGGGCAGGCGTTCGGCCAGCATGGTCTTGCCGGTGCCCGGCGGACCGACCAGCAGCAGGTGATGGCCACCGACCGCGGCGATCTCCAGCGCGCGGCGTGCCTGCAACTGCCCGCGCACGTCGGCCAGGTCCGGCCCGTCATGTGCGCCGCCATCGCTGGGGATGCCCACCGGCGCGGACAGGTCGTGCGCACCGCGCAGCCAGCCGCAGACTTCGGCGAGGGTCTCGGCGACGCGCACGTCGACGTCCGGCACCAGCGCGGCCTCGGCCGCGTTCTCGCGCGGCACCACCACCCGACGGTCGCGCGCGCGGGCGCGCAGCAGCGCCGGCAGCACGCCGGAGATACCGCGCAGCGAGCCGGTCAACGCCAGCTCGCCGAGGAACTCGCAGTCATCCAGTTTCTCGCGCGGCACCTGGCCGCTGGCGGCGAGGATGCCCAGTGCAATGGAGAGATCGAAACGCCCGCCATCCTTGGGCAGTTCGGCCGGCGCCAGGTTCACCGTGACGCGCCGGTTGGGATACTCGAAGGCAGTGTTCTGGATTGCCACGCGCACGCGGTCGCGCGCCTCGCGCACGGCGGCCTCGGGCAGGCCGACGATGTTGGTGCAGGGCAAGCCGCCGGAGAGATGCACCTCGACCATCACCTGCGGGGCAGCGATGCCTTCCTGGGCACGGCTGAGGGTGACGGCGAGGCTCATGCGGCCAGGGGCCGGCGGCGCAGCGATGGCGGTGGCGCGCTGACTGGCACAAACATCGCGCGACTCCATCAGCAGCGCTGGATAAATAACCGCCTCCGATCGTTCTCGGGGTGAGGGTGACGGATCGGAGGCGGCTCCCGGGAGGTGGTCAGCGCTGACCGCCGCGCGAGGCGACGACAGCTTCGAGCTCGGCCACCCGCTGTTCCAGCTCGTCGATCTTGGCCCGGGTGCGGGCGAGCACCTGGGTCTGCACGTCGAACTCTTCGCGAGTGACCAGGTCGAGGCGGCGCAATCCCTGCGCCAGAACATCCCGGAAGTTGGTGCGCAAATCCTGCTGCACCTGTGCCAGTCCTGGCGGTACCAACGACACAAGTCGCAGGGCAATCTGATCGATATCCTGCTTGTCCATCATGGACAGCGCCTCGAACTCGTCGGGGTAAATGCTAGGTGAACGCCGCGTGTTGCCGCCATCGGTATGCTCCATCAAAGACTGTAGGGATTGTCCTACACCGCTCCCGGTGAGGCGACAGCGCCCCGCCGGCCGGGCAGAATGCAGGTTTGCGGGCGCCTGCCGCCCGGCCGAAACGAGGAATGCTGCATGAAACTGGTCGTGGCGATCATCAAGCCGTTCAAGCTGGACGATGTGCGCGAGGCGCTGGCCGAGGTCGGCGTGCAAGGCGTCACGGTGACCGAGGTGAAGGGCTTCGGCCGCCAGAAGGGCCACACCGAGCTGTATCGCGGCGCCGAGTACGTGGTCGATTTCCTGCCCAAGATCAAGCTGGAAGTGGCGGTGGCGGACGACCAGCTCGACCGTGTACTGGAGGCGATCCAGGCCTCCGCGCGCACCGGCAAGATCGGCGACGGCAAGATCTTCGTAAGCACGCTGGAGCAGGTGATCCGCATCCGCACCGGCGAGCTGGATCACGATGCGCTGTAACGTCGCCGCAGCCCGCGCAGGCACCCGCCGCGTCCGGCCCGCAAAACGACTTGCGCACAACTTGTTGGGTTGACCCTTCCCGAGCCACCCGATATGTTGTGCGCGTCGGTGCCAGACCCGATGCGACATCGGTTTGGCTTAAAAGGGAATCCGGTGTGACTCCGGAACTGCCCCGCAGCGGTAGAGCGGAAACGAACGTCTTCACGTGCACTGGCCCGCCGTGGCTGGGAAGCGAAGACAAGTAGGCGGATCGCCTCGATCCTCGTCCGCAAGTCCGAAGACCTGCCGGCACAGCGGGACGAACGTGTCCCGCTGCGTAGTGACGGCTTCCGCGGGGAAGTGCGTCGTGGAGCCAGGTCGCCGCACGGCGCCCGGCTTGCGCGCCGCCTCCGGAATCTTTCGCTATCAGGCCCTGCGCGCGGGAGCAGGCGTTTGATGTCCAGCCGGAGCCACCTGCCATGCAAGCCCTCGATACCGCCGAACGCGAGCGCGCCGTCGCGCCCGCCGAAACACCCGCCCCCCACCAAACCGACACCGCGTTCGCGCTGACCCCGCCGCACAGCGCGGCCTCCATGCACGTGACCAAGCGCAACGGCGGCCAGGAAGCCGTCGACGTTAACAAGATCGTGCGCGCCGTGACGCGCAGCGCCGAAGGGCTGCACGGCGTCGACCCGCTGCGCGTGGCACTGAAAACCATCGGCGGCCTGTACGACGGCGCCACCACCGCCGAGCTGGATCAGCTCTCGATCCGCACCGCCGCCGCGCTGACCGCGGAGGAACCCGAATATGGCCAGCTGGCCGCGCGCCTGCTCGGCGCGTACATCGACAAGGAGGTCGGCGGCCAGGAAATCCAGAGCTACTCGCAGTCGATCGCGCGCGGCGCCGAGTTGGGCATCCTCAACGACCGCCTGCGTGATTTCGTGGCCGCCAACGCACGCAAGTTCAACGACGCGATCGACGTGCTCGCCACCCGCCGCTTCGAATACTTCGGCCTGCGCACGGTGTATGACCGCTACCTGCTGCGCCACCCGCAAACGCGCCTGGTGATCGAGACACCGCAGCACTTCTTCATGCGCGTCGCCTGCGCGCTGGGCGGCAACGAGATCGGCGAGACGCTGGAACTGTACCGGTTGCTGTCCTCGCTGAAATACCTCGCCAGTTCGCCCACCCTGTTCAACGCCGGTACCGCGCACGAGCAGCTCAGCTCGTGCTACCTGCTCGACTCGCCGGTCGACTCGCTGGAGTCGATCTACGACAAGTACGCCGACGTGGCCAAGCTCAGCAAGTTCGCCGGCGGCATCGGCCTGGCGTACTCGCGGGTGCGCTCGCGCGGCTCGCTGATCCGCGGCACCAACGGCCACTCCAACGGCCTGCTGCCGTGGCTGAAGACGCTGGATGCCTCGGTGGCCGCGGTGAACCAGGGCGGCAAGCGCAAGGGCGCGGCCTGCGTCTACCTGGAATCGTGGCATGCCGACATCGAGGACTTCCTCGAACTGCGCGACAACACCGGCGACGACGCCCGCCGCGCGCACAACCTCAACATCGCCAATTGGATTCCCGACGAATTCATGCGCCGGGTCGAGAGCGACGGCGAGTGGTCGCTGTTCGATCCGAAGGTGGTGCCGCACTTCGTCGACAGCTGGGGTGAGGCGTTCGATGTTGCGTACCGCAGGGCCGAAGCCGATGGCCTCGCCGTGAAGACCGTGAAAGCGCGCGAACTGTACGCACGCATGATGCGCACGCTGGCGCAGACCGGCAACGGCTGGATGACGTTCAAGGACCGCTGCAACGCCACCTCCAACCAGACGGCCAAATCCGGGAACGTGATCCACTTGTCCAACCTTTGCACCGAGATCCTGGAAGTCAGCTCGGCGACCGAGACGGCCGTATGCAATCTGGGCTCGGTGAACCTGGCGCGGCATGTGCGCGATGGCGCGTTCGACTTCGACCAGCTCGCCTCGACCGTGCGCACTGCAGTGCGCCAGCTCAACCGGGTGATCGACCTCAACTTCTACCCGATCGACACCGCGCGCAACGCGAACATGAAGTGGCGCCCGGTCGGGCTCGGCGTGATGGGCCTGCAGGACGTGTTCTTCAAGCTGCGCCTGCCATTCGACTCGCCCGAGGCGCTGGCGCTGTCCACCCGCATCGCCGAGGAGATCTACTTCAATGCCCTGTCGCAATCGGCCGAACTGGCCGAAGCCGAAGGTCCGCATCCCGGCTTTGCCGAAAGCCGTGCCGCCAATGGCGAGCTGCAGTTCGATCACTGGCCGAACGCCACGCCACAGGACAGCACACGCTGGGACGCGCTGCGCGAGAAGATCAAGCAAAACGGCCTGCGCAACTCGCTGCTGATCGCCATCGCGCCCACCGCCACCATCGCCTCGATTGCCGGCTGCTACGAGTGCATCGAGCCGCAGGTCAGCAACCTGTTCAAGCGCGAAACGCTGTCCGGCGATTTCCTGCAGGTGAATCGCCATCTCGCCGACGAACTGAAGACGCTGGGACTGTGGACGTCCGAAATCCGCGACGCGATCAAGCTCGCCGAAGGCTCGGTGCAGGGCATCGCCGCGATCCCCGAACGCCTGCGCGCGATCTACCGCACGGTGTGGGAACTGCCGCAGAAGTCGCTGATCGACCTGGCCGCCGCGCGCGGCGCATATGTCGACCAGAGCCAGTCGCTGAACCTGTTCATGGAAAACCCGAACATCGGCCAGCTGAGCTCGATGTACATGTACGCGTGGAAGGCCGGCATCAAGACCACGTACTACCTGCGCTCGAGGCCGGCCACAAGAATCGCCAAGACCACGGTGGCGGCGGTACCCGATCAGGCCCAAGCCACGGCCGCGGTGTTTTGTTCACTGGAGAACCCGGAATATTGCGAGGCCTGCCAATAGCGCCACGAGGTGTCGCGATGAAGCGTTACCGGAATCTCCACGGCCACTCCGGCGTCGCCGCGTACGAATACGGCGACGGCTTCATCCGCATCCGTTTCGTCAACGGTGATGCCTACGAATACACCGACGAGGCCACCGGCCGCGAGCACGTCGCGAACATGCAGAAACTCGCGCAAGCGGGCCTCGGCCTCGCCACCTATGTCAGCCGCTTCGCGCATGACGCTTATGCACGCAAGCTTTGAATCGAAGGAACAATGATGTCCGCCCAACCCAACCGCAACGCCCACATCCTCGATCCCGGTTTCGAACTCACCCTGCGCCCCATGCGTTACCCCGGCTTCTACGAGAGGTACCGCGACGCGATCAAGAACACCTGGACCGTCGAGGAGGTGGATTTCTCGATGGACACGCGCGACCTCGACACCAAGATGTCGGCCGCCGATCGCCACCTGATCCGGCGCCTGGTGGCGTTCTTCGCCACCGGCGACACCATCGTGTCGAACAACCTGGTGCTGAACCTGTACCAGCACATCAACGCGCCGGAAGCGCGCATGTACCTGTCGCGCCAGTTGTACGAGGAGGCGCTGCACGTGCAGTTCTACCTCACCCTGCTGGACACCTACATTCCCGACCCGGCCGAGCGCAACGGCGCGTTCGCGGCGATCGAGACGATCCCGTCGATCCGGCAGAAGGGTGCGTTCTGTTTCAAGTGGATCGACTCGATCCAGGGTCTGCACCGGCTGGAGACGCGCGAGCATCGCCGCCAGTTCCTGCTCAACCTGATCTGCTTCGCCGCCTGCATCGAAGGCCTGTTCTTCTACGCCGCGTTCGCCTACGTCTACTACCTGCGCTCGCGCGGCCTGCTGCACGGACTGGCCGCCGGCACCAACTGGGTGTTCCGCGACGAGAGCGGGCACATGGCGTTCGCCTTCGAGGTGGTGCGCACCGTGCGCGAGCAGGAGCCGGAGCTGTTCGACGACGCCATGCGCACGCAGGTCGAGCAGATGATGGAGGACGCGATCGCCTGCGAGACCCAGTTCGCCGAGGACGTGCTGTCCGGCGGCGTGGCCGGCATGTCGGTGAAGGACATGCGCCAGTACCTCGAATACTGCGCCGACCAGCGTTTTGCCCAGCTCGACATGCCGAAGAAGTACGGCGCGAAGAACCCGTTCGACTTCATGGACCTGCAGGATGTGCAGGAGCTGGCCAACTTCTTCGAGCGTCGCGTCTCGGCCTACCAGGTCGGCGTGCAGGGCGAGGTGGCGTTCGACATGGCGTTCTGAGACGCTGGCGCACCCTGCCCCCAGCGAGCGAGCCATGGGTGCCTCCCGTCTCACCGTGCTGTTCGACAGTCCGCTGCTGCGGATCACCGACATCGACTGCAGCCACCCGCGCGGTGGTTGCGGCGGCGAACGCGGCGACGAGCGCACTCACCTGGTACTGCTGCGGCGTGGCGGCTTCGGTTATCACGTGCGCGGGGCGGAATACGTGGGCGACCCCGCCACCGCCCTGCTCTACCGCGCCGGCGACAGTTACCGCATCTCGCACCCGTTCGAGGGCGGCGACGCCGGCAGCTGTTTCGAGGTGGCGCCCGCGCACGAGGAGGCGCTGTTCGGCCGGCGCCTGCGCGGGTCGGCCGACGCGGCGCGACCGGTCGAAGCCGTCGACCAGTACCGGCATCGTGCGCTCCACGCGGCGCTCGCCCACGACGGGCGCGACAGGCTGCGGGTGGAGGAGGCGGCCGCCGCACTGTGCACCGCGGTGCTTCGGCACGATGCTGCAGCGAGCATCGCGCCGCTGTCCGCAACCACCCGGCGTCGACTTGGCCGGGTGCAGGAAGTGCTGCTGGCCGATCCGACCGCAGACGTCGGACTGGCCGAACTCGCCACCCATGCCGGTTGCTCGCCGTTCCACCTTTCGCGCCTGTTTCGCCGCGCCTGCGGCAGCAGCCTGGTCGTCTACCGCACGCGCTTGCGCATCGCGCTCGCACTCGACCGCCTCGCCCACGGCGCGGACAATCTCGCCGCACTGGCCAGCGAGCTGGGCTTCAGTCATCAGAGCCATTTCGGCGCCACCTTCCGGCGACATGTCGGACTGACCCCGCGCGCCGCGCGCGCGACCCTGCATCCGTCGGCGCTGGCCCGCACGGGCAAGAATTTGATAGCGGCACACCGGCCGGAGTCCTAGCGTCGGAGCCATGCCCGGCCGCTCGCCGGGCCTTCGACGGAGGCCACCATGAAACTGTCCGCCACCCTGCTCGCGTTTATGCTGGGTATCGCACCCGCCGCGGCAACCGCGCCGCACGCCTCGTTGCCGCCCGCGCTGGCCCGTGCGGTGGCCGCGTTCGACCGCGCCCAGGTCGAAGGCGATGGCGCGGCGCTGCAGCGCCTGCTCGCCGACGACTACGTGCTGTTCAACAGCCGCGCCCGGGTCGAGAACAAGGCGGACTTCATCCGCGACTACACCGCCCCCGGCTATTCGCTGAAACCGTTCACGGTCGAGCACGAGGTCGTGCGCCACTGGCCCGGTGGCGCCGTGCTCGGCGGCGTGGCCACGCTGGAGGGCAGCAGCGAGGGCAAGCCGTTCAAGGCGCGATTGCGCTTCGCCGACATCTGGCGCGAGCACGACGGCCACTGGCAGGTGATCTTCACCCAGGCGACCCGCGTGGCGACACCGTAACCCGCTGCATGACCTTCGGCAGGGTGGCCGCACGGGCTATTGACTACAGATGTAAGCATGGCGTAGCTTGCCTACAACTGTAGTCAAGCGGGAACGGGCATGCGCAAACCTTCCATCGGCGACCAGGAACTGGCGCTGCTGCAGCACATCGACGAGAGCGGCGCCGCTTCTGTCGGCGAGGTGGCCGCCAGCTTCGGCGAGCCGCGCGGGCTGGCCCGCTCCACCGTGCTGACGATGATGGAGCGGCTGCGCGGCAAGGGCTATCTCAAGCGCAAGCAGCTGCGCGGCATGTTCCGCTACAGCATCGCCACCGGCCCCGGCGAGGCGATGCGCAGCGCGGTGGGCAGCTTCGTCGAGAAGACCCTGAGCGGTTCGGTCTCGCCGTTCGTGGCGTGGATGTCCGAGCGCGCCGAAGTGAGCGACGACGAGCTGGCGGAGCTGGAGGCGCTGGTGGCGCAGTTGCAGAGCCGGCGGCGGGAGTCCTGACATGTCCATCCACCACGTCGTCATCTCGCTGCTGGCCCGGCTGGGCTGGACTTCGCTGCAGGCGGTGATTCTGATCGGCCTGCTCGCCCTGCTGGTGCGCCTGCTGCCGCGGCTGTCGGCGGCGATGCGTTGCACCTTGTGGTGGCTGGTCGGCGCACAGTTGCTGGCCGGCATGGTCTGGCATGCGCCGCTGCAGCTGCGGCTGCTGTCGCCGCCGGCGGTCGAACGCACGCTCGACGCGGCGGTGGTGTCGACGCCTGCGCCGGCCAACCTGCTGGTCAATGCCACGGCGAGCGTCGCGGCGGCACCGCACGAGAACCGCGCGCCGACACCGGCGTCGCCCGCCGCTCCCCGCTGGTTGGCGCACGCGCCGCTGGCGCTGGCCCTGCTGTGGCTGGCGGGCTTGCTGGCGCAACTGCCGGCCATCGTCCGTCAGGGTTGGCAGGCGCGCCGGCTGCTGCGCGAATCCACGCCGGTGGCCAATGCGTCGCTGCAAGCACAATGCGCGACGCAGGCACACGCCCTGGGCCTGCGCCGCGCGCCGGCCTTGCGCGCCTCCGCCGCGATCGCTTCGCCGCAGGTACTCGGCTGGCGTCGCCCCACCATCCTGCTGCCGACCGGACACGCGTTGAGCGAAGGCGATGCATCGCTGGCGCTGATCCACGAGCTGGCCCACGTGCGGCGCGGCGACCTGTGGCTGGGCTGGATTCCGGCCATGGCGCAGCGGTTGTTCTTCTTCCACCCGCTGGTGGCGTGGGCGATGCGCGAGTACGCACTGGCGCGCGAGGCGGCGTGCGACGCGCAGGTGCTGGCGCAGCCGGACATCGAACCGCAGCGTTATGGCCGGTTGCTGCTGCAGCTGGGCGTGGCGCATCCCCTGCGTGCCGGCCTGGCCGGCGCGTCCCCTTCGTTCGGCAACCTCAAGAGGCGACTGACCATGTTGCAACACACCCCGATGCTTCCCCGCCAGCGCGTGCAGGGCTGGCTGCTGGTTGCCGTGATCGCGATCGCCGGCGTGCTGCCGTATCGCGTCACCGCCGCGGCGTCCGATCAACCGGCGCCGCCCGCGCGCAGTGCTTCCACCGCATGGATGGCGCCGCCACCGCCCGCGCCGCCCGCACCGCCGCCGGCCACCGCGCCCGCGTTGCCCGCCATGGTCGCGCCGGCCGCTCCACCGGCACCGCCGGCACCGCCAGCACCGCCGGCTCCTCCCGCACCGCCCGCACCGATCACCGGCATGGGCAGCCACATGATGATCAGCACCCACGACGACACCGGCTACGCCTTCGCCCTGCTGGACGGCAACTCGACCACCGTCAACGGCACCGACGCCGATCTCGCCGCCGTGCGCCGGCTGCATCAGCGCGGCGAGCCCCTGCTGTGGTTCCGCCGCGGCGACACGTCCTGGACGATCCGCGACCGCGCCACCCTCGAACGGGCCAAGGCGATCTACGCACCGCTTTCCGCCCTGGCCGAACAGCAGGGCAAGCTGGGCGAGCAGCAAGGCGCGCTGGGCGAGAAACAGGGCCGACTGGGCGAACAGCAGGGCCGTATCGCCGCCGATCAGGGGCAATTCGCCGCGCGCCAGGCCGAACTGGCCGGCAGGGCCGCCGAACTGGCCGCCCGCCGCGCCGCCCTCGTCGGCCGCAGCGATTCCGCCGCATCCTCCGCCGCGCTGGACGCCCGGGAGCGCGAACTCGACGCCGCCCGCGCGCAGCTCGACAAGCAGCAACCCGACGTCGCCGATCGACAGGCGGCCCTGGCCGCCCGACAGGCCGAGCTTGGCCGGCAACAAGAGGTCCTCGGCAAGCAACAGGCCATCCTCGGCGAACGCCAGCAAGCCGCCTCCGCCAAGGCGGAGCAGCAGATGGCACAACTGCTGGACGAGGCGGTGGCGAAGGGCCTGGCGCAGAAGACCGCGCGGGATTGAGCGCGCCGCATCCGGCAAAGCCTCTCGCATCGACGCCTGAGAGCTCCCGTAACAGCAAAGGCCGGGTTTGCACCCGGCCTTTGCGTTGCCCTCGATCAAACGGTCGCGCTCACTTCCACGGCCACGCCTTCAGCTCGTACTCCTTCGGCGGCGTGTCGCCGGCGAGGTAGTGCACGAAGTAGTCCCAGCGGCGGCGGGTGACGTAGGGGGTGGCGTCGCCGTAGGCGTGGTGGGCGTTGGGGATCATCAGCAGGTCGAAGTCCTTGTTCGCCTTGATCAGCGCGTCGACCATCAGCAGGGTGTTGCCGGGCGGCACGTTGTCGTCCATCGTGCCGTGCACCAGCATCAGCCGGCCCTTGAGTCGCGCCGCCTGGTTGGGGTTGGCCTGGTCGTCGTAGTTGCTCTTGCCATCCTTGTTCTTGACCAGCTCGCCCTGGTACTTCTCGGCCCAGTCGTCCTCGTAGTGGCGATTGTCATGGTTGCCGCTTTCGGACCACGCGACCTTGAAGAAATCCGGGTAGCGCAGCATCGCGCCGGTGGAGGCGTTGCCGCCGCCGGAGTGGCCCCAGATGCCGACGCGGTCGAGGTCGATCCACGGGTAGCGCTTGCCCAGTTCCTTCAGGCCGGCGACCTGGTCGGGCAGCGTGTTGTCGCCCATGTCGCCATACCAGGTGTCGTGGAACGACTTGGAGCGCCACGGCGTGCCCATGCCGTCGATCGCCACCACGATGAAGCCCAGCTCGGCCATCGCCTGGTGGTCGGCACGCGCGGAAGAGAAGCTGCGCCCACGCACCGAGCCGGTCTGCGGGCCCGGGTAGATGTAGTCGATGATCGGGTACTTCTTCGAGGCATCGAAGTGCGACGGCTTGAACATCATGCCGTACAACTCGGTCTTGCCGTCCCGCGCCTTGACCGTGATCGGCACCGGCGGCACCCAGCCGGCCGCCTTCAATCGGGTGATGTCGGCGCGGGCCACGGTAGCAAGCGTACGGCCGTCGTCGGCAGCCCGCAGCACGGTGACCGGCGGCGCGGTCGGCGTCGAATAGACGTCCACGAAGGTCTTGCCATCGGGCGACAGGGTGATCTCGTGGTTGGCCGCTTCCGGCGTCAGCAGCACCGGCTTGCCGCCATCCAGGCCGACCTTGAAGAACTGCTGGTAGTAGGGGTTCACACCCGGCGTGCGGCCCACGCCGCGAAACCACACGGTGCGCGACTTCGCATCGACCTTGAGCACCTCGGTGACGTTGCCCGTGCCGGTGGTGATCGCGTGCTTGAGCTTGCCGGTGTCGAGGTCGTAGAGGTACAGGTTGCCCCAGTCGTTGCGCTCGCTGAACCAGATCGCCTCATGCGTGGCCGGCAGGTAGCGCCAGTTGACCGCACCGTTGCCGCTTTCGTAATACGTCGGCGAGGTTTCCTCGAACACCGTGCGCACCTTGCCGGTGGTCGCATCGGCGATGCGGAACCAGGCGTGCTTGTGGTAACGCGAGGTGGAGACGAAGGCCAGGGTCTTGCCGTCGGGCGCCCACTTCACGTCGTCCCAGCCGCCGTCCGGACCGCAGCTGACGTCGTCGCACAGGGTGGAACGGTGCTGGTCCGGCGGCATCTGCAGGCGCGTGACCTTCTTCGTCGCCACGTCGATGATGACGCGCTCGATCATCGTCACGTCCTTGTCGCCCACCAGCGGGTACTTCCATTTCTTCAACTTCGGATGGCCGACCGTGGTGCTGATCAGGTACATCTCGCCGGTCTTGCGCTGGTCCTGCTGGAAGGTGGCGATCTGCTTCGAGTCGGGCGACCACTCCACGATCGCCTTGTCCGTGTGTTTCCAGCCGGCGTTGTCGGTGGCGTAGCCGAAGTTCTCGACGCCGTCGGTGGTGAGCCGGGTTTCCTTGCCGGTCGCGACGTCGCGCAGCCACAGGTTCCAGTCGCGGATGAAGGCCTCGCTCTTGCCGTCCGGCGACAGCGCGCCGGGTTCCTTGCCGGTCTTCACCAGCGTTGCGCGATCGACGCAGCTGGCCTCGGCGGCGACGAGGTCGCACACGTAGTGCTTGCTGCGCACGGTGACGTCGATGCGGCCGTCGGGCTTCGCCTCGTAAGCGGTCACCGGCAGCTTCATCGCGTCGACCGGCTTGCCGCCGGCCTTGCCCAGCGCCGCGGCCAGCTTCGCCTGGTCGAACAACGCCATGGCCTTGCCGCTGGCCGCATCCATGCGGATGAAGTGATCGCCGCGCTGGTCATGGTCGACGTACCAGAAATGGCCATCGTCCAGCCAATGCACGGCCGTCACCGCGTGGTCGACCAGCGGCGTGGTGTTGTAGCTCATGAAACGCTCGGCCTGCGCGTAGTCATTCGCGTCGAGCACCCGCCCATGCGCGGCGGCGACGCCGGACAACAGCCCCAGAAACACCGCGCCACAAAGGCGCAACTTGCCGAACCTTGAATACATCTGTTGATCTCCCCAAACCCGGATGCGCAACCGCCGGTGGCTGCGTCGACACACGTCCTGCCGATGCTAGCGCGATATCGCCTTGCCCACTCTGTGCCAAAGGTCCACGTCACCCGCCACCCGCCCCTTCGGCACGATGCGCCGCCGCAGGGTTTCGCCTACCGCGGAACTGGCCGGTGGACGACACGGAATGGCGAACACGCTTGTTGCGGATCGCCATGATGCAAAGACCCACCTGTTCGACATGCGAACAACCCACTCCGACTCTGGACTGGACCGGTATCAGGAAGGCAAGATTGCCCGGCCGGCACGCCCTGCAAGCTCGACTTGGCGCGCGGTTGTTGCCTGTGAAACAACCCGCGTGAGGCGTTTCATCCGCCTCGAGTGCCGTGCATTCACCTACGTTGGAATGACATCAAAATAGGGACTATTGATGAAAACACGCAATGCATTGACCGCCAGCTGTCTGTTCGCCCTGGCGCTGTCCGGTTGCGCCACCATGTCGACGACCGATGCGATGGTGCCCTTGCAAACCGAAACCGCACACATGCTCGGCCTGGCCTCTTCAGAGGAGCTGACGATCACTGACGTCAACGCCGGAAAGCCGGACGCACTGGGCGGTCAGGATTACACCTATACGGCAGCGACGAAATCGGGACGGACGTTCGACTGTTCGGCACGCATGACGCCGGGCATCATGGGCGCCGCGCCGACCATCTCGGCCCCCACCTGCAAGGCGATCAAAAGCCATTCCTGATCGTCCCGCATCCGGTCGTTGACCAGCCAGCAGCCCCGAGCCCCAGGCGAGGGGCTGTTGTTTTTCCAGGGTTGGCCGGATCGCGCCATTTGTCGGCAACGAGGAGCCTGTCCGCCGCAGCATCAACGCAGCGCCGCCGTCAGCTCCACCAGCCAGTCGACGAACACACGCAGACGCGCCGGCATCTGGCGTTGTGGCGGATAGAGCACGGTCATCGGCAGCGAGGGTGGCGGGAACGCCGGCAGCAGCTCGCGCAGCTGGCCGCGCTTGAGTTCGGCGGCGACGCGGTAGCGCGGGATCTGCGCGATGCCCAGGCCGGCCTCGCAACAGCGGTAATAGGCTTCGGCGCTGCTGACGCTGACGCAGCCGGGCAGCGCGACCTCGCGGCGCTTGCGCCCGACCATGAACTCCAGCGGCTCGACGCGGCGGGTGGTGGGCGAGATCCAGTTCACCGCCACATGGCCGTCCTGCAACGCGGCGAGCGAGTCGGGCGCGCGATGCCGGCGCAGGTAGGCGCTGCTGACCACGGTGGCCAGCTCGAAACGGCCGACGCGGCGGCCGACCATGTCCGAATCGGCCAGTTCGCCGATGCGCAGCACGCAGTCCACGCCTTCGCGCACCAGGTCGACGAAGCGGTCGCCGGTGCCGATGTCCAGGTGGATCTGCGGATAGCGGGCAAAGAAATCGCGCAACGCGGGAATCACCAGCAGGCTCGCCAGCGAGGCGGGCAGGTCCACGCGCAGGCGTCCCTTCGGCTGCACCCGCGCCTCGCGGAAATCAGACTCCACCTCGTCGACGTCGGCAAGCAACCGCACGCAATGGCGGTAGTAGGTTTCGCCGTCGCGGGTCGCCTGCACGCGGCGGGTAGTCCGCAGCAGCAGCTGCGCACCCAGCCGCGCCTCCAGGCGCTTGATCGCGTGGGTGACGGTGGCGCGCGGCAGGTCCAGGTCCCCCGCCGCCGCGGTAAAGCTGCCCAGTTCGACGATCCGCGTGTACAGCCGCATGGCCTGCAGCCGGTCCATCGCCATTGTTGTTACTCGTGGAATGATGATGGCCATTATTGAGTATTTATCGAATCCCCGTCACGGCGCACCATGCGTCCACCCTCACCCACCGGAGCCATCCGCATGCAGACCCGCACCCTCGGCAACCGTTCCGCTGCCCCCCGCGTCTCCGCCCTCGGCCTCGGCTGCATGGGCATGAGCGCGTTCTACGGCGCACACGACGACGCCGAATCGATCGCGACCATCCACCACGCACTGGAGCGCGGCCTCAACCTGCTCGACACCGCCGACATGTACGGTCCGCACACCAACGAGCTGCTGGTCGGCAAGGCCCTCAAGGGGCGCCGCGAGCAGGCCTTCGTGGCGACCAAGTTCGGCATCATGCTGGACCCGAACGACGCGCAGGCACGGGGCGTCAACGGTCGCCCGGAATACGTGCACGCCGCCTGCGACGCGAGCCTGAAGCGGCTCGGCATCGACACCATCGACCTGTACTACCAGCACCGCGTCGACCCGCAGGTGCCGATCGAGGAAACCGTCGGCGCGATGGCCGAGCTGGTGGCCGCCGGCAAGGTGCGCTACCTGGGACTGAGCGAAGCCTCCGGCGCCACGCTGGAGCGCGCCTGCAAGGTGCATCCGATCGCCGCGCTGCAGAGTGAGTTCTCGCTGTGGACGCGCGACCCGCAGACCAACGGCATGCTCGCCGCGTGCCGCAAGCTCGGCGTGAGCCTGGTCGCCTACTCGCCGCTGGGGCGCGGCTTTCTCACCGGCGCGATCCGTTCGCCGGACGATTTCGAGGCCGACGATTACCGGCGCCACAGCCCGCGTTTCGTTGGCGACAACTTTGCGCGCAACCTGCAGTTGGTCGAGCAGGTGAAAGCCATCGCCGCCGACAAGGGCTGCTCGCCTGCGCAGCTGGCGCTGGCCTGGGTGCTGGCGCAGGGCGAGGACGTGCTGGCCATCCCCGGCACGCGCAAGCGCAGCCGGCTGGATGAGAACCTCGGCGCGCTCGACGTGCAGCTCGGCGCCGCGGAGCTGAAGGCGATCGACGCCGTGTTTCCGCCCGACGCGGTCAGCGGCACGCGCTACGTCGAGGAAGGCATGCGCATGGTCAACGCGTAGCCTCGCAAGACCCCGTAGGAGCCCGCTCGCGGGCGATGCTCTTGAAGCCGGGATCGCAAAAGCAAAAGCATCGCCCGCGAGCGGGCTCCTACGAGAGGTGGCGGGGTAAACTCGGCGCATGAGCACCCCCGAACATTCCCCGCTGGGCAAGGACACCGTCTATGCCGACCGCTACGACCCCAGCCTGCTGTTTCCGATCCCGCGCGCCGACAAGCGCGCGGAGATCGGCGTGGCGGAAGCGCTGCCGTTCCACGGCGTGGACATCTGGAACGCCTACGAATTGTCGTGGCTGGACCCGCGCGGCAAGCCGCAGGTGGCGCTGGCCGAGTTCCGCGTGCCGGCGGCGTCGCCGTACATCATCGAATCGAAATCGTTCAAGTTGTACTTGAACGGCTTCGCGCAGGAATCCATCGCCGACATCGACGCGCTCGCCGAAACGCTGCGCCATGACCTGTCCGCCGCGGCCGGTGCCGTGGTCGGCGTGGAGCTGTCGCCGCTGCGCGCCGCGGCCTTGCCGGTGGTGGAGCTGGATGGCGAGCTGCTCGACGAGCAGGACATCGCCGTCGACAGCTACGGACCGCCGGACGCGGACTTCCTGCAGGCCGACACCACGGCGACCGCGGTGGAGGAAACGCTGGTCTCGCACCTGCTGCGCTCGAACTGCCCGGTGACCGGCCAGCCCGACTGGGGCAGCGTGCAGATCGCCTACCGCGGCGCGCCGATCGATCACGCCGGCCTGCTGCGCTATCTGGTCTCGTTCCGCACCCACAACGAATTCCACGAGCAATGCGTGGAGCGCATCTTCGTCGACCTCACCCGCCGCTGCGCGCCGCTGCAGCTGCGCGTGCATGCGCGCTACACGCGCCGCGGCGGGCTCGACATCAATCCGTTCCGCAGCAGCACGCCGGCCACGCCGGGCAACCCGCGCACGGTACGCCAGTAGTCGCGCCGGCAACCGTCACCGTCGCGTGAAAAGTTCGGGCAGGCGCGCGCGGCCGCTAATCGGCGCTTCATTTGCGCGGCGCTAGCCTCGGCAAGGTGAGTCATGCCGACCATCCACCCGTGGAGTTCCGATGAAACGACCAACCGTCACGACGGCCCTGTGGCAAGCGGCTGCCCTGGCCAGCCTGCTGCTGCTCGCCGCTTGCGGCAAGCACGATGAATCCGCCCCGGCCCCGCCGCCCGCCGGCAGCGTCGCACCCGCGGCCTCGGTGATGCCGACGCCCGCCCCGGCGCACACGGCCGCCGCCGCGCCGGCCGGCAGCAGCGCCATTGCCCCCGCCGCCACGGTAGCCACCGCCACCGCCATCGCACCGGCCCCGCTGGCTTTCTCCAAACTGACCGTGGGCGATGCGATCGACAAGAGTCACCAGGTCACCCATGCCGCCGATCACTTCGACGCCGACGCCCACACGCTCTACGCCAGCGTGGCCACCGTAGGCAGCAGCACCGACGCCACCATCGACGCCACCTGGCGCTACCTCGAAGGCCGCGGCCAACTGGTCAGCAAGATCAGCCAGTCGATCGCCACCGATGGCCCGGCGATCACCACCTTCCAGGTGCACAACCCGGATCTGTGGCCGGAAGGCAAGTACACGGTGGACATCACCGTCGACGGCAAGCCCGCCGCCAGCCAGGATTTCCGCATCGGCAAGAGCTGATCGGAAAGGACTCCCCAGGTCAGGTTCGCCCCATGACCAATGGTGCAGGCGCGGCCCGATGGCCGCGTCTACACTGGGCGCCGGCCTTTCGCCCGGGGAATCCACATGCGCCTGCGCTACCTGTTGTGGCTGCTTTGCTGCCTGCTGCTGGCACCGTTGTCCACGCTGGCCGCCGGGGCGGTGGCCTTGTCGCAACCCTCGGTCTCGCCGGACGGCAGCCAGATCGCCTTCGTCGCCAACGGCGGCATCTGGAGCGTGTCCAGCCAGGGCGGCACCGCGCACCTGCTGGTGGCCGATGACGGCGGCAACGATTCGCGCCCCCTGTATTCGCCGGACGGCCGGCAACTGGCATTCCAGTCCGACGGCAGCGGCGAAGCCAACGGCATCTATCTGCTCGATCTGACCAGCGGCGTGGTGCGCCGGCTGACCTGGGCCGACGGCGGCAACCAGCTCGATGCGTGGTCACGCGACGGCCAGTGGATCTATTTCAGTTCCGCGCGCGACAACGTCGGCGGCATGGCCGGCGTCTACCGCGTGCACGCCAGCGGCGGCACGCCGATGCCGGTGTCGCTGGAACGCTATCGCAACGAGTCGATGGCCGCGCCCTCGCCCGACGGCGCCTCGCTGGCCGTGGTCGGCGGCGGCATGGGCGACTGGCAATGGTGGCGCCACGGCCGCAGCCACATCGACGAAGGCGCGGTATGGCTGCTGCGCGACGACGGCGGCCACCAGTATCGCCGACTGACCGCGGACGACGCGCGCGCGCAATGGCCGATGTGGGCGCCGGACGGCGCCACGCTCTATTACATGAGCGACCGCAGCGGCGCGGAGAACATCTGGCGGGTGCCGCTGGCCGGCGGCAGCGAATCGGCGCTGACCGGCTTCACCGACGGCCGCGTGCTGTGGCCGAGCCTCGCGGCGAACGGCAAGCTGCTGGCGTTCGAGCGCGACTTCGGCATCTGGACGCTGGACCCGGCCAGCGGCCACGCCGTACCGCTGACGATCACCCTGACCGGCGCGATCCGCGGCCCGCAACCGGAACACGAGAACCTCGGCCACGGCTACAGCCAGATCGCGCTGTCGCCGGACGGCAAGAAGCTGGCCTTGATCGCGCACGGCGAGGTGTTCGCCACCGACGCCGCCAAGGGCGGCCACGCGCGCCGCCTTACCCGCACCGCGGCCGAGGAATACGACCTGACCTGGGCGCCGGACAGCCGCCGGCTGGTCTACGGCTCCAGCCGCGACGGCCACGGCCAGCTCTACCTGTACGACTTCGCCAGCGGCAAGGAAACCGCGCTCACCTCCACCGCCGGCAGCGACACTGCCCCGCGCTTCTCGCCCGACGGCAAGCAGTTGGCGTTCCTGCGCAACGACCGCGAGCTGTGCGTGCTGGACATCGCCAGCGGCAAGCTGCGCAGCGTGGTGAAGGCGCGCATCGACCTGCCGCGCCCGCTCGACTCCGCCGCGCCGTTCGCGTGGTCGCCGGACGGGCGCTGGCTCGCCTACCTCGACTTCGGTCCGCGCATGTTCCGCAACGTGCACGCGGTGGCGCTGGCCGACGGCAAGCAGGTGATGCTGAGCTCGCTGGCCAACACCGACGCGGACAACGTGTCGTGGAGCGCCGACGGGCGCAGCGTGCTGTTCACCACCGGCCAGCGCACCGAGGAGGGCCAGGTCGCGCAGATCGACCTGCTGCCGCGCACGCCGGTGTTCCGCGAGGACCGTTTCCAGGATCTGTTCAAGGCCAAGTCCGGTGACGACAAGCCCAAGGGCCAGGACAGCGACCACGCCGACGACAAGCCGCCGGTGAAGCCCGTGCGCATCGACGCCGACGGCATCCGCGAGCGGCTGAGCCTGCTGCCGGTGGGCCTGGACGTCGGCGCCGTGCAGATCAGCCCGGACGGCAAATCCCTGCTGCTCACCGCCGAAGTCGCCGGCACCACGAACCTCTACAGCTGGTCGCTCGACCCGCTGGCGAAGGAGCCGCCGGTGGCGCGCCAGCTCACGCATACGCCGGGCGACAAGCAGGACGCGCAGTTCAGCGCGGACGGCAAGCAGGTGTTCTACCTCGACGCCGGCAAGATCCAGTCGCTCAAGCTGGACGACAAGAGAGACGCCAAGCCCGAGGCGCTGGCCGTCGACGCCGCGATGGAGGTGGATTTCGACAGCGAGAAGCGGGTGGTGTTCGAGCAGGCCTGGCGCTGGCTGCGCGACGCCTTCCATGACCCGGCCATGCATGGCGTGGACTGGAACGCGGTACACACCACCTATGCGCCGCTGGTCGCCAACGCGGCCACGCCCGCCGCGCTGTATCGGCTGCTGAACCTGATGGTGGGCGAACTCGATGCCTCCCATTCCGGCGCGCGCGCGCCGCAGAAGCGCGAGTCGATCACCGGCCGGCTCGGCCTGATGTTCGACCGCGCCGAATACGAACAGCACGGCCGCCTGCGCGTCGCCAGCGTGCTGCCGCTGTCGCCCGCCGCCGTCGCCGGCGGCATCGAAACCGGCGACTACCTGCTGGCGATCGACGGCGAGCCGCTGGACGCGCACAGCAACCTGGCCCGGCGCCTCGCCCACCGCATCGGCGACAAGGTCGAGCTGCGCATCGCCGCCAACGCCGCCGGCAAGGGCGCCCGCGACGTCGCGGTGAAGCCGATCGATTCGAAGGATCTTTCCGAACTGGTCTACCGCGCCTGGACGGCGGACAACCGCGCCTACGTGGCCAAGGCCAGCGGCGGGCGCCTGGGCTACGTGCACCTGCGCGACATGTCGTATGCCTCGCTGCAGGATTTCTACAAGGACCTGGACGCGCAGAACGCCACCGGCGACGGCGTGGTGATCGACATCCGCAACAACTTCGGCGGCTTCGTCAACGCCTACGCGCTGGACGTGCTCGCGCGCCGCCCCTACCTCAACATGACCTTCCGCGGCTTCGACCAGGCCGAGCCCGCGCGCAGCATCCTCGGCCAGCGCGCACTGGAACGCCCCACCGTGCTGATCACCAACCGCGTCACCCTCTCCGACGGTGAAGACTTCTCCGAAGGCTACCGCGCGCTCGGCCTGGGCAAGATCGTCGGCGAACCCACCGCCGGCTGGATCATCTACACCTCCGCCGGCAAGCTGATCGACGGCGGCACCGTGCGATTGCCCTTCATCACCATCACCGACAGCCACGGCCAACCCATGGAAGGCCACCCCCGCCCGGTCGACATCCCGGTCAGCCGACCGCTGGGCGAGTCGTTCCAGGGCAAGGACAGCGAGCTGGATGCGGCGGTGCGCAGTTTGCTGGGGACGGTGGGTGGCGCGGGCAAAAGTTGAGGCGACCCGCCGAACGCGGCAGGCAGGCTGTGCTTTGCGCATGACAAGCCATGTCGGGCCGAGCTGCAATGAACCGCAGACCTCAGATGTTGCTGCGAGGACGGCGCATTATCCGGCCGTCCATCGCCGTCAGACATCTCGGCGCCCTCCCCCAACAAGCAGACGGCTGCCAACGAAACTGGGGCCCTATCTCGTCGGCGCAGGGGCCCCTGCTGCGAGCGCCAGACCCACGACCTCGTCGGCACCACCCCAGCCCTGGACAACGCGTGCACCAAACCGATACAGACCACACCTGCCGGGCGAACCTCCGTCGCACAGCCAGACACTCCGGCCTTTGGCGAACACGTGTTGGACCAGTTCGGCCACGGTAGCCACGGAGATGGCATCGGCGATGTGGTTGGAGCCGTCGGAAACCCAAAAACTGCTGTAGCCGTGGTGCTTCGAAAACCGTATCCACGGATAGAAACGGCTGCCGTCAGCGTGGTGAAACCACAGAGAATCGTCGATCAACTCGCGCTTCATTGGCATCTCCTTCAACAACAGGCATCCCTGACGACTACCCCAATCGCCACTGGTCAGCCACTCTTTTCACTCCCGCACAAACGCGATGGATCACGCCAATTGCGCGGATCCACACGCCAACTATTGAATCCAGCATGCGACGCGCAGCCGGGCCCGGTCGCGGGCTGGTCCAATCAGTACGGAAATTGTTCGTTGCCGATGGAGCAGCAGAAAAAGCGCTGCGCAAGAAAAAAAATGGTGCGCCCGGCGGGATTCGAACCCACGACCACCGCCTTCGGAGGGCGGTACTCTATCCAGCTGAGCTACAGGCGCATTGTGTGGCCGCGCGCGGGTGGCCGGTGGCCGGACCGCGGGGAGCGGCAGTATAGCCGAGTTGGTTGCGGGTCGGCATCCGGGCCGGCAGGCACTGTAGGAGCGCGCTTGCGCGCGATGCCTTCCGTCACGTGGCGAGAGCGGGAGTCCGGGGCGAGCACCGCCCCCTCACCTCAATCCTCTCCCCGGAGGGGAGAGGAGGCGAAGGCAAGAAGCGCGCTGCCTGATTAAAGCGGTTTCAGCAGTTCGGCCAGGGTGTCGGGTTTGCTGGTGTCGCGGACCAGGTGCGGGTATTTCAGGCCGTCGTGGTAGGCGATGCGCACGGTCTGGTACTCGTCGAAGTTCTTCACCAGCAGTTCGATGGTGGCGTTCTTGTCGGTGGCCGCGGCGGTGATGGCGTCCTTGAGATCGTCAGCGTCGTAGTCGTGGCCGTTGACGGCGATCACGCTCATGCCGGGGGCGACGCCGGCCTTGAACGCGGGGCCGTCCCACAGCACGTCGGCGATGCTGCCGTCGTTGCCGATCGACAGGCCCAGCGAGTAGGTGAAGTCGGCCTGGTGGCGACGCTTCTCCGCGGCCTTGACCGCGTCGGAGGGCTGGTCGGTGTAGACCAGTTTCCAGCCGTGCGATTCGATGCCGCCGGTCAGCGGGCCGTGGCCGTCCAGGCGCGTGCGCAGGTAGCCGGCCCAGTCGAACGGCGCCACGCCATTCAAGGTCCTGACCACGTCATCGAAGGTGTAGGTGTTGACGTTCCACTGGCCGTTGTCCATGCCGAAGAAGGCGCGGGCGAAGTCGTCGATGGAACGCTTGCCGTGGCTGAGTTCGCGCAGCTTGCCGTCGACGTCGAGCCAGATCATCTCGCCGGCGGAGTAGTAATCCTCGCTGGACTGGTAGTTGCGGTACGGCAGCGGTGCGCGCTTGGCGATCACCGGATCGTTGGTGGTGTCCTGCACGTTGCGCCAGCTGGCCAGGCCGGGACGGCCGCGGTCGTAGGTGGCGGCGACGTAGGCCAGCGTGTCGCGGGTGTGCTCCGCGTTCCACAGGCCCGAACGCGCGGCCATCACCTGGCCCCAGAACTGGGTCTGGCCTTCGTACACCCACAGCAGGCTGTCGCCCATCGGCACGTTGAAGGTCGGCGTGTAGAGGTCCGCGCCGCGGCGGTATTTGCCGTTCCACGAGTGGTTGAACTCGTGCGAGAACAGGTCGCGCGCGGCGACGTTCTTCTTCCACTCGGTGAAGAAATCGGCCGAGGTGCCGTCCTCGCTGGAGCGGTGGTGCTCCAGCCCGATGCCGCTCATCTTGTCGCTCAGCGAGACCAGGAAATCGTAGTGGTCGTAGTGGTGCGCGCCGTACAGCTTGTACATCTGCTGCACCAGGTTGCGGAACGCCTTGAGCTGGTCGGGCGTCACTTCCAGGTACTTCGCCGCGTCGGCGACCAGGTCCAGGTGCACCGGTGCCTTGGCGCCCGGGTCGAGGTCCAGCCGCTTGAAGTGCTTGCCGGCGAAGATCGGCGAGTCGACCAGGTTCTCGTAGTCGATCGGCTTGAAGTGGATGGTGTCGCCCTCGCGCGAGGCGACCTCCAGCGCGGTGCCGGCTTGCCAGCCGGCAGGCAGTTTCACGCTGGCCTGGGCGGGGATCTGGCGCGTGTAGTAGCCGGCCGGGTAGAGCGACACCGCGTTCCACTGCAGGTTGAGCATCTCCGGCGTCATCACCACGCGGCCCTGGCGACGATCCTGCGGCGACAGGAACTGGAACTGCGCCTCCACCTGGGTCGCCCCTTCCGGCACCACCACGTGGAACGCGAAGACGTCGAGCGAATCGCGTGTCCACGGCAGGGTCTTGCCGTTGGCGGTGACCACCAGCCCGGCCAGCTTGTCGATCGGGCCGGTGGGCGAGTGGTTGCCGGGCAGCCACTGCGGATAAAGCAGGGTCAGCGGGCCGGGCTGCGCCGGGATCACCTCGTGCACGCGGAAGATGCGACGGGCGACGTCGCTGGCGTCCACGCTGATCTTCAGGCTGCCCTGATAGGGCACATTCTGCGCGGCCGGGACATCGGCAATGGCGCTGAAACTGGCCAGCGCCAGGGCACTGGCGGCGACGGCGGCGGCGAGGCGGGTGAACTTCAAGGGCGGCTCCCGGATGATGGAATGAGGTGGCGCCGGCCACGCCGGCCGCGCGGGAAGGCGGCCGGCATGAGCTGGCGACAGGGGCGAACGCGGGCTTTCGATGCTAGTGCGCGCCGCCGGCGCCCACCCCTGCCGAAGGTCACGATCGCCGCGCCCGCATGGCCGCGAGGCGCGTCCTGGCGTTGGCATTCATCGTGCTTTGCTCCACCGCAAACCACTCCGGATATTCCGACCGTCGCCATGCCCGCCCCTGCCCTCCAGCCACAACCCAGCGAAGACGCCGCGTTCCGCCGCGACTACGCCGGCTATCTGGCGCAGCGCATGGGGCCGATGATCCACGCGCTGATGGCGGTGGCGCTGTGCGCCTACCTGCTGGCGGTGGTGGTGCGCGGCCTGCTCGGCGCCAGTCCGAACGAGTTGCTGTGGCAGCTGATCCCGGCCCCGCCGATGCTGCTGGTGGTCATCGCCGCGCGGCAGTGCCGCGAGCCGCTGACCCTGCGCATGCTCGCCCTGCTGTGCGTGGTGCTGCTGCAGATCGGCATCAACCTCGCAGGGTTCTGCGGCACGGCCGGCGCGCGCCAGCCGCTGCCGGGCCTGCTGCTGCCAGTGGCCTCGTCGGTGATCTGGTTCGGCCGCTGGGATTTCCTGATCGCGATGGCGCTGTGCGCGCTGGGACCGCTGCCGATGCTGCTGCACCTGGGCGACGGCGAGCGCACCTTGCAGTACTCGGTCTACATGGCCATCTCGGTGTCGCTGGCGACGGTGCTGCGCGCGTTCATGGCGCGCACCCTGCTCGAACAGTTCAAGCTGGAGCGCTTGCTGCGCGAACGCGCCGAGACCGACGGCCTCACCGGCGTGCTGCTGCGCAACCGCTTCCTCGACCTGGGCCGCATCGCGCTGCACGAAACGCAGCAACAGCGCCAGCCCATGGCGATGCTGTTTCTGGATGCCGACCACTTCAAGCGGATCAATGACGAATACGGCCATGCCGCCGGCGACGCCGCGCTGGTGGCGCTGGCCGCGCGCTTGCGCACGCAGGCCCGCAGCAACGACCTGATCGGCCGCATCGGCGGCGAGGAATTCGCCGTGCTGCTCCCCGGGGTGAACCTGGAGCAGGCGCTGCTGCGCGCCGAGCAACTGCGCCTGGCGGTGGCCGCCAGCCATCACCCGGGCGGACACCTGAGCGCCAGCATCGGCGTGGCGGTATGCACGCCCGGCTGCTGCGACAGCGTCGAGAGCCTGCTGGCCCGCGCCGACCTGGCGATGCGCCAGGCCAAGCGCGAAGGCCGCGACCGGGTGGTCACGGCCCTCGCCAGCGCCTGAGCGGGATCAGGGCTCGCCGGTGGCGAGCTTGCTGTGGCGCATGCCGTAGAAGAAGTAGATCGCCAGGCCGATCGCCATCCAGATCACGAAGCGCCACATGGTGACGATGTCCAGCCCGCCGATCATGTGGAACTGGCCGTCGGTGACCCACGGCCAGCCGATGATCAGGAACAGCGAGAACACGATGCCCAGCGGCGCCAGCAGCCACAACGCCGGCGTGCGGAAGCGCCGCTCCAGCTCCGGCTGGCGGATGCGCAGGATCAGCACCGAGGCGCAGATCACGATGAACGCGGACAAGGTGCCGATGTTCACCAGTTCGGCCAGCTCGCGGATCGGCAGCAGGCCCGCCGCCAGCGCGGTGAACACGCCGAGCGCGATGGTCGGGCGGTGCGGCGTGCCGTACTTCGGGTGCGACTTGGCGAACCACGCCGGCAGCAGGCCGTCGCGCGCCAGCGCGAACCAGATGCGCGCCGCGCCCAGCATGAAGGCGAACACCACACTGGCGATGCCGCACACCGCGGCGACGTTGATGATGCCGCTGACCCAGTGCAGGTCGCGCGCGGCGAACACCGCGCTGACCGGCGCCGAGCTGGCCAGGATCATCTCCGAGCACTGCCCGGCGACCTCGGACGGATCCACGCAGCCGTTGTACGGCACCATGCCGGTGAGCACCAGCGAGATGGCCAGGTACATCGCCATCGCCACGCCCAGCGAGGCGATCACCGCCAGCGGCAGGTCACGTTGCGGGTTCTTCGACTCCTCCGCCGCGGTGGTCAGCGTGTCGTAGCCGAATACCGCGAAGAACACGATGCTGGCCGCCGCCAGCATGCCGCTCACGCCGTAGCGCGTGCCGCCGGTGGCCGCCGCGTCGTGCACCAGCGGCGGGACGAACGGGGTCCAGTTGGCCGTGTTCACGTAGAACGCTCCCACCACCACCACCACGATCACGCCGAGCACCTTGAGCGCCACCACCACCGTATTGAAGCGCGCGCCGACCTCGGTGCGTGCCACCTGCAGCGCGGCCACCCCCAGCGCCACCAGCATCGCGATCAGGTTGATGCCGCGCCCGCTGTCCGGATGCGCCGGGTCGTAGGCCGCCTGCAGGAACACCGGCAGGTGCAGGTCGGTGATCTGGGCGATCAGCGATTGCAGGTAGTTCGACGTACCCGCCGCGACCACGCCCACGATCAGCGCGTACTCCACCAGCAGGTCCCAGCCGATGATCCATGCGGGCAATTCGCCCAGCACCGCATAGCCGTAGGTGTAGGCGCTGCCGGTGACCGGGATCATGCCGGCGAACTCGGCGTAGGACAGCGCCGCGCAGGCGCTGCCGATGCCGGCCACCAGGAAGCTCAGGATGATCGCCGGGCCGGCGTTCAACGCCGCCTCGTTCGGCGCCAGCACGAACACGCCCACGCCCACGATCGCGCCCACCCCGATCGCGGTGAGCTGCCACACGCCCATGGTGCGGCGGAAATCCCGGCTGGCACCTGCCTCGGCCTGCAGTTGCGCGACCGACTTGCTGCGTATCAGTTTGCTGAAGAAACCCATAGGGTGCTCCCCTTGAAATCAGCGCACAGCATAACAAGTCGCGGGGGTCGGGCCAGGCGTGGCCCGGCGGTGTGGCGTTTGGACGTCCAAATGGGTGCCGCACGTCCACACACCCTCTCTGCAAGGGTGCATCCGGTGCACGATGCGTTTGGCCGGGATTCGGGATTCGAAAAGACATCGGCTCTCCCGAAACCGTTCGGGCTGAGCGTAGCGCCGCAGGCGCGAAGTCGAAGCCCCGCGCCAGCTCTGCCTTTCGAGTCCCTCGCTCCTCAGAACTGCAGCCATCCATGGCTGCTCCCCGCGTGCGCCGCTGCGCGGCTGCGCTCAGGGTGAACGGTGGAAGGAAGGCTTCGACGCGTGGGCGGGCGGTGCCGCCTACGGGTTGGGGGCGGCGTGCAGGGATTCGGGTGGGCGCAGGCCGGCCAGCCAGGGCAGCGCGACGGCGCTGGCGCCGAACAGCACGACGATCGCCGCGGCAACGCGTTCGTCGAGCGGGTCGACGCCGAACCAGCGGCCGAGCAGCAGCGGCACCACCGCGGTCAGCACGGTGCGCAGGCCCTCCAGCCAGAACGCGCGGCGACGGCCTTCCATCAGTGCGCCGATCACGCACAGGCTGGCCACCATGTACAGCGCATAGCCGAACAAGGTGGCGAAGTCCGCATGCGCGGTGAGCCCCAGGAAATGCGTGGCCATGCCCAGCAGCAGGGCAAACTGCAGCAGGCAGTACGCGGCCATCGCCGGCGCCATCGGCGGGTCGTAGACGGCGCGGTGGATGTCGTACGCGGGCTTGGGGAAGCGCGCGGCCACGTCGGCGGGACGCCAGCCGGGCCGGCGGAACCACACCTGCAGCTTGTCGCGCCAGTGCCGCGCATGCCACGCATCGACCGCCGCCGCCCAATACACCTCGGCGTTCGCCCACAGCGGGTTCCAGCTGCGCAGCGGCGCGCGGGTGCCGTAGACCGGCTTGTCGGCGTCGTCCTCCTCGACGAAGGTGCCGAACAGGCGATCCCACACGATCAGGATGCCGCCGTAGTTGTGGTCGAGGTAGCGATCGTTGGTGGCGTGGTGCGCACGATGGTTGGATGGCGAGCAGAACACGCGGTCGAACCAGCCCAGCTTGCCGACCTGCTCGGTGTGCACCCAGAACTGGTACAGCAGATCGATCAGCGCCACCGCCACGAACACTTCCAGCGGATAGCCGAGCAGCGCCATCGGCAGGTAGAAGATCCAGCCGAGCAGGCCGCCGGTACTGGTCTGGCGCAGCGCGGTGGAGAGGTTGTACTGCTCGCTCTGGTGGTGCACCACGTGCGCCGCCCACAGGATGTTCACCTCGTGCCCCATCCGGTGCAGCCAGTAATAGAGCAGGTCGTACAGCAGCAGCGCGCTGATCCACACCCACAGGCTGTGCGCCGGCAGCGTGAACAGCGCCAGGTGCTCGACGCACCACGCATAGATGCCCAGCGTGAGCAGCTTGGTGAACACCCCGGCGATCTGCGACATCACGCCCAGGCCGATGCTGTTGACGGTGTCGTTGCCGCGATAGACGCGCTGGCCGCGCACGCGCGCGACGATGAACTCCAGCGCGATCAGCGCGAAGAAGAACGGCGTCGCCCAGGTGATGATGAGCTCGGAGGTATTCATGCCGTCGATGCCTGCGTCACGCCCGCCATGCCATCGTCCCGCGCCACCGAGCGGGCGATGAACCACACCGCCGCGTAGTAGCTGCCGAGCACCCACACCGCGGCCAGCGGCAGCGCGCCGTGGAAGCGGTCCCAGGCCAGCAGGCTGTCCCCGAGCATGAACAGCGCTCCGCCGATCGCCGCACGCCGCGCCGACCGCGCCAGCACGTCGCCGGCGTGCACCCAGGCGCGCGCCAGTGCCTGCGCCGCCATCGCCGCCAGCACCAGCGCATAGACCACCACCGCGCCGCGCAGCGCCGGCGGTATGGACGGCCAAAGCCACGCCAGGTTCAGCGCCGCCAGCAGCAGGCAGCCGAACCAGGCCAGCGGGCGCGTGCCCAGGCGGCTGTCGCCGAGAAAGCCGCTGATGAAGTGGAGATGGCCGATGAGAAAGGCCACCAGGCCGGCCACGAACAGATCCGCCGGCCACATCAGCAACACGTCGCCGAGCAGCGAACAGATCAACCCGACCACGATCCGGCGCCGATAGCGCGACGTGATCGGCGGCCACGCCAGCGCCGCGACGATCACCAGCACGGTGGCCAGCGGCTTGGCTATCCAGTGCAGCCATTGCCACGCGTCGGCGCCTTCGCCGAACGCGCCGCCGAGCATGGCGGCGAGCGCAGCGCACGCCACCATCGGCGCGAGGGCGCGGCGAAACGCGGGAGACGTGCTGGCGACAGTGGACATGGGCGACGGGCGTCGTGGCGACGACGCGATCATAGCGAGCTTTCGCCCTGCGCGGCCCGCACGAGCGCGTCGACCGCCTGCCGCCCGCTGGCCGGATCGTCGGTGAAGAACGCATCGATGCCGGCGTCGAGGTAGGCGCCGATCTGCGCGACCAGCCCGGCGCGGTGGCGCGCGTGCGGATCGTCGCCGCGGCGGAACACCGGGGCGAGGAAGGTGTTCTCCGGGCGGAACGTCCACGGATGCACTTCCAGCCCGACCGCGTGCGCGTCATGCACCAGGCGCGTCGGCGGATCGAGGCGGCCATCGGCGTTCCACGGGATGACCGCGCGCAGCTCCGGGCCGATCGCATCGGCGTAACCGGCGACCTCGCGCAAGCCTTCCGCGGTCATCATCCGCGCGTAGTCCAGCGTGCCGCCGGCGGCCACCACGTCGTACGGCTGCGCCGGCGGCACGTCGAGCAGTTGCAGCAAGCGGACGTTCGGGTGCGCGGTGCCGAGCCGTTCGCGCAGGTAGCGCAGGTTGCCGATCTCGAAGGACTGGATCTCCACCGTCGCCGTGCGCGTGTGCGCATGCCCGGCGAGCGTGGCCAGCAGCAGGTCTTCCAGCGGCAGGCCGAGCGCGCGGAAATGGGTGCCGTGCTTGATCTCCGGCACGATGCCGACGAGTCGTCCGCAGGCGGCGGATTCGGCGGCGGCAAGCTCGATCACTTCCTCCAGCGTGGCGATCGGCAACTGGCCGTCGCGCACGGTGCCGCGCAACTGCGGCAGGCGTTCGCGCGCGCGCAGCGTCTTCAGCTCGGCCAGGGTGAAGTCCTCGGTGAACCAGCCCGTCACCGCCACGCCGTCGATGTGCCGGGTCGCGCGGCGCGCGGCGAACTCGCGCCGCGCGCCCACGTCGGTGGTGCCGCCGATCTCGTTCTCGTGGCGCACCACCAGCACGCCGTCGCGGCTCATCACCAGATCCGGCTCGATGAAATCCGCGCCATCGGCGATCGCGCGCGCGTACGACGCCAGGGTGTGCTCGGGCTGCCATGCCGGCGCACCGCGATGGCCGATCACGCCGACGCGTGCGGCCAGCGGTTTTTCGCGAGGCGTGGAGACCATCGGCACGGCGCACTCCGCAACGGATCGGGAGGCCAGCATAGCCGCGCGTGGCGGAAACCTCAGTCCGGCCGATACATCTGCTTGTACACGCGGCTCACCTGCTGCTGCAGGTCGCCCGACTGCCGCGCCTCGTCGAAGGCGTCGTTGATCTGCCGCTCGCTCTGGTGCAGCGTGCGCAGGAACAGGCGCTCCTCCGGCGACAGCCCCAGCGCGTCCATCTGCCGCTCCAGCGCAGCGGCGGCGCACACGGCGGCGGCGCTCGGCGGGGGCGTAACGGCATCGGGAAGGCGGCGAGTCATGTCCATGGCGAAGCAAGACGCTTGCCAGCACGCCGCCGATCGCGCCAATGCAGGCCTGGCGCGTGGCGCGGGCGCCCGGCCGGCCCGTGCAACTGCCCCCACGCGACAACCGCGAACCCTCGCCTGCCGCCCACGGTCATCACGAAGCTGAACGCGGTCGCTCACTCGTACACGTGCAGCCGGTCGAACACCCACGCGTAATAGGACGGCAGCAGCCCCGGCACGGTGCAGTCGTCGTAGCGGCCATCGCAACGATCGCGCAGGCGGCTGGAGGCGGCGAAGTACGCATCCTGCGGCAAGCCCGCCGCCTGCAGCACCATGCCGGGCAGGAACGCGATGTCGAGCATTGGATACCGCGGCAGCGCCGGCCCGGCGAAATTGCTCTTGACCATGTAGTAGGTGAGGTAGTCGCGATACGGCTGCAGCGCCGGCGGCAGGCTGCGCGGCAGGTCGCGGATCATGCCGCCGAAGGACGGCTGGTGGTCGCCGAAGTGCATCAGCACGGTCGGCTGCGGGCGGTCGAGGAAGTCGTGCTCCAGCGCGCGCATGGCCAGGTCCGAGTCGTGCAGCCGCGCCAGGTAGGTGTCGAAGTTGAGCGCCACCGCCGGCTTCAGCCCCGGCAGCAGGTTGCGGAACGCCGGCGGCAGCGACGACATCGGGTCCTCGTCGTGCGGGCCGTGCTGGTTCAGGGTGAGGATCATGATGAACACCGGTTGCCCCGGCCGCTTCACCTTGTCGTAGATGCGCTTGGCCGCGGCGAACATCTGCCGGTCGCTCTCCTCCCACTCGACCAGGCCCAGCTCGTTGACGTCGTACAGGTGATCGAAGCCGTAGTCGCGATACGCGTTGCGGCCGTTGATGAAACTGCCGACGGTGGGATAGATCGCGATGGTGCGGTAGCCCAGGCGGCGCAGCAGTTGCGGCAGCGAATCGCGCACGTGCGGCGCCAGCACGTAGGGCGCGTACATGCCGCCGGGGCCGAAGATGTCCTGCGGCATGCCGGTCAGGCTGGCGAACTCGCTGACCCAGGTGCCGCCGCCGAACGTATGCGTGCGCAGCACGCCGCTGCCGCGGGTGCGCGCATCGGTCTTGAACATCGCCGCGCGGCAGGCCGGCACGCTGCAGTCGGTGAAGTTGGCCGGGTCGAACGTGCTCTCCTCCAGCACCTGCACGATGTCCGGGTACGGCGGCGGGCGATTGGACGGCAGCCCCTGCGCGGCCGCACCCCACACGCGCTCCGCCTCGCCGTCGCCGCTCATCGGCGGCAACCGCACCGCCGCGTCGCGGAAGCTGACGAAGAAGTTGGTCAGGTGCGCGTCGTCGGAGAGCTTCTCCCAGGTGTTGCGCGCGTGCACCCCGGCAAACGGACCGCCCGGCCACATGCACCACCACCACGCCGACGCGCCCAGCAGCAGCCCCGCGCCGCGCAACAGCCACGCCGGCCGCGCGCGCCAGGTGGCGAACACGCGCCAGTCCCAGCGCCAGGTGAGGTAGAGCAGCGGCGGCAACAGCACCAGCAGGCCGATGCCGAGCAGGTACAGGTGCGGATAGTGGCGCAAGGTGTCGAGCAGGCTGCTGCGCACGTAGTAGACGAAGTCCGCCGGCATCAGCTGCTCGTCGAGGTAGCGCAGCTTCATCACCGCGATGAACTTCAGCGCGACGAACAAGCTGCCGGCGAGCAGCAGCGCGCTGGCGAAGCGCGCCAGCACGGCCATCAGCACCACGGCGCTGCACAGCATCAGCGAGGTGACAAACACGCGTTGCAGCGGCAGCGGCTCGCGCCAGGCCGTGCATGCCACGCACAGCACGAACAGCAGCACGGCCCCCGCACACACCGCCGGGCCGCGGACGCGGCGCCATGGAATCGAACGCATGAGCTGAGCCATCCCCCTGCAGGACCGAGCCTGCAACCGCATCTTACGACCTCGTCGGGCACCGCGGCAGCCGTCCGATCTGCTAGCTTTGGCCGTCCCCTCAGCGGCTGTTCCCGGAACCTTCATGTCCGTCCGATCCACCCCGTTCGCCCTCCCCCTGCTGGCGCTGGCCGCACTGGCGCTGGCCGGCTGCTCCGCGCTGCCGTGGCGCTCCGGCCGCGTGCCCGACGGCGCCCGCGCGCAGGTGGCGATCCTGGAAACCACCGACATCCACGCCACCGTGCTCAGCTACGACTACTACCGGCTGAAGGACGATCCCACGGTCGGCTTCGAGCGCACCGCCACGCTGATCCGGCGTGCGCGCGCCGAGTACCCCAACCATTTCCTGTTCGATTCGGGCGACACCATCCAGGGCAGCGTGCTGGCCGACTACCAGGCGCTGGTCAAGCCGGTGGCCTGCGACCAGGAACTGGCGGTGTACCGCGCGATGGACGCGGTCGGCTACGACGGCGGCACGCCCGGCAACCACGAGTTCAACTACGGGCTGGGCTTCCTGTCCCAGGTCACCGGGACGCCGATGAACGTCGACGGCAGCCGCAGCACGCATTGCGCCGGGCCGCATTTCCCGCTGGTGCTGGCCAACGTCTACAGCGCACGCGACGGCGCGCCGATCTTCAAGCCGTGGACGATCGTGCAGAAGACCATCGACGCCTACACGCCCGACGGCAGCCACATCAGGGTGCCGCTGAAGGTCGGCATCATCGGCTTCACCCCGCCGCCGATCATGCAGTGGGACCAGCACCACCTGGCCGGCAAGGTCACCGTCGCCGGCGTGGTCGAGGCCGCGCGCAAATACCTGCCCGAACTGCAGGCGCAACATCCCGACCTGGTCGTGGCGTTGCTGCACGGCGGCCTGGACACCCACCCCTACACCAGCGACATGGAGAACGCCGGCTGGTACCTGGCCGGCGTGCCCGGCATCGACGTGCTGCTGCTCGGCCACTCGCACACCGAATTCCCCGGCCCGCGCTACGCCGGCATGAAGGACGTCGACGCCCGCCGCGGTTTCGTGCGCAACGTGCCGGCGGTGATGGGCGGCTTCTTCGGCAAGGACCTGGGCCTGGTCGCGCTGGTGCTCAACCGCCAGGACGGCCGCTGGGTGGTCGACCGGGACAACAGCCACAGCGAGGTGCGGCCGATCTGCAAGGACAAGCACGACTGCGTGCCGGCGGACCCCGCGATCGCGCCACTGGTGGCGGGCGTGCAGCAGGCCGCGGTCGCCTACGTCAACACGCCGATCGGCACGAGCGCGCTGCGCATGAGCAGCTACTTCGCCGACGAGGGCAACATGACCGCGCTGGTGCCGGTCAATGCTGCGCAGATCGACTACGTGCGCCGCGAACTGCCGCTCACCCATCCCGAGCTGGCCGAGGTGCCGGTGCTCGGGGCCGCCGCCGCGTTCCGCACCGGCTTCGGCGGCCCGGCCGACTACACCGACGTGGCCGCCGGCCCGCTGACCCTGCGCAGCGCCGCCGACCTGTACTTCTATCCCAACACGCTGGCCGCGGTGAAGATCGACGGCGCCGGCCTCAAGGCCTGGCTGGAGCAATCCGCGCGGCGCTTCAACCGCATCGACCCGGAGCAGACCGGCGAGCAGGCGCTGATCAACAGCCGCTACACCGGCTACAACTTCGACCAGATCCAGGGCGGCATCCACTACGTGATCGACGTGTCCAGGCCGGCCGGCGAGCGCATCACCACGCTCACCTTCCAGGGCAAGCCGGTCGCGCCGACGCAACCGTTCGTCGTGGTCACCAACAACTACCGCGCCAGCGGCGGCGGCCACTTCCCCGGCCTCGACGGCAGCAACATCGTGCTGGCCGCGCCCGACGGCACGCGCGAGATCCTGGCCCACTGGATCGAGCGCAAGCAGCACCTCGACGCGGCCGACCTCGAAGCCACCTCGTGGCAGTTCGCCCCGCTGAAGACGCGCGGCCCGGTGGTGTTCACCGGCGCGGCGAACAAGCTCGATGTGGCGAAAGCGGCAGGGCTGCACAACATCCGCCAGCTCAAGGACAACGGCGACGGCACGGCGGTGTACGCGGTCGACCTGTCACACTGAAAGCGGCCAGGCCCGTTGCCGCGCCGCAACGGGCTTGCGCGCGGCGCAGCGCTGTTCCAATGTGCGCGGATGATCGATCGCCCTTTCCCGCCCGCGTGCGCAAGTTCCTGCTGAATCACCGCAAGCTCCTCGGCCTCGCCCTGCTGCTGATGCTGGCGCAGGCGGCCTGCGCGCAGCCGCCCACGGTGCAGTTGCAGGAACTGACCTGGACCGAGTTGCGCGCGCGCATCGAGACCGGCAGCACCACCGTCATCATCCCGATCGGCGGTACCGAGCAGAGCGGGCCGTATATCGCGCTGGGCAAGCACAACGCGCGCGCCGCGGCGCTGGCCGAGCGGATCGCGCGCGCGCTGGGCAACGCGCTGGTGGCGCCGGTGGTCGCCTACGTGCCCGAGGGCAACATCGCGCCGCCGAGCGGGCACATGCGTTTTCCCGGCACCATCACGGTGCCCGATGCCGCGTTCGAGCAGATGCTGGCGTCGGCGGCCGAAAGCCTGGCGGCGCACGGCTTTCGCCACGTCGTGCTGCTCGGCGACCACGGCGGCTACCAGCGCGACCTGCGCCGCGTGGTGGACCGGCTCAACAAGCACTGGGCCGGTTCGCCCAAGCACGCGTTCGCGCCGCCGGAATACTACGCCGCCAGCTCCCCCGGGTACGCCGCGCTGCTGCGCCGGCGCGGTTACCGCGACGACGAGATCGGCACCCACGCGGCGCTCGCCGACACCTCGCTTCAGCTGGCAGTCGCACCGTCGATGGTGCGCGCCGATACACTGCGCCACGCGAACGCGCCGGGCGCGGCCGACGGCGTCTACGGCGGCGATCCGCGTCGCGCCACCGCCGCGCTGGGCCAGCTCGGCGTGGACCTGATCGTGGCGCAGACGGTCGAGGCGATCCGCAAGGACGTCGCCGGACACTGACCTGCCCGAACCCCCCAACCGACATTCGTGGACCGGACATGCTGCCGAGGACCTTCACCATCAACGCGCACACCTCTCACCCGCACCGCCGCCGCGCCGGCTTCGCCCTGCTCGCCTGGCTCGCCAGCGGCGCGGCGTTCGCCGGCGGCGTGCAGACCGTCGCCGGCATGCCGCCGGTGACCAACCCGGCCAACCTCTATGGCGATGCCGGCGTCAACATGCTCAGCCCCGCGGTGGCCGGCGCGCTGGCGCGCATCTACGTGCCCAACCTGCGCTCGGACAGCGTCAGCGTGATCGACCCGGTGACGTTCAAGGTGGTCGACACCTTCAAGGTGGGCCGCAGCCCGCAGCACGTGGTGCCGGCCTACGACCTGCGCACGCTGTGGGTCACCAACAACGCCGAGGACCGCCCCGACGGCAGCCTCACCCCGATCGACCCGACCACCGGCAAGCCCGGCCAGGCGGTGGCGGTCGACGACCCGTACAACATGTACTTCAGCCCGGACGGCAAGCACGCCATCGTGGTTGCCGAGGAAGACGCCCGGCTCGATTTCCGCGACCCGCACACCATGGCGCTGCAGTTCCGCCTGCCGGTGCCCGGCTGCAAGGGCATCAACCACGCCGACTTTTCCATCGACGGGCGCTACGCGATCTTCACCTGCGAGTTCGGCGGCAAGCTGGCCAAGATCGACATGGCCGCGCACAAGGTGCTCGGCTACCTGCCGCTGAAACACCGCGGCATGCCGCAGGACATCCGCGTCTCGCCCGACGGCAAGGTGTTCTACGTCGCCGACATGATGGCCGACGGCGTCTACCTGATCGACGGCGACAGCTTCACCAAGATCGGCTTCATCGCCACCGGCATCGGCACCCACGGCCTCTACCCCAGCCGCGACGGCACGCGCCTGTACGTGGCCAACCGCGGCACGCACAAGATCCACGGCCCGCGCAAGGGCAAGGGCAGCGTCTCGGTGATCGACTTCGCCACCCGCCAGGTCGTCGCCACCTGGCCGATCCCCCACGGCGGCAGCCCCGACATGGGCAACGTCAGCGCCGACGGCCGCATGCTGTGGCTCTCCGGCCGCTTCGACGACGTCGTCTACGCCATCGACACCACCACCGGCAAGGTGCGCAAGATCAAGGTCGGCATGGAACCACATGGCCTCACCGTGTGGCCGCAGCCGGGGCGGTATTCGTTGGGGCATACGGGGATCATGCGGTAGGGTGGCCTAGTCCGTCGTGCCAGCGAGCGCTGGAATCCAGTGTCTTCAAACAGATGCCGAGGCACTGGGTCGGGGCAGTTCATCCCGTCCTCCTCGTTACCCCTTTGTTGGCAGCTGAAGCCAGCGCGTGCGCGCCGCGAAAGACGGAAACAAAGTGGACGAGAGAACCCTTGCACGGAACGACCGCGCAGCCGCCCTAACCCTCGAAGGCGCATCACCACACCGAGGGAGATGGCCGCAAATAGCCGCGCCCGGGCAAACTGGCGGGAACGCTCAGCATTGCCGACAATGTCTAAAGAGATGAGACGGGGAAGCGGTATGAACCATGATGAGCCAAACAATCGCAGCCCGAAGAAGGATCGACGCTGGAACCAGCTCTACTGGGCTCACATCGTGGTCTTTTGCGGATTTACTGCCCTGATTGCGGTGGAGGTTCTTATGTTCTCTCCGTCGTTTCCTCGAAAGGTTGTCGCCATTCAGTCCGTGGTTGCAGCCCCCTTACCCGCCTCCAACGCCAAAGGGCCCCAGGTGCAAGGAGCGTCGCTCAGAGTTCCGGGAAGCAAGATCATCACCCCTATGCAAAACCCGCCAGCTTCAGCGACACCCCAGGAACCTGATCATTGGAGCAGCGGAGATGTGGTTTCTGCCATGAGCAACTTCTACACAACGATCATCGCCATCCTCGTTGCGCTCATCGGCATCATGGGCGTGCTCGCAGGCTTCACACTGCGTGCTCTATCGCGCGCTTCGGCCGAAGAGACCGCTCACGAGCAAGCAAACGTCGCTATGAACCACTACATTTCCTCCCGGAAATTCGCTCGGGAAGTGGGCATCGCGGTTGAGGAAGCCGGGATCACAGCCCCTATGGAAAAACTTGAGCAGGAAGTGGACAACATACGTCGTCTCCTAGCGAAGCGTCTGGACATGGGCGGTGTGGTTGATGGTTTGATGGGGGGTGAAGATGTTGACGGTCACGTCCAGCCGCAAGCACCAGGCCCGGAGACAGTCTGATGGCCGTGATCAGGAAAAAGACGCCGCGCTCCCAAGACGCGACTGCTAATCCCACGGAGACGCTTGAAAAGCTCCGGAAGCGTCTGCGTGAGGCAGGACTACTGACCATCCCACTCAATGTCTTTGCTGTCGCCGAGTTTCTTGGTGTTGAGGTCGTGGAAGAAGCCATGGATGACGACCTCTCCGGCTACCTGGAAATGCACGGCGGGCACTGGGTCGCGGGGGTGAACGCTTATCACCACCCCAACAGAAAGCGTTTCACCATCGCCCACGAGATCGCACATCTTCTATTACACTCGTCTCAAAAGACCTGCTTCCAAGATCAGATTTTCGCCCGACGGGAAGCTGATCGAAGCCAAACGGAGGGAGCTTCCATGGAACGAGAAGCGGATGCTTTTGCGGCAGCATTACTCATGCCTGCCAATGACGTTCGCCAAGCCATCGACGCCGGCATGACCTCTCTTTCGGAGCTGGCAGAGAAATTTAGGGTTTCTGCACTCGCCATGAAATTCCGGGTTAAGAACCTTGGGTATAGGGTTAACTCATGACATACATGCCCATCGTTCGCACTCGGGCTGCGGAACTCAAGGGATTTCGTGAACTTTCAGGTGAAGTCCATCGTTCAATCTTTCCTTTGATCGAACTCACCAGGTCTCGCCGTTCGAGCAAAAATCCGGGCGGCGATATACAGAGAAGCGTTGACGCAATCACGGAAATCTTTGCCAACCGACCCTTTGTCGTTGACCTCACTTCGTTGGTCAGCCAGCAAAATAGTGAGTTCAATCAACTTCTCGATGACACAGGTGCATTTCAGAACTGGACGAATTTTGCGAAAGACCGCCTTCCTCCCACGTGTGTCCCCATTGCTCACCTGACTGATCCTTTTGAAGAAGCCGATTTTATTGCCCAAGTCGAGCGACTTCTTGAGCGGTTCACACGAGTTGCTGTCCGCGTCCCCACTTCATACACAGAGCTTACCGGAATCATCAGCGCGCTCGAAGCAGCGCTAGGCTCTCTTCAAAGAGTCGTGCTTATCCTCGATGCAGGTTATGTAACGGCCAAATCTTTCTCGGGGGCTTATGGCCGCCTATCCGAAATGCTGGCCGAATTGGTCGGAAAGAGCCCGAACTGGCTCTCAGTGGCGTCCAGCTCTTTCCCCAGCAGCGTTACCAGTGTCGGAGGAGGTGATGACGAAGGAGAGCTAGAGCTCCATGAGGTGACGCTCGGCAACGCACTGCTGCGAATCCGTTCCGACCTCCGCTACAGTGACTACGCGGCAATCTATCCCATGGACTTTTCTGGCACCGTGGCGAACTGGGTACCCCGCGTAGACGTAATGTTGGATGAGAAGTTCTACTATTACCGTTACCGGCGCACGGCTGGTGGCTATCCTCTCGCTGCTGCTGAGGCCAGGAGAGACTCTCGCTGGGTGTCATTGGATTGCTGGGCGCAAGACAACATCAATGCAGCAGCGGCAGGCAGTCCTAACGGGATGAGTCCATCGTTCTGGATTGCCAACCGGGTGAATTTTCATATTTCCCGGCAGGTCAGTCGCCTGACCCGATAACATCATCACCCAAGGTCAGCACACGAACGTCATCTAGCGTCACGGTGCGACCAAGCTCCCGGAGGAATGTGGAGTACCTGGGAAGCAACCGCTCATAAACAGTCCTCAGTGCCCGCTCACTGAGCACTGTTGCTGGGATGTTTTGCTCAGCGGTGGTCGTCATGGCAGACAGCGTACCTGCAGCGGACAGCCCAAATTCACTGAGTAAGCTGCGCAACTCAGATGTCCTCAACCAAGCCGCTGCCGAGGCTTTCGGCAGAAGGCTCTTGACATACGGCTGCCGAACTCGCTTCAGTTGGCTATCAACGGTCCAAATACCAATCGACCGTGGCAGTCGCTCTCTCAATGACGGAAGCCATACAGGCGCCGTCATCACCGAGAAATCCAGAAACATTTTAGTATAGCCCGCGACCTGATCGGGAAGCTTGTCGAGGTTGTCGCGCTCGCCTTTGATCTCAAAGCTGCTCAACCGCGAGGGTGACGAGATCACGAGGTCAGCTCGATATCGACCATCACCAAACCTCAGCTCCAAACCGATGACCTCGTCCTGCCCTAAGGTTGGAAGGAGAGTGGAGATGGCCACAATTTTCAGGTCATCTGCGTATGTCATTGGAGCGTGCCTTGCTCAGATGGCTTGCCAGTCTATGAGCCGCTTCGGGTTTTCCGAAGGCCGTTTGCTTTGAGCCACGCCGATCGTGTCCCATTCCGTGGTGCAGCTTCAGGCCTGGCAGCCGGACCAGATTTGGAGTTGCACGGATCAGTTTGCCACGGCAGGAAGTTCGGCGGTGGGTGGAAAACCGGGACGGAGGAAGTTAAATCGAGAAGGTAGCGCCTGCGCGCTGCTCCCGCTTTGCTTTGGCTCTTCCGAAAAGTGCGGGCCACGATGGCCCGCTGCTCTACCCGGGGCCCCTGTGCGGCGGTGAGTCGGGGACGACAGGCCGCGTAGCGGGCATCGGCATGGATGCCCGAGTTGAGGCAACGCAGGGAGCGGTCGCCCGATGTGCTGTCGAAAAGCCCGGCCCCGGCTCACGGACTTGCCGCCCATGGATGGGCGGCAAGCGCCAAGCGGGGTGGCCTTTCTCTTTGGTTACTTTCTCTTTGAGCACGCAAAGAGAAAGTGACTCGGTCGCCGAAGGCGATCGACCGCTCTCGCCTTTGAACGCCCTGGATCGAAGGAAACACGCGGGCACAAGCGTTGCTCGTGAGGATTCGATGGGCACGAGTGAGGCGCGGGGAAAGCCGGCGGGCAGTGCCCGCCCTACGTCCACGGCCTTCCGAATCATGCGCCGAGCTTCGGCGCGACCTGCACATTCAAGGCAACAGCACGAACACCGTCACGATCAGCAACAACGCCAGCGGATACAAACTGGAACGGTCGAACAGCCGCGCGGCCGCGCGGCCATCGCGGGTCACCGCCAGCCGCACCGCCGGCACCACCAGCAGCACCACACCAGCCAGCAACACGGCGAGCTGGAACGACCAGCCCAGCATCAGCGGCGAGAGCCGCGCCAGCAGCAGGCTGCCGGCCACAGTGAGGGCGAGCAGCCCGAGCACCAGCCAGCCGGCGACGCGCAGGCCGAACACCAGCGGGATGGTGCGCGCGCCGATGGCGCGATCCTCCTCGATGTCGTTCCAGTCGGCGGGGATGTTCTGCCCGCCCACTTCCCACAGCATCAGCCAGCCCAGCATCAGCGCCAGTCCCGCCAGCGAGGGCGACGGCACTACCGCGAACACGGCGGCGACGGGGCCGGCGGATTTCACCAGGCCGCTGACCAAGGTGCGCCACCAGGTGACCTTGAGCAGTTTCACGTAGGCCAGTTCCAGCAGCGCCGCGGCGATGAGGATGGCGAGGATCCACGGGTTGAGCAGCCAGATGCCGAGCACGGCCAGCGCGAACCACAGGCCGAACCAGGCCAGCGCGCCTTTCATGCTGATCAGGTTCTGTGCCAGCGGGTAGCGCATCGTGGAGGCCTCCACCGCGTAGCCGGGGGTGAGCCCGCGCGCCACCTTCTGGCGGTCGTCGCGGACGCCGGCCAGGTCGTTCAGCGCGTAGATCGCGGTGTAGCCGGCCAGTGCGGTGCCCAGGCAGAGCGCCAGCACCGGCCAGGCGGGGAAATGGCCGAGCCACAGCAGGGCGACGAAGCCGGGCATGGCGATGTCGAGCACGCCATGCAGCGAGCGCGAGAGGGCGAGGAAGCGGCGCATGTGTTCAACCCCGCTTCGTGAAGCTGGCCATGTAGTTGATGTCCTCGCGCCCCGGCGCCACGCGGAAGCTGCGCTTGAGCGGGTGGTACATGAGGCTCGCCACGGCGTTGAACTGCAGCCCCGCTGCGCTTGCCCACGCGCGCATCTCGGTCGGGCGGATCAGCTTGCGGTAGCTGTGCGTGCCGCGCGGCAGCAGGCCGAGGATGTACTCGCCGGCCACGATGGCGAAGGCGAAGGCCTTGAAGTTGCGGTTGATGGTGGAGAAGAACGCCACGCCGCCGGGCTTGAGCAATCGTGCGCAGGCGGCAATCACGCGCGCCGGCTCGGGCACGTGTTCGAGCATCTCCATGCAGGTCACCGCGTCGAACGTGCCGGCTTCCTCGCGCGCCAGTGTTTCCACGTCGATCTCGCGGTAGTCGATGGCCAGTGCGCCGCGCGCGGCATGCTGGCGCGCGACCTTGAGCGACAGCGTGGACAGGTCGATGCCGGTGACCCGCGCGCCGTGCTTCGCCAGCGCCTCGGCGAGGATGCCGCCGCCGCAGCCCACGTCCACGACGCGCGGCGCGGTGCCGGTCAGCCGATCGGTGATGAAGCGCAGGCGCAGGCCGTTGATGGCGTGCAACTGGCCCATCTTGCCGTGCGGGTCCCACCACAGTTGGGCGATGCGGTCGAAGTGGGCGATCTCCGCGGCGTCAACATTCGGCGAGTCGGTCATGGGCGGGTGCGATCCAGGATTGCAGGGTGGCGATGGCGGCGTCGAGTTCGCCGCGGCGGATGTCGTTGACGAACACGCCGGCACCGACGGCGATCGGCAGTGGCACGCGCTGGGCGCCGTTGCGGTGCTCGACGCGATCGAGCAGCGATTGCCACATCAGCGCGCCGTCGAGCAGTTCCAGCGGCGGCGCGAGGCCGAGCCGGCCGACCAGGGCGAGGATGCGCGCGGCGGCGGCATCGGCGAGCAGGCCGCGATGGTGGGCGATGGCGACGGAGACCAAGATGTCCAGCAGCACCGCCTCGCCGTGCAGCAGGCGATCCTCGTGGCGCGTTTCCAGGCCGTAGCTGAAGCTGTGGCCGAAGTCGACCACGCGTGCCAGCTCGTCCTCGAACAGGTTGGGCGCCAACTCCTGCAGCATGTCGTCGATGGCGCGGTCGAGGATGGCGCCGCCGTGCTCGCCCTGGAACGCGCCGGCCACGCTGGCGGCGCCGTGGCGTTCCAGTTGCGCGAACAGCGCCGCATCCTTGATCACGGCGAGCTTGATGATCTCGCACACGCCGTTGTGCAGGTGGCGGCGCGGCAGCGTGCGCAGCAAGCTGCGATCCAGCAGCACGCGGCGCGGCGGCTCGAAGCTGCCGAGGCGGTTCTTGCGGCCGTTGAAGTTGATCCCGGTCTTGATCCCCACCGCCGCATCCACGTAGCCCATCAAGGTGGTGGGCACCTTGATGTGCGGCACGCCGCGGCGATAGCTGGAGGCCACGAAGCCGACCACGTCGGTGAGCACGCCGCCGCCGATGGCCAGGATCGGCTCGTCGCGGCGGTGGATGGGGAACTCGTCCAGCGCGCGCAGCAGGTGCTGCCACGCCTCCATCGTCTTGCCGCCCTCGCCGCCGGGCAGCGCGACGATGCGCGCGGTCACGCCGTGCTGCGCAAAGTAGGCGGCGAGGCGCACGCCGTGGTGACGCAGCACCACCTCGTCCACCACCACGAACCGGCGGCCGCCGGCGCGGCGGCCGTCGGCCAGCAAGGCGTCGCAGGCCGGGTCGAACACGTCCGCGACGTTGCACAGCTCGTACTCGACGCGGCGCGTCTCGCTGACCCGCCAACGCGCGACCGCCGCGTTCACGCGACCTCCCGCCACGCCGCGCGCCGCGCCAGCACCTCGCGCGCCACCGCCTGCGCGGCGGCCAGGTCGTGGTGGCGCCAGTGGCCGCATTGCTCGATGCGCGCGTAGGGCACGGCGGTGGCGCCGAGCACGCCGTAGAGCACGGTTTCCAGGGTCCGCTCGATCACCTCGCGGCGACCCTCGTTCAACAGCGTGAGGTAGAAACCGGTCCGGCAGCCCATCACGCCCACGCCGATGAAGTGCCCCGGCAGCAGGCGGCCGAAACCCTCCAGCAGGAAGTGCTCCAGCGAATGCGCCTCGACCGTGCTCAGGCAGGCGTCGGCATTGGGCAGGCGCCAGCGCAGGTCGATGGTGCAGACCACGTCGCCGCCCGCCCCCGCGTGCACGCCGCGCAACTTCACGCTGGGTGCCTTCAACCGGCGGTGGTCCAGCTCGCCGACGGTGTCGGCGGCCCAGCCCCAGGCGTCGAGGTCGATCCGCATCGATCAGCCCTGCGCGATGGCGGCGAGGTGGCGATGGCTGGCCTGCAACGCCTCCTGCCACGCATCCACGTGGTGATAAAGCTCCACCGAACCGTAGCCATGGAAGCCGTGCGCGTTCAGCGCGGCGAAGCTGGCCGCCAGATCCAGCGTGCCCTCGCCGGGGATCTCGTGGAAATGCACGACGCCGGTGCGCGTGTTGGCGACCATGGCGTCCACCAGCGCGGGGCCGCGCGCGCCGCGCAACCAGGCGAGGATCGGGTGGGCGCGCTCCAGCGCGTCGAAGCTGATGCCGGGCACCGAGATCAGGTAGGTGAAGATCTCGTCGTCCAGCGGCGAGGTGCCGGCGTGCAGGCTGCCGTAATCCACCCAGCGTGCCGCTCGCGCGAGACCGGCACGCGCCAGCAGGGCATCGATGCGCCGCTGCCGCGCGGCATCCGGCGCGCGATCGGCGAAGTACAGCGGGTGACTGCCATCCAGCAAGAGGTAGTCGGCACCGTCGGGGAAATACACCAGCGTGCTGGCGTGGTCGAGGTTGACGGCGAGCGCGTCGCTGTCTTCCGCGATCTTCAGGTTCCAGCCCGCGCGCGCATCGGAGATGTGCAGGTAACGCGCCTGCGGCGCGGCCTGCGCCAGCGCGGCGAGGTAGTCCGGCTCGGAGCAGTAGGCATGGCAGAGGTCGATGTGCAGCGCGAAGCGCGGCGAACCGACCGCGGCGATCAGCGCCTGGCCCTGCGCCAGCGTCTCGATCGCCATGCCGGGCTCGGGTTCGATCAGCAGGGTGATGTCCTCGTCGTCGCGGATCTCGCCCAGACACTCGCGGATGGACTCGGCCAGCACGTCGAGCGGGTCCACCTGCGGCTGGCGCACATGCTCTTCGCGCACGAAGCCGCTGCCGCAGGTGACCAGGTTCGTGCCCAGCTGTCGCGCCACGCGAATGCCGCGCTTGACCAGGTCGATGCGCCGCTTGCGCCCGGCCGTGTCCAGCGACATCAGCGAAGGCTCGTGCGGCCGCGAGGGCGTGAAGAAGTGCGAAGCGGTGGCCACGCAGGCCGGCGCGATGCCGGCGCGCGCCAGTCGATGCTTCACTGCACCGAGATCGTCATCTCCGAGGTCGAACGGATTGAAGTGGTCGCGATGAAAGGCGATCTCCATCCCCGCATAGCCCGCGCGCGCCACCGCGTCGATGGCATCGAGGAAGGGCAAACGGGTGAGTCCGAAGCTGCTGTACGCGAGATCGATCATGCGCCGTGCCGGAGCGTGAGCCCGGTGTGGACAAAGTGGCGCAAGCGTGTCGGCGCGGTGGCCGGGTCGCCTTGATTCAGGTCAACGAAAGCGGCAACGGGAAGCGGGCGCGACAAAACGCGTCGATGCCGGCGACCGCCATCGTGCGCCGCGTTCGCCGGCTTTGTCCTTCACCACCACCCTCGGCCGTGGCGCGAGGCGGCCTCGCGATCCGCCGCGGATCGCGCTGGACCGATACCGGGCGGCTCATCGGATGAACCGCACCGAGCCCACGCAGACGCTCACGACCTGCATCGCCGGCACCGGCTGCAACGGGACGAGCGTGATGCTCACCCTTCCTCCCGCCTCCAGTTTGCCCCCGGTCGCGACGATGAACGTGCCGGGGTTGTCCGGCGGAAACAAGCTGAAGCTTCCGAGGTAGCCGGCCTTGCCATCGCGGGCGTGGAAACGCACCACGAAGGAAATCGGTATCCGCTGCGGATTGACCACCCCGGCGACCACCACCCGGACGAACGCCTGCTCCGACGCGGCGACGGAAGCGGCCTCGACAGGCTGTTCCAGCGTCGGCGCCGCCAGGCTCAACCGGTGCCCGGAGCCCGCGCAACTGGCATGCTCGTGGCCACCGGCGGCCACGCCGGCGCAGGCGGCATGCAGGCACAGTGTCACCAGCAGCAGTTGCATGCGCTGCCGTATCCGATGGCCGGTGCGCCCGGGGAAGCTCATCCGTCGCTGGCCCTCACGTGTACCGGCGCGATGAGGAAACCGACGTTCTTCAGCATCAGCGGCATCGCCGGTTGCCGGAACTTGCCCTCGGCCGGCACGGCCACGATCTGCACCGCCAGCGGCTGGTCGGTTCGCACCACGCCGTTCCGGTGCAGCCGCTTCAGCGTCTGCGTCACATCGATGATGAAGTCGGTCTTGTGATGATGCGACGTGTGATCACCGGAATCGTCGGACGTGGCCTGCGTCCCGAAAAAAGCGTAGCTGCCGGCGTAGTGGATGTCGCTGGTCGGTGTCTGCGCATTGGCATCCGGCAGGTTGATGAACACGCGCACGAAGAAGTCGTTGGCTTGCGGCTGCTGCGCGTAGTCCACGTTCAAGAACACGCGTTCCCGGCGCGCGTCGGACTCCAGCAGTGCCGCAAGGTCCGCGGTCGTCAGGCGGGCCTGCCGTGACACCGGGCGGTCCAGGCGAAGCGTTACGTTTGCGGCGATCGGCACGCGTCGCCTGATGTCGAATCGCACCGGCGCACCCTTGCGGATGCGCGCCTCGATCAGCTTGGCCTGCTGCGCGCTCAGCCTGAGCATGTCCAGCGGCGTGGCAAAGTCCCCGACCCTGCTGCTTTCGTAGCGGTAGCTGAGCAGCGGCAGCAGCGGCGTGACACCCGCGCTGATGCTGACGGGGTTTCCGTTGCCATCGACGAAATGATTCCACGTGGTGTTGATCCAGGTCGGATCGCTCGGGTTGTCGTTGTGCAGTTCGATGTTCCACTTGGCCCAGCAGTAATCGACCATGCAGTGATGCGCCCAGAAAATCGGGTCCTGCGGCGAGCCACCCGTACCCATGTCCATGCCGATGATGACGTGTGCCGTGTTGTGCGGCGTGCCTTCGAGCTGCGAGCTGAAGGTGATGAAGTTCGCATCCGAGAGAATGGTGGTCATGGTCGGATCGTTGAACGCGGCATTCGACCCGACGGTGGTGTTGCTGCGCGGATGGTCGAGGGCGCTGCCGGCGGCCGTGAACGCCGGATGCATCGCGGGGTACCGGTTCCAGTTCCAGTAGGGCAGGCCGAAGCTCTTCTCCCCGGTCAGTTGCTGGCAGATGCGTTCGAAATACAGCAGATAGGCGCGATGCCAGGAGAAGAAATGCACGGTGCCGTGCTGGCACAGGTTGAAGCCGCCGCTGACCGTTCCGTGCAGGGCGGCCTGCGCATTCCAGCTGCACGGGTCGGAATCCGGCAGCGCACGCATCTTGATGACGGCCTCCCGATAGACGTCCAGCGCGTGCTGGACTTCCGGCGAGCCGGTGCGCAGGTAACGGCGCACCGGCCGGTTCTGGATGTCCTTGATGAGTTGCTCGCAGCCGCCGAACATCGCCGAGGTGACCAGGCCCAGGCTCACGAGGCCCAGGCCCTTCACGAACACGCGCCGATTCATGTCGCTTGGTTGATCCAGGTAGTTCATCCCGGTGCCCTCCCAGCTCGTTGGATAAATGCCCTCGAAAGGCGCACGTTGCAGAGACGACGATGTACCCATCAGCGCAGCCAGAACCACAGGCCGCTGGCGATGGCCACGGCAGCGGCAATGGCAAGCACCCCGACGGTGAAGTTGAGCGTCGAGCTCACGTTGCAGCCGGGCGTTCCCTTTGCCGCATCCCCGCGTTCCGATGTGCTCATGTCCGTCGACCCCGCTCAGAAGTACACACAATGCTTGCTCCACCTCACCAGCGCGATTTGCACGTTGGTGAGCACCGGGTTGGCGACCGGCGTCACCGGGTTCATCAGGTTGGCCGTGTCGCTGTCGTGCGGCAGCCAGCAGGCGTGACCCATCTCGTGGGCAGCCACGAACGCCTGGTCGGTCGGCTTGGCCTCGATGACCACGTAATTGTGAGTCGAGGCGAAGCTGCAGCCGTTGGTTCCGCTCGGGGTGACGTCCCGCACGATGAACACGATGATCTCCGCGCCCAGTCCGATCAGCCTGCGGAAGCTGTCCTTCGGCTTGCAGGTGGCGGAGGCGAACTCGAAATACGAGCCACCGACCCACCAGTCGCTGAAAAAGCCGCCGCCGTCGCAGCCAACCACCAACCCGTCGTCGGGAGCCGCGACGTCGGTGTGGCAGATGCCGGTGAAGATCATCCGGATGTTGCACAGACGATCGTAGAGATCGATGGCGGCGTCGACCTGGCGCTGGATATCGGCGTCGGTGACGATGGGGCGGCCATTCACCGACGGCACCACCACGCCGAAGTACATCTTCTTGCGCAGGCGGATGCCCAGCAGCGAGCCGACGAAGTCGAACAAGCCGACCAAGCGCCAGATCACTTCGGTCACCCAGTTGATGATGGTGCGCAGAATGCCGCCGAGGATCGGGATGCTGAGAACCATCTCGACGAGGAAGCCGATCGCGTCGAGCACGACGTTGACCATCTCGCACACCACGCGCGTAACCCACTTGCCGACGGTGACGACCACGAAGGTGACGACCTTCACCAGTACCCAGGTCATCCAGCACAGCCACTTGTTGCAGCACAGGCACCACCAGTTGCAGTCCTGCTCCTCGCAGACTTTCTGCAACTGGTTCACCCAGGTCTCGATGGGTTTCTCGACCTGTTCCTCGACCCAGTCCTGGACTTCCTTGCATACCCGCCCCATGGTCACGACTCCGTTGGCAAGGGAAACCGCACCGCGCGACGCGGCCGTCGCGCCAGGCAGCGATCCAGGCGACGCAGCAGCAGGGACAGACGCAAGCGGTTGCCGACAATGCCGGCCAGCTTGCCGAGAACGGCCGCCGCCACCAGTACGCCGATGCCCCGCAGCAGCGCCCCCGCGCTCACGCCCAAGCCGCCGGCAATCCACCACGCCAGCTGCACCACGAAACAGCCCGACACTGCCAACGCCGCAACCGCGCATCCGCACGCCCGGTGCAGGCGGTTCACGCGCGTCTGCAGAGCCGCCGTGGCGCTGCGGAACATCGGTGGGGAAAGGATGATGCGGGTGGCAGGCGAGATCGCGAATGGCAGCCACAACGTGTGGCGCAGCTGCGCCAGCGACGAGCGCGAGTCGATGCACCAGGAGTTCGGGCGAGCAGGTGCGGTCGGCCCCGTGCGTGCCAGCCGTCCCTCGGCGCGGGGCGGGGCAGTTGGCCTGGCCCTACGCTGCCACCACGCGACGGGCTCGGTTCGCGGCACCGGTTGTTGCGCCGTCTCGCGTTCCCTGTTCGCAGCGTTCCTCTCGCGCACGTGCTGCCCCTCCCGCCCGCGATGCCGGTTGCCGGCACCGCCCTGTTCGGCGTGAGCAAGTCACGTGCCATCCCGGCGGGCACGCCGCAGCCCGCCCTGTATCGGCTTCCACGCGCGTCCCCGCCTTGACGAATGGGGCAGCGCCGACCCGCTTTCACTCCTCTGGCGGGTCATGCGCTACCCGGCGCCCGGCTCAATCCACCGGCGTATGCCGCGAGCGGCTCACCTCGACGGGCGCCACCGCGCTGGCCTTGTTCGACCACGACTGGCGGACGTAGCTGACCACGGCGGCCACGTCCTCGTCGCTCAGTTGCTGCGCGAACGGCGGCATCGAGTACGGCCGCGGATTGGCCGCGGTGGCCGGCGCGAAGCCACCCAGCAGCACGCTGCGGATCGCATTGATGCTGGTCGGTCCGGTGACCGAGGTGTTGCCGTCCAGCGGCGGATAGATGCCGGCCACGCCCTGGCCGTTGTCACCGTGGCAATCGGCGCAGTGCTTCGCATAGAGCTTGCCGCCCTGCTCGTGGCTGGCCGCCTGGGGGAACGCGACCGGTGCGGCCGGCGCGCGCGGCGGCAACGCTTGCAGGTAGGTCGCCACCGCCTGCAGGTCGGCGTTGGTCATGTGCTGGGTGCTCAGCCGCACCACGTCGGCCATCGGTCCGAATGCGCTGCCTTTGGACGACTGGCCGGTCTTCAGCAGGTCGATGACGTCCTGCGCGCTCCAGCCTTCCAGGCCGCCGCCGCTGCGCGTGCTGAGATCGGGCGCATACCAGTCCAGCTGCGGGATCTGCCCGCCGGTGAGGTGCTGGTTCTGCTCGATGCCGCCGAGCGAATCGCGCGGCGCGTGGCATTCGTTGCAATGGCCCAGCCCCTGCACCAGGTAGGCGCCGCGATTCCACTGCGGCGACTGCGCGGGATCGGGTTGGTACACGCCGGGCTTGAAGTACAGCGCGCGCCACGCCACCAGGCTGCTGCGCACGTTGTAGGGAAACTCCAGGCCGGTCGGCTGCGCCGGCTGGTTCACCGGCGGCAGCGATTTCAGGTAGGCGAAGATCGACAGCGCATCGTCGCGCGTGACCCTGGTGAACGAGGTGTAGGAGAACACCGGGTACAGCAGCTGGCCGTGGCGGCCCTTGCCCAGGTGCAGCGCGGCCCAGAAATCGTCGAAGCTCCACTGGCCGATGCCGGTGTCCGCGTCCGGCGTGATGTTCGGCGCCGGCACGTCGCCGAACGGCGTGGCCAGCGAGCGGCCGCCCGCATACGGCTGGCCGCCGCGCGCGGTGTGGCAGGCGGCGCAGTCGCCGACGGTGGCCAGGTACTTGCCGCGCTCGATCCGCGCCGGATCGACCAGCGCGGCCGCATCGGCCTCGCGCTGGACCGGCGTGGACAGTGCGCGCTGGTCGCGCGCGAGATACCACCACGCTGCCGCGCCGATCAGCAGCAGGACCACCAGCAAGCCGACGCCGCGTCGCAACCACTTCATGGATTCACCTCGCTGTGGCCCATCACGCACCAGCCCGGCAGCGGCGTCGTCTGCGCCGCGGCGGGCTGCGGGTGCATGTCCGCCGCCGGCGCGTGGCTGGCCAGCCACGCGGACACCGCGGCGATATCCGACTCGCGCATGCGGTTGGCCACCACGCCCATGCAATACGGCCCTTCCGCCGCGCGGGTATGCGTGCGCCACGACACCAGCTGGTTGCTGATGTAGCCGGAGGACAGACCGACCAGGCCCGGCATCATCGGCTCGAAGCCGGTGAGCTTGTCGCCGTGGCAGCTTACGCACGAAGGCACGGCGCGGGCGGGATCGCCGTGCAGCACCACCTGTTCGCCGCGGCGCAGGACCTCGGTCGACACGGCGGGCTGCGGCCAGCGGTGGTACGGCAGATCCTGCGCGGCGAAGTATTCCGCGATCTGGCGCAGGTAGGGCTGGCTCAGCTGGCGCACCACGTATTCCATCGGCGCATGCCGGCGCTGGCCGGACTGGAAGTACTCCAGTTGCTGCAGCAGGTAACCCGCCGGCTTGCCGGCCAGGCGCGGCGCCAGCACGCCATCGGGCGAACCCTCGCCGCGCGCGCCGTGGCAACTGGTGCACGCGGCCACGCGCTGTTCCAGGGTGTCGGGAGCGGCTGCGGCCAGCGCGGCCGCGGCACTGCAAAACGCAAGCAGCGCGACCGCCGCGCGAAGCGACGAGCGTCGGTAAGGGGGACGGATCATCCGCCCATGGTAATCCCGGGCGCCGTTTCGCCGGGGACTCGCGACATCCTGCCGCACTGCCACCCGACCCCCGAAGCCGCTGCCGGGCGGGCGAAAAGTTGCAAATGAATCTGTTGACCGCAGCGCAACATTGCCCGTATGGTCGATGCATGTCGCCGATTTCAGCCCCCGCCCGCCTGTTTGCCGCCCCGGTTCGCACCGGCGGCGCGACGGTGCGCGCGGGCGCCATCGCCACGACTACCCGCACGATTACCACCGGTACTACGAGTCCCGGGCGGAGCGTCGTGCGCAGCTGAAGTTTCCACGCAACGGCCCGCCCTCGACGAGGCGGGCCGGCTGATACCGACACGCCAGCGAGCACGGGCCTCCACCGGAGAGGCCACCGTGATCACCTGTGCACCCGAGCAAGCCAAGCATGTTCCGCTGCCGCCGCTGTCCCCGCATGCCACCGGCAGCACGCGGCTGCGCACGCTGGCGGTGGGCGTGATTGGCCCCGGCCGCGTCGGCAGCGCCCTGCTCGCCCAGCTGCGTGCGGCGCAGCCGCGGCTGGCGCGCACGCTCGGCCTGGACCTCAGGCTTTGCGGGGTGGTCGCCCGCAAGCGCATGTGGCTGGATTGCGACGATGCCGAACTCAACGACCGCCACGGCGGCGCGCAGACCTGGCGCCCGAATGATCTGGACGCGTTCGCCGCGCACGTGCGCGGCACCGATGGCCGCCATGCGCTGCTGATCGACTGCAGCGCCAGCGACGAAGTGGCCTCGCACTATCCGCAGTGGCTGGCCGCGGGCATCCACGTGGTGACGCCGAACAAGCTCGCCGGCAGCGGCCCGCTGCCGCGCTGGCAGGCGATCCACACCGCCTGCGCCGGCGGCGCGCGCTTTCGCTGCGAGGCCACCGTCTGCGCCGGCCTGCCGGTGGTGCAGACCCTGCGCGACCTGCTCGACACCGGCGACGAACTGCTCGCGGTGGAAGGCATGTTCTCCGGCACGCTGGCCTGGCTGTGCAACCGCCACGACGGCCGGCAACCATTCTCCGCACTGGTGCGCGAGGCGCATGCGCTGGGCTATACCGAACCCGATCCGCGCGACGATCTTTCCGGCCTGGACGTGGCGCGCAAGCTGGTGATCCTGGCGCGCGAGGCTGGCTGGCCGCTGTCGCTGGAAGACGTCGACCTGGAAAGCCTGGTGCCGGCATCGCTCGCCGCACTGGACCGCGAGGAGTTCTTCGCGCGGCTGGGCGAGCTCGATGCGCCGATGGCCGCCGCGCTGGCCCGCTCGCGCGAGGCTGGCGGCGTGCTGCGCCATGTTGCCCACCTCGACCGCCATGGCCACGCCAGCGTGCGACTGCAGGTGCTGCCGGCCAGCCACGCGTTCGCGCACACGCGGCTGACCGACAACGTGGTGCAGTTCAGCACGCGCCGCTACTGCGATAATCCGCTGCTGGTGCAGGGTCCGGGCGCCGGGCCGGAGGTCACCGCGGCCGGCGTGTTCGCCGACCTGCTGCGCATCGCCGAATCGCTGGCGGTGCATGCATGAACACGCCGCTACAGGAACCGCTCATGGCTGCACACGCACGACCGCCGCACCTCGCCCACGCCTTCGCCCCGGCCAGCGTCGGCAACGTCGGCGTCGGCTTCGACCTGCTCGGCCACAGCGTGGCCGGCGCCGGCGACCGCGCCGAGGTGCGCCGCATCGAGGAACCGGTGGTGCGCATCGCCGCCATCCGCGGCTGCGTGGAAGGCCTGCCGCTCGACCCGCGGCACAACACGGCCGGCACCGCGCTGCTGTCGCTGCATCGCGCACTGAAGCTGCCGTTCGGTTTCGAGCTGGTGCTGCACAAGGGCATTGCGCTGGGCTCGGGCATGGGCGGTTCGGCGGCCTCGTGCGTGGCCGCACTGGTCGCCGCCAACGCCTTGCTGGAACAGCCGCTGTCGCGCGAGGCGCTGTACCCGTTCGCACTCGACGGCGAAGCGGTGGCCAGCGGCAGCCGCCACGGCGACAACCTCGGCTCGATGCTGCTCGGCGGCCTGGTCCTGGCCACCCACGAGCGCTTGGTGCGCATCGCCGTGCCGGCGGCATGGCACTGTGCGCTGGTGCATCCGCACGTGGTGCTGGAGACGCGCCGCGCGCGCGCCGCGCTGGCCGGCCACTACGAGCTGGGCGAGTTCGTGGCGCAGAGTTCGAACCTCGCCCTGGTGCTGACCGGCTGCCAACGCGGCGACGCGACGCTGGTGCGCGAAGGCCTGAAAGACGTGCTGGTGGAACCGCGCCGCGCCCCGCTGATACCGCACTTCGCGCAGGTGAAGCAGGCCGCGCTCGACCACCACGCCCTCGGCGCCAGCATCTCCGGCGCCGGCCCCAGCGTGTTCGGCTGGTACGACAACCGCGCCGATGCCGAGGCGGCCAGCGTGGCGATGCAGGCCGCCTTCGCCGACGCCGGGCTGGACAGCGATGCGTGGGTGTCGCCGATCGAGGGGCCGGCCGCCACGTTGATCGATTCTCTCGAAGAGACCCTGCCATGACCCGGCGCCCCACTTGCAGGAGCCCGCTCGCGGACGATGCTCCGACGGATCCCGAATCCCGGCTTCAAGAGCATCGCCCGCAAGCGGGCTCCTGCGCGAGCACACGCGGAGCGGCGCCGGCCGTACCGATCGGCGAGGCGATCGCCGCCGGCCTCGCCCCCGACGGTGGCCTGTACGTGCCCGAACAGCTGCCGCGGCTCGATCCCGCCGCCTTCGATCCGCACGGCACGCTGGCCGACACCGCCACCACCTTGCTGGAGCCGTTCTTCGCCGGCGACGCGCTGGCCGACGCACTACCCGCGATCTGCGCCGAAGCCTTCACCTTCGACGCACCACTTCGTCCGCTGCCCGCCCATCCGCACACGCTGATGCTGGAGCTGTTCCACGGCCCCACTTCGGCGTTCAAGGATTTCGGCGCGCGCTTCCTCGCCGCCTGCCTGCGCCGGCTACCGCGGGCCGATGCGCGACCGCTGACGATCCTCGTCGCCACCTCCGGCGACACCGGCGCCGCGGTAGCCGCGGCGTTCCACCGCCAGCCGAACGTCCGCGTGGTGATCCTCTACCCCGACGGCCGGGTTTCGCCGCGCCAGGCGCACCAGCTCGGCTGCTTCGGCGACAACGTGACCGCGCTGCGCGTGGCCGGCCGCTTCGACGATTGCCAGCGCATGGTCAAGGCCGCACTCAACGACGCGGCACTGCAGGCCGACGTACCACTGTCCTCCGCCAACAGCATCAGCCTCGGCCGCCTGCTGCCACAGATGAGCTACTACGCCCACGCCGCGCTGCGCTGGTGGCGCGAACACCGCACGCCGCTCAACTTCATCGTCCCCACCGGCAATCTCGGCAACGCCATGGCCTGCCTGTGGGCGCGCGAAATGGGCCTGCCGATCGGCGAAGTGCGCCTGGCCTGCAACGCCAACGCCACCCTGCCCGACTACTTCGCCGGCGCCGACTATCGACCGCGCGAAGCCGTCGCCACCCTCGCCAACGCGATGGACGTCGGCGCGCCCAGCAACTTCGAACGCCTGCGCTGGACCTTCCCCGACGAAACGGAACTCCGCCGTCTGCTGCAAGCCCGCAGCGTCGACGACGCCACCATTGGACACACCATCGCCACGCACGCGCGCGACCAAGGCGAGGTGTTCTGCCCGCACACCGCCACGGCGATGCACGAACTGGATCGGCTGCGCGAGGCAGGCGATACGTCCACGTGGGCCATCGTCGCCACCGCGCATCCGGCCAAGTTCGAGGGCGTGGTGGAGCCGCTGATTGGGGCGCCAGTGGCGGTACCACCGCCTCTTGCCGCGTTATTGGAACGTCCCTCCAGCGCCAACCCCATCACCGCCGACGACAACGCACTCAGTACGCGACTGCGCCAAGACGGGAAACATTCCGATTGACCCATCTCGATCGTCCGTGTTGTGCTTCCAAAACGGGATTGAACCGACGCCCGACGACCCCCTGGATCGGCAGCAATCGGTCGTGCCGCGAGTTGGAATGCACATGGAGTAGCGCATGAGTCTGAAGGAAATACTGTTGGCCTCCCGAGAAGCGGGAGACTACACGCCAGCCTGGGAGCAATTGGTCAATACCAAGGTGTTCGTATCCGTTATCACCAACGACTCGGGGTCAACGACAAGCGATTTTCGATTCGAGATCGCGAAATCCGAACAAGACGGGAACCCCTACGTCGTGGTGTCCGACAACCTCGACGACTTGACCCGATGTGGCCGCACTACCGCCATACGCGAGAACGCATACAAGCTCATGAAAATGATGCACCCGGGGCTCGGCATGATCGTGGCGCTTGCCGGAGGAGAGCATTTCTACATCCCTCCCGGCCTGATCGACTGGATTCGCAAGAGCGCGCAAGTAGTGGCCGATTCAAGCGGAGGCTAGCATTCAGCTGAGCCTGACGTAAAGAATATGGTCATCTCGGCCTGACAGCAAGCGCACCATGCTGCGTGGTGCCTTGGGTCGCGCGAAATGAATGTCGAGGGCGCGCCTCTTCGGGCGAGTCCGAGGGCAGGAGGCGTTTGTACCGATGCATGTGCAAGGAGAACCTATGGGTGTACACGACTGGGTCACGTTCAAACAAGGCCGCGCGAGATTCGCGGGCGGCATACGCGGTTGGGACGAGGTTGGTCACGAAACGTTTGCCGTCGAGCTGGGTGACCGGGTGCTCTACGGGGAGATCAAGACATCCTTCCTGCCGGACGGCAACAACTTCAACATCGAGATCGTCTCTTTTGGCTACTTCTCCCAGGGAGACGTAGCCATGCCCAGGCCCGGACGTACCTCCACCAGGCTTTCTCCCGACGATATGGTGTTGGCCAGGTCACTGATTTCCGAACTTGTCAGCCACGTCAGCCAGGAAGACGACTCGGTGGAAAAGCCATTCGTCATGTCGTCCGACAGTGAGTCAAGGTTCGCCGGGAATGTGCACTTTGCAGATCACTGGGTGCTTGAAGCGAGCGATCGCGATGATAGGGCCACACCGTGACGTCCTTCGCGAATGACATCCAACGCCTCCGCAGTGCGTCCTCTTTGGCCGATATCCAGAAGATCGTTCGCGGTTACTCCGCCGAGGCGCCGGCCGGAAGCCAAGGAGGCATCCTGTACAGCGGGCGAGTCGGCGAAGTGAGGGCGGAAATCATCGCGCTGGAAATTGCGGATATCACGGGGCAACCGATCATCAACAGAACGCCTCGCGCCGTATTCCTTTCGACCGCGGAACGAGACATCAAGTCGGCGGCGACCCGGATCTATCGCGAACAAGGCCTGTCGCGAACCGCGGCAATGGATTTGGCGACGAGCTTTCTTTACGGACAGAACAATGCCCCGATTCACGGCCCAACTTCGCTGGACGGATGTCTTTGGGGCGAGACTTCAAGGGAATTCGCCGGGTCACTGCGGGGCGATATCTCGCTGATTGCATCGCAGGCGGAGTTCGGGCGCGTCTTCGCCGCTGCAGAAACTCCTGCCGCTCTCGAAAACGGGAACATCATGTCCATTGGGGGGCACTCCACCGACGCGCTGCGCAAACTTGCCCGCCATGGCGAGGCCAGTGAAATTCTTGCCTATACCCAGAGCAGGTTCATAAAAGCTGCGGCAAACGGCATTTTTGTTTCGCCGCAGAACGCGGGCCCAGAGTTATCGAAAATCGTTATCTCCAAGGAGGTCGCAGCGTCACTTGGCCTCGATACCAAAGCATTTTTCTTCACAGCGGATCTCGAAGCGGCGGGCTTGAGACGGATATCGTTGACATCGACTGCACCTCCAAAGGTGCTCGGCACGCCCCCCATGCAATCGACTAGTTTGCCGGCGACGCGAGCCGCAAGCGTGATAGACGTCGAAGCTGGCCAGTACCTGCGCATGGCTGCGACCAAGAGCCTGAGTGCCGGCGCCTTGGCCTTCTTTGCCTATGACGCTTACACCACCGCCAAGCAATACCAGACGCTAAGCGCACAGAGCAACCCGTTCGGAGCAGATGCATTGCTTCGCCGCTATGAAGGGCGCACGGCGGGTGGCCTGATCGGAGGCATCGCAGCGGGTGCCGCCTATGGATTTGTGGCGGGCGCGGAAACTGGCCCCGGCGCGCTCGTCACTGGCATGGTCGGCAGCGTGGCGGGGGCATTTGAAGGCGACCGGCTTGCCGTGACGATCACCGAGCACAAGGTCAATCATCAGACCGGCGCCGACGGCGTCACCTACATGTACGAAGGCGGTGTCTGGAAGCACACGCACTATCAGCTCGATCCCGATGGCTCCGCGGTGCCGAACCCTTACGGCGCCCCATCGATGCAGGCGGCGGTGACGACGGCACCGGCCGAGCAGGTGGCGCAACTGGACTACCAGCGCATGACCGCGATCACCTCGCTGGCGCTGGCCAATCCGGCCACGCAGGACACGCGGCTGATCGAGCTGGATGGCATCCGCTGGCACGCCACGCGCACCGGTTGGGCGCAGACGGTGGAACTCCCCGGCCTGCCCAACAACAGCTTCGGCATTCCTGCTTTCACGACGGTGGACCGGCCTGCCGATGCGCAGACCGCCAAGGCGCTGGACCAGCTCGCCGCCAACCGGGAATTCAACAACACGCACTACGCCGAGGCCGTGGCCAACGCCTACGTGATGGATTACTACGGCAAGGGCTGGAGCGAGACCGGTCCTCTGCCCGAGGTTGTTACCCAGGCTCTCGGGCTGGCCAGCGAGAAGCACATCACCGACCCGCAGACCGGGCACGCCTGGAACGCCGACGGCCACGGGCATTTCAGCAGGGAGGAAACGCGGCTGATCGGCAGGGTGGTGATCCACGAGTCGCACGGAGCGAGCGGCGAAGAGCTGTCGCGACTCAGCCAGCTGCAACAGTCGGCCGTTCGCGCGAATGCGGACTACGGCAGACAGTTGATCGCGCAGAAGTACGAAGAGTGGCGGGCGACGCAGGTGCATGCGCCGATCGAGCGCGGCGCCATCGGACCCGATCATCATCCAGCTCCGCCCGAATCCGTGCCAACGTCTCCCGACCTGACATCCGCATCCACACGCACGGCGCCGCCGATCACGCCGGCAAGTTCCGATCGCGCCATGTTCGATGCGCTGGTCGCGGCCGCGCGCACGATGGACATCGACGCCATGCGTTCGATCGGCCAGCAATACCTGCAGTCGGAACAAGGGCAGGCGTGGCTGGCGGCGGGGCAACAACTCAACCAGCAACTTGCGCAACAGGCGGAACGGGAGGCGCAGGTGCGGCAAACGGTGGCGATGCAACGATGAGGATGGAACCCATGAGCCAAGACATCGACAAGTCGAACCATGCGCAGACGGAGGACCTGCGCGCGCTGGCGCTGCAACTGGCGGCATTCACCGGCGTGCTGGAGCAGCGCGGCGAGCAGGTCGTGCAGGAGACTCACGACGCCGTGCAACGCCTCGATCGCGCTGCCCACGGCCTGGCCGGCACTTCCGAACGGCTGGCCGCCAGCGCCATCGACCACATCCGGCAAGCCGCGGCCAGCGCGGTGGCTGGCGGATTGCACCAGCCACTGGAGGGAGCCCGATACACCATGCAGGACGGCACCCAGCAACTCCAGCGTGCCCTCCACGAGCTGGAAGAGCGCACTTGCCGCCTCGGCAAGGCGTTGTCAGCGCATGCGTGGAAGACCTTCGTAGCCAGCGCCGTGGCTTCGCTGGCGGTGATCGGCGTGGCGGTCTGCGTCGGCGTGCGGGCGCATCGGGAAAGCGTGCGCGCCGAATGGATCGGCCAGATCAACACCGCCATCGCCAACGGCAAGCTGGCGCGTTGCGCCGACGGCGGATTGTGCGCGCGCGCGGGCAACAAGTGGATGCGTCTGGACCCCTAGGCGCAGCGCGACATCGTGCTGTCGGTAGCCGATCCCGGCGAGAGCCAATGGTTTCATCTGAATCTATTTGGAAGCCTAGCCGTCCAAATTGCGCTGCGGCGGCTTGGAAGATTTCGTCATGAAGATTTTTGTTGACAGGCTCGCCGGCATCGCTTACGGTCGGCTTCATGTCGCAACGCAGCAGCCACTGCCGCACCGCCGAAATGAACCGTCTCGCGACGGTTGACGGCCTGCTGCAGGCTCGCGGCACGCTCATTATTACCCTCGTACTCGTACTCCTTATTACCAACGGAGGTGCGGGCTGAGGGCATGTGTCCAGGTAGCTAGAAAAACCTGAAAACACCCAAAGAACCCCGCACCCGGTAACGGATGCGGGGTTTTTTTGTGCCTTCGGCGACGCCCACACAGCGGAGCCATGATGAAAAACCCCGACCAGCACAACGCCCCCGCCAGCGACGACGACGTAGCCGCCGACCGCGTGCGCATCTTCGACACCACCTTGCGCGACGGCGAGCAGACGCCCGGTTTCTCGATGGACCGGCGCGCCAAGCTGCGCATGGCGCAGATGCTCGAATCGCTCGGCGTGGACGTGCTCGAGGCGGGTTTTCCGCAGGCCTCGCCGGATGATTTCGCCGCGGTGGCGCAGATCGCCGAGTCGCTGAAATCCACCACCGTGTGCGCGCTGGCGCGCTGCCAGTCCGGCGACATCGACAGCGCCGCCCGCGCGCTGGAGCGGGCACAGCGTTCGCGCATCCACGTTTTCATCTCCACCAGCGCGCTGCATCGCGAGCACAAGCTGGGCATGAGCAAGGCGCAGGTGCTGGATGCCGCGGTGGCCGCGGTGGAACAGGCGCGCGAACGCTGCCACGAAGTGGAGTTCTCCGCCGAGGACGCGATGCGCACCGAGCCGGAGTTCCTCGCCGAGATATTCGCCGCCGCCGTTGCAGCCGGCGCCAGCACGCTCAATGCACCGGACACGGTCGGCTACATGACGCCGGCCGAGATCGCCGAACGTTTCGCCTGGCTGCGTGCCCACGTCGCCGGCGCCGAACGCGTGGTGTTCTCCAGCCATTGCCACAACGACCTCGGCATGGCGGTGGCCAACAGCCTGGCCGCGGTGGAGGCCGGCGCGCGCCAGGTGGAATGCACCGTCAACGGTATCGGCGAGCGCGCCGGCAACGCCGCGCTGGAGGAGATCGTGATGGCGTTGAAGGTGCGCGGCGCGTACTTCGGCGCGGATACCCGCATCGATACGCGCAAGCTGCATCCCGCCTCGCGCCTGCTGTCGCAACTCACCGGCCAGCAGGTGCAGCGCAACAAGGCAATCGTCGGCGCGAACGCCTTCGCGCACGAGTCGGGCATCCACCAGCACGGCATGCTCAAGCATCGCGGCACCTACGAAATCATGCGCCCGCAGGACGTGGGCCTGGCCGAGACCAAGCTGGTGCTGGGCAAGCACTCCGGTCGCGCCGCGCTGCGCCAGCGGTTGCAGGCGCTGGGCCACGCGCCGGGAGAAGCAGCTTTGGACGCGATCTTCGCGCGCTTCAAGACGCTGGCCGACAAGAAGCGCGAGGTGCACGACGAGGATCTGGAAGCGCTGGCGCTGGGCCAGGACCCCGACGCGCTGGGTCCGTGGCGACTGCTGCGTCTGGACACCAGCACGCACCTGGGTGCCGGCGCCTCGGCGGCGGTGAAACTGCGCCACGACGATGGCCGTGAAGCCGCCGAAGCGGCGATCGGCGACGGCCCGGTCGACGCGGTGCTGCGCGCCATCGAACGCGCCACCGACAGCGACCTGCGGCTGACGGATTTCCAGGTGCGCGCGGTCAGCGAGGGCGGCGATGCCCAGGGCCAGGCTCGGCTGGTCGCCCGCCATGCCGGCCGCGACTGGAACGGCGACGGCGTCAGCACCGACATCGTCGAAGCCACCGCGCAGGCCGCGCTGGCCATCGTCAATCGCATCGAACGACACGCGCCGGTCACGCCAGCGACCGCATCCCCAACCCCACGCAACACCAAAGCCCTGGGAGCCACCGCATGAGTACGCCCTTCGTCTGGCACAACGGCCGGATCAAGCCGTGGGCCGATGCCAACGTCCACGTCAGCACGCACGCACTGCACTACGGCTCGTCGGTGTTCGAGGGCGAGCGCGTCTATGCCACACCGAACGGGCCAGCCTATTTTCGCCTGGCCGAACACACCCGCCGGCTGTTCGAGTCGGCGCGCGTCTACGAGATCGAGGTGGGCTACAGCGAAGACGAGATCAACGCCGCGTGCCTGGAACTGATCCGCGCCAACGCGATGCCGTCGGCCTACGTGCGGCCGATCGTGTTCCGCGGCGCCGGCGGGTTGGGCGTGCTGGCAAGGGATGGCGCGCCGGTGGAGGTGGCGATCATCGCGCTGAACTGGGGCGCGTACCTGGGCGAGGCGGCCGAGCGCGGTGCCGACGTGTGCGTGTCGTCGTGGAACCGTCCCGCGCCGAACACCATCCCCAGCTGGGCCAAGGCCGGCGGCAACTACCTGTCCAGCCAGCTGATCGGACTGGAGGCACGCCGCAACGGCTACGACGAGGGCATCGCGCTGGGCCACAACGGCCTGCTCAGCGAAGGTGCCGGCGAGAATCTGTTCCTGGTGAAGCGCGGCAAGCTGCTCACCCCGCCGTCCAGCGCCGGCATCCTGGCCGGCATCACGCGCGACGCGGTACTCACCCTGGCCGCGGACCTCGGCATCGCGGTGGAGGAGCGCGAGCTGCCGCGCGAGGCGTTGTATTCCGCCGACGAAGTGTTCATGACCGGTACCGCCGCCGAAATCACCCCGGTGCGTTCGGTCGACCGCAAGGCGATCGGCAAGGGCGCACCGGGGCCGATCACGAAGGCTTTGCAGCAGGCGTTCTTCGGCCTGTTCGACGGCCGCACCGAGGATCGCTACGGCTGGTTGAGTGTGGTCAATGCAGTCGTCCCTGATTGTGGCTCAGCACCAGCTGGTGATCGCGCTCAGGGACGAGCGCACGAAGTGACGGAGGTCGCGGCATGACCTCACGGACCCTCTTCGAGAAAGTCTGGGACGCCCACGTCGTCGTCGCCGAAACCGCCGACACGCCGGCGGTGATCTACGTCGACCTGCACCTGGTGCACGAGGTCACCTCGCCGCAGGCGTTCAGCGAACTGCGCGAGCGTGGGCTGAAACTGCGCCGGCCCGACCGCATGCTGGCCACGCTGGATCATTCCACGCCGACCCTGCCGACGAATGCCGACGGCAGCCGCCCGTATGCGAACGCCGAGGCGCAGGCGCAGGTCGCGCAGCTGGAAGCGAACTGCCGCGAGTTCGGCGTCGAACTGCACGGCTGGGACAGCGCCGACCGCGGCATCGTGCACGTGATCGGCCCCGAGCTGGGCGCGACCCAGCCGGGCATGACCATTGTCTGCGGCGACAGCCACACCTCCACCCACGGCGCGTTCGGCGCGCTGGCGTTCGGCATCGGCACCACCGAGGTCGGCCACGTGATGGCCACGCAGTGCCTGCTGCAGCGCAGGCCGAAGACCATGGCGATCCACGTGGACGGCCAATTGCCGCCGGGCGTGGGCGCGAAGGATCTGATCCTGCACATCATCGGCACGATCGGCGTCGATGGCGGCACCGGCCACGTGCTGGAGTACCGCGGTGCGGCGATCGAGGCGCTGTCGATGGACCAGCGCATGACCGTCTGCAACATGTCGATCGAGGCCGGCGCGCGCGCCGGGCTGATCGCGCCGGACGAGACCACGTTCGCCTGGCTGAAGGGTCGCCCGCGCGTGCCGCAGGGCGCCGCGTGGGACGCGGCGGTGGCGAGGTGGCGCGCATTGCGCAGCGACGACGGCGCGCGCTACGACCGCGAGGTGCGCATCGACGCCGGCGCGGTGAGACCCACCGTCACCTACGGCACCCATCCGGGCATGGCGATCGCGATGGACGCGCCGGTACCGGCGGCGACCAATGCGCAGGAACGCCGCGCGCTCGACTACATGCAGAGCACGCCCGGCCAGCCGATGCAGGGCACGCCGGTCGACGTCGTGTTCGTCGGCAGCTGCACCAACTCGCGCCTGTCCGACCTGCGCGAAGCGGCGCGCGTGCTGCATGGCCGACGCATCGCGCAAGGTGTACGCATGCTGGTGGTGCCCGGTTCCGAGGCGGTGCGCCGCGACGCCGAGCGCGAAGGCCTGCACCACGTGTTCACCGCCGCCGGCGCCGAGTGGCGCGTGCCCGGCTGCTCGATGTGCATCGCGATGAACGGCGACCTGGCGCAGCCGGGCCAGCTGGTGGTGAGCACCTCCAACCGCAACTTCGAAGGCCGCCAGGGCAAGGGCGCACGCACCGTGCTGGCCAGCCCGGCCACCGCCGCCGCATCGGCGATCGCCGGGCGCATCGCCGATCCGCGCGAGTACACGACGCAGGAGCAAGCCGCATGAAACCGATCACCCGCCTCCACTCCCGCACCGCCGTGCTGGCCGACGAGAACATCGACACCGACCGCATCATCCCGGCGCGCTTCCTCACCACCACCACGCGCGAGGGGCTGGGCCAGCTGTGCTTTCACGACTGGCGCTACCAGGCCGACGGCAGCGACAACCCGGCGTTCCCGCTGAACCGGCCGGAAGCGCGCGGCTGCTCGATCCTCGTCGCCGGGCGCAACTTCGGCTGCGGCTCCTCACGCGAGCACGCGCCGTGGGCGCTGCTGGATTACGGCATCCAGGCGGTGCTGTGCAGCGAGATCGCGGACATCTTCCGCGGCAACGCGCTGAAGAACGGCTTGCTGGCGATCCAGCTCGCGGCGCGGGAACACCACTGGCTGCTCAAGCACCCCGGCATCGAGCTGGCGATCGACGTGCGCGGCCAGTTCATCGAACTGCCCGACGGCGGCCACATCCCGTTCGCGCTGGAGCCGTTCGCGCGGCACTGCCTGCTCAACGGCGTCGACCAGCTCGGCTACCTGCTGCAGCAGGGTGAGGCCATCCATCGGTACGAACAACAGGAGCAAGCGGCATGAAGGCACGCATCGTCACCCTGCCCGGCGATGGCGTCGGCCCCGAGGTCACCGCCGCCGCGGTGGCCGTATTGAAGACCGTGGCCGCGCGCCATGAGCACGTGTTCGCGTTCGAGGAACAGCTGATCGGCGGCATCGCGATCGACGCCACCGGCGAACCGCTGCCGGCCGCTTCGCTGGCCGCGTGCCGGTCCGCCGATGCGGTGCTGCTGGGCGCCGTTGGCGGCCCGAAGTGGTCCGATCCGAACGCATCCGTGCGCCCCGAACAGGGCCTGCTGGCGCTGCGCGCTGCGCTCGGCGTGTACGCGAACCTGCGCCCGCTGCAGGTGCATCCGGCGCTGGCCAACCTGTCGCCGCTGAAGAACGACAAGCTGGAAAACGTCGACGTGCTGTTCGTGCGCGAGCTCACCGGCGGCGCCTATTTCGGCGCGAAGACGCGCAGCGCCGACGCCGCCACCGACGAGTGCAGGTACACCGTGGCCGAGATCGAGCGCGTGGTGCGCCGTGCGTTCGATCTGGCGCGCGACCGCCGCCGCCATGTCACCTCGGTCGACAAGGCGAACGTGCTGGAAACCTCGCGGCTGTGGCGCAGCACGGTGCAGCGCATCGCCGCCGACTACCCCGACGTCAAGCTCGAGCACCAGCTGGTCGACTCGATGGCGATGCTGCTGCTGACCCAGCCGAACCGCTACGACGTGGTGGTCACCGAGAACCTGTTCGGCGACATCCTCACCGACGAGGCCGCCGCGCTGGCCGGCTCGCTCGGCCTGCTGCCGTCGGCGTCGCTGGGCGACGGTCGCCGTGGACTGTACGAACCGATCCACGGCTCGGCGCCGGACATCGCCGGCCAGGGCGTGGCCAACCCGGTCGGCGCCATCCTTTCCGCCGCGCTGCTGCTGCGCCATTCGCTGGGCCTGGAAGCCGAAGCGGCGGCGATCGAATCGGCGGTCGAGCAGGTGCTGCGCCACGGCCCGCACAGTCGCGACATCGGCGGCAGCGCCGGCACCGACGAGGTGCGCGATGCAGTGATCGCCGCGATCGACGAGCACGCCGGCAGCGCCGCCGTGTTCTTTGCCGGAGCACGCGCATGCGGCTGATCCGGCCAGCTTTCCCCGGCGGGCACACGGACGTGCCCGCATTTTCTGCCGCCCCCTGCGCGCATGCGACATGGATGGCTCCTGCACGCCGCGATGGCGCCGACTCCCTCGCCATTCCGTCGACCTCCCTCGCGCGCAGGGGGCGCTTTTCCATTCGCTGCCAATCGACTTCATGGCGAGCACCCACCCCTCATCCGCCCCTTCGAGGCCCCTTCATTCGGGCCATCCCTGGCCCTCACCCTGCGGGGGGCTGGCGCCGTGCAAATCGGCCTTCCTGCCGATTTGTCTCCCCGTCAAGGGAGTTAGTCCTTCGGAGCTTTCTTCATGCGCAGTGACCTGATCAAGAGCGGCCCCGACCGCGCGCCCGCCCGTGCCATGTTGCGCGCCACCGGCCTGGACGACGCCGCGCTGAAGAAGCCGCTGGTGGCGGTGGTGCACACCTGGTCGGACGTCTCGCCATGCAACCTCAACCTGCGCGATCTCGCGCAGGCAGCGATGGAAGGCGTGCGCGCTGCCGGCGGCACGCCGGTGGAGTTCAACACCATCGCGGTCACCGACGGCATCGCCATGGGCACGCCGGGCATGCGCTATTCGCTGGTCAGCCGCGAGGTCATCACCGACTCGATCGAGGCGGCGGTGGAAGGCCACCTGTGCGACGCCATGGTGGTGCTGTGCGGCTGCGACAAGACCATCCCCGCTGCCGCGATGGCAATGGCGCGGCTGGACATCCCGGCCGTCGCGCTCTATGGCGGCACCATCGCGCATGGCCTGCACAAGAACCGGCCGATCACCATCCAGCAGGTGTTCGAGGCGGTGGGCGCGCACGGCGCAGGCAAGATCGACGACGCGGAACTGCACGCGGTGGAATGCGACGCCTGCGGCGGCGCCGGCGCCTGCGGCGGCCAGTTCACCGCCAACACCATGGCGATGGTGCTGACCACGCTGGGGCTGTCGCCGATGGGACTGAACGACATTCCTGCCACCCATCCGGACAAGCTCGCCGCCGCGCGCCGCTGCGGCGAGCTGGTGATGGACTGCCTGCGCGAGGGCCGCACGCCGCGTGCCCTGATCAGCCGCACCGCGATGCACAACGCCGCGCGCATGGTCGCGGCCACCGCCGGCTCCACCAACGCGGTGCTGCACCTGCTCGCGATCGCCCGCGAGGCCGGCGTGGACTGGTCGCTGGAGGATTTCCAGCCGGCCACCGAGGCCACTCCGGTGATCGCCGACCTGCTGCCCTCCGGCCGCTACACCGCGGTGGAGATGTTCGACGCCGGCGGCGCCGCGCGCGTGGCGCAGGAGCTGATCGAAGCCGGCATGCTGATCGACGCGCCCACCGTCACCGGCCGCAGCCTGTTCGCGGAGGCCGCCGCCGCGCCACGCTTCGCCGACCAACCGGTGATCGCGCCCGTGAGTGCGCCGCTGAAACCGCACGGCGGCTATTCCATTCTCTACGGCAATCTCGCGCCGGATGGCTGCATCCTGAAGATCCCCGGCAAGCACGGCCCCGGCCACGGCGGCACCCGCTTCGAGGGCAGCGCACGCGTGTTCGAGAGCGAGGAGGCTGCCTTCGCCGCCGTGCAGGAAGGCCGCATCGCGAAGGGCGACGTGGTGGTGATCCGCAACGAAGGCCCGGCCGGCGGCCCCGGCATGCGCGAGATGCTCGGCGTCACCGCCGCGCTGATCGGCCGCGGTCTCGGCGACGACGTGGCGCTGATCACCGACGGCCGCTTCTCCGGCGCCACCCACGGCTTCATGGTCGGCCACATGGCGCCGGAAGCCGCCCGCGGCGGGCCGATCGCGCTGCTGGCCGACGGCGACTGCATCCGCATCGACGCGCTCGCCCGCGAAATTTCCACCGACGCCGACCTCGCCGCGCGCCGCGCGCGGTGGCAGCCACCGGCACCGAAAGTCAGCCGCGGCGTGCTCGCCAAGTTCGCCCTGCTGGTGGGCTCTGCCTCCGATGGCGCCACCACGCAACCCGCCTCACCCGCACCGCACACCACCATCGCATCCAACCAGGGAGTCACCGCATGAGCAGCAACAACACCCTCGCCAAATCCCGCATCGCCGTGCTCGGCTACGGCAGCCAGGGCCGCGCGCACGCGCTGAACCTGCGCGACTCCGGCCTCGACGTGGTGGTCGGCCTGCGCCCGAACGGGCCGACCTGGCACAAGGCGAAAGCCGACGGCTTCAAGGTCGCCGAGCCGGCCGAGGCGGTGAAAGGCGCCGACCTGGTCGCCGTGCTCACGCCCGACATGGTGCAGCCCGCGCTGTACAAGGAAGCGATCGAGCCGAACCTCAAGCCCGGCGCCGCGCTCTTGTTCGCGCACGGTTTCAACGTGCATTTCGGGCAGATCGTGCCGCGCGCCGACGTCGACGTGATCCTGGTCGCACCCAAGGGCCCCGGCGCGCTGGTGCGCAGCGAGTACGAGCGCGGCCGCGGCGTGCCGTGCATCTGGGCGGTGCACCAGGACGTCAGCGGCCAGGCCGAGGCGAAGACGAAAGGCTACGCCGACGGCATCGGCGGCGGCCGCGCGATGCTCATCAAGACCGACTTCAAGGAAGAGACCGAGACCGACCTGTTCGGCGAGCAGGCGGTGCTCTGCGGCGGCGCCAGCGAGCTGGTGACCAAGGGTTTCGAGACCCTGGTGGAAGCCGGCTACCAGCCGGAGATCGCCTATTACGAGGTGATGCACGAGCTGAAGCTGATCGTGGACCTGTTCTACGAGGGCGGCCTGGCCAAGATGCTGCAGTTCGTCTCCGAGACGGCGCAGTACGGCGACTACGTCAGTGGCCCGCGGGTGGTCGACGCCGGCGTGAAGGCGCGCATGAAGGAAGTGCTCACCGACATCCAGGACGGCACCTTCGCGCGCAACTGGACGGCCGAATACAAGGCCGGCCTGCCGAACTACAACCGGCTCAAGCAGGCCGACCTCGCGCATCCGATCGAGCAGGTCGGCGCGAAGCTGCGGGCACAGATGCCGTGGCTGCAGCCAAGCGCACCGAAGACCGTCGTCGAGCCGCTGAAGAAAGCCGGTTGAATCCCCGCGGGTCGGCCGGTACTTCGCCGGCGACCCGAATGACTTGTCCCGACATCACGAGGTTTGCCATGAAACGCTTCCACATCGCCCTGGCCGTTGCCGACCTGGACGCCTCCGTCGCCGATTACAGCGCCCGCCTGGGCCAGCCGCCGCACGCGCTGGTGCCCGGCAGCTACGCCCTGTGGCGTACCGACCAGCTCAACTTCTCGATCAGCCGCGAACCCGCGCACGCCGGACAGTTGCGCCACGTGGGTTTCGAGGACGACGACGCGCGCGGCTTCACCTGCGAGGCCGACGTCAACGGCATCGCGTGGGAGAACTTCTCCGCCGTGGCGCAGGAGCTGCGGATCATCTCGACCTACGGCGTGCCCGTGCACCAGGGCGCCGCGGAAGAACTGATCCGCAACTGAGCCGCACCTCTTCGACCCGCCGGCCCGACCGGCACCGCCAGGAGTCATCGTGACCACCTCTTCCCCACCCGCCAGCGCGGCCGTCGCCGTCGCCCATCCCTCACCCGTCGCGGTGCCGGCCAGCGGCGCCGAGGCGATCGTGCAGGTGCTCGCCGACGAGGGCGTGGAGGTGATCTTCGGCTACTCCGGCGGCGCGATCCTGCCGGTGTACGACGCGGTGTTCCGCCACAACGCCTTGCACCCCCGCGAAGACGGCGGCGAGTCGATGCCGCTGGTGGTGCCGGCCAACGAGCAGGGCGCCGGGTTCATGGCGGCCGGCTACGCGCGCGCCTCGGGCAAGGTCGGCGTGGCCATCGTCACCTCCGGCCCGGGTGCGACCAACATGGTCACGCCGGTGCGCGACTCGATGGCCGACTCGATTCCGCTGGTGATGATCTGCGGCCAGGTCGGCACCGCCTCGATCGGCAGCGACGCGTTCCAGGAGGCGCCGGTCAGCAACATCATGGGCGCCTGCGCCAAGCACGTGTTCCTGGTCACCGATGCGGCGCAGCTGGAGGCGACCGTGCGCACCGCGTTCACCCTGGCGCGCAGCGGCCGCCCCGGCCCGGTGGTGGTGGACGTGCCCAAGGACGTGCAGAACGCCGCGATCGACTGGCACGGCAGCGGCGAACTGCTGCTCGGCGGCTATCGCTCGCGGCTGCGCACGGTGGAGCAGGCCAGCCTCTCCGACACGGACTGCGCGGCGTTCTTTGCCGCGCTGGCGCAGGCGCGGCGACCGCTGATCTACGCCGGCGGCGGCGTGATCGCGGCAGACGCCAGCACGGCGCTGCGCGACTTCGTCGACGCCTTCGGGCTGCCGGTCACCACCACCTTGATGGGCCTGGGCGCGTTCGACACCGCCGACCCGCGCGCGCTGCACATGCTCGGCATGCACGGCACCGCCTATGCGAACTACGCGGTGGAAGACTGCGATTTCGTGCTGGCATTGGGCGCGCGCTTCGACGATCGCGTGGCCGGCGTGCCGGACAGGTTCGCGCCGGGCGCGAAGTTCATCGCGCAGATCGACATCGACCCGGCCGAGATCGGCAAGGTCAAGCGCGTGGACTGGCACCACGTCGGCCCGCTCACGCGCGCGCTGGAACGGCTCACCGCGTACGGCCGCGCGCACGCCATCGCGCCGCAGCTCGCCGCGTGGCATGCGCACGTGGCCGGGCTCAAGCGCACGCACGCCATGGACTACGACCGCGCCAGCGCGCTGATCCAGCCATACGCGGTGATCGAGGCGCTCAACCGCCACACGCAGGGCCGCGCGATCATCAGCACCGGCGTCGGCCAGCACCAGATGTGGGCGGCGCAGTACTTCGATTTCCGCGCGCCACGGCATTGGCTCACCTCCGGCTCGATGGGCACGATGGGCTTCGGCCTGCCCGCGGCGATCGGCGCGCAGTTCGCGCACCCGGGCAAGCTCGTGATCGACATCGACGGCGACGCCAGCATCCGCATGAACATCGGCGAGCTGGAAACCGTCACCACCTACGGCCTGCCGCTGAAGGTCGTGGTGCTCAACAACAGCGGCGACGGCATGGTGCGGCAGTGGCAGCGGCTGTATTTCAAGGGTCGCTTTGCCGGCTCCGACAAGAGCCTGCACAAGAAGGATTTCGTGCTCGCCGCGCAGGCCGACGGATTCGCCTGGGCGCGACGACTCGACCAGCCGGCCGCGCTGGAGGCGACCGTCGCCGATTTCCTCGCCTTCGCCGGCCCGGCCTTCCTCGAAGTGGTGATCGACCCGGACGCCGGCGTGTACCCGATGGTCGGCCCTGGCGCCAGCTACGCGCAGATGATCACCGGCGATTTCATCGCCTCGCGCAAGGCGGCAGCCGTGGACGAAGGCGCGACGTCGCACATGTTCTGAGCTTTCGATTTTCCCTTCTCCCTCCGGTGACCGCAGGGAAAGGACCACCCACGGAGCATCGCCATGAACCACACCCTGTCCATCCTGCTGCAGAACGAAGCCGGCGCGCTGGTGCGCGTGGCCGGGCTGTTTGCCGCGCGCGGCTACAACATCGACACGCTGACCGTCGGCCCCACGCACGACCCGTCGGTGTCGCGGCTGGTCCTCACCGTGCAATGCGACGAGGCCGGGCTGGGCCGGATCATGCAGCAGACGCGCAAGCTGGTGGACGTGCTGCAGGTGGCGCACCCGGCCGCCGCGCTCGCCGCGTGAATGCAGCCGCGCCACTGCCGCTCGACGGCGACGACGCCCTGCTCGCGCAGATCCTCGGCGCCCGCGTGCATGACGTGGCGCGCGAATCGGCGCTGGACGAGGCGCCGTTGCTCGGCGCACGGCTGGGCCGGCGCGTACTGCTCAAGCGCGAGGACCAGCAGAGCGTGTTCTCGTTCAAGCTGCGCGGCGCGTACAACCGCATGGTGCAGCTGGATGCGGCACAGCGCGCGCGTGGCGTGATCGCCGCCTCGGCCGGCAACCACGCGCAAGGCGTGGCGCTGGCCGCGGCGAAGCTGGGTATCCGCGCCACCATCGTGATGCCGGTGACCGCGCCGCAGGTGAAGGTGGATGCGGTGCGCCGCTTCGGCGGCGCGATGGTCGAGGTGCTGCTGGCCGGCGACTCCTACAGCGAGGCCCAGGCCGCCGCCGCGCAACTGCAAGCCGAGCGCGCTGCGGTGTTCGTGCATCCGTTCGACGACCCGGCGGTGATCGCCGGCCAGGGCACCATCGCGCTGGAGATCCTGCGCCAGCACCCCGGCCCGCTGCAGGCGGTGTTCGTGCCGGTCGGCGGCGGCGGCCTGCTCGCCGGCGTGGCCGCGTGCATCAAGGCGCTGCGGCCTGCGGTGCAGGTGATCGGCGTGCAGGCGGCGGATTCGGACGCGATGGCGCGCTCGCTGGAGCGCGGCGAGCGCGTGGTGCTGGACGAGGTGGGCCTGTTCGCCGACGGCACCGCGGTGAAGCAGGTCGGCGCGCTGACCTTTGCGCTGTGCCGGCAGCACGTCGATGCCATGCTGCGGGTGGATGCCGACGCGATCTGCGCGGCGATCCGCGACGTCTACCACGACACCCGCAGCGTGCCCGAGCCCGCCGGCGCACTCGCCCTGGCCGGGCTGAAGCAGTACGCCGCCGCGCACCCCGGCGACGACGGCACGCTGGTGGCGATCGTCTCCGGCGCCAACATGAACTTCGACCGCCTGCGCTTCGTCGCCGAGCGCGCCGAGCTGGGCGAGCAGCGCGAGGCGGTGTTCGCGGTGACCATCCCGGAGGAGCGCGGCAGCTTCCGCCGCTTCTGCGCCACGCTGGGCCGGCACCAGATCACCGAGTTCAACTACCGCATCGGCGACACGCACAGCGCACACATCTTCGTCGGCGTGCAGATCGCCAGCCGCGCCGAACGCGAGGCGCTGGTCGCCGCCTTCCATGCGCAGGCCTTCGCCGTGCTCGACCTCACCGACGACGAACTGGCCAAGCTGCACCTGCGCCACATGGTCGGCGGCCGCTCGCCGCTGGCCCGCGACGAACTGCTGTACCGCTTCGAATTCCCCGAACGCCCCGGCGCCCTGGTGCACTTCCTCGACCAGCTGCACCCGGACTGGAACATCAGCCTGTTCCACTACCGCAACCACGGCGCCGACCACGGCCGCATCCTGGTCGGCCTGCAGGTGCCGGCCGCCGAACACGCCCTGTTCGCGCGGTTCCTCGCCACGCTCGGCTACCGGCACGTGGACGACAGCGCGCACCCGGCCTACCGCTTGCTGCTGCGCACGTGAGCGGGAAGCGTCCTGCGGACGGCCGAAGGATGAACGGCTAGAACAGGTCGATGCTGCCCGCGGCGAGGCCACGGCCGAGTGCGCCGCAGGCGCCGAGTTCCTCGTAGCCGCGCACGCCGTCGCGGCCGTGCTGCTTGACGAAATACAGCGCCTGGTCGGCGCGGTCGAGCGCCACGGCGGGGTAGTCGTGCGCGCCGATGCGCGAGTAGCCGATGCTGATGGTGACGTGACCGACCAGCGGGAAGGCGAAGCGGGCGACGTGCGCGCGGAAGCGTTCCAGCACGCCGTGCACGGTGACCTCGTCGGTGGCGCTGAACAGGGCCACGAACTCCTCGCCGCCGAAGCGGAACAGCACGTCGCCGCGACGGAAGCAGGCGCGCATCTGCTGTGCCAGCAGCAGGATCACCTCGTCGCCGTAGACGTGGCCGAAATTGTCGTTGATGTGCTTGAAATGGTCGATGTCCACGATCGCCAGCCACACCTGCGCCGCCTCGCCGGCCGGCGCCGCGCGCTGCTCCTGCGCGGGCGGAACGGCATGCGGATACGGCCGCAGCGGCGTATCGCGCAGTTGCAGCATCCGCTGCAACTGGCGCTCCAGGCTGCGCCGGTTGTACAGGCCGGTCAGCTTGTCGTGCTCGCTCTCGTGCAGCAGCGCGGTGTAGTTGGCGTAGATGCGCGCGAAGCCGTCGATCAGCGACCGGCTGCGCAGCGGCGCCAGCGCGCTGTCCAGTTGCAGCGCACCGATCGCATGCCCTTCACGCACGATCGGCACCAGCTGGCGATGCAGGCCGTTGCGGGTTTCGGTCTGCGCCTGCATGTCCTGCAGGCAGCGATGAATCGGGCCCAGCGCCGCACCCAGGCATTCCGGTTCCAGCGGATGCACCTGGTACGCGCCGACGCTGTCGGGCGAGCAGCACACCACGCTTTCCAGCGCGCTGTCCTCGGGGAAGCACTTGGCCAGGGTCACGCGGCGCGCACCGGTCAGTTCGGCCAGGGTCAGCACCAGGCTGTGGTCGAGCGCGTCGAGATCGCGGTGATGGGTGAGCGCCGCCAGCGAATCGAGCACGCGCCATTCGTCGGGCGCCTCGACGGCCGCCGGCCGCGCCGTCAGCACCTCGCTGCACGGGTCGGCCAGCTCCAGGCTGTCTTCCTCGATGAATTCGTGCTCGATCACGGACACTCCCGGCGCCACGCGCCCGGACTCGGTTGCGGGGACCCGACTGGGCCCTCCAGTGTCGGTATCGGCCCCGCGGGGGCAGTCTTTAGCGCGGGATCAGGCCATCCCGCCGTTTACCCCGATCACCTGGCCGTTGATGTAGCCGGCCGCCTCCGAGCACAGGAACGCCACCAGTGCCGCCACTTCCTCCGGCGTGCCGGCGCGCTGGGCCGGCACCAGCTCGCGGATGCGTTCGGGCGGGAACGCGGCGTCGGCCATGCGCCCCTCGATCACGCCAGGCGCGACCACGTTGACGGTGATCCCGCGCGAGGCCATTTCGCGCGCCAGCGATTTGCTGGCGCCATGCAGCGCGGCCTTGGCGGCAGCGTAGTTGGTCTGCCCGCGGTTGCCCAGCAGCGCCGCGACCGAGCTGATCGACACGATGCGGCCGAAGCGCGCGCGCGCCATCGGCAGCAGCAGCGGCTGGGTGACATTGAAGAAGCCGTGCAGGCTCACGTCGATCACCCGGTGCCATTGCTCGGAGCTCATCCCGGCCATCGGCGCGTCGTCGTGGATGCCGGCGTTGTTGATCACCGCATGGATGCAGCCCTCGCCGAGCAGCACGTCCAGCGCCGCGCGGGTGACCTCGGCGTCGCTCACGTCGAAGGCGGTGGCCTGCGCACTGCCGCCGCCGGCGACGATTTCGCCGACCACCGCCTCGGCGCGATGCAGGCTGCGGTTCGCGTGCACGATCACGTGGTAGCCGCCGCCGGCCAGTGCCTGGGCGATGGCGCCGCCGAGCTCGCCGCTGCCACCGGTGACCAGGGCGCGTCGCAGGGAGGTGGGAGTGGGCATGGGCGACCTCGAATCAGGATTGGGGGTGGATCACCGCGGCGCGGCCGCGGCACAGCAGGCGGCCTTGGTGCTCGACGCGGAACGCATACTGGGCGCCGCCGTCGTCGGCGTACAGACATTCGGCATGGACGTCCAGACGGCCATCCAGATGGTCGACATGTTCCGCGAACAAGTCCACCTCGCGCAGGCTGACCAGCCGGCCGGGGCGCACCGTTTCATGGCCCCGCTCGCGCGCCAGCAATGCGCCATGCACGGCCATCGCCTGTGCACCGTACTCGGCCAGGTGCACCGCGTGCAGGCCGTGCCCGCCGCGCAGCGGGTTGTCCAGGCGCGCGTGACCGGCGCTGATGGCGTGGATGCCGCGCTCGTCCCACGCCAGTACCGCATCGAGCAGGCACATGCGGCCGGCGTGCGGGATGAGGTGGGCCCAGTCAGTCTTGTCGAGCATGCGGCGCCATCAGGATCGACAGGCAGAAGTGGAACGCCACGCCCAGGCTCACCGTGAGCCCGATCGCGCGCAACACCGGAATCGTCGCCCACGCCAGCATGCCGAACACCAGCAGCGCGGACAGCACGCAGACCAGGGTGGCGTGCAAGGTGCGCCGCTGCTCGGCCGGGTCGCCGGTGTCGCGCTCGAAGAACAGCGCGTAATGCAGGCCCAGGCCGCCGGCGAGGATCAGCGCGACCAGGTGGAACAGCGAGATCTCGATGCCGGCCACGCGCTCGACCGCGAGCACCAGGAAGGTTGCCAGCGTCATCGGCGCCAGCACGTGCCAGGCGCGGCGCGCGCTGCGCAGGGCGACCGAGATCGTCACCACCAGCAGCAGTCCGGCCGCCAGCAGCGCCTGCAGGATGCGCGTGCGATAGGCGGCCACCAGCGATTCGGAGGCGGCCTTGAGGTCAAGCAGATGCACCGCGCCGCCGCGGTCCGCGCCGAGCGTCTGCAGCGCGGCGACGTCATGCACGCCGCTGACCGTGGCCAGGCCCAGCCAGTGGCCATCGCGCTGGACCAGCATCGCGGCCAGGCGCTGGCCCAGCGGCGTCTGCGCGTAGCGCTCGGGCGTCAGCGGCGGCAGCGCGCGTGCGGTTTCCACGTCATCGACGAACGGCTGGAACAGGTCGGCGCGGAACGGCATGCCCTGCAGCGCCCCGGCCAGCGCATGTTCGAGCATGGCGCGATCGGGCAACTTCTGCTGCCGCGCGCGCTGCTGCGCCACGGCAGGCAGGTAGCGCGAGGGCAGCTCGATCGCGTCGACCGCATGTCGCGCCACGAGCGCGTCGGCCTGCGGCTGCAGCGATTGCGACAGCGCCAGCACGCCCTGTTCGGTGGGTGCCTGCAACAACAGCAGGTAACGCACGTCCGGCGCGCCCAGCGCTTGGCGCAGACGCGCATCGTGCTGCAACAACGCGGTCGGCACCGGCGTCAGCGCAGCAAGGTTGTTCTGCCAGAACGGGCCCGGCGCCAGCGCCAGCATCGCCGCGATCGCCAGCGCCACCAGCAGCGAAATCCAGCGCGGGCGCGGCAGCCGGTCGAGCCAGCCGCGAGCACCGATCAACCAGCCCATCGCGGCCACGTCGCGCACGCGCCGCGGCAACAGATGCGGCAGCAGGTAGCGCGTGCTCAGGCCCGCCACCAGCAACCCCACGATGGTGAACACCGCCAACTGCTGCAGCCCGGCCACGCCGGAGGCGTAGAACGCGAGGTAGGCGATGCAGGCCGAGGCGATCGCGGTGAGCAGCAGCGGCCACAGGTCGCGCACGCTTTGCAGTGCGTCCTCGCCGGCGCGGCGGTGGCTGAGCACGCGGATCGGGTATTCCTGCGCCACGCCGAGCAAGGTGAAGCCGAACGCCAGAGTGATGCCGTGCACTTCGCTGAACACGAGGGTGAGCGCGGCGATGCCGGCCAGTGCGGCGCTGGCGATCGGCAGCGCGGACAGCAGCAGCGAGCTCACGCTGCGATAGGCCAGCAGCAGCAGCGCGATGAACCCCACGGTGGAGATGCGCCCGATCCAGTCGGCCTGGTGCCGCGTCTGCGCGCCGATCACCACGCTGAAGTAGCCCGGACCGCTCAGTTCCAGCCGCGCGTCGGCACTGCCGGGCAACACGTGGAACGCCTCGCGGATGCCGTCGATCGCCTGCTGCTGCGCGCCGGGGTCGAAGCCGGCGGCCACGGTCTGCACCAGCAGCAACGCTTCGTGCTGCGGGGTGAACCACACGCCGTCGCGCAGCTGGGGCGATTTCGCCGGCGCCCAGCGCTCGGCCAGTTTCAACGTCTCCAGCGTGGGATCGCGCGGCAGCAGGTTCTTCAGCAGGCTGGCGGCCGGCGAAGAGAGGTCGTCCAGCCGCTGCTGCAACTGATCGGCGAGATAGGCCTCGTCCAGCGGCTGCGTGTCCAGCGTGGGCGAGAGCAGGTAGCGATACGGCAGCAACCGGGGATCGAGCGACGCGAGGTCGAAGCTGCCGTTGAGCACCTGGCTGTAGCGCGCGTCCTTTTTCAGCGCGGCGGCGAGGCCCTGGCTCAAGCCGGCCAGTTGCCCGTCGGAAGCGCCGGAGATCGACAGCAGCAGCAAGCGCGAACCCGGCCCCTCGCCCACCTGCTCCATCAGCAGGCGCTGGTCCGGCGTGGTCGGCGCGGGCATGAAGCTGCGCAGGTCGCTGCTGACGTGCAGGCGCTGGCTCACGATCCAGCCGAGTCCGGCCAGCGCCAGCAGCCAGGTGACCAGCAGCGTGGCGCGGGCGCCGCGGTGCATGTTCAGGGCGAACCCGTGCACAGCGCCTGCAGCTCGGCGCGGGTCGGTTCGGCCGGCATCTTTTCGGCGAGCGGACCAAGCAGGTCGACCGCCAGGTCGCCGTCGGCCTCCTGCATGTGCATGCAGCGCGACTGGTCGCCCACGCCGTCGATGCGGATGCGCGCGACCGTCTTCGCCACGTGGGCGTCGCGCGGCACCAGGGTCAGCGTCCACGCGCCGGCGGCATCGCCTTCGCGCTGGATCTCGAACGCCTGCTCCAAGCGGGCAGCATCACCGCCGAGCAAGGCAACGAAGCTGTCCAGCAGCACCTGCAGCTGCGGCGCACGCTTGAGCGAAAAGTGCCGCGCCGGCTTGCCGTCGCGCTGCTGGGTCACTTCGCCGTCGGCGATCGTGGCGGTCTCCGCGCGAGGGTGCTCGACGCGCCGCTGCAGGCGGTCGTCGCCCAGCCAGGACAGTTGCCCGGAGACCACCAGCGGACGATCCAGCATCTTGAGGAAACGCGCCTCGGCGAACGCGGTGTGCGCCGGTGCCGGCTGGCGCAGGCCGGCGATCACGGCCTGGGTCGAGGTGGCCGCGACCGCCGGTTCAGACGCCCACGCGGTGACCGCCCAGCACGGCAGCAGCAGGTTCAGCAGCAGGCGGGTCTTGCCAGAAATCATAGAAGTTGAACCAGTTGTAGGGAGCGACGCGGATGTAGTGCTCCAGCCGTTGCGCGTAGCGCTCGAGCAGGGCGTCCAGCGCCGGCCCCCGATCATGCCGGGGAATCTCCACTCGTTCGCTGAACGGCTCGAACACCAGCCGGTAGCGATTGCCGCCGAGGTAAAGCCCGAAGCACAGTACCACCGGCACCTTGAGCGTATGCGCCAGCAACCACGGGCTGACCGGGAACGGCGCCGGCGAGCCCAGCAGGTCGACGCGGCGCAGCACCTCGTGGCCGCGGCCGCGGTCGGCCAGCATCGCCACCAGCGCGCCGTGCTGGCAGGCTTCGGCCATGGCCAGCGCGATCGAGGTGCCATCCTGCGCGGCGTCGATCACGCAGGCGCCCACCTCCGGCGCCAGCGCCTCCAGCAGCTCGGTCATCGCCGGGGTCTTCTGCTTGTCCAGCACCACCCGCAGCGGCAGCTCGGGCCGGCGCGCGCCGATCGCGCGCAGCGCCTCGAAGCTGCCCTGGTGCGAACCCAGCAGCAACACGCCGCGGCCCAGCGCAGCACGCTGTTCCAGCAGGTCCAGGCCTTGCGTCTCGAACTGGAACGGCTGCTCGCCGTGGGCGAGCAGGAAGATCCGGTCCATGATCGTGGCGGCGAAACAGTGGATGTGCTTCAGCACCTGCCATGGCGTGGCCGGGCGACCGAACACGCGCTGCAGGTAGCGCGCCGAAGCCCGGCGCTCCGGCCCGCGGCGGCAGTAGAAGTACAGCGTGATCGGATACAGGCAGCAGCGGCCCAGCCGGCGCCCGCCATGCAGGGCAATCGCGCGGATCAGCCACAGCGCGAAGCGGCCGCCGCCCTCGGGCCGGCTCTGCCAGTGTTCGCTGTCGCTCATGCCTCGCCCTCGATGACGCCACGCGCCAGCAGCATGCCGTCGCGCTCGATGCGGAAACGGACCCGCGAAGCCGATGCCGCGACGGGCATCAGTTCCAGCCGGGCCGCTTCGCCGGGCCGCAGCGGCGCCACGAATTTCGCCTCCGGCACGCGCACCAGCCGCTGGCCGCGCCACGCGCGCAGCGCCAGCGCCAGCTGCTCCAGCAGCAACACGCCGGGCACCAGCGGCTGTCCCGGGAAGTGACCGGGCAAGGCCGGATGATCGGCCGCGAACTGCAACGCCTGTGCGTACCCGCTCATGGCGAGACGCCGCCGTTGCCGTGCAGCAGCTGCGGCCAGCGCAGGGCCAGTTTCAGCAGCATGTCGTGCAGGCCGGGGTGGCTGAGATGGCGCAGGCGCCAGCGCCGCCAGGCGTACTCCAGCAGGAACGCCGCGCCCAGCAGCAGGTAGCAGCCCACGTGCAGCCATGCCGAGGCCCAGCGCTCGGGCACCGACCACGCCGACGTCACACCGAGGCGCGGCAGCAGCCCGTCGCGTGCGGCGAACAGCAGCAGGCCGGTCAACAGCAGCGCCTGCGCCGCCAGCAGCACGGTCCAGAACCAGGTGATCTGCCGCGCATAGCGCGCCACGCCGGGCTCGCGCAGCCGCTCGGCACCCTCGATCGCCACCACGAAACGCGCCACCAGCGGCTCGCCGCCGAGCAGGCTGCGGCCAAACCAGCATGCCAGCGCCACGTTGATCAGGATCGGCACCGCCTCCAGCAGCAGGTCGGCCAGCCCGAGCCGCGAGGCCAGCCACACGCCGGCCAGCATCAGCAGCCACAGCAACCACGGCAGCGGTCGGCGCGACTGCAGCCGCGGCAGCATCAGCACGCTGGCCAGCACCGCCAGCGCCAGCAGCGCGAAGATCGGCCGATGGGTGACCACCCCGGCGATGGCGAACACCGGATAGGCGAGCAGCAACCACAAGGCGTGGCGCCGCGAGGTCGGAACATGGGGGGATACGGCGGATTTCATGCGCGATTCCGCGACGACTCGGTCGGCACCGGCAGCTTGCCACGCGTGGCGCACGGTGGCGTGACGAAGGCGGGAAGCGCGGCGCCATGCAGCGCCAAGGCGTCCATGACCAGCCCGCACGACCGCTCCATCCCGCACCGACCGTTCAGGCGCGGTGCTGCTCGACGTGGCTCGACAGATTGCGCAGGCTGGCGAAGATCTGACGGTTTTCCGGGTTGTCCGAGCGCAGCTGGAAGCCGTAGCGCTTGGAGACGGCCAGGGCGATCTCCAGTGCATCGATGGAGTCGAGCCCCAGTTCGCCCCCGAACAGCGGTGCATCGGGGTCGATCTGCTCGGCATTGACGTCCTCGAGGTTGAGGCATTCCACCACCAGGGTGGCCAACTCGTGCTGCGCCTCTGTCTGTTCCGCCATGCTCGATTCCGTACGCCAGATGCATTGCCTCCCCCCGGTGGCAGTGGGCGCAGAGTGTAACATAGCGGCCTTGTCGTTCCGGTTGGCCAGCATGATCCAGGGATGTGAAAACCCGCAGGTGGAAGCTCGGGCGCGGCGGGCGCCGCAGGTGTCCTATCGCATGGCGGAGGTCGCCACCCTGCTGGAGGCGCCGGGCACGCTGGCGGTGCTCGGTTTCGACCCGGCCGTACCCTCCGGTGACGATCCGCGCCACCTGCAGGTGGCGCTGGCCAGCACCGATGCCCCCGCGCCGCTGGAACTGTGGCAGGTGGACGCGCCAGTGCGCTGCGGCATGGAAGGCGCGTTGCGCTGGTCGACCGGCGGCGGCTGGCTGTTCGCCGCGGTCGAACTGGACGAACGCGAACACGGCGGCGCCCGCGCCACCGCAAAGCAGGCCTACGACTTGCTGCACCGGTTCGTCGCCGGCCGCGACGCACGGCACGTCCTGCGGGTGTGGAACTACATCGGCGCGATCAACGACGGCGAAGGCGACGCGGAACGCTACAAGCGCTTCTGCGAAGGCCGCGCCGCCGGCATGGGCGATTTCTTCGCCGAAGGTTTCCCCGCCGCCACCGCGATCGGCCACCTCGCGGCGGAACACCGCCTGCAGGTCTACCTGCTGGCCGGCGAGCTGGCCGGCCACCGGGTCGAGAACCCGCGCCAGGTCAGCGCATGGCGCTACCCGCGGCAATACGGCCCCACCCCGCCCAGCTTTGCGCGGGCGATGCTCCTGCCGGCCCGCGACACGCTGGCCATTTCCGGCACCGCCGCGGTCGTGGGCCACGCCTCGGCCCACCACGACAACCTCGATGCGCAGCTGGAGGAAACCCTGACCAACCTGGACGCGCTGCTGGCCAGCGCCGACATGCGCGCCGGCTTCGACACGCATTCACCGCTCAAGGTCTACCTGCGCCACGACGGCGACGCGCCACGCGTGCGCGACGCGCTCCGGCGGCGCCTGCCGGGCGTACCCCTGCTGCTGCTGCACGGCGACATCTGTCGCCGCGAACTGCTGGTCGAGATCGACGGCTGGCGCTACGTTTAGCGATGCGCCGGTTTCATCGGGAGTCCTTCGCCGATGGCTCCAGCGAATCCAGCAGCTCGATCATCTGGGAACGAACGTAGGGATTGGACGTTTTCCCGTGATCCGCAGCTTGCTGGTTCCTTACCGGCGACCGCATGAGCAATTTGCCGGTAGCGGCCTGGAATACCGAGATCACGGCCCTGTAACCGACCGTCGGCGCAAAGGACTCGCTGGACTGCTTGTACGAAGACGCCGAATAGCCAGGCGCCACCGAGGGGCGGTAGTCGATGGCCACCCGGTACGGCAAGGCGATCTCCGCGGCGCGCGACGCGGTGGCGGTGAACGCCGGATCATCGGAGTCCACGTTGTGGACGGTCACGTCGTGATCGCGGGCCCAGGCGAAGACCGCGTTGCCGACGTTGACGCAATTGACGCTGTCGCTGGTGCATGCCACGTAAAGCGAGAAGCGCGGGGTGTCGTCTGCGGCGAACAGTTGCAGCGATTGCAGTTGTCGTTGCTGGGCGCCACTTGTCGTCGAGCCGGCGCCAGCGCAACCGTAGAGCGCAATCGACGAAACCACGATCAAGCCATTCAGCCATTTCTGCATCACAGTCCTCCTTCCTTGCCGAGTGTCACGGTCGGAACACGCACGGGGCCCGTCGCGGGCGCGCAGATCGCGTGGCGCGAAAACAGCGCGAGCGGCCCTTCAGCTTTCGCTCCTCACTTCTGTTTCACCGGTCGCCGCCAGCCCTCGAACGTCTGCTGTCGGGCGCGCGCCAGAGTCAGCTGGCCTTCCGGCGCGTCGCGGGTGATCACCGAGCCGGCGCCGAGGGTGGCTTGCGCGCCGATGCTCACCGGGGCGACCAGGGCGCAGTTGGAGCCGATGAAGGCGCCGTCGCCGATGCGGGTAACGAACTTGTTCACGCCGTCGTAGTTGCAGGTGATGGTGCCGGCGCCGATATTGACGCCACGGCCGACCACGGTGTCGCCGAGGTAGGTGAGGTGGTTGGCCTTGCTGCCTTCGCCGATGCGGGTTTTCTTGGTCTCGACGAAGTTGCCCACGTGCACGCCGGCGTCCAGCTCGGTGCCCGGACGCAGCCGTGCGAACGGGCCGATCGTGCACGGGCCGTGAGTGACCACGCCGTCGAGATCGCAGTGCGGATGCAGCACGGTGCCGGCGGCCAGTTGCACGTCCTTCAGGCGAGTGAAGGCGCCGATGCGCACGTCGTCGCCGAGCACCACGCGCCCTTCCAGGATCACGTCGATATCGAGCTCGACGTCGCGGCCGGCCTCGACCGTCCCGCGCACTTCCACGCGCAGCGGGTCGGCCATGCGCACGCCATCGCGAAGCAACGCGTGCGCGGCGCGGCGACGCCAGGCGGCTTCCAGCTCGGCCAGTTGCACGGGATCGTTGGCGCCGGCGGCTTCCACCGGGTCTGCGCACTCGACGCTGAGTGCGCCGCGGCCCTCGGCGGCAGCCATCGCGAAGATGTCCGTGAGGTAGTACTCGCCTTGCGCGTTGTCGCGATCGAGTTGCTTGAGCCAGCCGCGCAGGGCCAGCGCGTCGGCCAGCAGGATGCCTGTGTTGACCAGGTTGACCGCGCGCTGGCCGGCGTCGGCGTCCTTCTCCTCGACCACCTCGCGCACGTGGCCGTTGCCGTCGCACAGCACGCGCCCGTAGCCGGTCGGATCGGCCAGCCGCGTGGTGAGCAGGCTGAAGCCGCCTTCGGCGTCCAGCAACTGGCGCAGCGTTTCCGCGCGGGTCAGCGGCACGTCGCCGTACAGCACCAGTACGCGTGCCGCGCGCGGCACGCCGGCGATCGCCTGCTCCACCGCGTGACCGGTGCCGAGCCGCTCGGCCTGCAACACCCAATGCAGGGCCTGCCCCGGCTCTGATCCGGGATCGTCCTGCCCGGCAAACGCCGCGCGCACCTGCTCGCCACAATGCCCGTAGACGACGTGGATGGCGGCTGGCTGCAAGGTTCGCGCGGTGGCGAGCACGTGCGCCAGCAGCGGCTTGCCGGCCAGCGGCATCAGCACCTTGGCGCGATTGGATTTCATCCGCGTGCCGGCACCGGCCGCCAGGATGATCACGTGCAGCGGCGTTGTATCCATCGGTTGCGACCCCGTTCCGAACGAAGCAAAAGCATAGCAGCCGATGCCGCCGGTCCGGTGCGGCCGAGCCGTCGCCGCGGCTTGCGAAGGCGCATACAAAAGCGCAACGATCGCCGTGACAGACTGGTGCCGACAGGCAGCGAACAGACGAGGTGCAGCATGACGCGCATGACCGGAATCCATCCGTGCAGTTTCGTGGCCCTGCTTGCCCTGGCCGCGGCCGGCGGGCTGGCACCCGCGATGGCCGCGGCCGCGCCGCCGCCGACGATCGCCGTGGGCGAGCCCGTTCCCGGCGCGCGGGTCACCGTGAATTACGTCAATCCGGAGGAGTTCAGCGAGGCCCGGCAATACGGGCTGCAGGACCGCTTCAACGGGAGGAGCTACCTGGAGCCGCTGAAGGCCCATCTGATCAAGCGCGCCACGAAGATGCTGCCGGCCGGCGATCGCCTGGAGGTCAACATCACCGACATCAAGCTCGCCGGCGGCTACGAGCCCTGGCACGGCCCGCAGCTGAGGTACGTGCGCTTCATGAAGGACGTCTATCCGCCGCGCATCGATCTCGACTTCAAACTGACCGACAGCAACGGCAAGGTGGTGCGCGAAGGTTCGCGCAAGCTGCGCAACCTGGGCTACCTGCAGAGTGGCGCCGCGCGCGTGGGCGATACCGATCCGCTGCGCTACGACAAGGCATTGATCGACAGCTGGCTGCGCCGCGGGCCGGAAAACCTCTAGCGGCAGGAATCCGGCCGCGGGGCCTCAGTGCTTGAGGTTCTTGCGCAGCCGCTCCAGCGCCTGCAACTGGGCCATCGCCTGGGTGAGCCGGGTCTGTGCCTCGGCCAGTTCTATCGCGTCGGTGCGGTTGGCCAGCGCGTCGCGCGCTTCCTTCATCGCCTGCTGCGCGGATACCTCATCCAGGTCCGCCGCCCGTGCGGCAGTATCGGCCAGCACGGTGACCACCTGCGGCTGCACTTCGAGGATGCCGCCGGAAACATAGAACTGCTGGCGCTCGCCGCCTTCCAGCAATACGTCGACATGGCCGGGCTTGAGTCGGGTGATCAGCGGCGCGTGGCGCGGCGTGATACCCAGCTCGCCCTGGTCACCGGTCGCCACGACCATGGTCGCCTCGCCGGAAAAAATCTCGGCTTCGGCGCTGACGATGTCGACTCGGATGGTTGTCATGGGATTTCTCGCTTTGCTCGAAGGGAATGGAGAATAGGGAATGGGGAATAGTGAAAGCGGGCAGGTCGCGGCAATTCCGATTCCCTATTCCCTATTTACTATTCCCGAAAGCCGCCTCAGGCGGCTTTCTTGGCCCCCATCTCCTCACCCTTCTTGATCGCCTCGTCGATGCCGCCGACCATGTAGAACGCCTGCTCCGGCAGGTGGTCCACGTCGCCGTCGACGATCATCTTGAAGCCACGGATGGTTTCGGCCAGCGACACGTACTTGCCGGGCGAGCCGGTGAACACTTCGGCCACGTGGAACGGCTGCGAGAAGAAGCGCTCGCACTTGCGCGCGCGGTACACGGCCTGCTTGTCCTCTTCGGACAGCTCGTCCATGCCCAGGATCGCGATGATGTCCTTCAGCTCCTTGTAGCGCTGCAGCGTACCCTGCACGCGGCGGGCCACGTCGTAGTGCTCGGCGCCGACCACGTTCGGATCGAGCTGACGGCTGGTCGAGTCGAGCGGGTCCACCGCCGGGTAGATGCCGCGCGAGGCGATGTCGCGCGACAGCGTCACGGTGGAGTCCAGATGCGCGAAGGTGGTCGCCGGCGACGGATCGGTCAAGTCATCGGCGGGCACGTAGACGGCCTGGATCGAGGTGATCGAGCCGGTCTTGGTCGAGGTGATGCGCTCCTGCAGCACGCCCATTTCCTCGGCCAGCGTCGGCTGGTAGCCCACCGCCGACGGCATGCGGCCGAGCAGCGCGGACACTTCGGTACCGGCCAGGGTGTAGCGGTAGATGTTGTCGACGAAGAACAGCACGTCCTTGCCCTTGCCGCTCTCGTCCTTCTCGTCGCGGAAGTACTCGGCCATGGTCAGGCCGGTCAGCGCCACGCGCAGACGGTTGCCCGGCGGCTCGTTCATCTGGCCGTAGACCATCGCCACTTTCGACTCGGGCAGGTTGTCGATTTTGACGACGCCCGCGTCCTGCATCTCGTGGTAGAAGTCGTTGCCTTCGCGGGTGCGCTCGCCGACGCCGGCGAACACCGACAGGCCGGCGTGCTGGGTGGCGATGTTGTTGATCAGCTCCAGCATGTTCACCGTCTTGCCCACGCCGGCGCCGCCGAACAGGCCGACCTTGCCGCCCTTGGCGAACGGGCAGACCAGGTCGATCACCTTGATGCCGGTTTCCAGCAGGTCGTTCGACGCGGCCTGCTCGTCGTAGCTCGGCGCCTCGCGGTGGATCACCCAGTGATCCTTCGCCTCGATCGGGCCGACCTCGTCGATCGGATTGCCCAGCACGTCCATGATCCGGCCCAGGGTGGCCTTGCCGACCGGCACCTTGATGCCTTCGCCGGTGTTGCGTGCCATGAGGCCGCGCTTCAGGCCCTCGGTGGAGCCCAGCGCGATCGCGCGCACGATGCCGTCGCCGAGCTGCTGCTGCACTTCCAGCGTGATATCGGTGCCGTCGATCTTGAGTGCGTCGTACACCTGCGGCACCTGGTCACGCGCGAACTCCACGTCGACGACCGCGCCGATGATCTGAACAACTTTGCCCTGGCTCATGCTGATAGCTCCGGATGAATCTCTAAGTGTCTTGTCATAGCGCCGACGAAGCGTCGCTTCATTTGAGAGTGCAACCACGGATGGCTGCTTCTTGATCTTGCCCTGCGATCACGAATGATCGCTTCCCTTCAACAGTGCGGCCATGGATGGCCGCTTCTTGACTTGCTCTTGCAGGCATGGATGCCTGCACTCATACCGCCGCGGCACCGCCGACGATTTCCGATATTTCCTGCGTGATCGCCGCCTGGCGTGCCTTGTTGTAGGTCAGCGTCAGCGTGTCGATCACCTTGTTCGCGTTGTCCGACGCGGCCTTCATCGCGACCATGCGGGCGGCGTGCTCGCTGGCCAGATTCTCCAGTGTGGCCTGGTACACCACCGACTCGATGTAGCGGCCCAGCACGTGCTCCAGCACGGTCTGCGCGTCGGGCTCGTAGAGGTAGTCCCAGTCATGCCCGGCTTCCAGCTTCACGCCCGCATAGGCCGACTCGCCGGCATCCTCATGCGCTTCCAGCTCGGCCGCCACCAGCGGCAGCGGCAGCAGCGCGTCGATGGTCGGCTTCTGCGTCATGGTGTTGACGAAGTCGCTGTAGGCGAGGAACACGCGATCCAGGCCGTTGGCCGCGTAGGCGTCCATCATCACCTTGATCACGCCGACCAGCTGCTCCAGCCGCGGTTTCTCGCCCAGGTGGCTGACCGTGCCGACCAGGTTGACGCCCTTGATGCGGCGGAAGAACGAGATCGCCTTCTGGCCGATCGCCACCACGTCGACCTGCACGCCCTGCTTCTGCCACTCGGCGATCGCCGGCAGCAGGCGGCGGAACAGGTTGGAGTTGAGGCCGCCGCACAGGCCGCGGTCGGTCGACACCACGATGTAGCCGACCCGCGCCACGTTGTCGCGCTCGACCAAAAACGGATGGCTGAAATCCGTGCTGGCCTGCGCCACGTGCGCGATCACCTTGCGCATCAGCCGCGCATACGGGCGCGAGGCGCGCATCAGGTCCTGTGCGCGACGGATCTTGGCCGCCGAGACCATCTCGAGCGCGCGCGTCACCTTGCGCATGTTCTGCGTGCTCTTGATCTTGGTTTTGATTTCGCGTCCGCTTGCCATCTTCTACTCGCTCGCTGTGCTCACTCGTGGGGTTGCGGATCCGGGATTCACGGAAACGGCGAACTCGCGTCCTGCCGCATCCCTGACCTCGATCCCGAATCCCGGCCCTCTCACCAGCTGCCGGTCTTCTTGTACTCGTCCAGCGAGGCCTTGAAGGTGGCTTCGATGTCGTTGTCCCAGGCGCCGGTGGCGACGATCTTCTTCATCAGTTCCTCGTGGGTCTGATGCATGAAGGCGTGCAGGCCCTTCTCGAACGGCAGCACCTTGTTCACCGGCAGGTCGTCGAGGTAGCCCTTCTCGGCGGCGTAGACCGACAGCGCCAGCTCGGCGATCGACAGCGGCGAATACTGCTTCTGCTTCATCAGCTCGGTGACGCGCTGGCCGCGATCAAGCTGGGCGCGGGTGGCCGGGTCCAGGTCCGAGGCAAACTGCGCGAACGCGGCCAGCTCGCGGAACTGCGCCAGCGCCAGCTTGACGCCGCCGGAGAGCTTCTTGACGATCTTGGTCTGCGCCGAACCGCCCACGCGCGACACCGAGATGCCGGCGTTGACGGCCGGGCGGATGCCGGCGTTGAACAGGTCGGTTTCCAGGAAGATCTGGCCGTCGGTGATCGAGATCACGTTGGTCGGCACGAATGCGGAGACGTCGCCGCCCTGGGTCTCGATGATCGGCAGCGCGGTCAGCGAGCCGGTCTTGCCCTTGACCTCGCCGTTGGTGAACTTCTCGACATAGGCCTCGGACACGCGCGAGGCGCGCTCGAGCAGACGCGAGTGGAGATAGAATACGTCGCCCGGATACGCCTCGCGGCCCGGCGGGCGCTTCAGCAGCAGCGAGATCTGGCGATAGGCCACGGCCTGCTTGGACAGATCGTCGTAGACGATCAGGGCATCCTGGCCGCGATCGCGGAAGTACTCGCCCATCGCGCAACCGGAATACGGCGCCACGTACTGCAGCGCGGCCGACTCGGAGGCCGAGGCGACCACCACGATGGTATTGGCCAGGGCGCCGTTCTCTTCCAGCTTGCGCACCACGTTGGCGATCGACGAACGCTTCTGGCCGATCGCCACGTAGATGCATTTGATGCCCGAATCGCGCTGGGCGATGATCGCGTCGATCGCCAGCGCGGTCTTGCCGGTCTGGCGGTCGCCGATGATCAGCTCGCGCTGGCCGCGGCCGACCGGGATCATCGCGTCGACCGACTTGTAGCCGGTCTGCAGCGGCTGGTCGACCGACTTGCGCCAGATCACGCCCGGCGCGACCTTCTCGACCGGCGCGGTGAGCTTGGCGTTCAGCGGGCCCTTGCCGTCGATCGGATTGCCCAGCGCATCGACCACGCGGCCGAGCAGCTCCGGGCCGATCGGCACTTCGAGGATGCGGCCGGTGGTCTTGGCGGTGTCGCCCTCGCGCAGGTGCTGGTAGTCGCCCAGCACCACCGCGCCGACGGAGTCGCGCTCGAGGTTCAGCGCCAGCGCAAACGCATTGCCCGGCAGCTCGATCATTTCGCCCTGCATCGCGTCGGCCAGGCCGTGGATGCGCACGATGCCGTCGGACACGCTGATGATCGTGCCCTCGTTGCGTGCCTCGGCGCCGAGCTTGAACTGCTCGATGCGGCTCTTGATCAGTTCGCTGATCTCGGACGGATTCAGTGTGGTGCTGGACATGGTCATCTATCCCGGAAATGAAAAGCTCTTGTTGAACAGTCCGGCCCGGATGGCCGGCCTTGCTCTTCGCGAGATCGATCTCGCGTGAAACCAATCTGTCCGACCATGGAGGGTCGGGTTTTGCTCGTCGCGAAAATGGACTTCGCGTGAAACCAAACTGTCCGGCCCGAACTGCCGGTATTGCCTTTCGCGAAGCTGGCTTCGCGTGAAACTACTGGCTCAATGCGCCAGCCAGCTTGGCCAGCCTGCCGCGCGCGGAGCCGTCGATCACTTCGCTGCCGGTGTCGATCACCGCACCGGCCAGCAGCGAGGCATCGACCTGGGTATCCAGTTCGATCTCGCGCTTGAAGCGGCGCTTCAGCGAAGCCTTGAGCTGCTCGGTCTGCGCTGCGTCCAGCGCCATCGCGCTGGTCACCTTGACCAGCAGCTGCGACTCGGATTCGCGCTTGAACGTCTCGTACAGCTCGGCCACCTCCGGCAGCAACGCAAGGCGTCGCTGCTCGGCCATTTCGGCGAGGAACTGGCCGAATGGCGCATCGGCGGCGATGCCGGCCGGCAGATGCAGCGCGACGAGCTGCGCGGGCACCACCCGCGGATCGTTGCCGAGACCGGCCACGCGCGGATCGGCCGCGACCGCGGCGGCGAACGCCAGCGCCTGCGACCACGCGTCCAGCGTGCCGGCGGCATGCGCCACTTCGAACGCGGCGCGGGCGTAGGGACGGGCGAGGGTGATTGCCTGGGCCATCGATCAGATCTCGGCCGCGAGCTGGTCGAGCAAGGCCTTGTGCGTCGACGCATCGACCTCGCGCTGCACGATCCTGCTTGCGCCGGCCACGGCCAGCGCACCGACCTGCTCGCGCAGCTCGTCGCGCGCGCGCTGGGCCATCGAGGCGATGTCGTCCTGCGCCGAAGCCTTCAGGCGGTTGATTTCGCTGACGGCCTCGCCACGGGCCTTTTCGATGATCTGGTTGGCCTGCTGCTGGGCCTTGTCGATGATCTCCGAGGCTTGCAGGCGGGCCTGCTTGATCTCGGCCTGCACCTTGGAGTCGGCAGCCTTCAGGTCGGCGTGCGCGCGCTCGGCCGCATTCAGGCCTTCGGCGATCTTGAGCTGGCGCTCTTCGATGGCCTTGTTGAGATACGGCCAGATGAAGTGCACACAGAACCAGATCAGGATGGCGAACGAAATCATTTCGCCAATCAAGGTCGCGTTGAAATCCATCGCTGCGTTACCTGCAAATACGGGTTGAACCGAACCCGGGCGTCAGGACGCCCGGGTCGAAACGGCGGCGCTGTGCGCCGCCACGTGACTCAGGCACCGGCAAGCTTGGACAGCAGCGGGTTGGCCACGGCGAAATACATCGCCAGCGCCACGCCGATCAGGAACGCCGCGTCGATCAGGCCGGCGAGCAGGAACATGCGGCCCTGCAGCAGCGGCACCAGTTCCGGCTGGCGTGCAGCCGCTTCGAGGAACTTCGAGCCCATGACGCCGATACCGATACAGGCACCGAGCGCACCGAGGCCGATGATCAGGCCCAGCGCGATGGCGGTGAAGGACTGCACTTGAGCAATTTGAGTGATGAGTTCCACGACGGTCTCCTGAGAAAAGCAAACTGGGAATGGCAAAAACGGATGAAACGAAGGATTCGACAACAGCCAATCAGTGGTGATCGTGCGCCATCGAGATGTACACGATCGTCAGCACCATGAAGATGAAGGCCTGGATCGAGATGATCAGGATGTGGAAGATGCCCCACACCGTGTAGCCGATGATGCCTGCGCCGTACAGGGCCCAGCCGGCCAGGCCCGCGCCGGCACTGAACAGGCCGGCGATCAGCATGAACACCAGCTCGCCGGCGTACATGTTGCCGAACAGTCGCATCGCCAGGCTCACCGGTTTGGACAGCAGCTCGACCACGTTGAGTAGGAAGTTGGGCAGCCACAGGAACGGGCTCGAGCCGAACGGCGCGGTGAACAGCTCGCGCATGTAGCCGCCGGCACCCTTGGCCTTGAAGCTGTAGAAGATGATCAGCACGAACACCGTCAGCGACATCGCGAAGGTCATGTTGATGTCGGCGGTCGGTACGGCGCGGAAGTGGCCGACGCCGAACTTCTCGGTGATCCACGGCAACAGGTCGACCGGCAGCAGATCCATGGCGTTCATCAGGAACACCCAGACGAACACGGTCAGCGCCAGCGGACCCAGCACGCGGCGGTCGCCGTGGAACACGTCCTTGACCTGGCCATCGACGAACTCGAGGATGATCTCGACAAAGGCCTGACCCTTGGAAGGTACGCCGGCCGTCGCCTTGCGTGCCTTCAGCCAGAACCACAGGCAGAACAGCACGCCGAGCGCCAGCGACACGCTGACCGAGTCGAGGTGCACCGCCCAGAAGCCTTCCTTGCTCGCATGCGGAACAAGATGCTGCAGGTGGTGCTGGATGTATTCGGTAAGCCCGCCCGACTCGCTTGCCATGCTTCAACCCTTGAATCTGAACGCCAGCAGATAGACCGCGTAGGCAGCCACCAACCCCGTGATGGCGGCCAGTGGCGGCAACTTGAATTGGAACAGGATCACGACCAGCCCTCCGACGATCACGATCCATTTCAGGAACATGCCCGTCAGCAGCCGACCCAGCGCCAGACCCGCGCCGCTGATGCCGCTGAACATCCGCGCCGACATCGCTGCGGTACCCAGCGCCACCACCACCGCGCCTGCCGCGGCCGATGCCGCTTCACGACGCCCCAGTGCTAGGAAGACGCAGCCCACCAGCAGAGCCACCGCGAACTGCAGCAGCACGATGCGCGAGGCGAGGCGCCGACCCGAGGCCAGGTTGTTGAGCAAGTGACGTCTCCGCGCGACCCTTGTCAGGCGGCACCGATCCAGTCACCCGCCACGATCCGAATCCGTAAAAGTATATCAGTGCGCCGATTGCCCGGACAAGCCGCGAAGCCTGCCAATCCCCGCCGCGCCCGCCAGCGCACAGCCTGGCGCGAGGCCTGCGACGATCTGCCGCGATCGCACGATCTTGCGCACAAAAGAAGGCCGGACATCCCTGTCCGGCCTTCTCGAAGCTTTGTACCGCTGCACGGCAGCCGCGAATTACTTGGCGGCGGCCTTCTTGCCGGCGACCGGCGCGGTCACGGCGTCATTGGCCGCCTGGCGCTGCTCCTGCACCAGCGCGGTCAGCGACTCGGCGGTCTTCTGGGTGATCGACAGCACTTCCTGCGACACCGCCACGGCGCGCTCGGCATTCTCGCGGCTCAGGCTGCTGCCCTTCTCCCACAGGCCGCGCAGGCCGTCGACGTCGCGGGTTTCCATCACGTCGGTGACGAACTCGGCGGAGACCTTGGTCTGCTCCTCGAGCGCCTTGAGCTGCAGCTCGGCAACCTTCTCCAGCCCCTTCAGGGCCAGCGAATGCGCCTTGAACGCGCTGTCGGTGAACTGCTTGGTGAACGCAAAAAGCTGGTTGTTGAATTGCTGGGTCATGGCTTGTTCCTCGGGTGGAGGTGGGGTAGTGGCAGCCACTCTAGCAAGACTTCTGTTGCAATGCAACATGAATTTCCCGGAATCGCCAGACCAGTCGGCAAATGTTCATCCTGTACGCCAACTTGCGGAAATCACCCGCATAACGCAACGCGTCAGAAATCGGCCCGGCTGCAGCTGGCCCCCGAGGTGCAGGTCTCGTGCACCACCACCTTGTCCAGCCCCGCCAGCCGCGGCTCCAGCCGCTGCCAGATCCAGCGCGCCAGCATCTCGCTGGTCGGGTTCTCCAGCCCCTCGATGTCGTTGAGATAGTGGTGGTCGAGCCGGTCATACAGCGGCTGGAAGGTCGTCTTCAGCTCGGCAAAGTCCATCACCCAGCCGAGCCGCGGGTCCGGCTCGCCGGAAACATGAATCTCGACGCGGAACGAATGCCCGTGCAGCCGCGCGCATTTGTGGCCTTCCGGCACGTGCGGCAGGCGGTGGGCTGCTTCGAGCTGAAACACCTTGAAGATGTGCATGGCGACGTCCGCGCGGATGGACACGTCGGCGGGACAGACACGCGCGACACGTTTGGTGGTATGGGTGGACTCTAATAATACCAGGTAAATGGCCCTGCTGACGGAATCTCACACAAAGCAAAATAGCGCTTGCCCCCAGAGTTGCCCCCAGGCCTCGCTTGCTAGCGTGACAGCCATATGCCCGGCGTCGAGCTCGGTCATTCTACTCGGTAGTCCGCATCAACAGCAGAGGATGAGTTGATGCGCCTGATCAAGAGTTGAACGGTCTCGTGCCAAGCAGCAGTGGAGGAGTTGATTCGTAAACGGGAGGCAGCTTAGACTGCCTGCGGCTGGCGACCCCAGCCGGTTTACCTCATCTCAAATATGTGCGTGGCCCTCGTGCCACATGTGCGGCGGTCCGCTGCTGCACGAACCAGAAAAAAAGAGACGCACACGTCAGGTCAAGCCCTTCGCTTGGCCTTGGTCTTCTTTTTTCTGGAGTTCACATATGCCTTCTCAGGCAACCTTTAAGCCGGCCCACCGGGCCGAAATCCTGCTGGATCGGAGCGCGCTGTCCGCTTCCGTGCATTCGGAGATCTGCACTGGCCTCAATGCTGACGCGCTGCCGCAGCTCGGGTGGTACCGCGAGCTCGACGGTCCTTCCACGTTGCTGACCCTGCTCGACATCTGCACCAAGATCTGCAGATCGAGCTCTTGGGTGTACGAAAACGGCCTGGTGCCGATGTTCGATAAGCAGGGGCAGAAGATCAAAAGCGCCAAGATCCCGCCGTGGCCGTGGGAGGTACTGCCCGATCCCATCGTGAAAGTGGGCAAAAAGGCCTGGACCTTCGGTAGTTTCGACTCCTGGCTCTTTCGCATGAATGCGCGCGTCAAGCATGCCGAGACGTCTGCCACCCATAGCAAGCCGGAGCAGGCCCATGCGTGACTCCTTCGCCAACATGTCGGATACCGTCCTTGACGACATCATCCGTGAACTCGATGCCATGAAGCCCGATGCCGAAGCTCAGATGGCTATCGACTTCGCGGAGATATTCCTGCCCGTGAAGGCCGCAAAAGAACGCGGCGTTCCCCCGAGACAGATCATCGAGGGGCTGAAGAAAAAATGGCCTGATCTCCATCACGCGACCTTCCGCAAGCTCTTCAATGCGGAGTTGGTCGCACGCGATGAGAATGGCGAACGCGTGTGCTGCGTGACGTGTGGCCAGTCGCTGCATGCCAAGGAGCAACACCACACCGAGGAATCTGCCCCACTGGTCGATACAACTGGCACCGACGGGGAGGTGGCAGCATGAATCTCACCCGGACCGACTACCAGCCGACCTTCCTGGAACTCCCGCTCAATTACCTTCACCACCAGGTGCACCAGATCGGATGTCGCCCTCGAGGCGGCATCCCTGGCAACCTTGTCTGTCCTGACTACGCACTCCCGAAAATCGCGTACCAGGCTTTCCTTGAGTTGCGCATGATCCTCCCCGCGCCTGACGAAGTAATCATGGCGGCCATTCTGGCCGCCATGTCTACCGCCTGCCAGAGCTGGATCCGCGTGAAGCCGCCGCATATGGACAAAGCGCACGTGACCACGCTTGCCCTCTACACAGTTGCGGATACGGGTTGGGCCAAATCTCCGATGATGGATCGGGCGTTCGCGCCGGCACGTCTGATCGGCCTTGCTCGCCTTTCGAAGCGCAAACTCGCTGAAAAGGAACGCAACGACGATCGCCTGCTGTTGCATGCCAGGCGTCGCGGTTTGCTTGCACAGGTCAGCAAGCTCTACGGCCGTGGCATGAAGGCCGACCCGGAAGAACTCGCACGAATCGAGCAAGCAGTCAGGAACCTGACAGATACCCGGTCTTCCGACGCCAGGCCCATCAGCATGGTCAAGGGTGATATTTCGCCTTCAGGCTCCTGCAAGAGCTGCACGGCACCCGCTCATCCATCCTCATGGCCACTCCCGAAGGTCGCAATTTCTTCGGAAAAATGACCAGCGAGGATATGGAAATGCACAATCTGGTTTGGGATGGGGCCACCTTGTCCTATGAACGCATGCATCGCACAGTCATCGCCCATGAACCTCTGGCCACCTACTGTGCCATGACACACCCTGATGCGTTTGAACGCTTCATCAGGAGGATGGGCGAGGAAGCACGTGCTTCGGGTTGGTTCGGCCGCGGGCTGCTGTCCAAGGCACCACCTTACGGCCACTATCCTGCCTCTGCAGTCCTGCACCCTACGTTCCCAAGAACGGACGTCTTCAATGCCCGGTCTCTGGCATTGCTTGAAGGTTGTGAAGAACTCGCCACAGACAGCTCCTTCGAACCGATCACTCTCGAATTCGACGAGGAGGCCACGATGGTGTTCATGGAGATGCTCCGTGCAAATAGCCAACGCATGGCTCAGCGAGATGACTGGGGGCTCATTCAGGACTTTGGCCGCAAGCATCCGTCCAACGTCGCCCGCATCGCGGCCATCTTCCACTACTTTAGTGGACAACCTGGCACCCGCATCTCCAAGGAGATCCTCATGAATGCGGTCCGCATCGCTGACTGGTACATGGAGCAAGCCAAGCAGATCCTGGTTACCGAGCCCATGCAGATCAAGCTCAAGAAGCTTGTCAATTTTCTCCATGAGAAGTGCCACACCGATGGCAGGCACGTGAAACATACCGACCCCGGCGAAGAGCACCTGATCCCGTTGCGCTGGGTCATGCAGCGCCACAACATCGAACGCGAGGAACTCGACCCGCTCCTCGACATTTTGATCCGGGAACGCTTCATCAAGCGCGATTACTCGCGCAGTGGTAAGCGCTGTATGTGTCTCAACCCGGCAATCTTCGACACCCTGTAGTGACCCGTCATCCTGGCCGCGAATTGCCTGATCGGTTCTTCGCGGCCAGTGTCTCTTACCCCACCTCGCTCGGTTTTAAGCGTATAGAAAGCGGGGATGACATCACACCACACGATCCGGCCTCGGCCGATTCACCACGTCCCCGCGCAAAACGCCCCTGCGCCCATCAGTTCAGACTCGCGTTGACCCGACCGTCCCGAGTACCTGCAACGGCACGCAATCCGCATTCTGCCAATCTGAACCCTCTACTACGGGCACTACGTCGTACCCGTAGTAGCTTTCAAAAACCACCCTGTGCACATTTTCAAGTCTGTGCACACGCGGAAACATGCGCTCGACCTGCCGGCTACGCTTGGGATTGCTTGTCCCGATGGCTATTCACTCCGACCTTAGATATGCCCGGTACGTTCACCCATCTATGGGCTTCGCCTGCCCCAGGCCACAAGCGTGTCCTTCGATGATGCGGATATGCTCCGCCACTCGGGCACGCCGCGGTTCCGACGACATCTACTAAGCGCCACCTTTCGGATGACACTTCCGGTTGCAGGAGTACTCCATCTGTCTTTCCCGCACTTCGCGGAGTTGGGAGGCTCCTATGTAGGGGACCGGTTCTCGGTCAATGCCTTGCTCGCGAAGGGTTCGGTGGTCAACCCGGTCATTGAAGCCACATGCGCGGAGTTCGTTATTGATCGTCTCGGCGATAATGCGCCGCATCTCGATGGTGGAGTTCTTGATCTCGGCGGGCCGTATCCCGCAGCCCATCTTCCTGCATCCACCCCTTTCGGGGTCCTTACCGTTATAACGCCGGAATGTCTGCTCCGGTGTGCGGTCAATACCGTCATCCACTCTTCCGGACAGCATCCCGTGCACGTGAGGATGTCGAACACCCGATTGGAACGCGATCACTTCGTGAACCGCGAACATGTACGGCATGCCTCTCGCGAGAGCATCCATGATCTTGGCTGCCAGACGGAGGTTCTGTTCCGTGCTCAGGCAGTTTGGCAGACTGAAGGTCACGGCGATGAATGCAGGACTATTCGCGCGCTCGTATTTCTCCGAAGCCACGAAGAATAGCTCCGGGTCATACCGTGCCCAATTCGGCATGTTGCCGTAATCCCATCCAACAAAGTCATCCCGCTCAGCGAAAGCACCTTGTCGCATGATGTACCTGATGTGATCTGTTGTCGTGCCGCGTGCTTTCGACACAATCTCGAAGTGCAACTGTTCCATGGTCTTGTCCTTCTCGCGCGCAAAAAAAGACCGGCGAGGCATGTACCTCGCTGGCTACGTAGCTGACCAAGTTATTCTTAAATCACCGCTTCAAGCGAGAAACGTATAGTGGACGTATGCTCTTCTACCGGTAAGCAAGTTCAAGTAGAAGCCCACTCTCTTCATCACTCCGCATTCGTCCGACTATTAAGTCCTGCTCATAGTCCTTAGTACACAGACGTAGAAAATTAATGGGCATGAAGTCTTTATAGACAACGTGACACCATTCAACGATGCCGACCCGATGGCCGGCATTCCGTTGTTGCGATCAAGGACACCCGAGCTGATGAATGCTCTGCGCGACCTTCTGGATACCTACCGCCGCGCCGCCGTCACCGAGCGCGAGAAGGATGGCAAAGGGCTGGCGGTTCTAAAAAAAGAAGGAACTGCGGCGCATTGAATGGATGAGGCCTCACGGCCTCATCCATTCAATGCGCCGCATGGTTCCGACTTCAGTCGGCAGTGCCAGCATCGTCAGCAGACGATCCCTGCTTGGACGCGCGAGCTTCGAACGCCTTGATCAATCCGAAGATCGCAAAGCCATACACCACGACGGCACCGATGAACTGGAACATGGTTGTCTCCTTTCGAATCAATGAGCGGTAGCCTGAGCGACCTTCTCGGCCAAGCGGTTGCGTAACGTGTCGGTCTTGGGCTCCGCAGCGTCCGGGCGCTGCGGAATGGCCGGCGGGTAAAACTCCTCCACGACGGCCGGCACATCTTCTTCCATCTCCTCAAACGTACCGTTGGCGAAGCCCTTGCGCGCCGCATCATCCAGTGCTGACTGGTTGAAGCCACTGGAAAGTCGTTGCTCCTTCAGCTCTCGTGCCTGCGCGATGGCCTGTTCCAACGTCATCCCGGAACGCACCACCATATCCACGTAGTAGATCGGCGTGTGGTAGCTCATCGTGGTGGACTTACCACGCAACTTCAGTTCCAGCGGCAGACTGGCCAACAAGTCACCCGACACAGCCCGGAAGTATTCCAGCCGCGCCGCCAGCGTACGGATGGTGTTGTACGACGTGGTGCGCAGCACGAAGCTACCCAGCGCATCGCTCTCCCCATCGCCCACCACCACATTGAGCCGCGCGTAGGCCTTGCACTCGCCGTGTGCGAACGAGCAGGCCTCCGGGCCGGGGCACGGCACGCTGGTCGCGCCTTCCTTGCTCATCCGGCGTGCGGTCTCGCCGTTACCCACACACACCGGTCGCCCTGTCGTGCGGTCGAACAGCGAGTAGTCCGCGCGCAGATTGAGTGCCGGGTCGTTGAACAGCAGCCGCACCGGGATTGCGCGCAGCTTCTGACCTTCCGCTTGCTTGCGCAGAGACTCGTCGAGCGGGTGCAGCACCCAACCCTCCCGATTTTGGATCTGGCTGGTGAGGGTGAACTGGTCGTCCTTCTCCGGGAGGCGCTTGCCGTTGCGCTCGACCACGCGCCCGATGGATATCCGCCCGATCACGGGCGGGGTGATTGCCAGACCTTTCAACATGGGGAAACTCCTTCAGTGGCATCGGGTGAGAGAGACAGCACGAACCGACGTGAGCCGGAGCGAGGTACCGTGTACTGCGCAGCCAGAGCGGGGTGGTCGGCTGCCAGCCGTTTGGTATCGACGCTGGTGCCATCTTTGGATCGCTTGTAGGTCACCTCGCCGTGAGCAAACAGCGCCTTGCTGGCGTCGCCCATCGCTTGCTGGATCGTCTGCTTGAGCTGCTCGGCGACGTGCGCCTTCTCATCCAGTTCGGTCTTCAGCGCCGACAGCGACGTGAAGGTCCGGCACAGGGTTTCGTCGTCCGTGAAATCAAGCGACGTATCGTTACCGGGGTAGAGCTGGCGCAGGGCTCGCGCGGATGACTCGCTACCATCGGAAGGTGGCTCGATGTCGTGTTGCACGCACTCCCAGAACTTCGTCTCCAGCACGATCAGCCTGGCAATGACCTCGTCGTCCCGTTCGATGCGATGGATCTCCAGCTGCTGCCCGCACAGCAACACGGCCACGTCCGCTGCCTGCTGGCCTGTCACGGCGAGCTGGTGCTGCACCTGCAACTGCACGTACTCCGGCACGCCGTCCTTCCACAGCCGCGCGCCGAACTCGCCAGCCGTCTTGCATTCCAGAATTTGCACGTCCGGGCAGCCCACGACTTCCCGGTCGATGTTGGCCAGCATGAAGTTGAACGTAGGGTGCTGAAGCACGGCGTTGACCCGCCTGACCTTGCGACCAGTCTTCTCTTGGTAGGCGGTAGCCACGAAAGGTTCGAGTAGCGTGCCCCAGTAGCGCGGATCCTCCATGCCTGGACTTTCCGCGGGAGCGGTCACACGTCCAGTTTTCTCCGCCCACAGCTCCAACGGGCTCTTGTAGGGGTTGAGGCCGACCGCGGTGGCGGCATCGGAGCTGCCGATACCGCCTTGACGTATTTCCAGCCATTGGCCCCGGCCGAGCGTGCGTGTATCGACCAACCGCAAGGCAGATCGCTTTTTCATGGTGGTTCTCCAAAAGAAAAAGCCCGGCCAAAGGGCCGGGCGCTATGTTGTTTGCATCAAGGATGAATCTCCTGCGTGTGCCGACCTCACCAACTGGCGCGGTAATAGATGCCCCAGCCTTGCTCCTGCAATCGTTTGGCGTGATTAAGGACTCTCAGCGTGTAGTCGACATCACTTTCTTCCAGCGTTTCATCTTCATCGGCGGTGAAATACTCGCTGGCACTCGCCGGGTCATCGCCGACCTGTTCGAGCAGTTCCTCCAACTCCATCAAGGTTTCTACCGAAATGAAGGCGGGGCGGTCGTCGTCGTGTCCCCCTTGGACGTTGCCCACGAACCATTGGTGCAGGCTCGCGAACTTGCGCCAGTAGCCGACGCGCACCGTGACGCCACAGACTTCCAGCAAAGAGGTGTCGTTTCCCGGCTTGTCCTTCGATGGCACATAGCCGATGGCCGTGCCAAGGGCACGGCGCATCGGTTCCGTCTGCGGATCGCAGGGCGCCACGTGCCGATGGGCCTCCAGATACATGTCCAGTCCCATGGCATCCCTCCTTCAGGCCACCAGCTTCATGGCTTCGTCCCAAGCACGCTGCTTGATCTGCGCACCTTGGCCGAACCAGGCCGCGTCGCGACGGTGATCGTCGCTGCGCGCCCGACGGTGGTGATCGACGAACTCGGTCACGCTGTTGAGTAAGCCCCATGCCGTACCCCGACTGGAGGTCACCAGTGCGCCGCGGCCACCGCCCTCGTACAGCGAGCGAACCGTGGCCAAGGCCTGTTCGTTGACCACCGGTGACTTGCCGCCCGGTGCTGCGTAGGTCAGCACCCGGCGTAGCAGGCCTTCGACCGAATCGGGATCGACCGGACGATCGACGAGTGCCTTCATTCGGACCACGAAGCCATCCCACGACGACACGGTGATCCCCAACTGGCGCTTGACTGCTTCCGCATCGAACTGGCTGCGGTGTGGCACCTTGATCGCGCTGCTGGCATTCCCCAATGCAATCTGCAGGGTGTTGTTGCAGACCACCCTCACCGAAGTGAACTGCGCCGTGGTAGCCAGCGTGCCGTCGCAGGCCGTGGCCAACAACAGATAGCCATCCACCCGGTCGCGGCCTTTGAGCGTCGTGCTCTGGCCCGTCTTCGCCAACGCCCAGAACTTGCGGCCCTCGCGCAGCACGCCGGCCGTTTCCAACTCGAAACCGTTGCAGGCGGTCAGGTCACGATAGAACTCCAGGATCTCGCCCGGCTGCACCACGTGAAAGCGCTTGGACACAACGGCCAACGGAGCCTTGGTATCGGAGCGATAGAGCACCTTCTGTTCCGGGAAGGCATTGATGACCCCGACGTTGTTGCTGCCGGAGATGTAGCGAACTTCGGACTGCTCGATCTGCCAGTCCATTCCGGCGTTCTTCTTCCAGACCTCGATGGGCTGCTGCGGGGCAAGCTTGTTGCCCAAGCCGTGCCACGGCTTCTCGCCGGCATAGGCCATGGTTTCAACCAGGTGCATTGTCGTTTCCTCGTAAGTGGGTGGCATAAACGCACAAGGCCCGGACATGCCGGGCCTTGTGCGCTGTGCTTGTGACGCGTTGAATCAGGGAGCTTTGAAATCGCTACAGCGGATGCATCGGACGATGCCGATCAGTACCGCGGTCGCAACCACTAGGGCGCAGTAGACCGTTTCGAGTTTGCCTGTCATGAGTCAGGAATCCCTTGCAAACGCTGCGACGCGGAGCGTCCAAACGCGAAGCCGATGACTTCCGACTTCACGTGAGTGATGTGTGGGTGAGATTTTTTGGGATCGACTTCCCGCGTTTCAGGCTGAAAACCGCAGGGCGCAAAATTCCAGCTTGGAATAGGGAGTTTGCGCGTGGCCGAATAACCACCGGAGATTGGGCGCGGTTGTCAGGCCCGGACAGGAGTCACCCTGGTCATTGCAGAACATTGCCTCCAGGGCATAGTTCAGGTCGGCATCGTATTGGAAGCCATAGAACCCGCGAAGGGTAGAGCCACTATGAGCATCGTCATCAGATCAGCCCCCTGTCGGCCATGCTGACGCATTCGCTACCCACCACGATGTGGTCAAGGACACGAACCCCGATCAGCCGCAGCGCTTCGCGAAGCTCGTGGGTGAGCATCCGATCGGCCGCACTGGGCTCGGCCATGCCACTGGGGTGGTTGTGCGCCAGGATCGCCGCGCTGGCGTTGATGGCCAGCGCCGCGCGCACCACTTCTCTGGGGTGGACGCTTGCCCCATCGACAGTGCCGGTGAAAAGCTTCTGGCAATCGAGGATCCGGTGGCGGTTGTCCAGCCAAAGAACGTGAAACTCTTCGTGCAGGAGCGCGCCCAAGCGCATACGCAGAAAGTCGCTGGCGTCCATCGGCGTGCCAATGCTGCCTTGGCGTTCCAGCCGGCTCTTCAGGATAGCTTCGGCTGCGGCGAGTACGTCTTGTTCGGTCGTCTCGCCCGTGAGCTTGTAGCGGGTGTGGGTCAAAGATTGCGCGAGTTGCATGACGAGCTCCTTGATGACGGCATAAGCGCATAGAGCCCGGCGGTGAGGCCGGGCTCTATGCGTAATCGACGGGAAAGATGTGAAAACGGAAACCCGAGGCGAAGCGGCTCGCTTCCGCGAACCCGCCAGTGCTAAGTCAAAGCTGGATCAGGGCGATTGCTCAAAGGCGCAACCGCAGTCCTGAAAACGAAAGCTGTCGAACAGTCTGTGATCAATCGGCGCACCAATCGTCGCTCAACGCGCAAACCTAGAGTGATGCGCGAGCATTTCGCCGCCCTATCCCTCAGTCGTCTTTCGCACAACCGCTGTCGGCGACCAGATAGCCGGTTGAGGGCACTGTGGCGATCGCAGCAAGGCATTCGTGCACTGCATAGACATACATCGCGATTTGGAGGTGGCCTCGACACTGACAAATCAGTTTCCGAGAGGCTTCTCGCTGCTCTCTTTGGTGTGATATAGGCTTGTAAATTTTTTCGATCGATAGTCGGCTGCTTACCGCCCGAAATCGAGCGCTGCGGAGAACAGGAAGGACTTCTGAAGGATGGATGGACCGAGCTACAGGCCTTCGCATGAAAGTCACGACCACATGCATGCCCACAGCATGCCCCGTGACCAGTCGCAAACGATGCGATCGTACGGGGTTAACATGTCCGCAGAATGTCCGGTTGCTATGCTCCAACAACGGAGGCCAGTCACTTCGTTCGGCGTGGATGCTTTAGGGGGCTACAGGGAATGGATACGGAGTTTTTGGAGAGTCTGACCCGGGCGGGGACTCGGGTGCGTCTGCGCGCCGATCCTAGTCAGGTGGGTGAATGCACGGGCAAGGTTCGTGATGACGACGACGCTTTGCTGGTGCATGTGCGCTTCCCTGGACGCAACGCCCAATTCGAGATGGCCGAAGACCTAGAGCCGGTCTCTGTTGAGCTGGATGAGGCGACGGTATTGCGGGAAGGACGTTTTGCCCGCGCTACCAGCCTGCGCAAACGGCTTACCGCCGTGCAGTTACGCGGCCGACTTAACGAACTGATCTACAGCCTCGATACCACCAACACCCAATTCATGCCACACCAGTTCAAACCGCTACTCGCGCTGTTGGACTCGCCTTCGAAGGGCCTGTTGATCGCGGACGAAGTCGGTCTGGGCAAGACCATCGAGGCCGGGTTGATCTGGACTGAACTGCGCTTTCGCACCAATGCGACGCGATTGCTCGTGGTGTGTCCGGCGATGCTTACGGAGAAATGGAAGAAAGAGCTATCAACCCGTTTTGGAACAGATGCCCGAATCATGGGCGCTGGCGAACTACTGGAGTGGCTGGACAGAAGTACAGCCAACCCGCAAGGGGCGGCCATCATCTGCAGTCTGCAGGGCATTCGGCCACCATCCGGGTGGGATGATGACAAGTCGCCGTCGAGTTCGCTCGGCGCACGCCTAGCGCGCAAACTGGATGAGTCAACTGAGAGCACATTGTTCGACCTGACGGTGATCGACGAAGCGCACTATCTACGCAATCAGGAGACCTCATCCGCCGAACTGGGCCGATTGTTACGACCAGTCTCTGAGCACTTGGTTTTGCTTTCCGCGACGCCCGTTAATACCCGAAGCACGGACCTGTTCAACCTGGTGTCTTTGGCTGACCCAGATCAGTTCCAATACCCGCATTTGTTCGAGCAGATCCTGCAGGCTAATCGCCCATTAGTGCATGCTGCCAACCAGCTGAAGGCGAGGCACACCACACCGCAAATGGTGATCGAGTCCCTACGGGAAGCATCGGATCACTGGCTGCTAGAGGAAAGTGCAAGTCTTAAACGGCTTTGTGCCGATCTGCAGCTGATGATTGCCGAGACTCCTTTACCGGCTGAGGCACGCGTAGAGATCAATCAACGCCTTGAGCGGGTGAACTTGCTTGGGCAAGTGGTAGTTCGCACGCGCAAACGTGACGTCTTCGAAAATCGGGTGGAGCGCAAACCGGGCCGGCTCTCGGCCGTGATGAGCACGCCAGAGCAGGTGCTCTATCAGGCGGTGTCTGAAGCGATTTCGGATTACGCACTCCACCACAGCGGTGTCGAAGGCTTCCTGCTCGCCATGCCGCAACGGCAAATGGCTAGTTGCATGTATGCAGCAGCAAAGCGTTGGTTGTCGGCAGCTCCCGACATGGATGAGATAAATGAGCTGGCCTTTGAGGCGTTCGACCTGATCGAAGAGGTCTCCACGTCGCCGGTCGCAAGCTATGTAGCGAAGCGGGTTGCTGGCCGCATCGATCTTGATGCGTTGCGCTCGCAGGATTCAAAGCTCAATTTGTTGCTGAATCTTCTCATGCAACACCAGCGAGACTATCCGGGCGAGAAGGTGCTGTTGTTCAGTTATTTTCGCGGGACGCTCGACTACTTGTGCGAACGACTGCAGGAGGTGGGTATTCCATCCCTGGTGGTGAAGGGCGGTGACAACAAGCAGGCATTGATCGACAAATTCCAAGCGTCGTCGCGATATCGTGTCTTGCTCTCGTCCGAGGTTGCTTCCGAGGGCGTCGATCTCCAATTCATGCGGGTCATTATCAATTACGACCTGCCTTGGAACCCCATGAAGGTGGAGCAGCGCATCGGCCGCATTGACCGTATCGGTCAGCAGGCCGATGCCATCAGCATCTTCAACATGGTGTACGCCGACACCATCGACGAACGAATCCTGATTCGTCTGTTTGAGCGCTTGAGGCTTTTCGAGAGCTCTCTTGGCTGCACCGAAGAAGTGCTCGGTGAAAGCATCACCCAATTGACACGAGAATTACTATCCGCGCGTCTGACCCCAGATCAGGAGGTCGCACGCATCGAGGATACCCGGCGGGCGATCGAGCAGCGCAAGTTGGATCAAGCGTTGGTAGAAGAGAACGAGGCTGATTTGATTGGGCTCGGAGACTATGTCCGCTCACGCGCCGAGCAGGCACAACGCACGCAGCGCCGTATCACTGACGACGATCTGCTGTCACATATCCGGGATTTTCTTGAAGCCCATGCAGAAGGTTACGTACTGCGCATGGATCCTGAACGGCCATTGCTAGGCGTGCTCAAGTTGCCACCCGATATGGCCGTAAAGCTTGAGCGATTTCGCGAGAACCAGCACATGGTGAAGTCCGCGCTGGAAAGTGGTCACGAGGTTCGTGTCGTCATTCGCAACCACGTGAGCGCGGGAGATGTCGCCAGAGGATGCGAGTTGGTCAATCAGTATCATCCACTGATCAGGATGATTGCCGTCGATGGTGGCTCTGTTGATACGGGGCCATTCCTTCATGCAGTGCAGATATCAGCCTCGGTATCCGGCATGGCGGTACCGACGGGCGACTACGCTTTTGCAGCAGAAGTCTGGACGTTTGCCGGCGCAAGAGATGAGGAGACCGTACGAGCTGTATTCAGCCCCTTGGGCGGTGGAGCGACTGTCGTCACTGATACTGCTTTCGATCTGCTCAACACGCTTCGTGCCCATGGGCGCGATTGGATCAACGCGCGCCACGCCATATCTTCGGTTGATGACACAATCGATGTTCTCGATAGGACCCGTGTTCTACTGACGCGGCAATACAAGGCTGATGTGGCTGCGCATGAAGCCGAGAATGCCGACCGTGTGCGATTGCAACGACAGAGCGTAGAGAGAAATGCAGCCCGCCGTCGTGGATCCTTACAGGAGCGGTTGAACAGGGCCGAGCAGATGAGTCAGAAAAACTTGATTCAACTGACACGAGGCAGCCTGCGCAAGCTGGACGAACAAACTAGGGTTGCGCTGGCGCGTTTGGATAGCCGCGAGGCACTGCGCGTCGTCCGTGATGGATTGGTTGAGGGTTTGGTAAGGATCCTGCCATGAAGCGTCCGTCGTCCACTCTGGGTGAGCTCTTTGGAGATGTATTCAAGGAACTGAAGCAGCATGTTGCTCCGCCCCCCGCGACATCTGCTGTACCCGTGGAGCGCAAGGCAGACCGGGATGTACGTCCACTCAAACCGTCCCAACCTTCGAAAATCAAGAAGGATCAGGTGCGGCCATCGCGACCAAGCAAAGCGGCTAGACGCAAGTTGCGTGAGAACCTGGCCGCAGTGTCTAAGCGAGGCAAGTTAGATCTTGGCGTCTATCGCTGCGCCACTCCGTCGCATGCGCAGCCCATCACTCCACGAGCTGCACTGAACGAACTGTCTGCGGACATGACAAAGCTTGCGATTAGGGCGGCAAAATCACAGGCATCAATCAGCCAATCGTTGCGACCAGTTATGGCCGACGGATCAGGTACGGCGATATTCGGCCTCGATTTCGGCACTGCATTCACCAAGGCAGTGATCCGATTTCATGGGGACCACCACGCCGTCAATTGGTCCGGGGCCGTAGCGACGAGCGACCCTTATCTCATGCCATCCTCCTTCAGTGAGCACGAGGACGGAAGTATTGCACTGGGCATCAGGCAGGGTCCAGGTTGGTCGCATCGTGATGGCATCAAGATGCGTTTACTTTCTTCTCCTTCGACAAAAAGTGACGAGGCGCACTGCGACGCGGCTTTATTCATTGCCGCGGCTCTTAGATATGCCAGCGGTTGGTTTGCCAGGGCTTACACAGGAGCTGATAGCCCCAGATGGAGGCTACATCTTGGCTTGCCTGCTGAGTCATGGGATGACGAGTCCGTAGCTGCACAGTTTCGCATCCTAGCTTCGGCGGGACGAACTCTAGCCTGCCAAGGTGAAGCGCTTACGCGTGAACGCGCCAAGCAGGCCCTGCGTGCTGCAAGGACATCTCCAGGCAGCATGGTGACCGTACTCCCTGAATTCGCCTGTCAGTTGTTTTCGTATCTTTCGTCAGCACAACGGCAATCGGAAATGCATGCACTGATGGATATTGGGGCTGGCACTTTGGATATGGCGTTCTTCAATGTGCACAAGGACGAAGACGGAGATGTGCTTCCCATTTTTTCAGCCAAAGTGAAGAACTTGGGCACGCATTTTCTGATCGGCGCGTTGGCGGGCAAAGCCGGCCAGCATCTTACTTGGCGCGACGACGATGCGGCTGCCAATGACCAGGATGTGGTAGAGCGCCTTGGCGAGAATCGCGGTGACGTGAGCCAGCGTCGGGCTGCTTTTCTCAGCGCCCTGGCGCGGGCATTCAACGAGGCGCGTGAGCAAGCCCGCCTTCTCAATCCTACATCGCGGGTGTGGCGAGATCAGGAACCGCTGGATCTGTTCCTGTGCGGCGGGGGCAGTCGGTTGCCCACAATTATCGAGCACATACGGCTGGTCGTCCGTGAGGCAAAAAAATCTCATGGTTTATCGATCAGGGTGAGCGCTCTGCCGCGACCGCAGAACTTCGTGAGTGACATGGCTGACGACCAATACGATCGGGTGTCCGTGGCATATGGACTCAGCCAAGTTCCGGGGAACGTCGGGAAGGTCATCCGTCGCCATGATCTTGAGCCTTTCGAGATGAGCTTGGGCCAGGAAATTGAAGATCGAGACGCGACGCGTTGAGTACTGGTTCCTTGAGTTCAGTTCCGGCCGATCGCCGAGACCTTTGTTTCGGCCCGATTAACCGCAGCCACGGATTCGCAGCTTCTCCTGGTCTGATTTAGTATCGGCTCGATGGCCTTATACGGCGGCCGAACCTGCCTCCATCGTCTTTTCAACAGCGCCACGCCATGCGACTAAGTGCTCTCCAAGTCATCCAGAAACTCTGATGCCGGATCGACTCCCGAAACCCATAGATGATCACGTGCACGGGTGCAGGCGACATACAGCAGATGGCGCTCGGTGTTGTAGATCTCTTCAAGATCAGCGTCATCGGCCACGGATTCGAGGCGTTCCTGTGACGGGATGACTTCGTCATCGCAAGCCATGACCACAACTACGCGAAACTCCAAACCCTTGGCCAGATACATGGTGGCGATCGAAATCTTCCCTTGATCGGCCTGTGGATTTCCATCAAGCAGATGGTGCGGTAACCCGGTATGCGCCACCGCGGCGCGTGCTCGGTCGAGTTCACTGGATGAGCGTACAAAAACACCAATCTCCTGGGCTTGCACGCCCTCGCTGATCTTCTGCACCAACCAACGACCCACTTCCATCGCTTCGTCATTCTGCGATGGCCACCTCGTGATACTCGGCTCGGTGCCGTTGAAGACCGAAACCGTGCCGCTGCGATCCTCGACATTACCGTCAACATCCGCGACCTCTGGTGCCAACAACCGGTCGGCCTGCATGCGGATCTGATGCGACGTGCGGTAGTTGATATGCAAGGTCCTGGCGCGTCCGCGAATATCCACGCCCAGCGACTTCCATGAAAACGGCTGCTGAAAGATGCGCTGACCCAGATCGCCGGCAAAAAACAATGCGTTCGGCGCTTTAGCGCCGAACGCCGCTAGGAATCTCAGCTGAGCGACACTGACGTCCTGTGCCTCGTCGATCACCGCAAACTCGAACGGCGGATGCTTGCGCTGGATCAGCGCGCCGGTGAGGCGGTGGTACATACCTGCCCGTGTGACCAAGCCCCGCTCCTGCAATTGATATCTCGCCTTCTCGAACACCGGCCACAACTGCGCGCGCTGGGTCTCCGACAGCCGCGTCCGTCGGCCAAGTCGCCGCACATCCCGGTACTCCACCCAGGTGGTCAGCTGCCACGCATCCACCACGTCCCGCCATTCGGACAACAGGAACGGCAAGCCGAACCGCTGATCGGCCAGTATGTCGGCAGCAGCGGTCAGCGCGGAACGGACAGCTTCCGAGTCAGCCATCTGCAGCTGACCAAAATGCGCCTCGTACAGCCGCGCGGCGAGCGTATCCATCGCACACACTTCCAGCCGTTCACCAAGGCTTGGCTGGTTGTTGATCAGCCGGCGCAGTTTGTCATGCAGCGCGTTGGCCAGTGTGTCGGAGAAGGTCGCCAACAGCACTCGCGCATCAGGATTGGCGCGCGCAAGATGCACCGCGCGATGCAGGGCGACGATGGTTTTGCCGGTGCCGGCTGAGCCGGACACACGGGCTGGGCCGCTGTAGTCGCGCTCCACCCATTCGCGCTGGGCCGGATGTAGGAAGATTGTCCACTTGTCCCACGGATAGGCAAAGGCACGCTCCAACTCATCCACGTCACTGATTGTGCGGAAACGGCGACGCGCATCGGGATGGTCAAATCCGTCTGAATCGACGGATTCATCAGCTTTTGAGGGAATGGAGAAAGACAAGTCATAGTAGAGATTGGGATCAAACGACATAGCAGCCGACTTGATGCCGCGGCGAGGCTTGCGTGAGGTATTCGGCACACCACCCGTCGCCAGTTCCAGCAATGCTTCCGACGCCTCCGCGGGAAGATGATCCGCCAGTTCCAGCAGGCTATCCTCGTTCGCTGCGCGCACATCGGCCAACCATTCCCCTGGCACGCCATAGCTGAGCAACTCGTCGTCCGTGATGGTGGTGAACAACGCCGGCTTGATCCAGTCCGACTGGCTCGGCACCGGCTGTTCCACCATCACGTACTTCGGAACCGGGATTTCCTCAACACGCTCGCGGATCTCCACAAACTGCGCCGCGCCCGTGGTGGGATGAACCTCAAGTTTGCGACGTTCGGCCCAGTGATAGGCCTTGTCATGATGGTCGACGTAACAGAGCAGCAGGCTTGAGGCCGTCTTGTGCACGATCAAGCGTATATCGCTGCTGACCCGCACCGACCAGAAATTCTTGTCCTTCGCCGTGTCAAGCTTGTGCAGACTCATGCCAGGGTTGACTGGGTTCAGCTGCAGGTCGAAGGCGGTGGTCTTCACGGCCTTCTGCTCGTCACCCGTGAGACGCGCAAGGCTGTCGGTGAAGGTATCGGCGATGCGGAAATCCATCATGCTGCCCCTGTTTTCAGGCCCGCAGCACGCGCGGGCCATTGAGCGCCCCCGTCTTGGGCAACGCCCGCTGATCCTGACATAATAGGAGGCGGTTTCTCCACGCCATTATTCCCGACGGAGACCTGTCCAATGCAACTCACCGGCCTTGGCCTCTACACCATCCCCGAAGCTGCCCGGCTTGCCGGTGTGCAGCCCGTGGAGTTGCGCCGGTGGCTGCGGGGATACAACAGCGGCAAGGGTGAAGCATTGCGGCATCATCCGCCGCTGTGGTCGTCCGAGATATCCGGCGCAGATGTCGACGGATTAAGCTTCCACGACCTGCTGGAGATCCGTTTCGTCAAGGCGTTTCGTGAGCTCGGCATCAGTCTCCAGACGATTCGCATCGCCGCCATCAATGCCCGTGAAATCCTCGAAAGCCTGTATCCATTCACCTGCAAAAGCTTCCAAACCGACGGCAAGACCATATTTGCCGAGGCCATGCGCGAAAGCGGCGAACTCGATCTGCTAGATCTGCGTCGTCGGCAGTATGTCTTCACCAGGGTTGTCCAGCCGTCCCTGTATGCAGGCATCGAGTTTGGTGCCGACAAACGTGCCGCACGCTGGTATCCCATGGAGCGCAGCAAGGCGGTGGTGCTCGACCCGAACTTGGCGTTCGGCAAGCCAGTGGTCACCGATACCGCGTTGCGCACCGACATTCTCTACGACGCATGGCTGGCGGAAGACAAGAACAAGCAGCGCGTTGCACGCTTGTACGAAGTTCCGGTCAAGGCGATTGAAACCGCCATCCGCTTCGAGCAGCGGCAGGCTGCGTGAAGCTGCTGCTCGACAACAATCTTCCACCAGCGCTTGCTCGTGCGCTACACGAACTGACCATCAGGGAATGGGAAAACCTCCACGAGGTTACCCATCTACGCGACCGCTTCCCTGCGAACACCCCGGATACGGAGTGGATCGCCACGCTTGCACAGGAAGATGGGTGGGTCGTGATCACACACGATCGCCTGAACAAGGGTCTGGAGCGTGAAGCACTCAAACGCGCCGGTCTGAAAGTATTTTTCCTTGACCGCGGCTGGAAGGATCACAACTTCTGGGAAAAAGCGGTGCAACTTGTCCGTTGGTGGCCACGCATCATCGAACAAGCAGAAGGCATCAGCGGCGGAGCTGCGTTTCAAGTACCTTGGAACGTCAGGGGGAAAGGGCAGTTTGCACAGATCACGTTGTAACAAGCCTGTTTCACCTACCACTGGTTCGCGCGCACATCAAAATCGAAAGCCAACGTAAAAACCGTTCTCGCTATCTTCAACAAGCGATTGACACCAATTCCTCACTAAGTCGAAACCGATGCCATGAAATTTAGGTATGGATCGGAATGAAACCCTTGCGCCCATGTGGCGCGCCCGTAAACCGAATCACGTTCGCGTCAGCATCCAAGTCCGCGGGCGGGTCTTCGTTCTCGAAGATGATGACTTGCGACGCGCTGAAGTCTTCTGCAATTGAGCGATAGAACGCATCCTTCACGTCATGCGAGAAGCCACCTTCGTCCGTATCAGGTTCGCGGTAGACCACTAGCGGGGAATCGATCAAGACGAATCCTGGGTGTGGCATCTCACGCTTAAGGCAACATTTCAGCAACGCCAAGTTGAATGCCGCATGCGCAATCGCCCGAACTCCCTTGCCATGACTCGCACGCTTTCGCCCGGATATCACAATGTCTTGATCGCTCTCGCTGAAAGTAACGCGATCCAGTCCTGGGAAATGCCAAGCGCGAAGCAAGGCTTCAACCTCCTTGCTAAAGGTCTCGGCCTCGTCAGCACGTACACGCGCTGACTCAAGCTCCACCCCCTTGTCAGAAACCCGCGTCCCCAATTCATCCTTCAGACCTTGCAATTCGTTCGCTCGTCCATTGAGTTCAATGGCACGACGGTAGGTGTCTCTCGTCGTTTGGCTCTCACGCAATCGGATAAGCGCGACCTCAACTCTCGGCTTCAATACTTCTGTGATCTGTGCGGCAACGATTCGGACACGCTCCCTCGCCAGATCGCATTGGTCGGCAAGCCGCAAGATCTCCTCGTCGTTGCCTTTCCTTGTCAAATGCAGGTCCGAAATCAGTGCTCTGATCTTGACTGCCTCGGCAAGACAGGACTGCGCGACATCCTCAGGTCCTGACTCGGCCTTCTGATGCTCGTGCTCCTGATGCTCAGCGGGTGCACCACAAACGAGGCAGCGCTCCTCGCGCATCTCTCCCAGGCGTGTGCCTGCTTCGGCAATGCTTTCGAGCCGGCGAAGGTCCGTTTGATACTGCGTCTCAAGCAATCCAAATCTGCGTTGCAGCTCGCGCAAGACACCAGATCGCGATTCGTGCTGACGCAAACTGTTCAACTCTTCTCGCCGTTTTCCCTCCAGCAATGCAGCGCTCTGCTGCTCGACGGCAAGCTCGTCTTGTGCCGCCTCATACAGAATCTCGACCTGAGCCAACTGGTCTTGCCAAGCCTTCGCATCGCCAGTCAATTGCAACTCAGCCACTCTCCCCTTGGTCTGATTCAGTAGTAAATCCAGCACTTCGACTTTGCCAGCCTGCCGTCCCTTTGCGACCTTAGGATCCTCGCTGGAAATCACCGAGCCATCATCAACGCCTGTCAGCAACAGCCGGAAGACTGCACTCTCTGCCGTGCCCGTGGTGTGCTGTCCAGTGAGGATTGGAGAGGTCTCACTGATGACTGTCTCTTCGTCAACCAGTATCAATCGCGCCAGATCACGAAAGCTGACTTCACGAGTCACGCCTTGTTTGTTCTTGCGAACCCTCTTCCCAGTCAAATTGGAGAGACCCAACAAGTACTGTGATGCCGAGTCCTTGTTCTCCGCGCTGTGCTTCGCAGAAAGAGTCCTGTCGGCCTGCCCGACACTGATGAGATTGAAGTTGCCGCCCCGAATCGAACGCTCTAGGACAATCTCATCACCATTCTCCGAATAGTTCAGCGCAAGACGAACGGTCTCATACTGCTCCGACTCCGGTATGGGCTTGGGAACGTCCTTTCCACCGAGCATGTAATCAATGCACTGCACGATGAACGTCTTTCCGGTGTCGGACGGACCAGACACAACATTGAGACCCTCATTGAATCGCACTTCAGCGTTTGGGACGCCGCGCCCGACTAAAGTCAGGCGCCGTAGTTGAAATCCTGCTATCGCCATTCGGCGTCCTCCACCTTCAACACAGACTCCATGGCGAACTCTGCACCCCACTCGCCGATGTGGGTGTTGGCAATTTTCAGTAGCTCGTTGTCGGAGGTTTCCTCGAACAACGACACAAGCCATGTTGCCCGCTCTCTCAGCTGCGCGACATAGTCCGAGGACAGTGCGTCCAGGAACGCCGCTGTTCTCTCAGTCGCCGTAAACGTCATGCCCGTCTCGGTGTAATGGCGTTCCAACAGGCCGCGGCTCTGATACAGCATCAGACCTTGCTCAAGAACGGTACGGCGCACCAGCAACTCACTGCCACGATGCGGTGTCTTTGGATGCAGGCCAGCCGGACCACCAGGTAAGTCATCGGAGTGAACCAGGAGGTAGTCGAAGACAACCAACCTCTGGAGCGAATACGCCGATGGAAAGTCCTCACCCAAGAGCGTCAACGCCCGCAACCCGATTTCAATCGGACCGTTGAACGGCGGTAGTGTCTTGACCTCAACGGATTCCGTCATCGCACCCACCGAACCTTTCCGTTATTAGCGAGCTGATGACAAATGCCGCCCTTATCGATCAGCGATAAGCGCTCCTTGAGCGCGTGGTCAGTGATCGGCAGCAGCTTGGCAGTCTTAACCACCGCGAGGACACGCCGAAAACCATCCGAATGCTCCCCTCGCATTTCGTCCTTGATGCCACCATGCAGCTCTTCTTGCAGCTCCTCGAATGCTCCGGGAGGCAGGATGTCTCGTGAAAACGCCCGGAGAGCCTCAGCGCTGTAGAACTCAAGCCGCGCATCATTGAAGTGCTCTCGCGCATCATCGTGAGCCTCCAGATCGGCCACCGTCGGAACGGCGCACTTCAGATGGTCGCCATAGGCGTCCAGCAGACTTCGGACATAGGTCACTTCGTCGTCAGTGATCGTCGCGGGAGGAGGCGCAAGTTTTGGTCTGGCTGGAAGGCCACCGCCAAACCGCGCTGCGTACCAGCGCGTCTTGGCATGTTGATCAATGATTCGCAGTGGCGGAACTGCCTGGAAGATCGAAAAGTCCAAAGCATCGAGATACGCGCGCAGATCCGGGTCTAATTCGATATCCGCAGTTGACGTTATTTCGGCCTTGCAACGCTTATCCCAGTTTTCAATCAGCTGGGACTTCAGGTTGTCTGGCTTCCTCAGCAGGTTGGACAGCTTGGTGCCGGCCCCTTGCGGTGCGACGAAAACGTACTTTCGGGGATACGTGTACTCCTTGATGAAGGAGTAATAGACCAACTTGCCGAGTTCCACCCAGATATCACCAGGTGTCAAACCGGCCTTGTAATGCTTGCACTGGAAGTTGTCCCAGATAGCCGGGTCTGTCTTGTCGAACGCGATGATGTCGCGCCCCATGTCGCCCGCGCCACCACATCGCTCGACCGTACCGTACTGATCCCTCAGCGAATCTGCCCATTCGAGAACAAAGTCCTCCCACTGACTGGCGCTGAAAATTCGTAACCGCTCAATAGGCGGAACGGGCAAGCCAGCCGCCACCACATCCGACGACGCAGCGACGCCTCCCGCCGGAAGCGGCAATGGACTCGACGAAGTCATGTGACCTTGAACACCTTCATCACCTCATCGCCAAGGTGATTGATTACCTTGACTGCTATGCGGCCGGACGTGGGTTTGTCGAACGGGCGCGAGGTATCGCTGTTGAGGCTGGCCCAGGCGTCGGGATCGATTTCGGCTTTGAGGGTGGTTTTAAGGGCTTTGTACGGGTCGTTGGCGCCGAGGAAGTAGGCTTGTCGGACGAAGAAGGATTCTTCGTTGTAGTCGGTGTCGATGAACCAGCAGGCGATGCCGTCGGGGCCGTCGCTGCGGACTTCGCCGGTGTTGGGGTGGAAGACGTCGACGCCGTTGACCTTTACTTGAATCTGGTTGTCTTCGGCAGCGAGGATGTCGATGTCGGGTTCGCCGAAGATGACAAACAGGTTGCCTTTGCCGGTGTTCTTGAGGTCGTCGGCCATGTGCAGGTCGGCGTTCATGCGCGCCTTGAGCACGGGGATGCGGCCGAGCTTGTCGAAGTCGGAGGAGCGGGCGTCGTAGTTGAAGGCGCAGGTGATCAGCACGTCGAAGTCGGCGTCGCCGGCCTCGCGGGCGGCCTGCACCAGATCGGGGCGCGAGACGGTGCCGAACTCGGGGCCAATGAAGATGGCAGCGCGCTTCTCGGTGCCGGTATCCGCGTCACCTTCCATGTAACGGCCTTCGGCACAGACCAGGTCGCCCGGCCAGGGCACCAGCGAGGTGAAGTCGATCTTGTCGTCCTTGTGCGCCTGCTGCACGCCGGCTGTCTTCAGGTTTTCCAGGATCATCTGCACGAAATCGCGCTCTTCGCCGTAGCCGTCGTTGCCTTCGCCGATGCCGTCAATCAGCTCGTCGTTGTCGTCCACGCCCAACACGCGGTGCGGCGACAGGCTTTCGACGGTGAACGGCCCGGCCACGCGGACTTTCTTCTTGTCCTCGTAGGGTTTGTCGTAGAGATATTCGCTGCCGGCCGTGGCAGCGATGGAGGCGTCGATCTCGCACTGGCGTGCGATCCGCTGTTGCCACCAGTCGGCATGCAGTTGCTTCGCTTCGACCGACCATTTGCCATCGACCTCGCGCGGAATCTCCCACTCCTGCCAGTGCTTTCCGAGCGCCTTGTTCAAGGCCCCCCGTACCGGTTCCATCGCCTGCTGAAACTTGTCCCAGATCACGTCGATCTCAGCGTTGTTGGCGATGGATTTCAGCATGATGTGCGGCACGCGTTCGTAGACGAAACCATGCGTGATATTGCCGCGGGTGGCGACGCTGGACGGCGCGCTGCGGTGGAGCTCCGCCTCCTTGAGCTGACCCTCGCGCGAGTCGGCAAGTAGATAGAACGGATAGCGCGCACCCATAATGCGTGCGCGGGCCAACGCCAGCGCCACGCGCGACGTGTCGAGAGTGATCCAGCGGCGCCCCCACTGTTCGGCCACATAGGCGGTGGTGCCGGAACCGCAGGTTGGGTCGAGCACTAGGTCCCCAGGATCGGTAGCCATTAGGAGGCAGCGCTGAACGACCTTCGTATAGGTTTGGACCACATAGATGTTTTTGGCTGCAAAGGTCGATTGAATCGTGTCGTCCCACCAAGCAGTAAGTGCTCGCGCCGGAAAGTCATCCTGATAGCGCGTGTACGTCAAGGTGTTTCCGACTACCTTTAATCTTCCGGCTTTCGCGAGCACGTTCATCCCACGCTCGTTTGTTTTCCAAAACGATCCCTTTGATGGCTTGAGAAGCTTGCCTTCGATGTTAACTGGGAAAGCCGTCTTTTCCCCTCCGCTTTGGGATGTGATGTTGTCAGTGCGAAACAAGCGCCCAAAAGCTGGATCGAAATCTCCGCGCTCGTCTGATGACAGTCGGCGCCAGCTACCATCGATCGATTCCACATTCGGATACGCGTAGGTGTCGTGCCCGATGGACATCAACTGCTTTCTATATTTGAGGTTCTCTTTGTCTTTCGCATAGAACAGAATCGTGTCGTAAACGACATCGAGGGTCTTCCCGCCCAGTGCAGACGTTTTTTTGAAAGGAATCGTGGCGATGGCGTTTCCGTCACCAAACACCTCATCCATCACCGCCCGCACCCGGTGAACATTCTCATCCCCGATCTGTACAAAGATCGACCCGGACTCGGTCAGCAGGTCCCGCGCCACCATCAAACGATCGCGCAAATACGTCAGATACGAATGGATGCCGTCACGCCACGTATCGCGAAACGCCTTGACCTGCTCCGGCTCCCGGGTGATGTGATCGGTATTGCCGTCCTTGACGTCACGGCTGGTGGTCGACCACTGGAAATTGGAGTTGAATTTGATCCCGTAGGGCGGATCGAAATAGATGCACTGCACCTTGCCACGCAGCCCCTCGCGCTCGGCCAGTGAGGCCATCACCTGCAGGCTGTCGCCCAGGATCATGCGGTTGGCCCAGTGCGCGTCGTGCTGGTAGAACTCGGTCTTGGCGTTGTCGCTGGGCAGGCCGTTGAAGTCGGCGAACAGGTCGGCCATGTTGCCGGCCTGCGTCTGTGCCGCCGATTCTTCCCTGCGATCGGTCTCGCGACGCAGGTCGTCGATCAGCACCTTGGGGTGCACCTTCTCCTGGATGTACAGCGGCGGCGCGTTGACCACCAGGTCTGACCAGTCCTGCTGGTCTTTACCGCGCCAGACCAGCTGCGGATCCAGGTCGCGGTTGCGCTGTGCCTTCTCCTCGTCCAGTGCGTTGCCGCCGCGTGGATAGGACACGCGCACAGGCGCGCTGTCCTCCTTCTGCATCAGCGACTGGTATTCGGCGGTGGGGATGTTCTTGCGCGTTGCTTCGTCGTGCTTGAGCGCTTCGACGGTGAGCGGAGTTTTGGGTTTCTTGGCCATCAGGCGGCTTCCAGCTCTTCGTCGGCTTCCATCGAGTCATCTTCTTGCTCGACTTCATTGGTGCCGGCTTCCACCACCACGGGCTTCTGCATTGCACCCGCTACCAGTTCAGCCAAAGCGTTGCTGCGGGCTTCGTAGAACGCCTTAAAGTCGTCCGCGCGCAGGTGCGCCGGCTCGATGAGATGCGTACGCAAAATGGCATCAAGGTCGTCGGAAGAAATGCCCTGCTTGTCTTCGATGCGCTTAAGGTAGACCGAGGGCGCATCGCCGCTCACCGAAATATTGGAAAGCTTAGACAGCGGCGTCTTGTTGATGATGGCGTCGAACACGCCTTTCTCGATGCCTTGCTTCTTGCACCATGCTTGTGGAAACACGTGATGGATGTCGATATCGTCGTTGAAGAAGGTCATCAGGTCAGTCGGGCGCCCGGTAATGAAGTCGCGACAGCCCCCTTTCATCAGCAGGGCATGCAGGCCCTTGTAGGCTGCGGATTGCCGTGAACGGAGCGAGCGCAGCCTGACCGCCTGGAAGACTGCCTCATCGAGGGTGCGTGGGCGAGATACCGGATTTTTTATCCAGTCGACCACTTCGGGAACGTCACGGGCCAACCGGGATTCCGTGCTGGACCCAAACAGTTCGCCCAGCGTGACAGACCAGAACCATTGGGCAAGCTGCTGCTTGGCTTTGGCTGTCTGCGCGTCTTTGCCGAGGATCGCAAAGATCGCTGCGAGCCCGACGACCAGTGGCGGATAGGAGATGTCTTTGTGCCAGATGATCTTCAGCTCATTGAGGAACCCGCCTGCCTCGATGAAGCCCGACTCCACCGCATCGGCATGCTTCTGGTAGGCGTGCAGCGGCAACCCCAGTAGCGCGTCGCGCTTGCAGGAGATCTGCGGGAGATCACCATCCTTGGCGCCTTCGGCTGCCTTTTGGAGTCGCAGGTCGCGCGTATGCAAGAGCGTGCAGGCCTGCAGAAAGTCTGTGTTGGCTATCTGGGTGAGCACATCGCGCGGGTTCGGTGCGCCGATCATGCGGGAATGGCGGCCAGCTTTTGCGGGCTTTTTTGTGCCGTTCCAGTCCTCTCGGAGGTCGAACTTTTCGGCCGCGTAGATGGCGGTGACCAGTTCGAACGCGTCCAGCTTCTTGCCGCCTACGTTGACCTTTTCGAACACGACGCAGATCGCTTCCCGCTTGTTGTTGCGATCGAGGCGGATGATCGGCATTTTGTAGCGCTCGATGGAATCGACGATGGTCCGCACGAAGTCACGATCGAGCTCGGTGATGTCGCGGTCTTTGGCCCGCCAGAAGTCTCGCCAGTCGTAGAACCAGTCGCGACTGTCAAAGACCTGATTTAGCGGGAACAGATCGAGCTCAAACTCACGATCCCGCGTAGAGACGTCCAGATCAATGGTTTTGCCGAAATTCGTGCGGACGATCCTGTCGGCAGGCACGCCGATGATGGCGTCCTCCAGACTACCCTTGCTGGCAGCCGCCTTTTTGATATCGATGTAGTACAGGCGCTCCACGAGCTTCTTGTGCACATTCCTGGTGCGAACAGGCGCTTTGGCGAACGCTGCCTGGAAAAGAGACGTCATGCGCTGCTGGCCGTCGAGCAGTAGCTCGGTTGGGCGTACATCCCTGACTTCCACGCCTTCAAGGACGCGGGGTTTGAATTCGACCTCACCACCGGTCTCAAGCGTCAACAGCGCCCCTACGGGAAATCCCTTGGCAATCGACGCGATAAGACTGCGCACGTCTTCATCACCCCAGACGTAGTCCCGCTGGAAATCGGGAAGCTGCAGTTTCCCTTCGTTGACCTTGCGCAGGATATCTTTCAGATCTTCCTTGGTGGTGTCAAACATTTGCTGGCACCTCTTGTACTGCGCCGGATGCGACGCTGTTGATCATTTTTTTGAATTCCGCCTCAACTTTCTTGGCGAAGTCGTCCTGGATCTGGAACACGTCAGTGAACTCGGCAAACGCCCAGCGGCCGTACGCGCCCAAGTTGTTCACGCCAGGCACCCAGTAGGTGTCCATGGTGGACTTCTTTTCCTTGGCGTCTTCGCCGCGGTAACCCTTGATCTCGACGACGAGGTGCAGCGGGTCGTCGGGGCCGTGGCCGTCATCGACGTGGATGATGAAATCCGGGCGGTAGATGCGGGTTTCGGAGGCGTAGCGGTATGGCACATCGAAGCCGAGGTTGTGGTTCTTGACGTAAGCCAGCACCTTGGGGTTCGCCTCGGCAACGCGGCAGAATTCGCTTTCCCAATCGCTGTCGAGGATGACCCAGTTGAGCTGACACTTCGGTGGCGGCCCAATAGTTTCCCAACGATCTGTCTTCGATGTGTTGAAGTTGACGTGGCTAGTGGAACCGGTGGGGTTGTACGGGTCGAGGATGGCCTTGACCGCACGTCCCTTCTTGATTTCGTCGGCCGTAATCGCCTTGGTGATGCGTTCGCATGCGATGTCGGCTAGCGCTTGATACATCAGCAGGCCGGGGTAGGTATCGCCCTTGCAGACCAGGCAGGTATCGAGCCACTCCTTGGTGATGCGCTTGAGCTGCCCGAACAAGTGCAGCTTGGGCTGCTCGCCCGCGTCACGCCACTTGGTGGTGAGCAGACGTTGGGTGATGTTGAACAGCAAGGTGGATCGACGCATGTCGCGGATGTGATCCAGGCTCAGATCCACCGTCTCGCCGATGATACCGGCGTTCTTGGTTTTGGACGGCCCAACGATGGCTGGCGTGAGTTCAAAGACCGAATCTTCGTTGAAGTTCGCGGTAAGACGCTCTTCCGGCAGCTCCACTCGGTAACCGGCCACGCGTGGAAAGCGGATCTCCAGCGCGTCGCGCTCGGGCCGCACGGCCTTGACGTGGATGGTTTCACGAGGCGGCTGTGGCGGCGCAACGACCGGTTTGGCGGTGAAATCGAACGGGATGCCGAGCACGTCAGCGTACTCGACGTTGAACAGGCCTTCTTCATTGAGATCGTAGGACTGACGGCGCAGTGCACGGCCAATGACCTGCTCGCACAGTAGCTGGGTGCCGAAGGCGCGTACACCGAGCACGTGAGTGACGGTGTTGGCATCCCAGCCCTCGGTGAGCATGGAGACGGAGACCACGCAGCGGATCGACTCGCCCAGCGAGCCGGGCTTGCCGACGGTGTTCATCACCTCACGCAGCAACGTGGCGTCGTCGATGTCCTTGCCCGCGCGCAGGTCGTTGGCCAGGGCGCCACCGCGTTCGAGCGCCTCGCGCTTGAACAGCTCGATCTCGGGGCCGGCCATGTCGCGGAAACCCTTGTCGAGCGCATCGCCGGATTCGAGTTGCTCGCTGTCGATCAGCAAGGTGTTGGGGCGTGGCAGCGGGTTGTCGTGCTCGTCGAAGTTGCGGAACAACTCCAGGCGACCGTTGACGACGTTGGACGTGCCATCTTCGTTCTCGCGGACGAAGCCCGATATGTAGTCGTAGACCAGCTTGGACGTGGCGGTGTTGTTGCATACCACGATAAAGCACGGCGGCACCTTGATGCCCGATGCCTTCCACAACGCATAAGTTTTCTCGTAGTGCCCGTAGAGCGCCTGCAGCGCGGTCTGCAGCTCCACCGGGATACTGAGTGGATCGAGCGCGTTGTTCTTGCCGCGGCCCTTCTTGGGCATTTTCTTGCCGATGTGTTTCCACAGCTCGCGGAACATCGGCATTTCGTCGCCGGGAATGTTTTCGGCCACGGGCACGCGCGGCAGTTTGACGATGCCGCATTCGATCGCGTCCATCAGCGAGAAGTCGCTCATGGTCCACGGAAACAGCGTGCCCTCGGCGTAGCCGGAGCCGCTGAGGAAGAACGGCGTGGCGGAAAGATCCATCACGCGTGCCACGCCGAGTTTGCGGTTCACCGCCTCAAGGCCTGATATCCACAGGCGAGCGGCCTCCGCGTTCTTTTCGGCTTCCTTCCGGTCATCGCCCTTCAGATCTTCGTCTTCGTCGCTGCCTGGTTTCTCGCGATAGCAATGATGCGCTTCGTCATTGATGACGAGAATGTTCTTCAAGCCCATCAGCTCGGGCGTCACGCGCTGCAGCATCTGGCCTTCGGTTTCGAGCGTCTCCAGCGGCGCGCCATTACGTCCCTGCAGAAGCAGCCGACCACCCTTGGATAGCTCGATGCGTTCGCGCAGCTTGAATGCGTGGTAGTTGGTAATGACGATCTTGGCCTTGCCCAGATCCTCCAGCATGTCGCTGGGCACCAGCTCGCGGCTGGCGTAGTAGCTGTCCGGGTCGTTCGGCAGCAGCACGCGCAGGCGATCGCGGATGGTGATGCCGGGAGCGACCACCAGAAAGCCACGACTGAAGCGCTTGCTGGTCGGACGGCGCACGGCATTAACGGTCTGCCACGCAATCAGCATGGCCATGACCGTGGTCTTGCCGGCACCGGTCGCCAGTTTCAGTGCCAGCCGCATCAACTCCGGATTGGCGTCGTTGTTGGCATTGGCGAGGTGTTCCAGGATGCCCTGGCCGGCCTTGCCGATGTGCGGGGCGACTTCACTCAGCCAGATGGCTGTTTCCACCGCCTCGACCTGGCAGAAGAACGGTCGTATGCCGCCGAACGGGTGATGACGCCAATGCTGCAACAGGCGAGCGGTTTCGGGAGTGACATGCCAATCGGCAGGATTCGGCAGCTGGCGCCAGCGATCTACTTGCTGACGCACGGTATTGATGACGGTGGTGTGGTCGTAGCGCTGAGCTTCCGTTGAGAGGCCCTTGCCCTCGTCAAACACTAGGTCGCCTTGCTCGGCCTTACCTTTGCGCTTACGGGGTTTCGGTATCGGGGTAAAGAACTCAGCGGTGCGGCGGCTCGCCTGCACACGCTGGGTTGGCTGGCCGGTATCGTCGAGCTCCCAATGCCGCGCCGGATACTCATACGGCGAGTTGAGAATCGGCTTCTCGAAGAACTGGCTGTCCATACTTCCCCTGTTTCCGCTTTCAATCTGGCGGTAGAACCACGCGCCTCGACAGTCCACTGTATGGCGATGCGCGCTGATCGGCAACGGATGATATTCGCGAGCGCAGGGTCGCTAGCGTCCGTGCCCGCTGAATTCTTCATGCTTCAGTCGCACGCTAAGCGACTGGCGAGTGTCGCCATGGATAACTCGTCTAGTGATAGTCATCTTCGCGCTGGTGACGCACGGCAAGAATCGTCACCGTCTGATTTCCCTCGATCTCGTACAGCGCCACGTAGCCGGACGTGCCAAACGACACCAGCAGCTCGCGCAAGAACGGGTTGTCCGGATCTGCCTTGCGGCAGGTGAACGGGAACGACTGGAGCAACTCCAAGCTCTGGTCGATGGCATCCATCGCGCGCTTCGCTGCCTCTATGTCCTGCTCCAGCAGGAAGTCGTACAGCCGTAGCAGATCGTCGCGGGCCGCCCGCGTGTAGCGGACGCGCCAGCTCACCGTTTGGCCTTGCCGCTCGATGCTTTGGTCAGCATGCCGCGCAGCTCGGCGTGCACCGATTCGGCCTCGAAGTACTTGCCTGTCTGTTGTGCCTCGTAGCGCGAAGCCAGGCCGCGCGCTACGAACTCGTGCTGCAGCTGGCGACGGGTCACCTGATCGCGGAGCGATTGCTCCATGAAGCTGGAAAGGCTCTCGCCTTCGCGCAGGACGGCTTCAGCCGCCTGACGCAACTCTGGGTCGACTCGAAGCGAAGGAATGGAAGCGGATTTCACGGGCGCACCTCATGCGTTGCATTTGCAATGCAAGGTTAGCACGAAGCTCGCACAGTCCGCCCACCCCTGCCTATCGGGGATCGCCTCCCACCTTTAGCAAGTCCAGGTAATCCGCCCAAGCCTGCATGACCTTTCGACGCTCAGGCAGATGCTGGGCTTTGTTGTACACACCAACGATTCCGGGCTCCTTGTGGGACAGCTGACGTTCCAGGGCTTCAGGATTCCACCCCAACTCCCCCAACAACGTTCGCGCCATGTGGCGGAACCCGTGGCCCGTAATGATGCCCTTGTAACCAATACGAGCCAGCGCCGCGTTTACTGCGCCATCTGACATATGTCGCTTCGGATCGCGGGCCCCCGGAAACAGATAGCGCCCATGGCCCGTCAACTGGCGCAGTTCGCGAAGTATCTCCAGCGCCTGTCGACTCAAAGGCACGATATGCGGCGGCGTAGCGGGATTTTCCTTGGCCGCCTTCTTCAGCTTTCGATTCATAGGCGGCACCGTGTAAGACGGGTGCTCGCCATCCAGGTCAAAGTGTGTCCACTCCGCCATGCGTATCTCGCCAGGCCGACAGAACCACAAGGGTGCCAATCTCAGAGCGCACTGCACGGGGAGAGTGCCCGTGAAGCCATCGATAGCACGCATCAACTCTCCCACGCGTTTCGGGTCGGTGATCGTTGGATGGTTCTGAGGATTACGGCTGGGCAAGGTATCGCGCAGATCGGCGGCAGGGTCGCGACTGGCCCGTTCAGTGGCTACGGCAAATCGAAACACGCGACTTAGTTGATGCCGGAGGCGATGAGCCTGCTCGATATGCCCCTGCTTGACCAGGTAGGCGAACAACGGGCGAATCTCTGCCACTCCTATATCAGAGACCGGCAGGCCACCAATCCTGGGGAAGGCGTGATTTTCCAATCGGCCGCACTCCTTCAAGAACTGGCCGGCTGTCCATTCAGGTTTCTTCACCGCCAACCACTCGCGAGCGACCGCTTCGAAACTGTTGGCTGCGCGATCGGCACCGGCAGCCTTTTCGGCCTTGCGTTGGACGCCTGGATCTACGCCCTGCGCAAGCAGTTTGCGTGAGGCATCGCGCTTCTCGCGTGCATCGGCCAGTCCGGTGTCGGGATACGTGCCTAGCGACAGCCGCTTCTCCTTGCCCCCAAAGCGGTACTTAAGTCGCCACCACTTGCCCCCAGATGGAGCAACCTCCAGGTACAAGCCTCCACCGTCGAACAGCCGCTGGGGCTTATCGGTGGGCTTGGCCTTACGGATGTTGACATCGGAAAGCGCCATGGGGGCAACTCACTACAGACAACGGTACCTGCCCCCAATGTTGCCCCTTGTTGCCCCCGGATTACAATAGACGTGATCGGACACGACCGGACGGTGTAAAGACGTCAAACCCTTGCTGCAGCTGGGTTGCCGAGGCGGTATTGGACGGGAATGGTCAGGAATGGACACTGATTTGGTGGCTATGGGTGGACTCGAACCACCGACCCCAGCATTATGAGTGCTGTGCTCTAACCAGCTGAGCTACATAGCCATTGGGAAGCCGCCGCGGGGCGATCGCCGGCGGGGCGCGGAAGTGTAGTGGGCGTGGCGCGTTCGTTCAAGTCGGCGAGCTTGCCGCTGCTTTGCGGGCTGTGGTTGAATCGGGGCAGGATCGCGCGGCCCTTTTGCCGCCGGTTCGCGGGGCCAAGCCCCGGGAGGCGACGCATGATTGATGTAGATGGCTACCGTCCGAACGTGGGGATCGTGCTGCTCAATGCAGACGGCCAGCTGTTCTGGGCGCGCCGGGTCAATCGTGACGGCTGGCAGTTCCCGCAGGGCGGCATGCGCACCGACGAAACCCCGCTGGAGGCGATGTACCGCGAGCTGGAGGAGGAAACCGGCCTGGCGGCACACCACGTGGAAGTGATCAGCGCCACCCACGGCTGGCTGCGTTATCGCCTGCCCGAGCGCTACGTGCGCCGGCACCAGCGCCCGACCTGCATCGGCCAGAAGCAGGTGTGGTTCCTGCTGAAGCTGGTCGGCGGCGAGGAGGCGCTGAAGCTCGATGCCAACGAGAAGCCGGAGTTCGACATCTGGCGCTGGGTCGACTTCTGGTACCCGGCCGCGCACGTGGTGAATTTCAAGCGCGACGTGTACGCGCGGGCACTGCGCCACTTCGCGCCGCTGGTGGAGGATTTGTTCGGCATGGAGATCGGCACCACGCCGCCACGCGAAGACGCCGACACACCCGTCGGGGGCCCGCGCACCGGACGCGCGGCGGCCTGATCCCGGCCTCCTTCCCGTCGCGCTGCGCAACGCCCATCCCGCGTTCGCCGCCGCACGCGCTGTCGTATAGTGCGGCGATTCCAGGGGAAGGAAACAGGGGATGGGTACCCAAGCCAGGCTTCGCGTCGCCCATCGGTGGATGGCGGCGGGCGTACTGCTGATCGCCAGTGTCGGCGTCGCCCGCGCCATCGGCCCGCGCGACGCGCGCAACGGCGAGGAGTGCCGCGCCCAGGTCAACGCTCACTTCGACGCGGTCGAGGCGGAGATGCTGGCGTACGGAAACTACAGGGGCATCGCGGTGACCGAAGACGAAGGCCGCGGCCCCATGTTGCTCGATTGCAAAGGGTTCGAGGATAGCCTGCAGGGCGAGCAGATCGCAGCCGCGCTGCAGCGATTGTCGTTGGCGATCGACACCTTGCGCACGGGCCACGCGCTCACGGCGGCCACGATCGAACAACTGGCAACCGATCGCGCCGGCATCGAGGAGATGTCGCCACAGCCCTATCGCCACGAATACCTCCTGCAGTATGCCGATTACCAGCGCTACCTGTCGTTGGAGACGACCCGCGCCGCCATGGCCCCCACGGGCGACTCGCCCAAGGCGATCCATCGCTGCGGCACGCCTGACCATCCGCTCTTCAGCGATCAACCCTGTGCGTCCCATGGGTCGACCCCGCACGCCGCGCTCGCGGAAACCTGCCACGGTTTGCGCGAACATCTGGCGGACAGCAAGCGCGCCTACGACGCGGCCGCCGCCGCGCTGGTGGCAAGCGCGGATGACGCCGGCGACGGCTGGCGCGCCATCGAAGCGCGGCGCCGCAAGTCTCTCTCGGATCTGCGCTGGTACGGCGATCGCGCCCGCCTGCAGGGCTGCCCTCCGTGATGGGCCGGTTCGCCTTTCTGATGCTGCTCCTCGCCGGCGTGCTCAGCGCAGGCCCAGTGTCCGCGCAATGGCATCCCACGGCGGGCCACCTGCAACCGTTTGGCGGTTACCTGACACCGCTGCGCGGAGGCACGGTGGACGTGCTGTCCGACGGCAGCGTCCTTGCCTACGGCTACGGCATGTCCGCCAACGAGTGGCGCGCCGAACAGGACCAGAACGACGCCTTGCGCCTGCGTCACGGCATGGAAAGCGGGCCGGACCCTTCGCCCAAGCTCTACGATCCCGCCGCCGGGGGCTGGGTGCGCGTACCGCGCGCGCCGCAGTGTCCGGACGGCCATGTCTACCTGCACACCAGCACCGTGCTGGCCGACGGCCGGCTGCTGATCGCCGGCGGCCTGTGCGACGTGGCGCAGGCCTTGAACGATTCGGCGCCGTATCCGCCGTATGCAGGCATGTCGATCTGGGATCCGCTCAAACGACAGTGGCAATCGGCGCCCGCGTTGGCGCAGACGCGCATCTTCCATACCGCCACGGGGATGCCCGATGGCAGCGTGCTGCTGATCGGCGGCGAAAGCGATCCGCAGTTGCCGCACGATGGCAGCGGCGTGCTTGCCAGCGTGGTGCGCTATGCAGGCGGCAAGCTGGTTGCCGCACCGAGGATGGCCACCGCGCGGGCCAAGCACAGCGCGACGGCGCTGTCCGACGGCAGCGTGCTGGTGCTCGGTGGCCTTGATGACACCAATCATCCGCTGGCTTCGGCCGAACTGCTCGACGCCCGCGGACAGGCCTGGCGAACGCTGCCACCGATGCACGTGGCACGCTACGCGCACACCGCCACCCTGCTCGCCGATGGCCGCGTACTGGTGGCCGGCGGCATGGGCGAGGATGGCCGGCCGCTGCGTTCGGTGGAGCTATGGGACCCGCGCAGCGGCGCATGGATCGAGGGCGCGGAGCTCCCGGTGGGGCTGTACGGCCACGCTGCGGTGCGGCTGGCCTCCGGTGCCGTACTGGTCGCCGGCGGCACCTGGCTGCAGCCGGTCCAGGGACAATCCTCGCCGTGGGCGTGGTTGTGGGATCCGCATTCGCAAGGTTGGCAACTTGCCGGAACCACTTCTCCCAGCGTGGGCAACGACGCGCCGCAGCCGCTCGGCATGGTGGCGCGATCCGATGGCAGTGCGTTGATCTTCACCGCCAACGGGGTGTTGCGCTGGTCACCCGAGACACCGGCTGCGGACGTGCCCGCTTGGCGATCGACGCCCGCGATCGCCGCGCTGCCCGGGCATCGCGTGATTATGGTGGGCTACCTCGCCGACGATTTTCGCGGGCTGCCGGTGGCGCGCATCTGGAACGCGCGCACCGATCGCTGAAGCAGCACCGGCCCGCTGGAGGCGGACTCGGCGGGACACCCCGCGGCCTTGGCGCTGCGGTCGGGGGATGTCCTGTATGTAACGATGAAATCGCGGCACGAGTTGCAGTGTCACCGCTGGTCGGCTCCCATCAACCGCTGGTCCGGCTGCGGCGGCGCGACCTTGCAATACCTGGCCGATTCACGGCCGCAACTGGGCCTGTTGCCGGACGGGCGCGCGTTTGCCCTGGTCAACATGCACGAGGCCGCGGTGCTGAACGAGCACACGGCGCGCTGGACGATCTGGCGCGTCGACTGGCACGACAAGGGGATCACCTACGGCGCGCCGGTGCACGGCCAGCAGCCGCTAGCCACCATCACCGACCCGACAGGACGCGAAAGCTTCGAGATCAACGACGCTGGCGCCCGCTTCGTGCACGCCGATGGTTGGCGGGCCACCGCGATGCTGTGGAACGCCGGCACCGGCTGGTGGGATTACGTGTTGATGGGGCGCCAGATGGGCGCCGACGCGCAGCGCCTGCCTGATGGCTGCGCCATCTCGACGTATCCGGTGGCGCTGTATCGGCCGGCGGATGCGCGGGTGTTCGCGCTGTCCGACCCTGGCTTCGGCAGCACCAGCCACGTTATGGCGGTCCTCGATGACGGCACCGTGGTGGTGGCGGGGCCGGGCCGCGACACGCTGGCAGCGGGCGCCGGCTTTTTCCATCGCCAGGCAAGCTGCCGCGGCTTTGCCCCGCCACCGCCGGGCGATCGCTACATCTCGCCCACCGTCGCGATCAAGCCGATCGCGCCGCCACCCGCGGCTGCTGCGCCCGTGGCGAAGGCGGCGGCGCCACGTGGACAGCAGCACTTCAGCTGGGACGGCATCGGCAACGTCAAGTGGGTCATCCTCGCCTGTCTGGGTTCGTGGCTGGCCTATCGACTGTTGCGCCGCGTCGCCTGGCCGCGCTTGCGCGGCGGCTATTCGCTGGCCGCCCGGTTGCTGGTGTATGGCGGGCTGGCCATCGTGCTGATGCCGTGGGTGCTGTCGCTGTCGACCTGCGTGCACCGCGTGCCCAAGGCCGACTGGGATCGCATGGGCGCGGCCGCACGCGAGACCGCCAAGGTGGCGATGACGCCGAGCCAACGGCCATGCGGGCTCATCGGCCTGTGGTCGTCCACGCACAAAGGCATCATGCGGCGCATCGAATTGCGCGACGACGGTCGCTACGTGATGACCCCCAGCGCGTTCGACCGGCGCTCGACCGCCGGCTTTACCGGCCGCTGGAAAGTGCAGGCTGACAAGATCGTGTGGCAGCCCGACGGGAGTGGCGTGATCGACGTCAACGCAATGCTGGAGGCAAGCGACGGCCGCTTCCAGGTGATCGAAACCGATGGCGCACCGACCCGTTTCGAGCGCATCCAGGCGAAGCCATCGACGCAGTGCGACAAACCCGCAAGCCAGGCACGGGAGTGATCGGATGACGCCCACGGTTCGATGGACGATCACGCTGCTGCTGGCGGCGACAGGCGTGTTTTCCGCCCGCGCGGACGACGCGGTCTACAAGTGCCGGGGCGACGTGTTCCAGGACCATCCCTGCGACGGCGCGGTCCCGGCTGCGCCTGCATCATCGACCGTGCCGCCCCCGCCTGCTTACGACGAGCGGGCACTGGAGCGCGAACTCGACCGGTTGCAGGCGCTGGGCGTGGGCATGATCCAGCGAACCCTGCCCGAGACGCAGCCGCCGCGGGTGGCGCCGGTGTCGAAGATGCACGGCTTGTTCAAGCCGGAACCGCGCCTGTCCCGCATGGCGCGCGAGTTGCGCGACCGGGCGATCACCGCGCGCATGCAGGCACAGGCCGAGCACGGCAATGCGGTATCGGCCGCAAAGCTTGGCCAGGCGATCGAACAACAGGAGCAGGACTGCGGCGGCGAACTGGCGAAGCTGCCCACGGTGGGCATGAGCGATGAGGCCTTCCGCCAGTGCACCATGCTGGCCCGCTTTGGCGAGGTGGACCAGATCGTGGTGAGTCAGGCCGACGGCGTGGCGTTGCGGCTGTACGTATTCCCCACGGCCGGGGTCCGCGTGTATTCCATCGGCGGCGTGGTGACCGCGATCAAGCCGTGAGCGGAGGGCCCACGCGGCGGGCAAGACCGACGCGCTGAACGGACGACCGCCCCGCCCAGTCGATTGTTGACAATCGTTCGCATTCGCGTTCTCATATGCGTCATGTACGTCTGCATGTGCAATGCCGTCACCGACCACGACATCCGCCGCGAAGCGGCCGATGGCGTGCAGACTTTTGCCGAATTGCAGGCGCGCACCGGCTGTTCGGACTGTTGCGGCTGCTGCGGCGACGAAGCCCGCGCCACCTTCGAGCAGGCTCGCCGGCAGGTGCTCTGCCAGCTTCCGCTCGTCGCCGCCTGAGCCGACCTCGGGCTTCGCGCCCGGCGGCAAACCATTGGCATTCTCATTTCCGTCCTGACCGTCGCGGAGTTTGTATAGTCCGTGGGTCCGTCGCGATGGAGGAAAGGCCATGAAGGGTGATGCCAAGGTCATCGAGTTTCTCAACAAGGTGCTCTACAACGAGCTGACCGCGATCAACCAGTATTTTCTGCATGCCCGGATGTACAAGAACTGGGGCTACACCGAGCTGGCCGAGCACGAATACAAGGAGTCGATCGACGAGATGAAACACGCCGATCGGCTGATCGAGCGCATCCTGTTCCTCGACGGGCTGCCCAACCTGCAGCGGCTGGGCAAGCTGCGCATCGGCGAGCATCCGGTGGAAGCTCTGCAGGGCGACCTGGACCTGGAGCTGGCCGCCACCGTCGACCTGCGCGAAGCAATCGCCTACAGCGAAGGCATCGCCGACTACATCAGCCGCGATCTGTTCAAGCACATCCTGCATGACGAGGAAGAACACATCGACTGGCTGGAAACCCAGTTCAACCTGATCAAGGACATCGGCGCGGAACGCTATCTGCAGAGCAAGATGCAGAGCTGACGCCGGTCGCGCAGCGCGCACGCCGCCACGGCGCGTCCGCGCGGGCGTGCGCCCGTTCCTTGACGCTTTCGTCACGCCCGGGCTATACCTCGGGTTTTCCGGGAACGTCCTCCCATGGGTTCACGACCACCTCCGCGTCTCGTGGTGCGCAGGCACGACGACGTCGGCCATCGCTGGCGCCGCCTGGGGTGGGGTTTGGCGTGGTTGGCCAGCCTGCTGGCGGTGGGCGCGGCGGTGCATGTGCTGGGCGTGCGCGGCACGCCGGCAGTAGTCGACCACAAGCAGCAGCGTGCGCTGCTGGCCGAGGTCGACGATCTCAAGCAGCAGGTGGCGAACCTGCAGCGCGCCGGCCAGGTCAACGAGGTGGCCACCAGCGCCTTGCGCGGCACTCTCGCGCAGCGCGAGAAGGAGTTGAGTGCGCTGCGTTCGGACCTCGGGTTCTATTCGCGCCTGGTCGCCGGCAACGATCAGCGCCAGGGCCTCAAGCTGCAGGAGGTGAAGCTGCAGCCGATCGCCGGTTCGCGCGGCTGGACGCTGATCCTCAGCCTGACCCAGAACGCCAAGCGCGGCGCCGAGGTCAACGGCCATGCCACGGTCAGCGTGGAGGGCATGCGCAAGGACAAGGTCGTGACGCTGGACTGGCCGGCGCTGGGCGACGGCGCGCAGAAGGACGGCCTGCCGTTCCGCTTCACCTATTTCCAGCAGTTGCAGGGCACGATCGTGCTGCCCGCGGATTTCCGGCCGACACGGCTGCGCATCCGCGTCGATCCGGCCAGCGGCGAGACCTTCAGCCGCACCGTGGCGTGGAGCGCCGCCTTGTCCGGCAACATCACCACCGCCGAGGGAGACCGAGATGCTCAACCGTAGACGCAGCGACCGCAACCGCGGCAGTTCCGAAACCAGCCTGATCGCCCGCGGCACGGTGATCCGCGGCGACTTGCGCTTCAGCGGCGCCTTGCACCTGGACGGACGCATCGAAGGCACCGTGCTGGCCGAGGGCGACGATGCCATGTTCACTCTGAGCGAGCATGGCGAGGTGGAGGGCGAGGTGCGCGTGCCGCAGGCGGTGATCAACGGGCACATCACCGGCGACGTGTACATCAGCGTGCGGCTGGAGCTGGCGCCGCTGGCGCGCATCGACGGCGACCTGCGCTACCACACGCTGGAAATGGCTGCCGGCGCCCAGGTCAACGGGCACATGGCGCGCCAGGCCGAGCCGGCGCAGCGCGCGCTGGCGGCGCCGGCGACCGACGCCACCGGCAGCGACGAGGAAGCCTTGCCGGCCTGACGCGCTATGCTTGCATCTGTCCGCCTTCATCCCCATTCAGATCGCCATGGAAACCATCGTCGCAATCCCCGATTACCGCAGCGGCGGCGCTCCGCTGGAGTTCACCGCGGCCGCCGCGCACAAGGTGCATGAGCTGATTGCCGAGGAAGGCAATCCGCAGCTGAAGCTGCGCGTGTATATCTCCGGTGGCGGCTGCTCGGGGTTCCAGTACGGCTTCACCTTCGACGAGGCACAGGCCGAGGACGATCTGGCGGTCGAGCGCGAGGGCGTCACGCTGCTGTGCGATCCGCTGTCGCTGCAGTACCTCACCGGCGCGCAGATCGACTACGCCGAGAACCTCAGCGGCGCGCAGTTCGTGATCAGCAATCCGAACGCGAAGACCACCTGCGGCTGCGGCTCCTCCTTCACCGCCTGACCTCCTCGCCATGGACCAGGCCAGGCTGCCGCGCCCCAACACCTTCGCCGGCCTGAGCCTGGTGCTCGACCGCATGGCCGAGCATCGCGACGAGGCGACGTGGGTGGCCGCGCAGGCACGCGCCGACACGGCTCGCTACCTGCTGCTGGATGCCACCGGCGAGGCCTATCTCCGCCGCGACGACGACGCGCTGCGCTGGCTCACCGCCGCCGAACGTACGCAATGGCTGGCCGACACGCGTGCCAGCTTGCTCGGCATCGCGCACGGGCGGCCGCACTTCCTGCTGGTAGTGAGCGATCGCGAGCAGGGCGACGCGCTGGAAACCGCGCTGGACGCACGCCGCATGAGCCTGCGCAGCGCCGGCCTGTTGCTGCCTGCGGACGAGGCCGGCCTGTTCGCCTATGCCAAGGGGCTGTCGCACTGGCAACGTGAGACGCAGTTCTGCGCGTACTGCGGCGGGCCGTTGCAGCTGGTGGCCGCCGGGCATCGGGCGCAATGCCGCAACCCCGATTGCGCGCGACTGCATTTCCCGCGCACCGATGCGGCGGTAATCATGCTGGTGGAGCACGACGGCGCCTGCCTGCTGGGCCGCCAGCCCGGCTGGCCGCCGCACCGCTATTCCACCCTGGCCGGCTTCGTCGAGCCGGGCGAGGCGCTGGAAGATGCCGTGCGCCGCGAGGTGGCCGAGGAATCGGGCGTGATCGTGGACGAGGTGCGCTACCACTCCTCGCAGCCGTGGCCGATGCCGGCGTCACTGATGGTCGGCTTCATCGCCACCGCGGTATCGCGCGAGATCCGCATGCGCGACCTCGAACTGGAGGATGCGCGCTGGTTCACCCCGCAGCAGATCGTCGACGGCATCGCCGACGGCAGCTTCCTGCCGTCCACACGCTTGTCGGTGTCCTACCGGCTGCTGGCGCACTGGCTGCACGGGCGCGCCGGACTGGACCTGGACGCGTTGACCGCCGTCGCGCCCGTCGCCTGATCCCTTCCGGCGGAACTCCATCGCGGCGCGCGGGTCGTTGTCCGGGTACCCGGCCACGGATGGACCTCTCCCATGCACCCGACTCACCGCTTTCCGGCAGCGATGCGCGCATCGAGCGGGCGCGTCGCCATCCACGTGGCGGTGATCGGCGTGCATCTGGCGGCATGGCTGGTCTGTTTCCATGCCAGCCCGCGCGTCTGGCGGCCCGCCGCACTCTGGCGCCATCCGCCATCGACGCCGCTCACCCTCCGGTTGCTGACGGTGGTGGCCACGGCCGCACCGCCCAGGCGGCCATCGCGGCGTCCTTCGGTACGGCGCCCTCCGCCGCCCCGAGGCATCGTCACGTCACCGACGCCCACACCGCTGCCGGCGACGTCACCGGCGCGCGAGCGCAGCGCGATCACCACCAAAGCCGACGTACCCGGTTACGTCGCCGGCGGCAATCTTCTGCGCGGCGGGATGTCCATGCCGCGCCCGGTCCGCCTGCCCGGCTCCTCGACGCCGATCGTGGAGGGTTTCCGCATGGTCGACCCGCGCATGCAGGGCGTCGGCGGCGCCGTGCGCATGGTGCAGGCGCTGTTCGGCGTGGTCGACCCGCACTGCATGGACGTGGAGGTCTGGCGCGGCATGACGCCGGCCGAGCAGTTGGCCCGGCACATCAGCTCCACCGACGTCGAACGCACCGCCGAGCGCTACCACTGCGGGCCCGGCTGAGCGGCGAGCGCCAGCGGGCTGCACACGCGCTCGTTACAATGCGGCCATTGTCCGGGAGTGCGTCACCATGGCCATCCGTCTGCTCGTTGCCCTGATCGCCCTTGGCCTGCTGCATGTCTCGCCGCAACTGGCCAGCTGGCGCCGCGACGGCCTGTTCCGGCGCTGGGTGGCGCAGTTGTCCGACACCAGTGGCGCCGGCCGCGTGGTGCTGGCGCTGGCCCCGCCGCTGCTGCTGTGCGCACTGCTGGTGTGGCTGTTCGGGCACACCGTACTGGGCGAGTTGCTGCCGCTGCTGTTCTCCGTGGTGGTGCTGATCTACTGCTTCGGTCCACGCGAGTTCGAGCGTGACCTGGAGGCGATCCTCGCCGCGCCCGACGACGTCAGCCGCGAGGCGGCGGCGCAACGGCTGTCCGACGACGGGCGCCCGGTGCGCTGGCACGCCCCGGCGCTGGGCGAGGCGATCGTCTATGCAGCGTTGCGCCGACGCTTCGCGGTGCTGCTGTGGTTTTTCCTGCTCGGCCCGGTCGGCGCGCTGCTGTACCGGCTGGCGCAGACGCTGGGGCGCGACGACTCGCTGGCGCTCGACGGCGACAGCCAGCATGCCGCCCGCTACCTCGCCAACGCGCTGGACTGGTTGCCGGCCCAAGTGCTGACCTTCACCCTGGCCGTGGTCGGCCACTGGGATGCGGTGATCGAGGCGTGGCGGCGCTGGCACATCCAGGCCACGCCGACCAGCTGGTATCAGCGCGGCCCCGGCTTTCTCGGCGCCGCGGCGCAAGCCGACGTGCGCATCGACATCGAGGCCGGCGACGGCTATGCCGAGGAGCACAGCGATCCGCTGGACGAGCTGCGACGCCTGCGCGGCGCCTTGCTGCGCGCCTTGCTGGCCTGGCTCAGCGTGATCGCCTTGCTGGTGATCGGCAGCTGGGTGAGCTGAAGCCGGCGGGCGGGGCCGGCTTGGACCAGCTACGCCAAGGCAGGGCGGGCACTGCCCGCCGCTTGCCCCGCCGCGCTCAGGCAAGCTCCCCGCGCAATTCGCGAACCCTGGCTTCCAGCGATGCGGCGCTGGCCGCCTGCGGCGGCACCGGCGCATCCACGACCAGTTCCACCCGCGCCCGGAAGCGCCGCGGCAGGCGCAGGCGGCCGAGCCGGGTGTCGCGCCGGCTCCACACGCTGCCCCACAACCCCCGCAGCGCCAGCGGCACTACCGGCACCGGGCGCCGGGCCAGGATCTTCTCCAGCCCTGGCCGGAATGGCGCGATCTCGCCATCGCCGGTCAGGCCGCCCTCGGGGAAGATGCATACCAGCTCGCCGTCGGCCAGCGCCGCGTCGATCGCGTCGTACGCCTGCTGCAGCACGACCGGATCTTCCTTTTGCCCGGCAATCGGAATCGCCTTGGCCGTGCGGAACACGAAACGCAGCAGCGGGGTGTGGAAGATCCGGTAATACATCACGAAGCGCGCCGGCCGCCGCAGGTTGGCCATCAGCAGCAGCGGGTCCATGAAGCTGACGTGGTTGCACACCAGCAGCGCCGGACCTTCCTCGGGCAGATGCTGCATGCCGTCGACGCGCACCCGGTACAGCGTGTTCACCAGCACCCAGGTGATGAAGCGCATCAGGAACTCGGGCACCAGGGTGAAGATGTACACCGCCACCAGCACGTTGAGCAGGGCGGCCAGCAGGAAGATGGTGGCCGCGTCCATGCCCAGCCGGCCCAGCACCAGCCCGAACACCGCGGCCAGCACGATCAGCAAGGCATTGATGATGTTGTTGCCGGCGATCACCCGCGACAGCCGCTCGCGCGGCGTGCGCGACTGCACGAAGGCAAACAGCGGCACCACGTAAAAGCCGGCGAACACGCCGATCGCGGTGAGGTCGAGCACGATGCGCCAGCTGCCGGCGCCGTGCAGGAACGCCAGCCAGTCCAGCCCGCGCGTGGCCGCAAGCCCGTGCCGGGCCAGGTACAGGTCGATGCCGAACACGGTGAGGCCGAACGCGCCCAGCGGCACCAGGCCGATCTCCACCCGCTTGCCGGACAGCTTCTCGCACAGCAGCGCGCCGACGCCGGTGCCGATCGAGAACAGGGTCAGCACCAGCGTGTTGACCGAGCCGTCGCCGCCCAGCGTCTCGCGCGTGTAGATCGGCAACTGCGCGATCAGCACGGTGCCGAAGAACCAGAACCACGAGATGCCCAGCACCGCGTTGAACACCGCGCGATCGGCGCGGGTGATGCCCAGCACGCGGACGGTCTCGCTGAACGGGTTCCAGTTGAACTTCAGGTCGGGCGCGGTCGCCGGCGCGGCCGGAATGCGCCGGCTGGCCAGATAGCCGGCCACCGCCACCGCGATGGTCGCGCCGGAGGCCAGCATGGGCCCCACGCCGGCCACCAGCATCAGCGAGTTGCCTGCGATCATGCCCACCAGCATCGCCATCTGCGTGCCCATCTCGACCAGGCCGTTGCCGCCGACCAGTTCCTCGTTCTTCAGTGCCTGCGGCAGGATCGCGTACTTGATCGGCCCGAACATGGTCGAGTGCATGCCCATCATGAACAGCACCACCAGCAGCAGCGAGGTGTGGTGGGTGTAGAAGCCGTACGCGGCCAGCGTCATCGCCGCGATCTCGAACAGCTTCACGTAGCGGATGATGCGGCTCTTCTCGTACTTCTCCGCCAGCTGGCCGGCGGTGGCGGAAAACAGGAAGAACGGGATGATGAACAGTGCCGGCGCCAGGTTGGTGTAGATCCCGACGGTGCGGTCGTCCAGCCCCATCTGGAACGCCACCAGCATCACCAGCGCATTGCGGAACGCATTGTCGTTGAAGGCGCCCAGCGCCTGGGTCCAGAAGAACGGCGCGAAACGCCGCTTGCCGAGCAATCCGAATTGGCTCATGCCTTGTCCTGTGATGGGTCCCCGGCGCCACCACGGCCGGCGGCGACCGGGCGACGGTAGCAGCTGCGGCGCACCGGACGAAAGATCGGCATGGCATGAAACTCCCCGCCATTCGCGCGGTCGCAACCTGGTTGCCGGCGCGGGTTCGGGATCGACGGCTTGGCACGGCACCGGCGGCGGGCGCAAAATGCTGCGTGGACGACCCGGTTTTCCCGCCGCGGCGATCGTCCCCGAAATCTTGCGCCCCGGTGCAGTCTCCTACCCTACCGACACGGCCACTCCCATGAGCAAGTCCTCTCCCCAGGTTTCCGGCGGCACCTTCGCCGACCGCATCCGGCTGCTGATCCAGCGCGTCGGCAGCGCCACCGAGATCGCCCGCATGTGCGGCTTCTCCGAAGGCGTGGTGCGCAGCTGGCGCGACGGCAATACCGACCCCTCGCGCGCACGCTGCGTCACCCTGGCGCGCACGCTGGGCATCTCGCTGGTATGGCTGGTGGCCGGCGAGGGCGGCATCCAGATCGACCCGACCCCGACCATGCAGGACGACCAGCACAGCAGCCAGGTCGTGCGCACCCAACGCGTCCACGCCAAATCCGGTACGGTCACCCGTCTGCCGTTGTCCGCGCAGATGCAGGGGTTGGACCCGCAGCGCCTGAACACGGCGATGCAGATGCTGCAATCGGAACTGGAACTGGCCGGCAGCCCGCTGGGCCTGGCCGAGAACACCGACCTGCTCACCGAGCTGTACGAGATCCTCGGCCCGGGCGGCGTCAACGTGGACGCCGGCGCGATGATGGCGTTCAACCGCCACCTCGCCCAGCGCCTGCGCAAGGATCGCCTGGCCTCCACCACGGCCTGAGATCCGGGCGCACTCCCGCGGGGTGGGCGTTCGCCCGTTCCGCGGTTCGGCGTCAGAGCAGGGCGATGTCAGCCACGGTGCTGAACTGGCTCTTCAACTGATTGAGCAGCGCCAGGCGGTTGGCCCGCACGGCGGGGTCTTCGGCGTTCACCAGCACGTTGTCGAAGAACGCATCCACCGGCACCTGCAGTTGTGCCAGGCGGGCCAGCACGGCAGCGTAATCGCCGGCGGCCTCAGCCGCGGCGCTGTCCTGCCGCGCGGCGGCCAGCGCATCGGCCAGGTCGCGCTCCGCCTCCGCCTCGAAACAGGCCGGGTCGACCGTCCGCCCGATCGGCGGCGCACCGGCCTCCTCGGCCTGCTTGCGCAGGATGTTGGCGACGCGCTTGTTGGCTGCCGCCAGGCTCACCGCCTCGGGCCGGCGGCCGAACTCGACCACCGCACGCAGGCGCCGGTCGAAGTCGGCCAGGCTGGCCGGCTGCACCGCCAGCACGGCTTCGAAGGCCCCGTGTTCGAAGCCCTGTTCGGCGTAGTAGCCGCGCAGGCGCTCATGCACGAAGTCGAGCAGCTCCTCCAGCAGGATCGCGCGCCGCGCGCCCGCCTGCAGCGCCGGCGGCTTGCCGTCCTTGCCGGGCTTGAGGCCGGCCGCCAGCGCGGCATCGGGCAACTGCTCCAGCGCCTCGATGAAACTCGCGCGCAGGTCCAGTTCCAGGCCGCCCTCGATCAGGGTACGCGCCAGGCCCAGCGCCGCGCGGCGCAACGCGAACGGGTCCTTGTTGCCACCGGGTTTCATGCCGATGGCGAAGATGCCGGCCAGGGTATCGAGCCGCTCGGCCACCGCCAGCACCTGACCCAGGGGGTCCGCGGCGATGCGGTCGCCACCGAAGCGCGGTTGGTAGTGGCTGTCCAGCGCCTCGGCCACCGCCGGCGGTTCGCCGTCATGGACGGCGTAATAGCGCCCCATCACGCCCTGCAGCTCGGGAAACTCGCCGACCATGCGGGTCAGCAGGTCGCACTTGGCCAGGCTGGCGGCGCGCGTCGCCAGCGCCGCATCGACGCCGACCCGGTTGGCCACCACCCGCGCCAGTTCGGCCACGCGCACGCTCTTGTCCCACTGGCTGCCCAGCGCCTGCTGGTAGGTGACGTTTTTCAGCTGCTCCTGGTAGCTGGCCAGCGGCGTCTTGAGGTCCTCGTCCCAGAAGAACTTGGCGTCGGCGAAACGCGGCCGGATCACCCGTTCGTAGCCACGGCGGATCTCGACCGGGTCCTTGCTCTCGATGTTGGCGATGCCGATGAAGTGTTCGGTCAGCTTGCCCTCGGCGTCGAACACCGGCACGAATTTCTGGTTCGCCACCATGGTGGTGACCAGTGCCTCGGCAGGCACTTCCAGGAAGCGGCGCTCGAAGGTGCAGGCGATCGCCACCGGCCATTCGGTGAGGTTGGCCAGCTCGTCCAGCAGCGCGTCATCCAGTTGCGGCGTGCCGCCGGTGCCTTGCGCGGCGAGCTCGATCTGCTGGTGGATGCGCTGACGCCGCTCGCGCGGATCGGCCAGCACCTTTGCGGCGCGCATCGCGTCGAGCCAGCCGTCGGCGTCGGCCACGTGCACCGGTTGCGGATGCATGAAACGGTGGCCGCGCGACTTGCGCCCGCTGGCCAGGCCCAGCACTTGGCCGTCGACGATGTCGGCGCCGTGCAGGATCACCAGCCAGTGCACCGGGCGCACGAAACTGTAGTCGTGGTCGGCCCAGCGCATCGGGCGCGGGATCGGCAGCGCCTTGAGCGCCTCGTCGATGATCCCCGGCAGCAGGGCCGCCAGCGACTGGCCCGGCCTGACCGCACGCCAGACGAACCACGCGCCCTTGTCGGTTTCGAGCTTCTCCAGCTGGCCGACGTCGACGCCGCATGAGTGCGCGAAACCAAGCAGGGCCTTCGACGGCCGCCCTTCGGCGTCGAGCGCGGCGGCCACCGCGGGGCCGCGGCGTTCGATGGATTGCGCCGGCTGCGCCGCCGCCACCGCAGGGATGAAGGCCGCCAGCCGGCGCGGCGAGGCGTAGGCCACCGCCTGGTCCAGCCCGGCGCTGACGCCGCGCGCGGCCAGCCCGCCCACGATGCCGCGCAGGAATGCGGCGGACAGCTCGTCCAGTGCGCGCGGCGGCAGTTCCTCGGTGCCCAGTTCGATCAACAGCGACTTGCCGGCGTTCATGCGGCCTGCTCCTGGTGGGCACCAGCGTGCTTGAGGCCGGGAAAGCCCAGCTTCTCGCGTTGCGCCACGTAGGCCTCGGCGACGGCGCGCGACAACGCGCGCACGCGCAGGATGTAGCGCTGGCGCTCGGTGACGCTGATCGCGCGGCGCGCATCGAGCAGGTTGAAGGTGTGGCTGGCCTTCATCACCTGCTCGTAGGCGGGCAGCGGCAGGTTGGCCGCCACCAGCTTGTTCGCCTCGCCCTCGCAGACGTCGAACCAGCGCAGCAGCTCGGCCACGTTGGCGTGCTCGAAGTTGTAGGTGCTCTGCTCGACTTCGTTCTGGTGGAACACATCGCCGTAGGTGACGGTGCCGCGCGGGCCGTCAGTCCAGACCAGGTCAAAAACGCTATCCACGTTTTGCAGGTACATGGCCAGGCGCTCCAGGCCATACGTGATCTCGCCGGTGACCGGCCGGCACTCGATGCCGCCGGCCTGCTGGAAGTAGGTGAACTGGGTGACCTCCATGCCGTTCAACCACACCTCCCAACCCAGTCCCCAGGCACCCAGCGTGGGTGATTCCCAGTTGTCCTCGACGAAGCGCAGATCGTGCACCAGCGGGTCGAGGCCGAGCTCCTTCAGCGAGCCGATGTACAACTCCAGGATGTTCTCCGGGTTCGGTTTCATCACTACCTGGTACTGGTAGTAGTGCTGCAGGCGGTTCGGGTTTTCGCCGTAGCGGCCGTCGGTGGGGCGACGCGACGGCTGCACATAAGCGGCCGACCAGGGCTCCGGGCCGAGCGCACGCAGGAAGGTGGCCGGATGGAACGTACCGGCGCCCACTTCGGTGTCCAGCGGCTGCAGCAGTACGCAACCCTGCGCCGCCCAGTAGCGGTTGAGGGTCTGGATCACATCCTGGAAGGTGCGCGCGGACATGGCTTTCCGTGACCTGGGTTAAAGCGCGTTAGTATAGCCGCAGCTCGCTTTGCGGCTGGAATTTCCGGCTGGCGGAGCCTTGCACAGGACACTTGCCGGATGGCTGCATCGCCACAAATTGCCTCGCTGCTCGGCCGTCGTGGCCGACTCGAACTGGACGAGGTGCTGGCCGCGCTGGTGGTCGACGGTTACGCGCTCGCCGAGGATGCGAAGAACGTGCGCATGGGCGCGCGCGCCGGCCGCAGCACGGTGGAGCTGCACCCGCTGGTGGTGATCGCCAACGCCAAGTTGATCAACCAGCGCGAGCCCGGCCGGCCATTGAGCCTGGAGACGCTGGCCGAGTGGCTGGCTGGCCATGCCGGCTTGCCGTACCTCAAGATCGATCCGATGAAGATCAACGCAGCCACGGTCACCCAGGTGGTGAGCCTGGCCTACGCGAAACGGCACCGCATCCTGCCGATCGCGGCGACCGTGGGCGAGGTGACGTTCGCCACCAGCGAACCGTTCGACGACGCCTGGGCGCCCGACCTGGCCCACATGCTGCGGCGGGACATCAAACGCGTCGTGGCCAGCCCGATCGACATCAACCGCTACCAGCAGGAGTTCTACGGCGTCCAGCGCTCGATCCAGCTGGCGCAGGACGCCAAGACCGGCAGCGACAGCTCCTCGGCGATCCTCAACTTCGAGCAATTGGTGGAGCTGGGCAAGAGCGGCGAGGTCGGCGCCGACGATCGCCATGTGGTGCACATCGTCGACTGGCTGCTGCAGTACGCCTTCGAGCAGCGCGCCTCGGACATTCATCTGGAACCACGACGCGAGACCGGCTACATCCGCTTCCGCATCGACGGCGTCATGCAGAAAGTGTTCGAGTTGCCGGCGCCGGTGATGACCGCAGTGACCGCACGCATCAAGATCCTCGCCCGCATGGACGTGGCCGAGAAGCGCCGGCCGCAGGACGGCCGCATCAAGACGCGCTCTGCCTCCGGGCGCGAGGTGGAGTTGCGCATCTCGAACATGCCCACCGCCTTCGGCGAGAAGGTGGTGATGCGCATCTTCGATCCGGATCTGGTGGTGAAGGATTTCGCCCAGCTGGGTTTCTCGCCGAGCGAGGCGGAGAACTGGCGCAACATGGTCGAGCGCCCGCACGGCATCGTGCTGGTCACCGGCCCCACCGGCTCGGGCAAGACCACCACGCTGTATTCCACACTCAAGCACCTGGCCACGCCAGAACTCAACGTGTGCACCGTGGAGGACCCGATCGAGATGGTCTCGCCGGAGTTCAACCAGATGCAGGTGCACGCGGCGATCGACCTCGATTTCGCCGCCGGTGTGCGCACGCTGCTGCGGCAGGACCCGGACATCATCATGGTCGGCGAGATCCGCGACCTGGAAACCGCGCAGATGGCGGTGCAGGCCTCGCTCACCGGACACCTGGTGCTGTCCACGCTGCACACCAACGACGCGCCCAGCGCGGTCACCCGCCTGCTCGATCTCGGCGTGCCGCACTACCTGATCCAGTCCACCCTCACCGGCGTGGTGGCGCAACGCCTGGTGCGCACGCTGTGCCCGCATTGCAAGCAGGCCACCACCCAGGACCCGCTGGCGTGGAACGTGCTGACCCGCGGCTGGGCGATGCCGGTGCCGGCGCAGGTGTACCGGGCGGTCGGCTGCCTGGAATGCCGCAACACCGGCTTCATGGGCCGCACCGGCATCTACGAGATGATGAAGCTCTCGCCGCATCTGCGCGGCATGATCTCGGCCGAACTCGACCTCAGCGGCTTCGGCCAGGCTGCGTTGGACGAGGGCATGCGCCCGCTGCGCATCTCCGCCGCCGACCAGGTCGCCGCCGGACTGACCACGGTGCAGGAAGTGCTGACCGTGTTGCCACCGATCGACGCCTTGGCCGATGATCCGCACTAGCGCGTCAAACCTCCCCCGAGACACCGCATGAAACCCGTCCTGATCATCCGTACCGGCCGGGCGCCGGACAGCATCCGTGCGCGCCACGGCGATTTTCCGCACTGGTTCCGCCTCGCCGCCGGACTGCGCCCGGAGCGCCTGCGCATCGTCGACGTGGCGGCCGGCGAAACGCTGCCGGCGGCGGGCGAGGTGGCCGGCGCCATCGTCACCGGCTCGGCCGCGATGGTCACCGAGAAACTACCCTGGAGCGAAGCGACCGCCGGCTGGATCCGCGACGCGATGGACGCCGAGGTGCCCTTGTTCGGCGTCTGCTACGGCCACCAGCTGATGACGCACGCGTTGGGTGGACGGGTCGATTACCTGCCCGGCGGGCGTGAGATCGGCACCCAGTCGATCGGGGTCAGCGCAGGGCAGGCGCACGACCCGCTGGGCGCTGGCCTCCCCGCCAGTTTTCGCGCGCACACCACGCACGAGCAGAGCGTGCTGGAGCCGCCCGCGGGGGCGCAGATCCTGGCCAGCTCGGCACGCGACCCGCACCAGTGGCTACGCTACGGGCCGAACGCGATCAGCGTCCAGTTTCATCCCGAGTTCAACGCCGAGGTGATGCGCGCCTACATCCGGCGCAAGCGCCACGACCTGCATCGCGAAGGTGCCGACGCCGCGCGCATCTTCAGTGACGTGGCCGCCACCCCGATCGCGCGCCGATTGTTGCGCCGCTTCGCCCATCTGCACGGTTGGGCCGGCGACTGAGCCGCCATCAGCCGCGCAAGCGCCTGGCGATCGCCTCGCGCGAGAACAGCGCAAACCCCACGCCGAACACGAAACCGCCGATGTGCGCCCACCACACGTAGGCACCATAGCTGGGCCCGGCATAGCTGAACAGCAATTGCAGCAGCACCCACATGCCGATCAGCAGGAAGGCCGGCACGCGCACGAACTGCAAGTACAGGCCGAGCGGCAACACCAGGCCCAGGCGTGCCCGCGGAAACAGCGCCACGTAGGCGCCCACCACCGCCGATACCGCACCGCTGCAGCCGATGATCGGCAGGCGCACGCCGGCCAGCGACAGCGCCCCGATCAGGTTGGCCACCACGCCGCCGATGACGAACAGCACCAGGAAGCGCAACGATCCCAGCGCACGCTCACCGGGCAAGCCGAAGATCACCAGGAACAGCAGGTTGCCCAGCAGATGCAGCCAGGTGACGTGGATGAAGAGCGCCGTGAACAGCCGCAGCAGCGCCGGATCGGTCAGCTGCGGCAGCAATGGCTCGTGCGCATCGAAGATGTTCGCCGGCACCGTACCCCACTGCAGCAGCAGCGCGATGCGCTGCGGCGCCGGGATCATTGCCAATCCGACGAAACAGACCACACACAGACTGACCAGCAGCACGGTCGCCCAATGCCAGCGCGGCCGGCGGCGCGTTTCCACATGGACAAACAAAAGCCATCCCTCCGCCTCGCCCGCGCGCTGGCGCGTGACCTGGCCATCATAGGCGATCGCTGCCGCATGACCTTGACGCAATGCGGCTCTTGGCCGGTGGCTGTCGCAGGGTCACCCGAGCGCAGGTCCACCTCGAGAACGAGCTCCCTGGCGGTGACCTGTTGCAGGTTGCGGGCGGCGGTGGCGGCGGCAGAAAAGAAAAACCCCCACCGTTGCCGGTGAGGGTGTTTCGGGATAAAGCCCCTGGCGGTGACCTACTCTTGCATGGCAAAGCCACACTACCATCGGCGCATGCGCGTTTCACTTCTGAGTTCGGGATGGGATCAGGTGGGACCACGCCGCTATGGCCGCCAGGGAAGGGGTGGGAGCAGCGCGCGTGCGCCAGCTCCACGTTTCTGAAGAGGCGGCCCTGACGGCCGGCTCTTCCGCGAAAGATCCCTCGAGGTGTTGAAGAGTCCGCCATGGATGGCGAGGTGTTGACTCTTCTTTCCGTGAGAGGGATCTCACGTGAGATAAATCGTAAACGAGTGACAAGCGTCGAGGTGAAATTCAAACGTTTCGAGACAGTGCTCGAGGCGGCTCCTTTGAAGAGTCCGGCCAGGGATGGCCGGTGGCTCCGCAGAGGGACCTGCGTCAAACAAAGCCACTTGGGGTTATATGGTCAAGCCGCACGGCTCATTAGTACAGGTAAGCTCAACGCATTGCTGCGCTTCCACATCCTGCCTATCAACCACCTGGTCTTGATGGTGCCTTCAGGAGAGTCAAGCTCTCGGGAGATCTCATCTTGGGGCGTGCTTCCCGCTTAGATGCTTTCAGCGGTTATCACTTCCGTTCATAGCTACCGGGCAATGCCTCTGGCGAGACAACCCGAACACCAGCGGAACGTCCACTCCGGTCCTCTCGTACTAGGAGCAGCCCCCCTCAAATCTCCAACGCCCACGACAGATAGGGACCGAACTGTCTCACGACGTTCTGAACCCAGCTCGCGTACCACTTTAAATGGCGAACAGCCATACCCTTGGGACCGGCTACAGCCCCAGGATGTGATGAGCCGACATCGAGGTGCCAAACACCGCCGTCGATATGAACTCTTGGGCGGTATCAGCCTGTTATCCCCGGAGTACCTTTTATCCGTTGAGCGATGGCCCTTCCATACAGAACCACCGGATCACTAAGACCTACTTTCGTACCTGCTTGATCCGTCGATCTCGCAGTCAAGCACGCTTATGCCTTTGCACACAGTGCGCGATGTCCGACCGCGCTGAGCGTACCTTCGTGCTCCTCCGTTACTCTTTGGGAGGAGACCGCCCCAGTCAAACTACCCACCATACACGGTCCCTGACCCGGATAACGGGCCGAGGTTAGAACGTCAAGCACTTCAGGGTGGTATTTCAAGGATGGCTCCATGCAAACTGGCGTCTGCACTTCAAAGCCTCCCACCTATCCTACACAGAAGAACTCAACGTTCAGTGTAAAGCTATAGTAAAGGTTCACGGGGTCTTTCCGTCTTGCCGCGGGAACGCTGCATCTTCACAGCGAATTCAATTTCACTGAGTCTCGGGTGGAGACAGCGCCGCTGTCGTTACGCCATTCGTGCAGGTCGGAACTTACCCGACAAGGAATTTCGCTACCTTAGGACCGTTATAGTTACGGCCGCCGTTTACTGGGGCTTCGATCAAGAGCTTCGCCTTGCGGCTGACCCCATCAATTAACCTTCCAGCACCGGGCAGGCGTCACACCCTATACGTCCACTTTCGTGTTTGCAGAGTGCTGTGTTTTTGATAAACAGTCGCAGCGGCCAGGTTACTGCGACCCATCGGTGCTCAGCTACGCATGTAGCCACACTGATGGGCGCACCTTCTCCCGAAGTTACGGTGCCATTTTGCCTAGTTCCTTCACCCGAGTTCTCTCAAGCGCCTTGGGATTCTCACCCTGCCTACCAGTGTCGGTTTACGGTACGGTTCTTCTACAGCTGAAGCTTAGTGGCTTTTCCTGGAAGCGTAGTATCAGTCACTTCGCCCAAAAGGGCTCGTCATAAGTGCTCGGCATAAAGGATCCCGGATTTGCCAAAGATCCATGCCTACCTCCTTTCCCCGGGACAACCAACGCCCGGTAGACCTAACTTTCTCCGTCCCCACATCGCACTGTAGAAAAGTGCGGGAATATTAACCCGCTTCCCATCGACTACGCATTTCTGCCTCGCCTTAGGGGCCGACTCACCCTGCGCCGATGAACGTTGCGCGAGGAAACCTTGGGCTTTCGGCGGGGGGGCTTTTCACCCCCCTTATCGTTACTCATGTCAGCATTCGCACTTCCGATACCTCCAGCAGACTTTACAATCCACCTTCACAGGCTTACGGAACGCTCCTCTACCGCGCACATTGCTGTGCACCCCGAGCTTCGGTGTCTAGCTTAGCCCCGTTAAATCTTCCGCGCAGACCGACTCGACCAGTGAGCTATTACGCTTTCTTTAAAGGATGGCTGCTTCTAAGCCAACCTCCTGGCTGTCTATGCCTTTCCACATCGTTTTCCACTTAGCTAGAACTTGGGGACCTTAGCTGCGGGTCTGGGTTGTTTCCCTTTTCACGACGGACGTTAGCACCCGCCGTGTGTCTCCCGGATAGTCTGTCCTGGTATTCGGAGTTTGCCATGGTTTGCTAAGTCGCGATGACCCGCTAGCCATAACAGTGCTCTACCCCCAGGAAGATTCGTCCGAGGCGCTACCTAAATAGCTTTCGAGGAGAACCAGCTATCTCCGAGTTTGTTTAGCCTTTCACTCCTATCCTCAGCTCATCCCCATCTATTGCAACAGATGTGGGTTCGGTCCTCCAGTGCGTGTTACCGCACCTTCAACCTGGCCAAGGATAGATCACTCGGTTTCGGGTCTACTGCCTGAGACTATGCGCCCTATTCAGACTCGATTTCTCTTCGCCTCCCCTATACGGTTAAGCTTGCCACAGACAGTAAGTCGCTGACCCATTATACAAAAGGTACGCAGTCACCCTTGCGGGCTTCCACTGCTTGTACGTATACGGTTTCAGGGTCTATTTCACTCCCCTCTCCGGGGTTCTTTTCGCCTTTCCCTCACGGTACTAGTTCGCTATCGGTCAGTCAGGAGTATTTAGCCTTGGAGGATGGTCCCCCCATGTTCAGACAAGGTTTCACGTGCCCCGCCTTACTCAATTTCATATCAAGTGCCCTTTCGTCGACTGGGCTATCACCATCTATGGCCGGCCTTTCCATGCCGTTTGACTAGAACACAAGATACTTTTGGGCTAGTCCGCGTTCGCTCGTCGCTACTGACGGAATCTCGGTTGATTTCTTTTCCTCCGGGTACTTAGATATTTCAGTTCCCCGGGTTCGCCTCGCATGACTATGTATTCATCATGCGATACCGCTTGCGCGGTGGGTTTCCCCATTCGGACATTGCCGGATCAAAGCTTGTTGCCAGCTCCCCGACACTTTTCGCAGGCTGCCACGTCCTTCATCGCCTCTGACTGCCAAGGCATCCACCGTATACGCTTAGTCGCTTGACCATATAACCCCAAGTCGCCTCGGGGCATGCCCCCTCCTCAGGGGCAGCCAAGTTACTTCGTTTCGTGCCTTAACACTTGCCTCGGTTCGGTTCGAACCAAGACGCTTGTCACTCGTTTACGTGTTTTCAAAGAACATCGTGCCGGCCTCAATGCCGGTCGATTTCAAAATCTTTCGTGTGCTGATACTTCACGCGCCCACTGGAGTGGTGGAGCCAGTCGGGATCGAACCGACGACCCCCTGCTTGCAAAGCAGGTGCTCTCCCAGCTGAGCTATGGCCCCATGGTGGGTCTGGGTGGACTCGAACCACCGGCCTCACCCTTATCAGGGGTGCGCTCTAACCACCTGAGCTACAGACCCATGAAAGGTGAACCCCAGAACCCGCGAGCCAAGCTACCTGGTCCCGCTTGACGGGGCCGTAAGCCTCGTTCGAAGCGGCTGTTGTGAAGAGTCCGGCCATGGAGGGCCGGTCTTGATGTTCGCTCTTCGCAACAGGGACGTTGCGTAAGCAAACCCTTCGCGTGAAGTACAGGTGTCTTGTGTGGACGTCTTGCACCGATCGGTGCGACGTGTCGTTCTCGAAAGGAGGTGATCCAGCCGCACCTTCCGATACGGCTACCTTGTTACGACTTCACCCCAGTCATGAACCACTCCGTGGGCGTCGTCCCCCTTGCGGTTAGACTAACGCCTTCTGGAGCAACCCACTCCCATGGTGTGACGGGCGGTGTGTACAAGGCCCGGGAACGTATTCACCGCGGCATAGCTGATCCGCGATTACTAGCGATTCCGACTTCATGGAGTCGAGTTGCAGACTCCAATCCGGACTGGGATCGGCTTTCTGGGATTGGCTCCACCTCGCGGTATTGCAACCCTCTGTACCGACCATTGTAGTACGTGTGTAGCCCTGGCCGTAAGGGCCATGAGGACTTGACGTCATCCCCACCTTCCTCCGGTTTGTCACCGGCAGTCTCCTTAGAGTTCCCGACATTACTCGCTGGCAACTAAGGACAAGGGTTGCGCTCGTTGCGGGACTTAACCCAACATCTCACGACACGAGCTGACGACAGCCATGCAGCACCTGTGTTCCGATTCCCGAAGGCACTCCCGCATCTCTGCAGGATTCCGGACATGTCAAGGCCAGGTAAGGTTCTTCGCGTTGCATCGAATTAAACCACATACTCCACCGCTTGTGCGGGCCCCCGTCAATTCCTTTGAGTTTCAGTCTTGCGACCGTACTCCCCAGGCGGCGAACTTAACGCGTTAGCTTCGACACTGATCTCCGAGTTGAGACCAACATCCAGTTCGCATCGTTTAGGGCGTGGACTACCAGGGTATCTAATCCTGTTTGCTCCCCACGCTTTCGTGCTTCAGCGTCAGTGTTGTCCCAGATGGCCGCCTTCGCCACTGATGTTCCTCCCGATCTCTACGCATTTCACCGCTACACCGGGAATTCCACCATCCTCTGACACACTCTAGCTCGCCAGTATCCATCGCCATTCCCAGGTTGAGCCCGGGGATTTCACGACAGACTTAACGAACCGCCTACGCACCCTTTACGCCCAGTAATTCCGATTAACGCTTGCACCCTTCGTATTACCGCGGCTGCTGGCACGAAGTTAGCCGGTGCTTATTCCTCAGGTACCGTCAGACTGCACACGTATTAAGCATGCAGATTTCGCTCCTGATAAAAGTGCTTTACAACCCGAAGGCCTTCTTCACACACGCGGCATTGCTGGATCAGGCTTGCGCCCATTGTCCAATATTCCCCACTGCTGCCTCCCGTAGGAGTCTGGGCCGTGTCTCAGTCCCAGTGTGGCTGATCATCCTCTCAGACCAGCTAGCGATCGTCGCCTTGGTGGGCCATTACCCCGCCAACTAGCTAATCGCACATCGGTTCGTCCTGCCGCGCGAGGCCTAAAAGGTCCCCCGCTTTCTCCCGTAGGACGTATGCGGTATTAGTCCCGGTTTCCCGAGGTTATCCCCCACGTCAGGGTAGATCCCGATGCATTACTCACCCGTCCGCCACTCGCCACCCAAGGAGCAAGCTCCTCTGTGCTGCCGTTCGACTTGCATGTGTTAGGCATGCCGCCAGCGTTCAATCTGAGCCAGGATCAAACTCTTCACTTAAGTTTTCGATGACCGAAGCCATCTATCTTTCCGAAGCGTATGTTCCCAACCAATCAAAACTCATTACTGACTTTTTACTTGGTGGGACGCTTGCATTGCTTGGACAGGTCACGACCCATCAACGCAAGACGTCCACACAATTCACCTGCGCACACTGTCAAAGATCTTCGCTGCCCGACCGCCTTTCGGTGATCGCCCCGTGACCTTTCGTCCCGGGTGAGCCGCCCATTCTACATCGCTTTCCGAGACCGTCAACACCTTCAGGGAAGTTCGTCGAGGTATCGCATGTCGCGCCCCATGGCGTTGGGCCGACGTGGGCCGCGAATCATACGGCCTGCGCTTTTTTTGGCAAGTGTTTTCTGCGTCGGCCGCGAATTCGCGCCGCGAGAATGCGGCTGTCGGTTCAGGCGACGACCAGCCGCACCCGCGCGAAATTGCGCTTACCGACCTGCAGGACGCCCTCGAAGCCGGCATGGAAAACGCGCTGTGCGTCTTCCGCGACGGCCGCGTCGATGCGAACGGCACGCTCCTTCAGCTTCCGGGTTGCCTCGGAGTTGCTGGTGGTCAGGCCGGCGGCGGTGAGCAGCGCGGCCAGGCGCAAGCCCTCCGCCGGCACGGCGATGTCGGTTTGCGGCAGCAGCGCGGTGTCGCCTTCGCCGCGCACGACGGCGTGCCAGCCGGCGATCGCCTGTTCGGCGGCGGCAGGGGCGTGGAAACGCGCAGCCAGCTCGCGCGCCAAACGCAACTTGGCGTCACGCGGGTTGAGCTGGCCACCCTCGACATCGCGCTTCATGCGCGCCAGCTCGTCCAGCGACACCTCGAAGCTGAGCAGCTCGAACCAGCGCCACATCAACTCGTCGCCGATCTTCATCGTCTTGGTGACGATGTCGATGGCCGGTTCGTTGATGCCGATGTAGTTGCCAAGCGACTTGGACATCTTGTTGACGCCGTCCAGCCCCTCCAGCAGCGGCATGGTGAGCACGATCTGCGGCGGCTGGCCGTAGTGTTCCTGCAGGCTGCGGCCCATCAGCAGGTTGAACTTCTGGTCGGTGCCGCCGAGCTCGATATCCGCCTTCAAGGCCACCGAGTCGTAACCCTGGGTCAGCGGGTACAAGAACTCGTGGATGGCGATCGGCTGCTGCGCGGCATAGCGCTTGGTGAAATCGTCGCGCTCGAGCATGCGCGCCACGGTGTGCTGCGCGGCCAGCCGGATCATGTCGGCGGCCGACATCTTGTCGAACCATTCGGAGTTGAAGCGCAGCTCGGTCTTCTCGCGATCCAGCACCTTGTAGACCTGATCGGCATAGGTCTCGGCATTGGCCAGCACATCCTCGCGCGTGAGCGGCTTGCGGGTGACGTTCTTGCCGGTCGGGTCGCCGATCATGCCGGTGAAGTCGCCGATCAGGAAGATGACCTGGTGACCCAGATCCTGGAACTGGCGCATCTTGTTGAGCAGCACCGTGTGACCCAGGTGCAGGTCCGGCGCGGTCGGATCGAAGCCGGCCTTGACCCGCAGTGGACGCCCCGATTTCAGGCGCTCGACCAGCTCCTCGCGCTTGATGATTTCGTCGGCGCCACGCGCAATCGTGGACAGGGCGTGCTCGTGCTCGCTCATGGATTTCTCGCTGGATGGGGCATGGAAAATGAACCGGGCGGCGCGAAACGGAGAGGCGTTAGCCATTCGCTGCGTGCGGCGGAAGTTAATTGTGCGTTAATCAGGAATGGATCGCAAACCATTGATGGCAAAGGCATTGACGCTCTCTGCACATCGCCGTTATGGTACGCCGAGTTTTTGCTTGAGCGGTACGGGGTGAACACGGCATGGCCGAAGAGAACATGGGCGCGCTGCAGGCGCGCAAGCAGGCCATATGCCGCAAGGCACAGCGTCTTCACTGTCGCTTCTACGAACGTTGCGCGCACTGGTCGTTCAACCGGTCGAGCGATGTCGAACCGATCCGCTGGCACCGCGAACACTGGATGCTTGCCGGCACAGCGCTGCTGATCACCTTGTTGTCCGGCTTCATCATGCCGTCGTGGGCCAACGCGATGCGTCCGGCGCCCGCACCCGTGGCGCACACGCTGTTGCCGCTGGCCCTGCCCAAGGCCGACCTGGTCCAGGCGCCGGTGTCCACCGTCGATGACTGGCAGGTGGTGCGGGTGCAGCCGGGACAGACCCTTTCCGACATCTTCACCGCCCATGGCCTGGGCATGAGCGACCTGCAGAAGGTGATGGACACCGCGGGCAACCACAAGGAGGCCCTGCACAGCATCCGTCCGGGCGAGGAGTTCGATTTCCTGCTCGGCAGCGACGGCAGCCTGAAGGGCTTCCGTTTCGATCCGGATGCCGCCAACCGCGCCGTCATCCGCTTCGACGGCGCACAACCCACGCTGGCCTTGCAGCCGCGCGACATCGACCGACGCGAGCAGGTGGCGCACGGCGTGATTCGCAGCAGCCTGTATGCCGCCGGTGACCAGGCCGGGGTGAACGCGGCGATGATCGGCAAGCTGGCCGACCTGTTCAAATACGACATCGACTTCGTGCAGGACCTGCGCGTGGGCGACAGCTTCACCATGATCTACGACGACATCTACCGTGATGGCGTGCGCTACGGCCAGGGCGACATCGTGGCTGCCGAATTCGTCAACCAGGGCAAGCGCTACACCGCTTACCGATTCAAGAAGGCCGACGGCAACTACGGCTGGTTCAGCGAAGATGGACGTCCGATCCAGAAATCCTTCCTGCGCATCCCGGTCGATTTCACCCGGATCTCGTCCCAGTTTTCCTCCGCCCGCATGCACCCGATCCTCGGCCGCATGCGCGCGCACAAGGGCGTCGACTACGCGGCCCCCAGCGGCACGCCGATCCACGCCGCCGGCGACGGCGTGATCAAGTACCACGGCTGGGAGCGCGGTTACGGCAACTTCGTGGTGATCCAGCACAACAAGACCATCAGCACCGCGTACGGCCACATGTCGCGGTTCGTGAAGGGCCAGCACGTGGGCGAGCGGGTGCGCCAGGGCGAGGTGATCGGCTACGTCGGCATGACCGGGCTGGCCACCGGCCCGCACCTGCACTACGAGTTCCGCGTCAACGGCGTGCAGCGCAACCCGCAGACGGTGACCCTGCCCAAGCCCGAACCGCTGCCCGCCGCCCAGCTGGCCCGCTTCGAGTCGCAGGTGGTCAAGCCGCAGCTGGCCCGGCTGACCGAGCTGGACAACCGGATCAAGCTGGCGCGCGCCAACGCTCCCGCCAATCACGACAACTGAGCTGCCCTTGCGCGTGGCTGAAGACGACTCGGCGCTCTACATCGGCCTGATCTCCGGCACCAGCGCCGACAGCATCGATGCGGTGCTGGTGCGTTTTCGCGAAGGCAAGCCGCACACCTTTGCCTGCCATGCCCATCCGTGGCCGCATGCCTTGCGCGAACGCATGCTGGCAGTGGCGCAAGGCGAGGCCGCGCTCGACCTGGACGACTGGGGCCGGCTCGACGTTGAAATCGGGCAGCAGTTTGCCGAGGCCGCCTTGCACTTGCTCGATCGCGCCGGCACGACGGCCGCGGCGGTGCGCGCCATCGGTTCGCATGGACAAACCTTGCGCCACCGGCCCGGCGGCGAGCACCCCTTCACCTTGCAGCTGGGCGACCCCAGCGTGATCGCCGAGCGCTGCCGCATCGAGGTGGTCGCCGACTTCCGCCGCGCCGACGTCGCCGCCGGCGGCCAGGGCGCGCCGCTGCTGCCGGCGGTGCATGCCATGCTGCTGGGCGTGCCCGGGCGTACGCGCGCCGTGCTCAACCTCGGCGGCATCGCCAACCTCACTGTGCTCGCGGCCGACGGCGGTGTGCGCGGCTTCGACACCGGGCCGGCCAACGGCCTGCTCGACGCGTGGTGCCTGCGCCATCGGGGCGAACCGTTCGATCGCGGCGGAGCCTTTGCCGCCCGCGGCCGGGTCGTGCCCGAGCTGCTCGACGCCCTGCTGGCCGATCCGTACTTTGCGCTGCCGCCGCCCAAAAGCACCGGACGCGAATACTTTCATCTGGACTGGCTGGCCACCCGCGCGCCGCCGGCCATACTGGCACCCGCCGACGTGCAGGCGACGCTGCTGGAGCTGACCGTGCGCAGCGTCACCGCAGCCGTGATGCAGCATGCGCCGGAAGCGACGGAGGTGCTGGCCTGCGGCGGCGGCGTGCACAATGAGCGGCTGATGCAGCGCCTGGGAGAGACGTTGGCTCCACGCCGGCTGGACAGTACCGCCAGCTGCGGTGTCGACCCGGACTTTCTCGAAGCGACCGCATTTGCCTGGCTGGCGCGCCAACGCCTGCTGCAACTGCCCGGCAACCTGCCGGCCGTGACCGGCGCGCGCGGACCGCGGGTACTCGGGGCGGTCTATTCCGCGCCGGCACCCGGCACGTCGTAACGGATGCTCTCCGGCGCCAGCTGGGTCGGCCGCGTGCGGGCCAGCGCCAGCAACGCCTCCTGGAACGCGCCGCGCTCGGCGGCTTCCCAGTGACCATCGAGTACGGCCAGGGCGTGCGGATCGCGCAGGCTTTCGCTGTATCGGTGCGCCACCGACATGCCGAGGCCGACGCGCAGCGCGTCCAGCATCACGTCGTTGACCGGACACTGGCGCAGCTTGGCCAGCGCCGCGATGCGTTCGGCCAGCAGGCCATCGATGTGATGAACGATCATGTCCGGCACAAGCGTCACTCCCTGCAGCACCTGCCCCTGTGCCGGGGATGTTTGCACATCCGCGATGCACCGGTGCCGCGCCGTGGCGATTTCCGTGGCTGACTTGGCAGTTGCGCTGTGACCCGCGCCACTGTGGGCCACTGCAGGTCCGGACCCGCTCGCATGGAACGGCCACAATCTTTCAGGTCACCGCCCGCGCGCGCTCGAATCCGCGAAAACGTCGCCACAATCCGGCGAACAGCAGCATCGCCGGGATCACCGCCAGCACGGTGAGCACGAAGTAGGCGCCGTAGCCCGCCGTCATGGCGATGCCGCCGGCAAAGAAGCCGAGCAGCTTGCCCGGCAGGTTGACCAGCGAACTCAGCAAGGCGTACTGCGTCGCGGTGTGCTGCTGGTTGACCAGCGAGGACAGGAATGCCACCGTCGGCGGCCCCAGCATGCCCAGGGTGAGGTTCTCCACCGAGATCACCAGGGTCAGCATGGCCAGATTGCCCGGGTGCGCGATCAGCAGCAGGTACATGAGGTTGCTGCAGCCGCACAGCACGATGGTGACGCCCAGCGGCCGCCACGCGCCCCAGCGCGCCACCATGGCGCCGCCGACGAACACGCCGACGATGCCGATCCAGATGCCGTAGATCTTGGTGATCGTGCCGATCTCGGTCTTGGAGAAGCCCATGTCGCGGTAGAACGGGCTCATGATGCCGCCGATGGTGGCCTGTTCGGGCATCTTGAACAGCAGCAGGAACAGCAAGGTCACGCCGGCCAGTGCCCAGCCGTAGCGCCGGAAGAAGTCGGCGAACGGATCGATCACGCTCTCGCGCATCGCGTCGCGCCAGCGCGCGGCACGCACGCGCAGCACCGTCGGCTCGCGCGCCACCAGCGTGGTGACGATCGGCAGCAGCATCGCCAGCGCCATCATCAGGTAGACCACGCGCCAGGCGATGTGGTCGGCCAGGATCAGGGCCACCGCGCCGGCCACCAGCAGCCCGATGCGATAGCCCAGCGAATAGGTCGCCACCAGCGCGCCCTGGTCCTCGACCGGCGCGATCTCGATGCGATACGCATCGACGGCGATGTCCTGCGTGGCGCCGAAGAACGCCACCGCCAGCGTGGCCGCCACGAACGCCGCCAGATGCTGCGGCGTCAGCGCCGCCATCGCGAGCAGCCCGGCCACCACGCCCAACTGGGCGAACAGCAGCCAGCCTCGCCGCTGGCCCAGGCGCGCGAAGCCCGGGATGTGCCCGTGGTCGAGCAGCGGTGCCCAGAGGAACTTGAATGCGTAGGTCATGCCCGCGCTGGCGATCATCGTGATGTCGGCCAGCTCGATGCCGTTCTCCTTCAGCCAGTACGCCAGCGTGCCGGCCACCAGCAGGAACGGCAGGCCGGAGGAGAAGCCGAACAGGCACATCGTCCACGCCGCCGGCTGGGTGAACGCATGCCACACCGACGGCTTCGCCGGCCGTCGCGCCGTTGCTTCAGTCGACATAGTCGACCGTGTACGGCGCGTGGTCGGAAAAACGCTGGTCTCGGTAGATCGAGCACGCACGCAGGCGATCGCGCAGCGAAGGGGTGACCACCTGGTAGTCGATCCGCCACCCCACGTTGTTCGCCCGCGCCTGGCCCCGGTTCGACCACCAGGTGTATTCGACCGCGTCGGGCTTGAGTGCGCGGAAGCTGTCGACCCAGCCGCGCTGGTGGAACAGCAGGTCCAGCCACGCGCGTTCCTCCGGCAGGCAGCCGGAGTTCTTCTGGTTGGAGCTCCAGTTCTTGATGTCGTTCTTCGTGTGCACGATGTTCCAGTCGCCGCAGATCACGTAGTCGCGGCCGCTTTTCAGCCACGCGTCGAAGATCGGCGTGATCCATTCCATCGCCTTGAACTTGAACTGCTGGCGCTCGTCGCCGGACGAACCGGACGGAAAGTACAACGAGACCACGCTGAGGTTGCCGAAGCGGGCCTCGATGTAGCGGCCCTCGTTGTCGAACTCGTCCCAGCCGAGTTCGGTCAGCACCTGGTCGGGCTCGCGCCGGGCGTAGATCGCCACGCCGCTGTAGCCCTTCTTGCTGGTAGCGTCGCGGTAGAAGCAGTGATGGCCGTCGGGGCGGAACATCGCGTCCGTGAGCTGGTCTTCCTGGGCCTTGGTCTCCTGCAGGCAGACCACGTCCGCGTTCTGCGCGCGCAGCCACTCGAATACGCCCTTGCTGCCGGCCGAGCGGATGCCGTTGGCGTTGAGGCTGATGATGCGCATGGGTACTCCCGGTCGACAGATCGGGCGATCATAACAACCCCGGCCGGCGGCACCGGCGCGTGTACCATGCGCGCACCGCCGCCATGCCAGCGAGACCGACCGTGCACGACTACCAACGCGACTTCATCGAACTCACCCTGCGCCGGCAGGTGCTGCGCTTCGGCGAGTTCACGCTGAAGTCCGGCCGGCAGAGCCCGTACTTCTTCAACATGGGCCGGATCGATTCAGGCGCCGCGCTGGCGCGACTCGGCCGCGCGTACGCCGCCGCCCTGGTCGAGGCGGGGATCGAGGTCGACATGCTGTTCGGCCCGGCCTACAAGGGCATCGCGCTGGCCGCGGCCACCGCCATCGCGCTGGCCGAACAGCACGGGCGCGACCTGCCATGGGCCTACAACCGCAAGGAGGCCAAGGATCACGGCGAGGGCGGCAGCCTGGTCGGCGCGCCGCTGGCCGGGCGCGTGCTGATCGTCGACGACGTGATGACCGCCGGCACCGCCGTGCGCGAGTCGCTGGCGCTGATCCGCGCCCACGGCGCCACGCCCGCCGGCGTGCTGATCGCGCTGGATCGCCAGGAGCGCGGCCAGGGCGAACGCTCCGCCGCGCAGGAAGTCGCCGCCGAGCACGGCATCCCGGTCATCGCCATCACCTGCCTGGACGACGTGCTGGAGTATGCCGGCGCGCAGCCGCAACTGGCTGCCGAACACGCGCGATTGCTGGACTACCGCGCCCGGCACGGCGTACCCCGCTGACCGGCGCGGCATGCGCCACCGGTTCATGCACCGGCCAATAGACTCCGGCCAACCCCATCACAGCAGCGCCGCGGGCAACCGGCCAGCATGGCGGAGCCAGCTATACTCGGGCCAACAGGAGAACCCATGCGCAAATCACTGCTCATTCTGGCTGCCGTAGCGATGGGCGCGAGCCTTGCCGCGTTCGCCCAGAACGCTGGCAGCGTGCGCTACAAGTGGTATGACAACCAGGGCCTGGTGCATTACAGCGACAGCCTCACCGCCGACGCGATGAAGTACGGCTACGACCTGGTCAACGATCGCGGCATGGTGGTGCGCCACGTGTCGCGCCAGCTCAACCCCGAGGAGCGCGCCGCGGCGGCCAAGCTGGCCGAGGCCGAGGCGGCCAGACAGCGCGCGGCGCAGGAAGTGGCCACCGCCGAGGCGCAGATGCTCAACGCCTACCCGGACGAGGAGTCGTACAAGATCTCGCTGCAGCAGACGCTGGACACGGTCGACCAGCAGATCCGCACCACCCGGATCAACCTGCGCAGCCAGGAGAAGGCGCTGACCGACCTGCTGGCCCGCGCCGCGGAGATCGAGAACGCCAAGAAGCCGGTGCCGAAATTCCTCACCGACAGCGTCGCCGCGCAGCGCAACGTCGTCACCGGCCTGCGCGCCACCTTGCAGCGCCAGCAGACCCTGCGCACGCAGACGGTGCAGGAGCAGGTCAAGCAGCTGGCCCGCTACCGCGAGCTGAAAGCCGAGCAGGACAAGGCTTCGCAGTAGCCTGGCTCGGGCCGACGCGGTCCGCGTCCCGGCCCGCCATCCTCAGAACGGCAGTTTCAGGGCAGGATCGACCGCCAGCATCTGCCGGCGGAACACCTGCTGGATGCGCTTGAGCGCCGCCTCGGTGTCGGCCTCGAAACGCAGCACCAGCACCGGCGTGGTGTTGGACGCGCGCACCAGTCCCCAGCCGTCCGGCCAGTCCACGCGCAGACCGTCGATACCGATCACCGAGGCGTCCTCGAAGCTGGCGCGCTCGCGCAGCCGGTCCATGAAACGGTAATGCTCGCCTTCGGCCAGCGGCACCTTCAGCTCGGGAGTGGAGACGCTCTTGGGCAGGGTGGCGAAGATTTCCTCCGGGCTGCGCCCGTGCAGGTCGCCGGCGAGGATCTCCAGCAGCCGAGCGGCGGCATAGATGCCGTCGTCGAAGCCGTACCAGCGCTCCTTGAAGAAGAAGTGCCCGCTCATCTCGCCGGCCAGCTCGGCGCCGGTCTCGCGCATCTTGGCCTTGATCAGCGAATGCCCGGTGCGCCACATCAACGGACTGCCGCCGGCGTCCAGGATCTGCGCCTTCAGGTGGCTGGTGCACTTGACGTCGTAGATCACCGTGCCGCCGGGCTGGCGCGACAGCACGTCGCGCGCGAACAGCATCAGCAGGCGATCCGGATAGATGATCTCGCCGGCGCGGGAGACCACGCCCAGGCGATCGCCGTCGCCGTCGAAGGCGAGGCCGAGGTCCGCTCCGGTCTGGCGCACGGCGTGGATCAGGTCCTGCAGGTTGGCCGGATCGGACGGATCGGGATGGTGGTTCGGGAAGCTGCCGTCGACATCGCAGTACAGCGGGACCACCTCGCAGCCGACGCCTTCGAGCACCTGCGGCGCGATCGCGCCGGGAATGCCGTTGCCGCAATCGACCACCACCTTCAGCGGGCGCTCGGCGAGCACGTCGGAGACGATTTTCTCGATGTAGTCCGGGGCCACGTCGACCTGGCGCAGGCCGCCGTGACCATCCTGGCTCAACGCGCCGCTGGCGATGCGCTGGTACAGGTCCTGGATCGCGCTCTCGGCCAGCGTCTCGCCGCCGATCACGATCTTGAAGCCGTTGTAGTCCGGCGGATTGTGGCTGCCGGTGACCGCCACGCCGCAGCCGGTGTTGAACCGGTACGCGGCGAAATACACCACCGGCGTGGGCACCGCGCCCAGGTCGATCACGTCGACGTCGGCCTCGCGCAGGCCGTCGGCCAGCGCGCCGGCCAGTTCGGGACCGGAAACCCGGCCATCGCGGCCGACCACGATCTCGCGCAGGCCGCGCTCGACCATCACCGCGCCGATCGCCCGGCCCAGCAGCCTGGCCACGTTGCGGTCCAGTGTCTTGCCGACCACGCCGCGCACGTCGTAGGCGCGGAAGATGCTCGGGTCCACCGGCACCGTGGCGGGTTCGGCCGGCGCGGCCGCGGGACGCGCAGTGGCCGGAGCGGGAGTCGACGGCGCGCGCGCGCGCGGGCGCGGCAGCGCGACCTCGGCCACCAGCGGCTCCTCTTCGGCCGGCGGCGCCGACGAAGCCTGGCGACGCCCGCGCAGCCACAGCAGATAGCCGGCTCCGCCCAGCCCCAACAGGCTCAGCAGCGCGCTCAACCACCACGAATGCGGCAGCACGATGAACGCATCGGGCAGCCCGGCGCCCACGCGGAACGCGGTGCCGGGCACGGCCACGCTGTTGTCGCCGGTCTGCGCCGAGGCACTGCCGTTGGAGAACAACTGCACGCTGCCCGGCTCGTCTCCCTGGCGCAGATCGAGCCGGCCGCCGGCCGGCGGGATCGCGTCGAAAGCCCGCTGGACCCCGGCAAACGGCAGTTCCACCCACACCCACGCCTGGGTCTGATCAGGCGCACCCAGCGGCACGACCATGCTCAGCCGGCGGTCGCCGTTGCCGTAGTAGACGCTCTGCACCGGCGGCGCGCCCTCCGCCGTCTGCGCGGCCATCAGCTGCGCCGCCTTGGCATAGCCGAACTCGCGGTAGTTGGCGCGCAGCACTTCCTTGAGGTCGCCGCTGTAGATGTCCAGCTGCTGCGCCTGCGGCAGGCGCAGGCGCAAGGTGGCGATCGACTGCGCCGGGTCGTTCAGCACCGTCGCCGGGTCGACCAGCGCCAGCGCCTTCTGCACCGCACCGCGCTGGCGTGCGACCTCGTCGGCAACCGCCTTGACCGCCTGCGCCTGAGCGGCATGGACCCGTTCGTCGGCATGATGCTCGTCGGCGATCAGCCAGGTCTGCCAGGCACAGAACAGGCCCAGCAGCAGCAGCAAGGTGCCGCCGGCCAGCGGCAGCACGGCCGACCAGTCGACCTCAGGCCGGGCCAGCCGCCGCTTCGCGATTTTTGGTGCCATGCTCTGCCCCCACGGCTGAAACTGCGCGGTGGCGCGACCGCTCCGGGTCGCGCCGAGTTTCCGTGCCCATGCTATCGGATACCGGTGGAGCCGAAGCCTCCGGCGCCGCGTTCGCTGGGCGTGAATTCATTGACGATCTGCAGCCGCGCCTGCGCCACCGGCACCAGCAGCAACTGCGCGATGCGGTCGCCGACCGCGATGGTGTACGGGGCGTCGCCGCGGTTCCAGCACGAAATCATCAGCGGGCCTTGGTAGTCGGCGTCGATCACGCCGACCAGGTTGCCCATCACCAGGCCGTGCTTGTGGCCCAACCCGGAGCGCGGAACGATCAAGGCGCACCATTGCGGATCGCCGATGTGGATGGCGATGCCGCTGGGCACCAGCGCACTTGCGCCGGGTGCCAGGGTCAGCGGCTGCTCCAGTGCCGCACGCAGGTCCATGCCGGCGCTGCCGGGGGTGGCGGCATGCGGCAGCGGAATGCTGTCGCCCAGGCGCGGGTCGAGGATCTTCAATTCGACGTCGAGCGTCATCCGCGCGTCGCCCGGTAGCGTTCGGCCACTTGCGCGATGAGCTGGCGCGCCAGTTCGCTCTTGGCGGCGCGCGGCAAGTCCAGCTCGCCATCGGCCCAGTACAGCGTCAATGCGTTCTCGGCGACCTCGAAACCGAGTCCGTCGCCCACCTGGTTCGCCGCGATCATGTCCAGCCCCTTGCTGCGCAATTTGCCGCGCGCGTAACTGGCCACATCATGCGTCTCCGCGGCGAATCCGACCAGGAACGGGTGCCCGTTCTGCGCGGCCAGGCTGGCCAGGATGTCGGGGTTCTCTTCCAGCTGCAGCGAGAGCGGCGCGCCCGCGCTCTTTTTCAGCTTCAGCGCCGAGACGCTGGCCGGCCGATAATCGCCCACCGCCGACGCGCCGATGTAGATGTCCGCCGCGCGACTGGCCTCGAGCACGGCGGCCTGCATCTGCGCGGCGCTGCGCACGTCGATGCGCCGCGCCACCCCGACGGGCGTGGCCAGGCTCACCGGGCCGGCCACCAGGCTCACCGTGGCGCCCGCCTCCGCCGCGGCCGCGGCCACCGCGAAACCCATCCGGCCGGAGCTGCGGTTGCCGATGAAGCGCACCGGGTCGATGTCCTCGTAGGTCGGACCGGCGCTGACCACCACCTGCAACCCGGCCAGCGCGCCGTTGCCGAACGAGGCGGCCAGCGCGTCGCGCAATTCGTGCGGCTCCAGCATGCGGCCGGAGCCCATGTCGCCGCAGGCCTGCTCGCCGGCCGCCGGCCCCAGCACCTGCACGCCACGCTGGCGCAGCAGCACCAGGTTCGCCTGCACCGCCGGGTGCGCCCACATCTGCTGGTTCATCGCCGGCGCCAGGTACAGCGGTGCGGCGCTGGCCAGGCAGAGCGTGCTGAGCAGGTCATCGGCATGGCCATGGGCGAGCCGGGCGATGGTGTCGGCGCTGGCCGGCGCCACCAGGATGCGCTCGGCCCAGCGCGCCAGCTCGATGTGACCCATCGCCGCCTCGGCGTGCGCATCCCACAGGCTGCTGCGCACCGGCTGGCCGGAGAGCGCCTGGAACGTGGCCGCGCCGACGAAATGCTCGGCCCCTGCGGTCATCACCACGCGCACCTCGGCGCCCTGCTCGCGCAGGCGGCGGACCAGTTCGCAACTCTTGTAGGCGGCGATGCCGCCGGTCACTCCCAGCAGGATGCGGCGTTGGGCGAGGCTCATGTAAGGCGGGCCTGACAGTCGGGCAGACGCTTAGCTTACCGGATTCAATCCGCGCCACTGCTGCCTGCCGGCGACCCCCTTCGCCAAGCTGGCACGCATGAGCATCCGCGACTGGCCCGAAGGCGAACGACCCCGCGAAAAACTGCTGGCCCGCGGGAGCGCCGCGCTGTCCGACGCGGAGCTGCTGGCCGTGCTGCTGGGCAGCGGCAGCCGCGGCAAGGACGCCATCGCGCTGGGCCGCGAACTACTCGCCAACGCGGGCGGCGTGGCTGCCTTGCTGGGCCGGCCGGAGCAGCAGATCCGCGCCGGCGGGCTGGGTCCGGCCAAGCGCGCGCGGATCGCCGCGGCGCTGGAACTGGCCCGGCGCAGCCTGGCCGAGCAGTTGCAGGAGCGGCCCAGCCTGGGCAACCCGCGCGACAGCGGCGACTACCTGCGGGCCCGCCTGCGCCACCTGCCCTACGAAGTGTTCGGCTGCCTGTACCTGGACAACCGCCATCGCGTGCTGGCCTTCGAGGAGCTGTTCCGCGGCACCGTCGACGGCGCCAGCGTGCACCCGCGCGAAGTGGTGCGCGCCTGTCTGCATCACAACGCCTGCGCGGTGATCTTCGCCCACAACCACCCCTCCGGCGTGGCCGAACCCAGTGCCGCCGACCGCGCGATCACCCACGAACTGCGTGATGCCCTGCACCTGGTCGGCGTGCGCGTGCTCGACCACCTGGTGATCGGCCACGGCGAGCCGGTGTCGATGGCCGCCCGCGGCCTGCTCTGAACGCGGCCGTACCGGGCCGCCGCTGCGGCGCGCATCTCCCCACCTTCGCCCGACAAGCCGGCTCTGCCGCGCTGCGGCACACCGTGCGCCAACCTGTTCGTGCGCACAGAAGCGGCCGCCAAGTGGTCGAAACTTATGCACAAAATGCAACGACAACCGGTTGCCGTCGCAATCGCCAGTCTTGCGCAAAGTTGCTGCTTCAACATGATGATTTTGCTTGATAATTTCTTGCGACTTGACAAAGACCAGCCAGCCGCTGCCTCGGCGCGATCCCCGCCGGCGAATTTCCCCACAGAGTTATCCACAGGACGCCTCGACGCGGTGCAACACGAGACCACCCCGCGTCCGGCACGGCCTTCGCCGCCGGCGTGCGCGCGCCGGTCTGTTAGAATTGCCGGTTCCATCACGAAACCGATCCCACCCGTGAAAGCACAGCTGCGCAACCTGGTGTTGCAGGCCATCCACGCCCTGCAGCACGACGCGACCCTGCCGGCCGAGCTGGCCATCCCCGACTTCGTGATCGAGCGCGCGCGCAGCCGCGAGCATGGCGATTTCGCCTGCAACGCGGCGATGCTGCTGGCCAAGCATGTCCTGAGCCCTGTCGAAGGGGCGGCGCGCGCCAAGCCACGCGAGCTGGCCGAAAAACTGGTCGCCGCACTGCCGGCCAACCCGCTGGTGGAAAAAGTCGAGATCGCCGGCCCCGGCTTCATCAACTTCTTCCTCGCCGCCGGCGCCTATCACGCCGAAGTGCGCCGGATCATGGCCGAGGGCAACGCCTACGGCCGCAATGCCAGCGGCGGCGGCAGGACCGTCGGCGTGGAATTCGTCTCGGCCAACCCGACCGGCCCGCTGCACGTGGGCCACGGCCGCGCCGCGGCGATCGGCGACTGCCTGAGCCGCCTGCTCGACGCCAGCGGCTGGAACGTCAAGCGCGAGTACTACTACAACGATGCCGGCGTGCAGATCGCCAACCTGGCCGTGTCGGTGCAGGCGCGCGCGCGCGGCATCACGCCCGAAGACAGCAGCTGGCCCGACAACGGCTACCGCGGCGACTACATCGCCGACGTGGCGCGCGCCTACCTCGATCGCGAATCGGTGGTGGCCGACGGCGAGACGGTCGTCGCGGCCGGCGACGTCGACGACCTCGACGCGATCCGCCGCTTCGCCGTGGCCAGCCTGCGCCGCGAGCAGGACCTGGACCTGCAGGCATTCGGCGTCGGCTTCGACACCTATTTCCTGGAGTCCTCGCTGTACAGCGACGGCAAGGTCGAGGAAACCGTGCGCGAGCTGATCGCCCACGGTCACACCTACGAGGAAGGCGGCGCGCTGTGGCTGCGCACCACTGCGTTCGGTGACGACAAGGACCGCGTGATGCGCAAGTCCGACGGCACCTACACCTACTTCCTGCCCGACGTGGCCTACCACCTGAGCAAGTGGCAGCGCGGCTACCAGCGCGCGATCACCGAGCTGGGCTCGGACCACCACGGTTCGCTGGCGCGGGTGAAGGCCGGCCTGCAGGCGCTCGATTGCGGCATCCCAAAGGGCTGGCCGGAATACGTGCTGCACCAGATGGTCACCGTGATGAAGGGCGGCGAGGAGGTGAAGATCTCCAAGCGCGCCGGCAGCTACGTTACCTTGCGCGACCTGATCGACGAAGTCGGCAAGGACGCCACGCGCTACTTCCTGATCGCGCGCAAGAGCGATTCGCAGCTGGTGTTCGACGTCGACCTGGCCCGCTCGCAGTCCAACGACAACCCGGTCTACTACATCCAGTACGCGCATGCCCGCGTCTGCAGCGTGCTGCGCCAGGCGCCGGAGAAAGGCTTTGCCTTCGACCTCGCCGACGGCCTTGCGCACCTGGACCGGCTGGACAACGAGCACGAGCAGATCCTGCTCACCGAGCTGTCGAAATACCCCGAACAGGTCGAAGCGGCGACGGCCAACCTGGAGCCGCACCTGATCGCCGGCTGGCTGCGCGAACTGGCCAACGCGTTCCACACCTACTACAACTCGCACCAGTTCCTGGTCGAGGATGCGAGCCTGCGCAATGCGCGGCTGGCGCTGGTGGTCGCCACGCGCCAGGTACTGAAGAACGGACTGGATTTGCTGGGCCTCAGCGCCCCGGAGAAGATGTAATGGCAGCACGCAAGGGCAGGGGCCGGCAGGCCGTACGCAACGGCCGCAGCGGATTCCCGGGCTGGGGTTACGCGGTGATCGGCGTCCTCGCCGGCGCGATCCTGATGGCGATCGTGATGCGCGGCAGCCTGTTCACCAACCTGCGCACGCCGACCGGACCGCAGGCCAACCCGCAGGCCACCGCCCAGCGCGGCAGCGAGCCGGGCGTGCTGGAACCGGCCCCCGGCGAAAGCACGCCGAAGAAACCGCAGTACGACTTCTACTCGGTGCTGTCGGAGAAGGAAGTGCGCATCCCCGACGCCGAGATCAGCGCGCAGGCCAAGGCCGAGCAGCAGCAGGCCGCCACGCCGGCACCGACGACGACGCCCGCCAGCACACCCGGCGTGGCCGTGCAGAACGTCACCGCCGCGCCGGCCGAGGCGGTGGAACCGGCCAGCGGCGGCAACGGCTACCTGCTGCAGGTGGGCGCGTTCCCCGACCCCGCCACCGCCGAGGCACAAAAGGCCAAGCTGGCCCTGCAGGGCTTCGTCGCCAACGTGCAGACGGTGAATGTCGGCGGGCAGACCTACCACCGCGTTCGGCTGGGGCCGTTCCGCTCGGCCACCGAGCTGGAATCGACCAAGCAGAAACTCGCCGCCGCCGGCATCCCGGCGATCGCCCTGAAAGAAGGCAAGTAATCGCATGAACGGCAAGATCGCCTGGATCACCGGTGCCACCGCCGGTTTCGGTGCCGCCACCGTCGAGCGCTTCGTCGCCGGCGGTTGGCGGGTGATCGCCAGCGGCCGCCGGGCCGAACGATTGCAGCAGCTGGTGGACCGCCACGGCGCCGAGCGCGTGCATGCGGCCGCCTTCGACATGCGCGACGAAGCGGCCATGCGCGCCGCCCACGCCACCCTGCCACCGTCGTTCGCCGGCATCGACCTGCTGGTCAACAACGCCGGCCTGGCGCTGGGCACCGCACCCGCGCAGCAAGCCGAGCTGGCGCAATGGAAGCAGATGATCGACACCAACGTCACCGCGCTGGCCACGATCACGCACCTGCTGCTGCCGCAGCTGATCGAACGCCGCGGCGCCATCGTCAACATCAGCTCGATCTCCGGCAGCTACGCCTACCGCGGCGGCAACGTGTACGGCGCCAGCAAGGCCTTCGTCACCCAGTTCTCGCAGAACCTGCGCACCGACCTGCACGGCAGCGGCGTGCGCGTGACCTCGATCGAACCGGGCATGGCCGAGACCGAATTCACCCTGGTGCGCACCGGCGGCGACCAGGCCGCCTCCGACCAGCTCTACGCCGGCGCCCACCCGATCACCGCGACCGACATCGCCGACACCATCTGGTGGATCGCCAACCTGCCGCCGCACCTCAACATCAACCGCATCGAGCTGATGCCGGTCAGCCAGTCGGCAGCCGGGCTGCAGGTGGCGCGCGACAGCTGAGGCTGAACCCGCTCAGCCCGCCTCGCCGCGATGCACGTCGTGCGTCACGAACGGATGTCCGGGGTCGGGGGCGGCAAGCCACTGCGGGTGCGCCAGGGTGTGGCGCATGTCGTCCAGGCCGCCCTGCCAATGGCTGCGCATGCTGGTGGCGCTGAATTCGTAGTCCTTGAAGTGGCCTTCGTGGGGCCGGTCCTGGTAGATCAGGTGGATCACGTTGGTCAACGCCTCCGCCGCGCGTGCCTCGGCATGGCGGTACGCCGGGTCGCCGCGCCGCTCGGACGGCACCAGCGCCATCACGTCGTGCAGCAGGCGGCGCTGCTCCTGCATGCGGCGCATGAACTCGGTGACCAGCCGGGTGCGGCTGGAGTACTGGATCTCCTTGCTGCGCTCGGCCACGTCGGCAAGATCGCGCGGCAGCGTGCCGCGGGCGCTCCACAGGTCGACCTGGAACACCAGCGTGTCGCAACCGGGGCGTTCGCTGAGCACCTCGTAAAGCGGCGTGTTGGAGACCATGCCGCCGTCCCAGTAGAACTCGCCGTCGATCTCCACCGCGGGAAAGCCCGGCGGCAACGCGCCGGAGGCCATGAAGTGCTCGGGCCGCAGGCGCTGGCGGCGATTGTCGAAATAGGCGAAGTTGCCGCTGCGCACGTTCACCGCGCCGACCGCCACGCGCATCGTGCGCGCATCGTTGAGGCGGTCGAAATCGACCAGCCGCTCCAGCGTGGCGCGCAGCGGCTTCGTGTCGTACCAGCTCACGCTGCCCGGCGTGGCGTGCCCGCCCAGGAACGGCGGCGGCTGGCGCGGGTGGAAGAAGCCGGCCTGGCCCTCGGTCATCGCGCGCCAGGCGGCCAGGCCGCTCATGCCGTTGAGCCATGCCGTCGGCCACGCCACCGCATCGAACCACGGCAGCGCCGGCACGTCCGGCCACAGCGGCGAGCGGCAGATCGCCTCCCAGAATTCGCGCAGCCGTTCCACCCGCCGCTCGGGCGCGTTGCCGGCGATGACCGCCGCGTTCAACGCGCCGATCGAGATGCCGGCCAGCCGGTTCGGCTGCAGGCCGGCCTCGTCCAGCGCCTCGAACACGCCGGCCTGGTAGGCGCCGAGTGCGCCGCCGCCCTGCAACACCAGCGCGACGGTGCGGTAGTCGCGGGCTACCGTTTCCGCCAGCGACGGCGTGGTCACTGCATGAACCAGCCGTGGCTGACCACGATCGACTGGCCGGTCAGCGCGGCGGAGGGGAAGGTGGCCAGGTACAGCGCGGTCTGCGCGATGTCCTCCACCGTGGTGAAGGTCGCGTCGACGGTGTCCTTCAGCATCACGTTCCTGATCACCTCGTCTTCCGTGATGCCGAGCTCCCTGGCCTGCTCGGGGATCTGCTTCTCGACCAGCGGCGTACGCACGAAGCCCGGGCAGATCACGTGCGAGCGCACGTTGTGCGGCGCACCCTCTTTCGCCAGCGTGCGGGCCAGCCCGAGCAGGCCGTGCTTGGCGGTGACGTAGGGCGCCTTCAGCTTCGAGGCTTCGTGCGAGTGCACCGAGCCCATGTAGATCACGATGCCGCCGCGGTCGCCCTGGTACATGTGCTTGAGCGCGGCCTTGGTGGTGAGGAAGCCGCCGTCGAGATGGATCGCCAGCATCTTCTTCCAGTCGGCGAAGGCGAACTGGTCGATCGGATTGATGATCTGCACGCCGGCGTTGGAGATCAGGATGTCCAGATGGCCAAATGCCGCCACCACCTTGTCCGTGCCGGCGTTGACCGCCTCCTCGCTGGTGACGTCCATCGCCACGCCGAGCGCCTTGCCGCCGGCGGCGTTGATCTCCGCCGCCACCGCATCGGCAGCCTGCTGGTTGATGTCGGCGATCGCCACGCTGGCGCCGTTCTTCGCGTACAGCTCGGCGATCGCCTTGCCGAGGCCGCTGGCCGCGCCCGTGATCAGGGCGACCTTGCCGTTGAGACTGCTCATGCGTTGCTCCTGTGCGACTGGAACTGGATGGAACGGGTCATGCTGGAGCCCGCTTGCGGGCGGTGCTCTCGGCGCCGGTATTCGGAATTTGCGAGAGCATCGCCCGCGAGCGGGCTCCTGCGATCAGTGGGTGTCTTCGGCGAGGTAGGTGTAGGCGGTGAGGCCGGCATCAAGCGCATCGTACAGGCGCGCCGCCTCGTCGCCGGCGACGCCCGCGTCGGCAATGCGCGCGCGGTAGCTGGCGCGCAAGGCCTCCAGGTCGTAGCCGACGTAGTCGAGCATCAGGTCGGTGGTGTCGCCGCGACGCTTGTTGGCGAACACGTAGCCGTCGCCCTCGACGCGCACGTTGACCGCGTCGGTGTCGCCGAACAGGTTGTGGATGTCGCCCAGGGTCTCCTGGTAGGCGCCGACCATGAAGATGCCCAGCCGATAGCTCTCGCCGTCCTTCAGCGCATGCAGCGGCAGGCTGACGTCGACGCCGTCAGCCTCCACGTAGTGGTCGATGCGGCCGTCCGAATCGCAGGTGAGGTCGACGATCACGCCGCGCCGGGTCGGCTCCTCGTCGAGCCGCGCGATCGGCATGATCGGGAACACCTGGTCGATCGCCCACACGTCGGGGATCGATTCGAATACCGAGAAGTTGGTGAAGTACTTGTCCACCAGCTTCTCGTCCAGCTCGTCCAGCACCTGTCGGTGCGCGCGCTCGGCCGGCAGCAGGCGCCCGCGCACGGCATTGGCGATGGCGTAGAACATCTCGTCCAGTCGCGCGCGGTCGGCCAGCGACAGCTGGCCCAGCGCGTACAGCGATTGCCCTTCGGCCAGGTGATGCTGGGCCTCGTGGAACAGCTCCAGCGGCGGGCGCTCGTCCAGCGCCGCGTGGACCTCGCGCAGGTGGCGCAGCACCACCGGCTCGTCCCCGCGCGGCGACGGCATGCTGCCGGCCGGCACCTGCTCGACCTCGGTCACGTTGACCACCATCACCGCGTGGTGCGCGGTCATCGCCCGGCCTGCCTCGGTGAGGATGTGCGGCGCGGCCAGGCCCTCGGCGCTCACCGCCTCGGCCAGCGACTGCACGATGGTGGCGGCGTACTGTTCCAGCGAGTAGTTGATCGAGTTGTGACTGCGCGAGCGGGTGCCTTCGTAATCCACGCCCAGGCCGCCGCCGACGTCGACGATCTCCAGCGGCACGCCCATGTGCGAGAGTTCGACGAAGTAGCGGGTGGCCTCGCGCATGCCGTTGGCGATGTCGCGCACGTTGGAGATCTGCGAGCCCATGTGGAAGTGCTGCAGCTTCAGCGTGTGCTTGAGGCCTGCCGCATCGAGCCGCTCGATCAGCCGCAGCACCTGCTGCGGCGACAGTCCGAACTTGCCCTTGTCGCCGCCGGTGTTCTGCCACTTGCCGGCGCCGATCGAGGCCAGTCGCACGCGCACGCCGAGCAGCGGCTCCACGCCCAGCGCCTTCGCCTCGCTGAACACGTGGTCGAGTTCGGACAGCTTCTCGATCACGATGTGCACGCGCAGGCCGAGCTTCTTGCCGATCAGCGCCAGGCGGATGTACTCGCGGTCCTTGTAGCCGTTGCAGATCACGATGGAACCGGGCCGCGCCATCGCCAGCACCGCCATCAGCTCGGGCTTGGAGCCCGCTTCCAGGCCGAAGCCCTGGGTGCCGGCGGCGACCAGCTCGCCCGCCACGCTGCGCTGCTGGTTGACCTTGATCGGATAGATCGCGGTGTAGCCTCCGGCGTAGTCGTGCTCGGCGATGGCGCGGGCGAAGGCGCCCTGCAGCTGCGCGAGACGGTCGGCGAGGATGTCCGGGAAACGCACCAGCAGCGGCAATCGCAGGCCCTCGGCGCAGGCGCGGTCGACGATCGCCGGCAGCGCCAGCGCCGGGCCCTCGGCGCCGCGCGGGTGCATCAGCAGGTTGCCGGCGGCATCGATGTCGGCGTAGCCGTCGCTCCAGTAGGGCACGGCATAGGTGTGGCGGGCAGTGGCAATGGTCCAGGGCTTCGACATGGGGCCTCCCTCGGGAAACGTAGCAGGGGATGTCGCAGCGGCGAGCCTTGACGAGGTTGCTCGATGGAGCGGAAAGCCGGCCGGCCGGAAGCCTCGCACGCCGCGGGGCCGGATGGGCTTGCCCGGCCTTCGTCACGCCTTCGCGACGACTGCCCGGGCCACCATTGTAATGGCCGCGCGGCGCGCTGCACGGCGCTGGCGGCCGGGACGTCAGCGGCGGTTGCCGCTACAATTGGCCTTCTTTGCCCACGCTTCGCGGAAACATCCCCATGTCGCAGCCCGCCCCCCTCACCGAAGCCCACTGGTTCACCGAGGCGCACCAGGCGTCCGGTTCGTCCATCGGCTTTCGCACCGAGCAACTGCTGCACGCGGAGAAGACCCCATTCCAGTCCATCGAGATCCACAAGACCACCGACTGGGGCAACCTGATGGTGATCGATGGCTGCGTGATGCTGACCAGCCGCGACAACTTCTTCTACCACGAGATGATGACCCACCCGGCGCTGTTCACCCACGCGCGCGCCAAGCGCGTGGTGATCATCGGCGGCGGCGATTGCGGCACGCTGCGCGAAGTGCTGCGCCACGAGGAAGTCGAGCACGCCGTGCAGGTGGAGATCGACGAGCGCGTGACGCGCCTGGCCGAACAGTATTTCCCCGAGCTGTGCGAGGCCAACGCCGATCCGCGCGCCGAGCTGCTGTTCATCGACGGCATCAAGTACATGGCCGAGTGCGAGCCGGAGTCGGTGGATCTGGTCATCGTCGACTCGACCGACCCGGTGGGCCCGGCGGAAGGCCTGTTCAACGCCGCGTTCTACGCCAGCTGCTACAAGGCGCTGCGCCACGGCGGCCTGCTGGTGCAGCAGAGCGAATCGCCGCTGGCCCACCTGGACCTGATCCGCTCGATGCGTTCGGCGATGCGCACCACCGGCTTCGCCGCGGTGAAGACGCTGCCGTTCCCGCAACCGTGCTACCCCACCGGCTGGTGGAGCTGCACCATGGCGCGCAAGGGCGGCGACCTCTCCGGCTTCCGCGAACGCGGCGCGCTGAGCAAGAAATTTCCCACCCGCTACTACAACGCCGAAATCCACAAGGCCGCCCTGGCCCAGCCGGAATTCATGCGCGAGGCGCTGGGGGACTGAAAGCCGGGAATGGGGAATGGGGAATGGGGAATAGTAAAGAGCCGCCCGTCGTTGCTCTTCCATTCCCTATTCCCCATTCCCTATTCCCTGCAACTAAAACATCTTCGACCGCACCTTCGGCAGCAGCACCAGCAGCAAGGTGGCGAGCGGGCCGAGCAGCAGCGAGAGCAGGAACCACAGCAACCCGCTGCGGTTCTTGCCCTGGGCCAGCGCCGCGTTGATCAAGGCCAGCGTGCCCCAGCCGACAAACCATGGGGCGCCATCGGTCCACAACGAAAAATGATTCACGACACTCTCCCGAGCGATGGGTGGCGTCGTCCTGCGCCCGAACAGGCATCCTAACAAGCCTGGCCGCCCCGCCGACCGGCGGGCGGCGCGTCGATCAGGCGAGCTTAATCTGCACTCGCTATGCTGGCGCCTTTGCCGCCGAGGGAAGTTCACGATGCCTGGAATGCGCTGCGTTGCCGTGAGTTGCGTGTGGCTGCTGTTCGCCGCGCCGGTGCTGGCGGGCAAGGCGCCGCCCGCCGCGAAACCCGCGGCGACGACGTCCAGGGCGGCGCAGGCGCGCGACCAGGCGCAGCTGGCCTTCCAGCGCGATCTGGTCAGCGTGCTGGCGCCGCGCGCCGATGCGATGCCGCTGCTCGGTGCCGCGCTGCTGGCGCGGCCATTGTTCAACCAGCCGCCGGGCAACAGCTTCCACGCCCTGATCGAGCGCGCCGCCGCCGCCGAAGGCGCAGGCCCGGCGGTGAACTGGGCGCGGCTGGCCGATTGCGAGGCCAAGGCCGGCAACTGCCCCAACGCTGCCGCACTGGATGCCTTGCTCACGCAGGCGCCGGACAACGCCGCCGTGTGGCTGGTCAAGCTGGGCGCCGACGCGCGCGACCACAAACAGGACGACGCCCGCGAAGACCTGCGTCGCGCCGCCGCCGCCAAGCTGTACGACGACTACGCCGGGATCAGTCTGCAGGCGTTGGCCGATTCGGTCGGCGTGCTGCCGCCGCCCGCCGCCGCGCTGGACCCGAACCACGCCGCCGGCGCGGTCGGCATGCAGACCGTGCTGATCTTCGGCCTCGCCAGCGCCCAACCGCAGCCGAGCCTGCAGCTGGTGGCCAAGTTGTGCGAGAACGCCGGCGAGGATGCCTCGATCAAGGCCGACTGCCTCAATCTGGCCAAGCTGCTGCAGTGGGGCTCCAGCCCCCTGGCCCGCTCACTCGGCCTGCACCTGGCCGAGGTGCTGGCCGACGACCCGGCCGCGGCCCAGGCCGCCAAAGACGCCCGCCGCCGCCTGATCTGGCAGGTGCGCAGCTTCAACCAGCTGCTGGCCAAAGTGCAGGACGACACCCCCCTCGCCCGCCACCTGCTGTCGCTGGCCCGCAACGGCGGCACCGAGATGAGCCTGCAGGCGGCCGCCCTGCGCGATGCGGGCATTGCGCTCGATCCGCCTGCGGCGGGGGAAAGCGAGGAGTGAGAAATGAGGAGTGAGAGGTGAGAGGCGGAACACGCCGTGCATTCCGCTTTTCTCTCACTTCTCACTCCTCTCCACTCACTCCTCGCTCCAGGCTCCTGGCCTGTTCCCCTTTGCCGCCCCGCCCGTTAGGCTGGACCCACCTTCCGTGGCAGGGGCGATCCGATGCTTACGACGCTGGTGGCGAGCAGCAAGGGCGGGTGCGGCAAGAGCACGCTGGTGACGCAACTGGCGTCGCACTGGGCCCAGGCAGGGCAGCACAGCACCATCGTCGACGCCGACCGGCAAGGGTCCAGCTTCCGCTGGGCCGCGCGCCGGCCGGAGAACGTCCCCGGCGTGCTGGCGCTCGAAGGCGGCCGCCGCTCGCTGGCGAAACTGCCGTCGGACACCGCGCAACTGCTCATCGACACCCCCGCCGGCGCGCGCGAGCGCGAGCTGGAACCCTATCTCGACCAGGCCGACGTGCTGCTGGTGCCGGTGCTGCCCTCCTCGTTCGACCTCGACGCCACGCTGGCCTTCACCGAGGAGCTGCGCGCGATCAACCGCATCCACCGCGGCAAGCTGCCGGTGGGGCTGGTGGCCAACCGGCTCAAGCCGTGGACGCACGCCAGCCAGGATGCGCTGACCCAGCTCGCCGAGCAGTCGCCGTTCCCGATCGTGGCGCAGTTGCGCGACAGCCAGGCCTACGTGCTGCTGGCGGCGCTGGGCAAGGGCATCTTCGACTACCACAGCGAGCAGGTGCGCAGCCACCAGGAGGACTGGAAACCCCTGCTGCGCTGGATCAAGCGCCAGTCCTGACAGCGGCCCACGCCTCTTCCCTTTTCGCCGGAGCCTCCCATGCACGAACTGATCCTGCTGCGCCATGCCGAAGCAGTGCCCATAGCCGACGGCGGCGACGACCGCGAACGCGCACTGAGCTCGCGCGGCGAACAGGAGGCGCAGGCCGCCGGCCTGTGGCTCGCCGCGCACGGGCTGCAACCGCAGCGGGTGCTGTGTTCGCCGACCCGACGCACCAGCGAGACCACCCGGCTGGCACTGGCCGCGCTCGGCACCGCGCCGGCGCCGCGGATCGCCGAGGAAATCCACGAGGCCACGCCGGGCGAGCTGTTGCTGCTGCTCGACCAGCACACCGACGCCGACACCGTGATGCTGGTCGGCCACAACCCCGGCGTCGAACGGCTGGTCGCCCTGCTGGTGGAAGGCCGCTCCGACGAATTCCGCGGCATGCCGCCCGGCGCGCTGGCGGTACTGCATCTCGATGGGCCGCTGGAGCCCGGCCAGGCGCGACTGGACGCCTTCTGGTCACCCTAGGTTGCTTCGATCAAGCCTTTTTGCTCGTCATCCCGGCGAACGCCGGATGACGGATGACGGCTTGCTCGCACCTTCGCTGGCGCCCCACGCGCCGCGCATCGTCACGGGACGGTGGCACACAACCGTTATCATGCGGCGATGTTCCGCGACCTTCGCCGCCTCGCCCTGCCGCTGCTCCTGCTGGCCACCGTCCTGCAGGGCTGCACGCTGTCCAAGGCGCAGATCCGCCGCGCCGACGTGGTGGTGGCGGCCACCGTCGACCGCCAGCAAACCTGCCACCAGGCCGACCACTGCGCGCAGCCCTCGCCGCTGCTGCAGGCCGCCGACCAGGCGCTGGCCGAATCCACCGCCGGGCACCCGGTGCACGTGGTCACCCTGCTCGGCGACAGCGAGCCGGCGCTGGCCGCGCGGATCAACCTGATCCGCGCCGCACGGCGCTCGATCGACGTGCAGACCTACATCTGGAGCCAGGACGACGTCGGCCAGCTGGTGCTGGACGAACTGGTGCGCGCCGCGCGCCGCGGCGTGCAGGTGCGCATCCTGGCCGACCAGCTGTTCTCCTTCAACGACCCCGACCTGCTCGACGCGCTGGCTCGCGCCAGCGCCAACCTCGAGGTTCGGCTGTACAACCCGACCTTCCACAAGGCGCGCACGCCGCCGCTGGATTTCGCCGCCGGCGTGCTGTGCTGCTTCATGCAGTTCAACCAGCGCATGCACAACAAGCTGCTGCTGGTGGACGACGCCATCGGCATCACCGGCGGGCGCAACTACCAGGACCGCTACTTCAACTGGGACGACACCTTCAACTACGTCGACCGCGACGTGATGGTCGGCGGTCCCGCCGCCACCGCGATGGCCAGCAGCTTCGAGCTGTTCTGGCGGCACAAGCGCGCGGTGCCGCTGACCCACCTGCGCGACGTCAACCAGCGCATCGTCGCCGACCGCGCCGCGCCGAGCTGGCCCCAGCCGCATTATCGAAAACCCCAGCGGGTCGCCCAGCTGCTGCAGGCCGCCGAGGACCCGGCCTGGCTGCGGGCGTGGCTGGTGGAACCGTCGCTGCGGGTCGGCAACGTCGAATACTTCAGCGACCTGCCGGCAAAAACCGACGACCCCGGCGGCAAGCGCACCGCGGCGTTCACCCGCCACATCATGCAGATGATCGGCCAGGCCCGCCACGAGGTACTGCTGCAGACGCCGTACCTGGTGATGAGCCGGCGCGCCCAGGGCATCTTCCGCCGCCTGCACCGGCGCGCCGACCCGCCGCGGGTGATCGTGTCGACCAACTCGCTGGCCTCCACCGACGCGTTCGCCGTCTACGCGATGTCGTACAAGCACCGCAAGCGCTACCTGAAGAAGTTCGGCTTCGAGATCCACGAGATGAAGCCGCACGCGCCCGGCCCCGCGGTGGACTACGAACTGGCCAACCTGGACGCCGACACCGCGCAAGTGCCCGCCGCCACCGCCACCCCCGCCAACGCCTCGCGCACGCGCTTCCACCTGCTCGGCAGCGGCAGCGGCAGCGGCAACCGCCCGGTGCCGCTGCGCAGCGAGGGCCGGCGCTTCGGCCTGCACGCGAAGTCGATCGTGATCGACGACGACTTCAGCATGGTCGGCTCGCACAATTTCGACCCGCGCTCGGACCACTACAACACCGAGTCCGGCGTGATCGTCTACGACCACGCCTTCGCCGACGAACTGCGCCAGGCCATCCTGCGCGACACCGAGCCGCAGAACGCCTGGGTGATCGCGCCGCGCCGCCCGGTGGTGCCGGTGCTCACCGACATCAACCAGGCCATCGGCGCGGTCTCCGAGAGCCTGCCGTTCTTCGACCTGTGGCCGTTCCGCTACGCCACCAGCTTCGACCTCAAGCCCGGCTGTCTGCCGCTGCGCGCCAGCGACCCGCGCTTCTACGAGTGCTACCAACCGGTCGGCGACTTCCCCGACGTCAACCTGTCGCCGAAGTGGATCATCACCCGCCTGATCACCGCCTTCGGCAGCAGCGCCAAAGGCATCCTGTAGCGCGCTGACCCCGCCTGCACGCGTGGTGGCGTTCAATGGGCTTCAAGTCATGTCGGGAGACAAGCAACCATGAGCCATGCATTCAAGGTCGGCGACCACGTGCGCTGGAACTCGGAGGCCGGCCACGTCAGCGGCCACATCACCAGGGTGCACACCCGCGACACCGAGTACAAGGGCCACACGCGCCATTGCAGCGAGGACGACCCGCAGTACGAGATCAAGAGCGACAAGACCGAGCACGTCGCCATGCACAAGGGCGCGGCGCTGCACAAAGTCGATTGACGCAATGCCCGAAAGCCCCGCCACGATCTGGACCATCGGCCACTCCACCCGTCCGCTGGAGGAGTTCCTCGGCCTGCTCGACCACTACCGCATCCAGGCCATCGCCGACGTGCGTCGCTTCCCCGGCTCGCGCCGCCACCCGCACTTTGCCAGCGAGGCGCTGGCCGCGTCGCTGCCCGCCCACGGCATCGCCTATCAGTGGATTCCCAGACTCGGCGGTCGCCGCAAGGTGCAGCCGGACTCGCCCAACACCGCCTGGCGCAACGCCTCCTTCCAGGGCTACGCCGACTACACCGCCACCGCGGAATTCGCCGACGGCCTCGCCGAACTGCTGCAACTCGCCGCCCGCCAGCGCACCGCCATGATGTGCGCCGAAGTGGTCTGGTGGCGTTGCCACCGCTCCATCGTCTCCGACGTGCTCAAGCTGCGCGGCATCGAAGTCATCCACATCCTCGACGCCACCCACACCACCGTGCACCCGTACACCTCGGCGGCGCGCGTGGTGGATGGGCGATTGAGTTATGCGGCGGCGCAGGGGGAGTTGCTGTAACGGGCGGCGGCCTCGTTCTCGCACCGTTCTCCCGACACGCAAGCACCCCTACCCGGTCATGCCTGCGAAGGCAGGCATCGCACTTCGACTCACTCCCCCACCCGTCATGCCTGCGAAGGCAGGCATCCAGCGACTTTCGGGTTGCGCTGAAGGTTGCATGGAGCAGAGCGGTCGGGAGCCGCTGTAGGAGCGCGCTTGCGCGCAATGCTCTTGCTTTTGGTTGCGTTCAAAGCCAAGAGCTTTCGTCTGCCTTCGGCAGCCGAGTTACTTTCTCTTTGCGTGGCCAAAGAGAAAGATAACCAAAGAGAAAGGCCACCCCGCTTGGCGCTTGCCGCCCATCCATGGGCGGCAAGTCCGTGAGCCGGGGCCGGGCTTTTCGACAGCACATCCATGTGCTGGCGAAAAGGCATCGGCATCCATGCCGATGCCCGCTGCGCGGCCTGTCGTCCCCGACTCACCGCCGCGCAAGGGACCCCGGGTAGAGCAGCGGGCCATCCTGGCCCGCACTCGGTGCGCCCGCTGCGCGGGCGAGAAGCGGAACGGCGCCCTGTGGTCATTGTGTCGCGACCTTTTGCTTGCCCGCCCTACGGGGCTGGCGCGCGACCCGCTTGTGCGGGAAGGTTCAAGGAAGATCGAGCGGCGGCAGGCTGCGCACGATCTTCATGGTTTCCAGGCTGACGGTGATCACGCGCAGGAACAGTTCCAGCGGGTAGCGCGGGTTGTGCATGGTTTCGGTGGCCCAGTCGTTGGCGTCGTTGACGATGCCGCTGTCCTTGTCGGTCTTCACGCACTGGCGCTCGATCACCCAGTCCAGCGCGCTCTTGCCGTTGACCACGTAGTCGTAGGCTTCGGGCGGGATGCCCGTGACGGTGATGCGACCGTTGTAGATCAACCGGGTGAGGTCCTTCTCGCCGCCGATCTTGGGCAGCTTCATCTTTTCCACCCGCCAGAAGGCAGCATCGTCGTCATTCCCGCGAACGCGGGAATCCAGTGCCGTTGATTCGCCAAGCTTGATCGGTTTCCCGTCCGTGCCCACCACCTTCGCGCCCGCGTACATCGGCACGGTTTCGTAGTTCAGATGCAGCTCGGCCAGTGCGCGGCCCGCTTGGCTGAACGCCCAGAAGTCCTTGGCGGACTTCACGCACGGAATGCGCGGCAGTTCCTTGGCGAGGTTGTCGGCGTAGCGTTCGCGGTAGTCGGGTGAATGCAACAGGCCGTAGACGTAATAGAAGATGTCTTCCTTGGTGATCGTTTCGCCAGGGTAGGCGAATTGGAAGTGCGCAAGTCCGGCGTCGGTAATGCCGTCGCGGCGGACGATCTTTGGCTGAGGTTGTTCCTGTTGGAACAGATCACCACTGGGGGTTTGCTTGGTGGTGTTCATCGTTCGGCCTCCTCCGTTTCGTAGAGAAACATCGGAAAGCATTGCGCGTCCCCGATCAGGTGCAGGTCGGGAATTGCGTCCGTCATCATCACCGAGAAGCCCTTCGTGCCGCTCAGCGTCAGACAGATGACGCGATTGTTCGTCTGCGTCGAAACTTTCAGGCTGCCAGTCGATATACTGCTGCTCGCTGCTCGCTGCTCGCTGCTCGCTGCTCGCTGCTCGCTGCTCGCTGCTCGCTGCTCGCTGCTATTGCTGCAGCTGCATCCGTGTCATACAGCTTCTCAGGGAAGCACTGTCCCTTTGAGATCATCTCCAAATCTGGCACGTGGTCAGCGATGAATGCGCAGAATTCTTTTGTCGATCCACGCCCGGTGGTTGCTATGACGAGGTTCTTTGCATCACTGACGGGGAAGATTCGTGGCATCTGGTAGGCACTCCAGATACACGAGCGGTCAAAGTAGAAATACGTTTTCGTAAATGGCCGATAGCACGCCTTTACGATGAATTGTTCGCAATAGGAAATTTCTTTGTCTGACGCTACGCCACGAAAGAGTTTATCGTCCCACGCAATCTTCTGTGCGTCTTTGACGACGAATTTGATTGAATCTTCGTTCGTTGAGGCTGCCTGATATCGATGTCTCTCATTGTTGTAGAACGCCAGCATGTTGGCGACATTTGACGCTAAGGTCGCGCGGGAGAAGTTGTAGACCCACATGTCGCGGTGAGTGATTGGCCCGTACGAATAGTCCACAAACAAGGCGGTACCACCCGCCTTGTTTCCCATGACCAAGAATTTTTCGAAGCTACCGTCACGCTGGTTGAGCCAATCGCCGTGGGCATCGGGAGTGATGGACTGCCAGGCTTTTGCCTCACTGATTCCAGCGATGCTGCTGAAGACAGCGACTTTGGCCAGCTTGTCCTCGCGGTTTAGGTAGTCGCCGATGTCATGGAAGTGGATACGACCGTGCTCCTTCGCGTGCGGGTTCTTCACCAGTAGTGAGATGGCTATAGGTGCGCGGCTGCCCATGCCAAACACGTTGTCCTTCTCCTTGCGCCGCTGCTCACCGCTGGTGCGAGCGTTGCCGCGCAGGTGGAACACGTAGAGGTCGGAGAATTCCTCGGCGAGGCACAGGCGCAGACCATCGGATGCGTTGGCATCCAAGAAGCTTGCATTGGTGACGTAGCCAATCACACCCGAGCTGCCAATGCGGTCGGATGCCCAACGAATCGCTCGGATGTAGGAGTCGTATACGTTAGTACGCGTTCGCGCGGACGACCGTGTCGCGTAGGTTTGTGAAATACGCTGATCGAGGCTTGGGTAGCTGACATTTTGGTTGTCGTCGGCGGCATCGCCTTGCCCTACCGAATATGGTGGATTGCCGATGATCACCCGGATATCCAGCTTCTTCTGCCGCTTGCGCCGCGCGCTGTTGTCCACCAGCAGCGCATCGACGAGATCGTCCTTTTCGTACATCTGGAAGGTGTCGGTGAGGCAGATGCCATCGAACGGCACGTAGTCGCCACCGACGATGTCGTGGTAGGTGGATTCGATGTTGATGGCAGCGATGTAGTAGGCCAGCAGTACCAGTTCGTTGGCGTGGATCTCGTGCCGGTACTTGTGCGGAAGTTGCGCCTTGCTGATCAGGCCGGACTGCATCAGGCGGGTGATGAAGGTGCCGGTGCCGGTGAAGGGGTCCAGGATGTGCACGTTCTGGCTGCCCAGCCCTTCGCCGAACTCGCTGCGCAGGATGTGTTCCACGCTGTGGATGATGAAGTCCACTACCTCCACCGGCGTATAGACGATGCCGAGGCGCTCGGTCATCTTGGGGAAGGCGTTGCGGAAGAACTTGTCGTACAGCTCCACCACGATCTTCTGCTTGGCGCTCGCGCTGTCGATGCCTTCGGCGCGCAGCTTCACGCTGTCGTAGAACTGGGTGAGGGTGTCGGCTTCCTTGTCCAACCGGTGCTCGTGCAGCGCGTCCAGCACTTTCTGCATGGCTTGCGACATCGGGTTGTGGCTGGCGAAGCTGTAACCCTCGAACAGTGCGTCGAACACCGGCTTGGTGATCAGGTGCTGGGCCAGCATCTCGATCATCTCGTCGTCGCTGATGGCGTCGTTGAGGTCGTCGCGCAGCTCGGCGGTGAATTCGTGAAACACCTCGCGTTCGTGCGTGTTGGCCGGGTCTTCGAGGATGGCGCGGATGCGGTCGATGTGGGTGTTGGCGATGCGGGCGATGTCGTTGGCCCAGTCTTCCCAGTGGTGGCGGTTGCCGACTTTCTGCACCAGCTTGGCGTAGATGGCGCGTTCGATCTCGCCGATCTCGAACTCCATTTCGTGCTGCTCGGGGCGGTAGTCGTCCTTGACGGCCTGACCGATCGCGCTGCCGCCGCGGGCTCGGTTGGCGTGTTGGGTCGTCTTGCTGACCTTGAGGTTGACGGCGCGGCGCTGCACCTTTTCGGTGACGGCCACCACCTCCATCTTGCTGGTGTTCTTGCCGATCAGGTCGAGCTTGTTGACCATCGCGTCGAAGCGGTCGTCGTGCGAGCGCAGCGCCTGCAGCACCTGCCACACCACCTTGTAAGTGCTGTTGTCATTCAGTGCCTCGTGCGGTTCCACGCCAGCCGGGATCACCACCGGCAGCACGATGTAGCCGCGCTTCTTGCCCGGTGCCTTGCGCATCACGCGGCCGACCGACTGCACCACGTCCACCTGGGAGTTGCGCGGGGTGAGGAACAGCACGGCGTCCAGCGCAGGCACGTCCACGCCTTCGGAAAGGCAGCGCACGTTGCTGAGTACGCGGCAGGTGTTTTCCGGCGTGGCGGCCTTGAGCCAGTCGAGCTTTTCCTCCTTCTCGCTGGCGTTCATGCCGCCGTCGACATGTTCGGCCTCGCAGATCAGGCTGGCGGCGATTTCTTCCTCGCTGTCGGCGGTGCGCTGGTATTCCTGCACCACGGCCTGGAACATCTGCGCGATGTTTTTGCTGCCCACCTTGCGCTGCTTGGCTCCCGGCTTGGCTTCGATCACCTGACAGAACGCCACGGCACGCTGCATCGGACTGCCGTCGTCGGCCAGGTCCTCGGTGAGTCCCTGCTTGGACAGCGCCTTCCAGCAGCCCACGATGCGGGCTGCGTCGTCCATCTTGAGGCTGTTGTCGTCGCCCTTGAGCAGGTGTTGCAGGCGGCGGTTGATGTGGGCTTCCTCCACCGCCAGCACGATCACCTTGTAGTCCACCAGCAGGTCGCGCTTGACTGCCTCGGAAAAGTTGAGCGTGTAGAGCCGCTTGCCGAACAGTGCTTCGTCGTCCATCGAGGCCAGCGTCACGTTGTCCTTTTGCGCGCTGGCCTTGGCTACCTCGCCGTAGATGCGCGGGGTGGCAGTCATGTAGAGCCGCTTGCCGGCATGGATGAAGTCCGGGGCGTGCACTTTGACGAAATGGCTTTCGTCGTCGCCATCGAAGGTGGCGCCGGTGGTGCGATGGGCCTCGTCGCACACGATCAGGTCGAACGGCGGCAGGCCGTGTTCGTGCTGTGCCTGGCTGACCACGTCGATGGAGTGGTAGGTGGCGAACACCACGCTCATGTGGGTGGCGTCGTGGCGCTTGGCCATTTCCTTGGCGAGCCGCGCGGCGTCGGTGGTGGCCGGGTAACGCAGCTCGTGGGTGAAGGTTTGCACGCTGTCGTCGTCGGCCTTGCGCTTCTTGCCCACGTCGGCATCCGAGCACACGGCGAAGCTGTGCAGCGGGGTGGCGGACTCCTGTGTCCACTCGGTGAGCGTCTGCGACAGCAGGGCGAGGCTGGGCACCAGGAACAGCACGCGCTTGCCCTTGCCGGCGAGGTCTTCTGCGATCTTCAGCGCGGTGAAGGTCTTGCCGGTGCCGCAGGCCATGATGAGTTTGCCACGGTCGGCCTCCTTCAGTCCCGCGCGCACTGCCATCAGCGCGCTTTGCTGGTGCGGACGCAACGATTTCTGCGGTTTCAGGACAGGGGCGGCTTTGGGCTGGTACTTCGACCAGTCGATCTGGCTGGTTTCCAGGTCGTGCAGGTCGATCTTGCTGACCGGCGGCTGCTGGTCGCGCAGCGCATCTTCGGCGTGCTCGCTCCAGTGGTTGGTGCTGGAGACAATGATGCGGTGGGCGAAGGGCTTCTTGCCGGAGGCGGTGAAGAAGCTGTCGATGTCCTTCTTCTGCAGCTTGTAGTTCTCGGCGTACAGCTTGCACTGGACGGCGTGCACGTCGCCGGTGCCGGCCACTTCGGCCACCAGGTCGATGCCGGTGTCGCGGGCGTCCAGGCCGTGTTCGCGCGCCCAGTCGGCATACGTCCATACCTGCCGGTAGAGGTCGCGGTAGGTGGCCTCGTTGCGCAGGTAGGCGAGGATCAGTTCCTCGAAGTAGGTGCCTTTTTCGCGCTCGGTAACGGCGGTGTGGCGGTAGGTGTCGAGCAGGTCGTGCAGCGCGCTCATGCCTGGAAAATCCCCCGATGGTGCTTGGAAACGTTTGTCGCGCCGTCATCATGGGCGCATAGAGAGCGATTCTTGCATGGGCGGCTGGGTCGAGCACGGTGTTCGCTCTCATCCATCCCCTACACCACGCCGCGCCCCAAGCCCGCAACCGCTGATTGCTACGCTCCCCGCGCCGCCGATCCGGCGGCTTGCGACGTACAAGGAGTGTTTCCATGTCCAGTGACAATCGAATTTCGGCGGTGCTGTCGGACGAGCAGGTGGCCTCGGTGCAGGGCGCGCTGGCAACGATCCGCGGGGCATTGCCGTTTCTGGTGACGCTGTCGGCGCAGGAGCGGAAGGAGTTGCCGCGGCTGGGGCCGAAGTCGGTCGGTTTCGACGAGAAGTGCGTGACCTACATGGCGAACCGCGCGCAGTTCGTGCCGGGCTTTGTCGACCAGGCCGAGGTGCAGAAGGATCGCAGCCTGCGCAGCCAGTTGATGCGCTTCGCCACCGAGCTGCAGACGCTGGCCGGCAGCGTGGACGACACCTTGCAACTGGTTTCCAGCGAGGTGTGGATGGCCGACCTGGCCTACTACCAGAGCGTGCGCGAGGCGGCCCACCGCGGCCGCGACGGTGCGCAGGACGTGTACGACGACCTGCGCCAGCGCTTCCCCGGCCCGCGGGGTACCCGCACGGTGCCGGAACCGGCCGCCGCCTGATCCGTGACCCCGGCGGGGCGGTCCACGACCGCGCCGCCGGGCCTTTGCGGGTTCATCGGGACCTGCACGACGTCGAGGCCGGGATTCACCAGCTCGACGCCCAAGCTGCAAACCTGCCTGCCGAGGTTCCCGACCTCTCCGCCGGGCTTCGCCACATCCCCGCCGAGGTTCTCGACCTCCTCGCCGAGGTTGGCCACGTCCCCGCCGGGGTTCCGGCGCTCCCCGGCAAGCCCACCCGGGTCCGCGCCGACCGGTTGAACCTCGCCACCGGGGTTGGCCACCTCCTTCTGTTTTTTCGAAATCACTTCGGGTGCGAGACGTAACTCGATCGCCGAGGGCTATCGACCGTCTTTGACGGTGCCATCCCACGAGCGACGGGCCGCTTCGACTCCGGCCGCAGCGCGGCCTACGCTCAGCGCGAACGGTTGGGGGACGGGTCGTTCGGACGATGGGTGCGGGGATTCGGGGAGCGTGGAAGGCATCGCCCGCGAGCGGGTTCCTACAAGTGCGCGTCCAGCGTGCGGAGCGGCGTTGGCTCTTTTGAAGAGTGCGGGCCACGATGGCCCGCTGCTCTACCGGGGCCCCTGTGCGGCGGTGAGTCGGGGACGACGGGCCGCGCAGCGGGAGCCGACAGGGATGTCGGCTCCTTTTCGCCAGGGCAGGATGCCCTGTCGAAAAGCCCGGCCCCGACTCACGGACTTGCCGCCCATGGATGGGCGGCAAGCGCCAAGCGGGGTGGCCTTTCTCTTTGGTTACTTTCTCTTTGGCCACGCAAAGAGAAAGTAACTCGGCTGCCGCAGGCAGACGAAAGCTCTTGCTCTGAAATGCCAATGCGCCAGCAAGAGCATCGCGCGCAAGCGCGCTCCTACAGAAGCACTCGACTGCTTTGCTCCTACACAACATTCGCCGCCCCCAAAGTCGCTGGATGCCTGCCCTCGCAGGCATGACGGGCGGGCAGGTGCCCCGCAGAGGGCGCCACGCGCCAGCCTCACTCCTTCTTGATCGCGTGCCCGCCAAATTCATTGCGCAGCGAGGACAGCAGCTTGTCGGCGAAGGAGTCGTCGTCGCGTGAGCGGTAGCGTTCCATCAGCGAGAGGGTGATGACCGGGGCCGATACGCTCAGTTCCATGGCCGCGTCGACGGTCCAGCGGCCTTCGCCGGAGTCGACCACGTAGGGGGCGACGCCGTCCATCTGCGGGTTCTTCTTGAGCGCGTCGGCGGCCAGGTCCAGCAGCCAGGAGCGCACCACGCTGCCGTAGCGCCAGATCTCGGCGACCTGCGCGAGGTCCAGGCCGAACTCCTGCTTGTGCTTGAGGATCGAGAAGCCTTCGGCGTAGGCCTGCATCAGGCCGTATTCGATGCCGTTGTGGACCATCTTGGTGAAGTGGCCGGAGCCGGCCGGGCCGACGCGGCCCCAGCCCTGGTCCTTGCCGGGCGCCAGCGTCTCGAAGATCGGGCGCAGGGTTTCGACGACCTGCTCGTCGCCGCCAACCATCATGCTGTAGCCCTCGGCCAGGCCCCACACGCCGCCGCTGGTGCCGCAGTCGACGTAGTTGACGCCCTTGTCCTTGCACTTGGCCGCGTGGCCGAGCGAATCCTTGTAGTTGGAATTGCCGCCGTCGATCATCGTGTCGCCCTTGTCCAGCAGCGCCAGCAGCGCGGCGACGGTGTCGTCGGTGACCTTGCCCGAGGGCACCATCAGCCACAGCACGCGCGGCGCGGGCAAGGCCTGCACCAGTGCCTCGAGCGAAGCGGCCGAACCGCCGCCCTTGCCTTCCAGCTGCTTGCGCGCGTCTGCGTTGGGGTCGAAGCCGGTGACCTGGTGGCCGCCGTCGAGCAGCCTTTGCGCCATGTTGGCGCCCATCTTGCCGAGACCGATCATGCCCAGTTGCATGGAAGCTCCTTGCGTGAAGTGGAGAGTGGAATTTCGCGATTCTAGGTGGTCGGGCGATAAGCGCGCGTGAGATGACCGCGCACGCTCAATGCGGCAGGCAGCGGCGCAGGCGCGCCAGCAGGCGGCCGCTCAGCCGGCGACGGTTGTACGCCATCGCGGCGAGGCGGATCGCCTCGGTCTTGGTCGGGTAGGCATGGATCACTTTCGCCAGCGTGCGCAGGCCCACGCCGGCGACCATCGCCAGGGTGACCTGGCTGATCATGTCGCCGGCATCGCGCGAGACGATGGTGGCGCCCAGGATGCGGTCGCTGCCTTCGCTGACGTGCAGCTTGACGAAGCCGTCCTGCTCGCTGTCGGTGATCGCGCGATCGACCTGGTGCATCGGGATGGTGTAGGTCTTGATCGGGATGCCGCGCGCGTTCGCCTCGCGCACGTACAGGCCGACGTGGGCGATCTCCGGATCGGTATAGGTGCACCACGGCACCACCCGTTCGCTGAGTCGCTCGCGTCCGCCGAGCAGCGCGTTGCGCACGCCGATGCGCGCCGATTCCTCGGCGATGTCGGTGAACTTGGCTTCCAGACAGACGTCGCCGGCGGCGAAGATACGCCGGTTGCTGGTGCGCAGGTGGTCGTCGACGGTGATGCCGGCGGTCTCGTCGTAGTCGATGCCTGCGGCCTCCAGCGCCAGCCCGTGCACGTTCGGGCGGCGCCCGACGCCGGCCAGGATCGCGTCGACGCGGATCGTGCTGTGGTAGTCGTCGGTGACCAGGTCGACCACCTTCTCCGCACCCTCGGTACGGATCGCGACCACCTCGGTGTTGAGGCGCACCTCGATGCCGTCGCGGGCGAACGCCTCGGACAGGGTCTGCGCCGCGTCGCGCTCCTCGTGCGGCAGGAACAGCGGCATGTTCTGCACGATGGTGACCTTGGCGCCGAAGCGCTCGAACGCCTGCGCCAGCTCGCAGCCCAGCGGGCCGCCGCCGATCACCAGCAGCCGCGGCGGCAGCTCGGTCAGGTCGAACACGGTGGCGTTGGTGAGGAAACCCGCCTGCTTGAGGCCGGGGAGATCGGGGATCTGCGGGCGCGCACCGGTGGCGACCATTGCGCGGCGGAACCGCAACGGCTGGCCGTTGACGGCGAGGCTGTCCGGCCCGGTGAACTGCGCATTGCCGAAGAACACGTCGACGCCGCGCTGGACCAGGTGGCGCACCGAGACGGTGCCGGCGAGGTGGCTGCGGATGCGCCGCAGGCGCGCCATCGCGGCGGCGAAATCCACCGTGATCGCGGCCGGCGCCTGCGCACCGTAGCGCGCGGCGTCGCGCATCTGCGCGTACACCGCGGCGCTGCGCAGCAGGCTCTTGGACGGCACGCAGCCGGTGTTGAAGCAGGTGCCGCCGAGCAGGTGGCGTTCGACCAGCGCCACGCGCGCGCCCAGCGCGGCAGCCGCTTCCGCCGCGGCCAGTCCGGCCGAGCCGGCGCCGAGGATCACCAACTGGTACGGCGCGTCCGGCACGGGATTGACCCATGAGGTCGGCCCCGCCGCGGCGAGGCGTTCGCGTTCCCAGTCGTCGTGCGGAGTAGTGATGCTGGCGTCGTAGCGGGTACTCATTGGCGGACTCCTCCGACCGGCGCGTCGAGCCAGCCGCCGCTGAACCCGGCCTTGCGCAGGCCGCTGGCGAGCGGATGGCAGCCGCGCATCAGGCGCCAGATCGACTCGCTGCGATGGTTCTCGATCATCATGAAGACGATGCCCTGGTCCAGCCCGTAATGCCCCGGCGAGATCCATGGCCCGCCATCGCCGCCGTCCACGCTGGCGTTGAAGCTGGTGGCCAGGCGATCGGCGCCGAGGATCTGCGGATGGCGCAGCAGCATGGTGCGCAGCGCGGTCAGCGCCGGCTGCGGTGCGAACGGCAGCGAGGCCAGCACCGCCGGCGGCGACAGGGTGCCGTCGTCCGGCCCGTACGGCACGCCGCGCGCGGCATAGCCGAACAGGTGGCGCTGCTCGTTGGCCACGTCGAGCTGTTCGTCGGTGGGGCCGTCGCAGGCGGACAGGCCCCAGCAGTTGCGGTCGTAGCCGATGAACCCTTGCGGGTTGAGTTCGGCGTAGCGGCGCTGCACGGCCACCGCGCGGCGGCTGTTCTCGAAATAGTCGGAATCTTTTTCGCGCATGAACCGGTCGCGCACGCCGCGCAGGTCCAGCCACGCCTGCGAGTAGTGGTGCACGAACAGCGGGCCGGCGTAGAGGAAGTCCTGGTCGTAGAGGTTCTCCCACTGGTAGGTCGCGGTCCAGCCGGCGTAGCAGTCGGCCGGGATCGGATGGGTGGGCGAGCCCAGCGCCAGCGCGTACAGCACGATCGCTTCGCTGTAGCCCTCCCAGCCGTAGTGCAGGTAGCCGCTCTCCGGTTTCCAGCCCTGGTAGATGGTGCGCGCGTCGTCCTGCGACCAGCGCCAGTCGACGCGCCGGTACAGCGCATCGGCCAGTTCGCGCAGCTCGGTTTCCTCCGCGCCGGGGCCGTCGAACGCGGTGGCTACGGTGAGCATGCCGGCGATCAGCAGCGCGCTGTCGATCATCGACAACTCCGATTGCCACACCCGTGCGCCGCTGTCGATGTCGAGGAAGTGGTAGTAGAAGCCCTTGTAGCCGGTGGCCGCGGGGCTGCCGCTCTGGTCGCTGTCATGGAAGAAGCGCAGTGCCAGCAGGCTGCGGCGCACCGCCTCGGCGCGCTCGATCCAGCCGCGCGCGACCGCCGCGGGATAGCACGACAGCGCGAAGCCCACCACCGCGATGCTCACCGGCGAGTGCGGCCGCGAGGTGTCGGGGATCAGCCCGTTGCGCGGGTTCATCGTCTCCGTGAAGTAGCCGAACGCGGCGCGCTGCAGGCGGTCGAGCATGGCGTCATCGGAGAGCGAGCACAGCGTGGTCATCGGCGGCATCCTGGCAGCTGGGGTGGAACGGCAAACTGTCTGCCAGTGTGCGACGACAAGTGCGTGCGTGGCGTGTAGAGCGGCACTTTCACGTTGCATTGCCGACGCGCGCCGCAGGCTGGAGCGGTTTCGCCGAATGGCCTGGACGCGCGCCATGCCCGCGCAGGGCGGGAACCTTTCGCTTGCGCGGGCATGACCGGCTCGCAGGTTTTTGCGCTCATGCGCATGCCATTCGCCCCCTCGCCCGATCCGACTGCACCGCAGCCGCAGGAGCCGTCCGCATGTCCACCGATGCATCCCCACCGCCCCGCCACCTGCTCGGCAACGGTCGCCTCACCACCATGCTGGGCCCCAACGGCGCCGGCTTCCTGCGCTGGCGCGAACTGGCGGTGACGCGTTGGCGCGAGGACCCGGTCACCGATCCCTGGGGCAACTTCCTGTTGTTGCGCGACGAGGACGACGGCGAGGTGTGGTCGGTCACCGCGCAGCCGCTGGGTGTGTCGCGGCCGGACGATGCCGTGCGCTTCGCGCCCGGGCTGGCGCATTACGCCGGCCGCCACCAGTTGCTGCACCATGAACTGGACGTGGCGGTGGCGGCGGATGCCGACATCGAACTGCGCCGGCTGGTGTTGAGCAACCACGGCGACCGCCATCGCCGCGTGTCGCTGACCAGCTACGCCGAACTGGTGCTCGGCCCGCGCGGCGACGACGACAGCCACCCGGCGTACTCCAAGATGTTCGTGCAGACCGACTGGGATGACGCGCGCCAACTGCTGCTGGCCACCCGGCGCAAGCGCAGCGACAGCCAGGCCACGGTATGGGCGGCGCAGGCCCTGCAACTGCTCGGCGACACCGCCGGCGCGCCCGAGCGCGAGACCGACCGCGCGCGTTTCCTCGGCCGCGGCCGCACGCTGCGCGATGCGTGCGCGATGGGTCCCGGCGTGGCGCTGTCCGGCACCACCGGCTGCGTGCTCGACCCGGTTTGGGCGCTGCGCCGGAACTTCACCCTCGCGCCGGGCGCCCGCGTCGTCCTGCTGCTGTGGACGCAGCTGGCCGACTCGCGCGAGGGCGCGCTCGCGCTGCACGCGCGCATGCAGGATGCGCAGGCCGCCGAGCGATTGTTCAGCGATGCCGCAGCACGCGCCCGCGGGCAACGCCAGCAACTCGGCATCGACGATGCGCAGGCCGCGTGCTTCGCCCGCTGGCAGGATGCGCTGCTGGTCAGCGATGCGAGTCAGCGCGCCGCGCCGGACGATCGCGCGCGCGGCCACGGCGGCGCACCGGCGCTGTGGGGGCTGAGCATCTCCGGCGATCGCCCGATCGCACTGCTGCGCGCGGACGGTGCCGCGGCGCTGCAGCGGCTGGATGCGCTGCTGCTGGCGCAGCGCTGGTGGCGCGCGCAGCAACTGGCGGTGGACGTGGTGGTGCTCGATCGCCTCGGCGAGGACGACGCCACGCGCGCTGCCCTGGCGCCGCGCATCGACGCGCAGCAGGCGCAACTGAAGGGCTGCGAAGGCTTGCCCAAGGTGGAGCTGTTCTGCCTGCGCGAGGATGCCATCGCCGCCGACCAGCGCGATGCCTTGCTCGCCGCCGCGCGCGTGGTGGTCGACGCCGACACCGTGGCCACCGTTGCGCCCGCCGCCGCGACGCCAGCCGCCGCTGCGCCGATCCGCGCCGGGACGCCCGCCGCGGTCGTCGCACCGGACGAGCCGGTGCAGGAGTTTCCCAACGGTCACGGCGGTTTCATCGAGCATGGCCGTACCTACCGCATCGAGCTGGATGACGCACGCCCCACGCCCGCGCCGTGGACCAACGTGTTGGCCAACCCGCATTTCGGCTGCACCGTCACCGCCGAGGGCGGCGGCTACAGTTGGTCGACCAACAGCCAGCAGAACGCGCTGACGCCGTGGCCGAACGACCCGGTCAGCGATCAACCGCACGACATCATCTACCTGCGCGACAGGGACAACGGCGAGCTGTGGAGCGCCGGCGCGCTGCCGATCCGCGTGCCCGGCGCGCGCTGCACGGCGACGCACGGCAAGGGCTGGACGCAACTCTGCAACGACGCCCACGGCATCGCGCTGGCATTGACCGTGTGCGTGGCGCCGGACGATCCGGTCAAGCTGTCGCGGCTGCGCCTGGTCAACCGGTCCGGCCGCACGCGGCGGCTGTCGATCACCGGCTACGTGGAATGGGCGCTCGGCGCCAACGGCAGCACGCCGGCGCCGTTCGTGGCGACCGCGCGCGACGCGGCCAGCGGCGCGTTGTTCGCCCGCAACCGCTGGCGCGCCGATTTCGGCGAGCGCGTGGCGTTCTTCGACCTGGCCGGCGCGCAGCAGTCGCTCAGCGGCGACCGGGCGAGTTTCCTCGGCGCGCTGGGCAGCACCGCGCAGCCGGCGGCCTTGCATCACGACCACCCGCTGGACGGTCGCCTCGGCGCCGGACTCGACCCGTGCGGCGCGCTGCAGACGCGCGTGGAACTGCCGCCGGGCACGCAACTCGACCTGATCTTCCTGCTCGGCGAAGGCGGCGACGAGGACGCCGCGCGCGCGCTGGTGGCGAAGTACCGCCACGCCGATGTCGACGATCTGCTCGCCCGCATCGCGACGCAATGGAACGACCTGCTCGACACCGTGCAGGTCGGCACGCCCGACCGCGCGCTCGACATCCTGCTCAACGACTGGCTGCTGTACCAGGTCACCGCCTGCCGCCTGTGGGCGCGCACCGCGTACTACCAGGCCAGCGGCGCCTGGGGCTTCCGCGACCAGTTGCAGGACGTGATGGCGCTGTGCGTGAGCCGCCCCGACCTGGCGCGCGAGCACCTGCTGCGCGCCGCCGGGCGCCAGTTTCCCGAGGGCGACGTGCAGCACTGGTGGCTGCCGCCGCACGGCCAGGGCGTGCGCACGAAGATCCGCGACGATCGCGTGTGGCTGGCCTATGTGGCGATGCATTACGTCGAGGTCAGCGGCGACCGCGCGGTGCTGGACGAAAAGCTGCCGTTCCTGCAGGGCCAGGCGATCCCCGACGGCGCCACCGATGCCTTCTTCCAGCCCGAGGTGTCCGACCGGCAGGCGACGCTGTACGAGCACTGCGCGCTGGCGATCGACACCAGCCTCACCCGCGGCGCGCACGGCCTGCCGCTGATCGGCACCGGCGACTGGAACGACGGCATGAACGCGGTCGGCGCGGAGGGCCGTGGCGAAAGCAGCTGGCTGGGCTGGTTCGTGCTGGCCACCATCGACGCGCTGGCGCCGGTGGCCGCCGCCCGCGGCGATGCGCGCGCGGCGCACTGGCGCGACTGCGCCACGGCGCTGCGCGCGGCACTGGAGCAGTCCTGGGACGGCGCGTGGTATCGCCGCGGCTACTACGACGACGGCACGCCGCTGGGTTCGAAGGACAGCGAGCAATGCCGCATCGACACCATCGCGCAATCGTGGAGTGTGCTGGGCAAGGCAACCGACCGCGAACACACGGTGCAGGCGATGGATTCGGTCGACCGCCTGCTGATCGACCACGAGCACAAGCTCGCGCGACTGTTCACCCCGCCGTTCGACCAGGACGGCAAGAAGGACCCCGGCTACATCAAGGGCTACCCGCCCGGCGTGCGCGAGAACGGCGGGCAGTACACGCATGGCGCGATCTGGTCGATCTTCGCCTGGGCCAGGCTCGGCGACGGCGACCGTGCCGGCGGCCTGTTCGACCTGCTCAACCCGATCCGTCACAGCGACAGCACCGAGGCCGTCGAACGCTACAAGGTCGAACCCTACGTCGCCTGTGCGGACGTCTATTCGGTGGCACCGTACATCGGCCGCGGCGGCTGGACCTGGTACACCGGCTCCGCCGCCTGGCTCTACCGCGCCGGACTGGAGGCGCTGCTCGGCTTCCACTTGAGGGGCGACCGGCTGCACATCGATCCGTGCATTCCCAAAGCCTGGCCCGGCTTCAGGATCAGCTACCGGCATCGCGGCACGCTTCACGAGATCGGCGTGCAGAACCCCGACCATGTCTGCCGCGGCGTGCAACGGGTGGAAATGGACGGCCAGACGCTGGACGCCGCCGAACCCGTCACCCTCGCCACCGATGGCGCGACGCACCGCCTGCGCATCACGCTGGGCCATCCGCCCTCGTAGGAGCCCGCTTGCGGGCGATGCTATTCAAGCGACTCGGGACAAGCGAGAGCGGCGCGCACACGGGCAGCGACCAGGGCGAACAGTGTGAGGTTGCGGGAGCGCTCCGCGCGCAGGGCGGGCGCTGCCCGCCGGCTTTCGGCCAACTCAACGTCGCCGCGTGCGCGAGGCACCGAGCTTGCGGGTCAGCGTGTTGCGTCCCACGCCGAGCGCCTGCGCCGCGTTCTGCCGATGCCCTTCGTGTGCCTGCAGCGCGGCCTGCAGCAGGGTCTGGTCGAGCGCTTCGCGGGCGCGGGCATGGATGTCCGCCTCGCCATCGGCCAGCGCCTGCGTGGCCCACTCGCGCAATGCGTCGGTCCATTCGCCGCCGCGTGCCGTGTCCGCAGCGTCGCCCAGGTCGCCGGGCAGGATTTCGCTGCCCGGCGCGATCACCGCCAGCCGGCGGCACAGGTTCTCCAGCTCGCGCACGTTGCCGGGATAGTCGCGCTGGGCGACGAGTTTCAGTGCGGCCCTGGAGAAGCGCTTCGGCGACAATTTCAGTTCCTGCGCGGTGGCGGCCAGGAAGTGCTGCGCCAGCCGCGCGATGTCGCCGCGGCGGCTGCGCAGCGGCGGCAGTTCGATGCGCACCACGTCGAGCCGGTGCATCAGGTCGGCGCGGAATGCGCCGGCGGCGACGCGCGCGGAAAGATCCTGATGCGTGGCGGCGACGATGCGCACGTTGCAGCGGATCAGTTCGCGCCCGCCGACCCGGTAGAACTCGCCGCCGGCCAGTACGCGCAGCAACCGCGTCTGCAGGATCAGCGGCATGTCGCCGATCTCGTCGAGGAACAGCGTGCCGCCCTCGGCCTGCTCGAAGCGGCCGGCGACGCGGCGGGTGGCGCCGGTGAAGGCGCCGGCCTCGTGGCCGAACAGTTCGCTCTCCAGCAGCTCGCTGGGGATCGCGGCGGTGTTCAGTGCGATGAAGGGTTGCTCGCGGCGCGCGCTCTCCTCGTGCAGCGCGCGCGCCACCAGTTCCTTGCCGGTGCCGGTTTCGCCAGTGACCAGCACGTTGAGGTCGCTGGCGGCGACGCGGCCGATCAGCCGGAACACCTCGCGCATCGGCGCGCTGTCGCCGAGCAGGGCGTGGCGGGCGACCGGCGCGGCGGGAGCCGGCGCGGCCACGTTCGCCGCGCTGGCCAGCACGCGCTGCACCACGGCCACGGCGTGATCGAGGTCGAACGGCTTGGCCAGGTAATCCACCGCACCCGCGCGATAGGCTGCCGCCGTGGTGGCGACGTCGGTGTAGGCGCTCATCACGATCACCGGGCCGATCGCGCGTTGCTGCAGGTCGTGCAGCAGGCTCAGGCCGTCCTCGCCCGGCATGCGCACGTCGGTGAGCAGCAGCGCGGGGCGTTCGTCGCGCAACGCCGCGCGCGCCGCCTCGGCATCGCCGAACTCGCGCACCGCGAGGCCGGCATCGCGCAGGGCCTCGGCCAGCACGAAGCGCACGCCGCGGTCGTCGTCGACGATCCAGATTTCCTGCAGGAGCGGACCTTGCGCGCGATGCTTGTCGTTGCGTGACGCAGGAGCATCGCGCACGAGGTGCGCTCCTGCAGGGATCTTCGTCCGGTCAGTCATGCGCGCGCTCCAGCGGCAGGTACAGCGTGAACACGGTCTCGCCGGGACGGCTGGCGCCGCGCAGTTCGCCGCCGTGTTCGCGGGCGATCTCGCGGGACAGCGCCAGGCCCAGGCCGGTGCCGTCGGCGCGACCGGAGACCAGTGGTTCGAACAAGGTGTCGCGCAGGCCGGCCGGGATGCCGGCGCCGTCGTCGATCAGCTCCAGCCGCAGCGCCGTGCGCAGCATCCGCTCACCGAGGCGCACGCCGTGTTCGACGCGGGTGCGCAGGGTGAGCGTGCGGGCGCCGGCTTCCAGCGCGTTGCGCGCCAGGTTGAGCAGCAGCTGGTGCAGGCGATCGGCATCGCCGAGCAGGTCCGGCACGCTGGGGTCGTAGTCGTGGCGCCATTGCGGCGGCGCCGGCTCGGCCTGCAGCAGGTCGGCGAGGCGCTCCAGCAACTGGTGGATGTTGACCGGGCCGAGCCGCGCGGCGCCGTCGTGGTGCAGCAGGCGATTGGCCAGCGTGCCGAGCCGGTCGGCCTCGTCGATGATCATGCCGGCCAGCGCCTGCAGGTCGTCGTTGTCGACCCGTCGCTGCAGCAGTTGCGCGGCGCCGCGCAGGCCGGCCAGCGGGTTCTTCACCTCGTGCGCGAAACCGCGCAGGGTGGCCGACAGCGGCGAGCTCGCCGACAGTGGCTCGGCCAGCACGTGCACCTCCAGCAGCAGGCCATCGTCGAACGGCTGCAGCGCGATGTCCGCACGGATCTCGCGGCCGTTCGCGGCGGCCAGCGGCACCGCGCGCCACTGCGCCGGCCGCTGCGCGGCCAGCACCCGCGCCGCCCGCGCCGCAGCCTCGTCACCGTCGGCAAACAGCAACGTCAGCGGCTGCCCCAACGGGTGGCGCACGCCCAGTTCCAGCCCTTCGACCAGCGCCGGATTGAGCCAGCGCAGGCGCAGCCGGGCGTCGACCAGCACGATGCCGGTTGCCAGCTGCTGTGCCCATGTCGGCCATGCGAGATCGTTCATTGCACCATCATGGGCAATGTATCCGTTTGGTGCAAATGCCGGGGACCGCCCCGCCGCGGGCACGACCTCCCGCAAACCGGCGGCACCGCCCGCTTCTTGCCGTCGAGCGCGGCGGGCCGTGCGCGCCCAGTGCGACGCTCAGCCGAACTGCACGCTCAGCATCGAGATCGAGCCGCCGTCCATGCCCTCGACCGGGAAGGTCACCGCGTCGCCCTCGTCGCTGGCGCCGAGCACGTACAGCAGCGGCAGGTAGTGGTCGGGCGTGGGGATCGACAGCTCCGCGTCGCGACCCAGCGCCTCGTAGTCCACCAGCGCATGGTGATCGCCCTGCAGCATCAGCTCGCGCGCCTTCGCCTCGAAGCGCAGCGCCCAGTCGAACGGCTCGGCCGGATGCCGGCCCCAGGCATAGGCGTGCAGGTTGTGCACCACGTCGCCGCTGCCGATCAGCAGGATGCCCTCGTCGCGCAGCGGCCGCAGCAGGCGGCCCAGGCCGTAGTGGAACGCCGGCGGCTGCGACTCGTCGATGGACAGCTGCACCACCGGCACGTCGGCGTCGGGATAGACGTGGCGCAGCACCGACCAGGTGCCGTGGTCCAGCCCCCACGAGCGATCCTCGCCCACGTCCAGCGGCTGCAGCAGTTCGCGCACGCGGCGCACCAGGTCGAGGTCGCCCGGCGCCGGGTATTGCACCTCGAACAGCTCGCGCGGAAAGCCGCCGAAATCGTGGATCGTGCGCGGCCGGGCCATCGCGGTGAGCAGGGTCGCCGGCACGTACCAGTGCGCGGACACCGACAGCACCGCGCGCGGGCGCGGCAGGCGCCGGCCGAGCGTGGCCCAGCCGCGGCTCCAGTCGTTGTCCTGCAGCGCATTCATCGGATTGCCGTGGCCGAAGAAGATCGTCGGCAGGCGCGTCGAGGTGTTCCGCTCAGTCATCGGGGGACTCCTGCAGTGACGATTCGTATCCACGTACTGCTTACATTCGCGGCGTTAGTCTGGCCCGATCGCCGACGCGACGCCATCGACCATCAGCGCGATACCACCCCAGGGAGGCAAGCATGAACATCGCCCTGATCGGCGTCACCGGCCGCGTCGGCTCGCGCCTGCTGGCCGAACTGCTGCGCCGCGGCCACCGCGTCACCGGCATCGCCCGCGACACCGGCAAGCTGGCCGGCCAGCCGGGCCTGGTCCTGAAGAACGCTGACGCCGGCCAGCCCGCGCAACTGGCGCCGCTGCTGGCCGGCCACGACGCGGTGATCAGCGCGCTGAAGTTCGCCCCCACCGACGCCGCCGCGCTGATCGCCGCGGTGAAGCAGGCCGGCGTGCCGCGGCTTTTGGTGGTCGGCGGCGCCGCCACGCTGGAAGTGGCGCCGGGGCAGATCCTGCTCGACGCGCCCGGCTTCCCCGCCGCCTACCGGCCCGAAGCCGAGGGCGGTCGCCGCTTCCTCGACGCCTTGCGCGGCGAGCGCGAACTCGACTGGACCTTCCTGTCGCCGTCGGCCGAATTCGATCCCGGCGAACGCACCGGCAGCTTCCGCGTCGGCGATGATGCCCTGCTCTCCGACGCCCGCGGCAAGAGCTGGATCTCGATGGAGGACTACGCGATCGCCCTGGTCGACGAACTGGAAACGCCGAAGCGTTCGCGGCAACGCTTTACGGTGGGCTACTGATCTGGGTTTACCGAACAACCGCGGTCGCCATCCGTCGCCGCGTCGCATCGCTCACGAGGAGATTCGCATGACTACCTACAAGGTCGGCACCATCATCGGCAGCCTCGCCAGGGGCTCGATCAACCGCAAGCTGGCGCAGGCCCTGGCCAAGCTGGCGCCGCCGCAACTGGAGCTGGTGGAGATCCCGATCAAGGATCTGCCGCTGTACAGCTACGACTACGACGCGGATTTCCCGGCGGTGGCGCGCGCGTTCAAGCAGGCGATCGCCGAAGTCGACGCGGTGCTGTTCGTCACGCCGGAATACAACCGCTCGATCCCCGGCGCGCTGAAGAACGCGATCGACTGGGCCAGCCGGCCGTGGGGCAAGAACTCGTTCGCGCGCAAGCCGTCCGCCGTGATCGGCACCTCGCCCGGCTCGATCGGCACCGCGGTCGCCCAGCAACAACTGCGCGGCGTGCTGTGCTTCTGCAACTCGCCGCTGATGAACACGATGGAGGCGTACCTCCAGTTCAAGCCGGGCCTGATCGACGAGGACGGCAACGTCACCAACCCGTCCACCGCCGAGTTCCTGACCAACTACATGAAGGAGCTGCACGTGTTCATCGAACGCGTGCTCACCGTGCTGCCGCGGGAAAGCTGACTCCGGCACGACAACGGGCGCCGCGGCGCCCGTTGTCTTACCGCCTGGATGCCTCGCTCAGAGCGAGTAGTACATCTGGAACTCCAGCGGATGCGTGCTGGCGCGGTACTTGGTGACTTCCTTCATCTTCACCTCGATGTAGGCGTCGATGAAGTCGTCGGTGAACACGCCACCGGCCTTGAGGAACTCGCGGTCCTTGTCCAGCGCTTCCAGCGCGGCGTCGAGGCTGGAGCAGACCTGCGGGATGTTCTTCTCCTCTTCCGGCGGCAGGTCGTAGAGGTCCTTGTCGGCCGGCGCGCCCGGGTCGATCTTGTTGAGGATGCCGTCGAGGCCGGCCATCATCAGCGCGGTGAACACCAGGTAGCCGGAGTTCATCGGGTCGGGGAAGCGCACCTCGATGCGTCGCCCCTTCGGGCTGGCCACGTAGGGGATGCGGCAGCTCGCGGAACGATTCCGCGCCGAGTACGCCAGCATCACCGGCGCCTCGAAGCCCGGCACCAGGCGCTTGTAGCTGTTGGTGGTGGAGTTGGCGAACGCGTTGATCGCGCGGGCGTGCTTGAAGATGCCGCCGATGTACCACAGCGCGGTCTGGCTCAGGCCGCCGTAGAGATCGCCGGCGAACAGGTTCTCGCCGTTCTTGGCCAGCGACTGGTGCACGTGCATGCCGCTGCCGTTGTCGCCGACCAGCGGCTTGGGCATGAAGGTGACGGTCTTGCCGTTCTGGTGCGCCACGTTCTTGATGACGTACTTCATCGTCATCAGCTCGTCGGCCTTCTTCACCAGCGTGTTGAACTTCACGCCGATCTCGCACTGGCCCGCGTTCGCCACTTCGTGGTGGTGCACCTCGACGGTCTGGCCCAGCGATTCGAGCACCTTGCACATGTCCGCGCGCAGGTCGCCGAGCGAGTCGACCGGGCTGACCGGGAAGTAGCCGCCCTTGACGCCGGGACGGTGGCCGTGGTTCTCGCCGTCGTACTTGTAGCGCGAGGACCATGCCGCTTCCTCGGAACCGATCTCGTAGAACACGCGGCCCGGGTCGTTCTGCCAGCGCACCGAGTCGAAGATGAAGAACTCCGGCTCCGGACCGAAGAACGCGGTGTCGGCGATGCCGGTGGATTTCAGGTACGCCTCGCCGCGCTTGGCGATCGAGCGCGGGTCGCGGCCGTAGGCCTGCATGGTGCTCGGCTCCAGCACGTCGCAATGCAGGATCAGCTGCACGTGCGAGCTGAACGGGTCGAGGTGGGCGGTATCCGGATCGGGCAGCAGGATCATGTCCGACTCGTTGATGCCCTTCCATCCGGTGATCGAGGAACCGTCGAACATCTTGCCGTCCTCGAAGGTCGACTCGTCGATCGCGTGGGCCGGGAAGGTGACGTGGTGATGCACGCCGAGCATGTCGGCGAAACGGAAGTCGACGAACTCGACCTCGTGTTCCTGGATCAGGTCGAGCACTTGGTTGGCGGCGGACATGGAGCAACCTCGATGGGGATGGATGAACTGGCGGAGCAAGGCGCGTGCCAGCGGGTGGAAGCGTTGCGCGGCAAGGGCTTGCGCCTTTCCGGGGACGGCCGGAGAGTTTCACGGTGGTGCAATCACTCATGTGATTGCACCAACCAGGGTCAATGCGTGAAGACCCGGCCGGCCGACTCACCCATCGTAGGCGCTTTCCCCGTGCGAGGTAATGTCCAGCCCCTCGCGCTCCGCCTCGTGCGGTACGCGCAGGCCGAACACCAGCTTGACGAGCAGCAAGGCCAGCACGGAAACCACGCCGCTCCACAGCACGGTGATGCCCACGCCCAGCGCCTGCACGCCAAGCTGGCGGAGGATCGGGAAGCCCGCCGCGCCGGTGCCGCCCAGCGCCGGCGCGGTGAACACGCCGGTGAGCAGCGCGCCCACGATGCCGCCGATGCCGTGCACGCCGAACACGTCCAGCGCGTCGTCCGCGCGCAGCAGCTTCTTCAATCCGGTGACGCCCCACACGCAGCAAAGGCTGGCCAGCGCGCCGATCACGATCGCGCCCAGCGGACCCACCGTGCCGCAGGCCGGCGTGATGCCGACCAGCCCGGCCACCGCGCCGGAGGCGCCGCCGACCATCGACGCATGGCCGCGCAGGCTCGCCTCGACCGCCAGCCATGCCAGCACCGCCGCGGCCGCGGCCAGCAAGGTGTTGAGGAAGGCCAGCGCCGCGCCCGCGTTCGCCTCCAAGTTGGAGCCGGCGTTGAAGCCGAACCAGCCCACCCACAGCAGCGCCGCGCCGATCATGGTGAAGGTCACGTTGTGCGGCTTCATCGGTTCGCGGCCGAAACCCAGCCGCGGCCCGACGAACCACGCGCCGACCAGGCCGGCCACGCCGGCGTTGATGTGCACCACGGTGCCGCCGGCAAAGTCCAGCGCGCCCTTCGCGTACAAAAAACCGTCCGGCCCGGCCCACACCATGTGCGCGATCGGCAGGTAGGCGAAGCTGAACCACAGCGCGGCGAACAGCAGCACGGCGCGAAAGCGCATGCGCTCGGCCAGCGCGCCCACGATCAGCGCGCCGGTGATGCCGGCAAAAGTGGCCTGGAACGCCACGAACACGTACTCCGGCAGCGCCACGCCGGCGGTGAACGTGGCCGCCAGGCTGTCCTTCGTCACGCCGTGCAGGAACAGTTTGCCGAAGCCGCCGATCACCGCACCGCCGCCGAAGGCGAGGCTGTAGCCGTAGGCCACCCACAGCAACAGCAGCAGCGAGAACACCGTCAGCACCTGCATCAGCACCGACAGCACGTTCTTCGAACGCACCAGGCCGCCGTAGAACAGCGCCAGCCCCGGCACCGTCATCAGCAGGACCAACAATGTGGAGGTGAGCATCCACGCCACGTCGCCCTTGTCGACCGTCGGCACCGGTGTGGCGGCGTGCAGCAGCGGCGCGACCAGCAGCAGGGCCGCAACGAGGCCGCGACGGAACTTGAATGATTTCATCGAAAGCCTCGCGGGGTGGGGGTCAGGAGGATGGCGTTCGCCTGAAGGCCCTCGTCCCCGCGAAAGCGGGAATGACGAGAGCCGAAGATTCGGCACTCGAACCGGGTGATGGCCGGATCACAGCGCATCGGCATCGAGCTCGCCGGTGCGGATGCGGACTACCTGCTCGACGTCGGTGATGAAGACCTTGCCGTCGCCGACGTTGCCGGTGCGCGCGGCGCGCTGGAGCTCGTCCAGCGCGGTGTCGAGCAGCGCGTCGGGCACCACTGCCTCGACCTTGAGCTTGGGCAGGAAATCGACCACGTACTCGGCACCTCGATACAACTCGGTGTGGCCCTTCTGGCGGCCGAAGCCGCGCACTTCCGTCACGGTCATCCCGGACACGCCGGCACCCTCCAGCGCATCGCGGACCTCGTCGAGCTTGTGCGGACGGATGACACTGGTGATCAGTTTCATGGGTGGCTCCCGCGGGAATGTGTTCAGAACGACCGGGCCAGGCTCAGCACGGCCGTGGTGCGGCCCAGGTAGCGGCCGCGCGCATTGGTGTAGACGGAGCGGCGTGCGTTGGTGTCGTAGTAGCCCAGCGCCAGCGACCAGTTGCCGGCGAAGCTGCGCGTCACGCCCAGCTTCCAGTCGCTGTACGACGCGCCGGGCACGTTCGCCACCTGCTGGTGGCCGACGTGCGTGTTGAGCTGCCAGCCCGGCGCCAGCGGCTGGTTCCAGGACAGATCCAGGTAGCCGCTGCGCTCACTGTCGGCATAGCCGAACAAGGGGGTGAGTGCGCAGGAGTACTTCAGCGACAGGTTCTTCCAGGCGACCGCGACGTAGATCTCGCTCGTGTTCGGCAACGTGGCGCCCGCGGGATAGCTGCCCGGGTACTGATAGCGATACGCACCCAGGTCGACGCTCCAGCCATCACCGAGACGGCCGCGCCAGCCGCCGTAGAGATCCAGCTCCACGCTGCTGGAAACCGGCGCGGCCGGAGTCGAGGTATCGGACAGCCAGCTGACGTTGCTGCCCCAGCCGCCGACGTACCAGCCGTCGGCGTGATCGAACTCGACGCCGGCCTGCACGGCTGGCTTGCGGTCGGTCTGCGAGATGCCGCGGAACAGGTAGTCGCTGACCACGCCGGCATTGCCGATCCACTGACTGGCCGGCGCGTCGCCCGCCCGCAGCGGTGCCGGGCCGGTGGCGGCGCAGCACGACACGGCCACTGCCGCAAACATCCCGCTTCGCCTCATGGACCCGCCCTCGAACCGGTGGTGCCGTGGCGATGGCCGTCCAGACGCCCAGACGTCCATGCACCCACGACATGACCGCGCGACCGCGCGGCCTCACCAGACCCTCAGCAAGCCCCATGCCATGCACGGAAACCGTTGCCGTGAGGGCATCGGCGTCGCGGCGGCGCCGCGGACGCCCCTGCGTTCGCACCAACCACGGCGGTCGAGACGACCGGCTTGCACTGTTCCGGTGCGTGCAGGGTCATGCCGCCAAGCGGTTCAACCCGATCCGCCTCAGGACATCGGCTTCGGCTGCGCTCCCAGCTTCGGCGGCAGCGGGATGAACTCGTCGTGGTCCAGGTCCGGCAGCTTCATCCGCCCGGCGGCCCAGTCGGCGCGGGCCTGGTCGAGCCGCTCCGGCGAGGAGGATACGAAGTTCCAGTCGATGTAGCGCGGCCCCACCGGCTCGCCGCCCAGCGCCATCACCACCGCGTCGTCCAGCGCGGCGACGGTGACGGACTTGCCGGGCGCCAGCACGGCCATGCTGCCGACCTCCACGCGCTGGCCATCCACCTCGACCTCGCCACTGGCGACATAGACCGCGCGCTCGGCGTACTCCGCCGGCAGCGAGGTGCGCGAGCCCGCACGCAACGTCCAGTGCACGTAGAACTGCGGCGAATCCACCTTCACCGGCGACGCCACGCCCGCCAATCGCCCGGCAATCATCCGCCCGTTGACGCCGCCTTCGCCGAACACCGGCAACGCCTCGCTGGCGTAGTGCCAGAAGCCCGGTTCCATTTCCTCGCGTTCGACCGGCAGCGCCGCCCACAGCTGCGCGCCGTCGAGCGGCCCGCCCTCGCGGCGCAGGCGCTCGAAGCGCTCGGAGTGGGTGATGCCGCGGCCGGCGGTCATCCAGTTGACCTCCCCCGGGCGGATCGGCTGCTCCGAACCGAGGCTGTCGCGGTGCGTGATCTCGCCGTGGAACAGATAGGTGATGGTCGACAGGCCGATGTGCGGGTGCGGGCGCACGTCCGCCTCGCGCGGCAGGCCCGGCGCCAGCTGCTTCGGGCCCATGCGGTCGAAAAAGATGTACGGCCCGACCATGCGGCGCTGGGCGAACGGCAGCACGCGGCCAACCTCGAAACTGCCGAGGTCGCGGCGGCGCTGGGGAATGACGAGCTCGATCATGGCGTACCTCCGGGTGGGCGGGCGGGTCGACGGATGGCCACTATCGCACCGCGGGCGCGCTTTCACCTCACCGTGCCAGCGCCGGGCCAACCCCGTAAGCTATGCCGCTGCCTACTGCATCGGACCTTCCCGTGATCGACCTGCTCCACGTCATCCTGCTCGGCATCATCGAAGGCATCACCGAATTCCTGCCCATCTCCTCGACCGGCCACCTGCTGATCGCCGAGAAGTTCGGGCTGGGCGCGCGCTCGGACCTGTTCAACATCGGCATCCAGGCCGGCGCGATCCTGGCGGTCACGCTGATCTACTGGAAGCGCATCTGGCAGTTGCTGACGCAGTGGCGCGACCCGGCCAACCGCGACTACCTGCTGAAGCTGGTCGTGGCCTTCGCGATCACCGCCGTGCTCGGCTTCATCGCGGTGAAGCTCGGCTTCAAGCTGCCCGAGACGGTGACGCCGATCGCCTGGGCGCTGGTCATCGGCGGCTTCTGGATGATCGGCGCCGAGCTGCTGGCCGCGCGCCAGCCCGAGCGCAGCGAGGTGACCTGGCGGGTGGCGATCCTGGTCGGCATCGCGCAGATGATTGCCGGCATCTTCCCCGGCACCTCGCGCTCGGCGGCGACGATTTTCGCGGCCATGCTGTTCGGCACCAGCAACCGCGCGGCGGCCACCGAGTTCGCCTTCCTGGTCGGCATCCCCACCATGTACGCGGCCACCGGCTACGAGCTGCTGAAGGTGCTGCACGGCGGCAGCGCGGTGCACGAGGACTGGACCGCGCTGGCGGTGGGTTTCGTGGTCTCGGCGATCACCGCCTTCGTCGCGGTGAAGTGGCTGCTCGGCTACATCGTCGGCCACCGCTTCACGCCGTTCGCGATCTATCGCATCGCCTTCGGCGTGGCGCTGCTGTTGCTGGTGCCCGCGGGGGGCTGATCGTCCCGCCGATGCATGCTCCGTCGCCGCACGCCCTGCCCGATGCGCTGGAGCACGACGCGGCACTGCGCTAACCCGACGCGCTGCGCGAGGATTTCGAGGCCCGAATATCGCCAGCTTCGCGCGCGCGAGGCGATCCGCCCACGCTGTCCCGGCGACGGCGCCGGAGCCGCTCAGGCCACGAGCGACTCCAGCGGACGCGCACCGGCGCCCGCAACCACCGCGGCTTTCGGCGCAGGCATGCCGGTGGCGCCATGTCCCGGCTGGTTGGTGCGGTCGAACAGCTCGCGCACCCACTCGATGAAGGCCTGCACGCGGGCGGACAGGTGCTTCTTCTGCGGATAGACGATCCACACCGGCTTGCCGGTCGAGGCGGTATCCGTCATCACCAGCTCCAGCATGCCCTTGTCCAGCATGCACGCGGCCAGCATGCGCGGCACCTGCGTGATGCCCAGGCCGGCGGCCACCGCCTGCAGCACCGATTCGCCGTCGTTGATCAGCATGTGCGCGTCGATGTCGACCTCCAGCGGGCCGCCGGGCGTGTCGAACTGCCACTGCCGCGGGCGGCCGTTCGGATACACGTAGTTGATGCAGCGGTGATGCTTCAGATCCTCGATGCTGCGCGGCGCGCCGTACTTGCGCAGGTACTCGGGCGAGGCGCACACGACGTTGCGCAGGTAGCCGATCTTGCGCGCGATCAGGCTGGAATCCTCCAGCTGGCCGACGCGGATCGCGCAATCCAGGCCCTCGCCGTTGAGGTCCGAGGCCGAGTCGCTCATCGACAGCTCCAGCCGGATGTCCGGGTAGCGCTGCTCGAACTCGGTCAGCCGGGGGATCACCGCGGCGCGCCCCACCGACAGCGAGATGCCCACGCGCAGTTTGCCGGTGGGTTTGCTGTTGGCGTAGTTGAGCGCCTCGGTGGCCTCGGCGAGATCGGCGAGGATCTCCTTGCAACGGGCATGGAACGCGGCCCCGTCGTCGGTCAGACGCAGCGACCGCGTGGAACGGAACAACAGCCGGGCACCGAGCTGGGTTTCCAGTCGCGTCACGGCCCGGCTGACGCCGGACGGGGTCATGCCCAACTGGCTGGCGGCGGCGGCGAAGCTCTTGGCCTCGACCACGCGGACGAAGGTCGAAATGGCGGAAAAGTCTTCCATTGTTTCAATTCCTCGTCGATTCGTGACTGCGGCGCACGAGTGTAGTGCGCAAGAAACGGATTTTCTATACCGGAAAGTACACCTATTCTCTCGACCCTTCGCCGGGTTCCCCCTCCCCGGCCAACAAGGTGTTGGGAGCGCAAGATGAAAAAACAATGGATGCTGGTCCCCCTGATCGCTGCCGGCGTGCTCGGCAGTTGGGTTCTCCTGCACGGCAACGACAGCCATGCGCAAAGCCCCGCCGGCGGGCCGCCGCCGGAAGTGACCGTGGCGCAAGCGCTGACCCGCAAGGTCAGCGACAGCGCCGAGTTCACCGGCCGGCTGGAAGCGGTCAACACGGTGCAGGTGCAGCCGCGGGTCGGCGGCTTCGTCGAATCGGTGCATTTCCAGGAAGGCGCGCTGGTGCACAAGGGCGACGTGCTGTTCCAGCTCGACGCCCGCCCGTACCAGGCCGAAGTCGACCGGCTGGTCGCCAACCAGGCGCAGGCCAGGGCCGAGCTGAGCCTGGCCGAGACCAACCAGCGCCGCGCCGAGATGCTGCTGGCCCAGCACGCGATCGCGCAGCAGGAAGCCGACCGCCAGGCCACCACCGCGCAGAGCGCGCGGGCGCAGCTCGGTGCCGCCACCGCCGCGCTGGCCGCGGCACGGCTGAACCTGGACTTCACCCAGGTGCGCTCGCCGATCGACGGCCGCGTCAGCAACGCCCGCGTCACCCCCGGCAACCTGGTCACCAGCAACGACGTGCTGACCAGCGTGGTCTCGGTCAACCCGGTCTATGTCTATTTCGACGTGGACGAGCAGACCTGGCTCAAGCTCGACCACCTGCGCGCCGACGCGAAGCAGGCCGGCCGCAACGCGCGGATCGAGGCCGCGATGGGCCTGGCCGACGAGACGGGCTACCCGCATGAAGGTCGCCTCGACTTCGTCGACAACCAGTTGCACACCGGCTCCGGCACGATGCGCCTGCGCGCGGTGTTCGACAACGCCGACGGCCTGTACACGCCCGGCCTGTACGCCCGCGTGCAGCTGCAGAGCGGCCAGGCGCGCCCGCGCGTGCTGGTCGACGACCGCGCGATCGGCACCGACCTCGGCAACCAGTTCGTCTACGTGGTCGACAAGGAGCACAAGGTGCAATACCGCAAGGTCGACACCGGTGCCTTGTTCCACGGCCTGCGCGTGATCGACAGCGGCCTGGCGCCAACCGACCTGGTGGTGGTGAACGGTCTGCAGCGCGTGCGCCCCGGGGTCGAGGTGAATCCGCAGAAGGTGGCCATGAGCTACCGGCTGGACGCGACCGACAAGGCGCTGGTCGAGCGCGGCGATGCACCGAACGCCGATTCGCGCACCGCGCAGGCCAACACGGCGAGCCCAAAGACCCCGCAAGGCTGACCACACTCTCCCTCTCCCTGCCGTGCAGGGGGAGGAGCAAAGAAGACCGAGGCCGCGCAGCGGCTTCGTCGAGGATCTTTTGCATGAAAAACATCGCCCAATTCTTCGTCGACCGGCCGATCATGGCCGCCGTGCTGTCGCTGCTGTTCGTGATCACCGGCTCCATCGCGGTGTTCCAGCTGCCGATCAGCGAATACCCGGAAGTGGTGCCGCCCACCGTGGTGGTGCACGCCAGCTATCCCGGTGCCAACCCGAAAGTGATCGCGCAAACCGTCGCCACGCCGCTGGAGGAACAGATCAACGGCGCCGAAGGCATGCTGTACACCTCCTCGCAGGCCACCAGTGACGGCAGCCTGACGCTGACCGTGACGTTCGCGCTGGGCACCGATCTCAACAACGCCCAGGTCGACGTGCAGAACCGCGTGGCGCAGGCCCTGCCGAAACTGCCGGAGGAAGTGCAGCGGCTCGGCGTCACCACGCAGAAGAGTTCGCCCGACCTGACCATGGTCGTGCATCTCACCTCGCCCGATCAGCGCTACGACATGTTGTATCTGTCGAACTACGCGCGATTGCACGTGAAGGATGTGCTGGGCCGGCTCGACGGCATCGGCGACGTGCAGATCTTCGGTGCCGGCGAGTACTCGATGCGGGTGTGGCTGGACCCGCAGAAGCTGGCGCAGCGCTCGCTCACCACCGGCGACGTGATCAACGCGATCCGCGAGCAGAACGTGCAGGTCGCCGCCGGCGCGCTGAATGCGCCGCCCGGCCCGAGCAACAATGCGTTCCAGCTCAACATCAACACCCGCGGCCGGCTGGTCAGCGAGGACGACTTCCGCAACATCATCGTGCGCACCGATGCGAACGGCGGCGTGACGCATCTGAGTGATGTCGCCAAGGTCGACCTCGGCTCGAACAACTACGCGCTGCGCAGCCTGCTCGACAACAAGCCGGCGGTGGCGCTGCCGATCTTCGCGCGGCCGGGCTCCAACGCGATCCAGATCTCCGACGAAGTGCGCGCCACGATGGCGCAGCTGAAGCAGGATTTCCCGCAAGGCGTCGACTATTCGATCGTGTACGACCCGACCGTGTTCGTGCGCGGCTCGATCGAGGCGGTGGCGCACACGCTGCTGGAAGCGATCCTGCTGGTGGTGCTGGTGGTGATCCTGTTCCTGCAGACCTGGCGCGCCTCGATCATCCCGCTGGTGGCGGTGCCGGTGTCGCTGATCGGCACCTTCGCGGTGATGCACCTGGCCGGCTTCTCGCTCAATGCCTTGAGCCTGTTCGGACTGGTGCTGGCGATCGGCATCGTGGTCGATGACGCGATCGTGGTGGTGGAGAACGTCGAGCGGCATATCGAACTGGGCGAGTCGCCACGCAACGCCACACGCAAGGCGATGCACGAAGTCACCGGCCCGATCGTGGCGACCGCGCTGGTGCTGTGCGCGGTGTTCATCCCGACCGCCTTCGTCAGCGGCCTCACCGGTCAGTTCTATCGCCAGTTCGCGCTGACCATCGCGATCTCCACGGTGATCTCCGCGTTCAATTCGCTGACCCTGAGCCCGGCGCTGGCCGCCGTGCTGCTGAAACCGCATGACGCGCCGAAGGACCGCCTCACCCGCGGCATCGACCGTGCGTTCGGCTGGCTGTTCCGTCCGTTCAACCGGATGTTCCATCGCGGTTCGGAGCGCTACGTGGGCGGCGTCAAGCGCATCGTCGGCAAGGGCAAGCTGGCGCTGGTGGTCTATGCCGGCCTGATCGCGCTGACCTGGTTCGGCTTCTCGCACGTGCCGACCGGTTTCGTGCCGGGCCAGGACAAGCAGTACCTGGTGGCGTTCGCCCAGCTGCCCGACGCGGCGTCACTCGATCGTTCGGACAACGTCATCCGGCGCATGAGCGCGATCGCGCTGAAGCAGCCGGGCGTGGAACACGCGGTGGCCTTCCCCGGCCTGTCGATCAACGGTTTCACCAACTCGACCAATTCCGGCATCGTGTTCGTCACGCTGAAGCCGTTCGAGGATCGGCGCAGCGCGGATCTTTCCGCCGGTGCGATCGCCGGTGCGCTGAACCAGAAGTTCGGCGCGATCCAGGACGCCTACATCGCCGTGTTCCCGCCGCCGCCGGTCATGGGGCTGGGCACGATCGGCGGATTCCGCATGCAGATCGAGGATCGCAGCGATCGCGGTTTCGACGAGCTGTACAAACAGACCCAGAACCTGATCGCCGCTAGCCGGAAAGACCCTGCACTGGCCGGACTGTTCTCCAGCTTCCAGGTCAGCGTGCCGCAGGTGGATGCCGACGTGAACCGCGAGAAGGCCAAGGCCGAGGGCGTGAACCTGGGCGACGTCTACCAGACCATGCAGGCCTACATGGGCTCGCTCTACGTCAACGACTTCAACCGTTTCGGCCGTACCTACCAGGTGAACGTGTCGGCCGACCCGGCGTTCCGCCACACGCCCGAGGACATCCTGCAACTGAAGACGCGCAACGCGCAGGGCCAGATGGTGCCGCTGGGCTCGTTCGTCACCGTGCAGCACGGTGCCGGCCCGGACCGCGTGCAGCACTACAACGGTTATCCGACCGCCGAGATCAATGGCGGCCCGGCGCCCGGCTTCAGTTCCGGCCAGGCGCAGGCGGCCATGGAAAAGCTGGCCAAGGACAACCTGCCCAACGGCATGAGCTTCGAGTGGACCGAGCTGACCTACCAGCAGATCCTCGCCGGCAACACCGCGATCCTGGTGTTCCCGCTGTGCGTGCTGCTGGTGTTCCTGGTGCTGTCGTCGCTGTACGAGAGCTGGTCGTTGCCGCTGGCGGTGATCCTGATCGTGCCGATGGTGCTGTTGTCCGCGATCGCCGGCGTGTGGCTGTCCGGTGGCGACAACAACATCTTCACCCAGATCGGATTGATCGTCTTGGTCGGACTGGCGTGCAAGAACGCGATCCTGATCGTGGAGTTCGCCCGCGAACGCCAGCATGAAGGCATGGCCCGCCACGAAGCCGTGCTGGAAGCGGCGAAGCTGCGCCTGCGGCCGATCCTGATGACGTCGTTCGCTTTCATCATGGGCGTGGTGCCGCTGGTCACCTCGCACGGTGCCGGTGCCGAGATGCGCCATGCGATGGGTGTGGCGGTGTTCTCCGGCATGCTCGGCGTGACCATCTTCGGGCTGATCTACACACCGCTGTTCTACGTATTGATTCGCGCCTTGGTCGAGCGCCGCGAGGCGCGCGCGGCCGAACGCGCCGCCGCGCATGCGCTGCCGGCGCTGGAGAACCACTGATGAAAACACTCGTGCATGACATGCCGCTGAACACCTTCGCGAGCCACCTTTTCGCTCGTCATCCCAGCGAAAGCTGGGATCCAGCGCCTTCGGCTCCTACCACACACAGTCACTGGATTCCTGCTTTCGCAGGAATGACGAAGGTGGTGCGAGGTGCGCTGCTGGTCACGGCCCTGACGCTGCTGGCCGCTTGCGCCAGCGTGGGTCCCGACTACCACGCAGCGAAGATTGCCGCGCCGCAATTGCAGGGACTGGATGCGGCGCAGGAAAACAACGCGCAGTTCCAGGCCACGTGGTGGAAGCAGTTCAACGATCCCACCCTGGACGCGCTGATCCAGCGCGCCGCGGCCAACAACCTGGACCTGCGCATCGCCGTGGCGCGGCTGCATGAAGCGCGTGCGCTGCTCAGCGGCGCGAAGTCCGAGCAGCTGCCGACCATCGACACCGGCGTGAACTACACGCGCAGTCGCGGCCAGCAACCGGGCTTCAGCGATCAACGCCGCACCACGACGACCTACCAGGCCGGCTTCGATGCGTCGTGGGAGCTGGACCTGTTCGGCGGCGTGCGCCGTTCGGTGGAAGCGGCCGGTGCCGACCTCGGCGCCAGCGAGGCCGCGCTGCACGACGCGCAGGTCAGCCTGCTGGCCGAGGTCGCGCGCAATTATTTCGAGTTGCGCGGCAGCCAGTCGCGGCTCGACATCGCCCAGCGCGACATCGAGAACCAGCGGCAGACCCTGCACCTGACCGAGGTGCGCCAGCAGCTCGGCGCCGGCTCCGAACAGGATGTGGCCAGCGCGAAAGCGCGCCTCAGCGCCGTGCAGGCGCAGCTGCCGGTGCTGCAGACCGCGGTGAGCGCGAGTGAATTCCGCCTGGCGGTGCTGCTGGGCGAGCGACCGGGCGAGCTCGACATCGACGTGTCGCCGAAGAGCTTCACGCCGATTGCAGCGACCTTGCCGATCGGCGACGCCGGCGACGTGCTCGCACGCCGTCCGGACGTCCAGATGGCCGAACGCGAATACGCCGCCGCCAATGCGCGCATCGGCGTGGCCAAGGCCGACTTCTTCCCGCACATCTCGCTGGGCGGTTTCCTCGGCTTCCTGTCCGGGCGCAGCAACGACTTCGGCAGCCCGTCGACGCGCGCGTGGACGCTGGCGCCCAGCATCAGCTGGCCCGGCCTCAACGTGCAGCGCGTGCGCGCGAACCTGCACGCCAGCGAGGCACGCACCGACGCGGCGCAGGCGAACTACCAGCGCACCGTGCTGGAAGCGATCGAGGACATCGACAACGCGGTCACCGGCTTCAACCAGCAACGCATCCGCGTGAACCACCTGATCGAGCAGGGCACGCAGAGCAAGCGCGCCGCCGACCTCGCCCGCGTGCGCTACCAGGAAGGCGCCACCGGTTTCCTCGAACTGCTCGATGCCGAACGCACCCAGCTCGCCGCCGAGGACGACCTGGCCCAGGCCGAGGCAGCGATCAACACGCGCGCCGTCGCGCTGTACAAGGCGCTCGGCGGTGGCTGGCAGGCATGTGGCGACGAACACTGCAGCGCGGTGGCACAGCGCGGCGCCGCCCCATGAGCCGGCCGGCGCGTCGCGTGCCGGCGGCAACGCCGGCGATCACGCCGACCTATCGCGTGGCGCTGGTCAGCGGCGCCAACCGCGGCCTCGGCTTCGAGGTGGCGCGCCAGCTCAGCGAGCACGGCATGACCGTGCTGCTGGGCTCGCGCGATCCCGACAAGGGCCTGCACGCGGCGCGCCAGCTCGCCGGCGCGTCCGGCGAGGTGATCGCGGTACAGCTCGACGTCACGCAGCAGGAGCAGGTCGACACGCTGGCGCGCTGGATCGAGATCACCTACGGCCGGCTCGACGTGCTGGTCAACAACGCCGGCGGCTACTACGACCACGACGGGCTGGCCAGTGACGGCGACCTCACACTTGCATGGGGCGCGATGCAGACCCACCTGTTCGGCAGCTGGCGGCTGACCAGCGCGATGCTGCCGCTGATGCGCCGGCACGGCTACGGCCGCATCGTCAACGTGTCCAGCGGCTGCGGTGCCAGCGGTTCGAGCAGCAACCACTGCGTGGCCTATCGCACCTCCAAGTCCGCGCTCAACACTTATACGCGTACGCTGGCGGCGGAGCTGGAGGGCAGCGGCATCGCGGTCAACGCGGTGTGCCCGGGCTGGGTCGCCACCGACCTGGGCGGTGCCGGCGGTCGACCGGTCAGTATCGGCGCCGCCGGCGTGGTGTGGGCTGCCAGCCTGCCGACGCCGGCGCCGACCGGCCGCTTCTTCCGCGACGGCGAAGTGATCGCGTGGTGATGTAGAGTTTTTAGAGCAGGCCCATGAACCTGCCCGACCATTCGATTCACATCTTGCCCGGTGCCGACGGTCAGGTGCCGTTGTTGCGCTCGCGCTCGTGTTCCTCTCTCAACACCTTGGCGAGATTGGCTACGTACATCGCGTCGGCCATGCTCGGGCCCGGGTCTTCTTCGTCTTGTTCCAGGATCACAGCATAGGCCTCAAGGGCAAGAATGATGTGGGTAAGCTGCTTCTGATTGAGGTCAACATGCATTGCTGCCGCTCCTAGTTCTTGCCAAAGATGTCCGTTCCAAAGTACGAGAAGCCCAGATGCGCTTCCACCAAGCCAAGGAACTCGCGGACGGTCATGTTTCTTGTTACCGTCAACGTGCAGTGCCCGGGAGGATCGTTGTCGAATACAACCTCCAACCCGCTGGGCATGACCTTGCCTTCGTTCATCTTGAACCAATGTATTTGGCGAGTATCTTTGTAGCCCTTCTCTTGGGCCAGTTTGGCCAGCGTTGCTTTTCCGGATTGACCGGTCTGGCTGGTGAGCAAATGGAAGTCCGCCATGACCACGCGCTCGATGAACATCGACAAGCCTTGGCCGGGGCTGACCACCACTTTGTTGGTATCGGCATCCTCGATCTTCCCCGACTTCGCAACTTCGACGTCGCTCCACCTCAGATATATAGCCGCATTTGTCGGCGAGTTTCCCGTGCGATAGGCGTCCCCACTTATCTTGTCGCCTGCGACCCAGATACGATCGCCCGGCTTCAGTTTTCGTTCAACGGCCCGTGCACCGATGCTCTCGTGCGAGTATAGGTCACCCATGAAGACTCTCCTTGTGACACCAGGCGATACCGAATTCTACGAAGCTTGATCTTGCCCCAACAAAGCTTGATCACTCTATCACCCGGCACCCACACCGCAGCCAGAATGGCCCGGAGCGAACGCAAGACACCCTCGTGGCCGCGCGAAGGGACAACGTCGGCAAGCTGCTGATGCGCGTGGCCAACCACTACTTGCCCATCGCGCTGTGCTGCGAATACAGCGCATGCCAGCGGCCGCCCTGGTAGACGAAGATGTCAGAGGAGCGCACGCCGTTCTGCGGCCCCAGCTGCGGGTCGTAGAAGGTGATGATCGCGGTGTCGCCGCGGATCACCACCGATTTCCCCAGCGGGTTCGCCTTCAGCCACGCCTCCACCTTGCGCCGCTCGGCGTCGTTGCCGCGGTTCTTCGCCGCGTGCGCGATGATCGCGGCCTTCGGATGCACCGTGCCGTCGGCGCCGACCGAGCGGTATTCGGGCAGCAGCATGGCATCGAGCCAGGCGCTGTCGCCGGCGAGTTCGGCATCCATCCAGTGCTGATCGACGGCCACCACGGCGGCCTCGGTCTTGCCCGCCTCCTCCAGGCCGGCGGCGCGGGTGACAGTCGCCGCCGTCGTCCATTGCACACCCAGCGCCAGCAAGGCGACGTACGCCATGCCCATGGGAAATCGGTGTTGCTTGCGCATGCTGCCGTCCTCGTGTGCGGCCGGATTGCCGCCGAGCCAGCGTGCCGCGGCCGCGTGCGCCGCTGCATCGACCGGGTGACGGGCGTGCACTGCGCGGTGACGAGCGGCGACATGACGCACTCCAGCGGGTGGTGCGCCGTCCGCATCGGGCAAAACGCCGCTGGCCACCATCGCGGCGCCGCTCGTCACCGCGGCGGCGACGCACGAGACGGGTCGTGCCAGCGTGATCCGATCGGCCACCGGAGAAAACGCATGAAACGATCCATCGCGCTGGGCATGCTGCTGGCGCTCGGACTGGCGGTCCACGCCGCCGCCCGCCCCGACGCGGCGCCCGCGATCTTCGCGCCGGGCAGCATCGCCGGCCCCGCCGACGACGGCGCCGCCGCGTTCACCCCCGACGGCGCCACCGTGTATTTCATGCGCGGCACCGACAGCTTCACCCTGATGGAGGCGCATCGCGTCGGCGGCCGCTGGTCGCCGCCGCGGGCCGCGTCGTTCTCGGGGCACTGGCGCGACCTCGACCCGGCGATGGCGCCGGATGGTTCGTACCTGCTGTTCGTCTCCAATCGCCCAGCCACGCCCGGCGGCCCGGCGCTGGATGCCGTGCGCGCGGGCAAACGCTACGCGGGCAACGGCATGAACCTGTGGCGGGTGGATCGCCGCGGCGACGGCTGGGCCGCGCCGGTGCGCCTGCCCGACACGGTGAACCGCTGCTCGATGACGTTCGCGCCCAGCGTCGCCGCCGACGGCAGCATCTACTTCATCGGCTGCGTCGGCGCGGATGAGAGCCTGCACCTGCTGCGCTCGATCTGGCGCGATGGCCACTACCAGGCGCCATACGCGGTGAAGCTGGGCACGGCGGATGCCCTGATCCGCGATCCGGCGATCGCCCCCGATCGCTCGTTCATCGTGGTGGCGACGAAGCGCCGGGCGCAGCAGCCGTACCGCCTCGCCATCGCCTTCCACACGCGCGAGGGCTGGAGCGCGCTGCAGGATCTCGGCGACGCCGTCAACGGCGGCAAGCACAGCATGGGCGCGCAGCTGGGGCCGGATCGCCACACGCTGTACTTCTACAGCGATCGCCGGCTGCCGCCGTCCGACCCGCGCGCGGCAGCCACGTGGAACAACGGCGCCGACCACATCTGGCAGGTGTCGCTGGCGCCGTGGCTGGATGCACATGCCGCCCAGCGCCACTGACGATCTGCCGATTTCTCCCCACGTTTCTGCCATGGAGCATCCGATGCGTAGCCACTGCCGATTGCCGATCCTCGCCCTGATCCTGGGCAGTGCCCTCGCCGCATCGGCGTGGGCAGCCACGACCGTCGTGCCGCCCCTCGCCGCCGGGCCGTGGGTGCTGGAACACGACGCCTCGCCCGCGTTCACGCCGGACGGCGACACGGTGGTGTTCGCGCGCGGCAACGGCGCCACGCGGCGGCTGTTCGCCGCGCATCGCCACGATGGCGTCTGGTCGCCACCGCAACGCGTGGCGTTCTCGAATCGCTGGATGGATCTGGAGCCGGCGATGGCGCCGGACGGTCGCTACCTGGTGTTCGTCTCCAACCGGCCGGCGAACGGCGCGGGCAAGGCGCTGGACGGCAACTGGGGCGGCCAGGCCTGGCCCGGGCGCGGCGGCAACCTGTGGCGGGTCGATCGCGTGGGCGACGGGTGGGGCACGCCGGTGCGCCTGCCCGACAGCGTGAACCGCAGCAGCACGACGTTCTCGCCCGCGGTGGCGAGCGACGGCAGCGTCTACTTCATGCGCGCGAATTCCGCCGATGGCAGCTTCCGGCTCTACGTGAGCCGCCGCGAAAACGGCCATTACCAGCCGGCGGTCGCGCTGGCGCTTGGCACCGGCGGCGGCCGCTCGGACTTCGATCCCGCGGTGGCGCCGGATCAATCCTTCCTGGTGTTCAGCTCCGACCGACCGCCGGCGCCGGCGAACGGCAACGACCTGTTCATCGCCTTCGCCGTGCCCGGCGGCTGGAGCGCACCGGTGGATCTGGGCATGGCCGGCAGCGAGGCGCGCCTGGGCGCGGATCGCACGATGCTGTATTACACCGCGCCCGACCACCGCATCCATCGCATGTCGCTGGCGCCGTGGTTGCGGCAGCGATCGGCGCGCTGAGCCGCCATGCCGCCCGGTGAGGGACCAGGCCGGCGCCCTGCCGTCCAGCACTGTTCCGTCCGGCGCCACGGCGGCACACTGACGTCCTGGCGCGTCACCCATCGACCGGCGCGCGGGAGCATCGCGTGACCGGCCACGACACCATCCACTGGAAGAAACACGCGCTGGCGTTCGCCTTCTGGACCGGGCTGGCGCTGTCCTATGCGCTGAGCAGCGGGCTGTCCTCGATCAGCGAGGGCTATCCGCCGAACTGGCTGCGTGCGCTGAGCTGGAACCTTTCCAACTTCTGGTTGTGGATGGCACTGGTGCCGCTGATCGGCTGGCTGGGCCGGCAGACCGCCGGCCACGGCTGGCGCCGCTTCCTCGCCGTGCAGGTGCCGGCCAGCCTGGCCGTGGCGCTGCTGCAACTGCTGCCTCACCTGGTGCTGTTCTGGAACCTCAGCGGCCCGGGGCGGATGGCGGTGCACACGCTGGGCGCGTACATCCGCATGGAGTTCGCCTACAGCTTCCACCTGGCCGTGCTCACCTACTGGGTGATCCTGGTGGTGCTGCGCGGGATGGAATCGCGCCGCCATCTGCGCGACGAGCGGCTGCGCAGCACGCAGCTGGAGACCCAACTGGCGCAGGCGCAACTGCAGGCGTTGCGCATGCAGTTGCAGCCGCACTTCCTGTTCAACACGCTCAACGCGATCTCCGCGCTGGCGCTGGCCGACCCGCTGCAGGCGCGGCTGATGATCGCCCGCTTGAGCGACTTCCTGCGGCTCACCCTGGAAGAACGCCACGCGCCGCAGGTGCCGCTGTCGCGTGAACTGGAATTCCTCGCCTGCTACCTCGGCATCCAGCAGGTGCGCTTCCAGGATCGACTCAGCACCGAGCTGGACGTGGCCGACGACACGCTGGCCGCCGCGGTGCCGAACCTGATCCTGCAACCCCTGGTGGAAAACGCGCTGCGCCACGGCCTGCAGGACAAGCCCGGTGCCGGCACCCTGCGCGTTTCCACGCGGCGCGACGGCGACCAGCTGCAGCTGCGCGTGGACGACGACGGCCTCGGCCTGCCGCCGGCCGGCACCGCCGAAGGCATCGGACTGGGCAACACCCGCTCGCGCCTGCACATGCTGTTCGGCGACGCGGCGCAACTCGTGCTCAGTGCCATCCCCGGCGGCGGCACCCGCGCCGAAGTGCGCCTGCCCTACACCGAGCACGCCGCATGAGCGTGCCGCGCCTGCGCGCCGTGCTGATCGACGACGAGGTGCTGGCCCGCCTCGCCCTGCGCCAGGCGCTGGCCACGCACGACGAGGTGGAAATCGTCGGCGAATGCGGCAACGCCGCCGAGGCGATGCAGGCCGTGCGCGTGCTGCGCCCCGACCTGCTGTTCCTCGACATCCAGATGCCCGGCATGGACGGCTTCGAACTGCTCGACGAACTGGCCCCCGACCGCCTGCCGCTGGTGGTCTTCGCCACCGCCTTCGCCGAACACGCGCTGCGCGCGTTCGACGCGATGGCGCTGGACTACGTGCTCAAGCCGATCGAACAGGCCCGCTTCGACCAGGCCATGGCGCGCGTCAACCAGCACTGGCAAGGCCTGCACGCCACCGCCGGCCCGGCCATCGAAAGCACGCCCGCCGAAGGCTACGCCCAACGCCTCAGCGTGCGCCACGGCGAACACATCCGCGTGCTCGCCGTCGACGACATCGACTGGATCCGCGCCGACGGCAACTACCTGCACATCCACGTCGGCCCGGTGCGCTACCTGCACCGCGACACCCTGCGCCACATACTGGCGCAACTTGATCCCGCACAATTCCTGCGCATCCACCGCGGCACGTTGGTCAACCTGGCGCGCGTGCGCGAGGTGCATCCGATGTTCAAGGGTGGCGCGGAAGTGGTGCTGCATGACGGCACGCGGCTGGATCTGAGTCGGCGGTTTCGGGCCGGTGCGCGGAGCGTGCTCGGGTTGCGTTGAAACACGTCGCATTGTCGCCGGCGAGCGTTGTCACCCATCCGCGTTGCGCACTACTCTTGCGGCAAGTTGGCGTGCCTCCTTCGGCGAAATGCCACTGATTCCGGCTGATGCACCACAGGGAGATGAAGATGGACACAGGAAGTCCAAACCTCGCGGCACCCCCAGCGGACACGACACAGGACATCCTCGAGCTGACGGTCGAAGCCAACCTGATCGTCGCGACCGACGTGCAAGCCAATGCCTACGAACTCAGGAGCGAGTTTCTTATGCAGCGGCGCCTGGCGCGGGTGCGCTATCAAAACGGCGTGACCTAGCCGGCCAAGGCGAAGAAGCTCCGCGCCGACGCGAACCGCAAGGTGAGGCATTCGCGCACACTTGCCCGCAACATCTCGAAGGCTACTGGCCACACCAAGCACGCCCAGGCCGATGCGCATCACATCGTAGCTGTCGCAGACAAACGCGCGAGCCGTTCGCGTGCACTGCTCTTCCGCTGGGCATAGGCATCAACGACGCAGACAACGGCTCGTACCTCCCAAAGAAATGGACGTCAGTGGTCCCTGGTCTCGATGCGGCAACAGCGCACGAAGTCATTCACACGACGGTTTACCACCTGGCGGTGACATCGAGGCTGACCCTCGCAAAGCCATCGAACCAGGCAAATGGCCGCAAGGCGCTGCGAGACATCCGCTACGACATTCTCAATGACGACTTCGACTACTGAGGTGATGGAAGTGAAGGTATGGGAACTCAAAAGCGGCTCCGTCAATGACTTCGCGCCGCTGGTCTTTGCCAGCGACAAAGACGTCGAGTCGGGCATGTTCGACGCCACTGGCGCCAACCTCTCCTGGTCAAGCAAGCCCAAGGTCGAAGTGTTCGTCGAACCTGGAAAGAAGAAACCCAAGCCGCTGGCGGACGTCAGTGCGCTGACGCCTGGTGCCTTGGTCATGAATGACAAGTCGAAGACGGCGCTCGAGCCCTTCCTGTCACGTTTCGGGCAGTTCTTGGAGATGGACTGCGCGGGTGAATCGCGCTGGTTCTACAACGTGACGAATCTCATCCCATGCATCGACGAGGCTCGCTCGGCCAAGCGTCCGAGCGGCTCGATCGTGAAAGAAGCATTCATTGAGGAACGGGTGCCAGTCGACGCGGCCGTGTTCAAGGACCCGCTGACCGCCGCCGCGGTGCTCTATGTCAACGAAGCGGGCAAGGCTGCTCTGGAAACCATCATTGCCGATGCCGCCATTGTGGGCATGGCCTTTACCGAACCCGGTCCACCGCCGAAAAAGCCCCGCCCGCGTTACTGAGCCAACCTCAAGGGCCAGAGTGAACTTTCTCTGCGAACATGTGATTCGACCTGCTTCCGCCTACTCCATGGTTCGGCATACCGCTGCAACTACTGGTAGAGATGCGCCTGGATCGCGATGAAGGCCTCGCGTATTGCGGGCACCGGGCCGAGCAGGCGCTTGGCATCGTTGGTGCCACCGTAGCGGATGCGCAGGAAGTCGGCGATTTTCCTTGATGCCAGCTCGTCCACGCCGTGTTTCTCGTAGGCCTCCAGCACGTAGTCGAGGAAGCCGCGCATCTCTCGCTGGTAGCCATCCAGTCCCGTCGCGCGCGCACTACCGGCGCGTTCGTGGCGCGACAACGGCGCCAGCGTGAAGCGGACATAGGCCAGCACGTCAAAGATGTCGCTGTTGGGGGCGTCGATCAGGCGCCGCATGTCGTCCAGACGATCAGCATCGTAGCCGAGATCCTTCAACCGCTGCTGGAAGGCTTCGCGCCGATCAGGGTCGCTCCATACCGCACGCAAATCTTCTTCCGAGGCAACCAGATTGTTGAGGTCGCCAAACAGCTGCTGCATGAATTCCTGCGCAGTGATCTGCCGGCCCTCGTGCCAATACGTGGTGGCGGCGAGGTAGCGGATCGAGCGCTCCTTGCCATCGGCCAGCTTCACCACGACCTTCGCCACGGGCTCCGGGGGGTTCTCGACGCCACCGGTGCGCGGCGGCAGGTCATCCGGTTTCGTCGGCGTTTTCGGTTCGCGCGGCTCATCCGGCGGCAACGGCTCGCCATCCCACTCGGGGTCTTCGAACTTCTCGTAGCCCTTCACGAAATCGTAGATGGTGAAGAAGTCCTTGCCGTCGAAGGTGCGCGTGCCGCGGCCGATGATCTGCTTGAACTCGATCATCGACTTGATCGGGCGCAGCAGCACGATGTTGCGCACATTGCGCGCATCGACGCCGGTGGAGAGTTTCTTCGACGTGGTGAGGATCGTCGGCAGCGTCTTCTCGTTGTCCTGGAACTCGCGCAGATGCTGCTCGCCAAGCTTGCCGTCGTCGGCGGTCACCCGCTCGCAGTAATGCGGGTCGGGGTTGTCCTTGATCTGGTTGATCGCGTTGCGCACGCGCGCGGCGTGGTCCTGCGTGGCGCAGAACACCAGGGTCTTCTGGCGCTGGTCGATCTGGTCCATGAACTCGTGCACGCGGCTTTCCTCGCGCGCATCGATGATGATCTTCGTGTTGAAGTCGGCCTCGGTGTATTCCTTGTCCGGGTCGATCTCGCCGCCGATCACCTCGTCCTCGTCGGAGTACGTGTAGCTGTCCAGCGTGCTGGCCATCTGGCGCACCTTGAACGGGGTGAGGAAGCCGTCGCCGATGCCTTCCTTGAGCGCGTAGCTGTACACCGGGTCGCCGAAATAACGGTAGGTGTCCACGTTCGCGTCGCGCTTGGGCGTGGCGGTCATGCCCAGCTGCACGGCGGGCGCAAAGTATTCGAGGATGCCGCGCCAGCTGCTTTCGTCGCGGGCACCGCCGCGATGGCATTCGTCGATGACGATGAAGTCGAAGAAGTCCGGCGGATAGCCTTCGAAGGTGAACTGCGGTTCGCCGTCCTGGTCCGTACCGGTCATGAAGGTCTGGAAGATGGTGAAGAACACGCTGGCATTCTTCGGAATCCGGCCCTGCTTGCGGATTTCGTCCGGGCTGATGCGGCACAGCGCGTCGGGCGCAAACGCGCTGAACGCGTTGTAGGCCTGGTCAGCCAGGATGTTGCGGTCGGCCAGGAACAGGATGCGCGGACGGCGCACCGGATCACGGCTCAGGTTCCAGCTGGACTCGAACAGCTTCCACGCGATCTGGAACGCAATGGAGGTCTTGCCGGTACCGGTCGCCAGGGGCAACAGGATGCGCTGCTCGCCCTTGGCGATCGCCTCCAGCACCGCGGTGATCGCGTTGTGCTGGTAATAGCGCGGCTGCCATTTGCCGCCGCCGGTCTCGAACGGTACCGCACCGAAACGGTCGCGCCAGTCGTTGCCCTCGGGGAAGCAGCGCGCCCACAGCTCCTGCGGCGAGGGAAACGGCAAGGCGATATCGCCTTCCGTGCCGGTGATCATGTCGATGGCATACCAGCCGATGCCATTGCTGGCGTAGGCAAAGCGCGCCTGCAGCCGCGTGGCGTAGTCCTTAGCCTGGCCCACACCCACCGTGTGGCCAAGGCCGGCGCGCTTGGCCTCGATCACCGCCAGCTTGCGGTCGCGGTAGCTCAGCACGTAATCGGCTGAAAGTGGATTGGCCCGACCGCCGCCGCCGGTGATGCGGCCGGGGCAGATCAGCTCGCGATGCACGCGCGATCCCTCGACCACGCCCCAGCCGGCCTCGCGCAGCACCGGGTCGATGCGGTTGGCGCGGGTGTCCGCTTCGGTCTCATTCATTGCTCGCGTAGCCCCCTTCGCGTTGCGCACGAATGGCAAGTACCAAGGCCGTATCGATCAGCGGCAGATATCGATACAGCGCAATGTATCCCCGTGTTCCATGGCCAATGACCAATTCACGTTTGTCGTCACCGGCCGGGCGGCCGATAAACGGGTTGTCGGCGAGTACGTCGAAGGCGCTGATGATTTCATCTGCCCGGGTCTCGGCGGCATCGCTCTCATGACGACGCAAATGGTCCACGATGCGTTCGAGATCCCCGATGACTCCGGGCGCCAGCCTGACGCGCGTCACCTTAGCGATCCAGCTTGCGGGCCACCGGCCGCTTCACGGCTTTTCCGGCGAGGCGATCCTTGAGATAGCTGCGCGCCTCCTCCCACGGAATGCTCTTTCCGGACTCCAGGAACTCGGCATAGCGCTGATCCGCCAGGGCGTGGAACGCGGCACGCTGCTCGGCCAGATCGGTCTTTTCCGCGATCGCTTCCAGGATGAAATTGTGCGAGGTCGTGCCCGCCTGTTCCGCCGCTTCGGCAACGCGGGCCTTGAGCTCATCGGGCAGGCGGATGGTGGTGGTGCTCATGAAACGCTCCGGGGCCGGATCATCCCGCAGCAATGTAGCACGTTTGTGTTACATGGGCAGACGAGCGGGGGCGTCGGCCAGATCGCGCAGGATGGCATGCGCCGTCTCCGGATCGCCGTTGAGGAACAGCGACGTTGCCTCGTTCAGCAGCGCCGCTGCAAATGCCGGCTCGCGTTGCGCGCGCTCCATGATGGTCTGCTTGAAGTCTCTGGTCAGCGTCATGATCCACTTCGTTTCCGTGCCCGGCAAAAGCGTTGCGTCCTCCTGCGGAGGGCGCGTTACTTCTCTTGAATCGCCACGCATACGTCAGGAGCGTGTGCGAACGGCGAAGCCGCGAAGGGCGCAGGGCAGGATGCCCGGAGTAAGAGAAGTAACCAAGAGAAAGCGACCCTCCTCGGCGCTTGTCGGGCTCGGGCAACCGCTCCTGCGTTGCCTCAACTCGGGCATCCATGCCCTCGGCAGCCCCAATCGACGTGGCAAGACACTACAATCGGTCGCATGCAACCGGCCAACACCCTTCGCTTCGCGTTGAACGATCGCATCCAGAATGCCGAGGTTGCGCTTGCGCAAGAGCAGCTGGCGTTGCCGGGCTTCGAAAATACCCAGAAGGGCTGGGACGAGGCAGCATTCGACGAAATGGTGCGCAAGGGAACGCTGGCATGGGCGGATGTTCCCGATGACTGGTTGGAAAACCTGCGGGTGGCAGACGTGCCGTAGTGAGGTTGCAACAGGTGCAACACCATGTGTTAGCATTACGCCCAACATGGCCCCTGCCTCTTGGTTCCTCGGAACTTACGCGGGGGTTCTTATTGTCCGCGTTCCGCCAACCACCACGACTCCCAGTCATCGGGTGCGCCCATCGCAGCGATTGACAGCTTGCGTTGTGATGTCTGCTCCGGGAAGCCCAAAAGGTGCTCGGCCACGCGATGACGCCATTGGCTTCGAGGGCAGATCGCCTCCATCATGTATCGCACGATGGCCAGATAGACGAACGGTTTGGCCAGCAGGTCACGCTTGCCGGCAAACTGCGCACACCAGCCAGGCGCCGGACCCATCGGCATCTTGGGCTCGGACACCATGTTGCGGTTCCACACCCGGCTGTGATGTGCCACCAGATTGCGCAGATAGCTCAGCGCGCGTACCCAACTGGCGAACACCTTCCAGTCGACGACGCCGTAACGGGCGGCAATGGCCTGCTGGTCGGGCACCTTCATCATCGACAGCAGTTGCGAAACCGCACCGAAGTCCCACACCTCGATAGCCACCCAGAGCGGCATATCGGGGCCATGTTTCTCCCGGTAGTGCTTGACGAAATCTTCCCTCGAACGTTGCACCAGCCCCTGGTGTTTCTGTTGCCACACCGCAAACGCCGTCAGGCCCGAACGCAGCTCGCGCCGGTCGCGAAACGTCGGATGGAAGTTCTGCTCATGCAGATGGGCGAAGGTGTCGATCTTCCCCAGCCGATAGGCCACTTCCACCCGCAGCGACACCTCGATGCGTTCCAGTGCATCGATCAGCAGCCCGCGCAGCTTGCGGTCGAACAGGTACAGATCGAGGGCATCGGAGAACGTGGTTTCCGGCATGAAGTCATCGGTGCGCACCGAACGAATCACGCCGGTTGCCGCATCCTGCTCGTGGCGAAACACCCGGAACGGATACCAGTAAGCGCTGAGCCGGTAGTAGCCGATGCGCTGCAGCCAGGCCAGCGCCCGCACCTCGTCGTGGACGTGCAAGCCACGGGCCTTCAACAGGTCAAGTTGATCGGCGAACGATTTCCACGGGCGGGCGTATGCGGCGTGATCGGGCATGGGCATCCTTGCGGGGTGGAGACTATCTTCGGATTATGCAGCTGACGAGGCTGTGGCCGGAGAAGATTTTAAGCACGAAGGGGCAGCGGAGTTCGGCGTCAGCGATCAGTCGGCCGGGGTGAGGCCGTTGTCCGCGCACCATTCGCGCAGCGCCTGGCGGGTTTGTTCCGCCTCCCATTGATGCCAGGTGTCGAGGCTGTCGTGGCGATCCAGCAGACCCTTGAAGCGGGCGTAGGCGCCGCGATGCGAGAAGATCGCGCAAACCTGCTCGTAGCATGCCGGCAGTTGGGTGCGGGCGAACTCCAGCGCCAGCGGCTTGCCCAGGTCGAGGTCGCGTTTGTTCGGCAACGCCACGTAGCGCGCCGCGTCGTCGATGTCCTCCGGCAACGGCCCGAATTCGTCGAACTCGTCGCTGTGCCAGTGCACCACGCCGGTGTCCCGGCACAGCCACGCCTCTGCGTCGCCGCCCGCATCCAGGAACAGCAGGGCCTCTTCGAGGTCGTCCAGTTTGACCGGTGTTTGCTTGCTCATGGGACCTCCCGTAACTCCAGGGGGATGGCACTGACACAGGCCCAAAACCCCAACTCCCGTCATTCCCGCGAAAGCGGGAATCCAGTGACTTCAGGCTGCCAGAGGCGTGGTTTTCCGAGGCTCGCTCATGCCAGTTCGCCGGCGAAGGCTTTTTGCAGGAGGGATTGGCGGAGGATGGCGAGGTCGGCGAGCTCTTTCTTGTACTCCGATGCAATTTGATCGCACTTCGTCTCGAATGCACTTAAACGTTCTATCAAATGTTGCTCTTCGGTTATCGAAGGTAGAGCTATCTCAAAGGCGCGAAGGTATCCCAAGCCGACGAACTTTTGCGTCGTTCCTTTCGCATCACTTTGCATGCGGCTCCTGACGGTCTTTGAATTCAAAATATAGCGGAGACAGCGACCATCACGACCATCACGCATCTTGAAAAGCGCAACATTCTTGATCGCGAAATCGGGCACCACTTCGACGACGACGGGGTTTCCAATAGTGCCAATCATGGCAAATAGGACGTCCCCCTGATGCACGGCGCTTCTTTTGGAAATAGCCAAGTAGTCCGCTTCGGAGATTAATTTAACTTTGTCGAAGTTCAGGCCGCTGCGACCAAGATTTTTTGATGTGACTAAGGCGCGCCCTTCGTCCAGATATTTAGGACTGTCATGCGTTCCATCTCTGACATCGTAGATTGTGCCCAGCGAAGCGCGGCTCCATGAGCGTTCCCTTTTGTCGAGTTCATCGGTCACTATGCTTTCAAACAGCTGTAGCGAATCCGCCAGATTGGCCTCGGCATGGGCGCGGGCGCGGTCGAGGGCGGCAAAGGCCTGATCGAGCACCGCGACGATCCGCTTCTGGTCATCCAGCGGCGGGAGCGGAAGACGAACTGACCGCAGATTTGTCGCGGACAGTTCCTTAAAGGTAGTGCCAACGCCAAGGTCATCAAGGAGCTTGCGATTTGCAGCAAGAAAGTAATAGAGGTAAATGTGGTCCAAGTTGGCGTTGGGCACGATACCGCGGCATCCTTGGTTGAACGCCATCGGCACCATGTTGATAGCGAGATGCCCGATCGGCGCACGCGTTGATAGGATCACAGAGTTCGCCGGAGCAAGTCGCGCCGATGAGTTAGCCAAGCCCTCTTCGGAAACTGTTCGTGGCGTCGTGGCAATTTCGCGACCATCCATTCGCCCCATGTCTTTCGGAGTGAGCCACGGAACACCTCCAGCCCAGTACTCAGCGATGTTTGATTTGGGCGTACCACCGTTTACGATCTGCGCCACTTCGGACAGCATCACGCTTCCCCAATCTGCTTTCCTTTGTTGTGCTGTTGCCAATATTGCGTTCACAACATCCCCCGAATCTCTTCCAGAATCCCCGCCGTCTCCGCATCTCGCGCCAGCATGTCCGCAATGATCTGCTCCGGACTGCGCAACGCCTCCGCCTCCGGCGCGTTTAGATTCTTCACCGACAGATCCCACGTCGCGGTGTCCAGTTCCTTCACGGCCACCGACCAGCTTTTGGCGCTGTCGGCCTTGTCCGCCTGCAAGGCCACGAATTCGGCCAGATCCTCGTCGTTCAACGGATTGGTCTTGCCCAGCGAGCGGCCCGGATCAAGCTGGTAGTACCAGACCTTGCGCGTCTTGGAACCCTTCTCGAAGAACAGCACCACGGTCTTCACGCCCGCGCCCTGGAAGGTGCCGCTGGGGCAATCCAGTACCGTGTGCAGGTTGCAGCTTTCCAGCAGCTCCTTGCGCAGCGCCACGCTGGCGTTGTCGGTGTTGCTGAGGAAGGTGTTCTTGATCACCACGGCGCCGCGGCCGCCGGCTTTCAGCTTGCGGATGAAGTGCTGCAGGAACAGGTAGGCGGTTTCGCCGGACTTGATCGGGAAGTTTTGCTGCACCTCCTTGCGCTCACCGCCACCGAATGGTGGATTGGCCAGCACGATGTCGTGGCGATCCTTCTGCTGGATGTCGAGCACGTTCTCGCTGAGCGTGTTGGTATGCCGGATGTTGGGCGCGTCGATGCCGTGCAGGATCATGTTCATCACGCCCAGCACGTAGGCCAGCGATTTCTTTTCCTGCCCGTAGAAGCTGCGCCGCTGCAGCGTGTCCCAGTCGGCGGCGGAGAGGTCGTCGCGGCGCATCGCGTTCCACGCTTCGCACAGGAACCCGGCCGAGCCGCAGGCGCCGTCGTAGACGGTTTCGCCGATCTGCGGATTGACCACCTTGATCATGGCGCGGATCAGCGGGCGCGGCGTGTAGTACTCGCCGCCGTTGCGGCCGGCGTTGCCCATGCGCTTGATGCGGGTTTCGTAGAGATCCGACAACTCGTGCTTGGCCTGCTGGCTGCCGAAGTTGAGCTGGTCGATGATCTCCAGCGCGTCGCGCAGCGAGTAGCCAGAGCGGAAGCGGTTGGCGATTTCGGAGAAGATCTCGCCGATCTTGTATTCCAGCGAATCCGGATCTTCGGTGGTTTCGCGGAAGGTCTGCAGGTAGGGGAACAGCTCGCCGTTGACGAACTCAATCAGGTCCTTGCCGGTGCGCGCGGCGTTGAGGTCGGGCGCGCCAGCTTCCGTCTTCGGCGCAGCCCAGGATTGCCAGCGATACGGCTCGTCGAGGATGGGCGAGTACTCGCGGCCTTCCAGCCCGGCCTCGTCCTCCCATTCCTTCTCCATGTCGTCGAGATATTTGAGAAACAGCAGCCACGAGGTCTGTTCGGCGTAGTCCAGCTCGGAAGCCAGGCCCTCGTCGTTCCGCATGACGCGGTCCATGTTGTTGAAGGCGTTTTCGAACATGCGGTGTGGTTTTTCCTGGGTGGGGCCTGACCGGCACGATGGCCTTCGTGACGCACGGGTAGGTCGTCGATCGTGGGCCGCGCCTTGGCGGCAGGTGAACTTGGGATGGTCGGCGGCGCCGTGGGGTTCGTCAAGCAACAGGGTGCGCGGCGCGCGCGGCTGAACCTGCGCCGCCATTTGCCAAGCCGTTCGCACTCGCGGCTTGACGTCGCTAGCAGTTCGGGCATCGCGGCCTGCACGGCGGCGCGAATCGCGCGATAAGGGTTCGGACGGCGGCCGCGGGGGTGGCCGCATCTGCCGGGTGGGGGCCGCCATGAACAAGATCGCCCTGGCCGTACTGACACTCGCCGCGCTCGCGCTGCCGTGCGGTACGGCGCGTGCGGCGGAGGGGTCGGGCGCGCTGCATGCGGCCAGCCACGACGGCACCCGAGCGGCGAGCGCTGGCGTATTCGATGTGGCCATCGCCAAGCTCGACTGGCACCCGCGCCATGGCGGCCTGCTGCTGTCGGTCGGGGCGGTGATCGACGATATCCGCGTGGCCGCCTTGGCCCACCCGCCGGCGCATGACATGAGCGCGTTGAAGGACGCAGAAGTCCAGGCGCGCATGCCGTCGCGTCGCCAGCTTGCCGCGTATCTGGGCATCGGCTACCGCGCGACGGACACGGGCTTCTACGCACAGGCCGGCATGGCAGCGGCGACGGACCTGACTGGCGATCCCCACCACACGCGGAACCAGGCGATCTATCCGGTGCTGGAGCTGGGCTGGTCGTACCGCTTCTAGCCGGGCTGCAACCCGGACATCGTCCCGGCCGGCGCGGCACCGTGCCGGGTCCGGTCGCGCCGATCGTCCCGCGCCGGCTACCGCTGGTCGTCGCGAATGCCCGCTCGTCACAACACGGAAGCGCAAGGGGGCGGCGCGATACAGGCTGGGCGCACCCGCTGACGCGGAACCCAGATGATCAACCGGCCATGTACCGCACGGACAGGCGCGCTGTCTGGCAAACCCGAGGCGGCTCGATCCATCCCCCTGGTTGCAAGGAGGTTGCCGGTGGGCAGGCCGGACATGTCGCACCACCGCTGCATATCGAATGCGGCCGCCTCTGCGCGGCGGCGTCGCTGCCGGCGCCCGCAAGGATGCCATGCCTTCCCGGTTGCTCCACGTGGCTGTCCGCGGAGGATGGCAGTCTCTCCAGCATCGAAACCTGAAAGCGAGGTCATCGCATGACGACTGAACCCGCATCTTCGACGCCGTCATCGATCGACGCCACGCAACGCAGGCTGATCATCGGCATCGCCACGGCGACGTTGCTGCTCCTGATCATCGTGCTCGTCGTCCTGGCTACCGGCGGTCGCCCCGATCCGCCGCATCTGCGCGCCGCCGCGACCGTGCTCGATGGCTCCTGGCGATTCCATGTTGGTGACGACCTGCGCTGGGCCAACGCCGATACGGACGATTCCGATTGGGAGACGATCGACATGACCGCCTTGCCGGGCAGCCACGACGGCGACGTGGGCCTGCCCGATTACGTCGAAGGGTGGGCGGCGCATGGTCACCACGGTTATCACGGCTACGCCTGGTACCGGCGTGCGGTGACGGTGCCGGCGGGGTACGCATCCTGGGTCATCCTCGGGCCGACCCTGGTCGAGGACGGCTACGAGCTGTACTGGAACGGGCAATTGCTGGGTGGGTCGGGCAGGCTGGGCCGGAATCCGCGCTTCGTGGGCACGCGGCCGTTGCTGTTCGCCCTCCCCGCCGATGCGGCGGGCATCCGCGGGGTACTCGCCATCCGCACCTTCATGCTCACCAGAGCCACCTACGGCACGACCGGTGGTGGCATGCACAGTGCGCCCATCCTCGCTCCCCAACCGGCAGGCGCCGCACTGCACCGCGCGCACTGGGAGCGAACCATCGCCGGCTACATCGTCGATGCGATCGAGCCGGTCGCCATGCTGGCCGTCATCGGCCTGGCGCTCGTGGGCTGGCGCCGCAGCAGCCACAAGGGCTTTCTGGTTTTCACTTGCATCGCGCTCGCGCTCACGGCGGAGCGACGCCTCAACAATGCGATCGTCTCGTGGACCGATCTTGAATCGCTGGGAACCTACTCATGGCTGGCCACTGTGATGTGGGCGCCAACGATCGCGGCCTGGGTGCTGGCCTGGAACCGCTGGTGCCTGCGCGCGTGGCGAAGCATCGATGTACTGGCGGTCGTGCTGGCGGTGGTCGGCGTCGCCGGTGCCCTGACCCGTTCGGCAAGCCTGAACAGCGTGTGCCGACTCGGGTTGCTCGCGCTGATGGTCGTCATTGCCATACGCATGGTCCACAGCGGCCCGATGCGGATGCTCTCGCTCGTCACGCTGGCATCGATCATGGCCGGACTGTTCGGCGGCGAGCTGCTCGATCCCATCGGCGTGCCGGGCATCTGGTTCCCGTTCGGCATCGGCGTGTCGCGTACGCAGTACATCTACGCGATCGCCATCCCGCTTCTGGCTGTGCTTGTCGTACGAACCCTGGCCTCAAACAAGGCGCTCTTCCCGCATGCTTCTCGCGGGCGCAGCGGCTGAAGTGCGATGCCTGCCTTCGCAGGCATGACGAGGCGGGTGGGGTGGTGCCGGCTGCCCCGCGCCGGCTGCCGCTGGTCACGGCGGGTCTCCGTTCGTCACAAAGCGGCAGCGGCGTGCCGACGCCGCTGCGCAGACTCCGCCACACCATCATCGCATCGAGGAACACGCATGGCCCGTCGCATGTTCGCTCCGTTCGCCTGCAGTCTCCTCGCCCTGACGCTGTGCGGCACCGGCACCGCCCGCGCCGCCGACACGACACCCGCCACACCGGAAATCTTCGCGCCCGGCGCGATCTCCGGCCCGGCGGGCGTGGATTGCCTGACCTTCGCGCCCGACGGCGCCACCGTCTACTTCGACCAGCAGGCGGGCTGGAACGGCTTCATCATGGAATCGCACAAGGTAGGCGATACCTGGTCGACGCCGCAGATCGCGCCGTTCTCCGGGCAGTGGCAGGACCACGATCCGGCGATGGCACCGGACGGCTCGTTCCTGGTGTACACGTCCAACCGGGCCGACGTGGCCGGCGGGCCGGCGCTGCATGGCGGCCACCTGTGGCGGGTCGATCGCCGTGGCGACGGCTGGGGCGAGCCGGTGCGATTGCCCGACACGGTGAACGTGGGCACCAGCGTCTACGCGCCGAGCGTGGCGGCCAACGGCGACGTGTACTACCAGCGGCGCGACGAGACCACGCACGAGTTCCATCTCTACCGCACGGCCTGGCGCGACGGCCGTTACCAGTCGCCGCAGCGCCTGGCGCTGGGCGATCCGGCGGCGCACGAGCTGGACCCGGCGATCGCGCCCGATCAGTCGTTCATCGTGTTCGACGCCAACTACGCCGGCAAGGACAAGCCCGACCGGCTGTACATCGCCTTCCGCGAAGGCGACGGCTGGAGCACGCCGGTCGACCTCGGCGATGCGGTGAACCGCTACGAGCCGTGGGGCTCGCACCTGGGCCCGGACGCCCGCACGCTGTACTTCACCAGCAACTACACGGCGAAGGTGGGCTACCCGCGCACGAGCGCGCAGGCACACGCGGACCTGGCGCGCATGCGCGCGTGGGACAACGGCAGCAACCACATCTGGAAAGTGTCGCTGGCGCCGTGGCTCGACGCGCACCACGACCGGTGAGTCCATTCATCGCAGGAACCATCATGTCCGCACGCAAACTCTCCCTGGCCGCCTGCCTCGCGGCCATGCTCGCCGCGCTGCCTGCCGCGCGCGCGGCAATCCCCGGCGAACTGCTCGGCCCCGGGGTGATTTCCACCGGCCTGCAGGAAACCTCGGTCGCGCTGACGCGGGACGGGAGCACGCTGTATTTCATGCGCTCGGATTTCGGCGAAGCCGACGACACCATCATGGTCTCGCATCGCGCGAACGGCCGCTGGTCGACGCCGCAGGTGGCCGCATTCTCCGGCCAGTGGCACGATTCCGAACCTACGCTGTCGCCGGACGGCGGGCGCCTGTACTTCGTCTCCAACCGGCCGCCGCGACCGGGTGCCGCGCCGGTCAGCGCGACGATGAACGGGCGACCCTTTACCGGCACCAACCTCTGGTACGTCGAACAGCAGGCGCACGGCGGATGGGGCGCGCCGATACACGTCGACGGCGCGCTCAACGACGGCGCGATGATCTACAACCCGTCGGTGGCGGCGAACGGCGACATCTATTTCTCGGCGCATCGCGCGGATTCCGGCAAGGCGTACCAGATCTACGTGGCGCGCGACCACGGCCGCGCCACGCCCGAGCGGCTGCCGCTGGGCGACCCGGCGCGCAACCGCATGGACCCGGCGATCGACCCCGCGGGACGCTTCCTGCTCTACGCCGGCGACGAGGGCGATGCGCTGGGCCGCGCCGACATCTACATCGTGTTCCGCCAGCCCGACGGCGGCTGGGGCAGGCCCGCGCACCTGGGCGAGGGGATCAACAGCCGCACGCTGGAGAACGCGCCCTCGCTGGGGCCGGCGTTCGGCGAGCTGTTCGTGTCGAGCAACCGCCGCGAGGAGGTGAGCTTTCCCAAACCGCGCGACGACGCAGCCACCCTGCAACGGCGCCTGCAGTCACCATTGAACGGCTCGCGCAACCTCTGGCGCTTCGACATCTCCGCCGTGCTGCGGACGCACGGCATCACGCCGGCGACGGCCGGCACGGCATCGCCTTGAGGAACCTCGCGGGCCAACGATGGAGCGCGCCGGCGCGCTACACCCACACGTCGTCGGGTGCAGTACGGGCGCCACCCGCATCGCCCGTGTTGACCACCCCGCGCGGCTCGACCAGCATCACGCTGCACTCCTCCGCGGCCACCGGGCGATGCTCCTCGCCCTTGCGCACCACGTACATTTCGCCGGCCGCGAGCGGCACGGAGCGGTCCCGGAACTCCAGCATCAGGGCGCCCTGCAGCACGATGAAGACCTCGTCCGTATCCGCATGCGCGTGCCAGACGAACTCGCCCTTGAGCTTGGCCAGCTTGAACTGGTAGTCGTTCATCTCCGCGACGACGCGGGGCGACCAGTGCTCGCTGAACCGGGCCAGCTTGTCGTGCAGGTTGATCGCCCGATCGGTCATGGTGCATCCCCGGTGGTGTCGTTGTTCGGAAACTGCGGCGCCATGCGGCGGATCGCACCCTAGCGCGACACGATCAGCGCGAACCACTCCCAGCCCCGGATACGCTCGCAGATCAGCTTGGCGCAGGTCAGCATCGGCACCGCCAGCAGCGCGCCGGGAATGCCCCACAGCCAGCCCCACACCAGCAGCCACAGCAGGATCGCGATCGGCGACAGGCGCATGCTGCGGCCCTGGATCAGCGGCGTGATCAGGTTGCCCTCGACGATGGTGATGGCGGCGAAGGTGAGTGCCGGCAGGAACACCTCCAGCTCGGCGTTCTTTGCGTACAGCATCGACACGAAGGCCAGCAGCAACGTGGTGAAAATCGCCCCCACGTACGGAATGAAGTTGGCGAACATCGCCACCGCGCCCCACAGCAGCGCATCGGGCACGCCGTACAACCACAGCATGCCGGCGGTGATCGCGCCCAGGCTGGTGTTGATCGACAGCGCGGTGAGCAGGTAGCGCGAGACCTCGCTCTGGAAACTTCGCACGATGCTGACCGCGTGCCGCTTGTAGGAGAAGCTGGGTGTCATCTCGACCAGCCGGCGCAGCATGGTGTCGCCGTAGACCAGGAAGAAAAATACCAGCAGCATCACGCTGAGCACGGCGGCGAGCACCTTGGGCGCGGTGGATACGACATCCCACGCGCTGATCGACAGCGGCGCCGGCGGCGGCGCGGCGCTGCGCGAAGTGCCGCTGACCAGGGTCTGGGTGGCGCGGTTGGCCGCCTCCAGCGGCTTGGTCAGGTTGCGCACCTTGGGCACGAAGCTGCGGATCGCCGACGGCGCGCCGTGGAACCAGCCGAGCGCCGGTTGCGCCAGCAGGCCGACGCCGCTGCCGATGCCGATCACCAGGCCGATCATCAGCACCAGCGCGGTGAGCCAGCGCGGCAGGTGCAGGCGCGCGCCGGTGGCCACGATCGGGTTGAGCGCCAGCCCGATGAAGGCGGCCAGCACCAGCGGGATCAGCAGTGCGCGGGTCAGCGTGACGGTGTACAGCAACGCCAGCAGCAGCATCGCGTTGAGCAGCATGCGGATGGCGCGCAGGTGGCGGCGCGTGCCGCGCGCGCTGTGCAGCCGGCGCGCCAGCGGCCGCGGCAGGTTGCCGACCAGCAGCGGATCGGCCGGCATGTGCGAGAGCATCGCCGCGGAGGTCATCTCGCGCAGCGTGTCGTCCGCGTTCGGCGGCGGCTGCTCAGGCTCGGCGTTCACGGGGACGGCGCGCCATCCGGCGCGGCGGAATCGGCAGTTGCAGCGGCGTGCGCCGCCACGCCCGCCACGGCCATCTCGGCCAGCAGGTGACTGCCCTGCGCCAGCACCTCGACCAGGCCGCCGCCGACCAGCGAGGCCAGCCCCGGTACCCGCAGCGGGTGCAGGTCGAGGCTGCCCAGCGCAAAGCCGGCGCCGGCAGCCACGCCCACCGTGGCGAGCGGGTATTCGCGCCCGCGCGCCAGCAGCGCGGCGGCCGGCTCGCCCACCTCGTGGCGCGCCCGCTCCATGCGCGCCTGCGCGAGGCGCACCTCGGCCAGTTGCTTCAATACTTTCATCGCCCTTCCTCGCCCCGCGCGGCATGCGACGGCGTGGCCGGCTCGTCGGCGACTTCCGCCTCGATCCTGCGCACGCCTGCGCGCATCATCGCACCCCATTGGCCACGCGTGACAGGCAGGCTCATCCAATGCATGCAGCGGCGGAACAGCACTACCGCGCCGAACAGGAACAGCAGCTGCAGCAGCGCCAGCAGCAGCAAGGCCCACACCCACGAACCCAGCCACTTGGCCAGCAGCACGCCGAGCAGGCCGAGCACGGTGAGGCCGAAGCCGACCCCCGCCACGGTGGCGGCCAGCCCGGCCACCAGCAGCCACGACACCGCGCTGCGGGCCAGCCCCAGCTCCGCGGCCAGCAGATCCTTCTGCGCGCCGAACAGCCGCTTCAGCGCGGCGCCCAGGCGGGCGATCTCGTCGAACAGGCCAGACGACGACGGCGCCGGGTCCGGCGCCGTCTCGCGGGTGCTGTCACCCTGCTCGTGCATCAGTGGCTCAACGTCGCAGGATGCGGCCAAGCAGCCAGCCGGCCCCCAGCGCAATGGCGACCGATTGCATCGGCTTCTCGCGCACGTATTCGCGCGCCTGCTCAAGGAACTCGTCGGCGCGATCGCGGGTGTGCTCGTAGGCGGCGCGGCCCTGCTCGCCCACTTCGGCCGCCTTGTCGACGGTGCGGTGGGCCGCCGACGCGGTCTTGTCGGTGGCGTGGTGCAGGCCTTGCTCGACGCGGTCGGCGGCGCGGTCGACCTTGTCCTTGGTGCTGGCCACGGCCTGCGAGGTGGCCTGCTTGACGCGCTCGGCGCGCTCGTCGATGCGCTCGTCGACCGAGGGCTTGGGGGTTGGCTCTTTGGGGTTCATGACCTGCTCCGACATGGCATTCTCTTGGATGATAAGGGGGCTATCTGGCGCGGCGGAAGAACGCGATGATCGCCAGGATCAGGAAGATGACGAAAAGGATCTTCGCGATGCCGGCTGCGGCGCCGGCGATGCCGCCGAAGCCGAGAATCGCGGCGATGATCGCGATGACCAGGAAAACCAGCGCGTAGTGCAACATGGGGCATCCCTCGTGGTGGGTGGGTGCCATTCACCCACAGCACGCGCCATGCGGGCGTGAAGGATACCGCCAGCCGCCTGCACGCCGCGCCCACGCGCCCTCGTTCAGCCGGCCACCGCAGGGTTCAGGCTGTAGACGCCGGTGAGCGTGGCCTGATCCAGCACATGGCCGGCCATCGCCGCGCGCAACTGATCGCGCGAGTAGCCCTTGACCAGCGGCAGCACGTCGACGTCGATCGCATGGATGGTGAAGTGGTAGTGGTGCAGCAGCGTGTCGTTCCAGGGCGGGCACGGGCCGTCGTAGCCCAGGTATTCGCCGCCCATCTCGGCGTCGCCGGCAAACCAGCCGGTGTAGTCGTTCACCCCCTGCACGCTGCCCGGCGGCCCGTACGGCTCGCGCTTGCCGCGCGGCGTGACCTCGTCGCTGCAGGCGCCGGCAGCCAGTTCGCCGCACTCGGCCGGGATATTCGCCATCAGCCAGTGCACGAACTCCACCCGCGGCAACGCCGCCGGTACCGTGCGGCCCGCCTGGTTCACGTCATCGCCGCGACTGGGCACGTCGGTGTCGATGCAGGTGAGCACGAACGAGCGCGTGGCCGGCGGGGCGTCGCGCCAGGCGAGGTGCGGGCTGTGGTTGTCCGACAGCGCGAAGGGATCGGCGATCTTGCCGAAGGCGAAGCGCGCGGGAATGCGCTGGCCGTTGTCGAAATTGTCGCTGCGCAGGTGCATGGTGCCTCCGTGTGGCTGTTTCATCATGGTGAAAGGGCGATTCCTGCCCGGGCTTACGGCTGGTATGTCACCCGGTACACCGCCCCCGCCAGGTCGTCACTGACCAGCACGCTGCCGTCGGGCAGGGGCTGCACGTCGACCGGGCGGCCCCAGGCGCTCTGGTTTTGCTGGAAACCGGTGATCAGCGGTTCGTAGGAGAGGACTTTGCTGCCGCTGAGGCGCACGGTCATCACGCGGTAGCCGGACTTCTCGGTGCGGTTCCACGAGCCGTGCTCGGCGACCAGGATGGCGCCGCGGTAGCTGGCCGGGAACTGCTTGCCGGTGTAGAAGCGCATGCCCAGCGAGGCGACGTGGGCGCCGAGCTTGAGCACCGGCGGCACGTAGTTGCGGCAGGGGTGGCCGGCGCCGAATTCGGGGTCGGCCACGTCGCCCTGATGGCAATACGGATAACCGAAGTTCTGGCCGATGCGGGTGACCTCGTTCAACTCGTCGCTGGGCACGTCGTCGCCCAGCATGTCGCGGCCGTTGTCGGTGAACCACAGGTGTTTCGTACCCGGCTGCCAGTCGAAGCCGACGGTGTTGCGGATGCCGGTGGCGACGTCCTGCCAATCGCTGCCGTCCGGGTTCATGCGCATCAGCTTGGCGTAGTCGGGACCGGCGTTGCAGATGTTGCACGGCGCGCCGATCGGCACGTACAGCTTGCCGTCGGGGCCGAAGGCGAGGAAGCGGCCACCGTGATGGCCCTTGGTCGGCAACTTGTCGGTGACCAGCGCGGGTTCGGGCGGCGCGTCCAGGTGCTGCTCGATGTCGCGCAGCACGAGGATGCGGCTGATCGCCGACACGTACAGGTCGCCGTCGTGGAAGGCCACGCCGATCGGGTTGCGCAGGCCGCTGGCGACCACGCGCACTGTCTCGGCCACGCCGTCGCCGTTGGCGTCGGTGAGCGCGTAGACCTTGCCGGCGCCGCCGGACCCGACGAACACGGTGCCGTGCGTACCCAACGCGATCTCGCGCGCATTCGGCACCTGGTCGGAGTACACGGCGATGTGGAAACCTGCAGGCAGGGTCAGCCGATCCAGCCGGGGGGCCGCCAGCAGCGGCAGCGACAGGATCACCAGCAGCACGGACAGCAACGCGCGCATGAGCAGTCTCCGGCAAGGCGAGGCCACCAATGTACCCCGGACCGCGCGAAGCCAGAAACAGCGCCGCCCGCTAAACTGGGCTCCTTTCAGGGGAGTGGCATGAGCGAACTGGACGACCTCACCACGCTGGTGCGCGCGGCAACGCCGCTGCTGGTCATCGAAACCGTGGACGAGCAGCGGGTGATCGACTGCTTCCGCCACGTGATCGCACAGGCGCTGCGCCCGCTGTGGCGCTGGACGCTGACCGACGGCCTGAGCCGCCTCGACTTTTCGCAGGACGGCGGCGCGGTGTCGCCGGACGCCACCGCCACGCTGGACGCGATCCGCGCCCAGACCGAAGCGGGCATCTACCTGCTGTTCGACTTCCATTCGCTGCTGGACTACGCGCGCAGCCTGCGCCAGCTGCGCGAGATCGTGCAGCGCCAGCGCTCGGCGGCGCACACCATCGTGCTGGTGGGCGCGAAGATCGAGCTGCCCGCGGGGCTGGAGGCGCTGGCCCTGCGCGTGCCGCTGTCGCTGCCGGACATCAAGGAGCTCGCCGGCATCCTGCGCGGCGAGGCTGCCGGCTGGCAGCGCGAACAGGGCCGCAAGATCGAGGTGGACAACGACGCCGCGCGCACCATCGTGCGCAACCTGCTCGGCCTGACCGCGCCGGACGCGCGGCGCATCGTGCGCAAGCTGATCTACGCCGACGGCGCGCTCGGCCCGAACGACCTGCCGGTGCTGATGCAGTCCAAGTTCAACCTGCTCAACCGCTCCGGCCTGCTGCATTACGAATACGCCACCGCCAGCTTCGCCGACATCGCCGGCGTCGCGCGCGTGCGCGAATGGGTGCAGCGCCGCCGCCCGGTGTTCCTCTCGCCCGAAGCCGCGCCGCGACTGGACCCGCCCAAGGGCGTACTGCTGCTGGGCGTGCAGGGTTGCGGCAAGAGCCTCGCGGCGAAGGCAATCGCCGGCGGCTTCGGCGTGCCGCTGGTGCGGCTGGATTTCGGCACGCTGTACAACAAGTACCAGGGCGAGACCGAGAAGAACCTGCGCGAGGCGCTGACCAGCACCGAGCTGCTGAGCCCCTGCGTGCTGTGGATCGACGAGATCGAGAAGGGCCTGGCCAGCGGCGGCGACGATGGCGGCGTGTCACGCCGCGTGCTCGGCTACCTGCTGACCTGGATGGCCGAACGCAAGGCCAAGGTGTTCACCGTGGCCACGGCCAACGCGGTGCAGGAGTTGCCCGCCGAGCTGCTGCGCAAGGGCCGCTTCGACGAGATCTTCTTCGTCGACCTGCCGAGCGAATCCGTTCGCGCGGAAATCTTCGCCCTGCACCTCAAGCGCCGCCAGCTCGACCCGGCGAACTTCGAGCTGCCCGCGCTGGCCGCCGCCAGCGAGGGTTTCTCCGGCGCCGAGATCGAGCAGTCCATCGTCAGCGCGCTGTACGACACCGCCGGCCAAGGCAATGGCCCGGACCAGGCCGCCCTGCTCCACGCCCTGCAACAGACCCGCCCGCTGTCGGTGCTGATGCGCGAACAGGTGGACACGCTGCGCGCGTGGGCGCAGGGGCGCTGCGTGGCGGCGGACTGAACACGGGCAGCAAATCGCCCTCGCAGAGAGCGCGCAACAGCCGGCCACGGCGGCTGTCTCCCTGTCGAGGGCGACGACACGGGGCGCGGGCCGGCTGCTCGCCGACCTGCCGGCCTGGTTCGCGCGCGAGGGGTTTCCGCCGGGGCAATGGGGGCGGTCGCTGGCGCTGGCGCTGGAGATCGACCGCAACGGCCTGGCGGGTCCGCTCGATCCGTTGCGACGGCCGCCGCGCTGAGGACGTTTCGACTTATGCTGCCGGCGCCGCACGGCTGACGGGACCGACCCACCGGCATCTCCGCGGCAACCTTTCCGCGCCGGCCACGACGGGCCTGCACCGGATCGGCAACGTCGTGCATCCCGAGGCGCTCGATGAATTCCGGCAACTCCTCATTCCACGCCGCGGCGGACGCGCTGGCGAGCGACGGCTGGTGCGTCGTGCACGACCTGCTGGAGCCGGCGCAGATCCGCGCGCTGGCGGCCGAGTGCGCGGCGTTGCATGACGCCGGACAGCTGCAGCCTGCAGGCACCGGCATCGGGCAGCTCGATGCGACGCGGCGCGGCGACCGCACGCGCTGGTTCGCCGAAGGCGCGATGAGCGTGCCGCAGCAGGCCTTCGCCGATCGCATCGACGTGTTGCGCGGCGTGCTCAACCGCGAGCTGATGCTGGGCCTGGTCGAGTACGAAGCGCACTACGCGGTATATCGGCCGGGCGCGCGCTATGCGCGTCATCGCGACCGCCTGCGCCACAGCGACGCGCGGGTGGTGTCGGCGGTGTTCTATCTCAACGAGGATTGGCGGGAGGTCGACGGCGGGGCACTGCGGCTGTACCTGGCCGATGGTTCCTCGCGCGACATCCTTCCGCAGGCGGGCACCCTGCTGCTGTTCCTGTCGGCGCAGTTCGAGCACGAGGTGCTGCCTGCCAGCCGCGACCGCATGAGCATTGCGTGCTGGATGCGCCAGCGCAGCCTTGCCGCCACCAACCCGTAGGAGCCCGCTCGCGGGCGATGCGCGGTTCCGTGGGGCGGACACTGTCCGCCGCCTTTCGTCACGACCGCGGAAGGCAACGGCCGGCAGGCAGTGCCCGCCTACGGGGTGAGTCCGAGCAGTTCGATTTCGGCGAGGGCGCGGGGCGATGCGTCCGGTGCCGCGTCGAAGTGCAGCCGGTAGTGCGCGTACTCGCCCGGCGCCGGCACGGCGAACGCCCGGGTCTGCCGCGGCCAGGCGAAGCGTTGCTGTTGGCGGGTATCCAGCGTGCGCCAGTGGTGGCCGTCGACGGAAGCCTGCAGCTGCCAGCCCGACGGCGCGGCGGCCCTGGCCGCCGAGGTCAGGGTGAGCAGGGCGACCCGGCGCGGCGCGGCATAGTGCCAGGCGATCGTGGTCGACGTTGCGGGCAACACGGCTTCGCTGGCGGAGTCGTTGTCGAACAACGCGGGCAGGCCGGCGATGGTCGGCGTGCTGCTGGTGGCGGCACCGGGATCGCGCAACGGCTGCGGCCGGCCGTGGGGGGTCAGCGACGGCGGCAGTGCGGCCTCGTCGCTGGCCCAGCGTGAGGGCGTCGGCCCCATGAGGAATTCGAGCGTGGCGCCCTGCGCAAGCAGCGCGTGCGGCAGGGTCAGCTTGTTCCATGGCTGGCCGTTGACGCGCAGGCCCTGCACGTAGCGGTTGGTGTCGCTCACCGCCGGCGCATCGATCACGATGTGCCTGCCGTTCTCCAGCGCAATGTCCATGTGCGGGAAGTACGGCGCGCCGATCACGTATGCCGGCGTGCCCATGCGCAGCGGATAGAAGCCGGCGGCGCTGAACAGGTACCACGCGGGCATCTCGCCGTTGTCCTCGTCGCCGGGATAGCCCTGGCCGATCTCGCTGCCGACGTAGAGACGGCTGAGCACGTCGCGCACCTTGTCCTGCGTCTTCCACGGCTGGCCGGCAACGTCGTACATGTAGACGATGTGGTGCGAGGGCTGGTTGCTGTGGCCGTACTGGCCCATGCGCACGTCGCGCGCCTCCAGCATCTCGTGGATCGGCTCGCCGTAGCTGCCGACGTGGAACTCGCCCGGGGTGGCGAAGAACGCGTCGAGTTTCGCCGCGAGTCCGGCGCGACCGCCATACAGCGAGGCGAGGCCGGCGCCGTCCTGGGGTGCGTGGAAGGCCATGTTCCAGGCGTTGGTCTCGGTGTAGTCGCCGCCCCAGCGCAGCGGGTCGAAATGCTTCGCGTCGTCGCGCCACTTGCCCTTCGCGTCGCGGCCGACGAAGAAGCCGACGGCGGGATCGAACAGGTTGACGTAGCCCAGCGCGCGCTGGTGGAAGTACGCCGCGTCGTCGGCGTAGTGCGCGGCGTACGGGTCGTCCGCAGCCGGCGCGGCCGCCAGCGCGGCGGCGAGATTGCCGATCGCGAAGTCGTTGATGTAGCCGTCCATCGACCAGGACAGCCCTTCGTCGACGGCGGTGTCGGTGTAGCCGTTGAAGATCGAGCGCTGCAGCCCCTTGCGGCCGGTGCCCTTGAGCGGGCTGACCACGGTCGCGTCCTTCAACGCGGACTGGTAGAACGCGCGCACGTCGAAGTTGCGCACGCCCTTCAGCCAGGCATCGGCGAATGCCACGTCGGCGCTGGTGCCCACCATCAGGTCGGCGTAGCCGGGCGACGACCAGCGCGCGATCCAGCCGCCGTCGCGGTACTGCTGCACGAAGCCGTCGATCATCTCGCCGGCCTTCGTCGGCGCGAGCAGCACGTAGGCCGGCCACGCGGTGCGATAGGTGTCCCAGAAGCCGTTGTTGACGTACGGCTTGCCGTCGACGATGCGCGCGCCGGTCCGGGTGGGCGTGTCCGGGCCGACCGGCGCGGAGAACGGGCTGGCGTAACGCCAGTGCGGCTGCGTCGCGGTGCCGGTGTTCTCGTAGGCGGCGTTCGGATACAGGAACAATCGGTACAGGTTGGAATACAGCGTGGTCAGCTCGTCGCGGCTGGCGCCGCGCAGCCTGACGATGCCGAGCTGCGCATCCCACTGCCGCTGCGCGCGCTCGCGCACGTCGTCGAACGTATCGCCCGGTGCGATCTCCAGCGCCAGGTTGCGCCGCGCCTGTTCCAGGCTGATCAGCGAGGTGGCGATGCGCAGGTTCAGCACTTTCGTCTGCGTGGTGTCGAAGCCGAACCAGGCGGCGACATGATCGCGGCCCTCGCCGCGGAGCCGGCCGCTCTCGCGCACCGGCTGGTCGACTTCACCATGGAAGAACAGCCGGGTGGCGCCGGCGGACAACCGGCTCTTCACGTCGGACCAGCCGCTGAAGCTGCGTGTCGCCGGGTCGAGCACGATGCCGCCGTGGTCGTCGCGGTTGTCGAACACCAGCTGCGAGCGGTCCCCGGTGAAGGTGAAGCGGAACATCGCGGCGTGGTCGGTCGGCGCGATCTCGGTGACGATGCCGTCGTCGAAGGCGACGCGGTAGGCATGCGCGTGCGCGGTCTCGTTCGCGTGGCTGAAGCTCAACGCGCGCGTCGCGCGGTTCGCGCTGGGCGCGCCGCGGGTGACCGCCGCCGGCATCAGCTGGAAGGTCTGCCGGTCGCCCATCCACGGACTCGGCTCGTGCGACAGCGCGAACGCCTCCAGCCGCGGGCGGTTGTCGGCGCCGTTGCGCTGCTGGTACTGGTACATCCAGTTCGAACCGGCGTCGGTCACCGGCGTCCAGAAATTGAAACCGTGCGGCACGGCCACCGCGGGGAAGTTGTTGCCGCGCGAGAAGCGGCCGTTGGAATTCGTGCCGCGGCGGGTGTCGACGAAGTCGCTCGGGCGCCGGCGCGTGTCGGTCGGTGCGGGGCCGATACGCAGATCATCCAGATAGCCCTCGAAGCTGGCGGCCGGACCGTCATGCGCCAGCACGATGCGCTTGATGGTGCGACCGGCGGCCACCGCGCCGACGTCGACCGCCAGGTAGTTCCACTGATCCGGGTACAGCACGCGGCCCTCGCCCTGCGCACGCGCCGACGCGCCGAGGCGGTGCTGGTCGCGCGCGCCGCGGCCGGACAGCCGGCTGCCGTCGTCGAACAGCAGGTCCACCGCCACGTAATTGGCCGGGTTGCGCAGGTCGCCCGCGTTGGACACGGGAAACAGCAGGTAGGACAGCTGCGTGTCCGCATGTACCGGCAGGTTCACCGCGTACAGCGCGACCTGCTGTTGTCCGCCCGCCTCGCCGCGGTAGCGCAGCGAATGCAGGCCGCTGAAGCCGACGCCCGGCTTGGCGGTGAGTGCCGCCGCCTGACCGGGACCACCGGCGACGGCGACGTTGAAGCGCGGGTCGGGCGCGCCCGCCAGCGGTGCCGGTTCGGCCGGTTCGAACGAGCGCAGGAAGGTCGTGGCCGCGGGCGTCGCCGCCGGCGCCAGTCCACCCGGCAGGACGGCCAGCCACAGGGCGAGGCGCACGCCGCGCATCGCGTGCCGGCGGATCGTGTCGCGTGCTCGCCCCATGTCGCCCCCTTGCGCCGCCAGGTTCTCAGCCGATCGGCGACGTGCCGTCGGCCAGTGCGTTGAAGCGCGCCGCGATGTAGTCGTCGGTGTAGCTGACCATGTCGCCGCCGCGGATGAAGCCACAGTGGCCGCCGAAGTCGGCGATATCCAGCTCGACGTTGGGCGGCAGGCGCAGCTGCTCGAAGCTGTTGACCGGGATCACCGGATCGTCTTTCGCGGTGAGGATGGTGGCCGGGACCTGCATCGCCAGCATCGCGTCGCCGGCCACCGAATAGCCGTCCAGATATTGCTGCAGCGACTTGAAGTCCGTATGCCGCAGCACCAGCGCCTCGGTGAGCCCGCGCAGGTGCTTCTTCAACTCCGACATCTCGAAATACTGGTGCTGCGGAAACGCCTTCTGCTTGAGCAGCAGCGAGTGCCGCCACTTGCGCATGAAGTACGCCTGATAGAACCACGGCGCCGTTTCCTCCAGCGAAAACAGGCCCACCGCCGGATCGATGATCGGGCACACCGCCAGCGCGTAACTGAGCGGAATACCCACGCGCGAAGTCTGCATCGCCGCGCGCAGGGCGAAGTTGCCGCCCAGCGAGAAGCCGGCCACCGCCATCGGCCGCGCGCCCCAGCGCGTGGCGATCTCGCCCAGCGCATGCACCACCTCGTCAAGCCGGCAGGAGTGGAACAGCGCCTCGTTGAGGCCGTGACTGTCGCCGTGGTCGCGGAAGTTGAGCCGGAAGATGTCCCAGCCGTCGGCGAGCAGGCGGCTGCCGGTCTGCAGCACATAAGTGGAATCGACGCTGCCTTCCCAACCATGGAACAGCACGGCCAGGCCGCGCGACTGCGGACGGGTCTTCTGCGCGGTGTAGGCGCCGCTCAGGCGCACGCCGCCGCCGCCGTCGAGCACCACCGGCTCGGCGCCCTGCAGCACGGTCTTCGCCGCACGCGGCAGCAGCAGGCGGCGCACGCCGCTGGAAGACAGCATGGTCTGGACATGGCCGTTGCGCAGGGGCCAGGGCGGGCGGAAATCCTTGCCCCGGGGCAGCGTCATGCAGAGCGGTCCGCCAGTGCGGCGGCGATGCGTTCGCGCGATTGCTCGGCCATGCGCCGGCGGCCCTCCGCGCTGGCCGGCACGGTGCCCAGGAAATGCACCTCGGCATCCATCGGCGGCTCGCCCAGCAGGCGCACGAAGTTGGCCAGGAAACTCTCGTGCTCGCGGAAGCCGGCGTCGATCACGCGGCGGCCGTCGCGGGCGAAGCGCAGCGCCACCGGCTGCACCGGCACGTCGGCTTCCAGCGCGGCCTGGAAGATACGCGCGTGGAACACCCTGAGCACGCCGTTGTAGCCGCTGCCGCCTTCGGGGAACACCGCCACCGAGCGCCCCGCGCGCAGGCGCTCGACCATCACCGCCATCACCGCAGCCAGCGAATGGTTGTTGCCGCGCCGGTGGAAGATGGTGCCGCCGTTGGCCGCCAGCCAGCCGACCAGCGGCCAGCCGGCGATCTCCGCCTTGGCCACGAAGCAGGCGGCGCGCTGGCTGTGCAGCAGCTCGATGTCGATCCACGAGGTGTGGTTGGCGACGAACAGCACCGGATCGGGCAGCGGCTGGCCCACACGCACCGCACGCAAGCCGAAGATGCGCATCAGGCCGAGCGACCACCAGCGCACCAGCCGGTGCGGGAACGGTTCGCGGCCGTCGCGCATCACGCGATGGCCGTTCCAGCTCATCACCAGCCCGGCCAGCAGGACCGCCAGCACGGCATGCACCAGCAACAGCGGCACCCGCCACAGGTAACGCAGCGGGCGCAGCAGGTCGCGTTCGGCGGGACTGGCGGTGTCGAGGCTCATCAACGAGTTAGTTTAGCGTTAGTCGGCGGCGAGGGGAGACCGGCGCCGGACGTTTCCGCGGCGGCCGTCATCGCTGCAGATGCTGCAGCGGCAGCGAGGGCGAGCGCTTCACCGTGCGCAGCACGAAGCTGGAATTGACGTCGGCCACGCCGCTGGCGTTCAGCAGATGATCGAGCAGGAAGCGCGAGAAATCGGCCAGGTCGGCGACGTAGACGTGCAGCAGGTAATCCATGTCGCCGGTCAGCGCGTGGCAGGCGACGACCTCGTGCCAGCCGTTGACCCGTTCCACGAAGCGCTCCACCGCGGCGTGCTCGTGCTTGGCCAACTGCACCCGCACGAAGGCCTGCAGGCCCAGGCCCACCGCCTGCGGATCGACCTGGGCGGCGTAGCCGGTGATGATCTGCGCCGATTCCAGCCGCTGCAGCCGGCGCAGGCAGGCCGATGGCGACAGGTTGACCCGCTCGGCCAGCTCGGCATTGCTGATGCGGCCCTCGCCCTGCAGCACGGCGAGGATGCGCAGGTCGGTGCGGTCCAGCGTGGCCATGGCAAGATTCTCCGACGTTTGGCGTGATCCGAGCAAGAATAGTGCAACCACGGCGCTGCATCCGGCAACAAAACAAGCTTCGTGCCCGCCATTCGGCCTAAGCTGGCGGTTCGAACCCGAAGTCTCCGGAGACCCGCCATGGAAGCCCCCGCACCGCGCAAGATCGAACACCAGCAGACCGACCGCGGCTACGTGCCGGTTTACGCCACCGGCGTGGTCGAGCAGCCGTGGACGAGTTACAGCAAGACCGACCATGACGTGTGGGACACCTTGTTCAAGCGACAGCGCGAGCTGCTGCCCGGGCGCGCCTGTCGCGAATTCATGGAGGGCGTGGAGCGCTTCGGCCTCGGCGACGGCGGCATCCCGAAGTTCAGCGAGCTCAACGTGGTGCTCGGCGCCGCCACCGGCTGGCAGGTGGTGGCGGTGGAAGGCCTGCTGCCGGACGAGGTGTTCTTCGACCACCTGGCCAACCGCCGCTTCCCGGTCAGCTGGTGGATCAGGAAGCCCGACCAGCTCGACTACCTGAGCGAACCGGACCTGTTCCACGACCTGTTCGGCCACGTGCCACTGCTGCTCAACCCGGTGTTCGCCGACTACATGCAGGCCTACGGCCGCGGCGGCATGAAGGCGTTCGCGATCGGCCCCGAGGCGCTGATGAACCTCACCCGGCTGTACTGGTACACGGTGGAGTTCGGCCTGATGAACACGCCCGAGGGCATGCGCATCTACGGCGCCGGCATCGTCAGCTCCAAGGGCGAGTCGATCTACTGCCTCGATTCGCCCTCGCCCAACCGCATCGGCTTCGGCCTGGAGCGCGTGATGAGCACGCGCTACCGCATCGACACCTACCAGCAGACCTACTTCGTGATCGACGACTTCGCGCAGCTGTTCGAGGCGACCCGGCCGGACTTCACGCCGATCTACGCACGCCTGCACGACCAGCCGGCGCACGCCGCCGGCGACGTGCTGGACACGGACCGCGTGTTCACCCGCGGCGACCGGGTCGGCTGGGCGACCAACGCGGACACCTGAGCTCCCAACAAGGAGTCTCGACAGGCCTCCGTCGTTCCTGCGAAAGCAGAAGCGCTTTTCAACAATCCGAAGGACTGGTCAATCCAGCGCCTTGATGGCCGATCCGCAAGGCACTGGAGCCCGGCTTTCGCCGGGATGACGAGCCGTCGCGAGTCAATCGTGCGCGGCGGGTTTGCCGTGCGCCTCCACCCACGGCTTGAGCCGCTCGATCCACAGCGCGTAGCCGCGCCGGTTCATGTGCAGGCCGTCCGGCCCGAACCACTGCGGCTGCGGCTGGCCATCCTTGCCCAGCATCGGCGTGAACACGTCGACATAGGCCACGCCCCGCTGCGCCGCCGCGTACTCGCGCACCAGCGCGTTAGCCGCGCGGATCTGCGGCAGAAGCTCGCGGCGCGCCATGCTGGGCTTGATCGCGATGAAGGCGATCGGCACGCCGGGGTCGAATGAGCGGACGCGGCGCACGAAGGCGGCGAAGTCGTCGCGCACGTGGGCCGGGCTGTCGCCATCTGCCAGGTCGTTGTCACCGGCATACATCACGATCGCGCGCGGGTGGTACGGCGCCACGAGGCAGTCCGCGAAGAAGGTGGCGTCGTCGATCTGCGAACCGCCGAAGCCGCGGTTGATCGTCGCCACGCCGGGGAAGTCCGCCGCCAGCGTCTTCCACAAGCGGATCGACGAGCTGCCGATGAACAGCACCGCGCCGCGCGGCGGCGGCGCGGCCCGGTCCGCGGCCTGGAACGCGGCGATGTCCGCCTGCCACTGCGCGTGATCGTTGGCGTGGTTGTCGCGCGCCAGCGCGGGCACGGCGCACAGGCACAGCAGCAGTATCGCGGCGATCCTGTTCACGGTGCACTGCCGTCAGCGGGGTTCGACCTTGCCGTGCCGACCGCCTGCGGCCGGCTCAGCTCCGAGACTTCCAGCACCTGCGCGATGCGCGAGCCGTCCCAGCGATAGACCAGGTGCTGCGACTGCACGCAGGGCGCGACCACGTCGGGCTGGAACGCGGCCAGGCATTCGCCGCCCGGGTGGCGGGCGCTGTCGTAGACGATGCCGTTGGAGCCGTCGTCGCGCAGCGTGCGCGCCAGCTTGACGCTGGCCACATAGGCGTCCGGATCGTGCTCGGCCTTCCAGCCGCCGCGGATGTCGTGCAGGCGGCTGTCCACGCTGGTGCGGTAGCAGCGCATCTGGATGCTGCACGGCGGCTCGGCGGTGGCGGCGAGGAAGCGCTCGCGGTGGTACACGGTCTCCTCCACTGCGGTAGCCACGCTGTGCGCGGCGTAGAACACGCCCCACGTGCCGTCGGAGAAACGGCTGCCCTCCGGGTTGAGATGGGTGAACGCGGCCATCACCGGGGTGGAGCCGGGGCCGCTGATGCGGTGCTCCTTCGGCACCAGCTTCAGCGCATCGGCTTCCTCGCGCAGGCGCGGATTGGTCAGCGCCTCGACCGCGAACAGCGCGTCGATGTCGGCCGGGGCGGCGATGCGGTCGTACACGCCGACCGGCGGAAAGCGGCTGGGCACGATGCGGAAGGCGTGGCTCCAGCGGATGCGTTTGACGGGTGGCAACGAGGGCGGCATCGGTTTTCCATGGACAGGCATCAACCCCGCAGGAGCGCGCTTGTGCGCGATGCTTTTGTTTCAGGCCCAACGCGAAGAGCATCGCGCACAAGTGCGCTCCTGCGGGGGTATCGCAGCGTCGCGGATGGATGTATCGCGGGCTGCGATCAGCCGCGCTGCGCGTCCAGGTACTGGCGCACCACGTACAGGTCGGCGACGTTGCCCGACAGCATGCGTTCGAGCGCGGAGTGGCCGCCGAACAGCGGGGCCGCGTTCGGCTTGTGCAGCCAGGCGTCGGCCTGGGCCGGGTCGGGAAACAGGATCTGCAGCGACTTCCAGATGCCGAGCAGGTAGCTGATGCGTTCGAGCGTGTCGCGGCCCGGGCTGCCGCCCTGCTCGCGCTTCCACTTGTAGAAGGTGGATTCGGGCGGGTCGCCGAGCAGGCGGCGCTGCTCGGCCGTGCGCAGCTGCCATGCCTCGGCGAGGCGGAAGAAGCCGCGCAAGGCGGGTGGTCCCAGGGTATCGGCGGGCGGCGCGTAACGCGGCGAGGCTTCGGCGAGGCGGGCGGTCATGGCGGCGACTCTCCCTGTGAAGTACGCCTTGATATTACTACATCCGTGAAGTCCCCTGTCCCGTCCGTCCGGACCGCGTTCAGGCGCCGTCGCCGGTGCCCTTCGCCTTGGCGCAGTCGCAGCCGAAATCCGGTTCCGGGCCGCCGTCGGCGATGAAGTGGTCGATGCGCTTCTCCAGCACCGGCAGCGGCACCGAGCCGGTGGACAGCACGGTATCGTGGAAGTGGCGGAGGTCGAACTTTGCGCCCAGCGCCTGTTCCGCCTTTTCGCGCAGCTCGCGGATCTTCAGGTAGCCGAGCTCGTAGGACAGCGCCTGGCCGGGCCAGCTGATGTAGCGGTCGACCTCGTTGGCGATCTCGCGGTCGGACAGCGCGGTATTGCCGGTCAGGTAGTCGATCGCCTGCTGCCGCGTCCAGCCCAGGTGGTGGATGCCGGTATCGACCACCAGCCGGCACGCGCGCCACATCTGGTAAGTGAGGAAGCCGAACTTCTCGTAGGGCGTCTTGTAGATGCCCATCTCGTTGCCGAGGTATTCCGAATACAGGCCCCAGCCCTCGCCATAGGCGGAAATGTAGCCATTGCGGCGGAATGCCGGCTGGTCATGCCGCTCCTCGGCCAGTTCCAGTTGCAGCGCGTGGCCCGGATACGACTCGTGCAGGGTCAGCGCCGGCATGTTGTACAGCGGCCGCGAGGGCAGATCGTAGGTGTTGACCAGGTAGGCGTCGGCGCCGCCGCGGCCGGAGGTGTAGTACGGCGCGATGTCGGCCGGCACCGGCACGATGGCGAAGCGCGAACGCGGCAGGTGGCCGAAGAACTTGGCCATCTGGCCGTCCACTTCCTTGGCCACCCACGCGCTCTTGTCGAGCAGCTCCTGCGGGGTCTTGGCGTAGAACCGCGGATCGCTGCGCAGGAAGGCCAGGAAGGCCGGGAAATCACCCTTGAAGCCGGTGTCCTTCATCACCTCCAGCATCTGCGCGTGGATCTTCGCCACCTGCTCCAGGCCGATCTTGTGGATCGCGTCGGGGCTGAGGTCGAGCGTGGTGTACTCGCGAATCTGCTGGCGGTAGAACGCCTTGCCGTCGGGCAGCGCCTCGGCTGCCAGCGTGGTGCGCGCCTGCGGCACGTACTCGTCGCGGAAGAACTTCAGCAGCTTGGCATAGGCCGGGATCACGTCGTCGCGGATGTGCTGCAGCGCCTGGCCCTGCAGCGCCTGCGCCTGGTCGGCGGGGATCGTGGCGGGCAGCTGCTTGAACGGTTTGTAGAAGCTGCTCTGCGTGGGGTCTTTCAGATCCGCCACCGCCGCGATGGAGACGTCGCGGCCCTTGAGCACTTCGCGCGGCACGCTGAAGCCGCGTTTCAGGCCGAGGCGCATGTTGGCGATCTGCTGGTCGAAATAGGCCGGGATCTGGTCCAGCCGGTCGAGGTACTTGCGGTAGTCGTCGACACTGCGCAGGCGGTCGCCGCCGAGCTCGTAGCCGATGTCCGACCAGAACGCGGAGTCGCTGTTGAACGGCATCTGCCAGGCCTTGAACTTCTGGTCGGCCAGCAGGTTGCCGATCTGCGCGTGGTAGACCTCGAAGTTGACCCGATTGCCCGGCGACAGCTGCGCCACGTCGATCGCGTCGAGCTGCGTCATCACGCGCTGCCAGTATTCCAGCCGCCGCTGCTGGCTGGCCGCGCCGACGTCATCGAGCCGGCCGCTGTCGCCGGCGTCCGCATTGCCGGGGTGGCCGCTGCGCCACGCCCATTCGGTGGTGTAGATGCGCTTGAACTGCGCATCCGCGCTGCCCGTGGCGGCGGCCGGCGCCGCCGTCGCCGACGCCATGGCGCACGCGCCGAACACCAGTGCCAGTGCGGCGAGGCGGGTGATCCTGGAGGTCATCTTCAACACGGGGCTCCTTGGCGGGCAATCGGCAGGCGGAGCGCGGCGCGATCCGGCGAACCCGTCAAGCCTAACGCGCCGACCGCGGCTTGAACACGGCGAACGCATTCAGCGCAGCGCGAGCTGATCCACGCCCACCGCGCGCAGGTAGGCGGCCAGGCCGCGCTCGGCGACGTCGGCGAACACCTCGCCGGTGGGCGTGCCGGTGCCGATGCGGTCGGGACGGAAATTGCGGAAATCCTCGCGCAGCCGGCACCACGCGCCCAGCGTCCACTTGCCGCCCCAGAACGACAGGCACAGCGGCTCGACCTCGCGCACGCTGGACTGGCCGGCCTCGTCGCGATAGTCCAGCCGCAACACCTGGTTGCCGACGATCGCCGCGTGCAGCTGGTCGATCAGCGCGGCGAAATCCTCGCGATGCTGGTCGCGCCAGACCGGGGCGAAGATGCGCGTGCTGCCGGCGCGCTCGCGCAGGTCCGGCGGCAGTACCGCCTCGATCTTCAGCAGCGCCGCCCGCGCGCTCTCGGCCAGGCGCACGCCGGCGAAGGCCTGCACGAAGCGCGAACCGACCACCAGGGCCTCGAGCTCGTCGGCGTTGAACATCAGCGGCGGGATGTCCGAACCCTTGCGCAGCACGTAGCCGACGCCGGCCTCGCCCTCGATCGGCACGCCGGACAGCTGCAGGTCGGCGACGTCGCGGTACACCGTGCGCAGCGACACGCCCAGGGTCTGCGCCAGCGCGCGGGCCTGCAGCGCGGTGCGCCGACCGCGCAGCGCATGGATGATGAGGAACAGGCGATCGGCACGGCGCATGCGTACATGATTACCGAGCCGGCGCGCGCCGGCCAGCGTCGGAGGTCACGGTCGCGGCGGCGCGAGCGCGGTGCCATCGTGGCCGTACCGGCGGATCACGCCGACTGCGCCGCCACCAGCGCGGCATCGGCGGCGGCGGCACGCTGCATCGCCGGGCGCGCCAGCACGCGGTCGATGTAGGCGCGGATCACCGGCAGCTCGGGCACCAGCTTGAACGTCACCGTCCAGTTCAGCGCCGTGCCCCACAGCACATCGGCGGCGCTGAAGGTGTCGCCCAGCAGGTACGGGCCGCGTTCGAGCTGGTCGGTCAGCGTCTTCAGCATGGTGTCGTAATCGCCGTAGGGACAGGTGGAGGGCGCGGCGGGTTCGCGCTGCATCGACTTGTCGATCACCGCCGGCTCGAAGCACGAGCCGTAATAGACCAGCCAGCGCAGATACGGCCCGCGCAGCGGGTCGCCGAGCGGCGGCGCCAGCCTGGCCGCGGGGAACAGGTCGGCCAGGTACAGGAACACCGCCGGCTGCTCGGTGACCAGCGCCTCGCCGTGGCGGATCGCCGGCACCTTGCCCATCGGGTTGATCACCAGGTACTCCGGCTTGCGCGTGTCGCCGGTTTTCAGGTTGAGCGCATGCAGGTCGTAGTCGGCGCCGAGCTCCTCGAGCAGGGCGCGGGTGCCGCCGGAGCGGCTCTGCGGCGCGTGGAAGAAGGTGACGCGTGGGTGATCCATGGAATGGACTCCTTGCCAGGGGGATGATGGTGCGGCTCAGCGATGCTGTCCCGCGGAAGTCCGGCCACCGCTGCGGCCGCCCGAACCAAGCGGGCAGAGAACAAGCTGGAACAACGTGGCCAGCAGGGCACGCCGGGTGCGTGGGGCCGTACCGGCGACCGGCGGCGGATCGGCCTTCGGCAACCGGTACTGGCCATCCAGCAGCAAGCCATGCAGATACAGCGGGCGATACGCCCTCTCGATGCGTTGCAGGATCGTGCTCATGTCGCCCTCCTCAGGCCGCCACCGCTTCGCCGACGCACCAGGGCGGAAGTTGCGCGTGCTTGAACAGGCGATACCAGTCGGCGCGGTCGGTGGCGCTGTACAGGTCCAGCGTGTGGATCACCTCGCGGGCGAACTCGATGCTGCCCAGGTGGCTGGCGCTGATCACGCCGTCGTCACTGACCGCCAGCACCTCGGCGTCGAACTGCTCCGTGCCGCGATAGCCCGGCACCTGCGCGGCCAGCTGGCCGGCCCAGTTGCCGGTGTGCCGGCGCTGGTCGAGCAATCCGCTGCGGGCCAGCGCCAGCACGCCGCTGTCGATGCCGGCCACCGGCGCGCCGGCGGCATGCACGCGGCCGATCAGCTCCACCGCCGCATGCCCTTCGTCGCGCAGCCACAAATGGCCGCCGGGCACGATCAGCAACGCCGCCCGCGCCAGCTCGACCTCTTCCAGGGCGAGGTCGGGCTTCACCGCCAGGCCGCCCATCGAGGTCACCATGGCCCGCGAGAAACCCACGGTGCGCACCTCCCAGTCGCCGGGGCGACGGATCTCGCACAGTGCCAGCGCCGCCTGCCAGTCGGCAAAACCGTCGAACACCACGAAATAGACCGTGTCGCGCATGTCGTATCCCTCCGTCTTGGAGGTACAGCTTGGCGACCCCCTGCTGCCAACGTGTTGTCAGCAGGCCGGGAATAGGGAATAGGGAATAGGGAATCGGAAAAACATCGCCCGCAGCAGCTGAGGAGCAGGAAGCTTCGAGCTTGGCGAGTCCAGCTCTTCCTATTCCCTATTCCCTATTCCCGATTCCCAGCTCCTCACAAATGCGACAATAAGCGTCTCCCACGCCATGGACCCGACATGAAACCCGTCTCGCTGATCCAGTTCCTGATCGAGGAACGCCGCGCCGGCCACATCAACGCCGAACTTTCGCTGCTGATCGAGGTGGTCGCGCGCGCCTGCAAGCGCATCGCGGTGGCGACCAGCAAGGGCGCGCTGGGCGGCGTGCTGGGCGAGGCCGGCACCGGCAACATCCAGGGCGAGGCGCAGAAGAAGCTGGACGTGATCTCCAACGAGATCCTGCTCGAGGCGAACGCCTGGGGCGGCCACCTGGCCGCCTGCGCCTCGGAGGAGATGGAAGACCCGCAGCAGATTCCGGACGGCTATCCCAAGGGCCAGCACCTGCTGCTGTTCGACCCGCTGGACGGCAGCTCCAACATCGACGTCAACATTTCCGTCGGCACGATCTTCTCGGTGCTGCGCTGCCCGGACGGCGTCACCGAGCCGAAGGCCGAACACTTCCTGCAGCCGGGCACCACCCAGCTCGCCGCCGGCTACGTGGTGTACGGCCCGGCCACCGTGCTGGTGCTGACCTTCGGCCACGGCACCCACGAGTTCACCCTGGACCGCGAAGTGGGCAGCTTCATCCTCAGCCGCCGGAATATCCGCATTCCCGGGCAGGCCACCGAGTTCGCCATCAACATGTCCAACCAGCGCCACTGGCAGCCGCCGATGCAGCGTTATATCGGCGAACTGCTGGCCGGCAAGACCGGGCCGCGCGGCAAGGATTTCAACATGCGCTGGGTGGCCTCGATGGTCGCCGACGTGCATCGCATCGTGACCCGCGGCGGCGTGTTCTATTACCCGCTGGACGCGAAGATCGAGAAGCAGGGCGGCAAGCTGCGCATCATGTACGAGGCCAATCCGATGGCCTTCATCATCGAGCAGGCCGGCGGCGCGGCCACCACCGGCCGCCAACGCATCATGGAGGTGCAGCCGACCGGCCTGCACCAGCGCGTGCCGGTGTTCCTCGGTTCGAAGGAAGAAGTCGAACTGGCCACGCGCTACCACCTGGAAGCCGAAGGCGCGCAGGCCTGACGCCTTCGCTCCCTCCCCCGCCAAGGCCGGGGAGGGCTGGTGGGGGCCCGCCCTGATCTTCCTCCAGCCGCGCCTCGCTCCCCGGGCGATGCGCCAATCCGGCCCCGGCACGGGGCACGCTGCGCGCGCCTTCCCTACTTGGCGCACGCCACAGCGGGTTGTAGGTTTGACGGATTCCCCCGGCCGGAACCTCTCATGCCCAAGCGCACGCACCTGATCGCTCCCCTTTCGCTGCTGTGCCTGGCGCTGGCGCCCAACGCCTTCGCCGACGCGCCCACGGTGGACCCGCGCATCGAGCAGGTGCTGACCGAACTGGGCAAGGCGCAGTCGATCCAGGCCACCGCGATCTCGCCGGACGGCCGGCAGCTCGCCTGGGTGATCCGGCGCGACGACAAGCCGGCGATCGAGGTGGCCAACGCCGATGGCAGCCATGCGCGCCGCGTGAGTGCGGCGGCCACACCGGGCAGCTGCGCCGAATCCGGCATCGCCTGGGCGCCGGACTCGCGCCACCTCGCCTTCGTCTCCAACTGCAACGTCGACCTCACCAGCACCCGGGTGATGCAGAACGACATCTACCTGGCCGACACCCGCGGCAGCACCGCACCGGCGCGGCTGGCCGCGCTGAAAGGCTACGTGCGCGCGCTGCAGTGGACCGACGACGGCAAGTCGCTCGGCTTCCTCTATGTCGCAGGCGCCACCCGCCACGCCAGCGCGGTGGCCGCGGCCAAGCGGCCCGCCGGCGAGATCGGCGTCAGCGGCGTCGAGGTGCAGCGCGTGGCCAGCCTCGACGTCGCCAGCGGCGCGCTGCACGAGCTGACGCCCGCCAGCATGTACGCCTATGAGTTCGACTGGTCGCCGGACGGCTCGCGCATCGCCTATACCGCCGCGCCGCCGCCGGGCGACAACAACTGGTGGATCGCCAGGCTCTACGTGCAGCCCGCACAGGTCGATGCCGCCGCCACCGTGCTGGTCGATCCGGCCGACACCGCCAGCGGCTCGCTGCACGGGCTGCAGATCGCGCTGCCGCGCTGGTCGCCGGATGCCTCGCGGATCGCCTTCATCGGCGGCCTGATGAGCGACCAGGGCGCCACCGGCGGCGACATCTACGCGGTGCCCGCCGCCGGTGGCACGCTGGTCGACCTCACGCCCGGCATCAAGGTCACGCCGAGCTGGCTGCGCTGGACGTCGCCGCGCGCGATGCTGGTCAGCCAGGTCAGCAACGGCCAGAGCCAGCTGGCCGATTACGCAGTGTCCGCCACGCGTGCACAGCAGCAGCGCGTGCACTTCACCGTGCCGGCCAGCATCGGCGATGGCAGCGCGTCGATGGCGATGTCGCTGTCCGCCGACCTCAGGCACGTCGCCTTCCTGCAGAGCTCGTACGCCAGCGCCAGCGAAGTGCACGCCGGCGCGCTGGGCAACACCGCGCCGCCGGCGGTGACCTCGTTCAACGCCGGGCTCAAGCCGGCCTGGGGCAAGGCCGAGTCGGTGGAGTGGAACAACGAGGGCTTCCACGTGCAGGGCTGGCTGCTGTATCCGGCCCACTACGATCCGAAGAAAACCTATCCGATGGTGGTGGTGGTGCACGGCGGCCCGGCCAGTGCGGTGATCCCGCGCTGGCCCGGCGTGGGTTACGGTGCCGCGCCGCTGTCCGCGCTGGGCTATTTCGTGTTCCAGCCGAATCCGCGCGGCAGCTTCGGCCAGGGCGAGAAATACGTGCAGGCCAACCGCAAGGACTTCGGCTACGGCGACCTGCGCGACATCCTGGCCGGCGTCGACGCGGTGGAGAAGAAGTTCCCGGTGGACGACAACCGGCTCGGCCTCACCGGCTGGAGCTACGGCGGTTTCATGAGCATGTTTGCGCCGACCCAGACCCAGCGCTTTCGCGCCGTGGTCGCCGGCGCCGGCATCTCCAACTGGCAGAGCTACTACGGCCAGAACCTGATCGACCAGTGGATGCCGCCGTTCTTCGGCGCCAGCGTCTACGACGATCCGGCCGTCTACGCGAAGAGCTCGGCGATCAACTTCATCAAGCAGGTGAAGACGCCGATGCTGATCGTGGTCGGCGACCGCGACGCCGAATGCCCGGCGCCGCAGTCGTTCGAGATGTGGCATGCGCTGCGCGCGCAGGGCGTGCCGACCTCGCTGGTGGTCTACCCCGACGAGGGCCACCATTTCGTCGACCCCGCGCACCAGCGCGACGTGCTGCAGCGGGCGCTGGAGTGGTTCGGCAAGTACCTGCCGGCGACGGAATAGGCGGCGACATGGCCAGCCTTCCCTGTCGGGAAGGCTGGCCATGACTGCGGAAATCCATTCACGGATCAATCCACGTGAACCGGCAAGCTGCTGAATAACCTTTCATCTGGCTGAAAGTATCTATTCATGAATCTATTCCGTGCTGGCCCTCAGCAGCCTCGGCTTCTTCCTCGCACCGTGGTGCCGCCAACACCGCCTGGAACTGATTTGCTGGCGCATGGAAATCTGCGACGAGTGTCTTTCCGGTCGTTACCATGGCGCGCAATGCATGGGCGAGGAAGAGGCCCTTCGCGTGAGCAAATGTCACGACCTTGATCCGTATGAGGCTTGCTACGCCTACGGTGACACCCACGAGGACGAGGCCATGCTCGCGCTGGCACACAAGCACGACTACTGCGGATAAAAGATCTCTTGCGATACCCGGTAATCCGCACTCATCGAGACATGCCAAAGAAGCAACAACCTACCAGCCAAGCTAAGCTGAGACTACCGACTGCCGAGTACGGTGGGCGACAAGTTTCCGGGAACCATTCATGCGCATCGAATCGTTGCAACTCAAAAACTACAAAAGTTTCCGTGACGCAGAGATGCGCGACATCCCGGCATTGTGCGTACTCGTTGGTGCCAACGGCACCGGCAAGACCACTTTGTTTGGCGTATTCGGCTTTCTGAAGGACTGTTTGATCTTCAATGTCCGCCACGCATTGCAGGCTCGCGGTGGCTTTCGCGAGATGTTGTCACGCGGTGCCGCGGCGAACGACAACATCGAGATCGAGATCAAGTTTCGCCTCGATATCGCCGACATCGAGCGCTTGGTGACCTATATCGTGCACATTGGCGAAGAGAAGGGCCGCCCGGTCGTGCGGCGCGAAATCCTGCGCTACAAGCGCGCACGACACGGCAAACCTTTCCACTTCCTGGATTTCCGCAATGGTGGTGGTTATGCGATCACCAACGAAGAGGACTTCAACCGTCCCGACGAAGAGTTGGATCGCGAAGAACAGCGCGTGGCTCCCGACACCCTGGCGATCAGCGGACTGGGACAGTTTGAGCGTTTCAAGGCCGCCAATGCGTTTCGTTCGTTGATCGAGAGCTGGCATGTTTCCGATTTCCACATCAGCCAGGCTCGCGGCAGCAAGGATGCGGTGGGCATTGATGACCATCTGTCGGTGTCGGGCGACAACCTGCAACTGGTTGCACGCAACCTCTACGAGAACCATCCGGAGGTATTCGAGAAGATCCTGCGTAGCATGCGTGAGCGTGTGCCTGGCGTGACCTCGGTGACGCCCAAGCCCACAGACGATGGCCGCCTGCTGCTGCAATTTCAGGACGGCGCGTTCAAGGATCCATTCATCGACCGCTACGTGTCCGACGGCACCATCAAGATGTTCGCGTACCTCGTGCTTCTGCACGATCCTCGACCGCACCCGCTGTTGTGCGTGGAGGAGCCGGAAAACCAGCTGTACCCCACTCTTCTGGAGGAGCTGGCCGAGGAGTTCCGCGACTATGCTCGCCGAGGCGGGCAAGTGCTGGTGTCCACCCATTCGCCGGATTTCCTCAACGCACTGCAGTTGGACGAAGTCTTCTGGCTGCGCAAGCGCGACGGATACTCGCAAATTCTGCGTGCGCGCGACAATGCGCAGGTCGCCGCCTACATGGCCGATGGCGATCGCATGGGCGCACTGTGGAAACAGGGCTTCTTCGACGGAGTCGATCCGCGGTGACCACCTTGGTGTTCTGTTTGGAAGAGCCATCGGCACGTGAAATGCTGGAAGGCGTTCTTCCACGACTGCTTCCGCCGGAGATCTACACGCGTTTTGTTGTTTTCGACGGCAAGCAAGACATGCTGCGTGAACTGGAACGTAAATTGCGATGCTGGCTTACGCCAAATACGCATTTCGTCGTGATACGCGATCAGGACTCGGCCGATTGCCATGCCATCAAACACGAATTGACGAAGCTTTGCCGCTGCGCCGGCAAGCCCGGAACGCTGGTTCGCATAGCCTGCCATGAACTGGAGAGCTTCTATCTTGGTGACTTGGCCGCGGTGGAACGAGGCCTTGGGTTGCCTCGTCTGTCGGCACAACAGTCAGCGCGAAAATTTCGCGCGCCGGATCAGCTTAACAACGCCAAGCAGGAACTGATTCGTCTGACGGGCGGGCGTTACCAGGAGCGCGCCGGCTCACGCGCCATTGCTCCGTACCTGCGCTTGAATACCGAAAACTGTTCGCATAGCTTCCAGATTTTGCTCGACGGCATCCGCCGCATCGTCGCTGGTGTTGCGACAGCAGGTTGAGCCTCAGAACAACTTTCCCTGCGGCGATGGTTTACGCGGCGGCACGAAGTGCGTGCAATCCAGTCGGAGTTCGCGGGCGCGACCGAAGCCATGCCGGCGGCAGGCGAGTTCGAAGCGTTTGCACAGGAGGTCGGCGAACACGCCCGCGCCGCGCATGCGGGTGGCGAAGTTGCTGTCGTAGTCGCGGCCGCCGTTCATCTGCTGGACCAGGCTCATCACGTGTTCGGCGCGCTGCGGCGCGTGCAGCGCCAGCCATTCGCGGAACAATGTTTTCAGTTCCCACGGCAGCCGCAGCGTGGTGTAGCCGGCGCTGCGGGCGCCGGCATCGAAGGCCTGCGCCAGTACCGCTTCCATGTCCTTGTCGTTGAGCGCGGGGATGATCGGCGCCACCAGCACGCCGACCGGCACGCCGGCATCGGCCAGCGCGCGGATCGCCTTGATCCGCCGGTGCGGCGCGCTGGCGCGCGGCTCGAGCTTCGCGGCGAGGCGGTTGTCCAGCGAGTTGACCGAGACCAGCACCTGCACCAGGTGTTCGCGCGCCATCGGAGCCAGGATGTCCAGATCGCGCTCGACCAGTGCGTTCTTGGTCACGAGGGTGCACGGGTGATGGCACTCGGCCAGCAGTTCCAGCGCCGCGCGGGTCAGTCGCCAGCGTTTCTCGATCGGCTGGTAGGGATCGGTGTTGCTGCCGATGTTGATCGGGCTGACCTTGTAGTTCGGCTTGGCCAGCTCCGCGCGCAGCACCTCGGCGAGATTGCCCTTGGCACGGATCTTCGTTTCGAAGTCGAGGCCCGGCGACAGGTTGAGGTAGCTGTGCGAGGGGCGCGCGAAACAGTAGATGCAGCCGTGCTCGCAACCGCGGTAGGGATTGATCGCCTGAGTGAAGGCGATGTCGGGCGAATCGTTGCGGCTGATCACGCTGCGGGCGCGCTCGTCGGTGACCTCGGTGCGCGGGCGCGGCGCGTCCTCGTCCAGCAGCGCGCTTTGCCAGCCGTCGTCCTCCGCCTGGCGGCGGATGTGCTCGAAGCGGCCTTCCGGATTGGACGCGGCGCCGCGGCCCTTGATCGCCGCGCCCGGCGCGGCGGAAGGCGGCGGTGCCTGCGAGGCGGCGGGGTCTTCCATCGCGCCAGTGTGCCGCGGGGAGGTCTCAGCCGGCGCGACATCGGCCCCGCTCACGGGGCATCCACACCAGAGCGCGGACGCTTGGGCGGCGCGATGGCCAGCACCGCGTCGCCCATCCTTCCACTTCAAGGAGTTCGCATGACCGCCACCGCCCTGATCATCTTCCTCGTCATCGGCGCCATCGCCGGCTGGCTGGCCGGCCTGATCGTGCGCGGCTTCGGCTTCGGCCTGCTCGGCAACATCGTGGTCGGCATCATCGGCGCCTTCCTCGCCGGTTGGCTGCTGCCCGCGCTGGGCGTGAGCTTCAGCCTGGGCAGCCCGATCGTCACCAGCATCGTCTATGCGCTGATCGGCGCCGTCGTGTTGCTGGTGATCATCGGCTTGATCAAGCGTGCCTGACAGAACCGCTGGATGCAAATGCGCAGCGTTGACCCCGCTGCGCATTCTTCGTATCCGCCACGCGATTGATCGCGCGCCCATGGTTCCACGGAGAGAGGCGTCATGGTCATGTCAGCGCGCGGCCCTGGCGGCCATCGACCTGCGCCGATGCAATCGAGAAACTCAGACACTCACTGAGTTGACCTTGGTGCAGTGGCTCGACAACCAAGCCCGCCTTGCCGGTGGCAGTCAGTCGGCTGGGCCATGTTCGCCGAGACGCCGATAGATGGTGCTGCGGCTCACTCCCAGTTTGCGTGCGGCGGCGGCGACGTTGCCATCGCAGGCGGCAATCGCCACGTCAATCGCCCGTTGCTCGATCGCCTGAAGACTGCCGGACAGACTCGTCGACGCCGATGCTGGCGCCGATGCTGGTGCCTGCGGGTTCTTCAAGTCCGCTGGCAAATCGTCGTGGGTCAGGGTGGCCCCTTTTTCGCCGAGTGCCAGGAAGCTGCGCAGCAGGCCTACCAACTGGCGCAGATTTCCGGGCCATGGCATGGCGGACAACTCCTCGACCAGGTCGGGGTGCAACGACATCGGGATCTGCTCGGCACCCAGGGCGTGCCAGAGCTGCCTGATCAAGGTAGCGGGATCGAGATGGTCTCGCAGCGCGGGCAGACGCAAGGTGGCCTGTGCGATCCGGTAGTACAGGTCGGCACGGAACTCACCGCGGGCGACCGCACCAGCCAGGTCGCGATGGGTGGCGGCAATCACGGCGATGTCGATCGCGTGCGCGCGGCTGCCGCCCAGCGGCGTGACTTCACGCTCCTGCAGCACGCGCAGCAATCGACTTTGCATGCCGAGCGGCATGTCACCCAATTCGTCGAGAAACAATGTGCCGCCATCGGCCTCGCGCAACAATCCGGTGGCGCCCTCGCGTCGGGCACCGGTGAATGCGCCCGGCATGTAGCCGAACAATTCCGATTCGATAAGATGTTCCGGCAATGCGGCGCAATTGACCGCCACGAACGCCGCCGCGCGGCGCTGACTACGCTGATGCAAGGTCCGTGCAACGACCTCCTTGCCTGTCCCGGTTTCACCATGCAGCAGCAGCGGGATATCGGCATCCAGCAAACGCACGCCGCGATCAAGTTCGGCTTCCAGATCGGCAGGGAAAACCGGTTCCGGCAGTCGGATCGAGCGAGCACGCTGACTGCCTGGTACGCGTGACGCGACACCGTTGTGACTGAGTGCATCACGTTTGGCATGGAGCATCTCGCCGCTCTGGCAGCGCATGCTGGTCAGACTGCCCGGGCGTGGCAGGGCCGAAACGAACAATTCGTCGTAGCGACGACGGCCGAGCTCTTCCCAGTTGACCCCGAGCAGGCGCAGCGCATGTCGATTGGCGGCCACCAACCGGTGCGCCTCGAATACCAGCATGCCCTCGCGCGCCGTGCCGAGCAGGTCGGGGTCGGGCTGGATGCGCACGATGTCGGCACCGTCGAAACGATGTTCGAACAGGCGATGTTCAATCTGTTCGACCGCCAGTTGCACCATGCCCAAGGCGTGCAGGTGATGCATCGACGCTTCGCCTGACAGATCAAGTACACCGACAACTTCTCCGAGCGGGTCGAAGATCGGCGAGGCTGAGCAGCTGAGCACGCGGTGCGGCGCGTAGTAATGCTCGCCGCCGCGTACTTCGGCCTCGCGGCGCTCGAACAGCGCCATGCCGATGGCATTGGTGCCGGTCACCGATTCGCCCCAGGGTGAGCCGGCACACAGTGACACCCGGGCCGCCTTGTCGAGAAAGCTGGCGTTGCCCAGCGCATCAAGGATGAAGCCGTCGGCGGCGGCGAGTATCACGATGCTGCCGGCCTGATTGGCGCTGGCGTACAGAGCCTGCAATTCCGGCCGGCACAGCCGGCGCAGGACTTCATGTTGTTCCTGCATCTGATTCAGCGCATGCCGCTCTACCGGCGCCACTTCAGGACCGATATCCGCCACCTGGCCCTGCTGTCGGCAGCGGCGCCATGAGGCGAGGATGTTGTCTGGAACCAGGCCTGGCGGTGCAGTACCGCTGTCGAAAAAGCGGCGGCGTGCCTTGCTGATGGATTCGGTCATGCCTGATTGGCGCATGGGATACCTCGTGTGTCGCATTCTGCGACACCTACTCCAAAGGGTGTCTTGATACAGAACACATCAGACGGCGCAGCGCAACCATGCCTTCGAATCGCGGATGCTGCGTTGCCACAAATGAAAAGCATTCCCTTTTCATTGCCTGACATGACGGTTTCATGCGCCGCAACAATTGCGACGCGAAAAAGCATCTGGCACGACATCTGCTCTGACTTCGATACCTTCCCACCGACGCGGAGTACGCACCCATGACCAAGCTCGAACAGCAGCAACTCGCCGTGCAGGTTCCCTTCAAGCAGCGCTACGGCAATTTCATCGGCGGCCGTTGGATCGAACCGATCAACGGCAAATACTTCGAGAACGTCACGCCGATCACCGGTCATCCATTCTGCGAGATTCCGCGTTCGGACAAGGATGATATCGAGGCCGCGCTCGACGCGGCCCACGCGGCCCGCGAGGCGTGGGGAAAGACTTCGGCCACGACGCGCGCGCGCATCCTCAACCTGATCGCCGATCGGATGGAACAGAACCTCGATCTGCTCGCCCACGCGGAGACTTGGGACAACGGCAAGCCGATCCGCGAGACCGCCAATGCCGACGTGCCGCTGGCCATCGACCATTTCCGCTACTTCGCCGGTTGCATCCGCGCGCAGGAAGGTTCGCTGGGCGAGATCGATGACGACATGGTGTCGTACCAGTTCCACGAGCCACTGGGCGTGGTCGGCCAGATCATCCCGTGGAATTTCCCCTTGCTGATGGCATGCTGGAAGTTGGCGCCGGCACTGGCGGCAGGCAATTGCGTGGTGCTGAAGCCGGCCGAACAGACGCCGGTCAGCATCCTGGTCTGGGCCGAGCTGATCGGCGACCTGCTTCCACCGGGCGTGTTGAACATCGTCAATGGCTTCGGTCTGGAGGCGGGCAAACCGCTGGCTTCCAGCCCGCGCATCGCCAAGATTGCTTTCACTGGCGAGACCACCACCGGCCGGCTCATCAGCCAATACGCAAGCCAGAATCTGATCCCGGCCACGCTGGAGCTTGGCGGCAAGTCGCCCAATATCTTTTTCGCCGACGTGGCCGACGCCGACGACGATTTCTTCGACAAGGCGATCGAGGGTTTCGTGATGTTCGCCTTCAATCAGGGCGAAGTCTGCACTTGCCCCAGTCGTGCACTGATCCAGGAGTCGATCTATGACAAGTTCATGGAGCGCGCGCTGAAGCGTGTCGCCGCGATCAAGCAGGGCAATCCACTGGACCCCTCGACCATGCTTGGTGCACAGGCGTCGAGCGAACAGCTGGAGAAAATCATCTCCTATTTCGACATCGGCAAGCAGGAAGGCGCCAAGGTACTGATCGGTGGCGAGCGCAACATGCTCGAAGGCGAATTCAAGAACGGCTATTACGTGAAGCCGACGGTATTTTTCGGCCACAACAAGATGCGCGTGTTCCAAGAGGAGATCTTCGGCCCGGTGGTGTCCGTCACCACCTTCAAGACCGACGAGGAAGCGCTGGAAATCGCCAACGATACGTTGTACGGACTCGGCGCCGGCGTGTGGACGCGCAACGGTACGCGGGCATATCGCTTTGGTCGCGGCATTCAAGCCGGTCGAGTCTGGACCAACTGCTACCACGCGTATCCGGCGCACGCCACGTTCGGCGGCTACAAGCAGTCGGGCATCGGTCGCGAGAACCACAAGATGATGCTCGACCACTACCAGCAGACCAAGAACCTGCTGGTCAGTTACTCGCCGAAAAAGCTGGGCTTTTTCTGATCAGCCAACACGCACGGCCGGGGTGATTCGTTGCCTTGCGCCGTGCGACCGGGCTGGCCGCGGGAAGGCTGTCGTTACCGGATTTGCCGGCACCGGCAAAACAGCAAAGGCCTGATCTACACGGCGCGCATTCGTGGCGCGATCAGTCGCTCGGGGGGGGGAATCGCCCGTTCGGAAGAAGCAAGACATTCACGCCACAACGGTGGCAACGCAGGGGTCGCGCCACAATTCAACCATGGGGAGCAGGGTATGAAAACATCAGCAACCGACAGGACGGCAGGCAAGCATCGCCTGTCCAGTCTCAAGTCACTTTCCAGCGGCGTGGCCGTGCTGGGTCTGGCCATGTGTCCACTGGCAGCCAACGCCACTTCATTCAGTGGCGACGACTGGACGGTGGACATCGGCGGTTTCGCCAATGCCTACTACACCACGGTGAGCTGCAATGGCGATGCCGTCGGCGGTACCGCCCTGGCGGGCCGCGCGCTGGGTTGCGGCGGGCAGCAGAACCGCACCACGATCGGCAACGGGCTGCTGCCGGATGCGCTCATTACCAAGTTCAGCACGCAACAGCAAGGCATCGACATCAGTGCCCAGATTGGCCTGATGGCGCACGTAGCCACTGGCGACGCGCTCTCGGCAAACAGTGGCGTCGATGTACGTCAGGCCTTCTTCACCGTCGGAACGCCGGGTTTCGGCACGGTCAAGCTGGGTCGCGATTACGGCGTGTTTGGCTCCAACGCGATTCTCTCTGACATGACGCTTATCGGCGTGGGTGCGCCCATCCAGGCGACCCAGCGAGGTCGCGTGGCGTTGGGTCATATCGGTGCCGGCTACACCTACCTGGGCAATTACGGGCAGATTGTCTACACCTCGCCGGGCACTACCGGATTGATCTTCACCGGTGGCGTGTTCAGTCCGGTCGACAATACCGGCATCTACGACTCGCGCTCGGCACCGCAGGTACAGCTGCAGCTGGCTTACAGTGCCGGTGGGTTCAAGGGTTGGGTGGGTGCGAAGACGCAAAAGTTTTACGCGGCGGACGGATCCGGCGCCCAGCCTGACAACTTCACCATGACGGCAGCCGAAATCGGTGCCTCATACAAGATCGGTCGCTTCGGCCTGCTGGGCAATGTGCAGAGCGGCCGCGGCATCGGCATCCTGACCGATGGTGACCAGGGCAATGCCAAGGCCACCAACTACCTGCTGCAGGGAACCTTCCAGCTGACCGACAAGCTCAAGCTGGGCCTCAACGGCGGCATCAGCCGCAACCGGGACGACCTCGCCAGCACGGCGAACTTCAAGTCCAACAGCAACGTCACCGCCGGCGTGTACTACGCGCTGACCAAGAGCGTGACGCTGAGCTTCGAGCTCGGCCAGACCCGTTCGAAGGACTTTGCCGGCAATACGGCGCGCATGAATGGCGCGTCGTTTGGCGGCGCCGTCTTTTTCTGATTTGCCTCACCGACCCAGGAGACTCTCATGAAAGATCTGACTGTTTTGCGCAACACGGGGCTGTTCGTCGCCATGCTGGTGATGGCCGGCGGCGCGCTCGCGGCTGACTACAAGCCGGTGACGAATGCCCGGCTCGTGAATGCGGCGAGCGACAACGGCTGGCTGATGTACCGGCGTGATTACGCCAGCACCGGCTATGCCCCGTTCGAGAACATCAATACCGACAACGTGACCAAGCTCAAGCAGGTCTGGGACTACAAGACCGCATTCGAGCAGGGGCATGAGTCGCCGGCGATCGTCAATGGCGATTACCTGTTCATCACCACGCCGAAGAATGAGCTGGTGGCATTCCAGGCCAGCACCGGCAAGCAGTTGTGGAAATACCAGCACGATCTGTCCCAGGTCGGCCTGAAGACCGTGTGTTGCGATGTGGTCAATCGCGGCGTGGCGTTGTACGGCGACAACGTCTACATGGCCACGCTGGACAACTATGTGGTGGCGCTGAACGCCAAGACCGGCAAGGTGGTCTGGAAGAAGCAGCTGATGTCGGCCGATGTGGGCTACGCGATGACACTGGCGCCGCTGGTGGTCAAGGGCAAGATCATCGTCGGTGAATCCGGCGGCGAATATGGCGCGCGCGGCTTCATCGAAGCGTTGGACGCGGAAACCGGCAAGCAGGCCTGGAAGACCTACACCGTTCCCGCACCCGATGAACCCGGTGGCAAGACCTGGCCCAAGGGCGCGTACAAGACCGGCGGCGGTGGTGCGTGGTTGACTGGTACCTACGACGCGGCGACCGACACGCTGTTCTGGGGCGTCGGCAATCCGGGTCCATGGCTCGCCACGTTGCGTCCGGGTGACAACCTGTACACCGATTCGGTGATCGCCATGAATCCGGCCACCGGCAAGATCAAGTGGCACTTCCAGTACACCCCGAACGACACCTGGGACTACGACGGTACCAACGAAACGGTACTCACCGACATCGACTACAAGGGCAAGTCGTACAAGGGAATGGTCAGCGCCAGCCGCAACGGCTGGTTCTACGCCATCGACCGCACCAACGGCAAGTTGATCTACATGGAGAAATTCGCCACGGCGACCTCCGTGAACGGCTCGAAGGACGGCAAAGTCACCACCGATCCGGCGATGCGCCCGACCGTCGACAAGGAAGTGTTCACCTGTCCCAGCTTCCTCGGCGGCAAGAACTGGTGGCCGATCTCGGTTGACCCGAAGACGCGTCTTGCCTACGTGCCGACCATGCATACCTGCATGACGATCAAGGGCACTACAGTCAGCTACAAGGCCGGACTGCCTTTCCTGGGTGAGAGCTTCAAGGTCGTGGCCGATCCGGCATTCAAGGGGCAGTGGGGCGAAGTACAGGCGATCGACGTCAACACTGGCAAGCAGGCGTGGAGTCATCCCTCGGCGTTGCCGTGGAATAGCGGCATGCTCAGCACGGCCGGTGGCCTGGTGTTCTCCGGCAGCGCGGACGGCTACCTGTATGCGTTCGATGCCAAGAGCGGCAAGGTGCTGTGGAAGAGCCCGCAGATGAGTTCGGGTGTCATCGGCGTGCCAAGTACGTGGAAGGTGGACGGCAAGCAATACGTGTCGGTCTACGCCGGCTGGGGCGGCGCCACGCCGATCTGGGGCGGCGACATGGCCAAGGATCCTGCAGTGCGGAACATACCGCTGGGCGGTCATTTTTACGTGTTCTCGCTGTAACCGGAGTGCTGGCATGAAGACATACCGTTTCCCTTCCAGGTCCCATCTGTGCCGCATCGGAATGGCCGCCGTACTTATGTACGGCGGCACCGCCGTCGCGGGCGAGCTGTCGGTTTGCATCGACAAAAGCAGCCCTACCGCGTCCATGGACCACCACCTCGCACAGGCCGTGGCCACCCACGAAGGCAACTCCCTGCGCGTTCATGAGTTTGATGGCAGCGGCGGCGACGAGGGCTTTGACCTGAAGGAGTTCAACAAGCTCGCCAAAGACAGTTGCACGTTGGTGCTGGGCTTTCCGATCGATGCCGACGAACATGCCGTACCGTCCGGCCTGCAGGCTACCGAGGCGTACGGTCACACCGGCTTCGTGCTGGTGACGCCGAAGGACAGCAAGGCCACCACGCTCGACCAGTTGCCGAAAAAGACCAGTGTGGCGGTGACCTACCAGACCACGCCGAACCTGTACTTCGCAGATCATCCCGGCCTGCAGGCGGACGTCCATCTGACCAACGACGATTCGATCAAGGCGTTGCAGACACATGCAGCAGGTGCGGCGATGCTGTGGCAACCAACGGTGGTGAATTATCTGTCCAGCCACCACCAGGCGGGTGGTTTCAGTTACCACCCATTGCACGAACCGCATGCGCAATTCGACCTGGTGGCGCTGTACAACAGCAGTCACGCAACTGCGGCGGCAGCATTCGGCCGAGCAATCGTGGCGATGACCGCTTCGGGCGAGCTGGCGCGGCTGCTCACGCCCTATGCCGAGGCGGGAAGGGCGCAGGCCTCGCAGCGCGGTGCGTCAGCATCGGTGCAGCTTTCTCACAAGGTTCAGTCGCTCGATAACGGTCGCGCAACCGCATCGAAGCAGGACGATGCGAGCCACCCTCCGGCGTTGTTTACCGAGACCCAGGCGGCGAGCGGCAAGCAGAAGTTCGAGGATCACTGCGCGTTCTGTCACGGGTCAACCCTGGCCGGTCGCGCCGGACCCGCACTCAAGGGACCGCACTTTGCTCCGGCCAAGGCTGACTTCCATGTCGGTGACATCTTCGGCATCGTTTCGAAAAACATGCCAGCTACCGAACCGGGCAGCCTGGCGCACGAGGATTATGTGGAGATCATGGCCTTTATCCTCCAGCAGAACGGCTACCCGGCCGGCAGCGATGCACTGACTTTCGAAGATGCGACGGAGTCCAGGGTGCGGTTGATCTACCACGGCGAATGAATCGGCACCGCCGGCAGGCGAAGCTGATGTCGCGCACCAGCCATGCGCCCGTTGGCGCAGGATTTTCCAGAGTCTACGGGAGTGCCACGTGAATCAGCCAGGACGGTCACCGCCGCGACAGCGCGCGGCAATCCGCGGGCTTCATCTTCATCCGCTTGTCCTGGTTCATGCGGGGTGTGCGCTGCAACCAGTCATGGCGAAAGAAGCGGATTTTACCGCTACGGCTGCCGTGACCAATCTGCAGGCTGTAGAGGTCGATGCCAGTCGACTGGATCTTGCGCCGTTTGATGTTCCTGCCGCACTCAGCGGCACGGTGATCGTCAACGACGGCAATGCCCGCTATTTCGGACCCGGACCGGACCGCCGCCTCGTGCTAGGGGCTCGGTTGACGTTTCAGCTTGCCACAATGCAGGAGAACAAGATGTCGGATACCACGGTTGCAGTTGCCAAAGTGCTCGCCACGCCGGCTGCTGAGGAGTTGATCGAACGATTGCGCACACGCCACGGACCGCTGCTGTTCCACCAGTCTGGCGGCTGCTGCGATGGCTCCTCGCCAATGTGCTTTGCGCAGGACGATTTCATCGTGGGCGATCGCGACGTCAAGCTCGGGGAGATCGCCGGCGTAGCGTTCTACATGAATCCCGCGCAATACGAATACTGGAAGCACACGCAATTGATCATCGACGTGGTCGAAGGGCGTGGCGGCATGTTTTCGCTGGAAAACGGCGAAGGTGTCCGCTTTCTCACTCGTTCGCGGCTGTTCACCGACGACGAGATCAAGCAGCTGATCCGCGAAGGACGCTTCTGAGCAAGGCGCCTGATCAGCGGCGCCGGGATGTCGGGATGTCGGGATGTTGGCTTGTCCGTCTTGGCAACATCGGGCCGTCAAAATCACGCCATGGTCGGCCGCAACTATCATTGCAATGCAATGCAGTGACGGTTGCCGAGCATCAAATGAACTGGCGACGACCCCGAATCTTTCCGGCAACGCTGAAGAATGGAAAGGAGTGTGTTTGATGGCAGCTCACAAGAAATCGCGGCGCTTTCGCGGACTCGGCCCACTATCGATCGCACTGGCGCTGATCGTCGCGAGCAGCTCCGTATTCGCACAAGAAAGCAGCCGCGAGACCAACCCCCAGAACGTCACCGAACTTGACCTGATCAGGGTGGTCGGCGTGACACCTGTCACCGGCACCGACATTGATCCCGGCAAGCTGCCGTATTACGTGCAGTCGACCAACGACGACCAGATGGATCGCGCGCAAGTACTCGACCTTACCGACTTCGCCAACCGTCGTTTTGTCGGTGTAACGACGAACGGCGCGCAGAACAACCCGCTGCAGGCGGATGTCCAGTTCCGCGGGTTCACCGCGACGCCGCTGCTTGGTGGCTCCGAGGGCATGTCGGTCTACCTCGATGGGGTGCGCGTCAATGAAGTGTTTGGCGATACGGTCAATTGGGACCTGATCCCGACTGGCGCCATTGAGCGAATGAGCCTGCTTGCCGGCGCCAACCCGGTGTTCGGCCTGAACACGCTTGGGGGTGCGATCTCGATCCAGACCAAGACGGGCTTCAGCGACCCAGGTACGCGCCTCTCCTTCTACGGTGGATCATTCGGGCGCACCAACGCCACCTTCGAGACCGCCGGCAACTCCGGCCGCTGGGGCTGGTACCTGATGGGCAATCGCTTCGACGAGGACGGTTGGCGCGACCAGTCACCCTCAAACGCCCGCAACTTTTACGGCACCCTGTCCTGGCGTAGCGAAGCCGCTACGTTCGACTTGCACCTTGGCCACGCGAAAACCGACCTGGTCGGTAACGGCAGCTCGCCGGTCGAGCTGCTCGCCGAACGCTGGAGAGGCATCTTCACGGCGCCGGACAACACCAGCAACGATATGGGTCTCATCAGCGGCCAGGGAACCGTTGATATCAACGACGCCACGAAGCTCTCGTTCACCGTGTTCCACCGCAAAGTCAAAACGCTGTCGTACAACGGCGATGCCAGCGATTTCGACGAGTGCGACGACGACGATGACATCCTTTGTGACGGGGACCACGACGACGCACCGATCATCGACCAGAACGGCAATACCGTTTCCCCCGACTTCGACGCGATCAACAATATCGGCCACCGAAACCAGACGAGCGACGGTGGTACCGTGCAGCTCGCATTCAACCAGCCACTCGGCCCTTTGGAGAACCAGTTTGTGGCGGGCCTGGATTACATGAACGGCCGCCTCGACTACAACTCGGCCCTGGAGATGGCAGTCCTGCAGCCAAACCGGGTGACGTCGTCCGATTCAGGCATCCTGATTCCGGCAGGCGCACTGAACGTCAATAGCCACACGCGCACGATCAGCCTGTACCTCACCGATACCTTGTCGATCACCGACCGCCTCGCACTGACGGTGTCGGCGCGAGGCAACCGGACACGCACCACGATCAACGATCCGACCGGTATCAATCCCGCGCTGGACGGCAAGCACCGTTTTTCGCGCGTCAATCCGGCGGCCGGACTCACCTGGCAATGGACTGACGCGGTGAACGTTTACGGCGGCTACAGCGAATCCACGCGCGCACCCACGTCGGTCGAACTGACCTGCGCGGACGAGGATGCCCCCTGCAAGCTGCCCAACCAGTTTCTGTCCGATCCGCCGTTGAAACAGGTCGTCGCCAAGAGCTGGGAAGCGGGCTTGCGCGGCAGGTTCGGCGGCGGCGACAACCTTGGCCACTGGCACGTGGGTCTGTTTCGCACTATCAACACCGATGACATCCTGTTTCAGGCCACCGGTGGAACGAAGTCCAACGAGGGCTTCTTTGCCAATGTCGGGGACACGCGTCGGCAGGGCCTCGAGGCCAGCATCGCCGGCACCGCATGGGACCGGCGTCTGCACTGGTACGCAAACTACAGTTGGCTTGATGCGACCTATCGGACCAGCTTCTTCGAGAAGAGCGCCAACCACCCTGACGCCGATGAAGATGATGAGATATTCGTGCGCAAGGGTGACCGCATTCCCAGCCTGGTGCGCAACAGCTTCAAACTTGGCGCCGATTTTTCGATTACGCCGAAGTTGAGCATGGGTGGCGAAGTCATCGCGAACTCCGGCCAGTACCTGCGCAGTGACGAAGCCAATCTGCTTGGGCAGACCGGCGGATATGTGGTGGTGAACCTGCGAGCCAATTACGACGTGAATGCACACTTCAGTTTATTCGCACGTATCGACAACCTGTTCGACCGCCACTACGTCACGTTCGGAACACTTGGTGAACCCCACGAAGTCATGCCGCAATTTGACGACCCGCGCTTCTATGGCCCGGGCGAGATTCGCGGTGTTTGGGTTGGCTTCAAGGTTTCGCTATAGCTTCGTTTCCATAGGACCGGTAATAGTAATGCGTGATCAATTTGGAAATCTCGATAGGTGCTTGATGAACGGCGCGGCCAGGGGCCTTGCTCCACGCGCATTCATTTGGCGCAGTCTCTCGGAAGCGTTGGTGCTTGTCTTGTTGGTCCTGCCTGCGGCTCATGCGCAGGATGTACAGACCAATACCGCACAGACAACATCGTCCACGACGACGCTACCCGTGATCGTGGTGACCGCGACCCGCATTCCGCAGCCCGACTTCGACGTGCCCGCCGCGGTTGGCGTCGTCACGCAAGACAAGATCGCCGATGGCGCTCCGGCATCCGCACTTTCCAAGTCACTTGCGCGGATACCCGGGGTTGTCGCGCAGAATCGCCAGAGCTACGCGCAGGATTCGCAGATTTCCATTCGTGGTTTTGGTTCACGCGCCTCCTTTGGCGTGCGCGGCATCCGCCTGCTGGTGGACGGCATTCCGGTGTCCGGGCCGGACGGGCAGGGCCAGACCGATCCCTTCGACCTTGCTACCGCGGAGCGCATCGAGGTGTTGCGCGGGCCGTTTTCGGCCCTGTACGGCAATGCCGCCGGGGGCGTGATCCAGATATTCACCAAGGACGGCCCGGAGCAGCCGACGGTCGGGGTTTCCACGCTGTTCGGCAGCTACGGCACCCGGATCCAGCGGCTGGAGGCTGGAGGCACGGTCGGCAACTTCAACTATGTCGTGGATGGCACGCATTTCGAAACCGACGGCTTTCGTCAACACAGCAAGGCCGAGCGCGATAATTTGCGCGCGAAGTTCCGCTACGACATCAGCAAGGACGCTTCGCTGACGTTGCTGCTCAACGGCGAGAACCAGCCCTTCGCCGAGGATCCTTCAAGCCTGACCAAGCAACAGGCACGGGAAAACCCAAGCTTCGCGGTGCCAGGCGTGTTCAAGTTCGGCGCGGGTGAAAGTCATCGTGACCGCCAGCTTGGCGCTGTATACGAGCAGCAAATCGGCCAGAGCGATCATCTGCATGTGATGGGTTACGGTGGTTCCCGGCGCGTGGTCCAGTTCCTTCCTTTCCGCGGCGGTTCCACCAATGGCGGCGGCGCGGTGGTCGACCTGAAAAACAGGTCCAGGGGCGGCGGTGTCCGCTGGGTGCACAGTTTTCCGCTCACCTCGACATCGCTCGACCTGATTACGGGTATCGAGTACGACCACCTGCGCGAGCTGCGCAAGGGCTGGGTCAATGATGCAGGCGTGGAAGGGGAGCTGCGTCGCAACGAGAGGGATTTTTCCAGTCAGGCCGGGGAATACGCCCAGCTCGAATGGAAACCCGACCGTTGGATCATCGTCGCTGGCCTGCGTCATTCGAACGTCAAGTTCGGAAGCGACGATCACTACATGACGCCCGAAGATCCCGACGACAGTGGCAGGCGGAATTTTTCGAGCACCAATCCGGTTGCAGGCGTGCTCTACAAAATCAATCCGCATCTGAACGTCTACGCGAATTACGGCCAGGGCTTCGAAACCCCGACGCTCTCCGAGTTCGCCTATCGGCCCGACGGTCAGGCCGGCTTTAACCAAGCCTTGCAGCCAAGCACGAGTCGCGACTATGAGACAGGACTAAAGGGGAGTTGGGCTGCGACAAAATTCGATGTGGTACTTTTCAAGATATCGACCACAAACGATATTGTCGTTGGCGCATCCAATGACGGTCGCGACAGTTTCGCCAATGCCGGAAGCACGAAGCGACACGGGTTGGAACTGAACGTTCAGCAGGCCTTTTCGGGCGGCTTCAGTGGTTACCTGGCCTATAGTTACCTGCACGCGACTTTCGATGGCGGAGCGCTCGACGGCCATCGCATGCCAGGCGTGCCGCGCCAGATGGTGTACGGCGAGTGGGACTGGCAGTATCGCCCGCTTGGATTTTCCACCTCGCTAAGCGCGCAGTGGCGTGATCGCGTTTATGTCGACAACAAAAACACGGACTTCGCCGATAGCTACGTCGTGGTCGATTATCATCTGGCGTTCAGGCAAAACGCGGGCGGCTGGCAGGTCAGCGAGTTTGCAGGTATCAACAACCTTTTCGATCGCAACTACGTCGGTGCCGTTGTCGTCAACTCCGGCAACGGTCGCTTCTTCCAGTCCGCACCGGGCCGCAATTTCATGCTCGGCTTGAGTGCAAGTTACAAATTCTGATTTGCCCGATTACATACGATGTTCGCGGATGTCGCGACGGAGCGGGCACCCCCGCATGGAGGCTCTTTCGCGTTTGGCGTGGTTGAACTTCACGCCGCAACCTGTTGAGTCGCTTGCGTTCATGGGTTCTTCGGCAGGTGTTGGAGGTTGGAGCACATCAGGTAGCTGACGGTGGTCATGTGGTGGTCGGTGGCGTAGTCTCTGGCGCGAGCCTTGGCCGCCTGGGTGCGCCCATTGATCCCTTTGTGCAGAAACATTTTCTGATGGGCGTGACCATTATTTATGCTTCTAGACAACAGAGGACCATGCCATGCCGAAATACGTGATCGAACGTGATATTCCTGGTGCCGGGAAGTTGTCGCCCCAAGAACTAAAGGCCATTTCGCAGAAGTCTTGCGGTGTACTGAGCAATATGGGGCCACAGATTCAATGGCTCCAAAGCTACGTGACCGGCGACAAGATCTATTGCGTATACATCGCTCCGGATGAGGAAATGGTTCGGAAACACGCCGAGGAGGGGGGCTTTCCTGCAAATCGTGTGTCCGAAGTTGCCTCAGTCATTGATCCAACAACGGCTGAGTAGCGCCACCCGGCGACGCCGCTGACAACGGCAGCCCCCTTTTTAATGCCGACAGCCGGCGCGATCCGGGTGCGGGCAGGACCAAACGCGCCTATCTTTATGTATCGCGAAGTACCGACTCCCATCGTATTACGAGCGGGCTAACTCAAGGACCACACACAGCGCGGCATCGATGCCTGTCGCAGGTTGCCCGAGTCACTCCCATCCAGTCCAGCAGGAGCAAATCCATGTCCAGCACCTATCCGGTCGATCCCGAGTTTGCAGCATCTGCGCGCACCAGCCACGACAACTACGTACACATGTATGCCGAATCCGTCAGAGATCCGCAGGCATTCTGGGCCGGTATCGCCAAGCGCCTGGACTGGACCAGGCCGCCGACGAAGATCAAGAACGTCTCGTTCGACCGCAACGACCTGCACATCCGCTGGTACGAAGACGGCGAGCTCAACGTGTCCGCCAACTGCCTCGACCGCCAGCTCGAAAAGCGCGGCGACAAGGTGGCGATCATCTTCGAGGGCGACGATCCGGCCAACTCACGCAAGATCACCTACCGCGAGCTGCACGCCGAGGTATGCAAGTTCGCCAACACGCTGAAGCACCTGGGCGTGGTCAAGGGCGACCGCGTGGCGATCTACCTGCCGATGATCCCCGAGGCGGCGGTGGCGATGCTGGCCTGCGCGCGCCTGGGCGCGATCCACTCGGTGGTATTCGGCGGCTTCTCGCCCGACTCGCTGGCCGGGCGCATCGTCGACTCGCAGGCCAAGGTGGTGATCACCGCCGACGAGGGCCTGCGCGCTGGCAAGCACATTCCGCTCAAGGTCAACGTGGATGCGGCGCTGGAGCGCCCCGGCACCAACAGCGTGGAGACGGTGATCGTGGTGCGCCACACCGGCGGCGCGGTGCACATGCAGTCGCCGCGCGACCGCTACTGGCACACGCTGATGGACGGCCAATCCGCCGATTGCCCGCCGACCCCGGTCGAGGCCGAACACCCGCTGTTCGTGCTGTACACCTCCGGCTCCACCGGCAAGCCGAAGGGCGTGCAGCACAGCACCGGCGGCTACCTGGTGTTCATCAGCTACACCCACGAGCAGGTGTTCGACCTGCGCGAGGACGACATCTACTGGTGTACCGCCGACGTGGGCTGGGTCACCGGCCACAGCTACGTGGTGTACGGCCCGCTGTGCAACGGCGCCACCACGGTGATGTTCGAAGGCGTCCCCAACTATCCCGATTACAGCCGCTTCTGGCAGGTGGTCGACAAGCACAAGGTCAGCATCTTCTACACGGCGCCCACCGCGATACGCGCCCTGATGCGCGAGGGCGAGGAGCCGGTGAAAAACACCTCCCGCGCCAGCCTGCGGCTGCTCGGTTCGGTCGGCGAGCCGATCAACCCGGAAGCGTGGGAGTGGTATCACCGCGTGGTCGGCGAGGAGCGCTGCCCGATCGTGGATACCTGGTGGCAGACCGAAACGGGCGGCATCATGATTTCGCCGCTGCCCGGCGCGATCGCCACCAAGCCCGGCTCGGCCACGCTGCCGTTCTTCGGCATCAAGCCTGCCATCGTGAATGCCGACGGCGAGGTGAAGGACGGTGTCGCCGAGGGCAACCTGCTGATTACCGATTCCTGGCCCGGTCAGGTGCGCACCATCTACGGCGATCACCAGCGTTTCATCGAGACCTATTTCAGCGCCTATCCCGGCAACTACTTCACCGGCGACGGCGCCCGCCGCGACGAGGACGGCTACTACTGGATCACCGGCCGCGTCGATGACGTGATCAACGTGTCCGGCCACCGCCTCGGCACCGCCGAGGTGGAGAGCGCGCTGGTGTCCCATCCGAAGGTAGCCGAGGCCGCCGTGGTCGGCTGCCCGCACGACATCAAGGGGCAGGGCATCTACGCCTACGTCACCCTGGTCGCCGGCGAAACCGGCAGCGACGAGCTGCGCAAGGAATTGATCGCCTGGGTACGCAAGGAGATCGGGCCGATCGCCACGCCGGACTATCTGCAATGGGCGCCCGGCCTGCCGAAGACCCGTTCGGGCAAGATCATGCGCCGCATCCTGCGCAAGATCGGCGAGAACCAACCCGACCAGCTCGGCGACATCACCACCCTGGCCGATCCCGGCGTGGTGAAGAACCTGGTCGACGAGCGGCTGATCAAATGAGCTGGCTGTAAGAGCGCACCCTGTGCGCGAGCTTTTTCGTCACGTTACGAAAAGCATCGCGCACAGGGTGCGCTCCTACATTCCCCGTGAATCACCGGGCCATGATTCGGCCATATAGACGGCCATTTCTTTTGCTTGCTTATTTTTGTTGCAACGCACTATAGTCGAGACTCCCCCTTGTTTCGGGAGTGCAGTCGATGGACCAGCCACGCGCGCAGGGTTTGTACGACCCACGGCACGAACACGATGCCTGTGGCGTGGGTTTCGTGGCGCACATCAAGGGGCGCAAGAGTCACCGGATCATCGAGCAGGGGTTGCTGATCCTGCGCAACCTGGACCATCGCGGCGCAGTCGGCGCCGACCCGCTGATGGGCGACGGCGCGGGCATCCTGATCCAGCTTCCCGACCAGCTCTATCGGGAGGAAATGGCGCGGCAGGGCGTCCAGCTGCCGCCACCGGGCGAATACGGCGTGGGCATGATCTTCCTGCCGAAGGAGCACGCCTCGCGACGCGCCTGCGAGCAGGAACTGGAGCGCACGGTGCGCGCCGAGGGCCAGCTGGTGCTGGGCTGGCGCGACGTGCGCGTGGATGGCGAAATGCCGATGTCGCCCGCGGTGAAGGCGAGCGAGCCGGTGATCCGCCAGCTGTTCATCGGCCGCGGCCCGGACGTGATGGTGCCCGATTCGCTGGAGCGCAAGCTCTACGTGATCCGCAAGACCTCCAGCCATGCGATCCGCGCACTGAAGCTCAAGCACGGCCGCGAATACTTCGTACCCTCGATGTCGACCCGCACCGTGGTCTACAAGGGCCTGCTGCTAGCCGATCAGGTCGGCATCTACTATCCCGATCTCGCCGATCCGCGCGCGGTATCGGCACTGGCGCTGGTGCACCAGCGTTTCTCCACCAACACATTTCCCGCGTGGGAGCTGGCCCACCCCTATCGCATGGTCGCGCACAACGGCGAGATCAACACGGTCAAGGGCAACGTCAACTGGCTGAATGCGCGCACCGGAGCGATCTCCTCGCCGGTGCTCGGCGACGACCTGGCCAAACTGTGGCCGTTGATCTATCCGGGCCAGTCCGACACCGCCTCGTTCGACAACTGCCTGGAACTGCTGACGATGGCGGGCTACCCGCTGTCGCACGCGATGATGATGATGATTCCCGAGGCATGGGAACGTCACACCCTGATGGACGCCAACCGCCACGCTTTCTACGAATACCACGCGGCGATGATGGAGCCGTGGGACGGCCCGGCAGCGATCGCCTTCACCGACGGCCGCCAGGTCGGCGCCACGCTGGATCGCAACGGCCTGCGCCCGGCGCGCTACCTCATCACCGACGACGACCTGGTGATCCTCGCCTCCGAGGCCGGCGTGCTCGCCGTGCCCGAGCCGCGCATCGTGAAGAAGTGGCGGCTGCAGCCAGGCCGCATGCTGCTGATCGACATGGAAGCGGGGCGCATCATCGACGACAAGGAGGTGAAGGACCAGCTGGCCAATGCGCGGCCGTACAAGCAGTGGATCGAGCACATCCGCATCCGCCTGGACGACCTGCCGGTCGGCCACGTCGAGCCGCCCGCGGGCGAGCAGCTGGTGCAACGCCAGCGCATGTTCGGCTACACGCTGGAAGACCTCAAATTCCAGCTGCTGCCGATGGCGCACGACGGCCAGGAGGCGATCGGCTCGATGGGCAACGACGCGGCGCTGGCGGTGCTGTCCGAGCAGAACAAGTCGCTGTACCAGTACTTCCGCCAGCTGTTCGCCCAGGTCACCAACCCGGCGATCGACCCGATTCGTGAGCAGCTGGTGATGTCGCTGGTTTCCTTCATCGGCCCGAAACCGAACCTGCTGGACATCAACAACGTCAATCCGCCGCTGCGACTGGAGGTGGCCCAGCCGATCCTCGACGTCGCCGACATGGCGAAGATCCGCAAGATCGGCCGCTACTCCAAGGGCAAGTTCCGCAGCTTCGAGCTGGACATCACCTACCCGGCGGCGTGGGGCAAGCAGGGCATCGAGGCCCGGCTGGCCTCGCTGTGCGCGCAGGCGATCGACGCGATCGGCCAGGGCCACAACATCCTGATCGTGTCGGATCGCCACGCGGGCCGCGAGCGGGTGGCGATCCCGGCGCTGCTGGCCACCTCGGCGGTCCACCAGCACCTGGTCGGCCGCGGCCTGCGCACCAGCACCGGCCTGGTGGTGGAGACCGGCTCGGCGCGCGAAGTGCACCACTTCGCCCTGCTCGCCGGCTACGGCGCCGAGGCGATCCACCCGTACCTGGCGATGGAGACGCTGGCCCGCCATGCGGCCGACAGCGGCGCGATCGCCGCGGAGCAGGCGATCGCGCACTACATCAAGGCGATCGGCAAGGGGCTGCAGAAGGTGCTGTCCAAGATGGGCATCTCCACCTACATGTCCTACACCGGCGCGCAGATTTTCGAAGCGGTGGGGCTGAACAGCGAACTGGTGGAAACGTACTTCAGCGGCACCGCCAGCACGATCGAGGGCATCGGCCTGTTCGAGCTGGCCGCCGAGGCGCTGCGCCAGCACGAGGCGGCCTGGGCCGACGACGCAGGTCAGGCACTCGATGGCGGCGGCGAATACGCCTGGCGAGCCGATGGCGAAGCCCATCTGTGGACGCCCGATTCCATCGCCAAGCTGCAGCACGCCACCCGCGCCAACAGTGCGACGACCTATGCGGAATATGCGCGACTGATCAACGACCAGACGCGCCGCCAGCTGACCTTGCGCGGGCTGTTCGAATTCCGCATCGATCCGGCGGCCGCGGTCGCGCTGGACGAGGTGGAGCCGGCGGCGGAGATCGTCAAGCGCTTCGCCACCGGCGCGATGTCGCTGGGTTCGATTTCCACCGAGGCGCACGCCACGCTGGCGGTGGCGATGAACCGCATCGGCGGCAAGTCCAACACCGGCGAAGGCGGCGAAGACGAGGCGCGCTACCGCGACGAGGCGCGCGGCATCGCCATCGGCGAGGGCGCAACGCTGGGCAGCATCCTCGGCGCCGATCGCATCGAGAGCGACCTCACTCTCGAACCCGGCGATTCACTGCGCTCGCGCATCAAGCAGGTGGCCTCGGGCCGCTTCGGCGTCACCGCGGCGTACCTGGTCTCGGCCGACCAGATCCAGATCAAGATCTCGCAAGGCGCCAAGCCCGGCGAGGGTGGCCAGTTGCCGGGCCACAAGGTGTCCGACTACATCGCGCAACTTCGCTTCTCGGTGCCCGGCGTGGGCCTGATCTCGCCGCCGCCGCACCACGACATCTACTCGATCGAGGATCTGGCCCAGCTGATCCACGACCTCAAGAGCTGCAACCCGCAGGCGTCGATCTCGGTGAAGCTGGTGTCCGAAGTCGGCGTGGGCACGGTCGCGGCGGGCGTGGCCAAGTGCAAGGCCGACCACGTGGTGATCGCCGGCCACGACGGTGGCACCGGCGCCTCGCCGTGGTCGTCCATCAAGCACGCCGGCACGCCGTGGGAACTGGGCCTGGCGGAAACCCAGCAGACGCTGGTGCTGAACCGACTGCGCGGGCGCATCCGGGTGCAGGCGGACGGCCAGATGAAGACCGGCCGCGACGTGGTGGTCGCCGCCCTGCTCGGCGCCGACGAGTTCGGCTTCGCCACTGCGCCACTGGTGGTGGAAGGCTGCATCATGATGCGCAAATGCCACCTCAACACCTGCCCGGTCGGCGTGGCCACGCAGGATCCGGTGCTGCGGCGCAAGTTCGCCGGCAAGCCCGAGCACGTGGTGAACTTCTTCTTCTTCGTCGCCGAGGAAGCGCGCGCGATCATGGCGCAGCTCGGCATCCGCCGCTTCGACGAACTGGTCGGGCGCGCCGACCTGCTCGACGTGCGCCAGGGCATCGCGCACTGGAAGGCGCGCGGGCTCGACTTCAGCCGCGTGTTCCACCGCCCGGCGGTGCCTGCCGACGTGGCCTGGCGCCACGTCGACGAGCAGGACCACGGCCTCGCGCGCGCGCTGGACCACGCGCTGATCGACAAGGCGCGCGCCGCGCTGGAGCAGGGCGAGCGCTGCAGCTTCATCGTGGCGATCCGCAACACCGATCGTTCGGTCGGCGCGATGCTGTCGGGTGCGCTGGCGCGGCGGCACGGCCACGCCGGCCTGCCGGAGGACAGCATCCACGTGCAACTCGATGGCGTGGCCGGGCAGAGTTTCGGCGCGTTCCTGGCGCGCGGCATCACCTTCGACCTGGTCGGCGAGGCGAACGATTACGTGGGCAAGGGGCTGTCCGGCGGCCGCATCATCGTGCGTTCGCCGAACGATTTCCACGGCTTCGGGCCCGAACACATCATCGCCGGCAACACGGTGCTGTACGGCGCCACCGGCGGCGAGGCGTTCTTCAACGGCGTCGCCGGCGAGCGCTTCGCCGTGCGCAACTCCGGTGCCACCGCGGTGGTGGAAGGCGTCGGCGACCACGGCTGCGAATACATGACCGGCGGCACCGTGGTGGTGCTGGGCGAAACCGGGCGCAACTTCGCCGCCGGCATGTCCGGTGGCGTGGCCTATCTGTACGACCCGGACGTGCAGTTCCAGGCGCGCTGCAATCTCGCGATGGTGGCGCTCGAGCCGCTGCTCTCCACGGTCGAGCAGGAACTGCGCGTGCCGCGCGAACTCTGGCACGCGCCGGTGCGCGGAGCCCCCGGCGAGACCGACGAGGCGATCCTGCGGCGTCTGCTGGAAAGCCATTTCCGCGCCACCGGCAGCTTCCGCGCCAAGGCGATCCTGCACGACTGGATCAACGCGCGCACGCACTTCGTCAAGGTGATGCCGCACGAGTACCGGCGCGCACTGGGCGAAGCCGGCCGGGCGGCGACGGCGCCCGGCACACGAGCCATCACGGCCTGAGCGGCCCGGGGAGACAACGATCATGGGCAAGATCACCGGCTTTCTAGACTACCCGCGCGTGCCGGAACCCGGCGAGGCGCCCAATCTGCGCAAGCGCCACTGGCGCGAGTTCACCCCGCAGCTGGACGACGCCGGCGCGGCGATCCAGGCCGCGCGCTGCATGGATTGCGGCATCCCGTTCTGCCACCAGGGCTGCCCGGTCAACAACGTGATCCCGGACTTCAACGACCTGGTCTATCGGCAGGACTGGCAGCGCGCGATCGAGGTGCTGCATTCGACCAACAACTTCCCCGAGTTCACCGGCCGCATCTGCCCGGCCCCGTGCGAGGCGGCGTGCACGCTGAACATCAACAGCGATGCGGTGGGCATCAAGTCGATCGAGCACAAGATCATCGACAAGGCATGGGAGGAAGGCTGGGTGCGCCCGCAGCCACCCGCGCGGCGCACGGGCTGGAGCGTGGCCGTGGTAGGTTCCGGCCCGGCCGGCCTGGCCGCGGCACAGCAGCTCGCGCGTGCGGGCCACGCGGTCACCGTGTTCGAGAAGAACGACCGCGTCGGCGGGCTCCTGCGCTACGGCATCCCCGATTTCAAGTTGCAGAAGGAGCATATCGACCGCCGCCTCGATCAGATGCGCGTCGAGGGCGTGCAGTTTCGCCCTGGCGTGTATGTCGGCAACGCCGCCGACGCGAAGGACGGGCAGCTCGCGCTGACGCCGGCGCAGTTGCAGCAGGACTTCGACGCGGTGGTGCTGGCCGGCGGCGCCGAGACCCCGCGCGACCTGCCGCTGCCGGGCCGCCAACTGGACGGCGTGCACTTCGCGATGGACTTCCTGCCGCTGCAGAACCGCGTACTGGCCGGCGACGCGCTGGCGTCGCAGATCCTTGCCACCGACAAGCAGGTGGTGGTGATCGGCGGCGGCGACACCGGCTCGGACTGCGTGGGCACCTCCAACCGCCAGGGCGCCGCGGCGATCACCCAGTTCGAACTGCTGCCGCAGCCGCCGGCGCAGGAGAACAAGCCGCTGACCTGGCCGTACTGGCCGATTCGGCTGCGCACCTCCAGTTCGCACGAGGAGGGTTGCCGGCGCGACTGGGCGGTAGCCACCAAACGTTTCAACGACGACGGCAAGGGCCGCGTGCGCAGCCTGACCGCGGTGCGGCTGCAATGGCACGAGGGCCGCATGAGCGAGGTGCCGGACAGCGAGTTCGAGATCGAGGCGGACCTGGTCCTGCTGGCGATGGGTTTCGTGTCGCCTGCGCAAGCCGTGCTCGATGCCTTCGGCGTGGACAAGGACGCGCGCGGCAATGCGGCGGCGAAGGTCGACGGCGGCGCCGCCTACCGCACCAGCGTCGACAAGGTGTTCGCCGCCGGCGACATGCGCCGTGGCCAGTCGCTGGTGGTGTGGGCGATCCGGGAAGGCCGCCAGTGCGCGCAGGCGGTGGACGAGTTCCTGATGGGCACGTCGCGCCTGCCGCGTTGACACAAGCGCCGTCGCGTCGCTTGTACCGCGACGCGACGGGCCGCACCATGAGCGGGATGACCGACACGCTCCCGCCCCTTCCCGCCGCCGCTGCCGCGCAACTGGACGACCAGACGGTGCACGTCTGGCATCTCGGCTACCGCCGCGCACCCGGTCGTCTGCCGTTGTTGCGGATACTGGCCGCATATCTCGGCGTTGACGCCGACGAGCTGCAGCTCACGCAGGACGCGCATGGACGGCCGCGGCTCGATCCGCGCCACGGCACGGCACTGGATTTCAACTGGTCGCACAGCGGTGACCATGCGCTGGTGGCGATCGCCCGTGGCATCGCGCCGGGCGTCGACGTCGAGCGCCGGCGAGCCCGACCGCGTGCGCTGGCGCTGGCCCGGCGCTTCTTCGACGCGGCAGAGACGGCGGCGCTGGCGGCGTTGCCCGTGGACGCGCGCGACGACGCATTCCTGACGCTATGGACGGCCAAGGAAGCGCTGCTCAAGGCGCATGGACGCGGCATCGGCTACGGACTGCAGCGGCTGCGCGTGGCGGCGCCGCCGCAACCATTGCAGCTGCTGCGCTTCGACGGCGAAGATGTCGGCGCCTGGCAACTGCAGCGGCTCGACCTCGCGCCGGAACTGGTCGCCGCGCTGGCCTGGCGCGGGTCGCCGCGCAAGGTGCGCGCGGCGACACTGCTTGCCGACATCGAATGATCGGCGCACTGTCACCCGTCGGCATGGCGTGCTGCCGGGCCAGCCAGCCGATTCTTCCCGCCCCGGAGTGGTTTCCGCGATGACCCTGCTCAGCGTCAACCTCAACAAGATCGCCGTCCTGCGCAACTCGCGCGGCGGCCGCAGCCCCGACATCTGCCATGCCGCGCAGACCTGCATCGAGGCCGGTTGCGGCGGCATCACCGTGCATCCGCGCCCGGACCAGCGCCATGTGCGGCCCGATGACGTCCGTGCGCTGGCCGCGATGCTGCGCGGGCGGGTCGAGTACAACATCGAGGGCAACCCGTTCGCGGGTCCGCGCGGCGATTACCCCGGCCTGATCGAACTCGCGCGCCTGGTCCGCCCGACCCAGGTAACCCTGGTGCCGGACAGCGACGGCCAGATCACCTCGGACCATGGCTTCAACCTGCGCCAGGAAACCACCCGCCTGAGGCCGCTGGTCGATGAGCTGAATGCATTGGGCTGCCGGGTCAGCCTGTTCGTCGACGCGGGCAGCGGCGATTTCGAGCTGGCCGCGGCCATCGGCGTACAGCGCATCGAGATCTACACCGGCCCGTATGCGGAGGCCTTCGCCGAAGGCGACCCCGCGGCGGCGCTGGCGGCATGTGCCGACACCGCCCGCCGCGCCCAGCAGGCCGGCCTGGCGGTCAACGCCGGACATGATCTCAGCCAGGCCAACCTCGGCACCTTCAAGGCCGCGATCCCCGGCCTCGCCGAGGTCTCGATCGGCCACGCCCTGATCGGCGAGGCCCTGTACGAAGGGCTGGCCACCACCGTGCGCCACTACCTGCAGATCCTGCGCTGAGCCGTGGCGGACGTGCCCGGCAAGCGCTTCACGCGAGCGACCCGTCGCTCAAGCGGGCACCTCCCGCGGCATGGCGCGGTGCCGAGCTCTGAAAACAAAAGCCCCGCCGAAGCGGGGCTCTTGCCTGGATCGTTTTGCGCCGAGCTCAGCGTGCTTCGTTGAAGCCGATCTTCACCAGGTTGTAGCTCTTGGCGTCGGCCAGCACCCGCGCCACATACTCGTAGGCCACGTGGTCATCGGCGGCGATCTGGATCTCCGGCTGGTTCGGCAGCGACTGCTGGCCGATCACCGCCAGCTGCGCCTTCAGGCCCAGCTCGTCGACCGGCGTACCATTCCAGTAGAACGCGCCACTCTGATCGATCTTCAGATTGATCGGGCTGGGCGGATTGGAGGGCGGGATCACATCCTTGTTCGGCTGCGGCAGATCGACCTCGATCTTGTGCGCCAGGATCGGTGCCGTGATCATGAAGATGATCAGCAGCACGAGCAACACGTCGACCAACGGCGTGACGTTGATCTCCGCCATCGCACCGCCGCTGCTTTTGGTTGAAATCGCCATCTCGAATTATCCCTTCGGTGCGTCGGTGGTCATGAAGGCGACATGCACCATGCCCGAACCCTTCGCATCGCTGATGATCTTCTTCACCACCATGAACTGCACTTCGCGATCGGCACGGATCTGCAGCTGGGGCTGCGGCGTGAGCTGCGCTTCCACCAGCAGCTTGGCGCGCAGTTCCGCATCGGTCACCGGCTGATCGTTGAGGTACAGACTGCCATCGACCTTGATCGCCAGGTCGATCGGCGGCGTCTTCGGATCAGGCGTCTTGGCATTCGGGTTGGCGATGGGCAAATCGATCGTGACCGAGTGCGACATCAGGGGAGCCGTGATCATGAAGATGATCAGCAGCACCAACATCACGTCGACCAGCGGCGTGACGTTGATCTCCGACATCGGGCCCGTGGAATCACCACCTAGGCTTACGGCCATGGGTCAATCCCTCACTTCGTGCTTTCGATGCGCGAACCGGTTGCAAAGAAGTCATGCAGGTCGTTCGCGAACTCGTCGAAGCGGGCGTAGACCACGCGGTTCGAGCGGTTGAAGAAGTTGTACGCGAACAGCGCCGGGATGGCCGCGAACAGACCGAAGGCGGTCATGATCAGCGCCTCACCCACCGGACCGGCCACCGCGTTCATCGAGGCGTTGCCGGTGGCGGCGATGCCGATCAGGGCGTGGTAGATGCCCCACACGGTACCGAGCAGACCGACGAACGGCGCGGCCGAGCCCACCGTGGCGAGCAGGGTCATGCCGCCTTCCAGACGCATGCTCTCGCGAGCCACGGCCTGGCGCAGGGCGCGGTCGATGAACTCCGAGCGGCTCAGCGATTCCGCCAGGCGACCGGCGGTGCCGGTAGTGCTCTGCTGGTGGTGCGCCATTGCCGAAGCGGCTTCCAGCGCGATCTTGGAGAACGGCTCGCTCTTGGGCTGCGCTTCCAGCTCACGGATGGCGTCCTGGGTCGAGCCATTGCCCCAGAAACCGTCGATGACCTTGTCCGCCCGTGCCTTCACGGTGGCATTGCGAATGCCGTTGGCGATGATGAAGTACCAGGACAGGAACGACATCGCGACCAGGGTCACGAAGACCACCCAGCCGAGCCAGTCGAAGTTCTGCATCAGGTTCTCGAAGCCCATCTGTTTCATGGCTTCGGCGTTGGTATTGCCGGTTGCAGCAGGAGTCTGAAGGAACATAACGCTACCCTAGAAAAGTCAAGCGTGAACTGTGACCGTAATCGACTGTCGCCCGATTACGGCGGGTTGAAGTGGTTATCTCTAGCCACTGAGATTGAAGTTGATGGGGACACGAGCATAGCCCTCCACTTTCTTGCCGGCCTTCACCTCTGGATTGAACTTCCAGTGGCGCATGACCCAGTCCTTGGCCGCTCGATCCAGCTCGCGATAGCCGCTGGATTTCTCCACCTCGACGGACTTTGGCGATCCGTCCAGGCCAACCAGGATCAACAGGACCACCGTGCCCTCATGGCGCTGACGGGCGGCCATCGGCGGATACGGCGGACTCGGACGGGTGCCGTAGCTCAGGTCCGAACCGGCCGCGATATCCGGTGGCGGCGCCGGCGGCGCGGGAGGTGCCGGTGGCGGCGCCTGCACGGCATTGGCGGAAACCTCGGTCACCGGAGGCGGCGGCGTCGGCGGCGGCGGGGTCGGCGGCGGATTGACCTGCTGGATGATCTTCGGCGGCGGCTGCTTCGGCGGCTCCGGCGGCGGCGGCGGTGGCGGCGGCGGCGGCGGTGGCGGCTCGATGAAGCTGACCTGGACGATCTTTTCCTTTTCCTTGTGGTTTTGATTGGGCGGCGCCATCGGCGCCACGATCAGCAGGAAGGCAAATGCGTGCAGCCCGATGGCCACGGCCAATGCCCAGGTCCGCTTCCAACTAAAACGCCCGGTTTCTTCGTTACTAGAGGCCATCTGTCACTATCTGGAAGCTGATCAATCGGGGGATCGCATCGCCGCAGTGACCTGTCGGGAGCCGTCTGGTTGGACCTGACGGAACCCGCCACGGGTTTGCTGAAGCAATGCGCAGTGAAAGGTTTTCAACGTTACAACACGCCATGGCTTTTGTATAGCGCTGGCGGGGCGTGAAATGGACGTCCACGCTCGCCAGCGCTGCGCCGGATGGCTACTTGCCTGCAGCTCCCAGTTTCTTGAGCAATTCGTTGGCCCGGTCGGCGCTTTCCGGTTGCTGCGCGGCCTTCTTCAATGCGGCGACGCGCGCAGCCTTGTTGTTCAGCCCCCGCTCGCACTCGGCCAGCACCAGGTAGGCGTTGCCCATGTGCTTCACGCCCTTGCTGATGGCCTGGTTGACCATCGTCTTGGCCTTGGCGTAATGGTTGTTGGTCAGTTCGATGTTGGCGATCTGCAGCGCGGGCTCGCCGTCGGTGGCCAGCGGCAGCGCCTTCTGCAACGCCTGCGTGGCCGCCGGGATGTCGCCGGCCACGTAGTCGGCCTTGCCCAGCAGCACGTAGTTCTCCGCGCTGGGCTGCATGATCTGCTTGCTCATGCCTTCCTTGATGACGGCGACCGCCTTGTCCGCCATCGGCTTGGGCTCTTCGCTGGACAGCGCCTGGTTGTAGTACAGCGAAGCCAGCAGCACGTAGTCCGCTTCGTTGCCGAGCAGGCCCTTGGCACGGGCATCTTCCATGACCTTGATCGCCTCGGGGTATTTCCCCGCCTGCTGGAGTGCCTGGATGGCGGCCTCGACGACCTTCGGGTCATCCGGATGCGCGGCGAGGTTGTCCTGCGCCATCTGCACCAGCTGGTCGTTCTGCCCGCTGGCGGCATAGCTTGCCATCAGGATCTGGTCCCACTGCGGTTCGGGCTTGTCGGTCAGCGATTTGGCCTTCTTTACGGCCGCGATGGCTTCCGGGTACTTCTCCAGACGATACAGGTCGTTGCTTTCGACGGCATACGATTCGGCAGTTTCCTTCTTGCCCTCGGCACGCCACTTCTTGAGGGTGTCCAGCGAGGCCTGGTACTGGCCGTCGGCTTGCTGCGCGACAGCCATCATGTACTGCATGGCGAAGTAGTCGTCGTTTGGCAGCACGCCGTTGTCCAGGGCGCGTTGCAGCAGGCCGATCGCGGCCTTGAAGTCCTGCGCGTTGTACTTGAGCACGGCCAGCCCGCGCAGCGCCATGGCCTGGGCGTACTTGCTCTTGCTGTCGTCGAGCAGCTTCTGCAGGGTCGCCTCGGCCGTGGCGGCATCGCCCTTGTTGAGGGCATCGAAACCTTCCTGCAGCTGCTTCTGGTCCTGCGTCTTGGTGAGGTCGAGCTTCGGCGCGGTGCGCGTACTGTCGGGGTACTCGCTCGTCTGCTTGGACTTGTCGTCGTGCTGCTTCCGGGCCCATGCCGGGCTGGCGAGCAGACCAAGCAGCAAGGCCCCGGTGGCCAGCAGAGTGAAGCTTCGAAGCTGTTTCATGGGGTTCCTCATCGCAAGGCCGGTACGTGTCGACGCAAACAGGCGGGTCTTGCAGCGTAACCCTATCCGGGCCCGGATAACAAGTTGCGCTGCGGCATAAAAGATCTTTTCAGATCAACAGGTTAGACACAAACTAAAGTATCGCCGAAGGCCGCGCGCCCAGCCTTGCTCAGCGGCGGTCGGCGATCACCGGCTGCCGGCGCCTGCCACGTCACGGCCGGCGCCGGTGGTGCCTCGTCAGATATCCAAGTTGGCAACCTTGAGCGCGTTGGCCTCGATGAAATCGCGCCGCGGCTCGACCGCCTCGCCCATCAGCATGGAGAACATCTGGTCGGCGACGATCGCATCCTCGATGCCGACCTGCAGCATGCGGCGGGTTTCCGGGTTGACCGTGGTATCCCACAGCTGCTCCGGGTTCATTTCGCCCAGGCCCTTGAAGCGCTGGATGCTGCGCCCCTTCTTGGCCTCCTCCAGCAACCAGTTGCGGGCGTCGACGAAGCGGAGGATGCCGCGCGAAGCATTGCCCCGGCGCACCACTGCATCGGGCTGGACCAGGCCGGCGATCTGCTGGCTGATCGCCAGGATCGGACGGAACTCGGCGCTGCCGAAGAACGGCTGCGGCAGGAACCAGGTGTGGCTGAGCCCATGCTGCTCGCGGATCACCTCGATGGCCGCCGGCTGCGCCGCGCCGGCGGCGTCGGCGTGTGCCGGTCGCAGGCGCAACGTGTAATGCGGCTTGCCCAGCCCGCTCGCGCTGAGCTTGAGCGTCACGGCGTCCAGCCAACCCTGCATGGCCTCGGCATCGGCCCACAGCGCCGGCACCAGCGGCGGATGCTCCAGCATCGCGGTGAGCACCGCGGGGTCGAAGCGATGTGCCAGTCGGGCGATCTGGTCCAGCGCGCTCTGGTAGCCGCGCAGCAGCTTTTCCAGCGCCTCGCCGGTGATGGGCGGCGCCTCGGGGCTGTACTCCAGCGCAGCGTTGTCCACCGCGCTGGAGATCAGGTAGTCGTTCAGCGCAGTGTCGTCCTTGATGTACAGCTCCTGCTTGCCCTGCTTCACCTTGTACAGCGGGGGCAGGCCGATGTAGATGTGGCCGCGCTCGATCAGCTCGGGCATCTGGCGGTAGAAGAAGGTCAGCAGCAGGGTGCGGATGTGCGAGCCGTCGACGTCGGCATCGGTCATCAGGATGATGCGGTGATAGCGCAGTTTGTCGGGGTTGTACTCGTCCTTGCCGATGCCGGTGCCGAGCGCGGTGATCAGGGTGCCTACCTCGGCCGAGGCGAGCATGCGGTCGAAGCGCGCCTTCTCGACGTTGAGGATCTTGCCCTTGAGCGGCAGCACCGCCTGGGTCCTGCGATTGCGGCCCTGCTTGGCCGAACCGCCGGCGGAGTCACCCTCGACCAGGAACAGTTCGCACAGCGCCGGATCCTTCTCCTGGCAGTCGGCCAGCTTGCCGGGCAGGCCGGCGATGTCCAGCGCGCCCTTGCGCCGGGTCATCTCGCGCGCCTTGCGGGCGGCTTCGCGGGCACGGGCGGCGTCGACCACCTTGGAGGCGATCGCCTTGGCTTCGTTCGGGTGCTCCAGCAGGAATTCGCCAAGCTTCTCGTTGACGACCTGCTCCACCACCGTCTTGACCTCGGAGGAGACCAGCTTGTCCTTGGTCTGCGAGGAGAACTTCGGATCGGGCACCTTGACCGACAGTACCGCGATCATGCCCTCGCGCATGTCGTCGCCGGACAGGGCGACCTTGGCGTTCTTGGCCAGGCCTTCCTTCTCGATGTAGTTCTGCAGCGAGCGGGTCAGCGCGGCGCGGAAGCCGGTGAGGTGGGTGCCGCCGTCGCGCTGCGGGATGTTGTTGGTGAAGCAGAACATCGTCTCGTTGTACGAGTCGGTCCACTGCATCGCCACCTCCACCACGATGCCGTCCTGCTCTGCGGTCAGGCTGATCACGTTCGGGTGCAGCGGGGTCTTCATCTGGGACAGGTGCTGCACGAAGGAGCGGATGCCGCCCTCGTACGCAAACGTGTCCGAGCGCCCTTCCCCGCGCTCGTCTTTCAGCTCGATGGTGACGCCGGAGTTGAGGAAGGCCAGCTCGCGCAGGCGCTTGGCGAGGATCTCGTAGTGGAAGTCGATGTTGCTGGTGAAGGTGGCCGGGCTGGGCAGAAAACGAACGGCAGTGCCGCGCTTGTCCGACGGGCCGACCTCCTTCAGCGGGAACAGCGGCTCGCCGAGCGAGTATTCCTGCAGGTATTCATGGCCGTCGCGGTGGATGGTCAGCCACAGGTGGTCGCTGAGCGCGTTCACCACGGAAACGCCCACGCCGTGCAGGCCGCCGGAAACCTTGTAGGAGTTGGCGTCGAACTTGCCGCCGGCATGCAGCACCGTCATCACCACCTCGGCGGTGGAGCGGTGCTCCTCCGGGTGCATGTCGACCGGGATGCCACGACCGTTGTCGGCGACGCTGACCGAACCATCCTCGTGGATCATGACCACAACCCTGTCGCAGTAGCCGGCCAGGGCTTCGTCGATCGAGTTGTCGACGACCTCGAACACCATGTGGTGCAGGCCGGTGCCGTCATCGGTATCGCCGATGTACATGCCGGGGCGCTTGCGCACCGCCTCGAGGCCCTTGAGTACCTTGATGTTGCTCGAATCGTAGTGGGATTCGTTGAGGGGTTCGTTCATGCGGAGGTCGTTTCCTGGCGCCAGCGACCCGGCCCGACGCGGCGCCGTGATCGGCCGGGCAAGGGTTATGCAACCTGCGAAAGGTGCAACCCTTCGATTATAGCAGGCGCGCTATCTGGCCTTGTTCCACGTGGAACACGCGTGCGGAGGTCGCCTGCAACGCCGGCGGCAATTCGGTGCCGGTCAGCAGCACCTGGGCGTGGACGTCCTGCAGTTCGGCCACCACAGCCGCTTGGTGCGACTGGTCCAGCTCGGAGGCAAGGTCGTCCAGGCACACCACCGGCCAGTCGCCATGTTCCTGTGCATACAGGGTAGCTTGCGCCAATACGCAGGCCAGCGCAGCGAGCTTCTCCTGGCCGCGCGACAGGTGCTCGCGCAGCGGGGCCCGTTCGAAAGAAAGCGTCCAATCGGCGCGGTGTGGACCCAGGCTGGTGTGCCCCCGCGCCTGATCCCGGCCGCGCTGCGTCGCCAGCTGATCGGCAAGCGGCAGCTCGTCCGACCAGCCACGGCGGTAGCGCAGTTCCATCGCACCCAACTCCGGCAGCAAGGCCGCCATGCTGACTTCGAGGCAAGGTCGCAAGCGGTCCAGGTAAGCGCGGCGCTGCAAGTCGATGCGTTCTGCGGCCTGCGAAAGCTCCCGTTCCCACGGTTCGCACAGGTCATCCGACGGCGTCACTCCCGCGCGCAGCAAGCTGTTGCGCTGCTTCAGCGCGCGCTGGCAGCGCCGCCACAGCGCCAGGAAATCCTGTTCCACGTGGAACACGCCCCAATCGAGATAGCGCCGACGCTCCTCGGCCGGGCCGGCGATCAGCGCGTGTGAGCCAGGCTCGAAGCAGACCACCGCGCAGGCTTGCACCAGCTCGCCGATCGACGCGGCCTCGCCGTTGATACGCGCCTCCCAGCGCGTGCCCGAACGCCCCAGCCCCAAGCGTTCGACATCAGACTCATCGCGGTGGCGCACCTCGGCAAATAAGGCCAGTTGCGCCATGCCCCGCTGCACCAGCGCCTCGCGCGCGCCGGAACGAAACGAGCGTGCGTGCGAAAGCAGAAAAGCGGCCTCCAGCACGCTGGTCTTGCCGGCACCGTTGTCGCCGATGAACACGTTGATTGCCGGGTCCAGCGCCAGGCTGACATCGGTCAGGCAGCGCAAGCCGCAGATACGCAACTGTTCCAGCCTCATGCGGACCGACACCCCAGACGACAACGCCGGGGCTCCCTGCGGAGACCCCGGCGCTGCTGGTGACGACGCCTGATCGCAACGACCACGAGAGCCGCGTCAGAGCCGCAGCGGCATGATCACATGGCGCGCCTGCTCGTTGTCGTGCTCCTGCACCAGGCAACTGGACTGCGCATCGCGCAGGCTCAAGCGCGCCTTGTCGCCGCGCAGGGCCGCGAGGGCATCGAGCAGGTAACCCACGTTGAAGCCCACCGCCAGGTCGGAGACATGGGTGTCGGCCTCGACCTCCTCCACGGCTTCTTCCTGTTCCGGGTTGTGCGCCACGATGCGCAGCTTGCCTGGCGACAGTTCGAGCCGCACGCCGCGGTATTTCTCGTTCGACAGGATCGCTGCGCGCTGCAGCGCCCCCCGCAGAACTTCGCGGTCCAGCGTGGCGGTCTTGTCCGCACCCAGCGGAATCACCGCCTCGTAATCCGGGAAGCGACCGTCGATCAGCTTCGACGTGAAGGTGACATTGCCTCGGCGCACGCGCAGATGGTTGCGGCCGAACTCCAGCTCCACCTCGCCGTCACCGCCTTCCAGCAGGCCGATCAGCTCGTTGACGCCCTTGCGCGGGATGATGATCTGGCGGCGGGTGCTCACCGAGCTCTGCAGCTCCGTCTGCTTCATCGCCAGGCGATGGCCGTCGGTGGCCACGCAGCGCAGGCTGTGTTCCTGCAGGTCCAGCAGCATGCCGTTGAGGTAGTAGCGCACGTCCTGGTTGGCCATGGCGAACGCCGTGCGCTCCATCAGGTCGCGCAGCACCTCCTCCGGCAGGTTGACCTTCTCGACCACCTCGATCTGGTCCACCGTGGGAAATTCGCTGGCCGGCAGCGTGGTCAGCGTGAACCGGCTGCGTCCGGCGTGCAGTGCCACGCGGTCACCGTTCAACTTCAGCTCGATATGGGCGCCGTCGGGCAATGCGCGCACGATGTCGAACAGCTTTCGGGCCGGGATGGTGATCTCGCCGTCGGCGAGCTTCTCCGCCTCGGTGACCGCGATCATCTCGACTTCCAGGTCGGTACCGGTAAGCGAGACCTGACCGTCTGCCACCTTGAACAGCAAGTTGGCCAGTACCGGCAGCGTCTGGCGCCGTTCGACCACACCCACTACCTGTTGCAGCGGCTTGAGCAGAGCTTCACGTTGGATGCTGAATTGCATGGTGGGCTTCCCTTTACCTGCTGTTCTTTCTTTTGAAAAGAAGTGTAGTGGCTGTTGTTGTACTTGTGGAGAACCGGTTTTTGTTGGTTTTTGTCAGCAAAATCAACTTGTTACGGTCTATTTGCGGTGTGCAGTGGGGGCCGGCCAGGCAGTGCATGACTTGTGGATAACCTGGCAGGTCCATTCATCCACCCATTATCCACAGCTTGGCCCCAACTTGCCCCGCATTCTCGCGCATTCCCGGCGCGCAGGCCCGCCCGCGCGCGCGTCAACCGGTGAGCGTGCGGATCAACTGTTCCCAGTCCTGGCGCATGCGCACGTCGGTTTCGAGGAACTTGCGGATCGTCTTGCAGGCGTGCATCACCGTGGTGTGGTCACGCCCGCCGAACGCCTCGCCGATCTCGGGCAGGCTGTGCTCGGTCAGTTCCTTGGACAAGGTCATCGCGATCTGCCGCGGCCGCGCCAGCGAGCGCACGCGCCGCTTGGAGAGCAGGTCCTGCAGGCGCACGTTGAAGTATTCGGCGGTGATCTTCTGGATGTTGGCGATAGTGACCGCCTGGGCGTGCGTGGCCAGCAGGTCGCGCAGGGTCTCCTCGGCAAAATCGGTGGTGATGGGCCGCCCGTAGAAGTTGGCACGCGCCGCCAGCGTGTTGAGCGCGCCTTCCAGGTCGCGCACGTTGGAGCGGATGCGCTTGGCCAGCAGCATCGCCACGCTCTCGTCCATGGCTACGCTCTTGTCGTGTGCCTTGGACAGCAAAATTGCCGCGCGCGTCTCGAAATCCGGCGGTTCGATCGCCACGCTCAGGCCCCAGCCCAGGCGCGACTTCAGGCGCGGCTCCAGCTTGTCCACTTCCTTGGGATAACGGTCGCAGGTGAGGATGATCTGCTGCTTGGACTCGAACAACGCGTTGAAGGTGTGGAAGAATTCCTCCTGCGTGGTGTCCTTGCCCGCGAAGAACTGGATGTCGTCGATCAGCAGCGCGTCGACCGAACGGAAGCGGCGCTTGAACTCGTCCATGCTCTTGGCGCGCAAGGCTTCGATCATCGAGCCGACGAACTGCTCCGAGTTCAGGCACATCACCTTGCAACCCGGGTTGCGCTCCAGCATCAGGTTGCCGGCGGCGTGCATCAGGTGGGTCTTGCCCAAGCCGGTGCCGCCATACAGCAGCAGCGGGTTGTACGCGCGCCCCGGATTGGTGGCCACCTGCATCGCGGCGGCCTTGCCGAGCTGGTTGGACTTGCCCTCGACGAAGGTTTCGAAGGTGTAATGCGGGTCGAGATTGTGGTGGAACGCCTGCGTCGCCGCCGCAGGGGCGGGCCGGGTGGGCGTGGCTGCTGCCGATTTGACCGGCTCCGCCCGACGTACACTGGAACCCACCTCCAGCCGCACCGGCATGGCGCGGCCAGCCAGCTGCCCCAGTACCTGCTCGATTTGCGCCAGGTAGCGCTGGCGCACCGTGTCCAGCGTGTAGGAGTTGGGGGCGAACAGCTGCAAGCCGTCGGCATCGTCACGCGCCTGCAGCGGCATCAGCCAGGTGTGCAGGTCTTCGGCGCTCAGATCGCCTTCCAGACGCTCAAGGCAGCGCCGCCACAGATCACTCATGAATTCGATCAACCACGACTTGGGGCGCTTGCGCGCAGGGTGATGGGCTAGTCTAGCAGCAGCCCCCGCGGTGCCGGACCGGCACCGTCGCCGCGTCGCGCAAGGCGCGAGCTGGCGCGATTTGACAGCCGCGGCCCCAACCGGACATACTCTCCAACCTTTTACTCACATTCCCTTCGGAGCAACCCATGAAGCGGACCTTCCAGCCCAGCAAGCTCAAGCGCGCCCGTACCCACGGTTTTCGCGCACGCATGGCCACCGCCGACGGCCGCAAGGTGATCAACGCCCGTCGCGCCAAGGGCCGCAAGCGCCTGATCCCGTAATCGGGCGCGGCGTGATGTCCAGCGCCGGTCTGCCGCGCGAGGCGCGGCTGCGTCGGCCCGGTGAATTCGCCGCCTTGCGAAACAGCAGCGGACGCGCAGGCGGCCGCTGTTTTCATTTGCGCTATCGCGACAACGAGCTGGGCGGCGCGCGGCTGGGCCTGGCCATTTCCAAGCGGGTGTCCAAGCGCGCAGTGGAGCGCAACCGGATCAAGCGTCTGGTGCGCGAGTCGTTCCGGCGCGTGCGCCACCGCCTTCCCGCGATCGACCTGATGGTGATGGCGCGCGAACAGGCCGCCGGCGTGCCCGGGCCGGAGTTGCTGGGCGAGCTGGAAGCCCTGTGGCAAAAGCTGCCGGCCCGCGCGGCTGACCCGGCCGAACCATTGAAGCGAATCGACGGTCCCCCCACAATCGAGCGCTGACCTTTTTCCAAGCTTCCGCGGCGAGACCCTCGAGTCGTGGCGTTACCCGGATCTGCTACGCGATGAATCAAACGCGCAACTTCCTCCTGTTTGCCCTGCTGGCCGTGGCCTATTTGCTGTTCATGGCCTGGGAAAACGACCACGCACCCAAGCCGGCGCCGACCCCTGCAGCCACCGTCAGCCAGGCCGTCCCGACGTCGGCGGACGGCAGCGTGCCCGCCGCGATGGCGGTCGCGTCGAGCGCCGCGCCTTCGAGCACGGCGGCAACCGTCGCCACCCATGAGCCATCGGCACCCGCGAGCGCGCAGCTGATCACGGTCGACACCGACGTCCTGCACCTCACGATCGACACCCGCGGCGGCAGCCTGGTGCACGCCGAACTGCTGGCCTACCCGCAGCAGGCGCCGACCCACAAGAACCCCACCCCGCCGCCCGTCGTGCTGCTGGACAACAGCCCCACGCATTACTTCGTGGCGCAGAACGGCCTGGTCAGCAGCAGCGACACCGCGCCGGCCGACCAGCCCAACCACCTGGCGCTGTTCCACAGCGAGAAGACCAGCTACACCCTGGCGCCGGGCCAGGACGAACTCCAGGTCGCGCTGACCTGGCGCGACGCCGCCGGCCTGGCGGTCACCAAGACCTACACCTTCAAACGCGGCAGCTACGTGGTGGGCCTGAGCCAGCGCATCGACAACGGCGGCAACACGCCGTGGCAGGGCAACGCCTACCAGCAACTGCAGCGGATCGCGCCGCCCAAACCGTCCAGCTGGTTCAGCCATTACACCGATCCCGAGCAGCGCAGCTTCATCGGTGCGGCCTGGTACACCGGCGAGAAGTTCGAGAAGCTCGGCTTCAAGGATTTCGGCGAGAAGAAAGACGCGCTCGACAGCGAGATCAAGGGCGGCTGGGCGGCGATGCTGCGACTGTACTTCGTCACCGCGTGGATTCCGCCGGCCAGCCAGACCAACCACTACGTCACCCAGACCATCGATCCGGACAGCGCCCACCCGCGCTACCTGATCCGCACGATGAGCCCGACGCTGAACGTGGCCGCCGGGCAGAGCCTGACCACCGAAGCGCGGTTGTACGTGGGCCCGAACCGGCAGGGCACGCTCGATGCGATCGCTCCCGGGCTCGACCTCACCATCGACTACGGCATGTTCAAGGCCATCGCCGTGCCGATGCACTGGATCCTGTCGCAGTTCCACGCGATCACCAGGAACTGGGGTGTGGCGATCATCCTGCTGGTGCTGCTGATCAAGGGCCTGACCTGGAAGCTCACCGCGATGCAGTACCGCTCCAGCGCGCGCATGCGCAAGCTGACGCCGCGGCTGCAGGCGCTGAAGGAGCGTTACGGCGACGACCGCCAGAAGATGCAGCAAGCCACCATGGAGCTGTACAAGAAGGAGAAGGTCAACCCGATGGGCGGCTGCCTGCCGGTGCTGATCACGCTGCCGGTGTTCTACGGCCTGTTCTTCGTGCTCGAGTACAGCCTGGAGCTGCGCCACGCGCCGTTCCTGTGGATCCCCGACCTCAGCGCGCCCGATCCGTTCTACATCCTGCCGATCATCTACGCCATCGTGATGCTCGGTACTCAGTGGCTGAACCCCGTCGCCGCGGGCATGGACCCGACCCAGGCGAAGATGATGAAGGTGATGCCGCTGCTGTTCACCGTGATGTTCGCCTTCTTCCCCGCCGGCCTGTGCCTGTACTACGCGGTCAACGGCCTGGTCGGGCTGGGCCAGCAGTGGTGGGTGACCCACCACATCGATCGCGAAGGCGAGGCCAGGGCCAAGGCGGCGTAGCTCTTCGCCGAACGGGCAACCGACAGCCGCGACCGGGCGACCGTCGCGGCTGTTTCGTTTCTGGCGTCGCGGCGGAGTCGAAGGACATCGCATCCATCCCGACTCGCACCGCCCTGTAAAGTCCACCCATGACCACCGAGACCACCGACACCATCGCCGCCATCGCCAGCGCCCCCGGCGCGGCCGGCGTCGGCGTGTTGCGCGTCTCCGGTCCCGCCGCGCCAGCCATCGCGCAAACCCTGCTCGGCCGCGCACCGCAACCTCGCCATGCCCACTTCGCCGCGTTTCGCGATGGCGCCGGCGAACTGATCGACCGCGGCTTGCTGCTCTACTTTCCCGCCCCCGCCTCCTACACCGGCGAACATGTGCTGGAGCTGCAGGGCCACGGCAGCGCCGTGCTGCTGGACGCATTGCTGCGCCGCTGCTGCGAACTTGGCGCGCGACTGGCGCGCCCAGGCGAGTTCACCGAACGCGCATTCCTCAACGGCAAGCTCGACCTGGCCCAGGCCGAAGCCGTCGCCGACCTGATCGCTGCCCGCTCGCAGGCCGGTGCGCGGGCCGCGCTGCAATCGATGGAAGGCGTGTTCTCGCGCAAGGTCGGCGCGCTGCTGCAAGCGCTGATCGCGCTGCGCGTGCACATCGAGGCGGCGATTGATTTCCCCGAAGAGGAAATCGACTTCCTCGCCGACCCCGCCATCACCGCGCAACTCGCCAAGCTGCGCCGCGAACTGGCCGACCTGCTGCGTGAAGCGCAACGCGGCGTGCGCCTGAACGACGGACTCAAGGTGGCCATCATCGGCCGCCCCAACGCCGGCAAATCCAGCCTGCTCAACGCGCTGGCCGGCAGCGACCGTGCCATCGTCACCCCGATCGCCGGCACCACCCGCGACGTGCTGCGCGAAAGCCTGAGCCTCGACGGCATCGTGCTGGAACTGGCCGACACCGCCGGCCTGCGCGATACGGAAGACGAAGTCGAACGCGAAGGCGTGCGCCGCGCCCACGGCGAACTGCAACGCGCCGACGTTGCCCTGCTGGTCACCGACGCCGCGCACGCCGGCGCCGACCTCGCCTTCTTCGCCGCGTTGCCGTCCCAGGTAGAGCGCATCGTGCTGGTCAACAAGATCGACCGCGACGGCCTCGCCGCGCATGACGAATGGCGCGAAAGCGTCTACTGGTTATGGGCCTCTGCCAGAACCGGCGACGGCCTCGATCTCCTGCGCGACCACCTCAAGCACGTCGCCGGCGCCGGCAGCGGCGAAGGCGCCTTCAGCGCCAGACGCCGCCACGTGCTCGCCCTCCAGTCCGTGCGCGACCATCTCGATCGCACCGCCGCCATCCTTGCCACCACCCGCGCCGGCGAACTTGCTGCCGAGGAATTGCGCCAGGCCCAGCACGCGCTGGGCGAAATCACCGGCCACTACAGCAGCGACGACCTGCTGGGCGCGATCTTCAGTTCGTTCTGCATCGGCAAATAGCCCGTCGGGGCCGCTACGCGAGGAACCTGTCCAGCTCGCGCCCGGTGGGCATGCCGCCCTGCGCGCCCAGCTTCGTCACCGACAGCGCGGCGGCCGCGCAGGCCTTGCGTACCGCTGCGGCCAGGCCTTCTTTCAGGAACACCGCCAGCGTCGCGTTGAAGGTGTCTCCGGCGCCGGTGCTGTCGACCACCTCGACCTTGAAGCCGGGCTGGTGCAGCGGTTCGCCCTGTTCGCGATACCAGGCGCCTTCGCCGCCGCGGGTGAGCACGACCGGGCATGGGGCGCGTTGCATCAGCGCCTTGAAGTCTTCGGTGGGATCGGCGCCGAGCAGGATCGCCAGCTCGTGCTGGTTCGGGGTGACGTAGCGGGCGAGTTTGAGCCAGTCGATGGGCAGTTTTTGCGCGGGGGCAGGATTGAGGATCACCGGCACCCCGAGGCGGTGGCCCAGGCGCACGGTGGCTTCGACGGTTTCCAGCGGGATTTCCATCTGCACCAGCACGGCGTCGGCCCGTTCGAGCAGCGAACGCGCGGCTTCGACGTGGGCGGGCGTGACGCGAGTGTTGGCGGCGGGCACCACGATGATCTGGTTCTCGCCGCCGGCGACGGTGATCGAGGCGGTGCCGCTGGCGCTGTCGTCGAGGCGCGCGACGTGGGTCAGGTCGACGTGTTCGGCGGCGAGGCCGGCGTGCAGCTGGTCGCCGAAGGCGTCGCGGCCGAGCGCGCCGACCAGGGCTACCTCGGCGCCCAGCCGCGCGGCAGCAACCGCCTGGTTGGCGCCCTTGCCGCCGGGCACGGTGAGGAAGCGTTCGCCGAGGATGGTCTCGCCGGGGCCGACGAAGCGCGGCGCCTGGGTGACCAGATCCATGTTGATGCTGCCGACGACGACGATGCGGCTCATGCGTGCTCCACGGCGGACGGGCTTTCAGGATGAATCCGAAAGCTTACCCGTTGGCGCGACGAGTTGGGTGCGACCGCGACCCCGCAGGAGCCCGCTCGCGGGCGATGCTCTTAATGCTTTTGCGATTCCCGATTCCCGGCCAAAAAGGCATCGCCCGCAAGCGGGCTCCTACGGGAGGAGGGGTTCAGGGCGAGGGCGCGCGACCGAGGCCGCTGGCATCGCCGGGCAGCAGGGCCGGGGCGGGGCCGGCCACAGCCAGCAGGGATTGGGCGTAGCTGTCTTCCATGCTGATGGTGGAGACCTCGTCCCAGCTGAAGAACGAGACCTCGCGCATCCACTCCGCGTCCGGGCTGAGTTCCTGCATGTAGAAGCCGTCGTCCTCGACGCTGACCAGCCGGCCGATGTAGCAGACCTCGGACTCGTCCTCGCTGTCCACGTGCACGCCGATCACCGGTGCCTGGGCGCCGGCGGCCTGGACCACCTCGCGGATGCTGTCCAGCGGGAAGCCGCGCGGCATCCGCGGCAGGATGTGCTTGAGCGCCAGCGCCTTCTCGAAGAAGGCATGGTGCTTGTCGGGTGCTTCGAGCTCGGAGATGTCGCGGTGCCGCATCACGTACATGCCGTCGTAGGTGATGCCGTCGCCGACCACCCAGAGCAGGAAGAACTCCCGCCCCACCCCGCCCACGTAACCGCAGAAGCTGCCGTGTTCGAGGTCTTCACGCCACAACCGGATCAGCGTCTGTTTCTGTTGCGCCTCGCGCAACTGGGCGCGCTGGCCGGTGTTTTTCAGTTCGATAACGTTGTTCACGATGTCCATTTTAGCAGATCGGGGTGATCTGCCGGCTTTACAGGATGTAGCGGCTGAGATCCTCGTCACGAACCAGGTTGGCGAGGGAGTTGTCTACATGTTGGGCGTCGATCTGGTATTTTTCGCCGGATTTATCCGCAGCTTCGAAGGAGATTTTTTCCAGCAGACGCTCCATCACGGTGTGCAGCCGGCGGGCGCCGATGTTCTCGGTGCGCTCGTTCACCTGGAACGCCACCTCGGCCAGGCGGTCGATGCCGGAGTCGGCGAACTCGATGGTGACGCCCTCGGTGCCGAGCAGGGCCACGTACTGCTTGGTCAGCGCGTTGTTCGGCTCGCGCAGGATCCGCTTGAAGTCGTCCACGCTGAGCGCGGAGAGCTCGACCCGGATCGGCAGTCGGCCCTGCAGCTCGGGGATCAGGTCCGAGGGCTTGGCCAGCGAGAACGCGCCGGAGGCGATGAACAGCATGTGGTCGGTCTTGATCGGGCCGTACTTGGTCGAGACGGTGGAGCCTTCCACCAGCGGCAGCAGGTCGCGCTGGACGCCCTCGCGGCTGACCCCGGCGTGGCCGTGGTCGCTGCGCTGGGCCACCTTGTCGATCTCGTCGATGAAGACGATGCCGTTCTGCTCGGCGTTCTCCATCGCCTGGGCGCGGATCTCCTCGTCGTTGAGCAGCTTGCCGGCCTCCTCGTCGATCAGCAGCGGGCGGGCCGCCTTGATCGCGAGCTTGCGGGTCTGGGTCTTGGCGCCGCCCAGGTTCTGGAACATCTGGCGCAGTTGCGCGCCCATCTCCTCCATGCCCGGTGGCGACATGATCTCCACGCCCACGTTCATGGCGAAATCCAGCTCGATCTCGCGCTCGTCCAGCGCGCCCTCGCGCAGCTGCTTGCGCAGCTTCTGGCGGGTGTCGCTGTCGATGGCGGGAGCGGCCGGTGCGTCGTGGCTCCAGTCGGTCGGCGAGGACTGCCGGCGCGGCAGCAGCGCATCGAGGATGCGATCCTCGGCGCGGTCCTCGGCCTGTGAACGCACGCGCTTGATCGCCTGCTCGCGGGTCAGCTTGTAGGCGCCGTCGGCCAGGTCGCGGATGATCGACTCGACGTCCTTGCCGACGTAGCCCACCTCGGTGAACTTGGTCGCCTCGACCTTCACGAACGGCGCGTTCGCCAGCGTCGCCAGCCGCCGCGCGATCTCGGTCTTGCCCACGCCGGTGGGCCCGATCATCAGGATGTTTTTCGGGGTGATCTCGTTGCGCATCTCCACCGGCAACTGCATGCGTCGCCAGCGGCTGCGCAGCGCCACCGCCACGGCGCGCTTGGCGTCGTGCTGGCCGATGATGTAGCGGTCGAGTTCGTTGACGATTTCGCGGGGGGTGAGTTCGGACATGGGCTGGCTTCGCAGGGAATAGGGAATGGGGAATGGGGAATAGGGAATGGGAAGAGCGTGGGCTTGCGGGAATGTCGGGCTTGTCTATTCCCTATTCCCCATTCCCTATTCCCAGCTCCTCGATCGACACGTTGTGGTTCGTGTAGATGCAGATGTCGCCGGCGATCTTCAGCGCCTTCTCGACGATGGTGCGGGCGTCCAGGTCGGTGTTTTCCAGCAGGGCCATCGCGGCGGACTGGGCGAACGGGCCGCCAGAGCCGATCGCGATCAGCCCGTGCTCGGGTTCCACCACGTCGCCGTTGCCGGAGATCAGCAGCGAGGTTTCCTTGTCGGCTACCGCCAGCATCGCCTCCAGTCGGCCGAACCGGCGGTCGGTGCGCCATTCCTTGGCCATTTCCACCGCGGCGCGGGTGAGGTTGTTGTTGTGCTTCTCGAGCTTCTGCTCGAACAGTTCGAACAGGGTGAAGGCGTCGGCAGTGGCGCCGGCGAAACCGGCCACCACCTCGCCCGTCTTGCCGAGCCGGCGCACCTTGCGCGCGTTGCCCTTCATCACCGTGTTGCCCAGCGTGACCTGGCCGTCGCTGCCGATCACGACGCGGCCGTCGCGGCGCACGCAGACGATGGTGGTGGCGTGAAACGATTCCATGGGTGCTCCGCAAGAGGATGTCTGAGCGGATGAGATGGGGCCGTGGGCGGCGGGCTTCAATGCGCGGGCCAGGAGTGAGTGAAGAGGAGTGAGAAGTGAGAGAAAGCCGGGCTCGTGGTCTGCTCTCTCTCATTCCTCACTCCTCTCCACTCACTCCTCGCTTTTCGCCCCTCGCTTCACCCGTGCTCGCGGATGCGCGGCGTCGTAGACCTTGGCCAGGTGCTGGAAATCGAGGTGGGTGTAGATCTGGGTAGTGGCGATGTCGGCGTGGCCGAGCAGCTCCTGCACCGCACGCAGGTCGCCGGAGGATTCCAGCATGTGGCTGGCGAAGGTGTGCCTGAGCAGATGCGGATGGATGTGTTTCGGGATGCCCTGCTGCAGCGCGAGGGTGTTCATGCGCAGCTGGATCGTGCGTGGATGGATCGGCGCGCCGCCGCGGCCGCGGAATACCGGGCCGTCCGGCGGCATGCCCTGCTCGGCGCCGAGCGCACGAAGCGCGGCCACGGCGTGGCGGCCGACCGGCACGATGCGCGTCTTGCTGCCCTTGCCCAGCACGCGCACCTCGCCGTCGTCGAGCTTGAGGTCGAGCCAGCGCAGGCCGCACAGCTCGGACAGGCGCAGGCCGCTGGAGTAGAACAGCTCCAGCATCGCGCGGTCGCGCACGGCGAGCTTGCCGCCGCTGTCGGTCTCCACCAGCGCGGTGGCCTCGTCCACGTCGAGCACCTGCGGCAGCTTGCGGCGCACCTTGGGGCCGCGCACGCCGAGCAGCGGATCGTGGCTCAGCGTGCCCTCGCGACCGAGCTGGCGGAACAGGCTGCGGCAGGAAGAGAGCAGGCGCTGCAGGCTCTTCGGCGCCAGCCCCGCGCGATGTTCGCCGGCGATGAACGCGCGCATGCGCGCGCCGTCGAGTGCTTCGAAGGTGCCTACCTGACCTGCCGCCATGAAGCGCAGCAGCTTGTCCAGGTCGCGCCGATAGCCGGCGACGGTGTGCGGCGAGGCGTGGCGTTCGCCGGCGAGGCGGGCCAGCCAGGCATCGACTTGGCCGGCCGGGGTCCCTACCGGCTCAGGAGACATCCCGCGAGCGCGCCAGCGCGGCGGTGATGGTGGCGGAGATCATCCTCAGGAACAGCGTGCCCATGCCCGGCTGGAAGCGGTTCGGGTCGGCGCTGCCGATGGCCAGCATGCCGGCGTCGCCCAGCGGGATCAACGCCACCGACTGCAGTCCGGTCGCGTGCTCGCCGAACAGCCGCGCCAGCTTGTCGGCCGACAGGCGGCCGGAGCTGGGCTCGCCCTTGTGCAGGAAATCGGCGAACTCGGGCAGCGCCGCCGCGCCGCCGGCGATCTGCTGCAGCCAGTCGGCGCGCGGCAGCTTGGGTTCGGCCCCGAACAGCAGCAGGCTCACGCGCTCGGTGTGGAAATCCGCGCTGAGCCGTGCGATCACCGTGCGTGCAGTGACCTCCATCGTGCTGGCGCGCAGCAGCGCCACGGTCAGGCCGTGCACGCGCTCCATCAGCTTCTCGTTCTCGGCGGCGATCTCGACCAGTTCGGCCAGCCGCCGCTCCAGCTCGGCGTTCTTGTCGCGCAAGCTCTGCATCTGGTAGACCGCCAGCGAGGCCACCGCGCCGCCGCTCTCGCGCGGCGGCATGGTCAGCTTGGCGGCGAGCTCGGGGTACTCGCTGAGGAATTCCGGGTGCCGCTTCAGGTAGGCGGCGACCACGCGGGCCTGGGTGGCGTCGTCGAGCAGGGTAGCGGTCATGCGCGGAGATCCTGGAGCGGGGCGGGCGGGGCTTGCCTGCCGCAGTGTGCGATGGACGCGCGCGGGCTTCAACCGGCCGGCGGCGGTTCGACGCGGGGAAGCGCCCATTCGCCCTCGAAAACGAAGGCCGCCGGGCCGGTCATCCAGAGCGCATGGCCGGCGCCGGCCCAGTCGATGCGCAGGCTGCCGCCGGGCAGCGCCACCGCGACGCGCTCATCCACTTCGCCACGCCGGTGCAGCACCGCCATCGCGGCGCAGGCCCCGGTGCCGCAGGCGCGGGTCCAGCCGGCGCCGCGCTCGTGCACGCGCAGGCGCAGGTGGCTGCGGTCCAGCCGCTGCACGAAGCCGGTGTTGGCGCCTTCGGCGAAGCGCGGATGCCGGGTCAGCAGCGGGCCGAGCCGTTCCAGCGCCGGATCGGCCAGGTCATCGACGGTCACTACCGCATGCGGATTGCCCATCGAGACGGCGCCGATGTCCAGCGTATCGCCGCCGACCTCGATCGGGTAATGCGCGGCCGTCGCCGCGGCCGCGAACGGAATCCGCGCCGGTTCGAAGATCGGCTCGCCCATGTCCACGGTGACCTCGTCCGGTGCGAGCACGCGCACCGTCACCGGTCCGGACGGACTCTCGATGCGCACCGCCTGGTCCAGCGCCAGCGCGCCGGCACGATGCAACCACGCCGCCACGCAGCGCACGCCGTTGCCGCACTGGCCTGACGGCGAGCCGTCGGTGTTCCAGATGCCGTAGTAGAACGCGCATGACGGATCGCGCGCCGGCTCCACGCTGAGCAGCTGGTCGAAGCCCACGCCGGTGTGGCGATCACCCAGCGCGCGGATCTGCACCGCGTCGAGCGCGAACGCCTGCCGCCGGCAGTCCAGCACGACGAAGTCGTTGCCGCTGCCGTGCATCTTGGAAAAGCGCAGTGGCGCCGGCGCCATCTCAGTGCTCGCCGGAAGCATCCGCGGCCACGCTGGCCGGCATCGCCGGTGCCGGTGCGCTGGTGGCCGGTGTCGGCGGCGGCGCGGTTCGTGCCGGCGGCAGCACCAGCGGTCCCTTGTTGCCGCAGCCGGCAAGCAGGGCGACGACGAGGGCGAGCGGCAGCAACAACAGGGATCGGCGCATGGCGGGGTTCCTCAGCAAGTGGCCAGTATAGCGAGGCACCCGCGGTGCGCCGGCTATCATGGGGCGGCGGCGCGTGCCGCGCGACGACGAGGGTGGATGCGATGGACTGGAGCGCCTTGCTGCGCATGCCGATGACGGTGCTGCTGGTGCTGGCCGCGGTGTTCGCGCTGGTCACCCTCGCGCAGTTGGTGATGCTGCGCCGGCACCTGCAGGCGCGTCGCCGCGCGGCGGCCAGCTGGCGGGCGCTGCTGTGCGTGGCGGCGTTTGCGCTCACCCTGTTGCTGGCCGGCACCGGCGCCGCGCTGCGTGGCTACCACCTGCTGGGCGAGGAGGCGTCGGTGGTCGAGATCGACGCGCGCATCCTGTCGCCGCAGCGCTGGGCGCTCAACCTGACCTGGCCCGACGGCAGCACGCGCGAGGTCGAACTGGCCGGCGATGCCTGGCGCGTCGAGGCGGTCGTGCTGAAGTGGAAGCTGCCCGCGCTGCTGGCCGGCGTGCCACCGCTGTACCGGCTCGATCGGCTCTCCGGCCGCTACGACGATCCCGCGCAGGAAATGACCGCGCCGCGCACGGTGATCAGTTTCGAGCCGGCCGGTGCGTTCGACCTGGTCAAGCTGGGCAAGACGCACCCTGCGTGGCTGCCGGAACTCGACACGGTCTACGGCAGCGGCGCGTTTCTGCCGCTGGTCGACGGCGGCCACTACACGGTGAACCTGATGCGCACCGGCGCGCTGGTGGCGCGGGCGGACGACGCCACCGAGCAGCGCATCCGCCACCCGCTGGGCGGCTGACGCGCGACGCGATCAACCCAGCGCCTGCTCGTAGCGCCAGGCGTCGGTGCCGTCCTCGTAGTAACGCCGATACGCGCCGAAACGGCGGAAGCCCGCGCGCTCGTACAGGCGGATCGCCGCGGCGTTGTCCGGACGCACCTCCAGCCGCAGCCGGTCGCAACCGCGCCGTCGCGCGGCGGCCGCGGCCGCCTGCAGCAGCGCCGCGCCGATGCCCAGGCCGCGCGATTCGGGTCGCGTCGCCAGCGAATACACGCGCGCCACCCGGCTGCGCTTGCGGAAAAACAGCACCGCGCTGCCGAAGAAATCGTGGCGGCCGCCGCTGGCCACCAGCACTTGCGCCGAATCGCTGTCCAGGTGGCGGCGGTATTGCGCCCGGCTCAGGCGGTCGCCGTCGAACGCGTTTTGTTCCAGCGTCACCAGGTCGTCGAGATCGGAAAGATCCGCGCGGCGCACGCGCGCCGGTGCGGTGACGGGCAAAGACGGCATCGAGGGTGGTATCCGTGGCATCAGGCAGGGCAATCCCGCGGACTCTAGCAGGCGCTGCACAGGCTGGCGCGGGCGGGCATTTACGTCTCCTTCAGTGCCATCCCTTGTGTCGTCGCGGCGCTGTGCCAGACTGCGCACTTTGCGCCGCCGCCCGCCCCGGGCGCGACCGGCCGCGCATGCCACTTGGGATCGAGAGGTGTCATGGCCCGCCTGGTCGTCGTTGTCGAGAAAGCCTCCGACTGGAGCTCGTATTACCCCTCCGTTGATGTGATGAGCGCAATGGATTATCTGCGCACGCCGGTCGGTGCCGACGACGAACGCACCCACGTGATCAACCTGTGCCGCAGCTACAAGTACCTGGGCACCGGCTACTACGTGTCGTTGCTGGCCGAGGCGCGCGGGCACAAGGTGATGCCGTCGGTGCGCACGGTGAACGACCTGCGCCGGCGCTCGCTGTACGGCCTGGACATCGACGACCTCAACCAGAAGCTCACCCACTTCCTGCCCGCCGGCGGGCGCGACACCACCGACTTCGGCATCCTGGTGTACTTCGGCGAGACCGCCTACCCGGCGCTGCAGGACCTGGCCCGGCAGGTGTTCGAGATGTTCCCCTGCCCGCTGCTGCGCATCGAGTTCGAGCGCGACCGCGTGTGGCAGGTCAGCTCGATCAAGCCGGTCGGCCTGCATTCGCTGGACGACGCGCAGGAGGACGCCTTCGCCGAGGAACTGGACCGCTTCTCGCGCAAGCTGTGGCGCAAGCCGCGCGCGCGCAAGCAGTTCCGCTACGACCTGGCCATGCTGGTCGACCCGGCCGAGCAGATGCCGCCGTCGAACAAGCGCGCGCTGAAGGCATTCATCGGCGCCGGCAAGGAGCTGGGCATCGAGGTCGACCCGATCGGCAAGAACGACTACCAGCGGCTGGCCGAGTACGACGGCCTGTTCATCCGCGAAACCACCGCCAGCGACAACCACACCTACCGCTTCGCCCACCGCGCCGAGAAGGAAGGCATGGTGGTGGTCGACGACCCCAGCTCGATCCTGCGTTGCACCAACAAGATCTACCTCAACGACCTGATGGTCTCGCGCAAACTGGCGGTGCCGCGCACGGAGATCCTCTATCGCGACGACAGCAAGGGCATGAAGGAAGTCGTCGAGCGGCTCGGGTTCCCGCTGGTGCTGAAGATCCCGGACGGCTCGTTCTCGCGCGGCGTGGTCAAGGTCGAGGACGAGCAAGAGCTGGCGCACGCGGCCAGTGGCCTGTTCCAGCACAGCGCATTGCTGCTGGCGCAGGAATACGTCTACACCGAGTTCGACTGGCGCATCGGCGTGTTCAACCGCGAGGCGATCTACGCCTGCAAGTACTACATGTCGCGCGGCCACTGGCAGATCTACAACCACGGCGCCACCGGCACGGCAAAGTCCGGCGGCTTCGAGACCATCGCGTTGAAGGACGCCCCGGTGGCCGTGGTCAAGCTGGCGCTGAAGGCGACCCAGCCGGTCGGCGACGGACTCTACGGCGTCGACCTCAAGCAGGTCGGCAACCGCCCGGTGGTGATCGAGGTGAACGACAACCCCTCGATCGACGCCGGCGTGGAAGATGCCTATCTCGGCGACGAACTGTACCTGCGCGTGATGCGCGAATTCCTGCGCCGGATGGAACGCAAGCGCCAGGGCGGCGCCGTCTGAGCCATCAGCGCCAGGCCGCGCCGTGAACGGTGTGGACGACACGCAGACGCCGCCGCGCCAGCCAGCGGCGCGGCAGCCCCGGTTCCAGCGCCAGCAGCACCAGCAAGGGCGCGACCAGCAGCCAGAACGCGGGCGTCCAGCCCAGGAGCGCGGTGTGCGCCGGCACCAGGGTGCTCAGCAGCAAGACGCCACCTCCGAGCAGCCAGGTGCTGGCGGCGGCAAACAGGCGTGGATGATGCGGTGAAAGCGGGCTCGACGTGCGCATGGGGCATCTCCCGTGAAAGTGCCGCCAGCGTGCCTGCCGCTCATCTCACCGCCTGCGACCCTGCACGCTGATGGGTGGCTTGTAGACTGGCAGCCAGTACTCCTCAGGGAACCCCCATGCAGCCCGCCCAGTTCGCCGTGTTCGGTCACCCGATCAGCCACAGCCTGTCGCCGGCGATCCACCAGGCGTTCGCGCAGCAGTGCGCCATCGAGCTGGCATACCGCGCGATCGACGTGCCGCCGGCCGACTTCGCCGATGCGGTGCGGCGCTTCTTCGCCGATGGCGGCCGCGGCGCCAACGTCACCTTGCCGCACAAGGCGGCCGCGTTCGCGCTGGCCGACCAGCACAGCGTGGCAGCCACGCGGGCCGGCACGGCCAACGTGCTGACCCGGCTGGAGGACGGTCGTCTGGCGGCGCACAACACCGACGGCGACGGCATGGTGCGCGATCTGGCCGAACGCCACGAGATCGACCTGCGCGGCCATGACACCTTGCTGCTCGGTGCCGGCGGCGCGGCGCGCGGGGTGGCCTGGCCGCTGCTCGATGCCGGCGTGCGATCGCTGACCATCGTCAATCGTTCGCCGGCGGCGGCCGACGCGCTGGCCGACGCCATTGGCGAGCCGGCGCGGGTGCGTACCCGCTACTGGGACGACCTGGCCACCATCGGCAGTTTCGACCTGATCGTCAACGCCACCTCGGCTGGCGTGCTCGGCGCGGCGCTGCAACTGCCGTTTGCCCTGCTCGGCAGCCGCGCAGTGTGCTACGACCTGTCCTACGGCCAGGCCGCCGCCGGTTTCCTCGGCTGGGCCCGCGCGGCCGGCGCGCGCTACGCCTGCGACGGCCTGGGCATGCTGGTGGAAACCGCGGCCGACGCCTTCGCGCTGTGGCACGGCCAGCGACCGGACACCGAGCCGGTGTACCAGACCTTGCGGCGGCAAACGGCCTGAGCGCACCGGTCGCCGCCGCGCCACACGACTGAAACAATGCGCGGGCAGGATGGCGCGACCCGCCGGGAGCGCGCCGATGACGACGACTCCAGCGCGCGGCCATCGTTTGCGCAGCAGGTGTCATGTCCCGCTTTCTTTCCACCGTATCGCATCGATACGCGCTTGCCGTCGTCTTGCTGCTGGTGTTGGGCGGAGCCGCTGCGACCTTCCGGCGGGGCCCGGTGGCGGCACCTTCGCCCGCTGGAACGACCGCTGTCGAAGCGGCCGGGACACCGCTCGACGATGCGCAGAGCGGCCGCGCCATCCTGCTCGGGCTGGCGCGCGACGCCATGCGCGACGGCCGCCTGATCGCGCCGGCCGGCAGCAACGCGTTCGAGTTCTACCTCAGCGTGCTGCAGCTGGAGCCGCACGACCGCACCGCGCACGAGGCGCTGCGGGAATCCTTCGGCCGCGCCTCGGAGGAGATCGAGCGCACCATCAACCGCAACGAACTGGAGGAGGCGCGCCGCGAGATCGATCTGCTGCGCGAATTCGACAGCAACAACTTCACGTTGTCCCTGCTCGGCGGCAAACTGTCCGCCGCGCGCAACATCCTGACCCGGCAGCACGAGGCCGAAGCCGAGCGCATTCGCCAGACGAACGCCCTGCGCAGTGCGGCGATGTGAGGCCGGCTCAGCGCAGCAGCGGCCCGGCCTTCCGCAGCAGCGCCGCGACCAGTTCCGCCTGCATGAAGGCGTAGCGGTCGGGAATGTCCAGGCAGACGATCTTCTTGCCCTTGAGCCGGGCGCGATGGCGCGCCTGCAGGCGCCGGCGATGGCTGCTCTCCATCACCACGATCCATTCGGCCCGGTCCAGCTGGTCCGTGCTCAGCACCACGTCGGCGTCGTCGGCGAGGCCGGCCGAATCCACCTCGAGGTTCGGCCATGCGCCGAACACCCGCTCGGCAGTCGGGCTGCGCCGGCGGTTGCGGCTGCACAGGAACAGCACGCGACGGATGGCCATCAGGCCTCCGCCAGGTAGACGTCCTTCAGCCGAACGTAATGCCCGGCCGAATAGTGCAACTGCTCGATCTCGCGCTCGCCCAGCACGCGCACGCATTTCGCCGGGTTGCCCAGCCACAGCTCGCCCTCGCCGACCACCTTGCCTGGCGGCACCAGTGCGCCGGCGCCGACGAAGCCGTGGCGCATCACCACCGCGCCGTCGAGCACGCTGGCGTGCATGCCGATCAGGCAGTAGTCGCCGATCGTGCAGGCGTGCACCACCGCACCATGGCCGATGGTGACGCCCTCGCCGATCAGGCACGGGTAACCCGGTCCGTACGGGCCGGCGTGGGCGACGTGCACGACCGCGCCGTCCTGGATGCTGGTCTTGGCGCCGACGCGGATGGCGTTGACATCGCCGCGCAGCACCGTGCCGGGCCAGATCGAGACGTCGTCGCCGAGCACCACGTCGCCGATCACCGTGGCGGCGGGGTCGACGTAGACGCGTTGGCCGAGCGTGGGCGCGATGCCCTTGAAGCTGCGCAGGGAATTCATCGGCGCATTCTAGCGGCGCGCGGTGCCTCGTCACGCGGCCGCGCTTGATTTCGCCCGGCGCGATCGCCACGCTGGCGGCTCAAAGGAGACCGCATGAGCCCCGACAATCCGCTGCTGGCCGACGACACCCTGCCGGCGTTTTCGCAGATTCGCCCCGAGCACGTCCAACCGGCGATCGACGCGATCCTGGCCGACTACCGCGCCGCCATCGACGCGCTGGTCGCCCCCGGCGCGCCGCGCGACTTCAACCACGTGATGCTGACCCAGGAACGGCTGGAGCAGCGCCTGGCGCGGGCCTGGGCACCGGTGTCGCATCTGCAGGCGGTGGCCGACAGCGAAGCGCTGCGCGCGGTCTACGGCCCGGCCGAGGAAAAACTCACTGAGCACGCGATCGAGCTGGGCCAGAACCGCGCGCTGTACGCGGCGGTGCAGACGCTGGCCGATGCGGCGGATTTCGCCGCCTTGCCGCGGCCGGAGCGCGCGCTGGTCGAACATGCCCTGCGCGACTTCAGGCTGTCCGGCGTGGCACTGGCCGAGCCGGCGCGTTCGCGCTTCCGCGAGATCGGGGTGGAGCTGTCGCGGCTCTCCACCGAGTTCTCCCATGCCGTGCTCGATGCCAGCGAGGCATGGCACGAACACGTCACCGACGAGCGCGACCTCGCCGGCGTCCCTGCCTCCGGCCTCGCCGTGCTGCGCCAGTATGCGCAGGATCAGGATCTGGACGGCTACCTGGTCACGCTCAAGCAGCCCAGCGTGCAGGCCGTGCTGAACTACGCCGACCACCGCGGCCTGCGCGAGCGGGTGTACTGGGCCTACCAGACCCGCGCTTCGGACCAGGGTCCGGATGCGGGCAAGTTCGACAACAGCGAGCGCATCGAGAAGATCATGGCCCTGCGCCACGAAGCTGCGCGCCTGCTCGGCTTCGCCAATGCGGCGGAGGAGTCGCTGGCCACCAAGATGGCCGCCTCGCCGGCCGAGGTGCTGGAGTTCCTGCACGACCTGGCCGCCCGCGCCAAGCCCGTCGCGCAGCGCGAACTGGCCACCCTTCGCGAGTTCGCCCGCGCCGAACTGAAGCTCGACACGCTCGAACCGTGGGATGTCGCCTACGCGTCGGAGAAACTGCGCCAGCGCGAGTACGCACTGGACGAGGAGCAGCTCAAGCCGTACTTCCCGCTGCCGGCGGTGATCGACGGCCTGTTCGGCCTCGCCGGAAAACTCTACGGCATCACTCTCGCCGCCCGCGACGACGTCGACGTGTGGCACCCGCAGGTGCGCTACTACGACGTGCGCGATGCCGCCGGCAAGGTGTTCGCCGGCGCCTACGTCGATCTCTACGCGCGCAACGGCAAGCGCGGCGGCGCCTGGATGGACGTCTGCCGCGCCCGCTTCGACGACGGCGGCCAGGAGCAACGGCCGGTGGCCTTCCTCACCTGCAACTTCGCGCCGCCCACCGAGGGCAAGCCGGCCCTGCTCACCCACGACGACGTGCTGACCCTGTTCCACGAGTTCGGCCACGGCCTGCACCATTTGCTCACCGGCATCGCGCTGCCCTCGATCGGCGGCATCGACGGCGTGGAATGGGACGCGGTGGAACTGCCCAGCCAGTTCATGGAGAACTTCGGCTGGAATCGCCAGGCGCTGGACCTGTTCGCGCGCCACTGGCAGACCGGCGAGCGGCTGCCGGACGAGCTGTTCGAGCGCATGCTGGCCGCGCGGCATTTCCACGCCGGCCTGTTCCTGGTGCGCCAGCTGGAGTTCGCGTTGTTCGATTTTCTGCTGCACCTGGAGTACGAGCCGTCCCGCGGCGCCCGCGCGCTGGCGGTGCTGGAGCAGGTGCGCAAGCAGGTGGCGGTGCTGCATCCGCCGGCATGGCAGCGCTTTCCGCACGGCTTCAGCCACATCTTCGCCGGCGGCTACGCGGCCGGTTACTACAGCTACCTGTGGGCCGAACTGCTGTCGGCCGATGCGTTCGGCGCCTTCGAGGAGGCTGCCGGACAGGGCGGCAGCGTGATCGACCCGGTCACCGGCGACCGCTTCCGCCGCGAGTTCCTCGCCGTCGGCGCCAGCCGCCCGGCGCTGGAGAGCTTCGTCGCCTTCCGCGGCCGCAAACCCGAGCCGGAGGCGCTGCTGCGCAGCTACGGCCTCGGCTGATTCCGCCTCCTGCCCGGGGCAAAAAAAAGCCCGCCGAAGCGGGCTTTCCTTCAGGAGCTGAGTCTGTGCGACTCAGGCAGCCTGGACTTCCTCGGCCTGCAGGCCCTTCTGGCCCTTGGTGACGATGAACGTGACGCGCTGACCTTCCTGCAGGGACTTGAAGCCCGTGCCCTGGATCGCGCGGAAATGCACGAACAGGTCATCACCGCTTTCCGGCGTGATGAAGCCAAAACCCTTGGCGTCGTTGAACCACTTGACTGTACCGCTCTGACGATCCGACATGTAACGTTACCTTTGAAGCATGGATGATTTGCGGCTCGGAGCGATTGCACTTGACCGCAAGATGGGCAAGTGAACCGGGTGCTCCGGACGGCTTGCCCGCGCAGCATACACTGGAAATCGCGATTTCGGTGGCTTTCCTGCACCGAAGTATTGCGATCGGCGCGAACCGTTCAGCCGGCCCGCCGGGCCGATCGGGGCAATCCTTTACAATATCCCGATGAAAATCGCCTCCTGGAACGTCAACTCGCTGAAGGTGCGCCTGCCGCATCTGGGCCAGTGGCTGGCCGACGCACAGCCGGACATCGTGGCGCTGCAGGAAACCAAGCTGGAGGACGCGAAGTTCCCGGTCGACGAGCTGGCCGCCGCCGGCTACCGGGCCGTGTATTCGGGCCAGAAGACCTACAACGGCGTGGCGATCCTGGCCCGTGAGGCGCCGGTCGACGTGATTACCGACATCCCCGGCCTGGACGACCCGCAGCGGCGCATCCTCGCCGCGACCATCGGCCCGCTGCGCGTGGTCGACCTGTACGTGGTCAACGGCAAGGCGGTCGGCGACGAGAAATACGCCTACAAGCTGGACTGGATGGCCAGGGTGCGCGAGTTCCTGGCGCGCGAGCACGAGCGCCACCCGAACCTGGTGGTGCTGGGCGATTTCAACATCTGCCCCGACGATCGCGACGTCTACGACCCGGTGGCCTGGGGCGAGGACATCCTGTGCTCGCCGCCCGAGCGCGAGGCACTCAAGGCGATCACCGACCTGGGCCTGCACGACAGCTTCCGGCTGTTCGAGTCCGCGCCCGGGCACTACAGCTGGTGGGATTACCGGCAGGCGGCGTTTCGCCGCAACATGGGCCTGCGCATCGACCTGATCCTGATCGGCGACGCCCTGAAACCGGCCGCCAGGGCGGCGGGGATCGACCGGGAACCGCGGCGCTGGGAGCGCCCGTCCGACCATACCCCGGTAACGCTGGAACTGGACATCTGACCGAAATGACTGCAAAGAACGAATGGCCCAGCTCGCTGGACGACCACGAACTGGACGAACTGGACCGCTACCTGCGCGCGCATACCGGCGAGGGCGACCTGCTGCTCGATGGCGTGCACGGCCTGCTCTCGGCGCTGGCGGTCGGCCCGCTGCTGGTGCTGCCCGAGGAATGGCTGCGCGAGGTGCTGCACGAGCCGTTCGAGGACGAGGACGAAGGCAATCGCGTGCTGGCCCTGCTGGCCAAGCTCAACGATTCGATCAGCGCCGAGCTCGACGTGGATGCCTACGAGCCGATCCTGGGCGAAGTCGAATCCGAGGCCGGTCCGATGCTGTCGGCCGCCGGCTGGTGCGAGGGCTTCAGCCGCGGCATCGACCTGCGCGCCGCCCTGTGGGAAGGCCGCCTGGCTGAAGATCCCCAGCTGATGGAGCTGCTCGGCCCGGTGATGGCGCTGGCGGTGGACGAAGGCATCCTGCGCGCCGAGGCCGAGTTCGAAAAGCTCAGCGACGACGAATACGACGACTGCCTGGGCCAGGTACCGGCGGTGCTGCAAGCCGTGAACCAGTACTGGCAGGCCAACCCCGCCACCGAGGCGGAAGTGGAAGCGATGGTGCGCCAGCACCAGCCAGCCAGCGATAGCGAGGCCGCGCCGCCGCGCCAGCGCAGCGGTCACTGGGTGCATTGAGGGCCGGGATTCGGGAATCGGGATTCAGGATTCGGAGTAAACCCATCGCCCGCGAGCGGGCTGCTGCTGCATTTGGCGAGGTCATTCGTGACGGAACTCGGCTTGTACACCCCGCTCGACACGTTGAAACCGGTTGCCGCCGACATCTGGATCGTCGACGGCCCGGTGGTGGCGATGGCGGCGCTCGGCATGCGCATGCCGTTTCCCACCCGCATGACGGTGGTGCGGTTGCCCGACGGCGGGCTGTGGTGCCACTCGCCGATCGCGCCCGACGCGGCGCTGTTCGAGGCGATCGATGCGCTCGGGCCGGTGCGCCATCTGGTGTCGCCCAACCTGCTTCATTACGCCCATATCGCCGCGTGGAAGCAGCGCTACCCCCACGCCACGGCGTGGGCTTCGCCGGGGGTGCGCCAGCGTGCGGCCAGCCAGCGCATCGACGTGCATTTCGACGCCGATCTGGACGACGCGCCGCCCCCGGACTGGGCCGGCAGCATCAAGCAGATGTGCTTCCGCGGCAGCCGCGTGATGCAGGAATTCGTGTTCCTGCATGACGCCAGCGGTACGCTGATCCTCGCCGACCTGATCGAGAATTTCGAACTCGACAGGCTGCACGGCCCGATGCGCTGGCTGGCACGGCTGGGTGGCGTCCTGGACCCCGACGGCAAGGCGCCATGGGACATGCGCCTGACCTATCTGGGTCGCAAACGCCAGGCACGCGCTTGTCTGGCGCGGATGCTGGCGTGGCAGCCGCGGCGCGTGGTGCTGGCGCACGGGCGCTGGTTTCCGGACAACGCCATGGCCGAGTTGCGCCGGGCCTTTCGTTGGCTCGACTGAGCCGGTGTCGCGCCAGCGAAACGATCCGTTCCGGTGACACTGCTTGGATCGGGGCACGAATCGGACCATCTTGGCGGGCATGTCTTACCAGCCGGAGAACCCCATGAGCGATCGCACCATCACCCGCCGCATCCGCGGCACCGACACCTCCGACGGCGCCGGCGTGAAGCTCAAGCGCATCATCGGCCAGCCCGGGCTGGACATGCTCGACCCGTTCCTGTTGCTGGACGAGTTCCGCTCCGACAGCGCCGATGACTACATCGCCGGCTTCCCCGAACACCCGCACCGCGGCTTCGAGACGGTCACCTACATGCTCGCCGGCCACATGCGGCACGGCGACAACCATGGCAACCGCGGCGACCTCACGCCGGGCAGCGTGCAGTGGATGACCGCCGGCCGCGGCATCCTGCACTCGGAAATGCCGCAGCAGGAAAACGGCCTGATGTGGGGCTTCCAGCTGTGGGTGAATTTGCCGGCGAAGGACAAGATGACCGCGCCGCGCTACCAGGACATCGCCCCGGAGCGGATTCCGGTGGTGCATCCGGCCGACGGCGTCGAGGTCAAGGTGATCGCGGGCGAGCTGGCCGGCGCCACCGGACCGGTCGAAGGCATCGCCACCGCGCCGGTGTATCTCGACGTCAGCCTGCAGCCCGGTGCGTGGTTCGCGCTGGCGTTGCCCGTCGGCCACCACGGTTTCGCCTACGTGTTCGAGGGCGAATCGGCGCTGGTCGGTGGCGAACGGCTGCAACGCAGCGAGCTGGGCGTGCTGTCCGATGGCGAACAATTGCAGCTGGCCGGCGGTGACAAACCCTCGCGCCTGCTGGTCGTCGCCGGCAAGTCGCTGAACGAACCGGTGGCCCGCTACGGTCCGTTCGTGATGAACACCCAGGCGCAGATCCACGAGGCGATCGCGGATTTCCGGGCGGGCCGGTTCTAATCAGATAAAGCGCTCCTTGCGTCACTCCATTAAAGCGGGCGCTCTCACCCCTTCACGCTCCCGAGCAACAACCCCTGCAGGTAATGCCGCTGCAGCGCCAGGAACAGCACCAGCACCGGCAGCACGGTGACGACCGAGCCGGCCATCATCAGTTCGGTGTCCTCGCTGTGTTCGCGCACCAGCGAGGCCAGCGCCAGTGGCAGGGTGTAGTGCTCCTGGCCGGTCAGCACGATCAGCGGCCACATGAAATCGTTCCAGGCGGCGAGGAAGGTGAACACGGTCAGCGTCACCATCACCGGCTTGAGCAGCGGCAGCATGATCTGCACGAAGATGCGCCACTCGCCGGCGCCGTCGATGCGCGCCGCTTCCAGCAACTCGTCCGGCACGCTGCGGGCGAACTCGCGCACCAGGTAGATGCCGAACAGCGTGGCCATGCCCGGCACGATCGCGCCGGCGTAGCTGTTGACCAGGCCGGCATATTTCAGCAGCAGGAACAGCGGCAGCATCGCCACCTGGGCGGGGATCAGCAGCGCGCCGATCAGCGCGCGGAACAGGCGCTCGCGCCCGGCGAAGCGCAGCTTGGCGAAGGCGTAGCCGGCCATCAGGTTGCACACCAGCGCCAGCGCGGCGATCGCGCCGGAGATCGCCAGGCTGTTGAGCAGGTAGCGGCCCATGCCGGCACGGGCGAACAGCGCACGGTAGTTGTCCAGCGTGGGTTGCGCGGGCAGCAGCGGCGGCGGCAGCGAGCTGGCGCTGCCGGCCGGCATCAGCGAGGCCGACAGCATCCACAGCAGCGGCAGCACGGCCACCGCGGCGCAGCCGAACAAGGCGCCGTTGACCAGCCACCGGGCGAGGCGCGGGTTCATGCCGCCGCCCCGCGTCGCGCCAGTCGCAACAGCAGCATGGTCACCGCCAGGATGATGCCGAACAAGGCGAAGGCGACGGCCGAGGCCACGCCGAAGTTCCACCACTTGAAGCCGTCGTCGTACATCAGGTAGAGCACGCTCGTGGTGCTTTGCAGCGGCCCGCCTTCGGTCATCACGTAGGGCTCGGCGAACAGCTGGAAATAGCCGGCCACGGTGAGCACCATCACCAGCACCATGGTCGGCCGCAGCATCGGCAGGGTGATGTGGCGGAACTGCCGCCAGCGCGAGGCGCCGTCGATGCGCGCCGCCTCGTACAGCTCCGGCGGGACCGCCTGCAGGCCGGCCAGCAGGATGATCATGTTGTAGCCGAAGTTCTTCCACACCGCGAAGGCGATGATCGTCGGCATCGCCCAGTGCGGATCGCCCAGCCAGTCCACCGGGTTCAGCCCCAGCACGGCCAGTGCATGGTTCACCAGCCCGTACCTGGTGTTGAACAGGTAGCGCCAGATCACCGCCACCGCCACCACGGTGGTCACCACCGGGGCGAACAGCACGGTGCGATGGAACGCCTTCATCCGCGCCAGCGGCGAGTTGAGCAGCAGTGCGGTGCCCAGCGAGGCGCCGATCGACAGCGGCACGCCGACAACCACGAAGTAGAACGTGTTGCCCAGCGCGGTCCAGAACAGCGGCCGCTGCAGCAGCTCCCCATAGTTGTGCAGGCCGACGAAGCGCAGGTTGCGGATGTCGGCCAGCGCGTACAGGTCGTAATCGGTGAGGCTCAGGCCCAGCGCGCCCAGCACCGGCACGAAGAAGAACACGCCCAGCACCAGCAGCGCCGGGGTGAGGAACAGCCAGGCGGTGCGCGCGCGGCTCATCGCGCGCGCCCGGCGCGGTCGAGCATCCAGCGCCGCTTGGCCAGGATCGCGTCGGTGCGGCGGTCGATCTCGGCGGCGGCCTGGTCCACGGTGAGCTCGCCGTGGGCCGCGCGCGCGGCGACCAGCTGCATCTCGGTGACGATGCGCTCCCATTCCGGCACCGGCGGGGTCGGCTTGACCCGTTCCAGCTGCTCGTGGAATGCCTGTACCGCGGGATCGCCACGCAGCGCGTCGCCCCGCCACGCCGAACGGCGCGGCGGCATGTCGCCCAGCAACGCATAGAACTGCTGCTGCACCTCGGGGCGCGACAGGTATTCGATCAGCAACCAGGCCTGCGCCTTGCGCGGCGAGTGGCGAAAGATCACCAGGCTGGAGCCACTGGCGATGCCGGCACCGGGGCCGTGCGGACCAGGCAGCGGCGCGGTCGCCCATTCGTCCTGCCGGGACGCCGGGAGGCGCTGGCGGAACTCGCCGATGTTCCATGGCCCGGAGAAGTAGAACGCGTACACACCGCGGCCGACCTCGGCCCATGGGTTGGGCACTTCGGTGTTGGCCAGCAGCGGCGCTTCGTGGCGCTTGAACCGCTCCACGTAGAACGCCAGCGCGCGCTTGAATCCGGCGCTTTCGAAATTGCCGTAGCGGCCGCCGTCGCGCAGCAGCGGTTCGTCCTGCTGCAGGGCCAGCGACAGCAGCTGCTCGAACTCGTTGGTCGGCAGCAGGATCGCGTAGTGATCGGGCGCAGCATGCGCCTGCAACGCGGCAAGCTGCCGCGACCACGCGGCCCAGTCGCGCGGCGGCGTGTCGAAGCCGGCGGCGGCGAGCAGGTCCTTGCGGTAGAACAGCAGCCGCGTGTCGACATACCAGGGGATGCCGACCAGGGTGCCGTCGATGCGGTTGGTGGCCCAGATGCCGGGAAAGTAATCCGCCGGCTGCACCACGCGCGAGCGTTCGACGTACGGCTGCAGCGGTTCGAGCGCATCCAGCGCGCACATCTCGGCGAGCCAGGTGTTGCCCAGCTGGGCCACGTCCGGCGTGGTGTCGCCGGCGATCGCGGTGAGCAGCTTCTGGTGCGCCGCCTTCCACGGCAGTTGCTGCACGTCGACGCGGATGTCCGGGTGTTCGCGCTCGAACGCCGGCATCAGCTGCGCCACCGCCTCGCTCTCGCGGCCCATCGCCCAGAAGGTCAGTGTGTGGCGATCATCGTGATCGCCCCGGCAGGCAGCGATGCCGACCAGCAACAGCGCCGGCGCCAGCAGTCGCCAGCGCCGCCGGCTCACGGTGTGGCCGCCGCCCGTGACAGCCAGCCACCGCGGAAGCCGGCCTGCTGCAGGCCCTTGCGCACATACGGGTTGCGCTTCATCACTTTCCACACCAGGCCGCTGCGCCAGTTCTCCAGCATCAGCAGGATCGGGCCCTGGTCGATGCCCAGGTACTCGGTGTCGACCCAGCCGAAGCCGGGAATCACCAGGCCGGTGCGCAGCGGCGCGTCGGGATCGCGCAGGGTCAGGTTGAACGCGTCGCGGAAGCCGTACTTCGCGTAGATGTATTTGCCGTAGCGCTGTTTCATGTGCAGGAACTCCGGCACCACCAGGTCCGGCGCGAAGGCGATCGAGCCCAGCGCTGCCGTGGGCGCGATGGTACCGTCATCGACCACGTGGCGCAGGCCCACGCCGCGCGCGGAGTAGCCGAAGTAGCGCCGCTCGCGCCCGTCCGTGACGATGCCGAAGTGGCCCGGGCCGTTGCTGGCCGTCAGCCCCCACAGGTTCTCGCCGTAACCGGTCCAGCCCGCCGGATTGGCGATCGCGTAGTTGCGTTGCGACAGCACCGCATGGCGGCCGTTTTCGAAATAATCCGAATCGTGCTGGCGCATGAAGTCGTCACGGATGCCGCGGAAGTCGATCCACGCGGCGCTGTACTGGTGGCCGAACAGTGGCCCGAAGGTCAGGAAGGTTTCGCCGTAGAGCGTGCCCCAGTAGCGCGGGTTGGTGCGCGTCCACGCGTGCCACGCCGCGGGCTGCAGCGGATGGGTGGGCGAGCCCAGCGCCAGGATGTAGAGCAGGTTCGCCTCGCTGTAGCCCTCCCAGTCGTGAGGGATGAACTTGCCGCCGGGGGTCCAGCCCATGCTGACCAGCGGCGGGCGTGCCTGCATCCACGGCCAGTCGACGCGCTTGTAGAGCATGTCGGCGAGCGCGCGAATCTCTTTTTCCGGCGGCGTGTCGCGGTCGTAGTACGACTGCGCGAACAGCACGCCACCGAGCAGCAAGGTGGTGTCGATGCTGGACAGCTCGACGCCGCGACCGTGGCGCAAGCCGGTCTGCATGTCGAGGAAGTGGTAGTAGAAGCCGCGGTAGCCGGTGGCGTCATCCTCGCTGGCGTTCTGCGGCGAGTCGGCGAAGAAGCGCAAGGTCACCAGGGTTCGCTTGACCGCCTGGTCGCGGTTGATCCAGCCCCGTTCGGCGCCGATGCCGTAGGCCGTCAGGCCGAAACCCACCGCCGCGATGCTGGAGAACGACTGCCCCGGCCAGTGGTCCGGTGCCAGCCCGTTGACCGGATTGGTGGTGTCCCAGAAGAACTGGAAGGTGCGGTGTTCCAGCTCGTCCAGTTGCGCCTGCTGGTCGGCAGGGAGGGCGGTGAAGGCCAGCGGCGCGTGGCGCGTGGCGGTGGTGGTGCCCTGTGCCGCGACGGGCGCGAACGCGCCGAAGGCGGTAAACGCCAGGGTCAGGACCAGCGTGGCGAGGAGAGAGCGGAAACGTCGAAGAACCATGGGTACAGCCTGTCGTGAAAATGCGGCAGATGCAGGCGCGGTGGCCGCCCGCGGCGAGTCGTGTCAGCCGGCCCTGGCGATCGCGCAGTGACGATCGATGAAGGCCTGGTGGCTGGGCATCACCTCCACACAATCGGCCATCAGCCGGGCCACGTCGTCGACGAAGCGGTACAGGTCGGTCTCAGGCACCTGGTCGACCAGTGGATGCCAACTGCGCGGCACGATGCCCTGGCCGATCATCACCTGCACCCAGCTGATCTCGGCGAACAGTTCGTCGGCGTTGCGGAAGAAGCGGCCGCTGTCGGCGAACAGGTCGATATTGTCCTGCAGCGACGGCGGCACCGACATGTGCTGGCACTGCTGCCAGAACGGCGTGTCCTCGCGCTCGGTGGCGTGGTAATGCAGGATCAGGAAATCGCGGATGCGCTCGGTGTCGAACTTCAGCTGTGCGTTGTAGCGCTCGCTCAGCACCGGGTCGAAACCGTCGCGCGGGAACAGGCCGAGCAGGCGGGTGATGCCCATCTGGATCAGGTGGATGCCGGTCGATTCCAGCGGCTCCATGAAGCCGCCGGACAGGCCGATCGCGACCACGTTGCGGTTCCACAGCTTGCGCCGCATGCCCGCCGTGAAGCGCAGCTGGAACGGCTCGCCCAACGGCCGGCCCTGGATGTTGCGCAACAGCGTGGCGGTGGCCTCGTCGTCGCTGATGTAGGCACTGGAATAGACGTGGCCGTTGCCGGTGCGATGCTGCAGCGGGATGCGCCATTGCCAACCGGCGGCCTGCGCGTTGGCGCGGGTGAACGGCGGCGGTGGACCGACGCTTTCGGTGCGCACGACGACCGCGCGATCGCACGGCAGCCAGTCCTTGAACTCGATGTAGCCGGTGTGCAGCGCCTGTTCGATCAGCAGGCCGCGGAAACCGGAGCAGTCGATGAACAGGTCGCCGGCGACGACTTCACCGCCTTCCAGCACCACCGATTCGACAAAGCCATCGTCGGGCCGCAGCTTGACCTCGGCCACCTTGCCCTCGGTGCGGCGCACCCCGCGCGCCGCGGCGTACTCGCGCAGGAAGAGCGCATAGCGGGCGGTGTCCATGTGATAGGCGTACGGGATGTCCGCCAGCGGCGAATCCCGCGGCACGTCGCTGGCCGAAGACATGAACTTGCCGCGCGGCGCGGCCAGCGTGTGCACGGTGTAGTCGCCCAGCGGCCCGGCGCGGCCGGCGCGGGCGGCCTTCAGCCAGTACTGGTGGAACGGCAGCAGGCCCAGGCCGCGACCGATGGTGGTGCCGAAGCCGTGGATGTAGGAATCGCCGAGGTGATGCCAGTCGTTCAACTGGATGCCCAGCTTGAAGGTGGCGCTGGTCCGGCGGATGAACTCGATCTCGTCGATCTGCAGCAGGTTGTTGAACAGCTTCAGGTGCGGCACGGTGGCCTCGCCGACGCCGACCGTGCCGATCTCGCTCGACTCGACCAGGCGCACCGCGAGCTGAGCGCCGAACGTGCGCGCCAGCGCGGCGGCGGTCATCCAGCCGGCGGTGCCGCCGCCGACGATCACGACGTTCCTGATGCACGATTCGGCCATGGCGGTTCCGGTGTTGGCGGACGCGACTGCGTGGTCGGTGCGCGGCCCGACCGGCGGGCCGCGCGAAGAATGCCGGCGTGCGGCCGTCTCCGGCCGCACGCCGCGTGGCTCAGAACTTCATGCCGATCTCGAACTTGATCGTGCGCGGCACGAAGGTGATGTTGCCGGTGGGGTTGTAGGTGACCGGGCTGAGCGTGCCGATCGTGTTGTTGGGGAACATCAGGTCGCTGTAGTTCTTGAAGTTGAAGGCGTTCATCAGATCCAGGCGGCCATAGAAATCCAGACCGTGCACGTCGAAGTGCTTGGTCGCCTGGAAGTCCACGCTGCGGTAGCCGAAGATCTTGCCGCCGAGCAGGAACTTGCCGTTGCCCTGCGGTTCGGTGCCGTAGGGTGCGCAGCGACTGCCGCTGGGGAACAACTGGCCGGATGCGCCGGAGTAGCAGGCGAAGCCGTTGAACGGGATCGGCGTGGCCAGGGTCAGCTTGGCCGACACGGTGATGCCCCACGGGCCGTCGATCACGCCGGTGGCCACGAAGCGGTGCTTGGCCGCCGCGTTGGACAGGATGTACGGGTAATCCTGGATCGTCGCCGCGTCGAACGCGTAGTGTTCGTTGATGTCGCGGTTCTGCTTGGCGTCGGTATAGGTGTAGGCGAAGGTGGCGCCCCAGCGCGATTCGGGCGTGTACGGCTTGGTCGCCGACAGCAGCACCTGGGTGGTGCGCGTGCCGATGCCGTTGTTGCCCACGATCAGGCTGCCGAAGCCGGGCACGCCGTTGCCCCACGGCTGGCTGGCGTTCTTCCAGAAGCTGCCGTCCGGGTAGCGGTTGCCCAGCGTGAAGGCAAAGCCGTCGTGGCTGATCACGCGGGTTACCGTGGCGTCGGTCTGCCAGTCGCCCAGGCGGTTGGCCATGCCGATGCTGAACTGGTCGGAGTACGGCGCCTTGAGGTGGTTGTTGAGCACGTCGATCTCGGTACCGGCGTTGCTGGCCGAGGCCAGTTGCTGCACGTTCGACAAGCCGTTGAGGTAGGCCGGATCGAACGGCACGCACGGCGTGCGGCCCTGGTAGCACAGTCCGGTGACCGGGTCGGCGAAGTAGAAGCGGAACTGCGGCAGCGCGGCCTTGGTGGTTTCCAGCTGCAGGTAGTTGTAGAGGTCGCGGTCGTAGGAGCGGCCGGCGCCGCCGTGGATCACGTGTGCCTGGTCAGCATCGATGTCGTAGGAGAAGCCCAGCCGCGGCTGCCACTCGCCCTTGTAGGCGCTGCGGTTGTGGCCGTTGCTGATGTAGTCGTTGACATCGATGCCGCCCTTGGCCAGCGACTGCGCGTAGGTCTGTCCGGCCGGTGCGTTCGGGTCCTGGCTGTTGAACGCCGCCACCACGTTGGCCGGGGTGACGAAGTCGAGATAGGACGGCGTGCTCTCGTAGTCCCAGCGCACACCGAGGTTCAGGATCAGGTGCTCGTTGATCGCCCAGTCATCCTGGATATAGGCGCCGAACTGCTTGTCCTTGGTGGTCACCGTGGGCGACAGTCCCAGGCCGGTGACCGGCTTGGTGAAGAACACCTGATAGGGCTGCGCGTTGGTGCCGGTGGGCGTGACGTCGTAATAGAACTGCGGATTGACGTCGGCCGCATCGGCGGAGTGCAGCGTGACCCACTTCTGCTTCACGCCCAGCTTGATGACGTGGTCGCCGTGCCACTGCAGGTCGTTGAAGGTGAGGTTGTCCTCGATCGCCGGACCCTTCTGCCCCTTGTTCTGCGTGGCCAGCGGGTTGGCCGCGCCGGTGTTGATCAGGGTGGCGGTCTGGTTGGCCGCGGGCTGGTAGGTGTAGATGGCGCCGTTGCCGTAGTTCAGCGCGGTGGGCGCGTAGTTGGAGTCCTCGTAGGTGGCCAGCAGTTCATTGAAGTACGAATAGCCGCTGTGCTGCCAGCGCAGGTCGTAGCGCTTGTCGTCGTTGACCACCGAGAAGCTGGCCGATTTCGCGTTCTGGCCGCCGATGCCGCCGCTCTGGTCCTCCTTGCGGATCTGCGCGCTCAGCTCGAAGCGGTCGCGGTCGGTCGGCTCCCAGTCAACCTTGCCGAAATACAGGTTCTCGGTGAACGGGATGTTGGCCGGGCCGAACTGGCTGGCGATGTCGGCCGGCAAACCGGGAATCGCCGGCACCGCGTCGGCCGCGGGCACCACGGTGATCGGCCGGTCGAAGCGCTTGCCTTCGTAGGTGATGAAGAAGTGCGCCTTGTCCTGCACGATCGGCCCGCCCAGCGCAAAGCCGAACTCCTTCTCGTCCGAGGGCGTCTTCTTGTTCGCCGCGTTCTCGCTCGGCGTGCGCGCGCGGTACTTGTCGCTGGTGTAGCGGCCGAACACCTCGCCGTGGAACTCATTGGTGCCGGACTTGGTCTGCGCGGTCACCGCGGCGCTGGAGATCTGGCCGTACTCCGCCTTGTAATTGGAGGTGATCACCTTGTACTCGCCGATCGCCAACTGCGGGAACGGGTTGCCCTGGGTGGCGAACTGGCCGCTGGGGCCGCCGAACAAGTAGCTCTTCTGGCCTACGCCGTCGATGTAGACGTTGGTCGAAGCGTCGTTCTGCGCACCGCCGCGCAGCGAGGTGTTGCCATTGGAACCGACCGAAAACACCATGCCCGGCACGGTGTCGGCGAACTCCAGGAAGTTGCGCGTCAGCTGCGGAATGGTGTCGATCTGATGCAGCGACACGGTCGAGCCCACCTCCGGCGTGGTCACGTCGGGCAGCACGCTGGCCGTCACCGTGACGCCGCCGAGCGTCACCGCGTTGGCGGCGCTGGGCGCCGCGCTGGTGAAGTTCAGGGTGGAGGTGGAGGCGACCGTGAGGGTCACGGTCTGTGCCGTGCCCGGGCCGGCGTCGATGCGCCAGGTGCCTGGCTGCAGGCCGGTGATCGCGTAGCTGCCGTCGGCGCTGGAGGTGGTCTGACGGGTGCTGCCGGTGGCCGGGTTGACCGCGGTGACCTGGGTGTTCGGCGCCGCCTTGCCGCGCAAGGTGGCGTACGCGGCCTGTGCGAACGAGGTGCCCGGCAGCGCCACCAGCGAGGTGACGGCGGTGCCGATCAATCCGGCCAGCAGGTTCTTCTTGAATTGCGTTGAGGTTTTCATCGCTCCCCTCCCCGGGCAGCTTGCTGAGACGTTCAGGAGTTCTTTTCTGGTTTGTTTCCGCCGCAGGTGTCGCGAACCACGATTTCAAAACCGAGCGTGTCGGCGGAAGGTGTTTCCTGCCCGGGGTGTTCGACGACGTCGGCCAGGCGCTCCAGCGCGAGACGGCCGAAGTCGGCAATGCGCACGCGCACCGTGGTCAGGGCCGGTGTCACGTAGCGGGTGATCGGGATATCGTCGAAGCCGGCCAGTGCGATGTCCTCCGGCACCTGCACGCCGGCGTCCTTGAACGCCGCCAGGCAGCCCACCGCCATCATGTCGTTGGCGGCGAACACGGCCGCCGGCCGCTTCGTCCGCGCCAGCAGCTGCTGGCCGGCGCGATAGCCCGATTCCTCGGTGAAGTCGCCGGCCACCACGGTCAATGCCGCGCGCGGGGCGTATCTGGCCATCGCCTCGCGATAGCCGCGCTCGCGTTCGCTGGCGTCGAAGTTGCCGGGCGGCCCGGCGATCAGCGCCACGCTGCGATGGCCGGCCTGCAGCAGGTGCCGCACCATCGCCACCGCGCCGCCGTGGTTGTCGATGTTGATCACGTGGAACGCCGGCCCGCTCACCGCGCTGTTGAGCAGCACCACCGGCAGCGCCTTGGGCAGGTTGGCGCGCAGGAACGCCGTGTCGACCCGTTCGGACAGGATCAGCAGGCCGTCGACGCGCCCCTGCATCGAGCGCACCGCCGCGGCCGCTTCGGTCGCGCCACCGTGCGAGCTGGATACCAGCAGGTGCAGGCCGCGCGCACGCGCCGCCAGGTCGATGCCGCGGATCAACTCGGAAAAGAACTCGCCGTACAGGTCGGGCAGCAGGGCGCCGACAGTGTGCGTGCGGCGGGTGATCAGCATGCGCGCCGCTGCATGCGGGATGTACTGCAGGCGCTCGGCGGCGGCGTGGATGCGCGCGCTGGTGGCCGCGGTGACGCCGCCGCCGCCATTGAGCGCGCGCGACACCGAGGCCACCGACACCCGGGCCTCGCGCGCCACGTCTTTGATGGTTGCTGCCGCCATGGGAATGTTTCCGCCGGGTTCGCCAACCCTTGGGTGGCGCCAACGTAAACGTTTTCATGCGGACTTGTAAAGGGCTTGTTGCGGCGACTTGTGCTGCGTCGCAGCAGCGCGCAGGCGGCAGCCCGGCGGGAAATCCCGGCGAAACGTCAGAGCGGCCCGCTTGCCGCTCCAGGCACTGCCTTGCTGCGCCACGGCAACGGCATGCGGCGCCGACGGGCCGGCGTGGCCGATCGGCCGCCCCCTCGAACGTGACGGACGCCACGCCGCTGCGCCTTGGCTGCGGATACCCCGTGTTTTGGCAAGTTCGATGCTTGATTCCCGGGGAAGGAGGAAAAGCGGGCCGCGCGCGACCGAACCGGAGTGAAAACTGACGCAGCGCGGCCGTTCGTGTCCTCCCGTGTCGTCGACAGCTTCACCGATCCGACGACGCGCTCTTGACTTGTTTTCGGCGTCTTGTTAAAGATTCATCCGCGCGTTAAACCGCGGTTAAGTCACACAGAGTCAATCGATTGTATCCTTCAGTTCCAGTATCAGACGAATAAACCAATCTCAAGTTACTGATTTCACGACCATGACCATGCTGTCCACCCTCATTGTTGCCTTGCTCGCCGTGCTGTTCGCCAGCGCCGTGCGGCGCGTGCCGGAGGGTCTGGTCTACAGCATCTACCGTCATGGCAAGCCGCGCCGGCTGCTGCCGGCCGGCACGCATCTGGTGCTGCCGCTGCTCGACCGGGTCGCGCACAAGATCAATCTGTCCGGCCAGACCCTGCAGCTGCAGGCGCCGCTGGGGCCGCGCGACGTGCGCGGCACGGTGTACTGGCAGGTGCTGGAGCCGGAACGCGCCGACGCCGTGTTCGAGCAGGTCGACCAGCTGATCCGCCATGGCGCGCAAGCCGCGCTGCGTGACGAACCCGCCACCGAGGCGGTCGATCGGCGCGATCTGGGCGCGCGGGTCAAGCAATCGTTGAATCACGTGCTGCGCGAGCGCGGCATGATGGTCACCCGGGTCGATCTCGACGCCGCCTGAGCATCGCATCGCGCCAGGCGCCCGCAGAGCGCCGCGCCGCAGGGGATTTGCTCCACTTCGAGCCCGCTTCGGCGGGCTTTCTTTTGCCCCGGCTGCTGGCGTTGCGGCGGGCTTGCCGGGATACTTGCCGACCGCTTTCCCACAGGACTGATGGCCGATGGCCGCGCGCGACGCCTTGCAGGCACAACTCGAACAGGGCATTGCCGCGCTGGGCCTGCAACTGCCTGCCGATGCGGTGCCGCGCCTGCTCGACTATCTCGCCCTGCTCGAACGCTGGAACGGCGCCTACAACCTCACCGCGGTGCGCGAACCGACCGAGATGGTGACCCGCCACCTGCTCGATTCGCTGGCGATCCTGCCGTTCGTGCAGGGTCACAGCCTGGCCGACCTCGGCACCGGCCCCGGCCTGCCCGGCATCGTGCTGGCGATCGCCGCGCCGGGCCGGCAGATCCTGCTGGTGGACTCCAACGGCAAGAAGGTGCGCTTCCTGCGCGAGGCGATCCGCAGCCTGAAACTGGAGGGCGTGCGCGCCGAACAGGCACGGGTGGAAGACGTCGCCGGCCAGTTCGACTGCATCACCGCGCGCGCCTTCGCCAGCCTTGCCGACATGCTGGCCTGGGGCGGCCACCTGCTGGCACCGCAAGGGACCTGGCTGGCGATGAAGGGGAAGCTGCCGGACGACGAGTTGGCGGGGATCCCGGACGGCTTCATCGTGCGTGCCACGCACGAACTCCATGTGCCCGGCCTGCCCGCCGAACGCCATCTGCTGGTGCTCGGTCGCGCGTAGGACGGCACTGCCCGTCGTTCCTCCCCGGCACCAAGAGCCGGCGGGCATTGCCCGCCCTGCACGCCGGTCGTCGGGCGTGCCGGTGGACGGCTACTCGTCCAGCACCGCGCCGTTGCTCGCGATCACTTGCGCGTACAGCTTCGCGCTGGCCTTGGCGGTGCGCTGCTGGGTGGCGAAGTCGACGTGGTAGAGGCCGAAGCGCTTGGCGTAGCCCAGCGACCACTCCAGGTTGTCCAGCAGCGACCAGGCGTAATAGCCCTGCACGTTCACCCCTGCGGCGATCGCGGCATGCAGCGCGCGCAGGTGCTTGCGCAGGTAGTCGCAGCGCAGCGGGTCGTCCACGGTGGCGCCTTCGGCGACCGGCGGGTCGTAGAAGGCGGAGCCGTTCTCGGTGATGTACAGCGGGATGTCGCCGTAGCGCTGCTTGAACCAGACCAGGGTGTCGGTCAGCCCCTGCGCGTAGACCTCCCAGCCCGTTTCGGTGTGGGTGCGGTTGGGTTGGCGCACCGACACCGCGCGCAGCGGATACGCGTCCGGGTCGTGCCGGACCACCGCGCGCGTGTAGTAGTTGATGCCGACGAAATCGACGCGCTGGCGGGTCAGCGCGAAATCCTCTGCCGGGAAATCCGGCCATGCGGCGCCGAAGATCTCCTTGAGCTGCTCCGGATAGCTGCCCAGCAGCGCGGGGTCGGCGAACTGCCGGTTCATGTAGGCGTGCGCGCGAGCGGTGGCGGCCATGTCTTCGGCGCCTTCGGAATACGGGTATTTCGGCTCGATGTTGAACACCACGCCGATCTCGTGCCTGCCGTGCGCGCGATAGGCCTGGATGCCGGCGCCGCTGGCGCGCATCAGGTTGTGCGCGGCGATCGGCGCCTCGTACTTGTTGCGGTGTCCGGGCGCCAGCGCGCCGTGCAGGTAGCCGCCGTCGGTGACCACCCAGGGTTCGTTGAGCGTGGACCAGCGCGGCACGCGGTCGTCCAGCGCCTTGAACATGACCTCGGCGTACTCGGCGAACCAGTGCGCGCTGTCGCGGTTGAGCCAGCCGCCGCGGTCGTCCAGCGCCGCCGGCAGGTCCCAGTGGAACAGCGTGGCGTTCGGCGCGATGCCGTGCTCCAGCAGCTCGTCGACCAGCCGCGAGTAGAAGTCCAGCCCCTTTGGATTGACCCGGCCGGTGCCCTCGGGCAGCACGCGCGCCCAGTTGATGCTGAAGCGGTAGCCATCGAGGCCCAACGCCTTCATCAGCTGCACGTCTTGACGGTAACGGCGGTAGTGGTCGCAGGCGACGTCGCCGGTGTCGCCGTTGGCCATCATCCCGGGCGTATGCGCGAAGCGCTGCCAGATGCTGGGGCCGGCGCCGTCGGCCAGCGGCGAGCCTTCGATCTGGTAGGCGGAAGTGGCGGCGCCCCAATGGAAACCGTCGGGAAAAACGAATCGGGGTGCGGTCATGGGGTTCCCTGAGAGGTTGTGCTCTTTCAACCTCGAAGCCCGGCCATGGATGGCCGGACGCGGATCGGGCACGCAAGTGCCTGATTCGCGTGAGCGAGTCCGGGCGTGTACCGGACTCGCGATAGAAGAAAACCACAGGAAGTGGTTTTCTTCACAAGCTCTGAGGCCCGCGCTTTGATGTAAACGCTTACATGGGCAGAATAGCCCAATGCCCGCCGGCCTGCGAAGCGCCGGCGCCGCGGCCGAGCCGGCCACCGCTGTGGAGATGCCGATGGCCGAGGTTCAACTCGATCGCCTGCGCAAGGTCTACCCCGACGGCCACGTCGCGGTCGCCGGCGCCAGCTTCACCGTGGCCGACGGCGAATTGCTGGTGCTGGTCGGGCCGTCCGGCTGCGGCAAGACGACCTTGCTGCGCATGATCGCCGGGCTGGAACCGATCAGCGACGGCACGCTGCGCATCGGCGGCCGCGTGGTCAACGAGGTGGCGCCGAAGGACCGTGACATCGCGATGGTGTTCCAGAACTACGCGCTGTACCCGCACATGACGGTGGCCGAGAACCTGGGCTTCGGGCTGAAGCTGCGCGGCCGGCCGCGGGCCGAGATCGCGCAGAAGGTGGCGGTAGTGGCCGAGTCGCTGGGGCTGCAGTCGCGGCTGGCGGCGCGCCCGGCCGCCTTGTCCGGCGGCCAGCGCCAGCGGGTGGCGCTGGGCCGCGCGCTGGTGCGCGAGCCGCAGGTGTTCCTGCTCGACGAGCCGCTGTCCAACCTCGACGCGAGGCTGCGCCTGTCGATGCGGGTGGAGATCGCCCGGCTCCACCGCCAGCTCGGTGCCACCATGATCTACGTGACCCACGACCAGATCGAGGCGATGACCCTGGGCCAGCGCATCGTGGTGCTGGATGGCGGCGTGATCCAGCAGATCGACACGCCGATGGCGCTGTACGACCGGCCCGCCAACATGTTCGTGGCCGGCTTCCTCGGCAGCCCGGCGATGAACCTGCTCCGCGGCACGCTGCGCCGGCACGAGGGCTGGCGGCTGGGCTGCGCCGCGGGCGAGCTGGTGCTGGGCGACCTTCTGCCCGATCCCGCCTGGGCGGCCTGGTGCGATCGCGAGGTGGTGCTGGGCGTGCGCCCGGAACACCTGCAGCCGGACCCCGCCGGTGCGGCCTTGCAGGCGCGACTGGAGGTGGTCGAGCCGGTGGGCAACGAGGTCTTCCTGAACCTGCGCTTCGGCGACCAGGTGCTGGTGGCGCGGGTACCGCCACGCCCCCTGCCCGAGCCCGGCAGCCTGGTCGCGCTGGGCCTGTCGCATCCGTACCTGCACCTGTTCGATGGCGCCAGCGGCGCGCGGATCGGCAACTGAGCCCGGATCGCCCAGCAGCGTGATCCCCGCCGCCACCGGCGGCAGAGCGGTCCGGCCGGGGCAGGCAAGCCCGGGCGGCAATGCTAATCTAGCCGTCCTTCGCGAACGGAATGCCTTCGATCCATGGCCCGCATCATCGCTGTCGCCAACCAGAAGGGCGGCGTCGGCAAGACCACCACGGCCGTCAACCTGGCCGCTGCGCTTGCGGCGGCCAAGCGCAAGGTATTGCTGGTGGATCTCGACCCGCAGGGCAACGCCACCATGGCCTCGGGCATCGACAAGCGCCAGATCGGCCCGAGCGGCTGCGAGGTACTGCTGGAAGAGGTGGAGATCAGCGCGGCGATCGTGCCCACCGAGGCGCACTACGACGTGCTGCCGGGCAACGGCGACCTCACCGCCGCCGAGCTGAAACTGATGGACGCGCTGGCCCGCGAGCACCGCTTGAAGGACGTGCTGGCCAAGGTCGCGGACAAGTACCACACCATCCTGATCGACTGCCCGCCCTCGCTCAACCTGCTCACCCTCAACGCGCTGACCGCCGCCGACGGCGTGCTGATCCCGGTGCAGTGCGAGTACTTCGCGCTGGAGGGCCTGTCCAGCCTGCTCGACACGGTCAAGGCGGTGCGCCATCGGCTCAATCCGAAACTGGAGATCGAGGGCCTGCTGCGCACCATGTACGACGTGCGCAACAACCTCGGCAACGAGGTCTCCGCCCAGCTCACCCAGCACTTCGGCGACAAGGTGCTGCGCTCGATCATCCCGCGCAACGTGCGCCTGGCCGAGGCGCCGAGCCACGGCCAGCCGATCCACCTGTACGACCGCAGCTCGCGTGGCGCGATCGCCTACATCGGCCTGGCCGGCGAGGTGATCCGGCGCGAACGCGGGCTGCCGCCGCGCGCCGAGCCGGCCGACGAGGTCGACTCCGCCGCGCATGGCGACCACAACGGCGTGCTGCTCAAGGCACCCGCCGCCAATCACCAGGACTGAGGCATGGCAGCAGCGAAAAAACGTGGATTGGGACGCGGGCTGGACGCCCTGCTCGGCGGCGACGGCGAAGGCACGCCGTCGGTGCTGGCGCAGGAGGGCGAGCTGCGCACGCTGCCGATCCAGCAAATCCAGCCCGGCAAATACCAGCCGCGGCGCCACTGGAACGACGAGGCGCTGGACGAGCTGGCTGCCTCGATCAAGGCGCAGGGCCTGATCCAGCCGGTGGTGGTGCGCGAGATCGGCAAGCACCGCTACGAACTGATCGCCGGCGAACGCCGCTGGCGCGCCGCGCAGCGCGCGCAGCTGGGCGAGATCCCGGCGCTGATCAAGCAGGTGGCCGAGCAGGCCGTGCCGGCGATGGCGCTGATCGAGAACATCCAGCGCCAGGACCTCACCCCGCTGGAAGAAGCCGATGCGCTCAAGCGCCTGATCGAGGATTTCGAACTCACCCACCAGCAGGCCGCCGACGCGGTGGGGCGTTCGCGCGCCGCGGTGTCCAACCTGCTGCGGCTCACCGAGCTGCCCGAGGCGATCAAGAAACTGCTCGACGACGGCAAGCTGGAGATGGGCCACGCCCGCTGCCTGCTGACCCTGGACGAGTCCATCGCCGTGCCGCTGGCGCGCCAGGCCGTCACCCTCGGCTGGAGCGTGCGCGAGCTGGAGGAGGCCGCCCGCCGCGCGCAGACCGCGCCGAAGGGCAAGGCCCGCCACGCGCCCGCGCGCGATCCCAACATCAGCGCGCTGGAGCGCGAACTGGGCGAGCGCTTCGCCACCCGCGTCGAGCTGGCCCAGGGCAAGGGCGGCCGCGGCAAGCTGGTGATCCACTACCACAGCAACGACGAACTCGACGGCATCCTCGGCAAGATCCGCTGACCTTGGTGAAAGATGAAACGCTCCGGGCCGGTCTATCTGGCAGTGAGTTCCCGACAACGTCAATTCGAGGCGCTGACCCGCGCGCACGCCGGCGACCTGTACCGCTTCGCCTACTGGCTGTGCGGGCAGGATGCGCTGGCCCAGGATCTGGTGCAGGAGACCTTGCTGCGCGCGTGGAAAAGCCTCGACGCGCTGCGCGAGGCCGAGTCCGCCAAGCCGTGGCTGCTGACCATCCTGCGTCGCGAGCACGCGCGGCTGCATGAGCGCAAGACGCCGGATACCGTCGAGCTGGAAGACAACCTCGCCGAGGACGCCGCCTGGGCCAGCCCCGAGCGCCACGGCGATGCCGCCGAACTGCGTGAAGCCATGTCCCGATTGCCGCACAAGTACCGCGAACCGCTGCTGCTGCAGGTGCTGGGCGGCATGAGTTGCGACGAGATCGCCGCCGAGCTGGACCAACAGCCCGGCGCGGTGATGACCCAGTTGTTCCGCGCCCGGCAGAAGCTGAAATCCATCCTGCAGGGCGGCCGCCCGGAGGCGCAGCATGGATTGCCTTGAGTTCCGCCGCCGCCTCGGCGCCGAACCGCACTCGCGTGCTGCCGAACTGCTCGCCCATCGCGACCGCTGCGCCGCCTGCGCCGCCGCGTGGGAGCGCGCCCAGGCCTTCGAGCGCGAACTGCATGCCGCCTTCGAGGTGCCCGTGCCCGAAGGCCTCGCCGAGCGCGTGCTGCTGGCCCAGGCCACCGGCGAGCGCCACCGGCAGACCCGTCGCCGCCAGCTGGCGTTCGCGCTGGCCGCCTCGCTGCTGCTCGCGCTCGGCCTCGGCGGCTACGGCTGGAAGCGGATGGATGCGCGCTCGCTGCCGGCGCTCGCCGTCGCGCACATGCCCGACGAAATCCACTCGCTCGACCTCGTCCAGCCCATCGGTACGCCCGCCATCGCCGCCGGCTTCGCCGTGCGCGGCGTCAGCCTGCGCGGCCCCGCCCCCGTCGACGTCACCTACGTGCACGACTGCCCGGTCGGCCCCTACAAGACCGTGCACCTGGTCAGCCGCGTCGGCGGCACCCCGGTCGCCGTGCTCTACCTGCCGCACAAGCAAGTGGCCAAGGCCAGCGACTTCCAGCGTGACGGCTGGCATGGCCGCATCGTGCCGCTGCAACACGGCACCCTGGTGATGCTCACCGACCGTGGCGGTGCACGCCCGTTCGACGCGGTGGCACGCCACTGGCGGGTGGCGATCGATGGAGAGGGCGGCGCGCAGACCGCGCAGCGCCGCGCGGTCAACGAGGCGCCGGGCCGGTTGGCACCCTGAGTCTTCCAGGCACCTGATCAAAAGGACTCGCGGCGACCGGCTGGCGTCCATGCCCTTTCGTCCGCGCTGACACGACGGGCAGGGGACGCCCCGTCACCGGAACAACCGGCTCATCACGGCGTCCACCGAGATCCGCCCTGCTCCGAGCGCCACCAGGGCCAGCAACATCAACCCCCAGGCCTTGTGGTCATTGAAGTCGCCGCCGATCAGTCCGTGCCAGAGGCCGTTCGGCCACAGTGCCGGGTAGGAGACCACCGCGACGATGTTGTAGACGAACAGCACGGCGGCGACCACGCGGGTGCCGAGACCCAGCGCGAGGAACCACGGCAGCACCAGTTCGGTCCAGGTGGCGAGCGTGGCGGCCAGCGCGGGGGCGAGCAGGGGCACCTGGTATTCATTGTCGAACAGGTAGGCCGTGCCGCTGGGGTCATCCCATTTCACCGTGCCGGCGCGCCAGAACGCGAGCGCCACGAACACGCGGAACAGCAGCAGGGCGAGCGGGGTGAGCACCGCGAGTTGCGCGGTGAGACGCGACCAGCGGGCGATGGCGACGGTGGTGTTCATGTGGACGATTCCCGGATGAGTGGATGACGGATCACGCGGCGAGCAGCGCGTGTTCGAGCAGGGGGCGCAGCAGGGTTTCGGGCGGCGCCTGCGGGTCGATCAGCTGTGCGGCGGCGAGCGCCAGGTCGAGCGATGACTCATGCCGCAGCGCCTCCACGAACGCGGCCTGCGCAGGTGCGATGGCGCGCATCGCGACCTGGCTGCCTTCGCGCCACAGCAAGACGGATTGCGGCATGGCGGGGTCGATGGCGTCGTGTTCCGGCGCCTCCGCGCAACGCCAAAGATCCAGCACCGCCCAGGCGCAGGACAGCGCGCGCACGCACGGCCGCAGCCGCGGCGGGTGGTCCGCGTCGGCCAGCGCGGCGACCAGGGCTGCGGCATCGGCGGGCGTGGCATCGGCGGCCAGCGCGACTTCCTGGCGCAGCCATTCCAGCCGCGCCACGTCACCCAGCCAGGGCCACGGCGCGGTTTCCGGCTGCGCGGCCACGAACGCGGCGAAGTCGGCGCCGTAGTCCTGCAGGTTGCCGCTGCGGTTGCCGCGGAAAGCGGCGTGGCGGGTGGCGAGGCCGTCGAAGCAGTCCTCGCCGAGCAGGTGTTGCAGCGCGGGGAAACTGGTGGCCAGCGCGTCGACGTGGATCGCGAGGTTGGCGTTCCGATAGATGCGCAGGCGGGCGGCGGGCGCGATGCCGCGCGTGGCGATCCACGGCTCCAGCGCGGGCGCGGCGCCGTCCACGATGGCGCCGGCGAACGCGTGCTGCAGCTCACGCAGCGAGGGCGGCGACGACATCGAGATGCTCCGTGGCGAGCCGCGCCTCGTCTTCCAGCACGGCGAAATCGGGCAAGTGCTGGTCCCATTCGATCAGGGTGGGTTTCGCGCCGAGGCGGGCCAGCGTGTAGCCGTACAGCGCCCACACGGCGGCATCGACGCGCTGGTCGTGCGAGTCGATCAACAGTTCGCCGCCCAGCCCCTGCTTGCGGGTGAAGCCGGCCAGGTGCAGTTCGCCCACCGCGGCGGCGGGGATGCCGTCGATGAAGCGTTGCGCGTCGAAGCCGTGGTTGACGCTGTTGACGTAGACGTTGTTGACGTCCAGCAGCAGGCCGCAGCCGCTGCGCGCGGCGAGCGCGGCAAGGAACTCCCACTCGCTCAAGGTCGAGTGGCGGAAATGGATGTAGCTGGAGACGTTCTCCACCAGCACGCGGCGGCCCAGCGTTTCCTGCAACTGGCCCACGCGCGCCACCATCAGCTTCAGCGCTTCCTCGGTGTACGGCAGCGGCAGCAGGTCGTTGTAGTGGCGCCCGCCGATGGCGCCCCAGCACACGTGCTCGGATACCAGTGCGGGTTCGGCGCGTTGCACCAGCGCGCGCAGCGCGGCGAGGTGGGCGGGATCGAGCGGATCGGCCGAACCCAGCGACAGGCCCACGCCGTGCAGGCTCACCGGGTAGTCGCGGCGCAGCGCGTCGAACGCGTCCCACAGCGCGCCGCCGGCGCAGAACAGGTTCTCGCTGTGCAGCTCGAAGAACGGCACGGCGGGCCGGTGGTGCAGCACGTGCGCGACGTGCGCCGGCCGCAGCCCGATCCCGACACTCGTCGGGATCGGCTGCGCACGCACGGGGCGTGACGGGGGCACGGCTGTCAGCTCTTCTTCATCATGGCGTCGTGCGACATGGCGGCGTGGGCCTGCAGCGAACCGCCATCGAGCTTGGCGCACAGGCCGGCGGGTACCGCCACGAAGGCCTGCGGATCGCGCGCCTTGCTGTCCTGGCCCGCGCAGGAATGGCCCGGGGACTGGCAGTCGTTCTTCATCGCGGCGTTGACGCCGTAGCACTTCTGCGTGGCGCTGGCGGCCATCTTGTCGGCGGCGTGGGCGGTCGTGGCGGCGCCGAGCGCGCCGGCGGCGAGCAGGCTGAGCAAGGCGGAGCTGAGGATGGTCTGGGCTTGCATGGGTCTCTCCCGTGGATGCCGGACAATTCCGGCTGCGGTAGATGACCCGGTGGACGCGGATTTCATTACACCCGGTTTTCGCATCCGGTGCCGACGGTCCGTGCCGGCAGGCATTAAACTGCGCGTTCGCCGCCGTCCGCGGTGCCCGTTTCCGCTGAAAGGCCAGCCCCATGCCGCAACTTTCCGTCGTCGTCCCCGTGTTCAACGAGCGCGACAACATCCCGCCGCTGCTGGCCGAAATCGCGGCTGCCTTGCGTGGCACGGCCGACTACGAAGTGATCTACGTCGACGACGATTCGTCCGACGACAGTCGCGCCGTGCTCGAAGCGCAGAAGGCGGAGCATCCCGAGTTGCGCGTGCTGCACCACGTCACCCGCAGCGGCCAGAGCACGGCGGTGTGGAACGGCGTGCGCGCGGCGCGCGGCAGCTGGATCGCCACGCTGGACGGCGACGGCCAGAACGATCCGGCCGACATCCCGAAGCTGCTCGCCGCGCGCGACGCCGCGGCGGCCGAGGTGAAGCTGTTCGCCGGCTGGCGCACCACCCGCCGCGACAGTTTCAACAAGCGCATCTCCTCGAAGATCGCCAACGCGGTGCGCTCGCGCATGCTGCGCGATGCCACGCCCGACACCGGTTGCGGGCTGAAGCTGTTCGAGCGCGAGGTATTCCTGCGCCTGCCCTACTTCGACCACATGCACCGCTACCTGCCGGCGCTGGTCAAGCGGGCCGGTTTCCAGAGCCAGAGCGTGCCGGTCGGCCATCGCCCGCGCACCGCCGGCGTGTCCAAGTACGGCATGCTGGACCGGCTGTGGGTCGGCCTGGCCGACCTGCGCGGCGTGGCGTGGCTGATGCGCCGGGGCAAGGTGACCCAGGTCGAGGAACGCTGACCTCGATCACGCGGTGTCGCCGCGGCGGTCGTATGCTTGTCCCGTTTCATTGCAGGAGAACGCCATGGCCCTCGCGATCAAGCGTGCGTACGAAGCGCCCGCGAAAGAGGACGGTTATCGCGTGCTGGTGGAGCGGCTGTGGCCGCGCGGCATGAAGAAGGAAGAGGTGCCGCTGGACCAGTGGGCGAAGGAGCTGGCGCCCTCCACGGCGCTGCGCAAGTGGTTCGGCCACGAACCGGCACGCTGGGACGGCTTCCGCCACCGCTACGCCGGTGAACTCGACGAACTGGCCGAATACTGGCAACCGCTGGCCGAGCGCTCGGCGCGGCACCCGGTCACCCTGATCTACAGCGCCCGCGACGAGGAGCACAACGGCGCCCTCGTGCTGCGCGACTACCTGCAGCACTGGCTGCACACGCACGGGCCGCGCTGATCGCCTTGAGGATGGCCACGGTCTTGAGGAGCGGGGAAGTCGACGTGCCGCGTGACCCGCTCAGGTTGCGCGCAGCGGCGTGCCCGTGTGCGGCCACTCGGCCAGCGCCTTGCGCGTCTGCAGGCGGCCGCGCTCGATCAGTTCGCGGGCGCGGTAGAACTCGTAGACGCTGGCGATGTTGCGCGGCAGGGTGATCAGCAGGTCCGGCTCGTACGCGGCCAGGCGCAGCCGCGCCAGGTTGGCCTGCATCAGGTCCATCGCCTGGTTCAGCGTGTCGAAGGTGCCCGGCTCGCGCGGCTGTTCCTCGTTGCGCGGCATCAGCCGGCTGATGAACTCGCCGATGCGGTGGCGGTAGCCCGGGTCCTGTCCGGTGGCGCTCTCCTCCACCGGCGCGACGATCGCCTCGACCGGGCCGTCCACGCTGACGGCGAACAGATAATCCGCATCCACCCCGATCAGCGGCGTGACCGGCACCGGGTTGAGCAGGGCGCCGTCGACCATGCGGTGGCCGTTGAGGTGGTGCGGGCGAAACACGGTGGGCACGGCGATCGAGGCGCGGATGGCCTCGAACAGGTTGCCGCGGCCCAGCCATACCTCGCGGCCGCGGTCGAGGTCGGTGGCCACCGCGGTGAACGCCAGCGGCAGCTCCTCGATCAGGGTGTCGCCGATCAGCCCGCGCAGCGTGCCGATGATTTTCTCGCCCTTGATCAGGCCGCCGCCGGAGAAGGTCCAGTCGACCAGCCGCAGCACGTCGAAACGGGCCAGCGCGCTGACCCAGTCACGGTAGACGTCGAGCTTGCCCATCGCGTGGATGCCGCCGATCAGCGCACCCATCGAGCTGCCGGCGATCGCCACGATGCGAAAACCCTGCGCCTCGATCTCCTCGATCACGCCGATGTGCGCCAGCCCCTTGGCGCCGCCGGCGCCCAGCGCCAGCGCCACGGTGGGCTGGCGTTCGCCGGCTGGTTCTTGCGGCTCGCCCGGCGCATCGGGTTCGTGGGTATTCATGCCGACATTCAATCACGAATCGTCGACGCTGCCGCGGCGGGCCGGCAGCGACGGCGGGCGAACCGCCGCGCGGGTTAGTATGACCGGGGCCGTGGCGGCAAGCCGACGGCGACACTCCACGGAAACCCGCATGGCCCCATCCCGACCCATCGCGACGCCAAGCCCCGCCCGCCAGCCCGCGCCGAGGCGCACTGCATGAGTTGGCAGGCGTGGGCCACGGTCGCGGTGATCGTGCTGGCGATGGCGCTGTTCGCCAGCGAGAAGCTGCGCATCGACCTGATCGCGCTGCTGGTGCTGGCGACGCTGGTGATCCTGGGCATCGTCACGCCGGTGGAGGCGCTCAGCGGCTTCAGCAACGAGGCGACGGTGACGGTGGCGGCGATGTTCGCGCTCAGCCTGGGCATCGAGCGCTCCGGCGCGCTCGATCCGCTGAGCCGCTGGCTGATGCGGATCAAGCGGCCGTGGGTGCTGACCCTGGCGCTGATGCTGGCGATCGCGCCGCTGGGCGCGTTCGTCAAGAACATTGCGCTGGTGGCCACCTTCCTGCCGCTGGCGCTGCGCGTGTGCCAGCGCACACACACCTCGCCCGGCCGCGTGCTGATGCCGATGGCCTACGCCGCGCAGATGGGCGGCGTGTGCACGCTGATCGGCACCTCCTCCAACCTGCTCGCCGACACGCTGGCGCAGAAGCACGGGATGGAGGCGTTCGGCGTGTTCGAGTTCACCCGCATGGGCGTGATCCTGGCGGTGGTCGGCATTGTCTACCTGATGCTGGTCGGCCGCTGGCTGCTGCCGCGCGAGATCGACACCCAGCTGCCGGTGCAGGAGGAGATCGGCAAGTACGTCACCGAGCTGGAGGTGACCGAGCAGTCCGCGCTGGTCGGCGGCAGCATCGCCGATGCGAAGCTGGGCGAGCGTTACGGCGTCTACCCGCTGGAGCTGCTGCGCGGCGAGCGGCGCATGTGGTCGCCGCGCAGCCAGGAGATCGCCGTCGGCGACGTGCTGCTGGTGCGCGGCGACTGGGGGAAGATCGAGGATTTCCAGCGCCGCGCCGGCCTGCGCAACGCGCCGGACCGCCGCTACGCCACCGGCGATGCCCGCTCGCGGGTGATGGTGGAGCTGATGATCGCGCCGGCCAGCCCGATGGAAGGCCGCCAGCTGGAGGAAACCGGCCTGCACTGGCGCTACAACGCGGTGGCGCTGGCGATCCACCGGCGCGGCCAGCTGCTGCGCGACAAGCTCAGCGACGTCAGCCTGGCGGTGGGCGACGTGCTGCTGGTGCTGGTCGACGACGAGGCGTTGTCCAACCTGCGCAACGACGAGGCCTTCATCGTGCTGAGCGAGCGCGAGGAAGCCCACCGCACCCCGCGCAAGGCGTGGTATGCCGCCGCGATCATGGTTGGCGTGGTGGTGGCCTCCGGCCTGCACTGGCTGCCGATCCCGATCGCGGCGATCTGCGGCGCGGTGGCGATGGCGCTCACCGGCTGCTTCGGCCGCAAGGACGTCTACGAGGGCGTGGACTGGAAGATCATCATCCTGCTCGGCGCGATCCTGCCGCTGGGCATCGCGATCGAGCGCAGCGGCCTGTCGGAAACGCTGGTGCAGATGGGGCTGGGCGTGGTCGGCGACCACGGCCCGCTGGCCGGCCTGCTGATGGTCTACCTGCTGACCGCCCTGCTCACCGAACTGATGGGCCACAACCCCTCGGTGGTGCTGATGGTGGGCATCGCCGTGTCGGTGGCCCACGCCATGCACGTGGACCCGCGCCCGTTCGTCGTCGCGGTCGCCTTCGCCGCCGCCACCTCGTTCGCCACCCCGGTCGGCTACCCCACCAACACCATGGTCTACTACGCCGGCGGCTACCGCTTCACCGACTTCATGAAGGTCGGCATCCCGCTGATCGCCATCTTCTGCGCGCTGTCGATGTGGCTGATCCCGAAGTTTTGGCCGTTCTAGAGCTGGGAATAGGGAATGGGGAATGGGGAATAGGAAGAGCAACGGCGTTTCGCGACCCCCTGCTTTCCCTATTCCCCATTCCCTATTCCCGGCAGTCAGGCATAGCCTGACAGCGCCAGCCGCAGCAGGATCTTCATCTCCTCGCGCAGCGGCAGCGGGGCGACCACTTCCGCGTCGGGGCCGTACTTGAGCACGTCCATCAGCAACTCTTTCGAGTTGGAGTAGGGCAGCTTCAGCTCGTAGCGGCCGTCGCTCAGCCATTCGCCCTGCTGCTGCGAATGCCAGTGCTCGTCGGAAACCCAGCGCGCGGCGTGGGCGGAGAAGCGGATCGTGGCCCAGGCCTTGGGCTTGCCGGCGAAAATGCCGTAGCTGGAGGCGAGCAGTTCGTTGAGTTCGCTGTCGGTGACGTCGCGGGCGGGCGCGTCCTGCGCCTGCGCCTCGGCGATGCGGTCCACCGCGAAACTGCGCAGCGCCTCGCGGTCGTGGTCCCACACGTCGAGGTACCAGTTGTCGCGGTAGTGGGTCAGCCGCTGCGGCGAGACCAGCCGGCGGCTGTCGGCATTGGTGGTGCGTGCGCGGTAGCGGAAGCGCAGCTGGCGCCGTTCGAGCACCGCGCCGGCGACCACGCGGAACACTTGCTGGTCGAGCTTGCGCTCGCCCCACGGGATCACCCGGATGCGTTCGATCGGCAGCGCCTTGCCGCTGCCCTGGTGCGACAGCAGGCCCTCGATGCGCGCCTTGAACGGCGCCAGCGTGCCGGCGAGCACGCCGGGGCCGGAGCGGCTGATCAGTTCGTTGAGCGCCAGCAGCGAGGCCAGCTCGTCGGAGGTCAGCCACAGGCCGGGCAGCTCGAACTTCTCGCCTTCGCCGGCTTCGTAGCGGAATGCCGCCTGGTCGGTGCCGGCGCTCTCGATCGGCGCGCCCAGCGCATCGCGCAGGAACGCCACGTCGCGATACAGCGTGGCGCGCGAGCATTCCAGTTCGCCCATCAGGCGCGACAACGGCACCGGATAGTGCGCCGATTTCAGGAGGCGATGCAGCGTCAATATCCGTTCGTAGCGATCCATTCGGCACGTCTCGGGCGGGGCACGTCCTAGCATGGTGGCGGCCGTGGATGGCTGCAAGTCGCACGCCGGGCCGGCGCATTCACTGCGAGTTCAAGACGGCCGGCTAAGGTACGCTGTTACCAAACTTTAACAAACGGATATTCGGCAATGAACAAGACCCTGATCGGCGGCCTGCTGCTGGCCGGTTTCGCCAGCTTCGCCGCCCACGCCCAGGACACGGAGAATCGCGGCGGCTGGAGCGGTTCGGGCGAATTCGGTTTCGCCTCGTCCACCGGCAACTCGCGCTCGGAGAACATCAACGCCAAACTGGGCCTGAGCCAGGAAAACGACCAGTGGAAGAACAACTTCTTCGTTGACGCGCTGCGCTCCAAGAGCGAGCAGAAGATCGTCGACACCAATGGCAACACGATCGAGCAGTTCAACACCACCGCCAACCGCTACGATGCCGGCGCCTCGGTCGGCCTCAAGCTCGACACGCGCAGCTACATCGTCGGCGCGGCCCGCTACGAGCACGACGACTTCGGCGCCAACCTGTGGCAGGGCACGGTCTCGCTGGGCTACGGCTATATTGCGCTGAAGGACGAGCGCAACGAGCTGTCGTTCGAAATCGGCCCCGGCTACAAGCGCTACCGTCCCGCCGACACCCAGGTGCTGGTCGGCAACGTGCTGGTCGCCCAGCGCCAGCCCACCGAAGGCGAAGTGGTGGCCCGCGGCCTGGTCAACTACAAGTTCAAGCTGAGCGCCAACACCGCCTTCGAGGACACGTTCCTCACCGAAGCGGGCTCCAAGAACACCTACATCCAGAACGACGCCGGCCTGGCCGTCAGCATGACCAAGAAGCTGGCCCTGAAAGTGGGCTTCCAGGTCCGCTACAACAGCGACGTGCAGCCGGGCGTGAAGCAGACCGACACGCTGACCACGACGAATCTCGTGTACAGCTTCTGAGCGCCGGATGGCGTCGGCTCACGTCCCCAGCAGTTTGCCCGCCCCTTGCGCGAGCAACGCCTGCGCCACCTGTCGACCGAGTGCCTCGGCCTGATCCGCCGGCGCGCTGCCTTCGGCGTGCAGCAACTGGCCGCTGGCCGCGTCGCCGACCAGGCCGCGCAGGTGCAAGCCGTGGTCGCTGCGCATGCACCAGGCGCCGACCGGCACCGTGCAGCTGCCGCCCAGGGCGCGGTTCATCGCGCGCTCGGCGCTCACCGTGAGCCGCGTGTCGGCGTCGTCGAGCGCGGCGAGCAGGGCCAGCACCGCCGGATGCTCGTCGCGCGCCTCGATCGCGATGGCGGCCTGGCCCGGGGCGGGCAGCCAGTCCGGCGCGGCCAGTCGCGAGACGATGCGCGAGGCCAGGCCGAGGCGTTCCAGCCCGGCGCAGGCCAGCACGATCGCGTCGTACTGGCCGGCGTCGAGCTTGCCCAGCCGGGTGCCGACGTTGCCGCGCAGGTCGCTCAGCTGCAGATCCGGCCGCAGCGCGCGCAGTTGCGCCTGCCGGCGCAGCGACGAGGTGCCCACCCGCGCGCCCCGCGGCAGCGCGGCGAGGTCGGCGTAGTGGTTGCTGACGAAAGCGTCGGCGGCGTCGGCGCGGGGCAGGATGGCCGGCAGGGTGAAGCCGCTCTCGAGATCGGCCGGCACGTCCTTCAGCGAGTGCACCGCCAGCTCGGCGCGGCCTTCCAGCATGGCCACTTCCAGCTCCTTGAGGAACAGTCCCTTGCCGCCGATGGTGGCCAGCGGCTGGTCGAGGATCTCGTCGCCGCGGGTGGACAGCGGCACCAGCTCCACGCCCAGGCCGGGGTGCGCCGCGCGCAGCAGCGCGGCGACGTGTTCGGCCTGCCACAGCGCCAGCGCGCTCTTGCGGGTGGCGATGCGCAAGGTGGAAGGGTTCATTGGAACTCCGCGACGTTCGGCAAGGTCCCATTGTAGTTGACCGGCCCGGTGCGGCGTGGCCAGCCCGCGACGTTTGGGCGCGGTGGCTGACACGGTCGTCGCGGGCCGGCTACGATGTCGACAAACCCCTCGGAGTTCATCATGCAAAGCGGTAATCCGGCACTCAACAAGAACACCTTCCTCGACGCCGCCAGCGGTGCGGTGGTGTCGCATGGCGACGAGGTGATGACTCTCAACGGCACGGTCAACAAGACCGGCCTGCTGCTGATCCTCGCCATCGTCGGCGCGGCCTTCAGCTGGGGCCAGTTCAACGGTGCGGAGAGCCTGCCGACGATGGGCCCGCTGATGATCGGCGGCGCCATCGGCGGCCTGATCCTGGCCCTGGTCACCGTGTTCAAGAAAACCTGGGCGCCGGTCACCGCGCCGTTGTACGCGCTGGTGGAGGGCGTCTTCATCGGCGCGTTGTCGGCGATCTTCGAGATGCGCTACCCGGGCATCGTGATGCAGGCGGTGGGGCTGACCTTCGGCGTGATGGCGGCGATGCTGCTGGCCTATCGCAGCGGGCTGATCCGCGCCACCGAGAAGTTCAAGCTCGGCATCGTCGCGGCCACCGGCGGCATCATGCTGCTGTACCTGGCCAACTTCGTGATGGGCTTCTTCGGCCATTCGATGGGCTTCATCAACGGCTCCAGCGGTCTGGGCATCGCCTTCAGCGGCGTGGTGGTGGTGATCGCCGCGCTCAACCTGATCCTCGACTTCGACATGATCGAGCAGGGCGTGCATGCCCGCGCACCGAAATACATGGAGTGGTACGGCGCCTTCGCCCTGGTGGTGACCCTGGTGTGGCTGTACCTGGAACTGCTGCGGTTGCTGTCGAAGCTGCAGTCGCGCAACTGAGGCAGCACGACAGGCAGCAAAAAGGCGCGGGTGACCGCGCCTTTTTGCTTGCCGGGTGCGGGAATCGCATTTCACCCGGCGACGGGATCACCGCTCATGCCGCCGCCACCGACCCGTCCTTGCCCGCATGGTGGTCCGCCGCCAGCAGCATGTAGAACGCGGGCACCACGAACAGGGTGAACACGGTGCCGATGGCCAGACCGGTGGAGATCACCAGGCCCATGTTGAAGCGGCCCGCGGCGCCGGCGCCGGCGGCGATCACCAGCGGCATCACGCCGAGCACCATCGCCGCGGTGGTCATCAGGATCGGCCGCAGGCGCACCGCCGCGGCGTGCTCGATCGCCTCGCGCTTGGACATGCCGGCGCGCTGCGAGTCGTTGGCGAACTGCACGATCAGGATGCCGTGCTTGCTGATCAGGCCCATCAGGGTGACCAGGCCCACCTCGGTGTAGATGTTGAGGCTGGTGAACAGGTTGACGAAGATCAGCGCCCCGAACAGCGCCAGCGGCACCGAGACCAGGATCACCACCGGGTCGCGCAAGCTGTTGAACTGCGCCGCCAGCGCCAGGAACACGATGATGACGGCGAACAGCAGGGTGCCGCCGAAGCCGCCGGATTCCTGCATGAACTGGCGCGACTGGCCGGCGTAGTCCACGTTGTAGCCGCTCGGCGCCACCTCGTGCACCAGGTCGCGCAGGTAGGTCAGCGCATCGCCCTGCGACATGCCCGACACGCCCGAGATGGTGGCCGAGTTCAGCTGCTGGAAGCGGTTCAGCGACTGCGGCACCACCTCATGGGTGACCTTGGCCACGGTGCCGGCCTGGATCACCGAGCCGTCCGGCACGCGCAGGTAGTAGTCCAGCACCTGCTCCGGATTCAGCCGGTCGGCCTGCAGCACCTGCGGGATCACCCGGTACGAACGCCCGGCGATGGAGAAGTAGTTGACGTAGCCGCCGCCCAGCGCCGAGCCCAGCGCGGCGCCGACGTCGGCCTGGGTCAGGCCCAGCGCGGCGATCAGGTCGCGGTCCAGGTTCACCGTGGCCTGCGGCTTGTCCACCTTGAGGTCCGAGTCGATGAAGTAGAACTTGCCGCTGGCCTGGGCCTTGGCCAGCACCGCGCTGGCGACCTCGTTGAGGTTGGCGAACGGTTCGGTGGTGGTGATCACCACCTGGATCGGCAGGCCCTGCGCGCCGGGCAGCGGCGGAAACTGGAACGCCGCCACCTGCGCGCCGGCGATGCCGTTCCACTTCGCCTGCAGCTCCTGCTGCAACTCGTGCGCACCGCGGTGGCGCTGGTCCCACGGCTTGAACAGCACGCCGCCGATGCCCTGGTTCACCGTCGGCACGCCGGTCAGCTGGAACATCTGCTCGTACTCGGGCAATTCCTTGGCCAGCTCGAACATCTGGGTGGCGTACACGTTCATCTGCTCGGCGGTGGCGTTCGGCGCGCCGACGATCTGGCCCACCACCACGCCCTGGTCCTCCTCCGGCGCCAGTTCCGATTGCGCAGTGACGCCCAGCGCCACCGTGGCCAGCAGCAGCAGGCCGGCCATCACGATCACCACCACCCAGGTCGACAGCACGTTGTGCAGCACGCGCTGGTAGCCGTGGTGCACGCGGTCGAACTGGCGGTCGATGAACTGCACGAAGCGACCGCCTTCCTGCCCGCTCGTGAAGAAGCGCGAGGTCAGCATCGGCGACAGCGTCAGCGCCACGATCGCCGACACGGTCACCGCGCCGGCGAGGGTGAACGCGAACTCGCTGAACAGCGCGCCGGTGAGGCCCTTCTGAAAGCCGATCGGCACGTACACCGCGATCAGCACCACGGTCATCGCCAGGATCGGCCCGCCGAGCTCGCGTGCGGCCAGCAGCGCGGCCTGCAGCGGGGTCTTGCCTTCCTCCTTCATGTGGCGGTCGACGTTCTCCACCACGATGATCGCGTCGTCCACCACCAGGCCGATCGCCAGCACCAGCGCCAGCAGGGTCAGCAGGTTGATCGAATAGCCCAGCACCAGCATCACGAAGAACGCGCCGATCAGCGCCAGCGGCATCGCGATCACCGGGATGATCACCGCGCGCAGGCTGCCCAGGAACAGGAAGATCACCAGGGTGACGATCACCAGCGCCTCGACCAGGGTCTTGATGACCTCGTTGATCGAGCTGTTCACGAAGTCGGTGCCGTCGTAGACGATCTTGCCGGTCAGCCCGCTCGGCAACTGGTGCTGGATCTCGGGGAACGCATCGCGCACGCGCTGGGCCACGTCCAGCACGTTGGCGTCCGGCGCCACCTTGATGCCGATGAACACCGAACGCTTGCCGTTGAAGGCCACGTTGAAGTCGTAGTTCTCCGAGCCCAGCGACACCGTGGCCACATCCTGCAGCCGCACGATCGCGCCGCCGGACTGGCGCACCACCAGCTGCTTGAATTCATCCACCGTGTGCAGGCTGCTGTCGGTGGTCAGGTCCACCGTCACCGCCTGGCCCTTGCTGGAGCCGACCGCGGCGAGATAGTTGTTGGCCGCCAGCGCGGCGTTGACGTCGCTGGCGGTGACGCCGACCGCGGCCATCCTGGCCGGGTCCAGCCACGCGCGCAGCGCGAACTGGCGCGCGCCGAGCAGCTCGGCGGTCTGCACGCCGTCGAGCGCGTCCAGCTTCGGCTTGACCACGCGCGCGAGGTAGTCGGTGATGTTGTTGGTCGGCAGCACGTCGCTGTAGAAGCCGATGTACATCGCGTCGACCGTCTCGCCGGTCTGCACGTTCAGCACCGGCTGCTGCGCCTGCGGCGGCAGCTGGTTCTTCACCGAATTGACCTGGGTGGTGATCTCGGTCAGCGCGCGGTTGGCGTCGTAGTTGAGGCGCAACGTGGCGGTGATGGTGGACACGCCCGACACGCTGCTGGAGGACAGGTAGTCGATGCCCTGCGCCTGCGAGATCGCCTGCTCCAGCGGCTGGGTGATGAAGCCGGCCATGGTCGCCGCGTCGGCGCCGTAGTAGGCGGTGGTGACGGTGACCGTGGCGTTCTGCGTCTCCGGGTACTGGCGCACGCTGAGGCTGCTGACTGCGCGGATGCCCAGCACCAGGATCAGCAGGCTGACGACGATCGCCAGCACCGGCTTGTTGATGAACGAGTCGGTGAATTTCATCGTGGCGGCTCAGTGTTCCTGCGGCGTGGGATGCGCGCTGTCGGCCGGTTGCACCCGGTTGTCGACCTTGATCGGCGCATCGTTCTTCAGCTTCACCTGGCCGCTGGTCACCACCTCGGTACCGGCGTCGAGGCCCTTGAGGATCGCCACCTGGTCGCCGCGGGTCTCGCCTACGGTGACGAAGGTCTGTTGCACCGTCGGCGGCAGCGGATGGCCCTGCGCGTCCTTGCCCTTGGATGGATGCACCACGTAGACGGTGTCGCCGTACGGGTTGTAGACGATCGCCGCCTGCGGCAGGGTCAGCCGCGGCTGGCGCTGGCCGACGTCGACCGCCAGCCGGGCGAACATGCCCGGGCTCAGCGTCTTGTCGTGGTTCGGCACGCTGGCCTCCACCTGCACGTTGCGGGTGCCGGGGTCGACCTTGGGGCTGATCGCGGTGAGCTTGCCGTCGAACTGGCGCCCTTCGTAGGCATCCAGGTTCAGGTGCAGCGACTGCCCGACCTGCAACCGGCCCAGTTCGCTCTGCGGCACGTGGAAGTCGACGAACAGCGGGTCGAGCTGCTGCAGCGTCACCAGCGTGGCGCCGGCGCTCACGTAGTCGCCCGGACTGATCGTGATGATGCCGGCACGACCGGCGAACGGCGCGCGCAACTGTTTCTTCGCCACGATCACCTGCTGCTGCGCCACTGCGGCCTGGTTGGCCTTGAGCTCGGCCGCGGCGCGGTCGTAGTCGGCCTGGCTGATCGCCTGCGCCGCCAGCTGCTGGCGCGCGCGCTCGAAGGTCAGCTGCGACAGCTTCGCCGTCGCCTGCAGCTGCTCCAGCTTGGCCGCCTCGTCGCCGTCGCGCAGCTGCAGCAACAGCTGGCCCTGCTTGACGTCCTGGCCGGATTTCAGCGGCACCGCGGTGACCAGGCCGGAGGCATCCATCGCCAGCTCCGCGCCCTGCGCCGCGCGCAGCGTGCCGACCGCGTTCAGCGCGGGCTGCCACGGCTGCTCGCGGACGGTGGTGGTGCTGACCGTGGCCGGCGCCGGTTGCGGCATCGAGTGGATCATGCGCATCACCAGCAGCACCTTGATGCCGACGATCAACGCGATCAGCAGCAGCACGCCGCCGATCATCCAGAGCATGCGTTTGGTGGTGCCGGGTTTGTTGTCAACGCGCGTGGGCATGCGCGGGCTCCTGTGGGTGGGCATTGATTGATGCGATCCTCCCTGATCGCCAAAGATCAAAGAGCGGACATCCTGTCCGCACTCGTAGATAACGCTATGGCTTCTGGACGGCTGCCTCGGTGCTGGCGTCACCGCGCCAGCTGCCGCCGAGCGCGGCATACAGCGCAGCGGTATCGGCCAGCCGCGCGGTGCGTGCCTGGATCAGCGCGATGCGCGCGCGCTGGTGGTCACGCTGCGCCTGCAGCAGGTCGAGATAGCCGCTGGCGCCGACCCGGTACTGCCGCTGGGCCAGCGCCAGCCGCTGCGCGGCGGCGTCCTCGGCGGCGAGCTGGGCGGCCAGGCCGTCGGCGTCGTATTGCAGCGCCTGCAGCGCATCGGCCACGTTCTGGAACGCCACCAGCACGGTCTGCTGCCAGTCGGCCAGAGCCTTGTCCAGGCCGGCTTCGGCGGCGCGCTTGCGGTGGCGCAGTTCGCCGCCGTGGAACAGCGGCTGGGTCAGCCCCAGCCCCAGCGACCAGGCGCGGCTGCCGGCGGAGAACAGCTCGCCGACATGCGCCGTCTGCGAACCGGCGCTGCCGGAGAGAGTGATCTGCGGCAGCATCGCCGCGGTGGCCACGCCGACCCGCGCCGTGGCCGCATGCAGTTGCGCCGAGGCGGCGCGGATGTCCGGCCGCTGCGCCACCAGCCGCGAAGGCAGGCTGACCGGGATGTCGCGCGGCAGCGCGATCGCATCGAGCGGCAGCGGCGACAACTCCAGTTGCGCCGGCGTGCTGCCCAGATAGGTGGCCAGCTGGTTGCGGGTGGCGGCGAGGCGTGCGCGCAATGGCGGCAAGGTGGCCTCGGTGGCGGCCAGCTCGCTGCGTGCGGCCAGCGTGGCGGCCAGCGAGGTCGCGCCGATCTGCTGCTGGCGCTCGGCAATGCGCACGCTGTCGCGCTGGCTGTCGGCGATCGCCTCGGTGGCGCGCACCTGCTCGCGCAGCGACGCCTCCTGCAGCGAAGCGGTGACCACGTTGGCGGCGAGCGTCAGCCAGGTGGCATCGGCCTGCGCCTGCTGCACGTCGGCCAGCGCCGCCTGCGCCTCGATGCCGCGGCGGGTGCCGCCGAACAGGTCGATGCCGTAGCTGACGCTGACGCCGGCGTTGTACACGGTCAGCGGCGCGAAGGCGAAAGTGTCGCCGAACGCGGCGCCGGATTGCTTCTGGCGGGTGACGCCGGCGTTCGCATCCACCGCCGGGAAGCGCACCGCGCCGGCGGCGCGGGCGTTCTCCTGCGCCTGGCGCAAGGCGGCCTGGGCCGCGGCCAGCGACGGGCTGTGGCGCAGGGCGGTGTCCACCCGGCGGTCGAGCTCGGCATTGCCGAACGTGGTCCACCAGTGCTCGGGCACTGCCGCGTCGACGACGAAACGCTGTGCTGCGCCGGCCACGCTGGCGGTGCCGGCGGGCAGCGGCTGCGCCGTATAGCGGTCCACCGGCGGCGCATCCGGACGGTGGTAGTCCGGGCCGACCGCGCAGCCGGCGAGGATCAGTCCCAGCAGCGGTGGCAACGCGCGCAGGCGCAGGGTCGGCGAGAAGCGGAGCAGGTCGCGGGGCACGAGGGGAGCCTGGGCAGGGGGAGCCGGCCCGGGACATTAGCAGACGACGGAGTTCAGATATATAGGTGAGAGGTCACCCGTGGCGATGCCGCCGTTACAGCATGCCGACGCGGCCGTCCTGCGAGGAGAAGCGCATCGGCAGCTCGCCGCTGAGGCCGTCCGGATGTCCCGGCGGCACCGCGAAACGCCAGCCTTGCACGCTGCGCAAGGCGTGCGCGTCGAGGATCGGATCGCCGCTGGAGGCGACCACGCGCGCGTGCAGCACGCGACCTTCGCCATCCACCCGCAGTTGCACGGTCAATTGGCCGTCCAGATGGCCGCGCACATCGTCCCAGCGTTCGGCCGCGGCTGGCGTGGCCAGCGGCTGCAGGCGTGTCGGCGGGGGCGCCGCCGCAGCTTGCGCGATGTCCACGCCATTCTCCGCCGGCAGGGCGCGCTGGCGCACGGCCGGCACGACCGCATGGCGACGGTGCCGCAGCGGGCGGGCCGACGCCGGGCCATCGTGTGACGCGGCGATGCCGCGCGGCGCATCGGGCCAGCTGGCGGTCAGCGTGCTGAGCCAGCCGGTGCCGGCAATGCCGATGGCCAGGGCCAGGACGCTGAGGCCGGTGGTGGTGCGCAGTCGCAACATGACCGTGCTACGGCCGCTCGAGGATCGCGGTGACGCCCATGCCGCCGGCGGTGCAGATCGAGATCAGCCCGCGACCGGAGCCTTTCTGTTCCAGCAGCTTGGCCAGCGTCGCCACGATGCGCGCGCCGGTGGCGGCGAACGGGTGGCCCACGGCGAGGCTGGAGCCGTGCACGTTGAGTTTGGCCGGGTCGATCGCGCCCAGCGGCGCATCCAGCCCGAGCCGGTTCCTGCAGTAATCGGCCGACTCCCACGCGCGCAGCGTGCACAGCACCTGCGCGGCGAATGCCTCGTGGATCTCGTAGAAATCGAAGTCCTGCAGGCTCAGCCCGTGCCGCGCCAGCATGCGCGGCACCGCGATGGTCGGCGCCATCAGCAGGCCTTCGCCGTGCACGTAATCCACCGCGGCGACTTCGGCGTCGCGCAGATAGGCCTGGATTTTCAGCCCGCGCTGCGCGGCCCACGCCTCGCTGCCCAGCAGCACCGCGGCGGCGCCGTCGGACAGGCCGGTGGAATTGCCCGCGGTGAGCGTGCCGTGGCCGGAGCGCTTGTCGAACGCCGGCTTCAGCGTGGCGAGTTTCTCCAGCGTGGTGTCCGGGCGCAGGAAGCCGTCGCGCTTGAGCCCGCGGAACGGCACCAGCAGATCGTCGAAGAAACCTGCCTCGTAGGCGGCGGCGAGCTTGTGGTGGCTGTCCAGCGCCAGCCGGTCCTGTGCCTCGCGGCTGACCTGCCACTGCCTGGCCATCTGCTCGCAGTGATCGCCCATCGACTTGCCGGTGCGCGGCTCGGCCACGCCGGGGAACGAAGGCTTCAGCTCGCGGAGCGAGAAGCCGCGCGTGGCGGCCTTGAACTTCTCCAGCGGGGTCTTGGCCCGATTCATCGCCAGCAGGCGGCGGCGCAGGCGGCGGCCGTACACGATCGGCACGTCGCTGGTGGTGTCCGAGCCGGCGGCGATGCCGGCCTCGATCTGCCCGCAGGCGATCTTGTTGGCGATGATGATGGTGTTGTCCAGCGACGTGCCGCAGGCGCGCGCGGTGGTGATGCCCGGCGTGGTCGGTGCCAGCCCGGAGCTGAGCACCGCCTCGCGCGCCAGGTTCCAGTCGGCGCTGTGCTTGATCACCGCGCCGGCGGCCACTTCGCCCAGCTCCACGCCGTGCAGGCCAAAGCGCTCGACCAGGGCGCCGAGCACCTTCACCGACATGCCGAAGTTGCCCACGTCGGCATAGGCAGTGTTGTTGCGACAGAACGGGATGCGTACGCCGCCGATCACGCCGACGCGCCTGTGCGTGTTTTCCATGCCCTGAACGATCCATCACACGAATGGCTTCAAGGCTAACCCGCCATGCCGCCGGGCGAAAGCCCGGATGGCCGCCGGCGTGGCGGTTTGTTCAGCACCGTGCGGCAGGTCGCTCGCGGCGCGGCGGTAGAATGGATGTTTTCCCGCTGCAAGATGGATCCATCGTGGAAGCGCAAACATTGCACGCCCTGCCGGTGCTGCTGGCCCTCGAACCGGTGACCGGACAACCGGCGCCGGCGACCACCCTCACCCGCGACGCGGCCGCCGAACTGGCGCAGCACGTGGCGACCGACCTGCTCGGCCTGGTGCCGCAGGTCGCCGGGGCGCGGCTGGCGCTGGCCGGGGCGCTGTTCGACCAGGTCGAACTGCTGCGCCCCGGTTTCCCGGTGTGGGCGACGCTGGACGACCTGGCGCGCCGGCTGCCGCGCGGCACGCTGGAGCACGTGGTCGCCTTCGGCAGCCACGACGGCGTGATGCCGGCGCCCGTGCTGCAACCCTCGTCGGCGTACGCCGGCGGCCCGATGCGGCTGCTGCCGCTCAGCCTGCTGGTCAATCCGGAGGCCGCCGACGAACTCGCCACCCAGCTGGAGATCCAGCTGGTCGGCCGCGGCGAGGCCGGCGCGGCCACCGCCGACTGGCTGATGCGCACGCTGGGCATCCGCCTCGAACACCTGCGCTACCTCAGCCGCAACGACCTGCTCGCGCTGACCTGCGTGCAGTACGAACACGCCAACCTGGCGCCGCTGTGGTCGCTGCTGGAAGCGGCTTTGCTCACCCCGGAGCAGCCCGAGACGACGATGAGCGCGCGCGGGCTGGCGCTGCGCTACGCCGACGGCATCGTGTGGGCGCAGCCGCCGGCGCAATGGCTGGCCGCGCAGCGCACCGACGCGGCGCAGCGCGCGCACGATTTCGCCGGCATCGTGTTCGAGCTGCGCCAGTACGCCGCGCTGCTGGAGGCGCACCAGTTGCCGCTGCGGCTGCAGTCGTCGCCGGCGGTCGCCGCCGGCGCGGGTTATCTGCTGGAACAACTCGCCGACGCTCCAGCCTCCGCGCCCGCGCCGCGCCTGTTCGCGCATGAGGCGCCGGGGCTGGGCGTGGTGGCGGTCAGCGTGGCGCAGCCGCGGCCCGATGGCGCGCCGCGCATGCTGGCGCACGGCTATCCGCTGCAGCCGCAGGCGCTGGGCCCGTTGCTGCAGCAGCTCGCCGCGCAATACGGCACCGCCGCCGAACTCGACACCCGCGGCCAGATGGTGCTGGATGCGGCCGGCGCCCTCGGCGCGCCCTGAGCGGATGACACGCGCGTGCCGGCCGGCCCGGACATTTTCCTGGCCGGCAGCAGTTGTGCGGCGGCGAACGGTCGGCGCATGATGGCGTGGCGCTGATAAGGGGGCGCGCTCCAGCTGACGGAAACACCATGCGGCCGCCGAAGCAAGCCGAGGGAGTACCGACACCGACAGGGGGATCACATGGGCCGCAACGGCTGTGGCATGGCGCCCCCGTGCTGCTCACCTGGCTCGATCTCGACCAGCGCTTCGGCCACGTCAACGACACCCATCGGCGCTGGCTCGGGGTCGACCCGGCGCAGCTGATCGGCAAGCGCCTGGTCGAAGTGATCGGCGAGGCCAACTACGAACGCTCCCGTGCGGCGCTGGAGCAGGCCTACGCGGGCCACCCCTCCAGCTACGAGGGCGAGCTGTTCAACGGTCGCGAGCGGCGCTACGCGCACGGCAACTTCGCGCCCGATTTCGACGAAGACGGCCGCGTGCGCGGCGTGTTCACCGCGCTGGTCGACATCACCGAGCGGCGCGAGCTGGAGCTGCGCCTGCATGAAAGCGAGCGGCGCTTCTTCAGCGCCTTCCAGCATGCCGCGATCGGCATGGCGCTGACCGGGCCGGGCGGGCGCTTCCTGCGCGTCAACGCCGCGGTGTGCCACATGCTCGGCTACACCGAGGAGGAACTGCTCACCCTCGGCGTGGCCGACGTCACCCATCCGGACGACATGGCCGCCGATGCCGAGCAGATGCTGCAGCTGCTCTCCGGCCAGCGCGAAAACTACCAGCTGGAAAAGCGCAACCTGCACAAGGACGGCCACGTGGTGCACCTGCAGCTGGCCGTGTCGCTGGTGCGCGACGAGGAGGGCGCGCCGCTGTACTTCGTGTCGCAGGCGCAGGACATCAGCCAGCGCAAGGCATTCGAGGACGCGCTGCAGCGCGAGCGCGAGCTGGCCGAGGTGACCCTGCGCTCGATCGGCGACGCGGTCATCATCACCGATCCGCAGTCGCGCATCCGCTCGCTCAACCCGATCGCCGAGGCGATGACCGGCTGGCGCAGCGCCGAGGCGCAGGGCCTGCCGGTGGAGGCGGTGTTCCAGCTGTTCGACGCCGTCGACGGCCGGCCGGTGGCCAACCCGCTGCGCACCGCGATCGACAGCAACACCATCGCCGACCTGGCCGGCCGCACCCTGCTGCGCCATCGCCACGGCTTCGACACGCCGGTGGAGGATTCCTCCGCGCCGATCCACGACCACGCCGGCAACGTGGTCGGCGGCGTGCTGGTGTTCCACGATGTCAGCGAAACGCGCGCCTTCGCGCTCAAGCTGGTGCACCTGACCCAGCACGACACGCTCACCGGCCTGCCGAACCGCAGCCAGTTGCAGGACCACCTGACCCAGGCGCTGGCCAATGCGCGGCGCCGGCAGCAGCGCGTGGCGCTGCTGTACATCGACATCCACCAGTTCAAGCAGATCAACGACCAGCACGGACAGGCCGCCGGCGACAGCGTGCTGCGCGCGTTCGTGGCGCAGCTGCAGCGCCGCCTGCCTGCCGAGGCGCAGCTGCTGCGCTATGGCGGCGACGAGTTCGTGGTGGTGCTCTCCGCGCTGGACAGCACCAGCGAAGCGGCCAGCCTGGCGCGCGCCCTGATCGACCAGGGCGAGCAGACCCGGGTGGACGGCCTGCATGCGCTGGGCCTGCATCTGGGCATCGGCATCAGCGTCTATCCCGACGATGCGCTGGACCCGGAAACCCTGCTGCAGCATGCCGAGACCGCGCTGGTCGCGTTGCGCAGCCAGGGCGTGCACGGCTGCCGCTTCTTCACCGCCTCGATGGATGAGCGCGCGCGCGCCCGCCGCAGCATCGAGTCGGCGCTGCGCCAGGCCTTGCCGCGCGGCCAGCTGAGCCTGCACTACCAGCCGCGCATCGCGGCCTCCAGCGGACAGATCGTGGGTGCCGAGGCCCTGCTGCGCTGGCATGTGCGCGGACGCGAGCTGTACAAGCCCGACCAGTTCATCCCGGTCGCCGAGGACACCGGCCTGATCCTGCCGATCGGCACCTGGGTGCTGCGCCAGGCGTGCCGGCAGGCGCGCGCATGGCAGCAGCAGGGGTACCGCATCCCGGTCTCGGTCAACGTCTCGCCGGTGCAGTTCCAGCACGTCGATTTTCCCGACTGGCTGGACGACGCCCTGGCCGACAGCGGACTCGACCCCGGCCTGCTCGAACTGGAACTGACCGAACGCATGATGATGTCCGGCGGCGATGTCACCGGCAGCCTGCTGCAACGTATCCGCCAGCGCGGCGTGCGCCTGTCGCTGGACGATTTCGGCACCGGCTATTGCAGCCTGTCCTACCTCAAGCACTTCCCGATCGACACGCTGAAGATCGACCGCGTGTTCGTGCGCGACGTGATCGGCGACGCCGACACCGCCACCATCACCAGCGCGATCATCGCCATGGCCCAGCGGCTGGACAAGCTGGTGGTCGCCGAAGGGGTGGAGACGGACGCGCAAGCCGCGTTCCTGCGCCAGGCCGGCTGCGCCGAACTGCAGGGCTTCCTGTTCGCCGCGGCACTTCCGGTCGCCGAATTTGAGAAACTGCTCGCCGAACCCGCCCGGGCCGCCGGCTCGTAAAGCGCGCGGTCCCGGCCGTTCGCGTCCGCGCGTCGACTCCGCCCTCGGCGCGGGCGACGCTCAGCGCGAGCGGTCGGGATCGACCAGCGATGCCTCGTACATGAAGTAATGGCAGCGCTGCATGCCGAGGCCTTCGTAAGTGGCCTGCGCGCGCGCGTTCTCCGTTTCCACGTACAGCCGCAGGCCGACCGCGCCGGCATCGCGTGCGCGCTCCGCCACGGCGGCATGCAGCGCGCGGAAGACGCCGCTGCGACGCGCGGCGGGCACCACGTACACGCTCTGGATCCACCAGAAATCGCCGCAGCGCCAGTCGCTCCACTCATAGGTCACCAGCAGGCCGCCCACCGCCGTGCCGTCCATTTCGGCGACCAGATAGAAGCCCCGCTGCGGCTGTTCCAGCACCGCGCCGACGCCGCGGCGCAAGCGTTCGGGGTCCAGTCGCTTGTGTTCGGTCTCCCACGCCATCGCGGCGTTCCACGCCGCCAGGTCGGCGACATCGGCGGGGCTGGCGGTGCGGATCGACACGGGCATGGCGGGACTCCGGCGGCGGAACGCCGATCGTAGCGCGCACGCTCTTCACATGGGTCCGCGTACTGTCACGGCACAGCCGCTGGCCGCGCCGGCGACGTCCGGCCTTGCTGCCTGCGCGGCCCGCGTGCCGCGCGGCGGCATCGTCGGCGCTCTTTCGTTTTCCCCGGCAAGGAGTTTTTCGCTTGAACATCGGCAGCGTCCTGGATCGGCTCAAGCTGCGCCGGCTGCAGGCCTTCCGCCGCCGCCGCGTGGCCGCCCGCACGCGGCCGGAGCAGGAGCCGGCGCTGCGCGCGGAGCTGTTCAATGCCGAGCAGATGGAACAGCACGGCCGCGAGCTGGCCGGCCAGCACCGCCTGCGCGAACGCTCCAGCATGGATCTGCTGCTCGGCCGGCTGGCCGACAACGAGGCGGTCATCACCCACAGCTGCGAGCGGCTGACCCAGGCGACCCGGCGCAAGCGGCGGATCACGCCGGCGGCCGAATGGCTGCTGGACAACTTCTACCTGATCGAGGAACAGATCCGCATCGCCCGCCGGCATCTGCCCAAGGGCTACAGCCGCGAACTGCCGCGACTGGATAACGGCGCCTCGGCCGGGCTGCCGCGGGTCTACGACATCGCGCTGGAGATCATCGCCCACGGCGACGGCCGCATCGACACCGCCGGCCTGCACCGCTTCATCCACGCCTACCAGGAAGTGACGCCGCTGCGACTGGGCGAGCTGTGGGCGATCCCGATCATGCTGCGGCTGGCGCTGATCGAGAACCTGCGCCGCGTGGCCGCGCGGGTGATGGCCGACTGGCGCCACCGCGGCCAGGCCGCGCGCTGGGCCGACACGATGACCGCCACCGCCGAGCGCGCACCCAACTCGGTGGTGCTGGTGGTGGCCGACATGGCGCGCTCGGACCCGCCGATGAACGGTCCGTTCGTGGCCGAGATGGCGCGCCGGCTGCAGGGGCAGAGCCCGGCGCTGGCGCTGCCGCTGAGCTGGATCGAGCAGCGCCTGTCCGAGTCGGGGCAGAGCATCGAGCACCTGGTGCAGCGCGAGGCGCAGCAGCAGGCCGCCGCGCAGGTAAGCGTGAGCAACAGCATCGGCAGCCTGCGCCTGCTGTCGGCGATCGACTGGCGCGATTTCGTCGAGCGCGTGAGCCTGGTCGAGCAGCAGCTGCGCGAGGACCCGGCCGGCGTCTACGCGGAGATGAACTTCGCCACCCGCGACCGCTATCGTCACGTGGTGGAGCGGCTGGCCCGCCAGCACCGGCTGGACGAGGTGCGCGTGGCCGCCGCCACGGTGGAACTGTGCCGCGCCGCCTCGCCGAACGAGCCGGCTCCGGCGCTGCCGCGGCACGTCGGCTGGTACCTGATCGATCGCGGCCGGCCGCAGCTGGAGCAGCACCTGGGCGTGCGCCCGCGCCTCGCCGATCGCCTGCGCCGCCATTTCGACCGCGCCCCGGTGTCGATCTACCTCGGACTGCTGGTCGTGCTGACCGTGGCCATCGCCGAGCCGCTGGTGGTGGCCGCCGCCGAGGACGAACTGGCGGTGGGCTGGCTGCTGGCGATCGCCGTGATGGCCTTGCTGGTGGCCAGCCAGCTCGGCTCCAGCCTGCTCAACTGGATGGCCACGCTGGCGATCGCGCCGCAGCCGCTGCCGCGCATGAACTACGTCCACGGCATCCCGGCCAGCGCGCGCACCCTGGTGGCGGTGCCGTGCATCCTGGGCGGCGCCGGCGACGTGGAAGAACTGATCGAGGCGCTGGAAGTGCGCTTCCTCGGCAACCGCGACGAGAACCTGCACTTCGCCCTGCTCACCGATTTCGCCGACGCCGACAGCGCAACCCTGCCCGGCGACGAGGCGCTGCTGCGGCTGGCGCAGCGGCGCATCGAGGCGCTCAACGAACGCTACGCCAGCGTCGAGTCCGACCGCTTCTTCCTGTTCCACCGGCCGCGCCGCTGGAACGCCGGCGAGCGCTGCTGGATGGGCCACGAGCGCAAGCGCGGCAAGCTCGCCGACTTGAATGCGCTGCTGCGCGGCAACGCGCACGGCCGCTTCATGCGCATCGTCGGCGACATCGACGCGCTCGGCCCGGTGCAATACGTGATCACCCTGGACGCCGACACCGAACTGCCGCGCGATGCCGCCCAGACCTTCGTCGGCAGCATCGACCATCCGCTCAACCGCGCCGTGTACGACCCGGTGCGCCGACGCGTGGTCAGCGGCTACGCGATCCTGCAGCCGCGCGTGGGGATCAGCCTGCCCAGCACCGCGCGCTCGCGCTACGCGCAGCTGTACGGCAGCGACGCCGGCATCGACCCGTACACGCAGATGGTTTCGGATGTCTATCAGGACGTGTTCGGCGAAGGCTCGTTCATCGGCAAGGGCATCTACGCGATCGATGCGTTCGAGCGCACCCTGGACGGCCGCTTCCCGGAAAACCGCATCCTCAGCCACGACCTGGTGGAAGGTTGCCACGCGCGCTCGGGCCTGCTCAGCGACGTGCAACTGTTCGAGGAATACCCGGCCCGCTACGGCGCCGACGTGCGTCGCCGGCATCGCTGGATTCGCGGCGACTGGCAGCTGCTGCCGTGGCTGCTGCCGTGGGCGCCGACCGCGAAGGACGGCTGGCGGCGCAACGCGCTGACCGCGTTGTCGCGCTGGAAGATCCTCGACAACCTGCGCCGCAGCCTGGTGCCGCCGGCGGTGCTCGGCCTGCTGGTGTGCGGCTGGCTGCTGCTCTCGCCGGTGCTGTCGTGGACGCTCGCGGTGCTGGCGATGGTGCTGGTGCCGCCGCTGCTGTCGGCGCTGCTGGAGCTGGTGCAGAAACCCAAGGACGTGCAGCTGGACCAGCACCTGCGCGCCGGCTTCGCCGACGGCCTGCAACACGTCGCGCGGATGGCGCTGGGCCTGGCCTGGCTGCCGCACGAGGCGCTCTACCACCTCGACGCGATCGTGCGCACGCTGTGGCGGATCACGGTCAGCCATCGCCACCTGCTGCAATGGCAGACCTCCAGCGAGGTGGCCCGGCGCAGCAGCAATGCGCCCGGCGCCGTGTGGCGGCAGATGTGGATCGGGCCGGCGCTGGCGCTCGGCCTGGCCGTGGCGCTGGCGCTGCAGCGGCCGATGGTGCTGTGGCTGGCGTGGCCGCTGCTGGCGTTGTGGCTGCTGTCGCCGACGATCGCCTGGTGGGTCAGCCAGCCGCGCCGGCCCGACACCTTCGTGCCGAACGCGGCGCAGACGCGCTTCCTGCGCACGCTGGCGCGGCAGACCTGGGCGTTCTTCGACAGCCACGTCAACGCCACCGAACACTGGCTGCCGCCGGACAACCTGCAGGTGCAGCCCGGCCCGGTGATCGCCTCGCGCACCTCGCCGACCAACATCGGCCTGGCCCTGCTGGCCAACCTGGCCGCGTGGGATTTCGGCTTTCTCGGCACCGGCCGCCTGCTCGAACGCAGCCGCGACACGCTCGCCACCCTGCAGCAACTGCCGCGCTACCGCGGCCACTTCTACAACTGGTACGACACCCGCACGCTGCAGCCGCTGGCGCCGCAGTACATCTCGGCGGTGGACAGCGGCAACCTCGCCGGCCACCTGCTGACCCTGCGCCCGGGCTTGCTGGAACTGACCCACGCACCGGTATTCCGTCCGCGCGTGCTGCAGGGGCTGCTCGACACCCTGCAACTGCTGCATGACGCGCTCGACCAGGAGCACGAGCCGCTGCACCGCCTGCAGGTCGAGCTGCAGGAGGCGCTGGACGAACCGCCGACCACCACCGGCGCGGCGCTGGCGCTGCTGCAGCGCCAGCGCGAACACGCGCATGCGCTGGCGCCCGCGCTGGCGCCGCATCCGGACAGCGACGCGGGCTACTGGCTGCACGCGCTGTGCGCGCAGCTGGACGAGCTGTGCGAGGAAACCGCCCGCTTCCGGCTCGACCCGGTGGACGATGACGCCGACGCCCTGCGCGGCATCCCCACGCTCGCCGTGCTCAGCCGCATCGAGCCGCTGCGCTGGTCGGGCGAGCACGACGCGGAGGCTATCCGCGAGCACGCCCGCGAGCGCATCGCGCTGATCGAGCAGCTGGCGCAGCAGGCCGACGAGCTGGCGCGGATGGATTACCGCTTCCTCTACGACAGCGCACGCGACCTGCTCGCGATCGGCTACAACGTCGACGCGCGCCGGCTCGACGCCGGCTACTACGACCTGCTCGCCTCCGAGGCGCGGCTGGCCAGCTTCGTCGGCATCGCCCAGGGCCAGCTGCCGCAGGACAACTGGTTCGCGCTGGGCCGCCTGCTCACCACGGTGGGCGGCGAGCCGGCGCTGCTGTCGTGGACCGGCTCGATGTTCGAGTACCTGATGCCGAACCTGGTGATGCCCGGCTACGAGGACACCCTGCTCGACCAGACCTGCCGCGCCGCGGTGGCACGGCAGATCGAGTACGGCAACCAGCATGACGTGCCGTGGGGCGTGTCCGAGTCCGGCTACAACATTTTGGATGCGCACTTCACCTACCAGTACCGCGCCTTCGGCGTGCCCGGTCTGGGCCTGAAACGCGGCCTCGGCGACGACGTGGTGATCGCGCCCTACGCCAGCGCGCTGGCGCTGATGATCGCGCCGGCCGCGGCCACGAAAAACCTGCAGCGGCTGGCCAGCGAGGGCGTGCAGGGCCGCTACGGCATGTACGAGGCGGTCGACTACACCCCGGCGCGGCTGCCGGTGGGGCAGGGTTCGGCGCTGGTGCGTTCGTTCATGGCCCACCACCAGGGCATGAGCCTGCTGGCGCTGGACTTCGCCCTGCTCGACCGGCCGATGCAGCGGCGCTTCGCAGCCGATCCGCAGTTCCGTGCCACCAGCCTGCTGCTGCAGGAGCGCATTCCGCGCACCGCCGCCGAGTACCTGCACGCGTCCGGCTTCCCCGACAGCAACGCGGCCGAGCCGACCAGCGAGGCGCGGCTGCGCGTGTTCGGCGACCCGAACCGGCCGCGCCCGGCGGTGCAGCTGCTGTCGAACGGGCGCTACCACGTGATGCTGTCCAGCGCCGGCGGCGGCAGCAGCCGGCGCGGCGAGCTGGCGCTCACGCGCTGGCGCGAGGACATCACGCGCGACCACTGGGGCATGTTCTGCTACCTGCGCGACGTCGCCAGCGGTGCGTACTGGTCCACCGCCTACCAGCCCACGCGGCACAAGACCGAGCTGTACGAGGCGATCTTCTCCGAGGCGCGCGCCGAGTTCCGCGTGCGCGAGCGCGAGTTCGACGCGCACACCGAGATCGTCGTCTCGCCCGAGGACGACATCGAGCTGCGCCGCACCCACCTGACCAACCGCGGCCGCAGCGCGCGCACCATCGAACTGACCAGCTACGCCGAGGTGGTGCTGGCGCCGCCGCTGGCCGATGCGCTGCACCCGGCGTTCAGCAAGCTGTTCGTGCAGACCGAGCTGGTGCCCGCGCTGCAGGCGATCGTGTGCACGCGCCGCTCGCGCGCGGCCGACGAGCATCCGCCGTGGATGTTCCACCTGCTGGCCGTGCACGATGCCGACATCGACGAGATCTCGTTCGAGACCGATCGCGCCCGCTTCATTGGCCGCGGCCGCAGCCTGGCCGACCCTCAGATGCTCGACCTCGAGCAGACGCGGCTGTCCGGCAGCGCCGGCTCGGTGCTCGACCCGATCGTGGCGATCCGCTGCCGCATCACCCTGCAGCCCGAGCAGACGGCCACCATCGACTACGTCACCGGCATCGCCGACTCTCGCGAAGGCTGCCTGCAGCTGATCGGCAAGTACCGCGACCGCCACCTTGCCGACCGCGTGTTCGACCTCGCCTGGACGCACAGCCAGGTGCTGCTGCGCCAGCTCAACGCCGGCCTGGGCGATGCGCAGCTGTACGAGCACATGGCCACCGCGCTGCTGTATCCCAACGCCAGCCTGCGCGCCGAGCCGGCGGTGCTGCGCGGCAACCGCCGCGGGCAGAGCGGGTTGTGGGGGCAGTCGATCTCCGGCGACCTGCCGATCGTGCTGCTGCAGATCGCCAGCGAGGCGCGCATCGAGATGGTGCGCCAGCTGGTGCAGGCGCATGCCTACTGGCGGCAGAAGGGGCTGGCGGTGGACCTGGTGATCTGGAACGAGGACCGCGCCGGCTACCGCCAGCAACTGCAGGACCAGATCCTGGGCCTGATCGCCTCGGGCAGCGAGGCCGGGCTGCTCGATCGTTCCGGCGGCATCTTCGTGCGCCCGGCGCAGCAGCTCTCCAGCGAGGATCGCATGGTGATGCTGGCCAGCGCGCGCATCGTGCTGGCCGACCATCGCGGCAGCCTGGCCGAACAGATCGGCCGGCGCCAGCTGGAAACCCACGCGCCGCCGTTCGAGCCCAGCCGCGCCGAACGCCCCGCGCCGACGCTGCCGGCGCCGGTGGCCGCATTGCCGGAACTGCAACTGCGCAACCCCCACGGCGGTTTCAGCGCCGACGGCCGCGAGTACGTGATCGTCTCCGCCGCGAACGACGCCACGCCGGCGCCGTGGTCCAACGTGCTGGCCAACCCGCACTTCGGCACGGTGATCTCCGAGAGCGGCGGCGCCTACACCTGGGGCGAGAACGCGCACGAGTTCCGCCTCACCCCGTGGCACAACGACCCGGTCGGCGACGGCAGCGGCGAGGCGATCTACCTGCGCGACGAGGACAGCGGCACGTTGTGGTCGCCCACCCCGCGGCCGTGCCGCGGCAGCGGCCAGTACCTGACCCGCCACGGCTTCGGCTACAGCGTGTTCGAGCACGTCGAGGACGGCATCCATTCGCAGCTGTGGATCTACGTGGCGCTGGATGCCTCGGTGAAGTTCTCGGTGCTGAAACTGCGCAACGAATCCGGCCGGCCACGGCGGCTCAGCGCCACCGCCTATGTCGAGTGGCTGCTCGGCGACCTGCGCGAGAAGACCGCCATGCACGTGGTCACCGAATCGGACCCGGCCAGCGGCGCGCTGTTCGCCCGCAACAGCTACAACGGCGAGTTCCCCGGCCGCGTGGCCTTCCTCGACGTGGACGATCCGGAGCGCGGCATCGACGGCGACCGCGGCGAATTCCTCGGCCGCAACGGCAGCATGCGCAAGCCCGCCGCGCTCGGTCGCAAGCAGCTCTCCGGTCGGCTCGGCCCCGGACTCGATCCCTGCGCCGCACTGCAGTCGAAGGTGGCGCTGGACGACGGCGCCGAGCGCCAGCTGATCTTCCGCCTCGGCCTGGGCCGCGACGCCGCCGACGCCAGCGCGCTGGTGCAGCGTTTCCGCGGCGCCGGCTCGGCCGCGGCCGCGCTGGAGCAGGTGCGCGCGCACTGGCAGCGCGTACTCGGCGCGGTGCAGGTGCGCACGCCGGAACCGGCGCTTGACGTGCTGGCCAACGGCTGGCTGCTGTACCAGACAATCGCCTGCCGCATCTGGGCGCGCAGCGGCTACTACCAGTCCGGCGGCGCGTTCGGCTTCCGCGACCAATTGCAGGATTCGATGGCCACCGTGCACGCCGCGCCGGAGCTCTCCCGCGCCCAGCTGCTCCTGTGCGCGGCGCACCAGTTCCCCGAGGGCGACGTGCAGCACTGGTGGCATCCGCCGCTGGACCGCGGCGTGCGCACCACCTGCTCGGACGACTACCTGTGGCTGCCGCTGGCCACCAGCCGCTATGTGCAGGCCACCGGCGACCGCGCCGTGCTCGACGTGCCGGTGTTCTACATCGAGGGCCGCGCGCTGCACGCCGGCGAGGAATCCTATTACGACCTGCCGCAGCCCTCGGGCCTGTTCGAGCCGCTGTACAAGCACTGCGTGCGCGCGATCGAACGCAGCTTCATCCTGCGCGGCGAACGCGGCCTGCCGCTGATCGGCGGCGGCGACTGGAACGACGGCATGAACCGCGTCGGCGAAGGCGGTCGCGGCGAGAGCGTGTGGCTGGGCTTCTTCAGCTGCGAGGTGCTGCAGCGCTTCGCCGAGGTGGCGCGCGGGCACGGCGACGCGGCATTCGCGCAGCGCTGCGAAGAAGAAGTGGCCAGGCTTCGCGGCGCGCTGGAGCAGCACGCCTGGGACGGCGCCTGGTATCGCCGCGCCTGGTTCGACGACGGCACGCCGCTGGGCGCCGCCGGCAACCTCGAGTGCCGCATCGACTCGATCGCGCAAAGCTGGTCGGTGCTCTCCGGCATCGGCGCGCCGGCGCGCCAGCGCCAGGCCATGGAGTCGCTGGACCAGCACCTGGTGCGCCGCGACGCCGGCCTGGTGCAACTGCTGGACCCGCCCTTCGACAAGACACCGATGGACCCGGGCTACATCAAGGGCTACGTGCCCGGCGTGCGCGAGAACGGCGGCCAGTACACCCACGCCGCGATCTGGGCCACGATGGCCTTTGCGGAACTCGGCGACAGCGCCCGCGCGTGGGAGCTGCTGCGCATGATCAACCCGGTCAACCATGGCATCGATGCCGAGCAAATGGACGTCTACAAGGTCGAGCCCTACGTGGTCAGCGCCGACGTCTACGCGGTCGCCCCGCACGTCGGTCGCGGCGGCTGGAGCTGGTACACCGGCTCCGCCGGCTGGATGTACCGGCTGATCGTGGAATCGCTGCTCGGCCTGCGCCTGGAGGCCGGCACGCTGCGTTTCGCGCCGGTGCTGCCTGCCGAGTGGGAGGGCTTCGCCATGGACTATCGCCACCGCGACACGTCGTATCGGATCGAACTGCGCCAGCGCGACGCCGGCACGTCCCCCGCGGTGCGCCTGGACGGCGAGCTGCGGGCCGACGACCGCATCCCGCTGCTCGACGATGGCGTCGAGCATCATGTGGAGCTCGATTGGCCACGCACGAGATAACTGCGTCGGCGACCCGGCTCGCGCTTCTAGCGGGACAGACGCTCGATCGCCTGTGCCGGCGTGAGGATGGCGAGGCCGCGCAGCGGTGCGAGCACCAGCAGGCCGGCATCGCCGGTGATCAACGCATCGGCTTTCGCCGCGAGCGCGAGTTGCAGGAACGGCAGATCATGCGGGTCGCGGCAGAGGGGTGTCCGCGGTGGTGGATCGGGGATACGGAAAGTCCCCGTCCACGGCAAATAGTCGGCGAGCAGATCGTGTTGCTCGTCGGCGGTCAGCTTGAACTTGGGGTAAGCGAGCACGCGGATCAGTTCAGCGGCAGTGTCGCGACTGACCAGCGGCACGTGCAGCGCCGCCTGCCAGGCGAGACGCAAACGACCGCTGACGCCGCCAGGGCGGATCAGCGCCGACAACACGACGTTGGTGTCGAGTACCCAGCGGGGTTTCCCGTGCGCGGGCGGACTCACCGCTTGCGCCGCGGCACAGGCGTGCTCGCGCGCGATGGCTTCGCGTCGTACCGGCCCCGCGGCTCGGCGATGTGTGCGGCGTGGCTCGCCGGGTTGGCCTGGCGTGCCCAGGAAACCGCCGCGGCGAGACCATCGTCGTCGAGGTTCAGCTTGGCAAGCTTGGCGCGCACAGCGTCGGCGCGCTGGATGCGCACAGGCGTCAGCACGAGTTGCCCGGCACGCGCTTCCACCTCGAAGTACTCGGCATTGCCGGTGGCCTCAACCGCCGCCTTGGGCAGCGTCAACTGGTTCTTGCTGGTGAGCTTGGCTAGCATTGACCTGGGCCGAATGTAAGGAGACCTTACTTTAGGTCGAATGAGCCCGGTCTGCGACCTTGTCGCCGGGTTCGGATCGCGCCTCATGGTGCGAGTGGCGTCAACGGCAGCTCCCTGCCTGACCTCAGCTCACAGCTTGCGAGAATCGCGAGTCCGGTACACGCCCGGGCTCGCTCACGCGAATCCGTCGCCGGGCGTCGCGTTCAAAGGTGTCGCAAGCTTGGGTGGCGGTGATTCGGCCCTGAGCCAGAGGCGGGCAGCCTCGCCCCCAAAGCTCGTCGAGGAAGACTCACCGATCCAGCGGACTCAACACCCCATGCCCGCCGCGATTGAGCACATGCGTGTAGATCTGGGTGGTGGCCACGTCCTTGTGGCCGAGCAGTTCCTGGATGGTTCGGATGTCCTGACCGGCTTCCAGCAGGTGGGTGGCGAAGGAATGGCGCAACGTGTGGCAAGTGGCGGGCTTGACGATGCCCGCGCGATCCCGCGCCGCCTTGATCGCACGCTGCAACCGGGACTCGTCCACGTGATGGCGGCGTTCCACCCCATCGCGTGGGTCCACACTGCGCACCGCCGAGGGGAACGCATACTGCCATCCCCAGTCCGCGGCGGCACCGGGGAACTTGCGCGCCAGCGCATCGGGCATCCAGACCCGGCCAAACCCCGCCGCCAGATCCCGCTGGTGAATTCGCGTCGCCTCAGCCAACTGCGCCTGCAACGGCTCCGCCAGCGAATGCGGCAGCATGGTGCGGCGGTCCTTCGCCCCTTTGCCCTGGCGTATCAGAATTTCATGGCGCTCGAAATCCACGTCCTTGGCGCGCAAGCGCACGCACTCCATCAGCCGCATGCCGGTGCCGTACAACAAGCTGCCCATCAGCCAATGCAGACCGGTCAGCTCCCCAAGCAAAGCCGTTACTTCCGCCTTGGTCAGCACCACGGGCAGACGCTGCGGCCGCCGGGCCCGTTCGATTCCGTCCAGCCACGGCAGTTCGACCCCAAGCACCTGCTTGTAGAGGAAAAGCAGCGCCGACAAGGCCTGGTTCTGGGTAGCCGCCGCGACATGGCCATGCACCGCGAGCGCGGTTAGGAAGCGCTCGATCTCCGGCGCGCCGAGTTCGGCGGGATGGCGCTTGTCATTGGCCAGGATGAATCGTCGAATCCAGCCGACATAGGCCTCCTCGCTGCGTTTGGACATCGCCAGTCGACGCATCCGGGCGCGCACCTGGTCAAGCAGCTTCGGCGGTGCAGCAACCTCCGGGTGCGCTCGCTTTCCCTGCCTGTCAACGGAAGTCATCCCTGTCTCCATGTGTGGACATGGCAAGATTAGGCCGCCAAGTTAGGCTGCGCCAAGGAGGACAAGTCGTTGATTTGTGTAGGACGACAGCCCGATCCGGATACGGAGTGCAGGGATTAGGCTGCTGGACTAGACTGCACTTTGAAATCTACTTAGCGTTAGAGGTAAAAGATGGCGACTCCGATCATTCAGCACGAACTGGTTTCGGAGGCAACCGATGACCCTACGCATCCGATTCCGTATCTCGGCACCCTCGATGTTATGGCGACTAAAAAGGATGGTGGGGCCGACTTGGTCATAGTTGTTGCCTCGCCGCTCATGGCCGACGAACGGTCCCAGAATCGCCTTTTAGAAAAAATGGAAGGCTACCTGTCCTTTATCAGCTCCGACGAGTTTCGCTCCGAAGCTGGCAGTCCAAACCCTGACAACACTCACTTAGTAGTCAAGCTTCACCCAGACTCCTCGCCAGCTATCCATGATCTCCTAAGACGGTCCGAGTCCTGGGTTCTCAAGGGTAATGCTTCTCTGAAAGTAGCCATCCTTACTTCGTCAGAGCTGGCGTAACCTCTAACTACTCGTTCAAGGCGGACGGCTTCGCCGCCGCTTAACTTCAGCGTTAGGCAGCCCATGACGGAACGCGACAACTTTGAAAAATATCAAGCCAGCATGGCTGACTGGACCTCATGGCTAATGAGTTCCAAGGGCAAGGGAATTCCTGAAGCGAGCGACTTTTCAGAGCAGGAGCTTGAGCTACTCAATGAAGTCTTCCGTCGGTTTGCCGAGATCTCTCAGACAATGGACAACCTTGAGCTTTGCTTGAGCTTCATCGGAGCCAGGACGCCTCGTAGGGAGGGACTTAAGCTTGATGCATACCTTAATTACCACATCACCTTCTACCTGCAGGAAATCTACATCCTCAAAGAGCGACTTAAGACGCATGCAATAAAGACAATGCGCCTAAGAAAGCGCCTTGGGCACTCTATCGATCGGGGCGCCTACAAGAAGCTCATTGATACCGTGGAACAGTCGTTGTCGCCAATTGTTTCCGTGCGTGGGTCGCACGTTCACGACCGGCCTTTCACCGATGACGATATGAAGATGCTCGGAGCGTATTCTTTCCTCGCGGTTCAACGTCCTGACGATCCAAATTGGTCAAGGTACGCGCGGGCTGAGTATTCAGAGGTAAAGCAGACTTGGGTCGAAAGGTTGGGCAACAATCAAAAGGAGCTAAAAAAGCTCTTAGACGTTTTTTGTTCATTTCTTCATGCAGAGGTCTTTGAGGGCGGGCTACTCACTGTGCCTAACAAGTCGTCCAAGCGGACGCGCGAAAAGCCGCGCGCCGCTTAACTCAAGCGTTGAAGCTGTAGAAAAACCCCTTGCTGATCTGCAAAACGAGTTCGCCGTGCTGGCGGATTTTTCGTTTCGGCGTCGTGCAGTGCTCCGCTCGCTTCTTGTTTGTCGCTGATAGGCGATTTTTGGCCGCCCAGACGGCCGCATGGCACGGGTTTCACGGGCGTTCTTCGGCTTACGCGGCCAACTTGCCGTAGAGCTGTAGTTTCGCCACGTTGTGGACGATGCAATACAGCTTCCACTGCGTGTCGACCTTGCGCTGGCCACGCAGCGTGAAGCGGCGCAAGCCGCGTTGCTGGATGTGACCGAACACTGGCTCGATCAATCCCATGCGATGGGCGTAGATCGCTCGACCTTCGGGACTGTCGATTTTCTCGCGCATGGCGCGGCAATGCGGGTTGGGTAGTTTGCTTGCTACCGAACCTTCGAAGAAGGCGACCTGGCGTACGGCAGTGACATCAGGTTTGCGCAGGCACTGGCTGCGCAGTGGACATGCTTCGCAGGTGACGGACGTGCCTTTGAATACGGTGGCCTTGCGTCCATTGATGACGGCATTGGCGCTGTTTAGTTTGAGCGCCTTTCCAGCCGGGCAAACACAGCTGCCGTGTTCACGGTCAAAGATGAAGTCTTTGGGCTGGAAGGTCTTCGCCTGGCTCGCCGGCTTGTGCACAGCGGCGTCGACGTAGCGCGGGTCGCGCTTGCGCATGTTGCCGTCCGCGATATAGCCGTCGATACGGTCAGCCGCCAAGGCTTTCAGGCCACGCTCGCTGTGGTAGCCCGCGTCCGCCAGGAAGGCAGACTCATCGGCGGCACCGGCCTCGCCGATCGCCGCCAAGTGCTCGCGCACACCGTCGATCACCGGCTTGAGCAGATTGTGTTCTTGCGGGGTGCCGTGCGCCTGCGCCTCCACGATCACCTGGCACTCGTCATCGACAGCCGCCACGCCGATATAGCCTTGCAGCACGCCTCGACCGCTCTTGAGTGTGGCGCTTTCGGCATCGGTCAGGTTCAGCTTGATCGGCTTGCCTTTGGCTCCGATGCGTTCGGTCGTGGTGGCGAGCGCCGTGCGCAGTTTGTCGGCATTCTTGCGCAACGTGGCCAGCGTGCGTTCTTCATGGCGACGCTGGGTGTCCGCGTTGGGGGCGAGCGCTTCACTCGCATCCTGCTCGGCATGTGCCTTGACCAGGTGGGCAACGGCCCGCTCCATCTTCGCCGCCTTGCGCTCGAAGTCGGCGCGCGTGCCACTCCACTCCTTGGACGCGTTCGACGGGAGTTTGCAACCGTCGATGGCGAACATCGCCTTGCCGATCAGCCCTTGGGCGTTGCACACCATCAGCACGTCGCGGAATACCGCTTCCACTTCCTTACCCAGTGTCGCTATGAAGTGCGCCAGCGTCGTGAAATGCGGCTGCTGGTCGCACGCCAGGGCAATGAACACCACGTTCTCCGTGCACGCCCGCGCCATCGTGCGCGAGGAGGTGATGCCGCGTGAATAGGCGAACAACACCACCTTGAGCAGTACCGCCGGATCGTAGGCCGGCGCCCCGGTCTCGTCGTTCTTGAAGCGCGCGGCAAACCGTCCCAGGTCGATCTCGTTGTCGATCAGGTAGCTCAGCGCATGTTCGAAGGTGCCTGGCAGCAACTGCCGCCCGTAGCTCACCGGGATCATCTTGGTCTGATCGGGGTCGTAGTGTCGGTATCGCGCCATCGTCGCTTCGCCTCGTTTCCCGCCTTTTTTGCGGGCAACGCGAATGATAGGCTGCGAGGGAGTTTTTCTACAGCTACGTTAGGTGCCGCACAAACAATTTCGCCAAGTGAAGGAAAGAGCATGAGCGTCACACGAGTACTGGACAAAACAAGCAGCTTGGGGTCGCTCGTCGCGGCCATGTCCTGTGCCGGTTGCTTCCCAGCGCTTGGATCATTGGGTGCCGCGATCGGTCTTGGCTTTCTCGGACAATACGAGGGCTTCCTGTTCAGAACCTTGCTCCCGGCCCTGGCAGTGCTGGCGCTGATCGTGAACGCATGGGCGTGGTATCGGCACCGCCGCTTTGCACGCGGTGTCCTCTCAGTTCTCGGGCCGCTCGCCATTCTATCCGCGTTGCTCCTGTTTTGGAGCTACGACTGGAGCATTTATCTGTTCTATGCGGGCATTGCCCTGATGCTCGTCATGTCAGTTCTCGACCTCTTGCGCCCCGCCCGAGCTGTCCAGTGTCCAACCTCGAACTAGAGTCGGTCATTACTTGCCCAGAGTGTGGTGCGAGTGCCTGCGAAACCATGCCGACCAATGCGTGCCAGTGGTTCTATGAGTGCACCACTTGCCATGCCGTGCTCAAGCCTTTGCCGGGCGATTGCTGCGTGTATTGTTCTTACGGCACCGTCAAGTGTCCGCCAATCCAGCAGGGCAGTTCCTGTTGCAGCGGCGGCACCTAACATTGCCTTAGGAGACTTCCCGTCAACCCCGGGCGCATGATGCTTTTGCCCTGAGCTTTCGGGCGACTGCCGGTGGTCGTGTTGTGCTTCGTGTGTGCTGCGTGGTCAGTGGGATGCGGCGTCGAACGTTGCCAGACTGCATTTCCTTAGACGGTCTTGTTGAGTCGATGTTGCCGGCTCGGACCAGGGTATAAACCGCGCCCGGAGACCTCATTCGTTCAGCGGTGTCGTCGGTGCTCGGGGATCGGCCGAAGCACGTTTGGACGGCCAGAATGTTAGTCAGGTTCTCTCCGGGTGGGTCTGACCCGTTGTTGCCGCGTAGCGCTGACCGTGAATCGAAAGAAGAGGTTCCTCAGGCGAGCTGGGCGGGGCGATGCATCGGGTGGCGCTGGCTGGCGCAGGGATCGTAGTCCACGTCGTGGGCCAGCATCACCCACAGCTGGCGCGCATGCTTGTTGGCGATGGCGACCAGCACCTTGCCGAAGGACAGCCGCGCCGCCAGGGATCGAATCCAGAGTTGTTCGGGCGTGGCCTTTTCGGTGGCGACCGCCTTGGCCCGTTGCAGGCTGCTGCGCGCGCCCTGGATCAACAGCGTGCGCAGGTAGCCATCGCCGCGGCAACTGATCGCGCCCAGCCGCGTGTGGCCGCCGCTGGAGTGCTGGGTCGGCACCATGCCGAGCCACGCCGCCAGTTGCCGACCGTTGCGGAATTCCTGCGCCTTGCCGAGGCTGGCGATCATCGCGTCTGCGGTGAGTGCGCCGACGCCGACGATCGCGCGCAGCCGCACGCAGCGCTCGTCATCCCGCGCATGGGCTTCGATGCGTGCATCGCACGCGTCGAAGGCCGTGCGGACCTGCGTCCAGTGGGCGTCGACGCTGCGGATCAACGCCTTGAACTGCGCCGGCAGCGCCGTGTGTGCATCCAGATCGGCCAGCACCCGGCGCAGGGCCTTGTCGCTCTTGCCCATCACGATGCCGAACTCGGCCAGCAGGCCGCGCAGGCGGTTGCCGATCGCCAGACTCTCCGCCTTGTAACCTTCGCGCACCCGGTGCCAGGACAGCCGCGCCTGCTGGTCGACGGTCTTGATCGGCACGAAGCGCATGTTGCCCTGGCGCGCCGCCGTGGCGATCGCCTCGGCGTCGTTGCGGTCGTTCTTGCTGCGCTGACTCTTGCGGTACGGCTTGACCAGCTGGGCAGCCATCAGCCGCGGCCGCAGTCCGTACTCTTCACACCGCCGTGCCCAGTGATGGGCCCCGCTGCAGGCTTCCATCGCCACCACCGTCCCCGCCGGCCGCTGCGCCAGCCACACGGCGAAGACCTCACGCTTGAACTCCCGTCGTTCCAGCACGTGTCCGGCGCCATCCATCGCGCACACCGAAAACACGTTCTTCGCCAAGTCCACACCCAGGGTTATAGTGCTCATGGAGACTTCCTCTTCTGCTGACGGTTGTGTCGCAACACCATCATGGCCCTCGAGGCCGTAAGGGGAGGAAGTCTCTTTTTACTCGTCCAAGGCGGACGGCTTCGGCGCCGCTTAACTCCAGCGTTGGCTACCTCAAATGCACCCCCTCGAAAATGTGTTTGAATGGCTACCCGACTGCGACTTTGGCGTCATGGATCACGCCTTTGTCGAGCATGGCCGCGACTATTCCTTTCTCATCGAAGTATCGATGGGCAAAGATCCTGGGCGGCACCAGTTGCAGTTCACCCATGTCACCGATTTCGTCTACACCACAGCCGTAGCCGATGACGTCTGGGCTGAGTCGTGGGGCGAAGAATTCGTTGTCTACCAGTCTTGGCTGGAGGCGGGTGAGCCCGAAGGTTACGTTTGGGGTACTTGTTGGTCCATGGCTTGGCCCGGCATAAGCGCAGTTGAGCCATCCAGCAAAGCGGATGAGTGGTCCCGTCGGCTCGGAAAGCCCATGTACGAGGTCAAGATTCAGACTGATCGCTTTTGCATCACTCTTGTGTTCCACAGCCTGCGCACTCGAAAGATCAGCGACGAAGTTTCTACCGTTTCAAGTTGCATCGTCCCGCTGCCGGCGCCCGGCGGCTAACCAGCCATCCGAGCGGACGGGACAGTTCCCACGCTTTGGTGGACACCTTGCGCGGTTGCTTGGGTGTATCCGTCGGGTGCACGACGAAAGCCGGCAGACGTATGGCAGCCCGCGTGTCCATGCCGGCCTGCGGCAAGACGGCGAAGCGGTAGGCCGGCGGCGGGTCGAACGTCCAATGCGTGACCACGCCGTCCGTGGCTGCTCGGCCGATCTGTATCGGCGTTGCCCGGGCGTGGATCGCTTCTCGCCAGTGTCGGCAACCAGGTTCACGAGCTGACGGTGAGTGGGCCCAACCAGGTCTGGGTGACCGATGGCGCGTACCTGAAAGTCGGGGAAACGTCGTCCAGGTCTTCCAGCCTCTGCTCCAGGTTATTCGGGTTAGCCAGCACCTCGAACTGTCGAAAGTCACGACTATGGTTCGTCGTATGGTCGCATGCCGAGTCGTTCGTACATCGGCGTCGCAGAACTCCAGAATCCGGAGAGTCAAATGAGAAGGCTCAGAATCATCGAACACATCTCGCTGGACGGCGTGATCCAGCACTCCGCCGATGACGGCGATTTCCCTTACAGCAACTGGACCACGCCCTATCGAACCCCCACCGGCCGGAATGCGCTGACGGCCGCGCTGGGCGAGCGCTTCGATCTGCTGCTTGGTCGTCGCACCTACGATATCTGGTCGGAATTTTGGCCAAAGGCACCGAGCAGTCCGATGGCGGACGGCCTCAATGCGGCAACAAAACATGTCGCTACCCACCGTCCCGAGAGTCTCGAATGGGGCCCGTTCGAGGGCTTGGGACCGGACATTGTCGAAAGTGTTCGCCGCGTCAAGTCGCAGGCCGGCCCGGACCTGATTCTCTGGGGTAGCTCCACGCTTACGTCGCCGGTGCTCGAACATGGGCTTGCGGACGATCTCCTGCTGATCGTCTATCCGGTTCTGTTGGGCAGGGGGAAGCGCCTCTTTGCGGAGAGAACTCCGGCATGCTCATTCGAGCTCCTCGACACGGAAGCAATGCCTTCCGGCGTCATCCTCAGTACTTACAAGGTCGTTGGGCCTTTGAAGGCCGGATGACCAGACAGGATTGACATGAGCCAACGGTGTGGAGTGACGCCTGACCATTCAAGACGAACCCGCTACGTGTGGCGGCAGAATTCAGGTGCCAGGCATCGCAATGCCCGTTCAAGGAGAAGTTTATGAACTATCCATCCCTTGCCCCAGATCAGATCGCGATTCTAGGGCCTGCGAATAACGTGGCGAGCGAGACAAAGGACGTCATCCGCAAGTTTCACGAGGCGTTCGATCATCACGATCCACAAGCCATGGAAGATCTCGTGGCTGATGATTGCGTCATTGAGAATACCCACCCCGCCCCAAACGGTGCTCGCCTCCTTGGAAAGGCTGCGTGCTTGGCGAATTGGCAAGGCATCGCCAGTTCGACGAGTGCCCGGTTCGTGCGCGAAGAGGTATTTGTCGTCGGTGAACGGGCGGTTATCAGATGGCGTTACTGCTGGGGCACGGACGACGCAAGTTCGATCCGGGGCATCAATTTGATGCGGGTCTGTGGCGGACGCATTGTTGAAGCAATGGGTTACGTAAAAGGGAAATGAAGCGATGCCTGACAAGGCCACTCCAGCCGACCGGATAGGCGCGCGCGCAGGACGTCGCTGCTTCGCTTTACATCCATCCCTTCATGCTGTCTCGTTGGCGCAAATGGGCGCGCGAGGGCAGGATCATGACGAAGGGCGTGGCGGTGGACCAGGCGGTGACGGCCGAGCTCAAGGAGCTGCGCCGGGTGTCCCTGGTTAGGGTCATTGGCAACCCATGAGCTCCCGACGTTCCTCCCCCGCGACCCTTCCGACCCGGCTCTTCAAAACCCGGCGTGACTGGGCCTCGTGGCTGGGGGCGAACCATGGGAAATCCCCGGGCGTGTGGCTTCAGCTCGCGAAAAAGGTGGCGGGCGTGCAGTCTGTCTCCTATGACGAAGCCATCGAGGTGGCACTCTGCTTTGGCTGGATAGACGGCCAGAAACAGGCCCACGACGAGCAGTACTGGCTCCAGAAGTTCACCCCGCGGTCCGGCAGGAGTGCCTGGTCGAAGATCAACAAGGCGAAGGCGCTTGCCCTGATCGAAGCGGGAAAGATGGAGCCGGCCGGCCTGCTTGAAGTCGAGCGCGCCAGGAAGGATGGGCGCTGGGGCGCCGCGTACGACTCGGCCAGCACCGCGACCGTGCCGGACGATTTCCAGGCTGCCCTGGACGGCAACCAGCCAGCCCGGGAGTTCTTCGACTCGCTCGACAGCCGGAACCGGTATGCCGTGCTGTATCGGATCCAGACCGTCAAGATGGCGGCGACGCGCGAAAGGAAGATTGCGCAGTTCGTGGAGATGCTGGCGCGCCATGAGAAGGTGCATCCGTGACCGATCGCCGCATCCGTACGGGTGCGGTTCGACGTGTTTGACCAGGTGGGAGCTTGGCGCAGCGCGGTCACGGTACGGGTGGACCGCACCGGTGATGTCCCCGGATGGGATGTCCAACTGCTTGTCCGGGCGTGCGTGCGAGGGGCTGCACGCCGCCTGACCGAAGGTGAGCTGCTCATGAATCGATACTTTGCCAATCGCCTTTTCAAGGTCGGCTTCTGGATGTTCGTGCTTGGCTCGGGTCCGCTGCTGGCCATCATCGTGTTTGCGGCGATCGGCCTTTGGCCCGACCCGAACCCGAACCCGGTGGGGCCCGGCCTGCTGGCCTTCTTAACCTTCTGGCCGTCCATCATCTGCATGGTCATCGGCGCGATCCAGGCAAGAGCGCGGGCCAGTCGTGGCGGCTGACCGTTCATTCATGGTTATAGTGCTCATGAAGACTTTCTCTTCTGCTGACGGTCGTGTCGCAACACCATCATGGCCCTCGGGACCGAAAGGGGGAGGAGGGCTCGTCTTTCTTTCCACCGCAAAGGGGAGTTGCACATGAAGGTTGTCGAATCGGCCCTGCTGTTGGTCGCCGGTACCGCGTTGCTTACGTTCAGTGCCATCTCCCTCGGGCTCTTTCCGCGTCCACTCGCGCTCGGCAATCCCACCTTGCTGGTGGAGGCGCTTGCCGTTGCCGGCCTGATCCTGTTCGGGCTTGGCGCGCGTGGCCTCCACCGCGTTCATCGCGCCATCTCGGGCAACGATCCGTTGGCTCCGTCCCGTAACGCAGCCGGTTGACCGGGCATCCAGCGAAGAGCTTCGCCGTCGGTCAACTCCAGCGTCGGGTGCTGCAGGGGCAACGGCTGTTCTCGCGGCGTTCGTTCGCCGGCATGATGGTTCTGGCTGGTTCCATCGGGAGTTCCGCACCCGATCTCCCATCCCGACGGGCGCGGGAAGAACCGCGCTTCGTCCATCCCACACGCTGGTCCACAAAGGAAAGGCAGTGAAGACATCAGACTACCTTCAACGGCAGAACGCCGCGCTCGCAGAAGTCCAGCGGATCACTGGCCAGATCGAAGCGGGCACGATTGCACAGGCGGAAGGCTTCGAGCGGATCGAGGCGATAATGCAGTCGCTAGAGAAGCAGACGGCCGACCATGTGCCGCAGCGCCAGGCGGCCCGGGAAAAGCGGCGAATGCTGACACGTTGGGTGACCCTGGCGGTCTTGGGTGTCGTGGCTCTCGCTGCCATGGCGTACTTTGCGGATCTGGCCTGACCGCTGATGCCGATGCTGCGCAAAGCTCGCGCTGGTGACGCCAGGGAGCTGTCCGGGTTGGCCGAGGCTACTTTCAGGGCGACGTTCGGCGCCATGAACACGGTCGAGCACATGGAGCTCCATTGCCAACGCAGTTACGGCGAGCGGGTGCAGGCGGCCGAGATCGCGGACCCCGGCATGGTCACGCTGGTGAGCGAAGCTGACGGCCGCTTGATCGCCTATGCCCAGGTGCGTCGGAGCGCGGCGCCGGATTGCGTTTCCGCGAGGAGTCCGGGCGAGGTCCAGCGTCTTTACGTTGCCGAGGAATGGCATGGCAAAGGCGTTGCGCAGGGACTGATGCAGGCGTGCATCGACGAACTCGGGAAACGGGGGGCGGACGTGGTGTGGCTCGGTGTCTGGGAGCGCAACCCGAGGGCCATGTCGTTCTACCGGAAATTCGGGTTCGTGGAGGTGGGCGACCACATCTTTTCGCTCGGGGGCGATCCGCAGCGCGATGTCGTCATGGTCAGGCCGGTGGTTTGCGGGTAACGTGCCCGGCACTTTTTTTGGCGGTGTGCGCGTGCCCGCGTTCGACGCGCGCGCTCAGCCCAGGCGCAGCCAGCGGCGCACCGCGGCGAGGTTGCGGCGGCTGATCTCGGGGCTGTGTTCGCTGCCGTCGAGGCGGGCCAGCACGCGGCCGTCGGCCAGGCTGCGCAGCCCGACCAGTCGCGCGCGCGGCACCAGGCAATTGCGGTGCAGGCGGATCAGCTGGTCAGGCCAGGCTTCCTCCAGCTGGCGCAGCGATTCCTCGATCAGCAGCTCGCCGCCGGCGTGCTGCACGACCACGTACTTCTCCTCGGCAAGCAGGCACAGCACGTCGTGCAAGGCGATGCGCACCTCCTCGCCGCGCAGGCGGCCGTGCAGGAAGGCGGTCGGTTCGCGCGGGCTGTCGTCGAGGCGCCGCCGCGCACGCTGCAGGGCATCGCGCAGGCGTTCCAGCCGCACCGGCTTGAGCAGGTAATCCACTGCGCCAAGCTCGAACGCCTGCAGCGCGTGCGCCTCGTACGCAGTGCAGAAGATCACCTGCGGCCGTGCCCTGCCGGCGAGTCGCTGCGCTACGGAAACGCCGTCGATGCCCGGCATGTTGATGTCCAGCAGCAGCACGTCGGGCTGCAGTTCGTCGAGCGCGGCCAGCACGGCCTCGCCGTCGGCGACCGTGCCGACCAGCTGCGTGTCGCCGCATTCGCCCAGCAGCGCGGTCATGCGCGCGCGGGCCAGCGGTTCGTCGTCGACGATCAGCACGCGCATCACGGCGATGCCCTCGGCAGGCGCAGCATGACGACATAGTGATCGCCTTGCGGCGCAGCCTCGACCACCGCACGCGGGCCGTAGCGGAATGCCACGCGCTGGCGCACGCTGCGCAGGCCGTGGCCGTTGCCCGCCGCGCCCGGCTGCGGCGGCAGCGGATTGCTGATCTCGATGCGGATGCCGTCACCGTCGCGCGCGCCGCGCAGCACCACCTCGCCGCCTTCGCGCAGCGGCTGGATGCCGTGGCGCACGGCGTTCTCGACCAGCGGTTGCAGCAGCAGGCGCGGCAGCGGGAAGTCCGCCGGCAGCTCGTGCAGTTCGCGGCGGATGCGCAGGCGCGGGCCCAGCCGCAGCTGTTCGATCGCGAGATAGCGCTCGATCAGTGCGAGCTCCTCGCCCAGCGTGCCGTCGCCGCGATCGGGCGAGCCCAGTGCGGCGCGGAACAGTTCGGACAGGTCCTCCACCGTGCGCTCGGCGGCGGCGGGGTCGACCCGGATCAGCGCGGCCACGGTGTTCATGCTGTTGAACAGGAAGTGCGGGCGGATGCGCGCCTGCAAGGCCTCTACCTGCGCGCGCGCGACTGCGGCCAGGCGGGCCTGCCACTGCGCCAGCACGTAGAAGTAGCGCAGCATGGCGGCGCCGAGCAGGGCGGCGACGATCGTGTTGTCGCGCACGAAGGCCGTCATCGGACTGCCGATCAGGCCGGTCTGCAGTGCGCCGTCGAGCCAGCGCGCGATGGCGCTGGCCAGCAGCACGATCAGCACGATCAGCAGCCACACCGCGACGTACGGCATGTGACCGGGCAGACGTTGCAGCAGGTGCCGCAGCTTGCACAGCGTCAGCGCCACGACCATCGCCAGCCAGGTCACGAAGAACATGCTGACGCTGTAGGCGGGCCAGTCCTGGCGATTGTCGCGGGCCAGCCACATCACGGTTACTGTCAGCGCGCCGACCACGAACAGCGCGAACAGCGCCGGCAGCTGGCAGAAGTCCGGCAGCGGACTGTGTTCGGCGCGGCCGCGGGCGTCGCTGGCGGGCGTGGGTTCGGGCATGCGGCAAGTATGCCGCATGCGTTCGGGCGAGAGCCGGCGGGCGGTGCCCGTCCTGCACGCCGCCTCAGGCGGCCAGCCGGGCGCCCAGCCAGCGGCGCAGGTCGGCGATTTCCTCGGCGCAGACCGCGTGGGCCATCGGATAGCTGTGCCAGTCCACCGCGTAACCCAGCGCCTGCAGACGATCGCGCGAGTCGATGCCGCGCTGCATGACCACCACCGGGTCGGCGCTGCCATGCGCCTGGAAAATCGGTGTCGCGGCATTGGCGGCGCTGCGCTCGCGCGCCACCACCTCGGCGATCGGCAGATAGGTGGACAGAGCCACGATCCCGGCCAGCGTCTGGGCGTGGCACAGGCCCGCGGCCAGCGCGATCGCGCCGCCCTGCGAGAAGCCCGCCAGCACGATCCGCCCGGCGGGCACGCCGCGCTGGTGCTCGCGCGCGATCAGCGCCTCCACCGCGGCGATCGACGCACGCACGCCGGCCTCATCCTGGGGTGCCCGCGCGTCGAAACCCGCGATGTCGTACCACGCCCGCATCGGCATGCCGTTGTTGATCGTCACCGGTCGCACCGGCGCATGCGGAAACACGAAGCGCAGCGCCGGCCACGCCGGGTCGACCAGCTCCGGCACGATCGGCGCGAAGTCGTGGCCATCGGCCCCCAGGCCATGCAGCCAGATGATGCTGTGGGTGGGGTTGGCGGCGGTCTCGTGTTCGACGGCGGGGAGGATCATGAGGCGGATGGATGGTGGAAGACGGGCACCATCGTAGCAGTCGCGTTCCCCGCCTCGATGCGCAGGAGCCCGCCAGCGGGCTCCCGCGACGGGCGGCGGGCTATTTCCTGGCCGGCAGCCCCAGCTCGTGCGCGAAGAAGGTCAGGGTGATCGCGGTGTCGCCGACGCGCTGGCTGAACGGGGCGCCGATGCCGTGGCCGGCGTGCATGCGGGTGAGCAGCAGGATCGGCTGGGGCGAGGAGGTGGCGTTCTGCAGCGCGGCGGTGAACTTGCGCGATTGCCACGGCGCCACGCGCGGATCGTTCTCGCCGGTGGTCATCAGCACGGCCGGGTAGGCAGCGTGCGGCGTGACGTTCTGCAGTGGCGAGTACGCGAGCGTGGCCTTGAACTGCGCCGGGTCGGCGATGCTGCCGTACTCGGGGATGTTGTACGGGCCGTTGGCGAAGTCGGTCTCGTGGCGCAGCATGTCGTAGATGCCCACGCGTGCGACCACGGCGCGGTAGTCGGCAGGGTGCTGCACGATCTGCGTGCCCATCAGCAGGCCGCCGTTGCTGCCGCCTAGAATGCCCAGGTGGGCGCGGTCGGTCCAATGCGTGTCGATGAGAGCCAGTGCGGCGGCGTGGAAGTCGTCGAACACGTTCTGCTTGTGCAGCTTCTGGCCTTGCGCGTGCCACTGCTGGCCGTTCTCGTTGCCGCCGCGGATGTTGGCGTAGGCCAGCACGCCGCCGTGTTCGAGCCAGGCCAGGTTGGCGCCGATGAAGCCGGGCTTGATCGGGATGTCGAAGCCGCCGTAGCTGTACAGGATGGTCGGTCGCGCGCCGTCGGGCGTGATGCCGGGCATCGACAGCACGGTGGCCGGGATCCTGGTGCCGTCCTTCGAGGTTCCTTCGATGCGCTGCACGACCACCTTCGAATAATCGGCGGCGGGCTGCACCGCGAACACCGTTTTCAGCGTGCCCCGGTTGCCGTCGTATGCCGCCCAGCGGGTGGGCGTGGTCCAGCCGGCGTAGCTGATCAGGGCCTCGGGCCGACCCGACTCGGAGGCGATGTCGCCGATGCTGATGCCCTGCGCCGGCAGCGGCACGCGGCGCACGAAATTCGCGCCGGCGTCGTACTGCTCGATCCACCAGTCCGGGCCCTGGCTGCGCACCACCAGGAAGCCGTCGCCGAGCGGGGCGATCTGCTGGATCGCGCCGTCGCGCTGGGCCAGCACCGGCACGGTCTTGCCGTCGTCGGTGACGGCCACGATCCTGCCGCGTGGCGCATCGTCGAACGACGCCACGTACAGCCGTCCATTCACCCACGCGGCGGTACGCACGTTGGCGCGGCGATCGAGTGCGCGCGTGAATGCGGCGCCGTGGCGCAGGAACACTTCGGCCGGGCCGCCATCACCGTCGTAGGCGAGCACCGCGGCTTGCGCCGTGGCGGGCGAGTTCACCAGCACGTACTCGGCGGTTTTCGAGTAGCCGCGGCCGAACACCACGGTGTCGGTATCGGCGGCCCGGCCCAGCGCGTGATGCACCAGGGTCGCGTTGAACTGCACCACCTCGTGGCCCGCCGCCGGCGGCGCGAAGCGCACATAGCTGAAGCCTGCCTCGTCCGTATCCCAGGCCACGCCCTGCGGGGTGGTGCCACCGCCGGCCCAGGGCAGGGTGTCGGGGAGTGTCTTGCCGCTGGCTACGTCGAGCACGTGCAGGGTGGTCAGTTCGCTGCCGCCTTCGGCGGTGCCGTAGGCCAGATAGCGCCCGTGCGGCGAGGGCCAGTAGCCGGTGATCGCGGTGCCGCCGTGGTCGGCGTTCGGATCGACCAGGGTCCTCGCCGCGCCCTCCGGCCAGGCTTGCGCGACCAGCACCGGCTGCGATTGCGGCGGCGTCTGCTGCAGATAGAACAGGGTGCCGCCGGCCAGCACCGGGCCGGAGCGCGTGGTCGAGGTGATCGCCAGCTGCTGCACGCGCGCGGTGAGCGCCTTGCCTTCGGGCATCGCGGCCAGCGTCGCCTCGGTGTGGAAGTTCTGCGCGGCGATCCACTGCTGCACGGCCGGGTCGGCGGGGTTTTCCAGCCAGCGATACGGATCAGGCACCTGCACGCCATGCAGCACGCTGGCCGCCGTGTGCGTCGGCGACGCGGGCGGTGCGGCGGCGTGGCTGCAGCACGCCGCCGTGGCGGCAAGGACCAGTGCAAGACGACGTCGCATGGCGTACTCCGGAGACAGGCGTGGGATCGACATCCAAGGTTAGCGCCAATCGCCCGCGGCACCGCGCGAGCCGCCCCTGACTTTCGGCACAGATGACGGCAACCGGTCCCCACGCTCGGTTATGCTGATTTTTTTTGTCTGGGGAAGCACCATGCCTCGCCTGTTGTTCGCCGCCCTCGCCGCCTTGCTGGCGCTTCCCGCCGCCGCGGCCACGCCGACTGCCGGCGCGTCCACCCCGCTGGACCTGGAAACCATCATGGCCGACGCCGACTGGATGGGACAGCCGGTGGAGAATCCCTACTGGAGCGTGGACGGCCGCAGTCTCTATTACGAACTGAAGCGCGACGGCAGCTCGGTGCGCGACCTGTACCGCGTCGACCCGGCCAGCGGCAGCAGCGTGAAGCTCGATCCGGCGGCGATGGCCGGCGCCGACGGCCCGGCGGTGTTCGATCGTGCGCACCGGCACGCGGCCTTTGTCCTGCACGATGACATCTTCCTGGTCGACCTGGCCAGCGGCCGGCGCCGCCAGGTCACCCTGACCACGCAGCGCGAGTCCGCGCCGCAGTTTTCCGCCGACGGCCGCGCGCTGCAGTACCGCGCCGGCAACGACTGGTACAGCTACGACCTGGCGAAGGGCGTCAGCGCGCCGGTGGCCGAGCTGAAGTTCGCCGACGACCCGCAGGCGAAGCAGCCCGACGACCTCGGCCAGCTGCAGCTGGACCTGTTCAAGACGCTGCGCGCGATCAAGGCCGACAAGGAAGCGGTGCGCGAGCACGCGCAGGCGCTGGAGGCGGCCGATGCCGGCCGGGCGCCGCGGCCGTTCTGGCTGGGCGACAAGATCAAGGCGGTCAACAGCACGCTGTCGCCGAACGGCCGCTGGCTGCTGCTGGTGACCGAGCCCAAGCAATACAAGGCCGGCAAGGCCTCGGTGGTCAACCACTACGTCACCGACAGCGGCTACACCGAGGCGGAAGACGCGCGCAGCTACGTCGGCCGCGCCGACCCGGCACCGCAGTCGCTGCTGCTGCTGGACCTGGCGCAGCACAAGAGCTACCCGCTGACGACCGATGCGCTGCCCGGCATCAAGACCGATCCGCTCGCGGCGCTGCGCAAGCAGACGGTGGCCGCGCTGGAGAAGGCCGGCAAGGCCGACCAGGCCAAGGCGCTGAAGGCGCCCGAGGTACGGCCGGTCACGGTGAACTTGCGCGGCCTGGTGTGGAGCGAGGATGGCGCGAACCTGGCGGTGCAACTGCGCGCGATCGACAACAAGGACCGCTGGATCGCCAGCGTCGATTTCACGCAGCACGTGCTGACAAGCCAGCATCGGCTGACCGACCCGGCGTGGATCAACTGGAGCTTCAACGACTTCGGCTGGCTCAAGGACGGCCGCACGCTGTGGTACCTGAGCGAGCAGGACGGCTACTCGCGGCTGTACGCCAAGCCGCTCGACGGCAAGGCGCGCGCGCTCACCGGCGCCGGCAGGTTCGAGGTCAGCGCGCCGCAGCTGAGCGAGGACGGTCAGTGGTTCTACGTGCTGGCCAACAAGGTTGCGCCGTACAGCTACGACGTCTACCGCGTGCCTTCCGCCGGTGGTGAGCTGAGCCGGCTGACGCAGCTCCAGGGCGTGGAAAGTTTCGTGCTGTCGCCGGACGACCGGCAGCTGGCCGTGCTGCACGGCTCGCCTTACCGGTTCGACCAGCTCGCCGTGGTGGACGCCGCCGGCGGCGCCGCGAAGGAGCTCACCCACACCATGAAGAGCGCCTACATGGCGCACGACTGGATCGCGCCGAAGATCGTCCAGGTGCCCTCCTCGCACGGCGCCGGGGTGGTGTATGCCAAGTACTACGGCCCGGCCGACGAGGCCGCCGCGCCGGCCTCGCGCCCGGCGGTGATCTTCATCCATGGCGCGGGCTATCTGCAGGACGTGACGCTGCAGGCCACGCCGTATTTCCGCGAGCAGATGTTCAACAACCTGCTGGTGCAGCAGGGCTACGTGGTGCTGGACATGGACTACCGCGGCTCGGCCGGCTACGGCCGCGACTGGCGCACCGCGATCTACCGCAACATGGGTCACCCCGAGCTGGAGGACCTGCTCGACGGCAAGGCGTGGCTGGTCAAGCACCACGGTGTCGATCCGCAGCGCGTGGGCCTCTACGGCGGCAGCTACGGCGGCTTCATGACCGAGATGGCCTTGCTGCGTGCGCCGGGCGAGTTCGCCGCCGGCGCGGCGCAGCGTCCGGTCACCGACTGGACCAGCTACAACCACGAGTACACCTCCAACATCCTCAACGACCCGCAGCTCGACCCGGAGGCGTACAAGACCAGCTCGCCGATCGAGTACGCCGCCAACCTGCGCGACCCGCTGCTGATGCAGCACGGCCTGATCGACAACAACGTGATGGCCAGCGACACGATCCGGCTGTACCAGCGCTTCATCGAGCTGCACAAGAAGAACTTCTGGATGTCGCTGTACCCGATGGAACGCCACGGCTTCGTCCACGCCGATTCCTGGTACGACGAATACCGCCGCATCGACGAGCTGTTCGACACCTACGTGAAGCCGGTGCGCGAGCGCGCGCACTGAGGCACTGAACGTCACCGCCCGCCGGAACGGCGGGCGGTGGGCACGGGGCACCGCGACGCGGCGGGCTACAATGCGCGGCCTCCCTGCCTGTCCGGTACCACCCGATGCCTCGCCTCCGCCTCGCCGAACCGCTCGTGATGCTGGCGACGGTGGTGCAGTGGCTGGTGCTGTCGATCGTCACCGGCGCGGTGATCGGAGTGGGCTGCAGCCTGTTCCTGCGCGCGCTGTTCGCCACCTCCGGGCACACCTACGCGATCTCGTGGTGGGCGCAGGCCGGCCTGCTGCTGGCCGGCGGCCTGGCCAACGGCCTGCTGCTGCATTACGGCTATCGCCTGCGACGCAGCAACTTCGACGACTCGCCGATCGTGGCGGTCAACGAGCAGCGCGGCAAGATGCCGTTCCGCACCTTGTGGATCAAGCCGGTGGCAGCGCTGATCACGCTGGGCTGCGGCGGCTCGGCCGGCAAGGAAGGGCCGTGCTCGCACATCGGCGCCAGCCTCGCCGCCGGCATCGGCCGGGTGCTGCACCTGAACCCGGAGCTGCGCAAGCGACTGCTGGCCTGCGGCGTGAGCGCCGGTTTCGCCAGCGTGTTCGGCACCCCGATCGCCGGGGCGATCTACGGCGTGGAGATGCTGGCGATCGGCCGCATCCGCCACGACTTCCTGTTTCCCGGCATCGTCGCCGGGGTCACCGCGTTCGAGGTCAGCAAGGCGCTCGGCGTGCCGTATCCGGTCTACCGCATCGCCTTCGTCGGCGATTTCACCGAGCTGCTGTTCCTCAAGACGGTGCTGATCGGCATCCTCTGCGGCGCGGCGGCGTGGGTGTTCGTCGAACTGTTGCAGACCATCCGCCGCGCGTTCGTCACCCTGCGCGAGCGCTACGCGCTGTGGCCGCCGCTGTTGCCGATGGCCGGCGCGGTGGTGCTGGCGCTGCTGCTCCTGGTGCTGCCGACGGATTACCTCGGGCTGAGCCTGCCGCTGATGGATCGCGCACTGGACGGGCAGTCGATGCCGACCCTGGGTTTCCTGTGGAAGGCGTTGCTGGTGGCGATCACGCTGGGCTCGGGCTTCTACGGCGGCATCGTGACGCCGCAGTTCGTGATCGGCGCCGTGCTGGGCGGCGCGTTCGCCCCGATGCTGGGGCTGGCGCCCGCGCTCGGCGCGGCAGTGGGACTGGTGGCGGTGGTGGCCTCGGCCTCCAACGCGCCGATCGCGGCGATCCTGATGGGCGTGGAACTGTTCGGCTCCGATTCGACCCTGTACGTGGCCGGCGCCTGCGTCGCGGCGTATCTGATCATCGGCCATCGCAGCGTGTATCCGGCGCAGCAGATCGCCTTCAGCAAGTCGTCGTGGATCTTCGCCCGCGCCGACCTGCCGGTGGGCCAGGAAAAGGTGCGCCTGTCGTACGGCCTGCTGCGCTGGTGGACCAGGCGGCGACGCCAGCTGGGGCGACGCGACGACGAGCGCCTGCCCTGAGCGTGGCGCACTCGGCCAGCGGGCATAGAATCGGGGTTCCCCTCGCGCTTCGAGCACCGCCATGTCCCGCCGCAGCCTGAACCTGGACGACACGCTCTATCGCTACCTGCTCGACCACTCGCTGCGCGAGCATCCGCAGCAGGTGGCGCTGCGCGAGGCGACGCAGGAACATCCGCGCGCGCAGATGCAGATTTCGCCGGAGCAGGGGCAGTTCATGGCCTTGCTGGTGAAACTGATCGGTGCGCGGCGCTGCATCGAGGTCGGTGTGTTCACCGGTTACAGCGCGCTGTCGGTGGCGCTGGCGCTGCCCGAAAACGGCCATCTGCTGGCTTGCGACATCAGCGCGGAGTTCACCGCGGTCGGCCAGCCGTTCTGGGCGCGCGCCGGCGTGGCGCACAAGATCGAGCTGCGCCTGGCGCCGGCGCGCGAGACGCTGGACGCGCGCCTGGCCGCCGGCGAAGCCGGGAGTTACGACTTCGCCTTCATCGACGCGGACAAGAGCGGCTACGACGATTACTACGAGCGCTGCCTGCGCCTGCTGCGCCCCGGCGGCCTGCTGGCGATCGACAACGTGCTGTGGGGCGGCGCGGTGGCGCAACCCGCGCACGACGCCGACACCCTTGCGCTGCAGGCATTGAACGACAAGCTGCACCACGACGAGCGCATCGACTTGTCGATGCTGCCGCTGGGCGACGGTCTCAGCCTGGCGCGCAAGCGCTGATCGCGACGCGCTTTTTGCACCAGCTTCACCCGTGCGCGGGCACACTCGCCGCGATGCGGCTCTCGCCCGGCACCCGTTCCACCGCCGTCCGACCGCCGACCCCGACTCTCACCGGAGACACTCCCACGATGGCGACACCCCGCTCGGATGCATTGGTTTTCTTCGGCGCCACCGGCGACCTGGCCTACAAGAAGGTCTTCCCGGCGCTGCTGGCGATGACGCGCGACGGCGATCTGGAGGTGCCGGTGATCGGCGTGGCGCTGTCCGGCTGGACGGTGAAGCAGCTGCGCCAGCGTGCGCTCGACAGCGTGCGGCAGGCGGCGAAGGAGCACGGCGAGAAGTTCGACAAGGCGGTGTTCGACAAGCTTGCGGCACGGCTGCAGTACGTCGACGGCGACTACGCCGACCCGGCCACCTTCGCCCGGCTGAAACAGGCGCTGGGCAAGGCGAAGCGGCCGCTGCATTACCTGGCGATCCCGCCCAGCCTGTTTGGCACGGTGGTCAAGGGGCTGCAGCAGGCCGGCTGCGCCGACGACGCGCGGGTGGTGGTGGAGAAGCCGTTCGGCCACGATCTCGCTTCCGCGCGCGCGCTCAACCGCACGCTGCGCTCGGTGTTTCCGGACGAGGCGATCTTCCGCATCGATCACTTCCTGGGCAAGGAAGCGATCATGAACATCCTGTATTTCCGCTTCGCCAACTCGTTCCTCGAACCGATCTGGAATCGCGACCACATCGCCAGCGTGGAGATCACGCTGGCCGAGCAGTTCGGGGTGAAGGGGCGCGGCGCGTTCTACGACGGCGCCGGCTGCCTGCGCGACGTGATCCAGAACCACCTGATGCAGATCGTGGCGCTGCTGGCGATGGAGCCGCCTGCCTACCAGGGCTTCGAGGCGGTGCATGCGGAGAAGGCCAAGGTGTTCCAGGCGATGCGTCCGCTCGCGCCCGACGACCTGGTGCGCGGCCAGTACCGCGGCTATCGCAAGGAGCCGGGCGTGGCCAAGGGTTCGGACGTGGAGACCTACTGCGCGTTGCGGCTGTTCATCGACTCCTGGCGCTGGGGCGGCGTGCCCTGGTACCTGCGTTCGGGCAAGTGCCTGCCCGAGACGGTGGCCGAGATCATGGTGATGCTGAAGGCGCCGCCGCAGCAATTGTTCGACGACGCGGTGACCCGCCCCGGCCGCGCCAACTACCTGCGCCTGCGCGTGTCGCCGACCACCGCGATGGCGCTGGCGGCGCGGGTCAAGCGTGCCGGCAAGGAGTTTGTCGGCGACCAGCGCGAGCTGTTCCTGATGGACGAGCAGGCCGGCGAGGAGCTGCCCTACGAGCGCCTGCTCGGCGACGCGATGGCCGGCGACGGCGCCTTGTTCACGCGCGAGGATGCGGTCGAGGCGGCGTGGCAAGTGGTCGATCCGGTGCTGACGAACCACCACCCGGCGATCCCCTATCGCCCCGGCAGCTGGGGCCCGAAGGAGGCCGACGCGCTGATCGCCGCCGACGGCGGCTGGCACAACCCGGTGCTCGACGAGCACGCGGAGCGCACGTCATGAGCGAGGCCGCGGCGCTGGTGTTCCTGCTCGACGTGGACAACACCCTGCTCGACAACGACCGCTTCGGTGCCGACCTCGGCGACACCCTGGCCGCGGCCTTCGGCAACGACCAGCGCGATCGCTACTGGTCGCTCTACCGGCAGCGCCGCGACGAGTGCGGCTATGCCGATTATCTCGAAACGCTGCAGCGCTTCCGCAGCGGCCTGGACAACGAGCCGGCGCTGCTGCAGATGTCGAAGTACCTGCTGGAGTATCCGTTCGAGCAACGGCTGTACCCGCACGCGCTGGAGACCATCGCGCACCTGCGCACGCTGGCACCCACGGCGATCCTTTCCGACGGCGACGTGGTGTTCCAGCCGCGCAAGATCCAGCGTGCCGGGATCTGGGCGGCGGTGCGCGGCGAGGTGCTGATCTACATCCACAAGCAGCGCATGCTGGTGGCTGTGCAGCAGCGCTACCCGGCCGCCCACTACGTGATGGTGGAGGACAAGCCGCAGCTGCTGGCCGACATGAAGCGGCAGCTGGGCGAGCGGATCACCACCGTGTTCGTGCGCCAGGGCCACTATGCCGCCGAAGGTGAACACGAGCGCATCGAGCCGCCGCCGGACCAGACCATCGCGTGCATCGGCGAGTTGCGCGGGCGTAAGCTTGAAGACTTCCTGCCGAGCGCGCCCACCATCGCGCTCGCGGCCGAGTGAACGCGGCGACGGCAGGGCGATCGACACATCGAAGCGATTCCGGAGCAAGCATGAAAGCGACCCGACAACTGCACGACCTCGGCCAGAGCCTGTGGCTGGACAACATCACCCGCACCCTGCTCGACGACGGCACCCTGGCGCGCTACATCAACGAGGATTCGATCACCGGGCTGACCTCCAACCCGAGCATCTTCGACAAGGCGATCGGCGACGGCGACGCCTATGACGCCGGCATCCACGCCAAGACCCTGGCCGGACTCGCCGGCGAGAAGCTGTTCATCGAGCTGGCGCTGGAGGACCTGCGCCGCGCCGCCGACCTGTTCGCGCCGGTGTACCAGCGCACCGCCGGGGTGGACGGCTGGGTGTCGATGGAGGTCTCGCCGCTGCTGGCCGCCGACACCGCCGGCTCGGTCGCCGCGGCGCGGCAGATCCACGCCGCCGGCAAGCGCGACAACCTGTTCGTCAAGATCCCCGGCACGCCCGAGGGCGTGGGCGCGATCGAGGAGTCGATCTTCCTCGGCATCCCGATCAACGTGACCTTGCTGTTCTCCTGCGCGCAGTACGAAGCCTCGGCGCAGGCCTACCTGCGCGGCATCGAGCGGCGCATCGAGGCGGGACTCGATCCGCGCGTGCGCTCGGTGGCCTCGCTGTTCGTCAGCCGCTGGGACGTGGCCGCCAACGAGCAGCTGCCCGAGGCGCTGCACAACCAGCTCGGCATCGCGGTGGCGCGGCAGGCCTATCGCGCCTACCGCCGGTTGCTGGCTTCCGACCGCTGGATGAAGCTCGCCGCCGCCGGGGCGCAGCCGCAGCGCCTGCTGTGGGCCAGCACCGGCACCAAGGACCCGAAGGCCTCCGACACGCTGTACGTCAGCACGCTGGCCGCACCCAACACGATCAACACGATGCCGGAGAAGACCCTGCACGCGTTTGCCGAGCACGGCCAGCTCGACGGCGTGATGCCGCTGGACGGCGGCGACGCCGACGCGGTGGTGCAGAAGGTCGGCGCGGCCGGCGTGGACGTCGATGCGCTGGCGGACAAGCTGCAGCGCGACGGCGCCGAGGCCTTCGTCAAATCCTGGAACCAGCTGCTGCAGCGGATCGCCGACAAGGCCGCGGCACTGGGCGACAAGGGCCAGGGACCGGCGATGCCATGAACCAGCCGCTGCCGACCACACTGCCGGCCTGGCAGGCGCTGCAGCAGCACGCCGCCGTCATCGGCCGCAAACATCTGCGCGACCTGTTCGCGGGCGATCCGCGGCGCGGCGAGACGTTCGCGCTGGCGGACGTCGACCTGTACCTGGACTACTCCAAGCAGCGCGTCGACGCCGACACGCTGCGCCTGCTGCGCGAACTGGCGTTGGCCTGCCACCTGCCGGAGCGTACCGCGGCGATGTTCCGCGGCGAGCGGATCAACCGCACCGAGGACCGCGCCGTGCTGCACGTGGCACTGCGCGCGCCGCGCGGCGAGCGCATCGAGGTGGACGGCCGCGACGTGGTCGCCGACGTGCACGCGGTGCTCGATCGCATGGCGGCCTTCGCCGACCGCGTGCGCGGCGGCGAATGGCGCGGGCACAGCGGCAAGCCGATCCGCAACGTGATCAGCATCGGCATCGGCGGCTCGGACCTCGGCCCGGTGATGGCGTACGAGGCGCTGCGCGACTACAGCCGGCGCGACATGACGTTCCGCTTCGTCTCCAATGTCGACGGCACCGATTTCGTCGAGGCCACGCGCGACCTGGACGCGGCCGAGACGCTGTTCATCGTCTGCTCCAAGACCTTCACCACGCTGGAGACGCTGACCAACGCGCATGCGGCGCGGGCCTGGTGCCTCGCCGCGCTGGGCGACGCCGATCCCGAAAAGAGCGGGGCGGTGGCGAAACACTTCGTGGCGGTGTCCACCAACGCCGCCGAGGTGGCGAAGTTCGGCATCGACACCGCGCAGATGTTCGGCTTCTGGGACTGGGTCGGCGGGCGCTACTCGATGGATTCGGCGATCGGCCTGTCCACCATGCTGGCGGTCGGGCCGGAACATTTCCGCGAGATGCTGGCCGGCTTCCACGCCATGGACGAGCATTTCCGCCACGCGCCGTACGAGCGCAACCTGCCGGTGCTGATGGGCCTGCTGGCGATCTGGAACAACAACTTCCTGGATGCCGCCACGGTCGCGGTGCTGCCGTACGAGCAGTACCTCAAGCGCCTCCCGGCCTACCTGCAGCAGCTCACCATGGAGAGCAACGGCAAGCGCGTCACCCTCGACGGCACGGCTGTGGACTACGCCACCGGACCGATCTACTGGGGCGAGCCGGGCACCAACGGGCAGCACTCGTTCTACCAGCTGATCCACCAGGGCACGCGCCTGGTGCCGTGCGACTTCATCGGCTTCGCGCAGCCGCTCAACCCGCTGGGCAACCAGCACGACCTGCTGATGGCGAACCTGATCGCCCAGGGCGAGGCGCTGGCGTTCGGCAAGACCACCGGGGAAGTGCGCGCCGCCGGCACCGATGCGGCACTGGCACCGCATCGCACCTTCCCCGGCAACCGGCCCAGCAGCACGATCCTCGCCCGGCGCCTGACCCCGCGCGTGCTGGGCAGCCTGATCGCGCTGTACGAGCACAGCGTGTTCGTGCAGGGCGTGATCTGGAACATCGACTCGTTCGACCAGTGGGGCGTGGAACTGGGCAAGCAACTGGCCAAGACCACCATCGCCGAGCTGACCGCGGCCGACGAGCCGAAGCTCGCCCACGACAGCTCCACCAACACCCTGATCCGCCGCTACCGCCAACTGCGCGACGGTCACACCTGACGCTTTCCTTTGTAGGAGCGCACTTGTGCGCGACGCCTTTCGTGACGTGACGAAGAGCATCGCGCACAAGTGCGCTCCTACAGGCACGGCATTCCCATCGCACGAACTCCGAGCATCCATGAGCCAGACAATAAGCCCGCTCGCCGGCAAGCCGGCGCCGAAATCCATCCTGGTCGACGTGCCGAAACTGCTCGCCGCCTATGCCGATACCCGGCCCGACCCGTCGGTGCCCTCGCAGCGCGTGGCGTTCGGCACGTCCGGCCACCGCGGCAGCTCGCTGCAGGGCAGCTTCAACGAGTGGCACATCCTGGCGATCACCCAGGCGATCTGCGAGTACCGTGCGGGCAAGGGCATCGACGGCCCGCTGTTCATCGGCTTCGATACCCATGCGCTGTCGCAGCCGGCGTTCGAGAGCGCGCTGGAAGTGCTGGCCGCGCACGGCGTCACCACGATGGTTTCCAGCGGCGGCGAGTTCACGCCCACGCCCGCGATCTCGCACGCGATCCTGGTGTACAACCGCGGGCGCAGCAACGGCCTGGCCGACGGCATCGTCATCACGCCCTCGCACAACCCGCCAGACAACGGTGGCTTCAAATACAACCCGACCAACGGCGGCCCCGCCGACACCGACATCACCCGCTGGGTGGAGAACCGTGCCAACGCGCTGATCGAGGACGGCCTGAAGGAAGTCAGGCGCATGCCGTTCGCGCAGGCGCGCAAGGCGGCCGGCACGCGCGAGCATGACTATCTCGACCGCTACGTGGCCGACCTCGCCAACATCGTCGACTTCGACCTCATCCGCAGCGCCGGCGTGCACATGGGCGTCGATCCGCTGGGCGGCGCCGGCGTGCACTACTGGGCACCGATCGCCGAGCGCTACCGGCTCGACCTCACCGTGGTCAGCGAAACGGTCGATCCGCAGTTCGCCTTCATGAGCGTGGACTGGGACGGCAAGATCCGCATGGATCCATCGTCGAAGTACGCGATGCAGCGGCTGATCGGCCTGAAGGACCAGTACGACGTTGCGTTCGCCTGCGATACCGACCACGACCGCCACGGCGTGGTGACGGGCTCCGGCGGCCTGATGGAGCCGAACCACTACCTGTCGGTGCTGGTCGACTACCTGTTCCGCCACCGCCCGCAGTGGAGCGGGGATGCGGCGGTCGGCAAGACCGTGGTCAGCACCGCGCTGATCGACCGCGTGGTGAAGCGGCTGGGGCGCAAGTTGTACGAGGTGCCGGTCGGCTTCAAGTGGTTCTCCCAGGGCCTGTTCGACGGCTCGCTCGGCTTCGGCTGCGAGGAAAGCGCCGGTGCCTCGCTGCTGCGCCGCGACGGTTCGGTGTGGGCCACCGACAAGGACGGCCTGGTGCCCTCGCTGCTCGCCGCCGAGATCACCGCGCGCGAGGGCCGCGACCCGGGCGAGCTGTACCGCCAGCTCACCGACGAACTCGGCCGACCCTTCAGCAACCGCGTCGAAGCCGCCGCCACCCCGGCGCAGAAGGCGAAGCTGGCCAAGCTCTCGCCCGACCAGTTGCACACTGATCGATTGGCCGGCGAGAAGATCGAGCGGGTGCTGGACAAGGCGCCCGGCAACGGCGCGGCGATCGGCGGCATCAAGGCAGTCGCCGCCAGCGGCTGGTTCGCCGCGCGCCCGTCGGGCACCGAGGCGATCTACAAGATCTACGCCGAGAGTTTCAAGGACGAGCGGCACCTGCAAGCCCTGCTCGACGAGGCCCAGAAGATCGTCGACACCGCCATCGCGTAGGGCGGGCACCGCCCGCCAGCCGTCGGCGGGAGCCGACGGCGCATCGCGTCCATTCCATCGGAGAAACCATCATGTCCCACGACCTCGACCAGCAATGCATCAACACGCTCCGCTTCCTGTCGGTGGACATGGTGCAGAAGGCCAACAGCGGCCATCCCGGCCTGCCGCTGGACGCCGCGCCGATGGCCTACGTGCTGTGGACAAAGCACATGAAGTTCCATCCGGCCGACCCGCACTGGCCGGGCCGCGACCGCTTCGTGCTCTCCGCCGGCCACGGCTCGGCCCTGCTCTACAGCCTGCTGCACGTCACCGGCTACGACCTGTCGCTGGATGACATCAAGCAGTTCCGCCAGTGGGGCAGCAAGGCGCCGGGCCATCCCGAGTACGGCCACACGCCGGGCGTGGAGGTCACCACCGGGCCGCTCGGCCAGGGCCTGGCCAATGCGGTAGGCATGGCGATCGGCGAGGCGCAGCTGGCGGCCACCTACAACCGCGACGGCCACACCGTGATCGATCACCGCACCTGGGCCATCGTCAGCGACGGCGACCTGATGGAAGGCGTCGCCTCCGAAGCGGCCTCGCTGGCCGGCCATCTCAAGCTCGGCAAGCTGGTGTGCCTGTACGACGACAACTACGTCACCCTGGCCGCCGGCACCGACATCACCTTTTCCGAGGATCGCGCCAGGCGCTTCGAGGCCTACGGCTGGCAGACGATCAAGGTGGATGACGGCAACGACGTCGCCGCGATTGACCGGGCCTTGAACGATGCCGTGGCGGAGACCGCGCGGCCCACCCTGATCCTGGTGCGCACCCACATCGGCTACGGCTCGCCCAAGCAGGACAGCTACAAGGCGCACGGTTCGCCGCTGGGCGTGGAGGACGTCAAGGCGACCAAGGAAAAACTGGGCTGGCCGACGGAGCCGGACTTCCTGGTGCCGGAGCCCGCGCTCAGGCATTTCCACGAAGCCGGGCGGCGCGGCGCGCAGGCGCAGTCCGAATGGAACAGCCGTCTGGACGGCTATGCCAGGGCCTTTCCCGAGCTGGCCGCAGAATTGCGCGGGCGCCTGCGCGGCGAACTGCCGGAAAACTGGGATGCCGATATTCCGGGTTTCGACGCCGACCCCAAGGGCCTGGCCACGCGCGAGGCCGGCGGCAAGGTGATGAACGCGATCGCGCCGCATCTGCCGGCATTGTTCGGCGGCTCGGCCGACCTCGACTCCTCCACCTTCACCAACTTGAAGGGCTTCGGCGACTTCAATCCCGCGGCCACCAAGGGCCTCGATACGCAGGGTTCGGACAGCGCCGGCTGGAGCAACGCCGGCCGCAACCTGCACTTCGGCGTACGCGAGCATGCGATGGGCGCGATCGTCAACGGCCTGGCCGTGCACGGCGGCTTCATCCCGTACGGCTCGACCTTCCTGATCTTCTCCGACTACATGCGCCCGGCGATCCGGCTGGCCGCGCTGATGGGCGTGCACGCGATCCACGTGTTCACCCACGACAGCATCGCGCTGGGCGAAGACGGCCCCACCCACCAGCCGATCGAGCAACTGGCCAGCCTGCGCGCGATACCCAACCTCGTGCTGATCCGCCCCGCCGATGCCAACGAGACCGCGGTGGCGTGGAAGGTGGCGCTGGCCACCACCGGCAAGCCGGTGCTGTTCGCGCTGTCGCGGCAGAAACTGCCCACGCTCGACCGCAGCCGCTGCGCCAGCGCCGACGGCCTGCGCCAGGGCGCTTACGTGCTGCGCGATGCAACGGACGGCCAGAAGCCGGCGCTGATCCTGATCGCCACGGGTTCGGAGGTCAGCCTGATCGTGCAGGCCGCCGAGCAGCTCGAGAGCCGCGGCATCGCCGTGCGCTGCGTGTCGATGCCGAGCTGGGAGCTGTTCGAGGCGCAGTCGCAGGCCTACCGCGACGAGGTGCTGCCGCCCGACGTCACCGCCCGCCTTGCGGTGGAACTGGGTGTGGCCCAGGGCTGGCAGCGCTACACCGGCGCCCACGGTGACATGCTGGGCATCGACCGCTTCGGCGCCTCCGCCCCGGCCGAGGTGCTGCTGCGCGAATACGGCTTCACCGTCGAGAACGTGGTGCAACGGGCGAAGGCCTTGCTGCAACGCTGACCGTCACGCGGAGCCCCGCGAACGCGAAGGCTTGCGCGACCGCGTCGGCCGGCCTGGTTCCGATGCGTGCCGGTTCGAGCGGATCAGAGCAGCGGGATGTCCTTTGGATCGCTCGCCACGCCAAGCTTCTTGCGGTAGTCGCCCCAGACGCCCATCTCGGGCGTGCGCTGGATGCCGTGGTCGCGCAGCCAGTGCTGGCAACGACGCTGCCACTCGATGCCGTCGGGCCGCACCGGCGCATAGTAGATGTCTTCCACCATCGGCATGCGGCCATAGTTGAACGTGCCGGGGTCGGCCTTGATCTTGCGGGTCGGGTCGGCGCCGTGTTGCAGCAACCAGTAGGCCTGCTCGAAATCGGCGTATTGCGTGTACCAGTTGAGCACGGTGTTGTAGCCGTCGGTGGTGTACAGCGGCTGGTTGATGTTGGCGCCGCGCTCGATCAACAACTGCACGTTGGGCCAGACGTGATGCAGCGTGGCGACGTAGGTGAGCTGCTCGTTGTTGGAGCTCATCGTGTTCGGATCGCCGCCGCGATCAAGCAGCAGCTTGAGGTAGCGCTGGTCGGGCAGGCCTGCAGCGAAGACCATGGCGTTGTTGCGCTGCTTGCCATACTTGCGCAGCGGTTCGACCTTGCGCGCATTGGGGTTGGCGCCGTTGTCCAGCAGCAGGCGCAGGCCGTCGAAGTTCTGGTTGATGATCGGCCAGGCGACCATCGGCATGTTGGCCTGGTCGAAGATCGTGTCCGGGTTGACGCCCTCGTCCTTGATCAGGTGGCGGATGGCGGCGCCATCCTTGCGATCCACTGCCTGGGCCAGTTCCAGCGCCTTGCCCTGGAAGTAATCCGTGGCGCGAAACGGTTGCCTGGCCGGTGGCGGCGGGATCGAGCAGGCCACCAGGCCGAGGCTGCCGAGAGCCAGCCATCCGATCAGGGTTGCCGCACGCAGATGTCGATGCCAACGTTCCATGTCGTGTCGCTTCCTTGGGATTACAGCAACGGGATGTCTTCAGGCTTGTGCGGATCGCCGAGCCCTTCCCGAAACTTCGCCCAGCGACCCATCTCGTTCGTGCGTGGGATGCCGTGATCGCGCAACCAGTGCTGACACTTGCGCTGCCATTCGATGACGTCAGGCTTGATGACGTCCGCGTAGTAGATGTCCTCGACCATCGGCATGCGGCCGTAGTTGGGCGTGCCGGGATCGGCGCTCATCTGCCGGGTGGGGTCGGCGCCATGTTGCAGCAACCAATAGGCCTGCTGGAAGTCGCCAAACCCTGTGTACCAGCTGAGCACGGTGTCTGCGCCATCGGTGGAGTAAAGCGGCTGGTTGATGTTGGCGCCGCGCTCGATCAACAGCTGCACGTTGGGCCAAACGTGATGCAGCGTGGCGACGTAGGTGAGCTGCTCGTCGTTGGAGCTCATCGTGTTCGGATCGCCGCCACGGTCGAGCAGCAGTTTGAGATAGCGCTGGTCGGGCAACCCGGCGGCGAAGACCAGGGCGTTGTCTTCTCCCGCCTTGCCGCGCTCGCGCAGCGGCATCATCTTGCGCGCATTAGGGTTGGCGCCGTTGTCCAGCAGCAGGCGCAGGCCGTCGAAGTTCTGGTTGATGATCGGCCAGGCGACCATCGGCATGTTGGCCTGGTCGAAGATCGTGTCCGGGTTGACGCCCTCGTCCTTGATCAGGTGGCGGATGGCGGCGGCATCCTTGCGATCCACTGCTTGCGCCAGTTCCAGCGCCTGGCCCTGGAAGTGGTCGGTGGCGCGAAACGGTTGCCTGCCCGGCGGCGGCGGTATCGAACAGGCGGCCAGGCCGCCGAGGATGAGCAGCCAGGCCACAGCCGCCACGCGCAGATGTCGATGCCAACGTTCCATGTCGTATCGCTTCCTTGGGGTTACAGCAGCGGGATGTCCTTCTCTTCACTGGGCAGGCCAAGTCTTTCGAGATCGGCCTGCATGGCCGGGCGTATCGGTGGCCGACCGATGCCATTGTCGCGCAGCCAGTGCTGGCACTTGCGCTTCCAATCGATTTCGCGAGGTTGGACCGGTTTGTAATAAATGTCCTCGACCATTGGCATGCGGCCGTAGTTGCGTGTGCCGGGATCGGCCTTGATCTTTCGAGTCGGGTCGGCACCGTGGAGCAGCAGCCAATAGGCCTGCTTGAAGTCACCGAACTCGGTGTACCAATTGAGCACGGTGTTATAGCCATCAGTGGAGTAAAGCGGCTGGTTGATATCGGCGCCGCGTTCGATCAACAGCTGCACGTTGGGCCAGACGTGATGCAGCGTGGCGACGTAAGTGAGCTGCTCGTCGTTGGAGCTCGTCGTGTTCGGATCGCCGCCGCGATCAAGCAGCAGCTTGAGGTAGCGCTGGTCGGGCAGGCCGGCGGCGAAGACCAGGGCGTTGTCTTCTCCCGCCTTGCCGCGCTCGCGCAGCGGCATCATCTTGCGCGCATTAGGGTTGGCGCCGTTGTCCAGCAGCAGGCGCAGGCCGTCGAAGTTCTGGTTGATGATCGGCCAGGCGACCATCGGCATGTTGGCCTGGTCGAAGATCGTGTCCGGGTTGACGCCCTCGTCCTTGATCAGGTGGCGGATGGCGGCGCCATCCTTGCGATCCACTGCCTGGGCCAGTTCCAGCGCCTTGCCCTGGAAATGATCCGTGGCGCGAAACGGTTGCCTGGCCGGTGGCGGCGGGATCGAACAAGCCCCCAGAACCAGACCACCGAACACGACCAACAACAGCAACCGAGCGAAACGTCCCTGAATTCGCATGTGGCATACCCTAGTGAGTTGCCGAAAAGCTTACCCGATTGACGCGCCCGCGGACCATGTCCATAGTGCGAACCTCGTGCAGTCAGATGGATCTGTGCGGCTCATCATGGAATCAGGGAGAACGATCATGCCGACCATGCCCGGTGATCCGGTATTGCCCGAGCAATCGCCGCATACGCTGCAGGAAAAGATCGAACAGGTACGACAGCGGCAGGAATTGCTGGCGCAATGGCGCGCCACGGGCAATCCCGAGTTGATCGAACGCGCCGATGTTCTGGACGGGCTATACCATGCTCGCGACATGGCCGAGTTGGACGACGATGTCTACCGTTCTGGGGCGCATGAACCAGCCTCACCTGGCCTCGGCTGGATACGCATCAGCGAGCATCCCGAGTTGCTTGAACAGCGGATGGGTGTGGACTGGAGCGAGCATGAGATTAGAGACCGCCTTCAGCCTCTGCATTCCGACTTCCGGGCAGAGATCTACGTGCCAGACCCCAAGGTCTACGGACCGGAAGTCAACCCCGCCGTTGCGCTGAAGGGTTCGAATGGGCCGGTTGCGGTGCCGGATGGCAAAGGCGGCATTGTCCTGCGCGAGTCCGCGCTGGAGGACTGGATCGAAAATGGCCGTCAAGGTGTTGGTTTGGAGAGCGACCACGCCGATCGAGCGATGAAGTTGAGCACAGATTTAAAGCACGACTTCGAGGGAATATTCGATCTCACAGGTCACTCCAAAGGAGGCGCTGGCGCCAGCGCCGCTGCCGAGGTGACCGGCATGCCGACATACACGTTCAACAGTGCCGGGCTGCATCCCAACACTGCGCACCGTTACGTGGAGCAGCACGGTGGGACGCTCTACGGGGCCTCGTCCATCCACAGCTACTACGTCCACGGCGAAATGCTCCACGACGCCCAGAGTGGCGTCCACGACATGGACGCGGTGACACGGGCGCAGTTGGGACTGGCCGCACGGCAGCTGGGCGAATTGGGACAGCTGGACGGCATGCAGGACCTGCTGCGCGCGCGACTAGCGCAGGCGTTGCCGTACGACCGCAAGATGCAGAACGACGCGATGGAGCTGGTGGCCTATCTCAGCTCCCATTCCGGCGCGAAGATCCTGGCCGGCGTGCCGCTGGCCGCCGGTGCCCACCCGATCGAACTGCCGCCGAAGATGCGCGATGCGCAGGGCCAGCTGGTGGATCGCCCGGCGCAGCCGTCGCTCGGCGAGCTCGGCGCCGATGCCGGCCCGCTGATGAACGTGGTGTCCGGCGCGCTTGCCGGCGGCGCGGGCGGCAAGCGCGTTGGCGATGCCATCGCTGCCGGCGGTCGCGGCATCGAGCACAGCGCGCAGCGCACCGGCGACCACGTGCAGCGCGGCATGCAGGTTTTCGGCTACGTGCTGAACGAGGGCGTGCAGGGTCACGGCCGGCTGGTGGCGGGCGCCATGCATTACGGTGCCGCCGCGGTCGCCGACCTGCGCGTGGTGCACGGCGAGGTCCGCGCCTCGGTCGAGCGCGGGCTGGGCACGCTGGCGCAACTGAGCGCGGACCTGGACGGCGCCGTGCTTCGTGCGGGTAGCCATGTCCCCGGCTTGCAGGGTCTGCGCCAGGTCGCCGACAACGAGGCGCGCCTCGCCGCCGCCCGCGCCGGGCATCACCAGGCGCAGGCCGACCGCGAATGGCACGAGGCGCAGCGCGATGCCGGCGCGATACGCCGGTTCGCCGACGTGGGCGCGGATCGCGTCCGGCACGCATCGAGCGTCGCCGGGCAGACGCTGGAACGTGAGGCACGGCAAGGCGGCGCGCGCATCGGTGACGGTTATCGCGCCTACGGCGCATCGGTGCGCCGCGCCACCGAACATGCTCCCGAAGCCGGCGCCGCCGTCGGTGCCGTCGCTGGCGCCGGCGCGGTCGCCGCCGGCGAGCTGCTGACCCATCCGGCTGGAACCGTGCGGCAGAGCAGCCACGTCGCGCAGCATGGCGAGGCCACCGTGGCCGAAGCGGTCAACCGCCACAGCATGAAAGACACGGTGTTGCCCAGCCTGGATGCAGACATCCGTCGCCAGGAACATGCGGGCATGGCATTGCTCCACATGCTGCAGCGCCCCGCGACCTCCGCGCGCATGCCGGCGACGGTCGGACAGGACCCGAGCGCCTTCGTGCAAGGCATGCTGGATTCCGCGCAATCCGGCAACTGGGATGCCTTTCGCCAGGGCACAAGGACGCTGGCGAGTCTGCCGGCGGGGCAGGCGCTGCACGCCGAGGCCATGCTTGCCGTGGATCGCCAGCAGCAGGCGGCCGCGTGGCAGGCACTGTCACCCCAGCAGGTGGAGCCGCAAGCCGCCGCGCTGGCGATGATGCGCTGAAGCGGCCGTCGGTATACAGGGAAGCCACGCCATGAACGAGACCGAATGCATGACCCTGGTCAGCCAGGCCGCGCAGTTGATGGAGCAGTTCGAGCGACGATGCGACCACCTCGGCGGGCGCCTGCAGGGGCTGATGCAGGACATGCAGGCGCTGGCCACGCAACTGCCCCGCGTCGTGGAGCAGGCCGCCGATGCCTCCATGCAGGCGCTGCCGGCGCGGGTAGCCCACGAGACGCGCGAAGGGCTGGGGCAGGCCGTGCAGCACTACCGGCAGCACCTGCAGGCATCGGGCGAGGAGGTGTCCGGCAGCGCCCACGCGCTGGCCGAACGGATCGAGCGCCTGGAGCGACTGCACCGGCATCTGCTGTGGAAGACCTTCGGCGCGGTGGCGCTGTGCCTGGCCTTGCTGCTCGCCGGCGGCGCGTGGCTGTCGCTGCACTATCGCAAGGTCATCGAGCAGAACCAGCTTTCCGCGCAGCTGCTGAAGGCATACAACGATGCCGATGTGAATCTGTGCGATGGGCAGTTGTGCGCCCGCGTGGACCTCAAGGCGCCGCGTTTCGGCGAACGCCGGCAATACCTGCCGGTGCTGCCGCGCTGAGCCCGGCGCGACGCGTCAGCGCCGTTCCCGCAATTCATTCGCCTCGCGCGCCAGCAGCTCGATGCCGGCCCAGTCGCCTGCCGCCAGTTTGTCGGCGGGGGTGAGCCAGGAGCCGCCCACGCACAGCACGTTGGGCAAGGCCAGGAAATCCGCGGCGTTGGCGAGGCTGATGCCGCCGGTGGGGCAGAAGCGAATCTGCGGCAGCGGGCTGGCCCAGGCGCCGAGCAGCTTGTGGCCACCGGCGGGCACGGCGGGGAAGAACTTCAGGTGGCGGTAGCCGCGCTCGAGCAGGCTCATCGCCTCGCTGGCGGTCGCTGCGCCGGGCAGCAGCGGCAGCGTGCTGTCGTCGGCCGCATCGAGCAGGCGCGGCGAGATGCCGGGCGACACCGCGAAGCGGGCGCCGGCCGCTTGCGCCGCGCGCAGGTCGCCAGCGCCGAGCACGGTGCCGACCCCCACCGTGGCGCCTTCGACCTCCGCGGCGATCGCGCGGATCGCGTCCAGCGCCACGCTCGTGCGCAAGGTCACCTCGATCGCCGGCGCACCGCCGGCAACCAGCGCACGCGCCATCGGCACCGCGTCCCTCAGCGCATGGATCACCACCACCGGAATCACCGGCGCCAGGCGCATAGTGGCTTCGATCTGTTCCTGCTTCTGCTCGATGAGGCTGGTCATGACATGGCTCGGTGGGTTGATGATCGGCATTTTCGGCGCTGGGCGAGTGGAGAAGGCTGCGGACGCCTTGCGCGGTGTGGGGCGGGTACGGCCCGTCGGCCTTTTTCTCCCGACTTCGCGGCCAGACGACCGCGGCGGGCCGTGCCTGCCCTGCGCCGCCTACAGCACGCCGGCGCCGAAATCGGCGCTGGTGGCGGCCTGCCGGAACAGGCCGAACAGCTCACGGCCCATGCCGGTGTGGTCGTGCGACAGGTCGGCGAGGTGCGGCAGGCGGGCATCCAGTTCGTCCGTCTCGACAAGGACGTCCAGACGTCCATTTGCAGCGTCGAGCCGGATCATGTCGCCATCGCGGATCTTCGCGATGTTGCCACCGGCGACCGCCTCGGGCGTCACGTGGATCGCCGCCGGCACGCGGCCGGAAGCCCCGGACATGCGCCCGTCGGTGAGCAGGGCGATGCGGTGGCCGCGGTCCTGCAGCACCGCCAGCGTGGGGGTGAGCTTGTGCAGCTCGGGCATGCCGTTGGCGCGCGGACCCTGGAAGCGCACCACCGCCACGAAATCGCGGTTGAGCTCGCCGCGCTGGTAGGCGCCGGCGACCTCGTCCTGGTCGTTGAACACGATCGCCGGCGCCTCGATCAGCAGGCGATCCTCCGGCACCGAGGAGACCTTGATCACGGCGCGGCCGAGGTTGCCGTCGAGCAGGCGCAAGCCGCCGTCGGGGCGGAACGGCTCGTCCACGCCGCGCAGCACGCCACGGTTGCCGCTCTGCTTCGGCACGGGTTTCCAGCGCAGCGTGCCGCTGTCGTCCAGATACGGTACCTGCGCGTAGCCCTCCAGGCCGGTGCCGAAGATGGTCTTGACGTCGCCGTGCAGCAGGCCGGCGCCGAGCAGCTGGTCGATCAGGAAGGCCATGCCGCCGGCGTCGTGGAACTGGTTCACGTCGGCGTAGCCGTTCGGATAGACGCGCGCCAGCAGCGGGATCACCCCGGACAGCGCGTCGAAGTCGTCCCAGCGCAACTGGATGCCCGCGGCCTGCGCCATCGCCACCAGGTGCAGCAGGTGGTTGGTCGAGCCGCCGGTGGCGTGCAGCCCGATCACGCCGTTGATGATGGCGCGCTCGTCGAGGTGGTGACCGAGCGGCAGGTAATGCCCGCCCAGCGCGCTGTTGGCGGCGACGCGGCGCACCACCTCGGCGGTGAGCGCGTCGCGCAGCGGCGTGTCCGGCGCGGTGAAGCTGGCGCCGGGCAGGTGCAGACCCATGATCTCCATCAGCATCTGGTTGGAGTTGGCGGTGCCGTAGAAGGTGCAGGTGCCGGCGGTGTGGTATGACGCGGCCTCCGCCTCGAGCAATTCGGCCTTGCTCGCCTTGCCGTCGGCGAACGCCTGGCGCACTTTCGACTTCTGTTCGTTGGGGATGCCGCTGGGCATCGGGCCGCTGGGCACGAAGGCCGCGGGAAGATGACCGAAGCTGAGCGCGGCGATCAGCAGGCCCGGCACGATCTTGTCGCAGATGCCGAGGAACAGCGCGCCGTCGAACATGTCGTGCGACAGCGCCACCGCGGTGGCCAGCGCGATCACGTCGCGCGAGAACAGCGACAGCTGCATGCCGGCACGGCCCTGGGTGATGCCGTCGCACATCGCCGGCACGCCGCCGGCGACCTGCGCGGTGAAGCCGGCGTCGCGCGCTATCTGGCGGATCAGCGCCGGATAGCGCTCGTACGGCTGGTGCGCCGAGAGCATGTCGTTGTAGGCGGTGACGATGGCCAGGTTGGCGCGGTGGCCGTTGCGCAGCGCGTCCTTGTCTTCGCTGCCGCACGCGGCGAACCCGTGCGCAAGGTTGCCGCAGGACAGGTGCCCGCGCCGCGGCCCGCTGCGATCCACCGCGTCGATCCGCGCGAGATACGCCGCGCGCGTCTCGCGGCTGCGTTCGCGCAGGCGTTCGGTGACTTCGGCGACGACGGGATGCAGCGTGGTCATGATTCAAATCCAGAAATGAGTGAAGACGAGTGAGAAACGAGAGACGGCGGGAGTGGCGGGTGCGGTTCACTCATTTCTCACCCCTCTCCACTCGTTTCTCGCTCTCAAGGGCACCAGTACACCGCCACCGGCACGCGTTGCTGGGTCAGCACGGCGCGCACCGGATAGTCGCGCGCGGCACCCAGGCCAAGCCGCGCGTCGGCGAGTACGTCGCGCTTCTTCTCGCCGGCCACCAGCAGGTACAACGCGCGTGTGTGCAGCAGCGTGGGCAAGGTCAGCGTGATGCGTGGCTCGTCGGCACCGGGCGCGCGCATCGGCAGTACGCGCATGCTGCCGTGCGGGTCCAGCGCTTCGGCGAGGTGGTCGCCGCCGGGAAAGAACGAAGCGGTGTGGCCGTCGTCACCCATGCCCAGCACCACCGCGTCGAACGGCAGCGGCAACGCGGCGATGCGTGCTTCGGCGCGGGCCAGGCCGGCCTCCGGGCTGGCGTCGCCGGTGTACAGCGGAATGAATGGCGCCGCGGCAGCGGCGTGCTGCAGCAGGTGCGTATGCACCAGTCGCGCGTTGGAGCGCACATCGCTTTCGGGCACCCAGCGTTCGTCGACCAAGGTCACCTGCACCCTGGTCCAGTCCAGTGCCTGGCGCGACAGCTGCTCGAAGAAATCCTTCGGCGTGCTGCCGCCGGAGACCGCCAGCACGGCCTGGCCGCGTTGCGCCAGGCCGTCGCGCAGGCGTTCGGCCACGCGCTCGGCCAGCGCCACGGCTTGCGCCTGGCATCCGGTAAAGCTGTGGGTGGTGACGTTGGTGGGTGGGGACATGGCGGGTTCGATCGGCGGCGAGGTGATGCGTTCCAGTGTGGTTGGGGCGGCGCAGGCAGCAGGTGAAGTGCGCGCCTATTCGTTGTCGTCGTGCCAGGTGCGGCCGTCGCGCTCGATCAGCGCCACCGACGCGCTCGGCCCCCAGCTGCCGGCCGCGTACGGCCGCGGCGCTTCGCCGCTGTCGCTCCACGCGGCCAGGATCGGGCCGGCCCAGCGCCAGGCCGCTTCCACTTCGTCGCGACGCATGAACAAGGTGGGATTGCCGCGCACCACGTCCAGCAGCAGGCGTTCGTAGGCGTCGGGCTGCGACACGCCGAACGCCTCGGCGAAGCTCATGTCCAACGGCACGTGGCGCAGGCGCAGGCCGCCGGGGCCGGGGTGCTTGATGGTCAGCCACAGCTTCACGCCCTCGTCCGGCTGCAGCCGCAGCACCAGCCGGTTCTGCGCCAGCGAGCCGGAGGCGGCGTCGAAGATGGAATGCGGCACCGGCTTGAAGGTCACCGCGATCTCCGACACCCGATGCGCGAGGCGCTTGCCGGTGCGCAGGTAGAACGGCACGCCGGCCCAGCGCCAGTTGCCGATCTCGGCTTTCAGCGCGACGAAGGTCTCGGTATCGGATTTCGCGTTGCCCAGTTCCTCGCCGTAGCCGGGCACGCTGGCGCCCTCGGCCACGCCGGCGCGGTACTGGCCGCGCACGGTGAGCTGGCCGGCGTTGCTCGCGTCGATGGGCTTGAGCGAGTGCAGCACCTTGAGCTTCTCGTCGCGCACCGCGTCCGGCGCCAGCGACGAGGGCGGTTCCATGGCCACCATGCACAGCAGTTGCAGCATGTGGTTCTGCACCATGTCGCGCAGCGCGCCGGCGCGGTCGTAATAGGCGCCGCGGTGGCCCACGCCCAGCGTCTCGGCCACGGTGATCTGCACGTGGTCGATGTGCGCGGAGTTCCACAGCGGCTCGAACAGCGCGTTGCCGAAGCGCAGCACCAGCAGGTTCTGCACCGTCTCCTTGCCGAGGTAGTGGTCGATGCGGAAGGTCTGGGTTTCGTCGAACACCTGGCCGACCGCGTCGTTGATCCGGTTGGCGCTGTCCAGGTCGCGGCCGATGGGCTTCTCCAGCACCACGCGCGACTTGCCCTGGTTCAAGCCGTAATGGCCCAGCCGCTTGCAGATGTCGACGAACAGTTCGGGCGAGGTCGACAGGTAGAACACCCGCACGTGGTCGGGCTCGGCGCCGATGAAGGCGGCGAAATCGTCCCAGCCCTCGTCCTTGCGCGCATCCAGCGGACGGTAGAACACCTGCTGCAGGAACTCGTCCAGCTGGCGGGCATCGCAGATCGCGATCAGCGCCTCGCGCAGTTGCGCGCGATAGCCGGCGTCGTCCAGCGCCTCGCGCGCCACGCCGACGATGCGGCTGCTGGGCGGCAACTGGTGGTCGAGAAAACGGTGGAACAGCGCCGGCAGCAATTTGCGCGCGGCGAGATCGCCGGTGCCGCCGAAGATCACCAGGTCGAATGGCTCGACGGTTTGGGGGGAAGCAGTCACGCGATCACCTCGACTCGATGCCGGCTGGCGGGCCGCGGCCGGATGCCGCTGCCCGGGTTTTTGCCGATGGTACCAGTGAAATACCAGAGCGACTACCCGGTTGCATACGAATTCATCGGCGGCCCCAGCAGAACGATCCGCAGGCAGTCCCGCCACCCCCGTTCTCCCTGAGCGCAGGCCGTTCCCGCAGGCCGTACGCGGGGAGCAGCCAGGGATGGCTGTGCCTTGGGAAGCAAGGAAGTCGAAGGGTCCGGTCACCCGACGATGCACTTCGACCCCGCTCGCCGGCGCGAGCCACGCTCGGTGCGAACGGCTGGGCATGGCCGAGCGTTTGCTGGCGGGCATATCGCACCGTCATGGCTTGCGGCCGGTGGATCGCTATTGGTATGGTGCGCGCCATGGAAACCACCTTGTCCAAGGAATACCGCCGGATCTGCCGCGACCCGGCCAATCACCAGCCGCTGGCCTACCTGCGACTGCGCCAGGCGATCCGCAACGTGGTGCAGCAGCACGACGTCGAGCCGGGCCACGCGCTGCCCAGCGAACGCGACCTGGCGCTGGTGCTGAAGCTCTCGCGGGTCACCGTGCGCAAGGCGATCGCCGGCCTGGTCGAGGAAGGCCTGCTGACCCAGCGCCACGGCGCCGGCACCTTCATCGCCGAGCGCATCGTCAAGCCGATGTCGCGGCTGACCAGTTTCACCGAGGATCTGCGCGAGCGCGGACTGCGCCCGCGTTCGGAGTTCTTCGAGCGGGTGATCGGCGAGGTGACGCCGGAGGAGTCGATGGCGATGAACCTCTCGCCCGGCTCGCTGGTGGTGCGCCTGCATCGCCTGCGCTACGGGCAGGACGAGCCGCTGGCGATCGAGCGCAGCGTGGTGCCGGCCAGCGTGCTGCCCGATCCGATGCTGGTGCGCGACTCGCTGTACGAGGCGCTGGAACAACTCGGCTGCCGCCCGCGCCGCGCGCTGCAGCGCCTGCGCGCGGTGTCGCTGAACGCGCAGCAGGCGCGGCTGCTGCACGTGGCGGTGGGCAGCGCCGGCCTGAACATCGAACGGCGCAGCTTCCTCGACGACGGCCGCGTGGTCGAGTTCACCACCTCCTGGTATCGCGGCGACATCTACGACTTCGTCGCCGAATTGCACACCGACTGAAGGACAAGCATGAACGCCAGCGACACCCTGATGTTCCGCGAAGCGCAGGAATCGGCCGCGGTGGTGGCGCGCCAGCTTGCCGCCAACGAAGCGGTGGTGAGCGCGCTGGCGCAGTCGCTGCGCGAGGCGCCGCCGCGCTTCATCGTCACCTGCGCGCGCGGCAGTTCGGATCACGCCGCGGCCTACGCCAAGTACGTGTTCGAGACGCAGCTGGGCATCGCCACCGCCTCGGCGTCGCCCTCGGTGAGCTCGGTGTATGCCGCCGAGCAGCAGTGGCGGGACGCGCTGTTCATCGCGATTTCGCAATCGGGCAAGAGCCCCGACCTGCTGCGCACCGCGGAGGCGGCGAAACGTGCCGGTGCGCGCGTGGTGGCGCTGGTCAACCTGACCGATTCGCCGCTGGCCGCGCTGGCCGACACCGTGATTCCGCTGCACGCCGGGCCCGAGCGCAGCGTGGCGGCGACCAAGAGCTACCTCGCCGCGCTGGCCGCGGTGCTGCACCTGTGCGCGCGCTGGAGCGGCGACGCCGAACTCGACGCCGCGCTGCCGACCCTGCCCGACGCCTTGCGCAAGAGCTGGGATGCGGACTGGTCCAGCCTCCATGAAGGCCTGGTCGGCGCGCACAACCTGTTCGTGGTCGGCCGCGGCTTCGGCCTCGGCATCGCGCTGGAAGCGGCGCTCAAGTTCAAGGAAACCTGCGGCCTGCACGCGGAGGCGTTCAGCGCGGCCGAGGTGAAGCACGGCCCGATGGCGCTGGTCGGACCGGACTTCCCGGTGCTGTGCTTCGCCCAGGACGACGACACCCTGGCCAGCACGCTGGCGGTGGCGCGCGAGTTCCGCGGCCGCGGCGCGCAGGTCTTCGTTGCCGCGCCGGGCCAGCACGGCCCCGGCACGCTGCCGGTGCCCGGTGGCCTGCCCGCGCTGTGCACGCCGCTGCTGATCATCCAGAGCTTCTACCGCGCCGCCAGCGAGCTTGCGCTGCGCCGCGGTTTCAACCCCGACGTGCCGCCGCATCTGAACAAGGTCACCGAAACCGTCTAGGAGCGAGGAGTGAGTGGCGAGGAGTGAGGAGCGAGAGAAAGCCATGGCGCAGCGGCGCGCTCTGGTTCCGCTTCGGCTCCGACCCCCGCCCTGATTCCTGCTCTTGTTCGGCGCTCTCTCACTCCTCACTCCTCGCCACTCACTCCTCACTCCTCGCCACTCACTTTTCGCCCCTCACTCCCTGCCCATGCCCACCGCGCTCACCCACGCCCGCGTACTCACCCCCGACGGCTGGCGCGACGACCTCGCCGTGTTGTTGGATGGCGAGCGCATCGCCGAGCTGCTGCCGCCATCCGATCCGCGCGTGCGCGATGCGCAGCGGCAGGATCTCGCCGGCGCCATGCTGCTGCCGGGCTTCATCGACGTGCAGGTCAACGGCGGTGGCGGCGTGCTGTTCAACGAGGCACCGACGGTGGAGACGATCCGCCGCATCGGCGCGGCCCACCGGCGCTACGGCACCACCGGTTTCCTGCCGACCCTGATCAGCGATCGGGTCGAGGTGATGCGCGAAGCGCTGGCGGCGGTGGAACAGGCATTGGCCGAAGGCGTGCCGGGCCTGCTCGGCATCCACCTCGAAGGGCCGTACCTGGCGCCCGCCCGCAAGGGCGTGCACGACGCGAAGTACTTCCACGTGCCCGGCGCCGACGAGCTGGCCTTGCTGTGCGCACCCCATCGCGGCATCCGGCTGGTCACGCTGGCGCCGGACCGGGTGCCGCCGGCGAGCATCCGCGCGCTCGCCGCCGCCGGGGTGATCGTCTGCGCCGGCCACACCGCCGCCGACTACGAAACCACCCGCGCCGCACTCGATGCCGGCGTGCGCGGCTTCACGCATTTGTTCAACGCGATGACCCCGTTCGGCAGCCGCGAGCCGGGCGTGGTCGGCGCCGCGCTGGAAGATGCGGCGAGCTGGTGCGGCATCATCGTCGACGGCCACCACGTGCACCCGGCCAGCCTGCGTGTGGCGATCGCCGCCAAGGCCCGCGGCAAGATGCTGCTGGTCACCGACGCGATGCCGCCGGTCGGCGCCGATCGCCCCGACTACGTGCTCAACGGCGAAACCATCACCGTGAAAGACGGCATCTGCCAGACCGCCAGCGGCGTGCTCGCCGGCTCGGCGCTCGACATGGCCGCCGCCGTGCGCAACACCGTGCAGATGCTCGGCCTGCCGCTGGACGAGGCAGTGCGCATGGCCAGCACCTGGCCGGCCGAGTTCCTCGGTCTTGGCGCAAGCCACGGCCGCATCGCGGCCGGCTGCCGCGCCGATCTGGTGGCGATGGACGATGCGTTGCGCGTGCAGCAAAGCTGGATCGGCGGCGAGGAGCGGGGCGAGAAGTGAGTGGAGAGGAGTGAGAGGTGAGAGAGAGCCAGCACCACGCCTCGACCCGCCTTTTCTCGTTTCTCACCCCTCTCCACTCACTCCCGCACCATTGCCCGAATGGGCGTCCGCCGCTACAGTGACGCGGTTCAGGTGTCCCGACGGTTCAACGCCCAAGGGATGAAACGGGAAGCCGGTGCGTGGTGTGCGAACACTGCAAGGCCGGCGCTGCCCCCGCAACGGTAAGCGAAAGACACGAACGGCGAAGGCCACTGTGCGATGCACGGGAAGGCGCCGTTCGCGGCGAGCGGAATCACCGCCCGCCACTCGCGAGCCCGGAGACCGGCCTGGACGCTCCTTGGTGGCTCGCGGTGGGCGAGGCCGGACCACGGCCTGTCTGTCCGTCGTTCCGTCCCCGTTTCTTCGCCCGGCTGCCATTCCCTCTGGACATGCGGCCGTGCGCGGGTGCGCGGCGAAGGAAAACGAAGATGAAGAAGACCTTGCTGGCCAGCTTGCTGCTGGCCTGCGCCACCGGTGCCGGCGCGACCGGGCTGGACCCATCCGGGCAGGACCGCGCCATTTCGCTGGAGCCGGTGATCGTCACCGCCACGCGCACGCCGATCGACATCGGCGACTCGCTGTCGTCGGTGAGCGTGATCAGCCGCGCCGACATCGAGCGGCTGCAGCCGGTGTCGATCGCCGACCTGCTGACCGGCCTGCCCGGCGTGAGCTTCGCCAACGCCGGCGGCTACGGCCAGCAGACTTCGCTGTTCCTGCGCGGCGCCAATTCCACCCACACCCTGCTGCTGGTCGATGGCGTGCGGGTGGCTTCGGTCAGCGCGGGGCTGGCCGCGTTCGAGCAGATTCCGGTGGAGCAGATCGAACGCATCGAGATCGTGCGCGGCCCGCGCTCCAGCCTCTACGGCGCCGATGCGATCGGCGGCGTGATCCAGATCTTCACCCGCCGCGGCTCGCGCGACGGCGGCCTCGAACCGTCGCTGGCGCTCACCGCCGGCACCGACAGGCTGTTGCGCGGCCAGCTCGGGCTGTCCGGCGGCAGCGAACAGGGCTGGTACAACCTGGGCGCGGGCAGCCAGTACACCGGCGGCATCAACACCTGCCGCGTCGGCGCCGCCGCGGCCTTTGCCGGCTGCTTCACCGACGAGCCGGATCGCGATCCGTCGCGCAACAAGAACCTCAGCGCCAGCGGCGGCTACCGCTGGGACAACGGTGCCGAACTGACCGGCACCTGGTTGCGCAGCCTGGGCGAGGCGCATTTCGACGGCAGCTACCAGAACCGCTGGCGCACCGTGCAGCAGGTCGCCGGTTCGACCTTCGGCTTCCGTCCGCTGCAGGCGTGGAAGAGCACGCTCAGCGTGGGCCAGAACCTGGACCGCTACGACAACTACGAGAACGCGAGCTTCGTCGGCTACATCTATTCGCGCCGCAACCAGGCCTCGTGGCAGAACGACATCAACCTGGCCGCGGACCAGCTGCTGACGCTCGGCATCGACTGGCAGGGCGAGCACATCGACAGCGACACCGGCTTTCTCGCCACCCGCCGCCACGACACCGGCGCGTACGCGCAGTACCAGGCCACGTTCGGGCCGAACGAGCTGGCGCTCTCCGCGCGGCGCGACAGGAACAGCCAGTACGGCCACCACGACACCGGCGCACTGGCCTGGGGTTATCACTTCGACAGCGGCGTGAAGCTCACCGCCAGCTACGGCAGCGCCTTCCACGCGCCCACCTTCAACGATCTCTACTACCCCTACGGCAGCGGCAATCCGGACCTGAAACCGGAGACCTCGCGCAGCGCGGAGCTGGGCCTGAGCCGGCAGCACGATGGCTGGAACTGGGCGCTGAACGCCTACCAGACGCGCATCGACCAGCTGATCGCGCTGGACAGCCAGTACTTCCCGCGCAACATCAGCAAGGCGCGCATCCGCGGCGTGGAAGGCCAGTTCGGCGCCCGGCTCGGCGGCTGGCAGCTGCAGAGCTACCTGACATGGCTGCAGCCGCGCAACGAGGATGGCGGCCCGAACGACGGCAACGTGCTGCCGCGCCGCGCCGAGCAGACGGCGCGCATCGACCTGGACCGCCGCTACGGCGCCTTCGGCGTCGGCGCCACGTTCAACGCCGCCGGCCACCGCTATGACGATGCGGCCAACGCACACCGACTGGGCGGTTACGCCACCACCGACCTGCGTGCGAGCTGGCAGTTCGACCGCGCCTGGGAACTGGAGGCGCGCCTGGCCAATGCGTTCGACCGCCACTACGAAACGGTCTGGTACTTCAACCAGCCCGGGCGCGAGCTGCTGCTGACCTTGCGCTACCGCCCCGGCGCGCGTTGATCGGCGGGGTGGCGGGCACTGCCCGCCGCTCCCGCGGCCGCCGGCATGCCGCAGGTCACTGCCGTCGGCCGGACCGGTGCCGTTATGCTTGGGCGACAGGGAGAGCCACGTGAACGCATTCGCACCGATGATCCGCCGCCCGGTCGGCACCTCGCTGCTCGCCATCGGCCTGATGATCGCGGGCGTGTGGGCCTATCTGCTGATCGGCGTGGCGGCGTTCCCGTCGATCGAGTTTCCCGGCGTGGCGGTGGTGGCGGGCATGCCCGGCGCCAGCGCGCAGACCATGGCCACCACGGTGATGGCGCCGCTGGAGCGGCACATCGGGCGCATCCCCGGCGTGCAGTTCATGTTCTCCAGCGCCAGCGAAGGGCGCGCGCAGATCCAGGTGCTGTTCAAGTACGGGCGCTCCACCGATGCGGCTGCGCGCGACGTGCAGGCGGCGCTCAATGCCGCCGCCGCCGACCTGCCGCCGGGGATGCCGGCACCGCCGCAGTACTTCAAGTTCGATACCTCGACCATCCCGGTGCTGCTGGTCACGCTGACTTCCAGCAGCCTGCCGCCGGACCGCCTCTACGACCTCACCGACACCCTGCTCAAGCCCGCGGTGGCGCAGATCCCCGGCGTGGCCCAGGTGCAGGTCGGCGGCGGCACCCCGCACGCGGTGCGCATCGCGCTGAACGCCAACGCGCTGGCGATCAAGGGCATCACCACCAACCAGGTCGCCAACGCGCTGCGCGCGGCCAACGTCACCTCGCCGCAGGGCATCCTCAGCGACGGCGTCAGCCAGATGACGGTGACCGCCAACGACGCGCTGCACACGCCGGCGGATTTCGCCAGCCTGGTGATCGCCAGCAACAACGGCGTGCCGGTCCGGCTGGCCGACGTGGCCACGGTGAGCGGCGGGCAGCAGGACCAGTACGCCGCGGCCTGGTTCAACGGCACCCGCGCGGTGACCCTGCAGATCAGCAAGCGTCCGGACGCCAACGCGATCGCCGTGGTCAAGGCGATCCGCGCGGCGCTGCCCGGGCTCAGCCACGTGTTGCCCGCCGACGTGAAGATCACCCCGATCTTCGACCTCACCCCGACGACAGAATCGGCGCTGCACGAGGTCGAGGTGGCGCTGGGCATGAGCATCGTGATGGTGGCGCTGGTGATGCTGCTGTTCCTGCGCCGGCTGCGGCCGACCCTGATCGCCATGCTCAGCGTGCCGCTGTCGCTGGCCGGCGCGCTGATCGTGATGTGGATGCTCGGCTTCACCCTGAACATCTTCTCGCTGGTGGCGCTGGTGCTGTGCGTGGGTTTCGTGGTGGACGACGCGATCGTGGTGATCGAGAACATCGTGCGCCACATCGAGCAGGGCATGGCGCCGCTGCAGGCGGCGCTGACCGGCGTGCGCGAGATCGGTTTCACGGTGGTGTCGATCACGCTGTCGCTGATCGCCGTGTTCGGGCCGATGGTGTTCGGCGACAACATGTTCACCATGCTGATGCGCGAGTTCGCGGTGACCCTGGTCGCCACCATCGTGATCTCCGCGGTGGTCTCGCTCACCCTCACCCCAGCCCTGTGCGGGCGCAGCCTGGTGCACGAGCCGGAGGGCAGCCGCACGCCCGGGCGGCTGGAGCGGCTGGCCGAGCGCTTCGATGGCTGGCTGCTCGCGCAGTACCGGCGCGCGCTGGACTGGTCGATGCGCCATCGCCGCCTGATGCGCTGGCAGCCCGCCGTGCTGCTCGTGCTCACCGGCGTGCTGGCGGTGCTGGTGGTGATGACCGCCGGCGGCGGCCTGATGCCGAAGGAGGACACCGGCCTGGTGCAGGTGCAGATCACTGCCGGCCCGAACATCTCGCCGACCCGGCTGACCACGCGCTCACGCGAGGTGGCCGCGGTGTTCCAGGCCGACCCGGCGGTGCTGGACGTATCCACCATCGTCAACGGCGGCAACGGCGCGCACCTGTTCGTCGACCTCAAGCCGCTGGGCGATCGGCCGGACGATCGCCACGTCACGGTGCAGCAGGTGGTCGACCGCCTCGCCGCCCACTTCAAGGGCGTCACCGACCTCGACGTGGCGGTGTCCGCGGTGCAGTTCTTCGGTGGTGGCGGTGGCGGCGGCCTGGGCGGCGGCAATGTCGGGCGCTACTCGTTCCAGCTCGACAGCCTGGACGGCACGCCGCTGCAGGAACCCACCCTGCATCTCGAACACGTCATGCGCGGCATGAAGCAGTTCAAGGATGTCACCAGCAGCTTCGACGGCATCGGCACCCAGCAGATGGTGCAGGTCGACCGCGCCGCCGCCGCGCGGCTGCAGGTGAGCATGGGTCAGATCGACTCGGCGCTGTACAACGCGTTCGGGCAGAACCAGATCTCCACCATCTATTCGGACATCAACCAGTACCGCGTGGTGCTGACCGCCGACCGCGGCGACGAGCTGAGCCCGCAGGGATTGCTCGGCACCTATGTGCGCAGCAGCCGCGGCGAGATGATCCCGCTCTCCGCGCTGGCCACGATCCAGCCGCACCTGGCACCGGCCACGGTCAGCCACTTCAACCAGCTCGAATCGGCCTCGATCAACTACAACCTGGCCGAGGGCATCACCCCGGCGGAAGGCCTGAAGCTGGTCGACCAGGCGATCTTCGCCGCCGCGCTGCCGAACGGCATCCAGCGCAAGTACACCGGCGAGAACCAGAACCTGGTCGACGCGCTGAGCGACGTGCTGTTGCTGCTGCTGGCGGTGATCCTGGTGATGTACGTGGTGCTGGGCGTGCTGTACGAGAGCCTGATCCACCCGCTGACCATCCTCTCCACCCTGCCCGCCGCCGGCATGGGGGCGTTCCTCGCCATGCTGGTGACCCACACCCAGCTGACCCTGATGTCGGTGATCGCGGTGCTGATGCTGATCGGCATCGTCAAGAAGAACGCGATCCTGATGGTCGATTTCGCCCTGGTCGCCGAACGCGAGCGCGGCCTGTCGCCGCCCGAGGCCATCCGCGAGGCCGCGCTGGTGCGCTTCCGCCCGATCACCATGACCACCCTGGTGGCGATGGGCGCGGCGCTGCCGCTGGCGGTGGGCTTCGGCTACGGCTCGGAGCTGCGCCAGCCGCTGGGCATCGCGATCCTCGGCGGCCTGCTGGTGTCGCAGCTGCTGACCCTGTTGAGCACGCCGGCGATCTACCTGTGGCAGCACGACCACCGCGAGCGCAAGGCGGTGCAGAAGCGCATCCGCGAGGAATTCCGCCGTGGCCGCGGCGTGCCCCCGCCGATGCCGGTGTTGCCCAAATAACCGGGATTCGGCCATTCGACAAGCTCAGGACGGTGAATCCGGGATCCGCGACGAGCTGGTGGGCGCTCCCCGCCCTGCCCGCGGCTCTCCCGAAACCCGTCGCCCAAACCCCCTGCCTTCCGGCACGGTGCGTACTTCAGGCACATACGCCTCCGGATGCCCGGTGGCATAAAGCCGCCATGAAAGGAACTCCGCTGCCCACTGCTGGTCTTGCGTACTTGGCGCACGCGTGCGCCGTGCGCCGCTCCGCTTCCTCGCCGCGGGTATTCGCGTGAACGTGTTCGCCCCGTTGATCCGCCGCCCGGCCGGCACCTCGCTGCTTGCCGTCGGCTTGGTGCTGGCCGGGCTGTGGGCTTACCTGTTGCTCGGCGTGGCGGCGCTGCCCTCGCTGGACTTCCCCGGTGTCTACGTGGTGGCGAACATGCCCGGCGCCAGCGCGCAGACCATGGCCAACACGGTGATGGCGCCGCTGGAACGCCATCTTGGCCAGATCCCCGGCATCGACGACATGTACGGCAACGCCAACGAAGGCGCGGTGGGGATCGGCGTGCGCTTCAACTTCAGCCGCACCGCCGACAGCGCCGCGCGGGACGTGCAGGCGGCGCTGAATGCCGCGGCGGCCGACCTGCCCGCGGGCATGCCTTCGCCCCCGCAGTACTTCAAGTTCGATACCTCGCAGATCCCGATCCTCTTCATCACGCTGACCTCCGAGGGCATGCCGCAGGACAAGCTGTTCGACCTGGCCGACACTTTGCTGAAACCCGCCGTCGCGCAGATCGACGGCGTGGCCCAGGTGCAGGTGTTCGGCGGCACGCCGCACGCGGTGCGCATCGACCTGGACAACCGCGCGCTGGCCGCCAAGGATCTCACCGCCAACGACGTCGCCAACGCGTTGCGCGCAGCCAACGTCAACTCGCCGCAGGGCATCATCAGCGACGGTCGAACGCAGATGACGGTGAGCGCCAACGACGGCCTGCGCGAGCCGGCCCAGTTCGCCGACCTGCTGATCGCCGAGCGCAACGGCGCGCCGGTGCGGCTGTCCGACGTGGCGCATGTCTACTCCGGCCAGCAGGATCAATACCAGGCGGCGTGGTTCAACGGCGCGCGCACGGTCGGCCTGCAGATCACCAAGCGGCCGGAGGCGAACGCGGTGGCCACGGTGGCGGCGATCCGCGCGCGCCTGCCGCAACTGGCGGCCTCGCTGCCCTCTGATGTGAACATGCTGCCGGTGTTCGACCTCACCCAGACCACGCAATCGGCGCTGCACGAGGTGAAGGTCGCGTTGCTGATCTCGATCGCGATGGTGGCGCTGGTGATGCTGGTGTTCCTGCGCCGGCTGCGGCCGACCCTGATCGCCATGCTCAGCGTGCCGCTGTCGCTGGCCGGCGCGTTCGTGGTGATGTGGATGCTCGGCTACACGCTCAACACCTTGTCGCTGGTGGCGCTGGTGCTGTGCATCGGTTTCGTGGTGGACGATGCGATCGTGGTGATCGAGAACATCGTGCGCCACATGGAGCAGGGCATGGCCCCGCTGCCGGCGGCGTTGACCGGCGTGCGCGAGATCGGTTTCACCGTGGTATCGATCACGCTGTCGCTGGTGGCGGTGTTCGCGCCGCTGCTGTTCGGCAACAACATGCTGATCATGCTGCTGCGCGAGTTCTCGGTGACGCTCACCGCCGCGGTGGTGATCTCGGCGATCGTCTCGCTCACCCTCACGCCTGCGCTGTGCGGCCACCTGCTCAAGCACGAGCCGGTGCCGGCGCCCCCGCCGGGGCGCATCGAGCGGGCAGTGGAGCGTTTCGATCGCGGCCTGCTGCGGATGTACGAAAGCGCGCTGGACTGGGCCATGCGCCATCGCCGGCTGATGCGCTGGCAGCCGCTGCTGCTGCTGTTCCTCACCTTCGCGCTGGGCGCGGCGGTGGTGAAGACCGCCGGCGGCACCTTCATGCCCGACGAGGACACCGGCCAGCTGCAGGTGGAGATCGACGCCGACGCGAACATCTCGCCCACCGTGCTGGCCGACCGCGCGCGGCAGGTGCAGAAGATCATGCAGGCCGACCCTGCCGTGCTCGACCAGCTGACCCTGCTCGGCGGCAACGGTGCCGGCGGCGCGGTAGGCAACAGCGCGCAGATGTTCGTCGACCTCAAGCCGCGCGGCGATGGCCCTGGCGAGCGCGATGAAGGCATCAAGGCGGTGATCGAGCGCCTGTCGAAACAGTACGACCGCCTGCCCGACGTCAAGGTGTCGGTCAGTGCCTCGCAATTCCTCGGCGGCGGCGGCAGCGGCGACCGCGGCGGCCAGTACGAGTTCCAGCTCACCAGCACCCAGGGCAGCGACCTGCAGCCGTGGGCGTTGAAGATGGTGCGCCAGTTGCGCACGCTGAAGGAGTTCCGCGACGTCAGCAGCCCGTTCGACCAGGTCGGCAAGCAGCAGCAGCTGCGCATCGACCGCGAGGCCGCCGCGCGGCTGCACGTCAGCGTGGGCGCCATCGACACCGCGCTGTTCAGCGCGTTCGGCCAGCGCCAGGTGTCGCAGATCTACTCCGACATCAACCAGTACGCGGTGGTGCTCAACGCCAGCCCGAACGAGAACCTGAGCCCGCAGTCGCTGCTGAACATCCGCGTGCGCAGCGAGCAGGGCAAGATGATTCCGCTTTCCGCGCTGGCCACCATGGAGCCGACGATCAGCCCGCTGCGCGTGCGCCACCACAACCAGCTGCAGGCGGTGACCATCAGCTACAACCTGGCCAAGGACGTCACCCAGGATCGCGGCGTGGCGCTGGTCGACCAGGCCGCCTTCGCGCTGCACCTGCCGGACGGCGTCAAGGTGGAATACACCGGCGCCAACCAGCGCCTCAAGCAGGCGCAATCGAACGGCATGGTGCTGCTGCTCGGCTCGATCCTGGCCATGTACATCGTGCTGGGCATCCTCTACGAAAGCCTGGGCCACCCGCTGACCATCCTCTCCACCCTGCCCGCCGCCGGCGCCGGCGCGTTCCTGGCGATGCTGGTCACGCAGACGCAGCTGTCGCTGATGGCGATCATCGCGATCCTGATGCTGATCGGCATCGTCAAGAAAAACGCGATCCTGATGGTCGACTTCGCCCTGGTGCGCGAGCGCGAGCACGGCATGTCCGCGCCCGATGCCATTCGCGAAGCCGCACTGGTCCGCTTCCGCCCGATCACCATGACCACCCTGGTGGCGATGGGCGCGGCGATGCCGCTGGCGATCGGCTTCGGCATCGGCTCCGAAATGCGCCAGCCGCTCGGCATCGCCATCGTCGGCGGCCTGCTGGTCTCGCAACTGCTGACCCTGCTCAGCACCCCGGCGATCTACCTGTGGAATCACGACCGCAAGATCCGCAAGGCGGCGCGACGCGAACGTCGCGCCGAAAAGAAGCGGGTCCGGGCACTGGGCAAAGCACAGGTGGTTTCGTAACGACGGCGTTCGGAGAGTTGCGGCACGTCGTATGCGTCCCACGGGTTGCCTCAGCTTCGAGACAGGGGAGGCCAAGTCCGAAACGTCGGATCTTGCACCAGCTATCCGCTTGACGCGATCCCTACTCGGGCGTGAAAGCACGCGAAGCACCGTCCATGGCGACGCGCCAGGCACGGCATGTGTGCAGGAGTGATTTCCGCGGGGGCGGATCAAGGATCGGGGGAATTATGGCAACGAAAGTGCTCGGGCAAACGGATCGGTTTGCCACTCGGCTGCTGCTCAGCCTCATGGTTCTGCTGGCACCTCTCTGCATCGCGCCTGTCGCGCAGGCGCAGGTCGGCCCGGGAGATGGCGGCGGCGGTTCGGGCGCGGGCGGCATACCAACCTGGGTCGAATACAGCAAGCGGCTTGACGCCACCCAGCACATTTCGGCGCTGGAAAACGGTTTTTCCGGCGAACACGTCAGCCTGTCCAACGGCGCAACTTCATTTTCCGTCACTGATATCGACGTGCCGGGCAATTTTCCCTTGCCGGTGCAACTCGTCCGCGGGTTGGCCATTGAGTTGCAACCGCAGGACGGTATCCAAGCCTACGATGCTCTGCTTCGCGGCGCCGGCAATTGGGACATCGAAGTGCCCTTCATGGCGGCGACCTACCCCGCCGCCTCGGGGTGGAATGCGCAACGATGCTCTCAGGGCAGCGTGCCCAGCATCTCGTTTGGCCCCAACGGTGCGTTTTCGCGTGGCGAAGTTTGGCAGGGGATTGCCATCCACGTTCCGGGGCGCGGGGATGCCACCGCCCTGGGATTGGACTCGTCATCCCCGGTGCCTTCCAGCGGCGGGCCGTATCGCTTGACCACGGCCGAACGCGACATGTTCGACTGCATCGCGATGAAAAGCGGGCTTTCCGGCGAAGGCTTCCGGATGACCACGAGCGCTGGCGTGCGCTACTACTTTGATGTCGGCGTGAGCCGCACCGCGTCGAAGCTGGCCACGTCGATCGTGCCAAGCCAGGGCGAGCTTCCCGTCATGGTTTATCTGGCGCGCAACCGCTATTACCTGCTTGCCAGCAAGATCGAGGACCGGTTTGGCAACACCGTGCAATTCCAGTACGACGCCAACGGCCACCCGACCCGCATCTGGGCCAGCGACGGACGCGAGATCACGCTTCTGTACAGCAATGGCCGGCTGTCCTCGGCGTCCAGTCACGGCCGTACGTGGCAGTACCAGTACAACGCGGCTGGCAATTTGACAAATGTCGTGTTGCCGGACGCCAGCCGCTGGCAATACGCTTACACCGGCTCGCTCACACCGCCATCGCCGCCGCCCATCGAAAACCTCACGTTGCCTTGGTGCCAAGGCACCCCGGCCATCATCGGCGAGACGTACACCCTTGCGGCGACCCATCCGAGTGGCGCTACGGCAAGTTTCCACTTCGAAAACCGCCGGCACTACCGCAGTGGGGTGCATGCCAGCGAGTGCATGCAACTGGGGCCGCCCGACGCCCCCGATTACAAGTTGCTCGTACCGTACTTTTTCGACGTCATGAGCCTGACCGAGAAGTCGCTGAATGGGCCGGGCATGGCTGGCGCTACATGGGACTACGCCTACGACTCTGGCGGCAGTCTTGAACACCTGTGGGGTTCCCATACCGAGCCGGCGAACTACCCGTGCACGACGTGCCGGCAGTACAAGACCAACACCGTCACCAATCCGGATCGCAGCCAGCAGCGCTACCGCTTCGGCATCGTGTACGCGCTCAATGATGGCCGGCTGCTGCAGCAGGAAACCGTGCGCACCGACGGCAGCGTCATCCGCACTGAGGTGAACCAGTATCTTTCCGAGTCCGCAGCCGCCAGCCAGCCGTTCTACGCGCAGTACGGCTACGTGCTGGGCAACGTGGCGGACCCGCTGACGGCGCGGATCAGGCCCACCACCAGCACCGTCATCACGCAGGACGGCGCGACATTTACCACTACCACCAACACCTTCGACACTTACGCGCGGGCCATCAAGCAAACCGAAGCCAGCAGCCTGGGATATAGCAGGATCAGCCAGACGGCCTACTACGACAACACCAGCAAGTGGGTCCTGGGCCAGGTGGCGCAAGGCAAGATCGGCAGTGTCACGGCGTCCTCGACGACGTTTGACCCCAATACCGCGTTGCCGCTGACATATTCGGCATTCGGCAAGTTGAAGCAGACGATCACATGGAATGGCGACGGCACGATCGCCACTGTCAAGGACGGCAACAACAACGTCACTACGGCTTCGAGCTGGAAGCGCGGCATTCCGCAGATTATCGGATACCCCGATGGCACCAGCGAATCGGCCAGCGTCAGTGATGCCGGCTGGATCGCCTGGGTCAAGGACCAGAAAGGCTACACCACCAGCTACGGCTACAACGCCATGGGCCGGCTGGCCAGTATCAGCTACCCGACCGGCGACGACGTGGCGTGGAATCAGACGTTGCTGTCCTTCGCGCGGATGGGCAGCAGTGAATACGGCATCCCGGCGGGCCACTGGAAACAGACCGTCCACACCGGGAACGGCTACACCGTCACCTACTTCGACGGCATGTGGCGTCCGCTGGTCACCGAGCAGTACGACAGCGCGAACAAGGCTTCCACTCTCAGTCAGACGGTGCAGCGCTACGACTCGACCGGGCGCAAGGTGTTCACCTCCTATCCGATCAACAACGTCGCCAGCTACGCTACGGTCAACTCGGGAAGCCATACCAGCTACGACGCGCTGAGTCGAGCAACCCAAGTCACACAGGATTCGGAGCTGGGCTTGCTTGCGACAACCACGGCTTACCTGTCGGGCTTCAAGACCGTGGTCACGGATCCCAAAGGCAACGTGACGACCACCGCCTACATGGCGTTTGGTCAACCCACGACCGATTGGCCCGTCCGTGTCGACGCTCCCGCCGGCGTCACCCAGGTGGTGAGTCGCGATGCCTTCGGCAAGCCGCTGAACATTGCCCAGTCGGGAAGTTTCGGCGGTTATACCGCGGCGCTGACCAAGACCTTCGTCTACGACGGTTACCAGCGGCTGTGCCGATTCTGGGAACCGGAAAGCGGAAGCACCGTGCTTGACTACGACAACGCCGGCAACGTGGTCTGGCGCGCGCAGGGGCAGGCGATCACTGGCGGCTGCGGACAGGATCAGGTCAGCGCGGGTAGCAAGATCAGCTACACCTACGATGTGATGAATCGTCTCACGGCCGTGACGACGCCCGCCGGCACCGACGACCGCAGCTTTACCTACGACGCCAACGGCAACCGGATCACCGACAGCACCACGCAAATGGGCGCCGTGAACTACTACAACCGGCGCGACATGCCCACGGGGCGGCTCATCGGGATCGACGGGCATTTCTGGGGCACTGGCGATCAGTACGACGCCAACGGCCATCTCGCATCCACGACCTACCCCGACGGACGCGTCGTGGCCTACGCCCCCGACGCATTGGGCCGCGCTCATCAGGCTGGCAGCTACGCCAGCAATGTCGGCTATTTCCCGGATGGGGGCGTGGAGAGCTATACCCTGGGGAATGGCATCTCCCGGTTGTCCGATCGCAACGCGCGACAACTGCCCTCCAACCTTACCTACGCCAAAGGCGGCGGCCTGCTCTACAGCCAGGATTTCAGCTACGACGCCAACGCCAACCTCACTACCGTCAACGGCCTGGTCGACAACAGGGACAGCGCCACCTACGGCTACGACGCACTCAACCGGCTGACATCCGCCAGCGCGCCGCTGCAGTGGGGGAGCGAAAGCTACGCCTATGACACGTTGAACAACCTGCGGCGGCGCACGGTCAACGGCACTGCACTAAGCTTGAACGTGGACAGCGCCAACCGATTGATCAGCTCCACGATCGGCGCCAGTCTTTCCGCCGCATACCAGAACGATGCCCGCGGCAATCGCGTCAGCATGACCTCCGGAGGCACGACCACCGCCTATACCTTCGACACCCTGAATCAGCTGGTCGAGGTTCCCGGTCTGGCGAACTATGCCTACGACGCCAACGGCCGGCGCGTGCGTCGCACGCTGCAGGGCGGCGCACCGAAATACAGCTTCTACAGCGTCAGCGGCAAGTTGATGTTCACCTACGACGTCGCCACGGCACAGGGCACCGACTACATCTATCTGGGCGGAACGCTAATTGCCAGTCACGGAGTCGCTGCCAGCTATATCCTGACCGACCGCTTGGGCAGCCGGGCGCGCGAGGCTGATGCCAGCGGTAACATTGTCGCCAGCTTCAGCTACCAGCCCTACGGCGGCATTTTCGCTGGTCCGATGCGCAATGAACCGGAGTTCATCGGGCATGTGTATGACCCCGGGACGGGGCTGACGTACATGCAGGCGCGGTATTACGATTCGGGGACGGGGCGGTTTTTGAGTGTGGATCCGGTGGGGCCCGTGTCGGGGAATGTGTTCAATTTCAATAGATTCGGATACGCCAACAATAGCCCAATCGTGAATATTGATCCGGATGGGAGGCTCACCGGGTCGCTCCTGCATCCCCATGAGGCAGGTGTTGTTGGGCCTGGGTATACCGTGCTCGTGAATCCAAGTTCTGGAGGTGGCTCTTCGCGGCAACAAGTGAATCAAGTAAATATTCTAGGAGGGAAGGTCGGAGTGTCCTACAGTGATGGTGTCTCTGACTCTGATAGGGTTATCACTGGAAAATCGATTCAGGGTGCGAGCAACCTAATAAATTCCCATTCTTCGTCCCTCTCGGGACGAGAGAAGGCGGCCATCGAAAGAATCCGTCAAGTAAAAGTTACCGGTGATAAGACATATCTAGGGGCGGTCAGCGGAGATATTATGTCACTTTCGGCATCCTACATAAAAGATATTTCTGAGGCCTGGCTGGCCTCATTATTCGGGCATGAAGGGCAGCATATATTAAACGCTGGCCAGTACTGGGGTGATAACCAATGGATGAATGAGCAGTCCGCTGGCGCGACCCAGTTGAGTATCGGACGTAAATTAGGGTTTACAAGGGAAGAGGTTCGGTATTTAGAAAAATGGATCGACCCCATAGGTAACGAGAAAGGCATGCAAAGCCACATGGAACAAGGTTATGGGCATTAATCACATGAACAAGTTTCGTTTGATAAAGACGGTACCAACGGCGTTTTTTTTGGCGTTAGCAATCATGTCGCCTTTCGTTTTCGCGAGAGACACTTTTTGCCCTGATAGTGATTCGAAGGATTTGCCAACGCTTGAGAGTGTCGACGTACTGCTATTAACGAATAAAGAAAAATTTAAGCTAGACGATATTGTAACTATTTACGCGGCTGTCCTGAATGATGGAGAGCATCCGGTTTATGTTTACCGAAAAATGGCTTGGGGTTACGGTGGCGGATTTATCCTTGAAGTAAATGATGACTTTGGAGGAAGGGTCTCTCCAAAGACCATGGATGATACCATGCTTCCACCCCCCCGGAATTTTGCCAGTAAAGACATTTTTGTAGAGTTAAGGAGCGGTAACTTTATAGGTTTGACTAGGGTGATAAAAATAAAAGATCTAGTGCATGCCGCTGGTAATTATACGTTACGGGTAATATACAGAAGCCCTCTTTCGTGTTCCATATTGGATAAAAAATTACAGTTGCTACCCGCATTGTGGCATGAAGATAGACCTATCTCATCATCGGGAATTTCGATTAAGGTGGTTAAATGAGTAATAACATCTAAGCCGAGCCCGGATTTGATGTCCCGCCCTATCCGTATCGAATTTGCCGGCGCGCTGTACCACGTGATGGCGCGCGGTGATGATCGCCGATCGATTTTCCTATGCGACGAGGACCGCCAAACGTTCTGCACGGGTCTGGCGCGCGCCAGCGAGCGTTCCGCGTGGCGATGGTGGGCGTATTGCCGATGGACAATCATTACCACTTGCTCGTGGAGACGCTGCAGCCCACGCTTTCGCGCGGGGTGCGCGAGGTCAACGGCGTTTACACGCAGCCTTCAACCGAAGGCATAGCCGGGTGGGCCGTGTGCTGCAAGGGCGCTACCAGGCCGTGCTGGTCGACAAGTGCAGTTACCTGAGAGAGTTGTTGCGCTACATCGTGCTGAATCCCGTTCGAGCCCATTTGTTCCAAGCAGCGGGTGATTGGCCGTGGGCCAGTTATCGGGTGGTGATGGGCAAAGCGGCGGCACTGGACAGGTTGGCGGTGGCGGAAACGGTGGCTATGTTCTCGGGGGCGGGGTGTGGCACGGCGGGCCTCTGAATCCTGGTCAAAGCGAGGGCGGAGGTTCTAGCGGAACCGGATCGAGGTCCGCGGGGATAAGTAGCAGCGCCACCGCACAGACCGAACAAGTTGCCGCGGCATCAAAGGACGTCAATAAATTCGGACGCTACAAATTCCCACCGGGATGGAAATTTGTCGTAAATTCACAATACGCCTACAAGAAATATAGTGACATTATCTATAGTGAGACACCGTGAATAAAAGTGGATTGCGAAAGATCTACGCGCGCTCTAACTTGGAAACCAATACCACCACCGTGTATCAGCAGTCGTTTCGACCATTTAAACAACGACTTTATTATCGAGGCGTACAAGACATAACAACAACTGGAATTCGTGAATTTACATTTGACGCCGTGGATACGTTGAGGTTCCTACTCGAGCACGAAGTCGAACACATTAATACCGGTAGCGGTGATGATCGAGATGGAGATGGTGGTGCGAACTACTGGGGGAACAAAGCAGTAGAGGATTAGCATCGTGGAAAAGGCCACTAGTTATGCCTACAAAATGTTACAATATAAAAACCGCTTCTTCGCAATGAGGTTGCTCGGGCTATTTCGACTATCATTTTCTTGATAACGTTAGCGTCCAGCAAGGGCGTGTCCGCCGGGCAGTTTGACGAGCTTGCCCATGCCGATCGGGCATTCATTGGTTTTGTGGAGGCGGCCAAGCTGGGATCGATATCAACATACCCTGGCGCACATACCCGTGGCTCAGAGAATAATGTAGAACGACACCGTTATGTGATCGCCTCCGTTGCCCCCGAGAAATTCCTGATTGGGCGTCCTCCTGTCGGAGAGGAAAAACAGGTTTTGTCCATATGCCATGATCAGAACATCGCGGTAGGATCGTACTATCTTTTTATTATGGACAAGGTGCCACTCCAGGAAGGCGAGTGTATGCTGGCGGAGGCATTCCTTCTTGGGGCGGGACCTGGCGGCAAACCAAACAGCAGCATAGTCCTGACTGCCGACACCCTGTTGCTGCTCCCTCCCTCACCGGTCCTTGATAGCCATCAATATGTGATGCCAGATGCCCACACGCTTTCGAAGCAGTGCAACGACAATGCGGTGGTGGTGGAGACCTACCTCGATCTTGATCGTTTCATTGATTTGATGCGACAAGAGAAGGCGAGAATCAAACGGGGCGAATGAGGGGCGGTCCGAAGGGTCACCTGGCCCGGCTGACGGGTCGATGCATGCCGGGCAATCCGGCACCGTAAGCAGGTGACGAACGCCGCCAACCAACTACCAGCCCTTCGCGGCCGTGGTGGCTGTCGTACCCGCAGCAACATGGACCGTGCTGCAGGATGCCAGCGTCCGGTTAGCCACGCAGCCACGCACCTCTGCACCCGACGGCGGCGCACCCATGACGACGGCGTGGCCCTCTGGCACTTCCTGCGCGCGGCCGGTTTGAGTGCCGTCGACGAAGACCTTGAATGCGCATGCGCCGCTGGACGACTGGATGCAGGTGAGCCGTGTTCCGTCGTTCCTCGCGCGGTCGGCGCGGAACGAAATGGTGGAGGTGCAGCCGCTGCCGACAAGCGCAAGCCCAAGGGTTCCCAATCCCGACAAAATCCATTTTCCTCGTTTGCTCACGGCACTTCTCCCTGGATGCCCCATTGGCATGCTGCCAATCAGACGACGATACGTGGCATCGAGTGCCGAGAGCAAGAACCGCGGAGAGGGTGGCTGCTTGCAATCCCACCGGTTTCTACCGCACTGTCCGGTGTCGTCATCCGCCTGATGCGCCGTTTGGCAAATACCGGTGCAAAGCCGTCACGCAGGGCACGAAGCCGATGGGACAGACCCCCGAATTGTTGCGCCGCCTGCTGCGCGCGAAGGACCGGATGGACGCAGCCTCCCACGAGGAGTGGCCGGTCGGGCGGCTGGCGCAGGTGAGCGCGGTGTCGGCGGCGCACTTCGCGCGTTCGTTCCGGGAAGCGTTCGGCGTGCCGCCGCATCGCTATCTGCTCACGCGCCGGATCGAACGCGCCACGGCGCTGCTGCGCGATGGCGATCTGCCGGTCACCGAGATCGCGCTGCGGACCGGTTGGAACAGCATCGGCACGTTCGGGCGGATCTTCCGCGACATCACCGGCGAGAGTCCGGGCGAATTCCGCGCGCGCCAGCGGGCGATCGGGCATGGATACGGACATGTTCCGGAATGCTTCGTGCGCGCCGCGCACCGGCCCGACCTCAGGAGCGCAGTTTCGGAGAAGCGCCGCCATGCGGCCCCCGGTAAAAAGGCACTCCAATCCACGGAGGTCCCATGACTCAAGGTGTCGATGTAGCCGGACTCTATGTCCGCGACCAGGATGAAGCGCTCGCCTTCTATGTCGGAAAGCTGGGCTTTGTCGTCAGTGCCGATGCGCGCAACGGCGACTATCGCTGGCTCACCGTGCAGCATCCGGAGCAGCCCTCGTTCCAGCTCGGTCTGTTCAGGCCGGGGCCGCCGGTCCACGACGCGGCGACTGCGCAGACGCTCTGCGAGATGGTGGCCAAGGGTGCGATGCCGCCGTTGGTGTTGGCGGTGGACGATTGCCAGGCCGCTTTCGAGCGGCTGCAAGCGCTGGGCGTGGAGTTCACGCAGGAGCCGATGCGCCGCTACGGCACCGTGGATGCAGGTTTCCGCGATCCCTCCGGCAATGGCTGGAAGATGATCGAGGCCAGGGCGAAGGGCGCGGCATGAGCGCGAGCCAGTGGATCCGCCAGAGCCACCGCTGGCTGTCGATCGTGTTCACCCTGACCGTGATCGCGAACTTCGCCTGGCGCGGGATGAGCCCGCACGAACCGCCGGCATGGCTGACCTATGCGCCGCTGCCGCCGCTGTTCGCGCAGTTGTTCAGCGGCCTGTATCTGTTCGCGCTGCCGTACACCAAGGCAGCGCGCCGCAGGGCCTGAGGGCCTCGGGCGCGGCGCGTTCCCGGTTCCCGCCATCGGCAACCGCGGTTCCGGTGGCGAAGCGCGAATCGAGCGCTGCGCCCCTACTTGCCGCCTGCCGTGACTCCGGGTCCGATGTTCGAGCCGATGAAGTCGAGCATCTTCCCGTACAGTTCGGCGACGTTGGCCTCGTCGTAGAAGCCGTGCATCTCGCCGGGCTTTTCCAGCCAGACGTGCGGCACGTGGCGCTTGAGCAGCGCCTCGTGCAGGTTCGTGCCCTGGATCGGCGGCACGCGCCGGTCCTGGCCGCCGACCACCAGCATCACCCGTGCCTTGAGCGCATCGAGCTGGTTGATCGGCGAGCGCTGCGCCAGTTGCGCCATGTCGTCGCCCAGCTGGCGCTTCAGGTAATTCTCGCCGCTGACCGTTTCGGGAATGTCGCCGCGCCGGTACATCAGGGGCAGGTCGTAGATGCCGACGTAGCCGATCGCGCACTGGTAGAGGTCCGGCTCCTTCACCGCGCCTTCCAGCGCGGCATAACCGCCGTAGCTGGCGCCGTAGATGCACAGGCGCTGCGGGTCGGCGATGCCCTGGGCGATGGCCCAGCGCGTGGCGTCAGTGACGTCGTCCTGCATCTTGCCGCCCCACTCGCGCCAGCCGGCCTGCTCGAACGCGTAGCCGTAGCCGCCCGAGCCGCGGAAATTGACCTGCACCACGACGTAGCCGCGCGTCGCCAGCGCCTGCACGTCGGCGTCGTACTCCCAGCGGTCGCGCACGGAGAACGGGCCGCCATGGACCATCACCACCGTGGGCAGGTGCTTGTCCTGCTCATGGCCCGGCGGGTAGCTCAGGTAGCCCTGCAGCTTCATGCCGTCCCGCGCGGCGAACTCGAACGGCTGCTTGGTCGCCATCGACTGCGGATTGATCCACGGCGCGCGCTTGAGCAGCGGCGTCAGCCTTGCGGCCTTGGCGTCGAACAGGTAGAACGTGCCCGGATCGGCGTCGGCCTCCACCAGCACCACGCTCAGGCTGCCATCGCTGGTGCCGGAGACGAAGCGTACGCTTTCGCCCGGGAACTGCTTCATCAGCGCCACCAGCATGCGTGCCGCCGGCGACTGCATGTCGAATGGCGCGATGCCGGCGCGGCCATCCATGTAGGCGACGCCGGCGATGTCGTCTTCGGCCAGCCCCTGCAGCAGGCCGTCCGATTCCACAGTGGGATTGCTCCACACCTCCTGCAGCGTGGGCTTGTCTTCGCTCCAGCGGCAGATGCCGAAGCCGCCGCTGCGGGCCGGGCAGCTGAAGTACGCCCCGCTGTCATCACGGTCGAAGGCGATCGGCACGGAATGGCTGGCACCCAGTTCGGGCATGGGCTTCCAGTCGCCGCCCCCGAGCGGCAGCTGGAACACCCGGACGTCGCCCTGCTCGTCCTCGCCCCAGGCAAAGCGGATCCGGCCCTGATGGTCCCCGACGAAAAAGGCGTCGCGCATCGGTGCGGTGATGATTTCCCGCAACTTGCCGGTGCGCACGTCCATGCGGGAGGCGGTGGCAAACACCCCATGCTTGCCGTTGGCGTCCCACAGCCGGGTAGCGACCAGGATGTGTTTCGGATCGCCGGCAATGGTGCCGATGAACTCCGCCGAGCCGCGTTCGCTCACCACCTGCTTGACCAGCGTACCGGTGGTCATGCCGTCCTTGCGAAAGCCGTACAGCATGGTCGAGCCTGTTCCATCGGCATTGACCGCATACAACTCGCCGGTGGGCAACGGGCGGTCGTAGCCACCCAGCCGTGTCCCCACCGTGTACACCACGCGGGTGGGAGAGATCCACCAGAAGTCCGTCACCGCGTCTTCGTTGCGCTGGCGGATCAGCTGCCCCTTCTTGTCGGCCAGGCGAATCAGCGCCAGCAGACTGTGGCCATCCACCAGGGCGGTGGTGGCAAGGTACTTGCCGTCAGGCGAAATCTTCACGGCTTCGTATTGCATGTGCCGTGCGAGATCGGCAAGCGGTACCGGTTCGGCGTGCAGGAACGTGGCGCACAGCAGCACCAGCGCGACCAACCAGCGTCGAGTATCCATGGCGATTTCCCCTGTTTTGCGATGTGCGCGGCCGCGCTCCGCGGCCATCCGGCCATCCGACTCTAATGCAAAGTGCGCGGCGGCAGGATCAGGACGCCGCCGTCGCCGCCGGCGCTGCCCCGATGCTGCGCAGCGCCGGGCTGCGCATGCAGCCCAGGGCGATCGCGGTGAGCAGCAAGCCGGCGCCGGCGAACAGGCCGGTGAGCGGGATCAGCCTGAGCAGGCTGCCGGCGATCGCGGCCGAGATCGGCCCCAGGCCCATGAAGGTGAACATCAGCACGCTCATGGCGCGGCCCATCATTTCCGGCGCCACGCGACGCTGGATCCAGCTGACGATGGCGATCTGCGCGATGCCGGCGAGCACGCCGGTGGCGGCCAGCAGCACCGCGCCGGTTACCGTCGCATGCACCAGCGCCAGTGTGGCCAAGGCCAGGCCGGCGAGGCTGTCGATGGTCAGCACCATCAGGCCGAGGCGGCCGCGCACGATGCGGCTGGCCGGGCCGGAAAGGAAACTGCCCAGCAGCATGCCGCCGCCGTTGGCGGTCATCAGGATGCCCAGCGAGGCGGCGCCCAGATCCATCCGCGTATCGGCCAGCACCGGCAGGCCCACCTGCAGCGGACCGCCGACGAACACCGAGACCACCGCCGCGTAGAGCATGAATGCGCGCAGCGGCAGGTCGGCCCAGATCATCCGCACGCCGCTGGCCACGTTGGCCAGCACGCCGCCCGCGGCGGGTTTCGGATCGAAGTCGGCGGACACGCGGATCAGCAGCAGCGACGCCAGCGAGAAGGCGAAGCTGATCGCGTCGATGGTGAATGCCAGGCCCAGTCCCTCCGCATCCTGCAGCGCCTGCGGCTGTGCGCCGTGCGCGCCCGCGCTGATCACCACGCCGGCCAGCGCCGGACCGACGAACATGCTGAGCTGGCGCATGCCCATCACCAGCGCATTGGCCGGTTGCAGCTGATCCTTGCGCACCAGTTGCGGCAGGATTGCCGAGCCGGCCGGGTAGGCGAACGCGGTGGACAGGCCGATGCCCAGCGCGATCAGGTACACCAGCCACATGCGGATGTCGCCCAGCAGCACCAGCGCGGCCAGCAGCGCCACCAGCAGCGCGTTCGCCCCGCGCGCGGCGAGCAGCACGCGGCGCGGCGACAGCCGGTCCACCACCGCGCCGCCGATCAGCATGAACAGCGCGCGCGGCAGCGCCATCGCCGCCAGCACCAGCCCCAGCGCGGCCGGGTCGCCGGTGAGTTTCAGCACCAGCCACGGCAGCGCCACCAGGGTGAACTGGTCGCCCAGCATCGAGATCGTGCTGCCGCCGAACAGCAGGCGGAAGTTGTGGTTGGCGAAAACGGAGTCGCGGCGGGCGGGCGGCATCGGGGGTTCCGGGTCGGGCAGGCCGACGGCGCAAGAGGCGTGTCGGCGAAAAAGCGGTCGGCGAGATGCGGGAAGGCCTGCCGTGCGGCATTGGCCAGGCGGGCGATGATCGCGCACCTCGGGCTCGGCCACCACTGTCACCGGTCGGTCGTCGCGCCGCGGCCGCAAGTCACGCGCACGATCCCCGGCGAGCTTGCTAAGGTAGGCGCCTTGCCCAGGAAGGAGTGCACCGGATGAACCTGCGCCTGCCGCGCCTCGTGCTGCTTGTCCCGCTGATCGCCTGCGCCGCGTGGGCCCCGCCCCCGGCCACGGCGGCGCAGCTGAGCATCCCCCCGATCCAGTACCACCAGCGCACCTTGCCCAACGGCTTGCAGGTGCTCAGCGTGGAGGATCACGCCAGCCCCAACGTGGCAGTGCAGGTCTGGTACCACGTCGGCTCCAAGGACGATCCGCAGGGGCGCTCCGGTTTCGCGCACCTGTTCGAGCACCTGATGTTCAAGAGCACGAAGCACATGCACGCCGAGCAGTTCGACCGGCTGACCGAGGACGTCGGCGGCGCCAACAACGCCTCCACCGGCGATGACGTCACCAATTATTTCGAGATCGTGCCCGGCAACCACCTGCAGACCCTGCTGTGGGCCGAGGCCGAGCGGCTGTCCAACCTCAACGTGGACGAGAAGAACTTCACCTCCGAGCGCGCGGTGGTGGAGGAGGAATACCGCCAGAGCGTGCTGGCCAATCCGTACGGCAAGCTGTTCAACGCGATCGACCCGAAGTCGTACACGGTGCATCCGTACCAGCGCCCGGTGATCGGCAGCATCGAGGACCTGGAAGCCGCCTCGCTGCAGAACGTGATCGACTTCCACCGCACTTTCTATCGTCCGGACAACGCAACCCTGATCGTGGCCGGCGACTTCGACCCCAGGCAGCTCGATGCCTGGGTCGACCAGTATTTCGGCTGGATTCCCAGGCCGGCCACGCCGATCCCGCAAGTCACCGCGAAGGAGCCCGTACGCAAGCAGGACAAGCGCTACACCGTCACCAGCGAGACCGCACCGCTGCCGGCGGTGGCGATGACGTGGCTGATCCCGCCGGCATCGGACAGCGCCGACCGCATTCCGCTGCAAGTGGCCGCCGCGCTGCTGTCGCAGGGCGATTCCTCGCGGCTGTACCAGTCGCTGGTGTATCGCCACCAGGTCGCGCAGGAGATCGGCGCGTTTGCCGACACCCGCGTGGGCCCGGGCCTGTTCACCGTCTACGCGGTGCTCGCCAGCGGCCATGAGCCGGCCCAGGCGGAGAAACTGCTGAACGAGGAAATCGTCTGGCTGGCGACCCAGCCGATCGCCGACGCCGAGCTGGACAAGGTCAAGACGCAACTGCTCACCAGCGAACTGAAACAGCGCCAGACCGCGCAGGGCATCGCCTTCGCGCTCGGCCAGGCCAGCCTGATCGACGGCAACGTGCAGCACGTCAACGACGACCTGGCCGCGCTGCAGAAAGTCAGCGCGAACGACGTGCATCGCGTGCTGCAGAAATACGTCACCAGCGCGAAGAAGGTGACCATCGACTACCTGCCGCAGGCCAAGGCCGCGCCGGACACCGCCAAGGGAGCAGCGAAATGAGCCGCGCCAACCATTTTCGTCTGGCCGTCTTTACGGCCATCGCGCTGACCGCCGGCATCGCTGCCGCGGCCGATTTTCCGGCCACGCCGCCGGCACCCGGTCCGGCGCCGCAGTTGAACGTGCCCACGCCCACCGCGCAGACCCTGCCCAACGGCCTGGAGGTCATCAGCGTGCGCCGCGCCAACCTGCCGCTGGTGACCGCGCAGCTGTGGGTGCGCCGCGGCGGCGAGATGGACCCGCCGCGGCTGGCCGGCCTGGCCGACCTCACCGCCAACCTGCTGAGCAAGGGCGCGGCGGGCAGGAGCGCGCCGCAGATCGCTGCCGCCGCCGAGGCGCTGGGCGGCTCGCTGGATGCTTCCGCAGGCTGGGACGAGAGCGCCATCGGCATCACCGTGACCACGCCGAAACTGCCGCAGGCGCTGGGCCTGCTGGCCGAAGTGGTGCGCCAGCCGGATTTCGCCGAGACCGAGGTGCAGCGCGCCCGCAGCCAGGCGATCGACGACCTGCGCCTGCAGCTGAGCCAGCCCACCGCGCTGGCCTCGCTGGCGGCCAGCCGCGGCGTGTTCGGCGAAGGCGCCTATGGCCATTCGCGCCACGGCACGCCCGACTCGCTCAAGCGCATCACCCGCGCCGACGTGCAACGCCTGCACGACGCGCTGTACCGGCCGGACAACGCGATCCTGATCCTCGCCGGCGACATCACTCCCGCGCAGGCCTTGCAGCTGGCGCAGGCCAGCTTCGGCGACTGGGCCAAGCCGGCCACGCCGCTGCCGCCGCGCCCGGCCGGCAGCGCTGCCAGCCAGCTGCCGCCGATCCTGCTGATCGACCAGCACGGTGCCGGCCAGGCCGGCGTGGTCGCCGCGCACGCCGCGCCGCCGCGCCGCGACGACAGCTACTACGTCGGCAGCGTGGCCAACGCGGTGCTGGGCGGTTCGTACTCGGCACGCCTCAACGAGGAAATCCGCATCAAGCGCGGCCTCTCCTACGGCGCCGGCAGCCGGCTGCAGGGGCTGGGCGATGGCGGCGTCTGGCTGGCCTCGGCGCAAACCAAGAACCCGTCCGCGCCGCAGGTGGTCGAGCTGATGCTGGGCCAGTTCAAGCAGCTGGGCGACAGCCGCGTGGATGCCGATGAACTCGCTGCGCGCAAGGCCACCCTGATCGGCGCTTACGGCCGCAGCCTGGAGACCACCGCGGGGCTGGCCGGCGAGGTCGCCGAACTGGCGATCTACGGCGTGCCGCTCGACAGCATCGGCAAGTACGTCACCGAGGTGCAGGCGGTCACGCCGAAGCAGATCGAGAAATACGCCCGCAAGCACCTGGCGGCCAACGACCTGCACGTGGTGGTGGTGGGCGATGCCGCGCAGTTCGGCGCGGCGATCCGCAAGGATCATCCGCAGGCGGTGCTGCTGCAATCCACCGCGCTGGACCTGGACAGCCCCAGCCTGCAGGCGCCGGCCGGTCGCTGAAGTTCCGGCGGAACGCGCACGGGAACCCCTGCAACGGCAGGGGCATCCCGTGGCCGCGGGGCATCGCGGCAATCATTCTTCGCCACCCCTTGGTTTCACTTCGGTTCGACGTTATTTAGTGAACCATCAAGTTCACTAAAATTCCGCCCCGTCCGAGGTTGCCATGCACGTCCCGTTTTCCGCCCGCCTGCTGCTGCTGGCGCTGGCGTCGTCTCCGCTGCCGCTGCTGGCGCAATCGGTCCATCTGCAGGTGCAGGGCGGGCGCAGCTACATGGATGGGCATGGCACTCCCGCGCTGTTCGTCGAAGCGGTGTTCGACGACCATGCGATCGGCGACAGCCGCTGGAGCCTGGCACCCGACGTCTCGCTGGGCTGGATCGACGGCCGCGACATCGCCCGCTTTCGCGACAATCGCTACCCCACCCGGGAGCAAGCCTGGCTGCTGGCCGCCGGTGCGCGCCTGCAGTACCGCACGGCCGATGGTGCGCCAGGCCACTGGTTCGCCAGTTTCCAGCCGGCGCTAAACAGCGCGCGCACGCAGGCGCTGAGCAGCCCGTACGAGTTCGTCACCACGCTCGGCTGGCAAGGGCACCGTTTCAGCTTCCAGATCCGGCACGTTTCCAACGCTCGCCTGCATCAGCCCAACCGCGGCGAAACCATGGCGCTGGTGGGCATCGGCTTCGATCTCTGACCGATCGCCTCAGTGCCCGCCAGCGACCGGCCGCGCCTTCGGCGTGAACGGCGGCTTGGCCAGCCAGATCACCAGCATCAGGCCGATGAAGATCCAGCCCAGCGCGTGGAACACCTCGTTGAACGAGATCTGGTAGCTCTGCTGGGTGATCATGCCGTTGATCACGCTGCCGCCCAGCTGCGGATCGCAGTGGCCCAGCTGCTGCATCGCGGCCTGGCTGACCGGACTGTAGGGCGTGATGTGCTCGGCCAGCTGCTCGTGGTGGTTCACCGCGCCGCGGGTCCACATCAGCGTGGTGATCGAGGCGGAGAAACTGCCGCCAAGCGTGCGCAGGAAGGTCGACAGGCCGGAACCGGCGGCGATCTCGTCCTGCTGCAGGTCCGACAGCAGGATGGTCAGCGTCGGCATGAAGAACAGCGCCACGCCCAGGCCCTGCAGCAGCTGCACCATCGCCACGTGGTAGAAGTCGATCTGCAGGTAGAAGTCCGCGCGCATGAAGCAGGTCGCGCCCATCACCAGGAATGACGCCGCGGCGAGCAGGCGCAGGTCCATGCGGGTGGCGTACTTGCCCACGAAGAAGGTCAGCAGCACCGGGATCACGCCCAGCGGCGCGGTGGCGAAGCCGGCCCAGGTGGCGGTGTAGCCCAGGTTCTGCTGCAGCCACAGCGGCACCAGCAGCGCGATGGCGAAAAACGCGGCGTAGCCCAGCACCATCGCCACCGTGCCGGTGGTGAAGTTGCGGTGGCGGAACAGCTTCAGGTCCACGATCGGGTCGGGGTCGGTCAGCTCCCAGATCAGGAAGATCGCGATCGCGATGGCCGAGATGATGCTGGCCACGATGATGAAGTTGGAGTTGAACCAGTCCGCGTCGTTGCCCTTGTCCAGCACGATCTGCAGCGCGCCGACGCCGATGATCAGCGTGATCAGGCCGACGTAGTCGATGCGCGGGCGCTCGGTCTTCTCGACCTTGCCGCGCAGCTGGTTGGCCACCACCACGCTGGCGAAGATGCCGATCGGCAGGTTGATGAAGAAGATCCACGGCCACGAATAGTTCTCGGTGATCCAGCCGCCCAGGATCGGCCCGGCGATCGGCGCCACCACGGTCACCATCGCCAGCAGGGCCAGCGCCATGCCGCGCTTGGCCGGCGGGTAGATGCTGATCAGCAGGCTCTGCGTGATCGGGTACATCGGGCCGGCCACCGCGCCCTGCAGCGCGCGGAACACCAGCAGCATGCCCATGCTTTGCGACACGCCGCACATGAACGAGGAGGCCACGAACAGCAGCGTGCACGCGGTGAACAGGCGCACCTCGCCGAAGCGGCGGGTGAGGAAGCCGGTCAGCGGCAGCGAGATCGCCATGCTCACCGCGAACGAGGTGATCACCCAGGTGCTCTGGTCGTTGCTGACGCCGAGGTTGCCGGCAATCGTCGGCAGCGAGACGTTGGCGATCGTGGTGTCCAGCACCTGCATGAAGGTGGCCAGCGACAGGCCGACCGTGCTCAGTGCCAGATTGGGTGGGCGGAATGGGGTGGTCATCGGGTTCGGTCAATGAAGAATGCGTAGGAGCCCGCTCGCGGGCGATGCCGTTGCTCTGGTGCCCGTTGAAAGATCAAGCAGGAGCATCGCCCGCGAGCGGGCTCCTGCGGGGAGCTATTTGTCGCCGGCCATGTTGGCGTGGATGATCTCCTTGATCGCCGCATCCGCCTTGGCCAGCTGCTGCTTGTAGATGTCGGTGCTGAAGGCGGGTTGCGAGGGCGCGCGCTGCGCCAGCGTGGGGCCGCTGCGGTCATGCAGGTTGACGTCCACGTTGAGCGACATGCCCAGTCGCAGCGGGTGCTGCTCCAGCTGCTTCGGGTCGGTGAACACCACCCGCACCGGGATGCGCTGCACGATCTTGATCCAGTTGCCGGTGGCGTTCTGCGCGGGCAGCAGCGAGAACGCGCTGCCGGTGCCGATGCCCAGGCTCTCCACCTTGCCGGTGTAGCTCACCGCGCCGCCGTAGACGTCCGATTCGATCTCCACCGGCTGGCCGATGCGCATGTCGGTGAGCTGGGTCTCCTTGAAATTGGCGTCGATCCACACCTGGTGAAGCGGCACCACCGCCATCAGCGGCGTGCCGGGCTGCACGCGCTGGCCGACCTGCACCGAGCGTTTGGCCACATAGCCGTCCACCGGCGCCAGCAACTGCGTGCGCGCGTCGGCGAGGTAGGCGGCGCGCAGCTGGGCCGCCGCCACCTGCACGTCCGGGTGCGAGGCGACCACGGTGTCGTCGACCAGCACCTTGCTGGTCTGGTACTGCTGCTGCGCTGTGATGAGGGCGTTCTGCGCGGTGGTCAGCGCGTCGCGGGCATGCGCCAGTTCCTCGGCCGAGATCGCGCCGGACTTGGCCAGCGCCACGCGCCGCTCGTAGTCGGAGCGCGCCTTCGCCACCGCGGTCTGGCTGGCGGCGACGTCGGCGTGTGCGCCGCTGACGCTGGAGTACAGGCCGCGCACCTTGCGCACGGTCAGCGCCAGGTTGGCCTTCGCCTCGGCCAGGGCCACGTCGGCATCGCTGGGGTCGAGTTTCACCAGCACGTCGCCGGCGTGCACCAGGTTGCCGTCGTCGGCGCCGATGCTGACCACGGTGCCGGGCACCTGCGGGGTGATCTGCACCACGTTGCCGTTGACGTAGGCGTCGTCGGTGCTCTCGTACCAACGGCCTTCGAGGAAGTACCAGAGGCCCCAGCCAATGGCGGCGAGCAGCACTACCACGCCGAGCGCGCGCAGCAGCGCGCCGCGGGATTTCTTCGGCGCCGGCAGCGGCGGCCTGGACTCGGCCTTGCTCTCGTTCGAGTCGGATGAGGGTTGAGCAGACATGGGGGAAGCCTCAGCGATGCGCAAAAGTGGAAGATGACGGTGCCGGCGCGCCGGCCTGCGGCGGGTAGCCGTCGCGGGGTGCCTGATCCTGCGGGCGGTATCCACCGCGGGATGCTTGATTCTGGGGGCGGTATCCACCGCGGGGTGCTTGATTCTGCGGGCGGTATCCACCGCCCAAGGCCTGGATCAACTGGATCGAGCGGTCGACCTGTTGCGCCTGCAGCGCGGCCACGCCGCGGTCGGCGGCCAGCAGCTGCTGGCGCACGCTGAGCGCTTCCAGGTAGCTGCCGACGCCGGCCTGGTAACGCTGCAGCGCGAGATCCCACGCCTGCCGCGCGGCGGCCTGCGCGCGCTGCTGGGCAGCGAGCTGCCGCTGCAGCGATTGCGTCGCCGAGACGTCGTCGGCAACCTCGTTCACCGCGCCGACCAGGGTCTGGTTGTACTGCGCCACGGCCAGGTCGTACTGGGCGTCCTTGGCCGAAAGGTTGGCGCGCAGCCGGCCGCCGTCGAAGATCGGCAGGCTCAGCGAGGGGCCGAGCTGGTAGAAGCGCGCCGGCAGGGTGAACGGGTTGCCGCCGCCGAGCCGGAGCACGCCGGCCATCGCGCCGATGCTGATGTTGGGCAGGAACTCGGTCTTGGCCGCCTTGATGTCCTTGCCCGCGGCCTCGACCCGCCAGCGCGCGGCGACCAGGTCGGCGCGATGGCCGATCAGTTCCAGCGGCAGATTCTCCGGCACCGCCAGTTCGGCCGGCGCCAGCACCTGTGGACGGGTGATCTCGTCGCCGCGATCCGGGCCCTTGCCGAGCAGCACGGACAGCGCGGAGCGCGCAGCATCCACCGCGCGGTCGGCCAGCGCGGCTGCCTGCTCATCCGTGGCCACTTCGGCCTCGGCCTGCTTCAGCACGATGCGGTTGTCGATGCCGGCGGCCACGCGCTGCGCGGTGAGCCGCTGCGACTGTTGCGCGCGCTTCAGCTCGCCGGCGGCCAGATCCTGCTGGGCGAAGGCATAACCGAGTTGCGCATAGGCGCGGGCCACGTTGCCGGACAGTTCGATGCGCGCGGCGCGGGCCTCGACCTCGGCGGCGCGCGACGCGCCCAGCGCGGCTTCCCACGCGGCGCGCTTGCCGCCCCACAGATCCAGGCCCCACTTGAAGCTGCCATAGGCGTAGCTGGCCAGGTTGAAGTGGCCGCCGCCGGCATCGGCCGGCATCACCGTGGTCGGGATGCGCGCGCCGGAAACGCTGGCCCCGGCATTCACGCTGGGGCGGCGCGCGGTGTCGGCCAGGCCGGCGGCCGCCTGCGCCGCGCGGGCGCGCGCATCGGCCACGGCCAGGCCGGGATTGTCGGCCAGCGCTTCGCGGATCAGCCGGTCGAGCTGCGGGTCGCCCAGCGCGCTCCACCAGTCGCTGTCGGGCCAGGCGGCCGCGATGTCGTTCGCGCCGAGATGGTGCGCGGCTTTCAGCGAGGCGGGGTCGAGCGGCGCGCCGTTCGGATGCAGGCCGCCGCTGCTGGCGCAGGCGGCCAGCGCGAGGGTCAGGGCGGTGGCAGCCGCAAGGTGATGCAGACGCATACGTGGGGGGCTCCGAGGGGGAGGGTCAGTTCTTGTCGCGAAGGGCGTGCAGCACGCGCTCCAGGTAGTCGTGCAACCGGGCCTGTTCGGCCTCGTCCAGCGAGCGCTGGGCGGCATTCAGCACGCGTTCGTTGCAGTCGGTCAGCTGCTGCCAGATCGCCTGGCCCGACTCGGTCAGCTCGATCCGCAACGCGCGGCGATCCTGTTCATGCGGGCAGCGGCGCAGGTAGCCCTTGCGTTCGAGCTGGTCGAGCTGGCGGGTCATCGCGCCGCCGTCCAGTTCGACCGAGCGGGCCAGCTCGCTGGCCGACATCGGGCCGAGCCTCGCCAACCGCTTGAGGATCAGGAACTGGGTGAAGCGCAGGTTCACGTTCTGCGCGGCCAGCTCGGCTTCCATCGCCCGCACGATCTCCGCGCGCACCAGCCCGAGCAGGATGCCCAGGCTTTCTTTCGGGGTGGCAAAGGCGAGCGACTCGGTATTCATGGCCGCGCATTCTATTGCCTCAAGTATATTTGTCAAGGCAAATATGTGCTGGAATGCTTTTGCCTTGGCAAGATGTCAGGCGGCACGCACCCGCTGGGCCTGCAGCTCGTCGCGCACCAGCGCGTGCAGCGCCGGATCGCGGAGGGTGAACAGTTCGAATACGCCCAGCGCCTGCAGGATCGGCAGTTGCGCCAGCAGGCGCGGTTCGGCTTCGCGGCGCACCGATTCCGGGGTGGCCGGATCCAGCATCAACTGGGCATGGATCACGAAATCGGTGAGCGCATCGATGCGTGGGGCATGGACGGGGGTGGGGACGGGGAGTAACGACATGTCGATCTCCTGCATGGGTTGGCACAAGGACGTCGGCGGGTGCCGCGTCGTGACAGGCTGCAAGACAGCGCGGCGGGCGTGGCGGCTGGAGGTGCGCCGCGGACGGGCGTGACCGCATCGCCGGCGTCACGGTCACGTGTGGGCACATGACTTGGGGGACAGGCGACATTAGGTCGCTGCGACGTAGCATGGGAAGGCAGTCCCCACTGCTGGTACTCCCACTACCCGTTCCGGATCGCCCATGAAAGCATCCATGCAACGCACCGAGCTGAAGGCCTTCCTGCGCACGCGGCGTGCCGCGCTCACGCCCGAGGCGGCGGGTCTGCCGCGGGGTTCGCGCCGGCTGACGCCGGGACTGCGCCGCGAGGAAGTGGCGGCGCTGGCCGAGGTCGGCGTCACCTGGTACACGTGGCTGGAGCAGGGCCGTGCGATCAACGTATCGGCGGCGGCGCTGACCCGGATCGCCCGCGCGCTGTCGCTGTCGCCGACCGACGAGGCCTACCTGTTCGCCCTGATGGGGCTGTCGCGCACCGACGTGCCGGAACATCACTTCAGCCTGCCGCCGGTGATGCACGAGGTGCTGCGGATGTACCAGGCGCCGGCCTTCGTGCTGGACACGGTGTTCAACGTGCTGGCCTGGAACCGCATGGCCGAGTGCCTGTACGACTTCGGCGAGTTCGACGGCCCGTTCGCCGACAACCACCTGTGGAACGCGTTCATGAATCCGGCGCGGCGGCGGCTGTATCCGGATTTCGAGAACGGCGCGCTGAACCTGCTCGGCATGTTCCGCATGAACCAGGCGGCGCATCCGGAAGACCCGCGCTTCGCCCGGCTGACCGAGGCGCTGGCCGAGGCCAGCGCGGAGTTCGTCGAACTCTGGCAGCGCTGCCACACCGCGCCGCTGAGCGCGATCGTGGTGCCGTTCTTCCATCGCGAGTTCGGCGACCTCAGCATCCATTCGATGCGCCTGCCGATCCGCGACAGCGACCACGTCGATCGCGCCACCGCGTTCTTCTTCGCGCCGGCGAATGCCGAGACCGCGGCGAGCTTCGCGCGCGTCGCCCGGCGCCTCGCGGCGGAGCAGGCCGCGCAATCGGCGTGATGCGGCGACCGTTGCCGCAGGGGCCATAATCTCCGCGATCCCGATTTCACCGCGAGGAGACGGACATGCCAAGCCCCGACGTGCGGGCGTTCTTCGACCAGGCCAGCCATACCTTCAGCTACGTGGCCTGGGACCCGGCCACCCGAAGGGCCGCCGTGCTCGATGCGGTGCTCGATTACGAGGCGGCCTCCGGGCGCACCGGCCACGCCGCCGCCGATGCCGTCATTGCGTTCGTGCGCGCCGAGGGACTGACGCTCGACTGGGTGATCGACACCCACGTGCATGCCGACCACCTGTCGGCGGCGTCCTACGTGCAAGCGCAGCTGGGCGGCAAGCTGGCGATCGGCGAGCACATCCGCGAGGTGCAGGATACGTTCGGCGCGCTGTTCAACGCCGGCGACGGGTTCGCCCGCGACGGCAGCCAGTTCGACCACCTGTTCACCGATGGCGAGCGCTATCGGGTAGGCGGGATCGAGGCGCAGGCGATTCACACGCCGGGGCACACGCCGGCGTGCATGACCCATGTGATCGGCGACGCGGCGTTTGTCGGCGACACGCTGTTCATGCCCGACTACGGCACCGCACGCTGCGACTTCCCCGGCGGCGACGCGGCTACGCTGTACCGCTCGATCCGGCGCATCTTCGCGCTGCCGGAGGCCACCCGGATCTTCCTGTGCCACGACTACAAGGCCCCCGGCCGCGACGAGTTCGCGCACCAGACCACGGTGGCGGCCGAACGCCAGGGCAACATCCACGTGCATGACGGCATCGGCGAGGAGGAGTTCGTCGCCATGCGCCGCGCGCGCGATGCCACGCTGAAGGTGCCGCAACTGCTGCTGCCGGCGGTGCAGGTGAACATGCGCGCCGGCCAGTTGCCGCCGGCCGAGGACAATGGCGTGCGCTATCTGAAAATTCCGCTGGACGCGCTGTAGGCGTCCATCCCTTCCTACGGAGCATTGCATGCAGATCCATCCGCTTGCCGGCGCGCTGAGCGTCAGCGCGCAAATCGACGTCGACGACATCGCGGCACTCGCCGCGCAGGGTTTTCGCGGCATCGTCAACAACCGCCCCGACGACGAGGAACCCGGCCAGCCGGACAATGCCACGCTGGAATCGGCGGCGCGTACCGCCGGCCTGGCCTGGCGGCATATCCCGGTGGCGGGCATGCCGTTCGCGCCGGCCGCCCTGCACGAATTCAGCGCGGCGCTGGAAGAACTGCCCGGCCCGCTGCTGGCGTTCTGCCGCAGCGGCACGCGCAGCAGCGCGCTGTGGGCGATGCAGGCGCCGGGCACGGCCGACGAGATCCTGGCCACGGCGCGCGCGGCGGGCTACGACCTGTCGATGCTGCGGCCGTGGCTGGGCTGACGCCTTGAGGCGCCGCCGCGCGCGGCGCGACTGACTCGCGTGCCGCTTGCGGCACAATGCGCGCTGTTTGTCGCGGGAGGGTCGGATGTTCTTCGTGCTGTTGAGCGTGTTGTGCAGCGTGGCGGTGTCGGTGCTTCTGAAGCTGGCGCGGCGCTGGCGCATCGACGTGGGCCAGGCGATCGCCTGGAACTACGTGGCCACCAGCGCGCTCACCGCGCTGCTGCTGCGGCCGTCGCCGGCGAGCCTGCGCGGCGGCGAGGTGCCGTGGCTGGCACTGGTTGCACTGGGCATCCTGCTGCCCACGATCTTCCTGGCGCTGGCCGCGGCGGTGCGCCACGCCGGCATCGTGCGCAGCGACGCGGCGCAGCGGCTGTCGCTGCTGCTTTCCCTGCTGGCCGCGTTCGTGCTGTTCGGCGAGCAACTCTCCGCGTTCAAGCTCGGCGGCATCGCGCTGGGCCTGCTTGCCCTGCTGGGCATGGTCTGGCGCAGCGAACGCTCGCCGGCCGATCCCGGCGCGGCCGGCTGGCTGTATCCGCTGCTGGTGTTCGCCGGCTTCGGCGTGATCGACATCCTGTTCAAGCGCGTGGCCCTCGCCGGCGTGGCGCTGGGTACCTCGCTGCAGGCGATGTTCGCGCTCGCCCTGCTGGTCGCCTTCGCCATGCAGTTGTGGCGGCGCGCCCGCGGCACCACCCGTTTCACCGCCCGCAGCGCGGCGGCCGGCCTGCTGCTGGGACTGGCCAACTTCGGCAACATCCTGTTCTACCTGCGCGGCCACCGCGCCCTGCCCGACCACCCGGCGCTGGTCTTCGCCAGCATGAACATCGGCGTGGTGGCATTGGGCGCGCTGGTCGGCCTGCTGCTGTTCCGCGAACGGCTGAGCCGGCTCAACCTCGTCGGCGTGGCGCTGGCGGCGGTGGCGATCGGGGTGCTGGCGCGCGGCTGACGGGTCGCCTGCCTGCCGATTTTGTCTATCGGCCAGCTATCGGGCGGGCCGGATCATCGACGCCGCTTCGCCTCGCGCTCGCGAGTCGGGCGAACGCACCCGGTGAGGCATTTTCAAAGCGGTCCAGCAGCAGTTTCACGAAGGCGGCCACGCGGGCGCTCAGGTGGCGGTGCGAGGGATACAGTGCCCAGACTTCGACCGGACGTCCGGCGAGCACGCCCCAGTCGAGCAACCGGCCCGCGTCGATGTCGGCCTGCACCAGCGAGCGCGGCATCGCGGCGGCGCCCACGCCGGCGAGCACCGCATCGTGGATCATCGCCATCGACGACAGACGCAGCACCGTATGCGTGGCGATGCGGCGCACGCTGCGTGCGCGACTGAGCTGCCAGGTCGCATCGGGCGGCGTGCGCGGCAAGGTGATTGCGGGCACCACGGCGTCACTTCTTCCCGCTGGCCGCGGCAGTGACGGCGTGGCTACGACCACCATCACGTCGCGCAGGAAGCAGCGGCCGGCCAGGTCGGTCGAGGGGTCGGGATTGGCGCGGATGATCAGGTCGAAATCGTCTTCCACCGGATCGACGAAGCGATCCTCGGTGACCACTTCCAGCTGCACCTGGGGGTAGGCGAGCGCGTAGTCCGCGGCGATGCGGCCCAGGCCGCGCTGGCCGAACAGCACCGGCGCGCTGATGCGCAGGCGGCCGCGGGGCGTGCCGATACTCCCGCGCAACGCTTCGCCCACTTCGTCGATGTGTTCCAGCAGCGACTGCGTCCGTTCCTGCAGCTCGCGTCCTTCCGGCGTGAGCCGGAGCGTGTGGCCGCCGCGCTCGAACAGGCGAACGCCCAGCGCATCCTCCAGCTGGCGTACCCGTCGCGACAGCGTGGCCTTGGGTCGGCCGGTGGCCCGGGCGGCGCGGCCGAAGCCGCCGTGTCGCGCCACGTCGTTGAAATCGGCCAGGGCGAGCAGATCCACGGGTGTTCCATGAGCGAGACGGGGTGTCCAGATTATGCGGCTATCGGGACGCTTCGTGAAACATCAGGATGGCGCTGTCCACCACCTCGAAGGAGATCCCCATGAACATTCTCGTCACCGGCAGCACCGGCACGATCGGCAGCCTCGTCGTCCGCGGCCTGGCCGCGCAGGGCGCCAGCGTCCATGCGCTGACGCGCAACCCGGACCAGGCGTCGTTCCCCGACGGCGTCATCGCGGTCAAGGGCGACATGACCGACGTTCCCTCCATGCGTGCCGCACTGAAGGAGGCCGACACGCTGTTCCTGCTCAACGCCGTGGTTGCCGATGAAGTGACCCAGGCCATCGGCACGCTGAGCCTGGCGCGCGAGGCCGGCATCAAACGCATCGTGTATCTGTCGGTGCTCAACAGCGACAGATACACCGACGTGCCGCATTTCACCGGCAAGTACACGGTGGAGCGGATGATCGAGCAGTTCGACCTGCCGGCGACCGTGCTGCGCCCGTCCTACTTCATGCAGAACGACGCGATGCTTCGCGACGGCCTGTTGCAACAGGGCCGCTACGGCATGCCCATCGGCAACGTCGGCGTGGCGATGGTCGACGTGCGCGACATCGCCGAGGTCGCGGTGGCCGCGCTGCTGCGTCGCGCGCGAGCGGCGGCGCCGCTGCCGCGCGAGGTGATCGAGATCAGCGGGCCGGACGTGCTGACCGGCGATGCGCTGGCGACGATCTGGTCCGGCGTGCTCGGCAGGCCGGTGACGCCTGCGGGCAACGACCTTGATGCCTGGGAGGCTTTCATGGCCGGCCTGATGCCGTCCTGGGCAGCCCATGACCTGCGCCTGATGCTGGCGCGGTTCCATGTCGACGGCATGCTCGGCAAACCTGGCGCGGCGGAAATCCTCACTGGCCTGCTCGGGCATCCGCCGCGCCGTTACCGCGATCTTGCCGTCGAACTGGCCGCGGCCTGGCAGGCGGGGTAAGCGCATGGGCGACGGGCGAACGGCGCGGGCACACGGGGCGCCATCCGCGCCCCGTTCCGCGTGAACCTCACGGCGTGCGCGATCCCGCATACGCCGCCACCGCAATCATGTCGTCGACGGTCAGCTGCGAGGCTTCCACCCGCATCGGCGCGGCGGCCGGATTCGAACGCTGGCCAGCGCGGAACAGCAGCAGCTCGCGCACGATGTAGGTCGGCGAGCGTCCGGCCAGCGGCGGGACGGCGTCGGTGCCCTGCAGCCTGGCGCCGTGGCAGGACTCGCATGCTGGCGCCGCGCCGCTGCCGCTGGCCGCGATCGCCGCGCCACGCGCGATGCTGCCGGGCGGCACGTAGGCGACATAGCGGGTGCGGCCGCTGCCGTATCGATAGTCATCGAAGGACACCGGTACCTCGACGATGCGCTCGCCCAGCGCTTCGCGCGTGCCATCCCGGTCCGGCACCTGCACGAATTCCATCCAGTGGGTCTTCGGCACGTTCGCGCTTTCGACCACGCGCGTATGCGGCACGAACTTCAGCCGCGAAAAATAGCCGGCGGCGAGCTGCAGATCGTCGTCGCTGAGGCTGCGCGCCTCGTCGGCCATGTCCTGCGTGGTGCGCGGTGCGCTCGCCCCGCGCTGGCCGTGCCGGAACGCGGCCACCTGTTCGAGGATGTAGCCCTTCGGCAAACCCATGATCTGCGCAGTCGCGGGAACGCCGGCGCCATTCACCATGTGGCATTCCGCGCACGGCCATGGCCAGCCGGGCTGGCGATCGACGGTGACGATCGGTGGCGCGGCCGAATGGTCCTGCGGGAACCAGTCGGGAACGAAGTGCTCGACGTCCAGTTGCGCCTGCGTGTAACTGCGCGTGCTGCCTGCCACGTGAATGATTCTGGTCGGGTCGGACTTCGGCGCGTGCGGGTCCGGCGGCGGAAATCGCGGAAACGCCCATGCCTCGGCCGCGCCAATCTCCGCGTCTGGCGATTCCCCGCCGACCGGAGCGTGGGTCGCGACCACGGGGAACACCTGGCACAGAAGAGCTGTGGTGATGAGCGTCGTCCACTTCCTGCCTTCGATTCGCATGTCGTTCCCCTTGCCGGTTGAAAAACTCCACGCTGCGCCGGCGTGAGCTGGCGCTATCGGTCACAAAGCCGGGCGGCCGGGTTCATGAGCAAACAAAAGCCTGCGCACCGGGGGCCGGCGTGGGCTTGCACAGGTCCGGCCAGCCGTACTGCTTCCAGTACGCGAGCATGCCGAGGCGTTGCGCAAAGCCCTGGAAGGCGGGATCGCGGCGCGCCTTCCGCGACCACGGTTCCGGCTGCCACAGCCAGTTCAGGTAGGCATCGGACAGGCCGCTGTGGCCGTGCTCATACAGATCGAATGAACGCGCCGGTGCGCCGAGTTGCAGCAGCATGGTTGGCGCCCAATTGTCATCGGCGTGCGTGGCGACGATCTGCAATGCGGCCTGGCGTTGTGCGGCATCGCCGTAGGTGCCGCGGTAGATCTCCTGCAAATCCGCGCGGGAAATCTTCGTGCCCATCTCGCTGGTGGAGCTTGCGAAGTCCCGCGCGGAAGCCTGCACGTCGCCGTGCGCGGCATCGTAGAACTCCAGCATCAACGCGCCGAACGCCGAATCCGCCACGCCGGCGCGATGGACGTAGGCCAGCGCGCCAGCCTGATCGCCTTCGCGCCAGCGCAGCATGCTCTTGTAGAACAGCAGCAGGGGATTGGCCGGATCGTCGACGAGCGCCGCATCGATGCGCGCCTCTGCGGTGCGGGTGCGGCCCATCGCGGCGAACTCGTTGGCGGCCCAGTAGTTGACCGCGGAGTTCTCCGGCGCCAGCTTCAGCGCCCGCTGCATCGGCTCCACCATGGCCGTGTAGTGGCGCTGCGAAAACTGGTTGTAGCTGAGCGCGGCATAGGCTTCCGCGTCGCCCGGATCGAGCGCCAATGCACGATGGGCGGCATCGTCGGATGTCTTCCAGCTCGCGTTCCAGTCACCGGCCACATATTGCGGCAGCACCGCGTTGGCCACGGCGAGCTTGGACCAGGCGCGCGCGAAGCCCGGATCAAGTGTCGTCGCCTGCTGCAACAAGACAATCGCGCGCGGCAGGCTGTCGCCCACGCGGCGATTCACCAGTTCCTGCGCGGTGATGAAATCCGCGTACGCGTCCGCGCTGCGGGTGGCCACCGGCACCAGCCGCGTGTTGCCGACATCGCCCAGCACCACTTTCAGGTGCTCGGTGATCGCCCGGGCGATCCGCTCCTGCAGGTCGAAGATGTTGTCCAGGTTGCCGTCGTAACTCTGCGACCATGCCTCGAAACCGTCGCGGGTGCGGATCAGTTGCACGCTGATCCGCACCGCCTGGCCCTGCGTGCGCACCGAACCTTCCAGCACGTTGGCCACATCCAGCGCCTTGCCGATCGTGCGCAGGTCGGCATTGTGGTCGCCGTAATAGAACGAGGAGGCGCGCCCGGCGACGCGCAGATCCTGCACGCGCGCCAGCGCATTCAACAGTTCCTCGGCCATGCCGGCGGAGAAATAGCCGTGATCGTGGGCGGGACTCAAATCCTCGAACGGCAGCACGGCGATGGATTTTGCCGGAACGATGGGCCCCGGACCGTCGCCCAATCCCGCGCCCTTGCGCCATACAAACGTATTTGTCAGCAGCAGCACGACCGCGACCAGCAGCACGCCGATGATCCACTTGTCCAGCTTGCGGCCAGTGGCGTGCGCGATGGAATCGCCCGTCGCGATCTCGCTCTCGCGCTTCAGGCCTTCAGGCGTGAATTCATAGAACCACGCGAACGCGATCCAGAACGGGAACCCGATGACCGCCGCAATCAGGAACCAGCGCGTCGCCCAGTCCGGCAATCCGACCGCCGGGCTGAACTGCGACAGGCCCTGCCCGAACGCCCACACCGTGCCCGCGTAGAGCATGGCCGCGCGCCATACGTTGCGGCGCTTGAGTTCGGCGAATAGCGACGACCGGGCGCTCATGGCGTGGCGGATTTCCATGGGGCGTAGGGCAGGTCGATCTTCCTGAGCATCGCCTTGAAACGAGGATCGTCGCGGATCGGATCGAACGCCGGATACCACAACAGTTGCGGCGTCGTGCTGTCGCCGTTCAGCGCGAATTCGTCGAGCATGGCCAGGGCGCGCTCATTCTGGCCAAGCGCGACGAGGAACACGGCATGCACGATGGCGTCATGGCGAAGGTTGTCCAGTGCAGGGGAAGTCTCCAGGGACTCGACCGCGCTCGCACGCAAATGCGGATCGGCGATGCCGCGTACCAGCAGCGCACTGACATCGGAATGACGCGGGCTCGACAGGCGCATCTGCCGTTCCGCTTCGGGGTAACGATGCGAGGACAGATACACCCACACCGCGATGCGATGTTCCAGCACGCCATTGGGATGCGCGGCCAGGGTGCCCTCGATCTGCTTCAAGGCCTCATCGTTGCGATGCAACGCGAACAGGAGCTGCGCGCGCACCGCGCCACTGACGCCGGAAAGCGGATCGCGCTGCAGCGCGCGCTCGATCTCGGCCAGGGCGGGTACGAGCTGCCCGGCTGCGTACAGGAACTGCGCGTATTGATCCATCGCCTCGGCGTCACCCGGCGCCAGCGCCAGCGCGCGACGGAACACGCGATCGGCCTCGGCCCAATGCATCTGGTTGGTGTAGACGATGCCCTGCGCGACATACGCCAACGCCACATCGGGATTCAGCGCAAGCGCATGTTGCGCGGCGGCCAGCGAATCGACATCGGCGGTCTGCATCGACACCGGCATGTATGCCGGCAGTAACGCATGCGCTTCGGCCAGCGATGCCCAGGCTTGCGCGTAATCCGGGTCAATCGCCACGGCCTGCCGGAACGCATCAACGGCTTCCCCCACCGAACGTGCGGCCAGCAAGGTGAGCCCGCGCAGATAGGCATCGTGTGCGCGCGGATCACCGGTTTTTTGCGGAACCAGCGACTGGCCGCTCCCGCCCGCCAACTGCACCTTCAGCTTGTCGGCAATCGCCTTGGAGATTTCATCCTCGACGGCAAAGATGCTGGTCAACTTGCGATCGTATTTCTCCGACCACAGGTGGTAGCCGCTGCGCGTGTCGATCAGCTGCGCGGTGATGCGCACCTCGTCGCCGGACTTCTGCACGCTGCCTTCCAGCACGGTGGCGACGTCCAGCACGTCGCCGACCTTGCGCAAGTCCTCGGCCTTGCCCTTGAACGCAAAAGCGGACGTGCGCGCGGCGACCTTCAGGTGCGGCAACTGCGCCAGCGCGTCCAGGATTTCCTTGGTGATGCCGTCGCTGAAGTAGTCGTTCTCCGGATCGCCGCTCATGTTGACGAACGGCAGCACCGCGATGGACTTGGCGGGCAGTGTTGGCGCGAGTGATGCGCTCGCGGATGGCCCGGCCGTCGGCGGGTTGGCGCGAACCGTCGACGTGGATGCTGCCGCGACACCCTGCATCGGCTGCCTGGCGTCGTGCTGGAAATGCCACCAGCCAAATCCCGCGATGGCAGCGACCAGCACGCCGATCAGGCCGACCGCGACGCCGGCGTGGTGCGCCGGTGAGGGCGCCATCGAATCGGTGCCGATGGTGCCGTCCGTGCGCACGATACCTCGGGGCGTGGCATCGAATGCCCATGCCAGCACCAGCGCGATCGGGAAGCCGAGCAGGATCAGCAATACCACCGCCTGATCGATCCAGTCCGGCAGGTGGAACACCGGCAGCACCTGCGTCGCCACCTGGATCAGCAGCCAGCCGACAATGGCATACGCAGCCGCCACGCGATACACGTGGCGGCGCCTGATCTCTCGCCAGAATCCCCGCTGGACCATGGGCGTGCGCCGAGTCGCGAAAGCGCGTCGTCCCTGCCCGTTCCGCGGCGGCATTCTGGCATAGATCGCGGGGCTTTCCGCTGCCTTCGGCCAGTCCGTGGCCGCGGCTTTTGCAGCCACGCAAGTTCCTGCGCAATGACTTCTGGCGGATGAAGGCCGGCCGGGGCGGAGCCTAAGCTCGGCGCTTCGCCTGCCGGATGCCAGCCCATGCGCAAACTTCCCCTCGCCGCGGTGCTTGCCGCGCTGCTGCTCACCTCGACGGCTTTTGCCGGCACGGACAAGAAGGACGACAAGGCGCCCCCCCGAGTCGAAGCCCGACGCGGCGCTGGTGCAGCCGCAGTCCTCGACCAGCGAGGGGTCGGTGTCGGTCGAGGGCAAGCGGGTCGACTACAAGGCGGTGGCCGGCACGCTGGTGCTGCACGGCAGCGGCGACAAGGAGGACGAGCCGCAGGTCAGCATGTTCTACGTCGCCTATTTCAAGAAGGGCGTCGATGCCGGCAAGCGGCCGGTCACCTTCATCTACAACGGCGGTCCCGGCTCGGCCACGGTGTGGCTGCACATGGGCGCGTTCGGGCCCAGGCGGGTGGTCACCAGCGACGACACGCACACGCCGGCGGCGCCGTACCAGCTGGTCAACAACGACTACAGCCTGCTCGATGCCTCCGACGTGGTGTTCATCGATGCGCCCGGCGCCGGCTTCAGCCGGCTGATCGCGAACGACGAGGACAAGGCCAAGCGCGAGGAGCAGATGAAGGACCGGCGCAAGGCGATCTACGGCGTCGACGGCGACGCGCATGCCTTTGCCCAGTTCATCACCCGCTTCCTGTCGAAGTACGACCGCTGGAACTCGCCGAAGTACCTGTTCGGCGAAAGCTACGGCACCACCCGCTCGGCGGTGCTGGCCAACATCCTGGAGAACGAGGACAGCGTCGACTTGAACGGCGTGATCCTGCTCTCGCAGATCCTCAATTTCGACACCAGCATCGACGGGCCGGAGTTCAATCCGGGCGTCGACCTGCCGTATGAGCTGGCGTTGCCGACCTTCGCCGCCACCGCGTTCTACCACCACAAGTTGCCGCAGCAGCCGGCCGCGCTGGAGCCGTTCCTGCGCGAGGTGGAGCAGTACGCGCTGGGCGAGTACGCGCAGGCGCTGATGGCCGGCTCGCGGCTGCCCGAGGCGCGCAAGCAGGCGGTGGCGGAGAAACTGCACCAGTACACTGGGCTGCCGGTGGCGTACCTGCTGAAGGCGAACCTGCGCGTCAGCGGCGGCATGTTCGAGCACGAGCTCCAGGCCGGCGACGACACCACCACCGGCCGGCTCGACACGCGCTTCTCCGGCCCGACGATCGATCCGCTGGGCAAGGCTTCCGAATACGACCCGCAATCCTCGGCGATCAGCTCGGCCTACGTGTCCGCGTTCAACGACTACGTGCGGCGCGAGCTGAAGTTCGGCCAGGGCCGGCAGTACCGGCTGTTTGCCGACATCGACCATTGGGACTTTTCGCACAAGGCGCCGGGCGTCCAGGGCGAGGCGCTGCAGTCCTCGACCAACGTGATGCCGGACCTGGCGATGGCGATGAAGACCAATCCGGGTCTCAAGGTCTACCTCAACGGCGGCTACTACGATCTGGCCACGCCCTACTTCGCCGCCGACTACGAGATGCACCACCTGCCGATCCCGGCCAGCCTCGAAGCCAACATCAGCTACGCGTGGTATCCGTCCGGCCACATGGTGTACGCGCACGCGCAGTCGCTGAAGCTGCTGCACGACAACGTCGCCCGCTTCATCGAGCAGACCGACAACGTGAAGTAATCGCCCGCCCTGGGGGGCGATGGCCGGCTGTTCAGCGCCGTGAGGTGGTGTGCCGCGGCGCGGTGGAACCGCGCACGACCAGTTCCGGGCTGAAGCCCTCGTTGGTGCCTTGCGCCGGCTCGCCGTGGGCGGCGCGCTGCAGGTCGCCGATCAGGCGTTGCGCGGCGTGGCGGGCGATCTCCTCGGTGGCCTGGCGGGCGGTGGTCAATGCCGGCCAGGACTGCTTGGAGAACGGGCTGTCCTCGAAGCCGGCGATGGAGAGCTCGTACGGCACGTTGATGCCGTCCGAGTGCGCCGCGGCCAGCACGCCGGCGGCGATCTCGTCGTTGGAGCCGAAGATCGCGGTGGGCCGGTCCTTCAGCGCCAGCAGCTTGCGCGCGCCGCGGAAACCGTCGTCGAAGGTGAAATCGCCGGGCAGGATCAGCTTGCGGTCGAGCGCGATGCCGTAATCCTTCAGCGCATCCTCGTAGCCCTGGTAGCGCTCCGGGCTGGAGCGGTGCTCGCGCCCGCCCCACAGGAAGCCGATGCGCTGGTGGCCGAGCTGGATCAGGTGTTCGGTGATCGCATAAGCCGCGTCACGGTCGTCCACGTAGACGCAGGGGTAGCCATCCTGCGGGTCCTTGCGCGCGGAGATGATGCGGATGAACGGAATCCCGGCGTCGCTCAACGCCTGGATCAGGGCGGGCTGCTCGGACATCGGCGGCGCCAGCACCAGCCCGGCCAGGTGCGAGCGGCGCACCAGCGTGCACAGCTCCTCGGCCAGCGTCGGCGAGGAGGAATCGCAGGGATGGATCTGCAGGCCGAAGCCGCTGGAGCGGCACACCGACAGCACGCCGCGCTGCAGGTTGATGATGTAGTGCGCGTTCGGGTTGTCGTAGACCAGGCCGATCGCATAGGCACGCGTGCTGCGCAGGCTGCGCGCGGTGGGGTCGGGCTGGTAGCCGAGCGCGTCGATCGCCTGCTGCACCCGCTCGCGCGTGCGCGCATGCACCGAGGGCTCGTTGTTGATGACGCGCGACACCGTCTTCAGCGAGACGCCTGCCCGTTCCGCGACATCCTTGATGGTGGCGCTGCGCACCGCTGGACCTCGTGCATCGTGAGTGGGGCGCCGGCAGCGCCATGTGCCGACACCGCCGCACAGCCGGTGTGCGGCGGCGTGTGCATCCTAGCGTATGGCCCCGGGACTGGCGAACGGCGCGATCACGGTGCCGCGCGCCGCTGGCCCACGCGGTGGCCGGCCAGTCCGAAGTACAGGATGTACAGGTAGCACGGCACCATCAGCACGGTGAAGGCGAGCTGGAAGTCGATGTGCTGCTTCAGGTGCACGAACAGCTGCGGCACCACCGCGCCGCCGGCGATCGCCATGATCAGCAGCGCCGAACCGCGCTCGGTGAGATCGCCCAGGCCCTTGATCGCCAGCGGAAAGATCGCCGGCCACATCATCGCGTTGGCGAAGCCCAGCGCGGCGACGAAGCCGACCGAGACGTAGCCGTTCGTGAGGTAGGCGCCGATCGAGAACAGCACGCCGAGCACCGCCGATACCGCGAGGTAACGCTGCTGCGAGATGTAGCGCGGGATCAGCACCAGGCCGACCAGGTAGCCGGCCAGCATGCCGCTCAGGGTGAATGCGGTGAAGACCTTGGTGCGGTCCAGCGGCAGGTGGAAGCCGGCGCCGTAGGTGCCGATCGCGTCGCCGGCCATCACCTCCACGCCGACGTAGAGGAACAGGCACAGCACGCCCAGCCACAGGTGCGGGAAGCTGAAGATGCTGCCGTGCCCGTGGCCGATCGCGCGCTCGCTGTTGGCGCCTTCCGGCGTGATCTCCGGCAGCGACGAACGCGCGATCCAGATCGCCAGCACCACCAGCAGGCCGGCCATCACCATGTACGGCGTGTGCACCTTGCCGGCGAAGGCGTTGAGCAGCGCCTCGCGCGCCTCGACGGTGGGCGCCGCGGCAACCTGCTCGCCGAAGCTGCCGATGCCGCTGAGCACCAGCGCGCCGAACACGAACGGGGCCAGCACGCCGGCCACCTTGTTGCAGATGCCCATGAACGCGATGCGCTGCGCGGCGCTGTCGATCGGGCCAAGGATGCTGATGTACGGGTTCGATGCGGTCTGCAGCAAGGACAGCCCGGCACCGATCACGAACAGCCCGGTCAGCGCGCCGGCGAACACGCGCAGGCTGACGAACTGGCCGAACAGCACGGCGCCGACCGCCATCACGAACAGGCCCAGCGCCATGCCTTTCTTCATGCCGGTGCGGCGCAGGATCATCGAGGCGGGCAGCGAGAACACCAGGTAGGAAATGTAGAACGCGAACGGCACCAGGAACGCATAGGCGTCCTCGACCTGGAACGCCAGCTTGACGAAGGTGATCAGCGGACCGTTGAGCCAGGTCACGAAGCCGAAGATGAAAAACAGCAGGCCGATGATCAGCATCGGCCCGAGTTGCTGCTGCCGGGACGGCGCGGCCGCCAGTGTGGTGCTCATGGTCGTGGATCTCCCCGGGTGCCGTGTCGCTGCGGCCGGCTGGCCGTGCTGACAGGAATGTCTCCTTATTCCGCAAAAAGTGCAACGTTGTCAATCGACGCCGGCGACGGGACATCGCGGCGGCGGATGGTCGAGCGCATCCGCCGCCGTTCGGATCGTGTCGTTGCGGCAGTGCAACAGGTGGTCCGGACCGCCAGGCGGCCACGAATATGGCTTGCACAAAGCCTCCAAGCGCACACTTGAAGCAACCTCGCAGGTTGCCATGACAGCTTTGCTGCGACGCCGCAGCCGCGTCGCGAAATTGGACGGCGATCACAGTTGACAACGTTGTCATCTTGACCACAGACTCGCCCTCCATCAGGCCGGCGTGCGGCCGTGCCGAGTGACCGGCGCACGCGTCGGGATCGCAGCGGAGTTTCGGGAGATCGTCCGTGGGGGAAGTCGCCAACCAGCGCCATGCCGTGTCGCCGTCGACCACCGTGCCGGTCGCTGCGGCGTCGTCGGAGCGGGTATCTGCGGCGTCGGACGGCGAGGCGGCGCAGCCGTTCCTCGCTGCCGATGTCGGCGGCACGCATGCGCGGGTCGGCCTGGTCAGCGGCTGTGGCGACGCGCACGGCCCGGTCCGCGTGCTGCACTTCCGCCGCTACGCCTGCGCCGAGTGGCCCGACCTCGCCGCGATGCTGCGCGACTTCGTCGCACAACTGGCGCATACGCCGCATGCGGCCGCGGCCGCCAGCATCCGCGAATGCGCGGTGGCCTGCGCCGGTTACGTGCTGGACGACGCGATCGTCAACGGCAACCTGGCCTGGCCGGTGTCGATCCGCGCGATCCGCGACGCGCTGGGCATCCGGCAGTTGGCCGTCATCAACGACTTCGAGGCGGTGGCCTATGCCACCCAGTTCCTCGACGCGGCCGATACCCGCTGCATCATCGAGGCGCCCGCACCGCCGCCGGGGCCGGTGCTGGTGATGGGTCCGGGCACCGGGCTGGGTTCGGCGGTGCTGTTGCCGGGCTCGCCGCGCGCCCGCGTGCTGGCCACCGAGGCGGGACAGATCTCGCTGGCGCCGGGCACCGAGCGCGAGATCGAGATCCTGCGCCTGCTGCGTCGCGAGCGCAGCCACGTCTCGTTCGAGGATGCGCTGTCCGGGCCGGGCCTGCTCAAGCTCTACCGCGCGCTGGCCGAACTGCACGGCCGCGCGCCGCGCTGGAGCACGCCGGCCGAAGTCACCGCCGCGGCGCTGGAAGGCCGCGACCCGGTCGCCCGCGAAGTGCTGGAGATTTTCTGCGGCCTGCTCGGCAGCTTCGTCGGCGATCTCGGCCTGCTCTACGGCGCCCGCGCGATCTACCTGGCCGGCGGCATCCTGCCGCGCATCCACGATTTCCTGCTGGCGAGCACGTTTGCCGAGCGCTATTTGAACAAGGGCGTCATGCGCGCCTGGCTGCAACAGGTTCCGGTTCGACTGATTGAGCACGGCCAGCTTGGTGTCATCGGCGCCGCAGGCTGGTTTCTGGATGAAGGGCGCAACCCCAGGCAAGGAGCTTGAGATGAGCCCGATCCCGCAGCACGGCGCCACGCCCACCGTCGTTGTCCGCTGTCCACCGCCACCACGCGTCACCCACAGTCCGCGACCGCATCCACGCCGGTCCTGATTCGATCCAGCCTCTTGAGGGGAGGAACACCATGAACCATCGCAAGACATTGCTCGCCGCCAGCATCATCACCGGTCTGTGCGTCTCCGGTGCGTTGTTTGCGCAGGACAGCACGGCCGCGGCCGACGCCAACCAGCCGAAGAAGACCAACGTCAAGGAACTGGCCACGGTAACCGTCACCGGCATCCGCGACAGCGAGGCCGAATCGCTGGCGTTGAAGAAGGCCGCCGATGCGCACGTGGAGGTGGTCACCGCCGAGGACATCGGCAAGCTGCCGGCCAAGAACGTGGCCGACACGCTGCAGCGACTGCCCGGCGTCAGCGTCGGCACCTCCAGCGCGGGCGAAGGCGGCTTCGACGAGAACGACCGCGTCAGCCTGCGCGGCACCGCGCCCAGCATGACCCAGACCCTGGTCGACGGCCACAACATCGGCACCGGCGACTGGTTCGTGCTCAACCAGACCGCCACCGTGGGCCGCAGCGTCAGCTACAGCCTGTTGCCGGCGGAGATCGTCAGCGAGGTGGTGGTGAACAAGACCTCCGAGGCGCGCCTGGTCGAGGGCGGCGCGGCCGGCACGGTCAACATCATCACCCGCAAGCCACTGCAGTTCGACAAGCCGGTGACCGTGCACGCGTCCGTCGGCGGCGTCTACTCCGACCTGCCCGGCACCACCAAGCCGCAGTTCAGCGGCCTGTTCAACTGGAAGAACGACGCCGGCACCTTCGCCGTGATGGCGCAGGCGTTCTACGAGGAGCGCAGCCTGCAGCGCAACGGCCAGGAAGTGCTCGGCCTGGAGCAGCTCAAGAGCACCGACGCCATCGTCGCCGCGCACCCGGATCTGAACGGCGTCTACTTCCCCAGCCTGATCGGCAACGTGCTGTTCACCCAGAAGCGCAAGCGCACCGGCGGGTCGGTGGACGTGCAGTTCAAGCCGACCGACAACGTGACGGTCAACCTGAACGGCTTCTACAGCAAGCTCAAGGCCAACAACTTCAACCGCAACTACATGATGTGGGCCACCCACTTCGTGCACGGCGCCACCAACCTCCAGCCCGGCTACGTCGTGGCCAACAACACGTTGACGAATGCCGTCTTCTCGCCCAGCAACGACGCGACGAACTACGGCATCTACGACCAGATCTCGCGCGAGGCCTCCGCCTCGACCCGCTTCTTCACCGCCGACGTCGACTGGCGCGCGACCGACCGCCTGAGCTTCTCGGCCCAGCTCGGCACCACCAAGGGCGAAGGCTCCAGCCCGAAGCAGGACGTGCTGGAACTGAACACCGCGCCGGGCACCGGCGCCGCATGGGATTTCCGCGGCACCGGCAAGCCGGTCAACTGGTCGCTGGGGCCGGACAACAGCTCGCCGGCAGCCTCGGGCGTCAGCGCCAACTGGATCTTCGGCGAAGGCGGCATCAACGTCGAGGACAAGGAGAACTGGGGCAAGATCGACGGCGAGCTGGATTTCGACGACAGCACGCTGGCCTCGCTGCAGTTCGGCGTGCGCTACGCCGACCACACGCGCGAAAACCCGTATGCGTTCGCGCAAGGCCCGAACGGCGGCGACTGGAGCAACCCGGCCAACTTCCCCGCCAGCTTCGGCCATTACCCGGGTGATTTCGGCAGCTCGCTGGGCGGCTCGTTCCCGACCAACATCTGGTACTACTCGCAGGCCGACCTGGCCGCCTACGACTCGAAGTACGCCAACCGCGGGCCGGAGCGGCTGTACCCGAACGACATCTACAAGGTGAACGAGAAGGACGGCGCGATCTACCTGCAGGCCAACTTCATCGGCGACCGCTGGAGCGGCAACGTGGGCGTGCGCTACGTGCACACCAAGCAGGCGGTGAACTACACCAGCACCTCGCCGCAGGAGACCGAAGTGCAGGGCCCGATCCTCGGCTCGGCGTTCTTCCCGGCCGGCTACTACTGGAACACCAACAACGCCAGCTACAGCAAGGCCCTGCCCAGCGCCAACCTGAAGTTCAACCTGACCGACGACGTGCTGGCGCGCGTGGCGGTGTCGCAGACGCTGACCCGGCCGGACTACTCGGCACTGGCCGGCACGGTGTCGCTGGATGACACCGGCCACACCGGCAGCGGCGGCAACCCGAACCTGAAGCCGCTGATCTCGACCAACTTCGACGCCGACCTGGAGTGGTATTTCGCGCCGCGCGGCCTGTTGTCGGCCGGCGTGTACCAGATGTCGCTGCAGAACTACGTCACCTTCGCTTCCGAGTCGCGCCTGTACAAGGACATGCCGGCCAGCACGGCGGCAGGGCACGATGTCTACTCGGCCTACCAGGTGAACATCCCCAGCAACGTCGACGGCAAGGTGCGCGGCGTGGAGTTGAACTACCAGCAGCCGATCGGCGACAACTTCGGCGTGGCGCTCAACTACACCTACGCCACCGGCAACGCCGACAACGGACAGGACCTGCAGGGCACCTCGAAGAACACCGCCAACGCATCGGCCTTCTTCGAGAACGACAAGTTCAACGCGCGGGTGAGCTACACCTACCGCTCGTCGTACTTCGCCGGCCCGGACCGCGGCGGTTTCTTCTACATGCAGGGCACCGGCTACCTGTCCGCGTCGCTGGGCTACAGCATCAACGACTGGATGTCGGTGTCGCTGGACGGCCTCAACCTCAACAGCCCGAAGCTGCGCTACTACGTCAAGGGCGACGGTTACGGCATCCAGCCGCGTTCGACCTACATCAACGGTCGCCAGTACTACCTGAACCTCCGCTTCAAGTTCTGACGCAACGCCGCGGCATGGCGCGCCACGGACGGCGCGCCGACACCCTCCCCGTGCGGGCCCCGGCATTGGTTGGCGGGCCCGCTTTTTTTTGGCGTCGCATGGTGGCCCTGCGTGGCACCATGCGAGCGCGCACCGGAGAATGCGGATGACCCGTCGATGCCTGCCGACCCTGTATTGCCTGCTCGCGTTGCTCATGCTGCTGCTGCCACTGCCGCCGGCAAGCGCGACGGCCGCAGCGCCCTCGCTGATCCCGCTGCCTGCGCAACTCGTGCCGGGCGACGGCAGCTTCCGCGTCGACGCCGCCACCGCCATCGTGGTGGCCGACCATGACCCGGCCACCACGCAGGCCGCGCACTACCTGATCGACCTGCTCTCGCGCACGCGCGGCCTGACGCTGCAGCCTGGCGGCGGCGCGAAACGCGCCATCGTGCTGCGGCGCGACCCGCAGGCGCCGGTGGCGCAGGCCGGCGGCTATGCGCTCGATGTCGACACCCACGGCATCCGCGTCAGCGCGCGCGACGATGCCGGCCTGTTCCACGGCGTGGTCACGCTGTACCAGTTGCTCACGCCCGATGCCGCGCGCGGCGCGGTGGTCGTGCCGGCGCTGTCCATCCGTGACTGGCCGCGCTTCGCCTGGCGCGGCGTGATGCTCGATTCGGTGCGGCATTTCCAGAGCGTGGCCGAAGTAAAAACCTTGCTCGACCAGATGGCCCAGCACAAGCTCGACGTGCTGCACTGGCATCTCACCGACGACCAGGGCTGGCGCATCCAGATCAAGCGCTATCCCGAGCTGACCAGGATCGGCGCGTGGCGCACGCCGCCGGACGCCGGCAAGGATGGCGAGCCGCAGCGCTACGGCGGTTTCTACACCCAGGACGAGATCCGCGACGTGGTGGCCTATGCCGCCGCGCGCCACATCACCATCGTGCCGGAGCTGGACATGCCCGGCCACGCGCAGGCCGCGGTGGCCTCGTATCCGCAGCTCGGCGTCACCGGCAAGCGTCCCGCGGTGTCCGTCGACTGGGGCGTGAACCCGTATCTGTACAACGTGGACGATGCCACCTTCGCCTTCATCGACAACGTGCTCGACGAGGTGATGGCGCTGTTCCCGTCGACCTACATCCACGTCGGCGGCGACGAGGCGATCAAGGACCAGTGGCAGGCGTCGCCCGCGGTGCAGGCGAAGATGCGCGCGCTCGGCATCCGCGACGAGAACACCCTGCAGGGCTGGTTCATCGGCCGCATCGGCCAGTACCTGCAGCAGCACGGCCGCAAGCTGATCGGCTGGGACGAGATCCTCGAAGGCGACAAGCTGCCGGCCGACGCCACCGTGATGTCCTGGCGCGGCATCGACGGCGCGATCAAGGCCGCGCTGCTGGGCCACGACGTGGTGATGTCGCCCGCGCCGGACCTCTATTTCGACCACGTGCAGAGCGCGCTGGCCGACGAGTACGCCGGCCGCCTCGGCGTGGAATCGCTGCAGGACGTGTACGGTTTCCAGGCCATTCCCGGCGTGCTCGACGCGCGCCAGGCGAAACACGTGCTGGGCGTCCAGGCCAATTTCTGGACCGAGCACATGCCCGGTTTCGCCCACGTCGAGCACGCGGCGTTCCCGCGGCTGGATGCGCTGGCCGAAGTCGCCTGGTCGCCGGACGCCCGCCGCGACTGGAGCGACTTCCTGTCGCGCCTGCCCGGCCAGCTCGCGCGTTACCGCGCCCAGCAGATTTCCTACGCCGACGGCGCCTTCGCGGTGGAGATCGCCACCGATCGCAACGTGGCGCTGGCCACCGGCCGTGCCACGGTCACGCTGGCCAGCCAGACCGGGTTCGGGGCGATCCGCTACACGCTCGACGGCAGCGCGCCCACCCCGGCCTCGCCGCGCTACGAGGCGCCGTTCAACGTGACCCTGCCGGTGACCGTGCGCGCCGCCAGCTTCGCCGCCGACGGCAGCGCGCTGGCTGCGCCGCGTGAACGGGTGCTCAGCCGCGCGGGGTTGCTGAGCCTTGCGGGCAACACCTTGCCCAACTGCCCCGGCAGCGACTTCCGCCTGCGCGTGCAGCCGTCGCCCGATGCGCCCAGCACCCAGCCGGTCTATGCGGTGAACGTGTTCGACAGCTGCCAGCTGTTCCCCGCCACGCGCATGGATGGCGTCGCGGCGATCCACGTCGACGCCGTGCGCCTGCCGCGCAACTTCGCGCTGGCGCACGAGCAGAAGCTGGTGGTGTCGCGCCCGCACGCCACGCCGTTCGGCGAACTGGTGGTGCATGCCGATCACTGCGACGGACCGGTGCTGGCGTCGATGCCGTTGCCCGATCCCGCGCACAGCCCGCGGCGTTTCAGGCTCGACGCGAAGCTGCCTGCGCAAAGCGGCGAACACGGCCTGTGCCTGATCTACACCGCGCCGATCGACGGGGCGCTGTACGCGCTGGAGAAGGTGTCGCTGCAGGCCACGCCATGAGCGCGTCGCATGCACGGTGCGGCGGCGTGGCATGAGCGCGCGGTCCACACGCCTCGCCTCGCTCGACGCGCTGCGCGGCTGCACGGTGGCCGCGATGCTGCTGGTCAACGACCCGGGCGACTGGGGTCACGTGTACCGGCCGCTGGAGCATGCGCAGTGGAACGGCTGCACGCCGACCGACCTGATCTTTCCGTTCTTCCTGTTCGTGGTCGGCGTGTCGGTGGCGCTGGCGATCCTGCCGCGCCTCGAACGGGGCGATGCCACCGCCGAGCTGACCCGCGCGGCGATGTGGCGGGCCGCGCGCATCGTGCTGCTCGGCCTGGCCATCAACCTGCTGGCGGCGTGGCTGCTGCCGGACCGCGACATGCGCATTCCCGGTGTGCTGCAGCGGATCGGCGTGTGCTTCGCCGCGGTGGCGCTGTTCGCCGTCTACACGCGGCCGCGCACGCAATGGTGCGCGATCGCCCTGCTGCTGCTCGGCTACTGGGGGCTGCTCGAACTCGGCGGCACGCTGGCGCCGTGGGCCAATCTCGCCAGCCGCACCGACAGCGCGGTGTTCGGCCACTACGTCTGGTCGATCGATCCGCTCAGCGGTCGCGGGCACGATCCGGAAGGCCTGCTCAGCACCTTGCCGGCGCTGGCCACCACCTTGCTCGGCCTGCGCGCGGGCTGCTGGTTGCGGCGCGGGCGGCTCAGGGCGCTGGGGCTGGGCGGTCTGCTGTCGCTGGCTCTCGGTGCGGGGTGGTCGCTCGTGCTGCCGTTCAACAAGAACCTGTGGGCGCCCTCGTTCGCGCTGTGGACGGCCGGCTGGGCCGTGCTGGCGCTGCTGGCCTTCCACTGGCTGGTCGAGCGCCGTGGCTGGCCACCGCTGGGGCGGCGCTTCGGCGTCAACGCCATCGCCGCCTATGCCGGCTCGGAGGTCATGCAGATCGTGCTGCCCGCCCTGGGCCAGGCCGCGTGGTACCGCACGGTGTTTGCGGACTCGATGACGCCGCGCTTCGGGCCGTATGTGCCGTCGCTGGCATTCGCCGTGGTTTTCCTGGCGTTCTGGTGGCTGGTGGTGTGGGCGATGGATCGGCGGGGCATCTATCTCAAGCTGTGATTCGGCGAACGACGCAGGGCGGGCACCGCCCGCCGGCTTCTCCACCCGAAAGCGACGGGCGGTGTCGTGTCTACCGGCGTTGGTGCATGGCCCGGATCAGCAGACCCATCAACAGCAGGCCCAGCACCACGCCGAGGGCGGCGCCCCACAACGCACCGACGTCGCCACCGACCAGGTAGCCCACGCCCGCGCCCAGCGGAAACAGCAGCAGCACCGGCAGGCAGCCCATCAGGATGCCTGCCGTACCGTGGCATCCGGTGCCGACGGGTGGCGCAGCAATACCGCACGCGCGCGTTGCCATTCGGCGGTGGACAGCTCGATCAGCGCCACCGGCTTGCCGCCGACCAGCGCGGCGATCGGCATGCCGTCGCGGTACAGCACGCGCGAGCCGGCCAGTGCCGGCACCTTGTCGCCGACCAGCACGGTGCCGACCAGGTTCAGCGGATCGCTGCCGCTGACGCAGACCAGCTCGCCGTCGTCCGCGCGTGAGCGCACCGCGCGCAACGGCGCGATCGCCTCGGGCAGGGCGAACTGCTCGCCCACCAGGCCCTCGACGAAACGGCCGCCGCGGATTTCGCCGCGAGCTTCAAGCCGGTGGTACACGCGCAGCAGCTCGCGCCACGACGGCAGCCACGGCGCCTCGCGCTCCAGCAGCTTCCAGAACACCACGCCGTAGCGGCGCAGCAGGGTACGCGCAATATGTTCAATCGCCTCGGGCCCGGCCTTGGCGTCCGTGGCCGGGCCGCGCGCCAGTGCCCAGCGCCCCGCATCCTCGATCCCGCCAAATGCGTGCCGGCGCATGCGCCGGTGCCGTGTGCCGTCGCGTTTCGCCGCCGGCAGCAGCAGGGCGCGCAGACCGGCGAAGCTGTCCGCGCTGATCCGGCCGGCGGCCACCAGCTCGCCCAGCGCGTCTTCCAGCTCCGGCCGCAACAGGCGGGTGTCCACCAGCAACTCGTCGAAGAACAGCGCACCATGCTCGCGCAACGCCTCGGCCACGGCCTGGGCGCGCGACGACAGCAGGATGTCCTGCGGCTCGCCCGCGGCGACGGCCGTCCAGACGGCCATCTCCCGGCGGGGCAGCAGCACGATCGGCGTACTGCGCAGCGGCCCGCCGCCACCGCCGCTGCCGGTGCGCAGGCGGCTCCAGGCGATGCGGCCGGCGCGGCACAGCTCGTCCAGCCAGCTGATCGAATAGTCGCCCACGCGCGCTGGCAGGATCTCCGCTTCCCACGCGCCGGCCGCGGCCTCGTAACCTTCCAGCTGTGCCAGCGTGGCCACCAGCGCATCCGGCCCGTTCAGGCGCGTGGCCGCCGACACGTGCTGCCAGTCGAACAGGAAGCGCATCAGCGCGCGCCGGCTGACCGGCTCGATCTCGCGGCGCAGCCGGCCGATGGTGTAGCGGTGGATGCGCGCCAGCAGATGCCGCTCGCACCATTCGGTGTCGCTCGCATCGGCGGTGAAGCGGCCCTGCATCACGTAGCCTTCGGACTGCAGTCGCAGCAGCGCCTGCTCGACCTCGCCCGCGTCGACGGTGATCGACTGCGCCAGCCCACGCACGGTGACCGGGCCGAGTCCGCCGAGGCGGTGGCGCACGAGTTCCAGCAGCGCGTCCTCGCGCGTCCAGGGCTGCGCGGCGTATTCGGCGGGTGCGGCGATCGGCGGCTGCATCGGGGCGGCCGGATGCAGTACCTGCCACAGCGGCAGCTGCTCGGCAGACGTCCATGCGTCGCCGAGCCGGGTGGCGCGCTTCGCCTTCGCCAGCGCCTGCAGTCGCTCGTTCCAGCCGGGGTTGGCGGCGACTTCATCGGCGGTGACGAAACCCAGCAAAGTCAGCGCCTCGTGCATCTCGTCGGCGTCGCGCACCTGCGGCCAGGCTTCCTCGCGTACGGCGGCGATCGCGTCGGAATCGAGCCGGCCCAGATCGTCGGCGCTGTCGGCGTTCCAGCGACGGTTCTGCACGGCCTGGGTGCGGCGCTCCTCCAGCGGCGCGTCGTCGAGGAACGCATACGGCGCGGCGTTCAATACTTCGGCGGCAAGCGGGCTCGGTGCGGTGAGATCGCGCGCCACGATGGCGATCTCGCCGGCTTCGAGCTGGCGCAGGATCGCCAGCAGCCCGTCCACGTCCATCGCCTCGCGCAGGCAGTCGTGCATAGTCTGGTTGACCAGCGGGTGATCCGGCACCTCGCGCTCGCCCACGATGTTTTCCAGGCAGGCGACCTGATCGGGGAAGACCGCGGCGAGCAGGTCCTCGCTCTTCATCCGCTGCAGCGGCGGCGGCGTCTTCCTGCCACCGGTGAAGCGCGGCAGCGCCAGTGCGGTCACCGCATTCCAGCGCCAGCGCGCGGGGAACAGCGGCGCGTCGAGCAGGGCCTGCACCAGCACGTGCTCGGCGGTAGCCGAGTGCAGATAGTGCGCCACTTCCTCCAGCGGAAAGCTGTGGCTGGTCGACAGCGACAGCACGATCGCGTCCTCGGTCGCCGCCGCCTGCAGCTCGAAGTTGAACTGGCGGCAGAAGCGCTTGCGCAGCGCCAGCCCCCACGCGCGGTTGATGCGGCTGCCCCACGGCGTGTGGATCACCAACTGGGTGCCGCCGGATTCGTCGAAGAAGCGCTCCAGCACCAGCGTGTGCTGGCTCGGCAGCACGCCCAGCGCGGCCTTCGCGCGGGCCAGGTAGTCGGCCAGCTGCTGCGCGGCAGCGTCGCCCAGACCCAGCTCGTCGTGCAGCCACGCCACGGCGGCCGGCACGCCGCCGGCATCGAGCTGTGTGGATATCTCCTCGCGCAGCCGCGACACGCCGAACGACAGTTCGTCGCTGCGCCCCGGTGCCTCGCCCAGCCAGAACGGAATGCTCGGCGGCGCGCCGTGCGCGTCCTCCACGCGCAGCCGGTCGCGCTCGACGCGCTGGATGCGGTAGCTGGCGTTGCCGAGCTGGAAGATGTCGCCGGCCATGCTCTCGACCGCGAAATCCTCGTTCACCGTGCCGACGATGATCGCCTGCGGTTCCAGCACCACCTTGTAGTCGGCGGTGTCGGGAATGGTGCCGCCGGAGGTCAGCGCGGTCAGCCGCGCGCTGCGCCGCGGCCGCAACTGGCGGTTCACCGCGTCGCGATGGATGTACGCCGCGCGCGGGCCCTGGCGGGTGGTGAAGCCTTCGGCCAGCATGCGCACCACCGCGTCGAAATCGGCGCGGGCGAGATCGCGGTACGGGTACGCGCGACGCACCAGTGCGTACAGCGCGTCCTCGTCCCACTCGGCGCAGGCGACCTCGGCGACGATCTGCTGGGCCAGCACGTCCAGCGGCTGCGGCGGCATCACCAGCGCGTCGAGTTCGCCGCGGCGCACGCAGTCGAGCAGGGCGGTGCATTCGATCAGGTCGTCGCGGGTCGCCGGGAACAGCCGCGCCTTCGGCGTGCCGTCGATGCTGTGGCCGGAACGGCCGGCGCGCTGCAGGAACGCGGCGATCGAGCGCGGCGAGCCGAGCTGGCAGACCAGGTCGACTTCGCCGATGTCGATGCCCAGCTCCAGCGACGCGGTGGCCACCAGCACCTTCAGCTCGCCGCGCTTGAGCCGCTGCTCCGCATCCAGCCGCAGCTCCTTGGCCAGGCTGCCGTGATGCGCGGCGACGTGCTCCTTGCCGAGCCGTTCGGACAGGTGCCGCGCGGCGCGCTCGGCCATGCGCCGCGTGTTGACGAAGACCAGGGTGGTGCGGTGCGCCTGCACCAGCTGGGCGAGGCGGTCGTAGACCAGCTCCCAGCTGTCGTTCGACATCACCGCTTCCAGCGGCACCGGCGGGACTTCGATGGCGAGGTCGCGCGGGCGGGTGTGGCCCGTGTTGATGATGGTGCACGGATCTTCCTTCTCCCCCTCGGGGAGAAGGGAGTGTTGAGCGCCGACCAGAAAGTCGGCGACTTTTTCTATGGGCTTCTGCGTCGCCGACAAGCCGATCCGCAGCAGGCGCCGCTGGCACAGCGACTCCAGCCGCTCCAGCGACAAGGCCAGATGCGAACCGCGCTTGCTGCCGGCGATGGCGTGGATCTCGTCGACGATCACCGTGCGCACGCCCGCCAGCATGGAACGGCCCGAGGCCGAGCCGAGCAGCACGTACAGCGACTCCGGCGTGGTCACCAGGATGTGCGGCGGCTGCTTGCGCAGCAGGTTGCGTTCGACCTGCGGGGTGTCGCCGGTGCGTACCGCGGTGCGGATCGCCACGTCGGGCAGGCCGAGCTTTTCCAGCTCGGCGCGGATGCCTTCCAGCGGCGCTTCCAGATTGACATGGATGTCGTTCGACAATGCTTTCAGCGGCGACACGTAGAGCACCGTGGTGGCGTCGGCCAGTGTGCCGCCGTGCGCCACGCCCTCGCGCACCAGTTCGTCGATGGCGGCGAGGAAGGCGGTGAGCGTCTTGCCGGAGCCGGTCGGCGCGGCGACCAGGGTGTGCTGGCCGGCGCGGATCGACGGCCACGCCGCCGCCTGCGCCGCGGTGGGTGCGGCGAAGCTGCGGCGGAACCAGGCGGCGACCGCCGGGTGGAAGGCTTCGAGGATTCGGGAGTCCATGCGCGGCGGCACCGGTCGGGGCGGTGGCGGGGAGTGGGACACCCGATCATATATGGGGGCCGCGGCTGCCGTCGCAACCGGCGCGCAGCGGTGCGCGGTCGGCGCCGGCATGTCAGTATTCGCGCTCCATCGGCGCATCGCGTGGAGGCGCTGCAGGACGGTGATCGAACGGGAGGAAGCGGTGCAGGCGCCATCGGATTCGCGGAGCGAGGAAACCGGAGTCACCAGTTGGCAGACCATGGCCGATGGCCAGCGCCTGCTGTTGCGCGACTGGCCGCGACAGGGGGCGCGCGGGGCCGCGCTGTTCGTGCATGGCCTGGGCGAACACAGCGGCCGTTACGATCGCGTCGCCGCGTGGTTCAACCAGCGCGGCTATGCCGTGCGCGGCTACGACCAGCGTGGCCACGGGCAGTCGCCCGGGCGGCGCGGCGCGCTGCGCCATCGCGACGACCTGCTGGCAGACCTGGCGGCGGTCTATCAGGAGTACGCGCGCGCCACGCCGCACCAGCCGCTGCTGCTCGGCCACAGCATGGGCGGTCTGGTGGCCGCGCGCGCCGTGCTCGACGGCGCGCTGGCGCCGCCGGCGCTGGTGCTGTCCTCGCCGGCCCTGCGCACTCACGAATCGCCGCAGATGATCCGGCTGGCCGCGATACTCGGCCGCTGGCTGCCGAACCTGCCGCTGCGCAACGGGCTGGATGCCGGCAAGCTGTCGCACGATCCGCAGGTAGCCGCCGACTACCGCGCCGATCCGCTGCGCCACGGCTGGATCACCCCGCGACTGGCCGATTTCATCTTCCGCGAAGGCGCCGCCTGCATCGCCGATGCCGCCGAGCTGGCCGTGCCCACCCTGCTGCTGGTGGCCGAGAGCGACGCACTGGTCGACCCCGCCGGCAGCCGTGCCTTCGCCAGGGCGGCGGCATCGAGCGGCCAACTGACCACGCGCTTCTTCGCCTCGCTGTACCACGAGCTGTTCAACGAAACCGAACCGGGCCGCGGCCAGGTGCTGATGCAACTGGGCGACTGGCTGGGTCGGCAGTTGCCTCGTTGAGAGAACCCGCGTGCCCGATCCGTGCCATCGGCCCGCCATGAATGGCGGCGATACTTCGATCCAATCTCAGGGAGAGACCACCATGTACGCACGATCGTTTGCGCGCTTTGCGCGGGTATGGCCAGTCCTGTTGTCGGGCCTGTTGCTGGTCGCCTGCGGGCGCGGCCATGACGGCCATCCGCCGACGCTGCAGGGTGCGCCGGGCACGGCCGCCTCGGCGGCGCCGGCGCCGGCCGCAACCAGCTTCGCCCTGCTTTCGGCCAGCTCCCGCAGCAGCGACTCGCGCACCGCGCTGACCCTGCGCTTCAACGCCACGCTGGCCTCGGCGCAGGCGTTCGACACGCTGATCGCGGTGACCGGCCCGAACGGCGAAGTGGTCAGCGGCAGCTGGAGCCTCGACAACGACGGCAAGACGCTGAACTTCCCGTTCGTGCAGGCGAACACGCGCTATGCGGTGCAGCTGAAGGCCGGCCTGCTCGCCGCCGACGGCCGCACCCTCGGCCACGAGGTGAAGCACGACGTGTACTCCGGCAACCTGCCGGCGGCGGTCGGCTTCGCCTCGCACGGCAGCGTGCTGCCGGCGCGCGGCACCCGCGGCCTGCCGCTGGTGTCGATGAACGTGCACGACGCCGACGTGGAGTTCTTCCGCGTGCGCGACGACGCGCTGTCCGACCTGTTCTGCGCGTACCCGCGCAACGGCCATCGCGACAGCTACGAACTCGACCACGACGTCGCCTACTACAACAGCTGCGGCGAAGGCGACGAGCGGCGCAGCCGCATGCCGATCACCGAGATCGCCGATTCGGTCTACGCCAACCACTACACGCTGGGCGGCGAGCCGAACGAGCGCACCGTCACCTACCTGCCGGTGCAGAACATCAGGGAGCTGGCCCAGCCGGGCGTGTACATGGCGGTGGTCAAGGCCGGCGGCACGTTCAAGGACGGCTACGACACCGCCACCTTCTTCGTCAGCGACCTCGGCCTGCACCTGCGCGTGTACCGCGACAACGTGCTGCTGCACGTGGCCTCGCTGCGCGACGGCACGCCGGTGAATGCGGTGGACATCGAGATCCGCGACGCGGCCGGGCGCAGCAAGCTCAAGGCCACCACCGGCGCCGACGGCAACGCGCTGCTCGCGTACAAGGTCAGGGCTTCCGACGTGCTGGTCGCGCGCCACGGCAAGGACGTCTCGGTGCTGCCGTTCAACCGGCCGGCATTGGACGTGTCCAACTTCGACATCAGCGGGCGCAAACAGGCACCGTTCGAGGTCTACGCCTGGTCCGGCCGCGACCTGTACCGTCCCGGCGAGACGCTGCGCGCCTCGGCGCTGCTGCGCGACGACGACGGCAAGCCGATGAAGGCGCAGTCGCTGTTCGTGCGGGTGAAGCAGCCGGACGGCCGCACCCTGGTGGAAAAGCGGCTGGAGCCGAGGCAACTGAACTACTTCGAGCTGAGCCAGGCGATCCCCGCCGACGCGCCGACCGGTTTGTGGCAACTGGAGTTCCGCCTCGATCCTTCGGCCAAGGAGACCGTGCAGGCGTTCCCGTTCCACGTCGAGGAGTTCCTGCCCGAGCGGCTCAAGGTGGATCTGTCCAGCCCGCAGGCGCGACTGGCGCCGGGCGAGCCGCTGAAGCTGAAGGTCGCCTCCAGCTACCTGTACGGCGCGCCGGCCGACGGCAACCGCTTCACCGCGAAACTGCTGGTGGCGCCGGACGTGCATCCGCTGGAGAAGATGAAGGACACCTTCTTCGGCAACCCGCTGGTCGAGCTGCCGAAGAGCGCCGACGACGTGGTCGATGCGAAGCTCGACGCGCAAGGCGTGCTGGAGCAGGACGTGGCGCTGCCCGATGACGTGAAACCGGTCGCGCCGCTGGCGGTGACCCTGTCCGGCAGCGTGTACGAGAGCGGCGGCCGCGCGGTGACGCGGCTGCTCAAGCGCACCTACTGGCCGGCCGACGCGCTGGTCGGCGTGCGCCCGCTGTTCGATCCGAAGCAGGGCGCGGAGAGCGAAAGCCCGGTCGGTTTCGAGATCGTGCGCGCGAACGCGGACGGCGAGTTGGTCGCAGGCAGCCACCTGAAAGTGCGCCTGCAGCGTGAACTGCGCGATTTCTACTGGCTGTACGAGCGCGACGGCGGCTGGCAGTCGAATGCGAACCAGCGCCTGCAGCTGATCGAGGAAAAGGACGTCGACGTGGCCGCCGGCAAGTCGGCCCAGGTGGAATTCCCGGTGCAGTGGGGCAGCTACCGCGTCGAGGTGTACGACCCGGCCACGAAACTCACCACGGTGTTCCCGTTCTTCGCCGGCTACAGCTGGGACGACGAGAACCTCGGCAAGGAAGCACGCCCGGACAAGGTCAAGCTGCAGCTGGACAAGGCGCGCTACCGCGCCGGCGACACCATGAAGGTCAGCGTGACGCCGCCGCAGCCCGGCCCCGGCGTGCTGCTGGTGGAATCGGACCACCTGCTCTACACCAGGAACATCGACGCGAAAGCCGGTGCCACCTTCGAGATCCCGGTGACGAAGGAGTGGGAGCGCCACGACGTCTACGTGACGGCGCTGGTGTTCCGCGGCGGCGAGGCCGCCGAGCACACCACGCCGGCGCGCGCGATGGGCGTGGAATACGTGGCGATGGACCGCAACGACCGGCGCATCCCGCTGAAGCTGGATGCGCCCGCGCTGATGCGCCCGGGCAACCCGCTCGAGGTCGGCGTGCAGGCTACCGGCCTGGCCGGGCAGAAGGCTTTCGTCACGCTGTCGGCGGTCGACCAGGGCGTGCTCAACATCACCGACTACCCGGTGCCCGACGCGTGGGCGTGGCTGTTCGCCAAGCGTGCCTTGGGCGTGGATGCGTACGACCTGTACAGCCGCATCATCGAGGCGATGGACGGCGCCGAGGCGAAGTTGCGCTACGGCGGCGACATGAGCGGTGCGGCGCTGCCCAAGGCCACCCGGCTCAACCCGAAGGTGCAGATCGTCGACCTGTTCACCGGCCCGGTGGCGTTCGACGCGCAGGGCAGGGCCACGCTGCACGTCGACGTACCCGACTTCAACGGCAGCCTGCGCCTGGCCGCGCTGGCGTACACCGACAGCCGCTACGGCAACGCCGACGGCGCGGTCACCGTGCGCGCGCCGCTGGTGGTCGAACCGAGCACGCCGCGGGTGATGGCGGCCGGCGACCAGGCGATGATCAGCCTCGATCTGAAGAACCTGTCCGGCAAGGACGGCACCGCGAAAGTGAGCGTCAAGGGCGGCGGCCCGATCACGGTGGACAAGGCCACCCAGAGCGCGGCGTTGAAGGATGGCGCCGGCACCACCCTGCACATGCCGGTCACCGCCGGCGCGGGCGCCGCGGTGGCGACGGTGGACATCCACGCCGAGCTCAACGATTACAGCGTGGACCGCCACTTCGAATTCGCGGTGCGCCCGGCCTGGCCGGAAACGGTGAGCACCACGCCCATGGCGCTGGAGGCGGGCAAGCCCGAGCACCTCGGCGCCGCCGCGATCGCCGGCCTGCTGCCGGCCACGGTGAACGCGCGGATCACCCTGAGCACCTTGCCGCCGCTGCCGTACGCGGCTGCGCTGCGCGACATGCTGCGCTACCCGTACGGCTGCATCGAGCAGACCACCAGCAAGGGCTACGCCGCGCTGATCCTGGACGGCCCCACGGCCAAGGCGCTGGGTGCGCAAGTGATGAGCGACGACGTGCGCAAGGCCGCGGTGGACGGCGCACTGTCGCGGATCGCCTCGTTCCAGGCCAGCAACGGCCACTTCAGCTTCTGGGGCGGCAGCAGTCCGATCGTCACCTTCACCACGCCGTACGTGGTCGACTTCATGCTGGACGCGCGCGACGCCGGCTTTGCGGTGCCGCAGGAGGTGCTGCAGAAATCGCTGCAGCGGCTCAACGACGACCTGCTCGCCGGCGGCCATCCGTACTACGAGTACGAACAGCACGACCACCTGCGCATCGCCGACGAGGCGTACTCCGGCTTCGTGCTGGCCCGCGTCAACCGCGCGCCGCTGGGCACGCTGCGCGCGATCTTCGACAACGAACGGCAGAAGCTGGTCGCGCCGCTGCCGCTGGTGCACTTCGGCATCGCGTTCAAGCTGATGGGCGACAACGAGCGCGCGCAGAAGGCGATCGACGAGGCGTTTGCGTGGAGCAAGGAGCGCCCGTGGTATGTCGGCGACTACGGCTCGGAGCTGCGCGACCTGGCCCTGATGGTCGCGCTCACGCATACCTACGGCATGAGCAAGCCGGCCTACGACGCCAAGCTGGTCGACTGGGCACGCAACGCCACCGCCAACGTGCGCGTGCGCCAGCAGCAGGACAGGAACTACCGCTGGTCGTGGTCGTACCTGAGCACGCAGGAGCAGGCGGCGATCGCCCGCGTGGCGGCGGCGTTCGACGCGAAGAGCAACGCGCCGCTGGCCGCCACCATGAGCGTGGCCGGCAAGCTCGAGACTGCGCCGGACAGCCGCGTGTGGAGCCGCGAACTCACCGCCGCCGACCTCTCGGCCGGCGTCAGCGTGCAGCCGACCAGCAACGCGGCGATCTTCGCCACGCTCGACGTCGCCGGCATTCCGCAAAAGGCGCCCGCCGCCGACGACAGCCAGATCGACGTGCGCCGCAGCTGGTTCACCACCGACGGCAAGCCGTGGATGGGCAATCAATTGAAGGAAGGCGACACGCTGATCGTCGAGCTGACCATCGAGGCACGCATGGACGTGCCCGACGCGCTGGTCACCGACCTGCTGCCCGGCGGGCTGGAAGTGGAGAACCTCAACCTCGGCGGTGCGCAGCAATGGTCCGGCGTGGTGATCGACGGCATCGACCTGGACCAGCACGCGGCGGCGGCGGAAACCGTGCACGAGGAATATCGCGACGACCGCTACGCCGCTGCGCTGAATCTGCGCCGCGGCGACAAGTCCCGCGTGTTCTACCTGGTGCGCGCGGTGACGCCCGGCAGCTACACCGTGCCGCCGTCGCTGGTGGAGGACATGTATCGCCCCGCCGTGCGCGGCATCGGCAAGGCCGAGCCGGTGAAGATCAGCGTGGTGGAGCCGTGACGGTCGGTGCGTGTGGCAAGCGGTCCGCCAGCTCGTCATCCCCGCGCAAGCGGGGATCCAGTGCCTTCGGTGTCGTGGGGCAAGGACGCAGGCGCTGGATTCCCGCTTTCGCGGGAATGACGGCGTGAGGGTGTATGGCCGTTGTCCATGCTCGCTGAAGGCAACACCATTCCGGCTACCGACAGCCTGACTCCGGCCAGGTCTCGCCGTCGTCGCTGGCTATGCATCGCGCTGGTTCCCTTCATTCTGCTGCTTGTCGCGGTCGTCCTCGATCGCCTGTTCCCGCTCCACCTGCCCGCGCCCGACACCGGCAGCACGGTAGTGCTCGCGCGCGACGGCACGCCGCTGCGTGCGTTCGCCGACAGCGACGGCGTGTGGCGCTACCCGACCACGGCGAAGCAGGTCTCGCCGCTGTACCTGAAGGCGCTGCTCACCTACGAGGACCGCTGGTTCTACCGCCACCCCGGCGTCAATCCGTACGCGCTGCTGCGCGGCCTCGCCGGCGGCATCGCGCACGGGCACATCGTCTCCGGCGGTTCCACGCTGACCATGCAGGTGGCGCGCATCATCGAACCGATCCCGCATACCTTCCGCGGCAAGCTGGTGCAGATCTTCCGCGCGCTGCAGCTGGAGGCGCATCTGTCAAAGGCGCAGATCCTCGACCTGTACCTCAACCACGCGCCGTTCGGTGGCCCGATCGAGGGCGTCGAGGCGGCGTCGTGGGCGTACCTGGGCAAGCCGGCGACGCGGCTGTCGCACGCCGAGGCGGCGCTGCTCGCGGTGCTGCCGCAATCGCCGAGCCGGCTGCGGCCGGATCGCCATCCCGAGGCGGCGCGCGCCGCGCGCGACAAGGTGCTGCGCCGCATGCGCGACCTCGGCGTGTGGAGCGCGGATGAAGTGCGCGACGCGGCGGTCGAACCGGTGGTGGCGCGTTCGCTGCGCGCGCCGTTGTCCGCGGCCTTGCTGGCCGAACGCCTGCACCGGCAGCAACCGCAGGCGCGACGCATCGCCAGCACCATCGACGCGAACCTGCAGCGCGCGGCCGAGGACCGGGTCAGTGCGTATCTCGCACGCCTGCCGGCACACACGTCGGCGGCGCTGCTGGTGGTCGACAACGCGACGCTGGAGGCGCGCATCTACGTCGGCACCAGCGACTTCGCCGATCCGCAGCGGCATGGCTACATCGACATGGTGAACGCGCCGCGCTCGCCCGGCTCGACGCTGAAGCCGTTCCTGTACGGCCTGGCGCTGGACGACGGCCTGATCCACTCGCAGAGCCTGCTGGTCGATGCGCCGCAGGATTTCGGCGGCTACAAGCCGGGCAATTTCGATGAAGCGTTCAGCGGCCCGGTCAGCGCCGCCGAGGCGCTGCAGCGCTCGCTCAACGTGCCGGCGGTGGACGTGCTGGACCGGGTCGGGCCGAACCGCTTCGTCGCGCGGCTGGCCAACGGCGGGGTCGACCTCGGCCTGCCCGCGGGGGCGCAACCGAACCTGTCGATCATCCTCGGCGGCGCGTCCACCCGGTTGGAGAACCTGGTCGGCGCGTACACCGCGTTCGCCAACGGCGGCCTCGCCGGTACCCCGCGCTACACGCTGGAACAACCCGCGCAGCCACGCCGGCTGCTGTCGCCCGGCGCGGCGTGGATCATCCGCGACATCCTCGCCAGCAACCCGGCCGACGTCGAAGGCGGCCCGCTCGCCGGCGCGATCAACCGGCACGCCACGGTGGCGTGGAAGACCGGCACCAGCTACGGCTACCGCGACGCCTGGTCGATCGGCGTCACCGACCGCTGGACCGTCGGCGTGTGGATCGGTCGTCCGGACGGCACGCCCTCGCCCGGCCAGTACGGCGCGGTGACCGCGCTGCCGCTGCTGTTCCAGATCGTCGACATGCTGCCTTCGCGCGGCGGCCACGCCCGCGCGCAACCGGCCAGCGTCAGCCGGCACGACATCTGCTGGCCGCTGGGCGGCGCGGCGGAGAATACCCCGCCCCACCTGTGCCGCCAGCGCCGCAGCGCCTGGGTGCTCGATGACGCCTTGCCGCCTACCTTCGCCGAACGCGATCTCGGCGCGTGGTCAGCCGGCCTGCTCCGCTTGCGCGTCAACGCGAAAGGCCAGCGCCTCAGTGGCGCCTGCCACGCCGCGCACGAGCGCACGATCCAGCTCGCGCGCTGGCCCGCGCTGGCCACGCCGTGGCTCGGCGTCGACGACCGCGCTGCCGCCGCGCTGCCGCCGCTCGCGCCCGGCTGCGCCCCCGATTCGCTGGACCGCGCCACGCCGATCCGCATCGCCGGCCTCGCCGGCGGCGTCACCCTGCGCCGCGCGCCGAACAGCGATCAGCCGCTGCGCGTGACCCTGCGCGCGCTCGGCGCCGACGGCGAAGTGCAATGGCTGCTCGACGGCCGCCTGCAAGGCAGCAGCGTGGGCGCCGCCGCACAAACCATCGCGCTGCACCGGCCCGGCCCGCACACCGTCACCGCCCTGACCCGCGATGGCGCCTTCAGCGCCGTGCGCTTCCACGTGGCGGACTGAAATCGCGCCCGCGTGAACCTCGCGCCGCCGGCGTGGTCAACGAGCCGCACGACCGGGCGAATTGCGCGCCAGAATGGCCGGGCATCGTGTGGCCGCTTTTTCCCCGTACCGGAGTCTCCATGCGCATCCTGCTGGTGGAAGACGATCCCTCCATTGCCGAGGGCATCCGCGCCTCGCTGCGCCAGGGCGGCCACGCCGTCGACCACGTGGCGGACGGCAGCCAGGCCGACGCCGCGCTGCGCGATCACGGCTACGACCTGCTGGTGCTGGACCTGGGCCTGCCGGGGCTGGATGGCAGCGAGGTGCTGCAGCGCCTGCGCCGCCGCGGCAAGGGCCTGCCGGTGCTGGTGGTGACCGCGCGCGACGGCCTGGCCGAACGCATCCGCGTGCTCGACCTCGGCGCCGACGACTATCTGGTCAAGCCGTTCGCGCTGAGCGAGTTCGAGGCGCGCGTGCGCGCCTTGCTGCGCCGAGCCAGCAGCCAGGGCAAGCCGGAACTGCAACTGGGCCGGCTGCGGCTGGACCTGCCCGGCCACCGCGCCTGGGTCGATCGCCGGCCGCTGGAGTTGACCGCGCGCGAGTTCGGCCTGCTCGAAGCGCTGGCGCTGCGCGCCGATCGCGTCACCAGTCGCGCGCAACTGATCGAGGCGCTGTGCGACTGGGACCAGGAGCTGACCGACAACGGGCTGGACATCGCCATCCATCGCCTGCGCCGCAAGCTGGACAGCAGCGGCACCGGCGTGCGCACCATCCGCGGCCTGGGCTATCTGCTGGAGGAGCTGGCCGACGCCGGCGGCGCGACATGAGGCGTCCCGCGCGACCCAGCCTGCGTCGCCGGCTGCTGGTGTTTCTGCTGGTTCCGATGGCGGCGCTGCTGCTGATCGACGCGCTGCTGAGCTACGGCGTGGCGCTGGGCTATGCCAACCGGGTGCACGATCGCGACCTCGTCGACGACGCGCGCACCTTGGCCAAGCTGCTGCACAACAGCCCGCTGGACGGCCGGCTGTCGCGGCAGGCGCGCTTTCTGCTCGAGTACGACCCGGACGGGCGCAGCTACTTCAGCGTGCGGAGTTCCGGCCACGGCCTGCTCGCCGGCGATGACCGGCTGACGCCGCCGACGGCGCTGGCGGTCGCGACCGTGCCCGCGCTGTACGACATCCGCCTGGACGGCCACGCGCTGCGTGCGGCCAGCGTGCGGGTGGACATGCTGAACGACTCCACCGACTGGCTCACCGTCACCGTGGCCGAGACCCTGCACGATCGCCACGAACAGGCGCGCGAGATCCTGCTGCTGGCGGTGGTGATGCAGACCCTGCTGATCGCCTGCGTGCTGTCGCTGGTCTGGTTCGGTGTGCGCCGCGGCCTGCGCGTGCTCGACCCGTTGACCGCGCGGCTGGCCGCCCGCTCGAACGAGCTGAGCCCGATCGACGGCCCCGACGTGCCGCAGGAGATCCAGCCGCTCACGCACACCATCGACGCCTTGTTCGGCCGGCTGCGCGACATGCTGGCGCTGCACGACCGCTTCATCGCCGACGCCGCGCACCAGTTGCGCACGCCGCTGGCCGGACTGAGCCTGCATGTCGATCGCGCGCTGGCGGACCCCAGCCCGGCGAGCCGCGCCGACGCGCTCGCGCACATCCAGCGCCTGACCCGCCGGGCGGCACGCACCTCCTCGCAGCTGCTGGCGCTGACCCGCGCCCAGACGGTGCCGCCGGAGGGCGGCGAGCAGCGCCTGATCGACCTGGCCCGGCGGGTGCCCGAGATGGTCGCCCAGCGCGTGCACGAGGCGATCCGCGCGGGCATCGACCTCGGCTACGAGGGCGGCACGGCGCCGTTGTGGGTGCTCGGCGAACCCGCCGGCGTGCAGGATCTGCTCGACAACCTGATCGACAACGCGGTGCGCTACGCCGGCCATGGCAGCGAGATCACCGTGCGACTGCGCGCGCGCGACGATGGCGGCGCCAGCCTGCTGGTCGAGGACAACGGCCCGGGCGTGCCGCCGGACCTGCTGCCGCGGCTGAGCGAACGCTTCTTTCGCGTCGGCGCCAGCGCCGAGCCCGGCAGCGGGCTGGGCCTGGCCATCGTGCAGCACATCGCCGGCCGCCATGGTGCCGAGCTGCTCTTCCGCAACATCGAGCCGCACGGCCTGCAGGTGGCCGTGCACTTTCCGCCGCCGCCCGCCGCGGTGGGCGCGCCGCCATGAACACCGCCGTGGCCGGCGCCGCGGGCGATAAGGCCGGCGAAAGATTCGCACACCACAATGGGGCTCCGACTTCTGCCCCGGCGCCCGCGCACGTCCTGCGCGGCCCGCCGCCATGGAACATGCCCGCCGAGTTCGCCCGCCTGAACCCCGCTGCATCCGGCCCGTGCAGGCGCCTCCGCCCGCTGCTGTGCGCGCTGCTGCTGTGCGCATTGGCCGGCTGCGCCGAACCGCTGCCGAAGCTGGCACCGCCGCAGTCCGCCCAGTGGCGGCATGCGACCGCCTCCGCGCCGGCGGCGGCGACCGACCCCGCGCTCTGGTGGCATGCGTTCCACGATCCGGCGCTCGATGCGCTGGTCGAGCGCGCGCTGGCCGACAACCTCGACGTGGCGCAGGCGGTCGAGCGCCTGCGCGCGGTGCGCATCCTGCGCCGGCACGCGACCGATCGCTACCGGCCCGGCCTTTCCGCACGCACCGGCGACGCGGTCGACCCGGACGCCAGCGCCTCGTTCTTCGTCGCCGGCTTCGACGCCAGCTGGGAACTGGGCCTGTTCGGCCGCGCCGAGGGCAGTCGCCGCGTGGCGCAGGGCGAGCTGGACGCCGGCGTCGCCGACCTGCGCGCGGCGCGGGTCAGCCTGGTCGCCGAGGTGGTGCGCGAATGGATCGGCCTGCGCACCGCGCAACGACAGGAGCAAGGGCTGCAGCAGGTGGCCGCCGAGCGCGCGCGCGCCTGGCAGTTGCTGCAGGCACGCCAGCGCCTGCAACTGGCCGCACCCGCCGCGGTGGATCAGGCCGCGGCCGCCAGCGCGCAGGCCGAGGCCGCGCTGGCGGCGCCGCGTCAGGCGATCGACGCCAGCGCCCAGCGGCTGGCCGTGCTGCTCGGTCGCGAGCAACCCGATCCGGCCTGGCTGCAGCCCGCGCCGCCACCCGAACTGGGTGCGTGGCGGCTCGGCGCCACCCCGGCCGACCTGCTGCGCACGCGCCCGGAGATCGCCCGCGCCGAGGCCGACGTGCTGCGCGCCGCCGGCGAACTGGCGCTGGCCCACGCCGACATGTTCCCCAGCATCGGCATCGGCGGCTCGCTGGTGTGGGCCACCGACATCAACAACAACCACCGCTTCTCCACCACTCCCAACGCGATCGCCTCGCTCGGCCCGATCATCAGCATCCCGCTGTTCGACTGGGGCATGCGGGTGGCGGCGCACCACGCCAGCGCGCACCAGCTCAAGGCCAGCGTGCTGGCCTATCGGCAGGCGGTGCTGCAGGGCGTGGCCGAGGTGGAGACGGCGCTCGGCAGCCTGCACCAGGAGAGCGAGCGCGAGCGCCACGACCAGGCCGCGTGGCAGGCGTTGCAACACGCCGACCAGGTGCTGCGCCAGCGCGTCGCGCTGCACCTGGACAGCCCGCTGCAGCAGATCGACGGCCGCATCGCCGCGACCCAGGCGACGCTGGAACTGGACGACGCGCGGGCCGCCCGCGCTCTGGCCTACGTGGCCTTGTTCAAGGCGCTCGGCGGCGCGCCGCCTCCGGCGGCAACGACGGCGCCGACCGCCGCGGCCAGTGCAGCGGCGCCGCGCTGATGGTCGCTCTCGCGCGCAAGACGCTGGTCTACGAATGGCGCCGGTTCCTGCCGGCGATGCTGGCGGTCGGCTTCGCCGGCCTGCTGCAACTGCTGCAGATCGCGCTGGTGCTGGGCATCTTCGGCAGCACCAGTGTGTACGTCACCGGTTCGGCGGCCGAGGTCTGGGTGGGTTATCCCGGCACGCAGAGCGTCGGGCTCGGCCGCGCGATCGACGCGGACGTGGCCTCGCACCTGCAGATGGACCCGCAGGTGCAGCGGGTCGAGCCGTACCTGTGGGTCGATGGCGACTGGCGCGGGCCGCGCGAGACCGGCGGCGTCTCGGTGTTCGTCTCCGGCATCGACCCGGCCGCCGACGGCCTGATGTTCGCGAAGGTGCTGCCGCCCGCGTTGCGCGCACGGCTGGCCGAACCCGATGCCATCGTCATCGACCGCTCCGCGCTGGACCAGCTCGGCGTGGACGTCGGCCAGAGCGCCACCATCAACGGCCATCGGGTGCGCGTGGTGGGCATCGGCAGCGGGCTGCGCGCGCTGGGCGGGGTCAACGTGCTGTGTTCGCTGGAAACCGCGCGCGAGCTCGACAACGATCCCACCGACACCGGCCCGACCTACCTGGTGGCGAAGCTGCGCGATCCGGCGCAGGCCGAGGCGGTGGCCGCGCGCCTGCGCGGCGCCACCGCGTTCGGCCCGTACACCGCCTGGAGCGCGCGCGATTTCGCCAAGCGCTCGGTGCGCTACTGGCTGTTCGACACCGGCGCCGGCGCCGGCGTGCTGTTCCTGGCCGGCATCGTGTTCCTGGTCGGCACCGTGATCACCAGCCAGACCCTGATCGCCGCGGTCAACGGCTCGGTGCGCGAGTACGCCACGCTCAACGCGCTCGGCGTGGGCGTCGGCGCGCTGCGCAAGGTGGTGCTGGAGCAGGCGTTCTGGGTCGGCGCGCTGGGCCTGCTCGGCGCCAGCGTGCTGGGCATCGTGTTGATGCTGCTGGCGCGCAGCCAGGACGTGCCGGTGGTGCTCAACGTGGCGGCGGCGCTGGGCTGCATCGTGCTGGTGATGGGGCTGGCCGCCGTGTCCGGGCTGGCCGCGATGCGCAGCCTGCGCCGCGCCGATCCGGCCAACCTGCTGCGATGAGCGCGATGCCCGCCACCACCGAAACCGCGCGCGTGCCGTCGCTGCAGGCCGACAACGTCAGCAAGGCGTTCGTCTCCGGCAACCAGCGCACGCAGGTGCTGGACGGCCTGTCGCTGAGCATCCACGCCGGCGAACTCACGTTGATCTCCGGCCCGTCCGGCTGCGGCAAGAGCACCTTGCTGGCGGTGCTCAGCGGCCTGCAGAAGGTGGACGGCGGCCGCGTGCGCGCGCTCGGCAGCGAGCTGGGCCAGCTCGACCTGCGCGCACTCGAGCGCTTCCGCCTGCAGCACACCGGCTTCGTGTTCCAGGGCTTCAACCTGTTCCCCGCGTTGAATGCGTTCGAGCAGGTCGAGCTGCCGCTGAACCACATGGGCCTGTCGCGCGACGAGGCGCGCCGACGCGCGCGGCAATCGCTGGAGGAGGTCGGGCTGGCGCATCGCATGCGGCTGCGTCCGTCCGAACTGTCCGGCGGCGAGAAGCAGCGCGTGGCGATCGCCCGCGCATTGGCCAAGCAGCCGGAGCTGCTGTTCGCCGACGAGCCGACCAGCGCGCTGGATGCCGCCAACGGCCAGGTCATCATCGACATCCTGCATCGCATCGCGCACGCCCACGGCACCACCGTGCTGTGCGTCAGCCACGACCCGCGGCTGGTCGTCCACGCCGACCGCGTGCTGGCGATGGAGGACGGCCGCATCCTCAGCGACCGGCGCCCCGCGGCACCGGCCATCGATCCCCAGGAACCCGCCCCATGACCTCGCTCGCACCGCATTCCCCGCACCGCCGCGCGCTCCGGTTTGGCATCCTCGCGCTGGGCGTCGCCGGGCTGCTCGGCGGCTGCTCGCAGCCGGGCGACGCACCGGTCGGCACCGCCGCACCGGTCGCCCGTTACGCCGCGGTGGCGCGTGGCCGGATCGACATCCAGGGTGGCCTGCTGGAACTGTCGATGCCGCGCGAAGGCGTGCTCGCCACGGTGGCGGCGCACGAGGGCGACCGCGTGAAGCGGGGCCAGTTGCTGGCCGCACTGGATACGCACCCGGCGCAGCTGGCGGTGGACGCCGCACAGGCGCAACTGGAGCAGGCGCAGGCCCAGCTCAAGCTGCTCGGCGTCAAGCAGCAGGCGGCGCGGCAGCGCGCGCAGCGCCTGGCCGCCGCCGCGGCTGCCGGCGCCGGCGACGGCCAGAGCGCCGACGATGCGCGCGAGGCGGCGGCCCAGCTCGACGCCGAGCAACTGGCCGCGCGCGCCGCGCAGGACATGGCCACGCAGAAGCTGCAGGAGGCCCGCTATGAGTTGCAGCAGCGCAGCCTGCACGCCCCGTTCGACGCCCAGGTGGTGCACGTGGCGGCGCAGCCCGGGGCGAGCGTGTCGCCGGGCTCCGGCGCGCTGTTCACTCTGCTGCCGGACAAGCCGCGCATCGTGCGCGCCGAGCTCAACGACAGCTTCGTCGGCGCGGTCCATCCCGGCATGCCGGCCGAGGTCAGCGCCGACAGCGACCGCGACGGAAACCGCTGGGCTGCACACGTGCTGCGCATCGGCCAGGTGTACGGCCCGGCCACGCTGGAGAACGATCCGCAGGTGCGCGCCAACGCACGCACCGTGGAGTGCGTGCTGACCTTCGACCAGCCGTCGTCGCTGCGCATCGGCCAGCGCGTGGTGGTGCGTTTCGACAAGCCCGCCGGTGCGGCGAAAGACTGAGGAAACCGCCCCCGGCGATCATGCTGGCGGCAAACCGCCACGATTCCGTCCCGCCAGGCCTGCGCGTGATCCAGCAAACCGACTTCTTCCTCGAGGGTGGCCGCCGCGGCGTGCTGCTGATCCACGGCCTCACCGGCACGCCGATGGAAATGAAGCTGCTCGGCAAGGGCCTGAACCGCGCCGGCTTCACCGTGCACGGCATGCAGCTGGCCGGGCATTGCGGCAGCGCCGACGACCTGCTCGCCACCGGCTGGCACGACTGGTACGCCAGCGTGCAGCAGGCCGCCGACGACCTGCTCGGCAAGGTCGATCAGCTGTTCGTCGGCGGCCTGTCGATGGGCGCGCTGCTGGCGTTGAAACTGGCCGCCGATCGTCCGGGGCAGGTCGCCGGCGTGGGCGTGTACGGCGCCACCTTCCGCTACGACGGCTGGAGCATTCCGCCGCTGGCGCGGCTGTCGTTCATGCTGCCGCTGCTGAAGAAACTGGGCATCGGCCGCGGCCGCAGCTTCATGGAGCAGCCGCCCTACGGCATCCGCGACGAGCGCCTGCGCGCCCAGGTCAGCGCGGCGATGCTCGGCGGCGACAGCGCCGCCGCGGGCCTGCCCGGCAACCCGTGGTACTCGCTGGCGGAGATGTACGGCCTGGCCGCCAGCGTGCGGCGCCAGCTGCCGCAGGTGACCGCGCCGTGCCTGGTCGCCCACGCCAGCGACGACGATGTCGCCAGCCCGAAGAACGCCGAGCTGGTGATGCGCGCGGTCAGCGCGCCGACCGAGCTGCTGCTGCTCGACGACAGCTACCACATGATCACCATCGACAAGCAGCGGCGCACCTTGATCGAGCGTTCGGCGGCGTTCTTCGACGGCATCGCCGCATCGCGCGCGGCGACCTGACGATGCCGACGGCGGGCGCCATCTCCCCCCTCGTCGCCAGCCTGTGGCTGCTCAACATCGTGCTCGACACCGGCGGCCAGCTGGCGTTCAAGGCGGCGGCGGGCGACCCGACGGCCGGCGACGGCCTGGCGCGCTGGAAACACATGGCATCGCGGCCGTGGCTGTGGCTCGGCATCGGCAGCTACGTGGCCGAGTTCCTGGTGTGGATCGCCTTCCTGTCGCTGATCCCGCTGTCCGAGGGCGTGCTGCTCGGCTCGATCAACATCGTGGCGATCATGCTGGCCGGGCGCTTCCTGTTCGGCGAGAAACTCACCCGGCTGCGCGTGGCCGGCATCGCGCTGGTCACGCTGGGCGTGGCGATCGTGGGGCTGGGCGCATGAAGCGCTTCTACCTGTTCGGCTTCCTGCTGCTGATGGGCTTCGACACCCTCGCGCAGATCAGCTTCAAGTATGCCGGCACCCAGGCGCTGCCGGTGGAGGCGAGCCTGGCGTGGCTGCTGCGCGTGTTCGGCCAGCCGTGGGTGTACGGCGCGGTGGTCGGCTACGTCGGTGCGTTCTTCACCTGGATGGCGCTGCTGAAACACGCGCCGATCGGCCCGGCCTTCGCCGCCTCGCACCTGGAAGTGGTCTCGGTGATGCTGCTGTCGGTGTGGCTGTTCGACGAACACCTCACCGCCGCCCGCGTGCTTGGCGCGATCGCGATCCTCGCCGGCATCGTCTGCCTCGGGCTGGCCGAGAGCCGCGAGCACGCGCCGGAAGCGGCCGTCATCTGAACGCAGGCCACGCGCTGCCCATGCTGCCCCGCCGCCGCCACGAATTGCCGCCCACCGCCGGCCTGCCGCTGCAGCTGGCCGACCTGCGTCCCGGTGCGCCGACGCTGGCCGCCGACGTCGCCGCGCTGCTGGGCTTGCCGCCGCTGTCACTGACCTGCTCCGGCACCGCCGCACTTCTGCTTGCGCTGGCCACGCTGCGTGAACTGCAGCCGCAACGCCGTCGCGTGGTGGTGCCGGCCTTCACCTGTCCGCTGGTGGCGATCGCCGTGCGGCAGGCAGGACTGGAACTGCAATTGTGCGATCTCGCGCCCGGCCACCATGACCTGGACCCGGCCGCGCTGCGTGCCGCCTGCGACGAACGCACGCTGGCGATCGTGCCGACTCACCTGGGCGGCCGTGTCGCCGACGTCGACGCTGCGCTGGTCGTCGCGCGCCAGGTCGGCGCGTACGTCATTGAGGACGCCGCGCAGGCGCTGGGTGCGCGCCGGGCGGACGGCGCCAGCGTGGGGCTGGCCGGTGACGTGGGCTTCTTCAGCCTGGCCGCCGGCAAGGGTCTGTCGATCTACGAAGGCGGCCTGCTCACCGCGCGCGATCCCGCGCTGCGCGAGCGGCTGGCCGATGCGGCGGCGCGCGTGCCGCGGCAGTCCGGCTGGGAATGGCGCCGGTGTTTCGAACTGTTCGGCTACGCCGCGCTGTACCGGCCATGGGGGTTGCGGCTGGCCTATGGCAATCCCTTGCGCCGCGCGCTGCGCCGCGGTGACGAGATCGCCGCGGTGGGCGACGATTTCCCGCCGACGATCCCGCTGCATCGCGTCGGCCGCTGGCGGCAGGCGGTGGGCGCGCATGCCGCTACGCGCCTGCCGGCGTTCCTGGCGCACACCGCCGCGCAGGCGCAACGCCGGCTGTCGCGACTGCGCGACATCCCCGGCGTGCAGGTGCTGGATGACCCGCCGCACGCCCGCGGCACCTGGCCGTTCTTTCTGCTGCTGCTGCCCGACCAGCGCCACCGCGACGCCGCGCTGGCGCAACTGTGGCAAAGCGGCCTCGGCGTCAGCCGCCTGTTCATCCACGCCCTGCCCGACTACCCCTACCTCGCCGGCGTGGTTCCCGCCGCGGATGTGCCGCGCGCGCGCGACTTCGCCGCGCGCAGCCTCACGGTCGGCAACAGCCCGTGGATGGACGAGGCGGATTTCGAGGCGATCTGCGGCGTGCTGGAGGCGGTGCTGCGCTGAGACGCTGACGATGGCGCTCCCGTCGTCATTCCCGCTTTCGCGGGAATGACGCCATCGGCAGGTTCGCAATCGCCGCCAGCAACTGCACGTTCAGCGCATGCTGCTGCGCCTGCCAGCCGGCGAGCTGCGCGGGGTCGACCGCCGGCTGCGCGTCCATCGCGGAGAGCTTGCGCTTCCACCAGCTGCGATAGTGGTAGTGCGAGATCTCGCCGTTGATGTCGCTGCCGACCAGGCCGCGACGCAGGCTGCCGACCAGCGCCAGCGCGTGGTCGAGTTGCAGCCGGCCCTGGTCCCAGTTCGTGCGCGCCACCTCGGGTGCGAACACGTCCTTGTCGATCGACAGGTAACTCGGCAGCGTCTGGGCACGCTGGCTTTCGACGAAGGCATCGAGCATGGCCTCCGCCGTGTCGAAGCCATGGAACGCCGGCGCCAAGCCGAGTCGCCGCGACCAGCCGGTATCCACGCCGATGCTCCAGTAGCTCAGCCTGCCGCGCCGCAATGGCGTCAGGTAGTTCTCCCACGCGTGCCCGGCGCCGATGTCGGCGGAGGTGATGCCGAGCACGTGCACGTGGCTCACCTGCGGCAGCAGCGCCACGCGGCGCACCCACGAGCCGCAATGGACGCCGAACGGGAAGCGCATGTTGTCCGGGTGGTTGTCCAGCACCACCACCTGGAACGGCGCGTTGCCGCGCAGGCGCGCGATCAGCGGCCAGCTCAGGTGGTGGAAGTCGCCGCTGCCGGTGAACACGGTGCCGTGGCGCGTCGGCAGCAGCTCGTCGAGCACGCGCGCGAAGCGCCGCATCCTCGCCAGCGAACAGCCGAAGCGGATCGACTCCTGCCAGCGTTCCAGTGGCAGCACCAGCCGGTCGCGCAGGGGGCCGACGGAGTGGTCGATGTCCAGCACGATCGGCTGGTTCGAAAGCTCACTCATCGGCGCTCGCCTCCCGCCACTGGCGGTCGCTTTCGAAATGACCGCCGAGGCGGCGCAGCAAGGCGCGCAGCAGCGGGTTGCGCGCGTACACCGCGTGGCGGGTGAAGCTCATCCGCGCGCCGAGAAAGGCTTTCACTTCCGGATCGGTCCAGCCGGCCACGTAATGCGTCAGCCCGCGCCGGCGCGCGTGCTCGAGGTTGTGCATCCAGCTGACGAAGTACAGGTTGTGCTCGCGCGCCTGCGGATAGGCAAAACCGACGTACTTGTCGATCAGCTTGCCGGCGTGTTCGTAGCAGAGGTTCCAGCCGATCATCGCGCCCCCGTGACGGTAGACGAACACCACGCCGCCGCTGGCGGCATCCTGCAGCAGGGTGCGGAAGAACGCCGCGGTGGGCCGGTCGAAGTGGATCGTGCTTTGCGCGTAGACGTTGTCGAACAGCGCGTGGAACGCCGCCAGCGTCGCCTCGTCGCGAAAGCGCGCGTCGCCGGTCGGCACCGCCTCGACATCCAGCGCGGCCCGCGCGCGCAGTTTGCGCCGGATGTTCTTCCGCCGGCCGTGCGACAGGCGCGCCAGGTACTCGTCCTCCGAGTCGAAGTCGATCGGCACCCAGGCCAGCGCCTGGCCCTCCAGCAGCACGAAACCCGCGGCCGCGCAGGCGCCGGCGAAGGCGTGCGCATACGCGTTGTCGGCGTCGCCGAGCAAGGGCGAGTCGTGCGCGATGTCCTTCACGATCAGCAGCCGGCACTGGCGCCCGAAAGCGGCCTTAAGTCCCTGCGCCAGCGCTGCGGGCGCCACCCCCGGCGGCAACGGCGCGTACTCGGTCACGGTGCTGCCGGCGAAGCGCGTGCGCCAGCGCAGCAGCGCCCGCCAGTGGCGGTACAGCGGCAGCGCGGCCACGCGGCGGCGCAGCGCGTCGTCGGCGGTGGTCAGCAGGTCGAACGGCGCCACGAAGGCCGGCATGCCCTGCGGCGAGCGGTCCACCGCGAAACCGGCCGGCGGTTCGGCCGTGAACGCCGCCAGCAGCGCGTCCGGCTCCAGTTGCGCAATGAAAGGCATGAGTAAGCGAGCGTGCCTAGACTGGGGCCGTCAGCTTGCGTCAGCCACCTTGCGCCAGCCTTCCATTGCCGCCTGCCACCCGGGACATGCCATGAATGCCACCACCCAGCAGCAAGTGTTCGAGATCATCGCCAAACAGGCCAAGACCGACGTCGCCAACGTGAAACCCGACTCCACCCTGAAGGACCTGGGCATCGCCTCGCTGGAAGCGATCGAGTTGATCTTCGACATCGAGGAGCACTTCAACATCAACTTCCCCGACCAGCAGGGCGCCAACTTCGACCGCGACACCGCGCAGAGCCTGGTCGACGCGGTGGACAAGGCGTTGGCCGACAGGGCCGGCGCCGGCGAAGGAGCCGCCTGATGCAAGCTCTGCCGCTGCGCCGCGTGGTGATCACCGGCATGGGCGCGATCAGCCCGCTCGGCGTCGGCGCCGCGGCGCTGTGGCAAGGCCTGCGCGAAGGGCGCAGCGCGATCGGCCCGCTGCGCCACCCCGACGCCGAACGACTGCGCGTGAGGGTCGCCGCGCAGGTGCCGGCCAGCTTCGATCCGGCGGCCGACCTCGACGAACGCATCCTGCCCACGCTCGACCGCACCTCGGAATTCGCGCTGCACGCGGCGCGCGAGGCGGTGGCGCAATCCGGGCTGGAGTTCGCCAATCGCGGGCTCGGCCTGCGCACCGCGGTGGTCGTCGGCACCGGCGTCGGCGGCGAGACCACCCAGGACGAGCAGAGCCGGCGCCTGTACGGCGAAAACGCCCAGCGCGCGCACCCGCTCACCATCGTGCGGCTGATGACCAACGCCTCGGCCAGCCAGATCAGCATCGCCTACGGTTTGCGCGGCCCCACCTTCGCCGTGGCCAGCGCCTGCGCCTCGGCCAATCACGCGATCATCCAGGCCGCGCAGATGATCCGCTGTGGCATGGCCGACGCCGCCGTCACCGGCGGCACCGAGGCCTGCCTCACCTACGGCGCGCTGCGCGCGTGGGAAGCCATGCGCGTGCTGGCCGACGACACCTGCCGCCCGTTCAGCGCGAACCGGCGCGGCCTGGTGCTGGGCGAGGGCGCCGCCATCTTCGTGCTGGAATCGCTGGAGCATGCGCGCTCGCGCGGCGCCACCATCCTCGCGGAACTGGCCGGCAGCGGCATGACCGCCGACGCCAGCGACATCGTGATGCCCAGCGCCGACGGCGCCGCCGCCGCGATGCGCCAGGCGCTGGACGACGCCGGCCTCGCCGCGCAGGACGTCGACTACATCAACGCCCACGGCACCGGCACCCAGGCCAACGACGTCACCGAGACCAAGGCGATCCGCCTCGCCTTCGGCGAACACGCCGACCGCCTCGCGGTGTCCTCCACCAAGTCCATGCACGGCCACGCCCTCGGCGCCTCCGGCGCACTGGAACTGATCGCCGCCATCGGCGCACTGCGCGATGGCGTGGTGCCGCCCACCGCCAACCTCGACCAGGTCGACTCCGCCTGCGATCTCGACTATGTGCCGAACGTGGCGCGCGAGATGCCGGTGCGGGCGGTGCTCAGCAACTCGTTCGCATTCGGCGGGTTGAACGCGGTGCTGGCGTTGAAGCGGGTGCCGTAGCCGCCTCCTCGTTCGCGCTGGGCGCAGCTTGCGATAGCAAGCGTAAGCGAGGCTCTATGGATGGCACTCGTTTGATGGGAGGAGGTCGAGCACTGGGGGCAGTAACGGCCTATTTCAGTCCCAGATCTTGAAGAGAAACTTGAAAATAGACAGCATTTTGTCTTAAAGTGAGTTTCGCGGCCAATTGATGGCCATTTCGGCGGGCCTGCCCATGCTTCACTCCTTTGCGTTCAAGAACTTCCTCTCGTTCAGGGAGCGAACCGAGGTGTCCTTCGCCCTGACTCAAAAGGCCAGTTCGCACGGCTGGGACGTACCTTCGCCGACCGGCCAGCGTCTCGCCACGGCCTTGGCTGTCATTGGTGCCAATGGCGCGGGCAAGACTTCGCTGATCAAGCCTGTGGCGTTTCTGAGCTGGTTCATCAAGCACTCGTTCCTGCAAAGCACGCCTGGCGCGCAAATACCGATCAAGCCGCATTTCTCCACCACGAACGAGCCGGTTGAGTTCGAGGTTGAGGCTGATGACCTGGACGGCACGCTTTGGCGCTATGTGTTGAAGGCGACGCAGGAACGCGTGTTGCACGAGGCCGTTTACAAGCGCGCAAACAAGAAGCGCGCGAAGTTTTCTTATGTGTTCGAGCGGGATTGGGACGAGGCTGCGAAGGAATACGTCATTGCGCAGAATGGTTTCGACCTCAACCCTGCCGAGGCGAAAAAGGTTCGCCCGAACGCCTCGCTGATTTCAACGGCGGCGCAGTATGGTGTGGAGGTCGCGCAGCACCTGATCGGCGCGAATGTCGCCAGCAACATCATGCAGATTGGTCGCGTAGACCCTCATCTAGGTTTCATCAATGCATCCATCTTCTTCCATGGAAATGTCGCGTTGAAGAAGCAGATGGAAACCCTGCTGCACAATCTGGATCTCGGCCTGTCCGGCGTGGAGATCAGGAAACTGGATATGACCGCGCCACCGGACATGAAGCTTCCGGACGGCACGAAGTTGCCGTCGCAGTATCAGGTTCTTGGCGTCCATACCTTGAAAGACGGTTCCAAGCATGAACTGCAAATGATAGAAGAATCCAGCGGCACGCGGACGGCATTCACGCAGCTCTGGTATTTGTTGAGCGTGCTGGACGGTGGTGGCATCGCCGTGATCGACGAGCTGGAGAGCGACATGCACCCGCACATGATTGAGCCTTTGCTTGCTCTCTTTGCCAGCCCGCATACCAATCCACACAACGCGCAAATCATCTTCACCAGCCATTCTATTGAGGTGATGGGCCTGCTTGGCAAATCGCAGGTCGTTCTTGTCGAGAAGAAGGATTGCGAAAGTGAAGCCTGGCGATTGGACACGATGACTGGCGTGCGAAGTCAGGACAATCTGTATGCGAAATACATGAGCGGCGCCTATGGAGCGGTGCCGCAACTATGACGCCAGCGCTGGCCAAGATGCGCGCAGTCAGGGAAACCCTGCTCATTGTCTGCGAAGGCGATGCCGAGATCGCGTTCGTCCGCTTTGTGAAGCGCACTTATGCCGACGCACTGGGGCGTGCCGTGCAGGAACACAATGCTCAAGGCAAGGGTGGCAAGCATGTATTGGAAACTGGATTGCGCCGCGCGAGGAACAACCGTACCTACGACAAGATGGTTCTGTTGCTGGATGCAGATCAAGACTGGGACGACCAGCTACGTGCACGAGCGCAAAAAACCCGCGTCGGCAAACATCCGATAAGCGTGATCGAAGCAAGCCCCTGCCTGGAAGCATGGCTGTTACAAATCCTCGGTGCCGAAGCCGAAGGCGATACCCGATACATGAAGCAGAAGTTCCAGGCGCGCACTGGAGTCCAGGCGCATGAGCCTGAATGGATGGAGCGGCTACTCAGCCGCGGCGCGCTGGACGAAGCTAGGGAGCGAGTGCCGCAACTTGCCGACTTGATGAATCACATGGGCGTAGCAAAGCGGTAAATGCCCATGGCAACGGCGTCGGAGGCAAGGGAAAGGCGCCACGAGAAAGATGCCAGAAGCAATTAGCTGCACGGCGAGGCCAGGCTCATCCCGGCACTCTCTCCAGGGAGGCGAGAAGGAGAACGGGGTCAGCTTTAGTTGGTTTGAGGACGCTACCCCGATCCGCTGCATGCAGTGCGTCAGCCAGCCGCGTCGCTAGAAAACCGACTGCAACCCCAGGTGCACGACGAATGGCTCGAAGTCCCGATCGCTGTGCAGCAGCGTCAGTCCGTCGACGATGCAGCGGGTGGCGATGACGCAGTCGATGGTCTTGCGGACGGTGACGCCTTTCTCGCGCAAGGTCCGGAAGTTCCGGGCTGCCTGCACGGCCACGGCCTGGCCGCCTAGCGGCACGACGTCCAGGCTGCCGAGCAGGCGCAGGACGTCGCGGAACTCCTTGTCGGTGGTGGTTCCCTGCAGCACCTCGGTCAGGATCAGGTCGCCGATGGCCAGGGGTTCGGTTCCCAGCAGGCCATCCAGGCAATTGGTTTGCCGGGTTTCGGTGCCGCGCAGGTAGTCGATCCATACGCTGGAGTCGACCAGGATCACGCATCCATCCTCAGTCTTTCGAGGTTGCCCTGCCACTGAACCTTGCCGCGCAGGGTCTTGATCTGCTGTTGCCGTTTGAGCCTCACCAGCGTCTGCAAGCCGAGTTCCACGGCCTCGCGCTTGGTCTTGAGGCCCGAAGCCTTCATGGCATCTCGCATGAGTGCGTCGTCGATCACGATGTTGGTACGCATGTGTATGTTCCTCCTAGATCATACACACACTAGCGCAGGTTGCGACGGGCGTTCAAGTGGCAAGCGCCGCGCCGCAACGGCGGGGTTCACCATCAAGGGGCTCGCTAACGCCGGAGGCAGGCCCTTCGACTTCCTCGCTCCTCAAAGCCGTGACCATCCATGGTCACTCCCCGCGTGCGGCCCTGCGGGCCTACGCTCAGGGTGAACGGCGGGGAGGGGCGGGCGCCCCTCCGCATGGCGAGTCCGGGGAACTTCAGCCCTTCTTCGCCTTCGTCAGCAACTGATCCAGCAGCGCGATCGCCAGATCAATCTCCTCGTGCGTGATGTCCAGCGACGGCGCAAACGTGATCACGTTCTTGTACCAGCCGCCCACGTCGAGCACGAGGCCGATCTTCTTGCCGTTGTGCGTGAGGTCGCCGGCCAGGCCGATGTCGACCATCCTGTCGAGCAGCGCCTTGTTCGGGGTGAAGCCGTCGTCGGTGCAGATCTCGGCGCGCAGCGCCAGGCCGAGGCCGTCGACGTCGCCGATTTCCTTGTGCTTCTTCTGCAGCTCGCGCAGGCTGTCGAGGAAGTGCGCGCCCTTCTTCGGCACGGTGGTCGCGTAGTCCAGCTCGTAGCCCATCTTGATCACTTCGAGGCCGAGCGAGGTGCCGAGCGGGTTGGAGTTGAACGTGCTGTGGGTGGAGCCGGGCGGGAAGATGGTGGGGTTGATCAGTTCCTCGCGCGCCCACAGGCCGGACAGCGGGTTGAGGCCGTTGGTGAGTGCCTTGCCGAACACCACGATGTCCGGCGTCACACCGAAGTTTTCGATCGACCACAGCTTGCCGGTGCGCCAGAAGCCCATCTGGATTTCGTCGGACACCATCAGGATGCCGTACTGGTCCAGCACTTTCTTCAGGCCCTTGAAGAAGCCCGCGGGCGGGATCACGTAGCCGCCGGTGCCCTGGATCGGCTCGACGTAGAACGCGGCGTACTCGCACTGGTTGGTCTTGGGGTCCCACACGCCGTTGTATTCGGTCTCGAACAGGCGCGCGAACTGGTGCACGCAGCTGTCGGAATATTCTTCCGGCGTCATCCCCTTCGGGCGGCGGAACGGATACGGAAACGGCAGGAACATCGCGCGCTCGCCGAAGTGGCCGAAGCGGCGGCGGTAGCGGTAGCTGGAGGTGATCGAGGAGGCGCCCAGCGTGCGGCCGTGGTAACCGCCCTCGAAGGCGAACATCAGGCTCTTGCCGTTGCGCGCGTTGCGCACGATCTTCAGCGAATCCTCGATCGCCTGCGCGCCGCCGACGTTGAAATGCACGCGCCCGTCCAGGCCGAACTTCTTCTTCGCGTCCAGCGCCACCGCCTTGGCCAGCTCGATGCGGCTCTGGTGCAGGTACTGGCTGGCCACCTGCGGCAGCAGGTCGATCTGCTGCTTCAGCACGTTGTTGAGGCGCTTGTTGCCGTAGCCGAAGTTGACCGCCGAGTACCACATCTGCAGGTCGAGGAACGGCACGCCGGCCGTGTCGAACATGTAGCTGCCTTCGCAGCGGCGGAAGATCTTCGGCGGGTCGACGTAGTGCACGGTGTCGCCGAAGGAGCTGTATTTCGCCTCGTCGGCGAGCAGCTGGGCGTCGTCGATCACGACGGCAGCGTTCTTGTCGAAAACATTCATCGGAAGTCCGGGGTCGGTAAGGAGTGGATCGCGCGGGCGGGCCGGTCAGGCCGTGGTCGCCTGCGCAGGGGTGGCGGGTTGGCCGGCCAGGCTGCCGTCGAGCAGCCGCGGCAGCAGGTCGAGTGCGTCCTCGAAGCCGGTGATCGGCACGTAGGGAATGCCGCTGGCGCGGCAGTGCTCGACCAGGCGGTGCTTGGCGAACACGAAATCGACGCGATCGGCGGCGCAGAAATCCGAGGCGCCGTCGCCGATCAGCAAGGTCCTGGCGCCGCTCGTGCGGGCCCGCGCCACGCAGGCGCACTTGCAGGTGCCACTGCGGCAACCGTCGGCCTGGAATGGCGAAGTGAGCTGCCATTGCTTCGGCGGCTCGGCCGGCGCCAGATGGTTTGCCGCCAGCGGCAGGTCGTCCAGGCCGTAGCGGGCGAGGATCCGGTGGATCGCATAGTCGAGGCCGTCGCTGACCACGCGGATCGGCATGTTCAGCTCGCGCGCCCTGGCCACGAAGGTGGGGAACGCATGGTCGATCCACAGCCCCGACAGATGCGCGTCCAGTTCCGCGCGCGTCATCTGCAGCCGCTCGACCTGGCCGGCCATGCATTCGCGCGAACCGATCCGCCCGGCGCGCCAGTCCTGTTCCAGCACCTCCCAGCCGGGCCGGCCGAAACGATCGAGCAGCGAGTCGATCACGTCCTCGACGGAAATGGTGCCGTCGAAATCGCACAGGATGGTCCAGCCGGAAACGGGCATCACGAACTCACGTCGGCAACGATGGGGCGGCAGCTTAGGCAGCCTGCCTTTCCATCGCCTTTCCGTTGCCTGGCGCGGCCGGCGCCCGCGGAAACCGGCGCCTCCGTAAGCAAAAGGAAAGCTGGCCCGCGTAGCGTGGCAAGGCACGGACCAGCCGACTTGCCTGGTCGGGGAGAGGATCATGCGTGCGCCATCGTTCCTGCTGCTGTGCCTTGCCTTGCTCGCCTCGACCGGCGCGATGGCCGCGAGTGGCCCGCTCGGCATCGACCACCGCCTCCACTACGACAACCGCGGCATCTGGAACCGCTCGGACCAGAACGCGCTGATGTATGGCACCGTCATCACGGTGGTCGGTGGCGCGCTGGCGTTCGGCGATCAGGACAAACTCGGCGACACCTTCTGGCGCTCCGTGGACGCTCTCGCGGTGACTGCCGTCGCCACGCAAGGGCTGAAACTGACGTTCCAGCGCGAACGCCCGTCGCAGACCAGCGACCCCAACCGCTTCTTTGCCGGCACCCATGCCAAAAGCTTTCCCAGTGGCGAGGTCGCCGCGATCTCCGCTGCGGTTACCCCGTTCATGGTGAACTATGGGCACGATCATCCCGCGGTCTACGCACTGGCGCTGCTGCCGGCCTACGATGCGGTAGCCCGAATGAAGACCCGCGGACACTGGCAAAGCGATGTCCTGGTTGGCGCGCTGATCGGTACCGGAGTGGGCGTGTGGGCGACGCATCGACATTCTCCCCTTATCATCGGTTGGTTGCCGGGCGGCTTCCAGGTCGGATTCATCCATCATTTCAAGTGATCACTGCCATCTGCACGCCTGACCCTCTCCCCATTCGCCCACGTGCAGATCCGGCCGCGACCCGCGCCGTCGCGCGAGCACGCTGGACCGCTTCCAGCCATCCGCATCGCCACAGCGTCCGGATGGGTCTGCTGCTCAGCATCATGCTGATCCTGACCGGGTGCGCCACCTACTCGGCACTGCCGCTGGGCGACGGGCACGGCGCATCCAGCGTGGCGCAACTCACCGCGCCGACATCGGCCATGCCGCTGCCCGCCCTGTCGACACACCGCTTCGATCCGTCCGACGGCCTGGATGCGACCGAGGTGGCCATGCTGGCCGTGGTGAACAGCCCGGCGCTGAAGCTCAAGCGCGACGAACTGGGGCTGGCCCGCGCGCAGGCGTTCGCGGCCGGCCTGCTGCCCGATCCGCAGCTGAGTCTGGGCGCGGACTTCCCGCAGCACTCCGGGCCGGGCCTGACCACCGCGTTCAACCTCGGCATCAGCGAAGACATCACCGCGCTGCTCACGCGCTCCTCGCGTACGGCCGAAGCGCGCAGTCACGTCGAGCAGGTCAACCTGGACCTGCTGTGGGCGGAATGGCAGACGGTGACGCAGGCGCGCCAGCTGTTCGATCAGGTCGTCTCGTTGCGCGCGCAACACCATCGACTGCAGGTTGAAGCTGACGCGCTGGCGCCAGTGGACCGTTATGTGCAGATGGCGCTGCAGGCGGGCAATCTCACCTACGACACGGCCAGCGCCGGGCTCAACGCCGGCGCCGACGTGCGCAAACGCCTCGGCGACACGGCAGTGCAACTGCACCAGGCCGAGAGCGACCTGCACGTGTTGCTGGGGCTGGCCGCCAGTGCGCCGATCGAGCTGGTGGGCAGCGCCGAACCCGCCCAACCCACCGCCGCGCAAATCCGGCAGGCGTTGACCGACCTGCCTGCGCGGCGGCCGGACCTGCTCGCGCTGCAAGCCGGCTATGCCGCGCAGAATTCCAAATTGCGCGGCGCCATCCTGGCGCAGTTCCCTGCACTGACGCTCGGCTTCAACACCGCACGCGACACCAGCGCCATCTACACCAAGGGCTTCAGCATTGGTATCAGCCTGCCGCTGTTCAACCACAATCGCGGCAATATCGCGATCGAACGTGCCACCCGCGTCCAGCTCAAGAATGCCTACGACGAACGCGTGCTGACCGCCCGCAGTGACGTGCAGCGAACGCAGGCCGACCTGGCCACGCTGGATCAACAACGCGCACAACTCGTCGCCCACGTACACCAGCTTGACGCCGCTCGCCGCTCGGCCGAACAGGCCTGGCGCGAGCAGTTGCTGGACTGGCCCACCTACCTGGCCATTCGCAGCAACGTGCTCAGCGCCGATCTCGACTTGCTCGCCTTTCGCCAGCAACGAGCCAAGGCGGCGATTGCGCTGCAGGCGCTGTTGGGCAATACCGACATTCCCGTCACCAGGAAACCTCCGCCATGACCAACCGCCGCCTGATTTCGTACCTCGGCGCCTTGGCGGTATTTATCCTGCTGACGAGCTGCAGCGGCGCAGACACGCCCACGGCCACCGACGACAGCAATACGGTGACCGTCACCACCGTGCTGCCGCAGCGCCAGACCTTCCACGACACCATCGACGCCGTCGGCACGGCGATAAGCGACCCGCATCGCGCGCGCACGTTGAGCTTGGCCTATGGCGGCCAGATCGTGAGTGTGACGACCAGCGCGGGACAGCGCGTGCAGCGCGGCGAGTCGCTGCTGACGGTCAGTGCCGACCCGGCCACCCGCCAGGCGTATGAGCAGGCGCAGGCGGCGTTGGGGCTGGCGCGCGGCGACTTGCAGCGCACTGAAAAACTCGCGGCGCAGCGGCTGGCCACGCAATCCCAGGTAGCCGCCGCGCGCAAGAGTCTGACTGATGCGCAGGCGGCGCTGAACGCCCAGCAAGCGATCGGCGGCGGCAGCGCCAGCCACGCGGTCACGGCGCCGACCGACGGCGTGGTGACCGCGTTGCGGGTGGGCCTGGGCGAGCGCGTGGCGGCAAACGCACCGCTGCTGGACTTCACGCCGGCGCACGCGCTGGTGGCGCAACTCGGAGTGCAACCGGAGAGCGGCGGCAAGCTGCACGCGGGCATGCCAGTGCAATTGAAGAGCGTGTACGGACCGGGCAAAAGCTTCACCGGTACCCTGCGGATGATCGGCCAGTCGATCGATCCGCAGACGCATCTGCTGCCGGCGCAGGTCGAACTGCCGGCCAGCGCGGGCGCCAGGCTGGTGGCCGGGGCTGCCGTGACGGCGCAGATCGACGCCAGCGATTTCCAGGCGTGGGCCGTGCCGCGTGATGCGGTGCTGCATGACAACCAGGGCGATTACCTGTTCCAGGTCCATGACGGCCACGCCAAACGCGTCGACGTGACGCTGCGCAGCCCTGACGGCACTACCGTCGGGGTGCAGGGATCGATCGATCCGCAGGCGCCGATCGTGGTGCTGGGCGTCTACGAGCTCAGCGACGGTGACGCGGTCGCGGTCAGTACGCAGAAGATCGACGCCCATCGGCCCGTCGCGGCGAGTTCGACGGTTGCCGCGACGCAGGCTCCGGCCAGCGCGGGTTCGTCGAAGTGAACTTCAGCATCTGGATGCAGCGGCACCGCCGCTCGCTGCTGTTCCTGGCCTTCATGCTGGCCATGGGCGGCATCGCCAGCGCGTTCTTCATGCCGGTGGCACTGTTTCCCAACGTCGCCTTTCCGCGCATTCAGATGACCATCGACGCGGGCGACCGACCGGCCGACCAGATGGCGATCCAGGTGACCACGCCGGTCGAGGTCGCGGTGCGCAGGGTGCGCGGCGTGCGCGACGTGAAGTCCACCACCAGCCGTGGCAGTGCGCAGATCGAGGTGACCTTCGACTGGGGCTTCGACATGAACGCGGCGCTGCAGGAGATCAACGGCGCCGCCGGCCAGGTGCTGGCGCAGCTGCCCGCCGGCACGCAGTTGAGCACCCGGCGCATGGACCCCACCACCTTTCCCGAACTCGGTTACAGCCTGCGCTCGCACACGCTCTCGCCGAGCGACCTGCACGACCTGGCCGAGTACCAGCTGCGGCCGCTGCTCAGCTCGATCACCGGCGTCGCGCACGTCGACGTGCAGGGTGGCGAGGTCGCCGAATTCCACGCCGACGTCGATCCGCACAAATTGCGCGCGCTGGGCCTGAGCCTGGCCGACGTTACCAAGGCGGTCAGCAACGCGGCCACGATCCAGGCGATGGGCCGCGTCTCGGATCATTACAAGCTGTACCTGCTGCTGGCCAACAATCAACCGACCACCCTCGCCGCGCTGGGTGACATCGTGGTGCAGGCGGTGCCCGGCGGCGTCGTTCGCCTGAAGGACGTGGCGCGCGTCAGCCTCAGCCATGTGCCGCAGTGGATCCGGGTCAACGCCGACGGCCAGAACGCGGTGCTGCTGCAGGTCTACCAGCAGCCCGGCGGCAACAGCGTGCAGATCGCCAAGGACGTGAAGCAGAAGCTGGCCGACTACGCGCCGCAGCTGCCCGCGGGCGTGCACATTGCCAACTGGTACGACCAGACCCAGCTGGTGACGGCGGCCGCCAGCAGCGTGCGCGATGCGATCCTGATCGGGATCGTGCTGGCCGGACTGATCCTGTTCTTGTTCCTGCGCAACACGCGGGTGATCCTGATCGCGCTGATCGTGGTGCCCTCGGTACTGGCGATCACCATGTTGCTGCTGTCCGTGCTCGGCATGAGTTTCAACATGATGACCCTGGGCGGCATGGCGGCGGCGGTCGGCCTGATCATCGACGACATCATCGTGATGCTTGAACACATCATGCGCCGGGTCGGCGGCGGTGCCGGCGAGATCCATGAGCGCGTGGCCGGGGCGGCATGGGAATTTACCCGGCCGCTGACCGGCTCCAGCGCTGCCACTGTCATCATCTTCCTGCCGCTGGCGTTCCTGACCGGTGTCACCGGCGCCTTTTTCAAGGCGCTGTCGTTGACCATGGCCAGCGCGCTGATCATTTCCTACCTGCTGACCTGGGTCGCGGTGCCGCTGCTGGCCGAGCGTTTCCTGGACAAGAAGCATCTGGCCGAGCCCGAGCAGGGCCGTTTCACCCGCCGCATGATGGCCGGTTACCAGAGCACGCTGGCGCGCGGATTGAAGCGGCCGTGGCTGGTGCTGGTGATCGTCATCCCGCTGCTCGCCCTGGGCGGCCTGGCTTACACCCAGGTCGGCTCCGGCTTCATGCCGAAGATGGACGAGGGCGGCTTCATCCTCGACTACCGGTCGCCACCGGGCACCTCGCTGGAGGAAACCGACCGCCTGCTGCGTCAGGTCGAAACCATCATCCGCGCCAATCCCTACGTCGACACCTACTCGCGGCGTACCGGCCTGCAGTTGGGCGGTGGCCTGACCGAAGCGAACACGGGTGACTTCTTCGTGCGCCTGAAAACCGGCTCGCGCCCCTCGACCGAACAGGTCATGGAAAAGGTGCGCAGCCAGGTGGCAAAGCAGGTGCCGGGCCTGGATGTCGACGTGGCGCAGTTGATGGAAGATCTGATCGGCGACCTGGTCGCGGTGCCGCAGCCCATCGACGTGCAGCTCTCCGGCGCCGACGCCGCCACGCTGAACGCCACCGCCAAAAAGGTCGCGGCGAACATCGGCAAGATCAACGGCGTGGTCAGCGTACTTGACGGCATCAACCCGGCCGGCGATGCGCTCACCATCAAGGTGGATGAAACCAAGGCGGCGATCGAGGGTCTCGATCCGGTCAGCGTCACCGACCAGGTGGCCGCGGCGGTCGACGGCACGGTCGCCGCCCGCATGCCCGAGGGCGAGAAACTGGTCGGTGTTCGCGTGCGGCTGCCGGAGAGCGCGCACCAGCGTATCGAACAGATCGAGCAGTTGCTGATCCGCGCGCCCGATGGCCACATGCTGCCGCTGTCGCGGGTGGCCACCGTCACCCAGGTGCAGGGCCAGCCGGAGATCACGCGGATCAACCTCAAGCGCACGGTCTCGGTGACCGGTCGCCTCAGCGGTCGCAGCCTGGGTTCGGCCGTCGCCGACGTGAAAAAGGCGATGAATACCAAAGGGCTGCTGCCCAAGGGCGTGGTCTACCAGCTGGGCGGCACCTACCAGCAGCAACAACAGGCGTTTCGCGGACTGATGATCATGATGGCGGCGGCGATCGCGCTGGTGTTCACCTTGCTGCTGTTCCTGTACGAGAGCTTCCGCGTGGCCATCACCATCCTGGCGATGCCGCTGCTGGCCATTCCCGCCGTGTTCGTGGGACTGTGGGCGACCGGCATCGAACTGAACATCTCGGCGATGATGGGCATGACGATGATCGTGGGCATCGTCACCGAGCTGGCGATCTTCTATTTCTCCGAGCTGCAGGAAGCTGAAAAGGAATGCGAGCTGCACGCTGCCCTGCACGCCGCCGGCGAGCACCGTACCCGACCGATCCTGATGTCGACCTTGGCGGCGATCCTGACCCTGCTGCCGCTGGCGCTCGCCATCGGCCAGGGCTCGCAGATGCAGCAGCCGCTGGCGATTGCCATCATCTCGGGCATGCTGGTGCAGCTGCCGCTGGTGCTGCTGGTGATGCCGGTGCTGTATTCGCTGTTGCGCCGGCGCGACAAGGCTGCGCCGCGTCAAGATGCCATCAACGCTGCGCCCGCCGGCTGATGGTCCCGTAACCAACCTTCAAGGTGACTGCCATGCAAAGACTGCTTCGTTCACTCCTGCCTACCGCTCTGCTGCTGGCGCTGCCCATCGCCAGTCACGCGGCAGCGGCGCCGACGCCCGCGCCGCATGTGCTTTCGACGCTGCGGCTGGGTGGCACCGGCGGCTGGGATTACCTCGCTTTCGACGCGGCGCATCGACACCTGTTTGTCAGCCGCCGCGATCGCGTGCTGGTGATCGATGTCGATCGCGACAAGCAGATCGGCACGATCGCCGACACCCCCGGCGTGCACGGGATCGCGCTGGCGCCCAGTCTGAATCGCGGATTCACCAGCAACGGCAAGGCGGCGTCGGTAACCGTGTTCGACCTGGCCACGCTGAAAACCGTCGCAACGATCGCCGGCACCGGCAAAAACCCGGACGCCATTCTCTACGATAGCGCCTCGAAACATGTGCTGACCTTCAATGGACACAGCGACTCGGCCAGCGTGATCGACCCGGCCAAAGACGCCGTGGTCGCCACCATCGAACTGCCGGGAAAACCCGAGTTCGCCGTCTCCGATGGCGCGGGCCACGTCTACGCAAACATCGAGGACAAGTCCGAACTGGTGCAGATCGATACCGCCAGCAACCGGGTGCTGCATGTGTGGTCACTGGCCCCGTGCCAGTCACCCAGCGGCCTGGCCATCGACACGCGCCACCATCGCCTGTTCTCGGTTTGCGACAACCGAGTGATGGCCGTCACTGATGCGACCGACGGGCATCAGGTCGCCACCGTGGCGATCGGCGACGGCCCCGACGCGGTGGTCTTCGATGCCGCCACGTCGACGATCTACAGCTCCAACGGCGAAAGCGGCACGATCACCGCCGTGCGGCAGGATGATGCTGATCACTACCACGTGAGCGCCACCATCCCCAGCCAGGTCAGCGCCCGCACGCTGGCACTGGATCCGAAACTGCATCGGCTTTACCTCTCCGCCGCGCGCTTCGGCACCAAGCTGCGGCCGAATGGCCGACACCCGATCGCGCCGGACAGCTTCGGCATCCTGACGGTGGGGCAGCGCTAGCTCGAGCTCACGAGCGGTCGAGTCACTTTTCGCATGCGAAAAGTGACTCTGGCCCCTGCGCCCGCAACCCCTGCGCCCGCAAGCGTGTGCTGCACCATTGCGCGGCTGCCGTCGCCGCGCCCACCGCATCCATCGCGCGCGTATCCAGCGCGGCATTGGCGCCGCCGTAGGGTGCGTATTTGGCCGGATCAGTGACCGAGAACAACCCCAGCGTGGGTGTGCCGCTGGCGGTGGCCAGGTGCATGACGCCGCAGTCGGCGCTGATCACGCCATCCATGCAGGCCGTCATCGCGGCCAGCCGGCGCAGGCTCTGCGAATAGAACGGCGTCAGCCGCGAACCCAGTTGCGAGCGCCCATGCGCCGCCAGCAAATCCACCAGCCTGACCTGCGGGCATAGCAACTGAAAGGTATCCACGAAGCTCTGCCACCAGTCTTCCCCGTAGTATTTGGCACCGGTCGCGTTGGAAAAGATGCCCACCGTTGCCCCGCCATGTTCGCGCGAACCACCGCACAGCCTTGCCATGACCTGGGCCGCCGCACGCTTTTCATCGGGCGTCAGATCGAGGTTGAGCGGTGGATAGTCCGGCTGCGCCGCCCGGGCACAAGCCTGACGCAGCAGGAATACACCGCGATGCGCCAGGTGATCGGGCCAGGTCAGGGCGTGCCACGCCGATGCAGGATTCAATTGGGGGTCGGGAAATCCCGCCTTGTATCGGGCTTGCGCCAGCGCCAGCACGATGCGACCGGACTGCGATCCGTTACAGGCATCAATGGCCAGGTTGTAGCGGCATCGCCGCAGGGCGCGCAGCACGCTTGCCGATTGCCACAAATGACGGGCGATCTTCCCCGGCAGCACGAACACGGTGCGCACGCTGAACCGGTTGGCATACAGGCACGCGCTGGCGTCGCTGCCGAGGATGTCGATCTCGGCGCCTGGATAGAGCGTCTCGATCTCCGCGATCAGCGGGCTGATCAGCACGCTGTTGCCGAGCCGATGGTTCGGCCGGCACACCAGCACCCGGTGAATGCCTGTGCGCGGCAACCCGCCGGGCTCGCACAGGCCTCGGCCTGCTCGCTGCAGGCGACGGCGAAGGATCGCGGCCACCCATGTGCGCCCCCGCGCATTCCATGAGATGGAAGCCTTGCGGGATTCAGCTGCCGGCAGTGGCGCGGCGACGAGAGAACGGATGCTGTCGATGGCGGTCATGGCTACAGCATGAAGCGCGTCGCTTACAGCACGCTTATGGAGCCGTGAGTATCAGGTTAATCGGTAGACGGCGCGTGCCTGGGCGCGGACGCAAAGACGGCCCGGCCGACGGATCGGCCGAGCCGCCGGTGGAGCGCGCTCAGTCGTCGTCCGCGCCTTCCACCGAGTTCTCCACCACCTTGCCGGTTTTCGCGTCCACGCCGATTTCGTGGGTTGCGCTGGCCGAGGTAATGTCGAACGAATAACGCAGGCCGCTGCCGCCGGGCTCGCGCTCCAGTTCTTCCTTGACGATGCGGCCAGGATACGTCTTCAGCGCGATCTCGCGGGCATGCGGCATGTCGATCTTTGCCTGTGCCTGCAGATTTGCCGCCGCTGCGGCGTGAGCCGTCGGCAAGGCGCCGGCCGCGAGCAGCGCCAGCAAGGTGGACGTGACAAGTACATTGCGCATGGTGCTTCCTTCCTTCGTGAGGGGAAGGTCAGCTTCGCCGAACAAGCTTCGGTGACGCTTAGTTCGGTGGTGGCGTGTTCAGCCCGGCCAGTGTCGCTTCCGGCGGGGCCGATGCCGACGGATACCTTTCGTGCGGGACGTCGTGGTGGCGGCGTTCAGCAGCTGCACGAAGTGGGCCGCGATCACACCCGTGCTGAAATGCTCGCGCACGAACGCCTCGGCCGCCACGCCCATCGGCAGCCGGCGCGATGCGTTGCACATATCCAGAATGGCCACGCGCCACGCCTCGACGTCGCCGGGCGGCAGCAGCGCGCCGGTGATGCCTGGCTGCAGCGTTTCCGGGATGCCGCCGATGTCGCTGGCCAGCACCGGCAGGCCGGCGGCCTGCGCTTCCACCGAGACACGGCCGAACGTTTCCGGTGCGATGGACGGGAAGGCCAGCATCGACATGGCGCTGTAGTACGGGTGGATGTCGTTGACCCAGCCCTGGAAATGGTGGCGGCTACCCAGCGGATGCGCGGCAGCGCGCTCGCGCAGCGCCTGCGCATCCGGGCCGTCGCCGAGCCACAGGCAATGCAGCTGCGGCTGCTGCGCCATCGCCGCGGTGGCGGCGTCGAACAGGGTGAAGATGCCCTTGCCCCGCTGCATCCGGCCGCAGTAGCCGAGCACGACGGGGTCGCCGAAGATGTCCAGGCTGCGCAGGATTGCGCTGCGCTGCACCGGGTCGTGCCGGCACAGCGCCATGTTCACCGGGTTGTACAGCACCTGCACCAGGCTGGGCGGCACGCCGCGTTCGAGGTAGGCGCGGCGCGCGTGGCGCGACACGGCGAAGAAGCGGTGCGCCAGCCGCGGCAGCAACCAGGCCGAGACGTGCTTCATCGGCGGCACGCGGTGGCGGAACAGCACGACCGGGATGCGCAGCAGCCGGCCGATCACGATCAGCGGCCAGTACTCCTTGCCGAAGTTGCCGACCAGCCAGTGCGGCCGCAGTTGTCGCGCCGTGCGCAGCACTGCGACGTAGCCGCGCAGGTCCAGCGCGTTGCGGAACGTGGCGCGGTGCAGCTGCACCGCGGTGTCGGCTAGCTGCTGTTCGATCAGTCCCTCGGCGGCCGTGACCACGCCGACCTCATGGCCGGCCTCGGCCAGCGCCTGCGCCAGCGCGACGAAATGGGTGGCCGCGCCGGTGTGCTCCGGGTTGGTGCCGACCAGCAGGAACTTCATGCGCGGCGATCCTCGTAGCGGGTCAGCACGCGCGCCGCGAACTGCGGCAGCAGGTGGTGCCGCGCCACCTGTATCCGCGGCAGTCGCCACAGGTCGGCGCCGGCCACGGCGCGCCCCCGTCGCGTGGTGGTGGCCGCCGCGTAGCCGGCTGCGCGGGCCATCGCGACCACGCGTTCGTCGGCGTCGCCGTAGGGGTAGCAGAACTGGGTCACCGCGCAGCCGAGGCGGTCCTCGAGGTCGGACTTGCAGCCGTGGATTTCGCCGTGCAGGGCGGCGTCCGTACATTGGCTGAGCCGCGGATGGCTGCGCGTGTGCGCGCCGATCTCCATGCCGGCGTCGTTCCAGCGGCGCATGTCCGCGGCCGACATCAGCGGCTTGCGGATGCCGAGCCGTTCGGCGTCCCACGTGTTGAAGCGGCCGATGCTGCCGCTGACCATGTAGGTCGTGGCGCTGAAACCGAACGACTGCAGCACCGGCAGCGCCGCGTCGAGATTGTCGACGTAGCCATCATCGAGCGTGATGGCGACCACGCGACCCTGGCGCTCCCCGCGCAGGAACGGCAACGCGGCCGACATCGACAAGCCGGTGTAGCCCAGCTGGTGCAGCAACCACATCTGCCGCGCGAACTTCGCCGGGCTGACATAAAGGCTGCGGTAGGTGCGCAGCCCTGGTGGGACCGACGCGATGTTGTGATACATGAGCACGGGCACCACCTGGCTGCCCGCTTTCCCCGCTTCGTTCATGTCTGTTTTCGCCGCGTCCGGGTTGTCGAGCCACCGGTGCAAATCGGCCGGTGGGGTTGGCCGGCATTCTCCGGGCGGACGGCTTTCATCCGGCTTATGGATTCGCCGGCCGGACGGCGGTGTATCAGGTGCCCTGATTGGCGACTTCGCTCAGCCGGAAATTCCGTTCGCGCTGAGCCCAGCCCCGTAGGGCCGAAGCTCAGGGGGGCACGGTGGAAAAGTGGAGGGGCGGCTGAGCAAAGTCGCCATCAGCTCAGGTATTGCGCGGAATGCTCACGTGCACGCGCAGCCCTTGGCCGAACGGCGAGTCGAGCAGTTCGATGGTCGCGCCGTGCAGCTCGGCGGCGCGCTGCACGATCGACAGGCCGAGGCCGTAGCCTTCGCCGCGGCTGCTCGATTCGCGATGGAAGCGGGCGAACACCGCGGCGCGCCGTTCGGGCGGGATGCCGGGGCCATCGTCGGCCACGTCGATGGTGGTGGTGACCACGCCCTGCGCAATCGACAGCTGCACCTGGCCCCCGGCGGGCACGTGGCGCATGGCGTTCTCGACCAGGTTGCGCAGCAGCGCGGCCAGCGCGGCCTCGTGGCCCAGCACCCGCACCGGCCGGTCGTCGTGGCTGAAACCCAGCTCGGCGCCGCATTCGGAAATCACCGGGGTCAGCTCCTCGATCACGTCGATCGCCACGCCGACCAGGTCGATGGACTGGCGCTGCTCCAGCTCCGTGCCGGATTCCAGCCTGGCCAGTGCCAGCAGCTGTTCGACCCGCCGCGCCAGCGCGGCCACGTTGTGGCGTGCACCGGCCAGACTCGTGGTGGCCTCATCGGGATCGCTGGTGGCCGTGGCGCTTTCGATGTTCAGCATGATCGAGGCCAGCGGCGTGCGCAGCTCGTGCGCGACATCCGCGCTGAAACGATGCTCGCGTTCCAGTGCATCGGCGAGGCGTTGCAGCTGTCCGTTCAGTGCATCGAGCACGGGCTGCAATTCCAGCGGTGCGCGCTCCAGCACGATCGGTTCCCGGCTGCCCAGCGAACGCGAGCCTAGCGCACCGGCGAGCGATTCCAGCGGACGCAGTCCGCGCTTCACCGCCCAGCCCACCAGCAACGCCAGCAGCGGCAAGCCGATCAGCAAGGACAAGGCATGGTCGAACCACAATGCGCGCAGGATGTCGTGACGACTGTCGTAGCGTTCACCGGTGCGGATCACCACCCCATCGGCGGTGTCCCTGAGGGTGAACAGACGCCAGTGATACCCGCGGGCGTCGATGTCCCGGAAATTGGCATCGGCGACACCCGGAGGCGGCAGCGCGGCGAGATTGGCGGTGGCCATGATCATCCGGCCAGAAGCATCGAACACCTGAAAGCCGACTTCCGATTCAAACGGGTACCGGCGTCGCTGCACGGCCGACGCTTCCGGCACTTCGATCGGCACCAGCTTGTCTTCCTGATCGTGACCGTCGAGCGCCTCGGCGCCTTCTTCCCCGATGATGACCTGCAGCGTACGGGCTGACTGCGCCAGCCTCCCGTCGGAGAGTTCGTTGACCTCCTGCATGGTGCGCCGGAAGCTGAACACCGCCAACGGCAGCAGCACCGCGATCATCACCAGGATGATCAGCCAGCGCAGCCGGCCACGCAGGCTCGGCTGGATCATTCGATCTCCCGCGGGATCATGTAACCGAATCCGCGCACCGTGCGGACAGTGTCATAACTGAGCTTCTTGCGCAGCACGTGCACCAGCACCTCCAGCGCGTTGTCGCCGACCACGTTGTCCAGACCATACAACGAGTTGATCAGGCTTTCGCGACGCACCAGCTTGCCCGCGCGCTCCAGCAGGATCTGCAGCAAGGCGAACTCGCGCCGGGTCAGTTCGATCACTTCGCCGCGGAAGGTCACCTGCGAGGTGCCCAGGTCCAGCGTCAGCGCACCGACCTCGATGCGATTGACCGCCAGACCCTGCGCGCGCCGGCTCAGCGAGCGGATCCGCGCGCACAACTCGTCCAGGTGGAACGGCTTGATCAGGTAGTCGTCCGCGCCGGCGTCGAGCCCGTGCACGCGCGCTTGCAGTCCGTCGCGGGCGGTCATCACGATCACCGGGGTGGTGACGTGGGTGCGGCGGGCCTCGACCAGCACCTCGAGACCGTCCTTGCCGGGCAGGCCGAGGTCGAGCAGCACCAGGTCGGCGGTCTCGTCGCGCAGCGCGATCAGCGCCTCGCGGCCGTCGCGCAGCCAGCTCACCGTATAGGCGAGGCGTTCCAGCGCGCGCTGGATCGCGGCGCCGAGCTGGACGTCGTCCTCGACCAGGATGATGTGCACGAACGGACCCCGTGTGGCGGCGACTGGCCGGGAGATTATCCCTGCGTCGGCTTAAGAAGTGCTTATAGCGCAGTCGACACGTCAAGAGCCGGTGGCTGCGCGGTCCGCGCGGAGGCGCTCGACCGGGTGCCGCCGGCAATCAGTCGGGCCCGGCCGGGCGCAACAGCTCGTCCAGCGGCTGCGCCTTGCCGAACAGCCAGCCCTGGGCAAACGCCACGCCGTGCTGACGCAGGAACTCGGCCTGGGCGTGGGTCTCCACCCCTTCGCTGATCAGCGTGAGCTTGAGCGAGCGCGCCATCGCGATGATGTGCAGCACCACTTCGCTGGTGACCGACCCGGTGCCGATGGCGTCGACGAAGATCTTGTCGATCTTCAGGCAATCGGCGCGCAGCTGGGTCAATTGCGACAGGCCGGAAAAGCCGGTGCCGAAGTCGTCGATCGCCACCCGGATGCCCAGCGCATGGATGCGCGCGATCGTGCGGTTGGCGCTGGCCGGGTCGACGAAGGAGCTCTCGGTCACCTCCACCACGATGTTGTGCACGCCGATGCCGGGCGTGGTCAGCAGGCGCTGCAGGTGCTCGACGACTGCGCCGGACAGCAGGTCGCTCGGCGCCAGGTTGACGCTGATGTAGCAGCCCGGATATCGACTGAAGAAGCGTGGCCCGTCGATGGCGACGCGGGCGAGCACGTATTCGGTGAAGCGGGCGGTCAGTCCGCAGTCGGCCGCGGCCTGCACGAACAGCGCCGGGCGCATGCCGATCTGCTTGTTGGCGGGCCAGCGCAAGAGTGCCTCGGCCCCGGCTATCGTGTTGGAGCCCAGCTCGACGATCGGCTGGTAGTACAGCACGAACTCCTGCCGGTTCAGCGCCGCCCGCAGCAACGCGGGCAGCGACGCACGCTGGCGCGCGAACATGACGATCGCGCCGACCAACGCCGCGCCCAGTGCCAGCCCGACGGGAAGCAGCAACAGGGCGAGCTCGCGCAGGCGGGAGCTCAGGTAGGCACGCGGAATTGCCGCGTAGGCGCCCACGTCGAAGCGCTCCGATCCCTGGATCGCCACCAGGTAGCCGCCGTCGTAGAAGATCGCGCGGGCAGCCTTGCCGTGCTGCTCCAGCCATGCCGGGTCGAAGTGGCCGTCACGGGCCCAGACCTTGCCGGCGCTGCGCCCGAACACGCCCTGCGCAAGGCCCGGCACGGAAGGCGTTTCGACCAGCAGGTTGTCCGGGTGAACCGCGGTGGCGTAATGGTCGCCGCTGAGCACCACGAACGGACGGCTGCCGTCGATGGAGACCCCGAAGTGCACCCGCGTGCCCTTCGGGCTCACGTACGCCGGTGGCCCCATCTGCAGGCCGTCGGCCTGCGGGCCGATGGCCGAGCAGGTGATGCGATCGCCGGAGACGTAGCCGGCCGCCTGCACGTAGTCGTAATCCAGCAGAATCCGGCGCAACTGCGCGCGTTTGGCCTCGGAGCACGTGCCGGAGGGATTCAACTCGGTCAACCGCTGATAGGCGGCCGCGGACTGTTCGCCCACCGCTTCCGTGCGATGGATGATGGCGCTGGCGATGTTCGATGCCTGGGCGCCGGCTTCCTCCATCGACTGGTGGCGGGCGATCAGCAGTGCCGCCACCAGCGGCAGGACGATGGCCACGGTGCACAGCGTCAGCGCGATGGTGGTGGCAAACCGCCTTGGCATCGTTTCCCCTTGCCGCGCCCGTGTCCGGACGGCTCGTCGGAGCCTCGATGATGCACCAACGCTGCCGGCGTGCCTATCCGCTCATGCGCCGGCGGCACGCCTCAGAAGCGCAGGTGGACGAACAGCGAGGGGCCGTCCAGTTTCATGTCGAGGTTGGCGTGGTAGGCGTGCTTGCGCTGGTGCAGCACCACGCGGCTGTAGCCGTATTCGGCGCCGAAGCCAAGGTGTGGCCACGGCAGCCATTCCACGCCCAGCGCGGCGTTGACGATGTGGCCGCTGAGCCGGCCGCCGTTCTTCTTCACCCCGGCGGCGTCGGCATACATGCGCCACTGGTCGTTGAACGCATGGCGCCAGCCGAGCTGCAGCATCGGTGCCCAGGCGCCGTCGCTGGTGCCGGAGGAGACCTGCCCGACCGGCTCGCCGTTGACGCTGGCCTCGCCGCTGATGGCGGCATGCACGCGGTAGTAGGCGCCGCCCAGGCCCAGCCCGAACACGTCGTTGCCGTGGCCGAACCACCAGCGCCAGGAGGCGCTGCCGAAATCGAAGTTCAACTTGCCGCGCACCGTGGCGGCGGCCTCGTAGTCGTTGCCGGCGTAGCTGATCGAGCGCGCCAGGCTCTGGCTGCGCGAGCGGTTGACGCTGTAGTAGTCGAGCGAGAAACCCTGGCTGTCGCCGACCAGGAAATCCAGTCGCGCGCGCGGCACGCGCTTGCGGTCGTTGAAGCCGAGATCGTTCTCCAGGCTGAAGTTGCCGCCGTACCGGCCGCCCGGATCGCTGGCGCCGATCGTGGTGTCGACGTGCGCGTCGTAGCCGCCCAGCCACAGGCTGACGCGATCGAGTGCAGGCGACTGCTGCGCGCAGGCGAGGCCGCTGCCCAGCGCCAGCGGCAGGAGAGCGGCGAGGCGCAGCGCGCGGCGGGGCCGACGAAGAGGTGGACAGGTCATCGATCATGTCTCCGGATGGGTGCGAGGCAACGCATGCGCGCGGCCATCCCGGGATTCCACGGGTGATGGTACGAACAGGTGGTGTGCAAGCGCCGTGCAGGGCCGTTGCCGCTTGCGCGCGGCGAACGATAGAATCGGGCGAGGAGTCCGGACGGTTCTGGCCGCCACGCTCCCAGCCCAGAGGTGAGTGCATGCGGGTGATCGCGACGATGGCCTGCCATGCCGCGCGCCTGCATGACAGCTGGTTCGAGGCGGTAGCCGTGCGTGATGCACCCGGGCGCCGGTCCGGTGACGGGCGACACCGACGATCTTTCCATCGAACGCAGTGAGCGATGCCCGACAACCTCATCCCAGGCGCCATCCTCTGCCTGCCCTTCGCGGCGGCCGCGGCGACGTGGCTGATGCGCGAGCGCGGCCACAACCGCGCCGCCTGGCTGATGACCGGCACCGCGCTGCTCGGCCTGGGGCTTTCGTTGTGGCTGGCCCCGGCGATCTTCGCCGGCGAGGTGCTGCGCCAGACCATCGCGTGGGCACCGTCGCTGGGTCTGGACCTGGTGCTGCGAGTGGACGGCTTCAGCTGGCTGATGCTGCTGCTGATCTGCGGCATCGGCGCGCTGGTGGGCGTGTACGCGCGCTACTACATGTCGCCGGACGATCCGCTGGCGCGCTTCTTCGCGCTGCTGCTGGCGTTCATGGGTTCGATGCTGGGCATCGTGATGTCCGGCAACGTGATCCAGCTGGTGTTCTTCTGGGAGCTGACCAGCCTGTTCTCGTTCCTGCTGATCGGCTACTGGCACCACGGCGCGTCCGCGCGCGACGGCGCGCGGATGGCGCTGATCGTCACCTCCGGCGGCGGCTTCTGCCTGCTCGCCGGCATGCTGCTGCTGGGGCACATCGCGGGCAGCTATGAACTGGACGCGATCCTCGCCGCGGGCGAGGCGGTGCGCGCGCACCCGTGGTACACGCCGACCCTGCTGCTGATCCTGCTCGGCGCGTTCACCAAGAGCGCGCAGTTCCCGTTCCACTTCTGGCTGCCGCAGGCGATGTCGGCGCCCACGCCGGCGTCGGCCTACCTGCATTCGGCCACCATGGTGAAGGCTGGCGTGTTCCTGCTGGTGCGCTTCTGGCCGGTGCTGGGCGGCACCGACCAGTGGTACTGGATCGTCGGGGGCGTGGGCCTGGTCACGTTGATCCTGGGCGCCTACGCGGCGATGTTCGAGCAGGACCTGAAAGGCGTGCTGGCCTATTCGACGATCAGCCACCTGGGCCTGATCACCATGTTGGTGGGGCTGGGCAGCACGCTGGGCGTGGTGGCGGCGATCTTCCACATCGTCAACCACGCCACCTTCAAGTCCTCGCTGTTCATGGCCGCTGGCGCGGTCGACCACGAGGCCGGCACGCGCGACCTGCGCAGGCTCGGCGGCCTGTACCGGGTGATGCCGGTCACCGCCACGCTGGCGCTGGTGGCCGGCGCGGCGATGGCCGGGGTGCCGTTGTTGAACGGTTTCCTCTCCAAGGAGATGTTTTTCGCCGAGACGCTGGCAGTGCGGCAGGGGCCGCTGCTGGATGCGATCTCGGTGGTGATCGCGGTGGCCGCGAGCGCCTTCGGCGTGACCTATTCGATCCGCTTCGTGCGCGGCGTGTTCTTCGGTCGCATGGCCACCGACCTGCCGCGCGAACCGCATGAGCCGCCGCTGTGGATGCGCTTCCCGATCGGCTTCCTCGCGCTGGCCTGCCTGCTGGTGGGCGTGCTGCCGGGGCGGGTGATCGGACCCACCTTGCACGCGGCGGCCGGCGCGGTGCTCGGCGCGGAGATGCCGGCGTACAGCCTGGCGGTGTGGCACGGCCTGACCACGCCGCTGCTGATGAGCGTATTCGCCTTCGCCGCCGGCTGCCTGCTGTTCGCCAGCCTGCGCCGTCGCTTCGATACCATCGAGACGGCGCCGCTGACCAGCCGCTTCAGCGGCAAGCGGCTGTTCGAGCGAGCGCTGGCGCTGTTCGCGGCGGACTGGCCGCAGCGCATCGAGCGGCTCTATCCCAGCCGGCGGCTGCAGTCGCAGTTGCTGTGGATCGTGCTGCTCGCTCTGCTGGCCGCCGTGCTGGCGGCAACCACGGCACCCCTGGATTTTCGCCCGCACTGGTCCAGCATCGATCCGGCGTTCGCGCTGCTGTGGCTGCTCGGCGCGGCCTGCGCGATCGGCGCGGCAACCCAGGCCAAGTTCCACCGCCTCGCCGCACTGGTGCTCAGCGGCGGCGCCGGGCTGGTGTCGTGCGTGAGCTTCGTGTGGCTGTCGGCGCCGGACCTCGCGGCGACCCAGCTGCTGGTGGAGGTGGTCACCACGATCCTGATCCTGCTCGGCCTGCGCTGGCTGCCCAAGCGTATTGCCGGGTTCGCGCCCGAGGGGCGGCGCCAGCGCTTCCGTCGCCGCCGCGACATCGTGATCGCGCTGGCGGTGGGCATCGGCGTGGCCAGCCTGGCCTACGCCGCGATGATGCATCCGGTGGCCGATTCGATCTCGCGCTTCTTCCTCGAACAGGCGTACACCGAGGGCGGCGGCCACAACGTGGTCAACGTGATCCTGGTCGACTTCCGCGGCTTCGACACGCTGGGCGAGATCAGCGTGCTGGCGATCGTGGCGCTGACCGTGTTCGCCTTGCTGCGCCGTTTCCGCCCGGCCGCCGAAAGCATCCACGTACCGGAGCAACAGCGCCAGCAGACCGCGCTGGAGGCGGATGAACCCGGGCGCGCGGCGGACCATTCGCTGACCGACTACCTGATGATCCCCGGCCTGATCATCCAGTTGATGGCGCCGGTGATCCTGCTGTTCGGGATGCACCTGTTCCTGCGCGGGCACGACCTGCCGGGCGGCGGCTTCGTCGCCGGCATCACCGTGGCGGTGGCGCTGATCCTGCTGTACATGGCGCGCGGCGCGCGCTGGGTGGAGTCGCACCTGCGCGTGCTGCCGCTGCGCTGGATCGGCGCCGGGCTGCTGCTGGCATTGTTCACCGGGCTGGGCTCGCTGGCGTTTGGACGTCCATTCCTGACCAGCCATTTTCAGTACCTGGCGCTGCCGCTGTTCGGCCGCGTGCCGCTGGCGACGGCGCTGCTGTTCGACCTTGGCGTGTTCGCCACGGTGGTGGGCGCGACCATCCTGATGCTGATCGCGCTGGCGCACCAGTCGCTGCGACGTCCGCGCCAGGTGTCGGCCGCCGCCGCGGAAGGGGAGGGCTGATGGAACTGGTGCTGGCCGCCGCGATCGGGATTCTCGCTGCCTCCGGCGTGTGGCTGCTGCTGCGTCCGCGCAGCTTCCAGGTGATCATCGGGCTGACCCTGATTTCCTACGCCGTGAACCTCTTCATCTTCTCCATCGGCGGCCTGCGCACCGGCGCCGATCCGGTGCTGCACGAGGTGGCCGGCGACGTCGCGCAGTACACCGACCCGCTGCCGCAGGCGCTGGTGCTCACCGCGATCGTGATCGGTTTCGCCACCACCGCGCTGTTCCTGGTGGTGCTGCTGACCTCGCGCGGGCTGACCGGCAACGATCACGTCGACGGCGAGGACGGCACGCCGTGAGCCAGCACCTGGTCGTCGCGCCGATCCTGCTGCCGCTGCTCATTGCCGCGCTGCAGCTGCTGGTGGGCGAGAAGCGCCGGCGCACGGCGCTGACGCTGAGTATCGCCTCGTGCGTGGCGCTGGTGCTGCTGGCCGCCGCGCTGCTGCTGGAGGTGTCCGCCGACGGCGCGCTGGCGGCGGTCTACCGCATCGGCGACTGGCCGGCGCGCTTCGGCATCGTGCTGGTGGCGGACCGGCTTTCCGCGCTGATGGTGCTGCTCACCAGTGTGCTGGCGCTGGCGTTGCTGCCGTATGCGCTGGGTCGCTGGCAGCATCGCGGCGGCCATTTCCAGCCGCTGCTGCAGTTCCTGCTGATGGGCTTGAACGGCGCCTTCCTCACCGGCGACCTGTTCAATCTTTTCGTGTTCTTCGAAGTGCTGCTGGCGGCGTCCTACGGCCTGGCGCTGCACGGCTCGGGTGCGCGGCGGGTCAGCGCGGGGCTGCACTACATCGCGGTCAACCTGACCGCCTCGATGCTGTTCCTGCTCGGCGTCAGCCTGATCTTCGGCGTCACCGGCACGCTCAACATGGCGGCACTGGCCGAGCTGATCCCGCACGTGCCGGAGCGCACCCGCGCGCTGCTGCATGCGGGCGCGGCGCTGCTCGGCGTGGCGTTCCTGATCAAGACCGCGATGTGGCCGCTCGGCTTCTGGCTGCCGCGCACCTACGCGGCCGCGGCGCCGGCGGTGGCCGCGATGTTCGCGCTGATGACCAAGCTCGGCATCTACGTGCTGCTGCGCCTCGGCCTGCTGCTGTTCGGCGCTGGCGCCGGGCCCGCCTCGGCGCATTTCGGCAGCGCGTGGATGCTGTGGGGCGGCATGGCCACGCTGGTGGCCGGCACCATCGGCATGCTGGGCGCGCGCGACCTCGGCAAGCTGGCAGGCTACAACGTGGTGGTCTCCGCCGGCACCCTGCTCGGCGCGATCGGCCTGCAGCAGAGCGCGGTGACCGCCGGCGCGCTGGCCTACCTGGTGATCTCCACCCTGGCGATCGCCGCGTTCTTCCTGATTGCCGGCCTGCTCGCCTCCGACGGCGACGACGACACCGACGACACGCTGAGCCTGGAACCATACGAGCAGCCCGGCGAAACCCCCGCGAACGAGAGCCTGTACGCGCAGGAGGACGAGAGCCGCGTGGTGATCCCGGCGCCGATCGCGATGCTGGGCCTGAGCTTCTCGGCCTGCGCGGTGCTGCTGGCGGGGCTGCCGCCGCTGTCCGGTTTCCTGGCCAAGTTCGCCCTGCTGGCGCCGATGCTCGATGACGCCGGGCGCGGCGCGCAGCTGCTGTTCGCGCTGGTCGTGGCGGCCGGTTTCTGCACCGTGACCGCGCTGTGCCGCGCCGGCATCCAGATCTTCTGGGTCGAGCCGGAGCGGATCTTTCCGAAGGTGCGCCTCACCGAGAGCGTCTCCGTCGCGCTGCTGCTGGGGCTGTGCCTGCTGCTGACGGTCTGGCCCGAGCGGCCGCTGCACTACTTGCGCGACACCGCCGCGCAGCTGCATGCGCCGGGCAACTACATCCACGCCGTGCTGCCGGGCGCCGAGGTCGCACCATGATCCGCCGCTGGCTGCCGCATCCGCTGCTGTCCGCGCTGCTGGCGCTGATCTGGCTGATCTTCAACCAGAGCGTGTCGCCCGGCACCGTGCTGCTCGGCATCGTGCTCGGCATCGTGCTGGGCCGGATGCTCGACCTGCTGGACCCGCCCAAGGCGCGGCTGCGCCACTATCCGTTGCTGCTGCGCCTGTTCGTGCGCGTGGTGCTGGACATCGTGCGCTCCAACCTCGCGGTGGCGCGCATCGTGCTGTTCAACAAGAGCCCGTTGCACTCGGGTTTCGTGGCGATCCCGCTGGAGTTGACCGACCATTACGGCCTGGCCGTGCTGTCGTGCATCATCACCTCCACCCCCGGCACGATCTGGGTCAGCTACGACTCCGACGCCAACATCCTGCTGATCCACGTGCTGGACCTGGTCGACGAGGCCGGCTGGATCGACTCGATCAAGCAGCGCTACGAACGCCCTCTGCTGGAGGTTTTCCAATGAGCCACGAACTGCTCGACGTGTCGATCCGCGCGGCGCAGATCCTGCTGCTGCTGGCGATGGCCTTCTCGCTGATCCGCATGGTGCGCGGCCCGCGCGCGCAGGACCGCGTGGTGGCGCTGGACGCCCTGTACGTCAACGCGATGATCCTGCTGCTGACCATCGGCATCCGCAGCGGCAGCATGCTCTACGTCGAGGCCGGCCTGATCATCGCCCTGCTCGGCTTCGCCAGCACGGTGGCGCTGTCGAAATTCCTGATGCGCGGGCAGGTGATCGAATGAGCCACCTCGACGCCCTGCCGCCATGGGCAGCCATCGCCGTCGCCGTGCTGATGCTGCTCGGCGCGCTGTTCGCCTTCGTCGGCTCGCTCGGGTTGCTGCGCCTGAAGAACTTCTACCAGCGCGTGCACGCACCCACGCTGGGCACCACGCTGGGCACGTTCTTCATGCTGGCCGCCTCGATCACCTGCTTCTCGGTGCTGCACGGCCGGCCGATCTTCAACGAGGTGCTGATCGGCGTGTTCCTCACCTTGACCACCCCGATCACCCTGATGCTGCTGGTGCGCGCCGCGCTGTACCGCGACCGCGAGGAAGGCTCGCAGGACGTGCCGCAGCTGACGCCGAAGGACTGACGCGCGGAGCCGCCGCAACCGCAGCGATCCCGTGCGATGCCGGCGGGATTACAGCGTCCGCTCGAAATCCCGCACCTGGCGCTTGGCCTCGTCGCGCGCGATGCCGTAGCGCTCCTGCACCTTGCCGACCAGGTATTCGGTATTGCCCTCGGCCCGGGCCAGGTCGTCGTCGGTCAGGTCGCCCCACTTGGCCTTGATCTTGCCGGTGAGCTGTTTCCAGTTGCCCTGGATGCGGTCGTCGTTCATGTCGTGTCACTCCGTTGCGATAGGGATGACAGGCGTGCCGTTGCAACCCGTCGCGACCCACTATCCCCGCGGCGGCGTTAGGGCCAGGTGGTGGCGACGTGCATGGGGGGAGCGGGCGTTCAGGCGGCGGCGCATTGCGGGCGCCACGCATCATGCACAGGGGTAGCCGCGAGGTACGCAGGATGGTGGGCCCACCAGGACTCGAACCTGGAACCAAGGGATTATGAGTCCCCTGCTCTAACCATTGAGCTATAGGCCCGCGAGCGTGGGAGTTTACCGTAGGGCGCGGCGCGCCCACGAGGCCGGACCTTCGCCGGAACGAAGAAGCCCCGCGTCGGCGGGGCTTCCTGGCAGGCGCGGCGGGTTGTCCGGTCATTGTCTGGCTTGCTGGGGCACCTTGCGCACCTTGTCCATCGGGTAGCCCAGCGCCTGCACCCGCGCCAGCAGCGCGTCGTAGTCGGCCTGCGCGATGGTCGGCGTGCGCGCCATCACCCACATGTAGTCGCGCGCATCGCGTGCCACGATGACCTGGCTGTAGTCGTCCTTCAGCCAGGCCACGATGTACTGCGCCTTCAGCGGCCAGAACACCTGCACGCCCCACACCGCGTTGCCGGTGCCGGGCTTGACGAAGCCGGTGGAGTGGATCTCCTTGCGTTCGCCGTCGAAGCTGCCGTTGCGGAAGTGGAACGAGGTGGCGACGTTGCCATCGGGCCTCAGCGTGTAGACCTCGACCGCGTTGTACGCGTTCTTCTCGAAGCGGGTGGGGATGGTGGCGATCACGTACCAGTCGCCCATGAAGCGGGGCAGGTCGACGTGGGCCACCGGCGTGATCGGCGGCAGCTCCCTGGCGAAAGTGTTGACGTTGAACAGCATGAGGCAGGCCAGCAAAAAGGTCGTCAGGATTCTCATGGCGTCTCCGCGGCGATCGAGGGGCGGGTGTCGACCGCGGGGCGCACGAAGCGGTAGTGCGCGACCAGCCACTGCTGGCCGTCGGCGTAGCCGAACAGCTCGGCGCAGGACATCCAGAACATGCGCCAGCGCTGGAACCACAGCGGTGCGGCCTTGCTGCCGTAGGCTTGCGCCAGTACCTTCATCACCTCGTCGTGGTGCGCATCCTGGTTGGCCAGCCAGTGGTTGGCGGTGCGCTGGTAGTGCGTGCCGTCGACATGCCAGCGCTGCTCGATGTGCAGCGCGGACTGGAACCACAGCAAGGTGTCCGACGCCGGCATCAGCCCGCCGGTGAAGAAGTGCCGGCCCATCCAGTTGTCGTCGCCCTCGGTCTCGAACGGATACATCGCCGTGCGGTGCGCGAAGATGTGCACGAACAGCTTGCCGCCGGGTTTCAGCCAGCCGGCGATGCGGTTCAGCAGCGTCTCGTAGTTGCGCATGTGCTCGAACATCTCGATCGACACGCAGCGGTCGAACTGCGTCGGATCGAGTTGCAGCGCGTTGACGTCGCAGGTGATCACCTGCACGTTGAACAGGCCACGTCGGCGGCACTGCGCCTCGATGTGCTGGCGCTGCGGGGTGGAGTTGGATACCGCGGTGATCCGCGCGCTCGGAAAATGCTCGGCCATCCACAGGGTCAGCGAGCCCCAGCCGCAGCCGAGTTCGAGTATCGACTGGCCATCGGCGAGCTGGGCGCGTTCGCCGTACAGCTTGAGCATCGCCTCCTCGGCCTGGTCCAGCGACTCGTCGCCGCGCGGGTAGTAGCAGGACGAATACTTCAGGCGCTTGCCCAGGCAGAGTTCGAAGAACGCCGGCGGCAGCTCGTAGTGCTGCGCGTTGGCCGCGTCGGTGTGGATCGCCACCGGGCTGTGGCGCAGCATCTCGATGCGCTGCGCATATCGCTCGGCCTGCGCGTCCAGGCCGCCGGCCTGTTCCTCGCGCAGGCGTTGCGCACACAGTCGGCGGATGCCCTGGCGCAACAGCGCGTCGGGGATGCGGCCGCGTTCGGCCATGCCCAGCAGGCCTGGCGCCGGCCGCTCGCTGGCCAGTTCGGTGGAAGCGGGGGTGGTCATCGCGGGGTCCTCCTGGGGAACCATGGAATAAGCATCGCCGTGGTGCGCTGGTAGTCGCGGTAATCCTCGCCGCGCGTGCGCAGCGCCTGTGCCTCGGTGTATGGCACGCCGCTGATCCAGCGCAGGAACACGTACATGACTACCGGCCCGGACCACGCCAGCCAGCCGATCGGCGAACCGACCGCCAGGCAGACGTAGGCGAACCAGTGCAGCCATTCGAAGAAGTAGTTCGGGTGGCGCGAATGCCGCCACAGGCCATCGCGGCAGGTCTTGCCACGGTTGGCCGGGTCGTTGCGGAAGCGCGCCAGTTGCGCATCGGCGAGCGATTCGCCCAGCACGCCCAGCAGCCAGATGGCAACGGCCGCGGCCAGCCACGGCGCGGACGCCTGCGGGTTGCGCGCGACCGCCGCGAACGGCAGCGCGAACAACACGATCAGGAAGGCCTGGAACTGGAAGAAGGCGAAGAACTTCCACTGCGCGCCCTGCCAGTGCGCGCGCAGGTTGCGATAGCGACCGTCCTCCGCTTCGCCACGCACGCGCCGCCAGAGGTGCAGGGACAAGCGCAGGCCCCACGCGCCGCCGAGGCATGCCAGCATCGCGCGTGTCCACGGCGCACCGCTGCCGGTGAGCGCCAGCAGGACGGCGCTGCCGCCCACGCCCGCCGCCCACAGCACGTCGACGATGCCCGCATTGCTGCGCCTGCGCTGCCATTGCCAGCCCAGCGTCATCATCAGCGCGGCCAGCAGCCACACGATCAGAAGTTGCCACCCGGGATTCATGCGCGGGCTCCTCGCGTTGCCGGCCGCGGCTGCGTCGAGGCGCGGCCGAGGCGCGCCAGCCACGCCAGCGCCGGGGTCGCCAGCGCCCAGCCGAGCGCCAGTGCCAGCAGCGCGCGCCACGTCGGTTCGGCAAACGTCACCACCTGCCAGCCGCGCGCCGCACCCAGATAGGCCAGCGGACCGCCGACCAGCCCCAGCAGCGCCGCCAGCCACAGCCGCGTCTGCAGGTAGCGCAGGGACTGGCTGAAGGTCAGCGCGAAGGTCACCCACAGCGCGAGAATCCAGCCCGGTGCCAGCGCCGGGTTCGGCCAGCCCGCCGCGTAATCGGCCAGCCCGCTGCGACTGAGCGTGCCGTCCAGCAGGAAACCCATCACCAGCCCGGCGGCCATCAGGGCGAGATCGACGCGGAGGTTGCGGGCGCAGGCCAGCTGCACCAGCGCGTAGACCAGCATGCCGAGCACGCCCGGCCACGCCAGCCCGTGACCTGCGCCGATCACCGCGACAAACCACACGGCCTGGTAGCCGATCAGGCTGAGCCAGAAACTCATGCCGGCCGGCCCGGCGACGATGCGGCAGGGCGATGACCCGGCTTGGCCATCAACAGGTGCGCCACGCCGATCGAGCGTTCGCGGAAGCCGCCTTCGCAATACGCCAGGTAGAACTCCCACAGGCGCACGAAACGTTCGTCGAAGCCCTGCGCGCGCACTTGCGGCAGGCGGGCCATGAAGCGCTCGCGCCATGCCTTGAGCGTCTGCGCGTACGAACTGCCGAAGTCCTCCAGTCGGATCAGGCCCAGGTCGCTGGCGCGGGTCTTGGCCGCGAGCAGTGCGCTGATCGAGGGGATGAAGCTGCCGGGAAACACGTGGCGCTTGATGAAGTCGACCGACCTCAACGCGTGCGCGTAGCGGTGGTCCTCGATGGTGATCGCCTGCACCAGCGCCAGGCCCTCCGGCTTCAGCAGGCTGCCGAGCTTGCCGAAATAGACGTCCAGATACGGGGCGCCGATCGCCTCGACCATCTCGATCGAGACCAGCTTGTCGTACTGGCCTTCGAGGTCGCGGTAATCCTCCAGCAGCAAGGTGACGTGCCCCTCCATGCCGGCTTCGGCGACGCGCTGGCTGGCCAGCGCATACTGCTCGCGCGAGATCGTGGTGGTGGTGACATGGCAGCCGTAGTGCTGCGCCGCGTACAGCGCGAAGCCGCCCCAGCCGGTGCCGATCTCGATCACCCGGTCGGCGGGCTGGAGGTCGAGCTGGCGGCAGATCCGCTCCAGCTTCCGTGCGGAAGCGGTTTCCAGCGTGTCGGCCGGGTCGCTCCAGATCGCCGAGGAGTACATCAGGTCCGCCGAGAGGAACAGGCTGAAGAAATCGTTGCCCAGGTCATAGTGCGCGGCGATGTTGCGGCGGCTGCCGTCGCGGGTGTTTCGACGCAGCGCGTGCCACAGCCGCATCGCCATGCCGCCGAGTCGGGCCAGTCCGCTTTCCATGCCGTCGAGCAGGTCGCGGTTGCGCACCAGCAGCTGGATCAGGCCGACCAGGTTGTCGCAGCGCCACTGGCCATCCATGTACGACTCGCCGGCGCCGACGCTGCCATGGCGCGCCACTGCGCGGTAGAAGCCCGGGTCCAGCACCTGCAGGTGGATCTGCAGCGTGGGCTGCGCACTGGCGGGTTCACCCAGCTCGGCCGTGCCGCAGGCGTCGCTCAGCACCAACCGGCCGTGGCGCAGGCCGCGCATCCGCTCGAGCAGTTGCCGGCGCAGGAAGCGATCGAGCCCGCCGAATGCGGCGTCGTCGCGGGTACGGGTGCTGGCGATATCGTTCATGGCAAACCTCGGGGGTGTTCGTTTCAGTCGGCAGGACGCGCGGGCGGCGCCGGATGGTCGTGCACCGGATTGCGCTTCAGCCACAGCCGCAGTGCATGCCAGTGGATCGCGCCGACCACCTGGGCGGTCATCAGCGGATAGCGCCAGAGCACGCGCGCCAGCGACGCGCCGGTCAGCGGCAGGCGCTGCAGGTTCAGCGTGGCGTCGAACGTGCGCCGGCCTTCGCGCATCACGTTCATGTGCACGCGCAGGTCCTCGGCCGGCACGGTGAAGCGCCAGTCGTAGTCGCAGTCCATCGGCATGAAGGGCGACACGTGGAAGGTCTTGGCAAAGTTCCAGTGCAGTGCGCGGCCATGCACCTGTGCGTCCTCGACCGGCAGCACATAGGCGTGGCGCTGCTTCCACGGCGTGTTGGTGATTTCGGCCAGCACCGCCAGCAGGGTTTCGCCATCCTCGGCGAAGCAGTAGTAGAAGCTGACCGGGTTGAACACCATGCCGGCGTAACGCAGGTGGGTGAGCAGGCGGATCGGACCGCTCGGCCGCGTGCCGGTGGCTTGCTCCACCCGCTGGCGCACCGCATCGGTCAGCGACAGGGTCGCCGGTCCCAGGTAGTCGCTGCGGCGGAACTGCGCCAGGTTGCGATGCGTGGTCGACCACAGCCAGCGCTCGGCGAATATCCGCTCGACCTCGTCCAGGTCCAGGTACAGCTGGGCCATGCGATAGCTGAACGCGTGTGCGTGCGGCTCATGCCGACGGTGGCGCACCACGCCTTCGTACACGGCGCTGGCCAATCGCAGCTTCGAGCTGGCCGGTTTCGTCGTCACGCCATCAGCTCCGCCTGGTGCGGAGTGGGCGTCGCCACCGGCGCATGGTCCGGTGGCCAATGCACGCCGAGCGACGCAGCCACCTCGACCGCGCTGCGCATGCCGTCCTCGTGGAAACCCCAGCCCCAGTACGCGCCGGCAAACCAGGTGCGGCGCCAGCCCTGGATTTCGGCCTTGCGCGCCTGCGCCTGCACCGAGGCGCGGGTGTAGACCGGATGGTGGTAGCGCATGCGCGCCAGGACCTTGGCCGGGTCGATTGCCTCGCTGCGATTCAGGCTGACCACGAAGGGCTCAGGCGAGGCGATGCCCTGCAGCAGGTTCATGCAGTAGCTGACCGTGCACGGCGCGGCGGGATCGCGCGGCAGCCACGCATTCCAGGCCGCCCACGCCTTGCGCCGGCGCGGCAGCACGCTGGCGTCGGTATGCAGCACGGTGTCGTTGGCCTGGTAGGTCATCGCGCCCAGGATCGAATGCTCGCGCTCGTTCGCGTCGCCCAGCAGGCGCAGCGCCTGGTCGCTGTGGCAGGCCAGCACCAGTTGATCGAAATGCTCCACGCCCGCCGCGCTGCACACCTCGACGCCGCCGGCGTGGCGCAGGATCGAATGCACCGGGCAGTGCAGCCGCTCGCGCACCGGCCAGTGCGCGCGCAACGCCGCCACGTAGGTCGACGAGCCGCCCTTCACCACGCGCCACTGCGGACGTCCGGCCAGTTGCAGCATCTGGTGGTTGGCCATGAACTGCACCAGGTAGCGCGCGGGAAACTGCAGGATCTGCGTGGGCGGCGACGACCACAGTGCCGAGGCCATCGGAATCAGATGTTCGTCGCGGAACGCGGCGCCGTAACCGTGCTGCAGCAGGTAATCGCCGAGGCTGGTCGTGTCCTCGGGCGTGAGCAACAGCGCGGGTGCCTCGCGGTAGAAGCGGGCGAGGTCGCGCACCATGCCGAGGAAGCGCGGCGACAGCAGGTTGCGGCGCTGGCAGAACAGCGTGTCCAGCGTGGTGGCGTTGTACTCCAGCCCGCTGGCCTCGCTGTGCACCGAAAAGCTCATCGTGGTCGGCTGCGAGGCCACGCCCAGCTGCGCGAACATCCGCGTCAGCAGCGGATAGTGCGCCGGGTTGTGCACGATGAAGCCGCTGTCGATGCGGTAGCTTTTTCCGGCCTGCGCCACCTCGTGCGTATGGGTGTGCCCGCCGAAATAGTCATTGGCCTCGAACAGCGTCACCTCATGCTTGCGCGACAGCAGCCACGCCGACGCCAGCCCCGCGATGCCCGACCCGACCACGGCGATGCGCATCGCTCAGCTCCCCGCCCTGGCCAGCACCCACGCCGGCACCGGTTTCAGCCCGCGCACCAGGCCCAGCATCGCCATCAGCTTCAGTCCGTACCAGGTCACGTCGACTTCCCACCAGCGGAAGCCCTGGCGACTGGAGCCGGGGAAGAAGTGGTGGTTGTTGTGCCAGCCTTCGCCGAACGTCAGCAGCGCCAGCCACAGGTTGTTGCGGCTGTCGTCCTTCGTCGCGTAACGACGACGGCCGAAGCGATGCGCCAGCGAGTTGATCGTCACCGTGGCGTGGAACAACACGATGGTGGACACGAAGAAACCCCACACCAGCATCTGCCCGCCACTGGTGCCCAGCTGCGGCGCCACGTGTTGCAGCAACGCGCCCAGCCCGTACATCGCCATGGCCAGCAGCAGCGGCACCGCGATGTCGAACCGGTCCAGCCAGCGCAGCTCGGGATACTTCGCCAGATCCGGCACCCGCGTGAGATCCGTGCGGAAATTGCGCGGGGTCAGGAACCAGCCGACATGGCTCCACAGGAAGCCGTGCACGCGCGGCGAATGCGGATCGGCCGGCGTGTCCGCAACCCGGTGGTGCTGCCGGTGATGCGCCGCCCACCACAGCGGCCCGCGTTGCACGCAGGACGCACCGATCAGCGCAAACATGAACTGCACTGCGCGCGAGGTCTGGAACGTGCGATGCGAGAAATAGCGGTGATAGAACCCGGTCAGCGCGAACATGCGCAGCGCATACAGCGCGGCCGCAACGATCAGCGCGACCGGCGACACGCCCACCCAGATCACGCCCAGGCAGGCCAGGTGCATCGCCACGAACGGCGCCGCGCGCAGCCAGTCGATGCGATCCTCGCGCGCCTCGTCCACCTCCACCGCGGCACTGGTGTCGAACCAGCGCCGCACGCTGCGCATCAGCCACGAACGCCGCGGGCCGGCACGATCGGCCAAGCCGATGGTCGAGGTGTCGACCCGCTCAGGCGGTGCAGTCACGGGTGGAGCGGGGAGGGCCATGGCAACCTGCCTGTCAACGGTTCAGTGACAGATACGCAGGAAGCGCCCCGCTGGATGCATGCGCCGGCAGCGTGCCGGTTTCACGTCGAGTCACCGTCGCCCATGCGATGAAGCGGATCCGGAACGCCGCCGTCCACGTATCCGGTCACACCAGCAGGAGATACGCATGTCAGGCACGAAACAGATCATCGGACTGCTCGGCTGGCTGCTGCTCAGCTTCGCCGCCGCCGCGATCGGCGCGGCCGCCTCGATACAGGCCGCCGCCTTCTACCGGCAGCTGGCACAACCCACCTGGGCGCCACCCTCGGCGGTGTTCGGCCCGGTGTGGTCGCTGCTGTACGCGCTGATGGCCATCGCCGCATGGCTGGTCTGGCGCGAAGGCGGCGGGCGCCGCCAGCGCGGCGTGCTCGCACTGTTCGTGCTCCAGCTGGCGGTCAATGCACTATGGAGTTGGCTGTTCTTCGGCTGGCACCGCGGCGCGCTGGCGTTCGCCGACATCGTGCTGCTGTGGCTGTTGATCGCCGCCACCGTGATCGGCTTCTGGCGCGAGCGGCCGCTGGCCGGCGCGCTACTGTTGCCGTACCTGTGCTGGGTCAGCTTCGCTGCGGCGCTGAACTTCGCCGTGTGGCAGCTGAATCCGGGGATTCTTGGCTGAGTTCCAGCGAGAACGCGGCGGGCTCCGGTCGCGGCCGCGTTCCGAACGGAACAGACGCCCCCGACTGGCTCTATGCCAGGCAGCCCGCAGGCTTCAAGATCAGCAGCCTCACCCAACGAGGCGTTGCCCTGGAGCCAGCCTTGCCCGTCATTCGCCAAGCCGAACCCTCCGACGCGCTGCCTCTCGCCGAACTGGCGGAGCTGACCTTCCGGCATACCTTCGAGGTGGCCAACACGCCCGAAGACATGCGCCTCCATTGCGCGGCCCATTACAGCGAGGCCATCCAGGCGCGGGAAATCTCCGATCCGCAAATCACGACGCTGGTCAGTGAGCACGATGGCCAGCTCGTCGGATTCGCCCAGCTTCGCTGGGGCCGTCCGCCCGACTGCATCAAGGCCGAACGACCCGCCGAGATCCAGCGCCTGTATCTCCGCGAAGCGTGGCACGGTAAGGGCGTGGCGCCGGATCTCATGTCCGCAGCCATCGCCCTGGCAAAGGCCTCCCACGCCGATCAGGTCTGGCTCGGCGTGTGGGAACACAATCCCCGCGCCATCGCCTTCTACAGGAAGTGGGGCTTCGCCGAAGCGGGCGAGCATGTGTTCCCCGTGGGAACCGACCCGCAGCGCGATGTCATCATGACCCGGGTGGTTGGCACCAGGTGATGGAAGGCCCGAAGCCGGGGTCAGCGTCCGATTTTCAAGAAGCGCACCGCGTCCGAGGGTCATGATGGCCCTTGCAGGCGCTACGACGACCGCGCAAGGTGCGACAGGCAGAAACCGACCCGAAGCAGACATAATCAACTATCGCCACGAAACTGAGAACTAGCCGCGTTAACGAGGTAGAAGCCGGGAAGGCTAAAGGGAGACAGATTGGATGAAGTTTTTTTCTTGGATCAAAGGGAATGCGACCAACGCAGTGACGCCAGAGGCTGTTGCTGCCCTGCTAATCGATGCTCCCGTAGAAAGTTCCTATTCCACTGACCAGCCGATTCGCTCGGCGGCCAATGACCGATTTGCGCGCGCAGCGTTCGCAGTACGCATTGCCGAGACCATCGCTACTCGACAGGAGCCCTCCAGCCTCGTGCTTGGTCTTTCTGGCCCATGGGGAGACGGTAAGACGTCCGTTCTCTACATGATTGAGGAACGCCTCAGGGCAGAGGCGAACATCGTAGTGGTCCGATTCAATCCGTGGCATTTCGCGTCAGAAGAACAGTTGGTCCGAGGATTCTTCGCAACGCTGGCTTCTGCATTGGGTAAGAGCTTAGAGACCGCTGGGGAGAAGGTCGGCGAGGCAGTCAAGAAGTATGGAAGCCTTCTCTCGATTGCATCAACGTCGTTCGCGGGAGGTCTCATTACTCTGGCCCCTGGCAAGGCAGCGCAGGGCATTGGCGAGGCGCTCTCGACGACGACGCTCGACGAACTCAAGGGTCGAATTGAAAAGGGGCTATCCGACTCGGGAAAGAAGGTTGTCGTACTCATCGACGATATCGACCGTCTGGACCGGGCCGAGACCCACGCCATCTTCAAGTTGGTCAAACTTTCGGCTGGCTTTGAATATACGACGTACCTGTTGGCATTCGACGAGGAGGTAGTGGCAGCTGCCTTGGGCGAGCGCTATGGCGACGGTGGTTATGCAGCAGGCAGAGCTTTCCTCGAAAAGATCATTCAGGTTCCCCTGCATTTGCCGCCAGCAGACACCATGGCATTGCGGCAGATGGCCTATGAGGGTGTCGACAAGGCGCTAAGTCATGCGGCGTTCGAGCTGGGACAAGAGGATGTTGATCTTTTTACTATCCAATTCATGAGTGGGTTGGAGCCGAAGCTGGAAACACCGAGGCAAGCGCGTCTCTACTCGAATGCATTGATGTTCTCGCTCCCCCTTGTCAAGGGCGAAGTTAATATCGTGGATTTCATGCTTGTTGAAGGCCTGCGCGTCTTCTACCCAAAACTGCATGGTGCGATTCGCGCCACTCCGTCGCTCTGGCTGGATCAGCAGGAAGGACCCCAACAAGATCGGCTGGAGCGGATCCGGCAGATTGTTGAGGTGTCGACGCCTGGCAGGACGAAAGAAGAGCGGGAAGATCTCACGCGTGGACTGCTAAGGCATCTGTTTCCCAGAACGGCCAATATGCAGTACGGGGGTCAGTGGGAGCCCGAATGGGCTCGCGACAAGCGTATTTGTTCACAGGCATACTTCCGGCGCTACTTCACCTATGGGGTACCGCCAAACGACATATCCGATCGAGCGATTGACGAATTCATTGCGTCCGCACCAAATTTGGATACGAGTTCGCGAGAGGAAGCACTTCTGCGACTCATGCGAGCGGCTCCGGCGGTTTTCGTCAAGAAGATGCGACAGCGAGAGGAAAAGGTCACGGAATCGCAGGCACAAGCTCTGATACCGGTGCTTGCGCGGAATGGTAGTAGTGCACCGGTAGAGCGTGGACAATTTGCCATCGGCGGCACGCGCATGCAGATGGCAATCTTGATCGCGCATCTCCTTCGGAATGTCCCCGCCGGGGAGGCCCGTAACCGTTTCGCTGAGGAGATTGTTGAAATAGCGATGCCACTCCCGTTTGCAGTGGAATGCACGCGTTGGATGATGCCGGGAAGGGATGATCCTGAAGATCGACACCTACTCACAAGAGATGTTCTGCTCAGTCTGGACGGAGCACTGGTCGAGCGGGTGATTAAAGCGGATCACGAATTACCACTGTATCGTCAGTTTGGTACTGACGCGAGGCAGCTCTATTGGCTTTGGCAGAAGGCTGAGATGAATGGAGCTTCCACTCGGCTACGGGAGAATCTCGGACGTACAGGCGAAGAGGTAGATGCTTTCCTCGATATTTATGTTGGAGAAGCATGGGGAATGGAGGATGGACTCCCTAGGCGAGCCGATTTCCGTAGGGAGTCCTATGACGATATTGCGCGATTGATCGATCCAGCGGAAATCGCACGTTTGTTGCGCGATCGCTATGGGGCCGAGCTAGATCATCCCAATTTCCATCACGGCGCAGAAGTTGCGATATCTCGGCGGATAGCGCATCAATTCATGGTTGTCTACAACGAGACTCTGGACGAAGCTGAACGGGTTCAAGGTGGCGATCCGTAGCAGTCGTAAGTCTGGAGCGGCCAAGTTTTAGTAGACGCTCAATGTTCGTTTCTGGCCGGAAGTCGACGATCGATAGCCATGGGTTCGTGGGTAAGGTCAGCAGTGCCGCCCTCAACCCGCGTGCCGCACCGGCGGAGCCCGCAGCGGGCGCGGCAAATCGATCCGACAGCACAGAGGGCCGCGCTCGAAGTAGCGAGCCTGTGATGCAAGTGTGTCAACTGCACCCGCGCACCCGCCGAGGCCACACGCGCGAGATCCACCCCCACTCTCGGGGCAAGAAGCGCACGCGCGCGAGGGCAGAAGCCTCGTGCGCAACCGGAAAGCCCTCGCCGGCAACCGAAAACATCCGTGCGTAACAGTAAAACCCTCGCACCGCGAACCTGCCGACCTCCGTGCGCAACCGTAAAAGCGTTGCGTGCCACGGTAAAACGGTTGCGCGCAACCCGGAGACCTTCGTGCGTGGTGCCGCGGACTTCGCCAGGCCGAGGTTCCGACCCTTGCGCGCAAGGGTTTTACGGTTGCACACGGAGCTCGGGAGCCTTGCCCCCGGAAGTTTTTCGGTTGCGCGCAAGGGTCGGGACCTCCGCGCTTCGGAGTTTTCCGGTTGCGCGCAAGGTCGCAACCTTTGCGAACGGAGCTCTTGCGGCGGTGCATGGAAGTCAGATGGCCGCACTGGCACATTCCGGAATTGAAATGTCCTACCCGTTCGGAGCTTTCATGCTCCTGGCTCTTCAGCTCTTGCCACCGCGACGCGGTGGCGCACCGAGTGCGAGCCAGGATGGCGCGCTGCTCTACCCGGGGCCCCTGTGCGGCGGTGAGTCGGGGTCGACAGGCCGCGCAGCGGGAGTCGACAGGGATGTCGACTCCTTTTCGTCCGGACAGGAGTCCGGTCGAAAAGCCCGGCCCCGGCTCACGGACTTGCCGGGCAGGGATGCCCGGCAAGCGCCAAGCGGGGTGGCCTTCTCTGTTGGTTACTTATCTCTTGGCCACGCAAGAGATAAGTAACTCGGGCCACGAAGGGGCACGAAACGCTCTTGATCTTGGTGACCACGCCATCGCCTAAACGGGTTTAGCGTGCCAGTGCCCCATAGGCATCCAACGCAAGCTGCCGCGACTCCCCGAGATCCACCATCGCCACCGGATACCCACTGCGCCTGAGCAGACCAGCATCCCTCCACGGCTCATGCAGCAACCCCAACGGCGCCTCCGCCAGCTCCGGCAACCAGCGCCGCAGATAGACGCCATCTGGATCGAACTTCTTCGCCTGCGTCACCGGGTTGAACACGCGGAAATAGGGCGCCGCGTCGGCGCCGCAGCCGGCCACCCACTGCCAGCCCAGCGTGTTGTTGGCGAGGTCCGCGTCGACCAGGGTGTCCCGGAACCAGCGCGCGCCGTGCTGCCAGTGCTGGCGCAGGTTCTTGGTCAGGAAGCTGGCCACGACCATGCGCACGCGGTTGTGCATCCAGCCGGTGTGCCACAGCTCGCGCATGCCGGCGTCGACCAGCGGGATGCCGGTGCGGCCGCGTTGCCAGCGTTCCAGCAAGGCCTGATCCGCGGACGCCCACGGGAAATCGTCGAAGCGCGGATTGAAGTTGGCGGTGGGCGTGTGGGGAAAGTGGTACAGCAGGTGATGGGCGAATTCGCGCCAGCCCAGCTCGCGCAGATACGGCTCGATGTCGGGGCGGCGTGTGGCGTCGGCGGCACGGGCGCGAAGATCGAGTTCGAAGTGGATTTGCCGCGGCGAAATCTCGCCGAAGTGCAGGTGCGGCGACAGCCGCGAGGTGCCATGGCGCGCGGGCAGGTCGCGTGCGTGCGCGTAGTCGCCGATGGCGTCGTCGGCGAATATCTCCAGCAACTCCTGCGCGCCGGCTTCGCCCGGTTGCCAGCTGGCGGCCAGGCCATCGGCCCAGGCGATGCGCGGCAGCAGCTCGAGTGCCGCCAGCGGCAGGCTGCCGGACAAGTCGCGCCAGCCCGGCACGCGTGGCGCGGGCAGCGGTCCGGTCGCCTGCAGTTGCGCGCGCAGGTTGCGCCAGTACGGCGTGAACACCTTGTACGGCTGGCCTTGCTGGGTGGCGATCTGCCATGGCTCGCACCACAACGCGGCGTTGTGGCTGTGCACCGCGATGCCGTCGGCCTGCAGGGCGCTCTTGACGCGGGTGTCACGCTCGATCGTGGCCGGCTCGTACAAGCGGTTCCAGTACACCGTGCGTGCACCGCTGCGGTCGATCAGCTCGCGCAGGGTGCCCAGCGGCTCGCCACGACGCAGGTGCAGGGCGGCGCCGGCATCGCGCAAGTCGTGGTCCAGCGCCAACAGCGAATGGTGCAGCCACCAGCGGCTGGCGGCGCCGGTGGAGCCGGCGTCGTCATCGGCATGGATGAAGACCGGCAGCACCCGTGCGTGTTGCGTACAGGCCGCGCTCCACGCCGGGTTGTCGGTGAGGCGCAGGTCGCGCCGGAACAGCACCAGCGCCGTGTCCATGGCGTCGCGCGTGGACACGGTTCTAGAAGCCGAACAGCGGTTGCAGCGTGCGCGCGAGCCAGCCGGAGAACTTCAGCGGCGCATCGGTGGCGGCCACGCAGATGCACGGCACGCCGGGCGAGGTCACCGGCTGGTGCAGGGTTTCGCCGTCCAGGTCGGCCACGTCGCCGGGGCCGAAGTGACCGAGCAGGTCGTCGTAGGCGCCGTCCAGGATCATCGTCAGCTCGCTGCCGCCGTGGCTGTGCAGAGGCAGTTTGCTGCCTGGCGCGATGCGCAGCAGCATCAGGTCGCCGCCAGCGATGCCGCCGGCGCGAATGCGCTGCACGCCCGGCGCCACGCGCTTCCAGCGCAACGCGCGCAGGGACTGGCCGAACCACGGGTGCAGGGCGCGCGGCAGGCGATCGGGATCGCGGGCATCGACGGCCTCGGGCGGCAACGCCGCCTGCCCGGTCTCCGGCTCGGCATCGAGCCGGGCCAGGATCGCGATGCGCGCATCCTCCGCCGGGCCTTCTGCGCGTTGCTGTTGCAGCAGGGCACCGCCGATCTGGTCGGCGTCCCGCAGATGCGCGCGGCACTCCGCGCAGCGTTCCAGATGAGCCGCCGCAACCACCGCCAGTGCGGCGGGCAGGGCGCCGGCGGAATAGCCGATCAGGGTGGCGTCGTCGAGGTGACGATTCGGCTTCATCGAGCGCCCCTCATGCTGCCCTGCAGTTTGGCGAACGAGCGCCGCAGCGAGGATTTGACCGAGCCAAGCGGCATGTCCAGCTCCCGCGCGATCTCGCTGTGGCTTTTGCTTTCGAGGTAACACATGCGAACCAGCTTGGCCTGCACCGGGGGAAGTTGATCGATGGCCTGCTTCAACAGGTCCTGGTCGAAGGAGGATTCGGGTTGCGAGTCGAGCCGGCCGGATTCGAGCTGGTCGAGCTGGTCCAGGCCTTCCTGGATCGGCGACCAGTGCGGTTCCCTGCGCACGTGGTCGATGTAGAGGTTGCGCGCCACGCGATACAGCCAGGTGGCGAGGCTGGCGCGCGCCGGATCGAACATCGCGGCCTTGCGCCACAGCGTCAGCAAGGCCTCCTGCACCAGCTCGTCGGCGATCGATTCGGGCACGCCGAGGTTGCGCAGGTAGCGCTGCAGGCGTGGCGCGAAGTGATCGAAGATGCGCATGAAACTCGCGCGGTCACGCTGCGCGGACACGGCGGCCATCTGCGTCGACCAGTAACGTGCGTCAGGCATGGCGTGGTTCACGGCGGCAGGCACGGGTTGTATCGCCCGAAAGGGCGTCACCTCGGTGGCAGAGCGATCCGGACCCATCATACGCAACTTTCCGCTGGCGACCGGGGCCACATGCCCGACGATCGGACATGCCCCCTGTCACAGGCATACGGCGGGCGTGGCCATTCGGATTCAACCGCATCGAAAATCGCCCGCGAGCGGCCGGGCAAAAGAAAGCCCCGCACGTGGCGGGGCTGTTCCGGTGGTGCGTTGGCGTGCGCCTACTCGACGTCGAGGAACGAGCGCAGCTGTTCGGAGCGGCTCGGGTGGCGCAGCTTGCGCAGCGCCTTGGCCTCGATCTGGCGGATCCGCTCGCGGGTGACGTCGAACTGCTTGCCGACCTCTTCCAGGGTGTGGTCGGTGTTCATGTCGATGCCGAAGCGCATACGCAGCACCTTGGCCTCCCGCGGGGTGAGCCCGGCGAGCACGTCGCGCACGGTTTCCATCAGGCCGGTTTCCGTCGCCGAGTCAATCGGCGAGCTGGCGTTGCCGTCCTCGATGAAGTCGCCCAGGTGGGAATCCTCGTCGTCGCCGATCGGGGTTTCCATCGAGATCGGTTCCTTCGCGATCTTCAGCACCTTGCGGATCTTGTCCTCGGGCATCTCCATTTCCTTGGCCAGTTCCTCCGGCGTGGCCTCGCGGCCGAACTGCTGCAGCATCTGGCGGGAAATGCGGTTCAACTTGTTGATCGTCTCGATCATGTGCACCGGGATGCGGATGGTGCGCGCCTGGTCGGCGATCGAGCGGGTGATCGCCTGGCGGATCCACCAGGTGGCGTAGGTCGAGAACTTGTAGCCGCGGCGGTATTCGAACTTGTCCACCGCCTTCATCAGGCCGATGTTGCCTTCCTGGATCAGGTCGAGGAACTGCAGGCCGCGGTTGGTGTACTTCTTGGCGATCGAGATCACCAGGCGCAGGTTCGCCTCGACCATTTCCTTCTTGGCACGCCGGGCCTTGGCCTCGCCCGAGGCCATGGCGCGGTTGATGTCCTTGATGTCGATCAGCGGCAGGAACAGCTTGCGCTCGATCGCGGCCAGCTTCTCCTGCTCGGCGTCGATCGCCTCGCGGTAGGTCTTGATGTTCGGCGACCACTTCTGCCGCTTGCGGCTGAGCTCGGCGACCCACTCGAGGTTGCCCTCGTTGCTGGGAAACGCCTTGATGAACTCGGCCTTGGGCATCTTCACCTGCTTGACGAAGATGTCCAGCAGCACGCGCTCGTGGTGGCGGATGTCGCCCACCACCTCGCGCAGCTTGCGCACGAAGCCGTCGATCAGGGCGCTGGGCAGCTTGAGCTTGAGGAACTCCTCGGCCATCTGGTCGCGGAGCTTGACGATCTTCTTGTCGGTGATGCTGGCGGCTTTCGGCGCGGCCTTCTGGAACTTGGCGTAGTACTCGCGCAGCAGTTCCATGCGGCGCTTGACCTCCTCCGGGTCCGGACCGGTGGGGCCGGCTTCTTCCTCTTCGCTGGAGTCGTCGGAATCCTCGTCGTCGCCATCGGATTCCTCGTCCAGGCCAAGCTCGGCGGCCTCGGCGGCGGCGGCTTCCTTCTCCTTGCGGGCGAGGTCGGCGGCTTCCTCCAGGTCGAGGAAGCCGGCCAGGATCTCGCTGAGGCGGCGCTTGCCGTCCAGGTGCTGGTCGTATTCCTCCAGCAGCAGCTCGATGGTCAGCGGGAAACTGGCCAGTGCGGTCTGCACCTGGCCCAGGCCTTCCTCGATGCGCTTGGCGATGGCGATCTCGCCTTCGCGGGTGAGCAGCTCGACCGTGCCCATCTCGCGCATGTACATGCGCACCGGGTCGGTGGTGCGGCCCACTTCGGCGTCCACGGCGGAGAGCAGCGCCACGGCCTCTTCGGCGGCGGAGTCGTCATCGCCCGGGCCGCCGCCGGGGGCGGCGCTGTCGGAGATGGTGTCGGTATCCGGCGCGGCGTCATGGACTTCGATGCCGACGCCCTTGAGCACCGCCATGATGTCTTCGATCTGCTCCGGGTCGACGATGTCGTCGGGGAGGTGATCGTTGATCTCGGCGTAGGTCAGATAGCCCTGCTCCAGGCCCTTCGAGATGAGTGCCTTGATTTCCGACTGTTGCTCATGGGGAGCTTTGCTGTTCATGGATTGACCGACCGCCAAAGGGGTGCAAGAACCGGACATTATAGCGATGTGCTGCTTTTCTGACCAGTTTTCAAGTGAAAAATTCTGTCGTCTGCCGCGTCGGACGACACGCAAAATTCGAGCCAGACCGCGGTGTTGGCGCTGTCTGCGGGGTGCCGCGCGGCACCTCGGTCAGGCGGTGTCCAGCCAGAAGGTGACCGGGCCGTCGTTGACCAGCTGGACCACCATATGGGCACCGAAGCGTCCGGTTTCCACCCTCGGATGAGCAACCCGCGCCAGTCCCAGCAGGTAGTCGAACCAGTGGCGCGCATGCTCGGGCGCGGCGGCGCGGGTGAAGCTGGGGCGCATCCCCGAGTGGGTGTCGGCGGCCAGGGTGAACTGGCTGACCAGCAGCAGGCCGCCGCCGGTGTCGCGCAGCGAGCGGTTCATGCGGCCGGCATCGTCGGCGAACACGCGGTAGCCGAGCAACCGTTCCAGCATGCGCCGGGCCTGCGCCTCGCCATCCTCCGGCTGCACCGCGACCAGCGCGAGCAGGCCGGCGTCGATCGCGCCGACGGTCTCGTCCCCGACCTGCACGCTGGCGGAGGTCACGCGCTGGATGAGGGAGATCATGGGGTGGCCGGGATTGGGGAATCGGGAATGGGAAAAGCATAGCGCCCGGCGGCTGATGCCACGCAGTCGGGCGAGCCCATCCGGTGCGCGCCTGACTATTCCCATTCCCGATTCCCCATTTCCGGCCCAGCTACACTTTCGCTCATGCGTTTCGACATCTACGTGATCTATCTGCTGTTGCGCCTGCTGGCGCTGTTGCCGTTGCGGGCGCTGCATGGCGTCGGGGCGGGGCTGGGGCGGCTGGTGCTGTGGCGCGGGGGGCGCACGGCCCATCACACCGCGGTGAACCTGCGGATCGCGCGGCCGTTGCCGGACGCGGTGCGCCAGCGCGAGCTGCTGCGCGAGGTGATGGGCGAGAGCGGCAAGTCGATCACCGAGATCGTCAAGGTGTGGGGCGGTGGCGCCGAACGCGCGCTGGATCTGGTGTGCGAGGTGCGCGGTGAGGCGCTGCTCGATGCCGCGCTGGCGGCGGGCAGGGGCGTGATCATTGCCGCGCCGCACCTGGGCTGCTGGGAGTTGCTGAACTACTGGCTGTGCCGCAAGACGCCGATGGCGATCCTGTACCGGCCGCCGCGCATCGCCGCCATCGAGGGCCTGCTGCGCAAGGTGCGCGGGGCGCTGGCGCCCGAGCAGATCCGCGCCGACGGCGCCGGCGTGCGCGCCTTGTACAAGCGGGTGGCTGCCGGCGGCGCGGTGGGCATCCTGCCTGACCAGAAGCCGCGCGCGGGCGAGGGGCGGCTGGCGCCGTTCTTCGGCCGCGATGCGCTGACCATGGTGCTGCTGCCGCGGCTGGCCGCACGCACCGGCGCCACGGTGCTGTTCGCCTTCGCCGAACGCTTGCCCGCCGGCGCGGGCTACCGCATCCACCTGCGCGAGGCGCCGCCCGGCATCGCCGATGCCGACCCGCAGGTCGCCTGCACGGCGCTCAATCGCGGCGTGCAGGATTGCGTCGAGCAAGCGTTCGCGCAGTACCAGTGGCAGTACAAGCGCTGGTCGGCGGTGGGCCTGGTCAGTCCGTACGACGACGAGAGGCGTCAGGACTGAGCCGCGTCGCCCGGCGCGGGCGATTTCTCCAGCCGGCGCAGGAACACGGTCATCTCCTTTTCGGCCTGCTTGTCGCCGCGCACGCCGGCGGCGGCGATGCCGCGGCGCCAGGCGTCGGCCGCCGAGGCGGGCTCGCCGCTGGCGAGCCGGGCCTTGCCCAACAGCTTCCACGCGGCCGAATAGGTCGGGTCGAACTCCAGCGCACGTTCGAGTGCCGCCACCGCACCGGCGGCGTCGCCCGCATCAAGCAGGGCGCTGCCCAGCGAGTAGCGCAGCAGCGCGCCATCGCGCGGGCCGTCGCATTGGCGGCGCAGGTTGTCGAGCAGGGCGTTCAAGGCAGGCGGTAGCGGCGTTCGTCGGCCGGATAGAGCTGGGTCGGCTGTGCCGGTTCCGGCGGCGTGTGGCCGGCGCGCAGATCGGCCAGCGAACTGGCCGTCCAGATCACCACCCACGACGAGCGGAACGGCTGCGCCAGCAAGGCGTAGCGCAGGTCGGCCGGGGTCAGGTGGTCCGGCCGGTCGACCACCAGCGCATCGGGATGCGCGCGTGCGTAATCGGCCAGCGCCTGGTCGCCGTACAGCTCGGTGATCGGCCGGGTCAGCCGGCCGGCGAAGTGGAACTCGCCGGCGTAGCTGCCCATGAAGGCCAGCGGGTGGCCGGCCTGCTCGGCGCGGCCCAGCAGTTCGGCCGACGGGCGCAGGTCCCAGCGCGGCCACAGGGTCAGCGTGAACAGCGCATTCAGCGCGAACACGCCGATCAGCCCGGCCACCGCCAGCCGGCGCAGCTCGCCGCGGCCGCGCATCAGCAGCAGGCTGCCGAGCAGCAGGAAGATCACGCTGAAGTAGCGGCTGTACGGCGCGACCGTGTGCGCCCAGTCGCCCTGCACGACGGCGTGCTCCACCAGCATGGGCAGCGCGAACAGCAGCAGCGCGAAGACGATCCCCCCCACGCCCAGCGGCCAGGTGCCGAGCGCGTAATGGTTGGCCAGCGCGGCGCGGCGCTCGCGCAGCACGGCGATCGCACCGGCCATCAGCAGAGCCACGCCGGCCAGCTCCGGCAGCGGGTAATACAGCTGCTTGCCGCTGATCAGCGAGAACACCACGAATGCGGGAACCAGCCAGCACAGCGCGAAGCGCAGGCCCGATTCCAGCGGCCGGCGCAGCCCGGCCACGGCCACCCACGCGCGCGGCCAGCCGCTGAACGGGAACAGCAGCACCGGCAACCACAGCACGTAGAACCAGAACGGTCCGGCGTGGTTCTGCAGATCCTTGCCTTCGGACAGTTTGTCGACCACGCGCCCGGCGGTCTGGGTGAAGAACAGCCGTTCGCGATAGGCGTCCCCCCCGACCAGGCCGGCCGGCAACGCCCATGCCAGCAGCATCGCGCCGCCGAGCAACAGCGACAGCACGCCGGAGCCGTACCAGCGCGCGCGATGCTCGCGCGCCCATTCGTTCCACAGCGGCCCGAGCAGCCACGGGAAGGCGACGTGCAGCAGCATCACCGGGCCCTTGGTCAGCAACCCCAGCCCCACGCAGACGCCGAACAGCAGCCAGCGCGGTTCGACCCGCCGCGGCTTCGGCGTCAGGCACAGCAGCGCGGCCAGCACCCAGACCGCCAGCAGCACGTCGTACATGATCTGCAAGGCGAACAGGAACGCGTAGCCGAACGCCAGCAACATCCACGGCGCGGCCTTGGCCATCCACGGCCGGTGCGGGAACAGCCGCCGCGCCAGCAGCGACACCAGCACCAGCTGCGCGCCGCCGAACAGCACCTCCAGCACGCGCGGCCACACGTCGCTGACGCCGAACACGAACCAGCCGGCCTCGATCAGCCAGAACAGCAGCGGCGCCTTCTCGCTGTACGGCGCGCCGTTGATGTGCGGCACCAGCCACTGGCCATGGCTGAACATGTCCCAGGCCACCGCCAGCGTGCGGGTGGAATACAGCGGCATCGGGCCGTGCGCGAAGATCGCCAGCAGCGCCACCAGCATCCACAGCGGCAGCCACGGCCAGACCGCGCGCAGGTGTTCGGAACGGCTGAAGGAGCTGGGCGGCACGGGGTGCACTCGCGGTGGGAGAGAAGGATTCTAGCCTGCGACCGGATCAGGGCATCGCTAGGCCGGACCCCAGTAGCCGATGCGGCGACGCAGTTTCAGCTTGCGCCACAGGTTGAGCGGCTTGCGCCGGCGGTTGCGACCGCCGCGGGCGAGGAAGGCATCGATCGCGTCGAGCACGCGCTCGCTGGAGCGGCCGTCGCGGCGCGGATGGATGGCGTTGCCGTAGTCGGCGATCGCCTGCATCAGTTCCGGCGGCCGCGCCAGCGCGCGTTCGATCGCCGGCTCGAAGTCCTTCGCGTCGTCGATGTCGAGCAACTGCGGCCCGGGGCGCCGGTTCTTGAATGTCACCACCGGCTTGCCGGTGAGCAGGAACTCGTTGAGCGCCGAGGAGGTATCCGAGCACATCATGTCGACTTGCGGGAACAGCTCCAGGATGTTGTCGTTCTCGGCGAAGGTGAGGTACTCGTTCTGCAGCGCCTTGAACTTCGCCGTGGTCTCCGGGTTCATCTTCGGATGGAAGGTGACGATCCAGTGCCAGCGACCGTCGCGCGACAACCGCTTCACTTCCTCGTACAGCGTCTCGGCGGCACTCCACGACGGCGAAAAGGTGGAGTGGTAGAGGATCACCGGCGGCCGGCGCACCGGCGGCAACGGGCCGGCGATCTCGCGCATGAACGGGTCGAGCTTGGGCCAGCCGGTCTCGGTCACCGTGAAGTGGCCGAGCCGGTCCGCCAGCGCCTGGAACTGTGCGGTATCGCGTGGACCGGTGGTGCAGTAGAGATCGAAGAAACCGCGGATGTAGATGTGGCGCGGCTTGCCCGCATCGAAACCGTGGAACACCTCGACCTTCACGCCGGTGAAGAAATGCGGCAGGTGATTGCCCGGGGTCAGCACGGCGTCGGGCTTCCATGCGCGCACGCCGGCCACGTCGAGCAGGCGCTCGCCCTCGACCAGATCCTCGGCGCCGGGGCCGTCGAAAAACCACGCCGCCTCGCCGCCGCGGGCGCGCACCGCCTCCTGCAGCGGGCGCAGGATGGCCAGCGCATAGCGCTCGGAGCCGTACATCAGATAGCGTCTGGGACTGTTCATTCGATGCTCGCGCCCTGCGCGCGCAGCGCGCTGGCGGCCTGTTCGACGGATGCCGGGTTGCGCGTCATCTCGTAGTAGCGCATGCGCTTGTACAGTGCGTAGCTGGCGGCGGTCTGCGCGATCACGAAGCCGCGCCAGCCATCCAGGCAGGCCAGCCGGAACAGGTAATCCTTGAGGAAAGCCAGCGCGTAGACGAACGGCGCCTGCCACATCCGCGCCGGCTTGCCCTTGTCCAGCCAGTCGCGGCATTTCAGTTCGGCGTACTGCAGCACCTTGAGCTGCTTGTGCACCAGGGTCGGGTTGTTGGTGTGCAGGAAGCTGCCGCGCAGGGTGGGCGCGGGGCCGTCGAACTGCAGCGATTCGTGCACGCGCGCATCGCTCCAGCGCGCACGGCCGCGGTGGTACAGGCGGGCCATGCGCTCGCCCGTCGCTGGCCGGTACCAGCGCATCGGCGCGCCCATGTAGACCGTGCTGCGGCGCAGGTACGCGGCGGCAGCGTGGCCGGCCATCAGTGCGGGCAGGCGCCGCTGCAGTTCGTCGGCGAGGTCGCCGCCGAGGTATTCGTCGGCGTCCAGCACCAGGATCCAGTCGTGCGCGCACTGACCGGCGGCGAAATTGCGCTGCGGCCCGAAACCCAGCCAGTCCTGGTGGACGACGCGCGCGCCATGCGCCTGCGCGATCGCCACGGTGTCGTCGTCGCTGCCGCAATCGACGACCAGTTTCTCGGCGGCAAACGGCACGCTGTCCAGGCAGCGGGCGATGTGGGCCGCCTCGTTGCGGGTGATCACGGCGAGGGTCAGGGGAAACGCAGGCATGGCGGCGATTCTAGCCGAATCATGCGAGTGGTCCGCCGCTGCGTTATGCTGTGAATGCGGAGTGAATTCCGTGGCTGGCGTGCGATTGGAGGGATTCCGGACGCCGCAGCCTCCTGGAGCGGTTGCCGTGGGACGGCGTAAGGGGCGCAGGGCGCCCACAGTCAGCGTCAGGTTCGCCGCAAGCCGGATATCGGCGCGGATCGTCCGACGCGAGACATGGAAGCGGAACATCGCTTCCGCCAGCGGCCGGAGGCCGCATCCAATGCAGTCTTCATGTACCGCTGTGGGGGGCATGCCATGCGCATCAGTGTTGCCGTGATCACCTATAACTGGCCCGAGGCGCTGGAACTGGTGCTGCGCGCGCTGGCCAGCCAGACCGAACTGCCGCACGAGGTGATCGTCACCGACGACGGCTCGCGCCCGGCCACCAGCGAACTGCTGCGGCGCCTGGCGCGTGACTATCCGGTGCGGCTGGTGCATCTGTGGCAGCCCGACGACGGCGCGCGCATGAGCCGCGCGCGCAACCGCGCGATCGCCGCCGCGCAGGGCGACTACGTCATCCTGCTCGACGGCGACATGGTGGTCGAGCGGCACTTCATCGCCGACCATCGCCGCTTCGCCCGGCGCGGCTGCTTCACCCAGGGTTCGCGCGTGCTCACCGATGCCCGTTCGGTGAAGGAGATGCTGGGCCGCGGGCCCACCTTTCCGGATTTCTTCCGTCGCGGCATCGACCGCCGCCGCCACACCGTGCGCCTCCCGCTGCTGGCCCACCTGTTCGCCCGTCCGAGCATGCGCCAGCGCGGCATCAAGAGTTGCAACATGGGTTTCTGGCGCGACGACCTGCTGCGCCTCAACGGTTTCAACGAGGCGATGATCGGCTGGGGCCGCGAGGATACCGAGCTGGCCGTGCGCGCCTTCCACGCCGGCCTGCTGCGCCGCGACCTGCGCCTGGGCGCGCTGGCGGTGCATCTCTACCACCCCACCCGCAAGCACCTGGTGGACAACCCCAACGACCGCATCCTGGCCGACACCCGGCAGCGCAACCTCGTTCGCTGCGAACGCGGCGTCGAGCAATACCGCGACGAGTTCGTCGTCGCGCCGGTCGACCTGCGCGCGGTCGCTGCACCGACGCCATTGCGACCGCCGGTGGGGGTGGGTCGCGTGGCCGCGCCACCGGCTGCCGCCACCGCGTGAGAAGGTCGTCCGCGCCGATCAGGCCGCGGACACCGGCGGCGGTTCGGAGCGGCGCAGCCGGGCGAGCCGCAGCGCCAGCCCCAGTACCGTGAAGAAATAGAACGATTGCGTCATCACCCGGTAGAACACCGCGTCGGTGAGCGCGCACAGCATGTACAAGGCGATCACGCCGACGCCGACGGCAGCCGGCAGCGCCACCTCGTCGTCCGCATCCAGCATGCGCCGGCTGAAGTGGCAAAGCGGGACCAGGAACACCGCCAGCAGCACCAGCAGACCCGGCACGCCGCCGGTGGCGGCCGCTTCCAGATACTCGTTGTGCGGCTGGTTGTAGCGTTCGATCGCGGCATGGCTGCGGCCGGCCGCGATCTCCTTGCGCGCATACGCGTCGAACTGGCCCACGCCGATGCCCACCAGCGGGTGTTCGGCGAAGGCGCGCGCCGCGGTGCGCCACATCTCCAGCCGCTCGATCACCGCGCCGCGGGTGGCCAGGCTCTGGTCGAAGCGGGTGACCTCCGGCGCGATCGCCTGGAACCGCTCCACCATCTCGCCGCGCATGCCGAAGGTGACGGTCCCGGCCACCACAGACACGGCACCGATCAGCAGCAGGCTGGAGCGCCAGTGTCCGCAGCGCCGCGCGTGCAGCAGCACCAGCAGCAGGAACACCGGCGCAAATGCCAGCAGCGGGCCGCGGCTCTGGGTCAGCAGCGCGCCGTACATGGCGCAGCCCATCGCCACCAGATGCAGCCAGCGTTCCCGGCGCCCCGTGCCGCGCGCCAGGAATTGCACCAGCGCCATCGTCGACAGGCCCAGCAACACCGTGGCCAGTTCGATCGAGGCCGACGGGCCGCCATTGAGGCCGTGCGGACGGTCGATGCCGAGCGCGTAGGCCTGCACCACGGCGGCCGCGCCCAGCACGATGGCGCCGAGGCTGAAACCGGCCCACACCACGCGCATCCGCAACGGCAGGCTGAAGCACGCCGCCACCACCAGGAACAGCAGAATGTGCGCCGGCCGATCCAGCGGTCGCCAGCCCAGGTCGTGCAGCAGCACGTTGAAGATCACGAATCCGATCATCGCCAGCGCCACCGCCACCGGCGGCCACGCCGCGCGATAGCTGCGCCGGATCGAGGCGGTGCTCGCCATCAGCGCCAGTCCAAGCAGGAACAGCAGCGCCGGCGGCAGCGCCTTGATCCCCCAGTCGATCGAGAACGACAGCGGCATCAGGGCCAGCAGGATCGACACTGTCCACGCCGGCCCGGGGCGCGCGAACACCTGCGCGAGGTGGGTATCGGTCATGCGCGCGTCACGCTCGCGAAGACCGCCGCGAGACAGGCTGGGCGGCGTGGAGAGGAAGTGGTGCGGTTCATTCGTCGTCGTCGCCTGCGGTACGCGGGATGCACCCGGGTATTACCGCGTCGTGCCTGAACATCCACCACTCGCGGCGGTTGGCGTGGCCGACATGGATCGCGCGCGCGCGATCCACGCAAGCGCCCATCGCCTCGTCCAGGCTGAAGATCCAGCGTTGCGCGGGATCGCCCTCGAGCCAGGCGATCGCCTCGGCGTACTGCTGCGGCCACGGTTTGCGGAAGCCGAACTCGGTCACCGGGCCCTGCGCCATCAGCAGGTTCTGCTCCTTCCATGCGAGCAGGCCGATCGTGGCCTGCGGGCCGGCGATGGCGCGCGCCTCGACCATCACGTCGCGCGCCGAGCGGTCGCCGTTGAGTAGCGGATAGCCCCACACCCCATACACGCTCCACAGCACGCCGGCGAACAGCAGCCATCCCAGCGGCGCGCGGCGCACCCGCGTCAGCGCGGCGATGGCGAGGCCGGCCACGCCGATGGCCAGCAGCATCCACCAGATCCGCGGGTCCAGGCTCTGTTCGATCTTCAGCGCCCAGGCCGGGTGGCGATGGATCGCCAGCGCCGAGGCGGCGGCCAGCGTGCCGGCCAGCAGCACGGTCAGCGCGAATACCGCGATGCGCACGCCGCGCCGGCGCAGCAGGCCGGGCAGCAGCGGCGCCAGCGCCAGCGCCACCATCGGCAGCGCCGGCAGGATGTAGACGTCGCGCTTGCCGGGGCTGAGCGAGAAAAACAGCAGCACCAGCACGGCCCAGCCCAGCGGCAGCAGGAAACGCGCATCGCGTCGTTTCAGCCGGCGCCACCACGCTGGCAGCGCCCACGGCAGCAGCAGCGACAGCGGCAGCCAGTCGACCACGATGATGCCGAGGAAGTAGAACGGCGAATGGATATGGCCGGTGGGCGTGGCGTAGCGGTGCACGGTCTGCCCGAACAGGATGTTCTGCACGTACTCGGCGTGCTGCGGGTCGCCGTCGGCACGGGCGATCAGCAGCATCGGCAGCAGCCAGCCGAGGATCGCCACGAAGAACAGCGCCAGCCCGCCGGCCCAGCGCCAGCCGCCGGCGGGCAGGGCGAGGCGCCGCCAGTGGCCGCGGCGCGCGACCAGGTACGGCACCAGCATCAGCAGGGCCAGCACGCCCACGCCCTTGGTCGCCACGCCCACGCCGGCGAAGAAACAGCCCACGGCGAACCAGCGCCAGCACGGCCCCAGCAGCAGATGGCGCAGCAGGCCGTAGTTGGCCAGCGTCATCCAGCCCAGCAGCAGCGGGTCGATCTGCGCGTTGCGCATCTGGTAGGTGAAGTGGATCGTGACCAGCAGCGTGGCCGCGGCCAGCAGCGCGCTGCGGTGACCCCACAGCCGCCGAGCCAGGTCGTAGACCAGTGCCAGCGCGCCCAGCGCGGCGAGCAGCGAGGGCAGCAGGAAGGCGATGCGCCAGTGGCCGGTGAGGTAGTAACTGAGCGCCTGCAGCCACATGAACACCGGCGGCTTGTCCGGGTACAGCTCGTGGCCGCGGTGCGGGAACAGCCACTGGCCGTGCTCGACCATCCATTGCGCGACCAGCGCGAAGCGCGGTTCGTCCGAAGGCCACGGATCGCGCAACCCCAGCCCGGCACCGAGCACCAGCAAGGCGAACGCGCCGAACACGACCAGCTCCCAACGGGCATCGCGCAACCACAACGGACGGGCGCGGGACAAGGGCACCGGGGGATTCACGATGAAGGGAGTTCCGCTGCGGGGACAGGGAAGGCAAGCATAAACGGCCGGCGCGATCCCGCACAGCCCCGCCCTGTGGCGGCGCGGCCGCGAGGTGCTCAGCCGCGCTTGTGCACTACCGCGTAATACATGCCGTCGAGATCGCCGTCGCCGGGCAGGATCTGCCAGCCCACCGCGGCGGCCTGGCCGATCGGCAGGCTGAGCGGCACGGCCTGGGCATCCGCTTGCTGCGCCAGCCACGTGCCGACCACGGCCTCGTTCTCCGCGCGCAGCACCGAGCAGGTGATGTAGACCAGCCGCCCGCCCGGCGCCAGCAATGGCCACAGCGCGGCGAGGATGCGCCGTTGCTGCGCGCCCATCGCGGCGATATCGCTTTCGCGCCGGTGCAGGCGCACGTCCGGTCGCCGGCGCAGCACGCCGGTTGCCGAGCATGGGGCATCGACCAGGATGCGGTCGAACAGCTGGCCCTTCCACCAGCGCGCGGGCACGCCGGCGTCGCCGACCACGATCTTCGCGTCCAGCCGCAGCCGCATCAGGTTCTGCCGGATGCGTTCGGCGCGCGCGGGTTCGAACTCCAGCGCGGTGAGGTCGATCTCGGCGCGCTCCAGCAGATGGCAGGCCTTGCCGCCGGGCGCGGCGCACGCATCCAGCACGCGCAGGCCGTCGCGCAGCTCGGCGAGGTCGGCGGCGACCTGGGCGGCGCCGTCCTGCACTGCGAAGTGGCCGGCGTCGAAGCCGGGCAGCCGGGTGACGTCGGTGCTGTGCGGCAGCACCAGCGCGTCGGCCAGCCACGGGTGGGCGCTGGCCGCGTGACCGGCAGCCTGCAGTTGGCCGATCAGCGTGTCGCGCTGGCAGCGCCGGCGATTGACCCGCAGCATCAGTGGCGGCTCGCCGTTGTCGGCCGCCATCACCGCGGCGGCCTGTTGCGGCCAGTCGCGTTCGAGCGCCGCGGCCAGCCAGGCGGGGTGGGCGTGGCGCGTGGCGGGGTTGGCGTCGAGCGCGGCCAGCCGCGCGGTCCGTTCGCGCTGCCAGCGGCGCAGCACGGCATTGACCAGGCTGGCGAGCTGCGGGCGCTTCAGCGCACGCACCGCCTCCACGGTGGCCGCCACGGCGGCGTAATCCTGCAGTTCGAGGATTTCCAGTTGCACCAGCCCCAGCACCAGCAGCGCATGCACCGCCGGGTCTTTGGGGCGCAGGGATTTCTCCAGCAGGCCGTCGATGGCCGGGTCGAAGCGCAGCCACCAGCGCGCGCCTTCGCTGAGCAGGGCCATCAGCAGCGCGCGGTCGCGCGGATCGGCCAACCTCGGCGCGTTGCGCTCCATCACTTCGCGCAGCGAGGCGCCGCGCAGGGCGATCTCGGCCAGACCCCTGGCGGCGAGGGCGCGGGTATCGGTTTTCACGGGCGCGGGCGCAGGTCGGGGCGGGCGTTGAGGTAGTCCGTCGCGCCGATGCGCTTGCCGCCGGCGCGCTGCACCGCGGTGATGCGCAGGGCGCCGCTGCCGCAGGCGACGTCGATGCCTTCGCGCCCGGCCGCCAGCACGCTGGCCGGGGCGGCATGGTGGTCCACTTCGATGGCGCGCGCGGCCCAGATCCGCAGCGATTCGCCGGCGATCTCCGCCTCGGCTACCGGCCACGGGTCGAATGCGCGCACCTGGCGTTCCAGCTCGATGGCCGGACGGCGGAAGTCGAGCTTCGCCTCGGCCTTGTCCAGCTTGTGCGCGTAGGTCACGCCGTCGGTCGGCTGCGGCGTGGCGACCAGCGTCTCGCCCGCCAGGGTACGGCGCAGGCCCTCGGCCAGCAGCTCGGCGCCCAGCGCGGCGAGGCGATCGTGCAGCGAGCCGCCGGTGTCGTCGCGGCGGATCGGGGTGCGCCGCCGCAACAGCACCGGACCGGTATCGAGGCCGGCCTCCATCTGCATCAGGTCGACCCCGCTCTCGGCGTCGCCGGCGAGGATTGCGCGCTGGATCGGCGCGGCACCGCGCCAGCGCGGCAGCACGCTTGCGTGCACGTTCCAGCAACCCAGGCGGGGGATCGAGAGCACTTTGCGCGGCAGGATCAGGCCATAGGCGACCACCACCAAAAGGTCGGGGCGGTAATCGGCGAGCCGCTGCTGCACGTCGGCGGATTTCAGCGACTCGGGCTGTTCCACGGTCACCCCGGCGGCCAGTGCGGCCTGCTTGACCGGGCTGGGCGCCAGCTTGCGGCCGCGGCCGGCCGGGCGGTCGGGCTGGGTATAGACGGCCACCAGCTCCGCGCCGCTGTTGCGGCACGCCTCGAAGCAGGGCACGGAGAATTCGGGGGTGCCGGCAAAGGCCAGCCGCAGGCCGGCGCTACTCAAGCACCCGCCGCCTGCTTGCGCTGCTTGTCGAGCCGCTTCAGCAGCAGGCTGCGCTTGAGCGGCGACAGGTAATCGACGAAGACCTTGCCGTCGAGATGGTCCATCTCGTGCTGGATGCACACCGCCAGCGGGCCTTCGGCATCCACCACGATCTCCTTGCCGTCCACGTCCTGCGCCTTGACCTTTACTTTCAGCGCGCGGGTGACGTCGGCGTACAAGCCGGGAAACGACAGGCAGCCCTCCTGGTAGACCTGCGAGCCATCCTTTTCCAGCAGCTGGGCATTGATCAGCGCCAGCGGCTGGTTGCGCCCCTCGCTCATGTCGGTCACCAGCACCCGCTGGTGCACGTTGACCTGGGTGGCGGCCAGGCCGACACCGTTGGCCGCGTACATGGTTTCGAACATGTCGGCCACGAACTGCTTCAGCTTCGCGTCGAACGCGGTGACCGGCGCGGCGCGGGTGCGCAGGCGCGGGTCGGGGAACTCCAGGATGGAAAGTACGGACATGGCATCACCTCGGCGTCGAAAGTGCGGGCGACTTGGTAAAAATCCCACCCCGACGCGATCTAGAATGTGCATCATTGTACGTCGGCAAGCACGCGAGCGCAGACGATTTTCGCCAACCCGCGCCGGTTGCGCGGGTTAACCATTCGGTTACACTCGACCGAGCATCTGGGGAAGGGGGATTCCCGCCAATGATCAGAAAGACAATCGTGTTGCTGGCCGGCATGCTGGTCACCCTGACCGTCTATGCCGCGGGCGCGCAATTGCGTGCCAATCACCCCGACAGCTACACCGTTCGCCGTGGCGACACGTTGTGGGACATCTCCGCCAAATTCCTGGCCAAGCCGTGGTTGTGGCCGGAGATCTGGCAGGCCAACCCGCAGGTGCGCAATCCCCACCTGATCTATCCGGGCGACGTGCTCAACCTGTCCTTCATCAACGGCCCGAGCCTGCGGCTGGAGCCCAGCGCGCATCGCGAAGGCGAGGCAGTGCCGGCGATTCCGCTCAGCCAGCTGAAGATGTTCCTGAAGGACATGCGCGTGCTGGATTCCAACGCAGTCAGTTCCGCGCCCTACGTGGTCGGCTTGGAAGAGAACCGCCTGCGCGGCGCCGTCGGCCAGAACCTTTACGTGCGCGGCTTGCAGGGCGAGCCGGGCCAGCGCTGGGCGATCGTGCGGCCCAGCCACGTGTTCCGCGGCTTCGACCAGAACGATCCGGCCGATGCCGACCTGGTGGCGCACGGCCTGGACAGCAACGCGGCAATGGTCAATGCGCCGTGGCGCGAGGATTCGCGCAACGACGGCCACTATGGCAAGGGCGACGACCTCGGCGTCGAGGTGACGGTGATCGGCACCGCCGAGACCCTGCGCACCGGTGATCCGGCCACCCTGCTGCTGCTCGACTCCACCCGCGAGATCCGCAGCGGCGACCGCATCATGCCGATCGACGAGCATCCGTACGACGCGTACTACTACCCGCATGCGCCGAAGTCGCTGCCGGCCGACGCCAAGGTGATCGGTTTCGCCGACGCCCTGCGCGCGGCGGGTTCGCGCCAGGTGGTGCTGCTCTCGGTGGGTGCCCGCGACGGCGTCGACAACGGCACCACGTTCTCGATCTTCGAGCCCGGCGAGACCATCCACGACGATGTGGCCAGCAACAGCTGGAACCGCGGCGTAGGCGAAAAGGTCAAGCTGCCGGACGAGTACGTCGGCCACGTCATGGTGTTCCGCACCTTCGACCGGGTCAGCTACGGCCTGGTGATGGACAGCCTGCGCCCGGTACACGCCCGCGGCCGGCTGACCATGCCCGAATAGCGGCCATCGCAACGGCATCCTCCTACACGACGGCGCGGCCACCACCGCGCCGTCTTCGTCTGCGGTCGCTGCGTACACTCCCGGGCATGCATGATCCGCACCCTGATGACGACCACCGCGCCTGGCTGACCGCGCTGCGCACGCCCGGGCTCGGTCCCGGCGGCCTGCGCCAGTGGCTGGATCGCGGCGACGGCGACATCCATGCCGCGCTGGTGCAGTTGCGCCGTGACGGTGCCGGGCTCGATCCCGCCGCGCTGGCCTGGCTGGAGCACCCGGACGAGGCGCGCCTGGCGCAGGACCTGGCCTGGCTGGCCGAGCCCGGGCACCGGCTGCTGCGTTGCACGGATGCGGATTTCCCGCCGCAGCTGGAGCACATCCCGCAGCCGCCGGCGGTGCTGTTCGTGGCGGGCGATGCGAGCCTGCTGCTGCATCCGCAGGTGGCCATCGTCGGCGCGCGCGCCGCCAGCGCCAGCGGCATGGCGCACGCGCGGGCGTTCGCCCGTACGCTGGCCGAGGCGGGTTTCACGATCACCAGCGGCATGGCCGACGGCATCGACGGCGCGGCACACGCCGCCGCACTGGATGCCGGCGCGAAGACGCTGGCGGTGATCGGTACCGGGCCCGATCGGGTGTATCCGCGCAAACACCACGCGCTGGCCCGGCGCCTGGTCGAACACGGCGCGCTGGTCAGCGAATTTCCGCCCGGCACGGCGGCGCGGGCCGACCATTTCCCCCGCCGCAACCGGATCATCTCCGGGCTGGCGCTGGGGGTGCTGGTGGTCGAGGCGGGGCTGCGTTCGGGTTCGCTGATCACCGCGCGACTGGCCGCCGAGCAGGGCCGCGAGGTGTTCGCGCTGCCAGGATCGATCCACAATCCGCTGGCCAGCGGCTGCCACCGGCTGATCCGCGATGGCGCGCGACTGGTGGAATGCGCGGCGGAAATCGTCGAATTGCTGGCCCCCGCGGCGCGTTCACTGGGCCTCGAACTGGCCGCTCGGCTGGGTGGCGAGGAGGTCGGAACCGTCACGACGGCGACCGCGGCGGACGCCGATTATCGACGATTGTTGTCCGCACTTGGCCACGAACCGGCGACAATGGATGAACTTGTGCAGCGCACCGAGCTGTCGGCCGCGGCACTGTCCTCGATGCTGCTGATGCTGGAACTGGACGGGCGCATCGAACGCCGGTCGGGCAACGCCTACCAGGTCATGCCCACGTCCCTGCGGGCTTGACAGCCGAAGCCATGGCGTGGTTTCAACTATATATATGTCCGGCACGGAAGCGCCGGTGGTTCACTTTTGGATATCCCGCTTCATGGCAAAAAACCTGCTCATCGTCGAATCACCGGCCAAGGCCAAGACGATCAACAAATACCTCGGCAAGGACTTCCAGGTCCTCGCATCCTACGGTCACGTGCGCGACCTGAAGCCGAAGGAGGGCGCGGTCGACACCGAGCACGGTTTCGCGATGGCCTACGAGGTGATCGAGCGCAACCAGAAACACGTCGACGCGATCGCCAAGGCGGCTCGGGAGGCTGACGACATCTATCTGGCGACCGACTTGGATCGCGAAGGCGAGGCGATCAGCTGGCACATCAGCGAGATCCTGAAGGAGCGCGGCCTGACCAAGGGCAAGCAGCTGCACCGGGTGGTGTTCTCCGAGATCACGCCGAAGGCGATCAAGGCCGCGGTGGCCGCGCCGCGCCAGCTCTCGCACGACCTGGTCGACGCGCAGCAGGCGCGCCGCGCGCTGGACTACCTGGTCGGCTTCAACCTGTCGCCGGTGCTGTGGCGCAAGGTGCAGCGCGGGCTTTCCGCCGGCCGCGTGCAGTCGCCGGCGCTGCGCATGATCGTCGAGCGCGAGGAAGAGATCGAGGCGTTCAAGGCGCGCGAGTACTGGACCGTGGAAGCGCAGCTCAAGCACATCGAAGGCGACTTCAGTGCGCGGCTGTCGCGTCTCAACGGCAAGAAGTTCGAGCAGTTCGATCTCACCAACGAAGCCGATGCCCAAGCCGCGCGTGCGGCGCTGAAGCAGGCCGCACGCGGCCAGCTCACGGTCAGCGACGTCACCTCGAAGGAGCGCAAGCGCCGCCCGGCCGCGCCGTTCACCACCTCCACCCTGCAGCAGGAGGCCGCGCGCAAGCTCGGCTTCACCACCAGCCGCACGATGAAGGTGGCGCAGGGCCTGTACGAAGGCGTGGCGCTGGGCGACGAGGGCAACGTCGGCCTGATCACCTACATGCGTACCGACTCGACCATGCTCGGCGACGACGCGATGGCCGAGCTGCGCCAGCTGATTGCCCGCGACTTCGGCGCGAAGGCGCTGCCGGACGCGGCGCAGGTATACAAGACCAAGTCGAAGAATGCGCAGGAAGCGCATGAGGCGATCCGCCCCACCTCGGCGATGCACACGCCGAAATCGGTGGCCGCCTTCCTCAACGACGACCAGCGCAAGCTGTACGAGCTGATCTGGAAGCGCACCGTCGCCTGCCAGATGATCCATGCCACGTTGAACACCGTCACGGTGGAGTTCGCGTTGCCGGACGCCCCCGGTGGCGACGCCTCGTTCCGCGCCAGCGGCACCACCGTGGTCGATCCCGGCTTCCTCGCCGTATACGAGGAAGGCCGCGACCAGAAGACCGCCGAGGACGACGACGAAGGCCGCCGCCTGCCGCGGCTGGCGAAAGGCGAGGCGGTGCCGCTGCACGAGATCGTCGCCGACCAGCACTTCACCGAGCCGCCGCCGCGCTACTCCGAGGCGAGCCTGGTCAAGGCGCTGGAAGAACATGGCATCGGCCGCCCGTCGACCTACGCCAGCATCATCCAGGTACTGCAGAACCGCGAATACGTGTTCCTCGACAGCCGCCGCTTCAAGCCCAGCGACGTGGGTCGCGCGGTGAGCAAGTTCCTCACCCAGCACTTCACCCAATACGTCGATTACGACTTCACCGCCAAGCTGGAGGACGAGCTCGACGCGGTCAGTCGCGGCGAGGAAGCCTGGGTGCCATTGATGCAGCGCTTCTGGCTGCCGTTCAAGCAGCAGGTGGACGAGAAGGCCGAGTCGGTCGACCGCAGCGAGGCCACCGGTGCGCGCGAACTGGGCAGCGATCCGAAGACCGGCAAGCCGGTGTTCGTGCGGCTGGGCCGCTTCGGGCCGTATGCCGCGATCGGCGACAAGGACAGCGACGAGAAACTGCAGTTCGCCTCGCTGCGCCCGGGCCAGAGCATGCACACGATCAGCCTGGCCGAGGCGCTGGAGCTCTTCAAGCTGCCGCGCAAGCTCGGCCAGGCGGACAACGGCGACGAGGTCAGCGTCGGCATCGGCCGTTTCGGCCCGTTCGTGAAGCAGGGCAGCACCTACGCCTCGCTCAAGCCCGAGGATGATCCGTACACGATCGAACTGCCGCGTGCGCTGCAACTGGTGGCCGACAAGCTGGAGATGCTGGCCAACCGGATGATTCTCGATTTCGGCAACGGCGTGCAGGTGCTCAACGGCCGCTACGGCGCCTACATCACCGATGGCGAGAAGAACGCACGCATCCCGAAGGAGCAGGAACCGAAGCTGCTGACCGAGGCACAGTGCCTCGAACTGCTTGCCGCCGCGCCGGTGAAGAAGGGCCGCTTCGGCAAGAAGACGGCGACCAGGAAAGCCGCCGCGAAGAAGGCCGCGCCGGCGAAGAAGGCCGCAGTGAAGAAGGCCGCGACGAAGAAGGCGCCGGCGAAAAAGACGGCCGCGAAAAAAGCCGCGGCGAAGAAAACCGCCACGAAGAAGACCGCGGCGAAGAAGTCTCTTGCCGGCAAGGCCGGCGCCTGATGCTGCAGCGTTTCACGCTCGACGAAGTCGATGCCGCTGCTGCACTGCTGCATGGCGGCGGCGTGCTCGCCTATCCGACCGAGGCGGTGTTCGGCCTCGGCTGCGATCCGTTCGACCGCGGCGCGTTCGAGCGGGTGTTCGCGCTGAAGCAGCGCCCATCGACGCAGGGCGTGCTGCTGATCGCGGCGGACTTCAGCCAGGTCGAACCCTGCATCGACTTCGCGGCGGTGCCCGATGCGGTGCTGCGGCAGGTGCGCGCCAGCTGGCCGGGGCCGTACACGTGGATTTTCCCGCGCTCGGCATGGGTGCCCGACTGGGTGGCCGGCGCGCATGCCGGCGTCGCGCTGCGGGTCAGCGCGCACGAACCGACGGCGTTACTGTGCCGTGCCTTCGGCGGCGCGCTGGTGTCGACCAGCGCCAACCCGCACGGGCAGCCGCCGGCCCGCGCCGCGCAGACCGTGGCCGAGTATTTCGGCGATGCCCTGGACGGCCTGCTGGATGCCCCGCTGGGTGGCCAATCCAGCCCCACGGTGATTCGCGACGCCCTTTCGGGCGCTATCATCCGCGCCTGAACGTGCGGGGGGAGCGCACGTCGGGGCATTCACGCCACCGTCCGCGTGGCGGCGCGATGCTGCCGCACGCCATTTGAGCATCCACGGAGACAGCCGTTTGGTTACCGTCCACGACCCGCGCCAGCGCGAGCTTCCACCGCTGCTGCCCTTGCTGGCGGCTGCGGACCCGGCGCGCGTGGTGGCCTGGCGGGAGGGCGAGGCGATCAGCGCCGGACACTTCCTCGCCGAGGTCCGCGCGGTGGCGGCGTCGCTGCCGCACGCACCGGCGGTGGTGAACCTGTGCGAGGACCGCTACGCCTTCCTGGTCGCGTTCTGCGCGGTGGCGTTGCGCGGCCAGGCCAACCTGCTGCCGTCCTCGCGTGCGCCGCAGGCGGTGGACGAGGTGATGAAGGCTCACCCCGGGTGCCACGCGCTGGGAGATCAGCGGCTCGACCCGGCGCCGCCCGGTTATCAGCAACTGCCGTCGTTCGACGCGCCGCGACCGGCGCACGTCGAGGCGCCCTGGCCGACCTTGCCGGCCGACCGGGTGGTGGCGATCGGCTACACCTCCGGCTCCACCGGCACGCCGATGCCGAACCCGAAGACCTGGGGCAGTTTCCACGCCAGCAACGCGGGCAACCTGGCGCGGCTGCATGCCATTGTCGGCGAGCGCTTCGAGCTGGTCGCCACGGTACCGCCGCAGCACATGTACGGCATGGAGATGTCGGTGCTGTTGCCGCTGCTGGGCAATGTCGGCGTGCACACCGGCCGCCCGTTCTTTCCCGCCGACGTGGCCGCCGCGTTGGCCGCGGTGCCGGCACCGCGGGTGCTGGTGACCACTCCGGTGCATCTGCGCGCGCTGATCGATTCGGGCATCGAGCTGCCGGCGGTCGCGGCGATGGTATCGGCCACCGCGCCGTTGCCGGTCGGGCTGGCGCGCGCCGCCGAGCAGCGCTTCGCCGCGCCGCTGCTGGAAGTGTTCGGCTCCACCGAAACCTGCGTGTTCGCCAGCCGCCGCCCCACCGTGGACGAAGACTGGCTGCTGTACGACGACGTGACCTTGCACCCGCAACCCGATGGCACCGCGGTCGAGGCGCCGCAGCTCGGCGCGCCGGTCAGCCTGGCCGACCTGGTCAGCCTGTCGCGCGACGGCCGCCGTTTCCGCCTGTGCGGACGGCATGCCGACATGCTGGAGATCGCCGGCAAGCGCGCCTCGCTGGCCGACCTCACCCGCCGCCTGCTGGCGATTCCCGGCGTGCGCGACGGCGTGGTGTTCCAGCACGGTGACGGCGACGCGCTCGGCGTGCACCGCATCGCCGCGCTGGTGGTGGCGCCGGAACTGGACGAGCACGCCATCCTCGACGCGCTGCGTCGCGCGATCGATCCGCTGTTCCTGCCACGCCCGCTGAAGCGGGTGGCCGCCTTGCCGCGCAACGAAACCGGCAAGCTGCCGCGCGCGGCGCTGCTGGCGCTGCTGCAACCGCCAGGCTGACGCCCGGGCGGCGGATCGCTGCCGCTACAATGGGCGACTGCGCCGGGTGGCGAGCGGGAGTGCAGCAATGAAGGTTCTGGTCATCGGCAGCGGCGGACGCGAGCACGCGCTGGCGTGGAAGCTCGGGCAGTCCGTGCAGGTCGACGAGGTGATCGTGGCCCCCGGCAACGCCGGTACCGCGCGCGAACCGGGCGTGCGCAACGCCGAGGTCGCGATGAACGACCTCGATGGCCTGCTGCAGTTGGCGAAACGCGAGAAGGTCGGGCTGACCGTGGTCGGCCCCGAGGTGCCGCTGGTGGCCGGCGTGGTCGACAAGTTCCGCGCCGCCGGCCTGCGCATCTTCGGCCCGCGCGCGATCGCCGCGCAGCTGGAAGGTTCCAAGGCGTTCGCCAAGGATTTCCTGCAGCGGCACAACATCCCCACCGCGCACTACGCGGTGTTCACCGAACTCAATCCCGCGCTGGCCTACGTACGCCGGCAGGGCGCGCCGATCGTGATCAAGGCCGACGGCCTCGCTGCCGGCAAGGGCGTGGTGGTGGCGCTGACCCTGGCCGATGCGGAACTGGCGCTGCACGACATGCTCGGCGCGCACGCGTTCGGCGACGCCTCGGCGCGGGTGGTGATCGAGGAATTCCTCGACGGCGAGGAGGCCAGCTACATCGTGATGAGCGACGGCAGCCACGCGTTGCCGATGGCCTCCAGCCAGGACCACAAGCGCCGCGACGAGGGCGACCTCGGTCCGAACACCGGCGGCATGGGCGCGTACTCGCCGGCGCCGGTGGTCACGCCGGAAGTCGAGCAGCGCATCCTGAAGGAAGTGATCGAGCCGACCCTGCGCGGCATGGCGGCCGAGGGCGCGCCTTTCATCGGCTTCCTCTACGCCGGCCTGATGATCGACAAGTCCGGCGCGCCGAAGGTGATCGAGTTCAACGTGCGCTTCGGCGACCCGGAAACCCAACCGATCTTGTTGCGGCTGAAGTCCGATCTGGTCGAGCTGATCGACGCCGCGCTGGACGGCCATCTGGCGCAGACCCGCGCGCGCTGGGACAGCCGCCCCTCCATTGGCGTGGTGATGGCCGCCGCCGGTTACCCCGGACGCGTGCGCACGGGCGATTCGATCGCGGGCCTGGACGATATCGACGATGGCGACGTGAAGGTGTTCCACGGCGGCACCGCCCGCGACGCGCAGGGTCGCGTGGTGACGTCGGGCGGGCGCGTGCTCTGCGTGTGTGCGCTGGGCAGCGATCTTGCCGCGGCGCGCGAGCGCGCCTATGCGGCGGTCGGCAGGCTGCGCTGGGAGGGTGCGTTTCACCGCCGCGACATCGCCCATCGCGCCTTGCATCGACGCTGAAAGCGCTGCAGCGCCGGCATGCAGCGTACGCGCGCGCACGGCGGGCAGGCGGGGATTGACTTTTCCGCGCCTGCTTTTTTGCGATATGCTTGCAGGCTCCCCCGCGTAGAGTCGTGGCGCCACCAGGCCCGCGCGACCACGTGTCGATTTCACGCATAAAGAGGTTTCTGGCATGCGCAAGACGGTTTTGTCGCTGGTATCGGTTGCTGCGCTGGCCCTCGCCGGCTGCCAAGGTTCGTCGTCGGATCAGGCCGCAAACGGCGGTCCCGCCAACGCCGAAAGTGCGGCCAAGGTATCGATCCCCAGCGAAGTCAGCGGCACGATCTCCCTGCGCGCAGGTACGCCGCAGCCTTCGGACAAGGCGACGCTGGTGCTGAACCTGGTCGATGTCTCCTCCACCGCGGTCGGCTCCGCGCCGCTGGCCACCAAGACCTCGCCGGCCGGCAGCTTTCCGCAGCCGTTCAAGCTCACCTTCAACCCCGCCGACGTCAAGCCGAACGACCTGTACGTGGTGCAGGCGATCCTGACCGACGGCGAGCGCCAGTACGTGATGCCGATCCAGGCGCCGGTGCTGGCCAAGGGCAGCCAGAACGACGCGGTGTCGATCCAGCTGGTCGCCGAGCAGACCCCCGGGGAAAAATTGCTGGCCGCGTTCGACGATGTGCAGAAGCAGCTCGGTGCGATGAAGGTCAACCACGGCACCAAGCTGGAGAAGGACGCCTCGCGCGGCTGGCAGCTGTTCCGCCAGGACGGCCAGATCCAGTTCATCCGCGAGCTGGTCGAGTACACCAAGGACGGCTTCACCAGCACCGACTATGCCTACAAGGACGGCAAGCCGTGGGCGATCGTGCAGCAGCACATGGCCAGCCGCGACGGCAAGCCCTCCTCGATCGACCGTGCCGGCTGGAGCGATGACGGCACGCTGGTGCTGAAGCAGCACCAGGTCGGCAGCGACGTGCAGCCGCTGGACCCGGCCGAGGCGGCGAAGCTCAAGCAGGAGGCGATGACCATCCTCGGCCTCGCCACCAACGGCAAGAACAAGTAAGTCGCTGCAGACTCTCCCGCGTCGAGCGGGAAGCTCGCAAAGAAAAAGCCGCCCGCATCAGCGGGCGGCTTTTTCATGGATGTGACCCGGCCCGGGCCGGCCGAGTCGCGGCCTGGCCGGATCAGAGATCGATCCGCACGCCCATGTTGACGCTGTTGTACTTCTGGCTGTTGTCGCCGAAGCGGCCGCTGTAGCCGATCCAGCTTTGCACGCTGGGGGTCAGCCGGGCGGACAGCCCCAGCGTGGCGGCGCCCCAGCTCTGGTCGGGGCTGAAGCCGGTCAGCGCGAAGCTGCCGTTCATGCTGTTGAGGCCGGCGCGGACCTCACGTGCATCGGCCTTGCTGTCGTGGTTCCAGCCCAGTTCGGCATACGGCGACATCACCAGGTTGTTGACCTGCCACTGGCCGCGCAGGCGCCAGCCCAGGGTGGATATCAGCGAGTCGCGCTGCTGGCGGCCGAACCACATCGCGCTGCTGTCGTTGCCGCTCTCGCTGTAGCCGCTGATCTTCACGGTCTCCCAGTCGACGGTGGCGAACGGGCCGGTCTGCAAGTCGTTGCCCAGCTCGAACCACCAGCCGCCGGTGACGCCGCCGCCAAGGTGCGAGCCGTCGGTCTTGCCGGTCTCGGTGCGCTGCATCGCGCCGATGTTCATGCGGCGCTCGATGTCCTTGAAGTTGGACTGGCCGAAGTTGACGTAGCCGCCCACGTAGCCGCCACCGTTGTGGTAGCCGACGTAGCCCAGGCCGCTGACGTCCTGCAGCTTGTAGCCGCCGCCGCCGGAGAAGTCGGCGTTGTGCTGGCCGACGCCGAGCGCCACGCCGGCAGTGACGTGCTCGCCGGCGAAATAGTTCGCGCCCAGGGTGAAGTTGAGGTTGTCGCTGTTGGTGCGCGGCGAGTTGTTGCTGGCGTCGAAGCGTTGCCGGGCGTAGTCGATGTTGACGAAGGTGCGCACGTCGCCGTCCTTGCCGGTGGTCAGCATCTGGTCGCGCATCACGCGGTTCTGCACGGCGCTGGCCGCCAGCGGCGCTTCGCCGAGCAGCGAGATCTGCTCCGGCGCGTGGATCACCGACAGCACGTACTGGCCCAGCATGGCGTGGGCGGCGGTGGTCGGGTGCACGCCGTCGGCGAACAGGTAGGTCTGGTCGGCGCCGGCCGCGTAGCTGTACGGCAGGCCCGAGCCCTGCGGGCCGCACTGCACCGAACTGGAACCGGCGCCGCAGGCCGGCGCGGTGACGTTGCTGAAACCGTAGGCGCCCGGGTTGGCGATCACTTCGTTGAGCAGCGCGTAGGTGTTCGCCGGGATGATGTTCAGGCCGTTGTTGCTCAGTTGCGCCAGGCCGCTGTTGAGCACGCCGTTGTAGAGCACGGCGAGCTGGCTGGCGCCGGCCTGTGCGGTGGCGCCGCCGAGCGCGGCCTGCGGGGTCTTGCCGAGATCGGGCAGGTTGTAGACCAGCACGTATTTCGCGCCGGCCGCCTGCAGGCCGGCGAGCACGCCAAGCTCGGTCTGCGCCGCATTGACCGCGCCGGCGGAGATCGCGTTCGGATCGCTCAGCGTACCGCTCAGGTAGAAGATGTCGTTGGCGCCGCCCCAGACCTGGTACAGCGCACGCGAGTCGGCCTTGCCGCCGTTCGCGCCGAGGTACATCTGCAGCTGCTGGGCGATGGTCGGTACCGCGGCGACGTTGTTGACGAAGCCCGCGCCGCCCCAGGCGTAGTCGGTGCCGCCGGCCGCCGACGGCGCCAGCGTGAAGCCCAGGCCCGTCGCCACGTTCTCCGCCGCGGTGGTGCCCGGGTTGGTGGTGAAGCGCAGCGGCGGCTGGATCGTCGGTGCGCTGGCCAGCGAGATGTTGCCGTTGTCGCTCAGGCTGTCGCCGAAGACGATGACGTTGCTGAAATCGGCGGCTGCGGCGGCCGTGCTGAACAGCATGGCGGTTGCGATGGCGCCGGCCAGATGGCGGGTGCGAAGCATGGAAGTACTCCTCGGCCGGGATGGCCTTGTTCGTTGCGGGTTACGGTACGGTATTCCATACGGAACCGCATGCTGCAGCGCATCGCCGCCGCAGGCGGATGGTGGTCGGCGCTTCAGCGCTTGCCGGCGCGCGCGAACGCGTCGGCGAAAGCGTTGCTGGCGGGCGCGGCCGCGGGCTTGGGTGCGCCGCCCCCCGGACGCGGGCCGCGGCCGTCGCGCGAGCCGCCACGGGCATCGCTGCCGGCGCCCGGACGGCTGCCGCGCGCCTGCCCCGGTTCGTCGTCCAGGCGCATGCTGAGGCCGATGCGCTGGCGCGGAAGGTCCACCTCCATCACCTTGACCTTGACGATGTCGCCGGCCTTCACCGCGTCGCGCGGGTCCTTCACGAAGCTGTGCGACAGCGCCGAGACATGCACCAGGCCGTCCTGGTGCACGCCGATGTCGACGAAGGCACCGAATGCGGCGACGTTGGTGACGCGGCCTTCCAGGATCATCCCGGGCTTCAGATCCTTCACGTCCTCGACGCCTTCGGCAAAGCGCGGCGCCACGAACTCCGGGCGCGGGTCGCGCCCGGGCTTTTCCAGCTCTTTCAGGATGTCGCGCACGGTCGGCACGCCGAACTTTTCATCGGTGAATTGCTCGGGCTTGAGCCCGCGCAGGAAGCCGGCGTCGCCGATGATGTTGCGCACCTCGCGGCAGCACTGGGCGATGATCCGCTCGACCACCGGGTAGGCTTCCGGATGCACCGCGCTGGCGTCCAGCGGGTTGTCGCCGTCGGGCACGCGCAGGAAACCGGCGCACTGCTCGAAGGCCTTGTCGCCGAGCCGCGGCACCTTCAGCAGCGCCTTGCGGTTCGGGAACGGGCCGTTCGCATCGCGGTGCTTCACCACATTCTCGGCCACCGAAGCGGACAGCCCGGCCACGCGCGCGAGCAGCGCGGCCGAGGCGGTGTTCACGTCCACGCCGACGGCGTTGACGCAGTCCTCCACCTTGGCGTCCAGCGCGCGCGCCAGCTTGATCTGGTTCACGTCGTGCTGGTACTGGCCCACGCCGATCGCCTTCGGTTCGATCTTGACCAGCTCGGCCAGCGGGTCCTGCAGGCGGCGCGCGATCGAGACGGCGCCGCGCAGGCTCACGTCCAGTCCGGGGAACTCCTTCGCGGCGAGTTCGGAGGCCGAATACACCGAGGCACCGGCCTCGCTCACCACGATCTTCGACAGCTTCGCGTCGGCCAGCTTCCTGATCAGCTCGCCGGCCAGCTTGTCGGTCTCGCGCGAGCCGGTGCCGTTGCCGATCGCGATCAGGTCGACGTTGTGCTGCTTGCACAGCTTCGCCAGCGAAACCAGCGATTCGTTCCACTGCCGCCGCGGCTCCAGCGGGTAGATCGTGTCGGTGGCCAGCAGCTTGCCGGTGGCGTCGACCACCGCCACCTTGCAGCCGGTGCGGATGCCGGGATCGAGCCCCATCACGGTCTTGGCGCCGGCCGGCGCGGCCAGCATCAGGTCCTTCAGGTTGTCGCCGAACACGCGGATCGCCTCGTCCTCGGCGCCTTCGCGCACGCGGCCGAACAGGTCCAGCGTGAGGTGCAGGTGCAGCTTTACGCGCCAGGTCAGGCGCACGGTCTCGCGCAGCCAGGCGTCGGCGGCACGACCGCGGTCGTGGATGTTCGCGTGCGCCGCGACGCGGCCCTCGCCCTCGGCGTGGCCCTGTTCGCTGTCGGCGGCGGGCGCCAGTTCCAGTTCGATCACGCCCTCGTTGCGCGCACGCATCAGCGCCAGCAGGCGGTGCGAGGGAATCTTGCCGATCGGCTCGACGTGGTCGAAGTAGTCGCGGAACTTGGCGCCTTCGTTCTCCTTGCCCGCGACCACCTTGGCGCGAATCTGCCCTTGCGACCACAGCCAGTCGCGCAGCTCGCCGACCAGGTGCGCGTCCTCGGCGATCGCTTCCATCAGGATTGCGCGCGCGCCGTCGAGTGCGGCGCGCACGTCGGCCACGCCCTTGTCCGCATCCACGAACGCTTCGGCGAAGGCCTCCGGCGATCGCGTGGGGTCCTCGCGCAGACCAGTCGCCAGCGGTTCCAGCCCGGCCTCGCGGGCGATCTGCGCCTTGGTGCGGCGCTTGGGCTTGTACGGCAGGTACAGATCCTCCAGCCGCGCCTTGGTGTCGGCGGCGAGGATGTCCGCCTTCAAGGCGTCGTCGAGCTTGCCCTGTTCCTCGACGCTGGCGAGGATCGCCGCGCGGCGTTCTTCCAGTTCCCGCAGGTAGCGCAGGCGTTCTTCCAGCAGGCGCAGCTGGGTGTCGTCGAGGCCGCCGGTGACTTCCTTGCGGTAGCGCGCGATGAACGGCACGGTGGCGCCGCCGTCGAGCAGGTCCACCGCCGCGCGCACCTGTTCGGTCTTCGCGGCGATGTCGTGGGCAATGCGTTGTTCGATGCTGGGCATGGGTGGAGCGTTCCTGGCGGCGGCGCGGTGCCGCCGAATGAAAAGGTCAAGCCGTTGATGATAACAAGCGCCCGGGAATCGTCGGCGCGCCAATGAAAACGGCGCCGCGGACGAACCGCGGCGCCGTGCGTGGAGCAAGGCCGATCAGGCGCTGAAGGAGTTGCTCTTGCCGGTTGCAGTGGCATCCGGCTTGAACTCGCTGGCGCGGCCGTTGAGCACCAGAGTGCTGCAGAGCATGTCGTGCAGGGCCTGCTTGCGGCGCGTCCAGCCGGCCATCATGAAGCCGATGAAGAGGATGATCGTGCTGAGGAACTTGGCCAGGTAGCGGCCCAGTGCCCGCCAGAAGCTGATCCGCCGGCCTTCGAGGTCGGTGACGCGGATGCCCAGCGCCAGCTTGCCCAGCGTGGCCTGCCACGGCGAGCTTTCGCACACGGCGAAATAGAGCCAGGTCAGCACGGCGGTGAGCAGGATCGCCGTGCCCATCGTCGCGTAGTACTGGCCGTAGGCGGCGAGCATCACGTGCGGATCGCCGGGCGCCGCCATCATCGCCTGCTTCATCGTTTCCTGCGCGGCACCGTCGCCCATCGAGCGCATGATCACCAGGTTGTTGGGGATATACAGCACGATCGCGTCGAGGATGTAGGCCGCCAACCGCTTCCAGAAGCCGGCGTAATCCTCCAGCACCGCGGCGGTGGTCTGCGGCAGCGCCTGCAGCGGGGTGGCCGGTGCCGCGTAGGGGTTGCCGGCAGGCGGAGTGGCGGCCGGTACCGCGTCGCGGAACAGTACCGACAGCGGCTGCCAGTCGGCGAGGCCTTCGTACCAGGCGAGATCGTCGGGGCTGACCTTGCCGCTGCGCAACCACTCGCGCACGTCACTTTCCTTGTATGGCCCATGCCGTTCGCCGTCGCGGCCGATCCAGATTTCCATTGCGCACTCCCCGGGGCTGTGTGGAGTGCGCATGATGCCATGAGTGTGCGCGCCGGCGCTGTGCCGGGAGCAGGGGGCGATTCTCAGGCTGCGTCGCGGCGCTTCAGGTGGACCAGCAGCAGCGAGATCGCCGCGGGAGTGACGCCGCTGACGCGCGCGGCCTGGCCCAGCGTCGCCGGCAGCGAGCGCTTGAGCTTGAGCAGCACTTCCGCCGACAGCCCGCGCACCTTGTCATAGTCGAAGTCGGCCGGGATCGCGGTGTGTTCGTGCCGGCGCTGGCGCTCGATCTCTTCGCGCTGGCGTTCGAGATAGCCGGCGTACTTCACCTGCACCTCGACCTGCGCCGCCACGTCCTGGCGCGCCACCGGCGGGCCGAACCCGGGCACGCCGGCGAGGCTGGCGTAGTCGAGTTCGGGCCGGCGCAGCAGGTCGACCGCGCTGGTTTCGCGGCTGAGCGCGATGCCGAGCTGGCGCTCGAGCGCCGCACCCAGTGCATTGGCCGGCGCGGCGCACAGGCCGCCGAGGCGCTGCAGTTCCCGCTCGACCGCCTCGCGCCTGGCGCGCAGCGCCTCGACGCGTGCCGGCGGCACCACGCCCAGCGCGAACCCCTGCTCGGTCAGGCGCAGGTCGGCGTTGTCCTCGCGCAGGTGCAAGCGGTATTCGGCGCGCGAGGTGAACATGCGGTACGGCTCGATGGTGCCGTTGCTGGTGAGGTCGTCGATCAGCACGCCGATGTATGCCTCGTCGCGGCGCGGATACCACGGTGCCTTGCCCTGCACGGCCAGCGCGGCGTTGAGCCCGGCGAGCAGGCCTTGCGCGGCGGCTTCCTCGTAGCCGGTGGTGCCGTTGATCTGGCCGGCGAAGTACAGGCCGGGGATCGCCTTCGTTTCGAGCCAGGGGTGAAGTCCGCGCGGATCGAAGTAGTCGTACTCGATGGCGTAGCCGGGGCGGGTGATGTGGGCGTGCTCGAAGCCGGGGATCGAGTGCACCAGCGCCAGTTGCACGTCGTAGGGCAGCGAGGTGGAGATGCCGTTCGGATAGATCTCGAACGTGTCCAGTCCTTCCGGCTCGATGAAGATCTGGTGCGACGACTTCTCGGCGAAGCGCACCACTTTGTCCTCGATCGACGGACAGTAGCGCGGGCCGACGCCCTCGATCTGGCCGGTGTAAAGCGGCGAGCGGTCCAGCGCGCCGCGGATGATCTCGTGGGTGCGCTCGCTGGTGTGGGTGATCCAGCAGCTGACCTGGCGCGGATGCTCGGCGCGGTTGCCGAGATAGGAGAACACCGGCGCGGGATCGTCGCCGTGCTGTTCTTCCAGCCCGCTGAAGTCGATGCTGCGGCTGTCGATGCGGGGCGGCGTGCCGGTCTTCAGCCGGTCGGCGGCGACCGGCAGCTCGCGCAGCCTTTGCGCCAGCGTGCTGGCCGGCGGATCGCCGGCGCGCCCGCCGGCGTACTGCGCCTGGCCGATGTGGATCTTGCCGGCGAGGAACGTGCCGGCGGTAAGCACCACCGTGCGCGCGTCGAAGGCGAGTCCCATCTGGGTGACCACGCCGCAGACGCGGCCGTTCTCGATGATCAGGTCGTCCACCGCCTGCTGGAACAGTTCGAGGTTCGGCTGGGTTTCCACCATGCGCCGGATCGCCGCCTTGTACAGCGCACGGTCGGCCTGGCAGCGGGTGGCGCGCACGGCCGGGCCCTTCGAGGCGTTCAGCGTGCGCCACTGGATGCCGGCAAGGTCGGCGGCGTGGGCCATGGCACCGCCCAGCGCGTCGATCTCCTTCACCAGGTGGCCCTTGCCGATGCCGCCGATGGCCGGATTGCAGCTCATCTGGCCGATCGTCTCGATGCTGTGGCTGAGCAGCAGGGTGCGCGCGCCGGTGCGCGCGGCGGCCAGCGCGGCCTCGGTGCCGGCGTGGCCGCCGCCGATCACGATGACGTCGTAGCAGGTGGGGTGACGCATGCTGTTGCCCGGAGCGCGCAAAAGTGACAAAAGTGGGCGTCATGGTAACGCGATACGTCTGCCGTCGAAGATTGCCTGAAAGTGGCATGGATCGTGCTTCATCCGGCTTGCACTTTCATGGGCAGACGCTGCGCGAGGATCGCGCGCCGAGGTCGAGCGGACAGGGGTTCGATCGCGTACCGTGAGAGGAAGCAAGACGGCACCTTCGGGTGCCGTCGTCTTTAGTGGCGCCGGTGGATGCGCGATGCGACGCCAGGCCCGGAAACACGAAGCCCCGCGGCATGCGCGGGGCTTCGTGTCATGTAGATCTGGCGCCAGGCGGTCTCAGGAACAGGGGGAATCCAGGATGACCGTATTGCCGGGCGCCAGAAAGCGATGGGAATTCGAAGGTGAAACGTGAGGTTGATCTTCGCCGGAAACGCGTGAACGAAGGGTGACTGAAAGGGGACTTTATGCCGGCTCGCGGCAACAGCTGACGCGGGACGTCAGTGTCGCGGCAGACGCGGCAGGTTGGCTGTGACGGGAATCACACATTGGCACGGGTGATGCTTGTTCATCACTACCCACCCATTGACCCATTCAGGAATTCGCCATGGACATGAACTTCGATTTCCAGCCCGTCTATCCGCATCACGACCTGCTGGTCGAGATCGGCGAGGTGGAGATGGCGATGGATCACCTGAGCGAGTTCGACAACGACGTGCGCGACGACATGCAGCCGGACCTGGAATCGCGCATGCAGAGCCTGCTCGAGGCGCTGGACCACCTGGCCGTCTGAAATGCCGGCTGCCGCCGCGCGGCGTCGATGCCGTGCGCGCCAGGCAGCCGAAGCGATCGGCCGCTGCCCGCATGCGTCGCGCGGATTTCAGTGGTTCAGCACGTTGCCGATGATTTCGCCCAGGTTGCGTGACAGGCCGGCGCTGCCGGCCAGCTCCGCAATCGCCGTCCGCGCCAGCGCACGGCGCCCCGGTTCCAGCCGCTGCCATCCGTTGAACGCCGTGGCCAGGCGCGCCGCCACCTGCGGGTTGAGCGCGTCCAGCGTACCCAGCCGCTCGGTCAGGAACCGATAGCCGGCGCCGTCGGCGCGATGGAATCCGCTGGGGTTGCCGCGCACGAACGAGCCCAGCAGCGACTGCACCCGGTTCGGGTTGTGCAGGGTGAACGCCGGGTCCTTTTCCAGTCGCATCACGCGCGGCAGCGCCGCGTTGCCGGGCAACTGCGCCTGCACCGCAAACCACTTGTCCAGCGCCAGTGCATTGCCGGCATGGCGCTCGCGATAGTCCGCCAGCGCCTGTTCGCCCGCAGCGGACTGGCCGCGCACCAGCACCGCGAGCGCGGCGAGGCGGTCGGTCATGCCCGGCGCGTCGTGGTACTGCGCCGCGGCCAATGGCTGCACGCGTTCGCTGGCGCAGGCCTCCAGCAACTCCAGCAGGCGGCGGCTGAGTCGACGGCTGGCCTGGCTGGCGGCATCCAGCGCGGTCGAGCGGCGTGCGGCCAGCGTGCGATAGCGCTGCTCCAGCGCGTCGGCGCCGAGCCGTTCGGCCAGCCTGCGTTGCAAGGCCTGGCGCAGCTGGTGGATGCGCTCGGGATCGACCGCGCCTTCGCGTTCGGCCAGTTCGATCTCGCCCGGCGGGGTGAGCAGGTCGGCCAGCAGGGCATCGTCCATGTTGCCGTCGGCGAACAGGCGGGCCAGCGCATCACCCCAGGCCTGCAACGAGGTGTCGGTGCCGCCGTCGCGCAGGTTCTCGTAGGCGCGTGCGGCCAGCAGCTGGCCCGCTTCCCAGCGGTTGAAACCATCCGGGTCGTGCGCCAGCAGCAGCGCCAGTTCGGCCGGGGTGTAGTCGCATTCCAGGATCACCGGGGCCGAAAAGCCGCGCAGCAGGGATGGCACCGGCGGCGCGTCCACGCCGGTGAACACCAGTGCCTGCTCGGCCTGTTCCAGCACCACCACGCGTTCATTGCCGGCGTCGTTCGCCTCGCCGGCCAGTTGCAGCGGCAGCATGCGGCCGTCGCTCGTGAACAGGGCCAGCTTCACCGGAATCGGCAGCGGCGCGCGGGCCGACTGGCCGGCGACGGCCGCCGCGTGCTGGCCGAGAGTCAACGTGTACTCGCGGCGTGCAGCGTCGTGCTGGCCGTGCGCGCGCAGCCGCGGCGTGCCGCTCTGGCCGTACCAGGCCAGGTACGCCATCAGATCGACGCCGTTGGCTTCGCCCAGCGCGCCGAGGAAATCCTCCAGCGTGGCGGCGCGACCGTCGTTGCGTTCGAAATACAGGTCCATGCCGCGGCGGAAACCATCCGCGCCGAGCCGCCCGGCCAGCATGCGCACCAGCTCGGCGCCTTTCTCGTACACCGTGGCCGTGTAGAAGTTGTTGATCTCGCTGTACTGCGCCGGGCGCACCGGATGGGCCAGCGGGCCGGCGTCCTCGGGGAACTGCGCGCGGCGCAGCAGGGCGACGTCCTCGATGCGCTTGAGCGGCGCGGAATTCATGTCGGCCGAAAAGCTCTGCTCGCGGAACACCGTGAGGCCTTCCTTCAGGCTGAGCTGGAACCAGTCGCGGCAGGTGACGCGGTTGCCGCTCCAGTTGTGGAAGTACTCGTGTGCGACGACCGCCTCGACGTGACGGTACTCGTCGTCGGTGGTGGAGTCCGGATCGGCCAGCAGGTATTTCGCATTGAAGATGTTGAGGCCCTTGTTCTCCATCGCGCCCATGTTGAAATCGTGGGTGGCGACGACGTGGAACACGTCGAGGTCGTAGTTGCGCCCGTAGCGCTGCTCGTCCCAGCGCATGGCGCGTTCCAGTGCGTCCAGCGCATAGCCGCAACGGTCGATCGCGTCGGCCTCGGCCCAGATCTTCAGCTGCACGGCGCGGCCGTCGGCGGTGCGATAGTCGCGCCCGATGCTTTCCAGGTGGCCGGCGACCAACGCGAACAGGTAGCTCGGTTTCGGGTGCGGATCGACGAATCGCGCCCAGTGCCGGCCGTCCTCCAGCTCGCCGGCGCCGGCCGGATTGCCGCCGGCCAGCAGCACCGGGAAACGGGTGCGGTCGGCACGCAGGGTCACGGTGTAGGTCGACAGCACGTCGGGGCGGTCGGGGAAGAAGGTGATGTGGCGAAAGCCCTCGGCCTCGCACTGCGTGAGCAGGAAGCCGCTCTCGCGCGGGCCGGACAGGTACAGGCCCTCCAGTGCGGTGTTGGCGGCCGGGTGCACGCGGACACGGGTTTCCAGCACGCTGCCGTCGTGCGCGCCGTCGATTTCCAGCACGCTGCCGTCGTAGCGGTACGCCTCGGTATCCAGCTGGCGACCATCGAGCGCGATCGACACCAGTTGCAGGTTCTCGCCATCCAGCCGCAGCGGCAGGGGTTGCGCCGGATCGCGGCGCAGGTGCAGGCGTGCGGCGATTTCGCTGGCGTCGATGCCGAGCTCGACCTCCAGTTCGATCGACTCGACGCGCCAGGCGGGCGGCTGGTAATCGCGCAGCCGGATCACCGGACCGGCTTGCTGGGGAAGTGCGTGCATGAGCGGAACAACGTGGGTGGGGGATGGATCAGGCTAACATGGGCAAGTTCAACCGCAGGAGAATCCGGTGACTGCTTCCGGCTCGACCCGCTACGGCGTGGAGCGTTCCTGGCTGGGCCCGCAGCCCGTCGTGGCGTTGCACGATCACGCGGGAAACCGCCACGTGCGCGTGGCCTTGCATGGCGCCGCCCTGCTCGGTTTCGAGGTGCCTTTCGGCGACGGCCTGCACGACCTGGCCGACGGCTACCACGATGCCGACGAGGTGCAGCGCCGCCCGGGCTCGCGCTTCGCGATCATGGTGCCCTTCGCCGGTCGCGTCGCCGATGCGCGCTACCGCTTCGACGGCGTGGCGCAGGATCTCGATCCCGGCGTGACCGGCAGCGAACGGGCCAGCCGTCACGGCTTCGTGCGCGATGCGTTGTTCGAGATCGAGCAACTGGCCGCCACCGATACCGCCGCCAGCGTGCGGTTGACCACCGCGGCGATTCGTCCGCGCCCGGGCTACCCGCACGCGATCGACCTGGCGGTCGAGTTCACCCTGGATGATGCCGGGCTCGGCCTGGACGCGTGCATGAAGAACGTCGGCGACACTCTCGCCCCGTGCTTCTTCGGCTGGCATCCGTACTTCCGGCTGCCTGGCGGTGGCCTGGTCGACGACTGGCCGCTGCAGATTCCCGCGCAGACGCTGATCCGCACCGGCGCCGACCTGATCGCACTGCCCGGCGCCGCCGCCTACGTCGCGCTCGACGATGCGCCGGCGCTGGATTTCCGCGAGCCACGGCAGATCGGCGACAGCATCCTCGACCAGGGCTACACCGATCTCGAAGCCGATGCCGACGGCCGCATCCGCACCCGCCTGGGCGATCCATCGCACGGCTTCGCGCTCGCGCTGTGGCAGGAGCGCGGCGTGATGCACGCGTTCACCGCCGACACGGTGGCGCGCGACGTGCGCCGCGCGGTCGCGCTGGAGCCGATGGAGTGCATGGCCGATGCGTTCAACCGGCCCGAGTGCGCCGACGCGATCGCGCTGGCACCCGGCGCCACGCGCCATTTCCGTTGCGGCATCGAGGTCGTCGGCGCATGAGCCATTCCATCGAAGAGCTTCCCGAGCTGGCGCAGGTTCGCGCCGCGGCCACGCGCATCGCGCCGCATGCGCGGGTGACGCCGGTGATGTGCAGCCCGGCGCTGGATGCGCTGAGCGGCGCCAGACTCTATTTCAAGTGCGAGCACCTGCAGCGCGGCGGTGCGTTCAAGTTCCGCGGTGCCTGCAACGCGGTGTGGTCGCTGGATGAGGAGCAGGCCGCGCGCGGCGTGGTCACCCATTCCTCCGGCAACCACGGCAACGCGCTGGCGCTGGCCGCGGCCACCCGCGGCATCGCCGCCCACGTGGTGGTGCCCGAGGGCGCGGTGCGCGCCAAGCTCGCGGCGATCGAACGCGCCGGTGCCACCCTGCACCGCTGCGCGCCGACCCAGGCGGCGCGCGAGGCGATGTGCGAGGAGGTGCGCCGCGCCACGGGCGCGGAGCTGGTGCATCCCTATGCCGACAGCCGGGTCATCGCCGGACAGGGGACGGTCGCGCTGGAGCTGTTGCAGCAGATTCCCGAACTGGATGCGTTGATCACCCCGGTCGGCGGCGGCGGGCTGGCCAGCGGCGTGGCGATCGCCGCGCACGGCATCGACCCGGCACTGGCGCTGTTCGGCGCCGAGCCGCTCGGCGCCGACGACGCGGCGCAGTCGATGGCGCACGGCGAGCGCGTCACCACGGTGGTGCCGGACACGGTCTGCGACGGCCTGCGCGCGCTGGTCGGCGAGCGCAACCTCGACGCGTTGCGCGCACACCATGTCGAGATCATCACCGTCAGCGACGCCGAGACGATCGCGGCGATGCAACTGCTGTGGTCTGAACTGAAGCAGGTGGTGGAAGTCTCCAGCGCCACCGTGCTGGCGGCGATCCTGCAGCAACCGGCGCACTTCGCCGGTCGCCGCGTCGGCGTGGTCATCACCGGCGGCAACGTCGACCTGCAGGCCTTGCCGTGGAGCTGGAAGTGAGTGGAGAGGAGCGAGAAGTGAGAGAGAGCGGCAGGATCGCCGCGCCCTGCTGTTCTCTCACTTCTCACTCCTCTTCACTCACTCCTGAGCCTTGCGCCCCAGCCCGCTGACCGCGAGCAGGCCCAGCAGCACGAACGCGATGCCGGTGGCTTCCAGTGACGACGGCTGCTCGTGCAACAGCCACCAGGCCAGCAGCACGCTGAGCACGGGCACGCCGAGGCTGGACACGCTGGCCACCGTAGTCGGCAGCCGCTGCAACACGATCGACCACAGCCACCAGGCCGCCGCCGACGCCAGTACCGCGCTGTAGGCGAGACCGCCGATGAAGGCCCAGTTCCACACCAGCGGTCGCTGCGGCATCACCAGCGCAAGCAACCCCAGCACCACGCCGCCAGCCAGCATCTGCCAGGCAGTGAGGCTGAGCACGTCCGGCGCGTGGCGCTGGAACAGGCGCTTGCTGAGCACGGTGCCGGTGGCCCAGGCGAGTCCACCGAGAATGGCCAGCACGGTGCTCGCGGCGCTGCCCATCGGCCGCCAGGGTTCGATGATGCACAGCAGGCCGATGGCCGCCAGCGCCAGGCCGAGCCAGTGCCGCGGCGTTGGCCGGTCGCCCAGCAGCAGCCACGCCAGCAGCACTGCCCAGAACGGCATGGTGTAGGCGAGCAGGGCCACGTGGCCGGCACCGCCGTCGAGCAGCGCCCACTGCTCCAGGCCCTGGAAAGCGGCGGTCTGGCACAGTCCGATCAGGATCGTCGGGCCCAGCGGCGGCGGCCGCAGCGAGCGTCCCGACAGCAGCAAGGCCACGAACAGCACCCCCGCGCCAAGCAGGTAGCGCAGCGCGGCGAAATCGAACGGGCCGGCCCAGGCCAGCACCTGTTTCATCACGATCCAGCTGTAGGCCCACAGCACGATGGTGACGAGCATGGCCAGCACGGCGCCGCGCTGGGGTGACGGGGAAGGCGGCATCGACATGGGGCCAAAAGAGGGGCGACAAGTGTAATGGCCTCCGTTACGGTTGGCGGATCGACAGCCACATGAAGTCGCCATGAGCAAACGCGCCGAACCCACCCGCTGCCACTGGGCCGCCGCCGACGACGCGCTGATGTGCGCCTACCACGACACCGAGTGGGGCGTGCCGCTGCACGACGACCGCGGCCTGTTCGAGTTTCTCTGCCTGGAAGGAGCCCAGGCCGGCCTGTCCTGGCGCACCGTGCTGGCCAAGCGCGCGCATTACCGCAAGCTGTTCCACGATTTCGAGATTCCCCGCGTCGCCGCGATGAGCGACCGCGAACTGGAGAAGGTGCTGCTCGACCCGGGCATCATCCGCAATCGCCTGAAGGTGTACTCGACCCGCGACAACGCGCGCGCCGCGCAGGAGGCGATCGCGGAGTTCGGCAGTCTGGACGGCTATCTGTGGTCCTTCGTCGATGGCCGCACCGTCGTCAACCGCTGGCGCGAACCTGCCGAGGTGCCGGCCAGCACGCCGCTGTCCGACCACATGAGCAAGGCGCTGAAGAGGCGCGGCTTCCGCTTCGTCGGCAGCACCATCTGCTACTCGCTGATGCAGGCCACCGGGATGATCGACGATCACCTGGTGGGCTGCTTCCGGCACAAAGCCGGCGGCGCCGCGCGCTGATCAGTCCGACAGCGCCAGCACGCAGTCGTCGGCGCCGTAGCTGCGGCAGCACACGGCGAAGATCGACAGCTCGCGGCCGTCCAGCACCGGCGCCAGCAGACCCTCCAGAAAACCGCTGAAGAAGATGCAGCCGGAGTGGCCGGCTTCCCCGCACAGCGGACTGTGGCGAATGTGCAGTTGGCTGCCTTCCTGCTCCACCTCGACCAGCGCGCGCAAGGCCGGTACGCCAAGCTGTGCGATCGCCTGGTCCAGGTTCAGCCGTCCACCCGGATTCGGCTCGCGCTGGCCGACCCACGCGCCGATGCGCCGGCCAGCCAGTGCCAGCGAGGGTTCGCGCGCCGCTTCGGCCACCGCGCGGTCCAGCTCCTGCAGCCGCGGCATGATGCGCGGATAATCGGTGGCCAGTCTCGCGAGCAGCTTGTCGATGGCTGCCTGGTCTGGTTCGAGCGGGACCAGCTCCACGAACGGAGCCTCCGTCACCACCGCGGGTGCGGGCGGCGCCGGAGCCGGTGGCGATGGCGGCAGCATGAATTCGGGATCGGGCTCCGCTGTCGGCCGGTTTGCGGCGATGGCAGGTGCGCGCGCCGACGGCGGCGTGACCAGCCTGACCGGCGCCACCTCGTCGAAGGCGGCCAGCGCCGGTTCGGTGGCGACCACCGGCTGCACCGGCAGCGTGGGCGTGGCGGTGGTCGGGGTCGGGGTCGGTGCCGGCGGCGCTTCCGGCCGCGGTGGCGGAACGTACGCCGACGGCGCGCGCGAGGCGGCGAAGTGCGCGCGTTCCTCGCCCTCGGTGACCGGTTCCAGTTCGAAACTGATGATGCGCTCGTGGGCATCCAGCGCCGCCGCCAGCGCGCGCTTTTTTCGCGGCGGCCCGCGCACCACCATGGTCAGCAGGATGCCGTGCGGGTCCTGGACCAGTCGCTGCCGCTGCAGGCTGAAACCGCTGGCCAGCACCAGCCGGCCCACTTCCATCAACAGGCCCTCGCGTCGTTCCGACAAGGCCTGGATTTCCAGCTCGATCATCAGGCCCCCCTGTATGCGTTGCTGGTCCACCGAGTTGTGGCCGATACCATGATCGCATCCGGCGCGAAAAAGCGTGCGCTGGTTGTTGAATCCGCGAAGTCAGCGCTGCATCGGCGCCCTCGGGGCATGTTTCATGCTTCGTCTTTCTGACGCCGCGAGCCGCGCAGCTTGTCGATCGAGAAGCTGGCGATCTCCATGCCGCCCACGCGTCGCGGCTGTCCCGTCGGCGGACCCCATGCATGCGCGCTGACCACCTCCCAGGTGGCCGGGATGCGGCCGTCCACGCGCATCGTTTCGTAGGCGGCCAGCATGCGCCGGTAGCGCGACTTGCCGGTCAGTCCGCGCTCGCGCTGGCGGTCGGCATTGGTGGCGCCCAGGCCTTGCAGCTCTTCCAGCAACTTGCGCGGCTCGCTGTAGGTCAGGGTGTAGCGGAACACGTCCAGCACCGGGTCGCGCAGGCCGGCGGCGAGCATCGCGTCGCCCACGTCGTGCATGTCCAGGAAGCGGCTCACGTGGGCGCGCTCATCCGCCGCGGCCCAGGCGGCGCGCAGCTCCATCAGGGTGTCGGGACCGAAGCTGGAGAACGCCATCAGCCCGCCGGGCTTGAGTACGCGCATGCATTCGCCGAACAGCGCCGGCAGGTCGTCGATCCACTGGAAGCAGAGGTTCGAATGCAGCACGTCCACGCTGTGGTCGGCCAGCGGCAGCGCGCGGGCCTCGGCGCACACGCGGTCGAACGGCCTGCGCCAGCTGCTGTGCTGCCTGGCCGCGCGCAGCATCGGCAGCGCCAGGTCGATGGCGATCACCTCGGCTTTCGGATAGCGCCGCTTGAGCAGGGCCGTGCCGCGGCCGGTGCCGGCGCCGATGTCGACGACCCGCTGCGGGGTGTCGAGATAGAACGACAGCCGCTCCAGCAGGTGGGTCTGCACCTCGCGCTGCAGTGCGTCGTGCCGTTCGTAGGTGCCGGCCGCCGCGCCGAAGTTGCGGCGCACCTGGCGCTGGTCGAGCTGGAAATCACTCATGGAGGAGACTCGTGGTGGCGCGGCGATCAAGCCGGGCGAACAGGGGCTGCAGGGCTTCGACCACCGCGCCGGCGTGGCCGAAGAACGGCGCGTGGCCGGCCTGCGCGATCTCGTGGCTGTCGCCGCCGCACTGGCTGGCCGACCAGGCCATCGCCTGCGGCGGCACCAGCCGGTCGCGGCGCCCGGCGATCCAGGCGCTGGGTACCGCCAGGTCGGGCAGGGCGGCGCGGCGGTCGCTGTCGTGCAGGATGCGGATGCCCTCCTGCAGCACGCGCGCGTCCGGTTCGCCGCGGGCGAACACCAGCTCGCGCAGATGGCGCAGCTCGCCGCGCGGGTCGGCGCTGCCCATCGCCTCCAGCGCCAGGAAGCGCTCGATGGTGGCGTGGTAATCGGTTTCCAGGTCACTGGCCAGTTGCTGCACCAGCGCCGGATCGCTGCCGTGCGGCCAGCCGGCGTCGCGCACGAATTTCGGTGTGGCGCACAGCATCGCCAGGCCATGCGCCTGATGCGGCAGGTCCAGCGCCGCGGTCAGCGCGATCAGCCCGCCCAGCGACCAGCCGAGCCAGAGCGCCGGCGGCGTGGCGGCGGCGATCGCGGCGGCGCAGGCGTGCGGTTCCAGCGGCAGGCCGCAGTCGCGCGAACGGCCGTGGCCGGGCAGGTCGACCACGTACATCGTGCACTGCGCTTGCAGCGCCTCGACCAGCGGCGCCAGCACGCCGCCGTGCATTGCCCAGCCGTGCAGCAGCACCAGCGGCAGCGGGCCGTGGCCGGCTTTCTCGATGAACAGGCTCATGCGCCCGCCTCCTGCGGAAGCGGAAGCAAATCGGCGCCCACGGCGCCGCGTCCGTCGAACACGAAGCAGCCGCCCTGCCAGTGCGCGCCGTCGGTGAGTTCCAGGTATTTCAGGATGCCGCCTTCGAGCTGGTGCACGTGTTCGATGCCCAGTTCCTGCATGTAGATCGCGGCCTTCTCGCAGCGGATGCCGCCGGTGCAGTACGGCACCACGGTCTTGCCGGCGTAGCGTGTGCGGTCGGCGGCGAGCGCGGCGGGGAAGTCGGTGAAGCGGGCGATGCGATAGTCCACTGCCTGCGCAAAAGCGCCGGCGTCGGTCTCGTAGTCGTTGCGGGTGTCGAGCATCACCACCTCGCGGCCGGCGTCGTCGCGACCCTGGTCCAGCCAGCGCTTGAGCGTTGTCGCATCCACGCCGGGCGCGCGGCCCTCGGCGGGGCGCAGCGCGGGCAGGCGCAGGGTGATGATCTCGCGCTTGAGCCGCACGCGCAGGCGGCCGAAGGGCACGGTGTCGGACAACGATTGCTTCGCTTCCAGCGCGGCAAAGCGCGCGTCCTCGCGCAGCCAGGCCATGAAGGCGTCGGTGGCCGCGCGGGTGCCGGCGAGAAACAGGTTGATGCCCTCGTGTGCCAGCAGCACGGTGCCCTTGAGCGCCAGCGTCTCGGCGCGTTCGCGCACGCGCTCGCGCAGCGCGGACAGGTCGTCCAGCGCGACGAAGCGGTAGGCGGCGATATTGACGACGTTCATGGGGGAAAAGGCACAAGACAACGCGTCATTATACGGGGCCGCTCGCGCGCGGTTCCTGCGGCAGATCAGCCAGCGCGTCGAGCAGCCGGTCCACCTGGGCCTCTTCGTGCGCCGCGGACAAGGTGATGCGCAGCCGCGCCTGGCCAGCGGGCACGGTCGGCGGGCGGATCGCGACGACCAGCAGGCCGCGCCGTTCCAGCGCCTGCGCAGCCTGCAAGGCCGCCCGGGCGTCGCCCAGCCGCAACGGCTGGATCGCGCTCGCCGAGTCCATCAGCGGCAGGCCGAGCTGCGCGGCGCCGGCGCGGAAACGGGCGATCAGCGCGGCAAGCTTGTGGCGCCGCCAGGTTTCGCTCTGTGCCAGCCGCACTGCTTCCAGCGCGGCTCCGGCCAGCGCCGGCGGCATCGCGGTGGTGTAGATGTACGGCCGCGCGAACTGGATCAGCCCCTCGATCAGCGCCGCCGGGCCGGCCACGAACGCGCCGCTGCAGCCGAGTGCCTTGCCCAGCGTGGCCATCAGCAGCGGCACCTCGTGCTGGTCCAGCTTCGCCGCGCTGAGGCTGCCGGCGCCGTCGTCGCCGAGCACGCCCAGGCCGTGCGCGTCGTCGACCATCAGGGTGGCGTGCTCGCGGGAGCACTGCTGCGCCAGCGCGCGCAGCGGTGCGACGTCGCCGTCCATGCTGAACACGCCGTCGGTGGCCAGCAGCGCGGCCGCTTCGGGGCTGGCCGCCAGCTGGCGCGCGGCGGCGGCCACGTCGGCATGCTGATAGCGCTTCAGTTCCGCGCCGCTGAGCTTCGCGCCATCGAGCAGGCAGGCATGGTTGAGCTTGTCCTGCACACACACGTCGCCGCGCGAGAGCAGCGCCTGCAGCACGCCGAGGTTGGCCATGTAGCCGGTGGAGAACAGCAGCGCGCGCTCGCGCCCGGTCCATGCGGCCAGCGCTTCTTCCAGTTGCGCGTGCGTGCGGCGGTGGCCGCAGATCAGATGTGCCGAGGTGCTGCCGACGCCTTGTTCGCCCGCCGCGCGGGCGAGCGCGGCAACCAGTGACGGGTGCTGCGCCAGGCCGAGGTAATCGTTGCTGCAGAACGAGAGCAGGCGCCGGCCGCCACTGTTCAGCCACGGGCCGTCGGCGTGCTCGATCACGTGCAGGCGGCGGCGCAGATTGGCGCGTTCGCGTTCGGCCGTCTGGACGGCCAGTCGCTGGAGGAGGTCGGGGCGGGGCATGGCTCAGTGCACTGCGCAGGGCGAGGAGCACCCCCTCCCGATCTCGCCCTGCGATGCAGGGGGGGGAGGCAAACGTGTGCCGCACGCCTTGCTCCCTCCCCTGCTTGCCCCAAAGGGACTTCCTGCGGCCGCAGGGGAGGGCCGGGGTGGGGCGCTGCTATGCCGCCGCACTGCAGCCGCAGCCGTGCCCGCAGCTGGCGTTCTCGCCGATGTCCGCATGCACGGTCCCCGCATTCTCGACCACCTCCATCGGATGCAGGTCGAGCCGGCGGAACAGCGCGCGGTCGGCCTCCACGTCGGGGTTGCCGGTGGTCAGCAGTTTCTCGCCGTAGAAGATCGAGCCGGCGCCGGCGAAGAAGCACAGTGCCTGCACCGCATCGTCCATCTGCTGGCGGCCGGCGGACAGGCGCACGATCGACAGCGGCATCAGGATGCGCGCCACCGCGATCGTGCGCACGAACTCGAACGGGTCCAGCGGTTCGGCGTTGGCCAGCGGCGTGCCCGGCACCGGCACCAGCTGGTTGATCGGCACCGAGTGCGGGTGCTCGGGCAGGTTGGCCAGTGCCTGCAGCAGGCCGGCGCGCTGCTCGCGCGTCTCGCCCATGCCGACGATGCCGCCGCAGCAGGTTTTCAGGCCGGCGTCGCGTACCTGTTCCAGCGTGGTGAGGCGATCCTGGTATTCGCGGGTGTGGATGATCTCGCCGTAGAACTCCGGCGCGGTGTCGATGTTGTGGTTGTAGTAGTCCAGGCCGGCGTCCTTGAGCTGCTGCGCGTGGCCGTCGCCGAGCAGGCCCAGGGTGGCGCAGGTTTCCAGGCCCAGGTCCTTCACCGCGCGCACGATCGCGGCGACCTTGGGGATGTCGCGGTCCTTCGGCCCGCGCCACGCCGCGCCCATGCAGAAGCGGCTGGCGCCGGCGTCGCGGGCGGCCCTGGCGCGCGCCAGCACCTCGTCGACCTCAAGCAGTTTTTGCGGCAGCACGCCGGTGTCGTAACGCTGCGCCTGCGGGCAGTACGCGCAGTCCTCGGGACAACCGCCGGTCTTGATCGACAGCAGGGTCGACACCTGCACCGCGTTCGGATCGTGGTGTTCGCGATGCACGCCATGCGCGCGATGCAGCAGGTCGTTGAACGGCAGCGCGAACAGCGCGGCGACCTCGTCGCGGCTCCAGTCGTGGCGGATGGCAGCGGGCATGGCGGGCTCCTGGGTCAGAGGCCGCGCAGTGTGGGCGGCGTACGCCGCTTCGTCAACCTGGGTACCTGTGTTTCAGGTTGACGAAGCGGCGGGTGCCCGCGTTGCTACTTGCTGCCGTCGCGCACGGCCTTTACCTGCTCCGCGGTCACCGGCTTGGCCTGGTTGCCCCAGGAGGTGCGCTCGTGGTTGGCGATGTCGGCGATGTCCGCGTCGTTGAGGGTGGCGGCGAACGGCGGCATCGCGCTGGGGTAGCTGACGCCGTCGATGGCCACGCCCTGCAGGCCGTGCAGCATCACGTCCAGATGCTTGGTGGGGTCGGCATCCAGCACCGCCGGGTTGCCCTTGAGCGGCGGGAACGCACCGGGCAGGCCCAGCCCCGTGGGCTGGTGGCAGGCGGCGCAGTAGGTCGCGTAGAGCTGCGCGCCGTGCGCGGGATCGAACGTGTACGGGCCGGTGGCGGCCGGTGGCGGCGCGGCGTTCGCATCCACCGGTGCCTTGGTGATCTGCGGCTTGGCCAGCGCCTCGCCTGGCGTGGCGATCTCCAGGATGCCCTGCGCGCCGAGCACGGCGTGCGCCATCGAGTGATCCACGAACGGATAGTGGCCCGCCTCGTCCAGGGTGAGGTCGAACACTGCGCCCTCGCCCGGCCCCACCGAGTAGGTGGAGACACCGTCGATGGCCTGCGCCGGATTGCCGCCGGGATAGACCTTGTCGAAGATCGCGCCGATCACGTGGAACGCGCTCCACAGGTTCGGACCGGCGTTCACCACATACAGGCGAACCAGGTCGCCCGGTTTGGCGGTCAGTGGATGCTGTGCGTACTGGAACGCGGCGCCGTTGAACACGACTTCATCCGGGCGGATCTGCTGCATCTTCTCGTAGCTGCCCGCCATCAGCGTGCCGGAGACCTGCTGGGTGTACCACTCGCCCTGCACCAGCACGTAGCTCTCGGCCGCCGGCGGCAGCGGCTCGGCCGGGTCGACGATGATCGCGCCGTACATGCCGTTGCCGATGTGCAGCAGCACCGGCGGCGTGCCGCAGTGATAGAGGAAGGCGCCGGGCACCTTGGCCACGAACGAGAACTTGATCGACTCGCCCGGCATGATGTCCACGTAGTGCAGACTCGGTGGCGTGATCGCCGAGTGGAAGTCGATCGAGTGCTGCATGGTGCCCCGGTTGGTGAGGGTGACGTTCACCGTCTGCCCCTGGCGCACGTGGATCACCGGGCCGGGCACGGTCTTGCCGAAGGTCCAGGCCTGGTACTGCACGCCGCTGGCGATCTCCACCGTGTCGTCGCTGGAGGTGATGTTCACCTCCACGCTGTCGCCCGGTTGCAGCGGCGGCAGGCGCGCGTCGCGGGCCTGCTTGATCGGCTGGTTGGAGGCCAGCGACAGCGGCGTCACCGCGGCGGCGGCGGCGGCGGGGCTGGCGCTGCGCACGTTCAATGCGCTGTGCAGGCCGGCCAGCAGCAGCGCTACCAGCAGCAGCACGCCGGCCAGAGCCGGTCCCTGCACGCGCCACGACACCGGCCGCACCTGTTCCAGCGGAACCCGCGTGTTCCATTCGGAGAACCGCCGCCAGCGCGGCCAGCGGCTCTCGATCAGGTAGTCCAGGCTGTACGGGCTGGGGCCGGCGCGCAGGTTGATCACGATCAACGCGGCAAAGATCAGCACGAAGCTGATCGCCGCGCCGATGTTGTTGGCGCCCACCGAATACGGCCCGCCGAAACCCTCGGCCGTGCTCCAGATCAGCAGGCTGAACAGGATGCCGACGACGTAGGTGATCTTGCGCGCGAAACCCAGCAGCAGGGCCAGCGCCAGCAGCGTCTCGGCGATCCGCGTGGCCCACACGAACAAGCCCGCGTGCGGCGTGACCACCGCGATCCACATGTCGAACCACCACGCCGACCACGCCGGCTGGCCGGTGGCGGCATTGTGCAAGTAGCCGACGTAGTGGTCGGCGAAGCCGTCGGTCCAGGTCAGCGCGGCGCTCACCGCCCAGATCACGCCGAAGGCCACCCGCAGCGCGGTGCCGGCGATCGCGGGCCAGGTCGATGGAGCAGGGTGGTCGTCGTGGATCGAGCTCATGCGAATCTCCAGGTCTTCGATGGGCGAAGTGCAGGCGTGGCAGGGCGCGCCACGGTTGGTGATCGAGTGTAGACCGCAGGTGCACTGCGCGCGACCCGCGGTTGCCGCTACCATCGGTCGAGGCGGGGACGGGGGAGACCATGCACAAGACCAGTCTGCTGCAATCCTGGCCAGCGCTGCAGCGATGGCTGCTGCCGCTGCGCTGTCTGTTGTGCGGCGCGCCGGGCCACGGCGGCATGGACCTGTGCGCGGATTGCGCCGCCGAGATGCCGCGCAACCGCAACTGCTGCGCGCGCTGCGCCTTGCCGCTGGCGACCGCGGCGACGTTGTGCGGCGAATGCCAGCAGCACGCGCCGCCATGGGACGCGGCATGGGCGCCGTTCCGCTACGGCTGGCCGCTGGACCGGCTGGAATCGCGCTTCAAGTTCGGCCGCGACCTCGCCGCCGGCCGCGTGTTGTCCGGCCTGTGGCAGAACGAGCCACGGGTGATCGAGCGGCCTTCGCTGCTGATTACCGTACCGCTGCATCGCAGCCGGCTGCGCCAGCGCGGCTACAACCAGGCGCTGGAGCTGGCCCGGCCGCTGGCGCGTGCGCTGGGGGTGCCGCTGCGCCACGACGTGCTGCAGCGCTCGCGGCGCACCGAGGCGCAAACCGAGCTGGACGCGGTCGACCGTCGCCGCAACGTGCGCGACGCGTTCGTGCTGTGTCCCGGGCTGGCGCCGCCTGCGCACGTGGCGATCCTCGACGACGTGATGACCACCGGCGCCACGCTGGCCGAATGTGCCGGCGTGCTCAAGCGCGTCGGCGTGCCGCGGGTGGATGTCTGGGCGCTGGCGCGCGCGCCCTTGAGGCGGGAGTGAGTGGAGAGGAGTGAGAAGTGAGAGAAAGCATCGTCTCGCCACGCTCACTTCTCACTCCTCTCCACTCACTCCTCGCTATTTCACCGCCAGCGCCAACACGATGCCCACCCACAAGGTCAGGCCCAGCCAGTTGTTGTGGCGAAAGGCGGCCAGGCAGGCGTCGCGCCCGCGCTTGCGGATCAGCCACAGCTGGTAGCCGAACAGGCCGACGACGGCGAGCAGGGCCAGCCAGTACGGCCAGCCCAGGCCGGCACGCTGGCCGACGAACAGCAGGGCCAGCAGCAGGGTACCCATCAGCATGCCGAGGATCGGCACATCGGCATCGCCGAACAGGATCGCGGTGGATTTCACGCCGACCTTGAGGTCGTCGTCGCGGTCGACCATCGCGTACTCGGTGTCGTAGATCACCGACCACAGGATGTTGCCGAGGAACAGCAGCCAGCCCAGCGGCGGCACCGTGTGCGTCACTGCGGCGAACGCCATCGGGATCGACCAGCCGAACGCCGCGCCCAGCACCACCTGCGGCAGGTAGGTCCAGCGCTTGGTGAACGGGTAGATCGCCGCCAGCACGGCACCGGCGAAGGCCAGCTTGATCGTCAGCGCATTGGTGAACAGCACCAGCACGAAGGCGACCGCCAGCAGCACGGCGAACACCACCAGCGCCTCGCGCGGCGTCACCCGCCCGGCGGCGATCGGTCGCCCGGCCGTGCGCGCCACCTGCGGGTCGAGCTTGCGGTCGGCGTAGTCGTTGATCGCGCAGCCGGCCGCGCGCATCGCGAACACGCCCAGGGTGAAGATGATCAGCGGCTTCCACGGCGGGAAATCGCCGGCGGCCAGCCACAGCGCCCACCAGGTCGGCCACAGCAGCAGCAACGCGCCGATCGGCCGATCCATGCGGGTCAGCACCAGGTAGTCGCGTGCCTTTTCGCGGTGGCGTGCCGGCAGTTTCCGCAGCAGCCAGTCGAGCACGCGGGTGGCGCGGGTGGAGCTGTCCGCGGGGCGCGAGACGGCGGGCCTGGCGGCGGTCTTGGTTGCCGCCGGTCGCGCGCGCGGTCGCGCGACCGGCGCGGGTGCGCCGGTCTTGCGGGGCTTGCGTTTGCGCGGAGGCGTGGCCATCGCCCGGAAGTTTAGCGTGCGTCGCGCGGGCGCAGCGCCAAGCCCGTCACTTGGCGGACGGCTCCGGCGCGGGCGAGCGTTCGAAGCTGCCGGCGAAGCCGGGGAACACCACCGGGCTTTCGTAGCCGTCGGCCGAGACGGCCGACACCCCGAAGAACCAGTCGTCGATCACCACGTCGGCCAGCACGGCCTGGTCGACATCGCCGACCGCGCGCACGTACTGCCATTGCGACGCGGTGGTGTCGCGCCAGTGCACGCGGTAACCGGCGGCGCCGGGCACCTTGTGCCAGCTCACCGTGGTGTCGGTGGCCAGCGCGCCCTTGATCTCGACCTGCGTCGGCGGCGCCGGCGCGCGGCTCAGGCTGGCCATGGTGATGGCGTTGAGCGCGGTGACCCGTGCCAGGTAGCGGAAGTCGACGCCGTCGATGCTGTCGCCGTAATCGACGCCGCCTTCCTTGCGCAGGTCCTGGTGCTGGCGGGTGTAGTTCTCGTGCGCCTCGCTGACCCGCACGGCCGGATAGCCGGCCTGCAGGAACGGCACCTGGTCGCCGCCGCGGCCGAAGCGGTCGGTGCGGTAGATCATGCGCACGTCGAAATCGGGCAGGTACTGATCGGCAAGGCGGTCGATGTAGCGCGCCAGGTTGCGGGAGGGCGAATCCACCTCGCCGCCGTGGTAGCGGCGGTAGTCGGCCTGAGCCTGGCTTTCGTTGGTCTTGGTGCCCTCGGAGAACACCCGCACGGTGGTGTTGCCGATCACGCCGTTCTGGCCGTGGCTGTTGCCGACGATGTCGTTGTTGAGCTCGGCCTCCACCTTCCAGTCGTGCGCCACCGCGTAGTCGGCCAGCACCTTGCCGCCGTACAGGCCCTGCTCCTCGCCGGACAGCGCGGCGAACACCAGGGTGGCGCGGTTGTCCTGCCTGGACAGCAGCCGCGCGGCCTCGATCAGCGCCGCCACGCCGGAGGCGTCGTCGTTGGCGCCGGGGGCGTCGCTGGTGGTGTCCATCACGTCGGTGACGCGCGAGTCGAGGTGGCCGGTGATCACGATGACGCGCTGCGGGTCCGTGCTGCCGCGCTTGATCGCCACCACGTCCATCACCTCGGTCGGCGTGGGTGCGCGCTTGCCGGTGAACATCTGCGAGGGCGTGACGACCTCGATGCAGCCGCCGCAGTCCTTCGAGATCGCCTCGAAGCGCGACTTCACCCAGCGTCTCGCGGCACCGATGCCGCGGGTGTCGGACTTGGTGTCGGACAGGGTGTGGCGGGTGCCGAAGCCGACCAGGCGGGTGATCGTCATGCGCAGTTCGACCTGGCTCGGGGCATCGGCCAGCGCGTGCAGCGATGGTTGTTCGCGCGGCACCGCCGGCAGGCTGGTTGCCGCGACAGCGGGTACGCAGGCCATTGCGAACAGGGCACACGGCAGGATCAGGCGGCGCATCGGCGGGTTCCTCGGCGGGGAAAACTCCGACCATACAACCTCTGCGCCGATGCGCGCCGCAAAAAAAAGGCCCGTCCGTTGCCGGGCGGGCCCGAAGCGTCATCCGGTGCTTCCGTTGTGCGCTGCGCGTCCCTGCGCAACGGGTTGCCGTCGACCGCTTACGGCGTGTAGCTGCCGGTCAGCGTGACGCCGCTGTAGCTGCGGTAGGCGCGCACCATGATGTAGTAGGTGCCCGGGGTCGGTGCCGACGCAGTGCAGCTCTCGCTGTTGCCCGAAATGTAGGGGCGGCAGTCGTAGCTGCTGGTAGTCGGCGTGGAACCGAGCTTGACGTACAGGTCGGCGTCGCCGGTGCCGCCGGCGATCTTGATGTTGAGGTTGCTGGCCCCGCTCGGCACGACCATCGTGTAGTACACGGCGTTGCCCGTGCTCGCGCTGAGACCGGATACCGGCACGCCGTTCTGCAGCACGTTGCCGCCACCGCCACCGCCGCTGCTGGTGCTCCAGGTCGCCTTGACGCTGACGCCGGAGAACGCGGTGTAGCCGTTCAGCATGACGTAGTAGGTGCCGGCCTGCGGCGAGGCCACGGTGCAGCTCTCGTTGTTGCCGGTGATGTACGGACGGCAGTCGTAGCTGGACAGGGTCGGGGCGGAGCCGAACTTCGTGTACAGGTCCGCGTCGCCGGTGCCGCCGGACTCGGAGATCACCAGGTTGCTGGCGCCGGCCGGGATCACCACGGTGTAGAACAGCTGGGCACCCTGGGCGCCGGACTGGCCGGTGAGCGCCACGCCGTTCTGCAACTGGTTGCCGCCACCGCCGCTGGAGCTGACCGTCACCGATTGCGTCTTGGTGTTGGTCGCGCCGTCGTTGTCGGTCACCGTCAGCGACACGCTGTAGGTGCCGGCCGCCGCATAGGTGTGGCTGGGATTGGTCGCGGTGGAGGTGGCGCCGTCGCCGAAGTTCCACGAGCGCGAGGCGATCGAGCCGTCGCTGTCGGTGGAGCTGTCGGTGAAGTTCACGGTCAGGCCGCTGATCGAATCGCTGAAGTTGGCGACCGGCGGCACGTTGGCCGGCGGCGAACTGCCGCCGATGTCGCTGGCCGCGCCGCTGATGATCAGTTCGCCGCGACCGGTGGCCAGGTCATAGCCGGCGCTCGCCGTCTCGCCGCCGTTGTTGCCCGAGGTGATGTCGTGGAAGTCCGACGCGGGCAGCTGGTACAGCAGCGGCGCGGCAAAACCGACGCCGGAGCCCTTGATCGCGATGATCCGCGCCCACGCGCCGGCAAACAGCGGTGCCGACAGGCTGGTGCCGCCGTACTGCTGGGTAGCGCCGCTGACGATGATCTTCGCGCCCGAGTTCGGGTCGGCATCGTAGGCGATGTCCGGCAGGCCGCGCGTGCTGCCCGGGGCCACGCCGTTCTGCCAGCTCGGCTGCGGCTCGAAGGTGCTGGAGCTGCCGCCGCCGCTGGTCCACACGGTGGCGCTGTTCCAGGTGGTGGTCGACGCATTCAGCGTGGTGCCGCCCACCGCCACCACGTATTGCGAGGCGGCCGGCCAGCTCGGCGTGACGCCGCCGTCGCCGCACTCGTCGGCGCCGGAGTCGCCGGTGGAGATCGAGAAGGTCTGCCCCTGCGCCACGGCCTGCTGGAAGATCTGGTCCTGCGCCGCGGCCGAGCCGTCGCTCTGCGCGCTGGTTTCGCACTCACCCAGCGAGACGTTGATGATCTTGGTCGCGTTGGCATTGACGATGGTGTTGAAGTCCGCCGTCAGGTTGCTGTTGGACAGCGTGGGGATGTTGTAGAAGATCAGGCTGCCGACATGGCCGCCGGCCATGCCGACGATGTCCTGGCTGTCCAGGCTCCACTCGCCCAGGCCGCTGGTGTCGCTGCTGGTGCCGTTGGTGTTGACCGTCTGCGTGGTCACCGTCGGCAGGCCGTTCTGCGAGGTGAACGTGTTGAGGTCGGTAATCGTCTGGGTGATCTTGCCCTGGGTGACGATGCCCACCGGCACGCCGGCCGCCGTGGTCACGCCGCTGCCGCCGTAGATCGAGGCGAACTCGACCGGGTTGTGGCCGGTCACTGCCTGCGTGGTGTAACCCGATTGCATCGGCTTGGCGAAGGTGTGCGCCTGGTGCACGCTCTGCAGGCCGATCACCGACAGCACCACGTCCTGCAGCGAGGCAGGGATGTGCACGTCGTCGTTGTGCATGTACGCCATGCGGCCATCCTTGGTGCGCACCTGGGCAAACGTGGTCTTGAACGCGGCACCGGCGGTATCGGCGCGGCCATCGGCCGACACCAGCATCCGGTTTGGCGAGATCTGCACGTTGGTGAAGCCGGCTGCGCGCAGCCAGGCCGCCACCCTGTTCGCCTGCGTGGCGGTGGGCGAATAGCTGGTGACGAACTGCGGCGTCGTCATCGAGCGCTGCACCATCGACAGCGGCGAGCTCTTGGCGGTGGCGATGAAGCTGTGCAGCTGGGCCGGGTTGCGCAGTTTCAGCGCCACCTCGATGTGCATCGGCTGTGCGCTGGACAGCGCGCCGCTGACCACGTCGCCCTGACGCAGCACGGTGGCGTGCTGGTTCAGCGCGACGAAAGTGGTGCCGCTGGTGATGCTGGCTGGCGTGGCGCCCAGCGCACCGGCTGCCGCGAAACTGATCGCGGCGGCCAGCAACTTGAGACGATGATGACTTGGCATGGTGACTCCCGAAGTTTTTTGAGGCAAAGCGCTGCCCTGAGACTGCCCGCGCCTCATTGGTTGATTTGCCGCGCGTGCACGGCATCCGTGATTTTTTGAAGCGGACCGACGATCCCGTACCCGCTTCGGTCGGCCCTCCCCTGGTGAGTCCTTGAGGGCCAGCTGCGGGCATGTCGCATGCCATTGACTGCAGGCCATGCGTCATTGCATGGCTGCTTGACAGGATCATTCGCCAAACTCCCCGTTGGCGAACCGCACGACGGTATGGCGCTGCGATTAATCCGGTCAATAGGACTTTTTCCGGCTCGCAGTGATTTTCGTCACAACGGTTCGAGCGTCATCGGGCGGTCCCGGATGGCGTAATTATTTGCGGTATGTTGCGCTGCGTCCGCTTGCTCGGTAGCCCGGCTGAAACGGCGCCATGAAAGGCATGGGCGGTAGCGCTGGTGATGAAGGATTCCATCAGGCAAGGTCTCCCTTCCTGGATTATTCAGCGATTTCACGTGGCCCGCGAACATAATCGCATTGTCGAATGAAATTGCGTTTTCCGCAGCGCCGCGCGGCGAAAGAACTTGCCGAATGGAGTGTTGCCGGGAAGTGCGCCCTGCGCCCCCGAACAGCATGCCGCGGTCAGTTTCGATTCAGACTGCACCGACGCGCCGGCATGCGTCGTTTGGTGACGCGTGCGACCATGGCCGGATGTCTATCCCCGCAACGCCCCGACTCGCCGTCATCGGCGGTGGCCCCGCCGGCCTGATGGCGGCGGAGACCGCGCGCGCCGCGGGCGTCGAGGTGGACCTGTACGACGCGATGGGCTCGGTCGGGCGCAAGTTTCTCCTGGCCGGCAAGGGCGGCCTCAACCTCACCCACGGCGAGGCGCCGGATCGGTTCGTGGCCCGCTATGGCGCGCGCCAGGCGGAGGTCGGCCGCTGGCTGGCCGCGTTCGATGCGCCGGCATTGCGCGCGTGGGCGGCCGAGCTTGGCGTGGCGACCTTCGTCGGCAGTTCCGGTCGCGTGTTTCCGCAGGATCTGAAGGCGGCGCCGCTGCTGCGTCGCTGGGTTCGCCGCGTGCGCGACGCGGGCGTGGGTTTCCACATGCATCATCGCTGGCTCGGCTGGCAGGCGGATGGCGCGCTGCGTTTCGCCACGCCGCAAGGTGAGCGGATGATCCACGCCGGCGCGACGATCCTCGCGCTCGGCGGCGCCAGCTGGCCGCAACTGGGCTCCGACGGCGGCTGGGTGGCGCCGCTGCAACGCGCCGGCATCGACATCGCGCCGCTGCAGAGCGCGAACTGCGGTTTCGAGCTCGACTGGAGCGACCACCTGCGCAGTCGCTTCGCCGGCGCTCCGCTGAAACCGGTGGTGGCGCACTGGGTGGACCGCGACGGCACGGCCCGTTCGCGTCAGGGCGAATTCGTGCTCAGCGAATACGGCATCGAGGGCAGCCTGGTCTACGCGATCGGCGCCGAGCTGCGCGAGCAGATCGCCGCGCGCGGCGAGGCCGGCTTGATGCTGGACCTGGTGCCGGGCTACGCGCAGGCGGTGCTGGCCGAACGCCTCGCCGCACCGCGCGGCAAGCACAGCATCGGCGACTGGTTGCGCCGCCGCGCCGGGCTGGACGCGGCGAAGTGCGCGCTGGTGTTCGAGCTTGCCGACAAGGCCACGCTGGCCGATCCGCTCGCGCTGGCCGCGCAGCTGAAGGCCTTGCCGTTGCGGTTGCGCGGGCCGCGGCCGATCGCCGAGGCGATCAGCACCGCCGGCGGCGTGCGGCTCGAAGCGCTCGATGCCGGCCTGATGCTGCGCGCCCGTCCGGGCACGTTCTGCGCCGGCGAAATGCTGGACTGGGAGGCACCCACCGGCGGCTATCTGCTCACCGCCTGCTTCGCCGGCGGCCTGCTCGCCGGCCGCGCTGCCGCGCGCTGGCTGGGCCGCTGAGATCCCGCCGGCTCAACGCGCGGGCTGTATCACCAGCTCGATCTCGAACAGCTTCGGCCAGTGCTTGCCGGTGACGAACAGGCGCTTGCCGCGTGCGTCCCAGGCGATGCCGTTGAGTACGTCGTTCATCGGCACCGGCAAGCTGTTCACGTCGAACAGGCCGGTCAGGTCGATCCAGCCGACGACATGGCCGCTGGCCGGATCGATGCGCGCGATGCGGTTGGTCAGCCAGATGTTGGCGTAGATCTCGCCGTCCACCCATTCCAGCTCATTGAGGTTGGTCACCGGCGCGCCGTCGGCGGTGACGGTGATGCTGCCCACGCGGGCGAGCGTGGCCGGGTCGAGGATGCGCAGCACCGACGACCCGTCGCTCATGTAGATGCGGCGCTCGTCGCGGGTCAGCGCCCAGCCTTCGCCGGGATAGCTGAAGCTGCGGCGCAGCTTGAAGTCGCCCAGGCCGTAGACGAAACCGGTCCCGGCCTGCCAGGTAAGCTGGATCAGCTCGCCGTTCCACGCGACGATGCCTTCGCCGAAATACTGCGCGGGCAAGTCCAGTCGCTGCAGCACCTTGCCGGTTTCCAGCTGCACCTTGCGCACGCTTGAGGCACCTTTCTCGCCGGTGCTCTCGTACAGAAAGCCGTCCTTGTAGAACAGCCCCTCGGTGTAGGCCGAGGTGTCGTGCGGATAGGCACGCACCACGCGGTAGCCATAGGTCGGGATCGCCGCACCGCAGGCGGTAGTGGCAAGCAGCAGGGCAAGCAGGGTGAGCAGGCGTCGCATGCGGGCCTCCGTGGGGTCAGTTCAGCGCGCGCACGCGGAAGTTGCGGCCCTTGATCTTGCCGGCGCGCAGGCGCTCCAGCGCCTTGTTGGCCAGCGCGCGGCTGATCGCCACGTAGGCGCGGGTGGCGAACACGTCGATCTTGCCGATGTCCCCGGCGATGAGGCCCGCGTCGCCGGTGAGCGCGCCCAGGATGTCGCCGGGGCGCAGCTTGTCCTGGCGGCCGGCGTCGATCACCAGGGTCTTCATCGGCGCCAGGTGCAGGGCCTTGCCGCGTGGCGGCGCGATCTTCAGCGGGCGCCACGGCAGCGGCGTCCCGTTCAGCGCCTCGATGTTCGCCGCCTTCGGCTGCTCGCGCGGCGTGCACAAGGTGATCGCCAGGCCCGATTCGCCCGCGCGGCCGGTGCGACCGATGCGATGGGTATGGGTTTCCGGGTCGTGCGCGACGTTGTAGCTGACCACCAGCGGCAGCGCCACGATGTCCAGCCCGCGCGCGGCCACGTCGGTGGCCACCAGCACGGCGCAGCTGTGGTTGGCGAAGCGCACCAGCACCTCGTCGCGGTCGCGCTGTTCCATGTCGCCGTGCAGGGCCAGCGCGGAGTAGCCGCGGCGGTCGAGTTCCTGCGCCACCGCGTCGACGTCGCGGCGCATGTTGCAGAACACCAGTGCCTGCCCGCCCCGCTCGCCCGCCAGCAACTGCGCCAGCGCATCGGGCTTCTGCGCCGGCTCCACTTCGTGGAAGCGCTGCTCGATCGCGGGCCTCGCGTCGGCTGGCGCATCCACCGTCACTTCAACCGGATCGTTCTGCACGCGCTGGCTCACCGCGCGGATCTCGTCCGGGTACGTGGCCGAAAACAGCAGGGTCTGATGGTGCTTCGCGATGCGCGAGATGATGTCGTCGATCGCCTCGGCAAAACCCATGTCGAGCATGCGGTCGGCCTCGTCCAGCACCAGCACCTTGATGCCGCCGCCGTGCAGGCTCTGCCGCTTCAGGTGTTCCTGCACGCGGCCAGGCGTGCCCACCACGATGTGCGGGTCGTGCGTCAGCGAGGCGAGTTGCGGACCCAGCGGCATGCCGCCGCACAGGGTCAGCAGCTTCACGTTGGGGATGTTCGCGGCCAGCTTGCGGATCGCCTTGCTGACCTGGTCGGCCAGTTCGCGGGTGGGGCAGAGCACCAGCGCCTGCAGCCGGATCGTGTCCACGTCCAGTGCCTGCAGCAGGCTCAAGCCGAATGCCGCCGTCTTGCCGCTGCCGGTCTGCGCCTGCGCGATCACGTCGCGACCTTCGAGCATCGGCGGCAGGCTCTGCGCCTGCACCGGGGTCATGTCGGTGTAGCCAAGCGCGTCGACGCTGGCGAGCAGGGCGGGTTTGAGCGGGAGGGTGCTGAAGGCGGTCATGGGCGCATGATCGCATCTTGGGCGGGGGGTTCGCTGGGCGTGTGCCGTGGGGCACGCCGCCCGGGCTTGCATCCGCAAGCCGCGTACCCGACCCTGTACGGCCCCGCCACAGCAGTCACCGCCATGGATACCGTGTTCATCGAAGACCTGCGCATCGACGCCGTCATCGGCATCTACGACTGGGAGCGCCGCGTGCGGCAGACGCTGTCGTTCGACATCGAGATGGCTTTCGACAACACGGTGCCCGCGGCCAGCGACGACATTGCGCTGACGCTCAACTACAAGGACGTGTCCAAGCGGCTGATCGGTTACGTCGGCGCATCGAGCTTCGGCCTGGTCGAGACGCTGGCCGAGCGCTGCGCGGCGATCATTCGCGAGGAGTTCGGCGTGCGTTGGGTGCGCCTGAAACTGTCCAAGCCCGGTGCGGTGCGCGGCGCGAAGGCGGTGGGTGTGTGCATCGAGCGCGGCACGCGGTCGCCATAGCGCCTGCGTCGAAAGGCCCGCCGGGGTTGTTGCGGTGCCGCCTGGCCGCCATGCTTGTCAGGATTGGCCACGTGCCTTCCGCGGTCCATGCCGCCCCGTCCTGCCCGCTGACCATGGCGCGGGCTCCGAGCCGACAGGAACGAATTGATGCAGACCTTGCAGAACTTTCTCGACCTTCCCTGGATGCGCACCGCGCTGGGCGTCATCGCGCTGCTGGCGCTGGCCTGGCTTGCCGGTCAACTGGCGCAGCGACTGCTGCTGCGCGTGGTGCGCGGCATCGCCCGGCGCACGACATGGAAATGGGATGACGCCCTGTTCCGGCGCCACACCTTCCAGTGGCTGGCGCGGATGGTGCCGGCACTGGCGATCCAGTACGGCATCATGCTGGTGCCGGGCGTATCGCCTCGTATCGAGGTGCTGGTCGGCAACCTGATGACGGCGTTGCTGGTGTTCTTCGTGGTGATGGCGATCAGTGCCGCGCTGTCGGCGCTGGAGGATCTCTACCGGGAGACCCCGCGCGGGCAGCAGCGATCGATCAAGGGCCTGGTGCAACTGGTGAAGCTCGGCCTGTTCGTCGTCGCCGGATTGATCATCATCGCCGCGGTCACCGGCAAGCACATTGGCCTGCTGCTGTCCGGGCTGGGCGCGATGTCGGCGGTGCTGATGCTGATCTTCAAGGACACCATCCTGGGCTTCGTGGCCGGCGTGCAGTTGTCGTCGAACGACATGCTGCGGGTCGGCGACTGGATCGAGATGCCGCAGCTCAATGCCGATGGCGACGTGATCGACATCGCGCTGCACACGGTCAAGGTGCGCAACTGGGACAAGACCATCACCAGCATCCCCAGCTGGCGCCTGATCAGCGACTCGTACAAGAACTGGCGCGGCATGCAGGAGACGGGCGGGCGGCGGATCAAGCGTGCGCTGTATATCGATGCGGCCAGCGTGCGCTTTCTCGACGCGGACACGCTGGGGCGGCTGGCCGAGTTGCGCCTGCTGGCCGACTACCTGCCCTCCAGGCAGCAGGAAGTGGCGCGGTGGAACGCAGCACTCGGCGAGGCCGGCGAAGTGGCCGGCAATCGTCGCCGGCTCACCAATCTGGGCACCTTCCGCGCCTATGCGCAGGCCTACCTCGACACTCATCCGGAAATCCACCACGGGCTGTTCTGCCTGGTGCGCCAGCTCGCCAGCGGCCCGCAGGGCATTCCGCTGGAGCTGTATTGCTTCACCGCCAGCGTGGCCTGGGCGGACTACGAGAACACCCAGAGCGATATCTTCGACCACCTGTTTGCGCTCCTGCCCGAGTTCGGTCTGGCGCTGTACCAGCAGCCGTCGGGGCAGGACGTGCGCGCCGCGCTGGCGTACCGGCAAGAACAGTCGCTACGCCTGGCGGCGGGTGGTTGAGACGATGGCGCGTGTCTACCTGAGTCTGGGGTCCAACCTCGAACCGCGGAAACATCTCGTCGCGGCCATCGACGCCTTGCGCGAACGCTTCGGCGAAATCACGGTGTCGCCGGCGTACCGCAGCGCGTCGGTGGGTTTCGATGGTGCCGAGTTCGTGAACCTCGCGGTGGCGCTGGATACCGACCTGACCCCGCAGGCGCTGAACGACTGGCTGCACGCGCTGGAAGATCGCCACGGTCGGCGCCGCGACGTGCCGCGTTATTCGGACCGCACGCTGGACATCGACATCGTGTTCTACGACGCGCTGGTCATCGACGGCCCCGGCCATCTGCAGATTCCGCGCAACGAGTTGCGGCACGCCTTCGTGCTGCGTCCGATCGCCGATATCGCACCGGACTTTCGCCACCCGGTCAGCGGCTTGAGCATGGCCGAGTTGTGGGCGGCGTTTCCACGACAGCGCGAACCCTTGCAAGTGGAGTCGCTGGCGGATTGAACAGGTACACTGCAGCGCACGCGGTGTGGGTGCTGGCGGGGCGCATCACCGGCGCAGGGCGGGCACGGCCCGCCGGCTTTTTTCCCGGTGATGGCAAACAGCGGCGGACGGTGCGTGCCCTGCAAGACAAGTCGGATCCAGACACGAAGGGGAAACAATCATGGCCGGAAAATTCGCGCGCAGTTGGGCGTTGATGAAGGCGAGCGCGGCGGTGCTGCGCTCGGACAAGTCGCTGCTGGTATTCCCGCTGCTGTCGGGGTTGTGCACGCTGCTGGTGGCGGCCAGTTTCCTGGTGCCGGTCGCGGTCATGGCGATCGGCGGCGAGCATGCGGGGCAGGAGATCCAGGAGCGCCTGTCGGTGGGTGCCTACCTGCTGATGTTCGCGTTCTACCTGGTGCAGTACTTCGTGATCATCTTCTTCCAGACCGCGCTGACCGGCGTGGCGCTGATGCACCTGCGCGGCGAGCCGACCAGCGTGGGAGCGGGCTTCGCGCTGGCGCGCGCCAGGTTGCCGCAGATCCTCGGCTATGCCTTGATCGCCGCCACCGTCGGCCTGCTCCTGCGCATGGTGCAGGAGCGCCTGGGCCTGATCGGCCGCTTCGTGGTCGGCCTGATCGGCCTGGCCTGGACCGTGGCCACCTTCCTGGTGGTGCCGGTGCTGGCGAGCAGGGACGTCGGCCCGATCGACGCGGTCAAGCACAGCGTGGAACTGCTCAAGCGCAGCTGGGGCGAGAACCTGATCGGCCAAGGCGGCATCGGCGTGGTGTTCGGCCTGCTGATGTTGGTGGCGGTGCTGGTCGGCGCGCTGCTGGTCGGCGGCGCCATCGCCATGCATTCGATCGTGGCGGTGGTGGCGGCAGTGGTGATTGTGGTGCTCGGCTTCATCCTGCTCGGGCTGATCCAGTCCGCGCTGCAGGGCATCTACGCGGCCGCGCTCTATCGCTATGCCGAGGCGGGCGAGGCCAGCGCGGGCTTCGACCAGGCCCTGTTGCAGCAGGCCTTCGCGCCGAAGAAGAAATGACGCTGCCGATTCACTCCGCCGGCACCCCGCAGGAGCCCGCTCGCGGGCGATGCTTTTGATCGGGATTCGGGATTCCAGGGTCGGAAAAGTATCGCCCGCGGTTCCTACACCGACAGCGTGCGCCCGCCGTCCACCCGGATGATCTGGCCGGTGATGAACGGCGCGTCGCGCAGCAGCCACAGCACGGTGCCGGCCACGTCGTCGGGCGTGCCGGCGCGCTGCAGGGGCGTGCGCGCGAGCATCGCCTGCTGGTCGGCGTAGGGCTTGCCGTCGCTGGGCCACATCACCGCGCCGGGGGCCACGCCGTTGACCCGCACCGCGGGCGCGAGGTCGAGCGCCAGCGAGCGGGTCATTGCCGCCAGTGCAGCCTTGGCCATGCAGTACAGCGGGTGGTCGGCGAGCGGGCGTTCGGCATAGATGTCGACCAGGTTGACGATGCTGCCGTGCGCGTCGCGCAGCGCCGGCAGCGCGGCCTGGCTCAGGAAGAACGGCGCCTGCGCATTGGAGACGAACAGCGTGTTCCACTGCGCCGGCGTGACGCTGCCCATCGGCGTCGGAAAGAACGCGGAGGCGTTGTTGACCAGCGCGTCGAGTCGGCCGTAATGCGCCACGACGCTCTCGACGGGTGCCGGAAGCGCGGCCAGGTCGGCGAGGTCGGCCTGCACCAGCAGCACGCTGTCGGCGCGTGATGTCCGCAGCTCGTCGGCCAGCGCGTGTGCCTCGTCCGCCGAATGGCGATAGTGCAGCGCCAGGTCGTAGCCGGCCGTGTGCAGGGTGCGCGCGATCACCGCGCCGACGCGGCGCGCGGCGCCGGTGATCAGCGCGACGGGGCGATCAGGGCGTGGCGTCATCGCGGGCATCCGGCAGCAGGTTGGGGACCAGCTTGCCGCAAAGCGGCGCGGGCGTCATCCGCGCGGCGATTTGCGCGACAGCGTGGCGGCATCGTCGCGCGGGTCTTCATCGTCGCGCGCATCCCCGTCGAGCTGCTCCATCACGATGTCGCTTTCGAACAGCGCGATCGCGGTACCGGCCACCTGCCGGGTGTCGTAGTACGCGTAGGCGCCCACGCCGAGCGCGCCGATCGCCGGCAGCCAGCGCGAGGCGCCCTTGCCCAGCGTGCGCCGGGTCAGCTTGATGCCGATCTGCCGGGCGATGCGCTCGATCACGCCGTGCGACATGCGCCGGAACACCAGCCGATCGCCCATGCGCACCACCAGGTCGCGGAATGCCTGCGCCGCGGTGTGGCGGAACAGGCACCACAGCATCTGTTCGCGCCCCAGCGTGGCGTGGCGACCGTAGGCGGCGGCGATGTCGCTGACCATCTGCGCCTGGATCTTCCAGATCGCGATCAGTTCCGGCAGCAGGGTCAGCCAGCCCAGCGGCCCCGGCGGCAAGGCCAGCGAGCCGGCAGTGACTGCCGCGCGTCGGGCGGCGCGGTCGGCCAGCCGGCGGGCCTCGGTGGCTGGTTGCGGACTGTTGCCGACGGTGCTGTCGGGCACCTCGCTGACGAAATCCAGGATCGCGCCGGTGATCCGGCCGTGGGCGGTCGGCACGACGACGGCGGGTACCTGCTTGCCGGGTTGGGTCATGCGTGGCTCCGATGGCGGACGCCGGACGCGCCCCGCGCCTTCGCAGTCTAGAGGTCGCGCGTGAAGCGCGGGCCAACCGTGCTGTGACCGGCGTGACTTTCGGCCCGGGCGCCTCTTCTGCAGATACAGGAATGTTATAACATTACAAAAACTCCCCATCTCCGGTCTTCGATGAAAGCCTCCCCGATTGCCCTGGCCCTCGCCGCCGCCCTGCTGGCGAGCGGTATCCACGCCGCCGAGCCCACCCCGACCAGCACCGGCGCGCCGGTTACCGACGACGCCACCGTGGCCGCCGAAGGCAGCGGCGGCCAGCCCCCGCTGCCGGTGCGGGAACTGGGTGAAGTGTCGGTTTCCGCCGCGCTGGACCAGGCGCGCAACGCGCTGTCGCCGGATACCGGCTCCAGCCAGTACGTGATCGACCACAAGGCCATCGTGCAACTGCCGCTGGGCGCGTCCACGCCGATGAACCAGGTGCTGCTGCAGGCGCCGGGCGTGGTGCAGGATTCCTACGGCGGCCTGCACGTGCGCGGCGACCATGCGAACCTGCAGTACCGTATCAACGGCGTGATCATCCCCGAGTCGATCGGCGGCTTCGGCCAGAGCCTCGACGCGCACATGATCGACACCGTGACGCTGCTCGATGGCGCGCTGCCGGCGCAGTACGGACTGCGCACTGCGGCGGTGGTCGATATCACCACCCGCAACGGCCACGACCTGGGCAACGGCGGCAGCGTCGGCATCACCGGCGGCAGCAACGCCACGCTGAACCCGAACGCGTCGGTGTGGGGCAGCAAGGATCGCTGGAGCTGGTTCTTCACCGGCAACTACCTGGAGAGCGACGCCGGGATCGAGAACCCCACGTCGAGCAGGAAGCCGATCCACGACCACACCAATCAAGTGAAGGGCTTCGGCGACCTCAGCTATCTGATCGACAACGACACCCGCCTGAGCTTGCTGTTCGGCGTCGCCAACAACCGCTACCAGATTCCGAACAACCCCGGGCAGATACCGGCCTTCGGCTATCTCGACACGGTCGATTTCAATTCCGCCGACCTCGACCAGCGCCAGCGCGAGACCACCCGTTTCGGCGTGCTGGCACTGCAGGGCAAGCTGGGCGCGACCGACTACCAGCTGTCGCTGGGCCAGCGTTACAGCCGCCTCGCCTACACGCCGGACCGGATCGGCGAGCTGATGTTCAACGGCGTCGCCTCCAATGTCACCCGCAGCAACCGCGCCAGCACCTTGCAGGCGGATTTCTCCACGCCGCTGGGTGGGCGCCATACCCTGCGCTACGGCATCTGGGGCAGTTTCGAGCGCGCCGTCAGCGGCAACGACGCGTGGGTGTTCCCGGCCGATGCCGATGGCGAACAGGCCGGCACCACGCCGATCAACATCCTCGATGGCAGCCGCCTCGTCGCGAAAACCTGGTCGGCCTACGTCCAGGACGAATGGAGCCTCGCCGAGAACTGGACGCTGAACGTCGGCCTGCGCGGCGACCGCTACCAACTGGTGCGCAGCGAGAGCCAGCTGAGCCCGCGCCTGGGCCTGGTCTGGCAGGCCAGCGACGGCACCACCGTGCACGCCGGCTACTCGCGCTACTTCACCCCGCCGGCGACCGAGATGATCGCGAGCTTCAACATCGCGAAGTTCGACGGCACCACCAACGCGGTGGCGGACAGCGGCAACAACACACCGCTGGCCGAGCGTTCGGACTATTTCGACGTGGGCGTCCAGCAACGCCTCGGCGATGCCTTGACGCTGGGCGTGGATGCGTATTACCGCAAGGTGCGGCGCCTGCAGGACGAGGGCCAGTTCGGCTCCGCGCTGGTCTACTCCACCTTCAACTACGCCGAAGGACGGGTGAAGGGCGTGGAGTTCACCGCCAACTACGAACAGGGGCCGCTGTCGGCATACTTCAATGCGTCGCTCGGCAAGGCCATCGGCAAACGCATCATCAGCAGCCAGTACAACTTCGCGCCGGACGACCTGGCCTGGGTCAACCAGCATTGGATATTCCTCGACCACGACCAGAAACTCACCTCGTCCGGCGGCGTCAGCTATGCGCTGGATGACGCCACCCGCCTCGGCGCCAACTACTTGTACGGCAGCGGCCTGCGCAAGGACGGCGCGGTGCCGAACGGCGCCTCGTTGCCGGCATACTTCCAGCTCAACCTCAACGTCGCGCATGATTTCGTGATCGACGACTTCGGCCCGTTGCACGTGCAGCTGGCGCTGATCAACGCGCTGGATCGCACCTACGAGCTGCGCGACGGCAGCGGCATCGGTGTCGGCGCACCGCAGTTCGGCCCGCGCCGCGGCGTGTACCTGAGCCTGCAGAAGGATTTCTGAGGGACGGGGAACAGGGAATCGGGAACAGGGAATCGGAACGGCAAAAGCGGAGGCGGGCTGGCGGTTGCAGACCATCCGTTATGCTTGCCGCGTTTTCATCACCGGCAAGACCGATGCCTTCCCGCCTCCCCGAACCCGGCGCCGACGAACGCGCTCATTCCGACCGCCTGATGCAATTGCTGCGCGAGCAGATCGCCTCGCACGGGCCGATGCCGTTCTCGCAGTACATGGAGCGTTGCCTGTATGCGCCGGGGCTGGGCTATTACAGCGCCGGTCGCACCAAGTTCGGCGCGGCGGGAGACTTCGTCACGGCGCCGGAACTGGGCGAGCTGTTCGCACGTTGCGTGGTGAATGCGTTGCAGCCGGTGCTGGCGATGCTGGGCGGGGAGGCCGACTTCCTCGAACTCGGTGGCGGCAGCGGTGCGTTCGCCGAGGCGGCGTTGAAGACGCTGGCAGCGGGCGACACCTTGCCGCGGCGATACCTGATCCTGGAACCCAGCGCCGACCTGCGCGAGCGCCAGCGCGAACGCCTGCAGGCGAACCTGCCGGCTGAACTCAACGCGCGCGTGGCATGGCTGGATCGCCCGCCCGAGCAGGATTGGCGCGGCGTGCTGTTCGCCAACGAGGTGATCGACGCGCTGCCGGCGACCCGTTTCGCGATGCGCGATGGCGAGGTGTTCGAGGAATATGTGGCGCTGGACGGCGAGGGGCGATTGATGCGCGTCGATCGTCCGGCCGATGCGCTGGTCGCCGGCGCGGTGCGGCACGTCGAACGCGACCTCGGCGCCGAGTTCGCCGACGGCTACCGCTCCGAACTGCTGCCGCAGTTGGCGTACTGGATACAGGCCGTGGCCGGGGCGCTGGTCGCCGGCGTGATGCTGTTCGTCGATTACGGCTACGTGCGCCGCGAGTACTACCTGGCCGAGCGCGACGACGGCACCTTGATGGCGCACTACCGCCACCACGCGCACAACGATCCGCTGTACCTGCCCGGCTTGAACGACCTCACCGCATCGGTGGATTTCACCGCGCTGGCCGAGGCCGGCAACAGTGCCGGTTTCGGCGTGGCCGCGTACATGCCGCAGGCGCAATTCCTGATTGGCGCGGGCTTGCAGCAGGTGTTCGAGCAGCTGCAGCCGGCGGACGAACGCGGCCGCCTCCAGCTGGCGCAGCAGGTGAAGAAGCTGATGCTGCCCGAACAGATGGGCGAGCGCTTCCAGGCGATGCTGCTCGCGCGCGGCATGGAGGCGCTGCCGCTGCCGGCCGAGCTGCTGGCCGCCGACCAGGGCGGCCGGCTGTGAGCTAGCCCGCGACGGGTCCGGCGGTCGGCGGCGCAACGGCCGCCGACGTGGCCGGTGCCGGTGCCGATGCAGCTGGCGCGGGAACGGACGCGGCCGGCGCCGGCAAGGGCTCCACCTTCGTCGAATCCTCCGGCCGCCGCCGCATCGCGCCGCTGGCGAACTGCTCGCTGGCCACCTGGTAATACGCCACTGCGTCGTCGATCAGCGATTGCCGCAGTGGCTGCACCGGCGTGGCGTCGCCGGTGGCGTAGTCGGGCTTGAGCTGCTCCAGCCGGCGCCGCGGCTCCAGGATGGTGAGCACGTCGTCTTGCAGGTAGCCGAGCTTTTCGTAGGTGCCGGGGAAGGCGTGTTCGCGTTCCGGCGGCAGCGCGAACAGGTCGTGGCCGAAGAAGCGCGTGCGATAGCTGAAATTGAGCATGCCCAGCAGCGTCGGCGGGATGTCCAGCTGGCCCATCAGCCGGTGCACGCGTTCGGGCTTGAAGTGCGCCGGCGCGTAGATCCACAGCGGGATGTGGTAGCGGTTGATCGGCAGGCTGGTCTTGCCCGCGCTGGAGGCGCAGTGGTCGGCGGTGATCACGAACACGGTGTTGTCGAAGTACGGCTTCGCCCGCGCGCGCCTGATGAAGTCGCCGATCGCCCAGTCGGTGTACGCCACCGCGCCGGCGCGCGATTGGTTGGGAAACTTCACCCGGTTGTCGGGGAAGGTGTACGGCCGGTGGTTGGAGGTGGTCATCACGTGCAGGAAGAACGGCTTGCCCTCGGCGTGGATCTGGTCCATCTGGCCCAGCGCCAGGGTGTACAGATCCTCGTCTGCCACGCCCCACACGTTCTGGCCGTGGATGGTGGCGCCCTTGGGGATGTCGCGCCGGTCCACGTCGCGATAGCCGTTGTGGCCGAAGAAGTAGTTCATGTTGTCGAACTGGCCGTAACCGCCGTAGACGAAGTCCGACTGGTAGCCGCGGTCATTGAAGATGCCCGCCAGCGAGAACAGGTCCTCGTTGTCGTGCTCGCGGATCAGCGAGTCGCCCGGTGTCGGCGGCACCGACAAGGCCAGTGCCTCCAGCCCGCGCACCGTGCGCGTGCCGTTGGCGTAGAGGTTGTCGAAGAACACGCTGTGATCGACCAGCGAATCGAGATACGGGGTGAGCTGCTGCTGGTTGCCGAACGTGGCCAGGTAGTCGCCGGACAGGCTCTCCACGCTGATCAGCACCACGTTGAGATGCTTCTCCGGGCCGACGTGGCGGATTGCGCGGGTGAGGTCGCGCGGGTCGTCGCTGATGAAGGTGGCGTCCGGCGTCTGCAGCAGTTCGCGAAGTCGCGCATAGGCCTGGTCGTCGGGCAGGGTGCGGTAGAACTTGGCGTAGTCCAGGTGCGAGGAGCGGAACGCGGCGAAGAACTGGTAGATGCCGTTGCCGGCCAGCTCGTCGACATAGGTGTTTCCAGTGCGATCCTTCATGCCGCCGTTGACGGCGAACACCGAGACCACCGTCAGCACCAGCCACAGCAGCACCAGCTTGCCGCGCTGCCACAGCCGGCTGCCGCTGTCGCGCGCGCGCAGGCCGCGGCGGCCGATGAAGAAGATCACCAGCGCCAGCACCACCAGCAGCGCCAGCCAGCGCCAGATCGGGTAGGACTCCCGGATGTTGCCGATCACCTCGGTGGTGTAGACCAGATAATCCACCGCGATGAAGTTGAAGCGCACGCTGAATTCGTTCCAGAACACCAGTTCGGATGCAGCGATGAACAACAGGGCGTAGACCAGCAGCAGCCCGAAGCCGTACACCACCCACTGGCCGGCGCGCGAGGTGTAGGTGAACCCCGCCAGCGGCAGCACGAACAGGAACGGCAGGATCGCCGGCCAGGTCACCTTGAGGCTGGCGTGGTAGATCAGGTGCAAGGCGCCGACGCACAGCACGCCGGCCAGCGTCACCCCCACCGCGTACAACAGCCAGCGCAGCAGCGGCGGCGTGCGGCCCGAGCGGGTCGGCACCAGCCACAGCAGCAGCACCATCGGCCAGGCCAGGTAGATGAAGGTCACCAGGTCGTAGCCCAGCCCCACGCCGAACGCGTAAAGCAGGTTCAGCGGGGTATGCGGCACGTTGCTGCCGGACATCACCAGCAGCACCACGCGGGTGACGAAGCTGATCGCCAGGTAGGTGATGCCCAACCACCACAGCGGTCGGAAGCGCTGGCGCAGCGGCGAGGGCGCGGTGAACAGGTCGGACACGGACGACTCCAGCGGGTTGGCCGATCCCCCGATCGGCAATCCGCTCTTTATACCGCGGATCAGCTTTTCGGATGCTTTGTCTTCACCGCGGCGATCGCGTCGATGCGTGCCGCCGCCATCGCCTGGCCGATCGCCGGGCCGGTCAGGCCGGCGGCGACGAAGCCGGCCGCGTCGATCGCCGCGGCGGCATCGCGGCAGGCGCGCAGGTAGTCGGCCTGCGGATACGCGTCCAGCGCATGTCCCGTGCGACCGCGCTTGTCCGCCATGCAGGCAGCCAGGAACTTGTCAAGCCGTGCCGGGCGCCGCAGGGCGTCGAGCGCGGTCAACAACTTCAACACCGTCGCGGGCTTCAGCTCGAACGCCCGGTGGGCATTCAGGTGCTCGCGGCAAACCAGCTCGGCCAGCGCGGCATGTTCGGTGGGTACCTTCAGTCGTGCGGCCAGCGCGCGCAGCGGCTTCACGCCGTGCTGCTCGTGGCCGATGTGGCGCGGCAGTTCGTGCGCCGGGGTCAGCGCCTTGCCGAGGTCATGGGTCAGCGCGCAGAAGGCGACCAGGTCGTCGCCCGGCGCCAGTTGTGCCGACTGGTCCAGCACCAGTTCCAGGTGAACGCCGCTGTCGATCTCCGGGTGGAACTCGGCGCGCTGCGGCACGCCGTACAGCGCGTCGACCTCGGGAAACAGCACCGCCAGCGCGCCGCACTCGCGCAGCACGCGCAGGAACGCCGCGGGCTGCGCCTCGCCCAGTGCCTTGCGCGTCTCCGCCCAGACCCGCTCCGGCACCAGGTGATCGATCTCGCCATCGCGCACCATCTGCTGCATCAGCGTCATCGTCTCCGGCGCCACCGTGAAACCCAGCGGGGCGAAGCGCGCCGCGAAGCGTGCCGTGCGCAACACGCGCACCGGATCTTCGGCGAAGGCCGGCGACACATGCCGCAGCACCCGTACGGCGATGTCGCGCACGCCGCCGAACGGATCGGTCAGCACGCCTTGCGCATCCTCGGCGATCGCGTTGATGGTCAGGTCGCGCCGCGCCAGATCCTGCTCCAGCGTCACGTTCGCGTCGGCCTGGAACACGAAACCGTGATAGCCGCGCCCGCTCTTGCGCTCGGTGCGCGCCAGCGCGTACTCCTCGCCCGTCTCCGGGTGCAGGAACACCGGAAAATCCCTGCCCACCGGTCGATAGCCGCGCGCCAGCAGGTCCTCGGGCAGCGCGCCGACCACCACGTAGTCGCGGTCACCCGCCGCCCGCCCCAGCAACTTGTCGCGCACCGCGCCGCCGACCAGATAGGTTTGCATGCGGGCATGATGCCATGCGGGAAGCGTTACGCCGTGCGTTGACCGTCGCAGACGAGGGGTGGAACATGCGCTCGGCGACATGGTACGGACCGTGAGTCCTTCTTGTCCGCGCTTGACCGCGCCGCCGCCATGAATGGCCGCAACAAGGGGGGCATCATGCTGGGCAGCTTCATTTCCTCCCGTCATTACGCCGAACTGCTCGCCCGAGGTCGTCAAGCCGGGCCGCGCATGCTCGAGCTCGATCCCGCGCAACTGGCACGGCACTACAATCGGCAGCCGTTTGTGTTCGCCCATGCCTTGGCCGGCAACGAATACTTCGCGCTGCCTCGCCTGTTCGACCTGTGCCGGCGCATGGATTCGCGGAAGATCCGCTACCGGATCGGCGAGATTCCCGACGACGCACACTTCGACAGTTCGTTCGATCGGTACAAGGCGGGCCTGAGTCTCGAAGACGCGATCGATCGATTCGAAGAAGAGCGTGCCTACGTCGTCATCTACAACCCCGAGCTGGACCCGGAATACCGGGTGGTCATCGAAGGCGTGCTGGCCGAAATCGCCGCGGACACCGCGTCCCTCGATCCGGAAATGACCTGGTATTCGACCTACATCTTCATTTCCACGCGCGACGCCGTCACGCCCTATCACATGGACCGGGAGATGAACTTCCTGTGCCAGATCCGCGGTACCAAGCGCGTGCAGCTGTGGAATCCCGCCGACGAGGAGGTGATGACCGACGCGCAGAAGGATCTGCTGCTCGCTCACGTCGGCGAGCGGCCACCGTTCCGGGATGCGCTCCAGAGCAAAGCGAGCACGTTCGACCTCGGCCCGGGCATGGGCGTGCATCATCCGTTCATCGCCCCGCACCGCGTGTACACCGGACGGGACCTGTCGGTGTCCTTGGCCGTCACCTACCGCACGCGTCGTTCGGACGTCCGCACGGCTGCCCACGTCTTCAATGCGAAACTGCGTCGACTTGGCTGGCGACCTCTGCCGGTCGGCCGCTCCCGCGCGCTCGACCGCTGCAAGGCAGCGGGCTTGCGTCTGTTCCGGCGTGGACGCGGCCTGATCCGGGGCAGGGGCGACGGACGGGCGTGAACGCCGCGGCGCTCAGTACGCGAACTCGCGGAACACCGGGTCCACGCTGCCGCCCCACGCGCCGTGGAACAGTTCAAGTTTGCGCTCGGCCGGGGTCTGGTTGGTGGCGACGATCTCGAGCAGCGGTTCGAGGAAGATGCTTTCGTCGGCACCGTTCTTGTTGAGGCAGGCGCGGCGCTTGAGCCCGTGGGCGGCGATCTTCAGCGCCTCCTCGGCGAGGTCACGCACCGTGCCGCCACGGAACGGCAGTTTCAGCGCGTGCTTCGGCACGCCGTCGCGCAGGGCGTGGCGCTCGGCGGTGCTGAAATCCTTGACCAGGTCCCAGGCTGCGTCCAGCGCCTGCTGGTCGTACAGCAGGCCGACCCAGAACGCGGGCAGGGCGCACAGCCGGTTCCACGGGCCGCCGTCGGCGCCGCGCATCTCCAGGTACTGCTTCAGGCGCACCTCGGGGAAAGCGGTGGTGAGGTGGTCGGCGAAGTCCTTCATGGTGGCGCGCACGCCCGGCAGCGGGGGCAGTTCGCCGGCCATGAACTTCCTGAAGTCCTGCCCCGCCAGGTCGAGGTACTGGCCGTTCTGCAGGCTGAAGTACATCGGCACGCCGAGGATGTAGTCGACGTAGCGCTCGTAGCCGAAGCCGTCGGCGAAGACGAAGTCGAGCATGCCGGTGCGATCCGCATCGGTATCGGTCCAGATGTGCGAGCGATACGACAGATAGCCGTTTGGACGTCCCTCGGTGAACGGCGAGTCGGCGAACAGCGCGGTGGCGATCGGCTGCAGCGCGAGGCTGGTGCGGAATTTCTTCACCATGTCCGCTTCGGACGAGAAGTCCAGGTTCACCTGCACGGTGCAGGTGCGCGTCATCATGTCCAGGCCGAGCGAGCCGACCTTGGGCATGTACTCGCGCATGATCTTGTAGCGGCCCTTGGGCATCCACGGCATCTCGTCGCGGCGCCACTTCGGCTGGAAGCCCATGCCGAGGAAACCCACGCCCATGCTCTCGGCGACCGAGCGCACGTCCTTCAGGTGCGAGTTCACCTCGGCGCAGGTCTGGTGGATGGTCTCCAGCATGGCGCCGGACAATTCCAGTTGCCCGGCCGGCTCCAGCGTGATGGAGGCACCGTTGCGCGACAGCGCCACCGGGTTCTCGCCTTCGCGGGCGACGTCCCAGCCATAGCGGGAGGCCAGGGTCTCCAGCAACACCTTGATGCCGCGCTCGCCCTCGAAGGTGGGCGGACGCAGGTCGTCGGTGCGGAAGCCGAACTTCTCGTGCTCGGTGCCGATGCGCCACGCCTCGCGTGGCTTTTCGCCGGCCGCCAGGTAATCGGCGAGCTGCTGGCGCCCCGCGATCGGGGTGCTCTTGACGGCGCTGGGTATGGACACGGGGGAAGCCTCGCTGGGAGTGCGCACCATGTTGGGGCTGCGGCGCGGGCACAAAAGGGGGTGACGGAAAATAATTGTACGCGACGGTACAGATGAGCCGGGAATCGGGAATGGGGAATAGGGAATCGGAGGAGCGTCGCCTGGCCGGCATGTTTGTCCGGTGGAAGAATCCGGGGACCGGAAAACAACAGGGCCGGCATGAAGCCGGCCCCGTCGCGACGCTTTTCTATTCCCTATTCCCCATTCCCGATTCCCGGCTCTTTCACCGCTTCATCGAGTTGAAGAACTCGTCGTTGGACTTGGTGTTCTTCATCTTGTCGAGCATGAACTCCATCGCGGCCAGCTCGTCCATCGGGTGCAGCAGCTTGCGCAGGATCCAGATCTTGGCCAGCAGGTCCGGGTCGATCAGCAGGTCCTCGCGGCGGGTGCCGGAGCGGTTGATGTCGATGGCCGGGTAGACGCGCTTCTCGGAGATGCGCCGGCTCAGGTGCACTTCCATGTTGCCGGTGCCCTTGAACTCCTCGTAGATCACCTCGTCCATCTTGGAGCCGGTTTCGATCAGCGCGGTGGCGATGATGGTCAGCGAGCCGCCTTCCTCGACGTTGCGCGCGGCGCCGAAGAAGCGCTTCGGGCGCTGCAGCGCGTTGGCGTCCACGCCGCCGGTGAGCACCTTGCCGGAGCTGGGCACCACGGTGTTGTAGGCGCGGGCGAGGCGGGTGATCGAGTCGAGCAGGATCACCACATCCTTCTTGTGCTCGACCAGGCGCTTGGCGCGCTCGATCACCATCTCGGCGACCTGCACGTGGCGCACGGCCGGCTCGTCGAAGGTGGAGCTGATGACTTCGGCGCGCACGGTGCGGGCGATCTCGGTGACTTCCTCCGGCCGTTCGTCGACCAGCAGGATCATCACGTGCGCTTCGGGATGGTTGTAGGTGATCGCCTGGGCGACGTTCTGCAACATCATCGTCTTGCCGGACTTGGGCTGCGACACGATCAGGCCGCGCTGGCCCTTGCCGATCGGCGCGATCAGGTCGAGGATGCGGCCGGTGATGTCCTCGCTCGACCCGTTGCCGCGCTCCAGCTTGAACGCCTTGCGCGGGAACAGCGGGGTGAGGTTCTCGAACAGCATCTTGTTCTTCGATGCTTCCGGCGGGTCGCCGTTGATCGTCTCCACCCGCAGCATGGCGAAGTAGCGCTCGCCTTCCTTCGGATGCCGCACGCGGCCGGTGATGTAGTCGCCGGTGCGCAGGTTGAAGCGGCGGATCTGGCTGGGCGAGACGTAGATGTCGTCGGGGCCGGCCAGGTAGGACTCGTCGGCGGAACGCATGAAGCCGAAGCCGTCCTGCAGGATTTCCAGCACGCCTTCGGCCCAGATGCCGCCGCCGGAGCGGGCGTGCGCCTTGAGCACGTTGAAGATCACGTCCTGCTTGCGCGCGCGGGCAATGCCTTCGTGCAGGCCCAGCGATTCGGCGAACTCCAGCAGCTGCGGCGCCTTCATGCGCTTGAGCTCGGTGAGGTTGATCAGGCGGGTGTCGCTGCCCGGATCGGCGTTGTCGTCGTCCATCGGCAGGCCGTTCGGGTTCGGGCGCGGGTGGCGCTCGCCCTGCGGTCGCTGCTGGTTGTTGCGCTCGCCGCGCTCGTTGCGGCGGCGCCGGCCGCGACCGTCGCGACCTTCACGGGGGCCGTTCTGGCCCTGGTTGGAACCCTGGCCCTGGTTCTGGTTCTGGCCCTGGTTCTGGTTAGCATGGGGGTTGGCCGCGGCGGATTCCGTGTTCGCCGGGGCGTTGTTGCCCGTTGCGGTCCCGGCTTCCGTGGCGGCCGGGGCGGGTGCCGGAGTTGGAGCCGGTGCGGCGGGCGCGGGCTGTTCGCTGGCTGGCGCCTTGTCGGCTGCGCCTGCCTTGGCGCTGGTGCCGCCGTCGTCGGTGGTCGCGGCGGATTTCGCGGCGACCCGGCGCGGCGCGCGGGCGCGGGGCTCGGGCTTGCCTTCGGTCACGGTGCTGGCATCGGCGCCCCGGGTTTCGGGCGGAGTCTGGTTATCGGTATCGGACACGGGCAATCCTCGCGGGGCGCCGTTGAGTTGCAGGAGGGAGGGTGTGCGTCGCGCGGAGGCGCAAGGGGACAGGACTGTCCCGACGGACGCAGATCAATCTAGCACCCGTCGTGGGGCGGCGTAAAGCGGCGCAGGCCTGTCGGACCATGCCGGACAGGCTGCGACGGACGGGTGGCTTGCGGGAAAGTCAGATGGCCTTGTCGATCATCTGGGTCAGCTGGCCCTTGCTGACGGCGCCGATCTGGGTCGCCTCGACCTTGCCGTTCTTGAACACCATCAGGGTCGGGATGCCGCGCACGCCATAGGCTCGCGGGGTCTGCTGGTTCTGGTCGATGTTGACCTTGACCACGCGCAGCTTGCCTTCGTACTGCTGGGCCAGCTCGTCCAGCATCGGCGCGATGGCCTTGCACGGGCCGCACCATTCGGCCCAGAAATCCAGCAGCACGGGGGTTTCGGATTTGAGCACCTGCTGTTCGAAGGCGTCGTCGTTCACATGGGTAATCAGGTCGCTCACCGGGGATCTCCGTGGCTTGGGGTACGCAAAAACTGCAGGCAGGGAACAATGGGGTGGCCAGCGCCACAATACAAGGAGTGGCGTCATCGGCTACACTCGGGCGCCCATGAAGCATGGGTTGAGCTGAGAGGGAGGCGGGCCGGCACGGCCAGCGTCCATTCCAGCGCAACCCCGGGCACGATTCAAGAGCGGCCCTTGCAGGCCGCTTTCGGGCCGCCGTCAAAACCGGCGTCGCACGCCGCGGCGCGACCTTGCCGACCCCCGGGATTGCACGCTTCACTGCGCCACGCGCACCCGTCCTGCACCGTTTCGCGCCGGTTTTCGGCCGCCAAAGCGGGTGCAGCGCATTACGCCGCCCCAAGGCAAGGTTCCCAGTTACCCATATGTCACAAACCGTACTCACCGATACCTTTTTCACCAACTTCGATCTTCATCCGCTGCTGCAGCAGGGCCTGGACGACAGCGGTTTCACCCGCTGCACGCCGATCCAGGAAATGACCCTGGCGCCGGCGCTGGCCGGCCGCGATGTCGCCGGCCAGGCCCAGACCGGCACCGGCAAGACCTGCGCCTTCCTGGTCGCGCTGATGAATCGCCTGCTCACCACCCCCGCCGTGGCCGACCGCAAGGATTCGGACCCGCGTGCCCTGATCATCGCGCCGACCCGCGAGCTGGCGATCCAGATCGACAAGGACGCCCAGGCGATCGGCCGCCACACCGGGCTGAAGACCGCGTTGATCTACGGCGGCGTCGATTACGACAAGCAGCGCCAGCAGCTCAAGGACGGTTGCGACATCATCATCGCCACCCCGGGGCGCATGCTCGACTATCACAAGCAGGGCGTGTTCAGCCTCAACAGCGTCGAGGTGATGGTGATCGACGAGGCCGACCGCATGTTCGACCTCGGCTTCATCAAGGACGTGCGCTTCATCTTCCGCCGGTTGCCGCCACGCGAGCAGCGCCAGGTGCTGTTGTTCTCCGCCACGCTGAGCCACCGCGTGCTGGAGCTGGCCTACGAGCACATGCACGAGGCCGAGAAGCTGGTGGTGGAGAGTGACCACGTCACCGCCGACAAGGTGCGCCAGGTGGTCTACTTCCCGGCCAAGGAAGAGAAGATGCCGCTGCTGCTCAACCTGATCGACCAGCACAAGCCCACGCGCAGCATCATCTTCGTCAACACCAAGGCCGCCGCCGAGCGCGTCACCGAGCGCGTGAAACGCCATGGCTGCCGCGTCGGCGCGATCTCCGGCGACGTGCCGCAGCTGAAGCGGCAGAAGCTGCTGCAGCGCTTTCAGGAAGGCCAGCTCGACATCCTGGTGGCCACCGACGTGGCCGCGCGCGGCCTGCACATCCCGCATGTCAGCCACGTGTTCAACTATGACCTGCCGCACGAGGCCGAGGATTACGTGCACCGCATCGGGCGCACCGCGCGGCTGGGCGCCGAGGGCGACGCGATCAGCTTCGCCTGCGACCTGTACGCGATGTCGCTGCCGGACATCGAGGCCTATATCGGCCAGAGCATCCCGGTGGCGTCGATCGACCCTGCCTGGCTGGTGATGCCCAAGCCGCATGCCGTGGACGCGGAGTTCGCCGCGAACGCGGCGGCCGACAGCGCGGCGTTCGGCGACGTGGTCGCGCCGCGGCCCGGCGAGAAGCCGCGGCATGCCGGCGGCAGCCGCCATGGTGGCCGCGACGGCGAGCGCGGCACATCGAGGCCGCGGCGCGAACACAAGCCGGCCGTGGCGGAAGCGCCGGCCGTGGCAGCGGTCGCCGCGGCAGCACCTGCCGCCGACACCGCAGCGGCCAGCAGCAACGCCGAGGGCACACGCAAGCCGCGCCGTCGTCGCGGTGGACGCAACCGCCGCCGCGATGGCGCGCCGGTTGCCGGTGCCGAGGCGACCACCCCGACGCAGGCAGCGCCTTCGGGTCACCACGGCGGCCGCGGCGAACGCCGCCCGCCGCGCGAGCGCACCGCGGGCGAAGCGTCCACCGCCGTCCACCACGCCCGCCCGTCGCGTCAGGTGGCGGTGACCTCCGGCAAGGCGATCGAGCACGCGCGTCCGGCCAAGCCCGGCCTGTTCCGCCGTCTGACCCGGCTGTTCACCGGCAAGTAGCCGCGCAGGCTCCGCGTCGACGCCGCCGACCCTCGCGCGGCGTCGACGACACGCATTCGGCGATGCCGGCAGCCGCACCTGGTTGCTTCGCTTCCCTTATCCTTGGGGTCGGCATGACCACATCCAGGTGCGGGGAGCGGCGGTGATCCAGTTCGATCAAGTCAGCAAACGCTACGAAGGCGGCCACGAGGCGCTGTCGCAGCTGTCCTTCGAGGTGCCCGACGGCGAGATGGCGTTCGTCACCGGCCACTCCGGCGCCGGCAAGAGCACCTTGCTCAAGCTGCTCGGGTTGATCGAACGCCCGTCGCACGGTTCGATCAGCATGGACGGCAAGAAGCTGTCGAAGATCCGCGCCAGCGGCGTGCCGAAGTGGCGCCGGCGGGTCGGCATGGTGTTCCAGGACCATCGGTTGCTGATGGATCGCACGGTGTTCGCCAACGTGGAGTTGCCGCTGGTGATCGGTGCGGTGGCGCGCGCCGAGCGCGCCCGCCGCGTTCGCGCGGCGCTGGAGAAGGTCGGCCTGCTCGCCTACGAACGGCAACTGCCGGCCACGCTGTCTGCCGGCGAGCAGCAGCGCGTGGGCATCGCCCGCGCGATCGTGGCCCGACCGGCGCTGCTGATCGCCGACGAGCCCACCGGCAATCTCGACCCGCAGCTGGCGCTGGAGATCATGGCGCTGTTTGCCGAGTTCCAGCAGGTCGGCACCACCGTGCTGGTGGCCAGCCACGACCTGCCGCTGATCAAGCGCATGAAGAAACGCGTGATCGTGCTCGATCACGGTCGGCTGGTGGCCGACCTCGCCGCGCAGGAGGTCTTGTGAACAAGGCACCCGAGCAGCGCGCCGCGCCCGCCGACGCACCGGCGCGCAACGAACACAGCCGCGGCCGGCGCTTCGCCAGCTGGCGCGAGCACCACGGCTGGAGTGCCGCGGCGAGCCTGCGCCGTCTCGCCGCGCGCCCGCTGGGCAGCGTGCTGACGATCGCCGTGATGGGCCTGGCGCTGGCCTTGCCGCTGGCGTTCTACCTGCTGCTGGGCAACGTGCAGCGGCTGGGCGATGCGCTGGGCCAGAACCCGGCGATCAGCGTGTTCATGAAGTCCGACCAGGGCGCGCAGCAGGCGCAACTGCTGGCCAGTGACCTGGGCGCCCGTGCCGAAGTGGCGTCGGTGGCGATCAAGACGCCGCAGCAGGGCATGGACGAGCTGGCGAAGATGCAGGGTTTCTCCGGTGCGCTGCAGACGCTCGGCGACAACCCGCTGCCCTACGTGCTGCAACTGCAGCCGCGCGACGGTGCCAGCGCCGCGGCGCTGGAACAGCTGGTGGCCGACGTGCGCGCGATGCGCAGCGTCGAGCTGGTGCAGGACAGCGGCCACTGGCGCCAGCGACTGGAGGCGTTGCTGGGCGTGGGCAATCGCATCGTGCTGATCGTCGCCTCGCTGCTCGCGCTGGCGGCGCTGCTGGTGGTGGGCAACACGGTGCGGGTGGATATCGCCAGTCGCAGCGAGGAGATCGGCGTGCTGCTGCTGGTCGGCGCCGGCAAGGCGTTCGTGCGCCGGCCTTATCTGTATGCGGGGATCTGGTACGGCCTGTTCAGCGGCATCCTCGCCGCCGCGCTGGCGGTGGCGATCGAGCTGGCGCTGGCGCGGCCGGTCGCACGACTGAGCGCGGCGTACGATGGCCAGTTGCAGGTGGGCGGGTTGCCGCCCTGGCTGCTGCTGGCCGTGCCCGTGGCGGCCGCGTTGCTGGGCTGGCTCGGCGCACGCCTGGTCAGCGCCTGGCAACTGCGCACGGTGGCGTGATGGCGCGGCGCGGCGGTGACGTGAATCGCAGCCTGCGACGCCCTGCTTCGGGCATCATCGACGGATCGGGGTGCGCTCTTCGGCACGGATCGCGGATCAGTCGGGTGAGTGAGGCATGAGTACAAACATCAGCGGTCGTCTGCTGACCGAGGCACCGCGCGTGCTGGTGGTCGACGGGTCGCGCGTGGTGCGCAAGTTGATCGGGCGCGTGCTGAACGAGGAGCTGCCGGGCGTGGAGGTGGTCGGTTGCGACACCGGCGCCGAGGCGCAGCAGGTGCTAGGCGAGGGCGCCTTCGACTTCGTCACCATCGCGCTGCGCCTGCCGGACATGGACGGGCTGGAACTGGCGAAGTTCGTGCGCGAATCCGGCGCGCAGGCCTACGTGCCGATCGTGGTGGTGTCCGGCGACGTGGACGCGCGCCTGCACCGCCGCTCGCTGGGCGAGCACGTCACCGACTATTTCGACAAGGCGCTGGGTTTCCAGGCACTGGCCGAATTCATCCGCGGCTACGTCAGCCCGCAGGTCAGCGCCGAGGGCAGCGTGTTGTACGTGGAAGACAGCCGGGTGGTGGCGCTGGCCACCCGCCGCATGCTGGAGAAGATCGGCCTGACCGTGCGCCACGTGGTCAGCGTGGAGGATGCGATCGCCCTGCTGGAAACCGACCGCGCGCTGGGCTGGATCGGCGCCGACGTGGTGCTGACCGATGTCAGCCTGAAGGGCGAGCTGACCGGCGGCGACTTGCTCGAACACATCCGCACCGTGTTCGGCTACGGCAAGGGCCGCCTGCCGGTGCTGGTGATGACCGGCGACGAGAACCCGGCCAACCAGACCGCGCTGATCCGCGCCGGCGCCAACGACCTGGTCGAGAAACCGGTCGAGGAAAAATTGCTGATCACCAAGTTGCTGTTCCAGCTGCGCGTGGCGCGCCACCTGCGAGAGCGCGAGCGGGCCGACAAGGACGCATGAGCGGGCATCCGGTCAGGCTGGAGCCGTCCTGGAAGGCGCGCATCGGCGATTACCTGCAGCGGCCGGACATGCAGGCGCTGGCTGCCTTCCTGCGCGAGGAGAAAGAGGCCGGCAAGCGCATCTATCCGCCCGGGCCGGAGATCTTCGCCGCGTTCGCGCATACCCCGTTCGACGCCGTGCGCGTGGTGATCCTGGGCCAGGACCCGTACCACGGCCCCGGCCAGGCGCACGGCTTGTGTTTCTCGGTGCGCCCCGGCGTGCGGGTGCCGCCGTCGCTGGAAAACATCTTCAAGGAAATCCAGCGCGATCTCGGCATCGCGCGCCCTGACCACGGCTGCCTCACGCCGTGGGCCGACCGCGGCGTGTTGCTGCTCAACAGCGTGCTGACGGTGGAAGAGGGCCGCGCCGGCGCGCACGCCAATCGCGGCTGGGAAGGCTTCACCGATGCGGCAATCGACGCCTTGAACCGCGAGCGCGAAGGGATCGTGTTCCTGCTGTGGGGCAGCTACGCCCAGCGCAAGGGGCAGCTGATCGACGCCCGCAGGCATTGCGTGCTGAAGAGCGTGCATCCGTCGCCGCTGTCGGCGCATCGTGGCTTCCTCGGCTGCGGCCATTTCTCCGCGGCCAACCGCTATCTGGAAAGCCGCGGTCAAGCACCCATCGACTGGTCGCTGCCGCCGCGGGCCTCGTTTCCCGCCGGTTGAGATGAAGACGGTCGGTGCTGGCGACCGACCAGCACGGCTCGCACGTGGGCTTTCGCGCGACAGGCGGCGTCACCCAATGGATAACCCCGGGCGACGTTGGCCGCGATGCCGGCCGCGAGCATGCAACCGGTGCCGTGCAGGCGGCGGGTAGCCACCCACGGCGCGGCGAAGCGCTGCGTGCCTTCGCCGGTAACCAGCAGATCGACCGCTTCCGGCAGCGCGGCATGGCCGCCCTTCATCAGCACCGCGTGCGGCCCGAGGGCGAGCAGGGCGCGGCCCTGCGCCGCCATGTCCGGCTCGCTGCCGGCGCAGGACGTGCCCAGCAGCGTGGCGGCTTCGGCCAGATTCGGCGTGAGGCAGTCGACCTGCGGAAGCAGGCGCGCGCGCAGCAGCTCCAGCGCTTCGGCATCGAGCAGCCGGGTGCCCGAACTGGCGTGCAGCACCGGATCGAGCACCACGAACGACGAGCGCCGGCATTGCAGGTGCTCGGCCGCGACCGCGACGATCTCCGCGTTCGCCAGCATGCCGAGCTTGACGGCACGGATATCCATCGCCTCGAACACGGACTCCAGTTGCGCCCGCACCATCGCGGCGGACATCACCTGGATGGCGCGGATGCCGTTGGCGTTCTGTGCGGTGACTGCGGTCACCACGGTGGCGCCGTCGACGCCGAAGGCCGCGAACGTCTTCAGGTCGGCCTGGATGCCGGCGCCGCCGCAGGAGTCGGAGCCGGCGATCGAGAGCACGCTGACCGGCGGCGGCATGCGTCTGCGCGTCATGATGGCAGGCCGGCGAGAGTCACCAGTGCCAGCTGACGGTAGCCGCGGGATTGCAGCTGCCGCGCGGCACGCCATGCGCGCAGACCGCTCTGGCAGCACAGCACCACCCGGCGGTCGGTGGGCGGGTGTTCGGCAGTGAACGCGGCGAGGCGTTCCGGAGTGAAGCGCAAGGCGTTCGCCAACGGCGAGGTCGGCGCTTCGTCAAGACCGCGCAGATCGATCACGACGTCGCGGGGCGTGACCTCGTCGACGTCGATGAAGCGCAGCACCTCGCCTGCGGTTTCGCCGGCGTGGTGGAAGTCGAAGCCGCCGAACGCCAGTCGGCTGGCGTCGAAACTCGTCAGTCGACCCAGCGGCGACGGCTTGATGCCCAGCAGCCACTGCAGCACGAATTGCGCCTGCAGGCTGCCAAGCAGGCCGACGACGCTGCCGAGCACGCCGGCGCTGCTGCAGCTGGCGGCGCGTGCGGGCATCTCGGGAAATACCGCGCGGTAGCTGGGCGCGCCGGCACAGAAGCCGCCGACGTAGCCGGCCAGGCCGACCGCCGACGCGCTGACCAGCGGCGTGTGCTGCTGCAGGCAGGCGTCGCTCAAGACGTAGGTGGCGGCGAGGCTGTCCGCGGCATCGACGACGATGTCGGCGGCGCCGACCAGCGCCACCGCGTTGCCCGGCGTCAGCCGCTGCGCCAGCGCCTCCACCGCGATGTCCGGGTTCAGGCGCAGCAGCGCAGCGCGCGCCGCTTCCACCTTGCGAGCGCCGATGTCGGTCATCGTGTAGAGCGGTTGCCGGTGCAGGTTGCTCTCTTCGACGCGGTCAGGGTCGACGACGATCAGCCGGCCGATGCCGGCGGCGGCCAGGTAGTGCAACACGGGACAGCCGAGACCGCCGGCGCCGATCACCAGCACCCGCGCGGCCGCGAGTCGGGCCTGGCCGGTCGGGCCGACGTCGGGCAGGGCGATCTGGCGCGCGTAGCGATCGGTCATGCGCGCGCACCGGCGAAATCGACCCAGTCCGTGACGCGGAGAGTCGGGTCCGGATGCCGGGTCACGTCGCTGACCATGGCGACGCTGTCCGCGCCGGCATCGAAACAGCCGGCGGCGCGTTCCAGCGTGATGCCGCCGATCGCCACCAGTGGCCGCGCGCCGATCCGCCGCTTCCACTCGCCAATGCGCGGCAAACCCTGCGGCGCCCACGGCATCGCCTTGAGCGTGGTCGGATAGATCGGGCCCAGCGCGACGTAGTCCGGGGCGAGCGCCAGCGCCCGCTCCAGCTCGGCGTGATCGTGCGTGCTGATGCCGAGCTTCACGCCGCGCGCGCGGATCGCCGGCAGGTCCGCCGCGAGCAGATCCTGCTGGCCGAGGTGGATGAAGTCGGCGCCCTCGTCCAGCGCGATCTGCCAATGGTCGTTGACCACCAGCTGCACGTGTCGCGCGCGGCAGATCGCCAGCGCCGCGCGCACTTCACGACGGATCAGCTCCGGCGGCTGTTCCTTGATGCGCAACTGCAGCAGCCGGACGCCGAGCGGGGCGAGTCGACCCACCCAGTCGGCGCTGTCCACGATCGGGTAGAACGCGGGGAACGCGTTCATGCCAGCCACGCCGTGCCCGCCACCGGCGTCGAGGGCACGGCGAGATCGCGCGGCTCCATCGGCTGCGCCTCGAAGCCGGCGCGACCCGCCTCGACCGCCCGGGCGAACGCCCCGGCCATCGCCACCGGATCGCCGGCCATCGCCACCGCGGTGTTGAGCAGCACGCCGTCGACGCCCAGTTCCATCGCCTGCACCGCATGGGACGGGCGGCCGATGCCGGCGTCCACGATCAGCGGCACGTCCGGGAAATGCGCGCGCAATGCACGCAGGCCGAACCCATTGTTGAGGCCGCGGCCGCTGCCGATCGGCGCACCCCACGGCATCAGCACGCGGCAGCCGGCCTGCAGCAGGCGATCAGCCACCACCAGGTCTTCGGTGGTGTACGGAAACACCTCGAAGCCGTCGGCGGCCAGTTCGACCGCGGCCTCGACCAGGCCGAACACGTCGGGCTGCAGCGTGTCGGCATCGCCGATCACTTCCAGCTTGATCCATGCGGTGTGGAAGATGTCGCGCGCCATCTTCGCGGTGGTCACCGCCTCCTTCGCCGAGTGGCAGCCGGCGGTGTTCGGCAGCACGCGCACGCCGAGGCCGTGGATCAGCGACCAGAAGCCCTGGCCGCTGCGCTGCGTGCCGGCTTCGCGACGCAGCGAGACGGTGACCACCTCGGTACCCGAGGCGCGCACCGCGTCGGCGAGGATCGCCGGCGAGGGGTAGCGTGCGCTGCCCAGCAACAGGCGCGATGCCAGTTCGACGTCGTAGAGCTTCATCGCTCAGCCGCCCTGCATCGGGGCGAGGATTTCCAGCGCATCGCCATCGGCAAGAAGCAACGTTTCGCGTGCGTCTGCCGGCACGAACACGCCGTTCACGGCGGTGGCGACGGCGGCCTGCCGATAGCCGAGCACTTCGAGCGCCTGTGCCAGGCGGGCCACCTGCAGGTCGTGGCTGACGCCATTCACGCGGATATGCATGCGGGAGTTTCCGTGGTGTGGGGGAAAATCAGCCGTGCGGCCTGTTGCGCCATGGCGGGCGCCAGCAGGAAGCCATGGCGGTAGAGTCCGTTGAGGTACACGGTGCGGCCGCGCCTGAGCACGCGCGGCAGGTTGTCGGGGAAGGCCGGGCGCACGCCCACGCCCAGTTCCAGGATCTCGGCCTCGGCGAACGCCGGGTGCAGCGCATAGGCGGTGTTGAGCACGTCCATCGCCGAACGCACCGTCATCGGATCATGGCTGCTGCTTTCCAGCAGCGTGCCGCCAAGCATGAATACGCCGTCGCCGCGCGGCACCACATACAACCCGAAACGCGGATGCAACAGGCGCACCGGGCGCGACAACTGGATGTCAGGCGAGCGCACGACGATCATTTCGCCGCGCACGCCGCGCAGATCTTCCAGCGTGTCGCGCGCCGCAAGGCCGCGGCAATCGACTATCCGGTCCGCATCGATGCGCGCGGCATCGGCGTCCACGCCGTAGCGGATCGTCACGCCCGCGGCGGTCAGTTGCGCGGCCAGTGCGGGCAGCGCACGACGCGGATCGAGGTGGGCTTCGTCGGGGAAGAACAGACCCTGGCGGAAACGCCCGGCCAACTCCGGTTCCAGCGCGCCGATGCGCTCGGCATCGATCGGTTCGAAGCGTTCGGTACGCCGGCCGAACAAGGCCAGCTCGCCGGCGTCGCGGGTGGCCGCGACGACCAACGTGCCGCGCTGCACGGTCCCGTCGAAATGGCGCTGCCACCACGCGACGGCGGGCGCGCCCAGCACCGCCACCTGCGGTTCGGCGCTGGCCTGCTCGCACCACGGCGCCAGCATGCCGCCGGCGACCCACGCGCAAGCCCGTGCGTGGTCTGGCGCGCGCTCGATGATCTCCACCCGGGCGCCACGCCCGGCCAGCTCCACCGCCGTGACCAGGCCGGCGACGCCCGCACCGAGAATGCCGATGCGCATGGCCCCTACTCCCCGGTCGGCACGTAGAGCGTGGCGCCGCGTTCGACGAACTCGCGCGACTTGCCGTCCATGCCTGCGCGCAGCGCGGTCTCCTCCATCGCGCGCACCTCGCGGCGCAGGTCCTGGGTGATCTGCATCGAGCAGAATTTCGGCCCGCACATCGAGCAGAAATGCGCGGTCTTGTGTGCCTCCTTCGGCAGGGTGGCGTCGTGGTAGGCGCGCGCCGTGTCGGGATCGAGCGACAGGTTGAACTGGTCTTCCCAGCGGAATTCGAAGCGCGCGCGCGACAGCGCGTCGTCGCGGCGCTGCGCGGCCGGGTGGCCCTTGGCGAGGTCGGCGGCGTGCGCCGCGATCTTGTAGGTGATGACGCCGGTCTTGACGTCGTCGCGATTCGGCAGGCCGAGATGTTCCTTCGGCGTGACGTAGCAGAGCATGGCGGTGCCGAACCAGCCGATCATCGCCGCGCCGATGCCCGAGGTGATGTGGTCGTAGCCCGGTGCGATGTCGGTGGTCAGCGGGCCCAGCGTGTAGAACGGCGCCTCGGCGCAGTGCTCCAGCTGCTTGTCGATGTTGAGCTTGATCTTGTGCATCGGCACATGGCCGGGCCCTTCGATCATCACCTGGCAGCCGTGCGCCCACGCGATCTTCGTCAGCTCGCCCAGGGTTTCGAGTTCGGCGAACTGGGCCGCGTCGTTGGCGTCGGCAATCGAGCCGGGGCGCAGGCCGTCGCCCAGCGAGAAGGCGACGTCGTAGCGGCGCATGATCTGGCAGATCTCGGCGAAGTGCTCGTACAGGAAACTCTCGCGGTGGTGGCTGAGGCACCAGCGCGCCATGATCGAGCCGCCGCGCGAGACGATGCCGGTGACCCGCCGCGCGGTCAGCGGCACGTGGTGCAGGCGCACGCCGGCGTGGATGGTGAAATAGTCCACGCCCTGCTCGGCCTGCTCGATCAGGGTGTCGCGGAAGACCTCCCAGTTCAGCCGGGCCGGATCGCCGCCGACTTTTTCCAGCGCCTGGTAGATCGGCACGGTGCCGATCGGCACCGGCGAGTTGCGGATGATCCACGAGCGGATGTTGTGGATGTTGCGGCCGGTGGACAGATCCATGAGGGTGTCCGCGCCCCAGCGGATCGCCCACACCAGTTTCTCGACCTCCTCGGCCACGCCGGAGGACACCGCGGAGTTGCCGATGTTCGCGTTGACCTTCACCAGGAAGTTGCGCCCGATCACCATCGGCTCCAGCTCGCCGTGGTTGATGTTGGCCGGGATGATGGCGCGCCCCGACGCGATCTCGCTGCGCACGAATTCGGGCGTGACAAAGGCGGGCAGGGCTGCGCCGAACGCCTCGCCATCGGCCAGCCGGGCGGCGGCATCTTCATGCATCTGCGCGCGCCCCAGGTTCTCGCGCTGGGCGGCGTAGATCATTTCCTCGGTGATGATGCCGGCGCGGGCGAATTCCAGCTGGGTCACCGGCTGGCCGGCTTCGCCCATGCGCAGCGTACGTTGCGCGGGACACGGCGCCACCAGCCGTTCCGCGCCGACCCCGCCGTTGTCCTCCGGGCGGGTGGCGCGTCCTTCGATGGCCGGAAAGCCGCGCGCCTCGATCCACGCGTCGCGCACCGGCGGCAGGCCCGCGGCGAGATCGATCCGTGCGTCGTCGTCGGTGTAGGGTCCGGACGGATCGTAGACGTGCAGCGCCGGCGTCAGCGGGTCCTTCAGCGCGATCTCGCGCATCGGCACGCGCAGCGACGGATGCCCGGGCGGGCTGACGTAGACCTTGCGCGAGCCGCGGATCGGGCCGGCGGTAACCGTCGAGGGTGCGGTGGCAGCGGCGGGATGGTTCATGGATCTCCTCCTTGGATGGAGATCCGGGGCGTGACGCTGCAACGGCGCACGGACGCGCCGATTGGGGCCGCCCGTGGTGATTCCCGTTCCTACGCCGGCATGACCCGGATCAGGTTCAAGGGTCAGCTCGCGCTATCTCAGCCCCTTGCGGGGCACCCCTCGGAATGCGGCGGAGGATGGCGGCGCGGGTTGGTGGCTGTCAAGCCGGCACGGCCGGATCGCGGACACGGCGCGGAGGGTTTGTGCGGCGGCTGACACGGTGCCATGACACGTTTTGAACGGCGTGCCGGGCAAGCTGGTCTTTACTCCCGGGACGGCTGGACAGTCGTTGCAAATATATGTACCATGCAGTTCATTAAAAGCCCGGAACCAAAGACCGGGCTTAGCACTCCAATCACCCGAGTGCTAAACTTCGACGTCTTGCAGGAGGTTCCACCCATGTCCCAAGCCCTGGTGACCGCCAGCTTCCCCTTGCCCAGCGTGGTTGGCAGCCTGGATGCCTACATTTCCGCAGTGCATCGCATCCCGGTGCTCAGCGTGGAAGAGGAACAGGCGCTGTCGCGCGATTATCTGCAGCAGGACAACCTGGACGCGGCCAAGAAGCTGGTGATGTCGCACCTGCGTTTCGTGGTGCACGTGGCGCGCGGCTACTCCGGCTACGGCCTGCAGCTTGCCGACCTGATCCAGGAAGGCAACATCGGCCTGATGAAGGCGGTCAAGCGTTTCGACCCGGACATGGGCGTGCGCCTGGTCAGCTTCGCGGTGCACTGGATTCGCGCCGAGATGCACGAGTTCATCCTGAAGAACTGGCGCATCGTGAAGGTCGCCACCACCAAGGCGCAGCGCAAGCTGTTCTTCAACCTGCGCAAGAGCAAGAAGCGCCTGGGCTGGATGAACGCGGCCGAAGTGAGCACGGTGGCGAAGGATCTCGGCGTGCCGGAAGCGACCGTACGCGAGATGGAATCGCGCCTGTCCGGCCGCGACGTGGGCTTCGAGGCGCCGGTGGATGCCGACGACGATGCCAAGCCGGCGCCCGCCGCGTTCCTGATCGACCACGGCGCCGATCCGTACGAGAACGTGGCCGACGAGGATCATGCCGACAACCAGCTGCAGACGCTGACCGATGCCTTGCAGCACCTCGACGCCCGCTCGCGCGACATCATCCAGCGCCGCTGGCTGGACGACGAGAACAAGGCCACCTTGCAGGATCTGGCCGACGAGTACGGTGTCTCCGCCGAGCGCATCCGCCAGGTCGAGGCCAACGCGATGAAGAAGATGCGCGCGTTGTTTGCGATGTAACTCGTGCGTTCGTCCGTGAACGCGAAGATCAAGAAGCGGCCATCCATGGCCGCACTTCTCAATAAAAACCCGTGATCAACAACGGCCCGCGCGAGCGGGCCGTCTGCTTTTTGCGAGAGTGGGCTAGGGGTCACGCCAATTCGGATCCTCGCGCTGATCCTCGCTCACGATGCGGGCCTGGCGCTGGTGCGTCCAGTAGGCCCAGGCCCAGTCCAGCATCACCGCCAGGCGATTGCGGAAGCCGATCAGAAAATAGATGTGCACCAGCAGCCAGACGATCCACGCCGGCAGCCCGGACATCTGCAGCTTGCCGAACTGCGCCACCGCCGCCATGCGGCCGATGGTGGCCAGCGAGCCGGCGTCGCGGTAGCGGAATGGCGGCCGCGGGCGGTCATCGCCGCGCAGTCGCCGCGCGATCGTGGCGGCCACGTACTCGCCCATCTGCTTCGCCGCCGGTGCCACGCCGGGTACCGGCGAGCCATCCGGCCGGGCCACGCTGGCGAGATCGCCGATGACGAAAACGCCGGCGTGTCCGGGCACGCCGAGATCCCCGTCGACCCGCACGCGCCCGGCCTTGTCCAGCGGCACCCCGAGCATGGCACCCACCGCCGAGGCGGCCACGCCCGCGGCCCACAGCACGGTGCGTGCAGGCAACCGACGGTCGCCGAGGTTCACGCCCGCGGCATCGATCGCCGTCACCGACGCGCCGGTGTGCACCTGCACGCCAAGGCGTTCGAGCTGGCGGCGCGCCTTGTCCGAAAGCACCGGGTCGTAGCCGGCCAGCACTCGCGGCCCGGCCTCGACCAGCCGCACGCTGGCGCTGCGCGGATCGAAATGGCGGAATTCCCCGCGCAGCGTGTGCCGTGCCAGTTCACTCAGCGTGCCGGCCAGTTCCACGCCGGTGGAACCGCCACCGACCACGACGAAATTCAGCCACGCCTGGCGGCGCTCCGGGTCGTCTTCGCGCTCGGCCTGCTCGAATGCCAGCAGCACCCGCCGGCGGATGGACTGCGCGTCGTCGAGCGTCTTCAGCGCCGGCGCGAACGGCGCCCATTCGTCGTGACCGAAGTAGGCGTGGGTGGCACCGGTGGCGATCACCAGCCAGTCGTAATCGAGCCAGCGAGAGCCGCAGCCCACCCGTCGGGCAGCCAGGTCGACCGCGGTCACCTCCTCCATCAGCACGGTGAGGTTGCGTTGCCGCCGCAGGATGTGCCGCAGCGGCGCGGCGATCGAGGTGGCGGACAGGCTGGCGGTGGCCACCTGGTAAAGCAGCGGCTGGAACAGGTGGTGGTTGCGGCGATCGACCAGGGTGATCTGCGCGTCCGCGCCAGCCAGCCGCCGCGCGGCGGTCAGCCCGCCGAAGCCTCCGCCGAGAATCAGGACACGGGGCGTGCCTGCACCGGCATCACGTGGGTCGCTCATCGTTGCAGCATGCACGCCATGCCGTGCACGCCGCGTCGACCGCGCAGGCGCCGGCTCACGGCTGCCGCGTCGCCGGCATGCGCAGCGCCATGCCCTTGAGCACGTTCAGCGCCTGTGCCAGCGCGTAATCGCTGGTGGCCAGCGTGGCATCGGCGGCGCTGCCGTCGTCGTCGATGTCGGTCGCCGTGGCTGCCTTCTCGTTGGCGAGGTGGTTGGGCAGATCCGCCTCGGAGCTGATCAGCACCGGCGGGTGGTCGGCCTGGCTCACCGCGAGGTCGGCCAGCGCGATGTCCGGCTTGATTCCCTCGGCCTGGATGGAGGTGCCGTTGGGCGTGTAGTAGCGCGCCGTGGTGATCTTCACCGCATGGTCGGCATCCAGCGGCAGCACGGTCTGCACCACGCCCTTGCCGAAGCTGCGCTGGCCCATGGTCAGCGCGCGGTGATTGTCTTTCAGCGCGCCGGAGACGATCTCGGCGGCCGAGGCGGTGCCGTGGTTGGTCAGCACGATCATCGGCGCGCCGTCCAGCAGGTCGCCGGGGTGGGCGCTGAAGCTCATGTTGGCGTCGGGCAGCCGCCCGCGCGTGGTCACGATGACGCCGCTGTCGAGGAAGTCGTCGCCGACGGCCACGGCCGCGGTGAGTAGGCCGCCGGGGTTGTTGCGCAGGTCCAGCACGGCGCCCTTCTGCGGGCCGTTCCTGGTGACCAGCTCGCCCAGTTTCTTCTGCAGGTCGGCGGCGGTGTCATCCTGGAACTGGCTGATGCGGATGTAGGCGTAGCCGGGTTCCAGTTCGCGCACCTTGACGCTGCTGACCGAGATCAGTTCGCGCACCAGCGGCATGTCGACCAGCTTGTCGCTGCCCTCGTGCATGATGGTGAGGGTGATCTTGCTGCCCGGCTTGCCGCGCAGCCGCTGGAACATCTCGTTGACGTTCTGCGGGTCCACCAGCTTGCCGTCGATCTTGACGATGTTGTCGCCCGGCTTGATGCCGGCGCGCGCGGCGGGCGTGTCGTCGATCGGCGAGACGATCCTGAGCCCGCCATCCACCTGCAACACCTCGATGCCCAGGCCGCTGTACTGGCCGGAGGTGTCCTCGCTGAGCTGCTGCAGGCCCTCCTTGTCGAGGTACTCGCTGTGCGGGTCGAGCCCGGCCAGCATGCCGGTGATGGCCGCCTTCATCAAGGTCTTGTTGTCGACCTTCTCGACGTAGGCCTGGCGCACCATCTGGTAGACGCGACTGAAATTGCGGATGTCCTGCAGGTCCACCGGGTCGGCCGCGGCGGTGCTGCCGGCGCGGGCCGGTTCGCCCGCGCTGGCCGCGCTGGCGGGGGTGGTCTGCGCCTGACCGGCGCCGACGGCCAGCAGCGACAGGAAGGCCATGCAGGCGGCCGCTCTACGGTGGGAACAAGGCATGCAGTTGACTCCGCTCGACGGAAAGACGGCGCGCCGCAGCGCCGCCGAAGTATGGCAGGAGGTGGGACCGCCGGATCGCGCAACAATTCACCACGCCGTGCGGCGGTGCCTCAGCCGTGCTTGCGCAGCCAGCTGGCCGGGTCCACCGGCTGGCCATTCTTGCGCAGCTCGAAATACACGCCGGTGTTGACGCCGGTGACCGCGCTGGCGGTGCCGATCGCCTCGCCGGCCTCGACCTCGTCGCCAACGCCGTGCAGCAGGCTTTCGTTGTTGCCGTACATGCTCATCCAGCCGTTGCCGTGGTTGAGGATGAGCAGCATGCCGTAACCGCGCAGGAAGCCGGCGTAGATCACCCGCCCGCGCGCCACCGCGTGCACCTCGCTGCCGGCGGCGGCCTTGATCAGCACGCCGTTGCCGAACGGGTTGACCGCACCGCTGGCCGGCCACGGCAGCTTGCCGCGGATGTCGGCCGAGCGCGACGGCGGCGGCTGGCCGCGTTGCGGCGCGGCGGCCTCGTCGATGGCTTTCTGCAATTTGTCGAGCAGCTGGTTGAGCGATTGCGCGTTCTGTTTCATCGCGGCCAGGCGCTGCGCCTGGTCCTTGTACTTCGCGTCGGTTTCCGCGGCCAGCTTCTGCCGCGCCGCGCGTTGCCGCGCCAGCTGCTGCGCCTGCTGTTGGCGCTGGGCCTTCGTCGCCTGCAGCGTCTGCTGCTGGGCCGCGATCGAGCTTTCCAGTTCCTGCAGGCGGGCCAGGTCGCCCATCAGTTTCTCCACGCGCTGCACGCGATCGCGCTGGAAGTACTGCGAGTAGACCAGCGCGCGGGCGATCCGGGCCACGTCCTCGTCGCCGAGCAGCAGGCGCAGGTCCGAGCCGTGGCCCAGGGTGTAGGTGGCGCGCAGCAGGTCGGCGATCGCGGCGCGCTGGTGCTGCAGTTCGCCTTGCAGCGTGTCGCGCTGCTGTTGCAGCTCGTCGAGCTGCTTTTGTCCCGCCGCCAGCGCGGCATCGGTCTCGCGCACGGCCCTGGCCGCGGCGGCCAGCGCATTGGCCTGCTTCGCCAATTCCGCGTTCATGCTGTCGCGCCTGGCCGCGGTGTCGGCCTGCTCGGCGGCCAGCGCCTCCATCTTGCGGCGCAGGTCGGCCAGCTTCTGCCTGGCGGCGGCCTGTTCGGCGCGGCTCCCGTGCTGGCCGGCCGGCGCGGCGGGTGCGGCGTACGTCACGCCGAGGCAGGCAACGATGAGCAGCGCGCCGAGCACGCGGCGGATCGAACGGGATGGATTGCGCATCGGTCGATTATCACCGAGCCCGCGGCGCGGGGCGAGCGTGCCGGCGACGGTGCTATGTTGGCGCGACATCTGCGGCGCCACGGTGCGGCGCCGACGAAACGTCGAGAGAGGGTGTGGGTGCATGTGCGTGATCGCGTTTGCCTGGCAAGTCCATCCACGCTGGCGCCTGTTGCTGGCCGGCAACCGCGACGAGTTCCATGCGCGGCCCAGCGCCGCGCTGGCGCGCTGGGACGACGCGCCGATCCTCGCCGGGCGCGATCTGCAGGCCGGCGGCAGCTGGCTCGGCGTATCCGATGCGGGGCGTTGCGCGGTGGTGACCAACGTGCGTGATCCGCGCGACCCGCAGCTCGGCGCCTCGCGCGGCCTGCTGATCCGCGACTACCTGACGGGCGCCGAGGATGCCACCGCGCATGCGGAGCACCTGCTGCGCGTGGCTGCGGACTATCGCCCGTTCAACCTGCTCACCTTCGATGCGCAGGCGGCGTTCTATCTCGGCAACCGGCCGCAGCCGGAGGCGCAGGCGGTCACGCCCGGCGTGCACGGCCTGTCCAACGCCGACTTCAATACGCCGTGGCCGAAGACGCGCGCGCTGATGCAACGCCTGCAGCGCTGGATCGACGATGGCGACGACACCGACTTCGCCGCGCTGTTCGCCGCGCTGGCCGACGAGCAGTTGGCGCCGGACGAGCATTTGCCGGACACCGGCGTTGGCCTCGAGCAGGAGCGCCGGCTCTCCAGTGCCTTCATCCGCGGCGCCGATTACGGCACCCGTGCCAGTACCGTGGTGGCGATCGACCATGACGGCGCCGGCGTGATCGCGGAGCGTCGCTTCGGTCCGCACGCGCGCTACCTCGGCGAAACCTTGCTGCGTTTCGGTGGCCGATTGCCGGCCTGAGCGGACAGCGTTCACCTACGCAGCCCGGCGGCGCAGCCGGCTGGGTGGGCCGCCGGGCGGCGGGCAGGCTGGTTCCCTGGTCCGGGTCGAGGGGATGGGCATGCGCAAGGGATGGCTTCTGCTGGCGGCGATCGTGCCGCTCGCCCACGGCGTGCACGCGGGTTGCCCGGACTGGCCGCCCGCGCGGGCGCAACACGAGTTGCTGGCGCTGCACGATCGCCTCGACGGCTGGAACCACGCCTATCGCGTCGAGGGCGCCGCGCCGGTGGACGATGCGGTGTACGACCAGGCCTTGCAGCGGTTCGAGCAATGGCGCCGCTGCTTCCCCGGGCAGGCGCCGGCGGCGCTGAACCACCTGGGTGATGCCGGTGGCCGGGTCACTTCGCCGGTGGCGCAGACCGGCCTGGCCAAGCTGCCCGATGCCGCCGCCCTGGCGCAGTGGATGCGCGCGCGCGGCGACCAGGATCTGTGGGTGCAACCGAAGGCGGACGGCGTCGCGGTCACGCTGCTCTACGTCGATGGACGCCTGCGCCAGGCCAGCAGTCGCGGCGACGGTTTGCACGGCTCGGACTGGACCGGACAGGCGCGGCGGATCGCCGCGATCCCCAGGTACCTGCCGCATGCGCCGGCGCGTGTGGTGCTGCAGGGCGAGCTGGTCTGGCGCCTGCCCGGCCACGTGCAGGCCACGGACGGCGGCCTCAACGCGCGTTCGGCGGTGGCCGCGGCGATGGCGCGCGATGAGCTCGGCGATGCGGCCGCGCACATCGGCCTGTTCGTGTGGGATTGGCCCAGCGGCCCGCCCGACATGCCGGCGCGGCTGGCAGGATTGCAGGCGATGGGGCTGGCCGACAGCGTGCGCTACACGCAACCGGTCGCCTCGCTGGCCGAGGTGGAGCGCTGGCGTGAGCAGTGGTATCACCACGCGATGCCGTTCGCGGCCGATGGCACCGTCGTGCGCCAGGGCCGGCGGCCAGCCGCCGCGAGCTGGCGTGCCGCGCCGCCGGAGTGGGCGGTGGCATGGAAGTATCCGGCCGCCTCCACGTTGGCCGAGGTGCGCGCGGTGGAATTCACCGTCGGTCGCAGCGGCCGCATCACGCCGGTGCTGCAGCTTGAACCGGTGCAACTGGACGACCATCGGGTGCAGCGCGTCAGCGTGGGCTCGCTCAAGCGCTGGCGCGAGCTCGACATCCGTCCCGGCGACCAGGTCGAGGTGGTGCTCGCGGGCTTGACCATTCCGCGCCTGCAGTCGGTCGCCTGGCGCGCGCTGCAGCGCGCGCCGGTGACGTCGCCGGACCCGCGCATGCACGGGCCGCTGACCTGCTGGCAGGCCACGCCGGGTTGCGAGCAGCAGTTTCTCGCCCGGCTGGCATGGCTCGGCGGCCACCACGGACTGCAGCTGGAAGGGTTGGGCGAGGGCACCTGGCGGGCGCTGGTCGACGCGGGCCTGGTACGTCATCTGCTGGACTGGATGAGTCTCACGCCGTCGCAGCTGGCCGCCGTGCCCGGCCTCGGCGCGAACCGCGCGGCCGCGTTGGCGCGGGTCTTCGCCAGTGCGCGCGAGCGTCCGTTCGCGCGCTGGCTGCAGGCGCTGGGCGTGCCGGCCGGACAGGCGCGCGGAGCGGCCGACTGGCCGACGCTGGAGGCGCGCGGAGCAGACGATTGGCAGGCGCAGGAGGGCGTCGGTGCCGGCCGCGCGAACCAGCTGGTGGCGTTCTTCGATTGCGCCGAAGTTCGCGAGCAGGCCGCGCGCCTGCATACAGCCGGCGTGCCCGGCTTCTGAAGCTCAGCTCTTCAGTTCGCCGTCGTGGTAATACCAGCGGCCGTCTTCGCGCACGAAATGGCTGGTCTCGTGCTGCCGCTGCGCGCGACCGCCGCCGAGGCGATAGCGGGCGACGAATTCCACCGTGGCGTGGTCGGCATCGATCATCTGCTGGCGCCGCACCTCCAGCCCCAGCCAGGTCGGCGCAGGTTGCTGCGCGGCCAGCCGCAGCGAGGCGGGCCGGGTGTCGGCGTGCCAGCTGGCCAGCAGGTAATCCTCGCGCTTGAGCACGTAGGCGCTGTAGCGCGAGCGCATCAGCTGCTCGGCGCTGGCAGCGGGGGCGCCGTCGTGCAGCGGGCCGCAACAGGCGGTGTAGCCGGCGGGGTTGCCGCAGGGGCAGGGGGTCAGCGTGTCGATCGACTTCATGCGGCCTTTGTACCTGCTTCGGCCCCGACTTGCAGGTTCAGCCGTGCATGCGCTGCCATACGCGGCAGCGGTTGTGCGCCGGCATCGCGACGTCGAGCAGCAGGTGGAAGCCCGCGGCCTCGGCCAGCGCGTCCACCGCCTCGGCGTTGCGGATCGCCATGTGCGCGCCGCGCGTGCGCAGCCAGGCGTCGAACGCGGCGTTGCTGGCGCTGGTGTAGCGGCCATGCTGGTTGAACGGCCCGTAGATCGCCAGCACCGCATCGGCGGTGGTGACCGCGGGCAGCCGGGCGAACAGCCGCTGCACTTCCGCCCAGCTCATGATGTGCAGCGTGTTGGCACTGAACACCGCATCGAAGGGGCCGGCCGGCCAGTCGCCATTGACGTCCAGCTCCAGTGGCGGCGGCGTATTCGGCAATGCCGCCTCATCCAGCCAGGCGCAGATGCCCGGGAGATTCTCGGCGCGGTCGGAGCATTGCCAGTTCAGCCAGGGCATCGCCGCGGCGAAGTGCACCGCGTGCTGGCCGGTGCCGCTGCCGATCTCCAGCAGGTGCCGGCATCCGGCGACGTGCCGGCGCAGCACGCCGAGGATGGATTCGCGGTTGCGTTCGCACGCAGGCGAGTGGGGTTTGTCCACGCCCGCGCCACGCTCAGGCGGGGCGACCGCGCAGCACGCGCGCCGGCAGCATCAGCAACGCGCCGAGGAAGGCGAACACCGCGCTCACGGTGATGCCGACCAGCCGCAGCGGCAGCAACAGCAGCCACACGATCGGGTACAGCACCAGGGCGAGCAGGGCGATCGGCCAGCAGAACACCAGCAGCAACAGCCAGAGCAGGAAACCGACCATGCGTTGATCCTCCGCAGGGGTGGGGACGCCGGCACTGTAGCGCAGCGCGCGGCGCGCGCGCAGATGACTCCCGACACCCCCCCCGCCGCGATTTCAGGCCATCGGGCTCACGCCGATCAGCCACAGGTGCAGCCACAGCACGAAGGCGAGCCAGAGCGCGCCGCCGATCACCACGGTGAGCACGTCGCCCTGCACCGTGCCGGCAGCGTAGACGGCGGCTTCGCGGCGATCGCGCCGGCGCGAGACGGCGAACAGCACGACCGCCCACAGCAGGAACGCGCCGAACAGCACCATGTCGTGCAGCATGCCGGTGGCCAGCAGGTGGCCGAATGCCCACACCTTCACCGCCAGCACCTGCGGGTGATGCAGCTTCGCCTTGAAATGGTTGCGCGGCACCCGCGCCGCGATGAACAACACGAAGGCCACCAGGGTGAACAGCGCATTGAGATGGCGCAGCCACAGCGGCGGCACATACAGCAACACCGGTTGCTGGCGCGCCAGTCCGAAGCCCCAGCAGAGCAGCACGAAACCGGCGATCGCCACCGCGGCATACAGCACCTTCCAGCGCATCAGGCCCATCCGCGCGATCTGCCGCCCCCGCCAGTCGTCGGCGAAGATGCGCAGCGAGTGGATGCCGAGGAACAGCACGAGGCCGAGAATCAACACGAGCATGGCGGGGTGACTCCGATGGCGGCGACGAAGGTCGAGGATAGGCCAGCGCGGCGCCGCGGCCCAGTGACATCCGTCAGGCGACGGGTTCGACGTGCACGACCAGCGCCACCGCATTTGGGTGCAAGGTCATCGATGCCGCGCCCGACGAAGGTCGCCAGGCATCGCCTGCTTGCAGCGTACCGTCGACGCAGTCGATGGCGCCGCGGGCGCAGTACACCAGCACGGTGGCGGCGCCCGTCGCGTGCGCTCCGGTATCCCGCCACACTTCGATGCCGCCGCGCGCGCGGCCGCGGCGCAGCATCAGGTTGAAGTCGCGGGTGGGGCCGCCGGCCAGTGCCACCTCGACCTTCGCCTCGCCGGGAAACGCGAACGGCACAAACGGAGCGGTCAGCGCGTGGCTGCGGCCGTCATCCAGCGTCATGGTGAAGCCGGCCCCGTCGAGAAGCGCGATCTGCCGGTCGATGCCGGGAAACGCGGAGAACGGCGCGGCGCTGTCGACCTCGGCGAGGCTGACGCGCCACAGGAAATCGTCCATGCCGGCGGCGGATGGCTGGACGGCTATTTCGCGGGTGCGGCCCAGGCCGTTCTTCCACGGCCGCAGCGGGCAGTCGGACAGGCGGACGATCATGCGGTTCTCTCGATGACGCGCTCGAACGGCGGCAATGCGCGCAGCATGCCGCTGCCGTAGCGCTTGGTGACCACGCGGCGGTCCAGCAACACGATGCGGCCGTGGTCGGTTTCGCTGCGGATCAGGCGGCCGCAGTACTGGGTGAGCAGGCGGGTAGCCTCGGGCACGCTGACCTCGATGAACGGGTTGCGGCCGCGCGATTCCAGCCACTCGGCGTAGGTCGCGCCGACCGGGTCGGTGGGCACGGCGAACGGCAACTGGGTGATCACCACCGTCTCGCACAGCTTGCCGGGCAGATCGAGGCCTTCGCCGAACGAGGCGAGGCCGAACAGCGTGCTGCCCTTGCCGGCCTCGATGTCGGCGCAGTGCTCGGCGACCAGTTGCGACTTGCCCAGCGACCCTTGCGCGCGGACCTTGCGCACGTGCGCGATCGGCAATTTCTGCAGCACGCGGTCGAGTTTCGCGCGCGAGGTGAACAGCACCAGGTTGCCGGCGTCCCAGTCGAGGTGGTCAGCCAGCCAGGCGCTGATTTCCTCGGCGTGCGCCTCGCGCGCGTCGGGAAGCGTGTGCATCGCGGGCACTTCCAGGCGTGCCTGCGCGGCGAGGTCGAACGGCGAGGGCAGGCTCAGCGTCACCGCATCGTCGGGCAGGCCCACGGCATCGGCGAAGCCGCGGAAGTTGCCGCCGGCACTGAGCGTGGCCGAGGTCATCACCACGCCGCTGGCGTTGTTCCACAGCACGTTGCGCAGCAGGCCCGCGGCGGAGACGGCCGAGGCATGGCAGACCAGTTGCTGGTCCGCGCCCAGGGTGACCCAGCGCGCCAGCGGCGGGGCGTTGTCCGGATCGTCGCTGGACCACGCGCGCCAGCAGGCGGCCTGCCGGCCGATGCGCTCCAGCGCGATGCCGAGCTCGCGCGACAAGGCCTCCTGGGTCGGTCCGCCGTCGGTCATCTCCACCACGGCGCGCCGCACCGCGGTGAGCCAGCGCTGCACCTCGCCGGTGAGCAGGTCGAGCGCGCGCGCATGCTCCACCCACGGCTCCGGCAGCTGGCCCAGCGAGCCGCGGTACATCGGTTCGGTCTCGGCCGGGTCGGGCAGCCAGGCGAGGCGGATTTCCTTCTCCAGCTCCTCCAGCGTGTTGCTCAGCTCCTGCAGCTTCTCGTCGCCCTGGTCCAGCGCGAGCTTGCCCAGGCGTTCCTTGTCGGTCAGCGAATAGGCCGCATGCACCTGCCGGCCGAGCCGGCTCAACTGGCGCACGGTGGCGGTCATGAAGACTTCGGCCGCGCCGCGTTCGATCGCCTTGCCGGGCACGTGGTGGCCTTCGTCGAAGATGTACAGCGTCTCGTCCGGGCGCGGCAGGATCACGCCGCCCCAGCTGTCGTCCTCGCCCGGCATGGTGAGATCGGCCAGCACCAGATCCTGGTTGGCCACGATGATGTCGGCGTCGTCGACCGCGCGGCGCGCGGCGAAGAACGGGCAGTTCATGAACTGCCCGCACTTGCGCCCGGTGCAGCCGCCGGCGCTGGTGGTGATCATCGGCCGCAGCAGGTCGCTGACCGGCTCCGGCGCGCTGTCCATGTCGCCGTTCCATTCGCCGCGGTCGAACGCGTCGCGCAGCTTGGCCAGCGACTGCTTGTCGCGCGGTTGCGGCGGCTTGTTCCACAGCAGCAGGTCGGCCTCGAAACCGGCCAGGCCAAGCTGCGCGTCGTGGATGCTGTTGGCCGCCATCAGCAGGTTGCGCGGGCACAGGTAGCGGCCGCGGCCCTTGGCCAGCGCCACCTTCGCTTCGATGTCGTTGAGTTTCAGGTACAGCGGAATGTCGCGCTGCACGAGCTGTTCCTGCAGCGCCACGGTGGCGGTGGCGATCAGCAGCTTCTTCTTCTGGAAGCGCGCCACTTCATGGCCGGCGACCAGGTAGGCCATCGACTTGCCGGTGCCGGTGGGCGCCTCGATCACCGCCACGCCGCCGGCGCTGGCCAGCGCCTTGGCGACCTCGGCGATCATGCGCCCCTGCGAGGCGCGCGCGCGAAACCCCGGCAGGCCCTCCTTGATGCGGGCGTAGGCGGCACGAATGGCGTCCTTGGTGGAGTCGGCGAGCATGCGGGGTGACAGGTCCGTGACACGGTGCGGGGCCGGGGCGCGCCGCGCGTGTGCGCTGCCCTGCCGGCGGGCTGCCCAGTCTATCGGACATGTCAACGCGGCCGCGGCTTGCCGATGCCCCGCGGAATGTCGCACAGTGGCAGGCGCGTATGCTGGGTCGGGCCGCGGCTCGAACCTGATCCGGCGACATCCCGGCGACATCCCGGCGACAGAAAAGGGGGCACGATGGAGTCGATGTCCATCGACGACTCGCTGCAATTGAATTGGCTGACCCATTTGGTCGGCGCCCGCTCGCCAGCGGAAGTGGCTGCGGCAATCGCCGCGCTGGCGCGAGACCGGCCCGGCTGCGAAGCCGCCAGCGTGTTGTGGCGGCTGCACGATCGGGCCGGCGTCTGCAGCATGCCGCCCATGCCGGTCGACGATGCCGATTGGCCGTGGATCGAACTGGCTGCCGGCACCGCCGGGGCACAGTGGCATGCGGACGGTCAACGCGTGGCACTGCGCCTGTGCGAGCTGCCGCAGCCGGCCGTGCTGGTCCTGCGCCTGCAGCCTGCATCGGCGGGTCCCCGCTTTCTCGACGAGATGGCTGCGCTGCTGCGGCCGGCCCGCCTGCATCTGCAACGTGCGCTGGAATGGCTCGAACTGCAGCACTCGCACGAGCAACTGGAGCGCTCGGAGAACCTGCAGCGCGCCTTGTTCGCGATCTCCGACCTCGCCGGTTCCGAGCGCGACATGCCCACCGTGCTGCGCGGCATCCATGCCATCGTCAGCGGGCTGATGTACGCGGACAACTTCTTCATCGTGCTGCACGACGCCGCGCGCGACACGGTCCGTTTCCTGTACTACGTCGACGTGGAAGACCCCGTGGCGCCAGGCGGCGGTCTCGACATGCCGATCAGCGCGATCGAGCACACGTTGACCTGGTATGTGCTGCGCGACGGCAAGGCGCGCATGGGCGACGCCGAGGAGCTGCGCATCCAGGCGCAGGGCCCGGTGAAGGTGATCGGCACCGACAGCCGCGACTGGCTCGGCGTGCCGATGATGCGCGACGGCCGCCCCGGCGGGGCGCTGGTGGTGCAGAGCTACCGGCCCGAGATCGGCTACACCCCGGGCGACCTGGCGCTGCTGGAGTTCGTCGCCAGCCACATCCTGATCGCGCTGGAGCGCAAGCAGGGCAAGGAGGATCTGGAACAGCGCGTGCAGTTGCGTACCGCGCAACTGGCCGAAGCCAATCGCGGCCTGCAGCAGGAGATCGTCGAGCGGCAGCGCGCCGAGCACCTGCAGACCGCGCTGTTCCGCATCGCCGAACTGGCCACCGCGCACATCGACCATGGCGAGTTCTACCGCCGCGTGCACGGCGTGGTGGGCGAATTGCTCAACGCGCAGAACTTCTACATCGCGCTGCTCTCCGACGACCGCCAGCAGTTGCTGTTCCCCTACGCAGTCGACGCCAAGCTGCGTCCGCCGCCGAGCCGCCCGCTCGGCCGCGGGCTGAGCGAATACGTGCTGCGCCGGGGCACCGCATTGCGCGCCGACAACGCCGACATCGAGGAGCTGGAACGCAGCGGCGAGATCGTGGCCGGCCGTTCCGGCTCGCCTTCCACCTGCTGGCTCGGCGTGCCGTTGATCGTCGGCGACGAGGTCATCGGGCTGGTGACGGTGCAGAGCTACGACGCCGACGTCTCCTACGGTCCGTCCGAGCAGGAATTGCTGAGTTTCGTGGCCACCCAGGTCGCCAACAGCCTCACCCGCCGCCGTGCCGCCGAGGCCCTGCATCGCGCCTACGAGCAGCTGGAACACCGGGTGGAAGAGCGCACGCTGGCGCTGCGCAAGGAGATCATCGAGCGCGAACGCGTGCAGGATCAGCTCAAGCACCAGGTGATGCACGATCCGCTGACCGGCCTGCCCAATCGCAGCTATCTGCGCGACCGCATCGACCGCGTGCTGTCGACGCCGGCGTCAGGCACACGCCCGCGCTGCGCGCTGCTGTACATGGACGTGGACCGCTTCAAGATCATCAACGACAGCCTCGGCCACCTGGCCGGCGACGAGGTGCTGAGAGAGGTCGCCACGCGGTTGTCCGGCTGCGTGCGTCATCCGGACCTGGTGGCGCGGCTGTCGGGCGACGAGTTCGCCATCCTGCTGGAATCGGTGGAGCAGCCGGCCGACGCCAACGTCGTGGCGCAAAGGGTGATGGATGCGCTGGCCGAACCGATGCCCGCCGGCGGCAAGGAGTTGCAAGTGGCGGTCAGCGTCGGCATCGCCATCGGCGACGGCCGCTACCTGACCGCCGACGAGGTGCTGCGCGATGCCGACATCGCGCTGTATCGCGCCAAGGAACTCGGCCGCAAGCGCTACCAGCTGTTCGACGAGACGCTGGCGCGCAGCGTGGTCGACGTGCTGACGCTGGAAGGCGAGCTGCGCCAGGCACTGAAGCACGGCCAGTTCGAGCCGCATTTCCAGGCCATTTGCCGCCTGGAGGATCGCGCGGTGGTCGGCTACGAGGCGCTGATCCGCTGGAACCATCCGCAACGCGGCCTGCTGCTGCCGGGCGATTTCCTCAAGATCGCCGAGGACAGCGGGCTGATCGAGGCGATCGACTGGCACATGTTCGAGATCAGCTGCCAGCGCCTGCGCCGGCAGGAGCGCACCGACACCTTCATGACGCTCAACGTGTCGGCGATGCACCTGCGCCACGACAATTTCGACTCACGCCTGATCGAGCTGCTCGAACGCACCGGCCTGCCGCCCACGCGGGTGGTGGTGGAAGTCACCGAGGGCGCCCTGCTCGACGATCCGGAGCGCGTGCGCACCACGCTGGAGCGCCTGCGCGCCGCCGGCGTCGGCGCGGCACTGGACGATTTCGGTACCGGCTATTCGTCGCTGAGCTATCTGCACTCGCTGCCGCTGCGCATCCTGAAGATCGACCGCGCGTTCGTGAACGAGCTGGACAAGGGCGCCAACACCAGCAGTACCACCGTGGTCGCAGCGGTGCTTGCGCTGGCCCGCGCGCTGGACATCGACGTGGTCGCCGAAGGCATCGAGACCGAGATCCAGTACGCCGCGCTGCACGCGATGGGCTGCGCCATGGGGCAGGGCTACTGGATCGGGCGGCCCGCGCCGTTCGAGTCCTGAATCGCGCGCCCTATCGCGCGGCGGCGATCTGCCGCAACGCCTCCTCGAACGCCTCCGGCGGCTGACCGCCGGAGATCAGGTGCTGGCCGTTGACGATGGTGGCCGGCACCGAGTGGATGCCGCGCGACATGAAAAACTGCTCCTGCGCGCGCACCTCGTCGGCAAATTCGTCGCTTTCGAGCAACTGCCGCGCCCGTTCGCCATCCAGCCCCGCTTCGACAGCCAGCCGCGCCAGCGTGTCGTGCGAACTCACGTCCTCTCCGTCGGTGAAATACGCGCGCAGCAGGATCTGCTTCAGCACCAGCTGCCGCCCTTCCAGCTCGGCCCAGTGCAGCAGCCGGTGCGCGTCGAAGGTGTTGTAGACGCGGCTGCGCCGGTCCATGTTGAAGGTGAAACCGAGTGCCGCGCCGCGCGCACGGATCGCCTCGCGATTGGCGTCGATCTGCTCGGCCGAACTGCCGTACTTGCGCCGCAGGTGCTCGGTGGAATCCTCGCCTTCCGCCGCCATCTGCGGATTCAGCTCGAACGGCTGGAAGTGGATTTCCGCGGACACCTCGCCATCGAGCTTCGCCAGCGCATGCTGCAATGACGCCAGGCCCACGGCGCACCAGGGACAGGACACGTCGGAGACGAAATCGATGCGCAGCGGAACGGGAATCGCTGACGTGGACATGGGATACCTCGCAAATCCGGGGGGAGGCAGCGGCGCTGCGGACCGGACCCAAGATGCGGCCGGGGCGCGGCACAATCAATCGTCTGCGCGAACCCGGCTTTTCGCCATGTCCAGTGCCAGCGCCTCGGCCACCTTGATGCCGTCCACAGCGGCGGAAAGGATGCCGCCGGCGTAGCCGGCGCCTTCGCCGGCGGGATACAGGCCGCGGACGTTGAGGCTCTGCAGGCTGTCGTCGCGCGTGATGCGGACGGGCGAGGAGGTGCGCGTTTCCACGCCGGTGAGGATCGCGTCGTGCATCGCGTAGCCGCGGATCTGGCGCTCGAACGCGGGCAGCGCTTCGCGGATCGCGGCGATGGCGTAGTCGGGCAGCGCGCTGTCGAGGCTGCCCAGGGTGACGCCGGGCTTGTAGGAGGGCTGCACGTCGCCCCATTCGCGTGATGCGCGACCGGCGAGGAAGTCGCCGACCAGCTGCGCGGGCGCGTTGTAGTTCTCGCCGCCGAGGGTGAAGGCGTGGCTTTCCAGTGCACGCTGCAGCGCGATGCCGGCGAGCGGGCCTTCACCGTACGGCGCGAAGTCGGACGGCTCGATGCCGACCACCACCGCCGCGTTCGCGTTGCGCTCGTTGCGCGAGTACTGGCTCATGCCGTTGGTGACCACGCGGCCCGGCTCGCTGGTGGCGGCCACCACGGTGCCGCCGGGGCACATGCAGAAGCTGTACACCGAGCGGCCGCGTCCACCCTGATTTCCCTTGCCGTGATGCACCAGCTTGTAGTCGGCCGCGCCCAGGATCGGATGGCCGGCCTGCGGCCCGAAGCGGGCGCGGTCGATCACCGACTGCGGGTGCTCGATGCGGAAGCCGATCGAAAACGGCTTGGCCTCGAGATACACGCCGCGCGCATGCAGCATCTCGAACGTATCGCGCGCGCTGTGGCCGAGTGCCAGCACCACGTGATCGGATCGCAACTGCTCGCCGCTGGCCAGGGTGACGCCGCGAATCTGCTGTTGGCCGTCCGCGCGCGGTTCGAGCAGCAGATCGTCCACGCGCTGGCTGAAACGGATCTCGCCGCCCAGCGACTCGATCGTGGCGCGCATGTGCTCCACCATCGTCACCAGCCGGAACGTGCCGATGTGCGGCTTGCTGACGTAGAGGATCTCCTCCGGCGCGCCGGCCTTGACGAACTCGGTGAGCACCTTGCGGCCGTGGTGTTGCGGGTCGCGGATCTGGCTGTACAGCTTGCCGTCGGAAAAGGTGCCGGCGCCGCCCTCGCCGAACTGCACGTTCGACTCCGGATGCAGGTTGCGCTTGCGCCACAGGTCCCAGGTGTCCTTCGTGCGCTCGCGCACTTCCTTGCCGCGGTCGAGGATGATCGGGCGGAAACCCATCTGCGCCAGGATCAGGCCGGCGAACAGGCCGCAGGGGCCGAAGCCGATCACCAGCGGGCGGTGTTCGAACCGCGGCGGTGCCTCGGCCACGAAGTGGTAGCGGGTGTCCGGCGTGGGCTGCACGTGCGCGTCGTCGGCGAAGCGTTGCAGCAGTTCGGCTTCGCGCGGGGTGTCGATGTCCAGCGCGTAGATCAGCGTGATCGCGCCACGCTTGCGCGCGTCGTAGCCGCGGCGGGCGATGGTGTAGCCGGTCAGCTCGCCGGGTTCGAGCTCAAGCCGCCTGGCGATGGCAGCGGCAAGCGCGGCCTCGCCGTGGTCGAGCGGCAGCTTGAGGTCGGTGAGTCGCAGCATGCGTGGGGTCCGGTGCGCCGATGGCGCGCGCGATTCCCGGCGCCTTCGATGGGCCGGCCATTGTCGACGCCTTGCGTGCGGCCGACAAGGCGGCCGACAAGGCGGCCGGCGAGCGGAAACTGACGCTGCGGGTCACTCAGGCCGCCAGCAGGGTCAGGAACTGCTCACCGGTTGCCCGCGGGTGCAGCAGGATGAAGCGCGTGTGCGCCGGGTCCGTGTGCTTGCGTGCCGCGGCGACGCAAACCTCGCCATCCTCCGCGATGATGGCGGGGGGCGTGGCACGCTGCTCATCCCAGGGCGCGCGGCACAGTTGGCCGTGTTGCGGGCCGCCGGCGATGATGCATTCAAAAATCCTGTTCATGGAAAGTCACTCGAAGGGGAAGAACCGTGGGGACGAGTGACAGCAAGCAGGGGACGCGCCAGCAGCGGGCAGGCAAAGGTGGTGTGCGTCACAGTTTGGGACATGCGCCGCCAGTCGCGGCTGATCGCCGTGGTTTCAACGAGTGGAGCGGCTGGGGCGACTGCTTGCGGTGGCGAGTCCGGCCTCCGCCCGGACTCGCTCCCGCAGGACGGAGTTCGCCCGCTCAGGCTTCGCCGATGAAGTCTTTCTTGCCGATGTCGGTGCCCGCTTCGCGCAGGATGTTGTAGGCGGTGGTGCAGTGGAAGAACAGGTTGGGGATGGTGAAGCCGAACAGGTACGCCTGACCCTCGAGCGTGACTTCGCCGGCGCGTGTCTTCATCACGATGGTGCGGGTCTCGCTGCCGTCGATCTGTTCGGCGCTGAAGCTCTTGACGTAATCGATCGCCCGCGCGATGCGGTCGTAGGCCTGGGGCAGGGTGGTCTCGTTGTCCTCGAAGGACTTCGGTTCGACGCCGGCGAGGCGCGCCGCGCCGCGCGTGGCCATGTCGCAGGCGATCTGGATCTGCTTGATCAGCGGCAGCATGTCCGGGATCAGGCGCACCTGCAGTAGCACTTCGCCGCTGACGTTCTTCGAAATCGCATGTTGCTCGCCCTTCTGCAGCACATGGGCGAGGTTGCCCAGCGCGCGGACGAAGACGGGGACGGAGGCCTGGTACATGGAAAGTGTCATGGTTTTTCTTCCTGTGGGTGGACCGCCTGCGGCGGATGGGTGGGTGTTGCCGGATGGATGGCGGACAGTGCCGGCGCGTCGCCGGGCAGCGATTCGGCCGTGACGTGGGCGGCGGGTTGCGGCAGGCGCCGGGTGGCCCGCGCGGCGATCACCAGGCCCGCCAGCATCAGGCCCGCCGACAGCACGAAGGCGGCGCCGGGCAGGTGCAGCGGCGAGCCCGGCGCGATCGACAGCGCAAACACCTGGGCGAACAGGTACGGCCCGAAGATGCCCGCGAAACTGCCCAGGCTGCCGATCGCGCCCTGCAGTCGACCCTGCTCGGAGGGATCGACCTGCTGCGTCATCAGGGACTGGATCGGCGGCATCGCCAGGCCCCACAGGGCCAGCAGGGGGATGCCGAACAGGAAGGCCCAGCCGACATCGGCCACGCCCATCACCAGGAACGCGCCCACGCCGAACAGCATGCCGGCCAGCAGCACGCGGCGTTCGCCGAAGCGCGGCGCCAGCTTGCCGGTGAGCACCGCCTGCACGAAGCCGTCGCAGGCGCCGACCAGCATCAGCACGTAGCCCACCGCCTGCGGGCCCCAGTGGTAGCGGTAATCCGCGTACAGCACGAACACCGTCTGCAGCACGTAGTGGGCGAGGTAGACCAGGAACAGCACGATGGCCAGGTGGAACACCTGCCGCTGGCGGCGCAGCAGCTTCAGCGAGCCGAACGGATGCGCGCTGTGCAGCTCGATGCGCGCGGTGCGGCGTTCGGCCGGCAGCGACTCGGGCAGGATGAAGCAGCCGTACAGGAAGTTGCACAGCGCCAGCCCGGCCGCCACCCAGAACGGCAGCCGCAGCGCGATGCCGCCCAGGAAACCGCCCAGCCCCGGGCCGATGATGAAGCCCAGTCCGAACGCGCTGCCGAGGATGCCGAACGCGGCGGCGCGCTTCTCCTTCGGCACGATGTCCGCGATGTACGCGTTGGCGGTGCTGAAGCTGGCCGCCGTCATGCCCAGCAGCACGCGCGCGGCGAACAGCAGCCACAGCGTGGGCGCCAGCGCCAGGATCACGAAATCCACGGCCAGGCCGAGGTTGGAAACCAGGATCACCGGTCGCCGCCCGAAACGGTCCGACAGCGCGCCCTGCACCGGCGAGAACACGAACTGCACGATCGCGAACACCGTGCTGAAGATGCCCACCCACCACGCTGCCCGGGCGATGCCGCCGCCGGCCAGCTGCTCGATCAGGTGCGGCAGCACCGGGATGATGATGCCGAACGCCAGCATGTCGAGCAGCACGGTGACGTAGATGAAGGCCAGCGCGGCGCGATGGCGCGGAGCGACAGGCATCGACGGCTGGTCCATGGACGTGGCGAAGCGAGGGGAAGGCGACGATAACCCACGCCTGCCGCGGCCGCATGTGCAACCGGTCAGGTATCCCCGTGCCGCCGGAGCGATACCATGCAACATTCTCTCGCCAGGACACGATCATGCTGCGACGCCTGCTTCCCGCCTGCCTGCTGCTCGCGCTGTCCGCCTGCTCCTCCCATCCCGACGCCGCGCAGCCGGTGTCGAAGGAAGAGCTGGCGCCCGCGCCGACGACCTCCGTGGTCGCGCCCGCTGCCATCGAGACGGCGGCACAGGTGCAGCGGCATCTGTCCGACTACGCCACGGTGAAACTCACGGCGGACCTGTCGGCGTTCGATGCCGGGCAGAAGCAGATGATCGCCCTGCTGGTGGAGGCCGCCGACAGCATGAACGCGCTGTACTGGAAGCAGAGCTGGGGCGACCGTGACGCGCTGCTGGCGAAGATCGGCGACCCGGCGGTGCGCGAATTCGCCGAGATCAACTACGGCCCGTGGGACCGGCTGGACAACGACAAGCCCTTCGTCGACGGCATCGGCCCGCGCCCGGCCGGCGCGCAGTTCTACCCGGCCGACATGACGAAGGAGCAGTTCGAGCAGTCGCCGCTCAAGGACAAGACCGCGCTGTACACCCTGCTGCGCCGCGACGCGCAGGGCCAGCTGGTCACCGTGCCCTACCACGAGGCGTACAAGGCCGAACTGGAAAAGACTGCCGGCCTGCTGCGCGAAGCCGCGAAACTGGCAAAGGACGCCGGCTTCCGGAAGTACCTGACGATGCGCGCCGACGCGCTGCTGAGCGACGACTACCAGCCCAGCGACTTCGCCTGGATGGACATGAAGAGCAACCCGGTCGACATCGTGATCGGTCCGATCGAGACCTACGAGGACCAGCTCTACGGCTACAAGGCCAGCTACGAATCCTACGTGCTGATCAAGGACCAGGCGTGGAGCGCGAAGCTCGCGCGCTTCGCCAAATACCTGCCCGAACTGCAGCGCGGCTTGCCGGTGGCCGACAAGTACAAGGCCGAGAAGCCCGGCTCCGACGCCGACCTCAACGCCTACTTCGCGGTCTACTACGGCGGCGACGCCAACGTCGGCGCCAAGACCATCGCGATCAACCTGCCCAACGACGAGCAGGTGCAGTTGAAGAAAGGCACGCGCCGGCTGCAGCTGGAAAACGTGATGCAGGCGAAGTTCGACAAGATCATGCTGCCGATCGCCCATGAGCTGATCGCCGAAGACCAGCAGAAGAACCTCACCTTCGACGCGTTCTTCCAGAACACCATGTTTCATGAAGTGGCGCACGGCCTGGGCATCAAGAACACGCTGGACGGCAAAGGCACCGTGCGCAAGGCGCTGAAGGACCAGGCCTCCAGCTTCGAGGAAGGCAAGGCCGACATCCTCGGCCTGTACATGGTCAGCAAGCTGGCCGACAAGGGCGAGCTGGACAAGTCGAAGCTGATGGACAACTACGTCACCTTCCTCGCCGGCATCCTGCGCTCGGTGCGCTTCGGCGCCAGCGACGCGCATGCCAAGGCGAACATGGTGCGCTTCAACTTCTTCAAGCAGCAGGGCGCGTTCAGCCGTGACGAGAACACTGGCCGCTACCGCGTCGACTTCGACAAGATGACCGCGGCGATGAACGCGCTGTCGGCCAAGCTGCTGACCATCCAGGGCGACGGCGACTACGAAGCGGCCAAGCGGCTCACCGACCAGATGGGCGCCGTCGACGCCGAGCTGGTCGGCGACCTGAAGCGGCTCGACCAGGCGCATATCCCGGTCGACATCCGCTTCGAGCAGGGCCTGGACGTGCTGGGCCTGAAGAAGCTCTGACGAGTCTCGGACGCGGTAGGGCGGGCACTGCCCGCCGGCTTCTGCTCCTGCCTTGTGTCGTCATGCAGTGCGGCGGGCATTGCCCGCCCTACGGCAGCGGTGACGAGTTTTTGATCCAGTCGGTGACGGCTTGCGGGTGTTCGAGGTGCAGGTGGTGGCCGCCGTCCATGTGACTGACTGCGATGTGCGCCACGCAAGCGGCGCGGGTCTGCATCATCGCGTCGGGCAGGTAAGGCGTCGTCGGCTGCGCCAGCAACAGCGCGGTGGGTGCGGTGATGCCGCGCAGCAGCGCGTGCACTTGCGCCTCAGCCATCCGCACGGCGCTGGAACGGGTCAAGCGCGGGTCGCTGCGCCAGCACCAGCCGCCGTCGGTTTCGAGCAGGCCGCGCTCGACGATCGACCGTGCCTGTTCGGCGGGCAGGCCACTGGCGATGCTGCGTGCGCTGATCGCCTGGGCGACGTCGCGGAACACCCGCAGCGGCTTGCCGTTGCTCTCGCGTGGCGCCAGCGCGTCACGGAAGCGCTGCAGCGTGTGCGAACCGTCGTCGCCGAGCGGGCCGAGGCCTTCGATCAGCAGCAGGCGCTCGATCCGCTCGGGCCGCGCCGCAGCGACCAGGCTGGCGATGCCGGCACCCAGCGAGTGGCCGAGCAACGCGTAGCGATCCAGCTGCAGCGCGTCGACGGCTGACAGCACCGCCTGCACGTGGTCGACGTAGTGGTAGCTGGCGCCGGCGGGGAGATGGCCGGAATGGCCATGGCCCGGCAGGTCCAGCGCGATCACCTGCCAGCGCGCGGCCAATCGCGGCGCCAGGCGCGCGAAGCTTCCGGCGTTGTCGAGCCAGCCGTGCAGGGCCAGCAGCGGTGGCAACGTGGCCTCGCCCCAGACTTGCGCTGCCAGCGTCGACGCGGGCAGCGCGATGCGCCGCTCGACCGGTTCGGTCATGCGCCGCCTTCCGGCCAGCCACCGAGGTGTCGGTGTATCAGCGCGGCGAGGCCGGCCACCTGTTCGGCGCTGTCGTTCAGTGCGGGGATGTAGCGCAGCGTCTCGCCGCCGGCTTCGGTGAAGAAGTCGCGGTTCTGCATCGCGATCTCCTCCAGCGTCTCCAGGCAGTCCACCGCGAAGCCGGGGCAGGCCACGTCGAGCCTGCGCACGCCGTCGGCAGCGAGCCGGCGCACGGTGGTGTCGGTGTACGGCTGCAGCCAGCGCTCGCGCCCCACTCGCGACTGGAAACTGACGACCATGTCCGCTTCGCCCAGCTGCAACCGTTCGCGCAGCAGTTGCGCGGTGCGCCGGCATTGTTCCGCGTAGGGATCGCCGAGCCGCACGTAGCGCTCGGGAATGCCGTGGAACGACAGCAGCAGTTTCTCGCCGCGGCCGTTGGCCGCCCACCAGCGTTCGATGCTGGTGGCCAGCGCTTCGATGTGGCCGTCGTCGTCGTGGTAATCGTTGACCAGGCGCAGCTCCGGCGGCCAGCGCAGCGTCTTGAGCGCGTCGGCGACGGCGTCGATGACGGAACCGGTGGAGGTCGCCGAGTATTGCGGGTACAGCGGCAGCACCAGCAGCCGGCGCACGCCCTCGCGCTGCAGCTGTTCGACGGCGCGTATCACCGACGGCTCGCCATAGCGCATCGCCAGTGCCACCCGCAGCGTGCCGGGTTGCCGGCGATCGAACTCGGCCTGCAGCGCCGCGGCCAGCGCCTCGCTGAGGTAGCGCAAGGGTGAGCCGCGTTCGTCCCAGATCCGCGCATAGGCGTGCGCGGAACGTTTCGGCCGCACGCGCAGGATCACCCCGTGCAGGATCGGCCACCACCGCCAGCGCGGGTAATCGATCACCCGGCGGTCACCGAGGAACTCGGCCAGGTAGGGGCGCACGGCGGCGGCGGTCGGCGCGGTCGGCGTGCCCAGGTTGACCAGCAGCACGCCAGCCTGAACGGTGGCCGGTGCGGCCTCGTGGGAATGGCCGGCAACGCCGGTATAGTGATCGGGCAAGGGCATCGTGACAGTCGTGAAGCGGCGCGGTCGTACCGGCCACAAACCGCAGTCTGCCACAAGCACGCCGGCAGCCGACGCCCGACGAAATCATCTCAAGCCTATGGAGCTCCCATGTCCAAGACCATGCTGCCCCACGTGTTGCTGATCGGCCTTGCCCTGCTGCTGCCGCTGACCGCGGCGCACGCTGAGGACCCGCCGCTGGTGCGCGCGACCAATGCGGTGACGGTGCTCAACGAAATCATGCAGGCGCCCGACAAGGCGATTCCGCGCGACCTGCTGCGCGACGCCAGGGCGATCGCGGTGATTCCCGGCATGCTCAAGGTCGGTTTCGTCTTCGGCGGCCGCCGCGGCGAAGGCCTGGTCTCGGTCAAGGCCGCGGACGGCACCTGGTCCAACCCCAGCTTCATCACCATGACCGGCGGCAGCGTGGGTTTCCAGGCCGGCGTGTCGTCCACCGACGTGGTGCTGGTGTTCCGCACCCAGAAGGGCGTCGATTCGATCGTGAACGGCAAGTTCACCCTGGGCGCCGATGCCGCTGCCGCCGCCGGCCCGGTCGGGCGCACCGCGCATGCCTCGACCGATGCGCAACTGAAGGCGGAGATCTACTCCTACTCGCGCAGCCGCGGCCTGTTCGCCGGTGTCGCACTGGATGGCGCGGCGCTGCGCATCGACTATGATGCGAATGCCGCCGTGTATGGCGCGGGCATCACGCCGCGCCGCATTTTCGAAGGCGGCGTCAGCAACGTCCCTGCGCCGGTCGTGAAGTTCCGCGACCAGCTCGAGGAGTACACTTCACAGTAACTGACGGCGCGATTGGCGCCAGCTTTGTTCGGCTGGAATCGGCCTCGAGGTTGACCATGGGTTTTGACAGCGTCTGGCATTGGCTCATTTTCCTGGTGATCGTGCTGCTGCTCTTCGGCACCAAGAAAATCCGCAACTTGGGTCCGGACCTGGGCGAGGCCATCCGCGGCTTCAAGAAGGGCCTCAGCGGCGACGACGAGGCGAAGAAGAAGGACGACGAGGACGCCCGCCGCAAGGAGGCCGAGCAGTTGCGCGCCGATCCCAAGCCGGCCGATCCCGCCGCGACGCAGAGTCAGCGCGACTCCAGCGAAACCCGCTAGGCCGGCGGCGGCTGGTGCGCGACGATGATCGAGTTCAGCCTCGGCAAACTGGTCCTGCTCGCGTTGATCGCCCTGATCGTGCTCGGCCCGGAGAAGTTGCCCGGTGCGGCGCGCACCGCCGGCGCGCTGATGCGCCGCGTGCGCCGCGGCTGGGACGACGTGCGCGCCGAGGTGGAGCGCGAATTGCAGGTCGAGGAGATCCGCCGCGCCGCGCGCGAGGCGGCGGCGCAGGCCGAAGCCGCGCAGCAGCAGGTCAAGGACGGCGTGGGCCAGGTGCGCGAACCGCTGGCGCAGATCGTCGGTGAAGTCACCGCAGCCGGCGAATCGCTGAACGAGCCGGTCGCCGCTCCCGCGGAGGAGCCCGCCGAACCCGGCCCGCAGGCCGAATTGCCACTGGGCGAGCCGACCACCGACCGACCCGCGGCCCCGACCCGCCAGGTGACCCATGGCGACCGCTGACACGCCCGAATCCGGGCCTGAGGGCGACCTGCAGCAGGGGCTGTTCTCCCATCTGCTCGAACTGCGCACGCGCCTGCTCAAGTCGCTGGCCGCGCTGGTGCTGGTGCTGCTGGCGCTGGTGCCGTTCGCCAACCGGCTCTATTCGCAACTGGCTGCGCCGCTGGTGGCGCGCCTGCCCGAAGGCGCGCACCTGATCGCCACCGGCGTCACCAGCCCGTTCATCACGCCGTTGAAGCTGGCCTTCTACCTGGCGCTGTTCATCAGCATGCCGGTGATCCTGTACCAGTTGTGGGCGTTCGTCAGCCCCGGCCTGTACAAGCACGAGAAACGCCTGGCGCGGCCGCTGCTGGTGGCGGCGATGGCGCTGTTCTATCTCGGCTGCGCGTTTGCCTATTTCCTGGTGCTGCCGGCGGCGTTCCGCTTCCTGGTGGCGGTCACGCCCAATGGCGTGGAGATGATGACCGACATCAGCCAGTACCTGGATTTCGTGATGCTGATGTTCTTCGCCTTCGGCCTGTGTTTCGAGGTGCCGGTGGCGGTGGTGGTGCTGGCGGCGATCGGCGTGGTGGATCTGGACAAGCTGCGCAGCGGCCGCCGCTACGCGATCGTGGGCGCCTTCGGCGTGGCCGCGGTGATCACGCCGCCGGACATCACCTCGATGCTGATGCTGGGCATCCCGATGTGCCTGCTGTACGAGGTGGGCGTGCTGGCGGTGCGCTGGCTGATCCCGCCGCGTTCGCCGGCACCGGACGCCGACTGAAGTCCGTCAGTACAGGTCGATCGGGTCGACGTCCAGCGACCAGCGCACCTTGCGTGCGGTCGGCAGTGCGCCCAGCGCCAGTTGCCACGGCCGCAACACGTTGCGCAAGCCCGCGCGGCTGGCCGATTCGATCAGCAACTGGCCGCGCTGGCGCCCGGCGCGCAGCGCCATCGGCGCCGGCATCGGGCCCGCGATCTGCAGCGCCGCGCCGGCGGGCAGCGCGGCATGGGCGGCGGCAAGGAACGCATCGACCGCCTCGCGCGCGGTCGCCTCGGCACGCAGCAGCACCTGGTGGCTGAAGGGTGGCAGCCCGGTCAGCCGGCGCTCGGCCAGCAGCTCGCGCGCCGTGGCCGCGTAGCCGTGGGCGAGCAGGTTGCGCAGCAGCGGGTGGTCGGGCTGGTGCGTCTGCAGCAGCACCTGCCCGGGCTTGCGCGCGCGGCCGGCGCGGCCGGCGACCTGCACCACCAGTTGCGCCAGCCGTTCCTCGGCGCGGAAATCCACGCTGTGCAGGCCCTCGTCCACGCCGACGATCGCGACCAGGGTGAGGTTGGGCAGGTCGTGGCCCTTGGCCAGCATCTGGGTGCCGACCAGGATCGCCGGCTGGGCGTCGTCCAGCGTCGCCAGCATCGTCTCGAGGGCATCCTTGCGCCGGGTGGTTTCGCGATCCACGCGCAGCACCGGCACTCCGGGGAAGTGCGCCAGCAGCGCTTCTTCCAGTCGTTCGGTGCCGTGGCCCTGGGCGGTCAGTTCAACGGCGCCGCAGGCCGGGCACGCCGTGGGCATGCGCTGGCGGCGGTCGCAGTGATGGCAAATCAGCTGGCGCCGCCCCGCGTGCAGGGTCAGCGGGCGCTGGCAGCTCGGGCATTCGGCGTGCCAGCCGCAGGCGTGGCACAGCAGCACCGGCGCATAGCCGCGGCGGTTGCGGAATACCAGCGCCTGCTCGCCGCGCGCGATCGTCTCGGCCACCGCACTCAGCAGCGCCGGCGACAAGCCGTGCTGCAGCCGCTGGGCGCGGATGTCGATGATCTGCACCTGCGGCGCCCGCACCGCGCCGGGTCGCGCGCGCAGGTGCAGCTGGCGGTAGCGGCCGGCCTCGGCGTTGGCCAACGACTCCAGTGACGGCGTGCCCGAGCCCAGCAGCACCGGGACGCCCAGCGCGCGGGCGCGCACCACGGCCAGGTCGCGGGCGTGGTAGCGAAAGCCTTCCTGCTGCTTGTAGGAGGCGTCGTGCTCCTCGTCGACGATGATCAGGCCGGCCTGCGGCAGCGGCGTGAATATCGCCGAACGCGTGCCCAGGATCACCCGCGCGGTGCCGGCACGGGCACGCAGCCAGGCGCGCGCGCGGTCGCCTTCGGCGAGATTGGAGTGCAGCACCTCCACCGCCACGCCCAGCCGCTCGCGCAGGCGGCGCACGGTCTGCGGCGCCAGGCCGATCTCCGGCACTAGCAGCAGCGCCTGGCGGCCTTGCGCCAGCACCTGCTCGATCAGCGCCAGGTAGACCTCGGTCTTGCCGCTGCCGGTGACGCCATCGAGCAGGAACGGCTGGTACTGGCCGAGGCTGGCCCCGACGGCGGCCACCGCTTGCTGCTGCTCGTCGCTGAGGACGGGAGCCGTCGATGGGGGGGCACGCGGTTCGGTTGGCGGTCGGTCGCGGCGCTCGACCAGGTTGGTAGCGGCGAGGCGCCGGGCGGCCTCGCGCCAGCCGCTCTGGCGCTCGTTGAGCTCCTGCGCGCCGAGCGCGCCGTCAGCCAGCAGAGCCAGCAGGGCGCGGCTGCCGCCACGGCGACTGCCGGCCGCGAGCGCTTCGCGGCCGGTCGCGGTGAGCGCCCAGTATTCCTCGCCGATTGCCGGCAGCGGCCGGGCTTCGCGCAGCGCCAGCGGCAGCGCATTGGTGCAGACCTCGCCCGGCGCGCCCAGCCAGTAGTCGGTGGCCCAGGCCAGCGTCTGCAGCAGTTCGGCGTCGAGCAGGGGGTCGTCGTCCAGCGCCCGCAGCACCGGTTTGAGCCGGGGGCCGTCCAGCGTCGATTCGACACCGCTCTCCACCACCACGCCGACCAGCTTGTCGCGGCCGAACGGCACCAGCACCCGGCTGCCCGGGCGCGGCACATCCCCGGCGGGCGGCAGGTAGTCGAACAGGGTGGGCAGCGGCAGCGGCAGGGCGACGCGAAGAACGGTCGGCATGGGGACCTCGATGGCGTCCGCCAGTGTAACCGAGGGTGCTTTTCGGCCCGCCCCGCCGGCACCCGCAGCGACCCGTCGAGTTGCGTGCACTTGCTGGCCGAAGGTCGAGAAGTTCCGGGTAAGTCGCTATGGCTACGGTGTTTTCATGCTTATCCACAATCGCTGTGGATAACTCTGTGGATGCGGCGGGGAGCGCAGCCCGCGAAGCCCGTCGTGGCGCCTTCCGTGACGGCTTGGCGAGCTTTTCGTCATGAATAAAACCGGATTTTATTCAACGACTTGCAAAACGGGTTCGGTCACCGTTCACAGAATCGACAAATGCCCGTCACATCCTTGCCGGGCGTTGCGGTGCTGTGCAAAACCTCCCCGGGCGCTCATTCCGCCAAGCCCATCGCGGCGGCGCCGAGGATGGCAAACGCCAACAGCCAGCAGTAGCACCAGCCGACCACCAGATACTTCAACACCGTCATCGGCCAGCCCTGGCGGTAGACGCGCTTCTGCATCACCAGCAGGTAGATCGGCGCCCAGATCCAGAGTGCGTTGATCAGCCAGCCCAGCGGCGTGGAAAGCCAGGGCGCGTGTGGCTCCAGCGCCACCGCCAGCAACTGGAACAGCACCCCCAGCAGCAGGCACAGGAACAGGAAGGCGTGGCTGTGCAGGGCCACGATGAGATGCTCGACGTACAGGCGGCGGCGGAACAGGTACATCACCTTCAGCAGCAGGGCGAACGCCGGCAGCATGAAGAACATCGTCCCCGGCAGGGCGGCGAGCACCTGGCCCAGCAGGCGTGCCTTGACCGCCGAATGATCGCCCGGACCGCGCATGGCGGCGAGGTTGTCGTGCATGCGCTGCAACGACCGGTTCATCCGCGTGTTGAGGAAATCGGGCAGCCAGCTCACGTGGACCGGGTATTTCTGCGCGTCCCAGGCCATGTCCAGCGGATTGTGCCGGGCCGCTTCGGAGGGCGCGCGCGGGGCCGGCAGCGCGGGCAGGTCGGCAACCGTCTGCGGCACCACCGCGGTGGTGTCGCCCAGCTCGATGCGCCGCTGCATCGCCTCGCGGGTCAGTTGCAGGCGCGCCTTGTCCAGTTGCTGCGCGGCCAGCGAACCGACCACCGGGATCTGCTCGGTCGGCGCGAACTGCTTGAGCTGCTTCTTCAGCAGGCGATCCACCTCGGCCGGGGTTTTCGCATCCTGGAAGCTCGCGCCGGCCACGGTCACCTTCATCGGCGTGTCCGCGGCGCCGCCGGTGTCCAGCGCCATCGGCAGCAGGAAGAATGCGGCCAGGCACAACAGGAACATGGTGCGGAACGGCGCCAGGTAGCGCACGCGGCGGCCGGCGAAGTACTCCAGGGTGAGGAAGCCCGGCCGCAGCAGGAGCGGCGGCAAGGTGTGCACCACGCGGCCGTCCCAGTTGGCCACCAGGTCGAGTGTGTCCTCCAGCATGCCGTGCACCGGCCGCAGCACGCTGCGTACCGATTGTCCGCAGGCGTGGCAGAACTCGCCCTGCAGCACGGCGCCGCAATTGGCGCAGTGGCTTTCGGTGGGCAAGGTGAGGGCTTGCGGCATCGGGGTCCCCGGGCAACGGCGCCGCCGATCTTCGCACAGGCGGGCCGCGTCGTACCCATGACCGATGGCTCGGGTAAAATGCGCGGCCCTGGAGTCAGATCGTGTCATGAATCCGTTTCGTCCCGAGCGTGCGCGCCTGCGGCATGAGGTGCGCGCCACCGTGCGCCTGGCGCTGCCGCTGATCGCCGCGCAGCTGGCGGCGGTCGGCAGCAACGTGATCGACGCGGTGCTGGCCGGCCACGTCAGCGCGCACGTGCTGGGCGCGGTGGCGGTGGGCGCCAGCATCTGGTCGCTGGCGATCGTCTGCGGCATCGGCATGATGATGGCGGTGCCGCCGTCGGTGGCGCAGCTGGACGGTGCCGGTCGGCGCCATGAGGTCGGCGCGGTGTTCCACCAGGCGCTGTGGCTGGCGCTGGGCATGGGCGCGCTGCTGTGGTTCGCGGTGCGCCATGCGGAGCCGCTGATCGAGCTGATCGGGGTGACGGCGAGCCTGCGCCACGACGTGCAGCGCTTCCTGCTGGCGATCAGCTGGGGCGCGCCGGCGCTGACTTGCTATTTCGCCTTGCGCGGCCTGTCCGAAGGCCTGTCGATGACGCGGCCGTCGATGTACTTCAGCCTCGGCGGGCTGGTGCTGCTGGTGCCGCTGGGCTATGTATTGATGTTTGGCAAGCTGGGCATCCCGCCGCAGGGCGCGCACGGCTGCGGCGTGGCCACCGCGATCGTGTTGTGGCTGGAGTTGCTGGCGTTCGGCATCTACGTGATCTTCCGGCGCAACTACCGCGGGCTGGGCCTGTTCGAGCGCTTCGAGTGGCCGGACCTGCACCGGATCGGCCAACTGGTGCATATCGGGGCACCGATGGCGGTGACGCTGCTGGCTGAGGCCGGATTGTTCGTGGCCACCGCGCTGATCATCGCCACCCTGGGCGAGGACGTGATCGCCAGCCACCAGGTGGCCATCAACATTGCCTCGCTGTTCTTCATGATCCCGCTGGGCCTGGCGATGGCAATCACCGTGCGGGTGGGCAACGCGGTGGGTCGCGGCGACGAGCAGGGGGTGCGCTACGCCGGCTTCTGCGGCATCGGCCTGACGCTCGGGACGCAACTGCTGTCGGCGGCGCTGATGCTGAGCCTGCCGCACTTCATCGCGTCGCTGTATACGCACGACAACCGGGTGATCGCGCTGGCCGCGCAGCTGATCATGCTGGCCGGACTGTTCCAGTTCTCCGATGGCGTCCAGGTCGCCGCCAACGGCGCGCTGCGCGGGTTGAAGGACACCCGCGTGCCGATGGCGATCACCTTGTTCTCGTACTGGGTGGTAGGCATGCCGGTGGGCTGGTGGCTGGCCTTCCACCACGGCATGGGCGCGCGCGGCATGTGGGTCGGCCTGATCGCGGGCCTGTCGGTGGCGGCGGTGATGCTGTTCGTGCGGTTCTGGCGCAGCGCGTGGAAGCAGCGCTGGCGGGCGGCTGCCATGACCGCCGTGGCCCGACCGGTTACGCTTGACGCCTGATCCCCGGGACCCTTTCCATGACTCCACCCCTGCCGCCCCCGTCCCGCCGCCGCAGCGCGCTGCAGCAACTGGGGCACGGTCTCAACGTGGTGCGGCTGATCATCATCAACGTGGTGTTCTTCGCGTTCCTGGCGATCGTGCTCATTCTGGTGGTGGCCGTCACCGCCGCCGACGAGCATGGCGTACTGCCGGGCAGCGTGCTGGTGCTCAAGCCGCAGGGGCAACTGGTCGAGCAATACAGCGCCGCGCCGCTGCAGCGGGCGATGTCGCGGCTCTCCGGCGAAGACGTCAGTCAGGTGCAACTGCGCGATCTGGTCGGCGCGATCGACGCCGCGGCGAAGGATGCGCGGATCAGCCGCATCCTGCTCTTGCCAGGCGATCTGGACAGCAGCGGCTTCGCGGCCCTGCGCGAGGTGGGCGCGGCGCTGGACCGGTTCCGCGCCGCCGGCAAGCCGGTGATCGCGTGGGGGGTCAACCTGGACCAGGGCCAATACTACCTGGCTGCCCACGCCGACCGGGTGCTGCTCGATCCGCAAGGCGGCGTGATGCTCACCGGCCTGGCCAACTACCGCCTGTTCTACAAGGACCTGCTCGACAAGCTCGGCGTCGACGTGCACCTGTTCCGCGTGGGCGAGTTCAAGAGCGCGGCCGAACCGTACATCCTCGACCACGCCTCGGCCGAGGCGAAGCAGGCCGACAGCTTCTGGATGGGCGGGCTGTGGAACGGCTATCTCGATGAAGTGGCCGGCTTGCGCAAGATCGACCCGGCCACGCTGCGCGACGACGTCGACAACCTGCCGCAGTACATCGCCAGCACCCAGGGCGATCTGGCCAAGCTGGCACTGGACCAGCACCTGATCGACGGCACCGCCACCCGCGCCGAGCTGATCGCGATGCTGCGCGGGCAGGGCGTGCCGGCCGGCGAGAAGCAGCAGGGCTTCCGCCAGGTCGATCTGGCGCGTTACGTCGCCAACCTGCCGGGCGAAGACAAACTGCTGGCGTCCGGCGTGACGATCGTGGTGGCCGAGGGCGAGATCGTCGGCGGCAAGCGCGGGCCGGGTGCGATCGGCGGCGAATCCACCGCGGCGCTGATCCGCGCCGCGCGCGTGGACCACCGCACCAAGGCGCTGGTGCTGCGCGTGAACTCGCCCGGTGGCGAGGTCTACGCGGCCGAGGAGATCCGCCGCGAGGTGGCGCAGACCCGTGCGGCTGGCATCCCGGTGGTGGTGTCGATGGGCAACGTGGCGGCCAGCGGCGGTTACTGGATTTCGATGAATGCCAACCGGATCCTGGCCGAGCCGAACACCATCACCGGCTCGATCGGCATCTTCGGCATGTATTACACGGTGCCCGGCACCCTGGCCAAGCTCGGCATCCGCAGCGACGGCGTCGCCACCGGCCCGATGGCCGGTGCCTTCGACATCACCCGCCCGCTGGATCCAAAGGTCGGCACGGTGATCCAGGCCGTCATCGACAAGGGCTACCGCGACTTCGTCGGCAAGGTCGCCGCGGCCCGCGGCAAGACGTACCAGGCCATCGATGCGATCGCCCAGGGTCGCGTGTGGACCGGCCGCCAGGCCCTCGAGCGCGGCCTGGTCGATCGGCTCGGCGGCCTCGACGACGCGGTGGCCGAGGCCGCGACACTGGCCAGGTTGGGCAAGGACTACCCGGTGCGCTACGAGGAGGCTCCGCTGGGCAGCTTCGAGCGGTTCCTGGTCAACCTCAACCGCGACGCCAGCACGCGCGTGCTGCAGGCGTGGGGCGTGCGCCTGCCGCGCTGGTTCGCGCAATTGCCCGAGCTGGCGCCGGAGCTTGAGCTGCTGCGCCACGCCAAGGCCGGCACGCCGAACATCTACGCCGACTGCCTGTGCAGTCCGCGCTGAGGCGCGGCGTTATTGCTGTTGCGCCTCGATCTGCTTGCGCTGCTCCTCGGCGTGCTTGTCGACCAGTTTCTGCACGTCCTTCGCCCGCTGCTCGTCCGCCTTCAGCGCATCGAAGGGCGTGCTGGCGGCGGCAGCCGGTTTGGCCTGGGGTTCGGGCGGCTTGCTCGAACAGGCGGCCAGGGCCAGCACGCAAAACAGGGGAGGCAGCGGCTTCATGAGGGAGTTCCCGGCGAGACGACCCGGCGAGTGTCCCGCCGCGCGGCGCATCAGGCAAGCTGCCGGGGATCGCGCGCGCCGTGGGCACGTTGCTAAGCTGGCGCCATGAACAGTCTCCCGTACAACCGCGCGGACGCGTGGCAACTGCGCGGACATACCGCCCTGGTGACCGGCGCGAGCAAGGGCATCGGCCTGGCCGTGGCGCGCGAACTGGCCGGCCTCGGCGCCGACCTGCTGCTGGTGGCCCGCGACGAGGACTACCTGGAACAGGTGCGCGGCGAACTGGCCGAGGACTTCCCCGCGGTGCAGGTGCTGGCCTGCGGCGCCGACCTGGCCGAGGCGGAGGAACGCCTGGCGGTGTTCGACTGGATCGCCGACCTGGGCGTGCCGCTGTCGCTGCTGGTCAACAACGCCGGCGGCAACCAGCCCGCCGCCACCCTCGATTACACCGAAGAGGCCTGCCGCGCCATCTTCGAGCAGAACCTGTTCTCCGCCTTCGCGATGTGCCGCCTGGCCCATCCGCACCTGGTCCAGCACGCCAATGCGGCGATCGTCAACGTCGGCTCGGTCTCGGCGGTCACCCACGTACGTACCGGCTCGCCGTATGGGATGAGCAAGGCGGCGCTGCACCAGCTCACCCGCAACCTGGCGGCGGAGTGGGCGGTGGACGGCATCCGCGTCAACGCGGTGGCGCCGTGGTACATCCGCACCCAGCGCTCGGAGCCCGCGCTGGCCGACCCGGATTACCTGGACGAGGTACTCGACCGTACCCCGTTGCGGCGGATCGGCGAACCCGAGGAGGTCGCCGCCGCGATCGCCTTCCTGTGCCTGCCAGCCGCCGGTTACGTCACCGGCCAGGTGCTGGCAGTGGATGGCGGATTCCTCTCGTACGGGTTCTGAGCCGCGCAGCGCGGCGGCCTCAGAACTCCGGTTCGTGCTCCTCGGCCACCAGGCCCAGGGTCACGGCGCCTTCGCCGACATTCACCATGCCGGTGATGCTCATCGGAGCTTCCATCAGTTCGACGCCGCTTTCTTCGCACGCCGCGCGCAGCTCGGCGTACCCGGGGAACTGGTCCAGCACGGCCAGGTCCCCGCCGTAGCTGACGCAGACCAACGGCACCAGCAGGCCGGCCCTGACCCGCTTGGCGGCGTAGCCGAACAGGGCTTCGGCGCCCTGCTCGAAGCCGCGCACCTTGCCCACCGGGCCGGTCTCGCCGCGGAAGCAGCGCAGGATCGGCTTGATGTCCAGTGCCGAACCCAGCATCGCGGTGAACAGGCTGACGCTGCGATCGTTCTTCTTCTTGGCACGCGCACGAATGTAATAAAGGTCGCGCGGCAGCATGTAGCCGTAGGTGTGGTTGGCGAGATCCAGCAACCGCTCGCGGATCGCCGCGGGTGCGGCGCCGGCGGCGATCATGCGGGTGGCCGCGTACACCACCGGCGCGGCGCCGGCGAAGATATTGCGGGTGTCGATCACGCGCATCATGAACGGTCCGGCAACCCCGGCCTGCTCGCGGACCTGGCGGTAGTTTTTCAGGATGGCGAAGCTCGCCTTGTTGACGTTGTCGTTGATCGGGCTGCGCGTGGCGGTGATGGTCAGGCAGAACACGCAGTCCTGTTCCAGCACCAGCTTGCCCAGGAACAACTGCTGCACGTCCTCCACCGGGCAGGGCTCGGTCTCTGCCGAATGGCTGCGGCTGCCCAGCCGGCGAGCGATGAATCGCTGCAATTCGCCGGGCTTGCGATCGTCCATGAACGTTTCGCCGTCGATCTTCACCGTGATCGGCATGACGGCGATGTTGTTCCGTTCCAGGAAGGGCTGCGACAGGTCGCAGGCCGCGTCGATTGCCAAGCCCATTCGCATCATGTCGCCCCCGCCATGAGTGACCATCAGAACATAGCACGTAGCCTGCCACACCAAGGCCGTCAGCGGAGCACGTGCGACCTTTTTGCGGTACGGCTGGCCGGGCGGTGGCGCGTCCTGCCCCTGCTTCTCGCGGCGGCCCGATGCTGTATTGCAGCATCGGGCCGCCGCGCCGCTTTTCACGGCCGAAATGCCGAAGCGGCCGCGCCAGACGGTTCAACAAAGGCTGAATGACGACGCTTCGCCAAGTGTATGATGTCGGTTCACATAGCGTTATTTGCCTGTTAGTATCGGCGCGGATCGGGAGCTCATGGGTCCGAAATCCATCGGTCTGAGAACAGGTCGGGTTGTACTTCTGGGCTGAGCGGTGCAGGCCCATGACAAAAATCAATTCGGAGGGTGTCGTAATGAAACTTGGGGTCAAGAAACTTTCTTCGGCAGTTCGCCTGGCGCTTTCGCTGGGTGCTGTCATTGCGGTCGGTGCTTCCGGCACGGCCTTCGCCCAGGACACGGGCAACCAGGATGCGGCCAACCAGCCCAGCACCCAGAAGGCACAGACGCTGCAGACGGTGGTGGTCACCGGTTCCAACATTCGCCGTGTCGACCTGGAAACCTCCAACCCGGTGGTTGTCATGGACGCGCAGGAGATCAAGGCCACTGGCGCGCTGACCGTGGGCGACCTGGTGCAGGAACTGCCCTCCGTCACCGGCGGCGTGGTCAACCCGCAGGTCAACAACGCCGGCGGCACCGGCGGCTCCTCGATCGGCCTGCGCGGCCTGGGTTCGCAGCGCACCTTGATCCTGGTTGATGGTCGCCGCGTGGTGAACACCGATCCGAACACGATCCCGGTCGACATGATCGAGCGCGTTGAAGTGCTGACCAGCGGCGCGTCCGCCGTCTACGGCTCCGACGCGATCGCGGGCGTGGTCAACTTCGTGCTCAAGAAGGACTACCAGGGCGCGCAGTTCTCGGCGACCTACGGCGAGTCCGATCGCAACGACGGCAAGTCCACCGGCTACTCCTTCACGTTCGGTCAGACCGGCGACAAGGGCAGCATCATGGGTGGCATCGACTACAACAAGACCGATGGCGTGGAGGCTTCGAACCGCGACTTCTCGAAGAACTCGGTCTCGATCACCGGCAGCCCGAACAGCGCGATCTACTCGTACATCGGCGGTTCCAGCTTCCCGGCCTACGGCAACATCCAGTTGCCGGCCGCGCTGCAGGCCCAGTACGGCTGCAAGAACGTGGCGCTGAATCCGGGTGCCAGCGGCCAGAACGTCAACACCGACTACCACTGCTTCGGCAACAGCGACAAGTACAACTACGCCACGGTCAACCTGATCCAGACCCCGCAGGAGCGCACCAGCGGCTTCATCAAGGGCACCTACAACCTGACGGATCATGTCGAGGCCTACCTGACCGCGTACCACAACAAGACGACCTCCGGCTTCCAGCTGGCCCCGTCGCTGTTCGGCGTCATCTACGGCGGTTACATCTCCAAGGACAGCTACTACAACCCGTTCGGCGTGGACTTCAACCCGGATGGCAATGACTTCCGCCTGCGCCTGGTGTCCGCCGGCAACCGTTCGGCCAACTTCGGTCTGACCACCGACCAGGTGGCGACGGGTCTGAAGGGCGACTTCGACATCTTCGACAAGAACTGGACCTGGGATGCCGGCTACAACTACGGCCATCTTTCCACGAACACCATCACCCGCGGCCTGCCCAACGTCGACCTGATGAACAAGGATCTCGGTCCGTCGTTCATGGACACCGACGGCGTCGTGAAGTGCGGCACCCCGGGCAACATCATTGCCGGCTGCACCCCGTTCAACCCGTTCAACCAGTTCGATCCGAACTCGGTCGCCGTGCTGCAGAAGATCGCCTCGCCGGCCATCAACAACCAGATCGACATCCAGAAGACCTACTCCGCCAACCTCACCGGCGGTCTGTTCGACCTGCCGGCCGGCACGGTGCAGCTCGCCCTGGGTGCGGAGTACCGCAAGGAGTACACCCACAGCACGATCGATCCGGTGCTGCTGCTCGACCCGGAAACCGGCAACTGCACCCTGGGCAGCCAGTGCAGCTCGCCCATCCAGGGTGGCTATAGCGTGAAGGAAGGCCACGCCGAGTTGTTCATCCCGGTCCTCAGCAATCTGCCGGGCATCCAGGCGCTGAACGTCACCATCGGTGACCGCTACTCCAAGTACAGCACCTTCGGCAGCACCAACAACTTCAAGTTTGCGCTGGAATACAAGCCGATCCAGGACCTGCTGCTGCGTGGCACGGTGGCCGACGTCTTCCGCGCACCGACCACGTCCGACGTGTTCGGCGCGCCGATCAGCGACGCACCGAAGCTCAGCAACGACCCCTGCGACGGCACCACCACCGCCGGCAACCCGGCCTGCGTGGGCGTGCCGACCGACGGCACCTTCGTCGACCGCGACGTGGCCCTGGGCCAGCAGAGCAAGGGCATCGCTGCCGGCTCGCAGTACTTCAACTTCCCGCTCGGTCCGGAGCAGGGTCGCTCGTTCGACTTCGGCGCGGTCTACTCGCCGAGCTGGGCTCCGGGCCTGTCGATGAGCGCGGACTACTGGCGCCTGTACCTGACCGACACGATCACCTCGATCGGTGCCCAGACGGTGCTTGACCAGTGCTATGCCGGCAACACCAAGTTCTGCCCGCTGATCACGCGCAAGCCGCTCAGCTCCAACGACCCGGGCCAGATCATCCAGATCGGCGAGCCGACCGGTAACCTGGGCCGTACCGACGCCAGCGGCGTGGACTTCTCGGTGCGCTACAAGCTGCCGCAGTTCAGCTTCGGCAACTTCGTGGTGGGCGTGGACGGCACCTACCTGACCCGTTACGACCAGCAGACGGCGCCGGGTTCGGACGCCAACGTCACCTATCATGACGCCGGTTACTTCGGCTTCTACGGTTCGCCGGAATCGGCTTCCTGCCCGAGCGGTGGCGGCGTCTGCCTGTTCCCGCGCTGGCGCGGCAAGGGCTTCGTGAACTGGAACCTGGGCAACTGGGATGCGTCCTGGCGCATGCGTTACATCGGTGGGTTCCAGATGGGCCGCGCAGTCCCGGGCTACGCCGCTTCGCCGATCCCGAGCTACCCCAACTACGTGATGAAGTTCGGTTCGACGATCTACAGCGACGTGTCGATCGGCTACAACATCGAGCCGCTCAACACCCGCGTGTCGTTCGGCGTGAACAACGTCGCCGACAAGCAGCCGCCGTTCCTGTATGCGAACAACACGCTCAACGCCAACACCGACCCCAGCGACTTCGACCTGCAGGGTCGCTACTTCTGGGGCCGCGTGGAAGTGAAGTTCTGATCGTTCGCGTCGGCTTCGGCTGACAACGTTGCAACGAGCCGCGCAGGGTTCCTGCGCGGCTCTTTTTTTGGTGCCATCGTGACCAACCAAGACATCATCGCTGCTCTGCAAACCGGCCGTCCGGACGTCGCCGAAGCGTTGTGCCGCCAGGCGCTGGCGCAAGGCGGAGACGACCCCGACACCTTGTTCCTGATGGCTCTCGCGCTATCGCATCAGAACAGGCGGGCCGACGCCCTGCCGGTCTACGCCCGGCTGGTTGAACTCTGCCCCGGGGACGCGGTCCACTGGGGCAACTACGCCACCGTGCTGCGCCAGGACGGACAGCTGGCCGAGGCGGCGCGTGCCGTCGACATGGCGCTGCGGCTGGCGCCGGACAATGCGGAGCAATGGATCAACCGCGGTCTGCTGCAGTTCCACGACCGGGACTTCCTGGCGGCGCGGGACTCCCTGCTCAAGGCCACGGTGCTGGCGCCGGACTCGGTCGCGGCACGCATCCATGCCGCGCGCGCCTGCGCGGTCTGCCGCGATTACCGGGCCGACCAGCTCACCGAGCACTGGCGCGAGTGGATGCCCCTGGACGACGAGCTGCAGGCCCAACTGGCGGATCTCAAACTGGTCATGGGCGATGCCAACGCGTCGCGGGTGCTGCTGGAAGACCTTTGCGCCCGCTCCACGCCCTCACTGGGCGCGCGGTTGCTGCTGGCGGCGGTCTACGAGCGGGTCAACCAGCTCGACCGCTCGCGCGCCGTGATGCAGGAGATCAGCGCTCAGGCCGGGAAGCTCGACGACGCCCAGCGACGCGACCTTGCCCATCTGTCCGCCGCACTGGAGGCGCGCAGCGGCAATCATGCCGGCGCGCGCGAGCTGCTGGAGCAGACCGGTCCGCGCCACGACTACGATTTCGCGCACTATTTCGCGCTCGCCGAGGCTTGCGACAAGCTCGGTGACGTCGAGGCCACCCTGGCTGCGCTGGCCGAGGCGCATGCCCTTCAGGTAGAGGAGCTGAAGCAGGCGGTGCCGGCGCGATTCGAACCCGGCGCACCGCTTCTGCCGGCTGCCGTCGCCCGCGTGACGCGGGAGGATTACCAGCGCTGGCCACACCTGTCCGCCCCGGAGTCGAAGGACTCGCCCGTATTCATCGTCGGCTTCCCGCGCTCCGGCACCACCCTGCTCGAGCAGATGCTGGATGCCCATCCGACCTTGCAGTCGATGGACGAGCGGCCGTTCTTCAACCTGCTCGCCGACCAACTCGCGGACCATGGCCTGCACATGCCCGCCGATATCGCCCGGCTCGACCAGCATGCCTGCGACGAACTGCGCAAGGGCTACGTCTCCATGGTGTGCTCGAAGATCGCCCGGCGCTGGGACAGTCGCCTGGTCGACAAGAACCCGTTGAACATGCTGTGGCTGCCGATGATCCACCGCCTGTTCCCGCAAGCACGGTTCATCCTCGCCCTGCGCCATCCCTGCGACGTGCTGATCAGCAACTACATGCAGAACTATCGTGCCAGCGTGCTGGCGGCGGCCGGTGCCTCACTTGAGCGCCTGGCACAGGCCTACGTCGAGGCGATGCAGTCGTGGCTCCACCACGTCGAGGTTTTCCAGCCTTCGGTGCTGGTCTCGCGCTACGAGGACCTGGTGACCGATCCGGCGGCGCAGACGCAACGCATCGGTGATTTCCTTGGCCTGGACGATGCCTCGCCGCTGCTCGATTTCGACAGGCACGCGCGGCAGAAGGGCTACATCGCCACGCCCAGCTATACGCAGGTGATCCAGCCGGTCAACCGCAAGGGCCTGGGCCGCTGGCTGCGCTACGGCGAGGCGCTGGCGCCGGCCCTGGCGATCCTGCAGCCCATGCTCGACCACTGGGGCTACACGACGGAAGGCGGTCACTGAGCCGCATCCGCGGTCCGCGAAAAGAAGCACGCCCGCGGCTTTCGATCGCAGGTCCGGCGCGTGCACGCTCCTGCCCGCCCGAATCAGGCGCGCTGGCCTCGCGGCGGATGCCGGGCCGTTTCGGTGCAGGCTCAGTCCTCGGCGATCTGCATGAGCTCGGGCAGGAACGGCGCGTAACAGCGCCACCGATCGACCGAGTGCGTGTGGACCGGCTGGCGTGCCTGCCACAGGCTGGCGGTGCTGATCGCATGATCGCCGTCGGTGCGTGCGACCCGGGATAGCGGCAAGCCGAGCCATTGCGTCAGCCCGGCCAGGCACGTCGTCGGGTCCGCCGTCAGCTCCTCGTAGCGGATCGTTCGCACGGCGTGCGGGTAGCGTGCCTGCCAGCCGGCCATCAATTGACGCGCGCCGCGGATATAGGCCGCGATGTCGGCGAAGTCACAGGAGAAATCCAGGCTGCGGTCGTGGAACGACTGCATCCACAGCGACAGCGCGATGTCGCGCGCGCGACGTTGGCACTGGATGATCCTCGCGTTCGGGAACAAGGACAGGATCAGGTCGACATGCAGGAAGTTGCGCGGCTGCTTGTCGATGAACCAGCGCGCCGCGGGCGCATCGTCCTGGCGCAGCTGTGCGGCGTATGTCGCTGCGGCGTCAGCCAGTCGTTGCCGATAATCCCCGCCCTCCGTGCCGTCGATCCGTTCGGCCAGCGCGGGCAGCCACGGCGATTCGCCGCGATGGCAGACCAGCGCATGCTCCGCCAGCTGTCGCGCCACCAGGGTCGTACCCGAACGCGGTACTCCGACGATGAACACGGGCGTCCAGCCCGGCTCGGGCTCAAGGGTGACCGCGGGCAGCCGACGCTTGCGCCGAACCTCGATGCTCCGCGCCCATCGCTTGCGCGACCAGTGCGCCTTGGCCGCGGCGCGGGAATTGGCGTCGCGCAGGAAGTGCGCTGCCTGGGCGTACTCGCCGATGTCGTCATGGGCCTTGCCCAGCGCAAACAGCAGCGACGTGCGGGCGTCGTCGTTCAACGGCGCGGCCAGGTAGCGGCGAAACAGGGCAAAGTCAGGATGACCGGCATCGGCATAGCGTTGCAGCCCCGCCAGCCCCTGCGGCACGTGCCAGTCGGGAGCCTGCGGGCTGTTGGCCGCCACGAAGGCATAGCGCTCGCGCGCCACGTCGAAGCGGCCCAGTTGCGCCTGCAGCATGCCGGCGTAGGCATGCAGCCGCGGATCGGCATTACCGGCCGCGATCTCCACCTCGGCAAGGTCCGCCGCATCGTGCTTGCGCCCGCAGTCGTCCAGCAACTCGATGGCCTGGATGCGCTGTTCGAGGTCGCCCCCGGACGCAGGGAACGCACCGCGCATCACGTCGGCGACCGCGCGCATGCGGCCCTGGCCCTTCAGCAGCCGCGCCAGCGCGAAACTGCTGGGCAACTGCGCCGAGGGTTCCGCCAGCAGCGCCTGCAGCAGCTCTTCGGCGGCGCGGGCGTCGCCACGCTGGAGCAGCAGGCCCGCCTGCGCCTGACGCAATGCAGTGGAGCGGGGATGGGCCTGCAGTGCATGCTGCAGCATGTTCCACGTGCAGCGGTCGCGTTCCAGCATCAGGCGCTGGATCAGCGCCAGCCACTCGGCGTCGGTGGCGTCAGTCCAGGCCTGGAGCAGCAGCTTGCCGTCGTCCGGCGTCGACGCGGCCCGCCGCAGATGTTCGGTCAAGGCCTGTTCGCGCCGGGCGGCGACTGAACCGGGCTTGTCGGTCGCGCTCATCCCGGCTCAGTGGACCGCGGACTTCCACGGCGCCAACCCGAGCGCCCGGCGCAGCGGATCGAGCAGCTCGGCGTAAGCCGCGGTGTGCGCGGTGTCGCGCCGCAGCGGCTGACGCACCTGGCTGGCGCTGGGCGAGCGCACCTCGCGGCTGCTTTCGTGGAAGCGTTCGCAAGCCTCCTCGTAGGGCAGGTCGCAGAAATCCAGCAGCGCGCGGATATGCTGCGGCGGATCGGCCTGCAGATCCTCGTGGCGGAACTCCAGCACGTGCTGCGGATGCAGCCGCTGCCAATGCGTGAGGCTGCGATCGAAATCGCCCCAGAAGCTGGCCAGATCGTCGAAGTCGCGGGTGTACTCGTTGTTCTCCAGGCGTTGCCGGTAGCACGAGAAGCAGGTCTCGAGCGGATCGCGCCGACAGCCGATGATGCGTGCCTGCGGCAGCATGGCGCGGATCGCGCCGGCATAGATCCAGTTGCTGGGGAGCTTGTCGGTGAACATCGGACGATGGCGCCGCCAGTGTGCGGTCCGCTCGAGGTAACGCTGGCCCAGTCGCTGCCAGTCGGCCGGCTGCATGGCTTTCACCCACTGCGGGAAAGGTTGTCCGCGCCGACGCGATTCCTCGGCCAGCACCTGCGGGAGGTCGGACAGCTCGCCGGCGCCCTCCACCCGGGAATGCGAGGCGAGGATCTGCTCGACCAGGGTGGAGCCGGAGCGCGGCAGGCCGACGATGAAGATGACCTCCCTTCCCAGCTCGCCGGGCGCGCCTTCGGGGGGCGGGTCGAACGCCTGGTTGAGCGCCGTCACGCTGGCGGAGAACGCGCCGCGATCCCAGTGCCGGCGGCGTCGCGCCAGGTTGTTGGCCTGCTCGATGGCCCGCAGGGCGGCTGCCGGGTGACCATGATCGTGCAGCGCGGCGGCCAGCGCGAAGCCGGTCGCGATCAGGTCGTCGTCGCTGTTGCGCCGGTCCTGCAGCGTCGCCTGCATGCTGGCGATGTCTTCCTCGCTGAACTGGCCGCTGCGCAGGTCGGCCAGGCCCCACCATGCCATGCCCGCGCCGGGGTTCTCGGCCAGCACGCGCCGATACTCGGCCGCGGCCTCGTCAGCACGACCCTGCATGCGCAGGATGTCGGCAAGCAGCGCACGTGCCTGCATGTGGCGCGGTTCCAGCTCTACGGCGCGTTGCAGCGCCGCGGTGGCCTCGTCGTTGCGCACCGAGCGCGTCAGCATCACGCCCAGGTTGTACCAGGCCATGCCCAGCGTCGGCTGCAGCTCGCAGCTGCGCCGCAGCGATTCGATTGCCGCGTTGTAATCGCCCGCCTGGCCTTGCAGGCTGCCCAGCGTGTTGTGGTAGACCGGGTCGTCGGGCCGCATGGCCATGGCGTCGCGCATGACGGCGATGGCGTCGCGGTGCTGACCGCGCATGCCGAGGATGCCGGCGTGCATGCGCAGGATTTCCGGATGGTGCGCCTCGTTGCGCTCGATGCCCGCCAATTGCCGCATCGCCTCCTCCACGCGTCCCGCGTCGAGCGACTCGCCCGCCGCGACGACGCGACGGGCGGTGGTCGGGGTAAGTCCATCCAGCCGCGTTGCCATGCTTTCTCCACGATCCGGTTTGGGTGAGCCGTGGCCGAAGGCGCGTCCAGCGCAGTCCGGCTGCCACCATCGAGCGGCAATGAACGCGTATTATGCCCGTTTGGCTCCCGCCCCGTGCTGGCGCACGGCAGCACTCCAAGGCACTGTTCCATGGACATGACCCACCCGCTGACTCCCGAAGCCTGCCGCCGCGCCGCCCACGAGCGGTTGCAACGGCGTGACCCGGAAACGGCCGAGCAGTTCTTCCGTCACCTGCTGGAACTGCTGCCGCACGATGTCGAGGCGCTGAGTTTCCTGGCCAGCCGCCATTACGCGCGCGGCGAGCTGGTTCCGGCGAGGGATCTGTCATTGCACGCTGTCGCGCGGGAACCGGAGCGGGTCGACCTGTTGCAACTGCTGGGGGCAGTGCAACTGGCCAATGGCGATTTCGGCGACGCCGCCGGCACGCTGCAGCGCAGCCTGCAACTGGCGCCGCAGGCATTTGTCGCGCGGCTGCAGCTGGGCGTGGCCCAGGAACAGCTCGGGCGCGCGCACGATGCGCTGGTGACCTGGTACACCGCCATCCGCACGGCGCAGAACCAGGGCCGCTGGACGAACGACCAGACCACCGCACCGGCCGTGCGCGAGCTGGTGAAGTACGCCATCAACTACGTGAACCGCGAACGTCGCCGCTTGTTCAGCGAGGTGCTGGAGCCGCTGCGCGATCGTTACGGCGCGTCGGAGCTGACCCGCGTCGAGCAAAGCCTTTCGATCTATCTTGGCGAGCAGCCGGCGAACATCCCCGACGCCCGCCAGCAGCCGAAATTCCTCTACTTCGCCGGCGTGCCGAGCCAGCCCTACTACGAGCGCTCGCGTTTCCCGTGGCTGGAAGCGCTCGAGCAGGCAACCGGCGATATTCGGGGCGAACTGGAAGAGCAGCTGGGCGCAGCGCGCGATCTCGAACCCTTCCTGGGCACGTCCGCCGGCCCGGCGACCGGCGAGATGCTGAAGTCGTGGGGCAAGGACGATGCGGCGTGGGACGCGTACTTCTTCTACCGCCACGGCAAGCGCTACGACGACCATTGCGCGGCTTGCCCGATCACCGTCGGCATCCTCGACAGTTTGCCGCTGGTGCGCATCCGCGACCACGCGCCGGAGACGCTGTTCTCGGTGCTGCGCCCGGGCACGCACATCCTGCCGCATCGCGGGGTCACCAACACCCGGCTGGTCACCCATCTGCCGCTGATCGTGCCGGAGCATTGCGCCATCAACGTCGGTGGCCAGGAGCATGCCTGGCAGCCCGGCAAGTGCGTGACGTTCGACGACACCTTCCTGCACGAGGCATGGAACCGCAGCGGTGAAACCCGCGTGGTACTGATCCTGGACAGCTGGAACCCCGACCTGAGCGAGGCCGAGCGGGCCGCGGTGACCGACCTGGTCGAGGCGATCAGCGATTTCAACGACGCCAGCGCCCCGCCTGCACAAGCCTGATGGCGTCCGGCCGCCCGGGCCGGCGGAGAGCCGGCCGGGTGGGCGAAGGCGTGCTTACTTCGCGCCGGGGAAGGTCAGGCTGAGTCCCTCGCCCTGCACGGTGGAAACCCAGTCGATCACGATGCCGCGCGCGCGCTGGGCGCTGGCGGGGTCGAAATGCACTTCCAGTCCGTTGGACTGCGTCACCACGTCGTGTTCGCCGGCCGGCGCCAGCTGGAAGCCGGCGCCGTGATCCGGACCGATCTCCAGGTGCAGGACCATGCCTTGCGCATTGGCCGTGCCCTGGCGGATCGCCTCGGCGGCGGCGTCGGTGATGGTGATTTCCGGCGGGGTGCGATCCGGTGCCGGCATGCCGAACACCGCATGCAGCTCGCCGCTGCGGTACATCTGGCTGATGATGTCGGCGCCGCCGATCAGCTCGCCGCCGACGTACAGCTGCGGGATCGTGGGCCACTCGCCGTAGAGCTTGATGCCCTCGCGGATCTCCGGGTCGTCCAGCACGTTGACCGTGTGGTACTCCGGCAGCAGCTCGTTGAGCGTGTTGGTCGCGGCGGCGGAGAAACCGCACATCGGCTGGTGGCGGTCGCCTTTCATGAACAGCACCACGCGGTGCTCCTTGAGCAGGCCTTCGATGCGTTCGCGGGTGGTGTTGTCCAGTGACATGCAGGGCTCCGGGGAAAGGGGCAAATGATACGCCGTGGAGATGACGGCGGGCAGCGAAGCTTTCAAGGTTGCCGCGACAACGCCGCACGCGCGGCTGGCGCGATCGCTTCTGCCCACAGCGCATATTGCTCCGCCGACGGATGCAGGCCGTCCGCGGCGACCAGCTCGGGATGCCGGCGCGAGATCGGGGTGATGTCGACGAAGCGGACGCCGCGGCTTGCCGCCAGGCCGCGGGCACACGCGTTGAAATCGTCCAGTTCGCGGGCGGTCCGCGCCGCATCGCGGCCTTGTTCGCGGGCAAAGGGGGTGACGCCCCAATCGGGGATGGAGACCACCAGCACCCGCGCGACGCGCCCGCCGGCCAGCGCGATGGCGCGTTCGAGCAAGGCGGCGAACTGCGTCGCGTATTCATCGAGGCTGCGGCCGCGATACTGGTTGTTGACGCCGATCTGCAGGGTGACCAGATCGTAGGGCGGCGCCAGCGCGGCCTGGTCCATGCCTCGTGCCAGCTCGTCGGTGGTCCAGCCGGTGACGGCCACGAGGCATGGCTCGTCGACCGCCACGCCGCCGCGGCGCAGCTGCTGCGCCAGCACCGCGGGCCAGCACGCGTTCGCGGCCACGGCTTCGCCGACGGTGTAGGAATCGCCGAGCGCGAGGTGACGCAGCGGCGAGCGGGATGCGGGCATCGGCAAGCCTCAGGCCGCGATGACGGCGTTGTCCGCCTGTTCGCGCGCCATCCGCTGCAGCACCTGCTCGATCCGCACGAACACCTCGTGCAGCTGCGCGGGCGGCGGCAGCAGGGTCAGCCGGAAGTGGCGGCTGCGCGACACGTTGAAGCTGCTGCCGGGCACCACCAGCACCGACTCCTCTTCGAGCAGGCGCAGGGCGAAGGATTCGTCGTCGAACTGCGGGATGCGTTCGGCGCGCACCGCGGGAAACGCATACAACGCGCCGGCCGGCGCCACCAGGTCGAGGTGTTCGCTGGCGGCGACTCCCTGCAGCACCGCCGCGCGCGCCTCGTGCAGGCGCCCGCCCGGCGCGGTCAGGGCGCCGATCGTCGGCGCGTCCTGCAAGGCGGGCGGCACCGCCCACTGCGCGGTCACGTTGGCGCACAGACGCAATGCGGCCAGCAGTTGCAGCGCGTCGCGATACACCGACGTTCCCGCGGGCGCGCCGGACAGGCTCATCCAGCCGACCCGATAGCCGCAGGCGCGATGCACCTTGCTGAGCCCGCCGAAGCTCAGGCAGGGCAATTCACCGGCGACTTCCGCCAGTGGCTGGAAGTGCGCGCCGTCGTAGAGGATCTCGTCGTAGATTTCATCGGCGAGCAGCAACAGGCCGTGCCGCGCTGCGACTTCGGCCAGCCGCTGCAGCAGCTCGCGCGGATAGACCGCGCCGGTCGGGTTGTTGGGGTTGATGAGTACCAGCGCGCGGGTGCGCGGGGTGACCAGCGCCTCCACCTCGTCCGGGTCGGGCAGGTGGCCGCGGCTGGCCGGGCAGCGGTAGTACTGCGGCCGTCCGCCGTTGAGGATGGTGGCCGCGCTCCACAGCGGGTAGTCCGGGCTCGGCAGCAGCACCTCGTCGCCGGGCTGCAGCAGAGCCCGCAAAGCCAGGTCGATCAGTTCGCTGACCCCATTGCCGATGAAGATGCGCTCGGGCTGCACGTGCCGCGCTCCGCGGCTGCGTTGCTGCGCGGCGATCGCCTCGCGCGCCGCTTCCAGTCCCTGCTCGTGGCCGTAGGCGTCGCTCTCGTGCAGGTGGCTGGCGATCGCCTCGCGCAGGTGCGCCGGCGCCTCGAAGCCGTAGCGGCCGGGGTTGCCGATATTCAGCTTGATGATGTCGCGTCCGGCGGATTCCAGCTCGCGGGCACGGCGGGTCAGCGCACCGCGGATCTCGTAGCGCACGTCTGCCAGGTGCGCACTGGGGATGATCGGAGCCAACGCCTGGGTTCCTTTGCGGGTGGGAAACGGCGCGAACGCCGGCGACGTGGATGCTAGCAGCGTGATGCAGTGCAGCGCGAGCCGATCGGCGGGCGCGACGCTGGCCATCGTCGGGCCGTGGCCGGGCAGGGCATAATCGCCCCACCATGCCAGGCAAGCCTCGCCATGAGTGATGTCGAAACGATCGAGCGGCTGCGGCATATCGGCTGGCGCGGCGACCGCCTGCCGGCCGGCGGCCTGCGCCTGGCGCGGGTGGTGGCGCAGCATCGCGCCGGTTATGAACTGCACGATGGCCACGCACTGTTCGGCGCGCAGCCGGACGGCCGCTTCCTCAAGCGCGGCATCGACCCCGCCGAGCGACCGGTGGTGGGCGATTTCGTGGAGGTGGCCGACGGCACGCCGCCGCACATCGTCAGCGTGGGAGCGCGCCGCAGCATGTTGTCGCGCGCCGCCGCGGGCGAGCGCTACGAGCGCCAGCTGATCGCCACCAATGTCGACTACGTGCTGGTGCTGACCGGGCTGGACGGCGACTTCAACCCCGCCCGCATCGAGCGCTACCTGTCGCTGACCGAAGGCTCCGGCGCGCAGCCGGTGGTGCTGCTGAGCAAGCTGGACAAGCACGAGGATGCGGCGGCGAAGGTCGCCGCGCTGCGCGCGCGCCTGCCGCAGGACACGCCGATCCATGCGCTCAACTGCAAGGACCCCGCCAGCGCGCAGGAGCTGGCGCGCTACCTGCAGCCGGGTGACAGCGCGGTGCTGGTGGGCTCCTCCGGCGCCGGCAAATCGACGTTGACGAATACCTTGTTCGGCACCGCGACCATGGCCACCGCCGCCGTGCGCAGCCACGACAGCCGCGGTCGCCACACCACCACCCACCGCGCGCTGCTGCAGTTGCCTTCGGGCGGTTGCCTGATCGACACCCCCGGCATGCGCGAGCTGAAACTGACCGGCGAGGAGCAGCTCGACCTGTTCGCCGACATCGAGGCGCTCGCCGAGCAGTGCCGCTTCGCCGATTGCGGCCACGGCAGCGAGCCCGGTTGCGCGGTGCAGGTGGCGCTGGACACCGGCGAGCTGAGCGCCGAGCGCTGGCGCAGTTATCTCAAGCTGCACGACGAGCGCGAGGAACAAGCCGCCACCCTCGAAGCGCGATTGCGCCGTCAGCGCGGCGGCCGCCCGCTGGAGCCGCCGCGCGGCCACCGCGTCAAGCGCGAGCGGGAGTAGTTCGATGGCGCGCGGGGGCGGCCCGGGAAGAATTCGCGCCGACGGTGCGCGGCGTGCCGGGGTCTCGCGATGAACGCGGCCATTGCACCGGAGCTGCAACGCTACGCGGCGCTGGACCAGCGCTTGCTGGCGGCGGTGCGCGGCATCCACATATTGCCCACGGTGGCGTGGCCCGCGTCGCTGGAAAACCGCATGATCGAGGCCTACGGCCAGGGCCGCTTCAGCCTGCCGGCGGTGTCCTACCAGGTGCCCGGACTGGCGGCGGCGCGCACCGAACTGGCGGCGATCGAGACGGCGGCGGTGGAGGTCGGCGCGGGCGATCCGCTGGGCGAGTACCTGCGCCGCACCGCCGAGTCCTGGCAGGTCGCCGCGCAGATGCTCGAAGCGGTGGGTACGGCCGGCGTGACCGCGCCGTCGATCGCGCTGTACGGCAAGCCGGACGACCGCATCCCCGGCAGCCAGCGCAGCAACCTGGATGCCGCGCGCTATTTCGTCGAGCTGTCCGACGAACTGGGCGCCGACCTGCTCGCCGACGACGGCGGCGACATCGACGCGGAGGTGCTGCGCGCGGCGCTGGCCGAGACGCTGGATGTCTTCTTCGGCGACGGCACGATCCGCGTCGAGGTCGATCCCGAGCTCACCGCCAAGGCCGCCGCCGGCGCCACCCGCATCCGCCTGCGCGGCGGCGCCAGCTTCAGCCAGTACGACCACCACCAGTTGCTGGCGCACGAGGCCTTCGTGCATTCGCTGACCGCGCTGAACGGCCGGCGCCAGCCGTTGCTGGCGTCGCTGGGGCGCACCTCGCCGCGGGTCACCGCCACCCAGGAAGGGCTGGCGGTATTCGCCGAGCTGATGTCGGGGGCGATCGACATCGCCCGGCTGAAACGCATCAGCCTGCGCATCGTGGCGATCGACATGGCACTGGGCGGCGCCGATTTCGTCGAGGTCTATCGCTACTTCCATGCGCGCGGGCAGAGCGTGGCCGACAGCTTCCACTCGGCGCAGCGGGTGTTCCGTGGCGTGCCGCCGGGCGGCGGCGCGGTGTTCGCCAAGGACAACGTCTACCTGTCCGGCCTGCTCACCGTGCACACGTTCTTCCGCTGGGCCCTGCGCCAGCGCCGGCTGGATCTGCTGCGCTATCTGTTCGCCGGCAAGCTGGCGCTGCACGACGTGATCAGCCTGCAGCCGCATTTCGCCTCCGGCGCGATCGTGCCGCCGCGCTGGCTGCCGCCATGGATGCAGCACGTGCACGGGCTGGCCGGAAAGCTGGCGTTCTCGGTGTTCATCAACGGCATCCACATGGATCGGGTGCGCGAGGACGACCTGCTGCCGGGCGCGTGAGGGCGCCGGGCGTGGGCCAGCGACGCAGGCCCAGGTGCTAACATTCTCGCCAGCCATCCGCGCTCGCGCGATGGCGCCCACTCACTGGAAAAAAGCCCCTCCCATGGCCCTCCCCGAAGAACTGCGCCTCGCCGCGCTGGAGTATCACCGTCATCCGCGGCCGGGCAAGATCAAGATCACCCCGACCACCGCCCTGCTGACCCAGCGCGACCTGTCGCTGGCGTATTCGCCGGGCGTGGCGGCGGCGTGCGACGCGATCGTCGAGGACCCCGCGACGGCGGCGGAGTACACCGTACGCTCCAACCTGGTGGCGGTGATCACCAACGGCACCGCGGTGCTTGGTCTGGGCGACATCGGGCCGCTGGCGGCCAAGCCGGTGATGGAAGGCAAGGGCATCCTGTTCCAGAAGTTCGCCGGCATCGACGTGTTCGACATCGAGATCGACGAGAACGACCCGGACAAGCTGGTCGAGATCATCGCCAGCCTGGAGCCCACCTTCGGCGGCATCAACCTGGAGGACATCAAGGCGCCGGAGTGCTTCATCGTCGAGCGCAAGCTGCGCGAGCGGATGAAGATCCCGGTGTTCCACGACGACCAGCACGGCACCGCGATCATCGTCGGCGCCGCCCTGGTCAATGCGCTGGAGGTGGTCGGCAAGAACATCGCGGACATCAAGCTCGCCACCACCGGCGCCGGTGCAGCCGGCATCGCCTGCCTCGACATGCTGGTGGCGCTGGGCGTGCGGCCGGAGAACATCCTCGCGTTCGACCGCGAGGGCGTGATCCACACCGGCCGCAGCAACCTCGACCCGGACAAGGCGCGCTACGCGCGCGACACGCCCAAGCGCAGCCTGGCCGAGATCGTGGCGGGGGCGGACGTGTTCCTGGGCCTGTCCGCCGGCGGCATCCTCAAGCCGGAGATGGTCGCCACGATGGCCGAGCGCCCGGTGATCCTGGCGCTGGCCAACCCGAACCCCGAGATCACCCCGGAAGACGCCAAGGCGGTGCGGCCGGACTGCATCATCGCCACCGGCCGTTCGGATTATCCGAACCAGGTCAACAACGCGCTGTGCTTCCCCTACATCTTCCGCGGTGCGCTGGACGTGGGCGCCACCGTGATCAACGAGGCGATGAAGACCGCCTGCGTGCGCGCGATCGCCGCGCTGGCACGCATGGAGGCCTCCGACCTGGGCAGTGCCTACGGCGGCGAGATCCCCTGTTTCGGCCCGGAATACCTGATCCCGCGCCCGTTCGACCGGCGCCTGCTGGTGATGCTGGCGCCCGCGGTGGCGCAGGCCGCGATGGATTCGGGCGTGGCCACCCGGCCGATCGTGGACATGGACGCCTACAAGGAGAAACTCGGCCAGTTCATCTACCGCACCGGCCTGCTGATGAAGCCGGTGTACGAGCGCGCCCGCGCCGATCCCAAGCGGGTGGTGTACGCCGAGGGCGAGGAGGAGATCGTGCTGCGCGCGGTGCAGACGGTGATCGACGAGCGCATCGCGCGGCCGATCCTGATCGGCCGCCCGGACGTGATCGACACGCGCATCCAGCGGCTGGGCCTGCGCATGCGCGCCGGCGTGGATTTCGAGCTGACCAACATCCACGACGACCCGCGCTTCAACGACTACTGGCAGCAGTACCACGCCATGACCGAGCGGCGCGGGGTCAGCCCGGCGGCGGCGAAGAACCTGCTGCGCTCGCGGCCGACCCTGATCGCCGCGATGATGGTCGAACGCGGCGAGGCGGACGCCATGATCTGCGGCATCGTGGGTCGCTACCACAAGAAACTCGGCTACCTGCGCAGCGTGTTCGGGCTCGACCCGGGCGTGTCGTGCACCTCGGCGATGAGCGGCGTGATCAACGACAAGGGCGCGTGGTTCTTCCTCGACACCCACGTGCAGGTCGATCCCACCGCCGAGCAGATCGCCGAGGCGACGCTGCAGGCCTGCTACCGGCTGAAGAACTTCGGCATCGAGCCCAAGGTGGCACTGCTCTCGCACTCCAACTACGGCAGCCACGACAACCCCAGCGCGGCGAAGATGCGCAAGGCCTGGCAGATCCTCAAGGCGCGCGCGCCCAAGCTGGACATGGACGGCGAGATGCAGGCCGACACCGCCTGGGACGAGGCGCTGCGCCAGCGCATGTTCCCGCACACCACGCTCAGCGGTCGCGCCAACCTGTTCGTGATGCCGAACCTGGACGCGGCCAACATCGCCTACAACATCGTGCGGGTGATGACCGACGGCGTCTCGATCGGGCCGATCCTGATGGGCGTCAACCGCTCCGCGCACATCCTCACGCCAGCCTCCACCGTGCGCCGCATCGTCAACATGACCGCGGTGGCCGCGGTCGATGCGCAGATCCGCGCCGCGCAGGGCAGCCGGCGCGGTTGATGCGCTAACCATGTGGCGGTGATGTGCCGACTCTTCGCGCCGGGCGACGGCAGCCGCGCCGTCCCAATCATGTGGCCATGATGCAATGACACCTGTTCGCACGTTCACGTGGCAGGTTTCGACAGGAAACACGATGGCAAAATTTCACTTCGTTGAAGACTACGAACGTCTGGTCAGGCGATTGCGTTGGAAATATTCGCTGGACGAGGCGATGAGCCGTGCCGTAGGAGGTGGGGGTTACGAACAAATCGGCCAGATAGAGGCGGACATTGTCGGCCATGCCGGTCTGCGCGATGGTCACTCTCTGGTGGACCTGGGCTGCGGCAGTGGCCGCCTTGCCGCGGCGCTTGGGCGAAAAATGTCCATCGAGTATTGCGGCATCGACGTCGTCAAAGCGTTGCTGAGATATGCAAAGAAGAAATCGCCGAAGAATTACCGTTTCATCCTGAACCGTTCACTTGCGGTACCTCTGCCGGACGCATCTTGCGACATGGCAACGGCATTCAGCGTGTTTACTCATCTGTTGCATCACGAAAGCTACATCTACCTGGAGGAACTGCGCCGCGTGGTTCGCCCGGATGGAGTGGTGATGTTTTCGTTCCTGGAGTTTTCCGAGCCGGATCACTGGGCGCAGTTCAAGGCCACGGTCGATGTGCAACGCTCGGCAACGCTGCCGCACCTCAACCAGTTTCTGGAACGTTCGCAGATCGAGTTGTGGGCGGACAAACTCGGTTATCACGGCCTGAGGTTTGTCGGCAGCACCGAGGCACCTTGGAGAACCTCCTCGGCGCTGGGTCAGAGCATAGCGATCCTGCAGAGATAGCCGGATGTTCGGCTTTCGTGGCTTGTGCCGGCGTTCATACGCTGACGCATGGACCATTATTTGGCTGGCACCCGCCCAGACCGCTAAACTAAGCCGTTGTCGCGCCGCGGCCCCGGCGGCGCGAACCTTTTGCAGGCACACCCCACGGTGCCGTGGAGAACCCCGATGGACCAGCTCGACGAAATCCTGGACCAGGATCTTGACCCCACCGAAACCCGCGAGTGGATCGATTCGCTCGATGCGGTGATCCAGCACGACGGTACCGAGCGCGCGCATTACCTGCTGGAGAAGATGGTCGACACCACCCGTCGCTCGGGTGGCTACCTGCCGTTCAACCCGACCACCGAATACGTCAACACGATCCCGCCCGGGATGGAGGCCAAGAGCCCCGGCGATGCGGCGATGGAGTGGCGCATCCGCTGCCTGATCCGCTGGAACGCGATGGCGATGGTGGTGCGCGCCAACCGCCGGCCCGGTTCGCTGGGCGGCCACATCGCCAGCTTTGCCTCCTCGGCCACGCTGTACGACGTGGGCTTCAACCATTTCTGGCGCGCCCCCAGCGCCGACCACCCCGGCGACCTGATCGGCTACCAGGGCCACATCAGCCCCGGCATCTATGCGCGCTCCTTCCTCGAAGGCCGCATCAGCGAGGAGCGGCTCGACCTGTTCCGCGCCGACGTGGTCGGCGGCGAGCAGTCGCTCACTTCCTATCCGCACCCGTGGCTGATGCCGGACTACTGGCAGGTGCCCACCGTGTCGATGGGGCTGGGTCCGATCCAGGCGATCTACCAGGCGCAGTTCTTCCGCTACCTGGAGAACCGCGGCCTGATACCCAAGACCGACCGCAAGATATGGTGCTTCCTCGGCGACGGCGAAGTGGACGAGCCGGAATCGCTGGGCGCGATCTCGCTGGCCGGCCGCGAAGGCCTGGACAACCTGATCTTCGTGATCAACTGCAACCTGCAGCGGCTGGACGGCCCGGTGCGCGGCAACGGCAAGATCATCCAGGAGCTGGAGGGCGTGTTCCGCGGCGCCGGCTGGAACGCCATCAAGGTGATCTGGGGCAGCTACTGGGATGCGCTGCTGGCGCGCGACAAGGACGGCACGCTGCGCAAGCTGATGATGGAAACCGTGGACGGCGAATACCAGGCCTGCAAGGCCTTCGGCGGCGCCTACACGCGCGAGCATTTCTTCGGCAAGTACCCGCAGACCCGCGAGATGGTGGCCAACTTCAGCGATGACGACGTCTGGCGCCTGAATCGCGGCGGCCACGATCCGCACAAGGTCTACGCCGCCTACCACGCGGCGGTGAACACCAAGGGCATGCCCACGGTGATCCTGGCCAAGACGGTGAAGGGTTACGGCATGGGCATCGGCTCGGGCGAGGCGGAGAACCCCACCCATCAGCAGAAGAAGATGACCGGCGATGCCGTGCGCACGTTCCGCGATCGTTTCCAGATTCCGGTGCCCGACGACAAGCTGGACAGCGTGCCGTACTACCACCCCGGCCCGAACTCGCCGGAGGTGGAATACATGCTGGAACGCCGTCGCGCGCTGGGCGGCTTCCTGCCGCAGCGCCGCCGCCGCACCGACGTGCCGTGCAAGGCGCCGGAGTTGTCCGCGTTCGAGCAGATCACCAAGGGCAGCGGCGAGCGCGAGATCTCCAACACCATGGCGCTGGTGCGCGGCATGAACCTGTTGCTGCGCGACAAGCAGCTCGGCCCGCGCGTGGTGCCGATCGTGGCCGACGAGGCGCGCACCTTCGGCATGGAGGGCATGTTCCGGCAGATCGGCATCTACGCGCCGTTCGGCCAGAAGTATCGTCCGCAGGATGCCGACCAGCTGCTGTACTACCGCGAGGCGCAGGACGGCCAGGTGCTGCAGGAAGGCATCTCCGAGGCTGGCGGCGTGTCGGCGTGGATCGCGGCGGGCACCAGCTATTCGCTGTCCAACCAGCCGATGCTGCCGTTCTTCATCTACTACTCGTTCTTCGGCTTCCGGCGCATCGGCGACCTGATCTGGGCCGCTGGCGACCAGCGCGCGCGCGGCTTCCTGGTCGGCGCCACCGCCGGCGCCAGTTTCCCCGGCGAAGGCCTGCAGCATTCGGACTGTGCCTCGCACCTGATGGCCGGCACCTTCCCCAACTGCCGCGCCTACGACCCGACCTGGTCGTACGAGGTGGCGGTGTTGCTGCACCACGGCGTCAAGGAGATGTACGAAGAGCAGCAGGACGTCTTCTATTACATCACCACCACCAACGAGAACTATGTCCACCCGGACATGCCCGAGGGCTGCTACGACGGCATCGTCAAGGGCATGTATCTGTTCCGGGACTCGGGATTGGGGAATCGGGATTCAGGCAAGGGCAAGAGCAAGGGCAAGAACGGCGCGCCGTGCGTGCAGCTGATGGCGGCGGGCGGTTCGCTGATCGAGGCGATTGCGGCGGCCGAGCTGCTGGATGCCGACTTCGGCGTGAAGGCCGACATCTGGTCCTGCCCCAGCTTCAGCGAACTGTCGCGCGACGGCTTCGACTGCGAGCGCTGGAACCGCCTGCATCCGGAAGCGAAGCAGCGCGTGCCGCACGTCACCGCCAACCTGGCCGGGCGCGACGGCCCGGTGATCGCCGCCAGCGAATACGTGCGCGGCGTGGTCGACCAGGTGCGCGCTTTCGTGCCCGAGGGTCGCTCGTTCACCGCCCTGGGCGCCGACGGCTATGGTCGCTCCGATACCCGCGAGCACCTGCGCGAGTTCTTTGAGATCAGCCGCTACTGGATCGCCCACGCCGCGCTGGCCGCGCTGGCAAAGGAAGGCAAGGTCAACGCCAAGGACGTCAGCCGCGCGATCAAGGAGTACAAGCTCGATCCGGACAAGCCCAATCCGCTGACCGTGTGATCGCCCGCGATACGGGCCGGGGAAGCCGCCTTTCGGGGCGGCTTTTTCTTGCGCGCTATTTCGCCAGCGCCTGCTGGATCGCTTCCAGTGCGTGGCCGCGGGTCTCGATGCCGCGCCGGGCGAGCATCGCCGCGGCGACCGCCATCGGCAGCGCGATCAGCAGCGCCGACAGCGCGAAATGCTCGAACAACCCGGCCACGCCGACCACCGCGCCGAGGATGCCGCCGAACTTCGAGCCGCCGGCGATCAGCCCGGCACCGCTGCTGCGCAGGTGCGCGGGATAGATCTCCGCCGCGTACGGGATCAGCGTGGCGATCACCCCGCTGATACTCAGCAGCAACAGCACCGTGGCGGTGGTGGTCAGCGCCGGCGAGCGCAACTGCATGGCCCCAATCATGCAAAACAGCAGCAGCGCCGCGGCGGTCAGCGCGATGAACAGCACCAGCGTGCGGATGCTGCTCCAGCGCTGGTAGCCCCACACCACCAGGCCGATGCCGGGCAGGGCGAGGATCGCCGAGCGCGCCAGCAGCGCCGCGCTGGCCTGGGCGTCGACGCCCAGCGTGACCAGGTTCGCCGGCAGCCACAGCAGGAAGCCGAAGTTGGCCAGGCCCCAGGCGACGGCGCAGGTCAGCAGGCCCCAGGTGATCGCCGCGTGGCGGCCACGCAGCAACTGGCGCATGCCGACGCGCGCCGCGATCGTCGGCGCGACGACCACGCCGGCACTCAAGGCGTCGGTCGATGCCGCCTGGCCCGAGAAGCGGCGCAGCACCGCGCGCGCCTGGTCCTCCAGGCCACTCAGCGCGAGAAAGCGCGGCGACTCGGGAATGTAGCGGTTGAGCAGCACGATCAGCGCACCGGTGGGCAGGTTCAGCAGCCACAGCGAGCGCCAGCTGTAGGTCGGCTCGAACAGCGTCGCCGCGCCGGAAGCGAGCAGGTAGCCGGCCGAGGTGCCGACGCCGCCGAGCGCCACCAGCAACCAGCCGCGATGGCGGGTGGGGATGGTCTCGGCCATCAGGGTGAAGGTGATCGGCAACATGCCGCCGGCGGCGGCGCCCATCATGAAGCACATCACCAGGTTGCCGCCGAACGCCGGCATCGCGCCGCAGATGGCCGTGCCCATGAACATCAGCGCCGACAGCAGGATCGCCGCGCGGCGGCCGAACAGATCGCCCAGCCGGCCCCACACCACCGAGCCGACCACGGTGCCGGTCAGCGCCGACAAGGCCAGGAAGCCCGCGGTGGAACCGCTGATGCCGTACTCGGCCGCCATGCCCGGCATCGCGAAGCCGATCGTGGCCGGCTTCATCACGTCCACCGCCAGCGCGACGGTGAGCACGCCGACCAGCTTCCAGTGCTCGCGGTTGAGCGGCACGTTGTCGGCGACGTGGAACGACACCGCGCCGCGATCCGGATGGGCGGTGCGGCGCATCTGCTCCATCCGCGGCATCAGCCCGTAGGCCGCCAGCAGCACGCCCAGCGGCACCAGCGCCATGCCGGCGAGCATCAGGCCGTCCATCGGCATGCCGGCGAGCCGGTAGTGCATCGGCGCGGCCATCGCCAGCATCGGCAGATGCGCCAGCACGCCGGCGATCACCGCGGCACAGCCAAGCCAGAATGCGACCGGGTGATGGAAAGTGAGATCGGTGCGAGCCATGCGACGACCGCCGGAAGGGCAAGTCGCAGCTTAGCAGCGACTCGGCGGCATGCCGCCACGACGCCGGCCATTACCGGTGCCGGGGCGGCTTGCGCGTGGTTCAGTGGTTCATTCGTCGTCGCTGCGGAATGCGCGACGCAACAGCAGGAACGCGCCGATGGTGCCGGCGATGATCGCGACCGTGGCCACCGGATGCCGCTGCACCTGGCGGCGTGCGCGGCGATAGCGGTAGTTCGCCTCGTCGGCGAGATCGCCGGCGACGCGCGTCAATTGCCGCCGGTAGTCGCTGCCGCGGTCGGAGAAGCGGTCGCGGATGCGCTGGCCGTGCCGGAACAGGCCACGCATCGCGCTGCCGGCGCCGTCGGCGTATTCGTGCGCACGGTCGCCGGCACGCTCGGCGGCGACCTCCGCGGCATCGCGAAGATGCTGCTCGATTTCCCGGTGATGCATGGCGGTCTCCTTCAGGTACAGCGGGAACGCCAATCTGCCTGTGGCGCCGTGACCACCGCGTAAAACCAGGTCGCCGTGACCATCGCGCCGTTCAGCCGCCGAGCCGATACTCGCCGCCGCGCTGCAGCGCGCGCTGGTAGGCGGGCCGCGCATGGATGCGCTGCAGGAAGGCGGACAGCCGCGGATGACGTGCATCCAGTCCGCCGCGCGCAGCGAAGGCTTCCAGCGGAAAACTCAGCTGGATGTCCGCCACGCTGAAGCGGTCGCCGACGAACCAGTCGCGCTGGCCCAGCTCGCCTTCCATGTAGTCGAGATGGAGTTTCAGTTGCGGATCGACGAAACCGCGCTGCGCCGTACGCGCGATGCGCTTCGCCACCGGCCTGGCGTAGAACGGCATCGGCGCCGCCTCGACGCGCCGGAACACCAGCTTGAGCAGCAGCGGCGGCATCGCCGACCCTTCGGCGTAATGCAGCCAGTAGTTGCAGCGCAGCCGTTCGGGCGTGCCGTGCGCGGGAATCAGCGTGCCGGCGCCGTGGCGATCGGCCAGGTACTCGACGATCGCGCCGGATTCGGCCAGCGTGAGTTCGCCGTCCGTGATGACGGGCGACTTGCCCAGCGGGTGCACCGCGCGCAGCTCCGCCGGGGCCAGCATGGTCCCGGGATCGCGCAGGTAACGCTTGATCTCGTATGGCAGGCCGAGCTCTTCCAGCAGCCACAGGATGCGCTGCGAGCGCGAGTTGTCGAGATGATGGACGGTGATCACCCGTGCATCAGAACGTACCGCACCGCCAGCTGCAAGCTCGGGGTTCCGGCACCGCGATCCGCGACAGCCCCGACCCCCCGCGTTCGTCGGATGCCTCCACCGTCACCACGTACGTCGCGCCCTTGTTCAGTGCGTGCAATTCCAGCCGCGTCGGCGGGCCCGCGAAGCGCTGATTCGTCTGGTGCTGGCGATCCGCGGAGATCTCCCGGCTCGCGATCAGTAGATCTCGCCCACGCAGCAGCGCAGGCTGCCGCCGGCCTTCTCGATCTCGCCCAGTTCCACTGCGCCGATGGTGAAGCCGTAACCGGCCAGCGCCGCGCGCTGTGCGCCGGTGAGCGAGGCGGCGGCGCGGGCGCTCATCCACACGCGCTCGTCGGAGAGCGTGATGGCGTTGCCGGCGAACGCCTGCTTCTGTGCCGGCGTCAGCCAGATCGCGCGATCGCCATACGCCGTGGCGATCGCCTGTGCCGCGGCCGGATCGCGGAAGCCATCGGCCGCGATGATCGCCGCGCGGCTGGCGAGCAGAGTCAGCAACACGTTGGTGTGGTATTCGGCGTCGGCCAGCTCGAAACAGTAGGTCAGGCGCAAGTCGAAAGCCTTGTGCATGGCTTGCGCGCCAGCCATGTCGCAGCGTTCGCTGAGGCCGCAGTAGCCGACGCCGCGGGCGCGGTCGATGACCAGCGAGCCGGTCAGTTCGGCGACCAGGCCCTCGCAGCCGGACAGGTCGATCTCGTCATAGCCCAGCACCTCGCCGAAGAAGGCGCGGATGTCGTGGCGTTCGGCCTCGCGCTGGCGCACCGGATGGCGCATGCGGCCGACGATCAGCCGCCCCGATGCGGTGGCGAACACATTGTTGGGGAACACCGCGTCAGGCGTTGCCGGATCGCCGGGGAAGGTGAACACCGGCACATCCGCGCGCAGTGCCTGCGCCAGCGCTCCGTGCTGGGCCAGCGCCTTGAGCGGGTCGACCGCCAGGTTCATGTCCATGTAGCGGTTGTCGCGTGCCGATTCCGCCGCCAGGGCGAACTCTGCCGGGGCCACCAGATAGGCGGCGCGCGCCGTGGCGGCGGCGCCGTCCCGTGGCGCGAGTGTGGCGAAGGCGTGCAGGAATTCGCTGGGCGACGTGGTGATCAACGGGACGGCTCCATGGGTTCTCGCGGGCTGGCAGCATATCCGTTCCCGTCCCCGGGCGCGCTTCGTTGACGCGCCCTTGCCGCGGGCGCGGATAGGGTCGGGCTTCCACTGGTCAGTGAGGGCTGTCGCATGGGCCAAAACGCACCCAGCGTCCTCGTCCGCGAGGACGACATCGATCGACTGGAGGCACTGGTGCACCAGCTGCCTGCCAATGGCCACGTGGTGCTGTTGCTGAGCGATGGCAGCAGTTGCGACGGCGTGGTCAGCATGCGGCCCAGCGTGCAGGTGTTTCGCGACCCGCAGGGCCGCGAAGGCATCAACGCCGAGGTGCAGCTGGAGCGCCCGGATGTTCCGACGTGGCACCAGCGGGTATGGCTGGATCGGATCAGGCGGGTGGAGCACGTCGATTCGATCATGGCCAGCGAGAGCTGAAAGCATCCCGCGCGGTTGCACCGCGACCGCGGATCGTTCCAAGCTAGCCGCTGCCCTTCGCCTGGTATGCCGTCGATGAATCGCGTCCTGCTCCGTTGTGCCCCGCTGGCTTTCTGCGCCGTGCTGCTCGCCGGCTGTTCGCAAGGCCCGGGCACGCCCGAGCTCACCGCGCAACAGCAGAAAGCCGCGGCCGATGCCGCCACCGCGGCGCGCAACCTCGACACCTATCGCCAGTTGCTGAAACTGCACAACGACGAGATGGTGGTGACGATGGGCAAGGACATCGTGCAACGCTTCCCGCACAGCGATGCGGCGAAGGAAGTGATGCAGACGTTGCCCGCGATCGAGAAGCGCTACAAGGAAAACAGCGAAAAGAACCGGCTGGCCGCGCTGTGGACCTACCAGGTCGCGCCGATGGCCGGCGGCACGCAATCGACCGCCAGCATCTACAGCCAGGGCGACGACGGCGAGCCGGTGCGGCTGGTGCTGCGCCGGCATACCAGCTGGGGCCAGAGTGCCTTCCTCTATGGCAGCAAGCCCGGCTTCGTGTGCCGCGGCAACTGCACCATCACCGGCCAGGCCGACGGCAAGCCGGTGCGGATCAAGGCATTCGCCCCCGACGGCGGCGAACCGGCGCTGATGATCCGCGACGACAAGGCCTTCATCGCGCTGCTGGAGAAGACCCGCAAGCTGCAGCTGGACGTCACCCAGGTGGAGGGCACCAGGGATCGTCACCTGGTCTACGAAGTCGGCGGTTTCGACCCTGCCAGGTGGCAGCCGGTGCGCAAGGCGGGCAAGCGCTGAGCGTCGCGCGGTACACGTCACTGCGGGTTGGCGCGTTGTCCGTGATGTCTTTCCGTGGAGGATTCGCCATGTCCACTGTTCGTTCCTGCCTCGTTTTCGCGCTGGTTGCCGTGCTGGCCGCCTGCTCCAGCGTGCCCCTGGCGCAGCGCGAACGGCAGCGCGAGGCGGCATACGCCAGCGCGGCCGGTGCGCCGGTGCGCAGTTTCCATTTCTTCACCCTGTGGTCGTGGGAGCCGCTCGGCGACCACCAGGTGGTGGTCTACACCCGGCCGAGTCAGGCCTGGCTGCTCGACCTCGACGGCCCCTGCCAGAACCTGCCGTTCACGCAGGCGATCGGCCTTACCTCCAGTTCCGGCACCGTGTTCAGCCGCTTCGACAAGGTGCTGACCGGCGGGCCGTACGCGCCCTGCGTGATCTCGCAGATCCGGCCGATCGACGTCAGGCAACTGCACATCGCGCAGGAGACGCAGCGCAAGATCGACGCCAAACCGCGCGAGACGCCGGCGGCCGACCACTGAGAAAACCGCTGCCGTCAGCGCACGATCGTCACCGGTACGTGCGCGCGCGCCAGCACGTTGCCCGAAACCGAGCCCAGCAGCCAGCGCGCCAGTGCACCGCGTTCGGTGTGGCCGATCACGATGTGATCCACGCCGTGCTCGTCGACCTGGCTGAGCAGCACGTCGCCGGGGCTGCCGTGGGTCAGCTCGATGTCCACCAGCTGGGCCGAGTCCGGCACGATCGTGGCCAGTTCGGCCAGCAGTTCCTGCGCACGCTGGGTGCCGGAGTCGGCCATCATCAGCGCGCAGGCGTCGGCGCCGCCTTCGCTGACCTGCAGCACCCACACCACGCGCACGCGGCCGCCGGTGCAGCGGGCCAGCTCGACCGCGAACCGGAATGCCCGTTGCGACGCATCCGAGCCGTCGTAACCCACCAGGGAATACTTGATCATCTCGATCTCCTTGCGCTGCGAGGCCCACCCTACGGCGAGCGCACGCCGCGAGGCAACCGTCACGCCGCGGTGCGCCTGCAGATGAACGATGGTTCATGAGCCTGCACGCGATTGTCACGCCGCGATGCACACGATTCGCACGTCGTTGCCGCAGCGCAACGAGCGGGCGGCCGCCGTGGCCAGAGTTCGGTGCCGCCTTCCATCCCTGCATTACAAGGAGCAAAGTCCATGATCAAGTCCACCTTTGGAATGGCCGCCCTGGTGCTGGCCTGCGCCGGCGCGATGACCGTGCTGCCGGCCGGCAACGCCCATGCCGCCGACGCCAGCGTGAAATGCGACATGGTCTACAACCTGTCCGGCTGGTCGTTGCTGTACAAGCACGCCGAAGGCACCGGCAGCGTCACCTGTGACAACGGCCAGCACGCCAACGTCAAGATCACCGTGGTCGGCGGCGGTCTCACCGCGGGCAAGTACCGCATCAACAACGGCAAGGGCGAGATCAGCAACGTGCATGGCATCGCCGATGTCTTTGGCGACTACGCCCAGGCCGGCGCCGAGGCCGGCGTGGTGAAGAGCTCGCAGGCGCAGGTGCTGACCAAGGGCACCGTCTCGCTGGCGCTGGCCGGTACCGGCGAGGGCGTCAACCTGGGCGTCTCGGTGGGCAAGTTCACCATCAGTCGTCCCTGATCGTTTCCGCCAGGAAAGCCGCGAGGGCGCCCGTCGGGCGCCTTCGTCTTTTCAGCGGCGCTACACTGCGCAGGTCGCCCCGTTTTTCGTCGTGGAGAAACCGCCATGCGCCGCCTCGCCCGCCTCGTCATCCTGTCGCTGTTGTGCGCATTCGCGGCTCCGGTGTTTGCCGCCGGCCCGCAGGTCGGCCAGGCCGCCCCGGCGTTTCGCCTGCAGGACCAGGCCGGCCATTGGCGCAGCCCGGCCGACTACCACGGCCACTGGCTGGTGCTGTACTTCTATCCCAAGGATTTCACCCCCGGCTGCACCACCGAGGTATGCACTTTCCGCGACGACATCGCCAGGCTGCGCCAGGCCGGTGCCGACGTGGTCGGCGTGAGCCTGGATGACGTCAAGTCCCACGCCGAGTTCGCCGAGAAATACCACGTGCCATTCCCGCTGCTGTCCGACGCCGAGCGCACGGTCGCCACCGCCTACGGCGTGCTTACCTCGCGCATGGGCATGCACTACGCCAGGCGCACCACCTTCCTGATCGATCCGCAGGGCCACATCGCCAAGGTCTACACCGACGTCGACCCGGAGAAGAACTCCGCCCAGGTGCTGGCCGACCTGGCCACGCTGAAGGCGGCATCCTGATGCCGGTGGCGATGCGCGCGGAGCCGCTGTCGCGCGGTCGCCGGTTCATGCTGTGGCGTGTGCTGGTGTGGCTGTTGCTGCTGCTGGCGGCGTTCGGTTGCGTGCAGTATCTCAGCCACGCGCAACTGCTGTGGAGCCAGCGCCACGCCTACGCCGCCGACAGCGCCGCCCTGCGCACGCTGCACCGGCTGCTGGCCTGGGATATCGCCTACCTGCTGGCCGCTTTCACGCTGATCGTGCTGTGCGCCGGCTGCATCCTGCGCCAGGCCTGGGCGCGCCCGGCGATGCGCGTGGCCGCCGCGGTGCTGGCGCTGTGGATGCTGGCCAGCGGCGGCGCCATGCTGGCGCAATGGCCGCAGCTGCTGCAGGCCAGCCGCGATGCCCTGGGCCAACTGCACGACCAGGCCGCCCTGCAACAAGCCGTGCTGCACGCGCGCCGCAGCTACCTGCTGGCGCTGGTGCTGAAAGGCCTCGCCGTGCCGGTGCTGCTGTGGCTGAGCTGGCGGCTAGGCACGCCGGCGGTGCGCATGCAGTTTCACGCGCGGCGCTGAGAAGTCCCGCTGCGCAAAAGCCACGGAAGCATCTTCGGGCGAAACAGGCTGCCCGACAGCCAGGGGGAGAAACAATGAAGCGCTGGATGCTTGTCTTGTGCTGCATGATGTTGGCTGGCGTGGCCTTTGCGAACGGGCGCGACGACCTGCGCGACCGCGTGCAGGCGAGCATGCTGGTCACCGGCACGATCGAAGTCGCGCCGGACGGCAGTGTCGTGACATACACGGTCGATCACCCGGACAAGCTGCCACCGGTGGTGAAGGACTTGCTTGCCAGGGCCGTCCCGGCGTGGAGGTTCGAACCGGTGACGCGTGACGGCAAGGCGGTCGGAGCCAAGGCACCGATGGGGCTGCGCGTCGTGGCGAAGCCGGTGGGTCATGGCGGCTACGCCCTTGCCGTGGCCAGCAGCTGGTTCGGGCATTTGAACGACGAAGGCAGGCACGAGGCCGCGGCGGACGACTTCACGTACAAGCATCGGTTGTCGGTCGCGTACCCTTCCGATGCGGCGAGCGCCGGCGTATCCGGCACGGTGTATGCGCTGCTGAAAGTGGGCCGCGACGGCAAGGTCATCGACGCGGCGGCGGAGCAGGTGAATCTCCGCATTCGTGCCAGCGAGAGGGACATGGCGACATGGCGGAAAAAGCTGGCGGATGCTGCCTTGCGTGCCCTGCGACGCTACACATTCCATGTCCCCACGACGGGCCCGGATGCCGCCGAACCTTATTGGCTGGCCCGCGTCCCCGTGGATTTCGCCCTCCATGGATTCCATGCGCCGAAAGTTGCGCGGAAAGCGGATTACGGCCAATGGCAGCCCTACGTCCCGGGCCCGCTGCAGGAGCCGGACTGGGCCGACAAGCGCCGTCTCGCGGGGAGCCCGGATGCCACGCCCGAGGATGGGTCGCTGCTCGCCGACATGTCATTGCACCTGCTTGCACCGCTCGGTGGCAGCTGACCCGTTGCGCGGCGTGCGAGGCGTGCTGGCGAAGGCGCCTGAGCGGCGCGGTATTCCGTTCAGCACGGGTTGGCGGGTGGCTCGGTATCCATGCAGGTTGTCGTTTAAGGAAGATTGCCGATGCGCGTCCTGTTTTCAGCAGTGATCGCTGCCGCCGTGCTGGCGGCGATGCCCGTGCAGGCGCAGGACCTGGCGGCGACCTGCCACGCCAGCAGCAGCTATGACGTGACCCTGCAGCCGCAAGGCGTGCTGTTCGATCGCTCCACGCCGGCGCCGACGCGGGTGGAGCTGCACGACGGCAGCCTGCGCACGGACGGTGTGGCGGTGGTGTTGACGCCGCCGCAGCAGGATCGGCTGAGCGTGTTCCAGCGCGACCTGCAGGCGCTGGCGCCGCGGGTCCGCCAGGTGGCGCAGAGCGGCGTGGACATGGCGGCGCAGGCGTTGCGCGAGGAAGTGGCCGGGCTGGGCTTGGCGGCGGCGACCCGGGTCGAGTTCGACCGCCGGCTGGCCGCGCACGCGAGCGAACTGAAGCAGCGCATCGCGCGCAGCCAGAGCACGCACGACTGGCAAGGCGACCTGATCCAGCAGTATGCCAACCAGGTCAGCGCCGACCTGATGCCGCTGGTCGCCGGCGACCTCGGCCAGCAGGCGATCGACGCGGCGCTGGCCGGCGACCTGCAGAGTGCGGCAGACCTGCGCGATCGCGCCGGTTCATTGGTCACCACCTTGCAGCCGCGCCTGCAGCAACGCATGCAGGCGCTGCGTCCGCAGATCGAGGCGCTGTGTCCGTCGATCCAGCGCCTGGCGCGGTTGCAGCAAGGCTTGCACGACGCGCACGGCCAGCCGTTGAACCTGCTGCATGTGGACGCGACCTCCGGCGCATCGGCGGCGGCGCCGGCGGATTGAATCGCCGCGCCGGCTTGCCCGTCGCGTGTCGCCACGTGAAGATGGACGTCCTTCATCGCAGGCTTCGGGCGAGGTGCGCATGGCCGTGCAACCGCGGGACGTTCTTGATTTCTGGTTCGACCTGGCGCATGCCGCGCACTGGTTTGCGAAGGATGCCGCGTTCGACGAGCAGATCCGTCGACGCTTTGCCGTAGCGGCCGACGACGCCGCGCAGGGGCGCCTCGATGCGTGGGCCAGCAACCCCGCTGACTGGCTGGCGCTGCTGATCCTGCTCGACCAGTTTCCGCGCAATCTCCATCGCGGCGATGCGCGGGCCTGGGCGGCCGACGTCAAGGCGCAGCGCATTGCCTTGTCGGGCCTGGCCGGCGGTTTCGATCAGGCACTGCCGCCGCTGCAGCGGGTGTTCGCCTACCTGCCACTGGAGCACGCCGAGGACATGGGCTTGCAGCAGCGCGCGGTGACCTTGTTCGAGGCGCTGCACGCGCAGGCGCCCGTTGCGGAGCGTGCCCGCTTTGCCGAATTCCTGGACTATGCTCGGCGCCATCGCGAGGTGATCGCGCGCTTCGGCCGCTTTCCGCATCGCAATGCCGTGCTGGGCCGCGACAGCACGGCCGCGGAACGGGAGTATCTGGCGCAACCGGGCGCAGGCTTCTGACCGATCTGCGCGAGCACAACCTCCATCACCGACCAGGGAGCAGGTCATGCGCAAGATTCTCATCGTTGTCCTCGGGTTCGCCCTCGGCACGGCCGCGCAGGCGTCCAGCACCTTGCGCGTCGGCAGCCAGGTGCTGGTGGCTGGCGACAGCCAGGAGCGGGTGGTCGAGCTGCTGGGCAAGCCCTCCTCGAAAGTGCATCCGCATCGCGCGCGACACTCGCGCCGGCGCGTGCAAGTGCTGGAGCGCACCGACGGCGGCGAGCGCTGGCGCTATCGGCGCGAGGGTCACATCACCGTGGTCACGATCGTGGATGGCCGCGTGGTCGACATCGACGACCGCAAACTCTGACGCGACGAGTCGCAAGCGTTTCCCTGATGGCCGATTTGCTAGGCTGTCGCGGCCTTGTCGCAACGAGTCGATGTCATGCACGATTTTCTGGAGCAACTGCTGGGCAGCACGCTTTCCGAGGGCGTCATCCAGGCCGGGCTGAACCTGCTGGTGGCACTGGTGATCCTGCTGGTCGGGATCTGGCTGGCGGCGCGGCTGGCCAATTTCAGCCAGCGCGCGCTGCAGCGCGCCGCGGTCGACGTCACGCTGGCCGGTTTCCTGCGCAACCTGATCTACGGCGTGCTGGTGGCGGTGCTGATCGTGATGGCGCTGACCAAGGCCGGCGTGCCCTCGGCACCGCTGGTGGCGGCGCTCGGCGCCGGCGGGCTGGCGATCGGCCTGGCCCTGCAGGGCTCGCTGAGCAACCTCGCGTGGGGCGTGCTGCTGGTGGTGTTCCGGCCGTTCCGCGTCGGTGACTACGTCAGTGCCGGTGGCACCGAAGGCACGGTGCAGAGCATCAACCTGATGCATACCCTTGTTCTGTTGCCGGACAACCGCGAGGCCACCTTGCCGAACGCGAAGATCGGCAGCGACGTCATCGTCAATTTCAACCGGCGCGGCACGCGGCGTTTCGAACTCAAGCTCGGCATCGGCCATCGCGACGATACCGACCAGGTGATGGCAGGGATCGTGCGCCTGCTCGAAGCGGACGCGCGCGTCCTGAAGGACCCCGCGCCGGGCGTGTGGATCGACAGCCTGGCCGGCCAGACGGTGAACCTGGTGGTGCGCGGCTGGACCTCGAGCGCCGACGGCTGGAACACGCAAACCGACCTGCTGCGTGCGATCAAGCGGCAGATCGACGCCGGCCAGATCAGCATCCCGACCGCGCCGCTGGATGTCCGGCTGATGGGCGATGCGGCGGCGTCCGCGCGGGACTGAGCGCGGACGCTACTGCAGCGTCACCGCACGCCGGTTGTCACTGGAGACCTTGTCGATCAGCTTGTTGTACGGGTCGATGCCGGCCACCGCGGGCTTGCCGTCGACGGTGACGGTGACGGTGCTGTCGCCGTCACCGACCATCCGTTTCTCCAGGTACAGCGGCTTGCCTTCGATGCCGGCGCCTGCGGGCGCGGCGAACACGCCGACCTCGATCGGGAAGTCGATCTTCCCGCGGGTTTCCTTGCCCTTGCCGTCGACGTGGATCTTGCCGGCGTGCAGCTTCATGGTCACCTCGTACTTGCCGTCGGGCAGTTTCTTCGCGGTGGCGTCGGTCATGCGGTTGTCGAACAGGGTGATCTTCCAGAAGAAGTCGCCCAGCATCGGCTGCCACGTCGGGCCGAGGTACTTGCCCAGCGCGTCGACGAAGATCTTCGAGGTCACGTAGGGCGGCTGCTGGAAGCCGTAGTCGACGAGGAACTGCTTGAGGAAGGCGTCGAGCCTGTCCTCACCCACGTAGTCCTGCAGCGCGTAGAAGATCAGCGAGCCCTTGCGGTAGTGGATGTAGGGCTGGTTCTCCACCTTGGCCAGCGGCTCCTCGGCCACCTTCTCCGTGGCGCGTCCGGTGAGGTACATGTCCAGCTCGTACTTGAGGAACTTGCGCATGTGGTCGGCGCCGTACTTGTGCTTGAGCACCATCAGCGAGCTGTACTGCGACAGCGATTCGCTGAGCATGGTCGAGCCCTGCATGTCGGCGCCGATCACCCGGTGCGCCCACCACTGGTGCGCGATCTCGTGCGCGGTGACGTCATAGACGTAGTCGATGCGGCTCTTGTCGCGCAGGTCGGCGATGAATCCGATGGATTCGGAGAACGGAATGGTGTTGGCGAAACTCTGCGCGAACGCCATGTAGCCCGGGAACTCCAGGATGCGCAGCTGCTTGAACTGGTACGGCGTGTAGTGGCTGTCGTAGTAGGCAAGCGAATCGCGCGCGCTCTCCAGCATGCGGTCCACGTTGAAGGCATGCGCGGGGTCGTGATAGACCGACACCTTCACCCCGCCGACATCTTCGCTCTTCACGGCATAGCGCGCGGAAAGATAGGCGAAAAAGTTCAGCATCGGCTGCTGCATCACGTAATGGAAGTAGCGGCGATCGCCCTGCACCCACTCCTTCTGCAGCGTGCCCGGCGCCAGCGCGATCTGGTCGGCGGCCGTCGACACCGTGGTGTCGAAGCTGATCCAGTCGGCGTCGTGGCTGATGTAGGTGTTGGCGCGCGCGGCCTGGTCGCCCAGCGGCGGCATGCGCGGCACGTCGAGCCTGAGGCCGTACTTCCTGCGGTCATTGCGGTCGGTGAGCTGGAACCGACTCTGGTAGCCGAACTGGGGCAGCGTCTGGTTGTTGAAGAAGGTGCCGTTGTGCACCAGGAAGGTTTCGCCCGAGTCGTTGGTGAAGCCCCTGGGTGCGTAGTCGAGGGTGAAGTCGAAGGACATCGACGCGCCCGGCGCCAGCGGCGTCCTGAGCCGGTAGATGGTCACATTGAGGCGCTTGTCCTGCTTCACCGTGTCGTGCGGCGCGAAGTCCAGCGTCGTGGGCGCGAAGCCGTCGGCATGGTTCACGAACAGCTCGGTCACCGGTACCGCGAGCTTGTTGGTGAGGGTGTAGTGCCCGCGGATGAGCAGCTTGCGCTGGTAGGGGTAGATGTCCACGTCGGCCTTGACTGCCGTGATGCGCGGCTGCGGCATCGTGGCGTATTCCGCATAGCGCTTTTCGTAGTCGGCCTGTTCGCGTTTCTGCTCCGTGCTGCTGGTGTAGGTGTTGAGCACGTGGGTGTTGTAGTAGATGAAGCCGCCCAGCCCGGCGAAGCCGAGCAGCGACAACGTCAGCACCGCGGCCAGCGCCGGGTTCGCCCGCGCGCGCGCCTCGCGCAGGCGGCCGCGCCAGCCGGCACCGGTGCCGCGCACCCACAGCAGCGCGGCGAGCACCAGCAGGGCCAGCGCCAGGCAGCCCCAGTACGCGTTGAACCACAGCGCGCCGACGATGAAATGGCCGAAGCCGTTCATGTCCGAGTACGGCACGCTGGGCGCGCTGCCGTAGTTGTAGAGGTTGTCTTCCCAATGCAGCAGGCTGAAAGCCAGTGAGCTGACCAGCCACAGGATGCTGAGCAGATACGCGGCGAACTTGTGGTTGCAGACCACCTGCAGGAACAGCGCCAGCGCCGCCACCAGCACGAACGGGATCGCGTACAACCCCAGCATGCGCAGATACAGCCACGGTTCGATATGCGTGTAGCCGTGGGCGAGTTGCCAGCCCATGCCGACCAGGGCGCCGGCAAGAAGCATCAAGACGATCACCGCAAGCAGCGCGCCGAGCTTCGCCAGCATCGCCACCCAGTCGGGCGCGGGGAAGGCGTCGCTCACTCCGGCCATGCCGTGCGTGCGTTCGCGCCACATCAGTTCGCCGGCGTAGAAGATCACCACGATCATCAGCGACAGGCTGAAACTGCCGTTGATGGTGGCGAGCACCTGGTGGGTGACCGGCCATACCGGCGTGCCGTAGACCAGGCCGGCCGTCGACAGCGAGACGAACATCACCGCCAGCGCCAGCAGCAGCAACACCAGGAACGCGGCGCCGCGCAGCACGCCCAGCGTGTCGAACACGAACTGTGCACGCAGCTGCGCCAGTCGTGCGCGACGGTCGTTGCCGATGGAAACTTTCGGCAACGCGAGCGCGCTGCTGCCGGCCTGCGGGCGCAGCATCGGCGGCTCCGCGCGTTTCTTGCGCCGCGGCAGCTTCAGGCCTTCGCGGTCGGTGCGGAACAGCGCGAACGCGGCCACCAGCAGCAGCGCCGACACCGCCAGCCACAGCAGGCGGTTGAACAGCAGCACGCCATCCAGCGCGGGCAGCAGGTGGTTGGTCTGCTCGGCCGTCCAGTAGCGGGTGACCAGGCCAACGGTGCGCCCGCCGAAGGGATCGAGCATCGCCGCGAGCCAGCGGTTGTCGAGGTCGCGGCTGAGTGCGCCGACGATGCCTTGCAGCACGAAGTAGGCGATCACGCCGATGTAGCTGGCCAGCAGCGAGCGCGTGACCGTGGCCAGCAGGAACAGCAACGCGGCGATGAACAGCAGATTGGGCAGCACCAGCACGCCGAAGCCCCAGGCGTAGCCGCGCCAGTCGGGCGCGCCCATGCGCGCGGCGTCCACCCACGGCATCGCGCCGCCCAGCGCAATGGCCAGCGCGCAGGCGGCGAGGATCGCCACCAGCACCAGGTAGCCGGCCAGGAAGCGCCCGCCGAGGAATGCCTTGCGGCTCATCGGCGTGGCGAACAGCAGCTCCGCCGTGTTCTGCTCGAAATCGCGCGTGGCGGCGGCGGCGATGAACACCACCACCAGCAGGATGCTGAACACCGTCATCACGTCGAGCAGGCGCGCGATCACCAGTGGCGCGTTGCGCGTCACGTTGCCGGTGGCGCCGGCCACCACGATGGCATCGGTGCTGGCCAGTGCGAAGGCGATGCCCACGGCGGCGGCGAGGATGACCCAGAACAGCGGCGCCCTGAGCTGCTGGCGCCATTCGAAGCGGAGGATTTCGAGCAACATGGCTTCCTTCCCGATGGGCGACGTCAGGCGGCGCGCGCGGTGGCCTGCGCGCGCAGGCGGCCGAAGTAGACGTCTTCCAGGTCCGGCGCCACCGGTTCGAAGCCCGCTTCGGGCCGCTCGTCGGCGAGCACGTGCAGCAGGGTGCGCCCCGCGGCGAGGCGCGTGGAGAGGATGTTCATGCGCGCGCGGTAGCCGTCCAGCTCGGCCTTGTCGATGCTGCGCCGCCAGACCCTGCCCTCCAGCGCACGGATCGCCTCGTACGGTTCGCCGGTCAGCAGCACCTGGCCCTGGCCGATGATCGCCATGCGCGAACACAGGTCGGTGACGTCCTCCACGATGTGGGTGGACAGGATCACCACCATCCGCTCGCCCAGCTCGGCGAGCAGGTTGAGGAAGCGGTTGCGTTCTTCCGGATCGAGGCCCGCGGTGGGCTCGTCGACGATGATCAGGCGCGGTTCGCCGATCAGCGCCTGGGCAATGCCGAAGCGCTGGCGCATGCCGCCGGAGTAGGTGCCGAGCTTGCGCTTGCGCACGTCCCACAGGTTGACCTGGCGCAGCAGCGCCTCGACCAGCTCGCGCCGCTCGCCCTTCACGGTGACGCCCTTGAGCACGGCGAAGTGCTCCAGCATGGCCTCGGCCGAGACTTTCGGATACACGCCGAACTCCTGCGGCAGATAGCCAAGCAGGCGGCGGGTGGCCTGCTTGTCGGCGAGCAGGTCCATGCCGTCCAGCGTGATGGTGCCTTCGTCCGGGTCCTGCAGCGTGGCGATGGTGCGCATCAGCGAGGACTTGCCCGCGCCGTTGGGACCGAGCAGGCCGAACATGCCGGCCGGGATGTCCAGCGACACGCCGCGCAGCGCCCGGACGCCATTGGCATAGGTCTTGGAAAGGTCACGCAGGATCAGCATCGAGAAGGTTCCTGTGCCGCGTGCTGCGGCTTGTCATGGCATCAGGGTAGGGCACGAACGCGAACGCCGCGCCCGCTCAAGGTAATGCATACGCCTGCGAATGGAAGGTGCCGTTGGTATGGCCCGGCATGGCGCCGCCCGGGCGCACCGCGCGCGCCTTGGTTATGATTGACGTCTTGACTGGCGCCGCGCCATCCCCGAGCGCCGCACCAAAAGCCTTGCAGGAGTCATCATGGCCGACCTCAAAGAAGCCCGCGTCCCCGACATCGGCCACGACGGCGTGCCCGTCATCGAAGTACTGGTCAAGGCCGGCGACAGGGTCGAGAAGGACCAGAGCCTGGTCACGCTTGAATCGGACAAGGCCACGATGGAAGTGCCCGCGCCGTTCGCCGGCACCATCAAGGAGATGAAGCTCAAGGTGGGCGACGAGGTTTCCGAGGGTGCGGTGATCGCCCTCATCGAAGCCGACGGCGCAGCCGCCGAAGCGCCTGCCGCCAAGCCCGCCGCCGCAGCGCCGGCGCCGGCGGCGCCCGCGCCTGCCCCGGCCCCCGCCGAACCGAAGCCCGCCCCCGTCGCCGCCCCGGCCGCCCAGCCGGGCCACGCGCCCGAAGGCGACGTGTCGCCGCAGGCGCGCCCGCCGATGGATGCCAGCATCGTGATGCCCGGCGACGCGCCGTATGCCAGTCCCGCCGTGCGCGCCTTCGCGCGCGAGCTGGGCGTGGACATCCGCCAGGTCAAGGGCAGCGGCCGTGGTGGGCGCATCCAGCGCGACGATGTCAGCGGCTATGTCAAGCATGCGCTGGCCTCCGGCGCGCGGCCGTCGGGCGGGGCCAGCGCTGCGGTCGGCGGCCTCAGCCTGCTGCCGTGGCCGAAGGTCGACTTCGCCAAGTTCGGCGCGATCGAGGAGAAGCCGCTGTCGCGCATCCAGAAGATCTCCGGCGCGAACCTGGCGCGCAACTGGGCGATGATCCCGCACGTCACCCAGCACGAGGACGCCGACATCACCGAGATGGAGGCGTTCCGCAAGCAGCTCGGCGCCGAGAACAAGGACCTCAAGATCAGCCCGCTGGTGTTCCAGATCAAGGCGGTGGTGGCCGCGCTGAAGGCGTTCCCGCAATTCAACGCCTCGCTCGACGACTCGGGCGAGAAGCTGATCCTGAAGAAGTATTTCCACATCGGCATCGCGGTGGACACGCCCGACGGCCTGGTGGTGCCGGTGATCCGCGATTGCGACAAGAAGGGCCTGCTCGACCTGGCCCGCGACCTGGCCGAGATCTCGAAGAAGGCGCGCGACAAGAAGCTCGGCCCGGCCGAGATGTCCGGCGGCTGCTTCTCGATAAGCTCGCTCGGCGGCATCGGCGGTACCTACTTCACGCCGATCGTCAACGCGCCGGAAGTGGCCATCCTCGGCGTCTCCAAGTCGGTGACCAAGCCGGTGTGGAACGGCAAGGAATTCGCGCCGCGGCTGATCCTGCCGCTGTCGCTGTCGTACGACCATCGGGTGATCGACGGCGCGCTCGCCGCGCGCTTCGCCAGCTTCCTCGCCAATCAGCTCGGCGACATCCGCCGGCTGCTGCTCTGACGGGGGCGATGACCATGGCGAACACGATCGAGATCAAGGTTCCCGACATCGGCGGCCACGACAGCGTGCCGGTGATCGAAGTGCTGGTGAAAGTCGGCGACACGGTGGCGACGGAACAGAGCCTGATCACGCTGGAGTCGGACAAGGCGACCATGGAGATTCCTTCCAGCGCCGCCGGCGTGATCAGGGAGCTGAAGCTCAAGGTGGGCGACGAGGTTTCCGAGGGTGCGGTGATCGCCGTATTGGAAACCGACGGCGCAGCCGTCTCGCCGTCCCCCTCTCCCGCTTCGGGAGACGACCGCAAGGATGCGGGAGGTAGAGCAATGCAAGGAGCAATTGCCGAGGGCAGGGGTGAGGGTGCGGGGTCGCCGGGCAGCCCCAACGAAGAAGCGACCAAGAGCAGCCAGCCTCCTGCGAGCACCCGCCCCTCACCTCAATCTTCTCTCCAGGGGAGAGAGGAAGCGAAGGCGCCGCAGGCGGCAGCGGCATCGTCCAAGCCCGCCGACATCGAGTGTCAGCTGGTCGTGCTCGGCTCCGGCCCCGGCGGCTACTCGGCCGCGTTCCGCGCCGCCGACCTCGGCGTCGACACCGTGATGGTGGAGCGCTATGGCACGCTCGGCGGCGTCTGCCTCAACGTGGGCTGCATCCCGTCCAAGGCGCTGCTGCATGCCGCGGCGGTGATCGACGAGGCCGCGGCGATGGCCGCGCACGGCGTCAGCTTCGGCGCACCGAAAATCGACCTCGACAAGCTGCGCGGCTTCAAGAGCAAGGTGGTCGGCCAGCTCACCGGCGGCCTCGCCACGATGGCGAAGCAGCGCAAGGTGCGCACGCTCGTGGGCACCGGCATGTTCGTGTCGCCGCACGAGATGGAAGTCCAGACGGCCGAAGGCACGAAGCTGATCCGCTTCGAGCACGCGATCATCGCTGCCGGTTCGCAGTCGGTGAAGCTCCCGGCGTTCCCGTGGGACGACGAGCGCGTGGTGGATTCCACCGGCGCGCTGGAACTCAAGGACGTGCCGAAGAACCTGCTGGTCGTCGGCGGCGGCATCATCGGCCTGGAAATGGCCACGGTGTACTCGGCGCTGGGCAGCGCGGTGACCGTGGTTGAGTTCATGGACCAGCTGATCCCCGGCGCCGACGCCGACCTGATCAGGCCGCTGGCCAAGCGGCTGGGCAGCAGGCTCAAGGGCGTGCACCTGAAGACCAAAGTGGTCAGCGCCAAGGCGACGAAGAAGGGCATCGAGGTCGGCTACGAGGGCGACAGCATCCCCGAGACCACGCTGTTCGACCGCGTGCTGGTCGCGGTGGGCCGCTCGCCGAACGGCAACAAGATCGGCGCGGACAAGGCCGGCGTGGCGGTGAGCGAGCGCGGCTTCATCAACGTCGACACGCAGATGCGCACCAACGTGCCGCACATCTACGCCATCGGCGACCTGGTCGGCCAGCCGATGCTGGCGCACAAGGCCACCCACGAGGCGCACGTGGCGGCCGAAGCGGTGGCGGGGCTGAAGAGTCACTTCGACGCGCGGGTGATCCCGTCGGTGGCGTACACCGACCCGGAAATCGCCTGGGTCGGCGTGACCGAGCGCGAGGCGAAGGAAAAGGGCCTGAAGGTCGGCGTCGGCAAGTTCCCGTGGGGCGCCTCGGGCCGCGCCATCGGCATCGACCGCACCGAGGGTTTCACCAAGCTGATCTTCGACGAAGACACCCACCGCATCGTCGGCGCCGGCATCGTCGGCGTGCACGCCGGCGACCTGATTTCCGAGCTGGCGCTGGCGATCGAGATGGGTGCCGAGGCGGCCGACATCGCGCTCACCATCCATCCGCATCCCACCCTGGGCGAGTCGGTCGGCATGGCGGCGGAAGTCTACGAAGGCACCATCACCGACCTGTACCTGCCGAAGAAGAAGTAGGCAGGGCGGTGGCGGAAAGCGGAAGCCCGGGGTGATCCGGGTTTTTCCGCGGGCAGATCCGAAGGTAGCGCGAGCGCCGGGCGCTCAAGGCAGCGAGGCCGCCATGTCATTGAAGGTATGCGTCGCCGGCGCCACGGGATGGGCCGGCTCCGAACTCGCCCGTGGCATCGCCGCGGCCGGGGACCTGGCACTGCTGAGCGCGGTGTCGCGTCGCCATGCCGGGCAGCTGCTCGGTGACGTGCTGGGCGAACCGCGGCTGGCGGCGCCGGTGTTCGCCACGACCACCGAGGCACTGGCGCAACCCTGCGACGTGTTCGTCGAGTACACCCATCCGGACAGCGCCAAGGCGAACATCCTCGCTGCGCTGGAGCAGGGCGCGCACGTGGTGGTGGGCACCTCGGGCCTCACCGACGCGGATTACGCGCAGATCGACGCGCTGGCGCGCGAGCGGCGGCGCGGCGTGCTGGCCTGCGGCAACTTCGCGCTGACCGCGGTGCTGCTGATCAAGTTCGCCGAGATGGCGGCCAAGCTGATCCCGCAGTGGGAACTCATCGACTACGCCGGCGCCGGCAAGCCGGACGCGCCCAGCGGCACCGTGCGCGAGCTGGCCACGCGCATGGGCAAGGTGCGCCAGCCGCAGCTGGAGGTGCCGCTGGAGCGGACGGTCGGCCTGCGCGAGACGCGTGGCGGCACGCTGGCCGGCAGCCAGGTGCACGCGTTGCGCCTGCCCGGTTTCGTGCTCGGCGCCGAGGCGATCTTCGGCCTGCCGGACCAGACCCTGACGATCCGCCACAACGCCGGCGGCAGCGCCAAGCCCTACGTGGACGGCGCGCTGCTGGCGATTCGCAAGGCGCCCGGCCTGCTCGGCCTGCACCGCGGGCTGGACGCCGTGCTGGATCTGTAGGAGCCCGCTGGCGGGCGATGCTTTTACGTCACGCGACGAAGAGCATCGCTCGCCAGCAGGCTCCTGCAAGCCGGGTGGAAGGGCATCGTGGCCGGCTCAGTTCGGCCGCTCCCCTATCTGCCGCTGCCATAGCCCCAGCAGCCACGACACGCCGAGGCAGCCGCCCAGCGCCAGCAGCCAGCGCGTGGCCGGGGCGTGCGGGGCCGGCAGCAGCGCCGCGAACGAGGGCAGCCAGGTGCCGCCGTAGATCGCCACCACCGCGCCCGCGGCCACGGCCAGGGCAATCGCCAGCGCCAGCGTCAGCAGGGATTCGACCGAGCGACCGGCGGGACCGGCCGCGACCCGCGCAGCCAGCTGTCGCGCGAAATCTGCCGACAGCGCGTCCGGCAACGGTTCGCGCAGGGTGCGCGCGAGCAGGCGGTAGCGTCGGCTGCGCGCATCGTCGCCGGTGGAGTCGAGCTGCAGGCGCTCGCGCCGCATGGCGTTTTCCTGCGCCAGCCATTCGCGCTCCTGCGCGGCGTCGTCGAAGGGCGGGATGTGGTCGTCGATGTGCTGGATCATGCTGCAACTCCGGTCCGTGTTTCGAGCGCACCGCGCAGGCGCAGGCGCGAGCGGAACAGGTGGCTCTTGATGGTGCCGTTGGCCAGTCCTGTCATCCGGGCGATCTCCGGAATGGTGGCCTCTTCGAGGTAGTACAGGGTCAGCAGCGTGCGCTGCAGGGGCGGCAACTGCTCGATCGCGGCGTGCAGGTGCCGCGCCGTTTCCTCATCCGCGCAGGCCGCCTCCAGGTCGAAGCCGTCGCCGATGTTTTCCACCAGCGCGTAGTCGTCGCTGTCGTCGCTGGGCTCGACCAGCGCAATGCGCTTGTGCTGCAGGTGGCGCAGCGCGATGGTGTACGCGACGCGGCCGATCCAGGATTTCAGCGCGCTCTCGCCGCGGTACTGGTGCAGGCACTGGTGCACGCGCAGGAAAGTGTCCTGGCACAGCTCGCGCGCGTCCTCCGGGTTGCGCACCATGCGCTGGATGATGTGCCAGCACAGTCCCTGGTGTTCGCGCACGAGACGTTCGAACGCGCCCGGCCGGTTGGCCAGCACGGCGTCGACCAGCTCGCGGTCGGGGCTGCTGCGGATGTCATCCATGGGCAATGGATACGTGCCGGCGGGAAACGGTTGCGGCGATCTTGCTGCAACCGTTCGGTGAAAGCCCGTATCCAAGGTCACGAAGGTCCACCATCCGCCACCGAGGAGTCACCCCATGAATTTCGAAGCCCTGATCCCGATCAGCCTGTTTGTCTGCATTGCCTATGCCATCAAGGTCGTGGTCGACGCGCGGGTGCGCCAGCGCATGGTCGCCGCCGGTGGTTCGGCGGACCTGGTCGACTCGGTGCTGCGCGACGAGGAGCTGCGCCGGCGCCATTCCTCGCTGCGCTGGGGCATCGTGCTGGTCGCGCTGGCGCTCGGCTTCGGCCTGATCCAGTGGTTCGGCTGGCAGGACGTCACCCCCGGCATGGTCGCCGTGCTGGCCGGCGCCACCGGCCTGGGCAACCTGGCGTTCTTCGCGATCTCGCGCAAGCTCGCCTGAAGCTGGTTCAATGGCGGGCATCGCCGCGCTGTCGGCATGCCCGCATGAGCCGGTCGCGTGAACGAACAACTGCTGTTCAACCTGGTGGACCTGGCCGGCACGTTCGCGTTCGCGATCAGCGGCGCGACCGCGGCCAGGCGCGGCAACCTCGATCTGTTCGGCATCCTGGCAATCGCCTTCATTACCGCGTGCGGCGGCGGCATCGCGCGCGACCTGTGCATCGGCGCGATCCCGCCGGCCGGCCTGTCGGACTGGCGCTACCTGTTCACCGCCGTGGTCGCCGCGCTGCTGACCATCGTGGCCTATCCGTGGGTGGAGCGGCTGACCTATCCGGTGCGGCTGTTCGATGCGATGGGGCTGGGCCTGTTCGCGGTGTATGGCGCGCACAAGGCGCTGGCGTACGGCAACCACGCCGAGGTCGCGATCCTGCTCGGCATCGTCACCGCGGTCGGCGGCGGCATGGCGCGCGACGTGCTGCTGACCCGCGTCTCGATCGTGCTGCAGCGGGAGATCTACGCTTCGGCGGCACTGATCGGCGCCGCACTGACGGTGCTTGGCGAACATCTCCACTGGCCGGCGGTGTGGGCGACCTGGCTGCCGATCCTGGTGTGCTTCGGCCTGCGCTTCCTGTCGCTGCACCTGCACTGGAACCTGCCGCGCTTCGGACGCAGCAAGCCGCACTGACGTGCCGCTCTTCCTCCCGTGCGCGGCACGCACTGCCATTGGTCACCTTTGCCCGGTTGGCATCGCATGCTAGTTTTCCGGATTCGGGCGGGGAGCCCGTCATTCCAGGGAACTGCTACATGACTGCAGCGAGCGTGCGCATCGAGTCCGTCACCAAGCGTTTTTCCGGGCACACGGCGGTGAACCGCCTGTCCATGGAAATCCCCGGCGGCGGCATCTTCGGGCTGCTTGGCCCCAACGGCGCCGGCAAGTCCACCACGATCCGCCTGATCATGGGCATCCTGGAGCCGGACGAAGGCAGGATCGTGCTGTTCGACTCGCCGCACAACAGCCGCGCGCTGTCCCAGCGCATCGGCTATCTGCCGGAAGAGCGCGGGCTGTACAAGAAGATGAAGGTGCTCGACCACCTGATCTTCCTGGGCGAGACCAAGGGCATCGGCCGCGCCGACGCGCGCAAGCGCGCGCAGGCCTGGCTGGAGCGGCTCGGCGTCAGCGACTGGGCGCAGAAGAAGGTCGAGGACCTGTCCAAGGGCATGCAGCAGAAGGTGCAGTTCGCCGGCGCGCTGCTGCACGAGCCCGAGCTGGTGATCCTCGACGAACCGTTCTCCGGCCTCGACCCGGTCAATGCGCAGGTGATGAAGGACATCGTGGTGGCGATCGCCGCGGAGGGCCGCACCGTGCTGTTCTCCACCCACGTGATGGAGCAGGCCGAGCGCATGTGCGACCGCATCGCGATCATCGCGCGCGGCGAGATGGTGGTGAACGGCACGGTGGCGCAGGTCAAGGAGGATTTCGGCGGGCGCCACGTGGCGCTGGGCTTCACCCACGACAAGGCGCGCGCCGCGAACATCCTGGCCGATCGCGCGCTGATCGCCCGCGTGGACGATTACGGTGCCTCCGCCGAGCTGCAGATGGCCGATGGCGCCGACCCCGAACAACTGCTCGCGGCGCTGGTGCGCGAAGGCGTCGGCCTGCGCCGGTTCGAGGTGGTCGAGCCGTCGCTGCATGCCATTTTCATCGCCAAGGTCGGCGCCGAAGCCGCCACCGCCCACGCCGGAGTCGCCGCATGAAGAAGATCATTGCCGTTGTCCGCCGCGAGTTCGTCGAACGCGTGCGCACCAAGGCGTTCGTGATTTCCACCGTGCTGCTGCCGGTGTTCATGGTGGCGATGGTGTTGTTGCCCGTGCTGATGATGAGCGGCGGCGACCGCACCAGCCGCGTGGCGCTGGTGGATGCCTCCACCACGAATCTCGGCCAGCGCGTCAGCCAGGCGCTCGAGTCCGAAAAAATCGGCAAGGGCGCCGACGCCAAGTCGCGCTACACCGTGCAGGTGTTTCCCGCCACCGGCGACGAGCTTGCCAGGGTGCGCGACGGGCTGATCGCCGAGACCGGCTTTTCCAGCAGCAAGAAAAAGAATGGCTGGAACGGCGTGATGGTGCTCACTGACGAAACCCTGGCTACCGGCAAGCTCGCCTACTACGGCGGCAACGTGGGCTCGCTGGAAGCCATGAGCAAGTTGCAGCGCGTGGTGTCGAATGCGCTGACCGGCGTGCGCCTGGCCAAGTCCGGCGTGGACACGGCCCTGCTCAAGCAGGCGATGAAGCCGGCCGACATGGACACCACCAAGGTCACCGACGGCAAGCAGACCGGCCAGAGCGGCACCGAGTCGTACCTGATCGCGTACTTCATGGGCTTCATCCTGTACATCGCGATCCTGATCTACGGCCAGCAGACGATGACCTCGGTGATCGAGGAAAAGACCTCGCGCATCATGGAGGTGCTGACCTCGTCGCTGACCCCGTTCCAGATGCTGCTGGGCAAGGTGCTCGGCGTGGGCCTGGCCGGGCTGGCGCAGATGGGGATCTGGGGCGGCACCGCGCTGGTGCTCAGCAGCCAGCGGTTGCCGCTGGCCGGCATGTTCGGCATGAGCGCCGATGCGGCGCAGAGCTTCCCGATCCCGAGCATGCCGCCGGGGTTGCTGGTGGTGTTCCTGCTGTATTTCGCGCTGGGTTTCATGCTCTACGGCGCGCTGTACGCGGCGATCGGCGCGATGTGCAACACGATCCAGGAGACCCAGCAGTACGCGATCTTCGTCACCGTGTTCATCATCGTGGGCTTCTTCGCGGTGTTCGCCCTGATCAAGGACCCGACCGGTCCGCTTGGCGTGACGATGTCCTACGTCCCGTTCTTCGCGCCGTTCACGATGCCCGTGCGCTGGTCGCTGACCTCGGTGCCGCCCATGGAACTGGTGTTGTCGCTGACGCTGATGGTGCTCGCCCTGCTGGCCTGCGTGTGGCTGGCCGCGCGGATCTACCGCACCGGCATCCTGATGTACGGCAAGAAGCCGTCGTGGGGCGAGCTGTGGCGCTGGATCAGGGCGTGATGCGGGTTCAGATGCGGTAGGCGACGGTCTTCATCAGCATCGAGCTCACGTGCATCAACTGCGGCAGGGGAAATGGCAGCTCGATGCCGCCACGCTGCTGCGCGGCTTCGGCGTGGCGGATCTCGTCGGCCTGCATGGTGGTCAGCACCGCGCGCGAGCGCGCATCCTGCGGCGGCAGCTTTTCCAGGTGTTCGGCCAGGTGGGTTTCCACCTGACGTTCGGTTTCCACCACGAAACCGAGGCTGAGCGGGTCGCCGGCCAGTGCGGCGGCGGCACCGATGGCATAGCTGCCGGCGTACCACAGGGGATTGAGCAGGCTGGGGCGGCTGTGCAGTTGCTGCAGGCGTTCGGCGCACCAGGCCAGGTGGTCGGTCTCCTCGCTCGCGGCGTGCAGCAGGTGTTCGCGGTTGTCGGCGTCGCGCGCCAGCGCGGCCTGGCCCACGTAGAGCGCCTGGGCGCAGACCTCGCCGGTGTGGTTGACCCGCATCAGGCCGGCGGCGTGGCGGCGCTCGGTCTCGTCCAGGTCCGACTCGGCGATGCCGGCGGCGGGCGAGGGGCGTGTGGCGGGCGGCGTGCCCGCGATCGCTTCCAGGGCGCGTTCGCCGGCCATCAGCAGGCGATCGAGGCGGCTCAGGTGACGGATGCTCATGGTCTTCCAGGCGGCGGGCAGGGGCGGGACTTCTCAAGCCCGCCGGCGTTCATGCTATCATTGCCGACTCACAGCTCGCCGGCCGGTGGGCTTGCGCCCTGGATGACAGCTCCGCTATCATCTTGCGCCTTTGTTCCACCGAAGCATGCTTCCCATCATGGGTACCGCCTCCCGGCGGTCGACAGGTATTTGAAATGAAAACGTTCAGCGCCAATGCCGACAACGTCAAGCGCGACTGGTTCGTGGTCGATGCCACGGACAAGACGCTCGGTCGCCTGTCGACCGAGATCGCCCGTCGTCTGCGCGGCAAGCACAAGCCGGAATACACCCCGCATTGCGACACCGGCGATTATATCGTCGTGGTCAATGCCCAGAAGGTGCATGTCACCGGCGCCAAGCTGGACGACAAGATGTACCACCGCTTCACCGGCTACGTCGGCAACCTGAAGACCATGAGCCTGAAGGACCTGCTGGCGACCCACCCGGAGCGCGTGATCGAGATCGCCGTCAAGGGCATGCTGCCGAAGAACCCGCTGGGCCGCGAGATGTACCGCAAGCTCAAGGTGTACGGCGGCGCCGAACATCCGCATACCGCACAGCAGCCGCAGGCGCTGGAGATCTAAGGAAATGAGCATGACGACCCAGCAGAATTACGGCACTGGCCGCCGCAAGACCTCCGCCGCCCGCGTGTTCCTGCGCAAGGGCAGCGGCGCCATCGAAGTCAACGGCAAGTCGCTCGAGCAGTTCTTCGGTCGCGAGACCTCCTGCATGATCGTGCGCCAGCCGCTGGAGCTGACCGAGAGCACCGGCAAGTTCGACATCAAGGTGACGGTCGCCGGTGGCGGCATCACCGGCCAGGCCGGCGCGATCCGCCTGGGCATCGCCCGCGCGCTGGTCGAGTACGACGAAAGCCTGAAGTCGCCGCTGCGCAAGGCCGGTTTCGTGACCCGCGACGCCCGCGAGGTCGAGCGCAAGAAGATCGGCCTGCACAAGGCCCGTCGTGCGACCCAGTTCTCCAAGCGCTAAACTGAAGCTCTACAGCCCCGTCGCCAAGCGGTAAGGCACCTGACTCTGACTCAGGCATTCGGTGGTTCGAATCCATCCGGGGCTGCCAAATCCGATCGAAAGCCCGCCTTCCGGCGGGCTTTTTCGTTGGCGCGGCCGGTTGTGGCAGCGATACGCAAATTCGCAGAAAATTACGTGATCTGGCGCGGCCTTACTCTTTTTTTCTGCATTGCAGCAGCGTAAAATTCCCGCTTTCCACGCTGTGAAACCTCGATGACGCCAGCCACTGACGATCCTGTCGGGCACGCCGACGTGCGCACGGTCGGCAGCACCGACGCGCTGCCGATCGCCCCCGCCCTGGGGCTGTCGCTGGATGCGGCGCGGATGCCGCGCAAGTCCACCCTGGTCAACCACCGCATCCTGCTGATCAGCGTGCTGGCGGTGATCCTGGGCGTGGCCTCGGCCTACGTGGCGCAGCTGCTGATGCTGCTGATCAACCTCATCACCGACCTGTGCTACTACGGCCGCATCTCCGACGTGATCGGGCCGAACGCGAGGCCAGGTTCGTTCGTGTTGTCGCCGGCCGGCACTGCCATCGGCGCCTGGGTGATCCTGATGCCGGCCATCGGCGGCCTGACTGCCGGCATCATGGCGCGCTGGGGCTCGCGCGCGATCCAGGGTCACGGCATCCCCGAGGCGATGGAGCAGATCCTCACCAACGAATCGAACATCCCCGCGCGGATGACCTGGCTCAAGCCGGTGTCCTCCGCCTTCGCCATCGGCACCGGCGGCCCGTTCGGTGCCGAGGGCCCGATCATCTCCACCGGCGGCGCGCTGGGTTCGCTGATCGGGCAGTTGCTGCGCGTCACCGCCAACGAGCGCAAGGTGCTGCTGGCAGCCGGCGCGGCGGCGGGCATGGCGGCGGTGTTTGGTGCGCCGGTGGCCTCGCTGGTGCTGGCCGTGGAGCTGCTGCTGTTCGAATTGCGCCCGCGTTCGCTGATCCCGGTGGCGCTGGCCACGGTGACCGCGGTGGGCGTGCGCTACGCCAGCTACGGCGCGGCGCCGGTGTTCCCGATGCCCGACGTGCCCGAGCCCGGCAGCCTGGCGCTGGCGGGTTTCGTGCTGATCGGCGGGCTGGTCGGGTACGCCTCGATCTGGGTGACCCGCGCGGTGTACGGCGTCGAGGACCTGTTCGAGAAACTGCCGATCCATTGGATGTGGTGGCCCGTCATCGGAGCACTGGTCGCCGGTTTCGTGGGCTGGATCGACCCGCGCACCCTGGGCGTGGGCTACGACAACATCGACGCCCTGGTGCAGGGGCATTTCGGCCTTGCCGTGCTGCTCAGCTTCGGCGCGCTGAAATTCATCTCCTGGGTGATCTCGCTGGGCAGCGGCACCTCCGGCGGCACGCTGGCGCCGCTGTTCATGATCGGCGGTTCGCTCGGCGCGGCGCTGGCCATCGGCTTCAACTACGCGCTGCCGGCATTCCACATCGACCTGCGCATCGCGGCGCTGGTGGGCATGGCGGCGATCTTCGCCGGCTCCTCGCGCGCACTGCTCACCGCCGTGGTGTTCGCCTTCGAGACCACGCGCCAGCCGGCGGCGCTGTTGCCGCTGCTGGGCGGCTGCACGGCGGCCTACCTGATCTCGGCGTTGATCATGCGCAACACCATCATGACCGAGAAGATCGCCCGCCGCGGCGTGCGCGTGCCCTCGGAATACGCCGCCGACTACCTGGAGCAGGTCAGCGTGGGCACGGCCTGTTCGCGCGACGTGGCCACGCTCAAGACCACCCAGGCGCTGGCCGAGGTACGTCGCTGGCTGAACGACGAGGCGCCGCACTCGCATCACCAGGGTTTCCCCGTGGTGGACGAGCGCGGCCGCGTGCAGGGCGTGCTGACCCGGCGCAGCCTGCTCGATCCGCAGTGGCATTACACGCTGACCCTGGGTGAGCTGATCACGCGCCCACCGGTCGCGGTGAACGAGAACCACTCGCTGCGCGAAGCGGCCGACCACATGGTGGCCGAGAGCGTAGGCCGCGTGGTGGTGGTGAGCAAGGACGACCCGCACAAGCTGGTCGGCATCCTCACCCGCGGCGACATCCTGGCCGCGCACGGCAAGCGGCTGCGCGAGGCGCGCTACGCCGGACGCCACATCAAGCTCGGCAAATCGAACAAGCCAAGCCCCGCCGCGTAGGGCAGGCACGGTCCGCCGCCCTCCCGCGAGCACCGACGACAGCGGCGCGCCGTGGGTGCCGCTCCGACTTACATCTCGCGATCGCCGACCAGCACCACGTCGGCCGGCCGGCGCGCGAACAGGCCGACGGTGACGATGCCCGGGAGCTGGTTCAGCTGCTCCTCCAGTCCTACCGGGTCGGTGATCTGCCAGCCGTGCACGTCGATGATCCAGTTGCCGTTGTCGGTGACCACGCCATCGCGCCATACCGGATTGCCGCCCAGCTTGACGATCTCGCGGCCGATCAGGCTGCGCGCCATCGGGATCACCTCGATCGGCACCGGGAACTTGCCGAGCAGCTCGACCCGCTTGCTGGAATCGATGATGCAGACGAACTTGTCGCTGGCCGCGGCGACGATCTTCTCGCGCGTGAGCGCCGCGCCGCCGCCCTTGATCAGCCGCTTGTGCCCGTCGCACTCGTCGGCGCCGTCGATGTAGATCGACAGCGGGCCGGTCGCGTTGAGGTCGAGCACCGGGATGCCGAGCTTCTTCAAGTGCGCGGTGGATTGCTCCGAGCTGGACACCGCACCCTGGATGCGATCCTTCAGGTCGGCCAGTGCGTCGATGAAGAACGCCACGGTGGAACCGGTGCCCACGCCGACGATGGCGCCATCCTCGACATAGCGGATCGCGGCTTCGCCGGCCTGGCGTTTTTCGTTGGCGTTGCTCATGGGGGTGCGGTCCCGAAGAAAACCGCATTATGGCGGTCAGCAGTCCGCGCGGCGAGCACGGCTCTTGCGGCTCCCGATTCAGAGGGCGGGCAATGCCACCCTGCGAGCGGAGCCCGGTGGATGCGGGTCATCACTCGAGAGCGAGGATGTACTCCCAGTGCGCCGCCTCCACCGGCATCACCGACAGCCGGTTGCCCTTGCGCAGCAGGGCCATGCCCTCCAGCGCGGGATCGCCCTTGAGCTCGTCCAGGCTGATCGTGCGCTTGAGCTTCTTCACGAACTTCACGTCGACCAGCATCCAGCGCGGGTTGTCGCGCGAGCTGCCGGCGTCGAAGTACTTGCTCTTGGGATCGAACTGGCTGGGATCGGGGTAGGCGTCAGTGGCCACTTCGGCGATGCCGACAATACCGGGTACGGCGCAGTTGGAGTGGTAGAAGAACACCTTGTCGCCGGGACGCATGCCGTCGCGCATGAAGTTGCGCGCCTGGTAGTTGCGCACGCCGTCCCAGGGTTCGCGCTTCTTGCGTTTCAGGTCATCGATCGAGAAGGCGTCCGGTTCGGACTTCATCAGCCAGTGGTTCATGCGGCGTGCTCCGGCGAGTCAGGATGGTCGGGACCGGTGCGGTTGCAGTCGATCAGTTCGCGTTCGGTGGCGACGAAATCCAGCGGCACGTCCCAGTCCTGCTCGTCGATCTCGGGCAGTTCCTGGAACGCATAGGCGATGCCGACCAGGAGTGGTTCGGTGGGGCGCACCTGTTCATTGAGGAAGGCGAAGCCGCGGTCGTAGTAGCCGCCGCCGTGGCCGAGCCGGTTGCCGCGGCGGTCGAAGCCGAGCAACGGGACCAGCACCAGGTCGAGCTGGAACGGTTCGAACAGTTCGCCCGGCTGCGCCGGTTCGGGAATGCCGTAGCGGTTGGCCTCCACCGCGTCGCCGGGCTTCCAGGCGGCAAAGCGCAGCTGCCGGCCCGGGCCGGTCACCGGCAACAGAAACTGCTGCCCGCGTGTGGCCAGCGGGGGGATCACCAGGTTCAGCGGCAGCTCGCCGTGGCTGGCCCAGTAGCCGGCGACCCGCTGGTCGGTGAAGTACTCGGGAAGTTGTTCCAGGCTGCGGCGCAGACCCTGCGCGGCCGTGATGCGTTCGGTGGGGGGCAGTGCGCGGCGCTGCTGGGCCAGGCGCTGGCGAAGCTCGCGGCGTTGGGCGGGGGCGTCCACGTGTCGCTCGGCTCCGTCATGGGTGCGCCCTGTTCGTCATCCGGCAATCCGGATGACGAACAGGGCGGGAATCAAGTGGCGTAAACCGCAATGCCGCTGCCCACCAAACGACCTTGATCCACGATGGATCAGGTGGGAGGGCAACATGGCCTCGAGGCTTTCCGCACGCGGCGGACATGCACAACAGCCGATGTAGAGCCGACCCGGGGCCGTATTTAGGAACAAGGCAAATGTAAGAGTGTGCTGGCGAACACCGCAGAAAACGCCGAGGTCAATTCTAGGCGCTTGCCCGGAAATGTCCACCGTTCGCCACGGCGTGGCGCGCGCCGTTCAGGACTTGGCCGGGTCGCCTTCGAGCGCCGCGCTGAGCTTGTTGCGCAGGCTGGCCAGCCCGTCGCTGAGGCGCTGGTTCTGCCCCTCGTGCTGCTTGCGCAGGATGATGAACTCGTGCGCGACGCTGATCGCCGCGAGTACGGCAAGGCGCTCGAAGCCCGGTGCCTTGGCGTGGGCGCGCAATTCGCGCATCTTGCGGTCGAGGTATCCGGCCGCCTCCAGCAGGCCTTCGCGTTCTTCCGGCGCGCAGGCGATCAGGAATTCGCGATCGATGAGTCGCAGCGCGACCGGTTCAGTGCTGGACATGGGTTCGGTCAACCGTTGCTCTCAAGCGATTTCAGCCGCTGGATCATCGCCTCGACCCGGCTGCGTGCCTGCTCGTTGCGTGCCAGCAGGCCGGCGCGTTCGCCGGAAAGCTGCTCCTGGCTCTGGCGCAGGCTGCGGTTCTCCTCGCTGAGCCGGCGCACGGTATCGAGCAGGCGATCCATCTGCTGGCCCAGGGCGGCCAACTCTTGCTGGACAGGGTCAACATGGTCTGGCGTGCTCATGCGCGAAACTATAGCAGGACGCCGGCGGATTTCCGCCTCGTGGCGCACGCTGCCGGCAGCGTGCGGCGGCTGCATTAAACTTGGCTCACTGACCGCAGGACAAGCGCCGTGACCGATACCGACGAGATGGACCACGAGGAGCTGCAGGCACTGGTCGTGCGGCTGCGCCTGGGCACCAGCGCCAGCGAATTGCATGGCTCGCTGACCGGCTACCTGGCCGGTGGCGGGGCGGTGGGCGGCGATGCGCTGCTCGGCGTGCTGGAACTGGATGGCGAGGCAACCGAACCCACCGCCGCGGACCGCGCCGAACTCGATGCACTGGCGCGGCAGAGCCAGGCGGCGCTGGTCGATGCCGAGCTGGGCTTCGAGCCGCTGCTGCCGGCGGACGACCGCCCGCTGCACGAACGCGCCGACGCCGTGGTGGAATGGTGCCGCGGCTTTCTCGGCGGCTTCGGCCTGGCCGGCGCCGCCGTCCAGGCGTCGCTGTCGGGCGAGGCGCAGGAGGTACTGCGCGACCTGGGCACGATCGCCGGCTCCTCGTTCGATTTCGGCAACGAGAGCGAGGACGAGGACGCGCTGATCGAGGTGCACGAATTCGTGCGCATGGCGGCGATGCTGCTGTTCGCCGAGTGCGGCGCGCGCGATGGCGTTGGCGGGAACACCGTGCATTGAATGCTCCCACGGCCAGCCTGGCGGGGCTTGCGATCGCCGCCGAGGAGTTCGCGCGTCGCCGCCGCCAGCTGATGCAGATGGCCGGCCCCGACGCGGTGCTGCTGGTGGCCGCCGCGCCCGAGCGCATGCGCAACGCCGATGCGGCGTGGCCGTATCGGCAGAACTCCGACTTCCACTATCTGGCCGGCTTCCCCGAGCCCGATGCCGTGCTGGCGCTGCTGCCCGGACGCGCGCATGGCGAGGCGGTGCTGTTCTGTCGCGAGCGCGACATCGAGCACGAGCGCTGGCACGGCCCCAGCATCGGCACCGAGCAGGCGGTGGCGGCCTGGGGCATGGACGATGCGTTCCCGATCGACGATATCGACGACATCCTGCCCGGCATGATCGAGGGCCGCGCGCGGGTGTACTGCCACTTCGGCCACGAGCCCGCGTTCGACGCGCAATTGCTGGGCTGGATGCGCCGCCTGCGCCAGTTGCGCGGCGGCGGCGTGGTGCCCAAGGAGTTCGTCGCGCTGGGCCACTTGCTGCACGATCTGCGCCTGTTCAAGTCGCGCGCCGAACTCAAGCTGATGCGCGCTTCTGCAGCGATCGCGGTGGAGGCGCAACTGGCCGCGCTGCGGCTGGCGCGGCCGGGTCGTCACGAGTACGAGGTCGAAGCCGAACTGCTGGGCACGATCCGCCGCCACGGCGCGGTGCCCGCGTTTGCGCCCACCGTGGCCGGCGGCGCGAATGCCTGCGTGATGCACTACCAGGGCAATCGCGCACCGCTGCGCGAGGGCGAGCTGCTGTTGATCGACGCGGGCGCGGAACTCGATTGCTACGCCTCGGACATCAGCCGCACGTTTCCGCCCAACGGTCGCTACAGCCGCGAGCAGCGCGCGCTGTACGAGGTGGTGCTGGCCGCGCAGCTGGCGGCGATCGAGCAGGTGCGGCCCGGCCTGCCGTTCAACGCCGCGCACGGTGCGGCGGTGCGCGTGCTGAGCGAAGGCCTGTGCGCGCTCGGCCTGCTCGACGGCGATGCGGACGCGGCGGTCGCCAGCGGCAGCTACCGGCGGTTCTTCGCCGCCAAGACCGGCCACTGGCTGGGCCTTGACGTGCACGACGTGGGCGACTACCGCATCGACGGCGAATCGCGCCTGCTCGAACCGGGCATGGTGCTGACGGTGGAACCGGGGCTGTACGTGGCGCCGGACGATCGCTCGGTGGCCGAGCGCTGGCGCGGCATCGGCATCCGCATCGAGGACGACGTGGCGGTGACCCGCGACGGCCACGAGGTGCTGACGGCGGCGATGCCGAAGGACCCGGTCGAGATCGAGGCGCTGCTCGCGGGGCGCTGATCCCCACGCGGCGAAACGCCACGCGGCGTACCGCCGCGCACCACGAGGCGTGCACGTTTGCCGGCTTATAGTCGGGCGATCCAAGCCGCAGGCGATGACGATGACGGCCGAGTTCCTGTCGCGGATCCAGTTCGGTTTCGTGATGTCGTTCCACATCCTGTTTCCCGCGTTCACCATCGGCCTGGCCAGCTGGCTGGTGTTCCTGGAGGCGCTGTGGCTGCGCCGGCGCAGCGAGATGTTGCGCGACCTGTACTTCTTCTGGCTCAAGGTGTTCGCCGGCTCGTTCGGGCTGGGCGTGGTTTCCGGCATCGTGATGAGCTTCCAGTTCGGCACCAACTGGGCCGGCCTCTCCACCGTGGCCGGCAACGTGCTCGGGCCGCTGCTCAACTACGAGGTGATGACGGCGTTTTTCCTGGAGGCCACCTTCCTCGGCGTGATGCTGTTCGGCTGGAATCGCGTGGGCCACCGCACGCATTTCTTCGCCACCTGCATGGTCGCGCTGGGCACGCTGATCTCCAGCTTCTGGATACTGGCGGCGAACAGCTGGATGCAAACGCCGCAGGGCTACGCGGTCGTCGACGGGGTGATCCATGCCACCGACTGGTGGGCGGCGATCTTCAACCCGTCGTTCCCGACCCGGCTGGTGCACATGGTGCTGGCGTGCTTCCTGAGCACGGCACTGGTGATCGGCGGCGTGGCGGCGTGGTATCTGCTGCGCGGCATCTGGCAGGACAAGGCGCGGCTGATGCTGCGCTGCGCGCTGGCGCTGGTGGCGTTGGTGATCCCGTTGCAGATCTTCGTGGGCGATCTCTCCGGCCTGGTGGTGCGCGAGTACCAGCCGGCCAAGCTGGCGGCGATCGAGGCACGCTGGACCACCGGGAAAAGCGTGCCGCTGACCCTGTTCGCGTGGCCGGACGAGAAGGCCGAGCGCAACGATTACGCGCTCGACGTGCCGCACCTGGGCAGCCTGATCCTCACCCACAGCTGGAGCGGCGAAGTGCAGGGGCTGAAGGATTTTCCCGTGCACGACCGCCCGCCGGTCGCCGCGCCGTTCTTCAGCTTCCGCATCATGGTCGGCCTCGGCGTGCTGATGTTGCTGCTGGCACTGACGGGCGTGCTGCTGTGGTGGCGCCGACGCCTGTTCGAGCACCGCTGGTACCTGCGCTGCTGGATCGCGATGATGCCGGCCGGTTTCATTGCCCTGCTCACCGGCTGGTACACCGCCGAGATCGGCCGCCAGCCGTGGGTGGTCTACGGCGTGATGCGCACCGTCGACGCCGCCAGTCCGGTGGCAGCCTCCAGCGTGCTCACCTCGCTGATCGTGTATTTCGTCACCTACATGATCCTGTTCGGCTTCGGCAGCTGGTACCTGTTCAAGGTGCTGCGCCACGGTCCGGAGGCGGCACCGCCGCGATTCGGCGCCGAGGCCACCGCGGCGCGGCCGCTGGCCGTGGTCGACGATGGCGGGGAGGACTGAGCATGGAACTTTCCACGACGCTGCCGGTGGTGTGGTTCCTGATCATCGGCTTCGCGATCATGATGTACGTGCTGCTGGACGGTTTCGTGCTCGGTATCGGCATCCTCACCCCGTTCGCCGATGACGAGGCGCAGCAGGAGCTGATGATGAACACCGCCGCGCCGATCTGGGACGGCAACGAGACCTGGCTGGTGATGGGCGGCGCCGGGCTGATGGCGGCGTTCCCGCGCGCCTATGCGGTGATCCTGTCCAGCCTGTACCTGCCGGTGCTGGCGATGCTGATCGCGCTGATCTTCCGCGGCGTGGCGTTCGAGTTCCGCTTTCGGGCGCATACCTCGCGACGCATCTGGGGCGTGGGGTTCCACCTGGGCTCGGTGGTTGCGGCGTTTGCGCAAGGCCTGATGCTGGGCGCCATCGTCGAAGGCATGCCGGCCGAAGGCGGCAAGTACCTGCACGGCGCGTTCGCCTGGTTCAGCCCGTTCGCGGTGATGACGGGCATGGCGCTGGTGTTCGGCTACGGCCTGCTCGGCGCGACCTGGCTGGTGCTCAAGACCGAAGGCCGGCTGCAGCGCATCGCGCGCGACCTGACCCGCCCGCTGATGCTGGCGGTGATCGCGTTCATGGTGATGGTGAGCGCGTGGCTGCCGTTCCTCGATTCGCGGTTGATGGATCGCTGGTTCGCCTGGCCGAACTTGCTGTATCTGTCGCCGCTGCCGATCCTCACCGTGGCAGTCGCCGCCTGGTTGTGGCGCGCGGTGCTGGCCAATCGCGAGGTGGCGCCGTTCGTGCTTGCGCTGAGCTTCTTCGCGCTGGGCTTCCTCGGCCTGGTGGCCGGCATGTGGCCGAACATCGTGCCGCCCGACATGAGCATCTGGGACGCTGCCTCGCCACCCTCCAGCCAGGGTTTCGTGCTGGTCGGCGCGGCCGTCATGATCCCGGTGGTGTTGTTCTATACCGCGTACTCGTACCGCGTGTTCCGCGGCAAGGTGCGCGCCGGGGAGGGGTATCACTGACTCGCGGGTGAGGTCACGCGGCGGCGAACGCGTTGCGGGTGAGATTCTCCGGCTCGCCCTCGGTGCACACCACGTCGTCCTCGATGCGGATGCCGCCGTACTGCTTGAACGCCTCGACCTTGTGCCAGTCGATGTCCTTCGCCAGCGGCTTGTCGCGCAACTCGGCCAGCAGCATCTCGATGAAGTACAGGCCGGGCTCGATCGTCACCACCATGCCGGGCTCCAGCGTGCGGGTCATGCGCAGGTACGGGTGGCCGTCCGGCCGCGGTACGGTATCGCCGCGGTCGTTCCTGGCGAAGCCGCCCACGTCGTGCACCTGCAGGCCGATCGAATGGCCCAGGCCGTGCGGGAAGAAGGCGCGGGTGACGCCGCTTTCGAGTGCCGATTCGGCCTCCATGCGGATGAAGCCGTGGTCCTTCAGCAGCGCGGCCAGTTGCCGGTGCGCATGCAGATGCAACTCGGCGTAGGGGCGACCGCTGCGCACCATCGCGGCCTGGCTTTGCTGGTTCGCGTCCATCGCGTCGATCAGCGCCTGGAATTCGCCTGCGTCGGCGGCGGCGTGGGTGCGCGTGATGTCGCTGGCGTAGCCCGAGGCGCTGGCACCGGCGTCGATCAGCAGCGAACGCGGGCGTGCCGGCGGTTGCCGGGTGAAATCCATGTAGTGCAGCACGGCGCCATGCTCGTTCAGCGCCACGATGCTGGAGTAGGGCAGTTCGGCGTCGATCTGGCCAGCCGCCGCCAGGTAGGCCTGATGGATGCCCAGCTCGCTGGCGCCGGCACGGAATGCCTGTTCGGCCGCGCGATGCGCGCGCGTGCCGATGCGGCTGGCCGCGCGCATCAGTTCCAGCTCGTACGGCGTCTTGTACGCGCGGTGGTAGTGCAGGTAATCCAGCACCGCGGGAGGGTTGTTGAACGCGATGCCGGCGACGGCGGCGTTCGCTTCGCCGATGCTGGCGCAGCGGCCTTGCGGCAGCTCGGCCACCGCTTCCTCGGCGGTGCGCACCACGACGATCTCGAAGCCGTCCACCCAGTAGCCGGCGGGCGCATCCGGCACCACGTGCCAGTAGTCGCGCGGCTGCAGGAAGATCAGCTTCGGCTTGCGGCCCGGGGTGTACGCGATCCAGCTGCCCGGCGCGTCGGTCAACGGCAACCAGTGCTTGAATGGCGGGCTGACGGCGTACGGGTAGTGATTGTCGTCGAGGAACTTGACGCCGGGCATGCCGGCGGCGATCAGCAGGTGGTCGAAGCCGCCGCGGGCGAGCGCCTGCTCGGCATGGTGCTGCACCGTGGCCAGGTGCGCGGGATAAAGCGTGGCGAGTCGATCATGCATGGAGAACTCCCGGCAGGCGCACGGGAAAGGCCCGGCGAATCAGCAAAGACGAATCGCCATGATGACGCCCGCAGGTCGGCAGTTCCAGTGGAGGTGATGCGGCCAGTCGCGCCTACGCCTGCGCCAGCCAGCTTTCCAGGCGCGCTGCGTCGATGTCGGTGATGGCGATGATCCGGTAGCCGGCCCAGATCTGGCCGGAGCTGGCGGCGTGCTCGTGCCATTGCTCCTGGATACCCACCTCGATCGGCTGCGACTGCACCAGCGCGCGGCCGGTGGCGGGCAGGTCGATGCGTACCTGGTACAGCGCCTCGCTGCGCGGTGCCTGCGAGGTGATCAGCAGCAGGCCGGTGCTGGACAGGTTGCCCAGGTGGCCGATCGGCTCGCCGCGGATCACGTCGGTGACGATGGCGTTGCCGGGCGCCCGCTTGCGCGGCGCACGACGCTGGTTGGCGGGGCTGTTGGGCGGATTCATCGGTGGCGGAACTCCGCGGGTTTGCCGCTGCGCCCGCTTGCGGCGGCCTGGCGCAGGCTGCCGGTGAGGCCGCGCCACGCGCGGTCGAGCAGGCTTTCCGGCTCGGCCGGCACTTCGCAGACGCGGCCGCGGGCAACTTCGTGGGCGAGCTGGGCCATGGTCATCTCCTCGCCGCGCTGGCCGCGCCGGCTGACCAGCAGGCAGCGTCCCGACATCGGCGAATACCAGGCCAGCTTGCGTCGCGCGATCTGCCCGCTGGCGGGGTCGATGAACTCGAACCAGCTGCCGAACGGCAACTTGCGCAGATGCTGCTCGATGCGCGCCTCGCGCGGATCGACCGCCGGCGGTCGGGTCGATGTCGCCGTTGTCGTTGCGGGCCGCGGCGGCGTCGGCTTGACGATCGGGCTGGCGATCGCGGCTTCGTGGCTGGCCTGCTGTTCACCCAGGCGCTGGTGCTGCTTCAGTCGCAGCGCGAGATCGGTGGCGCTGGGCAGCTCGCTGGCCGGATCGGGCGTACCGACGCCGAGCAGGCGTTGCGCCACCTGCACCGATTCCTCCGCGTGCATGCCGATCTGCTGCAGGCCGCTTTCCACTTCCTGCTGCAGCTGCCGCGGGTCGGGCACCGGCAGGCGGCCGAGCAACTGGTCGGTGATCGCCAGCTGCGCCTTGAACGCGGGGCTGTCCTCGCCATGACGCAGCAGGGTCAGCGCGAGCACGTCGGACCAGGCGCGGTCCAGCAGGGCGCGCAGCAGTCCGCGCGGCGGCGATTGCGCGAAGCGGTCCGCCATCAGTTCGCCGGCGCGATGGCGCGCCTGGTCCAGCCGTTCGCGGCCCTGCGCCGCTTCGACGTGGCGCCGTTCGGCGGCCTGCGCCTTGCGCGTCAGCAGCGCCAGATGGTGTTCGATATCCGCCAGCAGCGTGGTGTAGAGACCGGCGCTGGGCGGCTCCTGGTTGGCGCGGCTGACCAGTTGCTCCAGCTTGCTGGCCAGCGGACGGTTGCTCTCGTCGTCGCTGCCGTCGAGCCAGTCGTTGGCGGCGGCGGCGACGGTGTCGAGCAGCTTGCGCGCGGGATGGTCGCGCTGCTCGAAGAAGTCGTGGTCGGCCACCGCCACGCGCAGCACCGGCAGCTGCAGGTTGCCGAGCAGGCCGCGGGCGTTGCTGCCCTGCTGCAGTTGCTGGCCCAGTTGCTCGAACAGTTCGGCGACCAGCTCCACCGTGTCGCCCTGTTCGCTGGTGAGCTGGGTGCGCGGCGCGCCGGCAGGCTTGCCGAGGTTGAGCTGGGTCAGCAGCTCCTCGCGCAGGCGCGCGGCACTGCGCAGTTCGCGGCTGGCGTGGTCGGTGACCTTGGCCAGATGTTGTTGCAGCGCACCCAGCGCCGATTGCAGTTCTTCCTCGCTGGCGGCCGGCCCGGCGGCTTCGCCGCTGCCCGTGCCCTGGCCGGCGCGCCGCTGCGACAGCAGGTCGCGCAGCGATTCCAGCACGTGGATGGAATCTTCCGGGGCGCCGCCGGTCGCCGGCTTGGCGGCAGCTTCTGCCGGCGCGGCGGGGGTTTCGCTGGCGGCGCCGATCTCGCCCGTGCCCTGGCGCGGGCGCTTGTTGACGTGGCGCGGTGCCGGCACGCTGCGCAGCTGCGGCAGGATGCCGTCGGACTGCCAGCGCAGGTTGATGGTGCCGTAGAGCTCGCTCAGCGCAGGGAGCACGCACTGGTCGAAGTGCTGCAGCAACAACAACTGGTGCTTGAGTGGCAGCTCCAGCGCGGCGCTGGCCTGGTGGAATGCCTTGGCCAGCGCATGCGGGCCAAGTGGCAGCGATGCGCCTTCCAGCGGCGGCGCGCCGATCAGCACCGCCAGGCGATGGCCCAGTTCGTACAGCGCGCGACCATGGCGTGCGTCGCCGCGGGCGCCGAGCTGGTCCAGCGCCATCGTCATCTCCTGCACGCCGGGGTCGAGCAGTTCCAGCGTCTGCCACGGACTGGCGGTGGCCGCGGTTTCCGCATCGGCGGGCCGGTGCGCATGGCGGTCAAGCTCATTGAGCGCCTTGCCCAGTTCTTCCATGAACGCCTGCACCAGCGCGTTCTGCCCCTGCAGCACGCGTTGGCGGCTGGCGAAGCACTCGTGCTGCTCGTCGGATCGGTGCGCGTGGTCGGCCAGCGCGAAGAGCTGCTTCTCGAATTCGCCGATGCAGCGGCGCACGGGTTCGTGGAGACCTTCCACGCACAGGGTGTAGGCGGTCTCGATCAATTGCTGGGCACGCGCCGGCCACCGCCCCTGGTTGAACTGGGCCGTGCCGCGCGATGCCGACATGCGTCGCCGGTCTTGTCCGACGTCCATGCAAAACCTGTGATTTCCCCGGGTTGGCCAAGTCTATGCTGCTTGCCGGGGCTATGCCATCGCCGCGAGCGCGTCAGTCGAGGAAGCTTGCGATCACGTCGTTCAGGAAGCGCTGGCCCAGCGCGGTGGTCTGCAGGCGTTGCGCGTCGCCATGCAGCCAGCCGCGGTCGCGGGCGGCGGCCAGCGCCGCGGCGATCGTCTCCGGCGCCAGCCCCGTGCGCGCGGGGAAATCGGCCATCGGCACGCCGTCGATCAGGCGCAGCGCGTTGAGCATGTACTCGAACGGCAGCTCGGCGGGGGCGACCACGTGGTCGCCCCCGATCCGGCCCGCGCCGCCGGGTTCGCCCATGTAGGCGCGCGGGCCGCGCGTTTTCCAGCGCCGGTGGATCTGGTTGCTGCCGGCGTCGCTGAGCTTGCCGTGGGCCCCGGCGCCGATGCCGAGGTAGTCGCCGAACCGCCAGTAGTTGAGATTGTGTGCACAGCGCCGGCCGGGCTGCGCGTAGGCGGAGATTTCGTACTGGCCGTAGCCGGCTTCGGCCAGGCGCGTCTCGCAGGCTTCCTGCATTGCCCAGGCGTGGTCGTCGTCGGGCAGCGGTGGCGGGTTGGCGGCGAACACCGTATTCGGCTCCAGCGTGAGCTGGTAGTGCGAGATGTGCGTGGGCCCCAGCGCGATGGCGCGCTCGACGTCGGCCAGTGCGCCGTCCAGTTCCTGCTTCGGCAGCGCGTACATCAGGTCGAGGTTGATGTTGGCGTAGCCGGCGTCCTGCGCGGATTTCACCGCGACTTCGGCTTCGCCGGCCGAGTGGATGCGGCCGAGCCGCTTCAGCTTGTCGTCGTCGAAGCTCTGCACGCCGAACGAGATGCGGTTCACGCCGGCGGCGAGATAGCCGTCGAAACGGCCATGCTCGACCGTGCCGGGATTGGTTTCCAGGGTGACCTCGGCGTCGTCGGCCAGCGGCAGGCGCTCGCGCACGCCGTCGAGCAGGCGCGCGATCAGCTCCGGCGCGAACAGGCTGGGCGTGCCGCCACCGAAGAACACGCTGATGACCGCGCGGCCCTCCAGCGCCGCGGCGAAGTCGGCGCGGTCGGCGTCGAGATCGGCCAGCAGGTGGTCGATGTAATCGGCGTACGGCGGCGGCTCGCTGCGCAGGCCGTGCGAGTTGAAGTCGCAGTACGGGCACTTCTTCACGCACCACGGCATGTGCACGTACAGCGACAGCGGCGGCGCGACGATGCTCATGGGCGAAGTTCGCGCAGGCGGTCGTGCAGTTTCGCCAGCGCCTGGCCGCGGTGACTGAGGCGGTTCTTCAGCGCCGGCTCGAGTTCGGCGGCGCCGAGGGTCTGCCCTTGTGGCAGGAACAGCGGGTCGTAGCCGAAACCTTGCGTGCCGCGCGGGGCGTCGAGCACGCGACCGTGCCAGCGGCCTTCTGCGATCAGCGGCGCGGGGTCGTCGGCGTGCTGCAGCAGCGCCAGGACGCAGATGAAGAACGCGCCGCGTCGTTCCGTCGGCACGCCGTCCAGTTCGCGCAGCAGCTTCGCGTTGTTGGCGGCGTTGTCGCCGTGGTTGCCGGCATAGCGCGCCGAGTACAGGCCGGGCGCGCCGCGCAAATGGTCCACGCACAGACCGGAGTCGTCGGCCAGCGCGGGCAAGCCGCTGGCGCGGGCGGCGTGGCGTGCCTTGAGCACGGCGTTCTCCACGAAGGTGAGGCCGGTTTCCTCGATGTCGTCCACGCCGAGGCTGGCCTGCGGCACCACCTCGAAGCCGGCGTTGGCGAGCAGGGCATGGAACTCGGCGAGCTTGCCGCGGTTGCTGCTGGCGAGGACGATGCGCCGCATGTCAGAGTGCGAGCGCCGCGCGCTGCGCGGCGACCAGTTCGCCGATGCCTTTTTCGGCCAGCGCCAGCATCTGGTCCATCTCGTCGCGGCGGAAGGCGTGGCCTTCGGCGGTGCCCTGCACTTCGATGAAGCCGCCGCCGTCGTTCATCACCACGTTCATGTCGGTGTCGCAGTCCGAATCCTCGGCGTAGTCGAGGTCGAGCACCGGCACGCCCTGGTAGATGCCGACCGAGACCGCGGCGACCGCGCCCACGATCGGGTTGCGCTTGAGGTTCTCGCGCTTCATCAGCAGGTTCACCGCATCGACCAGGGCCACATAGGCCCCGGTGATCGCCGCCGTGCGCGTGCCGCCGTCGGCCTGCAGCACGTCGCAGTCCAGCGTGATTACCCGCTCGCCCAGCGCCTGGCGGTTGACGCAGGCGCGCAGGCTGCGGCCGATCAGCCGCTGGATTTCCATGGTGCGGCCGCCCTGGCCGCCGCGGGCGGCCTCGCGCTGGGTGCGGGTGTTGGTGGCGCGCGGCAACATGCCGTATTCGGCGGTGATCCAGCCCTCGCCTTTGCCGCGCAGCCAGGCCGGCGCGCGATCCTCGATGCTGGCGGTGCACAGCACGCGGGTGTCGCCGAAGCTGACCAGCACCGAGCCTTCGGCGTGGCGGGTGTAATGACGTTCGAGGCTGACGGTGCGCAGCTGGTCGCTGGCGCGGCCACTGGGGCGGCTGGGATTCATGAAGGGTGGCCGGATTGGGCAAGGGGGACCGGAGAGTTTACCATTGCGTCCTTTCCCCGATGTCCGGAAGGCGCCGATGATCCGCAGCATGACGGCCTACGCCAGTGCCGAAACCACCGGCCCCGCGGGCACGCTCAGCTGCGAGCTGCGCACGGTCAACCATCGCTACCTGGAGCTGAGCCCGCGCTTGCCGGACGACCTGCGCGCGTTCGAATCGCAGTTGCGCGAGCGGGTGGCGGCGAAGCTGTCGCGCGGCAAGCTGGACCTCACCGTGCGTCGCGCGGGCGAGGGGCGCGGCGAGGCGTTGCAGGTGAACGGCGCACTGCTCGCGCGGCTGTCCGAGCTGAACCTGGACATGGCCGCGCTGTTCCCCGGCCTGCAGGTGCAGTTCACCGAGCTGCTGCGCTTTCCGGGCGTGATGCAGCAGGCCGAGGTCGATCCCGAAGCGCAGCAAACCGCGCTGTTCGACGTGCTCGACCGCGCGCTGGATGCGCTGGCGGCCACCCGCGAACGCGAGGGCGAGAAGCTGGGCGCGATCCTGCACGAGCGGCTCGACGCGATCGAGCGCGTGGTCGCCGAGGTGCGCGGCTGGATGCCGGAGATCCGCACCGCGCTGCGCACCCGGCTGGAAACCCGGCTGGCCGATCTCAAGCAGCCGGTCGAGCCGGGCCGGCTGGAGCAGGAGCTGGTGCTGCAGATCACCCGCAGCGACGTGGACGAGGAGCTGGACCGGCTCGCCACCCACATCGCCGAGACGCGCCGCGTGCTGGGCCTGGCCGAACCGGTCGGCCGCCGGCTGGATTTCCTGATGCAGGAGTTCAACCGTGAGGCCAACACGCTCGGTTCCAAGTCGGTCGACGCGCGCAGCACCAACGCGGCGGTCGAGCTCAAGGTGCTGATCGAGCAGATGCGCGAACAAGTGCAGAACATCGAGTAGTGCCGGCCGGCCCGGATCGAGCCGCGGTTGTGGTTTCAAATGCATGCGTTCTGGAGATGGGCATGGCAAGAGACGGAAGGCCGGGTGCGCCCCGCGGGGGGTTGCGCCAACCACGGCGCACCACGGCGCAGCTCAGGGTGAATGCGGCTCGCGTAGTAGGCGGGCTCAACCCGAACGCTGCCGTCAATGATGTCATCCTCGAGGCCGCGAAAGCGGAGGTCCGTTACCGGAATGGAGTGACGCTGCCCGCAAATGCAGAGCGGCTTCTGGCAGACGCCAGACGCGAGGGTGCGAGACACTCGACTGACTTGGCGCGGAACTTGGCGTCGGCAAATATCGACCGGCCGAAGGGCGCCGCGGCCCACCACATCGTGGCCCATGGAGACTCGCGAGCTTTTCCGTCGCAGGAATTGCTGTTTGGCTGGGGTATCGCCATCAATGACGTTGACAATGGCGTCTATCTGCCCCGCTTCAAGAAAAGCATCGTCACCGGCATGCCTGACGCCATCAAGCACTCGGTTTTGCATACAGGGCTCTACCATCTTGAGGTCTATGCGCGACTGGTCGACATTGATCAGGGTGCGGAGCACAGTCAGGCAGGACGCGAAGCGCTTCGGGGAATCAAGACGCAGCTGCTTGACGGAACCTTCCCCTACCGGTCGGGAGACGGGGCATGACAGTCTGGGAGATCAAGGCTGGCCCAGCCGACCGGATGGCGATGCTGGTGGTGCCGCAGGCCGAACAGGTCATGGGCGCGATGAAGCGCTTCGGTGGCAATGGCAATGTTCTGCATTGGCACGAGCGACCAAAGCTGCAGGTGTACGCCGACAAGCGCCGGAAGCGCCTGCCACGAAGCGACGTCAGCCCCTTTGTCCCCGGGGCGTTGGTGTTGAATTCCAAGGCGTTCGCCACGCTGGGCGGGTTCCTGGCTGATTTCGGGCAGTTGCTGGAGCTCGATGTCGACGGCGAGGTCGAGTACTTCTTCAACGCCACGCACCTCGTGCCGTGCATAGACCGCGAGCGATCCGAAACGCGCCCCGGTGGCACGGTGGGCCGGGAAGCGTTTCTCGCCAACGCCGTTCCGTCCGAGGCTGCGGTGTTCAAGGATCCGGCGACCGCACGCTCGCGTCTTTACACCAATGATGCCGGCAAGCGAACCTTGGAGGATGTCGCCGCTGCACATTCCGTCAGCGGCTTGGTCTTTACTCGGGCCGGCCTGTGATGTGCGATGCCCTCCATGGTGGCTTGATTCGATGCAAGCGCGTTTGCCATGGAGCTTGCCGGGCATGACGAGGCACGCGAAAGGTTGCTTGTCACCATGATGGAAATCGGAACGCTGTTCGTGGTTGCCGCGCCTTCGGGCGCCGGCAAGTCGACCTTGGTCAATGCGCTGCTGGAGCGCGACAGCGCGATTTCGCTGTCGGTGTCGCACACCACGCGACCACCGCGGTCGGGCGAGCTGTACGGACGTCACTACTATTTCGTCGAGCGCGAAGTGTTCGAGCAGCAGGTCGCGGAAGGGATATTCCTGGAGCATGCCGAGGTGCACGGCAACCTCTACGGCACCTCGCGCAACACCGTGCAGAAGCTGCTGGCGCAGGGGCGCGACGTGCTGCTGGAGATCGACTGGCAGGGTGCGCAGCAGATCCGCGCGAGCAAGCCCGACTGTGTCAGCGTGTTCATCCTGCCGCCGTCGCGGGCGGAACTGGAACGGCGCCTGCGCGGCCGCGGGTCGGACAGTGCCGAGGTGATCGAACGCCGGCTGCGCAACTCGCGCGGCGAGATCGCCCACGCCCACGAGTTCGACTACATCATCGTCAACGACCGCTTCGAAACGGCGCTGGACGATCTGCAGGCGATCGTGCGCGCGGTGCGCCTGCGCGGCGCGCTGCAACTGCGCCGGCACGAGGCGCTGATCGCCGAACTGCTGGACGGCGAGGCCGGTTGAACCGCGGCGCCTGCGCATGGTCTTAGTCCGACGCTTCCGCTACCTTGTCCGCTTACCCACCTCCTTTGCCGCCCATGAACGAAACCGCTCGCGCCACGCCTGACGACGCCACCCTGGTGCGCATCCGCGGGCTGACCACGGTGCTCAACGGCAAGACCATCTTCGACACGCTGGATCTCGACATCCCGCGCGGCAAGATCACCTCGATCATGGGCCCCAGCGGCACCGGCAAGACCACCCTGCTCAAGCACATCACCGGGCAGATGCGCGCCGATGCCGGCAGTGTCCACGTCGATGGCCACAATGTCGCCGAGCTGTCGCGCGAGGAGCTGTACAAGCTGCGCGAGGGTGTGGGCTACCTGTTCCAGAACTCCGCACTGCTGACCGATTTCGACGTGTTCGAGAACGTGGCGTTCCCGCTGCGCCAGCACACGAAACTGCCGGAGGTGCTGATCCGCAACCTGGTGCTGATGAAGCTGCAGGCGGTGGGTTTGCGCGGCGCGGCGCGGCTGATGCCGAACGAGCTGTCCGGCGGCATGGCGCGGCGAGTGGCGCTGGCGCGGGCGATCGTGTTCGACCCGCAGCTGATCCTGTACGACGAGCCGTTCGTGGGGCTGGACCCGGTGGCGCTGAACCAGGTGCTGAAGCTGATCCAGACGCTGAACCAGACCCTCGGCATCACCAGCGTGCTGGTCTCGCACGAACTGCCCGCGGTGCAGCGCATCGCCCACCATGTGGCCCTGCTGTCCAACGGCAAGGTGGTGGCACAGGGCAACCCGGCGACGATCGCCGACGACGGCTCGCCGTGGACGCGGCAGTTCTTCGGCGGCGAAGCGGACGGCCCGATCCCGTTCCGCTACCCGGCTGGCGACTACGCCGCCGCGCTGGGCTTTGCCGAGGCAACGAAATGAACGCGCACGCCCCGCAACCCCGCAACGTGTTGACCCAGTCGCTGGCGCAGATCGGCGGCTGCGGCCTGTTTCTGCTGACCCTGCTGGCGGCGATCCCGCGCAGCTTCCGCTACCTGCGCGAAACCGTCCGTCAGCTGTGGTTTGTCGGCGCCATGAGCCTGACCATCATCATGGTCTGCGGCCTGTTCGTCGGCATGGTGCTGATGCTGCAGCTGTACCACGTGCTGTCGATCTTCGGCGGCACCTCGGCGAGCGGCATGGTGGTGGCGCTGTCGGTGTACCGCGAGCTGGGGCCGGTGGTCACCGCGCTGCTGTTCGCCGGGCGCGCCGGCACCGCGATCACCGCCGAGATCGGCCTGATGCGCGCCACCGACCAGATTTCCGCGATGGAGATGATGGCGGTCGACCCGATCGCCTACGTCGCCACGCCGCGCTTCCTGGCCGGCCTGATCGCGATGCCGCTGCTGTGCTGCGTGTTCTGCGCCATGGCGATCTTCGGCGGCCACCTGGTCGGCGTGACCTGGCTCGGCATCGACAACGGCACGTTCTGGTCGAACATGACTGCCCAGGTCGACGTGCACACCGACATCGTCAACGGCGTGCTGCTGAAGAGCCTGGCGTTCGGCGCGGTGGTATCGCTGATCGCGGTGTTCCAGGGCTTCACCACGCCGCCGACCAGCGAGGGCGTGGCGTACGCCACCACCCGTACCGTGGTCGCCTCGTCGATCGCCATCCTGGCGCTCGACTTCGTCCTCACCGCCTTCCTGATGTGACTGCCATGACCCATCGTTTTCCGAGGATTCTGCCGTGAGCCAACCGAGAAGTTCCTATGCCGTCGGCACCGGCCTGTTCATCGTGCTGGGCTTCGCCGCGCTGGCCTACCTGGCGACGCAGACCAGCTCGGTGGCCAACAACGTGCGCCAGGGCGACAGCTACGACGTCACCGCGCAGTTCACCAACATCGGCCAGCTGAAGGAGCGCGCGCCGGTGAAGATCGCCGGCGTGCGCGTGGGCCAGGTGCAGGCGATCACGCTGGCGCCGGGGCGCGACGCGGCCGAGGTGAAGCTGTCCATCGACAAGCGCTACGACCACATCCCGCAGGATTCGGTGGCGACGATCTTCACCAGCGGCCTGCTCGGCGACCAGTACGTGGGCATCGACTACGGCAGCGCGAAACAGATGGTGGCCGCCGGCGGCACGCTGGCGCGGACCAAGTCGTCGCAGCCGCTGGAGGAGATGCTGGGCAAGTTCTTCGGCGCCGGCGGCGTGGTCGACAACATCGGCGGCAGCTACACGGTCAAGGCCGATTTCACCAACGTGGGCACCTTGTCGGCGGGCGCGCCGGTGAAGATGGCCGGCGTGGTGATCGGCAGCGTGCAATCGGTGCGCGCCGACCCGACCAAGCTCAACGCCGAGGTCATCCTGGCGATCGACAAGCGCTACGACCAGATTCCCGACGATTCGGCCGCCGCGGTGTTCACCAGCGGTTTGATCGGCAGCCAGTATGTTGCGATCCAGCCGGGCGGCTCGCCCGACGTGCTCAAGAACGGCGACGAGATGATCCTGACCCAGTCCGCGATGCAGCTGGAGGATCTGATCGGCAAGTTCCTGGTCAACGGTTCGCCCGGCGACAAGAAGGACGCCGGCAGCGGCAAGCAGTAGAACCCCATCGAATCCCCGTCGGCGGCGCCTGCCGCCGGCCATGCCCCAAGGAGTAACCCCATGCTGCGCAGACTGGCCCTTGCCACCGCCCTTGCGTTCGCCACTGTTGTGGTCGGTGCCCCGGCGTTCGCCCAGGATGCGGCCACGGCCGCCGCGCCGGCGGCCGTCCAGCAGACCCCGGTGCAGATCGTGCAGGGCATCGCCGACCAGCTGGCCACCGCGATCGAGGGTCACCGCGACGAGCTCAAGCGCGACAAGGAAAAACTGATCGCCATCATCGACGACGTGTTCCTGCCGCACTTCGACATCGACTACGCCTCGATCCTGGTGCTCGGCCGGCATGCGCGCGAGGCCACCCCGGCACAGCGCGACCGCTTCGCCAAGGCGTTCTACAACTCGATCACCCATCGCTACGCCGAGGGTCTGCTCAACTACACCCGCGGCAAGGTCAAGGTGCTGCCGTTCAACGGCGACCTCAACGACAAGCGCACCGTGGTGCGCACCCAGGTGGTGCTGGACGACGGCAAGCTGGTGTCGATCGACTACGCGTTCCGCAAGAGCCGCAGCGGCGACTGGAAGGCGTACGACGTGATCATCGAAGGTATCTCCTACGTCACCAATTACCGCAACCAGGTGGACGCGGAGATCCGCAAGGTCGGCATCGAGCAGCTGATCACCAACCTGGAAACCCAGGGCGAGAAGGCACTCGACACGCTCGACAAGGACAGCAAGGACAGCCAGTGAACGCGCCCACGGGTTTCCGCCTGGACATCGTGGCGCCGACTGTCCTGGCGGTGAACGGCGTGCTTGATTTCGGCACCGCCGCGGCTGCGCTCGCAGCCATGCGCGCGGCGCTGGATGGCGAGGTGACGCAACTGGACCTGGCGGGCGTCAGTCATTGCGACAGCGCCGGCCTGGCCTGCGTGCTGGCTGCCGCCGCGGAAGCGAACCGGCGAGGTCGTCCGTTGCCGGTGGTCGGGATGCCGGCCAGCATGCAGGCGCTGGCCCAGGTCTGCGAGGTCGATACGCTGCTGGCGTGAGTCGTGCCCGCAGGGCTCAGTGCTGGTCGTCCTGCTTGGGGTGACCCTTTTCCCAATCGTGCTGCTGTTCCAGCAGCTCGTCCGGGTCGAAGCCGGGCGTATCCAGTCCCTGCATCCGTTCGATCAGCGCCGCCGGCGGGTTGCCGTCGTAAAGCTTGTACAGGCGCTGTTGCCGGTAGGCGTCGCGGATGAACACGTACGGGTCGTAGGCCGATTGCAGGAAACTCTCCGCGTCGATCGCGCGCGAGCGCAGCGTGATCAGATACATCGCCTGCGGCGCGTACTGCAGGCCGTTGTAGTGGTGGTTGGCGGCGTACAGGCTCAGCGGATCGAAGAAATAGCTGTCCACCGGCATCCGCCACATGTCGCGTGCGGTGCTGGGGCCGAACAGCGGCAGCATCAGGAAATCGCCTTCCGGCGCACCCCAGCGTGCCAGCGTGATGCCGAAGTCGTTGTCCTCGATCGGCAGTCCCAGTTGGCTGGCCGGGTCGAAGAAACCGCCGATGCCCAGGGTGAGGTTGACCAGGAAACGGGCAGTGCTCTGCAGGGCCTGCTTGGGCCGCGCCTGCAGCAGGTCGTTGGCGACCGTGACCGGGGTGCGGATATTGGTGAAAAAGTCGCTGAACGAACGCCGCACCGGCGGGTTGGTGACCTTGCGGTAGACCAGCGCCACCGGCCGTATGGCCACTTTGTCCACTGCAGTATTGAACTGGTACGCCTCGCGGTTGTACTTCTCCAGCGGGTCGTCGGTGCGCGGCTTGGCAATGGCGCAGCCCGCCAGCAAGGCGATCGCGAGCACCGCCAACCAGCGGCTCATGGAATGGGGGCGAGGCAATGAGGGCATCGTGCGGTGGGGATTCGCGTCGGGGACAGTATAAGTGTACTGTCTGGTTTTATATCTTGCACGGCTTTCGGGCCGCTTTCGTGAATGCAGCCGTATTCGCGGCCAGCCCACCATGATACGCGTCGCCCGCATTGCCAGCAAAGCACCTGCTGGCTACACTGGTCGACCGTATAAGTCACTATTCTCCGAAGGATTTCACATGGCACGCATTACCGTGGAGGACTGCCTCGAGGTGGTCGACAACCGATTCGAGCTGGTCCTGATGGCCACCAAGCGCGCACGACAGCTCGAGAAGGGTGCCGAACCGGCGGTCAACCCCGACCACGACAAGCCCACGGTGCTGGCGCTGCGCGAGATCGCGGCCCGTCGCATCGACCAGGCCACGATCGACCAGATCGACAAGGCCGAGCGCGAGCGCGCCGAGCGCGAAGCGCTGGAGTGGGCCGCCGCGGAAGTCGACGACGACCTTTCCAAGGGCGGCGACGACTGATGGGCGATGACTGCCGGCGCTGCCGCGATCATGCCTTGCAGGGCATGAGCAAGCGCGCGCGCCCGACAGTCTCCGGACACCTCGCTTCCGGGGTGGGCGCCTGAGCCGGCGCCAGGCACCGATGCCCGCGACCGCTCCACCGGCTCCGGTCGATCCGGCCGCCTGGCCACCCTACGTGCTGGCGCTGAAAGAGCGCATCGCTTATCTGCCCCCCGCACAAGTCACCCTGGTGTTGCGTGCGTACGCCGTCGGCGCACAGGCGCATGCGGGGCAGGAGCGCAAGAGCGGGGAGCCGTACATTACCCACCCGGTGGCAGTGGCCAGCATCCTGGCCGAGCTGGGGCTGGATGCCGAAACAATCATCGCGGCCATCCTGCATGACACGCTGGAAGACACCGAACTGAGCCGCGAAGCGCTGGCCGGCGAGTTTGGCGAGGTGGTGGCCGAGCTGGTGGACGGCGTCACCAAGCTGGACAAGATGCGCTTCGGCACGCGCCAGGAAGCCGATGCGGAAAGCTTCCGCAAGATGCTGCTGGCGATGGCGCGCGACATCCGCGTGATCCTCATCAAGCTGGCCGATCGCCTGCACAACATGCGCACGCTGGGCGCCAAGGACCAGGGTTCGCGCCGCCGCATCGCGCGCGAGACGCTGGAGATCTTCGCGCCGATCGCGCAGCGCCTGGGCATGAACAAGTTCAAGGCCGAGCTGCAGGATCTAGGCTTCCGCGCGCTGTATCCGGACCGCTACCGGGTCATCAGCGAGCGCATCCGCGCCGCGCTGGGCAACCGCCGCGAGGTGATGAGCAAGATCGAGACCGCGCTCACCACGCAGTTGGCGTCCGAGCATCTGAGCGCCCACGTGGTCGGGCGGATCAAGTCGCCGTGGAGCATCTACTCGAAGATGCGCAACGAGCACAAGACGTTCGCGCAGCTGATGGACGTGTACGGTTTCCGCGTGGTGGTCGACAGCGCCACCAGCTGCTACGTGGCGCTTGGTGCGGTGCACGCGCTGTACAAGCCGGTGGACCGGCGCTTCAAGGATTTCATCGCGATCCCCAAGGCGAACGGCTACCAGTCGCTGCACACGGTGCTGCTCGGGCCGTTCGGCGCGCCGATCGAGGTGCAGATCCGCACCGCCGAAATGGATTCCGTGGCCGAACGCGGCGTGGCGGCGCACTGGGCCTACAAGACCGATTCGGGCCCGGCCAACAGTGCCCAGGTGCGCGCGCGCGAATGGCTGGCGTCGATGGTGGACAGTTCGGCGAACACGGTGTCCTCCTCGGAGTTCATCGAGAACGTCAAGATCGACCTGTTCCCCGACGAGGTCTATTTGTTTACCCCCCGCGGCGACATCCTCTCGCTGCCGCGCCATGCCACTGCGCTGGATTTCGCCTACGCGGTGCACACCGACGTGGGCGACCACGCGGTGGCCGCGCGCGTGGACAAGAAACTCACCCCGCTGCGCAGCCGGCTCGAATCGGGCCAGCTGGTGGAAATCATCACCGCGCCCTCGGCCGTGCCCAACCCCGCGTGGCTGGAGGTGGTGGTCACCGGCAAGGCGCGCACCGCGATCCGCCAGTACCTGAAACATCTGCAGCACGAGGACGCGGTCGATTTCGGCCACCGGATGCTGGATCGCGCGCTGGATGCGCTCGGCAGCAGCCTCGACGCGATCGCGCCGACGACGCTCGACCGCTTCCTGAAGACCTCCAAGTTCAAGCGGTTGGAGGAGCTGCTCTCCGACATCGCGCTGGGCAACCGCATGCCTGACGTGGTCGCGCGCCAGTTGCTGGGCTCGCGCTGGAAGAAGGCCGCCGGCTCCAAGGCAGGCGTGGCGCTGGCGCAGGAGAAGATCCGCATCAGCGGCGGCGAGCGCGGCGTGCTCAGCTTCGCCAACTGCTGCCACCCGCTGCCCGGCGACGACATCGTCGGCTACCTGTCCTCCGGCAAGGGCATCGTGGTGCATCGCGTGGAGTGCCCGAACGTGGTCGAGTTGCGCCGCTCGCCGGAACGGCTGGTGGCGATCGAGTGGGATCGCGACGTCAAGGGCGACTACCGCGCGCAGTTGCACATCGAGGTGATCAACCGCCCGGGCGTGCTCGCCACCGTGGCGGCGGCGATTGCGGCGGCCGATTCCAACATCGAGAACGTCGAGTACGTCGAGCGCGATGCCTCGGCGGCCACGCTGCTGTTCTCGATGGAAGTGAAGAGCCGCAAGCACCTGGCCGACGTGATCCGCCGCGTGCGCCGCACCGGCGTGGTCAGCGCGGTGCGGCGGTATCCGCTGTAACCCGGGAATCGGTGATCGGGAACGGTTCGGGCGTTCCGGGGTGTTTGCTTTCCTCCGGTGCGGCGATAGTCTTCCCGAATCCCGAATCCCGAATCCCGAATCCCGAATCCCGAATCCCGAATCCCGAATCCCGAATCCCGAATCCCGAGACCGCCCATGTCCCGCAGCATCATTTCCACTGGCCAGGCACCGGCCGCCATCGGTCCGTATTCGCAGGCCGTGCGTGCCGGCAACACCGTCTATTTTTCCGGCCAGATCCCGCTGGACCCGACCACCGGCAGCCTGGTCGACGGCGACATCGGCGTGCAGACGCGACGGGTGTTCGACAATCTCGCCGCGGTGGCGCAGGCTGCCGGCGGCTCGCTGGCGCAGATCGTGCGCGTGGGCATCTATGTCACCGACCTCGCCAACTTCGCCGCCGTCAACGCGGTGATGGCCGAATACTTCCAGCAGCCGTATCCGGCGCGCTCGACCATCGAGGTTTCCGCGTTGCCGAAGGCGGCGCAGGTAGAGGTCGATGCGATCATGGTGCTGGACTGATCCACGTCGCGGCTGTCGCCGACAGCCCGCAGCGGCGGCATCCTTACGACTGACGGGGATGCTCGGTTAGGCTTGGGTTTCATGGCCACGCGCAACGCCCGTCCCGTTTCTCCCGCCATTGCCGACCCCGGCATCGCGCCGCTCGCCACGTTGCCCGGCGTGGGCCCGGCGCTGGTCGCGTCGCTGGGCAAGCTCGGCCTGACGCGGGTGCAGGATCTGTGGTTCCACCTGCCGTTGCGCTACGAGGACAAGACGCGCATCACCGCGATCGCGGACTTGCGCGCCGGGGAACGCGCGCAGGTCGAGGGCGTGGTCGAGGCCGTCGAGCGCGGATTCCGCCATCGCCCGCAACTCAAGGTGGCGATCGGCGACGCCAGCGCGCAGACCCTGCTGCTGCGCTTCTTCCATTTCAATCGTGCGCAGGCCGAACAACTGGTGCCGGGCACGCGGCTGCTCTGCTACGGCGAGGTGCGCCACGCCGCGCAGGGGCTGGAGATGGTGCACCCGAGCTACCAGCGCCTGGGTGGCAGCGAAGCCTCGGTGGTCGACGAGCAGCTCAGTCCGGTGTATCCCACTACCGAGGGCCTGGGCCAGAAGCGCCTGGTCGCGGTGATCGGCAAGGCACTGGCCCTGCTGCCGCCGGCCGGGCAACTGGAGCTGATTCCGCCGGCGCTGTGCCGCACGCACGGCCTGACCTCGCTGCGCGATGCGCTGCTCTACGTGCACCGGCCACCGCCGGACGCGCACCTGGGCCAGTTGCTGCTCGGTCGCCACCCGGCCCAGCAGCGGCTCGCCTTCGAGGAGTTGCTGACCCAGCACCTTAGCCTCAAGCGCCTGCGCGCCGTGGTGCGGCAACGCCGTGCGCCGGTGCTGGGCGCACCGCGGCAGCTGCATCGGCAATTGCTGCGCGCATTGCCGTTCCGCCTCACCGCGGCGCAGCAGCGCGTGAGCGAGGAGGTCGCGCGCGACCTGGCGCAGGCCCAGCCGATGCTGCGCCTGGTACAGGGCGACGTCGGCAGCGGCAAGACCGTGGTGGCCGCGCTGGCCGCGCTGGCCGCGGTGCACGCGGGCTACCAGACCGCCCTGATGGCACCGACCGAATTGCTGGCCGAGCAGCATCTGCGCAACTTCCGGCAGTGGTTGCAGCCGCTGGGCATCGAGGTGGAATGGCTGGCCGGCAAGGTCACCGGCAAGACACGCCGGCAGGCGCTGGCCCGCGTGGCCGACGGCGCGGCGGTGGTGATCGGCACGCACGCCTTGATGCAGGAGGGCGTGGCATTTGCGCGGCTGGGCCTGGTGATTGTCGACGAGCAGCACCGCTTCGGCGTGCAGCAGCGGCTGGCATTGCACGAGAAGGGCCGCCAGGACCGACTGGTGCCGCATCAACTGGTGCTCACCGCCACGCCGATTCCGCGCACGCTGGCGATGAGCGCGTATGCCGATCTCGACGTCTCCTCGATCGACGAATTGCCGCCCGGACGCACGCCGGTGCAGACCATCGCGGTATCCAATGCGCGCCGCGCCGAAGTGATCGAGCGCATCCATGCCGCCTGCGCCGAGGGGCGGCAGGTGTACTGGGTGTGCACCCTGATCGAGGAATCCGAGCAGCTGCGCGCGCAGGCGGCCGAAGTCGCCCACGCCGAGTTGTGCGCGGCGCTGGAGGGCTTTGCCGTGGGTCTGATCCACGGCCGCATGAAGGCAAAGGACAAGCAGGCGGTGATGGACGCGTTCAAGGCCGGCGAGCTGGCCGTGCTGGTGGCCACCACGGTGATCGAGGTCGGCGTCGACGTGCCCAATGCCAGCCTGATGGTGATCGAGAACAGCGAGCGGCTTGGCCTGGCACAGCTGCACCAGTTGCGTGGTCGCGTCGGCCGCGGCGCGGTGGCCTCCAACTGCGTGCTGCTGTATCAACCGCCGCTGGGCCAGCTCGCGCGCGAGCGCCTGCAGGTCATGCGCGAAACCAGCGACGGCTTCCGCATCGCCGAGAAGGATCTGGAACTGCGTGGCCCCGGTGAAGTGCTCGGCACCCGCCAGACCGGCCAGCTCGCCTTCCGCATCGCCGACCTGTCGCGCGACGCGCACCTGCTGCCCGCGGTGCAGGCGGTGGGCGAACGCATGCTGGCCGAGTTTCCCGACCAGACCAGCCGGTTGATCGAGCGCTGGATCGGCGGCGCCGCGCGGTTCGCAGATGCGTGAGCGGTCATCGGCAGTCGCCCCCCGCCGTTTCATCCCATAAACTGGACGGCTGGACAGGAACCCGATGCACATGACCAAGCCGCAACTCCTGATCGACACCGATCCCGGCGTCGACGACGCCCTCGCCATCCTGATGGCCGCCGCGCATGCCGACATCGCCGGCCTCGGCATTGCCGCCGGCAACGTCGGCCTGGAGCACACCCTGCGCAACGCACGCACGCTGGTCGACCTGCTTGGCCTGGCCACGCCGGTGTTCGCCGGTTGCGCCATGCCGCTGGTGCGTGCGCCGGAGGAAGATGCCGCGTTCGTGCATGGGCGTGACGGTTTCGGCGACGTCGGCTTCGCCGAGCCCGCCGCCGCGGTCGCCGCCGAGTCCGCTGCGCTGGCGCTGCTGCGCCTGACCCTCGAGCGTCCCGGCGAGCTGACCCTGGTGGCACTGGCGCCACTGACCAACCTGGCGCTGGCATTGCGGCTCGACCCCGGCCTGCCGCAGCGGGTGAAGCGGCTGGTGGTGATGGGCGGCGCGGTGACCGGCCACGGCAATACCGGCAAGGTGCCGGCCGAGTTCAACATCGGTTTCGACCCCGAGGCTGCGCACGTCGTGTTCGAGGCGTTCCCGTCGTTCGACCTGGTGGACTGGGAGGCAACCCTGCGCCACGCCTTCGACGACGCGGAGTTCGACCGCTGGCTCGCTGCCGGTGACCGGCGCGCGGCGTTCTTCGGCAAGATCGCGGCGACCGCGCGGGGCTACAACGCCAAACACGACCGCCACGGGCTGGTGGCGGCCGATGCGCTGGCGATGGCGGTCGCGCTCGACCCGACCATCGTCACCCGCAGCGAACGCCGCGCGGTCGCGGTAGAGCTGGACGGCCGCCTGACCCGCGGCGCCACCGTGGTCGACTGGAAAGGGCGCCTGGGCCGGCCGGCGCAGGCCAACATCGTGCTGGAGGTCGACCACACCCGCTTTGCCGCGATGGTGCAGCGCGCGCTGGGGGTGCCCGGCTGAACCCCCCGTGCTTGCGCGTTCCCGGCGTTGCCCGCTACAATGCCGCTCTTTTCACCGCCGCATTCAGAGTCTGTCATGAAAGCCGATACCCATCCGAACTACGCCCCGGTGGTGTTCCAGGATCTGTCGTCCGATTTCTCGTTCCTCACCCGGTCGACCATGTCCAGCAAGGAAACCGTCAAGTGGGAAGACGGCAATGAGTACCCGCTGATCAAGGTGGATATCTCCAGCCATTCGCACCCGTTCTACACGGGCAAGCAGAAGACCCTGGACGTGGGTGGCCGCGTGGACAAGTTCCGCCGCCGCTACGCCGGTTCGGTCAAGGAATAAACCCTTTTACCTCCGCTCCCTCCGGGTTGCGGGCGGTTCGAGACACGGGGCAGGCGCAGGCTTGCCCCGTGTCTTTTTCGTGCCCGGCGTACGACCATTCGCCATCGAATGCGCGACCGCCGTTGTGCGATAATGGGCAGTGGCCCGATGCCTGCAGCAGAGTGGCGCAAGTCTTCGCGGAGCTTGTTCCAGCCGGTTTCCGGCATCGGTTGCGTCGCGTGCTTTCCCCGGCTGCCGACATCCACCCTTTCCCTTGCCGCGCGATGACGTCCCCACCGTCGTCGCCGGCGACGAACCACATGCGAGGAGGTTTCCGTGTCCGACCCCAAGACCGTCAAGCTGGTCGATGAATCGAGCCACAAGAGCAGCGAACTGCCGCTGGTTTCCGGCACGCTCGGTGCCGCGTGCATCGACATCGGCACGCTGTACAAGGACACCGGCCATTTCACCTATGACCCGGGCTTCGGCAGCACTGCCAGCACCAAGAGTGCCATCACCTACATCGACGGCGACAAGGGCGTGCTGCTGTATCGCGGTTACCCGATCGAGCAGCTGGCCGAGAAGTCCAGCTTCCTCGAAGTGGCCTATCTGTTGCTCAACGGCGAGTTGCCCAATGCTGCCGAGTTCGACACGTTCGAACATGACATCACGCATCACACGATGATGCACGAGGCGCAGAAGAACTTCTTCCAGGGCTTCCACCACGACGCGCACCCGATGGCGATGCTCGCCGCGGCAGTGGCGTCGCTGTCGGCGTTCTACCACGACAAGCTGGACGTGGAAGACCCGGCCGACCGCAAGATGGCGGCGATCCGCCTGATCGCCAAGATGCCGACCATCGCGGCAGCCTGCTACCGCTACACGATCGGCTGGCCGGTGCGCTACCCGCGCAACAACCTCGAGTACGTCACCCGCTTCCTGCACATGATGTTCGAGGTGCCGAGCGAGCCGCTGCAGATGAACCCGGTGGCGGCCAAGGCGCTGGACCTGCTGTTCATCCTGCATGCCGACCACGAGCAGAACGCGTCCACCTCCACCGTGCGCCTGGTCGGTTCCACCGGTGCCAACCCGTATGCCTCGATCGCCGCCGGCATCACCGCGCTGTGGGGCCCCGCCCATGGCGGCGCCAACGAGGCGGTGCTCAAGCAGCTGGAGGAGATCGGCACGCCGGACAACGTCGAGTCGGCGATCCTGCGCGCCAAGGACAAGAACGACAGCTTCCGCCTGATGGGCTTCGGCCACCGCGTCTACAAGAACTTCGACCCGCGCGCCAAGATCATTCGCGAGATGTGCCACAAGGTGCTGGACGAGCTGGGCGTCAACGATCCGATGCTGGACGTGGCGATGAAGCTGGAAGAGGCGGCGCTGAAGGACGACTACTTCGTCGAGCGCAAGCTGTATCCGAACGTCGATTTCTACTCCGGCATCATCTACAAGGCGCTGGGCATCCCCACCGAGATGTTCACCGTGATGTTCGCCATCGCGCGCACCGCCGGCTGGATCGCGCACTGGATCGAGCAGCACGAAACCCCCGGATCGCGCATCGGCCGTCCGCGCCAGGTCTACACTGGCGCCGACGTGCGTGATTACGTGCCGGCCGGCAAGCGCTGATTCACCGCTTGGGCTGATCCTCGGTTTCGCGCAGAACGCCCCGGCCCGGCCGGGGCGTTCTGCATCTGGCGCTCGGCGCGGTCAGCGCAACGCGGCGCGCAGGCGCTGTTCGAAGCCCTCGTCGGCATCGTCCTCGGCCAGCAGCATCTCCACCTGGGCCAGCGCGGCGCGGCGCATCGGCCGGTCGTCGGTGCGATCCAGCGGCGCCTGGCGCAGCGCGTTGCGCGGCAGCACGGTGAGGTCGAACGGCACGGCGTCGGCGGCGAACAGCAGCACCGGGTACTCGGGCTGCTCGGTGCGGCTGTAGCGCAGGCGGCGCACCTGCATTTCCAGCGGCACGCCGTGCTCGCGCAGGAAACGCACCACCGCTTCGGCATCGTCGCTGTACACGTGCAGGCACACCGCCGAATGCATGTCGGCGGTGCCGTCGAGCACGGCGCCGACCAGGCGCGGTTCGAACGGGGCGAGGAAGGTCATCGCCTCGACCGCCGCCTCGCGCCGCTGGCGCAGCAGCTGGGGTTGGCTGTCGCCGAGGAACAGGCGCTGGTGTTCGCGCAGCGCCTGTTCGATCTCGAGGTTGCGCGGCAGCGCCTGGCTGTCGAGTATGCCCAGCCGTTCGGCGGCCTTGAGCTTGGCATGGTGGAAATTGCGGATGCCGTGCTCGCTCATCAGCCGGGCCGCTTCCTGGGCCACGCGCAGGCGATTGCGTTGCAGCCGGTCATGGGCGTGGATGCGGTGGTGTTCGCCTCGGGACATGACGCACTCCTCGACATTGGATGGCGGCGTCCGGGAGCGGCGTCGCCTGCCCCCGGGTCAGAAGATCTCGTAGGCGTGCTGCTTGTCCTGCTCCTTCTGCTGGGCGGCCTGGCTGCGCAGGCGGTCGACGTCTTCCACCTTGAACATCTCGTTCATGCCGTTGGGGTCGTCCGCACCGGTCGGCAGGCCGCTTTCGCGGTTGATCCATACCGTACTGATTCCGGGCGGCATCGGCAACGTGCTGGGCGGCAGCCCCTTCAGCGCCGCGCCCATGTACTGCATCCACACCGGCAAGGCCGCCTTGGCGCCGAATTCGCCGCGGCCGAGCGAGCTGTAGTCGTCGAAACCCACCCAGACCGCGGTGGACAACTCGCCGTCGAAGCCGACGAACCAGGCATCGCGATGGTCGTTGGTGGAGCCGGTCTTGCCGGCCAGGTCGGGGCGCTCCAGCGCGCGCGCGGCCGAACCGGTGCCGCGCAGGATCACGTCCTTCATCAGCGAGGTGATCAGGTAGTCGTTGCGCGGACCGATCACCCGCGGGGCGAGCACCGGCGCATGCCGGGCGCCGTCGTGGATGTCGGCCGGCAGCACCGCATCGCCGACACCGTCGACGCTCTCCGACTCGGCGGGCGCGTCCGTGCTGCCGGCGGTCGCCAGGCGATTGGCCGGCGGCCGGGCCATGTCCGGCGGCGGCGGGCCGGGCGGGCGCGTGTCGAGCAGGCGTTCCTGGCAGTTGCGGCAGGCGCGGGCGGGATTGGCCAGGTACACCGGCTTGCCGTCGCGGTCGTCGATCTCGTGAATGAAATACGGCGTGACCAGGTAGCCGCCGTTGGCGAACACGGCGTAGCCGCGCGCCATGCCCATCGGCGAGACCGAGGCGGTGCCCAGCGCCATCGACAGGTTGGCCGGGATCGCGTCCTGCGAGAACCCGAAGCGGGTGGCGTATTCGCGCATGTAGCTCACCCCGATGGCATCCAGCAGTCGCACCGAGACCAGGTTCTTCGATTGCACCAGCGCCTCGCGCAGGCGCATCGGGCCGGCGAACTTGCCGTCGTCGTTGGACGGCGTCCAGATGCCGTTGGGGCGCGAGGGGTCGGGCAGCGCCAGCGGTGCGTCGTTGACGATCGAGGCCGGGGTGAAGCCGCGATCGAAAGCGGCGGAATAGAGGTACGGCTTGAAACTCGAACCCGGCTGGCGCGCGGCCATCACGGCGCGGTTGAACTTGCTGCGGTTGAAGTTGAAGCCGCCCACCAGGGCCTCGATCGCGCCATCTTCCGGATTGAGCGAGACCAGCCCGCCCTGCACGGCGGGTATCTGCGCCAGCTGCCAGTTGCCCTTCTCGTCGCGGGCCAGGCGGATGACGTCGCCGCGCTTGAGCACGGCATCGACCCGCGTGGGCGCGGCGCCGACGCGGCTGTCGCTGATGTGCGGCCGAGCCCATTTCACCGCGTCGAGGTCGAGCCGGGCGCTCTCGTGACTGGACAGGTACACGCTGGCATGGTCGGCGTCGCTGCTGATGACCAGTCCCGGCTGCATACCCGAGACGCTGCCGTAACTGGCCAGCACCTGGTCGAAATCCGCCTCGCCGGCGCCCTCGGCCAGCTCCTTGTGCGCCTCCGGCCCGCGCCAGCCATGGCGGTGGTCGTAGGCGACCAGGCCGTCGCGCAGGGCGTCCACCGCCTCCTGCTGGCGCATGCTCTGCACCGTGGTGCGGACCACGTAGCCTTCGGTCAGGGCGTCATTGCCGAGGCGGTCGAGCACCTGCCGGCGCACCATCTCGGCGAGGTAGGGCGCGTCGACCTCGATCGGCTGCTCGTGGGCAAAGGCGCGATTCGGCTCGGCCACCGCCTGTTCGTACACTGCCTGGGTGATGTAGTTGTGCCGCAGCATCTCGCCGAGCACCCAGTTGCGCCGTGCCATCTCGCGCTTGGGGCTGTTGATCGGATTGACCGCCGAGGGCAGCTGGAAAGTGGAGGCGATCGCCGCGCATTCGGCCACGGTGAGCTGGTCCAGCGTCTTGCCGTAGTAGTACTCGGCCGCCGCCGCCACGCCATAGGAACGATGGCCGAGGAACATCTTGTTGAGGTAGAGCTCCAGGATCTGGTCCTTGGTCAGCTCGTGCTCGATGCGCAGCGCGATGAAGATCTCGGTAAGTTTGCGCGAGTACAGCTTTTCCGGGCTCAGGAAGAAGTTGCGCGCCACCTGCTGGGTGATGGTGGAGCCGCCGGGTCCCTTGTCGCCGCCGGTGATGATCACGTGCCAGCCGGCCCGGGCGATGCCGCGCCAGTCCACGCCGGGGTGGTGGTAGAAGTCGGCGTCCTCCGCCGACAGCACCGCGTGCTTGAGCCGGTCGGGCACCTCGGCGATGTCCACCGGGATGCGCCGGGTTTCGCCGAAAGTCGCGATGAGCTTGCCATCGGCGCTCAGCACGCGCAGCGGCACCTGCATGTGATAGTCCTTGAGCACCGCCACCGAGGGCAGCCGGGGAGCTATCAACCAGTACGCCACGCCTGTCGCGAGCACTGCCAGAAGCAAACCGGAAAAGGCCAGGAGCAGTGCCCAGCGCAACAAACGCTTGAAAATTCGCATGGTGTGGATAGCGAGACCTGAGTCAAAGCATGACAGAGTATAGATGTAGCAACATGCTCGTCAGGCAACCGAGGACGGCTCCGCAAAGCAAGAGGCGCGCCAGCCGGGCAAGCTCTGCAAATGTGGTGGACATCACGCCAATTACTTGAGAAAGTTCCTGTAGACCGTTGCCATTGCGTTAATTTTTAGATTTAATGCCACTGCGCATCCCGCCAGAACTCTGGTCAGGGCGTCAGCGGCAAGGGGGACACACCGTGGGGCTCTTTACACCGAAGAAGCCGGCGCTGATCGGCGTCGACATCAGTTCGACCGCCGTCAAGCTGCTGCAGCTGAGTCAGGCGGGCGGGCGCTATCGCGTGGAGCACTACGCGGTGGAACCGCTCCCGCCCAATGCGGTGGTCGAGAAGAACATCGTCGAGGTCGAGGCGGTGGGCGACGCGATCCGGCGCGCCCTGGCCCGCTCGGGTTCCAAGCTCAAGCACGCCGCCGCCGCGGTGGCCGGGTCGGCGGTGATCACGCGGATCATCCCGATGACCAGCGAGCTATCCGACGATGACCTCGAAGGCCAGATCCAGGTCGAGGCCAATCAGTACATCCCGTATCCGATCGACGAGGTCAGCCTCGATTTCGAGGTGATCGGCCCGGTACGCGACAACCCGGACATGAACAACGTGCTGCTGGCGGCCTCGCGCACCGAGAACGTCGACATGCGCGTGGCGGCGTTGGACCTGGGCGGCCTCACTGCCGGCGTCATCGACGTGGAGGCCTTCGCGATGGAGAACGCCTTCGCGATGGTCGCCGACCAGCTCAACGTCGGCCGCGACGCCCTGGTGGCGGTGGTCGACATCGGCGCGACCATGACCACGCTTTCCGTGCTGCGCAACCAGCGCACCATCTATTCGCGCGAACAGGTGTTCGGCGGCAAGCAGCTCACCGACGAGATCATGCGCCGCTTCGGGCTCTCCTACGAGGAGGCTGGCCGCGCCAAGCGCAAGGGCGGCCTGCCGGAGTCCTACGAGACCGAGGCGCTGGAGCCGTTCAAGGAGTCGCTGATCCAGCAGATCAGCCGCCTGCTGCAGTTCTTCTTCGCCGGCAGCGAATACAGCAAGGTCGATCAGGTGGTGCTGGCCGGCGGCTGCGCCTCGATCGAGGGACTGGGCCCGATGCTGGAAGAGCAGCTCGGCGTGCCTTGCGTGGTCGCCAACCCGCTGGCCCGCATGTCGTTGTCGCCGCGGGTGCAGGCCCAGGCGCTGGCGCAGGATGCCCCGGCCCTGATGATCGCGGTCGGCCTCGCCCTGAGGAGCTTCGACTGATGGCACACGTCAACCTACTTCCGTGGCGCGCGGAGCGGCGCAAGCAGCGCGAACGCGAGTTCTACATGCAGCTGGCCGCCGCTTTCGTGGCCGCCGTGCTGCTGCTGCTGCTGTGGATCTTCTGGATGGACCAGCGCATCGACAACCAGAACGACCGCAACGCCTACCTGCAGACCGAAATCAAGCAGCTGGACGTGCGCATCGCCAGGATCAAGGATCTGGAAAAAGTGCGCGAGCACCTGCTGGCGCGCAAGCAGATCATCGAGCAGTTGCAGGCCGATCGCTCGCAGATGGTGCACCTGTTCGACGAACTGGTGAAAACCATCCCGACCAGTGCGCGGCTGACCGCGCTCAAGCAGAGCGGCCAGTCGATGTCGCTCGACGGCGTGGCGCAGTCCAACGCCAGCGTCGCCGAGTACATGCGCAACATCGAGTCCTCGCCGTGGATGGGCCATGCGGACCTGCGCAAGACCGAAAACACCCATGATGCGACCCGCATGCCCTACCAGTTCGGCCTCAACGTGACGCTGAGCCGGCCCAAGACCGACGAGGTCGACCCGACCAAGGCGCAGGTGGAACCGACTACCTCCACGGCCACGCCGGCCGTACCTGCAGCGCTCAACGCGCCGCCGGCCAGCGCGACCTCCGCCACGGCCAGGTCAACGCCGGAAGTCACGCCCACCCCTGCCGCCGCTGCCAAGGGAGGTGCCGGATCATGAGTTTCTTCAGCGATCTGCAAAACCTCGACAAGAACAACGTCGGCGGCTGGCCGCAGTCGGTCAAGATCTTCTTCACCGTGCTGGTCCTCGCGGTGGTGCTGCTGGTGGGCTGGTACTTCATCGTCAGCGACCAGCAGGACAGTCTCGACACGCTGGCCACCAAGGAGAACAGCCTCAAGCAGGAGTTCTCCACCAAGCAGGCCAAGTCGGTCAATCTCGAGGCGCTGGAGCAGCAGCTCAACGAGATGCAGGACATGCTGCGCCAGTTGCTGCGCCAGCTGCCCAGCAAGACCGAGATGCCCGAGTTGCTGATCGACATCTCGCAGACCGCGCAGGCCGCGGGGCTGGAGAGTGACCTGTTCGTGCCAGGCGCGGAAACGCCCAAGGACTTCTACGCGGAGAGACCGATCGCCTTGAAGTTCACCGGCACCTACCATCAGTTCGGCACCTTCATCAGCGGCGTGGCTTCGCTGCCGCGAGTGGTCATCCTCACCATGCACGACGTCTCGCTGACGCCGAAGGCGCCGACCAAGGCGGGCACGGCTGGCACCGGACAACTGGTGCTGGAGGGCACGGTCAAGACCTACCGTTATCTCGATGACGACGAAAGCGCTGCCGCGGCAACCAAGGCGGGGGCGAAGAAATGATGAACAAGTCGATTGCCCGCAAGTCCGCCGGCGTGACGCGGCTGCTGCTGATCCTGCTGGCTGTGCTGGTTCTGGCCGGTTGCACCCGCGGCATGTCCGACCTGCGCACCTGGGTCGCGCAGGAGAAGGCCAAGAAGGGTGCGCCGATTCCGCCGCTGCCCGTGATCAAGACCTTCGAGACGTTCAAGTACGAAGACCAGGACAAGCGTGATCCGTTCAGCCCCAGCACGGCCGAACTGCAGAACGACAACGCGACCAGCGGACCGCGGCCGGACGCCAACCGGGCCAAGGAGCCGCTGGAGATGTTCGCCCTCGACAGCCTCAAGATGGTCGGTACGGTTGGTGTCGGTCCGAAGATGGAGGTCCTGATCAAGGACCCGGGTGGTGTCATCCATCGCGTCCATGTGGGGGAATACATGGGACAGAACTACGGACACATCACCGCCATCAGCGAAGACCATGTCGATCTGGTCGAGTTGGTATCCAACGGCAATGGTGGCTGGATGGAACGTCCCGCCAGCGTCGCACTCGGCGAGCAATAGGTACACAGGGGCAGATGCAATGACCAACCAATTCCAATCCGTGCGGGGCCGAGTCATGCGCCATGCGAGCCGTTACTTCCTGATGGGCCTGCTGATCGTCGGTGCCACCTGGGCCAGTGCCGCCATCGCGGCCACCACCACGCTGAAGAACATCAGCTACGACGCCTTGCCAGGCGGCAGCGTCCAGCTGCACCTGAACTTCGGCGACGGCCCGGTGCCGGAGCCGAAGATCTTCACCACGGACAATCCGCCGCGCATCGCGGTCGACCTGCCCGATACGACCAATGCCGCCGGGCGGCACATGGACATCGGCAAGGGTTCGACCTCCGGCGTCTCGGCAGTGTCTGCCGGTGGGCGCACCCGAGTGGTGGTCGAGCTGATGCGCGCGTCGAGCTACCGCGCCAGCGTCGATGGCAACAGCCTGGTGCTGACGATCAACAACGGCACCGCCGACCAGGCGGTCACCACCGCCTCCACGATCGACCCGACCAAGCGGCTGCCGTCGTCCTCCGATGGCCCGGCGATCTCCAACATCGACTTCCGTCGCGGCCCGAACGGCGAGGGCCGCGTGCTGGTCAGCTTCAGCGGCAGCGGCGCGCAGCCGGAAATGACCCGTCAGGGCGACAAGGTGGTGGTCACCATCGATCACGCCAACCTGCCGGCCAACCTCGCGCAGCGCCTGGATACGCTGGACTTCGCTACCCCGGTGCAGTCGATCACCAGCCGCGTCGGCAACGGTGGCGGCGCGCGCATCGAGATCGACACCAAGGGGACGGTCGAGACCTCGGCCTACCAGACCCCCGACCAGTACGTGGTCGAGGTGGCACCGAAGAAGGCCGCCGCCAAGGATGAGCGCCTGGCCAAGCTGGACGCGCAGCCCAATTACAACGGCAAGCGCGTCACCTTCAACTTCCAGGACATCCCGGTGCGCTCGGCGTTGCAGCTGATCGCCGATATCTCCGGGCTCAACCTGGTCGCCTCCGACAGCGTCGGCGGCAGCGTCACCCTGCGCCTGGTCAACGTGCCGTGGGATCAGGCGCTGGACGTGATCCTGCGCGCCAAGAGCCTGGACAAGCGCCGCAACGGCAACGTCATCTGGGTCGCGCCGCAGGCTGAGTTGGCCAAGTACGAACAGGATCTGGCCGACGCCAAGCTGAAGGCGCAGGACACCGCCGAGCTGGTCACCGACTACGTGCCGATCAGCTACGGCAAGGCCTCCGACATCGCCAAGCTGCTGACCACCGGCAGCATGCAGGGTGGCGGTGGCGGCGGCGGCGCCAACGCCCAGCGCGGCTTCCTCTCGCCGCGCGGCAGCGTCTCGTTCGACCAGCGCACCAACACCCTGCTGCTCAACGACACGCCGGAGAAGATCAAGCAGTTGCGTGAGCTGATCGCCGTGCTGGACAAGCCGGTGCAGCAGGTGCTGATCGAATCGCGCATCGTGGTGGCCACCGACGACTTCACCCGCGAGCTGGGCGTGAAGTGGGGCGTGTCGGGCAACCAGACCAACAACAACAACATCATCACCACCGCACCGACCGGCGATGGCGCGCTGAAGTACGGCACCGGCGTGCACAACAACATCGTCAACTACAACAACGCAGTCACCGACTGGGTGGCCAACGGCAGCCAGGGTGCTCCGCCGCATCCGGGTGCGGTGACCTTGCCCGGCGGCTTCAACGTGAACATGCCGGTGAACGGCGGCAGCACGCTGGGCTTCGCCATTCTCGGCGCCAACTACGCGATCGACCTGGAGCTCTCCGCAGCGCAATCCGAAGGCCGTGGCGAGGTGATCTCCAGCCCGCGCGTGATCACCGCCAACCAGCAGGAGGCCGTGATCCGCCAGGGCCAGGAAGTCGGTTACGTCACCTACCAGAACCAGGGCTCCGGCACCGGTGGCGCACCGACCGCCTCGGTGCAGTTCAAGGACGCCGTGCTGGAGCTGAAGGTGACCCCGACGATCACCGCCGACAACCGCGTCTACCTGGCGATCAACGTGAAGAAGGATGCGCTGGCCGGCTTCCTCAACACGCCGAACGGCCAGGTGCCGCAGATCGACACGCGCGAGGTGAACACCTCGGCGCTGGTCGACAACGGCCAGACCGTGGTGCTCGGCGGCATCTACGAGGTCAACAAGAGCAACACCGTCTCCAAGGTGCCCGGGCTGGGCGACATCCCCGGTCTCGGCGCGCTGTTCCGCAACACCAAGCGCAGCACCACCAAGGCGGAGCTGCTGATCTTCGTGACGCCGCGCATCCTCAGCGACACCTTGCAGTAAGCCGCCACGCAGCGGCGAAGAAAAGGGGCGGCTTCGGCCGCCCTTTTTCGTGCGCGCCGGCCGCCGGCGCACGTCACATTAAACTTCCCGTGCCGATGATGGTCTGAAGCACGCCGACGCGTCCGCTCTCCAAGGATGCCGCAGGCCTTGCCCCGTAACTGGAACTGCCCATGGACATGCCCGAAAACCCGCCTCTCGGCGCGCTGCAGCAATCGTTCGCCCGCCTGCGCGAGGAGCTGGTGGATTGCATCATCGGCCAGCCGAAGCTCATCGATTGCCTGCTGGTGGCGCTGCTGGCCGACGGCCACCTGCTGGTCGAAGGCGCGCCCGGCCTGGCCAAAACCACCGCGGTGAAGGCGCTGGCGGCGCGGATCGAGGCGGATTTCCACCGCGTGCAATTCACCCCCGACCTGCTGCCGGCCGACCTCACCGGCACCGACGTGTTCCGGCCGCAGTCGGGCAGTTTCGAGTTCGAGCGCGGGCCGCTGTTCCACAACATCATCCTGGCCGACGAGATCAACCGCGCGCCGGCCAAGGTGCAGTCGGCCCTGCTCGAGGCGATGGCCGAGCAGCAGATCACCGTGGGCCGCAGCACCTGGAAACTGCCCGAGCTGTTCATGGTGATGGCCACGCAGAACCCCATCGAGCAGGAGGGCACCTTCAGTCTGCCGGAGGCCCAGCTCGACCGGTTCCTGATGCACGTGACGATCGGCTATCCCGATGCCGCGGCGGAGCTGGCGATCCTCAAGCTGGCGCGCGAGCAGGCCAGTCGGCGCGCCCACCCGGCCGCGCCGCCACGCGCGCTGCTCAGCCAGCACGAGGTGTTTGCCGCGCGCGATGCGGCGATGGCCGTGCACATGGCGCCGGCGCTGGAGGAGTACCTCGCGCAGCTGGTGCTGGCGACGCGCGACGCCGGCCGTTATGGCGCGGAATTGAAGCGCTGGATCGCCTGGGGCGGGAGCCCGCGCGCCACCATCGCGCTGGATCGCTGTTCGCGGGCGCAGGCCTGGCTGGCCGGCCGCGCCTACGTGTTGCCCGAGGACGTGCATGCAATCGTCCATGAGGTGCTGCGCCATCGGGTGCTGCTCAGCTACGAAGCGCAGGCCGAAGGCATCACCCCCGACCAGGTGGTGGCGCGCCTGCTGGATCTCGTGCCGCTGCCGTGAGTGTCCTGGCGCCACAAGTCGCGGATGGCAATGGCGCAAGCGAGGTGTCGCTGGCCGAGCTGATCGCGTTGCGTGCGCGCGTCGGCTCCGTGCGCATGGCGCCCCTGAGCACGCGCGCCGCCCGCCACGGCCAGCAGTCCAGCCGTCTGTACGGCCGCGGCATGGATTACGCCGAGTCGCGCGTCTACCAGGCCGGCGACGATGTGCGCCGACTCGACTGGCGACTCACCGCGCGCAGCGGCAAGCTGCACACGAAGCTGTTCCAGGAGGATCGAGAAGGCTGTCTGCTGATCCTGCTCGATACCCATGCCAGCATGCATTTCGGCACACGGGTGCGTTTCAAGTCGGTGCAGGCGGCTCGCGCGGCGGCACTGGCCGCGTGGTTTGCCACCCGTGCCGGCGAGCGCGTGGCGATGCTGGGCTTCGGCGGCGTCGACCAGTGGTTGGCGCCGCAAGCCGGCGCGCATGGTGCACTCGCCGTATGCGGTGCGCTGGCGCGATGGCACGCGGCGGATCGCGCCGATCAACAACAGCCGCTCTCCGATGCGCTGACACGCGCGGCACACGTGGCGCGGAGTGCGAGCCGCGTCCTGCTGCTCAGCGACGGCTTCAGTTGCGACGCCGCCGCGCGCCAGCGACTGATTGAACTGACCCGGCACGCGGGCGTGGCCGTGCTGGTCACGGCGGATGCGCTGGAGCTGGAGCTCGCGCCGCCGGGGCGCTATCCGCTGGAGCATGCAGGCGAGCGTCGCGAGGTGCGGCTGCAATCGGCGCATCAGCGTGCAGATTTTCGCCAGGCATTGGGTGCAGGCGCCCGACGGCTGAGTGAGTTGGCCGGCTCGCTGGGTCTGCGCCACGCCACCATCGATACCGCGGCCGATCCGCTCGATGCCGTGGCGGGCCTGATCGGTCGCAAGAGGTCGCCGCGATGATCGCGGCGGCGACGCCGCCGACGGCCGCTGCGCCGGGGCCGGTACTGCGCGACATCCACCTGCCGGCCGAACCCTCGTGGTGGCCGCCCGCACCCGGCTGGTGGCTGCTTGCCGTGCTCGCGCTGCTGGTGTTTGCGGGCCTCGCGTGGGTTTGGCAACGCCGTTGCCGCGTGCGGCAACGGCAGCGGCGCATTCTCGGCGAGCTGGAGAACCTTGTCCGGCGGCACCGCGAGGACGGCGATCGCGCGGCCCTGCTCGGCGGCCTGCATCAACTCTTGCGGCGCGTCGCCCGCGAACAGGACGCCGCCGCGGTGCATCTGCGTGGCGATGCCTGGCGGCACGTCCTGGCGCGGGTGCCGGTGGACGCGGCCACGCAGGACAGCCTGCATCGGCTGGAGCAGCTCATCTACCAGCCACCCCGCAGCGGCGACGAGAACGATCTCGTCGAGGCCGCACGGCGGTGGCTGCGTTTGGCCGTAAAGCCGTCCACATGGAAGCGGAAGAAGCCCTCCTCGGAGCCAGCCGATGCCTGAATTCGCCTGGCCCTGGGTCGTACTGCTGTTGCCGTTGCCGTGGTTGCTGCGCTGGTGGTGGCGTGCGGCCGCCCCGGGCGTCGCGCTGCATCTGCCACAGCCGGGTGTGAAGCTGGATTCGGTGGCTGATCGGCGCAACCACGGTGCCGCGCCGTGGCTGCTCGGGCTGGCCTGGTTGTGCCTGCTCGCCGCCGCGGCGCGGCCGCAGTGGCTGGGTCCGCCGCAGGCGCAGCAGCGCAGCGGGCGGGCGATGATGATGGCGGTGGATCTCTCCGGCAGCATGCGCACGCCGGACATGCAGCTGGCCGGCCAACCGGTCAGCCGCTTCGGCGCGGTGGAGGCGATCGCCAGCGACTTCATCAGCCGGCGCCGCGGCGACGAAATGGGCCTGATCCTGTTCGGCAGCCAGGCCTATCTGGTCACGCCGCTGACCTACGACCTCTCGGCCGTGCGCGCGCAGCTGCAGACCGCGGCGGTGGGCTTGGCGGGCGACCAGACTGCGATCGGCGACGCCATCGCCGTGGCGGTGAAGCGATTGGCGGGCCTGCCGGAGGCAGCGCGCGTCCTGGTGTTGCTCACCGACGGCGTCAACAACGCCGGCGGCATCGCTCCGCGCGAGGCGGCGCGTGCCGCCAAGGCCGCGGGCGTGCGGATCTACGCCATCGGCATCGGCGCCACCGCGATGCAGGTGCCGGGATTCTTCGGCCTGCAGATGGTCAACCCCTCGGCCGACCTCGACGCCGACATGCTCAAGGCGATCACCGCCGAAACCGGCGGGCGCTTCTTCCGCGCCACCGACAGCAGCGAGCTGGCCGACGCCTACCGCACCATCAACGCGCTGGAGCCGATGCCGCGGCAGGGGCCGGCGTTGCGGCCGCGCCACGAACTGTTCCGCTGGCCGCTGCTGGCTGCGCTGGTGTTGCTGCTGCTGGCGATCGTGCCCACCCGGCTGCGTGTGCGGGAGCAGGCGGCATGAGCGAGCTGCTGCAACAGTTCCATTTCCTGCACCCCTGGTGGTTGCTGGCACTCCTCGGCCTGCCGCTGCTGGCGCTTCCGTGCTGGCGGCGCGACAGCGGCCAGCTGATCCTGTCGCGACTGGTCGACCCGGCTTTGCTGCCACGGCTGCTGCGCGGACAGCCGCGCCAGCGCCAGTTGCCGCTGTGGCTGTTCGCGCTGGCCTGGCTGCTGGCCACGCTGGCGCTGGCCGGGCCGACCTGGAACCGCGTCGAGCAGGCGCTGTACGCCAACCGTCCGGCGCAGGTGCTGGCGATCTCGCTGTCGCGGCACATGCTGGCGCGCGACGTGGCGCCGAGCCGGCTCGATCGCGCACGGCTCAAGGCGCACGAGCTGCTGGCGGCCAACCGTGCCGGCCTGAACGCGCTGATCGGCTACGCTGGCGAGGCCTTCGTCGTCGCGCCGCTGACCTCCGATGCCCACAGCCTCGACGATCTGCTCGACGCGATGGCGCCCGACACCATGCCGGTGGACGGCAACGACGCGGCCGCGGCGATCGACCGCGGCGTGCGCCTGGTCCAGCAGGCGAATGCCGACGGCGGCACGCTGGTGCTGATCACCGACCAGGCGGATGCCGCCGCCGACGCGGCCGCGCGCAAGGCGCTCGCCGCCGGCGTGCGCGTCTCGGTGCTCGGCGTGGGCAGCGTCCACGGCGGCCCGGTCCCGCTGCCCGAGGGCGGCTTCCTGCACGACGCGCAGGACCGCATGGTGCTGGCCGCACGCGACGACGCCGCGCTTGACGCGCTGGCGCGCGCAGGCGGCGGCGTCTACGTGGCGATGAGCGCCGACCACGGCGACATCGACGCCCTGCACGCGCAACTGCGCAGCAGCGGCGCCGCCCAGGCCAGCGGCCAGCACGGTGCGCAGTGGCAGGATCGCGGGCCGTGGCTGTTGCTGTCGCTGCTGCTGGTGGCCGCCACGGCGTTTCGCCGCGGCTGGATCATGCTCGTGCTGCTGGTCAGCCTGCCGCTGCTGCCGCGCACGGCGCAGGCCGGCACCTGGCAGGACCTGTGGCAACGCCCCGACCAGCAGGCCGTGCAGGCGCTGCGCGACGGCCATGCCGTGCAGGCGCAGCAACTCGCCCGCGATCCCGCCTGGCGCGGCGTGGCGGCTTACCGCGCCGGCGACTATGCCGCGGCGGCGGACGCGCTGCAGCACGCTCCCGGCAGCGATGCCGCCTACAACCGCGGCAATGCGCTGGCGAAAGCGCAGCAGTATCGACAGGCGATCGAGGCCTACGACCAGGCGCTGCAAATCGATCCGGCCAATGCCGACGCCAAGGCCAACCGCCAAGCCGTGGAAGAGTGGCTGAAACGGCAGTCGAAGCAGCAAAAATCCTCGCCGGACAGCACGGGCCAGAACAAGTCCGAGCAGGACAAGTCGGGCGACGACAAGTCGGGCCAGGAGAAATCAGGCCAGGAAAAATCGGGTGGGAACAAATCGGAGCAGGACAAGTCGGGGCAGGGCAAATCCGACAAGAGCCAGTCGCCTTCCGGTGCGGGCGAACAGGACAAGCCGTCGAACGGTTCGCAGCAACCCGGCGACGCCGGCACCCACGATCAGCCCGCACCGCGCAGTGCGCGGGAGCGCGCCGAGCAGAAGGCGCAGGCCGAGCAGGCGCAGCGCGCCTTGAAGCAGCAGATGGACCAGGCGCTGGCCGCCGGCCAGCCAGCGGACGCGAAGTCGCCGGCCACGCACCAGCTCGGCACGCTGGACCGGGATGATCCGCAGTCGAAGCTGCCGGCCGACCTGCGCCACGCGCTGCAGCGCGTGCAGGACGACCCCGGCGGCCTGCTGCGGCGCAAGTTCGAACTGGAATATCGCGAGCGCCACGGTGGTGGCGCGCAGGAGGACGACCAGCCATGAGTCACGCACGCATCATCGTCTTGTGCCTGTTCGCGCTGATGCTGGTGCCGGTCGCGCACGCGGCGCAGGTGAGCGCGACGCTGGATCGCGATCACGTGCAACTGGGCGACACGGTCACGCTCAATATCCGCGTCGAGGGCGCCGCCGCGTCCGCCGCGATGCCCGACCTGCAGGCGCTGCAACAGGATTTCAGCATCCTCGGCACCTCGCAGAACAGCAGCCTGTCGGTCGAGAACGGCAAGGCGACGTCCAGCCTCACCTTCGGCATCGCGCTGCGGCCTCTTCGCGCCGGCAGCTTGCAGATCCCGTCGCTGCAGGTCGCCGACGAACGCACGGCGCCGCTGTCGCTGCAGGTCGACGCGCAGGGGCCCGTGGCGGGTGCCGCGCCGAATCGCGACGTGTTCATGGAGGCGACGGTGGAGCCACAGCGCGGCTATGTCGGCGAGCAGTTCAGCTATGTGGTGAAGCTGTTCTACGCGGGCAACCTCAGCGGCGGCTCGATCGACATGCCCGATGTCCACGGGGCGACGCTGCAGCCGCTGGGCAAGGACATCGGCTACGACACGCAACGCGGCGGCCGCAGCTACCACGTGCTGGAACGGCGCTATGCGCTGATCCCGCAGCAGGCCGGCCGGCTGGAAATCCCTGCAGCGAGTTTCCAGGGCAGTGCGGTTGACCCGTACGACCCGGGCAGCTTCTTCGGCGCCACCAACAACGTCTCGGCCAGCGCCGCGCCGGTGGCGATCGATGTGCAGGCGGCGCCTGCGGATTGGGGCAACAAGGCGTGGTTGCCGGCGCGGGCGTTGAGCCTGACGATCGACGGCTGGCCGGACGCGCAGCAGCCGGTGCGCGTGGGGCAGCCGCTCAACCTCACCATGACGTTGCGCGCCACCGGCTTGTCCGACGACGCGCTGCCGAGCCTGAGCCTGCCGCCGCTGGACGGCGCCACGGTCTATCCCGACAAGCCGGTCAGCCGCAACCACGTCGCCGGGCAGTGGACCGTGGGCGAGCGCGAGCAGGCGTTCGCCATCGTGCCCGAGCGCTCCGGCCCGCTGACGATCCCGGCGACCACGGTGACCTGGTGGAACGTGCTCACCGACCGCCAGGAGGTGGCACAGATCCCCGCGCGCAGCATCGAGGTGCTGCCGGCGATCGGCGGCAGCACGGCATCACCTGCAGGCGCGGTGCCGGCGGCGACGACTGCGCCCGCCACGACCGCACCCGTGCCCATGCCCGCGCCCGCCGGTGCCATGCCATGGCGCTGGATCGCGCTGGCCAGTCTCGCGCTGTGGTTGCTCAGCGTGCTGGCCTGGTGGTGGCAGCGTCGGCGGCGCGCCATGCCCAAAGCTTCCCCGGCGCCCGCGGTTGTGCCGGACAGCGCGCGCCGGGCGCGACAAGAGTTCATCAGCGCCGCGCGCGGCACCGACGCCGCACGACAACTGCACTGCCTGATGGCCTGGGCGCGCGCCGAGCGACCGCACGTCCAGCATCCGGGCGAGTTGTCCGCTGCCCTGGACGATGCGGCACAGCGCGCGGTGATCGACGACTTGCAGCGTCGTCGCTACGCCGCCGGTACGGCGGCGGGCGACGTCGGCGGCACGGCACCGGCGGAGGCGTTCAAGCGGGGTTTCGCCTGGCGCCAGACTGGCACGGGCGATCACTCGGACGACGCGTTGCCGCCGCTGTATCCGTTCAAGCTGCGTTGAAGGGTGTGCCGTCGTCCGGCGTGGCGTCGCGCACACGCCGGAAGATGTCGGCCACGCTGTTGCTGAAGCAGCATACGGTGATGCTGACGCGATCGTCGCGGGCGAGTTCGTCGCGCAGGCTGGCCAGCGCCACCGCGGCTGCCTGCGCCACCGGATAGCCGTACACGCCACAGCTGATTGCCGGGAACGCGATCGTGCGCAAACCGTGCTCGCGCAGCAGCAGCATCGCGTTGGCGTGGCAACTTGCCAGCAGTCGCGCCTCACCCTGCGTGCCGCCCTGCCACACCGGGCCGACGGTGTGGATCACGTGTGCCGCCGGCAACGCGAAGCCCGGCGTGATGCGCGCCTCGCCAGTCGGACAGCGCACGCCCGGACGCACCGACGGAAGCTGCCGGCAGGCCTGCAGCAGCGCGGGACCGGCGGCGCGGTGGATCGCGCCGTCGACGCCACCGCCGCCGAGCAGGCTGGCATTGGCGGCGTTGACGATGGCATCCACGTGCAGCGTGGTGATGTCGGCAATGACGATGTCCAGGGGCATGGCTTTGCAGGAGGCGGGCGGCTTATGCTGCCCTCAGGTTTCGGGCGGCCGGGGGCAGCGCATCATGGCGAAAACGGAAGACCTATCCTTCGGGTATCTGCTCAACGACGTGACCTTGCTGTTTCGCAAGCATTTCGATCGGCGCGCGGTGAGATTCGGGCTGACCCGCGTGCAGTGGCGCGCCACCAAGATGTTGTACCACCGCGAGGGCTTGCGCCAGACCGAACTGGCCGAATCGCTGGAGATGGAGCCGATCGCGGTGGGCCGGGTGATCGACCGGCTGCAGGCCGCGGGCTTCGTCGAGCGCCGCGCCGATCCGCGCGACCGCCGCGCCTGGCGACTCTACGTCACCGACCGCGCACGCGTCGTCATCGGCGACATGGAGCTGATCGCGCGCGACCTGCGCAAGGATGCCACCGCGGGCATCGAGTACGCCGAACTCGAACACGCGCTGGGCGTGCTCAACCGGATCAAGGAAAACCTGCAGGCGCTGGATGCGGGCGAGAACCCGGGCGCCTCCGACTGATCCGCGCGATGTCATGTGCCATCGGTCCTGCACGGGTTGCCGGCGCGCGGGCGCAGAATGGAGCGTCGCCGGTACCGGGTGGGCCCCTGGCCCCCACGGCCGGGCAAAAGCATTGAATGTCGTGGTCAAGCCGCGTGTCGCCCACGCGCCGGTTGACCCGGCGTGGCCGGAGCGAGCATGCCGCAGAACAAATCCGGGAAACTGCTGCTGATGGCAGCTGCGCTGCTGCTCGCCGGTTTCGGGGCGCAGCAGTTCTGGCGCGGACGCGATGGCGCGGCGAGCGCGCAGGCGACCCCACCCGCCCAGGCCGTGCCGGTCAGGGTCGCCACGGCGCAGCGCGGCGACATCGATCTCTCGTTGAAGGTGATCGGCAGCGCGCAGGCGTGGTCCACGGTGACCGTGCAGTCGCGCGTCAGCGGCCAGTTGCAGGCGCTGTCGTTCAAGCCCGGCGGCCATGTCGCCAAGGGCGACACCATCATCCGCCTCGACCCCAGCCTGCTGCAGTCGCAGCTGGACGAGGCGAAGGGCAACCTGGCCCGCGACCAGGCGCAGTACGCCAACGCACAGGCCCTGCTGAAACGCTACGGCCCGCTGCTCAAGGACGGCTACGTGGCCAAATCGGCATACGACGAGGCCAAGGCCAACGCCGGCCTGTATGCCGCCGCGATGAAGGCCGACCAGGCGGCGGTGGAACTGGCACGCACGCAACTGGGCTATGCCACGATCCGCGCGCCGTTCGACGGCATCGCCGGTGCGCCGCTGGTGTATCCCGGCGCGCAGGTCAGCGCCAACAGCACCGATCTGGTGGTGCTCAACCAGGTGCAGCCGATCCACATCCGTTTCGCCGTGCCCGAAGCCGAACTGGCCGGGCTCAAGGCCGCGCATGCCCGTGGTGCGGTGCCGGTGATCGTGCGCTTGCCGGGCAAGGCCGCGTCGATGCAGGCCACGCTGGACTTCATCGACAACGCGGTGGACGCCAGCACCGGCACGATCCAGCTCAAGGCCCGCTATGCGAATGAGGACGATGAGCTCACGCCCGGCCAGTTCGTCGAGATCACCCTGCCCACCACGCGGCTGACCCACGTGGTGACGGTACCCGCGGTGGCGCTGCAGAACTCGCCGCGCGGCAGCTTCGTGTTCGTGGTCGATGCGGGCGGCGTGGTGCACCAGCGGATGGTCACGATCGGCAGTGGCGCGGCCGACCGCGTGGTGGTCAGCAAGGGTCTGGACGGCGGCGAGCGGGTGGTCACCGATGGCCAGTTGCTGCTGGTCGACGGCGCGCGCGTGCGCGTGCTGAGCGGCGGTTGAGCGGGCCATGAACCTGCCTGCGCTGTGCATCCGCCGGCCGGTGATGACCGTGCTGCTGATGGTTGCCCTGGTGGTGTTCGGCGTGGTGGCTTATCCGAAGCTACCGGTGAACGAGTTGCCGAACGTGGATTTCCCCACCATCTCGGTCAGCGCCAAGCTGCCCGGCGCCTCGCCGGAGACGATGGCCACCGCGGTGGCCACGCCGCTGGAGAACGAGTTCTCCACCATCGCCGGCATCTCCACGATGACGTCGACCAGCGCCTTGGGCTCGACCTCGATCACGCTGACCTTCGGCCTGGACCGCAACATCGACGCCGCCGCGCAGGACGTGCAGGCGGCGATCTCGGCGGCGCAACGGCAATTGCCCACGACCATGCCGACCCCGCCCACCTTCCGCAAGGTCAACCCGGCGGACAAGGCGATCCTGTATCTCACCCTGAGCTCGGACACCTTGCCGCTGTCGACGGTGAACGAGTACGGCGAGACCCAGCTGGCGCAGCGGCTGTCGATGGTCGACGGCGTGGCCCAGGTGAACGTGTTCGGCTCGCAGAAGTACGCGGTGCGCATCAGCGTGGATCCGAACAAGCTGGCCGCCAACGGCATCGGCATCGACACGCTGCAGCAGGCCATCGCCGACGCCAACGTCAACCTCGCCACCGGCTCGCTCAACGGCAGTCGGCAGTTGCTGCAGGTCAGTTCGGACGGCCAGCTGCAGCGCGCCGCGCCGTACAACGACATCGTGGTGGCCTATCGCAACGGCGCGCCGATCCGGCTGTCCGCGCTGGGCCACGCCAGCGACGGCGTGCAGAACGACCAGGTCGCCAGCTGGTTCGACGGCAAGCGCGCGATCGTGCTGGCGATCGACCGCCAGCCCGGCTCCAACACGGTGGCCACCGTGGACCGCATCCGCGAGGTGCTGCCGCAGTTCCAGGCCAGCCTGCCGCCGTCGGTCAAGCTCGGCGTGCTGTACGACCGCTCGGAATCGATCCGCCATTCGGTCGACGACGTGCAGTACACCCTGCTGCTGGCCGGCGTGCTGGTGATCCTGGTGATCTACCTGTTCCTCGGCAACGCCTCGGCCACGCTGATCCCGGCGCTGGCGCTGCCGGTCTCGGTGATCGGCACCTTCGGCGTGATGTACGCGCTGGGCTACAGCCTGGACAACCTCTCGCTGCTGGCGCTGACCCTGGTGGTCGGCTTCGTGGTGGACGACGCGATCGTGATGCTGGAGAACATCGTGCGCCACGTCGAGCAGGGCATGGAGCCGTACGAGGCGTCGCTGAAAGGTGCCGCGGAGATCGGCTTCACGATCTTCTCGATGACGATCTCGCTGGTGGCGGTGTTCCTGCCGGTGATGTTCATGGGCGGCATCGTGGGCCGGCTGTTCCACGAGTTCGCGGTGACCATCAGCACCGCGATCCTGATCTCCGGTTTCGTCTCGATCACCTTGACGCCGATGCTGTGCAGCCGCTTCATCAAGCATGGCGGGCACGCGGAGAAATCACGCGTGGTGCGCTGGTTCGACCAGGGCTTCAACCGCGTGCGCGACGGCTACAACCGCTCGCTGGCGTGGTCGGTGCAGCGCCCGCGCGTGGTGCTGGGGGTGTTCTTCGCCAGCCTGCTGGCCACCGCGGCGCTGTTCGTGCTGGTCGACAAGGATTTCATCCCGGCCGGCGACACCGGCCAGCTGATCGTCAACGTCGAAGGGCCCGACGACATCTCGATCACCGCGATGAAGGCGCGCCAGCAGGAACTGGCTGCGATCGTGGCGCAGGACCCGAACATCGACAGCTTCATGTCGTCGGTGGGCAGCGGCGGCTCGCGCGCGACCACCAACAACGGCACCATGTTCCTGCGCCTGAAACCCGCCTCCGAGCGTGCGCTCGATCCGGCGCAGATCATCCAGGAGCTGCGGCAGAAGTTCGCCCGCATCCCCGGCATCCGCGCCTACATCCAGAACCCGCCGGCAATCCAGGTCGGCGGCCGGCAGTCCAAGGCGCAATACCAGTACACCTTGCAGTCGGTCGACCTGGATGCGCTGTACGCGGCGTCCGGCAAGGTGGAGCGCGCATTCGGCGCCTTGCCCGGTTTCCAGGACGTCACCAGCGACCTGGACCTCAACGGCCCGGCGATCGCGGTGCAGGTCGATCGCGCCCGGCTGGCGCCGCTGGGCCTCACCATGCGCCAGGTGCAGAAGGCGCTGGGTGCGGCGTTCGGCGCCAACCAGGTCTCCACCATCTACGGCTCGGCCACGCAGTACTGGGTGATCCTGCAGGTCGCCTACGCGCTGCAGGATGATCCGGCGGTGTTGTCGCAGCTGTACGTCACCTCCGGCAGCGGCGCGCTGGTGCCGCTCAGCGCGGTGGCCAGCTTCCAGCGCACGGCGCGCCCGCTCACGGTCAACCACCAGGGCCAGCTGCCCGCGGTGACGATCTCCTTCAACCTGGCGCCCGGGGTCAGCCTGAGCCAGGCGGTGAGCCGCATCGACGGCGCGATGGCGCAGTTGCACCTGCCGGCGACGATCACCGGCAGCGTGCAGGGCACCGCGCAGGCGTTCCAGGATTCGATGCAGGGCATGGGCCTGCTGCTGGTGCTGGCGGTGTTCGTGATCTACCTGGTGCTGGGCATCTTGTACGAGAGCTTCATCCACCCGCTGACGATCCTGTCCGGCCTGCCGGCCGCCGGCGTCGGTGCGCTGCTCACGCTGATGATCTTCCGCGCGCCGCTGGACCTGTTCTCCTTCGTCGGCATCGTGATGCTGATCGGCATCGTCAAGAAGAACGCGATCATGCTGATCGACTTCGCGCTGGAGCGGCAGCGCGTCGAGGGCATGGCGCCGATGCAGGCGATCGTCGAGGCCTGCCACGTGCGATTCCGCCCGATCATGATGACCACCATGGCGGCATTCGCCGGCACCTTGCCGATCGCGCTGGGCATCGGCGCCGGCGCCTCGGCACGCCGACCGCTGGGCCTGGCCGTGGTCGGCGGCCTGCTGGTGTCGCAGGTGCTCACGCTGTACCTGACGCCGGTGATCTACCTGTACATGGATCGGCTGCAGCAGCGCTTCGGGCGAAAGCGCGCCCAGGTCACCACGCTTCCGGTCGGCGAGCCCTGAGACATTCTTGTCGCATAATCCGGGGGTTGATGACATCCGGACGGAGCTCCGCTTGACCACCCCAGCCACGCCGCCGCTGTTCGCGGTGCTGCCCCCCAGCCTGTTCGCTCCGCTGGCCGCCGCCAATCGCGAGCGCTACTGGGAATTGCTGTGCCGGCTGTTCGAGCAGTTCTTCGGCCCGGACGCGCCGCTGCCGCCGAGCATCGGCTTCCAGCGCCGCGAGATCACCGCCGCTCTTGAGAACTATCTGCTCACTGACGATCCCTGGGAAAGCGAGGAAGGCGACGTACCCGGCGCCTCGCTCACCGATCGCGCCAACGCCATTCACGAACGCTTCCGCTCCACCGGCTGGCTGCGCCAGGAACGCGTCGGCGCGCGCGAGATGGTCTCGATGACGCCGGCGGTGTCGCAGTTCCTCTCCACCCTGGTGGAGTTTGCCGAGCACGGGCCGACCTTCGTCTCGGCCAAGGTGCGTTCGATTGAGCTGCAGCTGCAGCAGGTGGTCGAGGGCAAGGCCTTCGGCGACGCGCTGGATGAGGCAGCCGACCAGGCGCGCCGGCTGCTGGTGTCGCTGTCGTCGATGAGTCTGAAAGTGCGTGACCTGATGCCGGAGCTGAGCCGTGCGGAAAGCACCGCACAGTTCGCGCGGCAGTGGTTCGAGCGTTACGTCTCCAGCTTCTTCGTTGGCGACTACGCCGACCTGCACAAGGCCGATCATCCACTGGCGCGGCGCAGCGCGATCCTCTCGATGACGCAGCAGGTCGAGGGCACCGCGCTGCGCGAGACGATGCTTGGCTGGTATCGCGAACACCTCGCGGGCGGCGATACCGAACGTGCCGAGGCGCGCCTGCAACGCAGTTTGCGCCGGCTCTACGAACTGGAACGTATCGACGAATACCTGGGCCGCCTTGACGAGGACATCCGCCAGGCCAACCGTCGGGCGCTGGCCTTCCTCGACTACCGCCTGCGCGCGCCGGACAAGCTCGACGTGCTGCTGCGCCGCGCCTGCCGCGGCGTGCTGCAGGCGCCGGAAGACGCGCTGCGCCTGCCCGTGGCGCCCGGCGCGTTGATGGACGACGCGCAACTGCGCCCGCCGCGGCGCAAGCCGCAGCCGATCCCGCGCAGTGCCAACGCCGTGCAGCAACCCACCCCCGAACAACTGGCGCGGCTGAGCCTGCTGCGGCGGATGAAGCGCGCGCGGCTGGTAAACGCCGAGGACATGGCGCGCTACGTCGGCCGCCACCTGCCGCCCGACGGCAGCGTCGATTCCGCGCAGCTGGCGATCACCTCCATCGAGGACCTGCGCGCCTACCAGACCCTGCTTACCCTGGCCCTGCGCAGCCACCGTACAGGCGGCCTGCGCCGCGACGATCCGCTGGCGCGGTTGCTGCGCGGCTTCCGCGTCGAGCTGCTGGACGTCGGCGAAGCGGGCGACAACGACTATCTGCGCGCGCCGCGCTTCATCATCAGCCGGCTGAGGAAAACCGCATGAAACGCAGCTGGAACACCCTGAGTCAGATGTCCAACGGCGTCTACGCCGTGTCGGATTTCGAGCGCGCCGCCTATCGCCTGGTCACCGAGCAGGTGCTGTACGCCAGCGACCGCGGCGCGCGCGTGGCCTATCACCTGATCGAGGACCACTTCGACGACTACCTCGCCGCGCTGGCGCCGCTGGGCATCCGGCTGGAGCGCAACGCGCACTACCGCTACGTGGTGGCAATGCCCGCGTACGGCGAAGGCACGCCGGTGACGCTGGAAGAGACGCTGTTGCTGCTGGTGCTGCGCCAGCGCTACGACGAGGCCGCGCGGCAGGGACAGATCGAGGACCAGGGCGAGGTAGTGATGGAACTGCCCGAGCTGCAGGAGGCCTACCAGGCGCTGGTCGGACGGGCGATGCCCGACGTCGGCACGCTGCGCGCGCTGGCCCGCACGCTCAAGCGCTGGGGCGTGTGCCGGCTGGTCGAGTCCGAGCGCGACGACCCGCAGCCGTTCCACCTGCGCGCGCGCCCGGCCATCGTCGAGGTGGTTGGCGAGCAATGGCTGCAGCGGCTGGACCAGCACAGCCGCGACGACGATGCACCCGGTGACGACGCCGACGAAGCCACGGAGGACGACGATGCAACTGCTTGAGCGCGTGCACCTGGTGCAGTTCTTCCTGTTCGAGGCGCAGACGCTGATGCTGGATGCGACCAGCGCGATCATCGCGCCCAACGGCGCCGGCAAGAGCGCGCTGCTGGATGCCCTGCAGATCGTGCTGCTGGGCGGCGACCGCAGCCGTATCCGCTTCAACGCGCAGGCCGGCGGTAGCGCCCGCGCACGCAGCATCCGCGACTACTGCCTGGGCGTCTACCGCAGCGGCGAGGATGGCCGCAAGCGGCGCACCGCCACCACCTACATCACGCTGGTGTTCCGCGACCAGGACAGCGGCGTGCCGCTCACGTGCGGCATCGCACTGGGCGCCTCGAAAGACGAGCCGGACCACCGCATCTACGGCCAGTACATGCTGCCCGGCGTGGCGCTGGAACTGGACGATCATCTGGAGCGCAGCCAGGGCAGGGAACTGCCGCTGGAATGGACCGCGTTCCGCGAACTGGCCCTGCGCCGTTGCCGCGATGCCGGCAGCAGGCCCGAGCTGCACCCGACCAGCGAGCGTTTCGTCAAGGATCTGCTGTTCCGCCTGCGTGCCGCGCCCACCGCCCATCCGGACGTCAGCGCCTACCGCAAGGCGTTCCAGAATGCGCTGAACCTGCAGCGGGTCGAGGACGTCGACCTGTTCGTGCGCACCCTGGTCGCCGAGGATCGTCCCACCGACATCGCCCGCTTCCGCGCGCTGCTGGACACGTTCCGCCAGCTCAAGGAAAAGATCGAGCAGGTGGTGCAGCGCATCGGCGCCGCCGAAGGCGTCGAGCAGCAGTACGGCAGGATCGCCGCGCAGGCGATGCGCGCCGCGTCGTATCGCGCACTGGCCGCCGAATACGCGCGCGACCTGCTGGCCGAGCAATCGGACCAGGCCGAACAGGCCTGCGAGCACGCCGGCGACAAACTCGCGGCCACCCAACGCGCCTTGCTGGAAGCGAACCTCGAACAGCAAGCGGCCGAAGAAGCGCACACGCAGGCCAACGCGCGCCTGCAAGGCAGCCAGGGCTACGGCGAGCAGTCGCAATTCGACGAACTGGCCGCGCGCGACCGCGACCGCCTGGCGCAGGTGAAGAAGGAATTGCTGCGCGAGATCGGCTTCGTCCGCGACCAGTTTGCGGACATCCGCAAGCTGGGCCTGCCCACCGTGGATGCCGGCGTGCTGGCCAACGCACAGACCGGATGGAACGACTGGTACACCACGCTCGCGGCATTGCCTGCCGACGCCGGGCTTCCATGGGAAGCCGAACCGATGCACGCGCAGGCGCGCCACGCACTGCTGGCGGCCAAGCCGCTGATCGACGCCGTGGACGGCCATGCCCGTGCGCGCCATGCCGCTTTCGACGAAGCGCAGGCCCGGCTCGATGCCGCGCGCCAGAACCAGAAGCGCCTCGCCGCCGGCCAGGCCGAACTGCACCCGGACGCGGTGCGCCTGATGAGCTACCTGCGCGACGAAGGCATCGACGCGCAACCGGTTTGCGACCTGGTGCGGGTGAAGGACCCGGCCTGGCAGCCGGTGATCGAGGCCTACCTGCGCAGCAACGTCGAGGCGCTGCTGGTTCCGGCGGCCGACGAGGAACGTGCCACGAAACTGTATCGCTCGCTGCAGGGCGGCCGCTCGGTCTACGGCGTCAAGCTGGCGCTCTCCAGCCAGGCGCGCAGTGGCCGCGGCGCCGAACGGCCGGCCAGCGACAGCGTGGCCGCACTGCTGGACGGCGACAACGCCGACGCGCTGGCTTTCCTGCGGCGCCAACTGGGCGAGCTGCGCTGCATGGATACCGAGGCCGAGCTGATCCGCAGCCGCCAGGGTATGACCCGCGACGGCCTGCTCGCCAAGGGCGGCAGCATCGAACGCCTGCGCCTGCTGGCCACCGGCGACATGAAGATCGGCGCCACCGACAACCGCGTGCGCCTGCGCGTGCTGCGCGAGGAGATCGAAACCGCCGAGCGTGACGTGCGCCAGCTGAAGCCGGAACTGGACCGCGCCGAAGCCTGCCAGCGCGGCCTGGCGCGGCTGGCCAATCCCGACGAGGCGGCGCAGTCGCTGCACGACCGCGTGCTGGAACATCGCCAGGTCGAACACCGCTACCGCGCGGCGATGAACAACCGCCAGGCCACGCTCGATCCGGACCTGCTGCGCCTGGGCGAGCAGGTGCGCGAACTGCACGAGCGCATGCTCGAATGGCGCAAGCAGGCCAACCGCCTGATCGGCGAGGAGGCGCTGGCCGCGCGCGCCTTGGACGACGCGAAGAAACTGCTCGACGGTCTGCGCGCCCAGGAAGACATCGTCGCCCGCCGCGCGGTCGAAGCGTTTGCCGCCCCGGACGTGGACAACAACCGCGTCGAGCGCCAGCGCGAGGAACTGGATGCGAAATTTCCCACCCTGGAAGAACGCGGCCGCCGCTGCGGCGAGCGCGCCGCCGAAAGCGACACCCGGCTGCGCAGCCTGCTGCCCGAAGCCTGGAGCGCACTGTCGCAATACGCCAGGGACCACGGCGTCACCACGGACTTCGCGCCCGACCAATGGCGCCCGGCGCGCGCGCTGCTGCAGAAAGAGCTGGCCTACCTGCGTGACACCGAGCTGGCCAACTATCAGGGCGAGGCCGAGCAGGCTTATGCCACCGCGGTTGAAACCTTCCGCGCCAACGTCGCTTCTGCGCTGTACGACAATTTCAGCAAGCTCAAGTACCAGATCAACACGCTCAACCGCACGCTGCGCAGCAGCCCCTCGTTCTCCAACAACGAGCGCTACCAGTTTCACTACGAGGTCGCGCCGGAGTACCGCGAGCTGCACCGCTTCATCCAGCGGGTGGCCGACGTCGGCGGCGAGGACAATCTCTTCGGCAGCGCCGGCGAGGTACCACCGGCGTTCCGCGAGCTGATCGAGGACAACGCCGCCACCCGCGCCGCAGCCTCGCCGCTGGATGACTACCGCCGCTTCTTCCGCTTCGAGGTGCAGATCCGCCAGGACGAGCACGTTATCGGCACGCTCAGCGAACGCATGCGCTCGGGCTCCGGTGGTGAGCATCGCGCCCCGCTTTACGTGATCGCCGGCGCCGCGCTGGCCGCGGCCTACGGCAAGAGCGAGGCGCATCCGGGCGGCATCGGCCTGATCCTGCTCGATGAATTCGGCGACAAGATCGACGCGCAGAATGCCCGCGCCACCGTCGACTACCTGCGCTCGCTCGGCCTGCAACTGATCCTGGCCGCGCCGGATACCGCGCAGGGCACCTTGAGCGGCGTGCTGGAAAGCTACATCGAGCTGTTCCGCGACGGCGACTTGCTGCAGGCCGAACGTACCGAGGTGAAGAAAGCCGCGCGCGAGCTGCTGCTCAGCGACCAGTTCGACCTGCATCCCGAGCTGCTGGTCGAGGAGGCGGCTCGCATCGCCCGCGGGCAGGCTTCCACGTGAGCGCGGCGCGGCAGGTACTGGAACGCCTGCTGCGCCGCGCCGAAAGCGCGCGCCTGCGCGGCGCCGACGAGCACGTCTCGTTGCCGATGACGAGCGCCGCCGAGTATGCGGCGCTGCGCTCATTGGACGAGCTGGAGCGTTTCCACGCCGAGGTCGCCCTGGCCGAACGCGCAGGCGCAGTGATTGCGCAGCGCGAAGGCCGCAGCGGCGACGGCTCGCGGCTGTTGCGGCTGGGCGTGGCCGATCTTGCCGCGCTGGCGCGGCACCTCGGCGTGCCGTTGCTGGACGAACAGGTGGCCGCGGCCATGCAGACGCTCGACGCGTGGACCGTGCGCTTCCCCGTCATCGTCGACGTGATCGAGGCCTGGCGCCAGGGCCGCAAGGTGCGCAGCTGCGGCGCCGAAGCTGCCGCCGAGCTCGCGCGTGCCGCGAAAGCGGTCGCCGCCCGCGCGGACGACCCTGGCCACGAGCGCATCCTGCGCCGCGAAAGCGTGCGCCTGTTCGGCGACAGCAAGCAGCTGGAGAAGCTCACGCCGTGGCTGGAGATCCTGGCCACCGGTGAGCTGGCCGCCAGCGGCCTGTCGAAGGACGAAGTGTGGTCGGCCATCGGCCTGCGCCGCGAACCGCAGCCGATGCTGCTGGCCGGCAGCGGCTCGGTGGAACTGGCCGACGCCACGCTGCCGCTGGTGCGCCCCTACCTGGGCCTGCCGGTCGAATCGGTGCGCGCGGTGACGACGCCGGCGCGTTATCTGCTCACGGTCGAGAACCTTGCCAGTTTCCATGACGCCACGCGTGTGCCGGGCGCGGCCGGTGGATTGCTGATCTACACCGGCGGCATGCCTTCGCCAGCGTGGCGGGCGGCTTACGCGTGCATCCTCGGCGGGCTTCCCGCTGCGTGGCCGGTCTATCACTGGGGCGACATCGACGAGGGCGGCTTCCGCATCGCGGCCGTGCTGGCCGGCGTCGCGCGTGATACGGGGCAGGTGTTGCGTCCATGGCTGATGTCGCCGACCGTGCTGGATGCCTCCATCCTGAGTGCCGCCGACGTGCCGGCGCCATCGGTGCTGACCGCCATGCGGCATTGGGCGACGCGAGCGGGCTGGGCACCGGTGGCGGAGGCGCTGGCGCGGCAACCGGTCCGGTTGGAACAGGAACGCCTCGATCCCTTGATGCCCGATCCGGATTCATCCGGCGCGCAGTGAATCCCCCAGATCCAGCCGATCGTCGAAGTCGAGGATCAGCTGGCGGGGAACACGCTCCGCACGCTGCCGTCGCCATGGTCCCGAGCGCAGCGAAATGTCCGCGGGAATCGATTCCAGCGGAATGGGATGCTGATGGGCCGCGATCCAGCGGGCCTTGGCGCAACAGTGGTATGCGTGGGAAACGGAGATCAGCAATCGGGTGGCGACGGTGCGCATGCGCTGGTCGTGTCGACGCAGCAGCATCGCCCAGGCGAGGGCCAGCGAGAATGGCAGCAGATCCTCGTCCGGCTCGTCCACCGCTGCCTCGGCGTCCAGCAGTGCGGACAGCGGATCGCGTCCGTCGTCGCTGACCAGACGAAGAGCCAGTGCGTGGCAGTGTTCCTCGCCGCTGCGGCCGTGATCGAGTCGCGTAGCGAAGCGGAACTTGCGATCGGCATGGATCAGCTTGCGGCACAGGCGCCGGATCACCTGCTCTTGGAAGGCGGGATCGAGGAAGGTGTCAGGTGCCCAGCCCCGTTCGCCGGCGAGCTCTCGAGCCTCCAGCCAGGCCTGTTGGCGGACATCCTCGTAACGATGCTGGCCTCGAGTCGCTCCCGCGATGCCACGCAAGGTGTCCTCACGCTGCACGAGAAACTGCATGAGTGCGTCCATCGCGCCTCGCCGGGCGGCCTCGATGGTTCGCGTTTTTACACCGGAAGGCCCGCCGGGGCCAGTGATGGTCCGGCGGTGGCCCTGCCGGTTGCCTCACCGGCGCAAGGGAACTGCGGCAGAACGCTTCGTCACTCGCCGGTGCCGTCCTTTGCGAACGCGCCAGGCGCCGAGCCGAAATTGCCGTCGGCCTGGGCGGCCATGTAGACCCACGCCGCGTAGACCGCCACGTTCTGCGCCAGGTCGGCCGGGTCGATCTTGTCCAGCGTGTCGTTGGCGGTGTGGTGCCAGTCGAAGTAGTGCGTGCCGTCCTGGGTCAGGCTCAGCGCGGCCATGCCGCGGGCGTGCATCTGCGACAGGTCCGAGCCGCCGCCGCCGGGGCGGCTGGCGTCGTAGGCCACGCCCAGCGGCGCCAGCACGCTGGCGATCTGTGCGATCGCGCCGCGCGCCTCGGGTTTCACGCTGGCGCTCATGCGCCAGATCCGGCCAGCGCCGAAATCCGAATCGGTACCGAGCTGGAACTTCGCCACCTCGCCGGCATGCTTCTGCGCATAGGCGCGCGAGCCCCACAGGCCCATTTCCTCGTTGGCGAAGGCGATCACGCGGATGGTGCGGTCGGGGCGCTGCGGCAGGTCGCGGATCAGCTTGGCCGCGGCCATGGTGATCGCGATGCCGGCGCCGTCGTCGATCGCGCCGGTGCCCGGGTCCCACGAATCGAGATGGCCGCCGATGGCCACTACCTGGTCCGGATGCTTGCGACCGGTGATCTCGCCGATCACGTTGGCGCCGGTGTATTCGCCGACGATGCCGCAATCCAGATCCATCCGCACCGTCACCGGCTTGCCGTAGGCGAGCACGCGATCGAGCTGGTCGGCATCGGGGTTGGACAGCGCGGCGGCGGGAATCGCCCGGGCTTTCGGGTCGCGGAAGCCGGTGACGCCGGTGTGTGCGATGCGCTGGTGCTCATCCGTACCGGCCGAGCGCAGCAGGTAGCCGGCGGCGCCCTTGGCCGCGGCGATCACCGCGCCAGTGGTGCGCACGGCCGAGCCCATGCCGTAGTCGTGGCCATCCTTCTGGCGATGCATGCGGTAGTCGACGTAGACGATGCGGTCCTTCACGCTGGCCGGGTCGGCCGCCTTGAGCGCGTCGAGGCTGTCGAACTTCACCACCTGCGCGGTGAGTCCGCCCGCAGGCGTGGCAGGCGAATAGCCCAGTGCGGTGAGCACCAGCGGCTGCGGAAACGGGGCCACGATGGCACCGCTCTCGCTGCGGCGCTGCCACAGCGGAAACGTCACCGGCTCGCTGTAGACCTTGTCGAAGCCCAGCTCCCTGAACTTCGCCAGCGCCCATTGGCGCGCGCGCAAGTCGGCTCCGCTGCCGGCCAGGCGCGGCCCCACCTCGGTGGTGAGCGAGGTCACCACGGCCATGGCGGTGCCGTCGTGCAGCGCCTGGTCGCGCAACTGTTCGGCCGTCTTTACGGCCGTGGCGGGAATCGTGGTGGCGGCGCTGGCGATGCCGCCGGCCAGCAGCAGGCCGGCAGCGAGCAAAGTGAGGGGGAGACGGCGCATCGGGGCACTCCGCGGAGGAAACCCCGATTATGGCGTGGCGGCCGGGTCGTGCTTAGGCCAGAAGTCATGGGCGGCGGCAGCGACCAGGGCCGCTACCGCCGGCGGGTCACGGCTGTCTGTTCTTCAGCAGGTCGCGAATCTCGGCGAGCAGGGCGACGTCGGCCGGCGGCGCGGCGGGCGCCTCCTCCTGCTTCCTCTGCATGCGGTTCATCGCCTTGATCACCATGAAGATCGCGAACGCGATGATGATGAAGGTGATGATGGTGTTGATGAAGCTGCCGTAGCTGATCGCCACCTCGGCAATCTTGTGTGCCGGATCGCTGTCGTCGGCCGGCTTGATCACCCACTTCAGTTTGGAGAAGTCGATGCCGCCGGTGATCCAGCCGATCGGCGGCATGATCACGTCGCTGACCAGCGAGCTGACGATCTTGCCGAACGCACCGCCGATGACGATACCGACGGCCATGTCCATCACGTTGCCGCGCATCGCGAACGCCTTGAATTCCTGCAGCATGCTCATGCGTTTCTCCCCGGGTTTTGCCAGATGGCAGGGGGGACTTTAGCGCAGCGTGAGGGCGCAGGACAGGCGGCGAAACGCGGTTTCAGACGATCTGTCCGGCCAGTTCGGCCACGCCGACCAGCTCGGCGTGAAAGCGGTCGCCGCGCTGGAGCGCCGCCACCCCGGCGGGCGTGCCGGTGAATACCAGGTCGCCGGGTTTCAGTTCGAACAACCGCGACAGCGCGGCGAGGATGTGCGGCACGTCGTGGATCATCTCGCCCAGGCGCGCCTGCTGGCGCAGCTCGTCGTTGACGTGCAGGCGCAGCACGGTATCCGCGTCGACGCTCGCCTGCGCCGCCGGGCGCAGCGCGGAGACCGGCGCGGAATGGTCGAATGCCTTGGCTACGTCCCACGGATGACCTTTCGCCTTGGCCTGCGCCTGCAGGTCGCGCCGGGTCAGGTCCAGCCCCACGCCGTAGCCCCACACCAGCGCGGCCGCGGCAGCCGGTTCAAGCTCGCGTCCGCCCGCGCCCAGCGCCACCACCATCTCCACTTCGTGGTGCAGGTCGGCGGTCGCCGTGGGGTAGGGCACGTCGGCGCCGTCGGCAACCACCGCATCGGCCGGCTTGCAGAAGAACATCGGCGCGGCCTTGTCCACCGTGGCACCCATTTCGCGCGCATGCTCGGCGTAGTTGCGGCCGATGCAGAACACCCGGCGGACCGGAAAGCGCTGGTCGCTGCCGATGACCGGCAGGCTGGGGATGGCGGGTGCGGCAAGGATGTAGTTCATGTCGGCAAGCGTAGCAAAGCCGGGCGGCGCAATGGCGGGGGAACCGCAGCAGGGCCGCTGCGACAGTCCTGCAGGGTGTCGATTCCACCCGACCTCGTTCGTCAATGCTTGATGGCGCCGGTCTCGGCACGGTGGCAGGTGACAGCTGTCACCAACGATGATTGATGCTGTGCCATGGCAGGGCGCAGCCACGTCGTCCATGCTGGAAGTCGTCACTGGGCAGCCGTAAAAAACGGGGATGGATGTGGATAACGATGAACTGTTGAAAGAACTGCGCATCGAACGCCACCAGCGCGAGGACCATGGTGATGGTCGTGGCCGCTGGCCATGGATCGCCGGAGGGCTGATTGCGGTGCTGGTGCTGCTCGGTGGCGCGGGCTGGATGCTGCTCGGGCATCGTGCGGTGGCCGTGCAGACGGCCACTGCGGTCGCGCCCACGGCCAACAGCGAAGCCGGCGCGGTGCTGCAGGCCACCGGCTACGTCACCGCGCGGCGGCAGGCCACGGTGTCGGCGCAGATCACCGGCACGCTGACCGCCGTATTGATCGAGGAAGGCGATCACGTGACGCAAGGCCAGGTGCTGGCCCGGCTGGACGACAGCGGCTACAAGGCCAACCTGGCGGCCGCGCGGGCGCAGGCGGACGCGGCCCATGCACTGGTCGCGCAGAACCGGGCGCAGCTGGCGCAGAGCGTGCACGATGCGGCGCGGCTGCAGTCGCTGGCCGCCCGCGGCCTGGTGTCGAAACAGAGTGCCGAACAGGCACAGACCCAGGTCGACAGCCTGCGTGCCCAGCTGGATTCGCAGCGGCAGCAGGCCAGGTCCGCCGACGCGCAGGCCCATGTGGCGAAGGTGAACTTCGACTACACCGTGGTACGCGCGCCGTTCAGCGGCGTGGTCACCACCAAGGACGCGCAGGTGGGCGAGATCATCTCGCCGCTTTCCGCCGGCGGCGGCTTCACCCGCACCGGCGTGGGCACCATCGTCGACATGGGTTCGCTGGAGGTCGACGTCGACGTCAACGAGGCGCACATCGGCCGCGTGAAGCCGGGCATGTCGGCCGAAGCGGTGCTGGATGCGTATCCGGACTGGCGCATTCCTGCCCACGTGGTCGCCATCGTGCCCACCGCGGATCGTGGCAAGGCCACCATAAAGGTGCGCGTGGCGCTGGAAAGGAAGGATGCGCGCGTGGTGCCGGACATGGGCGCGCGGGTGTCATTCCTGGAAGAAAAACAAGGCGCCAGCGCGCCGCTGCCGCAGGGCGTGCTGGTGCCGGCCACTGCAGTCGCACAGCGCGATGGCCGCAGCGTGGTGTTCGTGGTCGACGGCGAGGCGGTGCGCCAGCGCACGGTGAGCCCGGTGGCGCAGGCCTATGGCGAGTTCCGCCTGTTGCCGGCCGCGGTGAAGCCGGGCGACAGCGTGGTGGTTTCGCCGCCGGCCGAACTGCACGATGGCTCGGCCGTCCAGACGAAGAAGCCGTAATTCGATTCACAACTCCTGCAAGCATGTTCACTGGAGATCCACCATGGGCGCATTGATCGAGATCCACGACCTTGCCAAGACCTACACGCGCGGCAAACAGAAAGTCGAAGTGCTGCACCACGTCAACCTGGACATCGCCGAAGGCGATTTCCTGGCGCTGATGGGGCCATCGGGCTCCGGCAAGACCACCTTGCTCAACCTGATCGGCGGGCTCGACACGCCCAGCGCCGGCAGCATCCGCGTGGGCGGCCAGCGCATCGACCAGCTCGGCGGCGGCGCGCTGGCGAAATGGCGCGCCTCGAACGTGGGCTTCATCTTCCAGTTCTACAACCTGATGCCGATGCTCTCGGCCCAGCGCAACGTCGAGTTGCCGCTGCTGCTGACGAAGCTTTCGGCCGCACAGCGCAAGAAGAACGCGGCCATCGCGCTGCAGCTGGTCGGCCTCTCCGATCGCGCCAGCCACAAGCCGAGCGAACTGTCCGGCGGCCAGCAGCAGCGCGTAGCGATCGCACGCGCGATCGTTTCCGACCCGGCCCTGCTGGTCTGCGACGAGCCGACCGGCGATCTCGACCGCCAGTCCGCCGAGGACGTGCTCGGCCTGCTGCAGCAGCTCAACCGCGAACACGGCAAGACCATCGTGATGGTCACGCACGATCCGAAGGCCGCCGAATACGCCAGCCACACGCTGCATCTGGACAAGGGCACCCTGGTCGAACAGGCCGCGGCGTGAGGAGACGGCGATGAAATACTTTCATCTGATCTGGGCTGCGCTGTTCCGGCGCAAGACCCGCACGATACTCACCCTGGTGTCGATCATTGCCGCGTTCCTGCTGTTCGGCATGCTTGACGCCGTGCGCACCGGGTTCGACCAGGCCGGCAACAGCGCCAACGGCGCCGAGCGGCTGCAGACCGGCTCGCGGCTGTCCTTCATCCAGACCCTGCCGCAGTCGCTGGAGGCGCGGATCGCCCAGGTGCCCGGCGTGAAGATGGTCACCTATGCGAACTGGTTCGGCGGCGCCTACCAGGACCCGCACAACCAGGTCTTCAGCTTCGCGGTGGAACCTAACTACCTCGACCTCTATCCGGAGATGGAAGTGAGTCCGGCCGAGCGCAAGGCGTTCGAGACCACCCGCACCGGCGCGCTGGTCGGCGAAAAACTGGCCCAGCGGTTCCACTGGAAGGTGGGCGACAAGATCCCGATGCAGTCGACCATCTTTCCCAACCATGAAGGCAGCAAGAACTGGACCTTCGACATCGTCGGCATCCTGCATTCGAAGGACAAGAAGTCCGGTGGCTTCTACGACCAGATGTTCCTGCTGAACTGGAAATATTTCGACGAAACCACGCCGTACAACCGTGGCCAGGTCGGCTGGTATGTCACCCGCGTCACCGACGTCAACCAGGCCGATCGGGTGGCCAAGGCGATCGATGCCATCTCGGCCAACTCCGATCACGAGACGCGCACGCAGACCGAAGCCGCCGCCACCGCATCGTGGATGAAGCAGCTGGCCGATATCGGCCTGATCGTCACCTCGATCATGGGCGCGGTGTTCTTCACCCTGCTGCTGCTGTCGGGCAACACGATGATGCAGGCGGTGCGCGAACGGACGTCCGAACTGGCGGTGCTGAAGACGATCGGCTTCTCCAGCCACAGCGTGCTGGCGATGGTGCTGGCCGAGTCGGTGCTGCTGTTGCTGCTCGGCGGCGTGCTGGGTCTGGCGCTGGCGACGCTGGTGGTCGGCGGCGTGCATGCGGCGATGGGCGGCGCGATTCCGATGGCGCCGGTGGATGGCGGCATCTGGTTGCGTGGGGTGCTGTTGATGATCGCCGCCGGCTTGCTGGTCGGTGCTTTGCCTGCCATGCGCGCGATGCGGCTGAACATCGTCGACGCATTGGCTGGCCGCTGAGGAGAACGACCATGTTCCTGCATTCCCTGATGTTGTTTTTCTCCGCACTCACCGTGTTTTCGGTCGTGTTGCTCGCCGTGTGGATGCTGTTCGCCCGCCAGGGCAGGCAGGCCATCTCGGTCACCGCGGTCGGCATCGGCACGCTGCGCCAGCGGCTTGGCATGTCGTCGGTGATCGTGATCGGCATCGCCGGCGTGGTGGCGGTGCTGGTGGCATTGCTGGCGATGAGCGATGGCTATCGCGAGACGCTGAGCAAGACCGGCAGCACGGATACGGCCATCGTGATGCGCGGCGCATCCGCCTCCGAGGTGATGTCGGTGCTCGACCATGACAGCGTGACGCTGATCCCGCAGACCGCCGGCATCGCCAAGGACGCCAAGGGCCAGCCGATCGCCTCGCCCGAGCTGGTGGTGGCCGCGAACCTGCCGATCAAGGGTGGCCAGCCGGACGAAGAGGGCAGCGTGCAACTGCGCGGCGTCAGCGACCAGGCCTGGGCGGTGCGGCCGAACCTGAAGATCGTCGAGGGCCGCAAGTTCACCCCAGGCATGCGCGAGCTCATCGTCGGCAAGGGCGCCGCGCGGCAATTCGCCGGGCTGGAGCCAGGCCATCAGGTCCGTCTCGGCAGCCAGCTGTGGACCGTGGTCGGCGTGTTTGCTTCCGGCGACTCGATGGATTCGGAAGTGTGGGGCGATGCCGGCGTCGTGGCCGATACCTACCGCCGTGGCAGCAGCCGCGCATCGGTCACCGTGAAGCTGGCCGATCCTGGCGCATTCGATGCCTTCAAGGCCACGCTGGAAGCGAATCCGCAATTGAAGGTGGACGTCAGCACCACGCTCGACTATTTCAGCAAGCAGTCCGAAGGCATGAGCAGCTTCCTGACCATCATCGGCATCGTGGTCGGCTCGATCATGGCGATCGGCGCGATCTTCGGTGCGCTCAACTGCATGTTCGCCGCGGTCGCGGCACGGGCGCGCGAGATCGCCACGCTGCGGGCGATCGGCTTCCGCGGGCTGCCGGTGGTGGTGGCGGTGATGCTCGAAACCATGTTGCTTGCGCTGCTCGGCGGCCTGATCGGCGGCTTGCTGGCGTGGCTGGTGTTCAACGGCTACAGCGCGTCCACACTCGCGGCCGGTTCGGTCGGCAAGCTCAGTTTCGAGCTCAAGGTCTCCGCCGAACTGCTGTGGGTCGGGCTGTTGTGGGCGCTTACCATCGGCTTCATCGGCGGATTGTTCCCCGCGGTCCGCGCGGCGCGATTGCCGGTGACCACGGCGTTGCGCGAGCTATAGCGTCGATGGCGGGAGCGCATGGCGCGCTCCCGCCCTGCCGGCTACGGCATCACCGGCGGCACGTAGTCCAGCGTCATGCCCAGCAGCCACAGCATGCCCAGCACCAGCGGCACGTGCACCACCAGTTGCACGAAGGTGTAGCCGACCACGTCGCGCGCTTTCAGCCCCAGCACGCCGAGCAGCGGCAGCATCCAGAACGGGTTTATCAGGTTGGGCAGCGCCTCGGCCGCGTTGTATACCTGCACCGCCCAGCCCAGGTGCACGTGCAGGTCGTTCGCCGCCTGCATCACGTACGGCGCCTCGACCAGCCACTTGCCGCCACCGGAGGGCACGAAGAAGCCGAGGATCGCCGAGTACGCGCCCATCACCGCGGGGAAGCTTTCCTGCCCGGCAATGTGCACGAACAGGTTCGACAACCGGTGCGCCAGGGTGGAGCCGTCGGCGCCGGGCACGTGGGTGAGCAGGGCGGCGATGCCGCCGTACAGCGGGAACTGGATCAGCACGCCGGCGGTGCTCGGCACGGCGCGATGCACCGCGTCGAGGAAGCTGCGCGGGCGCCAGTGCAGCAGGAGCCCTGCGGTCAGGAACAGGAAGTTGTAGGTATTGAGGTTGGCGATCGCGGTCACCGCCGGCTTGGTCGCGAACTCGTGGCCCAGCCAGCCCAGCCCCAGCAGGCCGATCGCCAGCGCCAGCAGCGGGCTGTATTCCAGCCATTCGCCCGGGCGCGTGCGCGGCGGCAACGCGGGCGTCGAGCTTTCGCCGATGTCGAAATCCTTCGAGGTGCGGGCGTTCGCATCCGACGGCGCGGTGAACCAGCACACCAGCAGCGACACCACGATCAGCACCGCGGTCAGCACGATCGACTGCCACAGGAAGATGGTCTGGCTGAAGGGCAGCACGCCGGTGATCGCGAGCAGGCCCGGCGGCATGCTGGCCGGGTTCGCCTGCAACTGCGCCGCCGACGAGGACAACCCCATCGCCCAGATCGCGCCCAGGCCGAGATACGCGGCCGCACCCGCCGCGCGGTAATCCATGTGCAGCTCGTCGCGCCGCGCCAGCGCGCGCACCAGCAGCCCGCCGAACACCAGCGAGAAACCCCAGGAAAGCAGCGACGCGAGCATGCTTACAAACGCGACGTACACGATCGCGCCGCGTCCGGTGCGCGGCGCGCGCGCCAGCACGTCGATGAAGCGCGCCACCACCGGCGCAGTGGCCAGCACGTAGCCGCCGATCACCACGAAGGCCATCTGCATGGTGAACGGGATCAGGCTCCAGAAGCCGTCGCCGAAGGCGTTGACCGTGGCCACGGGCGCGGCGCCGAATGCGAACGCGGCCAGCGCCACCAGCACCACGCCCAGCGCCGCGAACACCCAGGCATCGGGGAACCAGCGCTCCGCCCACGCCGCGCTGCGCAGGGCAGCGCGCGCCATCCAGCCGTCTTGCGATGCGTTCATGCCGTTCTCCGCCGTGGTCGGGTCATCGTCGCGCCGCGGCAGCCGTGCCGGCAAGCCGACCATGGTCGAGCGCACCATCAGGGGTAGGAGCCCGCTTGCGGGCGATGCTCTTGGGGCAGGGATTCGGGATTCGCCAGAGCAGGAGCATCGCCCGCGAGCGGGCTTCTACGGTTTCGCCACGCGCCGTGTCCTGGCGAGCGTGATCACCGCCACGCCGGCCAGGATGATCGCCATGCCGGCCAGGTCGAACGGTCCCACGTGCTCGCCGGCCAGCAGCACGCCGAACAGCACGGCCACCGGCGGGTTGACGTAGGCGTAGCTGGTGGCCAGCGCCGGGCGCGCGTGCTTGAGCACGTACAGGTAGGCGCTGAACGCGATGATCGAACCGAACACCGCCAGGTAGACCAGTGCCAGCGTGGCGCGGGTGCTCGGGTGTGCGGGCAGGTGCTCGCCACTGGCGAAGCCCACGACGAGCAGGGCGAGGCTGGCGCACAGCATCTGCGCGGCGGTGTTCATCGGGCCGGGCGGCATCGTCTGGCGTCGGCTCCACACCGAGCCGAACGCCCATGCCGCCGCGGCCAGCAGCAGGGCGGCCGCGCCCAGCGACGAGCCGGCCAGGCTGCTGCCCAGGTTGAGCACGATCACGCCGGCGAAGCCGATCGCCAGGCCGATCGACTCGCGCCGGTGCGGCCACTCGCCGTACATGCCGGAAAACAGCGCCGCGAACAGCGGCATGCTGGCCACCGCCACCGCGGCGATGCCCGAGCTCACCCGTTCTTCGGCGAAGCACACCAGTCCGTTGCCCATGCCGAGCAGCAGCAGGCCGGTGATTGCCGCGTTGCGCCACTGCAGCGGTGTCGGCGGCGCCATCCCGCGCCAGCGCAGGAAGCCGTACAGCGCGATGCCGGCGCCGAGGAAGCGCACGCCGGCGAGCAGGAACGGCGGGTAGCTTTCCAGCGCGAAACGGATGCCCAGATAGGTCGAACCCCAGATCACGTACAGCGCGAACAACCCCAGCGGGATCAGGACGCGGGGATCGGTCAGGCGGCGCGGCGCGTCGGCCGCGAGGGAGGCGGGGATTTCGGACATGGGGAAGGATCGGGTGGGGGAGCCGCATTATCCCCGTGCCGCGGGTAAGCGCGCACGTGCGCCTCAATGCGTGACGGGACGCCCCTGGCGGATCACCCGGAACTCGCCTTCCAGCACCGCCGGCTGGGGTTTCGCCGAGCCCTGGGTCGGCACGCCGGCGGGTGCCTGCGCCTGCTTCCACTGGCGAATCGCCAGCACGATCACGCCGCCGATCAGCAGCACGCCGGCCACCACCAGGCCGAACACCAGCAGCACGCCGATCACGGCCAGACCCAGCAGCAGCGACAGGAAGCGCGCCAGCGGATGGCGTGGGCGACGCATGGAATGCAGGTAGAGGCGCATGTGTTAAAAACTCGTGTGGTAAAATCAACGACTTACGCTACCACGATGGGGCCTCGCGAACCGCGAGGCAAGTGCCGATGGATACAGTGAACGAGACCGGATCGTCGCAGGCGCATGCCGTATGCGCACTGGAGCAGGTACCCGATGGCGGCGCCACCGCGGTGGACGCGATGCTGGCCGATGGCGAGGAGAGCCTGATCCTGCTGCGCCGGGGCGAGCAGGTCAACGGCTATCTCAACATCTGTCCGCATGCCGGCAACCGGCTCGACTACGCGCCGGGCAAGTTCCTGCTGAAGAACGCCAGCCTGATCTGCGCGGTGCACGGCGCGGTGTTCAACCAGGCCGACGGCCTTTGCACCGGTGGTCCCTGCCGCGGCCAGTCGCTGCGCGCCGTGCCGCTGCGGGTGGTCGACGGCTTCATCTGCCTCGATCCCGCCGCGCTGCCCTGAAGTTCGCCGACTCCCGAATCCCGGCTGCTCAGCGGAACATCAGGTTCACCATCAGCAGCGTCGCCACCAGCATCAGAACCGTCAGCGGCGCGCCGACGCGCAGGAAATCCTTGCCCTTGTAGCCACCGGGGCCGGTGACCATCATCAGCGCGGGGTGGCCGGCGCTGATCAGGAAGGTGTTGGAGGAGGACACCGCCACGATCAGCGCATAGGCCGCCGGATTGGCGCCGGTGGCCACCGCCACGCTGATCGCCACCGGCACCATCATCACGGTGGCGCCCACGTTGGACATCACCTGGGCAAAGAGCAGGGTGAGCAACGCCACGCACAGTTGCAGCACCCACGGCGCGACGCCGCCAAGATGCGTCAACACCAGCTGCGCAAGCCAGGCGGCGGTGCCGGTGGCGTCCATCGACCAGCCCAGCGGGATCAGGCAGGCGACCACGAAGATCGTCTTCCAGTTGATCGCCTTGTACGCCTCGTCCATGTTCAGCACGCCGGTCAGCAGCATCGCGATCGCACCGGCCATCATCGACAGCGAGAGGTCGAGCGGAGTGAACAGCGCCAACCCCTGCGCCATCAGGAAGAAACCCACCGCCTGCCAGATCTTGCCGGGGCGCTGCTCCTCCTTGGGGATGTCGGTGACCACGACCAGGTCCTTGTCCTCGGCGGCCAGCGCCAGGTCGCGCCAGTTGCTGTGCAGCACCACCGTGTCGCCGGCGCGCAGGCTGACCCCGCGCACGTCGTCGCGGAACACCTGGTCGCCGCGGGTAATCGCCAGCACCGAGATGCCGAAGCGCTTGCGCAGGCGCAGGTCGGCCACGGTCTGCTTGATGAAGCGCGACACCGGCGGAATCACCACTTCGGAAATGCCCGCGCGGGTGGGGTTGAACAATTCGCCCAACTGACGCATGCGGGTGGACAGCCGGCACAGCTGGTTGTTGGCGAACCGGTTCAACTGCTCGCGCGGGCCGAGCACGCCGAGTACCGAGCCGACCCAGATCACGTGATCGGCCGGCGGCGCCATGCGTGACTCGTTGCCGCTCTTGATCGCCAGGATCAATGGCGCCTGGTGCAGCGCTTCGGCCTCGCCGATGCTCATGCCCACCAGCGGGCTTTCCGCGGTGACGGTGAGCTCGGCGGTCTCGCCGCCGATGCCGTAGGTCTCGGCGAAGTAGCTTTCGGTGCGCCCGGGGGTCACCTTCAGGCGTTCGTCCTCGTGCCCGGGCAACAGCTTGTGTCCGAAGAAATAGAAATAGGCCACGCCCACCGCGGCCAGCACCAGGCCTATCGGCGTGACACTGAACAGGCCGAACTTGGGGATCGTGTGCGCGCCCGGCGGCAGGTTGAGGTTGGCGCTGGCGATCAGGTCGTTGAGGATGATCAGCGGCGAGTTCGCGATCAACGTGGTGTTGGTGGCGGTGAAAATGCAGAACGCCATCGGCAGCAGCAGCCGCGAGATGGGTACGCCGGTGCGCGCGGCGAGTCGGCTGCTGATGGGGATCATCAGGGCCGCCAGCGCCTGGCTGGGGATCACCGCGCTGAACAGGCTGGCCACCACGTTGATGACCAGGCTCAGGCGCGATTCCACGCCGTTGGCCATGCGCATCATGACGCGCGCGGTATAGGTGAGCACGCCGGCGCGATCCAGGCCTTCGCCCATGATCATGATGGCGATGATCGAGATCACCGCGTTGCCGGCGAAGCCGTCGAACACCTTGTCCGCGGGAATCAGCCCGATCAGGCCGATGGCCACCACCACCAGCAGCGCCACCATGTCGGCGCGGATCCAGTCCAGCACCAGCATCAGCATGGTGAAGCCCGCCAGGCCCAGCACCAGGATCATTTCCGGGGTGAGCGACAGGCCCATCAGCGCAGGTCTCGCGGGGGCGACGCGCGCAAGTGGTCAGGCGATGGCAGTGGAAGCTTCACGCTGCGACGATTCGTCCCTGGATGGATCGCTTGAGTATAAGCGGGCCCGCGCGCGAGCTGGTGAATCGGAGGGCAAGAGCGGCACAGGGAGGATGCGGCGCGGCGGCATGGGCGTACCGATTCTGGCTCCTCCCCCTGCTGGCAGAGGGAGGCTGGGAGTACCGACGCCGGGTGCCCCCTTGGGTACTTCCTGCGCCGCCGCCACCTGGCCGGCCACGAGTTCCGCTGACAATAAATATCCGCTGGCCGGCCACAGCGCGGATCTCGTCTGCATCCCGGCGCGCCTGTTGCACTTCCTCCCTCGCGAAGCAGGGGAGGGTTGGGGTGGGGTCAAGCCTTTCGGTACAGCAGATCCCGCACCCCGTGCCCCAGCTTCAAGCCACGCCGTTCGAAGTGTGTCTCGATGCGCCACTCGGGTTTGTCGGCGTATGCGCCGGGGGCGATGGCGTTGCGCCAGCCGGGCGCGGCTTCCATCACCTCCAGCATGTGCTCGGCATAGGGCTGCCAGTCGGTGGCCAGGTGCAGCAGGCCATCGGAGGCCATGCGCGAGGCGAGCAGGGCGACGAATCCGGGTTGGATCAGGCGGCGCTTGTGATGGCGCTTCTTGTGCCAGGGGTCGGGGAACCAGATGCGCGCCTCGGCCAGCGTCGCGGGGGCGATTTCGTGCTCCAGCACCTCGACCGCGTCGTGCTTGTAGATGCGCACGTTGTCGGCGTCGCGCGCGGCCAGTGCGTTCATCAGGCGGCCGACGCCGGGCCCGTGCACTTCCACGCCGAGATAGTCGCGCGCCGGGTCGTGCTCGCTGGCCCAGGCCAGCGCCTCGCCGTTGCCGAAGCCGATTTCCAGCACGCGTGGCGCATGGCGGCCGAAGCTGGCGTCCAGGTCCCGCGGGGTGCCGGCGTAGTCCAGGCCATAGCGCGACCACAAGGTGTCGAAGGCGCGCTGCTGCGCCGGGGTCATGCGCCCCTCGCGCAGCACGAAGCTGCGGATGCGGCGCAGGTGCGCCGGCAGGTTGTCGGTGTCGCCAGCGGTCATGCGAGGGTCCAGGGGCCAGCAGGTGGCCGGCGCCACGAGGCCGCCGGCAGGAGCGGGCGAAGGCGCGCGCCCGCCGCGGGCGGCAGACTTTAGCAGGTCGGCGCGGGCGGGCTTTCCATTGCCCGTCGTGGCCGTCATCGGGTCAGCTCAGCGCTGGTGATCCTTGCGGGGGTCGGCTTGCCGCAAGCGTTGCGCGTCGGCGCGCGCCGGCGGCGGCGCCTCGCGCCGCGGCGGCGGCGTGTAGCGCGGTGTCGGTGCGGGCGGCGGCGCCTGTCGCTGCATCGGCTGCGGCCGTGGTTGCTCGCGCGTGAACGTGGGGCGGGCGATCTCGCGCGGTTGCTCGCGATTGAAGGTCGGGCGGGCAATCTCGCGCGGTTGTTCGCGATTGAAGGTCGGGCGGGCGACTTCGCGCGGTTGCTCGCGCTCGAAGTTGGGGCGGCTCATCTGCGTACGCTCGATGCGCGGCTCGGGGCGCGCGCGCGGCGGGTTGACCACCGACTCCGGCATGCGGGCGCGGCGTTCCGGCATGGCCTGCCCGTCGGCATCGGCGCGGCGGATCGGCGCCACCCGCGGCAGCGAGGGTTCGCTGCGCGCGGCCGGGCTGATGTAGCTGACCCCGGGTCGCGGCATCGCCGCCGATTCATCGCGCCGACGCTCCTGCGGGTGGGCGTAGCGTGCCGAGCGCAGTTCCTCGCGCGGCATCGGCGTGGCGCGGTTCACGCGCTCGGGTACCGGCAGCGTGGCGGCGTCGTCCGCGCGGCGCGCCGGCAGCCGGGGCCGATCGGCAACCGCCGTCGCGGACATCTCGGCGCGGCGGGGATTCAGCACGCGCACATTCGATACCGGTCGCGGCTGCACTCGCCCGTCGCCTGGCCGGTGGGCGAGCTCGGCGGCCACCATGGGCGGCGCGCGGCGGGCGACCACCTCGCGCTGGAAGCCGCCGGTGGGCAGCTGGCGCACGTGCCCGCTGCGCTGGTCGATCGCGTTGCGCGGCAGCGGACGGATCATGTCGACGCCACGCGGTGCCACCCGGGTCGACGCCAGCCGGGCCGGATCGAGCTTGACCTGGTGGCGCTGCACGCCGGCACCGGCGGCAAACTCGCGTGCCGACATCGCGGTAATGCCTCGCGGCGCGTAGCGGTTGGCGTAGTGCTCGTCGAATGGCCGGTTGTTGCGGTAGCGGTCGTAATGGCTGGCGACGCGATCGTCGACGATCACGCGGGTGATGTGCCGGGTCACGCGGATGTTGTTGACGTTGACCCGGCGGTAATAGTCGCGATCGCAGCGGTACCACGGGTTGTAGACCTCGCCCGGGCCGAGCGGGAACCAGCCGACCGGACCACTGCCGATGCCCACCGAGAAACCGCCGCCGCCGATGAAGGCGACCAGTGCCGGTGCGTAGATCGGCCGCGCGTAACGCGGCCCGGGGATCCAGCCCCAGCCGCGATGGGTGTGCGCCCAGCGGCCGTAGTGGTACGGCGCGTAGCCCCAGGGCATGGCGTCGATCCAGGTCCAGCCCCACGGCGCGATGTAGGCCCAGTGGCCGTCACGGTACGGCGCCCAGCCCACGGCGACGTTGCTCGGATACCACACGGCGCCGTAGTCGCTGTCGTCCTGCCATTCGCCGTACTGGTCCAGGTCCTGGTAGCCGACCACCTCGGGCGAGACGTACTGGCCGCTGCGCGACTGCGCATAGCGCTGGTCGCGCTGGTCCACCCAGGCGTCGAAATCGTCGCCGCCGTCGATGTCGCTGATCGCGATGGCGGCCAGGTCGGAGTCGACGAAGCGGTAGCTGCGCCCGGCGAACACGTCGCGCTTCGTGTTGTTCTCGCCGTACACGGTGGCCTTGCCGTCGAACACGGTGACGCGCGTGGCGCCGCGGTCGATATCCACGCGTACGCGGCCGGGCTGGTCGATCACCAGCGCCACCGTCGGCGTGTCGATCTCGTAGCTCTGGCCCTGCTCGAGCTGGCGCACACTGAGGCTCAGCGTGCCTTGGGTCAGTTCGATCTGCGCCAGTTGCTCGTCCAGGTCGAGCAGGCCCATGTCGGTGCGCTGGTCGAGCCGCAGCGTGGCGCCGCCCAGTTCCAGCTCGGCGCGCGCGTCGTCGCCGCTGGAGAGCTTGTCGCCGGTGGTCAGCGGGCGGTTGACGCTGGCGTCGCTCCAGTCGCGGGCACCGGCCGGCAGCAGGCCGAGGTCGCCGCTGGACCATGACAGCCGCGCCACCCGGCTCGGCGGCGCGTAGCCGTCGTCGCCAGCGGCCGTCTGCGCATGGGCGGCGCCGATGCCGGCGAGCAGCAGGCCGAGCGCGAGCAACACGGCATGTCGCGAAGGTGAAGCGAACAGTCTGGCCAAGATCCGCATGACGGTCTCCCCTGTGAACGGTGGGCGCCGGTGCCCGATGCGGGGGCGCATCGGCGGTCGCGTGTGTGGATTATGTGCATGGACAACGTTAGGCCAACCTTAGGCGCAGACGCGGCGACCACTGCCGGTTCAGCCGCCGGCCATTCGCGGTTAAGCCGCCATTGGGCCGCGCCGGCAGTTCCAAAGCACGCGGCGCACGGGTTACCATGCGCCGACCCACCGGCGGGTGTAGCTCAATGGTAGAGCTGTAGCTTCCCAAGCTACTGACGAGGGTTCGATTCCCTTCACCCGCTCCACTCCCCGATCCCGCGATTTGCGAACTGTCTCGAACCATGGCGGATCCGATCGCTGCACGGCTGGTGATCCTGGGTTGGCGCGAGCGACTCGCCCTGCCGGCGTTGGGCATCGCGCGGCTCAAGGCCAAGCTCGATACCGGGGCGCGCAGCAGCTCGTTGCATGTCGACACGCTGGAACCGTTCCGGCGCGACGGCGAGGTGTGGCTGCGCTTCTCGCTGAATCCCGGGCGACGCACGCCGGTGGTGCACGCCGAGGCCCGCGCCGTGGACCGGCGCATGGTCACCGACACCGGCGGGCGCCGCTCCGAGCGCTGGTTCATCCGCAGTGAGGTGGAGCTGGCGGGGACGCGCTTCAGCGTTGACATCAACCTCACCGATCGCCGCCATATGCTGTTTCCGCTGCTGCTCGGGCGCACCGCGCTGGCCGGGCGTTTCGTCGTCGACCCCTCGCTTTCCTATACCCAACCCTCGCCGTGGCCGACCCCCGCCACGGACGTCGCGAGCCCCGCATGAAGATCGCCATCCTGTCGCGCAACACCCGGCTGTATTCGACCAAGCGCCTGGTCGAGGCGGCCCGCGAGCGCGGCCACGTGGTGCGCGTGCTCGATCCGCTGCGCTGCTACGTGCGCATCGCGCCCGGCGCAGTGGCGATCCGCTACAACGGCAAGCCGCTGCGCGACATTGACGCGGTGATTCCGCGCATCGGCACCTCCACCACGTTCTACGGCACCGCGGTGCTGCGCCAGCTGGAGATGATGGGCGTGTACACGCCCAACCCGTCCGATGCGGTGCTGCGCGCGCGCGACAAGCTGCGCTGCCTGCAGATCCTCGCCGCGCAGGGTATCGACATGCCGGTCACCGTGTTCGGCGACAACCCGGACGACACCGCCGACGTGCTGGCCCTGCTCGGCGAGCCGCCGCACGTGATCAAGCTCAACGAAGGCAGCCAGGGCACCGGCGTGGTGCTGGCGGAGAAGCGCAGCGGCTCGCAGAGCGTGATCGAGGCGTTCCGTGGCCTGTACGCGAATTTCCTGGTGCAGGAGTTCATCGCCGAGGCGAACGGGAGCGACATCCGCTGCTTCGTGGTCGGCAGGAAAGTGGTTGCAGCGATGCAGCGCGAGGCCAGCCCGGGCGATTTCCGCGCCAACCTGCACCGCGGCGGCAGCGCGGTGGCGGCGAACCTGAGCGCGGAGGAGAAGCGCCTCGCGGTCAAGGCCGCCGCCGCGCTGGGCCTGGGCATCGCCGGCGTCGACCTGCTGCGCTCCCGGCGCGGCCCGCTGCTGCTGGAGGTCAACGCCTCGCCCGGCTTGGAAGGGATCGAGGCCGCTACCGGCGTGGATGTGGCGGGATTGATCGTGGAACTGCTTCAGTCACGCGTCCGTCATCTGGCGGGAGTAGCGCCGCCCGGCTAAGACAGCCGCAAAGGACGTTAGTACGAAACTTTTCGTTGACAGTTCCGAATAGGCCTTTCTATGATCCCGGACAGGGCGATCTCGCGACGGGCAACCCACCATGGGATGCGGCTTGATTGGGGAGAGAAAGACATGAAGCTGAACGGTTGGATGATCGGCATCATCGTTGCTGTTGCGCTTATGCAGGTTGGTATCGTGCAAGCCTCCAAGACAAAGGTGATCGTGAAGGCGGAAACCAGGGATGACTTCGTGGCGGTGGTTGCCGCGATACATCAACAGATGCAGCCAGGCGGCCAATATGAGCATGTCAGCGCGAGTGAGCGTGCCAGCATCGATCAGCACTTCAACGATATGCAGGGGATATTCGACAAATACGGCACGGTCGCCCAGATGGACGAGAAGGCGAAGGTCCGGCTGTTCAACGATCAGGAGTTCGTGAATGCAACGCTTACGAAGCGCGACAACAAGCGCTTGGTGTGCGAGCACGTTGCGCCGGTGGGATCAAACATTCCCCGGACCAGCTGCCGCACTTACGGCGACATCATGCGATCGCAACGGGACACGAACCGAATGTTGAACGATATGAGGCGAGTTCAGGAAACGAGAGGCGGCGGCGGCTGAGGCGTCCGTCAACGGCCGGTGCCCGAGGCCAGTTTCGAAGGAGATGTCAGCTGGCCTCCCACGCGGATCAGCGGCTGCCTGTCTCACCACGACCCCGTGCGGAGCATGCATTCAGATGAAAAAAATTGCCGAGGACATGCGGAAGCCGACCAAGGCCGAGATGGAAATCCTGAACGTCTTGTGGGCGCGCGATGCCTGCACGGTTCGTGAGGTTCATGACGTATTGCGCCTGGGCGATCGTACCGGTTACACGACGGTGCTGAAGCTGCTTCAGCTCATGCACGCCAAGGGGCTGGTGGAGCGGGACGACTCGCAGCGCGCCCACATATACCGTGCAGCGGCCAGCAAGAAGCGCACACAGAAATACCTCTTGATGGATTTGGTGCAACGGGTATTCGACGGCTCGTCCTCGCAGCTGGTATTGCAGGCCCTGGGCAGCCAGCCAACCAGCCGCGAGGAACTGGATGCGATCCGCAAGCTGCTGAACCAGCTCGACAGGGAATCGCCGTGATGGCCACGCACATGATCTGGTTCACGCTGATTCGGGTGATTGGATGGACTCTGGTGCATTTCCTGTGGCAAGGCACCTTGCTTGGCCTGGTGTATTTTTCCGTGAGATCGATCCTTCCGCGTGGCACGGCACGCTATCGCTTCGGGATGGGGATTCTGTTCGCGCTGGCCGCGTGTCCATTGGTCACGATGTGGCAATTGCTGGACACCGTGTCCTTGACGTCCGCGGCGGGTCAAGCGCCCGCCATGTCGTTGGTCGTCGGTGAACCGGTCGCTGGCGGCGCCGGGCATGCGGTTTCGGGATTCGATGTCTTGCTGCCGTGGCTGGTGCTGGCCTGGTCGATCGGAGTGCTGCTGCATTCGGTCCGCGCCTGCATGCAGTGGCGTGCGTTGAAGATGCTGGTGCGCGAGGCCGAGCAGTTGCCGCAATGGCAGCAACGGATTGCCGACATGGCCGGGCGTTTCGCCCTGCATCGGCGCATCACGGTACTGGGCAGCCGCATCATCAGTTCGCCGGTGCTGATCGGCTGGATTCGCCCGGTGATCCTCCTGCCCATGGCCGTCGTGTGCGGCTTTCCCGCGTCCCAGGTCGAGTTGATCCTGGCTCACGAACTGGCCCATTTGCGCCGTTGGGATCCGCTGGCCAACCTGTTCCAGGTCGTGCTGGAAACTGTGCATTTCTATCATCCTGTGGTGCGGTGGATATCGCGGGACGTCAACAACGAGCGCGAGATCTGTTGCGACCGGTTGGCTCTGGCCCTGGGCGGTGGCAGTCGTCGGGAGTTTGTTGCGGTGCTGGCCGAACTCGGTGACCTGCGTATGCGGCAGAAGAGCCTGGTGCTGGCGGCCAATGGGGGCGTGTTGCTGGATCGCGTGCAACTGATGGTGTTGCCGCAGCAGCAGGTTGGCCGCTTGCGCAAGGGCGGATATACGGTGGCGCTGGTGCTCTGTGCGGCGATGGCCATGCTGACCGTGCGCTTGCAATGGATCCAGGCTCAAATGAACGGCGGCATGAATGTCGCGATCAGGCAGTTGCACGAACTGGTGATGCCTGCCGCCCTGCCTCTGATGAGTCCCCCTTCGACGTGGCAGGTGCCCAATCTTCTGCAGATCCCGTCAGGGGCGATCCGGCTGGTCGAGGCAAAGGTCACCGCTGATGCTCCCGGTGCCATGGCGTTCGCCAGGCCTGTCGATTTGGGCCGGCCGGCAGCGGTTTCGCTGGTCAATCTCAGGTCGGACGCGTTTGACGTGCTGGCGATGAGGCCGATGGAGGCCATCGCCGACCCAGCGGCCACCGTGGTTACGCCGACCCCGGTGCGGGTCCGTCAGCCGGTCTATCCCCGGCGCGCGCTCAGCGATGGCATCGAGGGCCGGGTCGTGGTGGAGTTCGCCTTGGGCAGGGACGGCGGCGTGCGCGATTTGCGCCTGGTCAGCTCGGTCCCGGTTGGGGTATTCGACCAGGCTGCCCTGGACGCCATGCGCTCCTGGAAATATGCCGTGCCGGCGGGGGTGGCGTCGACCCGCTATCGACAGATTCTCTCGTTTACGCTCAAGAGCGCGAGCGCCGGCCGCCAAGACGGGCAGGCGGCTGCCACGGAGAATATCCAAGCCAAGTCGGTGTGCCAGATTCCCACGGGCACGCATATTTGCCGTTGGCCGGACAATGAAACCACGCCCGACAAAGTCGCTCCCGGCGCCGTCTCCCGATAGCCTGGTCGGTCCCCGTCATGTGGCGCCCGCGTGCCCCGAAGGATTTCGCCCGCCCTTCCGGTCTGCCACGAGGGAAGCGCGGCGGCGCCCCCTGTTCTCGTCATCGGCAGAGCGCTGAAACCGGGTAACGGAGTGACGCGTGGCCTGCCGGCCAGGTGGTTAACCGGCATCTAACCTGAGTCTCGCTATAAGTTCCGCGTTGTCTGTCGGCGGGTGAGCCCGTGATGGATGGCAGGTGATGGTAGCGGGGCAGTTGTTTGGGTCCAGGTGGGCGACGGCGAGTCGTGCATCTGGGCCTTTTTCTTGGAGACCCCGGGAAGAAGGCCACTTCCCGTGGCTTTCTTCTGTCGCAAGCCCGGTACGAGCCCGGACTTGCTCACGCGAACCAGGCACGGGTGTGCCCGATCCGCGTGCGGCCATCGGGCCACTGCTCCGGCATTGCCTCAACTCGGGCATCGGGCAATTGCTCCATGCATTGCCTCAACTCGGGCGTCGGGCAATTGCGCCATGCATTGCCTCAACTCGGGCATCCATGCCCTCGCCATGCCCTCGCCATGCTCTGGCCGTGTCCTCGCCATGGCCGAGAGATTGAAAATCGCCATCTTTCAGCGCCGCGTTCACGCAAGCTTGTTAAGCTGGCAATCCCACCGGCCCGGCGCCGGTTGTGCAGGAGTGGCACATGCGCGTATTGGTGATAGAAGACAACAGCGACATCGCCACCAACATCGGCGATTACCTGGAGGACCGCGGCAACGTGGTCGATTTCGCCGGCGACGGCGTGACCGGGCTGCACCTGGCGGTGGTGCACGATTTCGACGTGATCGTGCTGGATCTGACCCTGCCCGGCATGGATGGCCTGGAGGTGGCGCGCAAGCTGCGCCACGAGGCGCACAAGCAGACCCCGATCCTGATGCTCACCGCGCGCGATGCGCTGGAACAGAAGCTCACCGGCTTCGAGTCCGGCGCCGACGACTACATGACCAAGCCGTTCGCGCTGCAGGAGCTGGCTGCGCGGCTGGAGGTGCTGGCGCGCCGCGGCAAGGGCCCGCAGAGCCGCGTGCTGAAGGTGGCCGACCTTACCTTCAACCTCGACACGCTCACCGTGAATCGCGAGGGCAAGTCGATCCAGTTGAACCCGATCGGCCTGAAGCTGTTGCAGGCGCTGATGGAAGCGAGCCCGTCGGTGGTCACCCGGCAGGACCTGGAGCAGCGCGTGTGGGGCGAGGAGTTGCCCGATTCCGACTCCCTGCGCGTGCACATCCACGGCCTGCGCGCGGCGATCGACAAGCCGTTCGGCAAGCCGCTGATCCACACGCGGCACGGCATTGGCTACCGCATGGTCGAGCCGGATGCAGTCCAGGCGTAAGCTTCGTTACCGCTTGATCGTCTCCTTCGCGCTGTTCGGCTTCGGCCTCAGCGCGTTGTTTGCCGTGGCCTCGCTGTACGTGCGCGCCAAGGTGGAGGATCAACTGGTGGTGTCGGCGCTGCAGCACGACGTGGACCAGGCGGTCGACAAGGTGATCGCGCACCCCGACCAGCAGGCCAGCTCCGAACTGATCGACGCCTGGTTGTGGAGTGACCGCACCATCTACAAGGCACCGCTGGATTGGCAGGGGCTTTCCACCGGTGTCTACGACATGAACGACGTGGACGAACAGGGTCGCCCCCGGCACTACAAGCTGGCGGTGCGGCGCAAGGACGGCATCATAGGTTTCGTGCGCTACGACGTGAGTCGCGAGGAACTGGGCAAGCGTCAACTCATCACCGCGCTGGTGCTCGTGGTGTTCCTGTTCAGCGTGCTCTCGCTGGCGATCGGCGTGTGGCTGTCGCGCAAGGTGCTCAAGCCGGTCAGCGAACTGGCCAATCGCCTGCGCGATTTCCGCAGGGCCGGCAAGGCCGAGCCGCTGGCGCCGCATTTCGCCGACGACGAGGTGGGCGAGCTGGCGCATGCGCTGGACGAGTATTCGGCGCGGCTCACCGCGATGGTCGAGCGCGACCGCGAGTTCAACTCCGACGTCAGCCATGAACTGCGCACGCCGCTGGCGGTGATCGCCAGCACCACCGAGCTGCTGCAGGGTTCGCCCGACCTCACGCCCAAGCTGGCCGAACGGCTCAAGCGGATCGAGCGCGCCTCGCGCCAGGCCACCGAGCTGATCGAGGCGCTGCTGCTGCTGTCGCGCGCCGAGCGGCGCGGCCCCACCCGCGGCGAGACCACCGACGTCGGCAAGGTCGCCGCCGACGTGATCGAGAGCCAGCGCCCGCAGATGCGCGGCAAGCCGCTGACGATCGAGCTGGACGTGCGCGGCGCGGTCAGCGTCAACGCGCCGGCCTCGGTGCTGGCGGTGGCGCTGACCAACCTGATCGGCAACGCGATCAAGTACACGCTGGAGGGCAGCGTGCAGGTGGTGGTCGGCGATGGCGGCGTCGAGGTGATCGACACCGGCCCGGGGATCAAGCCGGAGGAAGCCGAGCGCTTGTTCCAGCGCGGCGTGCGCGGCGAGGGCGCCGGCGGCAGCGGCGCCGGCCTGGGCCTGGCGATCGTGCGCCGCCTGTGCGAACTGTATGGCTGGGATGTCGCGATGCGCCCGCGTACCGACGCCAACGGCGCGATCGCCAGCATCGCGTTCTCCTAGGCGCAACCCCCGCGATCCCGTTAACCGCTCCCGCGTGCGGGTGAGGACGTGGCGGTGTCGAACAGGTCCGTCTGTGCCTGGTAGCTGTCGCGGTCGACGAAACCGGCGAGCCCCACGCCGACCAGCCGATAGCGCGTGGTCGTCGGGCGTTCCACGCGCTCGCGCAACGTGCAGGCGATCTCGCCCAGCTCGCGTGCCGAACGTGGCCGCTGCGGCGGTGTGAGGCTGCGGGTCAGGGTGTGGAAGTCGGCCGTTTTCAGTTTCAGCACGACGGTGCGGGCGACCCGTTCGCGTTCGCGCTGATAGCCGCTCCACGCCTTGTCGGCCAGGCGGCGAATGTGCGGCTCCAGCTCGTCCAGCGGCAAGTCGTGCTCGAAGGTGTCCTCGGCGGAGATCTGCAGCGTGGGTCGCTCCGGCTGCACGGGATGCTCGTCGATGCCGTGGGCCAACTCGTGCAGGCGCCGGCCCCAACGCCCGAAACGCAACTCGAGCGTGGCGACGGCGAGCGCGCGCAACTCCCCCACGGTGGCGATGCCCAGCGCGGCGAGCTTGCCCTCCATCACCTTGCCCACGCCGGGCAGGCGACCCACCGGCAGCGGCGTGAGGAAGTCCAGCACCTGGCGCGGGCGGATCACGCACAGGCCGTCGGGCTTGTTCCAGTCCGAGGCGATCTTGGCCAGGAACTTGTTCGGCGCCACGCCGGCGGAGGCGGTCAGTGCGGTCTCTGCACGGATCGCCGTGCGGATCGCCTCGGCGGTGGCGGTGGCCGAGGGCAGCGCGGTTTTCGTGGTGGTGACGTCGAGGTAGGCCTCGTCCAGCGACAGCGGCTCGATCAGGTCGGTGTGGCGGGCGAAGATCTCGCGGATCTGTCGCGACACCGCCTTGTAGCGCACGAAGTCCGGCGGCACGAACACCAGCTGCGGACACAGGCGTTCGGCGCTGATCGCCGGCATCGCCGAGCGCACACCGAACACGCGCGCCTCGTAGCTGGCCGCGCACACCACCGAGCGCGCGCCGCGCCAGGCCACCGCCACCGGCTTGCCGCGCAACGCGGGATCATCGCGCTGCTCCACCGAGGCGTAGAACGCATCCATGTCGATGTGCAGGATTTTCCGCGGGGCGGACATCTGAGGAGCGCGGCCTGGCGTGCTGGGGGCCTTGGCATTGTACGCAGCCTCGCCCGGGCGTTCAGCGCCAGAACGGGATCACGTACTCGTCGATCGGGTCGCGTTCCGGCTTGCGGCCGGGCGCGGGTGGCGCGTTGGCCACCCGCAGTTCGTGGCGGCCGGGCGCGAGCGGGCGCACGTCGATCATCGCCACCAGCGCCGGCCGTCGTGCCCGCGCGTCGCTGCCGGTTTCGTAGCGCAGGCCGGCCACGGGCTTGCCGTCCAGGGTCACCGCGTGCAGCTTGCCCAGGCAGTCGAGCGTGTGTTCGGCGCGGGCCTGCGCTTCTGTCATGTCGAGCGCCGCCGCGCACTGCCGCCGCAGGGCCGCAGCGTCGCGGCCGGGCTGGTAGGGCACGACCAGCCGGAGATACGGCGAGTCGATGACGGCGCTCTGGATGTAGGGCACGGCGGGGTCGCGGATCAGGTCGCGCTGGTCGTCGTAGTAGGCGGCATTGATCGCATGGCTGCCGTTGGCAAGGTACGGGAAGGCCGCGTACTCGCCCAATCGGTAGGGAGAGCCCGAAGGCAGCAGGGTCAGCGCCCCGAAGATCGCCGTGGGCGCGACGATCAGCCAGACGAGCAGCACGAAGCGGACTTCGCCGATGCGGCTGGAGACCAGCAACCAGACGTACTGGGTGCGGCCGACGCCGATTCGCGCGTAGAACCGCAAGGTCGCCCCCAGAACGCGCCGCAGCCGGCCTGTCGGCGCCAGCCGGCTGCCGAACCGGCGATCGATCAGGTGCGCCACCAGGAACGGAAGCATCACTGCGGCAAAGACGGGGAGCACGAAGTCGAACAGGTCGACGCGGAGGTCGAACACCCGCTGCAGCGTTCCGGTGACGCCGAACACGACGCTGGCGACGAGACAGATCACCAGCAGCAGGATGCCCAGCATCACGCCCAGCGCGAATACCACGGTGGCGCGATTGTCCGCGCGCTCGATGCCGATGCCGGCCGGCGCCAGGCGCTGCTGTTCCAGGGCGCGTCGCACCGGGCCCATGCGCAGGCGTTCCCAATGCACGCCTTCGGGGAACACCGAGTGCAGACCGACCAGGGCGATCCACTGCGCGCGCAGGATCAGGTGCAGGGTGAAGGTGATCGCCAGAATCAGCGCCGCCGATTTCAGGTAGACGAACACGGTGATGAGCGCCGCCACCGTGGCTTCGTTGAAGCGCGGAACCAGCGCATACATGCGATCGTCCAGCCAGCCCGGCAGCTGCAGCATGGCGAATACCGCCACGCCGGAGATCAGCAGTTCGACCTCCCAGGTCGGCGTGGTGTGGCGAGGCAGCGCATCGGCTTCCTGCACGGACTCGGTGGACGGATCGTTGACGGTCATGCAGCAAGGTTTCCGGTGGTTGGCCTCAATGGCTGGGCGAAGATAGCGCGGCACGCCGAAGCGCAGGATGGTTGGCCAGCAGGTGCGCGAAGCGCTCGGCCGCCTGCGGTTGCCCGGCGAGGAACAGCGACGGTTCGATCAGCTCCAGTTCCATCAGCACGAAACGCCCGCCGCTGACCACGCCATCCACCCGCGCATACGCCGGCACGTCGTGGCCCGCGACAGCGAGCGCGGCCAGGGCGCGCCCGGCCGCGGCGCGCGTCGCGGCATCGGGCACTGCCGGTTCGCTGCGGCCGCCGTGTTCGTCCTGCACGCGGTAGTCGCCCGCGGCGGGGCGCTTGATGACGGCGTGGCTGTACTCGCCGCCGAAATACAGCAGCGACCACTCGCCGGCGCCGGCGATTTCGGAAAGGTACGGCTGCACCAGGTAATCCAGTGCCGTCGGCAACTGCGCCACGGCCGCGGCGAACGCATCGTCGCCGACCTCGCCACGCAGGGTCTGCCACGCGCCGCCGCTGATCGTCGGCTTGACCACCACCGACGCGCCGGGCATCGACGCCAGCACGCGCGCCAGTTCGCCGCCGTGCGCCAGCCGGGTCGGGATGGTCGCCACGCCCAGGCGCGCGAGTTCGAACAGGTAGCGCTTGTCGCTGTTCCAGCGCAGCAGGCGGCTGTCGTTCAACGTGGCGACGCCGAGCCGGTCGAGGCGATCCAGCCATTGCCCGAACGCCGCGGGGTGCTTGTGGTAGTCCCAGATCGTGCGGATCAGCACCAGGTCGAATGCCGACCAGTCGACCTGCGCGTCGTTCCACACGCACACCGTCGGCGGTATGCCGAGTTGCGCCAGCGTGGCGGCGAGGTGCGCGTCGTCCGGGTCGATCCAGGGGCGCGCGGCACAGGTGGCGAGGGCGAGTCGGGCGGGGTGATCGGGCAACGGCATCGGCGCAATCTAGCAGCGCTGGCCGGCGTTGCGCGCGGTCCCGTGCCAGACGGGACTGGTGAAAGCGTCCCCGACAATGGCAAGGTAGCCGGCGTGCTGACCGAACCCGCCAATGCCTACGCCCGCCGCCTGAACACCTGGGACGCCGCGATGATCGTCATCGGCGGCGTCATCGGTGCGGGCATTTTCCTCACCCCGTCGACGGTGGCGCGGCATACGTCATCGGGCGTCGAACTGCTGATCCTGTGGGCGATCGGCGGCGGACTGACCCTGGCCGGCGTGCTGTGCTACGCCGAACTGGGTGCGCGGCGGCCGCAGGCGGGCGGCATCTACGTCTACCTGCGCGAGGCGTTCGGCCTGATGCCGGCGTTCCTGTTCGGCTGGACGATGGCGCTGATCAACTATCCCGGCAGCGTGGCGGCAGTGGCGACGATGTTCGCCGAATACCTGTGCAGCGCGCTGGGGCTTGGCGGGCAGGGTTACGTGAAGCCGGTGGCGGTGGGCGCGATCGTGTTCATCGTGGGCATCAACCTGTTCGGCATTCGCGCCGGCGCCTGGCTGCAGAACGTGTTCACGGTGCTCAAGCTGCTGGCGATCGCGCTGCTGGTGATCACCGGCCTGGTGCTGGCGCACGAACACCTGGGCGTGGCGCTGATCGGCCAGCCGGCCACGCCAGCCTCGCCGTGGGCGTTCGCCGGTGCGCTGCTGCCGGTGCTGTTTTCCTATGGCGGATTCCACTACCTCAACGACCTGGCCGGGGAGGTGCGCAATCCGCAGCGCACCCTGCCGCGCGCGTTGGGCATGGGCATGACCGGCGTGGTGATCTGCTACCTGCTGGCCAACTGCGCCTATCTCTCCGGCTTGGGGCATGCCGGCCTCGCCGCCAGCGACGCGCCGGCGGCGGACCTGCTGCGCCGCCTGTTCGGCGAGCGCGGCGCCACCGTGATCGCGGTCGGCATCGCCTGCTCCACCTTCGGTTATTGCGCGATCGCGGTGGCCGGTGGTGCGCGCGTGCTGCAGACGATGGGTGCCGACGGGGTGTTCTTCCGCGCCGCGGGGCGGGTCGACCCGCGCACCCGTGCACCGCAGGTGGCGCTGGCCGTGCTCGGGGCGTGGGCGGTGGTGTTGGCGCTGTCCGGCACCTTCGGCCAGCTGCTCAACTACACCACGGTCGGCGAGTGGCTAGGCCACGTGTTCGGCATCGGCACGCTGTTCTGGTACCGCAAGCATTTCATCGACGAGCCGGCGCCATACCGGGTGCCGTTCTACCCGTTGCTGCCGCTGATCTTCGTCGTCACCGTGTTCGGCGTGATCGTCGCCAGCGCGATCCACGCGCCGCGCGATGCCGGCATGAGCCTGGTCATCATCGCGCTTGGCGTGCCGGTGTACTACGGCTGGCAGCGCTGGGTGCGCCGGCATCCGCTGGCGTAGGCTGGCGGCGGGTTGCTGCCGGCGGGGACGCCGATGAACGTGCGTGTGTGGATGGCTTGCTTCGGCCTGGCCCTGCTGGGCGCCGGCCATGCCGCGGGCATGGATGCGGCGCGCCGCGAGGTCGTCGGCACCCTCCAGCTGGAGCAGGTGCGACGGGTAGGTGGTGTCGAGCATGCCGCCGACAGCGTGGCCCAGCGCCGCTACACCTTCGCACCGGCGGCGCAGCCGTCGATCGTGCTCGTGCCGCGCAGCGGGACGTGGGACTGGTCGGACCAGGGCGAGCTGCACCTGCGCGTGCAGAACGCGATGCCGTGGGCGGTCACGCTCGATGTGGAGATCGACAGCGCCGGCCAGCGCCTGCAGGCGCGCGTGGGCTTGCCGCCGGGACCGGCGCAGACGCTGGTGGTGCCGCTGCGCGCCAGCTCGCCGCGCGCGCAGGGCATGCAGGTCGGCCCGCCGATGCCGTTCGATGATGGTGGTCACAAGGTGTTGCTGGCGACCACCGTGCGTGGCGCGCTGGACCGGCGCCGCGTGCAAGCCATCCGCCTCGGCATCCCCTCGCCGCAAGCGGAACAGACACTGCTGCTCGGCGGCATCAGCACGCGGCCGGGTGAGCCGACCGTGCACGCGGCCTACGCCGGCATCGTCGATCGTTACGGGCAATCCACCCGCGCGCAGTGGCCGGAGAAGATCGGCTCCGATGCCGCGTTGCGCGCGGCGGTGCACGCGGATGCGGGCAGCGCGGCCCCGGCCGCCGATGCCTACGGTGGACAGCCAGGCCAGGCGCTGGATCGCACAGGCTGGTTCCACGTGCAAAAGCGGGGCGGTCGCTGGCGGCTGGTGACGCCCGACGGCCACGCGTTCTTCTCGCTGGGCGTCAATGCGGTCAACGCCGGCGGCGGGCGCAGCTACGTGGAGAGTCGCGAGTTCATGTTCGACGACCTGCCGCCCGATCGCGGCGAATGGGCGGCCTTTTACGGACGCGGCGACAGCCGGCGCCCGGGCGAGGGCGCCAGCCAGGGCATCGCGTACAACCACGGCCGCTGGTTCGATTTCTACGCAGCCAATCTCCACCGGATCGACGGCAGCGACTGGCTGGCCGCCTGGCGCAAGCGCACGCTGGATCGGCTGCAGGCCTGGGGCTTCAACACCCTCGGCAACTGGAGCGATGCCGCGCTGGGTGCCGCGCATCGCCTGCCGTATACGCGTTCGATCAACATCGCCGGCGACTATGCCGACGTCGCCAGCGGCTACGACTACTGGGGCCGCATGCCCGATCCGTTCGATCCGCGCTTTGCCGTCGCCACTGAGGCGGCGGTGGCGAAGGCCAGCGCGGGGGTGACCGACGATCCCTGGCTGCTCGGCTACTTCGCCGACAACGAACTGGCGTGGGCCGGCGAAGGGCCGCAAGGGCGTTGGGGATTGGCGCGGGGCACGCTCGCCGGCGACGCGCGCAGCCCGGCCAAGCAGGCTTTCGTCGCGATGCTGCGCCAGCAGTACGCCACGCCGCAGGCGCTGGGTGAAGCCTGGGGCATCGAGCTGCGTTCATGGGATGCGCTGCAGGCCACCGGCTATGCGGCGCCGGCGCCGAACGAGGCGCATCCGGCACTCGCCCGCGACTACAGCCACTGGCTGCGCCGCTACGCCGACGCCTATTTCCGCATCGTGGCCGCGGCGCTCCGCCGCCACGATCCGCATCACCTGTTTCTGGGCGGACGCTTCGCGGTGTACACGCCCGAGGCCGTCGCCGCCTGCGCGCGGTATTGCGACGTGGTCAGCTTCAACGCCTATGCCGACCTGCCGCAGCATCATGTCGACATGGCGTTGATGCGGACGCTGGATCGGCCGGTGCTGCTCGGCGAATTCCATTTCGGATCGAACGACCGCGGTCCGTTCGGTGCGGGCGTGGTGCCGGTGGCCGACGAGGCCGCACGCGGCGCGGCCTACGCGCGCTATCTAGCCGCCGCCACGACGAACCCGCTGGTGGTCGGCGCGCACTGGTTCGAGTACGCCGATCAGCCGCTCGCCGGTCGTCTGCTCGACGGCGAGAACAGCCACATCGGCCTGGTCGGCATCACCGACATTCCGTTCGGCGGCTTCGTGCGGGCGGTGCGTGCAGCCAACCGGAGCGTGGCGGCGCCGCCGCGGGGTGCCCCGAACGGGCGCTGAATCGCGACGCGCGCGCGATCGGCTATGCTGGGGAACCACGCAGCCGGCATGTGGTCGGCTGAACTCGTGACCTCAATTCATCCGGAACCGCCACCATGAACCTGCCTCGTCTCACGCTCGCTGCCGCGCTCGCCCTCGCCACCGGTTTGTCCGTCGTTCCCGTCCAGGGGGCGCACGCCCAGAGCGCGCAAGCCGCCGACGAGCTCGGCGGCAACGCGGTGGCCGGCGTGTGCATGCTCTCGCGCGAGGCCGTGTTCGCGCAGTCCAAGGTCGGCAAGGCCGCCAGCGAGCGGCTGGGCCAGTTGGCCGAGCAGGCGAACAGCCAGTTGTCGAACCAGCGCAAGCCGCTGGATGCGGACATCCAGGCCTTCCAGCAAAAGGCCGCCTCGCTCACCGAGGACCAGCGCAAGCAGCAGGGCGCGGCGCTGCAGCAGCGCATGCAGACCTTCCAGTCGCAGGCCGGCGAGCAGAACGAGCGCATCCAGCTCACCCGCGCCAAGGTGATGCAGCGGATCGGCCAGGAAGCGCAGCCGGTGGTTGCCGCCAGCTACAAGAAGCACCAGTGCGGCCTGTTGCTCAACCGCGACGCGGTGCTCGGCGGCAACACCAGCAACGACCTGACCAGCGACGTCGTGCAGGGTCTGGACGCCAAGCTCACCACGATCAGCTTCAACCTCGAACCGCTGCCGGCCAAGGGTGCCGCGAACGGCGGCGCGAAGTAAGCGTCCCCAGGCCATCGGGACCGGCGGCGCGGCCGCCGGCTTCCCGTCGCCCACGCACGGAACCACGATGAACCAGTCCAGCTTCTATCCTGTCGGCACGGCGCTCCAGCCCTGGGGCGAGGCCGAACGCGAGGCATGGCGCTCGCGCCAGCGCGTGCAGCGCAGCTACGCGGATGACGTGTTGCGCCGGATCGACGCGCTGCGCGCGCACTGGGCGGTGGCACCGTACGGTGAGCTGGCCTATCCCGACGCACGCCATCCGCTGTACGCCCTGCGCAGTGCATCCTGGCGCGACGAACTGCCGGTAATGCTGGTCACCGGCGGCGTCCACGGCTACGAAACCAGTGGCGTGCACGGTGCGCTGCAATTCGCCGAGCAGCATGCGGCAGACCTCGCCGGCCGGGCCAACCTGCTGGTGGTGCCGTGCGTGAGCCCGTGGGGCTACGAACGCATCCAGCGCTGGAATGCTGCTGCGCTCGATCCCAACCGCTCGTTCCATGCGCACAGCCCGGCACAGGAATCGGCCGCGCTGATGGCGCTGGTGGCGCCGCTGCGCGAGCGCGTGCTGATGCACATCGATCTGCACGAAACCACCGACAGCGACGAGGCCGAGTTCCGCCCGGCCCTGGCGGCCCGCGACGGCAAGCCGTTCGAACCCGGCACGATTCCCGATGGCTTCTACCTGTGCGCCGACAGCGCGCAGCCGCAGCCCGCGTTCCAGCAGGCGATCATTGCCGCGGTGGCCAAGGTCACCCATATCGCGCCGGCCGACCCCGACGGCACCATCATCGGCTCGCCGGTGGTGGCGCATGGCGTGATCGAATACGACTACGGCCGGCTCGGCCTGTGCGCCGGCATCACCGCCGCGCCGTTCAAGACCACCACCGAGGTCTACCCCGACAGCCCGCGCGCCACGCCCGCGCAATGCAACGACGCCCAGGTGGCGGCGGTGGTGGCAGCGATCGACTTTGCGCTGGCGCATCCGGCCGGCTGACGCCGACCGCCCGGCGTGGTCACGCGCCGAGGCTGTGCTAGCATCGACCGCTGAAGGGGAGTAGCTCCCGATCGCTGTCGCCGTCATGACGGGCCTTGCGCCCCGGTGCAGCAGCAAATGACACAGCCATTTGCGAGCAAGACCTTCGCCGTCCCACGGCGAAGGTGCGTCCTGCAAAGATGCCTTTCCGCCGTGGCCCCAGAGCCTCACCGGAGCATCAACCCGCCCTTTGGCGTCCAGAACCCATCGTGAAGCGCGCTTGCGCGCCTTCGCCGTTTCCGCGGGCCAGGATGCTTTCCGGCCGGCGCCCCTTCGATAGAGACCACCCATGGAACAACTGGCCAACCCCGAAATCTGGATCGCCCTCGCCACGCTGACCGCGCTCGAGCTGGTGCTGGGCATCGACAACATCATTTTCATCTCGATCCTGGCCGGCAAGCTGCCGCCGGAACGACGCGACAAGGCGCGGCGCCTGGGCATCATGCTGGCGGCCGTGTCGCGGCTGGGCCTGTTGCTGGCGATTGCCTGGATCGTCGGACTCACCGCGCCGCTGTTCGAGCTGTTCGGCCACGCTTTCTCGTGGCGCGACCTGATCCTGATCGGCGGCGGCCTGTTCCTGATCGGCAAGGCGACCCACGAGATCCACCAGAAGCTGGAGGGCGCCACCGAGCACGTCAGCATCGGCGGCGCGGCCGCGGCGACGGCCACCTTCGGCGGCGTGATCGTGCAGATCATGCTGCTGGACATCGTGTTCTCGCTGGACTCGATCATCACCGCCGTGGGCATGGTCGATCAGCGCTGGGTGATGGTCACCGCGATCCTGGCCTCGATCGTGTTCATGCTGATGTTCGCCAGGCCGCTGGGCGAGTTCGTCGAGCGCCACCCCACGGTCAAGGTGCTGGCGTTGAGCTTCCTGATCATGATCGGCCTGGTGCTGATGGCGGACGGCTTCGGCCAGCACATCCCGAAGGGCTACGTGTACGCGGCGATGGCGTTCTCGGTGTTCGTGGAGCTGATCAACCTGGCGATCCGCCGGCGCACGCAGCGCCCGGTGGCGCCGGTGGCGCTGCACGAAAAGTACGCATCGGGCGAGTAGCGGCACAGGCACAAAAAAAACCCGCAGAGGGGAGTCTGCGGGTTGGGGGTCCATCTGTGTCGGGTGCGGAGGAGGAGGGGGAGCCTCGCCGCACGGTGGGAAGCGTGTCTCACGACATGGGGATAATGTACTAAGCGGTATGTTAATGGAGTGTGACTGGCCGGTGCGCCCGTGTGCAACCTCGCGGACGCAGCGGGCTGAACCGTTGTCCGGCCGCACGGGCGACGCTGTCCGCGGACAGCCGCCCGCAGCGGCAATCGACATAAAACATAAAATAAATCAAAAGCTTGGAACAAATTTTCGGGTTGGCACGGCGATTGCTCCATGGACAGCACAGGGACTTTCTGTTCAATCGGAGAACGCGTCATGAAATTCGAATCCATCTTTCTGACCATGCTGTTCGTTGCCTGCTCCAGCGTCTGCGTGCTGGTGATGGGGGCAATGCTGGCCGCCAGCCCGTCGTCGTCGCAGCAGGCCAGCGCGCGCCGTGCCGCACCCGCGGTCGCCGTGCAGGCCGATTGCGCCAAGCCGGTTGCGATGGATGTGTGCGGCGCGGACGAGGTCTGAGGCGCTGCGCCAGGGATGACATCGACCAGGCCGGCGCCTAGGCTGCAAGGCAGGTATTCACGGGCCGCCACGATGTTCGATCCGACTGCATCACCCGCGCCGCGGAAGGCGCGCCTGCTCGCCAGCATCCTCGCCGGGGTGATCGGCCTCGCCGCCTTCGCGGCTCACGCCGCTGCCCCGCTGCCTCCGCCTCGCGTGTCACTGGCCGATGGCAGGATCGAAGGCAAGCTTGCGACGGCGAACGGCATGGCGCTGGAAGAGTTCCAGGGTATTCCGTACGCGGCGCCGCCGACCGGTCCGCTGCGCTGGAAACCGCCGCAACCCGCTCCGGCCTGGAGCGGCGTGCGCCAGGCGACGCGCTTCGGCCCGCGCTGCATGCAGCTGCCGCTGTTCGGCGACATGCGGTTCCGCTCCGCCGGGATGGGCGAGGACTGTCTCTACCTCAACGTGTGGAAGCCTGCAGGCGCAACCGCCAGGCTGCCGGTGCTGGTGTATTTCTTCGGCGGCGGGTTCGTTGCCGGCGACGGCTCGGAGCCGCGCTACGACGGCGCCAGCCTGGCCAGCCGCGGCATCGTCACGGTGACGGTGAACTATCGCCTGGGCGTATTCGGCTTCTTCGCCACGCCGGCCCTCGCTGCCGAATCGCCGCAGCACGCGGCGGGCAACTACGGCTTGCTCGACCAGGTCGCCGCGCTGCGCTGGGTGCGCGACAACATCGCCGCTTTCGGCGGCGACCCGGCGCAGGTGACGATCGCCGGCGAGTCGGCCGGTTCGATCGCGGTGAGCGCGCTGATGACCTCGCCGCTGTCGCGCGGGCTGTTTGCCCGCGCGATCGGCGAAAGCGGCGCCCTGATCGCGCCGATCGCGCCGGTGCCGCTGGCGACGATGGAGCGCCGCGGCGAGGCTTTCGCGCAGCGTCTCGGCGCCGACTCGCTGACCGCGCTGCGTGCGTTGCCGGCCGATCGCCTGCTGCAGGCCACGCGCGAGCAGCACGGCGACGCCGACGCGAATCTCGACGGCTGGTTCCTGCGCGAGCCGCCCGCGGCCACCATGGCCCGCGGCGGGCAGGCGCCGGTGCCGCTGCTGCTGGGGAGCAATTCGCAGGAGGACCATTACACCGCGATCCTGAAAGATCAGCCGCCGACGCCGGCCAATTACCGCGCAGCGCTGAAGCGGCTGTTCGGCACGCAGGCGGCGCACGCACTGGCGCTGTACCCCGGCGACGACGCGACGCAGGTGAAATCCTCCGCCACCGCGCTGGCCGGCGACATGTTCATCGCGCACACCACCTGGCGCTGGATGGACCTGCAGCGCCGCCACGGCGGCGCGCCGGTGTATTTCTATTATTTCGACCAGCCGCGCCCGGCCAAGCTGGCGCCGGCGCCGGGTGAAACGCCCGATCCCGGCGCCGTGCACAGCGGCGAGATCGAGTACGCGCTGGGCAACCTGGCGGGCAATCCGGTCTACGCGTGGACGGCTGCCGACCGCGCTGCGTCCGCCACGATGGAAGGCTACTTTGCACAGTTCATCAAGACCGGCGATCCCAACGGCGCGGACCTGCCGCCCTGGCCCGCGGTGCACGAATCCGCTGGCGGACTGCTGCGCCAGGTGATTGCGGCGCATTGCCGTACCGAGGTCGACCACGGGGCGGCGCGGCAAGCGTTCCTGCAGGCTTTCTTCGCCACGCATGCGGACCCGTTGTAGCGGATCTCGCGGTGTTCACCCATGGCTTTAGTCATGGGTGCGTGGCGCAGGCTTTGGGTAGGATCGGGGTTCCCCCACGTCGAGCGAACCTTGATGAAGCCCACCCTTTCCCTGGCGATGACGATCGCGCTGACCAGCTCCATGGCGGCCTATGCCGACACCGCGGCGGACAAGCAGCACGCAGGCGCACACGCCTCCCACGCGGCGGCTGCCGACGTCCGCGCCAATCCGTTCTTCGCCGAAAGCACGCTGCCGCTGCACTACCCCGCGTTCGACAGGATCAAGGACAGCGACTACGCGCCCGCGTTCGACCGCGGCATGGCCGAGCAGCTGCGTGAAGTGGCGGCGATCAGCGCCAACCCCGCTGCGCCGACCTTCGACAACACCATCATCGCGCTGGAGAAATCCGGCGACGTGCTGCAGCGCACCTCGACCGTGTTCTTCAGCCTGTCCGGGGTCGAGAACAACGATGCGCTGAAGAAGCTGCAGGCCGAGTACGCGCCGAAGCTGGCCGCGCACCGCGACGCGATCACGCTGGACCCGGCGCTCTTCGCGCGCATCCAGAAGCTGTACGACGCGCGCGCCAGCCTGGGCCTGGATGCGCAGGGCGTGCGCCTGATCGAGCGCTACCACACCGATTTCGTGCGGGCCGGCGCCAGGCTGTCCGACGCCGACAAGGCGCACCTGAAGCAGATCAACGGCGAGCTGGCCAGGCTCGGCACCAAGTTCACCCAGAACGTGCTGGCCGAGGTCAACGACTCGGCGCTGGTGGTGGACAGCCGCGCCGAACTGGCCGGCCTCACCGACGCCCAGATCGACGCCGCGGCCGCCGCCGCCAAGGCGAAGGGGCTCGATGGCAAGTACGTGATCGCCCTGCTCAACACCACCGGCCAGCCGCCGCTGGCGCAGTTGGAGAACCGCGCGCTGCGCGAGCGCCTGTACAAGGCCTCGATTACCCGCGGCAGCCGCGGCAACGCGTACGACAACACCGCGATCGTGTCGCAGGTGATGAAGCTGCGTGCGGAGAAGGCGGGCATGCTCGGCTACCCGACCTGGGCTGCCTACGTGCTGGCCGACCAGACCGCGAAAACGCCGGAAGCGGTCAACGCCATGCTCGGCAAGCTGGCGCCGGCGGCAGTCGCCAACGCCAGGCGCGAAGGCGTCGCGTTGCAGGCGATGATCGACAAGGAACAGGCGGCGAAGGGCCAGCCCACGTTCGCGCTGCAGCCGTGGGATTGGGCCTACTACACGGAGAAGGTCCGCGCCGACAAATACAATTTCGACGAGAGCCAGCTCAAGCCCTACTTCGAGATGAAGAACGTGCTGGAGAACGGCGTGTTCTACGCCGCCGGCCAGCTCTACGGACTCAAGTTCAAGCAGCGCACCGATCTTCCGGTCTACAACCCCGACGTGCTGGTGTACGACGTCTACAATGAAGACGGCAGCCAGCTGGCGATCTTCCTGGCCGACATGTACGCGCGCCCGTCCAAGCGCGGCGGTGCCTGGATGAACTCCTACGTGGACCAGTCCGGGCTCACCGGCAACCTGCCGGTGGTGGCCAACCACCTCAACATCACCAAGCCGACCAGCGGCCCGACCCTGCTGACCTGGGACGAGGTGACCACGGCGTTCCACGAGTTCGGCCACGCATTGCACGGCATGTTCTCCAACGTGAAGTACCCGCGCTTCAGTGGTACCAGCGTGCCGCGCGACTTCGTCGAGTTCCCCTCGCAGGTGAACGAGATGTGGGCCGACTGGCCCAGCGTGCTGGCCAACTACGCCAGGCACTACCAGACCGGCGCGCCGATGCCCAAGGCGCTGCTGGACAAGGTGCTGGCCACCTCGAAGTTCAACCAGGGCTTTGCCACCACCGAGTATCTGGGCGCGGCGATGCTCGACCAGAGCTGGCACCAGCTCGGCGCGGACAAGATCCCCGACGCCGGCGGCGTGATGGCGTTCGAGGCGGCCGCGCTGAAGGCCAACGGCACCGATTACGCGCCGGTGCCGCCGCGCTACCGCACGCCGTACTTCAGCCACATCATGGGCGGCTACGCGGCCGGCTACTACGCCTACATCTGGTCCGAGGTGCTGGATGCGAACACGGTCGAGTGGATCAAGAGCCACGGCGGCCTGACCCGGGCCAACGGCGACCGCTTCCGCGCGACCCTGCTGTCGCAGGGCGGCAGCAAGGATGCACTGCAGCTGTTCCGCGATTTCGCCGGCCACGAGCCGCGGATCGAACCGCTGCTGGAGCGTCGCGGACTGGACGGCAGCGCCGAGTGACCGGCGTCGCCTGAGGGCGGCATGACGAAGCCGCCCGGAGCGATCCGGGCGGCTTTTTCGTGGCGGCAGCGGCCGAAACTGCGGTCGCGTGCGTGGCCGATTCAGATGCGGACTGCTACGGTGGCCACACGATGTGCCGACCCGCGAGCCGATTGCCGCCCCGTATGTCCGCTGCCTCCCACCACGCTGACGAAACGCTGCGCCTGGCGACGCTGCGCGCCATGGGTGCGCTGGATACTCGCGCCGAGCCGCTGTTCGATGCGCTCGTGCGCAGCGCTGCGGCGGCGAGCGGGCGGGCGCTGGCGCTGATCGTCCTGGTCGATGCCGACGGCCGCGGGCTCGCCGTGCATGGGCCGGCGGCGGATATCGACGAGCCGAGCGTGCTGCGGGTGCTGGCCAAGGCGAGTTCCGGCGTGCTGGCGATTCCCGACGCACGGCTCGATCCGCGCTGCGCCGACGATCCTCTGGTTGCCGGCGCGGCGGGCATCCGTTGCTTCGTCGCCGTGCCGATCAGACCGGGCGAGAGCGCGAAGGCGGGCGCATTGTGCGTGCTCGATCGCGTGCCGGGTACGCTCGACGAGCGGCAACACGAGACGCTGCGGCAACTGGCCCGCGCGGTGGCACAGGTGCTGGAAACGCGTCCGGTCGCGCACCGGAACAAGCCCGCACCGGTCGGCGCGGCACCGTCGCTGCGGCAGCCGCCGGAGTCGGCCCGCGAGACGGAACCGAAGCGGCGCACCCACGCAGCGCTGCTCGAACGCACCGGATGCCTGCTCGGCGCCGGCGGCTGGGAGCTGGACCTGGCCACCAAGGCGATCACCTGGTCGGACCAGACCTGCCGCCTGCACGACGTGCCGCCGGGTTTCCACCCGAGCCTGGAAGAAGCGGTGAGCTTCTACGATGCGGGGGCGCGGCCGGTGATCGACGCGGCCGTGCGCAAGAGCATCGACACCGGCGAGGGATGGGATCTGCAACTGCCACTGACCACCGCCACTGGCCGGAGGATCTGGGTGCGCGCGGTCGGCATCGTGGAACGCGCCGAGGATGGCACCCCGCTGCGGCTGGCCGGCGCTTTCCAGGACATCACCCTGCAGCGGCGCGCGATCGCGGCGTTGGAGGCCAGCGACCGCCGCTACCGCAAGCTGTTCCAGTACAGCCCCGGCCTGATCTGCACGCACGACCACGAGGGCGTGCTGCTGTCGGTGAACCCGGCGGCGGCCAAGTCGCTGGGCTATTCGGTGGGCGAGATGATCGGCCGCCCGCTGACCGATTTCATGTGCGCCGAACAGCGCCCGCGGTTCGCCGAATATCTGTTGCGCATCATGCGCAAGGACAGCGACACGGGCATGCTGCAGGTGATCGCCAAGGACGGCAGCGAACACGTTTGGCAGTACCACAACGTGCTGGACGACGACGTCGAAGGCGACGATCCCTACGTGCTGGGCCATGCGCTGGACGTCACCGAGCGCTTCCGCCAGGAGAGCCAGTTGCGCGAGTGGTCGATCCACGACGCACTGACCGGTTGCTTCAATCGCCGCTACCTGGCCGAGCTGACGGCCGGCCCGGCCGCGGGCTGGGGCTGCATCGTGTTCGACCTGGACCATTTCAAGCAGGTCAACGACACCCATGGCCACGCGCGCGGCGATGAGGTGCTGGTGGCCATGGCGACGTTCCTGCGCAACCATGTGCGGCCGCAGGATGCAGTGATCCGCCTCGGCGGCGACGAGTTCCTGGTGTTGCTGCGCGGTGCCGGCGAGGAGTTGACGCAAGGCGTGGTCGACCGGCTCGATGCCGATCGCGCCGCTGCGCCGATCGGCTTCACCATGGGCGCGACCACGGTGGTGCCGGGCGCCTCGCTGGAAGCCGCGCTGGGCGAAGCCGACCGGCGTCTGTACAAGGCCCGCGAAGGCCGGCCGAAGCGCGCAACGTGAAGTCGTCCGATCGCGGGCAGCCGGCGGAACAGGGCGGTGGACACGACCCGCACCCCGCGCATCCCCGCCACACCGGTCTGGTGCGCTGGCTGCTGCTCATCGCCGGCGGAGTGGCGTTGTTGCTGGGGCTGATCGGCCTGATGCTGCCGGTGATGCCGACCGTGCCGTTCCTGCTGCTGACGGCCGCGTGCTGGTCGCGTGCGTCGCCGCGCTGGCATCGCTGGCTGCTCTCGCTGCCCCGGTTGGGTCCGGCGATCGCGCGGTGGGAGCGCGATCGCAGCATTTCGCGGCGCGCGCGCTGGATGGCGCTGGGCCTGGTCACGCTGTCGATGGCCGGCACGATCTGGTGGTTCCGCGGGCACGCCTGGTTGCCGTGGCTGCTGGCCGCGCTGGTGGTGCTGCTGTGGCTGCTGATCCTGCGCCTGCCGGTGACGCCGGACGAGGGCGGCGCGAGCCTGCAGCAGACTCGCGAGTGAGAGGTTGCCCGCCGCGCGCTCCGCGGGGAGGGCAACCGTGCGGATGGATCAGGGCGCGCCGAGCGCGGGCGTCATCGCCAGTCCGCCGCCGCACTTGAGGTAGGGCGAGGCGCCCAGCCACCTGGCATCGGGATAATAGGAGAACACGTACTGGCCGCCCTTGAGCGCGTCGATCAGCGGTCGCGCGATCGCGCTGCGGACCGCCGGGCAACCGTAGCTGCGACCGATGCGGCCTTGCTCGCGGGCCAGTGCCGGGTTGACGTAGGCGGCACCGTGGATCACCAGCGCGCGCGCCAGTGCGCGGTCGTTGGTACCCGGCTCCAGCCCTTGCAGGCGCAGCGAATAGCCGTTGCGGCCGGCATAGGTGTCCAGCGTGCGGAACAGGCCCAGGCTGGATTGCCGGCTTTCCGGCGCGTTGGAGAACCTGCTGGCCAGGTTCTCGCCGGTGTTGCGCCCGTGCGCCACCAGTTCCTGATACAGCAGCTTGCGCCGGGCCAGGTCGAACACCCACAGCCGCGGCTCGGTGGATGGCCGGGAATAGTCGATCACCGCCAGTCGCGCGGGCGGCGGCTGGCCTTGCGCGGCGGCGCAGTCGGTGGCCGCCAGCGCCAGCGCGATCACCTGCGGATTTGCCTGCGGCGCGAGTTTGCTGAGCGTGTCGCGCAGTGTCGGCGCGGTCGCGTGCGCCGTACCACAGAGCGGCAGCAGCAGGATGGCAAGGAGGCGCAGTCGACTCATCGGGACGGCTTGGGCTTGGGGCGCGAACAGGCGTCGATGCTAGCAGTCGATCGTTAAGAACCTGTCCCGTGCGACCGGTCGCCGCGCCCGCCTGCGCCGGCCGGCGGTTGTGCTATGACTGGTCGCATCCTCCCGCACAGGACTTTCCATGTCGTCCGGCTTTTCCCGCGCCGTTTGCGCTGCTGCCTTGCTGGGCTGGCTGGCGGTCGCCGCGGCGCCTGCACAGCCGGCCGCAGTCGAGTCGGTCGGCATGGAACAAGCCGTGGCCCCGCTGCCGGGCCCGGTGGCCGAGCAGATCCGCGAACGGATCGAGCAATGGCGCGTCGCGCAGGCCGATGGCGCGACGGCCGCGGCGCCGGTCGCCGCGGTGGCGGCGTTCTACGAGCAGAACCGGTTCGCGCCGGCATGGACGCGACCGGACGACCTCGACCAGTTGCTGGCCGCGCTGCGCGGCATGGCCGCCGACGGCCTCGACCCGCAGGACTACGCGCTGGACGAACTGCAACGTCGGCGCCACGTGCTGGACGACCCGCAGGCCACCGCGCAGCAACGCGCGCAGTTCGACCTGCTGGCCACCGACGCCTGTTTCACCGCGTTGCTGCACCTGTATCGCGGCAAGGTCGATCCGGCCACGCTGGACACGCACTGGAACTTCGACCCGCGCCAGCTCGATCGGGCGCGGGGCCTGCAGGCGGTGCGCGAGGCGCTGGCGCAGGGCACGATCGGCGAGCTGTTCGCGCGGGCGCGGCCGCAGCACCCGTACTACGCCCAGCTGCGTGCGGCGCTGGCGAAGTTGCGCGGGGTGGCGGCGCAGGGCGGCTGGCCCGTGATCGCCGACGGCCCCACGCTGAAACCGGGCAGCCACGATCCGCGCGTGCCGACGCTGCGCCAGCGCCTGCAACGGGTCGGCTTTGCGGTGGGCGAGGGCATGGATGACCTGTACGCCCCGGCGCTGGAAGCTGCGCTGAAACAATTCCAGCGCGAACATTACCTCGTCGCGGACGGCCATCTGGGTACGGCCACCCTGGCCGCGTTGAACGTGCCGGTCACCACGCGCATCGAGCAGCTGCGCGCGAACCTGGAGCGCGCGCGCTGGCTGCTGCACCAGCTGCAGGGCGAGTTCGTGGTGGTCGACATCGCCGGCTACCAGGTCATCTACTACAAGGACGGCAAGCCGGTATGGCGCTCGCGCGTGCAGGTGGGCAAGCCGTACCGCAGCACGCCGGTGTTCAAGTCGAAGATCACCTACCTCACGCTCAACCCGACCTGGACGGTGCCGCCGACCATCCTGAAGAACGACATCCTGCCGAAGCTGCGCAGGAACCCGGGCTACCTCGCCGCCAACCGCATCCGCGTGCTGGACAGCCAGGGCCGCGAGCTGTCGCCGGCCAGCGTGAACTGGGCCAACCCGCGCGGCATCGTGCTGCGCCAGGACGCCGGCCCGGGCAATTCGCTGGGCCGGCTGGTGATCCGCTTCCCCAACGACTACGCGGTGTACATGCACGACACGCCGCACCAGGAACTGTTCGCCAGCGAGCAGCGCACGTACAGCTCCGGCTGCATCCGGGTGGAACATCCGCGCGAACTGGCCGAGCTGCTGCTGGACGATCCGGTGCAGTGGAATCGCGCGGGCATCGACCGCGCGATCGACACGCTGAAGACGCAGACCGTGATGCTGCCCAGGCCGGTGCCGCTGCTGCTGGCGTACTGGACGGTGGACCTGCGCGAGGACGGCCGGGTCGGCTTCCGCCCCGACGTCTACCGGCGCGACCCGCCACTGCTCGCCGCGCTGGCGCGCCCGCGCGTGTCGCCGTGGTTGCCGGCGGCCGCGACGCCGCCCTGAAAAAAAATGCCGCGCCGACGGGGGTGCCGGGCGCGGCCAAGGTCTGAACCGATCCACTGCCAATGCATCGGGCGCCGGCGACGGAGCGAGCCGCGCCGGCCCGGGCAGTTTGCCGGGCGCAGGTCTCACCGGCTGGGATCGCCCTGATCCCGGTCAGGGCGCGCGGCCGTGCCGGCCGCCATCATCGCCCCCGGCGGATGTGCCGCCTCTCAACCCTGGAGACCGTACCGATGCTGTTTCAAGTGAAGGATCTTGCCGGTGACACCGGCGCCATCGCCGCCATCCTGCGTGCCCATGACGCCAACGCGCAGGTCACCGGCGATCCCGTCGCGGGACAGATCGACGTGGCGGCGCAGTTGACCTCCGGTCAGGTCATCACCGCCCTGCAGGAGGCCGGTTACGAGGCCAGCCGCGTGTCCGAGCCGCGGCAGATCCACGTCAGCGGCGGCAGCACCTGCTGCGGCAGCTGCTCATGAGCCGCTGACGTCCCCGCCGCGCGGCCGCGTGCGCGGCTTGCGCGGCCCCGGCGCGGAATGCCGGCCCTGCGCCGCGTCGATCGCGTCGATCCAGCCCGCGCGTGAACCCGGAAACGCATCCGCGTACGGCACGTACGGCTTGATGTCGAGGATCGGCGTGCCGTCCAGCAGGTCGACGCCGCGCACGCGCAACGCGCCTTCCTCCACCGCCACCAGCTCCACTGCCGACAGCCCGATCGCATTCGGTCGGTGTGGCGAGCGCGTGGCCAGCACGCTGCGCTTGCCGCCGCCGCGCGGCGGGCGCACCTCGGCCTTCCAGCCCTCGCTGCGGTGGAACGCGAACAGCAACCAGATCCGCTCGAAGCCGGCCAGGTCGCGCCAGGCCGCCGCCGGAAAATCCGCCACGAACGCGATCACCGCGTTGGCTGCGGCCCCGCTTTCGGTGCCGGCCACCACGGTGGGCTGGTGCGGCGCGTCGATGCGCTGCGCGTAGGGCGAACGCACGAAGGCGATCGGCCGGCAGGACAATTCGCTGAAGGTATCGGCGCGGGTGTTCATTGCGGCATTATCCCTCTTCGCCCCGCCTTCCCCGCCGAGGACGCCATGAAATATCTCGTGATGATCTATTGCGACGACCAGCTGCTGGACGCGCTGCCCGAGGGCGAGTTCGACAGCCGCATGAAAAGCTGTTTCGGCAAGGCCGACGCGTTGCGCGCGCAGGGACAGTTGCTCGATTCGCAGCAGCTGGAAGCGCCGGGGACCGCGCGCACCGTGCGCGTGCGCGACGGCCGCACCAGCGTGGTCGACGGTCCGTATGCGGAGACCAAGGAATACCTGGGCGGCTTCAACCTGATCGAGGCGGCCGACATGGACGAGGCGGTGCGCATCGCGCAGTCGTTCCCGTGGTCGCAAACCGGCGCCATCGAGATCCGCCCGGTGCGCGACATGGATGCGGTACGCACGCGGGTGGGCGCCTGATGCTGCAACTGGTCGGCTTCGACGGCGACGACACGCTGTGGCACAGCGAGGACTACTACCGCCAGGCCGGCGACGCGTTCGCGGCGATCATGGCGCGCTACGTGGACGTGGCCGATCGCGATGTGCACGAGCGCATGCTGGCTACCGAGCAGCGCAACCTCAAGCTGTTCGGCTACGGCGCCAAGGGCATGGCGCTGTCGATGGTGGAAACCGCCATTGCGGTCTCGGACGGGCGCATCGGCGCGGCCGACATCCACGCCTTGATCGAGCTGGGCAAGACCGTGCTGCAGCATCCGGTGGAACTGCTGCCGGGCATCCGCGCCGCGGTCGAGGCGGTGGCGCAGCAGTACGAGGTGGTGCTGATCACCAAGGGCGACCTGTTCCACCAGGAGAAGAAGGTGGCGCAATCGGGCCTGGCCGACCTGTTTCGCCGCATCGAGATCGTCTCGGAGAAGGACGCCGCCGCCTACCGCCGCGTGCTCGGCGAGTTCGACATGCAGCCGGCGCAGTTCGCGATGGTCGGCAACTCGCTGCGCTCGGACATCGAGCCGGTATTGCGCCTGGGCGGCTGGGGCGTGCACATGCCCTACCACGTGACCTGGGCGCACGAACTGGAAAACGGCCTGGCTGCCGACGAGCCGCGCATGCTCACCGTCGATGCGCCCGCGGCCATCCCCGCCGCGGTGGAACGGCTGCGCGCCCTGGCCGCCGCGGCGCAGGGCGCGCAGCACCAGCCGGTCCGGCCCGCCTAATCGTCGAAGCCGGTGTAGTCCTCGGGAAAGATCGGCGTGCCGTCCGCCTCCAGCCCGGTCATGTCGGCCAGCGCTTTCGCCGCGGCGGCTTCGGCCACGTCCTTGTCGCGGAAGCTGCGGTTCTCGCAGATCGCGTAATACACCGGAAAGCCGTGGCGGCGCGGCGTGATCGCCAGCCACGCCGCGTAGCGCGAGCCTTCCAGGGTGGCGCCGGAGCGGGCCAGGTAGTCGTCGAACGCGCGCTCGGCCATGGTCGTCGGTTCCGCTCGGAAAGCCCGCATTGTATCGGCTGGGTCCGGGTTTGCCGCCGATCCCGGCGCTTCCCGCGCCTCAGCGGTTGCGCGTGCCGTTCGCGGCGCGGATCTGGTCGATGCTCAACGCTTCGCTTTCGCCCGGGGGCGGCAGGCCGATCCTTTCGCAGAAGGCGATGAAGCGCGGATCGTCGCGCAGGTTCAGGATGAACGGATCGGTCGGCAGGAACAGCAGATCGGCGGCCGAAGCATGCTGCAACCATTCCACGGCGTGGCCGGCATCGCCGCGCAAGGCGTAGATCTGCGCGATCAGATGCGGATCGGCGTTCGCCTCGGCCTTGCCGGCGAGGGCGTTCGCCAGCGCGGTGTCCGCGGCGGCGCGATCCGGCCCGATCTGGGCCGCCAGCGCCGTGTACGGGTTGCGGTACTTCGCGGGCATTTGCAGCGCGCTGCCCATGGCCTTGACCGCGTCGCCACGCGCCAGGGCAACCGCCATGCGCAGGAACAAGGATGAATAGCGCCAGTGCGCGTTCGTCTGCGGCAGGCTTTCGGCGGTGCCAAGGTATTTCTCCGCTTCGTCCAGCCGGCCGGACGCCAGCAACAGCTTCGCGTACTGCTGGTAATTGATGATGTACAGCGGCTCGATTGAAAGCAGATGCTGCCTCGACCGGATTGCCTCGCGCAGTTTCCCGACCTGGGCAAACACATAACCGCAGCCATTGAGGACGGTCCCGTCCTCCGGCGCCAGTTGCACGGCGCGACGGCATTCGGCCAGGGCGCCGCGATGGTCGAAGCTGTAGACCATCAGGTAGGCGCGGGCCGCGTGGGCCGCCCCCAGCCCGGGCGCCAATTGCAACGCCTGGTCCGCTGCGCGCCTTGCCTCGTCCATGTGCTGGCGGGCGGCCTCGACGGACTCGTTCGAGAACGTGGCGACGGTGCTCAGCGATCCCGACAGGTGTGCCCATGCCATCGCATAGCCGGGGTCGAGTTGCACGGCCTTGGCCATGTATTCGGATGCCCGGCGGAAATCCTCGTCGTGCCAATGCTTCAGGCCCTGCAGATAGGCGTTGTAGGCATCGATGCTGCCGCTGGGCGGCCGGTCGTCATGCCTGACGGATTCGCCGGGCGACAGCAGCTTCACCTGCAACGCACCGATGACCGCGGACGCGATTTCGTCCTGCAGGGCAAACAGGTTCCGGTACGGGCGATCGTAGTGCTCGGCCCACAGCGTGCTGCCGTCGGCGGCCCTGGTCAGCGCGGCGTTGATGCGCACGACGTCGCCCACGTGCTGCACGCTGCCGCTGAGCAGGTAGGACACACCCAGCTTGCGGCCGATGGTGCGGCTGTCGTCCCTGCTGCCGCGGAACTGGAAAGCGGAATCGCGACCGATCACTTTCAGCCCGCCGAAGCGGGAAAGGGAGTTGATCAGGCTTTCCGACAAGCCGTCGGAAAAGAACTGCTGTCCCTTGTCGTTGCTCGCGTTGACCAGCGGCAGCACCGCGATGCTGCGCTCCGGCGCCGGCTTCGGCGCGCTCGGCGCATGCGGCCACCACTGCCAGCCGGCCACCGCGAGCAGCGCCAGCAGCGGCAGCAGCCACCACATGGCGCGCGCCATGCCGTGCCGGTCGCCGGCGCGCCGCCGGGCCACCGGAGGATGTGACGCGGCGGGCAGCACCGGCACCGGCATCGTCGGCGCTTGCGACGCGGGGATCGGAACGGCCCGCGACGGCGCGTCGGGCGTGGCTTCGGGAAGGTCGAAGCGGTAGCCCACGCCATGCACGGTGTGCAGGTAGCGCGCCACTTTCGCGTCCTCGCCAAGCGCATGCCGCAGCAGGGTCATCAGCCGGTTCAGCACCCCGGGGGTGACGTGGCGGTGGCCCCAGACCGCGTCGAGTATCTCGTCGCGGGTGAAGACGCGGCCGGGCGTGCCGGCGAGCAGCGCGAGCACGGCGAAGGCCTTCGGTTCCAGCGGCTGTCCGATGCCCCCGCGCAACAGACGCCGGCCGGCGAAGTCGATCGTGCAGTCGTCGAAGGCGAGCGGGGCGGGCGTTGACGGGTCCATGGCGTCCTGTGGCGGGTAGCGCACGAGAGTGGACGAAAACCGGTGCTGCGGGCGACCCCAATGTTTTCCCAAGGAATCCAAGCAAAGTCCAGTCTTTCCCGAGCGGCCGCCTCAAGACCCGCCGCGCCACACCCCCGAAGCTGGACGCGCCGGCCCTCGCCGGCACGCTCGCGTGCAGTCGCGATGCCCGCGCCTGCACAGGGTGAGCGACGCGTCGCCATGGCGCAACCAGTCCGCGGGGAAGGGTTTTCTCCGCGGTCGTCCACACCCATGCAAGGAGAGACCCATGAACCGCAAGTACCCACAGTGCGCACTGGCCATCGCCGCCATCCTGTCCGCCAATGTCTACGCGCAGCACTACGGCGCGTGGAGCAACGCGCAGCTTGCGCCCGGCATCAACACCGCGGCCGCCGAAGGCTGTCCGATCGAGTCGCCGGACGGGGACAACCTGTACTTCATGTCCACCCGCAATGGCGGCCTGGACAACTGGCGCGCAACGTGGAATGTCGCGATGCGCAGCTGGGACCACGTCACCAACCTCGGCGCACCGGCGAATTCGCCCACGGCCGCCGACTACTGTCCCACGCCGTTGCCCGGCAAGTGGCTGCTGTTCGTCAGCTCGCGGCAGAACGCCGAGGATTGCACCGGCTGCAAGGCGATACCGCCGCCGCCGCCCGGCAGCCCGCCGGCCGGCGACATCTTTCTGACCCGCGAGAATCCCGCGCACGGCTGGGCGACGCCGGTGGATCTGGGCGGCTATGCGGACGGTGGCCCGAACACCAAGGGTTCGGAATACAGCCCGTCGGTAGTGAAAACCGCCCAGGGTACCTTCCTGTACTTCTCCAGCGACGGCTATCCGGACAGCAAGGGCCATGACATCTACATGAGCCGCCAGCGTGCCGACGGCAGCTTCGGGCCCGGCGTGCGCGTGGCCGAGCTGAGTACCGATGCCGCCGACCTGATGCCCAACGTGCGCAGGGACGGGCTGGAAATCGTGTTCAGCAGCAACCGGGCCAGCGCCGATCCGCGCAACCAGGACATCTGGTACGCCACGCGCCCGAACACCGCTTCGCCATGGACGGTGCGCGGCCGGATCGAGAATCCCGCGGTCAACACGGCGGACGGCGCGGAAACCCGCGCCACGCTGTCCAGCGACGGCACCCGCTTGTACTTCGGCCGCAAGCACTTCGCCCAGGTGCCGGCCGACCCGGGCGATGTCTACGTCAGCACGCGCGTCAGGTTGACGTGGGGACGCGGCCACGACGAGCACCACGGGCGCGACGAGCACCACGGGCACGACGATCGCCACGGGCGCGGCCGCTCCCACGATCACCACGGACACGGCACGCACTGAACCCTGCGTCGGCGGGACGGAACATGCGGTCGCGGCGGTGGTCGTCGCCGCGACCGCATGCGCAGCCGGAGCCCGCTCGTCCGTGCCGCGGGGGAGGCATCACGTACATCGCGTGACCCGCTTGCCGCATCATGTGCCGATGATCGCCGCATTCCCGAATGTGCCCCGTGTGGTGCTCGACACCAACGTGTGCCTGGACATCTTCCTGTTCCACGATGCGCAGTCCGCCGCGCTGCACGTGGCGATGCACGAGGGCCGCATCCAGGCGGTGACGCGCGCCGACTGCCGCGCCGAATGGCTGCGCGTGCTGCACTATCCGCAGGTGCCGCTCACCGCCGAAGCACGGCCCGGCGTCGAGGCCGCGTTCGATGCCCTGGTGCACTGCCTGCCCGACGATCAGGCCACGGCGTCGCCCGAGATGCCGCTTCCGCGCTGCGGGGATCCGGACGATCAGAAATTCCTGGAACTGGCACAGGCCGCGGGTGCGCGCTGGCTGGTCAGCAAGGACAACGAGTTGCTGAAGCTGGCCCCGCGCTGCAAGCGCGACGCGCTGTTCTGGATCGGCCTGCCGCAGGCGTGGTCGTTGCGCCACGCTTGACGATCGCGTCACCCGGAGCCGTGCTTCACTGGCCCGGCCATCCGCGGAGACACGCCATGCTCACGCCCCACACCATCGACTGCCCGTACTGCGGCGAACCCGTCGAAATCCTGCTCGACGCATCGATCCCCAGCCAGCAATACATCGAGGACTGCCAGGTGTGCTGCCGCCCGATCACGCTGACAGTGGACGTGGACGACGATGGCGCGATCGCGGTGCGCGCCCGCGGCGAGAACGACGCCTGAGCGAACTTCATGCCAGCGCGCTCCGCGCGCGATGCTCTTGCGAATCCCGAATCCGTGGGAAGAGCATCGCGCACAGGGCGTTCCTACAGGGCGTCGATGTCCTGCGCGAGCAACGCGGCGCGGGTGGCTTCGTCGCTGGCCGGGGTGACCGGGCGGGTGAGCTCCCACAGCATGCGCGCGCGAAAGCCCAGCGCCACGGCGTCCTGCGCGGTCCACAGCACGCACACGTCGCGCGCCAGTCCGCACACCACCACCTCGTCCACGCCGCGCTCGCGCAGCCAGCCGGCCAGGCCGGTGCCGGGGCGCGTGCCTTGCGGGCCGTGGTTTTCGCGAAAGCCGCTGTAGGAATCCACGCCCGGGTCGCTGCCCTTGCGGATCACCGCGTCCAGCGCCGACCAGTCCACCTGCGGATGCAGCGCGGCGCCCGCCGTGCCCTGCACGCAGTGATCCGGCCACAGGGTCTGCGGCTGGCCATGCAGGGTGATCTCGTCGAACGGCGCACGGCCCGGATGCGAGCTGGCGAACGACGCGTGGCCGCGCGGATGCCAGTCCTGCGTGGCCACCACATGGCGAAAGCGGCGCGCGCGCAGCAGCGCGTCGATGCCGTCGATGATCGCGTCGCCGTCGTGGCAGGCCAGCGCTCCGCCGGGCATGAAGTCGGGCTGCACGTCGACCACGATCAGGGCCGTCGTGGCGGAAACGGCGTGAGTCATGCAGACTGCTCCGGACAGGTGGAGCGGCAGTCTAGCGTGCGCGCGCGGCAGGCGGACACGCGCGCGGCATCCCGAAGGGGCAGAGCAGTGCATTACGACCAATCATGGATGGGCAGTGGCATCGTCGGCGGCCTGCAGGCCGGCGCGATCTCGGCAGCGGCCGGGCTACTGCTGTTCCTGGCGCTGCACTGGCTGGGCCGACGCCGCGGCTGGAGCGCCGCGCGCAAGATCGGCTGGGCGTTCCTGCTGGCCTGCGTGCTCACCGTCAGCGGCGACCTGTGGGACATGTTCTATCTCAACTACGCCAACCTGCAGTCGCTCGCCCTGCTGCAAGCGGTGCTGGCCGGCATGCACGATCCGGAGCACCTCGGCCTGCGCGTGCTGTGCGAGTTGCTCGGCGTGTCGCTGGGCATCGGCGTGGGGTACGCATCGTGCGGTGGGGATCGACGCGGCCGTGGCGGCAGCGACGCACGGACGTGATGGCGAGTTGACCGTCTTTCTCCGGATGGCGAGCCTCGCTCTCGCGCGGTGAACTCAAGCCGCCGGCTGCACCCCATTTGCAAATGATCGACGCGCCGACGGCACTCGTCATCCGGGAGTCGCCTCCGTGCGCCGGTGCGCGACGCCAGCGCCATCGCATCGCCGTCCGGGAGAATTTCATGCCGACTTCAGCGCCAGTCCTGGCCAGGATCGCCTAGAGCGACAGCATGGTTGACCCGTAGCATGGCGCTCGGTTCGTCGGTGCGTCGGGAGCGCACTCCATGCGCATCCAATGCGTGATGAACCAGGCCACGGGGGGCCTTTGCTGGAGGGGAACATGAATACTTGCGCACGCAAATCGCGTCCGCGATGCGCCAGCCTGTCGCTGTTGACGCCCGGATGCAGTCTGCCGCGCTATGCGGCACCGACAAAGGCCCGGAAAAAGGCACCGGCACCCGCCGCGACTGCCTTGCGCACCACCAGCTTGTTGCCGACGGTACGGCATCAGCAGGCCCGCCCACTCAAGCCGAGCGGGCGCCCGCCGCAATCGTCGTCGAAGGCTCACCTGTACACCGACTACGGTCGCCCGGAGCGCAATCCGTCGGCTTCGCTGCGCATGAGCGTGGCGGCCGCCGCCACCCATGATGTCAACGCGTTTGCGTCGGCCGGCGGCAGCAGCCTGGTCACCCTGGTACGCAACTCGTCGGTGGACGCTTGCATCGACACCTTGTTCAGCGTGACTGGTGCCAGCGCCGGCCAGGTGTTCAACCAGGCGAAGATGGTCACCATCGCCAACGCACTGCAATCCGGTGCACCCGGTCACACGAAATGCGGACGCGCTTCGCCGGCTTTTTTGGCGTATTCGCTACTCGACGCGGGCGTTTCCGCCTATCTCCGCACACCCGACCGGTTCAATCTTTCGCAGGTCCAGAGCCGCTGGGGGTGGGCGCGGCGAAGTCGGAGATCGCCGGGAACAGGCCCTGGACAGTTTGATCTGCATGCAGGATCGGCACTCGAGATCCTGTGCTGGAGCGCGAGCGTCACCGTCTCTTGGGGAGGTGGCGTGAATGACATCCGTTCACGCCAGCGAATTTGCAGGAGTGACCGAATCCCCGCGAAATCCATCCCGGTGGCGCGCAGCAACACCAGAAGGATCAGATTTTCGTCAGTCGCCGTTGTTTGTTCCCTCACAGAGCTGGAGCAGGCTTCGAATGTCTGCTCCTCCAAGGAGATTTCAGCATGAACCGTACGCGACCCCCGACTTTCAAGACGACGTTAAAGACATCGTCACTTGCCCTTCTCTTGGTCTTGTTCTCGCAAAGTGTCTTGGCATCGGGCGTGAGCCAGCACAAGCGTTCGATGCGACCCGCTCCGGCGGCAAATGCCAATGCGGTGAAGGCGATCGTGCACGCCAAGTCCGGTACTCCCGACTTCCGCCCCAGGCCGCCTGTCGGCGCTCGGCTCCCTGAACGCTATCTGGACTACGACCACAGCCCACAGACCTCATCTGCACGGTTCATCGTCGACAACTCGACCCAGGCAAAGCATTTCGCGCAGCTCGACACCAGGAGCCATACCGCTGCAGTTGCCGCTGCAGTTGCCAGTTGCGACACGAATGCCTTCGCCAGTGCCTCGAGCAGCACGATGGGCGAGTTGGTCCGGACCTCTACACTCGATTGCCTCAATACGCTCTTCAGCGTTTCGGGAAGTACCGGCGCCTCGGTGCTCTCGGCGAGCAAGATGAGCGCGGTGGCGAACTACGCCGCCGCGTATGCCGCGTCGTATCCGGGCGATGACACCACCGGCGTGCAGCAATTCGCGTTGTATCTCCGCGCTGGATATTACGTCCAGTATTACAACTCGAGCTCGATCCCCACGTACCCGTCCAGCGTCACTTCAGGCGTGACTGCGTATCTGGATGCCTTCTTTGCCAGCTCGCACAGTTACGACGTGAATGACGCCCACGGCGCGGTGTTGAATGAGGTCATTACCCTGACGGCCAGCTCAAATCAGGAAGCCCGCTACGCAAGCAGGTACAAGGCGCTGTTGAACGATTACAACAGCAGCTACAACGCCTATTACAACATGCAGGCGGCGATGGATTCGGTTCTGACTGCATATTTCCAGGGTGCCTGGCAGCCGGACTGGGTCAGCACGGTGAACTCCGATACTTCGATGGTCACCACGTTGTACGACTTCGTCACCCATAGCAGCTTCAACGCCAACACTTCCAACGAATGGTTGACGCGTGACGCTGCCGGCGAACTGGCGCACTTCCTCGACAACACCGTCTACGCGGCCAATGTCGTCAGTACGGCCAAGCCCTTGGTGGCCGGCGTCATCTCCAGCTACAACTACACCAACAACGGTCCGTCGATCTTCATTGCCGCGGTGTCCGGTCAGGATTACTACGACAGCGCGAACTGCAGCTATTACGGGACCTGCAACACCAAGGCGGATGTCAAGGCGTATGTGCAAGGGCAGACGTATCAGTGCCCCGGCGATGCGATCAAGATCGTTTCATAGGGCATGACGGCTCAACAGTTCAGCGATTCCTGCGCCACGCTCCACAATGAGGTCGCCTATATTCATGGCCTCATGCAAGACTCCGGCGCGGTTGCCGGCGACAACACGATCGGTCTCGAAATCGACGAGTTCAACTCTTCAGCTGATTACGCGACCTACGCCGGCTACCTGTATGGCATCAGCACCAACAATGGCGGCTTGAGCATGGAGGGTGACCCCTCGCAGCCCGGCAATGTCGCTCATTTCTACTGCTATCACGCCGATTGGATCACGGCCGACTGGGAGATCTGGAATCTCTGGCACGAGTTCACGCACTACATGGATGCCAAGTACGACCTGGCGGGGGATTTTTCCGCTGCACCGACGTCGAATGCCGACCTTCCTTATTCGACCGTGTGGTGGATCGAAGGCTTTGCGGAGTACGTCAGTTATTCGTATCGCAATCTGGTTGATTCGGGGGCCGTCAGCACCGCCACGAATCACTCCTACACTCTCCCGACGCTGTTCGACAATACGTACGACATGTCCAACTATGAGGACAGGACGTATCCGGGCGGCTATCTCGCTGTCAACTTCATGATCAACAACCATCGTGCGGACATCGACACGATGTTGGGGATCTTCCGCGCGGGTGCATACGGCACCAGCTATCACACGTTCATGGACGGTATTCGCAACAGCTACAGCTCGGAGTTCGAAGCGTTCGAAACCTGCTTCGCGAACAACGGTGGTACCGGCGGCTGTGGCGGCGGTGGCGGTGGCGGTGGCCCGACGGCATCGCTCAGCTCGGGCAGCCTGACCTTTGGCAGCACGAATGTGGGGTCCACGAGTGCGGCCCAGAACGTGTCGTTGATCAACAACGGTCCTGGCACGCTTTCGGTCAGCTCGGTGTCGATATCGGGCGACTACTTGCAAACCAACAATTGCAACTCCGCGCTGCCGAGCGGATCAAGCTGCACCGTTTCCGTGACTTTCAAGCCGACAGCAAGCGGAACGCGGACGGGCAGCTTGACCGTCAGCGACAACGCAACCAACGGTCCGCAGACGGCCAGTCTCACGGGCACCGGGGCCAGCAGCTCCGGCAGCGTGCTGACGAATGGTGTGGGCGTGGCGATTTCAGATGCGTCAGCCAATCATCCGCAGAACTGGACGATGGTGGTGCCTGCAGGAGCCACGAACCTGGTGTTCTCGATATCGGGAGGCACGGGTGATGCAGACCTGTACGTGAAGTTCGGTTCTGCGGCAACCACGAGCAGTTACGATTGCCGCCCGTATATCAGTGGCAACAACGAAACCTGCACGATTGCCAATGTGCAAGCGGGTACCTACTCCGTGATGGTGAATGGGTATTCGGCGTACTCGGGCGTGACGCTGAAGGGTAGCTATGCCGGCGGCGGTACCGGGGGCGGTGGCAACATCAGCTTCGCGGGAACTGTCGCTACGCAGGGCGGTTACGCCTATACCCCTCAATTCACGAGTGGGGCGGGGAACGCGACGGCGACGCTCAGTGTTCCGTCGGGTACCCAATGGAGATTCGATGTGATCGACAACAGCGCCAACCAAGTGCTGAAGGAAAAGAGCGGTAGCGGCCCATTGAATCTCACGTTCACGGCGACCGCGGGGCATAGTTACAGCTTCTTCGTGGAATCCACCTTGGGATCGGGCGCTTGGTCGATTACGGGATCGCATCCTTAATCTTCGAAAGCGTATCGCTCTAAGCTCTCAAATGGATGACAGGGCCGGCCCCGCAACGGGGCCGGCCCCCTCGGCCAGCGGAAGACGCAGGTGTACTGGAGTTGACGCAACGAGCAGCGCGTCGATGACGCGCGCCCGGGGTAGCCAGTTCACCGATCGCTTCACCCGCAAGGCCAAAGCACGGACCGGCCAGCACGCGTTCGATCGCGAGTGCGCCTTGTTCGGCATCCAGCGCCGCCTGATCATCGCCCGCCATCCGCAGACCAACGGCATGGTCGAGCACTTCAGTGAGCGCATCAGCGACATACTGGCGACCACGCGCTTTCGCTCGCGTGAGAATCTCCACGCCACGATCGAGTGCCACCAGACGCTTTATAACGACCGCCTGCCGCGGCCTGAAGTGACGTAACGTCTTCGGCTTCCATACATGTCGGTTGACTACAATTTGTGTGGGGTTGTACACGGTTTTTGCTATTTCCGACGGTTACCGTCGAATCGGGCAAATCGGGGTGGGGAATGCGGGACAGATGGGAGTGGCAGGCGACCTTTCTGGGTCGCATTGCATCGCAGGGTTATGTCGAGGGCTTGTTCGATCGCCTAGCCGACATCGTGTATTCGATCAAGGATCGCCAGGGACGCTACGTATTGATGAGCGCCGCAGCGGTCGCGCGTTGCCATTTGCCGAGCAAGGCGCATGCGGTCGGCCTGACTGCTTTCGACCTGTTTCCGGCACCCATGGCCGAGCGCTACGCGCGACAGGACGAGCAGGTTTTCCGCACGGGCAAACCAGTGCTGGACAGCCTCGACCTTACGCTGTATCCGGATCACGCCACTGGCTGGTGCATTTCCACCAAGATGCCGTTGCACGACAGTGCCGGCCAAGTGGTCGGCCTCGCATGCGTCTCGCGTGATCTGCACGAACCGGGACGTTCGGCGATGATCGATAGCGCCTTCGCCGATGCCGTCGAGTACATGCACGCGCACCTGTGCGAGCCGTTGCGCGAGATGCAGTTGGAGCGTCTGAGCGGATTGACCGCCGCCCAGTTCGAGCGGCGCATGCGCAAGCTGTTCCAGCTTTCGCCAGCGCGCTATTTGCTCAAGTTGCGCATTGATTCGGCCGCCCAGTGGCTGGTTCGCACCGACAGACCCATCGGCGAGATCGCCCAGCTTACTGGCTTCTGTGACCAGAGCGGCTTGTCGCGGCACTTCCGCAATCTTACCGGCCTCACTCCTCGCCAATACCGCCAGCTTAACCGCCCCGGGATTTGAGGGGCTCCAACTCCTGAGAGGATGGAGCCATGAGCAAGTCCACGAAGTATTCCCCCGAACTTCGCGAGCGCGCGGCCCGCATGGCGCAGGAGCACCGCGGAGATTACCCATCGCTGTGAACCGCGGTGGAGTCGATGGCGCCGAAGATCGGCTGTGTGCCGGCGACGTTGCTGGGCTAGGCGCAGCGGCATGAGGTCGACACCCGTGTCCGCGGCGTCGTAACCGCGGCTGAGGCGCAGCGAGTGAAAGAACTCGAGCGTGAGGTCAAGCAGCTGCGTCGGGCCAACGAGATCCTGAAGTTGGCGACATCCCTGTGTTCTGCCGCTGAATTCAACACACGCCATGCACCAAGCGATTGATGAGCGGCGGAATCAGCAGCAGGATACCCGCGCCGGCAAGAAGCCGGAAACTGATCGGTGCCCGTGGCGAGCTGATTCCCAAGTGTCTGATAGTCCGGTTGCCGGTTCCAAGGTCTTGGCGTCAATGCTCATGCGCGCCCTCGGCAGCGCTGGAGGCCGTCGTGCAGCAAACGCCGGACAGGTGCGCCATGTGGCGGGCGCTCAGTCGTCATCGCGGCCCAGGTCGAGCAAGTGGGCCGGCAGTCCGCTGCGCGCGCCCCAGTGGTAGATGAGCAGCGCCACGACGGTGGCGGCCAGCGAATCCCAGGGATGGCCGAGGAGGTTGCTGCCGCCGAAGCTGCCCAGGCAGGACAACGCGATGAGCAGCGCGTAGTAGGCGACCAGCCACGACGACGAATACACCTCCTGGCGCAGCCTGGAGCGGCCTTCGGGCGACGGCAGCCTGCACAGGACATGGATCGCGAACAGCACGATCTGCAGGCCCAGCAGCCATGACACGGTTTGCCAGCTCGACCAGTACACGATCAGGGTAGCCACCATGAAGGAGAGCGGCCCGAGCAGACCGAAGCCACGTACCAGGAACGGTCGCGGCAGTTCCGGTGCGGTGCGGCGCAGGGCGGCCACGGTGATCGGCGCCACGGCATAGCTCAGCACCAGGGCCGCCGACACCACGCTGATCAGGGCTTCCCACGAAGGGAACGGCAAGGTCCAGAACACCGACAGCGCAAAGCTCAGCCACAGCGCGGGGCGCGGGATGCCGGAGTCGGCATCGACGCGCGCGAACAGCTTGAAGAACGAGCCACTGCGTGCCCAGCCGTAGACCACGCGAGGCGTGGCGTTCATGTAGATGTTGCCGGTGCCGCTGGGCGAGATCGCCGCATCGCATACCACCAGCGCAGCCAGCCAGCCGATGCCCAGGGTGATGGCGATATCGTGGTATGGCAGCGAGAACATCGCACCGATCCCGCCCCAGCCCTGCGCCAGCATGTGCGTGGGGATGCTGCCCAGAAAGGCCACCTGCAGCAGCAGGTAGATCGCCGTGGACAGGAGCACCGAGAGGATCAGCGCGATCGGGATCGTGCGCTGCGGGTCGCGCACCTCGCTGGCCACCGAGATGATCGGGGTCAGTCCCAGGTAGGCGAAGATGACGCCGCCGGCGGAGACCGCCTCCTCCACGCCACTGAAGCCGTAAGGCGCAAAACCGTGCAGGCTCATGTTCTGTGGCTGGAAGTGGGACAGCAGCACCACGATGACCAGCAGGGGCACCAGGAATTTGAAGATGCTGACGAGGTTGTTGGCCCGGGCAAAGGTCTTCACGCTGAAATAGTTGAGCGCAAAGAACAGCGTCAGCAGCGCCAGCTGCACCAGCCAGCCCAGCAGGGTGGGGGCGCCGCTTGCGTCGCGATTCAAGGCGGGAAACCAGGCGGCCGCATATTGGCGGCAGGCCACGGTCTCGATGGCGATGAGGCTGGAGAACGCGATCAGGGTGATGAAGCCCATCAGCGAACCCAGCAACCGGCCGTGCGAGTATTCCGGATAGCGCACCACGCCCCCGGCACGCGGCAACGCCGCACCCAGCTCGCAGTACACCAGGCCCAGCAGCAGCACCGCCGCACCGCCGATCAGCCAGGACAATATCCCGGCCGGTCCGGCGATGGCCGAGACATGGCTGGCCGCGAACAACCAGCCTGAGCCGAAGATGGCACCCAGGCCGATAAAGGTGAGGTCGGTGAGGCTCAGCTGTCGATGAAACTTTCCGGTCGAGGACATGGGGCGTGATCCGGCAACGGCTTGGAGGGGGCCTGCGACCGCAACGCACGGGTACAGGGAAGTGAGTGCGGGCGTGGGCGCTGCGTTGGCCTGCGGCCGCGCAGCACCGCGGTGGTCAGGGCGACTTGCAGGGCTTTTCGTCGGCGTAGGGCGACTTGCCGCCTTCGGCGATGAAATGGTCGACCTGCTGCTGCAACACCGGCAGCGGCACCGAACCGAGCGCCAGGACGGTGTCGTGGAAGGCGCGCAGGTCGAAGCGCTCGCCCAGCGCCTTTTCGGCGCGCGCACGTGCATCCACGATGGCCATTTCGCCAAGGTAGTAAGCCAGCGCCTGGCCCGGCCACGCGATGTAGCGATCCACTTCTGTTTCGATCTCGTGTTCGCCCAGCGCGGTGTACTCGCGCAGGTAGTCGAGTGCCTGTTCGCGACTCCATTGCAGATGGTGGATGCCGGTATCGACCACCAGCCGGCAGGCGCGCCACATCTGGTAGCCGAGGTAGCCGAAGCGCTCCCAGGGCGTGTCGTACAAACCCATTTCCACGCCGAGCCGTTCCGAGTACAGCGCCCAGCCTTCGGTATAGGCGGAGAGGTGGTTGCTGCGGCGGAATGCCGGCAAATCCTCCTGCTCGGCCGCCAGCGGCATCTGCAGGGCATGGCCGGGAGAGGATTCGTGCAGGGTCAGTGCGGTGAGGGCATACAGCGGGCGCGATGGAAGGTCGCCGGTGTTGACCATGTAGTAGCCGGCGCCCCCGCGGCCGCCGGTATAGAACGGCGCCAGATCCGCCGGCACCGGCTCGATCACGAAGCGCTGGCGTGGCAGCCGGCCGATGTACTGGCCGATTTTTCCATTGACCCGGTTGGCGATCCAGGCGGCCTGCCTGAGCAGTTCGTCGGCGCTCTTCGGGTAGAACTTCGGATCGGTGCGCAGGTCATGCAGGAACGCAGCGAAGCTCCCCTGGAAGCCGGTCTCGCGGATGGCCTGTTCCATCTCCGCGTGCAGGCGCGCCACCTCGCGCAGACCCAGCGCATGGATCGCATCGGGGCTCATGTCCAGCGTGGTGAACTTGCGGACCTGCGCGCGGTAGAACGCCTCGCCGTCCGGCATCGCCTCGGCGGCGAGGCTGTCGCGCGTCTGCTTCATGTACACGTTGCGCATGAAGTCGAGCAGCCGCGCGTGGGCCGGCGCCACGGCATCATGGATGGCCGCCAGGCCGGCGGCGCGCAGGCGCGCCTGTTCGTCCGCCGGCATGTTTGCGGGCATCTGCCGGAACGGCGTGTAGAACAGGCTGTCCACGCCTCGTGCATCGACCACCGCGGCGATCGCCTGATCGCGTCCGGCCAGGGCCACCCGCGGCACGCTGAAGCCGCGCGCAAGGCCGGCGCGCATGTTCGCGATCTGCTCGTCGAAGTAGCGCGGGATGTCGCGCAGCAGTCCGATGTAGCGGCGGTAGTCGGCGACGTTGCGCAGCGGCCGACGCGCGGTGAAGCCGAGGTTGGCCCAGAACGAGGTGTCGCTGTTGAACGGCATCTGCCAGGTGCGGAAGTGCTGGTCGGCCAGCAGGGTTTCGACCTGGTTGCGGTAGACCAGGTAACTGACCTGCTCGTCGCGGTGCAATGCATCGACGGGGATGGCGTCGAGCTGGTTCAGCACATCGGTCCAACAGCGTTCGCGCAGGGACTGGGTGGCGGCGTCGACGCGCGGCAGGTGATCGGCCAGTTGCGCCTGGACGTCTTCTTCGTCGGCGCCGGCGAACTGGGCCTGCCGCCACGTCCATTCCTGAGAGGAGAGCGCGCGGAAGCGTCCGGCGTGATCATGGCTCGCCGCCGTGGCGATGGAGGCGATGCCGGGGCGGTCGGTCAAGTCGAACATGGCGGCGCTCCGATGGCGTGGATCAGGGCATGCCGGTCAGGCAAACGGCTGGTCGATGGCGGGCGACGGTTCGGTGAACCAGGCGGCGCCGTCGGCGGTGACGTGGAAATGGTCTTCCAGGCGGATGCCGAAGCGGTCGGGCAGCACGATCATCGGTTCGTTGCTGCAGCACATGCCCGGCTCCAGCGCGGTGGTGTCGCCGCGCACCAGGTAGGGCGTCTCGTGGATGCTGAGGCCGCAGCCGTGGCCGGTGCGGTGGGGGATGCCGGGTAGGCGGTAATCCGGCCCAAGGCCTGCACGCTCCACCACCGCGCGCGCGGCGGCGTCCACTGCCTCGCACGGCACGCCGGGGCGTACCGCGTCGAACGCGGCGCGTTGTGCGGCCTGTTCCAGCGACCAGATCCGCGCCTGCTCGGCGGTCGGGCGGCCGTACACGTAGCAGCGGGTGATGTCGGAGTTGTAGCCCTGCACTGCGCAGCCGGTATCGATCAGCACCAGCTCGTTCGCGGTCAGCCGCTGCTCGCCGGGAATACCGTGCGGGTAGGCGGTGGCCTGGCCGAACTGCACGATGCAGAAGGTGGAGCCGTTGTCGGCGCCCAGTGCACGATGCGCCTCGTCGATGAAGCGCACCAGCTCATGGTTGCTGATGCCTTCGTGCAGCACGCCCGCCGCCAGTCGCTGCACCTGCAGCGTCATCGCGGTGGCTTGCTGCATCAGGGCCAGCTCGGCGGCGGACTTGCGCATGCGGCAGCCGTCGATGATCGGGCTGGCGTCGGCGAGGCGATGCTCGCCCAGTACGGCCTGCAGGCGCGTGGCGACGGTGTACGCCGCGGCCGGGTCGAGCGCCAGATTGCCGGCGCCGCGCTCGCGCAGCGCTGCCGCCACCAGGGCATGCGGGTTTTCGTGTTCCTCCCACGCGCGCAGTTCGGCGTCGATTTGCAGCACGTGCTCGAGCGAGCCGGTCTCGAACCCGGGGCAGACCAGAATGGGCTTGCCGCGCGTCGTCAGCAGCAAGCCGACCAGTCGCTCGCTGGCGCCCCAGGCGATCCCCGTGAAGTAGCGCAGCGATGCGCCGGCGGTGACCAGCAGCGCATCGGCGCCATGCTCGCGCATCAGCAGGCGCGCGTGCAGAAGGCGCCGCTGGTACTCGTCGCGACCGATCGAAGCGGCGACGACCGGCCAGCGCGTCAGGCCGGCGCGTGCCCGGGCGAGGTCGAGGCCGCCGATCTGTCGATGGGTGTGCGCATGCGTCATGGTGCAGGACTCCGTTCGGGCTCCAGGTCGTCGTTGCGCCAGCAGCCATCCACCTGTCGCGCGACGCCGCCGGGGTTGCGATCACGCAGCTCCGGCGGCAGCAGCGCATCGGCGACGTTGTCGTAGCAGTGCAGCGCGGCGAAGCGGCGGATCGCGGCCGGCATGCCCACCGCGGTGAAGCCCGGGTGGCTGGTGCTCGGGTATGGCCCGCCGTGGTTCATCGCGGCGCTCACGGCGACGCCCGTAGGCATGCGATTGGCGATCAGGCGGCCGACGCGCGGGCGCAGGACTCGCGCCAGCGGTGCCATGTCGTCGCTGCCATCGGTGGCGCCGTAAAGCGTGCCGGTAAGGTTGCCTTCGAGGCTTGCCGCCAAGGCCAGCATCTCGTCGGCATCGCGTGTGCGCACCAGCAGGCTGGCCGGACCGAACGCCTCGCGCTGGAACTCGGCGGGATGCTTGAGGAACGAGCGCGCGCTGATCTGCAGCAAGGTGGGCCGGTAGCGGTAGCCCGGCCCGGCCGAAGCACCGCCGACGAGGCAAGTGGCGCCCCAGTCGCGCAGCGCGCCCACTGCCTGGTCGAGTTGCTCCAGCACGCCACGGGAGAACAGCACGCCCGGCGGTGCGGCATGGAACAGCGCGAGGGCGGTGCTGACGAAAGCGTCGCCGGCGGCATCCTCCGGCACCACGACGAGCCCCGGGTTGGTGCAGAACTGCCCGCTGCCCGTCGTGCACGAGGCGAAAAATTCCTGTGCCAGCGCGGCACCGCGTTCGGCCAGCGCGCCTGGCAACAGGAACACCGGATTGATGCTGGACATTTCCATGTACGCCGGAATGCCCGCCTGGTCGGCGGCGGCCTTCAGGGCAAGGCCTCCCTTGCGGCTGCCGGTGAAGCCGATCGCGCCGAGCCGTGCGTCGCCAGCCAGGCGCCGGCCCAGGCACTGGTCGAAGTGGTAAAGCATCTGCACCGACGCGGCGGGCAGGCCAGCCCGCAGCAAGGCCCGATGGGCGAGCTCGGCCAGTCGCTGGCTGGTCGCCGGATGCGACGGGTGTGCCTTGGCGATCACCGGGTTGCGCGCCGCGATGGCCGAGGCGAAGTCGCTGCCGGCGACGGCGTTGAACGCCAGCGGGAAGTTGTTGGGGCCGAAGATCAGCACCGGTCTGTGCAGGGGAGCGTAATGCGCGCGCAGGCCGGCGGCGGTATCGATCACCGGCTGTGTCCAGGCGAAGCTGCGCACCGCCCGAGCCGCCAGCCGCAGCTGCCGGCTGGTGCGCGGCAGTTCCACCTTGGCCAGCCGGGTGTCCGCCGGCAGCGCCGTCTCCGCATGCGCCAGCGCAACCAATGTCGCCGCGTCGTCGTCAATGGCCTGGGCGTAGCCGTCGAGAAAATCCGCGATGCCCGACGGCGGCGCCCCGGCGAGCTCGTCGGCCACCGCGCAGGCGCTGGTCAACGCTGCCTGCAGATCGCTTTCGCCACTGACCGGGAAGGCCGGCCCGATCGCTTCGCCGCTGGATGGGTCGACGGCGCGGAAGCTTTCGGCTGATTCGCGTGCGGCGCGCCATTCGCCGGTGATCAGCAACGGCTGGACATCCATCTCAGCGCCCCGGGCGGTTGGCGACGGCGGCACGGATCTCGCGCAACGCGGCTTCGCGCTCGGCGCCTTCCAGCACCAGGCGCGGCGCGCGCACGCGCTCGCTGCCCAGGCCCACCACTTCCTGCGCGAGTTTGATCAGCTGCACGAACTTGGGCACGGTGTCCATGCGCAGCGTCGGCAGGAACCAGGCGTAGAGGTCGGCGGTGTTTTCCACACCGCCCGGCTGGCTGGCGCGCTCGAACAACTGCACCGATTCCCGCGGGAACGCGTTGACCATGCCGGCGATCCAGCCGGTTGCACCCATCTGCAGGCTCTCCACGATGATGTCGTCGACGCCGACCAGGATCTCCAGGCGATCGCCGAGCAGCGCCTTGAGGCCGGCGATGCGACGCACGTCGCCGGAGGATTCCTTCACCGCCTGCACGTTGGGGTGGTCGGCCGCCAGCGCCGCCAGCTGCGCGGGCGAGAAGTCGGTCTTGTAGGCCAGCGGATTGTTGTAGATCATGCACGGCAGATCGGTGGCCGCGATCACCGCCGAGACGTGCGCGCCCATTTCACGCCAGTCGGTGGAATACACGTACGGCGGCAGCACCATCAGCCCGGCGCAGCCGGCCGCCTTGGCCGCGCGCGCCAGCTGCACGGCCTCGCCGGTGGACAGCGCGGCGATGCCGGGGACAACCGGCGCGCCGTCCGATGCCTCGACCAGGGTGCGCATGATCGCGACCTTCTCGTCGAAACTCAGCGTGGCGCCTTCGCCCAGCGAGCCCAGCGGCACAATGCCGGTGCAGCCGGCGTCAAGCATGATGCGAGCGTGCTTGGCGAGGAAGGCGTGGTCGACCTTGCCATCGACCGCGAAAGGCGTGGTGATGGCAGGAATGACGCCACGCCAGATGGACTGCTTGCTCATGCGGAAAAGCCTCGTTGGTAGTCAGGGGGTAGACGGATCGCCGGTGGCCAGCGTGGCCAGCCGTGCGGGAAACAGCGGCGGACGGGTGCCGCCGTGCGGGAAACGGTCGAGTTCGGCCAATGTCGTGCCGCAGATGCGGCCCTGGCATGCGCCCATGCCGCAGCGCGTGGCGAGCCTGGCGGCGCGAGCGTCGGTGAAGCCGTCCAGCGCCGCGAGCGTCACGTCTTCGCAGCGGCAGATGATGGTGTCGGCGCCGGCCAGCGTGCGCGTGCGCGCGTCGAGCGCGAAGTGCTGCGCCAGCAGGCCCGCAAAGCGGCGTGCGCGTTGGCGCGAAGGGAGCAGGGCAGTCGCCGCTGCCGGGAATCCAGCCGCGGCATGGCCGGCCATGCTGCCCTCGATGCGTGCAGCGGCAAGCCCGGCGATGCCGCACGACTCACCCGCTGCGTACACATTCGCGGTACTGGTGCGCAGCAAGGTGTCCACCCGCACGCAGGGGTGGATCCGGGTGTGATCCAGGGCGCAGCCGAGCATGCTGGCCAGCTCGACGTTGGGTACCAGGCCGTAGCCGACGGCGAGCAAGTCGCAGGGGATGTGCAATGGACCGTGCGGATCATCGACGTCGACGCCGCATAGCGCGTCGCGGCCATGCGCCATGCGGACGAACGAGCCGCAGCGATAGGGAATGCCGGCCAGTCGCGTGCGCAGAACCGCGGCCTGCACCGCGCGCGCCGGCCAGCGCCACAGCTGCATCGCAAATGCGGCTACCGCCGCCGCCGGAGCCTGCTCGCAGATGCCAAGCACGCGAGCGCCATGCCGACGCAACGTGGCGGCGGCGGCCAGCAGCAGCGGACCGCTTCCCGCCACCACGACGCGCTTGCCGCGGACAGGCCAGCCCTGCTTGGCCAGCGCCTGGATGCCTCCGGCACCCGTCACGCCAGGCAGGGTCCAGCCCGGAAACGGCAAGAGCAGTTCGCGCGCGCCGGTCGCCAGCACCATCGAACCGCAAGACAGTCGAACCGCTGCGCGCGGCGTTTCCACCAGCAGCGTTCGATGGTCGGCGGATATCACCTGATGCTGTGGCAGCCATTCCACGTGCCCGCGGGTACGGGCAAGCAGGTCGAAGGCTATCCGTGCAGGCCGTGGCGTGCCGTGGAGCACGTCGTGGCGCCAGACCTGGCCGCCATGGCGGGCCTGCGCGTCGAGCAGGCCGACCCGTGCACCATGACTGGCGGCGGCCCGCGCTGCCGCCAGCCCCGCCGGGCCGGCGCCGACGACCAGCACGTCGTAGCGCTCAGTCATCGGTGCTCACCTGCATACCCTCCCGCGCCGGCGTCATGCACGCGCGCTGATGGGGCGTGTCGTCGATCCGTACGCGACATTCGAAGCACACGCCCATGCCGCACACCGCCGCGCGCGGCTCGCCGCGCACCGAACGCCGGAAGCGGGCCGCGGCGACGCTGGCCACCGCGGCAGCCACGCTGCTGCCGGCCGGTACGGCGACCGGCTCGCCATCCACGCTGAGCCGCACGGTGCCGGCCGCGATCATGCGAGCGCCCTCGCCGGCGCGTAGGGCGCCGGGTCGATGGCCGGTGGACGTCCCTGCAACAGGTCGAGCATCAACCGGGCGCTGCCCAGCGCGGTGGTGACGCCCAGTCCCTCGTGGCCGGCGGCGACCCACAGGTCGGTGCTGTCCGGAACGGCGCCGAGATAGGGACGTCCATCCGGCGTGGCGGGGCGGAACCCGGTCCAGGCGCGGATCGCCTGCAGCCCGCGCAGGGCCGGCATGAAGTCGAAAGCGCGCTGCAGCATGCGCTGCAGCATCGGTCCGGAGACGGCCGGATCGGTCACGTCGAATTCGCGCGAGGAGCCGATCAGGATCTGCCCGGTTGGACGCGGCTGCACGTTGAAGGCGACGCTGCTGCCGGTCGTGCTGTGCGCGCTGCTGGCGTAGCCCAGTTCGAGCACCTGGTGATGCAGCAGCCCTGGATAGCGGTCGGTGATGAGCAAGTGTCCCTTGCGCGGGCGCAGCGGCAGTTGCGGCAGCAGTTCGGGCAGCGCGCAACCGGTGGCGACCAGGGTCGGGCCGGCCAGCACGGTGCCGTCGTCCAGCGTCACCGTGGCCCTGCCCAACCGGCGCGCGGCGCGGCCGGCATACAGACTTGCGCCGCGTTGCCGGGCGCGACGCACCAGGTGCAGCGCCACCCGCGGCGGATACACCACGGCCTCGCGCGGCGCCAGCATGCCGCCGCACAGGCCGGGCGCCAGTGCCGGTTCGAGCCGATACAGTGCCTGCGCGTCGACGGCCTCCGCTTCGCCGCCGGAGGCTTCGAGCCGTGCGACGCGCTGCGCGATGCCTGCGGCTTCGGTTTCGTTGCGGGCAACCCACAAGGTGCCGCAGCGGCTGAATTCGGCTTCGGCGAGGTCGGCATGATCCTCCCAGCGGCGCAGCGAATATCGCGCCAGCGCGAGTTCGGCGGGATCGTCGTCCATCGCCACGAGATGGCCCATTCCGCATGCCGTGGCACCGCCGCCGATGGGGCCAGGTTCCACGATGGCGACACGAAGGCCGGCTGCCGTTGCCTCATCGGCGCAGCTGGCGCCGACGATGCCGGCGCCGACAACGATGAGGTCGTAGTGGCTCATTACGCACTGCTGCCCCAGGCAAACGGGTCGTTGTCGTCGATCAGCAGCGTCGACCGCGCCGTGACGTGCGCCGTCCCGGTGATCTGCGGCAGCACGCCTCGCCCGTCCGTCGTGTAGCGCGCTTCGAACACGCTCCCGAGGATGCTTTCCTGTCGCCAGAGTTGCCCGGGCGCCAGCTTGCCGTCGGCGGCAAGGCAGGCCAGCTTGGCACTGGTGCCGGTGCCGCAGGGCGAACGGTCGTACTCCATGCCGGGGCAGAGCACGAAGTTGCGCGCGTCGACGCCCGGGGTGGTGGATGGAGCATTGATCTCGATATGGTCGATCTCGTCGCCGTTTGCGCCGCGGATGGCTGCGGCCTCCAGCGTGTGGCGGATGGCTTCGGCGTAGGCCGTCAGCGCGCGTTGATGGCGAAGCTCCAGCGGCAAGGGCGTATCGCGGGTGATGAAGAACCAGTTGCCGCCCCAGGCGACATCGCCACGCACCGTGCCATAGCCCGGCACGTCGATGCGCAAGTCGGCCGCGTGCCGGTGGCTTCTGACATTGTCCAGGGAAACACGCCCGTCCTCGTGCAGCTCCACCCCGACCTTGCCCACGGGAGTGTCCAGGTAGTGCCTGCCGGGGGCGATTTGGCCCAGATGCGCCAACGTGCGGACGACCCCGATGGTGCCGTGCCCGCACATGCCGAGGTAGCCGACGTTGTTGAAGAAGATCACGCCGGTGCATGCGTCGGCGCTCTGCGCGGGGCGCAGCAGGGCGCCCACCATGGCGCTCGAGCCGCGCGGCTCGCAGGTCACTGCGCGTCGCCACGCGTCGTGGTTGTCGCGAAAACGCTGGCGTTGTTCGCTCAGGCTGCCCTCGCCCAGGCAGGGCAGTCCGCCGAGGACGACGCGGGTCGGCTCGCCGCCGGTGTGCGAATCGATGACGTGGATGGTGTGCATGTGCTCATGTTCGCGGCACCCCATCGGAGCGTCTAGGCAAGTCCAGCGCCACGCCATGCGGAATTGAGCACAATTGATGCGTGGCGAACAACTGCTTGCTACTGTCCAGAGCGTCATCGCACAACCTCTCGATCACGACTCGGGGAGTACGACGTATGGACGTTAAGATTCCTGCGGGCGAACTGCAGACACTGTTCGATGTCCTTCCGGATGCGGTGTTCTTCGTGAAAGATCGTCTCGGCCGTTATACGCACGCCAACATGACCTTGGTGCGGCGGCTGGGCCTCAAGCGACGCGACGAGGTGATCGGCCACGCCGTGACCGAGCTGTTTCCGCGCGTGCTGGGGGCGTCCTATGCATCGCAGGACAGCCGCGTTCTGGCCGGCGAGGCGATCGAGAACCAGCTGGAAGTGCACATACTCCCCAATCGCGTGCCGGGATGGTGCCTCACCTGCAAGTATCCGTTCCGTTCGCGCGGCGAAGTGTGTGGCGTGATCGGCATATCGCGGGATCTGCGCAAGCCTGACGGGCGGCACCCGACCTACGCACGCCTCATCCATGTGATGGAGTACATGCAGGCCCACTATGCGGAGAATGTGCGCGTGGCCACCCTGGCCGAGCTCGCGCAGGTTTCGGTGGCCCAGCTCGAGCGGCATTTCCGACGGGTGTTCCAGATCACGCCGCAGCAGGCCATGACCAAGCTGCGCATCGAAGCGGCGATGCAGATGCTGCCTGGCAAGGACAGTGTGGCAACCGTGGGGCTGGCGTGCGGCTTCACCGACCAGAGCGCTTTCGCGCGACAGTTCAAGGCGACTGTGGGCATGACCCCGCGCGCGTACCGCGCCCTGCGCGGCGGCGATCGCGCGTAGGCAGATCGGCACCGGCCGGTTTCGAGCGGCGGCATGCCGCATTGGCAGTTGTGCCGAACTCAGCGTGCGGACGACCGAAACCGATCAAGACGTGCCCACGCGACGTCTACATCATGAGGCCGGGTTCTTGGTGCGGCCATCGCTTTCGATCAATCGCCGTTGCGATGAACGGCGTCGAGGTGGGGCCCGTCCGGCAGCGGTCGGATGGGGGGAGGGCGACAGGGGGAGCAAGTCGCCATAAGCCGAATCGAAGGGCTCCAGAAACGGCAACCGCCGCCGGGCCGGCGCGTCCGTCCATGACGAATGCGGGGGCACGGCATTGGAATGATCTGGAGAAACTACTGATGAGCAAGCATGTGACGCGAGCGGCGTTGTGCCGTCGCAACGTCCTGGCCTTGGCCCTGTTCGCGGGGCTGGCCGTTTCCACCGGTGCGATCGGCCAAGCCACGACCGGCAGCATCTTCGGCCAGGCGCCGGTGGCGTCCGGCGAGACGGTTTCCGTGAGCAATGCCGCAGGCCTGACCCGCAGCGTGACGGTCGGCGCGCAGGGCCGCTACACCTTCGACAACCTGCCGCTGGGCACCTATACCGTCACCTTGATGAAGGATGGCGCGACGGTGGACTCGCGCTCGAACGTCACCCTGCGCGTGGGCGGCGGAACGGAAGTTTCCTTCGTGGCGCCAGGCGTGAAGAATCTCGATGTGGTCACCGTGAGCGCCAACTCGCTGCCTGCCATCGACGTTACCGGCGTCGACTCGCGCACGGTGATCACCGCCGAGCAACTGGCCAGGCTGCCGTTGGCGCGCAGTGCCGAGGCCATTGCGCTGCTCGCACCGGGCGTGGTCGAAGGCAGCGGATATTTTGACGGCCCTACCGGCGGCTCGGTGATTTCCTTCGGCGGCTCCTCGGTCACCGAGAATGCCTATTACATCAATGGATTCAACACGACCGACCCCTTGAGCAACTTCGGCGGCTTTGCGTTGCCCTACGGATCGATCGACCAGCAGGAGATTCTCAGTGGCGGCTACGGCGCCGCCTACGGACGCTCCGATGGCGGCGTGATCAGTCAGGTCGGCAAGCGAGGCACCAACGCCTGGCACTTCGGTGGCCAGGTGTTGTGGACGCCCGCATTTGCCCGCGGCGACCAGAAGGACATCTATTTCGTCAGCGGCTCCGACAAGGGCAAGTTGTATGACCGCAACGCCCAGGACAAGTCGTGGACCACGGTGGCCAGTGCCTACGCCGGTGGCCCGCTGATCGAGGACAAGCTGTTCCTGTTTGCCTCGGTGGAGGCGGAGCAGCGACAAGGCAACAGCATCGGCAGCACCGATTCGCCGTATGACACCAGGTACCGCAACGATTACCCCAAGTGGTACGCCAAGCTCGACTGGAACATCAACGACAGCAATATCCTGGAGCTGACGGGTGCTTCCACCAAGCGCTCCTATTCGGCGGATCGCCTCGCATACGACTACGACACCGGCAAGACGGGCGCGCTTGCCAACCGCGCCATCCCGACCAAGACCGGCGCGGATCTCTACGTCGCAAAATTCACCAGCTACCTCACCGACGACCTGACCTTGTCGGCCATGTACGGGCGCATGGACGGTACCTACTTCAACCAGGTGACCAATCTGTACCCGGACATCGCACGCCTCTACAGCGCCAGCAAGCAGAATCCGGCGCTGAACGGCGGCACGACCATCATCAGCCCGCAGACTCTAGGCGCCGTCGACGATCCGACGCATACCTCGCGCAATACCAACCTGCGTCTCGATCTGAGCTATCGACTCGGCAGCCATACCCTTTCGGCTGGTATCGACAACCAGACCATCGAGGACAACAACGACGGCAACAGGATGGCCGATCCGGGCTATGCCTGGGAGTACAACAAGGGCGCCGCGGGCACCCCGATCATCGGTGTGCCCGGCGCTGATCCGTACGTTGCTGCACCGGGTACCTACCCGGGTGGCGCAACCGGCTACTACGTGGCGAAGTACCGCCGCTACGGCGGTGGTTCGGTGCGCGTGGAACAGCGTGCGCAATACATCGAAGACAGCTGGCAGGTCAGCGACCGCTGGTTGCTCAAGCTGGGCCTGCGCAACGATCAGTTCACCAACTACAACCCGGGTGGCGAGGCCTACCTGCGCCTGACCAAGCCTCAGTGGGCGCCGCGCGTGGGCTTCAGTTGGGACGTCAATGGCGACTCCAGCTTCAAGGTCTACGGCAATGCCGGCCGCTATTTCCTCGCGCTGCCCGCTACCGTGGCGATGCGCCAGGCCGGCGCCCCGCTGTTCACGCGCGAGTATTTCACCTACACCGGCATCGATTCCAACGGCCAGCCGACCGGGCTCACGCCGATCGATACCAGTCGTGGCCCCGGGGCACCGATCTCGGCCAATCGCGAGTATGGTCAGCCGCACGATCCCAAGATGGTGACGGCCACCAACCTGAAGTCGGAGTACCAGGACGAGTTCATCCTGGGATTCGACAAGAAACTCGGAGATACCTGGGTCTACGGTGCCAAGGCCAGCTACCGGAACCTGCGCACCGCCATCGACGATTACAGCGACTCCGGCGCCATCGCGGCCAAGATGGATCGCATGGGCATCGACCCCGGCACCTATGACGCCAACGCGATTTCCGGCGCCTATCTGTTCAACCCCGGGCGCACCAATATTCTCAAGGTACAGAAGTACGATGGCAGCTACTACTCGGTGCCGATGACCACGGCGGATTTCGGTTTCTCGTCCGGAATCAAGCGTCATTACTACGGACTGGAGTTGTTCCTCGAGCATCCGTTTGACGGCAAGTGGTTCGGCAAGGTCGACTACCTGTTCTCGCGCAACTACGGCAACAGCGAGGGCCAGGTGCGTTCGGATATCGGTCAGGTGGACGTATCCGCCACGGTGGACTGGGATTACGCGCAGGTCATGGAGTACGCCAACGGCGAACTCTCCAACAGTCGCCGCCATCAGATCAAGGCGTATGGCTCCTACCAGCTGACGCCTGAGTGGATGTTGTCCGGCAACCTGGCCATCATTTCCGGTGCGCCGCGCAGTTGTCTTGGCATGTACGGCCTGGACGAGACCAACCCGGGACTTGGCTACGGTGCCTATTACCACTGGTGTGCCGGCAAGGTGTCGCGACCGGGCGACGCCGGCCACAACCCGTGGCAGTACACCGTCAGCCTGAGCGCCGAATACCGACCCTTGTGGGCCGACAAGAAGCTCGGCTTCAACGTGATGGTCTACAACGTGCTCAACAACCGGGTAACCACGCAGACCGATCCGTTCTACGGCTCGACCGGGGGCGAGTACACCACCTATCGCATGGCGGTATATCAGTCCCAGCCCCGTTACGTGCGCCTTGGCGTCAGTTACGACTTCTGACGGCGCGCGGCGCCGGCGGCATGGCTTGGCGGTATCGACAGGCCGGGCGCGTCGGCCACCCCTCGGGAGCCCATGGAAAGGCGCTCCCGACACTCACGGTACGAAATGCACGTCAAGCGCGGGTTGCCGCGACAGGCCACCCGGCCCGGAGACTTTCCCCGAGGCAAAGCCGGCACGGGATGTGCCGGCTTCTTTTTCCGGTCGCGCGACGCTGCAGCCGCTCCTACAACAACGGATCGAACAGCCGCGCCACGTGCATCGCGACGCGACGAAGATACGACGCGTCGCGATACTCGCGCTCGTCGATCGCCACGGCACGACTGAAGTCCGTGCGCAGCATCGCTTCGACTTCGCCGGCGAACGTCCGGTCGACGACCAGCGCGCCGACTTCGAAGTTGAGTCGAAACGAGCGGCTGTCCAGATTCAGGCTGCCGATCGCGGCGGCATCGTCATCGATCAGCAGCGCCTTCTGGTGCAGGAAGCCCGGCTGGTAGCGGAACATGCCGATGCCGGCGCGCACCGCGTGGTAGGCGTGCAGGGTGGAGGCGAGGAACACGGTGTGGTGATCCGGTCGCGACGGGATCAGCACGCGCACATCGACCCCGCGCAGCACCGCCAGCTGCAATGCCGCGCGCACCGCGTGGTCGGGCACGAAGTACGGCGTGCTCAGCCACAGTCGCCGGCGTGCGGCGTGGATCGCCGCGGTGAAGAACAGCGAGCCGGTTTCCAGGCGGTCGGCGGGCCCGGCCGCGACCACCAGCGCGCTGGCGCGGCCTTCGTCCTGCGGTGCGTCCAGCAGCGGCGGCAGTTGCCCGGTGATCCATTGCCAGTCGTCGGCGAACACTTGTTGCAGGTCGGCCACCGCCGGCCCGCACAGTTCCAGCATGGTGTCGCGCCACGGCGACAGCGGCGGCTTGCGACCCAGGTATTCATCGCCGGCGTTGAGGCCGCCGACGAAGCCGCGTGCGCCGTCGACCACCACGATCTTGCGATGGTTGCGGAAGTTGAGCTGGAAGCGGTTGCGCAGGCGATGCGTGGCGAAGCGGTGGATCGCCACGCCGCCCTCGCGCAGCGCCTGCACGTAGCGGCGCGGCAGCGCATGGCTGCCGACGCCGTCGAACAGCACGCACACTTGCACGCCGGCGGCCGCGCGCTGCAGCAGCACCTGCTGCAGGCGCCGGCCCAGCGCGTCGTCGTGGATCACGAAAAACTGCACCAGCAGACAATGCTCGGCCGTTGCCATCGCGGCCAGCATCGCCGCGAAGGTGCCTTCGCCGTCGATCAGCAGGCGCAGGCGATGGCCGCTGCGGAACGGCCGCCGCTGCAGCGCGCTGATCGCGGCGAAGCGTGCGCAGGCCGGCTCGACGGTCGCGGCTTCCGTGTTCGCCGTCACCGGCTGCGACGTCGGCGCGCCGTGGCCGGCGTGGTAGCCGAAGAACCGGCTGGAGCCCAGGTAGAGATAGGGCAGCAAGGTCACGTACGGCAGCAGCAATAGGCCCAGCATCCAGCCGATCGCACCCTGCGGCGTGCGTGCGTGGCGGATCGCGTGCAAGGCCGACAGCGCGCCGAGCAGATGCAGTGCGACGATGCAGGCGGTGAGGACGCTGGCAGTCATGGTGACGGCCGCGCCGGTTCAGCCGGCCAGGATCTGGTCGGCCAGGTTGCGGGCCTGCTGGCGGATTTCCGGCATCGCGGTGGATTCCCACAAGGTGCCGCGCAGCAGGCTGCCGATGGCGAACAGGTGCGGCCACGGCTGGCCGTCATGATGCAGGCGGCCATCGCGGCTGGCCACCAGGCCGAGGCCGAGCAGATCGCCGGTGACGTGGGCATTGGTGAGCAACTGGCGCACCAGTCGATGACGGCTGTGCCGCACGTCGGTGGCCAGCCCGGTGGTCTGGATCGCCAGGTCGGCGTGCTGTACCTCGCTGTGCCCGGCGTGCCGGAACTGCAACTGCAGGCCCTGACCGCTCGGCTCAGCGGCCTGCAGGCGGCCGCGTCGGCGCTGCAGGCGACCTTGCTGTTCGAGCGCGACGATGGCCTCGTGCACCTGCGGCGGCATGCGGTGGCGCGCACGTTCCCACGCCCAGCGGGCATGCCGCATGAAGCGCGCGCGCTGCTCGGGCGGCAGCTCGCCCCACAGGTCCGGCAGGTGTGGGCGCAGACTGTCGACGACAGTGCGCCACTCGATGCCATGCGGCGCGATCGCCTCCCGCAGCAGATGCATCCAGCGGCGGATCTCCGGTCCGTCGCGCATGGCATCCACCAGCTCTGCGCTGTCGCCGGCAGGCGTGCCGGCATGGGCCAGGTGCGCCTCGGGCAGCAGGCCATGGCGCGAGGTGGCGACGAAGGTGGTGTGTGGCCAGCGCGCGGAGAGTTCCAGCAACACGTCGACCGCGGTGAGCCCCAGGCCGATCACCGCCACGGTACGCGGTGGCGGCACCGCGTCGAGCTGCGCCAGCCAGGGCCACGGGTCGACGATGTAGCGACCGCTGTCCAGCGCGGCCGCGCTCACGCCCTTCAGCGGCTGCGGCGGCAGTGCACCCAGCGCCAGCACGGCGGCATCGGCGCGATGGCTGCGTTCGCCGTGGATCACGGTGACGCCGTCGCGTTCGGGCACCAGCGCATCGACCTCGAACGGCACCACGTTGACGTGATGATGGCCGCGCGCCATGCCCTGCTGCAGTGCGCGGGCCACCTCGGCCTCCAGGTAGTCGCCGTAGCGCCGGCGCGGCAGGAAATCGGTGCCGCCGATCGCCGGGTCGTCGCGCTGCACGAAATCCAGGAAGCCCTGCGGCTTGCCGGCGAACATGCCCATCGACGCGGCGCGCACGTTCAGCAGGTGGCGCTCCGACCCGGTGCCGTAGGCCACGCCGCGCACCGATTCGCCGGCGCCGGTGAACCAGTCCAGTTGCAGCGGCTGCGGCGGCTCGCGCTCCAGCAGCTCACTGAGCAGGCTGGCGGCCGCGGCGCCGCCGCCGATGATGGCGACCCGTCGAAACATGCGGTTTTCCTGTTCCCCTGGCGTGGCGTCGGTCAGGCCGGCCAGTGCCCGGCCACGGCGCAGTCGGTGGCCCGCGCGGTCCACGGCCCGGCGGGTGCGGTCTGCTCGTACGCCTGATAGTGGTTCAGTTCGCCGCCGTAGACGTGCAGGGTGAGCGCGGTCTCGTGCTGGGACAGATTGCGGCAGCGGTGCACGTGATTGGGGTCGCCCTCGAACCAGATGCCGTCGCCGGGGCCGAGCCAGTCGCGGCCCAGCGCGCGCAAGGTGCCCGAGCCCGGGTCGCGGCGCCACGACTGCACTTCCAGCGCACCGACCAGGGCCAGCTCCAGCCCCCACAGGCCGGCATGATCGTGCACCGGCGTGCAATGGTTTGCCGGCCACGCCATCACCAGCATGCTGACCGGCGGCTGGTTGCGCTGCGCCAGCTGCCAGCGACCGAGGCCTTGCCCGCGCCGCGGCAGGCGCGCCAGCCGCGCAGCGATCGCCGTGTTGTCGCGGTGCACCAGCTGCCCCAGCTCGCGTGCCATCGAAGCCAGGTCCGGGTGCGCCACGCTCGCGTGCTCCAGCGCGATCTCGCGCAACAGCTTCAAGGTTCGCCGTGGTCTGCCCATGCGGGCCTCCCAGCAGGATAAAGGGGCGCCAGTGGATCATGCGCCCGGTTAAAGTGGCGTAAGCCGGCCGGGGCGACAGGTGGCTCCCGGGCTTCCCCGCCGTCCTGCCGGCCAATCCGGCTGCGCCCAGCGTGATCGGTGCGTACCGGGCGGGCGGGTCCGGCCGCCGCGGTCAGCCGCGCAGGGTGAACGTGACCGGCACGCTGGCCCAGGCGCGCGTCGCGTGCCCGTTGACGATGGCCGGCTGGAAGCGCCAGTGCGCCAGGACCTGCTCGCGGGCGCTGCGGTCGAGTTCCGCGTGGCCGCTGCTGCGCAGCACGCCGACTTCGAGCGGCTTGCCGGTCTCGTCCACCAGGACGCGCAGCACCACCGTACCCTCCAGATGCCCGCGCAAGGCATGCGCCGGGTAAGTGATGGGGTGGGCCAGGTAGGCGAGGTTGGCTTCGACCGCGGCGACGGGTGCCGGGGTGCCGCTGTCCGTTGCCGCAGCCGGCGCCGCATCTTGCACGGGCGCGGCGAGCTGGCCGTCGGCGACCGGCATCGACGGTACACGGGCCACCACCGGATGCGGCATCACCTGCGGCGTGGGCAGCGCCTGCGGCAGCGGCTTGAGTTCCACCGGCGGCGGTGCCGGCGGCTGCGGGGACGGCGATATCAGGCGCACCAGCGCCGGCGGCGGGACGAGTCGGGGCAGGGTCGGCAGCGACACCGGCAGCGGCCGTGCGGCGATCAGGATCACGGCAAGGTTCAGTGCGATGGCCGCACTGAGCGCGGCGATGCGGGCGGGTTCCGGGCGGACTTGGGCAAGCGGCAGGCTGATGGAAGACATGACGACCTCCTGGCTGCATGGCGGGAGCGGCAGCCACGCGGCTCGCGCCGGGGGATCGTGCTGTCGCGTCTGCAGCCTATGCCTGTTGCGTCGACGCGCGCAAGTGGACGGCTGGACGTCCATCTGCCGCCAGGCCTCGCGTACGGCGATCGGCGAACGACGCAGGTGGCATCGGGCGCAACCTCTGCGACAATCGTCCCGCGGCGACGGGCCGATTCCACGGGAGCCAAGGCATGCGCATGAACATCTGGTGGGCCGCGGGTCTGCTGGCGGCGGCGTCGATGCTGTCGGTATCGACGGCGCGGGCGGGCGACATCTCGTGCAAGATGACGTTCCAGCTGTCCGGCTGGTCGGTGTTCTACAAGACTGCCAAGGGCACCGGCACGGTCCGTTGCAGCAACGGCCAGAGCCTGCAGGTGAAGCTGCGCGCCAAGGGCGGCGGGCTGACCTTCGGCAAGACGAAGATCACCGACGGCATCGGCAAGTTCACTGGCGTCAGCAACGTGCGCGACGTGCTGGGCCACTATGCCGAAGCGGTGGCGCACGCAGGCGCGGAGAAGTCGGCGGCGGCGCAGGTGCTGACCAAGGGCAATGTCTCGCTGGCGCTCAGCGGCAAGGGCGAGGGCTGGAACCTCGGCGTGGCGTTCGGCGCGTTCATCATCGAATAGCGACACCGCGCGTGCGACCCTGTGCCAAGGCATGCAGGGGCGCACGTGCGCGATCAAGGTGTGTCGGCGCACCCCGCGCCACCGGAGGTTTCCGATGTCCGCCACGTCCGGCGCAGTCATTCCCAGCTACAGCTTCGGCGACGAGCTGGCCAGCAGCATCATCCACGGGCTGGGCATCGTGCTCAGCATCGCCGGGCTGGCCACCCTGGTCGCGTTCGCGGCGCTGCACGGCAATACAGTGGCGGTGGTCGCCTGCGCGGTGTTCGGCGCATCGCTGGTGCTGCTGTACACCGCCTCCACGCTCTACCACTCGATCCCCGCGGCGGGTGCCAAGCCCACCCTGCGCGCACTCGACCACATCGCGATCTACGTGCTGATCGCCGGCACCTACACGCCGTTTACCCTGATCGCCCTGCCGGCCACATGGGGCTGGAGCCTGTTCGCGGCGGTATGGGCGCTGGCGCTGGCCGGCAGCGCGCTGGAGCTGGGCCTGCTCAAGCGCTACCACAAGCTGGCGGTGCTGCTGTACGTGGGCATGGGCTGGATCGGGATGGTCGCGTTCAAGCCGCTCAGCGAACACCTGCAGGCCGGCGGCACCGCGCTGCTGCTGGCCGGCGGGCTGGCCTACACGCTGGGCGTGCCGTTCTACCTGTGGCGGCGGCTGCCGTTCCACCACGCGCTCTGGCACCTGTTCGTGCTGACCGGCAGCGTGCTGCATTTCCTTGCGGTGTTGCTGTACGTGATCCCCGGCCCGCAGCGCTGAGAGGCGTGTTCAGCCCAGCAGCATGGCCAGGCCGAACAGGCCGACCATCAGGAACGACAGCACCAGCTTGAGCAGCGTGCCGAACAGGAGCCCGAGCCAGGTACCCACGCCCACGCGGGTCGCGCGCAGCACGCTGTTGCCCGAGGACAACTCGCCCAGCAGCGCCCCCACGAACGGCCCCAGGACCAGGCCGGGGATGCCGAAGAACATGCCCACCACGGTGCCGATGCCGGCGCCCCACAACGCGCGCCGGCTGGCGCCGACGCGCTTGGCGCCCAGCGCGCTGGCGACGAAATCGACGACCACCCCGACCGCGCCGATCGCGCCGATGGCCAGCAGCCACCACAGCCCGAGATGGCGGTAGCCATCCACCGCCGCCGCCAGCCAGATCCCGCCGAACACCATCGGAATGCCCGGCAGCACCGGCAACACCGAGCCGGCCAGACCGCCGAGCATCAGCAGGGCGGCGAGGATGTAGAGGGCGATTTCCATGGCGGGCTTCCGTTGGCGCGGTCACGCGGGAGTCACGGCCGCACGGCCATGGGGGTGGGGACACTATGGCATGCAACCGCGCGCCGTTCGCACCCTTCGCGGCCGTGGCCGGTCATCGGCGAACTGCAGGAACGCACCGTGTGCGCGATGCTTGCTTTTACGTGACGACCAGGTTGCGCACAGGGTGCGTTCCCGCAGCTATTTCTCGACGAAGGCGCGTTCGACCACGTAATCGCCCGGCTCGCGCGTGCGCGGCGAAGCTTCGAAACCACGGCCGTCGAGCAGGGTGCTGAGGTCGTCGAGCATGGCCGGGCTGCCGCACAGCATCACGCGGTCGGTTTTCGGGTTGAGCGGCGGCAGCCCGGTGGCCGCGCTCAGCGCGCCGTCGACGATCGCATCGGTGATGCGGCCGTGGTGGCGGAACGGCTCGCGCGTGACGGTGGGGTAGTAGATCAGCTTCTCGCGTACCAGCTCGCCCAGGTATTCGTGCTGCGGCAGCTCGTGCTCCAGGTAGTGCGCGTAGGCGAGATCGTCGATGCGGCGCACGCCGTGGGCCAGCACGATCCGTTCGAAGCGCTCGTAGGTGTGCGGGTCGCGAATGATGCTGAGGAACGGCGCCAGGCCGGTGCCGGTGCCGAGCAGGTACAGGTTGCGGCCGGGCTTGAGGTCGCCGAGCACCAGCGTGCCGGTGGGCTTGCGCGTGACGATCAGCGGGTCGCCGGGCTTGAGGTGCTGCAGGCGCGAGGTCAGCGGGCCGTCGGCGACCTTGATCGAGAAGAACTCCAGGTGTTCCTCCCAGCTGGCGCTGGCGATGGAATAGGCGCGCATCAGCGGGCGGGTTTCCGCCTCCAGGCCGATCATCACGAACTGGCCGCTGTCGAAGCGGAAGCCGGGGTCGCGGGTGGTGCGGAAGCTGAACAGCGTGTCGTTCCAGTGCTGCACGTCGATCACGTGCTCGGTTGCCATGGCCACCATCAGGGAGGTTCTCGTCCGGGTGATCGGCGGCGCAGGGCGCCGGCCGTCGGGTTGCAGGAGGTCGTGGCCGCGGCCATGCAGCGGGGCGCGAAGCGCGCGGCGGTCAACCTGCAAGGATACGCCAGCACCCCGGTGATCGCCGAATTGGATTCCGTGACGGGTTGCCGCATCCCCCGTGCGGGCATCGTGTATCAGGTGATCGTAGGTCGCCGCCTACATCCTTGGCCTCCCGCGGATGGCAGCAGACGCGTTCTTGAACTACAGCCGCCGGCTGCGCATACTGCGACCGTTGCTCCGATCCGGCGGCGCCAGGCCGGACGGGAAGGAAGCCAGGGGGATTCCTAGGCACGCCGATCACGGCGCGGCGGGGTTTTCTTGAGGTCGACTTCGGGAGCTGATGATGCCGATCATGATCGGCCAATCCCAGGCAATCGTCGCGGTGCGCGCGCAGTTGCAGCGCTTTGCCGCCTGCGACGTGCAGGTGCTGATCGAGGGCGAAACCGGCACCGGCAAGGAAGTCGCCGCGCGCGAAATCCACTACGCCAGCGCTCGCCGGGATTTTCCCTTCGTGCCGGTCAATTGCGGCGCCATCCCGGACAGCCTGATCGAGAGCGAACTGTTCGGCCATGGCCGCGGCGCCTTCACCGACGCCAAGGTGGCCCAGCCCGGCTTGGTCGACCATGCGCGCGGCGGCACCCTGTTCCTGGATGAGGTCGATGCGCTCTCGGCCAAGGGCCAGGTGACCTTGCTGCGGTTCCTGCAGGACAGCGAGTACCGCCCGGTCGGCGGCGGTGCCATGCGCACTTCGGATGCGCGCATCATCGCCGCCACCAACAGCTGCCTGGCGCGGCAGGTGGAGGCCGGCCGCTTCCGGCGGGATCTGCAGTACCGGCTCAATGCGCTGTACCTGCAGTTGCCGCCGCTGCGCGAGCGAGAGGGAGACGTTGCCCTGTTGGCGCAGCATTTCCTGCACGCGGTGGCGATTCGCCTGCACGGCCCCTTCAAGCACTGGAGCGAGCCGGCGATGGCGGCGCTGCAGGCACATGCCTGGCCGGGCAACGTGCGCGAGCTGGACAACGTCGCGCTGCGTGCCTACATGTGCAGCGACGACGCCATCGTCGGCCTGACCGCGCTGGCCGCGGCCGATCCGGCCTTCATCGGTCCGCGACCGCAGCCGCGGCGGCGGGCGAACGAACCGGAGCTCGGCTTCCGCGTGGCCAAGACCCGTGCGATCCACCAGTTCGAGCACGACTACCTGGTGCAGCTGATGCAACGTGCCAGCGGCAACATCAGCGCCGCCGCGCGGCTGTCCGGCACCGAGCGTCGCCAGCTCGGCAAGCTGCTGGTCAAGCACGGCATCGGCATCAAGGCTTTCCGCACGCGCCAGTGAATTTCCGAGGCCGCCGCGGCCGCGGGTGCGCCGTTACCCATTGCGCGCGCGGAACGGGTCAGCACTGCCCCGGCATCGGGCCGCGGAATCGTTCGCGCCCACCTGCCGCGCCATTTTTCGTCCTCCGTTCCATGGCATGCCTGTTGCCAGTCCAGCGATGGACTGGCGCCGCGGGGAGGTGACGAATCCCGCCGAGCCGGCCCCGCGTCGCGATCGTGGCTTCCGGGCCGCGCAAGGCGCGCCACCTGGCCGGGGAGAACGAGATGGCAACGTCGAAAACCAGCAAGTCGAAAACCGCATCCAGCCGACCCCCTGCGCGGTCGGCATCGGCCCGTGCGCGCACCGCCGCGGCCAGCGGGGGACAAGGGCAGAACTGCGCGGTGATCAACCCCTACGCACTGGCCGAGCTGGTCGCCGGCCAGCCGATTCCGTGGAACGAGGTTCCCGATGTGCCCCGCGTGCTGGAACAGGTGCTGGCCACGCCCTACGAGGAGCTGTTCGATCCCAAGTTCGGCGGCCCGCTCTACATCGGCATGGCACTGGACGCGAACCTCAAGCTGGTGCCGCAGCGCTCGCCGCTGCTCGACCTGCCACCGCGCGGCGAAGGCAACGACGCCACCGGCGGTGGCCTGGAGAGCGTCGACCAGTACGCCACGCTGGCCGCGCTGGCCAGGGCGGGCGCGCTGAAATCCATCCTGGACTGGCCGATCCTGTGCGCCGACCTGTCGCGCTTCGCGCGACTGCAAGTGGTGCTGCGATTGCCGCCGGCGCTGCGCGACTCGCAGCTGGGCAACGCGCTGTCCGCCGACGTGGTGCGTGCGATCACCGTCGACACCCACCTCGTCAAGCAACTGGCCGTCACTGGCTGGACGCCGCCGGGCGCGCACTGGGCCGCATCGGGCGACTTCTTCAACGAGACTGCCGAGTTCTTCGATCCGGTGCAGGGCGCCGTGGCCAATTGCTATTACATCGCGGCGCTGTCGGCGGTGGCCTGGGCCACGCCGTTCCGGCTGGCGCACCAGACCCGCGCCACCGGCCCCAGCCAGGCGCAGTTCAACGACCAGATCAGTTTCTGCGAGCCCGACTCCGGTGGCACCCTGGACCGCGCGATCCAGGTGACCGAAGCGGTGCCGTTGACCGCGGGCGGCTACCCGATCTACTGCCGCTCCAGCGAAAGCGGCGAGAGCTGGCCGGCCATCTACGAGAAGGCCTACGCCAAGCTCAAGACCGGCACCGCCACCGACATGCCCGACATCACCCAGACCGCCTGGGGCGATTGCGTGTGGGCCACCGCCCAACTCAACGGCGGCACGCGTCACTACTACAACACCGCCGACCACAGCGCCGACGAGCTGTGGCAACTGCTGCGCTCCAACTGCCTGTCGCATCGCACCTTCAATCCGATGACGGCGTGGACTTACTCGACCGGCGATGCGGCGCCCGACCATGTCGACTACGCCAGCGCCCACGTGGTGGGCTCGCACTGCTACACCGTGCTCGGCTGGGCGTACGCCCGGTGCCGGCGCTGGATCGTGCTGCGCAACCCCTGGGGCAACACCGAGGCCACCGCCAGCGTGCTGGACGCCACCATCTCGATGTACGACGTGAGCTGGTGGCGGCCAATCACGCTGAAGACCACCGATGGCGTGTTCGCGATGGAGATCGGCGCGTTCAAGAAATACTTCGCCGGTTTCGGCACCGCCCATTGAACGCGCCGTGGCCGCCCTCCGCACCAGACCGAAGCCTGCGCCGCGTCTGCCCCGTGGCAAGCGGCGCGGGAGAAGCAACCGGGCAAACCGGGTGCAATCGTTCGCGCTGCGTCTCGGGGCCGGGTCAGTCCTGACCCGGTCGCAGCGCCGCCGGCGGGGCCGCGGCCCGGCGCCATGCCGTTTTCACGCCGGCGGCCACTGGCACACTCGTTGCCAGAGTCGACGCAGATGCGGGATGTCGCCATGACCAAGCCCTCGACTAGCGGGTCCCCGGCAAGCGATGACGACGAGATTCGCCATTCGGTGCTGGCGTATCTGCAGGATCACCCGCGCGCGGCAGACACCTTGCGCGGCGTCGTCAACTGGTGGTTGCCGCAGCAGCGCTACGAGAACAGCCGCCAGCGCATCGAGCAGGTGCTGTCGGCGCTGGTGGCGGAGGGCCTGCTGCATCGCGACCGGCTCCCCGATGGCGAGGTGTTGTACGCGTTGAACGAGCACCGGCGACCGCCGCCGCATTGATCGCCACAGGGGTTTTCACTTTCGGAGGACCGATCCCATGCCATCTGCGCTCACCTATCCGGGCGTCTACATCGAGGAAATTCCCAGCGGCGTGCGCACCATCACGGGGGTGGCCACGTCGATCGCGGCGTTCGCCGGCTGGGCGCCGCGCGGGCCGACCGGGCGCGCCGCCCTGGTGCTCGGCTACGCCGACTTCGCGCGCCAGTTCGGCGGCATCGACAGCCGCAGCCTGCTCGGCTACGCGGTCAACCAGTTCTTCGCCAACGGCGGCCAGCAGGCTTACATCGTGCGCCTGGTCGACGCCAGCGCGAAGGCGGCCAAGGTCACCCTCGACGGCAAGCTGCTGCTTGCCGCGAGCAGCGAAGGTCTCTGGGCCAACGACTTCGCCGTGGTCATCCGGAAATCGAGCTTCGACGCCAGCCGGTTCCGCCTGAGCGTGGTGAACTGGCAGCTCGGCCCTGCCGGCGTGGCGGTGGAGACGTTCGACAACCTGTCGATGAAGACCGACGACGCCCGCTTCGTCACCAGCGTGCTGGCCGCGCAGTCCGCCTACGTCACCGCCGCGGTGCAGGGCGGCGCCACCGATCCGCCGGCGGACACCGCGGCCGGCAACATTCCCGACGGCGCGAAACTGGTCGGCGGAGCCGACGGCACGGTGCTGGCGCCGAACGATCCCGCGTTCGAGACCGCGCTGCTGCCGCTGTCCGGCAGCGGTGGCCTGTACCAGCTTGATCGCGTCGACCTGTTTAACCTGCTGTGCGTGCCGGGCGAAACCGGCACCGGCACGATCTCCACCTTGCAGAAATTCTGCCGCGATCGCCGTGCGTTCCTGATCGCCGACAGCGCCGATGGCGCCACCTTCGACACGCAGAAGAACGGCCCCGGCGGCATCACTGGCGACGACGCGATCAACGCCGCGTTCTACTACCCGTGGATCACCGCCGCCGATCCGCTGCAGCAGAACCGCCCGCGTGCCTTCCCGCCCAGCGGCTTCGTGGCTGGCATCTACGCGCGCACCGATGCGACGCGCGGCGTGTGGAAGGCGCCCGCCGGCAGCGAGGCCAGCGTGACCGGCGCGCTCGGTGTCGGCACCGTGCTCACCGATGGCGAGAACGGCGTGCTCAATCCGCAGGCGATCAACTGCATCCGCAACTTCCCGGTCTACGGCACCGTGGTGTGGGGCGCGCGCACCCTGCAGGGCAACGACGAGCGTGGTTCGGAATGGAAGTACGTGCCGGTGCGGCGCACCGCGCTGTTCATCGAGGAGAGCCTGTTCCGCGGCACCCAGTGGGTGGTGTTCGAGCCGAACGACGAGCCGCTGTGGGCGCAGATCCGGCTCAACGTGGGCGCGTTCATGCAGAACCTGTTCCGCCAGGGCGCGTTCCAGGGCAAGACGCCGGCCGACGCGTACTTCGTCAAGTGCGACAAGGAAACCACCACGCAGAACGACATCAACCTCGGCATCGTCAACATCGTGGTCGGCTTCGCGCCGCTCAAGCCCGCCGAATTCGTGGTCATCCAGCTGCAGCAGATGGCCGGGCAGATCCAGTCGTGAGGAACAGAACATGGCTCAGTTCAGCGTCAATGCGCAGCGCTTCGATCCGTACAAGAACTTCAAGTTCCGGGTGAAGTGGGACGGCCGCTACGTGGCCGGCGTCAGCAAGGTCTCCGGCCTCAAGCGCACCACCGAGGTGGTCAAGCACCGCGAGGGCGGCGATCCCAGCAGCACGCGCAAGTCGCCCGGCCGCACCGAGTACGAGGCGATCACCGTCGAGCGCGGCGTCACCCACGACACCGAGTTCGAGAAGTGGGCGAACAAGGTGTGGAACTTCGGCGCCGGGCTCGGCGCGGAGGTCTCGCTGAAGGACTTCCGCAAGGACCTGATCATCGAGGTCTACAACGAGGCCGGCCAGCTCGCGCTGGCCTACAAGGTCTACCGCTGCTGGGTCTCCGAATACCAGGCGCTGCCCGACCTGGACGCCAACGCGAACGCGGTGGCGATCCAGCACCTGAAGCTGGAGAACGAGGGCTGGGAGCGCGACACCGGCGTGAGCGAACCGGCCGAGCCCAGCTTCAGCGTGCCTGCCTGAGCGCCATGCACACACCCACGCCCGCGCAGCTGCTGCAGGTCTGGGAACGCGGGGGCGACCCGTCCGCCGCGGCGCGCGCCCTGTTGCTGCTCGGCTGCAGCTGCGACGACGAAGCCGCCCTCGACGAACTGGCCGCGCTGCCGCTGGGCCGGCGCGACGCGCGGCTGCTGGAGTTGCGCGAGCGCCTGTTCGGCAGTGCGATCGAGGCGGTGGCGACCTGCCCGCAGTGCACGGCCACGGTCGAGGCGACGTTCCGTTGCGACGACCTGCGGCTGCCGGAGGCGGGCGCCGTCGCCGCCACGCTGGAACATGCCGCGCATGGCGTGCGCGTGCAGTTCCGCCTGCCCGACAGCCGCGACCTGCTGGCGCTGGAACAATGTGGTGACGCCGAAGCCGCGCGCGGCCTGCTGCTCGACCGTTGCGTGCTCGCGGCGCAGTGCGGCGAGCAGTCGCGCGACGCGCGCAGCCTGCCGCCCGAGCTGCAGGCGGAGATCGCAGGGGCGATGGCGCAGGCCGATCCGCAAGCCGACCTGCAGCTGGCGTTCCGCTGCCCGGAGTGCGATCGCGAATGGCAGCCGCTGTTCGATATCGCGCGCTTCCTGTGGCAGGAGCTGCACGCCTGGGCGCTGCACCTGTTGCGCGAGGTGGACACGCTGGCGCAGGCCTACCACTGGGCCGAAGCCGACATCCTCGCGCTGAGCCCGCGCCGCCGCCAGGCCTACCTGGAGCTGTGCGCGCCATGAGCGATTTCCTCGACCGCCTGGCGGCACGCGCGATCGGCAGCGACGCCACGCTGGCGCCGCGGCTGCCGTCGCTGTTCGAACCGCTGCCGCGCGCGCCGATCATGCCGTCACTGGACGAGCGCGAGGCGCCGGCGCGTCCCCGCGATGCGAGCCCTGCGCTACCGGTCGCGCCGAATGCCGCACCGCCACCGCGCGCGCTGGCGCCCGTGCACGAGTCGATCGCGCCACGAACCGCGCGCAACACGCCGGCAGAGCATGCGCCCTTGCCGATGCCGGAGCGCGTCGCAGCGGATGCGCCGCGCGCGCCGATGCCACCACCGCCACGCGCAGCGGTGCCGGTACGTGCGATGAGCGCCGAACCTGCGCGTGCGGCTTCCGCGCCCGAACGCGCAGCGGCCAGTTCTCCATCCAGGTCGCCGCGGCAGTCGCGTGTCGCGCCCGCTCGGCAGGAAGCGGCGCGCACGCCGGCACCGGGCGGTGCCTTGCTGCCTGCGCCGGTACCGGTGTTCGCCACGACGGGCGGCGCACCCGCACCGGTGCGCCCTGGCCACGCAGCCGCGATGCGCAGCACGCGCAACGCGCAGGCCGAGAACGTGAACCGGGCCGGCAGCGAACCGGTGGTGCACGTCAGCATCGGCCGGCTCGAAGTGCGCGCCGCGCCGGCCGCCGCTGCACCACCGCGTCGTCACGATGGCCTGCAGCCGAGCAGCCTCGACGACTACCTGCGCCAGCGCGGCAAGGCCTCGCCATGAGCAACGTGCTGGCCATCGCCGCGACCACGCGCACGCTGCGCAACCTGCTGCTGGCGCAGATGCCGGTGCTGGATGCGGAACTGAGCGACCTGGAAGTGACCCTGCAGCCGCCGGACGTGGCGCGCAAGGGCATCAGCAAGGCGCAGCTCAACGTGTTCCTGTATCAGGTGGTCGCCAATGCCGCCTGGCGCAACCTCGACCTGCCGGGGCAAGTGCGTCCCGGCGAGACCGCGCCGCCGCCGCTGGCGCTGAACCTGCATTACGTGCTCACCGCCTGGGGCCGCGGCGAGGACGACAACGACGCGATCAGCCATCGCGTGCTGGCCGCGGCGATGAGCACCTTGCACGACCGCGGCGTGCTCGACGGCAACGACATCCGCAACGCGCTGCCGGACAACGATCTCGCCGAGCAGGTCGAGCGCGTGCGCGTGACGCCGCTGGCGCAAAGCGTGGACGAGTTGTCGCGGCTGTGGACCGCGTTCCAGACCAACTACCGCGCCTCGGCGGTCTACGAGGCGGCGGTGGTGCTGATCGACAGCCAGGCGGCGATGCGTGCGCCGCTGCCGGTGTTGCGGCGCGGCCCGCAGGATCGCGGCGTGCTCGCCAGCGCATCCGCCGCCGCGGTGCTGGACGCGCTCGACTATCCGCGCCACCAGACGGCCGTGCGCCTGGGCGAGGACCTCGTGCTGCACGGTCGCCAGCTCGGCACGCAGCACGCGGTGGCGCGTTTCAGCAGTCTTCGCCTCGATGCGCCGATCGACGTCGCGCCGCAGGCCGGCGCCGCCGCCGGCACGTTGGGCGTGCACCTGGCTGACGCCGCCGACGATGCGAACGCCAGCGCGCGCTGGGCGCCGGGCATCTACACCGTGGCCTTGCGGGTGCAGCCGCCGGGGCAGCCGGCGCTGCTCAGCAACGAGCTGCCGCTGGTGCTGGCGCCGCGCATCGCGCTCGGCGCGCTTGCCGCCGCCGCCGGCGATTTCAGCCTGAGCATCGCCTGCACGCCGCGCATCCGCGCTGACCAGCGCGTGTTCCTGCTGTTCGGCGACCGCTTGCTGACCCCGGCCAGCCTGAGCAACCCGGCCGACCCGCAGCAGCCAAGCGCGCTGGTCTTCCAGCTCACCGGCGTGGCCGCGGGCACCTACACCGTGCGCCTGCGCGTGGACGGCGCCGACAGCATCCCGGTCGACTTCAGCGGCAGCGCGCCGGCGTTTGCCGCGGACCAGCAGGTGGTGGTGGCATGAACGACTACGCGCCCTGGCTGCAGGCGAACGACCGCTACCTTGCCGCGGCGCTGGCCGAGTTGCGCGCGCGGCTGCAACGCGCCGCGCAGTCGCCCGACGCACCGGCCACGCCGCCGGCGTCCGCCGCGGCGGCCACCGCGCTGATGGAATCGGCGCCGGCGGTGCGTGTGCCGAACGGGCCGAAGCAATCGTGGTTTGCGCGGGTGTTTGCCACCCAGCCGGCACGCGCATCGCTGGCGAGCGCGCAGGTGGACACTATCGACACGCCGCCGGCGATCGCGCCGGTCGTCGTCGAGGTGCCGGACCCGGGTGCGGCAGTCGCTGCCGCGTCGCCGCCGGGCGGCGCCGACGACGGCAAATACACGCCAGCACTGGCCATGCTCGCCGACCGGCTCGGCCTGTCCGCGTTCGAGCGCGACCTGCTGCTGCTGTGCATCGGCATGGAGCTGGACACGCGCTTTCCGGCGCTGTGCGCGCAGGCCCAGCACGATCCGGCGCGGCCGTATCCCACCTTCGCGCTGGCCTTCGCGGTGCTCGACGCGCCCAGCTGGGATGCGCTGTCGCCGCAGCGGCCGCTGCGCTACTGGCGCCTGCTGGAGATCCACCAGCCCGGCGCGCAGCCGCTGATCGGCGCGGCGCTCGCTGCCGACGAGCGGGTGGTGAACTTCGTCAAGGGCATGAACTACCTGGACGACCGCCTGAGCCCGCTGCTTGCCGCGTTGCCGCCGGCCAGCCTGCCGCCATCGCAGCAGGCGGTGGCCGACCGGCTGCTGGACCAACTGCGCCACGTGCCGCCGGGCGAGCCGCTGCCGGCGGTGCAACTGCTCGGCAGCGACAGCGTGAGCAAGCAGGCGATCGCGCAGACCGTCGCCGCCGCCTTCGGCGCGCAGGCGTACCGGCTCGCGGCCGAGCTGCTGCCGGCTGCGGTGGCCGAGCAGGAAACCCTGCTGCGGTTGTGGCAGCGCGAGAGCCAGCTGTTGCCGCTGGCGCTGTACCTCGACGCGGCCGAGGTCGAGCGCGGCGACGCCACCGCCACCTGGGTCAGGCGTTTCCTGGCGCGCAGCAGCGGGCTCGTCTTCGTCGACGCGCGCGAGCCATGGGCAGGCACGGCCGCGCAGGCGCTCAGCGTCGACGTGGCCAAGCCCAGCGCGGTCGAGCAGCGCGCGCTGTGGCAGCGCCTGCTGGGCGACGCCGCCGGGGCGCAGCCGCAGCAGCTGGCCAGCCATTTCGACTTCAACCTGGGCCGCATCGAGCAGATCGCGCACGGCGCGCTGGCGGCGGCCGAGGGCAAGCCTGCCGCGCTGGCGCAGGCCCTGTGGCAGGGCGCGTTGGCGCATACCCGGCCGGCGCTGGACGAGCTGGCCCAGCGCATCGAGCCGAAGGCGGGCTGGGACGAGCTGAAACTGCCCGACAGCGAGAAGGCCCTGCTGCGCCAGATCGCCGACCAGGTCGCCCGGCGCAGCACCGTCTACGACGACTGGGGCTTTCGCGCGCGGATGAACCGCGGGCTGTCGATCAGCGTGCTGTTCACCGGCGAGAGCGGCACCGGCAAGACCATGGCCGCCGAAGTGCTGGCGCGCGAGCTGGGCCTGTCGCTGTACCGCATCGACCTCTCCGCGGTGGTCAGCAAGTACATCGGCGAGACCGAGAAGAACCTGCGCAAGCTGTTCGATGCGGCCGAGGGCGGCGGCGCGATCCTGTTCTTCGACGAGGCCGACGCCTTGTTCGGCAAGCGCAGCGAGGTGAAGGACAGCCACGACCGCTACGCCAACATCGAGGTGAACTACCTGCTGCAGCGGCTGGAGTCGTTCGGCGGCCTGGCGATCCTGGCCACCAACATGAAGGGCGCGCTGGATGGCGCGTTCCTGCGCCGGCTGCGCTTCGTCATCCACTTCCCGTTCCCCGGCGCGGCCGAGCGCCGCGCGATCTGGGCCTCGGTGTTCCCCGCGCAGGCCGCGGTGGGCGCGCTGGACTTCGACCGGCTGGCGCGGCTGCCGCTCACCGGCGGCAGCATCCAGGGCATCGCGCTGAACGCCGCGTTCATGGCCGCCAAGGCCGGCGTCGAGATCGGCATGCCGCTGCTGCTCGAGGCCGTGCGCGGCGAATACCGCAAGCTGGACAAGCCGGTCAACGAAGCCGATTTCCGCTGGCTGGAAAGCGCTGGAGGCCGGCCGTGAGCATCGAGCTGCACATCGAGCGGCTGGTGATCGACGAGGCCGCGCTCGGCGGCGAGCGCGCCGGCAGCGTGCGTACCGCGCTCGAAGCCGAGCTGGCTCGCCTGCTGGCGCAACCCGGCGCGGTCGCCGCGCTGCGCAGCCTTGGCGCGGCCGCCGCGCTGCCGCCGGTGACGCTGCCGTCGGCCGGCCACCCGCACGAACGCCTCGGCCCGCGCATCGCCACGGCAGTGCAACGCGGCCTGGGCATCACGCCCGCCCCATCCGTCGCGGGCAAGGAGCGTTGACATGACCGCGATCCCCAAACCCCGCCCCGACGGCATCGTGCGTTTCGGCAAACGCAAGGCCAAACGCGACGATCGCAACCTGCTGTTCGCCGCGCTGCTGAAGGCGCCGCCGGCGCTGCCGGCCGAGTACGACTTCGACGTGGTGCATCACGGCATCCCCACGCCGATGTTCGGCAACGACCAGTACGGCGACTGCGTGATCGCCGGCCGCGCCCACCAGACCCTGCGCTTCGAGAAGGCCGAGCAGAACAAGCTGATCGCGATCAGCGACAACGACGTGCTGCACGAATACTTCGGCGAGAGCGGCGGCGTCGACAGCGGCCTGGTCGTGCTCGATTCGCTGAAGGAATGGCGCAAGCGGGGTTGGCTCGCGGCCAGGCGACGCTACAAGATCAAGGCCTTCGCGCAGATCGACCAGGCCAAACGCAGCGAGCTCAAGCGGGCGGTGTTCATGGACATCGGCGTGGGCCTGGGCTTCACCCTGCCCGACGCGGCGCTGACCCAGTTCTACGCCGGCAAGCCGTGGGCGGTGGTCGGCGGCAAGGCCGGCCAGCCGAACCCGCGCAACGGCCACTACGTCTACGTGCCCGGCTATACCCGAAGCGGCCCGGTCTGCGTCACCTGGGGCCGCAAGCAGCAGATGAGCTGGGCCTTCCTCGCCAGGTACTGCGACGAGGCCTACGCGATCATCGACGCGATCGACACCGCGAAGAAGAAGCGCGGGCTGGATGCGGGCAAGCTCGACGCCTTCCTCGCCGCCTTGCGCAAGAAGAAGTCGAAAGCGGCGAAGAAGCCGGCCGCGCGCAGCGGAGCCCGGCATGGCTGAGCGCAGCGCCAGCGTCGTGGCCAAGCCGGCGGCGCCGCATGCCGCGGGACTGCAGCTGCAGCGCAAGTGCGCCTGCGGCGCGCACAGCCACGGTCACGCCAAATGCGCGGAGTGCGCAAGCAAGCACGGCCAGCTGCAGCGCAAGCTTGCGATCGGCGCGAGCAACGACCCGCTCGAAGCCGAGGCGGAGCGCGTGGCCGATCAGGTGATGGCCAGTTCGACGCCACCCGGAATCGGCACGGCCCGACCGCAGATCCAGCGTGCCGGCGGCGGAGGGGCGGCGACGGGAACGATGGTGCCGGACAGTGTCGACGAAGCGCTTGCCGCATCGGGCGAGCCGTTGCCGGCCGGGCCGCGCCACGAGATGGAGGCGCGTTTCGGCCATGACTTCAGCGCGGTTCGCCTGCACACCGGCGAGGCGGCGGCACGGTCGGCGCGCGATGTCGCCGCCAGCGCCTATACCGCGGGCCATCACATCGTGCTCGGTGCGGACGCGCCTGCGCTGCAGGCGCCATTGGGCCGGCGCCTGCTGGCGCACGAGCTGACCCACGTCGTGCAGCAGACGTCGCCAGCGTCGCTGGCGGCGACCAACGGCGAAGCAGGTACACAGCCCGCGCCGAGCCCCGCTGCAAGACAGGTGCAGCGCTTCGTGGCCTGCGAGCAGGCGTCGCTGTCCCTCGAGACGTGTCCTCCACGCGAGAAGGGCGAGGTCGCCGAATCGCATGCGGACCCGATGACCGTGCACGATTACGCACAGCTTTCCGACGAAGGCAGGACGATCAACGGGTTCGCCGTGGTCGGTTTCGGCATCGACAGCAGCGTGGTGAAAAGCAACCTGAAGGGCGCGGCGAAATGGAAGGCGCTGGTGAACCTCATGGCTACCTCCAACACGCAGTGGAGCCTGCACGGCCTGTCCGATTGCTCCGGAAAACCCGATCGGAACCTGGGTTTGCGCAAGGCGCGCGCACACGCCTTGTATGCGGCGTTGCCGCCCGAGGCGCGCAAGCAGATCGTTTCGGTCGACGGCGCGGCGCTCACCGACTGCATCGCCGGCAACCAGCGCAAGCTCGATCGCACGCTGAACCGGGCCGTCGTGATCGAGCAGGTCGGTCGCAGCGTGGATGTCGATCCGTCCGAAGAGAAGCCGGTCGAGGGAACCGCGCCGAAGTTCGTCTGCGGTCCCGACGTGACCGCGCAGGTCGCCCGCGCGGTGGGCCTGGCCCGCAGCCTGTTCGCCGGCTGGACCAGGGAGCAGCGCGAGGACGCTTGCGGCGCACTGGTCGGCGTGCGTGTGGGCTACTGCTCCTGGGACATCGTCCAGCTGCACAACGACCGCTGGATCAGCAGCGACTACCAGCCCAGGCATTGCGCGACAACCGGTGCGCCCAAGGGCCAGGAATGCGGCGAATCCGTGCAGGTTGGTGGCGAGTGCTACTACGCCGGTTCACCGAATTACGTGATCTACGGAACGATGTTCAACCTCTGTGCGCGCGAGAACCCCGACCCTCATTTCGGTTTCACGCGCTCGGACATGAAGACCTTGATCGACCTGTACAAGGGTTCCGGCGTTTCCGGTCTTGCCACGCCTTCGGCGAATTTCAAGCCGGCACTTGCCTGGGCCCATGCCGGTTACGACGGTTGGCCTTCGGGCGGGTCGCCGCCGTCCGGCGACAGGAACAACTGCAAGCCGATGTGCCCGTCGGCATACGCGGGTGACCCATTCGATATTCATTGGTACCCGCATCATTCGACTGAAGGTTGCGCCCCCTCGCTCAAGCAGGCGGTCAGAAAGGGGGCCAAGTCATGATCGGCCTGGTGAGCGACCGCAGGCCGGGAAGAGCGGCGCCTGGTGTCGCTCTTGCCACCACGCGGCCTCCAGGCCGGCTGCAGCGAAAATGCGCGTGCGGCACGCATAGCCATGGCGACGTCGAGTGTGCGGAATGCTCCGCGAAGCGCCGCGCCGTGCAGCGCCAGCTCAGCATCGGCGCCAGCAGCGATCCGCAGGAGCGCGAAGCCGACCGCGTTGCCGAGCAGGTGACGGTAGGGCGTGCACATGCCTATGTGCGGCCTTCCGGGTCAGGCGTCACCGGCGACGCCGCCATGGCGATGCCGGCCAGCGTCGACGAGGCACTGGCCGGCGGTGGGCGGCCGCTGGATGGTGCCTTGCGCCAGGACATGGAGCAGCGTTTCGGTCACGACTTCAGCGGCGTGCGCGTACACGCGGACCCACTCGCGGCGCGCTCGGCGCACGAAGTGGATGCCCACGCGTACACGGTCGGCAACCACGTGGTGTTCGGAGCCGGGCAGTTCGACCCCGGCAGTGCCAGGGGGGCGCGATTGCTCGCGCACGAGCTGACCCATGTGGTGCAGCAGGGCGCTGCGGGTCGCCTGTCCTTGCAGCGCGACGGGAAGAAGGACAAGGCGAAAGACGATGCGGCCAGGCAGCAACCTGCGCCGGTGACCCCGGATCCGTCCACGGCCTATTTCCACATCGTGGTGCGCGACCCGGGACTCGACCTGGGAGGCGGCGTGCTGGTGTCCGACCTGGCCGCCGCCAAGGCCCGGCTGATGCAGCGCAGGATCGACAAGCCCTGGACGCTGGTGCTGGCGATCCACGCCTCGCAGAACCGGCTCGGTGCGCAGGCGCCGCCGGACTGGCAGAAGAACGCGGTCTTCTACGACGATGCCGCCATCAAGGCCCTGTTCGGCGGCGACAGCGCGTTCGTCGGATGGCGCGACCAGTTCGGTCCGAATCGCGTCGTGCTCTACGGCTGCCAGGTGACGGCGGCCTTCGAGCAGACGATTGCCGACAACCTGGCGCGTGGCGGCAAGGCACCGACCGCCGCGGGGCTGGGCGAAGGCTGCAAGCCGCTGGCGACCACGGTGACGTTCGGGGTGGAAAGCCGACGTGCCTATGACGCGCTTTCCGACGACGACAAGCAGAAGGTGCTCGGCGAGGTCCAGGCGGCCAACGCCACCTGGGGTTACTACGGCGGGCCGCCGGTGCCGAGGGACCAGGTGCTCGACTACCTCTTCAAGGGGCCGAAGCCGGGGAGCTGGCCGCAGGTCGAGGTCATCGTCAAGCAGGGCGACGACTACGTCTCGGCGAACCCGCCGATCCCTTACTGGAACCGCCTGTCGAACTCCACGTTCCTGCGGATGTGCACCCGCGCTGTTGGCAACTTGCGCGAACGCACGCCGCAGGCGCCGACGATGAGGGAGGGCGAATGAACATGAACATCTTCGACGGCCTCTACGGCTACGAAAAACTGATGCTGGTGTGCGGCTTCATCCTGTTCGTGTTCGCGCTGGCGGCGATCACGGTGATGATCGTGCAGCGGCGCGACTTCAAGATGGCGATGGGGTTGATCGTGTTCGCGATCGTGCTGATGGGCTTCCCCGGCATCCAGGCGGTGAAGTTCAGCCAGGACACGGTGGAGCTGGACCGCATCCGCACGCAGCCGCAGGCACCGACTGACCCGGCGCAGAAGCAGCAGGCGCAGCAGGTGCTGGCCGATCTGGAACGCCGCGCGGCCGACAACCCGCAGCTGCAGGCGCAAGTGTCGGACGGCTATCGCGCGATCGGCGAGGTGGACAAGGCCTACGACCTGGCCAGGTCGGTGCTGCGCGAGAAGCCGTCGGCGCAGGTGCAGGCCACCCTGGTGCCGGTGCTCACCGCGAAGTTGAACCAGGTGCAGGCGAATGCGCCGATCGCGGCGCCGCCTCCCGCTGTCAGCGTGCCGTCCACGGCCGCGAACACCGCGGTGGCGACAACGGCCCCCGTCGGTACCGCCGCCGTCCCGGCGCCCACGCCGGCGGACAGCGCGCGCCAGCATCAGATCGCCGAGATCGCCCGGCAGTTGCAGTCGACCGACGCGGCGCTGCCTGCCGCGTCGCATGCGGCGCTGGCCAAGGCCTACGTGGTGCTGGGCCAGCCGCAGAAAGCGCAGGCGAACGTCGAGGCGGCCCGCCGCATCGACCCGAACATCCGGATCAACCCCAACGTGCTGCGCGCGGCCAGGACGGGCGACCACCCATGAGCGCCTTCCCCGGTTCCCCGCGCATCCTCAAGGGCGGCATCGTGCTGATCGATGCGGCCAGCTCGGCGGTGCGGCGGGTGATCGCGCTGCAGTACAACCCCGATTCGCTGACCCGTTCGCTGCAGGTGCAGGGAATGAGTGCGGATGGCGGCGACCGTTCGGAGGCGCTGCGGCTGAAGGGGCCGCCGGTGGAGACGCTGAAGCTGGAGGCGGAGATCGACGCCACCGACCAGCTGGAGTTCCCGGAGCAGAACGGCGGCGTCACCCGGTCCGGCATCTTCGCCCAGCTGGCGGCGCTGGAAACCATGGTCTACCCGAGCAGCGGCCAGCTGCGCGCGAACGACGCGCTGGCGCAGATCGGCACGCTGGAGATCGTGCCGATGGAGACGCCGCTGGCGCTGTTCGTGTGGAGCCGCTCGCGCATCCTGCCGGTGCGGGTCACCGAGTTCGGCATCACCGAGGAAGCGTTCGACACCGCGCTGAACCCGATCCGCGCCAAGGTCAGCCTGGGCCTGCGCGTGCTGTCGGTGAACGACGTGCCGAGTGGGCACAAGGCCGCCAGCCTGTTCATGAGCTACCTGCAACAGAAGGAGCGCCTGGCCGGCGGCGCCGGCGGCCAGCTGGCCGCGCTCGGCCTGAGCGGCGTGCCGTGAGCGGGGCGCGGGAATCGTATTTGCGCCCGTGAAAGCCGGGCATCGCACGAAACGGAGAGCGACATGCGTATCGAGGAAATGATTGCCGCCGTCCAGCAGGCCCTCGGCGTGGAGGTGGACGGCAAGGCCGGCCCGCAGACCTGGGGTGCGATCTACGCGCGGCTGGTGGACAAGAAGATCGATCAGATGAAGCCGGCCGAAGCCGTTTCGCCGGTGGATGATCGCAGCGAGAACGTGATCGCCACGCTGCTGCCGCCAGTGCGCCCGATCGCGCGCGCCCTGGTGCAGAAGGCCGCGGCCGCCGGCATCACCATTCGCGTGATCAGCGGCCTGCGCAGCTACGAGGAGCAGGCGGCGCTGTATGCGCAGGGGCGCACGGCGCCCGGCAACAAGGTGACCAACGCCCGCGCCGGCTACTCCAACCACAACTTCGGCATCGCGTTCGACGTTGGCGTGTTCGAGGGCAACCGCTACCTGCCGGACTCCCCCAAGTACAAGGCCGTCGGCGCGCTGGGCATGGATCTGGGCCTGGAGTGGGGCGGAAACTGGAAGACCATCGTCGACCAGCCGCATTTCCAGTTGCGGCCCGCCTGGGCGGCCGACGAGAGCGAGCAGCAGATGCTGGCCGAACTGCGCTCGCGCAAGGATCGCGGCGAGGCGGTGTACGCCTGACGCCAGCGCAGCGATCGACACGCCGCCACGGAGATGCCCATGACCTCGAACTTCCCGCCCACCAGCCGCTACGCGCTGACCCCTACCACCAGCCTGGTGCGCGCCGACGGCAGCATGGTGACCTACCTGAAGCGCCGCTTCGTGCCGGCGCCGGAGAACTTCGCGCTGTTGCAGTGGCACCGCGTGGTGCAGGGCGAGCGGCTGGACAACATCGCGGCGCAGTACCTGGGCGATCCCGAGCAGTTCTGGCGCCTGTGCGACGCGAACCGCGCGCTGCGGCCGCAGGAGCTGACCGACACGATTGGCCGGAAGCTGCGCATCACCTTGCCCGAGGGCATCCCGGGGGTGCCAAGTGCTTGAGGGCGTGCACCTGACCTTGCTGGTCGGCCCGGTGGTGCCGGTGCCGGTGCCGCAGCTCGTGCTGGATGCGCTCACCCAGGTCGAGGTGAATGCGCCGGACGAGGGCGCGGGCGCGTTCACTTTGCAGTTCACGTTGAGCGTGCGCTCGCCGCTGCACACGCTGTTCCTGCTCTCCGGCGGCGGCGTGGTGCCGCTGCTGCGGGTGATCGTGGTAGCCACGGTGAACGGCATGCCGCAGGTGCTGATCGACGGCGTGGTGACCCGCACCGAAGTGCTGCCCGGCGCCGACCAGCGCCACACCACGCTGCAGGTCACCGGCGACGACCTCACCACGGTGATGACCAAACTCGAGTTCTCCGGCCTGCCCGGGGTGCCGTACCCGGCGATGCCGGCCGAGGCCATCGTGGCGCTGCTGCTGGCTAAGTACGCCTTCCTCGGCATCGTGCCGCTGGTGATCCCGAGCATCGCCATCGACGTGCCGATCCCGACCCAGCGCATTCCCACCCAGCAAGGCAACGACCTGGAATACATCCGCCTGCTGGCCGAGCGCGTCGGCTACGTGTTCTATCTCGATCCCGGTCCGCTGCCCGGCACGAGCACCGCGTACTGGGGGCCGAAGATCAAGGTAGGCGTGCCACAGCCGGCGCTGAACGCGGACATGGACGCGGCCAGCAACGTCGACGAGCTCAGCTTCAGCTACGACGGCAACGCGCGCCAGCTGCCGGTGGTCTACATCCAGAACGAGCAGACCAAGCTGCCGCTGCCGCTGCCGATTCCGGACATCGGTCCGCTGAATCCGCCGCTGGGCCTGCTCGATCCGCCGCCGCAGCAGTTCCGCCCCTTGCCCGAGACCGCCAAGTATTCGCCGCAGCGCGCGCTGCTGCTGGGCATGGCCGAGGCGGCGAAGTCGGCCGATACCGTCACCGGCCGCGGCAGCCTCGACGTGGTGCGCTACGGCCGCGTGCTGAAGCCGCGCCAGCTGGTCGGCGTGCGCGGCGTGGGGCCCGCGTTCGACGGCCTGCACTACGTCAGCCAGGTGCGCCACACGATCAAGCGCGGCGAGTACCGGCAGAGCTTCCAGCTGTCGCGCAAGGGCCTGCTCTCCACCGTGCCGCTGGTGCCGCCATGAACAAGTTCTTCGGCAAGTACCGCGGCACGGTGGTCCAGAACGTGGACCCGGAGCAGCGCGGGCGCCTCCAGGTGATGGTGCCGGACGTGTCCGGGCTGATCCCGTCGAGCTGGGCAATGCCGTGCGTGCCGATCGCCGGCAAGCAGAGCGGCGTGTACGTGGTGCCGCAGATCGGTGCCGGCGTGTGGATCGAGTTCGAGCAGGGCGATCCGGATTACCCGATCTGGGTCGGCGGCTTCTGGGGCAGCGCGGCGGAAGTGCCGGCGCTGGCGCTGGCGGGCAACCCGGCCAGCCCCAGCGTGGTGCTGCAATCGGGGCTGCAGAACACCATCGCGATCAGCGACGTGCCGGGGCCGGCCGGCGGCATCCTGATCAAGAGCGTCACCGGCGCGATGATCATGGTCAACGAGGTCGGCATCACGATCTCCAACGGCCAGGGCGCCACCATCGTGCTCGCGGGGCCGACGGTGACGGTGAACAACGGCGCGCTGGTGGTCACCTAGGAGGCATGCGATGCCGGGCTTCCTCATCCATGTCGGTGCCAGCGTGCTGTGTGCGCACGGCGGCCAGGCGCAGGCCACCGCACCGAATCCGCGCGTCAGCGTGAGCGGCCAGCCCACGGTGACGATTGCCGCGCCGTGGCTGGTCGCCGGCTGCACGCTGCCGCCGCCCACGGCCGCGAACGGGCCGTGCGTCAGCGCGCAGTTCGTCACCGCCGCCATCCGTGTCACTTCCAACGGCCAGCCGCTGCTGCTCATCGACAGCCAGGCGATCTGCGCGCCGACCGGCACGCCGCTGGCGATCGTCGCCAGCCAGACGCGCGTCACCGCGATGTGAGGACGCCATGAACATCGACTACCCGTTCCATTTCGATCCGCGCGGCCGCACCGCGGAGACCGGCGACGACGAGCACGTGCGCGACCTGATCGAGCAGCTGCTGTTCACCAGCCCCGGCGAGCGGGTGAACCGCCCCGACTTCGGCAGCGGCCTGCTGCAGCTGGTGTTCGCGCCGAACAGCCCGGAACTGGCCGCCGCGCTGCAGTTCACCCTGCAGGCGGCGCTGCAGCGCTGGCTGGGCGACGTGATCGAGGTGGGCGGCCTGGAAGTGAGCAGCGAGGACGCCAGCTTGCGCGTCGACCTCAGCTACACCGTGCGCGCCAGCGGCGACACGCGCAGCGACAGCTTCGTGCGGAGCCTGCCATGAACACCGCGCACGAAACGGCGAGCCTCGGCACCATCGGCTGCGCGCCGCTGCCGGCCTGCAGCGTGCCCGCGCGGCGCGACAAGCTGCGCCGGGCCGGCACGCTCAACGGCATCGACTACGTCGAGGTCGGCGATGACGGCACCAGTCTGTGCGTGCACCTGTTCGGCGACATCCCGCAGGGGCTGGGCGTGGCGAACGTGCGCATCAGCGGCGGCGAGCGCATCACCGGCCTGCGCGTGCTCGGCGTGAATCCCGAGCTGGAGCCGGAGCGGCATGACGATGCCTGCCTGCGCGTGCTGCTGGATCGCGAAGGCGACCACACCGCGTATTGCCTGTGCCTGGTGGAGGCGACCTCCGGCAACGATCCGGCGAGCTGGCGCGCGTATCCCGGCTTCGATCCGCGCTACGCCTGCGCCACGCTGCACTTCCGCCTCGACTGCGCGAAGACGCTGGACTGCGCCGACGAGGCGCCATGCGTGCGGCCACCGTCGCCTGCGCCGGAAATCAACTACCTGGCGAAGGACTACGCCAGCTTCCGCCAGCTGTTCCTCGATCGCCTCGCGCTGGACATGCCGGCATGGCAGGAGCGCCACGTGCCGGACATCGGCATCGCGCTGGTGGAGGCGCTGGCGTATACCGCCGACCAGCTCAGCTACTACCAGGACGCGGTCGCCACCGAGGCCTACCTCGGCACCGCGCGCAAGCGCATCTCGGTGCGCCGGCATGCGCGGCTGGTGGATTACCGCATGCACGAGGGCTGCAACGCGCGCGCCTTCGTCACGCTGGCCTCGAGCAACGACCTGAGTCTGGACCTCGCCAACCTGCTGTTGCTGGTGCCGCCGTCGGGGCCGACGCAGCCGCCACCCGGCATCATCGACGCGGACCAGCTCGCGGCGGCGCGGGCGGCGGGCGCGCTGATCTACGAGCCGATGCCGCTGGATGGCATGACCCGCTTCGACGTGGTCGCCGCGCACAGCGCGATCCGCCTGCACACCTGGGGCGACGAGCTGTGCTGCCTGCCGCGCGGCAGCACGCGCGCCACCCTGGTCGACACGCCGCCGCCGGCGCCGGAGGCGCCCGCCGTGCTGTTGGCGGCAACGGATACCGCAAGCGCGCCGGCGCGCGCGCTGAAACTGGCTGTCGGCGACCTGCTGATCTTCGAGGAAGTGCTGGGCCCGCAGACCGGCAATCCGGCCGATGCCGATCCCGCACATCGCCATGCGGTTCGCCTCACGGCCGTCCAGACGTCCGTCGATCCGCTGGACGGCACGCTGCTGCTGGAGGTGGCGTGGGACCCCTGCGACGCGCTGCCGTTCGACCTGTGCCTGTCGGTGCGCACGCCCTCGCCCGACTGCGCGTGGCTGCACGACGTCAGCCTCGCGCGCGGCAACGTGCTGCTGGTCGACCACGGCGAACACGTGCGCGGGCAGTGCACCTCCAGCGCCATCTGCACGCCGAGCGGCAGCGATGGCGACTACCCCGGCCTCGCCGCCGCGCTCGCCGCGATGCCGGATGCCTGCGCGCGCTGCGGCACGCTGGCCGAGGATTGCTGGCTGGTGCCGGGCGACACGCAGTACGGCTGCTGCCGTTGCGACGGCGCGGTGCCGGACGTGCGCCGTCCGCCGTCCGCCACCGGCCACGTGCTGCCGGACGTGCCGCTGACCTGGGCCGAGCCGCTGCCGCCACACGCGCCGGTGTGTCGGCTGCTGGCGCGCGACCCACGCCAGGCGCTGCCGCAGCTCGCCGTGCACGGCGGCGCGCTGGCCGACGTGCTGGTGGCCGGTACGCCCGACCCGCGCTGGCGCTGGCAGCCGCGCTACAACCTGCTGGAAAGCGGCCCGGACGATCGCCATTTCGTGGTCGAGATCGACGACGACGGCGCCGCGCACCTGCGCTTCGGCGACGGCGTGCTCGGCGCGCAGCCGCAGGCCGGCGACTTCTTCCGCGCCGCCTCGCGCATCGGCAACGGCCCGGCCGGCAACGTCGGGCGCGACAGCATCGTGTGGCTGGCGCTGAAGTCGGGCGTGTTGTCGGCCGACCTGGTGCCGCGCAATCCGCTGCCGGCCAGCGGCGGCACCGCGCCGGAAAGCCTGGCCGAGGTGAAGCTGTATGCGCCCGGCGCGTTCCGCGCGAAGCCGCTGCGCGCGATCGTCGCCGACGACTACGCGAGGTTCGCCGCGCGCGCGCCGGAGCTGCAGGGCGCCGCCGCCGCGCTGGAATGGAGCGGCAGCTGGTACGCCGCCGACGTGGCGGTCGATCCACTGGGCCGCGAAGACCTGCCGGAGGGCCTGGCGCGGCGGATCAGGGCGCAACTGGAGCGCTACCGCCGCATCGGCCACGACGTCGAGGTGCATGCCGCCGGCTACGTGCCGCTGCGCATCGCGCTGAACGTCTGCGTGCGGCCGGACTTTCTCGTCGCCCATGTCGAGGCCGAGCTGCGCGACCGCTTCGGCGCCGGCCTGCGCCGCGACGGTACGCCCGGTTTCTTCCATCCGGACCGGCTGAAGCTGGGTGCGCCGGTGTTCGTCAGCGCGCTGCTGGCCGAGGCGCAGGCGATCACCGGCGTGGCCCACGTCGAAGTGTCGTGCCTGGTGCGCGCCGACGACCCGGCCGACGGCGTGCCCGCCGACGGCGTGCTGCACCTGGCCGCGCGCGACATCGCGCGCGTCGACAACGACCCGGACCATCCCGATCACGGCAGCATCCGCTTCACGCTGGGAGGTGGCCGATGAGCTGTTGCAGCGCCTGTGGCAAGCACGCCTGCGCCTGCGGTTGCGGCGCGATCGCCGGCACGCCGTTGCCGCTGGCCAACCGGCCGGGGCTGGCGGCGCTGGATTACCGCGTCGGCCGCTACGCCGATTTCCGCGCCACCATGCAGGCCGCTCTCAGCGACGCGGCGCTGCCGGCATTGGCCGGACTGCGCACGCGCGAAGCGGACGATCCGGCGATGGCCCTGCTCGACGCCTGGGCGGTGGGCGCCGACGTGCTGAGCTTCTACACCGAGCGCATCGCCAACGAGGCCTACCTGCGCACCGCTACCGAGCGCCGTTCGGTGCTGGAACTGGCGCGCCTGGTGGACTACCGGCTGCGCCCGGGCGTGGCCGCCAGCGTGTACCTCGCCTATACGGTGGAAAAGGATTCGCCGCCGGTGACCATCCCTGCCGGCGCGCGCGCGCAGTCGGTGCCCGCGCCCGGCGAGCAGATGCAGACCTTCGAGACCGCCGAGCCGCTGGATGCGCGCTACGAATGGAACGCGCTCAGGCCGCGGCTGACGCGGCCGCAGGACATCACGCTGGACAACGTCGCCACGCTCGACGCGCTGTGGGTGGCCAGCACGGCCACCGGCCTGAAGCCGAACGATCGGCTGCTGTTCGTGTTCGGCGAACTGCCCGACGGCGTGCCGGTGGTTCGTCAGGTGCAGTCGATCGAGGTGCAGCCGCGGAGCGGGCGCAGCAGGCTGCTGCTGCAGCCGTTCGGCGCATTGCAGGGGCTGATCGTCGCGGCGGCGAAAGTGGCGATCGCCGCGTTGTCCGGCGGAACGCCATTGCGCGACCGGATCGAAAGGCTCTACCGCGGCTTGCTGCTCGGCGGCGGCGACGCCGGCAGCGTCAACCGTCTGCTGGGGAGCTTCGGCCTGGAGGTGGGTAATCTTGCCGGTGGCCCGGCCCCGGCGCAGGCGTTCCTGCTGGCCGTGGTGAAGGCGTTTGGCGGCGACGGCGCCGTCAGCCCGCCGCCGGCGGGCGGCTTCGGTGCGCTGTTCGGCGCGTTGACGCGGCCAGCCACGCTGCAGCCGGCCAACAGCTTGCGCCTGCAACGCAGCGTCGCCGCGGCACTCGGCAAGGCCAGCGATGCGCGGCCGCAACTGCTGCTGAAATTCGCGCCGCAGCTGCACGACACCTTCTACCGTGCCTGGGCCAGCGTGCCGCAGGGCGAGCCTTCGCCGACCCTGAACGGCGTGTACGCGCTGCGCCTGGCCGCGCCGCTGTTCGGCTACAACGCGCCGCGCATCATGGGGCTGGGACTGAATGACGACCCCGCCACCAAGGGCACCGTGCCCTACGTCTCCAGGCCCGACGGCGACTGGGATGCCATCGCGGACGGCGGCGAGGAGGACGACCTCGTGCAGCTCGACAACGCCTACGACGGCGTGCAGGCGGGCAGCTTCCTGCTGATCCAGTCGGGGCGCTACGGGCCGCCGGTCGTCGCGCAGGCCAGGCGCGTACAGGTGCATCCGCGCAGTGCCTACGGCATCAGCGGCAAGACCACCGGGATCGAATTGGTCAAGCCGGATGCGGATACGTCCGTGTGGCAGGCGCCGAGCATGTCGACCCTGCGTGCCACGCAGGTCCACGCACAAAGCGAGTCGTTGCCGCTGGCCGAGCTGGTGATCGGCGACGAGGTCGGCGCGCTCGTCGCCGACGGCAGCCCGCGCAGCACCGGCGACAGCGCCACCCGGCTCACTCTCGATGGCGCGGTGGATGGCCTCAAGGCCGGCCGCTGGGTGATCGTCGAGGGCCGGCGCAGCGACGTGCCGGGTACCGATGCGGTGACCGCCGCCGAGCTGGTGATGCTGGCCGCGGTGGAGCAGGGCACGGATGCGGACCTGCCTGGCGACACCGTGCACAGCACCCTGGTGTTCGCCAACCAGGGCCTGGCATACAGCTACGTGCGCGACAGCGTGACGGTGCGCGCCAACGTGGTGCGCGCCACCCATGGCGAGACGCGCAACGAGGTGCTCGGCAGCGGCAATGGCGCGTTGTCGATGCAGGCCTTCGTGCTGAAGCAGTCGCCGCTGACGTACGTTTCCGCCGCCACCGTCGACGGCGTGCAGAGCACGCTCACGCTGCGCGTCAACGGCATGCAGTGGCACGAGACGCGCAACCTCGCCTTCGCCGGCGCGGCCGAGCGCCACTTCGTCACCGCCATCGACGACGGCGGCAAGACCACCGTGCAGTTCGGCGACGGCACGCACGGCGCGCGGTTGCCCACCGGCATCGAGAACATCGTCGCCACCTACCGCAACGGCATCGGCACGCCGGGCAACGTGCGCGCGCAGCAGGTCAGCCTGCTGGCGACCCGGCCGCTCGGCGTCAAGGACGTGATCAACCCGTTGCGCGCTTCCGGCGGCGCCGACGCGGAGACACGCGACCAGGCGCGCCGCAACGTGCCGCTGGCAGTGCTGGCGCTGGACCGGCTGGTCTCGGTGCCGGATTACGCCGACTTCGCGCGCACGTTCGGCGGCGTCGGCAAGGCGGCGGCGGTCAAGCTCGGCCACCGGGTGCAGGTGACCATCGCCGGTGCCGCCGATGCGCCGATCGACCCGAGCTCCGACCTCTACCGCAACCTGCTGCAGGCACTGCAGCGCTACGGCGATCCGTCGCTGCCCGTGCGCCTGGACGTGCGCGAGCTGCTGGCGCTGACCGTGAGCGCGAAGGTGGGGCTGTTGCCGGACTTCGCATGGGAATCGGTCGAGCCGGCCGTGCGCGCGGCGCTGCTCGATGCGTTCGGCTTCGAGCGGCGCGCGCTGGCGCAGGCCGTCTATCTCAGCGAGCTGGTTGCCTGCATGCAGGCGGTGCGCGGTGTGGCCTGGGTCGACGTGGACGCGTTCGGCAGCCTCGACGAGGCGACCCTGCTGGCCGGCTTCGGCGCCGGCGACAACGGCAAGCAGGGCGATGGCGCCGCGTTGATGACCCACGTCACCGCCGCGACCGCCACGACGGTGCAGCCGCGCGTGCCGGTGCTGCCCGCCCGCTACGACGACACCGGCACGCTGCGCCCGGCGCAGCTCGCCTACCTGCCGCCGAACGTCCCCGACACCTTGCTGCTGCAGGAGGCCACGCCATGACTGCGCGCCCGGATCGGCTGTACGACCTGCTGCCGGTGGTCTATCGCATGCGCGATGCGGAGCAGGGCTGGCCGCTGCGCGACTTCCTGCGCGTGCTGGCCAGCCAGGCCGATGTGCTCGAGCAGGACATCGCCCGGCTGTACGACAACTGGTTCATCGAGACCTGCGACGACTGGGTGGTGCCGTATATCGGCGACCTGCTCGGTTACAGCTTGTTGCCCGAAGCGGCCACGCTGGGCGAGGACGGGCGCCGCGACGCCAGCCTCGGCCGCGTGCTGGCGCCGCGCGCCGACGTGGCCAACACGATCGACGCGCGCCGGCGCAAGGGCACGCTGTCGCTGCTGGAAGACCTGTCCCGCGACGCGGCCGGCTGGCCGGCGCGCGCGGTGGAGTTCTACCGCCGGCTCGGCTGGATGCAGCACCTCGATCATCAACATCCGCAGCGCGGCGGCACGGCCGACCTGCGCGATCCGGGGCGGCTGCAACGACTCGGCTGGGCGAACGGCGCGTTCGATCCGTTCGCGCACAGCGTCGATGTGCGGCGCATGGGCGGCGTGCATCGGCGCGGCCGCCACAACATCCCGGCGGTCGGCGTGTTCGCCTGCCGCCTGCGCAGCTACCCGGTGAGCTGCACGCCGGCGTACTGCATCGAGGAACGCGGCCCGCAGTGCTTCAGCTTCAGCGTGCTCGGCAACGACACGCCGTTGTTCCAGCGCCCGGTCGCGGAAGCCGAACCCACCCACATCGCCGACGAGCGCAACCTGCCGCTGCCGCTGCGCCGCTGGCGTTTCGCCGAGCGCGGGCCGCTGGCCGACTACGCCAGCGTGGCGGACGAGTTCTACGGTGACGGCCGCAGCGTGCAGGTGTGGGCGCCGGACTGGCCGGCGAAGGGGCAGGGAGTGCCGGTGCCGCGCGAGCTGCTGGTGCCGGCGGATCTGTCCGGCTGGCGCGGGCAGGTCAAGCGCGGGCGCGTGGCAGTCGACCCCGAGCGCGGCCGCCTGATGTTCCCGGCCAACCAGCGGCCGAAGCGCGGCGTATGGGTGAGCTACCAGTACGGCTTCGCCGCCGACCTCGGCGGCGGCGAATACGCGCGGCTCACGTCGGAGCTGGAAGGCGCCACCCGCTACGTGGTGCATGCCGCCTTGCCGGATCGCGCGGCGAGCGGCAACTGGCCGGCCGGCCACTTCGGCAGCATCGCCGACGCACTGGCGGCCTGGGTGCAGGCCAAGGCGGCCACGCCGGCGTTGCGCACACTGGTGATCGAGCTGGCCGAAAGTGGCGTGTACGAGGGCAGCATCGACCTGCAGCTCGATGCGGGCGAGGCGATCCAGCTGCGCGCCGCCGAGCGCACGCGGTCGGTGCTGCGCCTGCTCGACGTGCGTGCCAGCCAGCCGGACGCGCTCAGCGTCAGCGGCCGCGCCGGCAGCCGCGTGCTGCTGGACGGCTTGCTGATCGTGGGCCGCGGCATCGAGGTGCACGGGCCGGGCGACGAGGCCGCCGCAGACGACGACCTGTGCGAGCTGCTGATCCGCCACTGCACGCTGGTGCCGGGCTGGGCGCTGCACTGCGACTGCGACCCGAAGCGCCCGGGCGAGCCCAGCGTCACGCTCGATGGCACGCGCGCGGCGCTGCGTGTCGAGCACAGCATCCTCGGCGCGATCATGGTGATCAGCCCCGAGCGCCGCGGCGAGCCGCCGCCGCTGGAACTGTGCGACAGCATCCTCGACGCCACCGGCATGGAGCGTGTGGCGCTGGGTGCGCCGGACGAGGCGGTGGCGTACGTCGAGGCCAGCTTCCGCCGCTGCACGGTGATCGGCGAAGTGCAGGCGCATGGCATCGCGCTGGCCGAGGACTCGATCTTCGCCAGTCCGCTGCGCGTGCTGCGTCGGCAGCACGGCTGCGTGCGCTTCTGCCACGTGGCGGACGGTTCGCGCACGCCGCATCGCTTCCATTGCCAGCCCGACCTGGCGCTGGCCGCGGTGGCGCCGGAGCAGCGCGAGCACGAACGGCTGCGCGTGGTGCCGCAGTTCCGCAGCCGGCGCTACGGCACGCCGCACTACCTGCGCCTGGCCGACGGCTGCTGCGCGGAGATCCGCCGCGGCGCGTCCGACCGTTCGGCAATGGGCGCCTACCACGACCTGTACGAACCGCAGCGCGAGGCGAACCTCGCGGCGCGGCTGACCGAATACGTTCCGGCGGGCACGGACGCCGGCATCCTCTTTGCGAGTTAGGAGATCGACCATGAAAGGCGACTTCGCACGCGTCAGCTTCGACCCGACCCTGCACTACAGCCAGGTGTTCCAGCAGCAGGGACGCGTGCTGCTGGAGGCGGACTGGAACGAACAGGCGCACATCCAGCTGCACCTGCTGCGCAGCCTGGTGCGCGACCTGGTCGGCCCGTGCTGGGCGGCAGGCGGCGGCTTCGCCATCACCGGCAGCACCACCAACGCCGATGGCAGCAGCAAGCCGTTGCCGCTGACCGACTGGCAGCTGGCGCCGGGGCATTTCTACGTCGACGGCATCCTGTGCGTGAACGAGGCCGCGTGCACGCTGGCGCAGCAACCGAACGCGCCGACCCCCGACTATGGTGTGGCCGACGGCAAGAGCGGTTTCGAGAATCCGCCGGCGGGTTTCGCGCTGTGGCTGGACGTGTGGGAGCGGCACCTGTGCGCGGTGGAAGCGCCGCGCATCGCCGACGTGGCGCTGGACGGCGTCGACACCGCCTCGCGCGCGCAGGTGGTATGGCAGCTGCGCCTGCTCGACCAGCCGCGGGCGCAGCAGCAGCTCGACGACGTCACCGCGGCACTGAAGACGCGCCAGCAGGCCGCCGGCAGTTCTGCCGACGCCGCTGCGATCAAGCAGCAGCTCGCCGAGGTTGCGCAGTTGCGCAAGGGTCTCGACGGCGGCAACCAGACCAACGCCTCGCCCTGCGCGTTGCTGCGCCAGCTGCTCGGCGCGCGTGCGGCGTACGCGTTGCCGCGATTGCGCGCGGAGCTGGCTCCGCAGGAGTCCGACGACGATCCCTGCGTGATCGCCGCCGACGCGCGCTACCGCGGCTGCGAGAACCAGCTGTACCGGGTCGAGATCCATCAGGGTGGGCCGGCCGGCACGGCCAGCTTCAAGTGGTCGCGCGAGAACGGCTCGGTGGTGTTTCCGGTCATGCGCAGCGACCTCGGCGCGGCGGCCGATGACGGCAGTGCGCCGCTCACGGTGACGCTGGCCCGGCTCGGTCGCGATGCCCGGCTCGGGCTGGCGGCGAACGACTGGGTGGAACTGGTCGACGACCGCTACACGCTGGGGCAGCGCGCGTATCCGCTGCTGCAGGTGATCGCGATCGACCTGGCAAGCTGCAGCGTCACCCTGAACGTGCCGAAGAACACCACGCCGTGGCCGCTGGACGACGACCCGCGCCGGCATCCGCTGCTGCGCCGCTGGGACCAGCGCGAGGCGGTGAATGCGCAAGGTGTGCTGGCCGTGGCCGAAGGCGCGCCGATCGCGCTGGAGGACGGCATCCAGGTCAGCTTCGAACCGGGCGGGTTGTATGCCACCGGCGACTACTGGCTGATTCCCGCGCGGGTGGCCGGCAACGGCCAGCTCGACTGGCCGATGACGGGTACGGCGCCCGCCGCGCTGCCGCCGCGCGGATGGCATCACCACGCGGTGCTTGGCGTCAGCGGCGACAACGGCGGCTACGACGAATGCTGCTGCCGCTTCGACAGCCTGTGCGAGTTGCTGCGTGCCTCGACCAAGGCCACGCCCGGCACGACCACGCACACGTTGTCCGCCGCGCCCACGGCCGGCGCGGCCAAGTCCACGGTGGCGGGTGGTGCCAGGCGCAAGCGGACCCGCAAGCCGGTGAAACCCGCCGGCCCGGCCTGAGCATTGTCGCGCCGATGTCTTTTCCGCCCGAGAACATCAAAGAGGAAACGGCCCCATGGATCCGCTGACCGCCCCCTACTTTCCGATCATCTACGTCCGCGGCTACGCGATGACGGCGAACGAGATCGCCGACACCGTCGCCACGCCGTACATGGGCTTCAATCTCGGCTCCACCAAGGTGCGCCAGGCCTGGGACGGCACCGTGCGGCGCCACGTGTTCGAATCGCCGCTGGTGCGGCTGATGAAGGACTACGGCTACCGCGACACCTACACCGATGGCAGCGAGATCGACGGTGAGCTGCCGGCGCGCAGCGTGGTGATCTACCGTTACTACGAAACGGCCGATACCGACCTTGGCGATGGCAAGGTACTGTCGATCGTCGAGGCCGCCACCGGCCTGCGCGACCTGATCCGCAAGCTGCGCGACCAGGTTTGCGGCGCCGACGCGGCGCGGAAGAAGGCATTCCGCGTGTACCTGGTCGCCCATTCGATGGGTGGACTGGTATGCCGCAGCTTCCTGCAGAACGACAAGATCAGCACCGGCGCCGACCGTGCCATGGTGGACAAGGTGTTCACCTACGCCACCCCGCACAACGGCATCGAGATGGCCGGCTTCAACGTGCCGGCGGTGCTCGGCCTGTGGGACATGAACAACTTCAACCGCAAGACCATGGCCGGCTACCTCGGCCTGAAGGGCACGCCGGAGCGCGTGGACACGCTGGACGGCAAGTTCGATCCGCAGCAGTTTTTCTGCTTTGTCGGCACCAATCACCGCGACTACGAAGCCGCGCTCGGCGTGTCGCGCAAGCTGGCCGGCGAGATGAGCGACGGCCTGGTGAAGATCGAGAACGCCACCGTGAGCGGCGCGCCGCGCGCGTTCGCCTACCGCAGCCACAGCGGCGTGTACGGCGTGGTCAATTCCGAGGAGGGCTACCAGAACCTGGTGCGCTTCCTGTTCGGCGACATGCGCGTGGACGGCACGCTGGAGGTCGACGCGCTGCCGCTGCCGGCCTCGGTGCAGAAAGCCAAGGACGACGGCAAGCAGGTGCGCGCCTCGTACTATTTCGAGGCCACCGTGGCGCCGCGCGGCACCAACAGCTACCGCCTGACCGAGCGCCGCCGCGACACCTTCAGCGCGGTGCTGCGCAGCTTCGACGAACTGCTGCGCCCGGCCAACGTCGGGCTGGACGCACCGCGCTCGCCGGTGCTGTTCTCGGCCTTCCTCGACACCAGCAAGATCACCTCCGGCAAGACCGTCGTGTTCAGCGTGGAGCTGACCGTGTCGACCACCGGCTACACCATCGACAACAAACTGTGGCTGGACAAGCACGTCGAAGGCGAATACCTGTTCCGCGACACGCTGGTGGTGCGTGCCACGCAGACCGACGAAGGCTGGAACCTGCGCTACCTGCTCGTCGACGAGCAGTCCAGCGAGAGCCTGGGCACCCTGGTCGAGCCGCAGGGCGACGGGGGTTACCTCATTCCGCTATCGTCGCAGAAAGGCTTCCAGGGGCGATTGCGCCTGGCGGTGTCGATGACGCGCGGAAAGGCATAGCCGCCGCCATGCAGCCCGGCTGCCGCCGGTGCGGGCGGCGGCAGCACGTACACTACGCGCATGAACGATTCCGCCGCCGCCTCGCCGTGGCACTTCAGCGTCGCGCCCATGATGGACTGGACCGACCGCCACTGCCGCTACTTCCACCGGCTGCTGTCGCCGCGCGCGCGGCTGTACACCGAGATGGTGACCAGCGCCGCGCTGGTGCGCGGCAAGCAGCTGCGCCTGCTCGAACACAGCCAGCAGGAACATCCGCTGGCGTTGCAGCTGGGCGGCAGCGAGCCGCAGGAACTGGCACAGGCGGCGCGCTTCGGCGCGGAGGCCGGCTACGACGAGATCAACCTCAACGTCGGTTGCCCCTCCGACCGGGTGCAGTCGGGCCGCTTCGGCGCCTGCCTGATGCGCGAACCGGCCCTGGTCGGCGAGTGCGTGAAGGCGATGCGCGATGCGGTCGAGGTGCCGGTGACGGTGAAGTGCCGCATCGGCGTGGACGACCAGGATGACTACGCAGGCCTGCAGCACTTCACCGAGACCATGCTGGAGGCGGGCGTGCGCGTGCTGGTGGTGCACGCGCGCAAGGCCTGGCTCAAGGGCCTGTCGCCGAAGGAGAACCGCGAGATCCCGCCGCTGGACTACGAGCGCGTGTACCGGCTCAAGCGCGAGTTTCCCGAGCTCGTGGTGGTGGTCAACGGGGGCATCACCACGGTCGAGCAGGTGCGTACCCACCTGGCCCGGCTGGATGGGGTGATGCTGGGCCGTGCGGCATACCACGATCCGTACCTGCTGGCACAGATCGAGCACGCGCTGCACGGCGAGCCGCTGCCTACCCGGGAAAGCGTGCTGCAGCGCCTGCGGCCCTACATCGAGGCCGAGCTGGCGCGCGGCACCGCGTTCAAGCACATCAGCCGCCACCTGCTGGGCCTTTACCAGGGCGAGCCTGGCGCGCGCGCATTCCGCCGCGCGCTCAGCGAGGGCGCGCATCTGCCCGGGGCAGGCTGGGCATTGCTCCAGCAGGCCATGGCGCCGTGCGCGGCGGCAGCGTGACAGGCGCGCCCCGTCCGGCCAGTATTCAGGCCTGACCTCTTAGGCTGGGCGTTCGCTCAACGCCGGACAGGATATTCACGCATGATCAGGTACAAGAGCATGCTGCTGGCAGCCCTGATCCCGTTCGGGGGCGTGGCGGCGGCGCAGACGGGCAAGCCGGCGGTGACGCTGGATCAGGCGGTGCTCCAGGTGCAGCAGGAAACCGGCGGCAAGGTATTGTCGGCGGAGTCGCGCGGGGTCGGCCGCCGGATGGAGTACCGCATCAAGGTGCTCACCCCGAACGGCCATGTGAAGGTGATGGCGATTTCCTCCGAAGCGAGCAAGAATCCGGGGTCGGCCCAGTCGACCAAGAACCCGCCCGGGCGGAATGCGGGCAGCAAGGAGAAACATTGATATGCGCATCCTGTTGGTGGAAGACGAGGCGCCGTTGCGCGAGACGCTGGCGGCCCGGCTGAAACGCGACGGCTTTGCCGTCGATGCGGCGCAGGACGGCGAAGAGGGCATCTATCTCGGCCGCGAGGTGCCATTCGACCTGGCCATCATCGACCTTGGCCTGCCCAAGATGTCGGGCATGGACCTGGTCAAGGCGTTGCGCGAGGCGGGCCAGCGCTACCCGATCCTGATCCTCACCGCGCGCGGCAGCTGGCAGGACAAGGTCGAGGGACTGAAGTACGGCGCCGACGACTACCTGGTCAAGCCGTTCCACGTCGAGGAGCTGCTGGCGCGCATCAACGCGCTGGTGCGCCGGGCCAGCGGCTGGTCCAAGCCGATCCTGGCCTGCGGCGTGATCAAGCTCGACACCACCGCGCAGACGGTGACCGTGGAGGGCAAGCTGGTCGACCTCACCAGCTACGAGTACAAGGTGCTCGAATACCTGATGCTGCACGCGGGCGAACTGGTCTCCAAGGCCGACCTCACCGAGCACATCTACCAGCAGGATTTCGACCGCGACTCCAACGTGCTGGAAGTTTTCATCGGCCGCCTGCGCCGCAAGCTCGATCCGGAAGGCACCCTGAAACCCATCGAGACGGTACGTGGACGCGGATACCGCTTTGCCATCCCGCGCACCGACGGCGACGACGAATGAGCCATCGCCCGCGCGCCGCCCGCTGTCGCTGGCGGCGCGCGCGGCGATCGCCACCGGATTCGTGCTGGCCGGCTTCCTCGGCCTGGTCGGCCTGACCCTGTCGCAGGCGAACAAGGAGCGTGCGCTGAGCGCGCTGCACGACCGCCTGCAGAACTTCGCGATCGCCTACATCACCAACTTCGACGTCAACCGCTACGGCCGCATCCTGTCGCCGGACACCTCGCCGGATCCGAATTTCTCGCGCCCGGGTTCCGGCCTCTACGCGGTGGCGGTGGGCGACAAGGACTTCCGCTGGGAGTCACCCTCCGCGATCGGCCGTGACTTCAGTTTCCTGGTGCCGCTGGAGCCGGGCGCCAGCCGCTTCGTCGGCCCGATCGACACGCGCATGGGTCGCCTCTACTACTACAGCTACGGCGTGGCCTGGGACACCGAGGCGGGCAAGTCGGTGCGCTTCACCGTGATGGTGGCGCAGACCGAGGATCAGCTCGAGGGCGGCAACATGGCCTACCGGCGCGCGCTGGTGATCTGGCTGTCGATCCTGGGCGTGATGCTGATGGTGCTCCAGCTATTGCTGCTGCGCTGGAGCCTCACCCCGCTGCGCAAGGTGGCCAGCGACATGAGCCGGGTCGAGCGCGGCGACAGCGAGCAGCTGGACAGCCAGTACCCGCTGGAACTGACCGGCCTGACCGAGCGCATCAACGCCTTCATCACCAACGAGCGCGAGCAGCGCACGCGCTACCGGCACACGCTGGCGGATCTCGCGCACAGCCTGAAGACGCCGCTGGCGGTAATCCGCTCGCAACTGGAATCCACCACCGGCGAGGTGCTGGCCGGGCGCAGCACGGCGGTGCTCGATCAGGTGCGCCGGATGGACGAACTGGTCGCCTATCAACTGGCCCGCGCGGCCACCTCTGGCCGGCAGACTTTCGCCAGCGCGGTGCCGATCGCGGGCGCGGCCGAGGATCTGGTGCAGGGTCTGGAGAAGGTCTACGCGGCCAAGAACGTGTTGTGCGAGTTCGACATCGGCGAGGGCGCGGCGTTCTACGGCGAGCAGGGCGACCTGCTCGAACTGCTCGGCAACCTGCTGGAGAATGCCTTCAAGTGGGCCTCCCACCGCGTGTTGCTGGAGGTCAAGGCGCAACCGGAGCACGGGCGCAAGCGGCCGGGCCTCTACATCAGCGTGGAAGATGACGGCCCCGGCATCGCCGAGGACAAGATCGAGAAAGTCCTGCAGCGCGGCGTGCGCGGCGACGAGCGCGTGCAGGGCCACGGCATCGGCCTGTCGATCGTGCAGGACATCGTGCACGCCTACCAGGGCGAACTGGTGGTCGATCGTTCGCCGGAACTGGGCGGCGCACGCTTCAGCGTGCGGCTGGCCGCGAGCTGATCCTGCTCAGCGGCGACAGCCGCCGCACGGCTCCTCGCCGTCGGCGGGCGAGGGGCCGTAGAACGCGTGCAGCAGTTCGGCCACCGCCGGCTCGGTTTCGCGCAATACGGCTGGCTGCGAGTAGTGCAGCTCGCTGACCACGGCGAAATACTCGCCGGCGCTTTCGGTCGCGTAGTGGTCGATCGGCGCGTGGCCGGGGCCGGCGGCCAGCAGGCGGTCGTAGGCGCGCTGGAACTCCCCGATCCAGCGCCGCCGCGGAATCTCGCGCAATGGCGGCACGCCGTCGGGCGGGCCATCGAGCATGTCCAGCTTGTGGGCCATCTCGTGCACGACCACGTTGTAGCCGTCCCACGGCTGCTCCAGGTCCAGTTGCACGTCGGCCAGGGACAGCACCAGCGGGCCATGCTCCCAGGCCTCGCCGATCAGCACCTCGTCGCTCTCGGTGACCACGCCGGTGTGGTCGTCATGGTGGCTGCGGCGCACCTTGAACTCGCCCGGGTAGATCAGCACGTCGCGCCAGCCGCGCAGGCTGGTCGCACCCTGCTGCAGCGCCGGCAGGCAGGCCTGCATGGCAATCAGCAATCGCCAGTAGTCGTCCAGTACCGCGCCGGCCAGCGCGTGAAAACGCTTGCGCGCCAGGAAGATGCCGGCGAGCTGGCGCAGTTGCAGTTGTCGCGCGGGGTCCAGCCGACGCGCCAGCGGACAGGCCGCCAGGGCTCGCCGCCACAGGGGGTCGGCGATCGGTGCAGGTTCAAAGTGTGCCCGCAGGGATGTCCACCAACGGCGCGGCATGCCGCCGAACGCTTACTGGATCGACCCAGGCAGCAGCGATTGCCAACCCAGATGTGGCCGGGGCGCAGGGGCCGGTGCCGGCGAAGCCGCGCCGGAACGGTCGTTGCTGCTGCGCACGGCGCCGCTGGTGCTGCTGCTGCCGGGGCTGCTGTTCTCGCGGTTCATGCCCAGCACGTCGCCGGCGATGCCGTCTTCGCTATCGTGCGATGACGCGTTGCTTGCGGTTGGGCTGCCGCTGTCCACGCCTTGGCTATCGAGGCTGGCCGCTGCTGTCGCGCCGGCGAAGGCGAGGCACAGGATGCAAGCGATGATCCGGTGGGTGGCGCGCATGGCAGTGAAACTCCCCAGGCCGCAAGCGAAGAATCCGATCGTCGCAGAAACCGGGCGCTGCTGCCAGTGCAAGCGGCGGGCGCGCGTGCCGCAGTGCAGCGTGCGGCAGGCTAGAATGATTCGATGGTTCTTTTCTCCACCGTTCCCCTGCCTCGCGCTGCCCCCACGGCGCGCGCCGCCGCGCGCCGGGTTCGCTGATGCAGCCGCTGCAATTGCTGGCCTTGCTGGCTCCCGGCGCACCGCTTTCCGGCGCGGCGCTGGCCGAGCGCAGCGGGGTGACCCGGGCGGCGATCTGGAAGCAGGTCGAGGCACTGCGTGCGCGGGGCGTGCCGGTGCAGACCCGCGGCCGGGCCGGCTATTGCCTGCCGTGGCCACTGCAGATGCTCGACGCGCAGCGCATCCGCGCCGCCTTGCCGGCCGATGTCGCACGCACGCTGGGTACGCTGGAAGTGCACGACGAGCTCGACTCGACCTCCAGCGAACTGCAGCGGCGGCTTGCCGATGCAGCCGACCTTTGCGTGGTGCTGGCCGAATCGCAGAGTGCCGGGCGCGGCCGGCGCGGTCGCGACTGGCTGTCGCCGCCGGGGTTGAACATCTATCTCTCCTGCCTGAAACGATTCGGTGCGGGCTTCGCGGCGCTGGGCGGCCTGTCGCTGGCGATCGGCGTGATCGTGCTGCGCGCGCTGGATGAACTGGGCGTTGCCGGTGCGGGGCTGAAATGGCCGAACGATGTCTTGGCCAGCGACGGCAGCGGCAAGCTGGCGGGCATCCTGGTCGAGCTCAGCGGCGAATTCCAGGGGCCCTGTTCGGCGATCATCGGCATCGGACTCAACCTGCGCCTGACCCCGGCCCTGCAAGGCCAGGCCGGCCAGCCGGCCACCGACCTGGCCAGCCTGTGCGCGGGCGCGCCGCCGGATCGCAACCGCGTGGCCGCGGCGCTGATCGCTGCGTTGGCGCAAGGCCTGGCCGAGTTCGAGCGCGAAGGCTTCCACGCCTTCGCCGCCGACTATGCGCGCCACGACCTGCTGCGCGGTCGGCCGCTGCAACTCAGCGGAGCGCTCGGCACGTTCGACGCACTCGGCGCAGGCATCGACGCGCGCGGCGCCTTGCGGGTGCAACTGCCTGACGGCAGCGAGCGGCGCATCGACAGCGCCGACGTCACGGTGCGCCGCGCATGAGACTGCTGCTGGATCTGGGCAATTCGCGCCTGAAATGGGCGCTGCAGGGACCGTCGCCCGCATGGCTGGCGCAGGGCGTGCTGGAGTGGCGCGAGGATCTGGCCACGCTGCCGGATGCGGCGTGGGCGGGTTTTCCGCGATCGACCCAGGTAGTCGGCGCGTCGGTGGTCGACGACGCGCGCGAGCAGCGCGTTGCCGCCGTGCTGCGGCAGGCATTCGACAGCGCGCCCGAATGGCTGCGCACCCCGGCCAGCGCCTGTGGCGTACGCAATGCCTATGCCGAGCCACAGCGGCTGGGCGTGGATCGCTTCCTCGCCATGGTTGCCGCGCATGCCACCCATCGCGAGCCGTGCGTGCTCGCCAGCGCCGGCACCGCGCTGGTGCTCGATGCGCTGGCCGCCGATGGCCGGCACCTGGGCGGGTTGATCGCGCCGGGCGTGCAGCTGATGCAGCGCTCGCTGCTCGATGCGACTGCGCTGGTGCGCCCGCAGCGACCCGGCGACATCCTGCAGCTGGCCGACAACACCGCCGATGCGGTGACCTCCGGCTGCTGGCAGGCCGCCGCCGCACTGATCGAGCGCTTCCATGCGCAGATGCGTCCGCGCCTGGGCGGCGAACCGGCGCTGATCCTCGACGGCGGCGATGCGCCGCGACTGGCGCCGTTGCTGTCGCTGCCCGTGCAAGTCGGCCAGGACAGCGTGTTGCGTGGCCTGGCATTGTGGGCGGATGCGCACATGCCGACGCCGGCCAGCCACTAGAATGAGTGGTTGGCGGTCTTGATGGGGGTTCGATGTTCCTGCGTCTGCTGTTTGTCCTGTTGAGCGCGCTGAATATCGCGGTCGGAGCGTGGCTGCTGTTGGGCCAGCCCTACCGGCACGTCGGCGACGCCACCGACCCGGGCGTGGCGCCACTGCAACTGTTGTCGGAACTGCCCGCGGCGGAAGGCACGATCGCGGTGCCCGAAACGCCGGCCGCGGCCGTCGATGCCTCGCAAGGCTTTCGTTGCATGGCGCTGGGGCCGTTCGACACGCCGCAGGACCTGCGCAGCGCGCGCCAGGCGCTGGACGGGCACGTCGCGCGCATGCGCTCGCGCCAGCAACAGACCACCCAGCCCAGCGCGTGGTGGGTCTACCTGCCCGCCGCCGCCAGCCGTGCGCAGGCGCTGCAGACGGCCCGCCAGCTTGCCGCGAAAAACATCAACGACTATTTCGTGGTCGGCTCCGGCGACCAGGCCAACACGGTGTCGCTCGGCCTGTTCCGCGACCCGGCCAATGCGCGCAAGCGCCTGGACCAGGTGGCCGCCGCCGGCTTTCCCGCGCGCATGAGCGAGCGCAGCGAAAGCGTCCCGGAGTACTGGCTCGACCTCGCCATCGGCGCCGCCCAACCCTTCGACTGGCGCCAGTACCTCGGCGCCAGCGACCTCGGCACGCAGGACATCCGCTGCTTCTGAGCGAGCGCAGCGCCCCGCTGCTAGAATCCCCGCCTGCGCCGGCATAGCTCAGTTGGTAGAGCAGCTGATTTGTAATCAGCAGGTCCCGGGTTCGATTCCTGGTGCCGGCACCATCCGCCTGCATGGCCGCCGCCGCGCCATCCGCCCGCGGCGCGCCGACTCCCCACAGCAACTGTAGGCCTGCGCTGACAGACCCGGCGCCAGGCCTCGACACATCCTTGGCAAGCTCCGGTGCGCCCCTGCGCGCATCGGTCTCTATTCTTCGGCCGAGGGGGCGCCCATGAGCGTGGTCCTGACCATCAAGGAAAGCCGCCACGGCCTGTGGCGCATCTGCAGCGGCCCGGACGTCCTGTTCGACCGCCTGCGCTTTGCCCATGCCATCCGCCTGGGTCGCGGCCTGGCCCGCGAGGAGCACGCCAGCTCCGGTACCGCCGCCCGCGTGGAGATGATCTGCAACGATTTCAGCATCCCGCTGGTGCAGTACGCCGAGGTACGCCGCTCCCCGATGACCGCCGTGTCCTGAGCCCAAAGCTTGGCGGTACGTTGCGGCGCGGCGTGCGTGCGTCGCGAAATTTGTTACGATCGCTTCAACGGCTACGCAGGGGTAGCCGGGAGTGATCGACATGCAAACACCGTATGTGCAGCCCGCCCTTTGGCGCGGCTTGCAGCTGTTTGCAGGGATGCTGTGGGGGAAACCGGCCAAACCAGCTACCGCGGGCGCGACAGCGCGTGCGGCGGGCGATCTGGTGACGTGGCGGGCCGGCGCGCGATCGCGCCGCGAGGATGAACTCGAACGCATGCGCGACGACGCACCTCTGACTTGACGGCGTCCCGACCCGGTTTCGGGCTCGTCGTTCCGGCGAAGGCAAGCTGTTGTCCGCAGCAGATCCGTTCTTGACGTCCACCGCGTCAAGGCGCAAGACGGGCGTTGCGTGGCCCACCTCGACACGCCCGCTTGCCCCTTCGTCGGTCCGGCGGAGGCTGGCATTGTCCTTCCGTCATGCCACCACACGGCGCGCGGGCCATGGCAGCCCACGGGCCTCGGGTTTCGCTGTCGTCGCAGGCCACCCGCCGGTCATGGCGTGGTGGGTCACGCATCGCGCGTGACGCGGCCCCCACGACCTGATCCGTTAGACTTGCACCATGCGCGGCGGTCATCGCCGCGCATGCATTCTTGCGTCCACGACCGCGCACCATGTTTGCGCGATGTCCCGGTACAGCGCCATGGACGCCGCGTGATCCACCGTGCCGGTGCACCGCGTCAGCGTGCGCGCCGGACTCCACCGCAGGCAAGAACTTCATGAACACACAAACCGTTTCACTGATCGGCGTTCCCACCGACATCGGCGCCGGCCACCGTGGCGCCTCGATGGGGCCGGAAGCCATGCGCGTCGCCAACCTGGCCGCCAAACTCGAACAGCGCGGCCTGCAGGTAATCGACCGCGGCAACCTGCAGGGGCCGCTCAATCCGTGGCTGCCGCCGGTCGACGGCTATCGCCATCTCGACGAAGTGGCCGCATGGAATACGGCCGTCTATACGGCTGTTCGCCAGGAGCTTCAGTCCGGCCGCCTGCCGATCATGCTCGGCGGCGACCATTGCCTCGCCATCGGCTCGATCAGCGCGGTGGCCGACCACTGCCGCGAAACCGGCAAGCAGCTGCGCGTGCTGTGGCTCGACGCGCATTCGGATTTCAACACCGCCGAGGCGACGCCGTCGGGCAACATCCATGGCATGCCGGTGGCCTGCCTGTGCGGCCGCGGCCCGCAAGTATTGACCGGGATCGGCAGCCACACCCCGGCGATCACCCCCGACGTGATCCGCCAGATCGGCATCCGCTCGGTCGACTACGGCGAGAAGCAGCTCGTGCGCGAAGCCAACGTGGGCATCTTCGACATGCGCCGGATCGACGAGGACGGCATGAAGCGGGTGATGGAGCAGGCACTGGACGGCATGGACGACAACACCCACCTGCACGTGAGCTTCGACGTCGACTTCCTCGACCCCAGCATCGCGCCCGGCGTCGGCACCACCGTGCGCGGCGGCCCCGGTTATCGCGAGGCGCAGCTGTGCATGGAAATGATCTCCGACAGCGGCCGGCTGGCCTCGCTCGACCTGGTCGAACTCAACCCCGCCTTCGACCGCCGCAACGCCACCGCCAAACTGGCAGTGGATCTGATCGAGTCGCTGTTCGGCAAATCCACGCTGATCCGCTGAAGCGGATCGCAAGACCGCTTCATGCGTGCACCATTCCTTCAATACGCGTGCAACATGTTGACTGAGCAGATTCGTAGGGAAACCTCAGACTCTGCCCATCTTTCTGTGCTGAACTGGGGTCTGGAAACCGCCTAGCTATTTGTATGGGCCTCGCTCACCGAAGAAAACTAACAGGATCGGACTAGTGATTGCCGCGATCAGGTGGGCCAGCGAGGAGAGAAAAAACCTTCGTTGCTTGGCTTGCGACGATGCGTAGAACCTCAAACCCCAAGGCATGCCGCTAAAGAAGGCCCGCAGATACCACCGATTTGCGGCGGAAAAGTCATTTTTAGTATTCTGAAGCACATGGCCCATTATCATCATGGCCTTGGCATTCCCGTCGACAGAGACTGCTCTCTCGCATAAATCAAGAACCTCGTTTGCATTTTCCCTTTCGCTAAGTCTGTACAGCATTCTTGCCCGACCAATTAGGCCTTCACTTTGAAACTCGCCTTCTTCTGAAGATAGCTCGGAAAAAGCACTTAAAGCAACTGGGTTGTTGTTTCCACCAAAGGCACCTTCTTCTTCGAGCCTCGCATAGATATATCGCATTCCAGTAGCACTTGGAAATGAAGAAGGATCGGATTTAGATCTATCCAATAATTTTTTAACCTGATCAAAGTCATCCTTATCAAGGCAACGCATAATTTCACGAAGCTTTTTTTCCGCAAGATATAACTGACTAGTTGATTTCACGCGCTTGTCTCCGACTAATGCCGCCGACCATGGCCACCGTTACTTTATATAGGATGCGAGCCAGGGCGGGCTCTAGATTTTAGGCGGTGGCGGTGGCGGTGGCGATGGCGGCTCGGGCGGTGGCGGACGGCAGGCGATAGGGGCCACCACTGGACGGCACAGGAACGGCTGCGTCCAACCCCAGTGCCGTGGTGTCGCCTCGACCGGGCAGGTGGATGGCGATACCTTGCCAGGCTTCGCCGCGGGAGAAAGCCATGTTAGGCCCGAACGCCAAACCGGGAACGCTTCCCTGGGAGCAACGTTGCGCGCTCCAGCCAGTCGACGTCGGGTAGGTCGCGGCCATCAACGGCACATCGACATCCCAATTGCCCGTGCCTCGAAGCAGAGAGTCGTAGGGCTGGATATCGTCCTGCGGTTGCAGCTCAATGGCCAACGTGCGGGCAAGTTGCACAGGCAAGCCGAAATTGCCCGGCACGTCGATATCGGTGACGGAAAACGACGTCGAGCCATTTGAAAGGCTGACATGTTCGCCCGCAAAGCCGTTCTCTAACGCTGAAATTTGCTGAGTGGCCTTGATGCGCTTGGCATATTCGACCCATGTCGGAATGCCGCCTCCGCTGTCCAGTGCGAACGCCCTCGGCGCGGCACACAGCGGCACCAGCAAAACCATCAGACAAAATGCCACTCGCGTGGCAAACCCTTGCGGTAGCCGCATCGTGTTCCGAGCCATGCTTCCCCCTTTTCCCTGTGCCGCTTCGGCGGAAATCCCTCGTGCACAGGCCTTGCGTAGCCTTGCGCGGCGCGTGGTACGGCGTGTTCGCTCTCAATACTCGCCGCAAGTTCATGCGTCAAGGGGTTGCTGGCAGCAAGCTTTCGCCGTTGATGCAAGATCATGCATGAGGAGACGCATTGACCGCTCCCATGAGGCTGTGCAGGAGCTGCATAGTGGGCGCGCTCGTTGCCTGCCGGCGTGCTACCAGCCCCGCGGTTCAATCCGCGCGGTCCGATGTCGTAGACTGGCGTTTTCCTTGCGCGGCGCAGCATGAACACCCGAGTCCTTACCGGCATCACCACCACCGGCACGCCGCATCTGGGCAACTACGTGGGCGCGATCCGCCCCTCGGTCGAGGCCAGCCGACGGGCGGACGTGGATGCGTTTTTCTTCATGGCCGATTACCACGCCCTGATCAAGAGCGATGACGCGGCGCGGATCGAGCGGTCGCGGCTGGAGATCGCGGCGAGCTGGCTGGCGGCGGGGCTCGATCCGGCGCGGGTGACGTTCTATCGGCAATCGGACATCCCGGAAATCCCCGAGCTGACCTGGTTCCTCACCTGCATCGCGTCCAAGGGCATGCTCAACCGCGCGCACGCATACAAGGCGGCGGTGGACAAGAACGCCGCGGCAGGCGAGGACGCCGACGCCGGCATCACCGCCGGCCTGTACATGTATCCGGTGCTGATGGCGGCCGACATCCTGGCGTTCGATGCGCACCAGGTGCCGGTGGGGCGCGACCAGATCCAGCACATCGAGATGGCGCGCGATCTCGGCCAGCGTTTCAACCATCTGCATGGCCGCGAGTTCTTCGTGCTGCCCGAGGCGCTGATCGAGGAGCAGGTGGCCACGCTGCCGGGGCTCGACGGGCGCAAGATGTCCAAGAGCTACGACAACACGATCCCGCTGTTCGCCGGCGGCAGCAAGGCGCTGCGCGAGGCGATCATGCGCATCGTCACCGACTCGCGTGCGCCGGGCGAGCCGAAGGATCCGGACGACTGCGCGCTGTTCACCATCTTCCGCGCCTTTGCCAGCGAGACCGAAACGGCGGCATTCCGCCGCGCGTTGGAGGAGGGGCTCGGCTGGGGCGAAGCCAAGCAGGTGCTGTACGAGCGCATCGAAACCGACGTGGCGCCGATGCGCGAGCGCTACGACACGTTGATGGCCGACCCGGCCGCGATCGAGGTGATCCTGCAGGAAGGCGCGCGCAAGGCGCGGGCGATCGCCACGCCGAAAGTGGCCGGCCTGCGCGAGGTGCTGGGTTTGCGTGCGATGCGCACGGCTGGCGCAGCGGCGGGCCCGGCGCGGCCGGCGAAGGTGCAGCGCGTCGCACGGCTGGCCAGTTTTCGCGACGACGACGGCCGCTTTCGTTTCCGCCTGTTCTCGGCCGAGGGCGAGGAGCTGCTGCTGTCGGTGCCGTTCGCCGACCCCAAGGCGGCGGGTGCAAGCCAGAAGCGCCTGAAGCAGTTGGGCGCCACCGCGGCCGTGGTGCAGGTGCGCGGCGCGAATCTGGTGCTGGAGATCGATGGCGAGGCCGTGGCGAGCACGCCGGATTATCCGGACGAAGCCGCGCGCGAGCAGGCGCTGACGCGCCTGCGGCTCGCGCTGGACCAGCTCGCGACGCAGGATTGAATGGCCGCGGTGCTCTCGCCGTTCCGACTCGCCGCCGCGCCCTGAAAGGAGATATCCGTGCGTTACCTGTCCATCCTGTTGCTGGCCCCCTGGCTGCTGGTGCTGTGCGTGATCTACTGGATCTGGCCGCGCAGCCTGCCGCGAACGGCGGGCCGGCGCACGTTCGACGTGCTGGTGCTGCTGCTGGCCGGCATCGCCACCGCGCTCGCCGCGCTTGCCGGTTTCGATTCGGCCGTGCTGCCGGAGCCGGGCGAATTCGGCCCGGTCAGCGGGTCGATCTGGCAGCAGGTGCTGCCCGCGTTGTGGGGCTACGGCGCATTTGCCGCGGTGATCGTGCCGGCGCTGGTGCTGCGCCAGTGGTGGTGGGGGCGCAAGCGCTGATCGTGTCCCGGCGCGGCGCGGGCCGCGCCCGCGTCATGCCCTTTGCATGACCAATGGCCGTCGAGGAATTCAAACCTTCGCGGCAAGCTGTGCATCTACCCCATGCCGAGCGCGCCGGTTCCACTGCGCCGCGCGGCATTCTCTCCCCGTGGATTCCCCGACATGCGCCTTGCATGCCTGTTGTTCCTGACCCTGGCCGCGGCCTCGGCGCCGGCGCTCGCCGTCGAGATTGACGGTCACATCCAGCCGGCCGAGTGGGCCGGCGCACGACACATCACCGATTTTCGCCAGACCCAGCCGCTCAACGGCCAGCCCGGCACGCTGCATACCGAGGCCTGGGTGCTGGCGACGCCGGAGGGGCTGGCGGTGGCGTTCCGCTGCGACCAGCCACCGGAGGTGCCGCGCACGCGCCAGCGCGTGCAGCGCGATTTCGACGACCAGGTGGACCGCGTCAACGTGATGGTCGACTTCAACGGCGACGGGCGCACCGGCTACGATTTCGTGGTCAGCTCGACCAACGGCATCAACGATGCGGTGATCACCAACGAGAGCCGGTTCAACAAGGACTGGGACGGCAGCTGGCAGCACGCGGTGAGCGAAGATGCGGCCGGCTGGAGCGTGGAGATCCTGATCCCCTGGTACACCGCGCCGATGCATGCGGCGAAGGACGGCCAGCGCACGCTCGGCATCTATCTCGATCGCGTCACCGGCTCCACCGGCGAACGCGACGCATGGCCGGTGGCCAGCTTCATGCGCCCGCGCTTCCTGTCCGAGTTCGAGCGGATCGAGGTGCCGCAGTACCACCAGTCGCTGTTTGCGATCACGCCGTATGCGTCGGGCCTGTACGACAACGTGCGCGGCCGCAGCCATTTCCAGCAGGGCGCCGACATCCTGTGGAAACCGAACGGCCAGTTCCAGCTGACCGCGGCGTTGAACCCGGATTTCGGCCAGGTCGAGAGCGACGACCTGGTGGTCAACTTCGGCGCCACCGAAACCTACGTCAGCGACAAGCGCCCGTTCTTCACCGAGAACCAGGGCATCTTCGATTTCAGCCTGCTCGACGACAACAGCCAGCTGGTCTACACGCGCCGCGTCGGTGGTCCTTCGGACGATGGCATGGGCGCGGCGGACATCGACGCCGCGGTGAAGCTCAATGGCAGCGTCGGCACCACCAGCTACGGCGTGCTGGCCGCCGACGAGGACGGTCAGGCCGGGCGCTTCTTCGGGGCCGCGCGGGTGACCCACGACTTCGGCACGCAGAGCCTGGGCATGCTGCTGACCCGCGTCGACCGGCCATGGCTGGATCGCGAGGCGACCGTGCTCGGCGTCGATCACCACTGGCAGCCCACCGCGCAGCTGACCATCGCCACCAACGTGGTGGCCAGCGACATCCTGCAATCGGGAACGCACACGCGCGACAGCGGCGGCACCGTCATCGCCGACCTGGAAATGGGCGACGGCTGGCGCCAGCAATGGCTGGGCATGCACTTCGGCGACCGACTGCAGGTCAACGATTTCGGCTACCTCGAACGCAACAATTTCAACTACGCCCACTGGGAGGTGCGCAAGCGCTACGCCTCGCTGCCGGCGGACTCGGCCTACAGCTCGCACGACTGGCATTTCCGCATCGACGCGCTGGACAACGACCACGGCCTGCGCCTGCGGCGGCAATTGCGCATCCGCCGCACCAGCACGTTGCGCGACGGCACCACCGAGGATGCACAGCTCAACGTCAACACGGCCGGCTGGGACGACTTGCTGACGCGCGGGCATGGCGCGCTGTTCCTGCCGCCGTCGCTGGATTTCTTCTACGAGCGCATCAGTCCGCGCCACGGCGACTGGGCGTTCAAGCTGGATGCGGAGGTTTTCACCGGCGGCCTCGGCGGCAACCGGCAGGCCGCCTTCGACATCGAGTTCGTGCCCACCTACTTCATCAACGACGCCTTCAGCGTGTACGCCGGGCCGTCCTGGCAGCGCATTCCGGACTGGCTGGTCTGGCAGCACGACAACCTGATCGGCCGCTTCGACCAGCACACGCTGCAACTCGATGCCGGTTTCGACTGGGCCATCGACCCGCGCCAGGAACTGCGCGTGAAGCTGCAGGCGATCGGGCTGGACGCGCGCCTGCGCGGCGGCTACCGCGTCGGCGCCAGCGGCCGCGCCGAGGCCAGCGACGAGCCGATCGACGACTTCAACGTGCGCAACCTCGGCCTGCAGATCCGCTACCGCTACGAGCTGGCTCCGCTGTCCTACCTGTACGTGGTCTACGGCCGCGGCGGTTACGCGATGGATGGCCTGGCGCGCCACACGGGCGATGTCCTCGGCAACAGCTTTGCGTTGCGCGACGACGAGCAACTGCTGGTCAAGCTGAGTTACCGCTTCGACATGTAGCGGCGTGCGTCGTCGCATCCGCGCGACTTCCGTGGGCGCTCCACCCGGATCGAGGCGGCGCAGTGCGAGAATGGCCGCATGGTCGCGCTCAAGTATCTCCAGGCATACCCCGCCACGCTGCAGGACAAGGTGCGCGCGCTGATCGCGCAGGAGCGCCTGGGCGAGCACCTGGCCAGGCGTTACCCGGCGCGCCACGACGTGCAGAGCGACAAGGCGCTGTATGCCTACGTGGCTGCCTTGAAACAGCAGCACATGAAGAATGCACCCGGCATCGACAAGGTGCTGTACGACGCCAGGCTCGACGTGCTGCGCAACGCGCTCGGCCTGCACACCGCGGTCTCGCGCGTGCAGGGCGGGCGGCTCAAGGCGAAAAAGGAGATCCGCGTGGCCAGCCTGTTCAAGGCTGCCGCGCCGGAGTTCCTGCAGATGATCGTGGTGCACGAACTGGCGCACCTGAAAGAGATGGAGCACAACAAGGCGTTCTACCAGCTGTGCACGCACATGTTGCCGGACTACCATCAGCTGGAGTTCGACCTGCGTGTCTACCTGACCTGGCGCGAGCTGCCGTCGAACGACACCACCCCCTCGCAGGCATGACGATGGACAGCGCGGCGTTGCAGAAATACCTGTTGCAGTTGTTCGAGCGCCACGACGTCGAGCTGGAAGCGGACGAGGACGGCTGGCTGGTCACCGACGGCGATTTTCCGGCGATCCGCGCTGCCTGGCATGCGGGTGCGGCGGGCGAGCCCGGCCGGCTGGACGTCGACGTGGTGCTGAGCGAGGAGCGCTACATCGAGGAGAGCTTCGCCGGAGCGGGCGGCGGCGACACCGGTTGCCGCGACGCGCTGCGCGCGTTCGAGCACGATGCGTTCCACCCGCTGCTGGCCGCATGCTGGTACGTCACCGACGACCGCCGCATGCGCATTGCCGCGTGGGAGATCGGCGTGCGCACGTGGGACGTGTTCATCGGCCCGTTCAGTGCACGCGGCGCGGATGCCGCCAGCATGCCCACCGAGGCGCTGGCGTCGATCGAGGCGGCATTGAAGCGCGAAGCGCTCAGCCCCGAACTGCACTGGGTGCGCCTCGTGCACAGCCATGCCGCGGATGGCGATTCGCGCTGCGAGGCACTGCTCGACAACGAGCTGTGGACCGCCGGCACGCTGGCGTTGAACGCGGTCGCCTGGCCGCAGGCCGGTGACTACAACGCGCGCTGTTTCATGCTGCCGGATGTGCGCGACTACTGACATCGTGTTCCCCGCGCGATGAAGCACATCGTGCAAACATCTGGGCTATGCCCAGTGCCGTCTGGTTCTTCGGCTTCCTGATAAACAGTTCCGGCGTATTCAGGCGCCAGGCGCGCGTTTGCCATGCCGTCACCTGGTAGGCGCAGATTTCACGCTTGCCCGTCGCGATCCTGATTCTGGTTCTGCATGAAACACAGGCTGGTGGTCAGCGCACGCGCTTCGGTCGGCAAGGATAGCCATGGAGGATGCAGGCCCAAGGATCCCTCTCCGGATATGACCGTTCACGCGGACGTCTCATCGACACAGATTGCTTCTTGCCATACGCTTGTGATCGAGCTAGGTTTTCGCGGTCGGATGCAAGGTTCGATTTAGGGGGCCATGGGGATGGCGTTCAAATTGCAAATTCGCTGCGGCTCGCCGATCCGTTCTGGATAGCGCGGTTCCTACACCTTCGCTGTGGTGCTTTTTGCAGTATTCACCAGCAGCTCAATGCTCATTTGACTCGTTCAAGACGAGCGTTTTGGCATCTTCGCACCATGCCGTGTGCACCAACGCGTGAACGGCAATTCGCAGTAGTAAATGGACTTTGGGGAAATCATGAAGACACGCACGGGAAGCTGGTTGGGCTTGGTATTGTTGATGGCGACGCTGGGGGTTCACGCGCAGTCCACCGATGGCGTTGAGCCCTACGAAGAATACGGCAAGCACCTCCGCAGTGCGCAGGAGGTTTCCCCGCTTACATCCGATCTCTTTGGAGACCAGGTCAGTCTCTACAACGGCGCCACCGAGTTCGATGTTGCCGACATCGACTTGCCCGGTAACAGCAGTTTGCCGGTGCGCTTCGGTCGCCGCCTTACCATCGACGACCGGCGTCGCCCCACCGGGCGGCTGGGCGGGTTAGGCGACTGGGACCTGGATGTTCCCTACATCAATGGGGTGTTCACGCAGCAGAACGGATGGGTCGTCCTGGGTAGCGATTACCAGACTGCGAGCACAGCACGCTGCAGTATCACCCACCCGGTGTACACAACGGTTGGATCCGAAGTGCCGCCGGTGGCATCGGTCTGGGACGGCAACCAGTTGCATATTCCTGGTGCGGGTAGTGAGGAGTTGCTGCGCAACACCGAGGCGAAATTGCCGGCTATCACTGATGGCCAAACCTACCCATGGATCACCAAGAATTACGATCTGGCGAGATGTCTTTCCAGTACCGCCAATGGCTATCCCGGCGAAGCGTTTTCCGTACTCACGCCGAGCGGCGTGACCTACACCTTCAACTGGGCCTTGATCAATCCCACATCGACCCTGCTCTACTCGGGCGTGGCAACCAACGGCGCGTCCTACAACGCCAACGTGACGCGTTCTCGCATCTATCTGTTGGCTACCCGGGTGCAGGACCGCTTTGGCAACTGGGTGACGTACACGTACAACAGCTCCTCGCAGTTAACCAAGATCTTGGCCAATGATGGCCGCGAGATAGATATCACCTGGTCCGGTGATCATGTCACCAGCGCCGCAGCCGGCACGCGAACCTGGACCTACGGCTACGCCGGTGATGGCAGTTTGATCAGCGTGACCCGACCCGACGGGTCGCAGTGGAAGTACGCCGTTGTTTCCGGTTCGCTGGCGACGGTCACCAATCACGATCACTCGCCGCCCCCTTCGGCGCACTGCCAATTGGCGCCCGACCCCAACACCGGAAACGTCGTCTACGCCATGGATAGCCCTTCGGGCGCCCATGGCGTGTTTACGTTCCAGTACCAGCGCCACTGGCGCACCTACGTGCCCAAATCATGCGTGCCGTACAACGAGTACACCGCATACGCTGAAATTTATGACTTCTTCGACAACTTCACGCTCCAATCCAAGCAGATCAGCGGTGCCGGGCTGAGCACTCAGAACTGGACCTACGACTACGGTAGCAACAATGGCGGGTATTTCACGCCAACGATCCCGGCCTCCGTCAATGAGGGTGAGGACTACATGCCACCGGGTGATTGTTCGACGTGTGCCGTGTCCAAGGTGGTGACGGTGACCAGTCCCGGCGACATCAGCAAATACACTTTTGGCGTCGAGTACGCGCGCAATGAGGGTCGCCTGCTGCAAACCGAGACCGACGCACTTGACGGCACCACGTTCAGGACGGTCAGCAATACCTACCTTGACGATAGCCAGATCGGCGCGCAGGCCTTCCCGGACAATGCCGGCATCTCGGTGCAATCGATCGCCAAGAACCCCATGGTCGGGCGCATTCGACCAGTGGTCACAATCGCCACCGTGCAGGACAACAACACTTACACGCGCCAGAACCAGGCTTTCGACGCCTTTGCCAACCCGACCTTGGTTACGCGTTCGAACGACATTGCGGGCCAGACCCCAATCACCGAACAGACGACGTACTTCAACGATTTGAGTCGATGGGTGCTGAGTCTGCCGCAAGACGTGACCAACACAGGCACCGGCGAAGTGGAGTCGAGCAACACCTATGACCCCAGCGATGACACGTTGCTGAGCCGGGCGCGGTTCGGCCAGACGCTGATGCATTACACGTACAACAGTGCCGGCCAGTTGGCCAGCTTTACCGACGGCGATAGCAACACCACAAGTCTGAGCAACTACTACCGCGGCATTCCTCGACTGATCAACTATCCCGACAGCACCAGCCAATCCGCCACCGTGAGTGACTACGGTGAGATCACCTCGGTGACCGATCAGCTTGGTCACACCACCAACTATCAGTACGACGCCGTGGGCTGGCCTGTTGAAATCGACTATCCCGGTGGCGACGAGGCCGCGTGGTATCCGCGCAAGTTTGCGTTTGCCTACGTGGCCAGTGCCGAACGCGGCATCGCCGGTGGTCATTGGCGGCGTACCGTCAGCACGGGTAACAACGTGTCGGTGACGTACTTCGACGCAATGCTGCGCCCGCTGCTCAGCGACACTTACATCAACGGCACCGCGGGTTCCGACATCACGATGGCAAGCGCTTTCGACTGGCGTGGTTTGGCGACGTTCTCTTCCTACCCGGTGAGCGGTACGCCTGACCTGGCTGCGATCACCTCGGGCACTCATACAACCTATGACGTGCTGCAGCGTCCCACGCAGACTGCGCAGGATTCCGAGCAGGGAACGCTGCTGACCAAGACCCAGTATCTGTCCGGCGCTCGCGTGCAGCTGACTGATCCCGGAAACAATGTCACCACCACCACCTATCAGGTTTTCGACCAGCCCTCCACCCACGCCGTCATCCAGGTACAGGCGCCCGAGGGCGTGACCCAGACGATCGCTCGCGACGTCTACGGCAACCTGACCGCAATCACCCAGTCGGGCCTCTACGGCACCGAAACGGACAGCGTTGCCAAGCAGTTCTACTACGACAGTTTCCATCGTCTGTGCCGCACTACCGAGCCGGAAAGCGGCAGCACGATCACCACCTACGACAACGCCAACAATGTGCACAGCACGGTATCGGGGCTGGCGATCAGTGGCGACGGCTGCGGCAGTGCTCAGGCCAGCGCGCTGACCACCTTCAGCTACGACCCGATGAACCGGGTCACGTCCATCCTGCCGCCGGCAGGCACCCAGAGCACGTCCTATCACTACACACCCGCCGGCAATGTGGATCAGGCCAACTCCGGCACCAGCCTGTGGAGCGCGCACTACAACTACCGCGGCATGATGACCGATGAGACCTTGACGCCTGCCACGGGTCAGAACCCATTGATGCTGGGCTACGCGCACAACGCCTACGGCGACCTCGATCACGTGGTCTACCCGGACAGTGAAAGCGTCAGCTACGCACCCGACGCCCGCGGCCGCCCGACGAAGGTCGGCAGTTATGTGCATGGCGTGGAATATTTCCCGAACGGCCAGGTCGCCGGATACACCTATGCCGACGGCACCAGTTACGTCGCCGAGCAGAACGCACGGCAGTTGCTGAAGAATTTCACCTACGGCAACGGCACAAACCTGACCCTGAGCGAGGATCTGAGCTACGACCACAACGGAAACATCCTGAGCGTGCAGGATCTGGTCGACGGCAAACGCAGCAAGACATTTGGCTACGACGGCCTGAACCGGTTGGTCAGCGCCGTGGCTCCCCAGCTTTGGGGAACTGAATCCTACAGCTACGACCCGCTCAACAACCTGCGCACGCGCCTGACCGCCGGCCAGACCAATGTCTATGCTTACGATCCGTCCAATCGCCTGACAAGTATCGTACGGGCCGGCGTCACCATCGCCAGTTTCGGCTACGACAATCGTGGCAACGAAACCAGCCGGAACGGCAACGCGTTGCTGTTCGATTTGAAAAATCAGCTGACCCATATTCCGGGGTTTGACAGCTACCAGTACGATGCCGCAGGGCGGCGTACCGTGAAAACGCCGGACAACGGCGGTGGATCGACCTACAGCTTCTATAGCCACGCCGGTCAGCTGCTGTACCAATACGAGCCGGGAATCAGCAAGAGCACCAATTTCATCTATCTTGGCAGTCACCTGGTTGCCGACAAGGAGCACCTGCAATTGTCGGCACCCGGAGCGGTGAGCTTCGATGCCAACCCCAACAACGGCAATTACACCGTGAGTTGGGGTGCGGTCACGGGGGCCTCCAGCTATCTGCTGCAGGAACAGCCCAGCAACGGGAGCTGGACTACGGTCTACAGCGGCGCGGCAGCGAGCAAGGCACTGAGCGCCCGGGTCGGCGGCAGCTACGTTTATCAAATCAAGGCATGCAATGGCAGCGCTTGCGGGCCCTGGACGCTATCGGCCACGCTGGGCGTGCGCCCGACACTGCCCGTGGTGACGGTGCCCAGCGGTACCGTCAATGGCGGCTACACGGTGAGCTGGACAGCACCGGCCAGCGCCAACGCCTATCAGGTACAGGAACGGGTCGATGGCGGCGCCTGGACCACCATTGCCAGCAGCACGCCAAGTACCTCGATCAGTCGCCCAGGAACAAGCAGCGGCAGCTACACCTACCGGGTGGCGGCCTCCAACAGTTACGGCACCCGCGGTTGGGCCACCTCCGGCGCGGTGACCGTGGACACGACCTACGGTGTGCTGCCCGATGCACCGACCAGCCTCAGTGTACCGGCGACCAGCAACAATGGCAGCGCCACGCTGAGTTGGGCGGCCACGACCCTGACCACTAGCTACACGCTGCAGCAAAGCGGCAACGGCGGCACCAACTGGGCAAACGCCTACCAGGGGACCGCGACCAGCACCACCGTGTCAGGTCTGCCCGATGGTTCATACAGCTATCGCGTGCAGTCGTGCAACACCTATGGCTGCAGTCCCTGGCAGGCCGGCAGCGGCACTCTGGTGGTGACGCATCCGCCCGCCGTCGCTCCGGCGTTGAATGCCACTCCGGACAGCAGCAACGGCAGCTACACGGTTACCTGGAATGGCGTCAGTGGCGCGCTGACCTATCAGTTGCAGGAACAGGTCAACGGGGGCAGCTGGACTACCGTCCAGAACTCCGCCGCGACCCAGTGGAGCGCCAGTGGGCGCGGCACCGGTACCTATGGCCATCGTGTCCAGGCCTGCAACGTAGGGGGCTGCGGGCCATGGAGTGCCACGGACAGCCTGAGCGTGCTGCTTCCGCCGCCGGTCCCGGCCAGCGTCAGCGTGCCGCCGACCAGCAATGGCCCGGTCACGGTGAATTGGTCGGCCAGCGCGACGGCGACAAGCTACACCCTGCAGCACGCCAATAACGGCGTCACCGGTTGGAGCACGCTCTACAGTGGTGGTGCGACAAGCTACAGCGGGAGCGAGACCACTACGGGTTCCTGGATTTATCAGGTGCAGGCGTGTAACGCGAGCGGCTGCAGCGCCTTCCGCGTCAGCAGCGGGGTGACGGTGACGATACCGCCGGCCAGCGCACCGAGCCTGAGCGTGCCGACGAGCAGTGCCAACGGCAGCTATACGGTCACTTGGAGCGCCATCAATGGTGCCAGCGCCTACGTCCTGCAGGAGCAGGTCAATGGCGGCGGCTGGAACACCACACAGAACAGCGGCGCCACCAGCGACGCGTTCAGCGGCAAGAGTACCGGGTACTACGGCTATCGCGCGCAAGGTTGCAATGCCGGTGGTTGCGGTCCCTGGAGCGCGGTCAGCACCATTGCGGTGGCGCAGCCACCGGCCCCGCCATCATCGGTAACGGCACCATCTTACGTGCACGGCACGGCGTACACCGTCAGCTGGAGTGCCTCGTCAGGCAGCACGTCCTACAACGTGCGTCGCACCAACACCGACACCGGTGGGTCGGCCATCATCGCCAGCACCGCGGCGACCAACGTCGGCATTGCCGCGCCCACCTCCAGCCAGACCTTGCAGTACGCGGTGCAGGCCTGCAACGCCAACGGCTGCTCGGGCTTCACCAACGCCCCCAACACCACCTATACCGATCGCAAGGGGACACCGCAAATCGTGAATCCCGTGCCGCTCCAGCTGGGAGGCACGCCATGAATACCTGGCAGAAGATCGCGCTGGCCGTGTTGATGCTGGCCGCCGGCCAGCTGCACGCCGAGGACGCCGTGCACTACTACTACACCGATCCGCAGGGCACGGTGCTGGCCAAGGCGGACGCGACGGGCAATGTCATTGCGACCTACGACTATGCGCCGTACGGCAGTCAGGCGCTGGGGATGCCGCCAAGCGGCCCGGGGTATACCGGGCATGTGAACGATCCGGATACCGGGTTGGTGTATATGCAGGCGCGCTATTACGATCCTGCCACAGGGCGGTTCCTGAGTACCGATCCGGTGGGGCCAAGTCCTGGGAGTCTCTTCCACTTCAATCGGTACGATTATGCCAATGACAATCCGTATCGGTATACGGACCCCGATGGGCGGTGCGCCGACGGTTTGAGTTGCGACACGATGGTGCAGTCCTTTGGAGGGCAGCCGTCGTCACCGCAGGCAGCAGAGCTGGCGGCCAGTGCGCTTCCGGTTGTAGGCGATGCTGTCAACATCGCCGAGGCGATCAAGAATCCGAGCGCGTTGACTATTACAGCGGCTGTCATCGGGGTCGTTCCGGAGGGCGCTGTAGTCGGTAAGGCGCTGAAGGGAGTCGCGAAGCTTTTTGGAAAGGCACAGAAAACCTTTAAGGCCGGAAAGGAAACGATGCACGCCGCAACAAGCGAAGGAATTGCTGCAAAGGAACTGACCCGCACTGACGCGGTAAGCGTGAATCTAAATCAGACCATCACTACCGCAACCGATGGCGAAGTAAAATCTGCGCTGCGCCCGGATGTACAAACGGTCCGCACAGACGGCAAGGTTGATGTTCATGAGGTGCTGTCGCCAGGGCAGAACGCGAATGCCTCAGCTGCTAAGTACACCAACGCGTTGGGTGATAAGGCCGGAACGGTTAAGTGTGTTCCCCAAGACAAGTGTTAGATGACTCACGCATGGAAAACAAAAATGACTATGCGCTAGACAGCGAACATCCGATTCCAAACTTGGATGTAGTTGATGTAAACACCGTAAAGAAAGGCGGTGGTTCTGATTTGTTTATCGTGGTCGCGACGCCACTCTCTGATGATCGCCGGTCACTGCAGCGCTTGTTGCGCAAGATTGAGCGCTATTTGGAGTTCATGCACACCTCGGAGTTTCGCACTGAGAGCGGCATACACACGGTCGAAAATACAAATATCATCGTGAAGATCCACCCCGATTCATCTCCAGCCGCCTTTGAACTGTTGGAGCGCAGTAAGCCATGGGTGACGGACAACAATGCTAATCTCGTTGTCGACACGCAGCTTACATAGGAACAGAACAAGAAAAGGCAATTAATGGGGACGTGGCTAATTAAGTCGCAAGGGGCACCGCAAATCGTGAATCCCGTGCCGCTCCAGCTGGGAGGCACGCCATGAATACCTGGCAGAAGATCGCGCTGGCCGTGTTGATGCTGGCCGCCGGCCAGCTGCACGCCGAGGACGCCGTGCACTACTACTACACCGATCCGCAGGGCACGGTGCTGGCCAAGGCGGACGCGACCGGCAATGTCATTGCGACCTACGACTACGCGCCGTACGGCAGTCAGGCGCTGGGTGCGCCGCCGAGCGGCCCGGGGTATACCGGGCATGTGAATGATCCGGATACCGGGTTGGTGTATATGCAGGCGCGGTATTACGATCCGGGGGTGGGGCGCTTTCTCAGCGTCGATCCGGTGACGCCGTCACCGGGAAATACGTTCAACTTCAACCGGTATGACTACACCAACAACAATCCGATCAATCACACCGATCCGGATGGGCGCAACCTCACCGAGGCGCTAGGCGGACTGTTTTACGAAACGGGGTCCTTCGTCACAGGCAATGGCTTCCACGGTAGTCAAATCGTGGGCGCGTTGAAAGATGGCTACAACGGCGAAGGCGGTGGTGTATTACACGCACTTGGACAGGATGCGACCACGATTTCTGTTGCCGCGGGTGGTGTCGGCGCGTTGAGGGCTGCAGGAGCCCTTGCGGTTCGAGAAGCTGCTACCGAGGGCGCGGGCGTGGTCTACAAGAGGATTAACCCGGAAACCTTGGAAGAATACGTCGGAAAAGCTAAGTCGATTGAGCGTTATATTGCTAGGCAAGGCGAGCATAATCGCAAATTGGGCATAGATCATGAATACAAAATACTAGGGCGCGCTGAGCCAGGAAAAGAACTGAGCTATTTGGAAGAGACCCAGATTCGTGCAAATGGATGGTTGCAAAAGGAAGGAGGGACGCTTGCAAACAAGATTCACGCCATGAGTCAAAAGAATTACAATAGTTTCCAAGGCACGTTCAGGGTAGAAGGGCGTATAGATTCGATCAATCTCGGAAAGAAATTGGATGGTGGCTAGCCGTGATCAGAAGAAAAATAAAATACAAAGAAGGGGATGTTTTTTTCATCCCTTCCTCAAAAGAAGGGTTTTATGTGGGGCAAATTGCGGTTGATACCACGGGTGAGATCGGCGCTCCTTTTTGTTATATTTTTGATGGCAATGTGCCGAATGACTATGCATGCGAAGCGATAGCATTAGATTCTTCGCGAGTCATTAGTGCAAATCTCATCACTCCTGAGTTGCTTAAGTATGGGGTGTGGAAAATATGTGAAAATAGGCCAGTGCCCGCTCATATCGCCATGCGAGATTTGAAAAGAGCTAGAGAAAATGGTTTTGTGGGTAGCTCTATAATTGGCGCTGGATTGGCCACAAAATATCTCGACACATTTTATGGTGTTATGGACCTAAACCATTGGCCGGACCCAAGCTTTGTCCAAAAATTTTTCTTGATTTCCTTGCCTCATCTGCCGTAAAGCAGGACTACCGTTCGGCGAGGCGCAAACGCAAACGGCACAAGGGGTCAGGTCATGAGGTTTCCCCACGAATTCATGCTGGCACACCGAGTTGATCGAGCAGTTGTGGGCATGGATGTCGTAGCTGGTTGATGGAGGCTCGGGGTCGTGTCTTGTATTGCCACATGGCTCCGGAAAGTCTCCCGCGCCGACGGACGTCAATTAATGGGGACGTGGCTAATTAAAGTCGCAAGGGGGCACCGCAAATCGTGAGTCCCCTGCCGCTCCAGCTGGGAGGCACGCCATGAATACCTGGCAGAAGATCGCGCTGGCCGTGTTGATGCTGGCCGCCGGCCAGCTGCACGCCGAGGACGCCGTGCACTACTACTACACCGATCCGCAGGGCACGGTGCTGGCCAAGGCGGACGCGACGGGCAATGTCATTGCGACCTACGACTATGCGCCCTACGGCAGTCAAGCGCTGGGGATGCCGCCAAGCGGCCCGGGGTATACCGGACATGTGAATGATCCGGATACCGGGTTGGTGTATATGCAGGCGCGCTATTACGATCCGAGCGTGGGGCGGTTTTTGAGTGTCGATCCGGTGGCGCCGGCGCCCGGGGATCGTTTCAACTTCAATCGGTATGAGTATGCGAACAGCAATCCAGTCACTAACATGGATCCGGATGGGCGCTGCACCGGCTCGCACATTGCGAATGATGATGGTAGCTGCGCAAGCACAGGTGAATTCACCACGCATGCTCAGAACGCTAGAAGTTTGGATGCTCGCAGTGTAGCTAAGGTTTTTACTCATTCGTCGGTGTCGCGATTGGGAGGAGATGCAGAATCTTCTCCTTTCCCTAGAGAAACGCGACATGCTCTACATAAATTTCTTGGTTCGGCTGTTGGAGGAAAAATTGGGAGAGAGGCGGTCAGTACGGGAGAAAAAATTGGTCTGGAGCAGATCTTGCCAACTTCAGGATATCCAGGAGTCTTCGCCACTGTTGGTGGCGTCATCACTTACACGCTGCAGTGGAAGCAGTTCCTTGCAGACAGCGAATTTGGCTATGAATTTAAAGGCGCAGGTCTGGACGTATTGCTTGCACACGAAATTGGCCATACACCTGTAGCAGGAAGAGCTTTTGGCTACCGGCCCGTTACGTCGGATTCCGACGCGGATGAGTTTAATGCCGTTAGATACTTGGAAAATCCATATCGGAGATATTTTGGCATCCCGTTGCGGACCCATTATTCAGGAATAAAGATACCAGATCCATTAATTACGGAGAAATAGAGTGTTGTCTACAACCTTGGCAATAGTGGTTTTCGCGTTGGGTGGCGGCTTGAAGTGCGATTGCATGCCGAACGAATGGGCGCAGGTAGTAGAGAGGACCGAAAGCCAAGTTGTGCGTAAAAAGTCGCTTCATATCCCGAAAGATCCAGTTGGAACCAACTACGCCAAGTCATGTGTGCGACTTGTGTTCAATATAGACAAAAATGGCGTACCTATAAATATAAGAATTGATCACAGCTCAAGAAACAGGATCCTCGACCTTGCGGCTAAAGACGCACTGAAACATTACCGATTCAAGCCCCTGCCAGAACAAGGGCATGAAACCCTATTGTCGTTGGTTTTTTGGTCAGACTAAAATAACGTTAAGGAAATTCTGAATTTGCTTTGCTGTCGAAGTGCGCAGTCCCCGTTTGTCACGATAGTTGTCCGCTCTTCTGGAACCAGCCCTGAGGGGGCAAGAGGAGAATTAATGGGGACGGAGAATTAATGGGGACGGAGAATTAATGAGAATTAATGAATGAGAATTAATGGGGACGTGGCTAATTAAGTCGCAAGGGGGCACCGCAAATCGTGAGTCCCGTGCCACTCCAGCTGGGAGGCACGCCATGAATACCTGGCAGAAGATCGCGCTGGCCGTGCTGATGCTGGCCGCCGGCCAGCTGCACGCCGAGGACACCGTGCACTACTACTACACCGATCCGCAGGGCACGGTGCTGGCCAAGGCGGACGCGACGGGCAATGTCATTGCGACCTACGACTATGCGCCCTACGGCAGTCAGGCGCTGGGGATGCCGCCAAGCGGCCCGGGGTATACCGGACGTGAATGATCCGGATACCGGGTTGGTGTATATGCAGGCGCGCTATTACGATCCCGCCGTGGGGCGCTTCCTCAGTGTCGATCCGGTTGGCCCAAGCCCGGGGAATACGTTTAATTTCACCCGATATGACTATGCCAACGCTAATCCGATCAATCGGACGGATCCAACAGGACGGGTTACGTTTTGTGATAGTAAGTTCTGCGTTACTACTGCGGATACGGCTAACTCGCATCGATCAATGAAGACAATTGAAGCTGGAGCAAAAATACAAGCCGCTGCAACCAAGGGCATTGGTGTAGTTGCTGTGCACAGTGGATCAAAGGAAAAAGCAGGATTTGTTGAAAAAGGAAGTGATACGGTCTCACCAGCAAAACATGTAAGGAACGGCTCCACTGCTACAGGGGTTACCGCGAAGGTCGAAGTGCCTTCGAATGCAGTGGCAATGGTGCACGGACACATAGACAGTGGCCCACAAGAGTCAAATGGGATGGTCGACGACCCCAAGAGTAACGGTGGTTACGGCGACACCCAGTCTCTAAAAATTGGTATACCTCAAGGTACTGTTTCGCATGGTCAAATTGGTTGGCACGAAATGGTGGATGGAAGGCTTCAATTTTCCTATCCGGCCGGAGCATTGAACAGCAAGCAGACGGATCAAATGCAGAATAATTTGAATGTTGAACAAAAGCTCTTCCAGTAGAAGGTCTTTCGATGATTAAATTAATTTTAATGTATTTATTAGCTGGGTTGGGTTTGACTAGCCAAACGGCTATCGATAAGAATGCGATATTAAGGCCAAGTGATCTAAATTCTAATGCTGCTGAGTATGATAAACACAAGGTATTCGTCCAAGGGTTTATTACAATAGGGCCGGAAAGTCATACGATTTATGAATCCTCTAATATTAATAAAGAATTTATAAAAAAATGGGATTCGGGCGATGATAATTTTGATCCAAAAAAATATGCTAAATATTGTTTAACAATCGCCAATCCAAAATTGTTCTACCAAAATCGTTCTAGAGTTAACGGGCAGACCATCGTAATAAAAGGAAAATTTATTAAAAATTACTTAAATGATCATAGTATTGATTTGGGGGCCTGCCCTTTGCCGACGGCAATATTAGTGGACGAAAAATATTTAGTTCGTCACTACCCTCTAATTTTCGTAAATTTTCGTACAAATTAATACAAATTAATGGAAATTAATGGGGCCGTGGCTAAGGAAATTAATGGGGCCGTGGCTAATTAAGTCGCAAGGGGGCACCGCAAATCGTGAATCCCGTGCCACTCCAGCTGGGAGGTACGCCATGAATACCTGGCAGAAGATCGCGCTGGCCGTGTTGATGCTGGCCGCCGGCCAGCTGCACGCCGAGGACACCGTGCACTACTACTATGTGATGACCCAGTGATTTTCTGCTCAGGTGCTACCTTTTACGGAGAGCACGATGAGCCAAGTGATGGAAGAAGAGATCAGGCGTTGGACGGCGCGACGGAAGTCGGCGCTGGTGCTGGAAATCATCCAGGGCAAGACGACGGTGGCCGAAGCCAGCCGGCAGTTCGACCTGACGCCGTCGGAGATCGAGAGCTGGATCGAGGACAGCAAACGGGGGATGGAGAACGCCCTGCGGGCGAAGCCCGAGGACGTCCGGGAGCAATACGAGCGCCAGCTTAAGGACCTGCAGGAGGCGTACGGCGAGGCCATGCTGGAGTTGCGCGCCCGAAAAAAATTGCAGTCCCTGTTGGGCAAGGACGAGACCTGATGGTCTCGATCCAGCAGGGGCTGCGGGACGATGGCTTCGAGGTCTCGATGGTGAAGCTGTGCCGCTGGTTCGGCGTGGCGCGGCGGACCGTGTACTACTGGAGATCCGCGTGGCCAGCTTGTTCAAGGCCGCCGCGCCGGAGTTCCTGCAGATGATCGTGGTGCACGAACTGGCGCACCTGAAAGAGATGGAGCACAACAAGGCGTTCTACCAGCTGTGCACGCACATGTTGCCGGACTACCATCAGCGGGAGTTCGACCTGCGTGTCTACCTGACCTGGCGCGAGCTGCCGTCGAACGACACCACCCCCTCGCAGGCATGACGATGGACAGCGCGGCGTTGCAGAAATACCTGTTGCAGTTGTTCGAGCGCCACGACGTCGAGCTGGAAGCGGACGAGGACGGCTGGCTGGTCACCGACGGCGATTTTCCGGCGATCCGCGCTGCCTGGCATGCGGGTGCGGCGGGCGAGCCCGGCCGGCTGGACGTCGACGTGGTGCTGAGCGAGGAGCGCTACATCGAGGAGAGCTTCGCCGGAGCGGGCGGCGGCGACACCGGTTGCCGCGACGCGCTGCGCGCGTTCGAGCACGATGCGTTCCATCCGCTGCTGGCCGCGTGCTGGTACGTCACCGACGACCGCCGCATGCGCATTGCCGCGTGGGAGATCGGCGTGCGCACGTGGGACGTGTTCATCGGCCCGTTCAGTGCACGCGGCGCGGATGCCGCCAGCATGCCCACCGAGGCGCTGGCGTCGATCGAGGCGGCATTGAAGCGCGAAGCGCTCAGCCCCGAACTGCACTGGGTGCGCCTCGTGCACAGCCATGCCGCGGATGGCGATTCGCGCTGCGAGGCACTGCTCGACAACGAGCTGTGGACCGCCGGCACGCTGGCGCTCGCCAGCGTCGCATGGCCACAAGCCGGCGACTACAGCGCGCGCTGTTTCCTGTTGCTGGACGTGCGCGATTATTGAACGGGCGCCACCCGCCGGGCACGCGCGAAGTCTTCCGGTTTGGGTGGTGAATCCCTGGCGGGCATGGCGCAGCGAGAGCAAGCTGGCGCTACCGCAGATGCGGCAGCCACAGCATCATCGACGCGGCGAAGATGCCGGCCGCCGTCAGCAGCGTCGCGGCAAACAGGCTCGCGGCCATGGCCGTGCGTCCGCGCGACCCGCCTCGTTCCTGCGCGTGGAAGTAGATCTGGAGCACGGCCAGCGGCAGCAGGTACTGGGCGAACGCGAGGGTGGTGAGCGCCGGCCCGGTGAACGTCTCCGGGTCGAAACCCGCCGGCCCCTGGTTCAGCAATATCCAGAACGTCAGGCCGATGCGGAAGAACCACACGCCGCTCACCGCCAGGAACAGGCGCAGCGCCCAGCGCCGATGCAGTGCGAAGCGACGGTCCATGGCGTGGCGCAACGCCATCGCCGCGCACAACAGGATCAGGATCGCGTTGATGCTGATCGCGACGTGCTGCCACGGGCCGCCCACCTTGGTTCCCGTCCATACCATCGCCAAGCCGCCCACGCCCATCACGAACGCCGAGGCGAGATAGATGCGTCCGTTCCAGCGATGGAAACGCGGGAACCGCCGCCGCACGCCCGTCGCCAACTGAAGCAGGCCGCCGATGGTGATCAGCGCCGCGAAAGCCAGGTGCGCGGCCACCGCGGCGTTGTGCAGCGGATCTCCCGCCACGTGGGCGCGTGGAAAGATCCGGTTCCAGGCGTCGAATTGGCCGAGCAGCGCGGTGCGGCCGTAAAAGCCGAACAGGTACGCGACGAAGATCAGCTGGCCCAGTCCGGCCACCACGAACCAGCCCGTCGCCGCGGCCTGCAGCACGGATTTTCCGTGCGCAGGTGGTCGCGCGCCAGCGAAGGCCGCCGCCGGTGAATTGCGTATCCGTGGATCGGAGGCGCAAAGGCTGTCGCTGGCAGGCGTCGTCGCGTCGGGCGGAGGAGTCATCGGGCCGGTTCCGGAGTGCATTGCCCGGCAGTGTTGCCAGTGGCGGCACTGCCGGGAACACGTCAGGCGACGGACGGCGGTTTGAGGTTGCCGAGGCACGGCGGGAGACGACGGCGTGCGCTGCCGCCGACCGGTTTCCCCGCGCGCCGGCCTGCGCGCCCGAAGTCGGAGGGCAGCGCCTCGACTTCCTCGCCCTCAAGTGCGAACGGATCTGGATCGGGTACGGCGGTACTGCGCGTCGCCGGTAGCGCGGGATGTTGTCCGGGAACGGGGGCCGTGCCCGGCCCGCGAGAGTGAAAGAAACAGGGCGCCCGCGGGCGCCCTGTTTTCCGCCGGGGGTCGCCCGCTCAGTTCGGCAGGGACAGATCGTCCAGCAGCGCCTTGAGGAAGCGGGCTGCTTCGCCGCCGGTGGCGGCGCGGTGGTCGAAGGTCAGGCTGATCGGCATGCGCCGGTGCACTTCGATGCCGCCCATCACCGCCACCACGTCGTGGCCGAGCTTGCCGGCGCCGATGATGGCGACGGTCGGCGGCACCACGACGGGCGTGGCGTAGCGGCCGGCGAACATGCCGAAGTTGCTCAGGCTGATGGTGTAGCCGGACAACTCGGAGGCGGGGATGGTGCGGTCCTCGACCTGCGTGCGCAGGCGCTTGATCGCGGTGCGGATGCCGGCCGCGTCGAGCATGTCGGCGTTGCGCAACGCCGGCACGAACAGGCCGTCGTCGGTGTCCACCGCGATGCCGATGTCCACCTGCGGGTGCAGCGTGCGGGTGAGGTTCTTGCCGTCGAACCACGCGTTCAGCGCCGGCACCGTCTTGCATGCGGCGACGATCGCGCGGATCAGGCGCGCGGTGATGTCCTGCTTGCCGATCCAGGCGTGCAGGTCGGCGTCGTCGACCAGGGTGGTCGGCACGACCTGCGCGTGGGCGTCGGCCATCACGCGGGCCATGTTGCGACGTACGCCCTTCAACTGTTCCGGCTGGCCGCTGGCGGTGACGCTCGGCGGCGCGGTGCGCACCGGCTTGCCGGCCAGCGAGACGGGGCCGCGCTGCGGCTCCGGCTGCGGCAGCTCGGGCGCCAGGTGACGACCGGCGGACGCAGGCACGGCGCGCGCCGGAGCGGCGCCGAGTGCTGCCGAGCCGTTTGCCGCAGCGTCCTTGACGTCCTTCATGGTAACCACGCCGTCGGCGCCGCTGGGGCGCACGCGGGCCAGGTCGACCTTGAGTTTCTTCGCCAGCGCGCGCACCGCCGGCACGGCTTTCACGCCGCCGATGCTGGCGGCCTGCTCGACGTGCACGCTGTTGCCGCTGACCATCGCGCCGACCACGGTGCCTTCGTCCTCGCGCTCCTTGCCGGTCTGCGCGATCTCGCCGCCTTCGTCCGAGGCGATCACCTGGTCGTCGGCGTCGTTCGGGTTCGGCGTGGGCGTGCCGGCGCCGGCGGCCGGCTTTTTCGGGCCGTGGTGGTGGCCGGTGGCTTCGGCTTCGGCGCGCTGCTTGGCGTTCGGATCGGGCTCGAACTCGGCCAGCGCGGCACCGGTCTCGATGATGTCGCCCGGTGCGCCGTGCAGCCTGGTGACCTTGCCGGTGTACGGCGAGGGCACGTCGACGACCGCCTTGGCGGTTTCCATCGAACACAGCGGCGCGTCGAGCTTGATGGTGTCGCCCACCTTCACGTGCCATTCGACCACGGTCGCGTCGGGCAGGCCTTCGCCGAGGTCGGGGAGGTAGAACGTCTTGATGTCAGCCATTGGTTTTTCCGGGAATAGGGAATAGGGAATGGGGAATCGGAAGAGCGGGCGGGCATCGCACCTTGGCTTTGCCCATTCCCCATTCTCTATTCCCGATTCCCGGCGGCAAGCCTCAGCTTGCCGCCAGCGTACGCTTCGCCGCGTCGACGACGCGTTCCACGCTCGGCAGGTATTTCATTTCCAGGCGGAACAGCGGGATGTGGGTGTCGGGGCCGGTGACGCGTTCGACCGGGGCAAGCAGGTCGTACATGCATTCCTCGGCCAGGCGGGCGGCAATCTCGGCGCCGAAGCCGGCGGTCTTGGGGGCTTCGTGCACGATCACGCAGCGACCGGTCTTGGCCACCGACTCGGCGATGGTGTCGAAGTCCAGCGGGGTCAGCGTGGCCACGTCGATCACTTCGGCGCTGATGCCTTCGGCGGCCAGCGCGTCGGCCGCTTCGAGCGACTCCTTCACCTGCGCGCCCCACGTGACGATGGTGACGTCGCTGCCGTCGCGCAGCACGAAGCACACATCCAGCGGCAGGGCTTCGCCGTCGTCCGGCACCTCTTCCTTGTACTGGCGGTAGATGCGCTTGGGCTCGAAGAACATCACCGGATCGGGGTCGCGGATCGCGGCCAGCAGCAGGCCGTAGGCGCGCGCCGGGGAGGAGGGCAGCACCACGCGCAGGCCGGGGATATTGGTGAACAGGTGCTCGTTGGCCTCGGAGTGATGCTCCGGTGCGCGGATGCCGCCGCCCCACGGCGCACGCCACACGGCCGGCACGGTGAGGCGGCCGCGCGTGCGGTTGCGCATGCGTGCGGCGTGGCAGGCGATCTGCTCCATCATCGGGTAGATGAAACCCTCGAACTGCGCCTCGGCGACCGGCTTCATGCCCTGCACGGCGAGGCCGACGGTGACGCCGGCGATGGTGGTTTCGTCCAGCGGCGTGTCGAGCACGCGCAGTTCGCCGAATTTTTCCTGCAGGCCCTGGGTGGCGCGGAACACGCCGCCGTTGACGCCGACGTCTTCGCCCAGCACCACGACCGATTCGTCATGGGCCATTTCGTAGGCGAGCGCCTGGGTGACCGCTTCGATGAGAGTGATTTGTGCCATGGCTTAGTGGGCCTTCTGGTCAAGCGAGAGAACGTGGTCGCGCTGTTTTTCGAGGTCGGCGGGCAGCTCCGCGAAGGTGTAGTCGAACATCGCCGAGACCGGCTGGGTCCTGGTTTCCAGGTACGCGTTGACCTCGTTGTCCATCCACTCGTCGCATTCGGCCTTCCACGCCTCTTCCCTGGCGTCGTCCCACACTTTCTTCTTCACCAGCCAGTTGCGCAGGCGCTTCATCGGCTCCTTGGCCCAGGCCTCGTCGACCTCTTCCTTGCCGCGGTAGCGACGCGCGTCGTCGGCGGTGGTGTGGTCGCCCAGGCGATAGGTGACCAGTTCCAGCACGCTGCCGCCTTCGCCGTTGCGCGCGCGATCGAGTGCGTCCTCCATCGCCTTGCGCACCGCGATGATGTCGTTGCCGTCGACCTGGATGCAGAACAGGCCGGCCGCGATGCCCTTCTGTGCCAGCGTCGGCGCACCGGACTGGATCTTGCGCGGCACCGAGATCGCCCACTGGTTGTTGACGATCACCGCCACCAGCGGCAGGTTCTGCGCGCCGGCGATGTTGATCGCGCCGTAGAAATCGCCCTTGGACGAACCGCCGTCGCCGATGGTGCACACCGCCACGCGCTTCTCGCCGCGGATCTTGAACGCCAGCGCCGAGCCGGCCGCGTGCAGGCATTGCGTGGCGATCGGCACGCTCCACGCGAAGTCGTGGCGCGCCGGCTCCTTCTGGTAGTCGTTGCCGCGTTCGTCACCACCCCAGTACATGTAGACCTCGCGCGGCTGCACGCCGCGATACAGCTGCGCGCCGTATTCGCGGTAGCTCGGTGCGTAGACGTCTTCGGGCTTCATCGCGCTGCCGATGCCGACATGGGCAGCCTCGTGGCCGAGGCAGCTGGCGTAGGTGCCCAGCTTGCCGGTGCGCTGCAGCGCGATCGACTTGGCGTCGAACACGCGGGTGGACAGCATCAGCTTGTACAGCTCGACCATGTGGTCGAGGTCCTTGGCGAAGGCCGGGAGATCCTTGCGGACTTCCTTGCCTTCGGCATCGAGGTACTGCAGGTATTCGATTTCAAACTTGGCGGCGATGGTCACGACTCGCTCCGGAGTGAGTACAGAGGAAAACCTGGTGGCGCATGTCCCGCCGGTTGCGATCGGGCCGCAAACGACTGCGCAAGACCGCGCTTGATAACAGGCTGGCATGTTGCACTGCAAGGTACAGTGCAGCATGCGTGGCGGTATGGAAGGGCGGTTGCGGAGCCCGAAACCCCTGCAGGAGAGCACTCCGTGCGCGATGCTTCCGCGAATCCCGGATTCCGTTCCGGAAAGCATCGCGCACGGGGAGGGCTGCGCCTCTGTCCTGGATCAAGGTTCATGCGTCGCCCCAGCCGTTACCATGCCCGTTTCCGATGACACGACGGAACACCATGAGCGACAACCAGCGCGATCTCGAAGCGGGCATCCAGACCGACCTCAACGGACAGATCACCTACGGCGGCTACCTGCAGCTGGACACCTTGCTGTCGGCGCAGCAGCCGCTGAGCAATCCGCCGCATCACGACGAGATGCTGTTCATCGTGCAGCACCACGTGGCCGAGCTGTGGATGAAGCTGATGCTGCACGAGCTCACCGCCGCGGTGGCGCACCTGCAGCGCGATGACGTCGATGCCTGCCTGAAGATCCTGGCGCGGGTGAAGCAGGTGCAGCGCCAACTGTTCGAGCAATGGGCGGTGCTGGAGACGCTCACTCCGTCGGAATACCTGGAGTTCCGCGGCGTGCTGGGGCCATCGTCGGGTTTCCAGTCGCTGCAGTACCGCAAGATCGAGTTCACCCTGGGCAACAAGAATGCCGCGATGCTCAAGGTGTTCGCGCATGCCCCGGTCGCGCAGGCCGGATTGCGTGCGGTGCTGGAGGCACCCAGCCTGTACGACGAGTTCCTGCGCTACCTGTCGCGCCGCGGCCATGCGGTGCCGGCCGAGCTGCTCGATCGCGACTGGACCCAGCCCTACCGCCGCAACGCGGGCCTGCTGCCGGTACTCAAGCGCATCTACGAGGGCCGTGCGGATTTCTGGCCGGAGTACCACCTGTGCGAGCAACTGGTGGACGTGGAGGAGAGCTTCCAGCTTTGGCGCTTCCGCCACATGAAGACGGTGGAGCGCATCATCGGCCATCGCCGCGGCACCGGCGGCTCGTCCGGGGTGAGTTTCCTGAAGAAGGCACTGGACCTGGAGTTTTTCCCCGAGTTGCTCGACGTGCGCACCGAACTCGGCGTCTGACGACGGCGACTCGCTCAGCCGGAAACGGCGTCGAGCGCGTCGGCGTCGATGCCGAACTCGCGCGCCAGCGCCGCCGCGCCCAGCGGGGTAGGTGTCAGTGCGCGGCTGCTCGGCCGCCGGCGCAGCCAGCCGACCCGATCGATCATGCCGTGCGCCAGATCGCGTCCCAGCGTGCCGCCGACGTGATGGCGGCGTTCGGTCCAGTCCAGGCATAGCCGGCCGCGCAAGGTGGCCGGGCTGTCGGCGGCCAGCAGGTCGAGCCGCTGCAGCGCGTCGCGTCCTGCCCGGCTGAGGTCGCAACCGTCGCCATCGAGTTGCAGCCAGCCGCGTTGCAGCAGCGATTCGCGCAACAGCACGCCGAGCTGGCCGGCCAGATGGTGGTAGCACAACCGCGCACGCCACAGCGACGGATCGCCCGGTCGCTGGCGCGGTGGCGGTCGTGGCATCAGGCTGGCCATCGCCTCCAGGGCGGCGGCCACGTCGGCATTGGCCAACCGGTAGTAGCGGTGGCGGCCCTGCGGCTCGACCGCGACGAAGCCCTCGGCGACCAGTCGCGCCAGGTGCGCGCTGGCAGTGGCGGCACTGATGCCGGCCAGTTGGGCCAGCTCGCCGGCAGGCAGGGCGACGCCATCCAGCAGGGCCGCGAGCATCGCGGCGCGGCTGGGTTCGGCCAGTGCGGCGGCGGGTTTGAACAGGTGTTCGGGCCAGACGGTTTTGCGCATGCCCGCAGTGTAAGTCGGCGGCCGCGGGGAGGTTTCGTCGCGCGACGAAGCATGGCGGTGGCGACGGTGTGCCGGCGTGCCGCGGGTTGACGGCGCGCCGTGGGCCGGTTACATCTTCGACGCAATATCTTGCGATCACGCCGGCCGCAGCCGGCGCATCACTCTCACGGAAACCCCATGACGACCAGCAACTCCACGACCGCGCCGCTGCCGGAATACCCGCAACTGCTTGGCCACCCGCGGCCGCTGTGGATGCTGTTCATGTCGGAGTTCTGGGAACGCTTTGCGTTCTACGGCATGCGCTGGGCGCTCACGCTGTACATCGTGGCGCAGTTCTACGGCGGCAACGACGCCGGCCAGGCGGACGCCAGCCGCACCTACGGTGCCTACCTGGCGCTGGTCTACGCCACGGCAGTGTTTGGCGGTTACGTGGCGGACAAGATCCTCGGCTACCAGCGCTCGATCCTGCTCGGCGCGGTGGTGATGGCGGCCGGCCTGTTCATGATCATGCTGCCCAGCCACGAGATCTTCATGCTGGGCCTGTCCACGATCATCGTCGGCAACGGCCTGTTCAAGCCCAACATCTCCTCGATGGTCGGCCAGCTCTACGCCCCCGGCGACTCGCGCCGCGACCGTGGCTTCACGTTGTTCTACATGGGCATCAATGCCGGCGCGCTGATCGCGCCGATCCTCACCAGCATCCTGGCCAACAAGGTGTTCGGCACGCCGGGCCATCACAGCTACAACGTGGTGTTCGCCGCCTCCGGCGTGGGCATGCTGATCAGCCTGGTGTGGTTCTGGTTCGGCCGGCGCCAGCTCGGCCCGGTCGGCCGGCCCGCGCCTGAGATGGCCAACCCGATGCGCGTGGTGTACGTAGCGATCGGCGTGCTGGTGGCGATCCCGCTGGTCTACCTGCTGATGGATCGCGCCGGGGCGGTGGTGCTGCAGTGGCTGCTCACCGCGTTGTTCATCGGTGTGGGCGTGATGCTGGTGATCGAGGCGATCCGCACCGGCCGCGTGCAGATCCAGCGGGTGATCGCGATGCTGATCATTTTCACCTTCAACGTGCTGTTCTGGATGTTCTTCGAGCAGGCCGGCAGCTCGTTCAACTTCCTCGCCCAGCACATCGTCGATCGCGACCTGGGCGGCTGGATGTTCCCGATCGGCTGGTTCCAGTCGGTCAACCCGGTGGCGATCGTCTGCCTGGCGCCGCTGGTCGCGCTGGCCTGGGGCTGGCTGGACAAGCGCCGCATCGAGCCGTCGATCCCGCGCAAGTTCGGCCTGGGCCTGATCGGCAATGCGCTGGGCTTTGCCGTGCTGATGTACGCGCTGTCCCACCTGGTCGGTGGCGACGGCATGATTCCGCTGTGGCCGCTGGTGCTGTGCTATGTGCTGCAGACCGCGGGCGAGCTGTGCCTGTCGCCGATCGGCCTGTCGATGGTGACCAAGCTGGCGCCGGTGCGGCTGGTCGGGCTGGGCATGGGCGGCTGGTTCCTGTCCACCGCGATCGGCAACAACCTGGCCGGCCTGTTCGCCGCCCACGTCAGCGGCGAGTCCGGCATGACCGTGGACTCGGCCCTCTCCGGCTACACCTCCGGCTTCTGGATCCTGCTCGGCGGCGGCGTGCTGCTGTTCCTGCTCGCGCCGCTGATCAACAAGCTGATGCACGGGGTTCGTTGAGGCGAGAAGTGAGAAATGAGGAGTGAGGAGTGAGAGGCTGGCTTTCTCTCACTCCTCTCCATTCACTCCCCGCCTCTCCGGCGACTTCACTTTCCAGCGACGACAATTGACGCGGAGCGGGGCGCCCGGTTACATCTGGGCGCTTGCGGCTGCCTCACGCATGCCGATGAAGGACTTGCATGAGCCAGACCGGTACCGTCGACGTCGTCCCGACGCCTGATTTCCCGCCATTGCTCGGGCATCCGCGACCGTTGTGGATGCTGTTCATGACCGAGTTCTGGGAGCGCTTCGCGTTCTACAGCGTGAGCTGGGCGCTGGCGTTGTACATCGTGGCCGAGTTCTACCACGGCGACAGTTCGGGCCAGGCGTGGGCCAGCGCGATCTTCGGTTCGTACACCGCGCTGATCTACGGCACCGGCATCTTCGGCGGCTGGGTGGCGGACAAGTTGATCGGCTATCAGCGCACGATCCTGCTCGGTGCGGCGGTGATGGCGGCGGGACTGTTCGTGCTGGCGCTGCCCGACCGCGTGATGCTGCTGCTCGGGCTGGCGCTGGTGATCGTCGGCGACGGCCTGTTCAAGCCGAACATCTCCTCGATGGTGGGCCAGCTCTACGGCCGCGACGACCCGCGCCGCGACCGCGGCTTCACCCTGTTCTACATGGGCATCAATGCGGGCGCGCTGATTGCGCCGCTGCTTACCGGCTGGATGGCCGCGCAGTTCACCGCCACCCCGCTGGAGCAGAATTACCGGCTGGTGTTCATCACCGCCGGCGTGGGCATGCTGCTGAGCCTGCTGTGGTTCTGGTTCGGCCGGCGCCAGCTCAAGGGCGTGGGCCGGCCTGCGAACGGCGCGGAAAGCCGCTGGCGCGTGCTGTGGGTGGCGGCCGGCGCGCTCGCCGCGGTGCCGGTGATGTACTGGCTGCTCTCGGGCATCGGCGCGCGCGGCCTGCAATGGGTGCTGGGTGCGCTGTTCGTGGTGGTGGCGGCGATGCTGCTGACGGAGGCGGCGCGGCACGGCCGGGTGCAGACCCGGCGGGTGATCGCGATGCTGATCATCTTCGCCTTCAACGTGCTGTTCTGGATGTTCTACTACCAGCTCGGCACCACCTTCAATTTCCTCGCCGAGAACCTGGTGGATCGCCGGCTGTTCGGCGGCTGGACCTTCCCGGTGGGCTGGTTCCAGTCGGTGAGCCCGCTGGCCATCATCGTGTTCGCGCCGCTGGTGGCGGCGGTGTGGGCGTGGCTGGACAGGCGCCGGCGCGAGCCCTCGATCCCGCGCAAGTTCGGCCTCGGCCTGGTCTTCAACGCGCTGGGTTTCCTGGTGCTGGTGTACGCACTGGGACAGCTGCTGGGCACCGACGGGCTGATCCCGTTCTGGCCGCTGGTGCTGTGCTACGTGATGCAGACCCTGGGCGAGCTGTGCCTGTCGCCGATCGGCCTGTCGATGGTGACCAAGCTGGCGCCGCCGAAGCTGGTCGGCTTCGCGATGGGCGGCTGGTTCCTGTCACTGGCGGTGGGAGGCAACCTGTCCGGCCTGTTCGCCAGCCGCATCACCGGCACCCACGGCCTCACCGCCAGCGCCGCACTCGACGGCTTCACCTTCAGCTTCTGGCTGCTGCTCGGCGCCGGCGTGCTGCTGCTCGCCATCGCGCCGCTGGTGAACCGGTTGATGCACGGGGTGCGGTGAGCCCGGGAATCGGGGATAGAGAACAGGGAATCGTCAAAGCTCGCGCGGCGAGCGGCGCTGTTGCTCTTCCCATTCCCGATTCCCGATTCCCGGCCTTCAGGCCAGCAGCTTGTCCAGTATCCGCTCCAGCCACTGGCGCTCCTCGGCATCGAGTTTGGCCAGCACTTCACGTTCGCGGGCGCGGGCCATCGGGGCGACGTCGTCGTGGATGGCCCAGCCGGCGGCGCTGAGCTTGAGCACCGAGCGGCGCTTGTCGTTGTCGTGCACCGTGCGATCCACCCGGCCCGCGGCGACCAGGCGCGCCAGCGCGCGGCTCACCGCCACCTTGTCCATCGCCGTGCGCTCGGCCACCTCGCGCGCGGACAGCCCTTCGAAGCGGGCCAGCACCGCCATCACCCGCCACTCCGTCACCGAGAGATCGTGGCGGCTCTGGTAGTCGTCGGCGATCGTCTGGCTGATCGTGTTGGACAGGATCGACAGCCGGTAGGGCAGGAAGTGCTCCAGTTGCAACGGGGCGTGCTCGGCGCGGGCCAGCGTGCTCTTGTGGCGGAGGGACATGGACGGGTTCCTTGCAATTGGTTTCATTTGTAACTATAACGAAGGATTACCAGTGGTGATGGCACGCTCGTGGGCGGCCATCGTGCACCGACAATCAGGAGAGCGCCATGAACGCCCAGCCCAACCTTGGCATGCAGGTCAGCACCTTCGACAACCCGATGGGGATCGACGGCTTCGAATTCGTCGAGTTCGCCGCGCCCGCCGGTCGTGCCGGGGAGCTGCACGAACTGTTCAAGCGGATGGGCTTCGCGGCAGTGCTGAAACACAAGTCGCGGCCAATCACCGTCTACCGGCAGAACGGCGTGAACTTCCTGGTCAACGAGGACCCCGATTCCTTCGCCGCGGATTTCGCCAAGGCCCACGGCCCCAGCGCCTGCGGTTTCGGCATCCGCTTCCGCAAGCCCGGCGCGCAGGTGCTGCAGGCGGTGCTCGACAACGGCGGCGAGCAGGTCGGCCACAAGGAAGCCAGCAAGGCGGTCAACGCGGCGGTCATCAAGGGCATCGGCGACTGCATGCTGTACCTGGTCGACCGTTACGGCAACGTCGGCAGCATCTACGACGCCGATTACGTGGCGATCGCGGGGGCGGAGCAGAACCCGACCGGGTTCGGCCTCACCTTCATCGACCATCTCACCCACAACCTGTACTTCGGCAACATGCAGAAGTGGTCGGACTACTACGAGAAGCTGTTCAACTTCCGCGAGATCCGCTACTTCGACATCAAGGGCGCCAAGACCGGCCTGGTCTCCAAGGCGATGACCGCGCCGGACGGCGTCGTGCGCATCCCGCTGAACGAGTCGAACGACCCGAAGAGCCAGATCAACGAATACCTCGACGCCTACCACGGCGAAGGCATCCAGCACATCGCCTGCTTCACCGACGACATCTACGCCACGGTGGAGAAGATGCGCGCGGCCGGCGTGGAATTCCTCGACACCCCCGACACCTATTTCGAGGTGATCGACGAGCGCATCCCCGGGCACGGCGAGGACGTGCCGCGGCTGGCGAAGAACAAGATCCTGATCGACGCCGACAAGGAAACGAAGAAGCGCCTGCTGCTGCAGATCTTCACCCAGAACTGCATCGGCCCGATCTTCTTCGAGATCATCCAGCGCAAGGGCAACGAAGGTTTCGGCGAAGGCAATTTCCAGGCGCTGTTCGAGTCGATCGAGCGCGACCAGATGAAGCGCGGTTTCCTCTGAGGAGCGGTTCCCATGGCGATCGGCGTCAGCAAGGGTTACCAGTCGGGTTTCGGCAACGAGTTCGCCAGCGAGGCCATTCCCGGCACGCTGCCGGAAGGACAGAACTCGCCGCAACGCGTGGCGCACGGACTGTATGCGGAGCAGCTGTCGGGCACCGCGTTCACCGCGCCGCGTCATAGCAACCGGCGCAGCTGGCTGTACCGGATTCGCCCGGCGGCGGTGCACGAGCCGTTCCAGCCGCTGGCGCATGCCACCTTCCACAATCGTTTCGACGAGGCGCTGGCCACGCCGAACCAGTTGCGCTGGGATCCGCTGCCGCTGCCGGCGCAGCCGACGGATTTCGTCGACGGCCTGGTCACCCTGGCCGGCAATGGCGGGCCGGCGGAGCAGGCGGGCATCGGCATCCATCTGTATGCGGCCAATCGCTCGATGCAGGGGCGGTTCTTCCACGACGCCGACGGTGAGCTGCTGATCGTGCCGCAACAGGGTCGGCTGCGGCTGGCCACCGAGCTGGGCGTGATCGAGCTGGAGCCGCAGGAGATCGCGGTGATTCCGCGCGGCGTGCGTTTCCGCGTCGACCTGCTCGACGGCGAGGCGCGCGGCTATGTCTGCGAGAACTTCGGTGCGCTGCTGCGGCTGCCGGATCTCGGCCCGATCGGCTCCAATTGCCTGGCCAACGCGCGCGACTTCCTCACCCCGGTGGCAGCGTACGAGGACGTCGAGGGCGCGTTCGAGCTGGTGGCGAAATTCCAGGGCGCGTTGTGGTCGGCGAAGATCGGCCATTCGCCGCTGGACGTGGTCGGCTGGCACGGCAATTACGCGCCGTACAAGTACGACCTGCGCCGTTTCAACACGGTCGGCTCGATCAGCGTCGACCATCCCGATCCGTCGATCTTCACCGTGCTGACCTCGCCCAGCGACACCGCCGGCACGGCAAACGTGGATTTCGCGATCTTTCCGCCGCGCTGGCTGGTCGCGCAGCACACGTTCCGGCCGCCGTGGTTCCACCGCAACGTGGCCAGCGAGTTCATGGGCCTGATCACCGGCGTGTACGACGCCAAGGCCGAGGGCTTCGTGCCCGGCGGCGCCTCGCTGCACAACTGCATGAGCGCGCACGGCCCGGATGCGGCGACGTTCGAGAAGGCTTCGACTGCCGACCTGTCCAAGCCTGACGTCATCACCGCCACCATGGCCTTCATGTTCGAGACGCGCAAGGTGATCCGGCCCACGCAGCAGGCGCTGGACGCGCCGCAGTTGCAGCAGAACTATTACGCCTGCTGGCAGGGCATCGCGAAGCACTTCGCGCCGTGACGGCCATCCATCCACGAAGCACATACAAGGCGACACGATGAAACTCGGATCTCTCAAGGAAGGCGGCCGCGACGGCACGCTGATCGTGGTCAGCCGCGACCTCTCCCGCGCGGTGAAGGCCGACGCCATCGCGCCGACGCTGCAGGCGGCGCTGGACGACTGGTCGAACGCGGCGCCGCGGCTCAATGCGCTGTCCGAGGAGTTGAATGCCGGCCATGCCGCTGGCGCCTTTGCGCTGGACGTCCACGCGCTGGCCTCGCCGCTGCCGCGCGCCTACGAGTTCGTCGACGGTTCGGCCTACCTGCCGCACGTGGAGCGCGTGCGCAAGGCGCGCGGCGCCGAGGTGCCGGCCTCGTTCTACACCGACCCGCTGATGTACCAGGCCACCAGCGCCGGCTTCCTGGGCCCGCGCGATCCGGTGGTGGTGCCCAGCGAGGATTTCGGCATCGACCTGGAAGCGGAAGTGATCGTGGTCACCGACGACGTGCCGATGGCGGCGACCCCGACGCAGGCGTCCGGACACATCCAGCTGGTGGGCCTGGTCAACGACGTCAGCCTGCGCGGACTGATTCCGGGCGAGCTGGCCAAGGGCTTCGGCTTTCTGCAGTCCAAGCCGCGCTCCGCGCTGTCGCCGGTGCTGGTGACGCCGGACGAACTGGGCGACGCCTGGCAGGGTGACAAGCTGCACCTGCCGATGCGCACCTGGCTCAACGGCGCCTGGTTCGGCGAGGCGGAGTGCGGCGTGGACATGCAGTTCTCCTTCGCCGAGCTGGTGGCCCACGTGGCGAAAACGCGTCCGCTCACCGCCGGCACCATCGTCGGCTCCGGCACCATCGCCAACCAGGACACCGGCAAGGGCGCCTCCTGCCTGGCCGAGCAGCGCACCGTGGAAACGCTGCGCGATGGCAAGCCGTCCACGCCGTTCCTCAAGTTTGGCGACCGCCTGAAGATCGACGTCACCGACGCCGCCGGCGCCTCGATCTTCGGCTCCATCGAGCAGCAGGTCGAACCGCTCAAGCGCTGAACCACGCCGCTTCTGCAGGCGAGGCGTGGCGCGCGGGAATGGCTCGCGCAGGGCGGACACCGTGCGCCTGCCGTTCGGCGGGAAGCGGCGGGCGGTGCCCGCCCTGCGCCGCGCCTCCACGCGATGTTTTCCCGAATCCCGGCACGCGACCCGCTGCGGCAGGTTGACGCGACTTCCGGCGGGTTGATCCGGATCAAGGCGGACGGGCAGGGGGGTGGACAGACTCGTCCCCATGGCCACTCCCATTGAACCTCCCGACTTCGACCCTGCGCTGATTGCCCGTTACGACGTGGCCGGTCCGCGTTACACCAGCTATCCGACGGCGCCGCAGTTCAAGACCGAATTCGACGAAACCGTGCTGCGCGGCGTGATCCGGGCGTCCAACGAGGAGCCGATCCCGCGCCCGCTCTCGCTGTACGTGCACGTGCCGTTCTGCATGAGCCCGTGCTTCTACTGCGGCTGCAACCGCATCATCACGCGCGACCACAGTCAGGCCGATCGCTACCTCGAGCGGCTGTACCGCGAGATCGAGCTGATCGCGCCGTTGTTCGACCGCGACCGTCCGGTGCGCCAGCTGCACTTCGGCGGCGGCACGCCCAACTTCCTCGACATCCGCCAGATGGGCGAACTGCTGGAATCGCTGGCGCGGCATTTCAGCTTCAGCCGCGCGGCGGATCGCGAATTCGGCATCGAGATCGACCCGCGCTTCGCCGACGGTGCCTATGTGCACGGCCTGGGCGAGCTGGGTTTCAACCGCATGTCGGTGGGCATCCAGGATTTCGACCCGGCGGTGCAGGAAGCAGTCAACCGCATCCAGAGTTTCGAGCAGACCCGCGAGGTGCTCGAGGCGGCGCGCAAGTCGTGGTTCCGCTCGACCAGCGTGGATCTGATCTACGGCCTGCCGCTGCAGACCGTCGAGGGCTTCAGCCGCACGCTGGAGCAGGTGGTGTCGCTCGACCCGGATCGCGTGGCCGTCTACGGCTACGCGCACCTGCCGGAGATGTTCAAGGCGCAGCGGCAAATCGCCGCAGCCGACCTGCCCGACGCCGCCACGCGGCTGGCCCTGTTCGGCCGCGCGGTGGCGCAGCTGTCGGCGGCGGGTTACGTCTATGTCGGCATGGACCATTTCGCCAAGGCCACCGACGAACTGGTGCTGGCGCAGCGCGCCGGCACGCTGCAACGCAATTTCCAGGGCTATTCGACCCACGGCCACTGCGACATCGTGGGGCTGGGCGTCAGCGCGATCGGCCGCATCGGCGACAGCTACAGCCAGAACGCGCGCGACCTGATGGGCTATTACGGGGCGCTGGACGCTGGCCGGCTGCCGGTGGCGCGCGGGCTGGAGCTGGACGAGGACGACCTGATCCGGCGCGAGCTGATCGGCGAGCTGATGTGCCACGGGGTGGTCGACAAGCAGCAGTTCGGTGCGCGCCATCGGCTGCTGTTCGACGAATATTTCGTGCGCGCGCGCGAACGCCTCGCGCCGCTGGTGGCTGACGGTTTGGTGGAAGACGACGCGCGCGAGGTGCGGGTGACCTCGCGGGGCCGTCTGCTGTTGCGTATCATCGCCATGTGCTTTGACGCCTATCTCGACGACAAGGCACAGGCGGCGCGCTATTCGCGCGTGATCTGATCCACGCAGCTCCGACCAGGCAACCCGATCGCATCATGGATTCCAAGCACCCGGCAGGGCGCCTGCCCGAGCCGCCCAATCCGATTGCCGACGACGGCGACGAGGCGCACTTCTGCGGTACCTGTGCGTTCTCCAGTGCCTGCATCGCTGCGGGCTACAACAAGCCCGAGCTGGCGCAGTTGCAATGCCTGGTCGAGCACGTCGGGCCGTTCCGTGCCGGCGAGCACATCTTCCGCACCGGCGATCCGTTCCGTGCGATCTTCGCGGTGCGCAGCGGCACGGTGAAAACCCGCATGGTGGACAAGGAGGGCCGCGAGCAGGTGCTGGGTTTCTACCTGCCCGGCGAGGTGATCGGCCTCAACGCGATCTATCCCGAGCACTTCCCCTGCGACGCGGTGGCGCTGGATACCTCGTTCTTCTGCCGTTTCTCCTTCCCCGCGATGAGCGCGCTGGCCTCGCGCATCCCGGCGGTGCAGAAGCACCTGTTTCGCCTGCTGAGCAAGGAACTGGGCAGCGCAAGCCTGCTGGCCGGCGACCACAGCGCGGACGAGCGCATGGCGGCGTTCCTGATGGATCTCGCCGGACGCTATGCCGCGCGCGGTTTCTCCGCCACGCGCTTCCACCTCAGCATGTCGCGCGGCGACATCGCCAACTACCTGCGCCTGGCCGCCGAAACGGTGAGCCGCGTGCTGAGTCGCTTCCGCAGCCAGAACCTGATCCGTATCGAGGGTCGCGAACTGGAGCTGCTCAACCCCGATGCCCTGCGCCAGCTCGGCCAGGCGCTGCTGCCGGACTGAGTTCCAAGGTGTTCTGACCAGGCCGTCGTTCCAGCGAGGACTTGGCCATGGTGTCTCTAAGCTGCCGGCACGGCTTCCTCGATCACTCGCGGACGCGCGCGCGAGCGGCGATAGCTGGCGATGATGTCGCCGTAGTGGATCACCCGGCCGATCGTGTAGGTGGTGATGCGGGTGACGTCGCGCACCGGTTTCAGGTGGCTGGGGCGGAACGTGCCGTGGTAGCGCGAGGCGATCGGCACCGAGACGATGCCGAGTTTCTTCTCGCGCGAGGCGGCGATCAGGATGGCGGCCTCGAACACGAAGTTCTCCGCGGCCAGGTCGACCAGTTCCAGTGCCTCGCGCGGATACCAGCGCTGGCCGCTCTGGGTGTCGGCCACCGGTTGGGCGCAGGCCCACGAGATGCCCCAGTCGGCGACCGCGTTGGCGCGGCGACGGCCCTTCGGTTGCTGCGCCTTGTCCAGCAGCCGCGCGCCGATCACGATGTGCTGCGGGTAGCGCGCGGCGGCGGCGACGATGCGCGGGATGTCGCTGGCCAGGTGCTGGCCGTCGCCGTCCATCGTCAGTACCGCGTTGTAGCCCAGGCGCAGCGCCTCGCGGAAGCCCCGGCGCAGCGCCTCGCCCTTGCCGCAGCGTTGTTCGTGGCGCAGCAGGGTTACCGGCAGGCTGGCAGCGATATCCGGCGTGCGATCGTCCGAGCCGTCGTCGATCACGATCACCGGCGCCTCCAGCGCGAGCACGGATTCGATCACCGCGCGGATCGCCGCCTCCTCGTTGAGACAGGGGATCAGGACGCACCAGCGTGCGGTGGATGTATTCACGCGACCTTCTCCATGGCGATCTGCAATCCCAGCGCGGGGGCGGCGGTCAGCCGGCATGATCCCGCATTACCGGCCAGCAGGGCGAGCAGGGCGAGGCTGCGGGCCGATGGATTGCCCCGGCACCAACCGGCCAGTGGCTCGGGCAGGGCATCGTCGGGCTGCGGCGGGGCCAGCTGCAGGTCGAGCCGGGCCAGCGTGGCCGCGCCCGCCGCAGGGGCCAGCACCAGCGCGCAGGCGAAGGGCTGGTCGCAGTCGGTGACTTCGGCCAGCGGCCAGCTGCCGGCGCTGTCGCTGCACACCAGCAGCACCGCGCGTTGCTCGGTCAGCACCTGGCTGGCCGCTTCGAGCAGGCCGGCACCGAAGCTGGCTGCCTGCGCCGCGATCGCGGTGGACGGCGCGTGGCAGCCGGTGGCGATGGTCCAGTAGCCGACGGCGGCGTTGTGCACCGAGTTGTGGAAGCGGATCGGCGACAGCTCGGCCGGCGCATGGGCGAGCGTGGCACACATGTAATCGGTGATCGTCTGGTCGCCGTGCGAGGAGGCGAACACGCACGCCAGCGTGGCGGCGTCGCGGCCGCTCATCGCGACCGCCTGTCCGGCCGCCTCGATCGCCAGCAGCACGCTGGCCGGTGCGCGCCGGCGCTCGTTCGGCGGCAGCGTGGCGGCAGTGGGGCGCGCCGGCGGCGGCGCTGGCGTCTGTCCGGCGAGCAGGCTGCGCAATGCGGCGAAGTCGGCCAGCTGCGGCGACCACAGGCCGATGCCTTCGATGTAGACGCGCAAGTCGCTCATGCGACGAACCCCGCGCGAGCGAAGGCCAGGCAGGCATTGTTGCCGCCGAAGCCGAACGAGTTGCTGAGTGCCACGTCGATGCGCTGCTGCTCGTTGTGCCAGGCGAACTGCGCGCCGCAGACCGGGTCGGGCGTGTCGCCGCCGAGGTTGCCGGGCACCAGGTCGTGTTCGATTGCCTGCAGCGCCATGGTCGCCTCGACGATGCCCGCGGCACCCAGCGTGTGGCCGGTGAAACCCTTGGTGGAGCTGGCCCGCGTGGTAGCCGGGAAGGCGCGCGCAACCAGCGCCGCTTCCACTTCGTCGTTCTTCTGGCTGGCGGTGCCGTGCAGGTTGATGTAGCCGACCTGCGCAGGATCGAGCCCGGCGCGCGCCAGCGCGTCGTTCAGTGCCAGCTCCGCACCGAGTCCTTGCGGGTGCGGCGTGGACATGTGGTGCGCGTCGCTGGATTCGCCGTAGCCCAGCAGGCGCGGCGCATCGGGTGCGGTGTCGATGCGCTCCAGCAGCGCGAAGCCGGCGGCCTCGCCGATCGAGATGCCGTTGCGCGCCGCGTCGAACGGCCGGCACGGCTCGGGCGAGACCAGTTCCAGCGCGTTGAAACCGAACAGCACGCTGTCGCACAAGGTGTCCACGCCGCCGACCACGGCCGCGTCGATCAGGCCCAGCCGCAGCATCCGCTCGGCGCTGGCGAACACCTTGGCGCTGGACGAGCAGGCGGTGGAGACGGTCAGGCACGGCCCTTCCAGTGCCAGCGCCGCGGCCACGAAGGCGGCCAGCGAATGCGGCGCGTGGATCGCCGGGCGCAGCATGTCGTCGGGAAAACCGCCGTCGGCGTCGAGCCGCCGATACGCCTCCTCGGTGGCGCCGATGCTGGCGGTGGAGGTGCCCAGCAGCAAGGCGACGCGGCCGGCGCCGTAGCGCGCGCGCGCGGCGCGCACGCGGTCGAGGAAGCCGTCCTGGTTCAGGCCGAGCCAGGCCAGCCGGTTGTTGCGGCAATCCCATGATGCGAGCGCGGCGGGCAGCGCGGCGGTTTCCAGGCCATCGACGCGGCCGATCCAGCATGCCAGCGGCGCACTGCTGAAATCGTTCGGACGCAGGCCGCTGCGCTCGCCGCGCAACGCGTCGAGCTGGGCGTCGAGCCCGTGGCCGAGTGCCGACGTGGCGGTGTGCGCGGTAACCGCGAGAGGTGTCATCACATGAGGCATCGCGAAAGCCTAGCGGTCGCCCTGCAGCTTGCCTAGCCTGCGACCATCGGCGGAGTCCGATCGTGGCCAGCACGGCATGAAGATGCCGCGAACGTCGTACACCGTTAAGCTGTCGCGTCTCCCGCACCGACGATGCCTTGGCGTGTCCGCCCCGCGAAAACCCTCGAAATACCTGCGCGACGCCGACGTGCTGCATGCGGCAGTGGTCACCGGGCTGGTCGTGGTGCTCAGTGCCGGCCTGGTCTGGCTCGGCTATCTGGTCCATGTATGGCGCATCGCCACGCGCAGCCCGCTGTCGCCGCCGCGACGGATGACCGTGCTGGTGTTCGGCCGCCGGCTGGAACATGACGCGCCCGGCCATGATTACCGGCAGCGCCTGCAGCGCGCGCTGGTCCTGGCACGGCAGCAACAGACCGATCATCTGCTGCTGCTCGGCGGTTGCAGCGGCAGCGAGCTGAGCGAGGCCGCTGCCGGCGAGGCCTGGTTGCGCCAGCACGAGCTGACCGGCGACGTGCGCGTGGAGCTCGAACAGGATTCGATCGACTCGCTGGAGAACCTGCGCCATGCGCGCCGGCTGCTGCTGGAACGAGGCCACCTGCCGCCGGTGGCGCTGGTGACCAGCCGCTACCACCTTGCGCGCTGTCTGCTGCTGGCGCAGCGGCTCGGCTTCGACAGCATTGCCGTGGCGGCGGAACCGACGCTGCCGCGGCATGCGCGCTACCTCGGCCGGCTCGTGCTGGAAGCGCGCTACCTGATGTGGATCGACATCGGCATGCGCTGGGCGCGGTTGATCGGGCACGCGCGCATGGCCGCACGCATCAGTTGAATTGTGCCGGATCAGGCCGGCGCGGCGCTGCACCGCAGCCGGTCGCGCACGGCTGCTTGCTAAGCTTGGCGCCATCGAATCTTTCGGGCCAGACGATGAGTGCACAAGCCGACCTTGCCGAAACCTTCCTGCGCGAACTGCAGGACCGCATCTGCGCGGCGATCGAGCAGGCCGACGGCGGCGCACGCTTCGTCGAGGATGCGTGGACCCGCGCGGCGGGCGGTGGCGGGCGCACCCGCGTGCTGCGCGATGGCGCGGTGTTCGAGCAGGCCGGGGTGAATTTCTCGCGCGTGCACGGGCATCAGCTGCCACCCAGCGCGACCGCGCACCGGCCCGAGCTGGCCGGCGGCAGCTTCATCGCCACCGGCGTGTCGCTGGTGCTGCATCCGAAGAACCCGCACGTGCCGACCACGCATGCCAACGTGCGCTACTTCGAGGCCAGCAAGGAAGGCGTGGAGCCGGTGTGGTGGTTCGGCGGCGGCTTCGACCTCACCCCGTTCTACCCGGTGGACGAGGACGTGCGCCACTGGCACACCGTGGCGCGCGACCTGTGCGAACCGTATGGCTCGGACGTGTATCCGCGCTACAAGCAATGGTGCGACGAGTACTTCTACCTGAAGCACCGCGACGAAACGCGCGGCGTGGGCGGGCTGTTCTACGACGACATGAACGAGGGCGGCTTCGAGCGCTGCTTCGCGTTCACCCGCGACGTCGGCCAGGGTTTCCTCGATGCCTATCTGCCGATCGTCGAACGGCGCAAGGCCACGCCGTACGGCGAGCGCGAGCGCGAGTTCCAGCTGTACCGGCGCGGTCGCTACGTGGAGTTCAACCTGGTCTACGACCGCGGCACCTTGTTCGGCCTGCAATCCGGCGGCCGCACCGAATCGATCCTGATGAGCCTGCCGCCGCGCGTGCGCTTCGAGTATGCGTACCAGCCGGAAGCCGGCTCCGCCGAGGCGAAGCTCGCCGACTACCTCAAGCCGCGCGACTGGCTTTGAGAGCCAAGGAGTGAGTGGAGAGGAGTGAGAAGCGAGAGAGTGCAGTCGAGCGCCGGCTTTTCTCCCTTTCTCACTCTTCTCCACTCACTTCCGCTCTTACGGCGTGGCCCCGCTGAACTTCTCCACCGTGGCACCCTTCACCGGGCCGATCTGCGCGCTGTCGCTGACTTTCAGTTCCACCTCGCGGCGGAACTCCAGCGTGCCCTGCACCACGGCGTGGGGGCCGATGACCACCACCGGCTTGCGACCGTTGAAGTTGAACCAGCCGTGCGGCTTGTCGATCAGGATGCCGCCTTCGACGCGCGAGTTTTCGCCCACGGTGATGTCGCCGCTCACCGTGGCCAGACCGCCGGCGACGTGGGCGGCATCCAGCACGATGGCGCCGTTGACGTTGCCCAGCTTGCCGCCGACCTCGGCGCCGCGCGCCAGGCGGATGCTGCCGTTGACCGCGCTGACGTCACCACTGACCTTGCTGGCTTCGCCCAGCGTGATCGAGCCGTTGACGGTGTCCACCGCGGTGGCCTGGGCGCGGTCGCCGAGCTCCACCGCGCCGTTGACCGTGCCGGCCTTGCGCACGGTGGCGCCATCGCCGACATGGACCGCGCCGTTGACCGAGCTGACGTCGCCGGCCTGTTGGCCCGCCTCGACGCGTACCGCGCCGTTGACCTTGTCGATGTCGCCGTCGCGGGCCACTGCCAGGGCAGGCAGCAAGGCGAACGTGCACAGGAGAAGAATGGTCGAGATGCGGTGCATGGCAGGCTCCGTGGTCGGTGGGAGTCTCTAGGATGCCGCCGCCGCGGCAAAGGTTTGCCATGACCTGTGGCAGGGTGCGGATTTGACGCTGCCGGGGCCGCACTGCACCATTCGCGGTTCATCCCGTTTGCTGAGCGCACCCATGCACAAGCTCGTCCTGATCCGCCACGGCCAATCGCAGTGGAACCTCGACAACCGCTTCAGCGGCTGGGCCGACGTCGACCTCACCGAGCAGGGCAGGGCGGAGGCGCGCGAAGCGGGCCGCCTGCTGACCGAAGGCGGCTACAGCTTCGACGTGGCGCACACCTCGGTGCTCAAGCGGGCCGTGCGCACGCTGTGGGGCGTGCAGGACGAGATGGGCCTGATGTGGCTGCCGGTGGTCACCGACTGGCGCCTCAACGAGCGTCACTACGGCGGCCTCACCGGCCTGAACAAGGCCGAGACCGCGGCGAAGTACGGCGAGGAGCAGGTGAAGATCTGGCGGCGCAGCTACGACGTGCCGCCGCCGCCGCTGGAGCGCGCCGCGAACGAGTCGGTGCACGATCCGCGTTACGCGAAGCTCGACCCGAAGGACATCCCCGATACCGAGTGCCTGAAGGACACCGTGGCGCGCGTGCTGCCGTACTGGCACCAGGTGCTGGCGCCGGCGATCAAGGCGGGCCAGCGCGTGCTGGTCGCCGCGCACGGCAACTCGCTGCGCGCGCTGGTGAAATATCTGGACGGCATCTCCGACGAGGCGATCGTCGAGCTCAACATCCCCAACGGCGTGCCGCTGGTGTACGAATTCGACGACGAACTGAAGCCGTTGCGCCATTACTACCTGGGCGATGCCGAGGCGATCGCGGCGAAGATGGCCGCGGTGGCCAACCAGGGCAAGGCGAAGTAGCCGGGATTCGGGCTTCGCCAGGAGCAAAATCGCCGGCAGCCGGTGCGGGTGCCTTTCCGAACCCCGGCCCCCAGCCCCAGTCCCTCATCCACCGGACCACGCCATGCCCGCCCATCTGACCAGTTACCTGATCATGCTGCCGCTGCTGGCCTGGATCGTGTGGCGGCGGGTCAGCCGGCAGTTCGGTCGCCAGCCGATCCGGCGCAAGCGGATGATCGCCCGCATCGTGATCTTCGCGGTCATCGGTGGCCTGCTGGCGCTGAGCGGTTTCCATCATCTGGCGTTGGCCGAAGGGTTGCTCGGCGGGGTGCTGATCGGCGCCGCGATCGGTCTGTTCGGCCTGTGGCTGACCCGCTTCGAGGTCGATCCGGTCAAGGGCGACTGCTACGTGCCCAATGCGTGGATCGGCGCCCTGCTCACCGTATTGCTGCTCGGGCGCCTGGGCTGGCGGTTGATGGTGGTATGGCCGCAGCTGCAGCACGCGCAGGCGGCGGCAGACGCGGGCACCTCGATGCAGCCGATGGGCTACGCGTCCAGCCCGTTGACCATGCTGGTGATCGGCCTGCTGGTCGGTTACTACATCGCCTATTACAGCGGCGTGCTGGTGCACCATCGGCGCTTCCTGCGCGCGCATCCTGCGGCGGCGGCCGCGCACGTCGAGTGATCCGGGGCGGCCCGGCGCTTCACGGCCCCGCGGCTCCCAGATAGTCCAGGCTTGCCTGCAGCATCGACTGCATGCCGACCTTCAGGGCGCCCTCGTCAAGGAAGAACTTCGGCGAATGGTTGGCCGGCGCGGTCGCGGCATCCTGGCCTTTCGGCGTGGCGCCGACGAAGAAATACACGCTGGGGACCGCCTCGGCGAACAGCGCGAAATCCTCCGACGCCATCCACGGTTTCGCCTCGCGCACCTGCGCTGAGCCGTTGATGCGCACCAGGCTGGCGCGCACGCCTGCGGCCAGCTTGTCGTCATTCACCAGCACCGGGTTGCTGAGCAGGGGAATCTGCTCGTCCACCGTGGCGCCATGCGCGGCGGCGACGTTTTCGGCGATGCGCTTGAGGCCGTCCAGCGCCTGCTTCCGCATGGCGGGGTCGAAGGTGCGCAGCGTGCCTTGCAACTCCACCTGGTCGGGCACGATGTTGTAGCGCGCCCCGCCATCGACGATGCCGAAACTGAGCACCGCCGGAAGCTTGCTGATGTCGAGCTGGCGGCTGACGATGGTCTGCGACGCGCTGATGATCTCCGCTGCGGTGACGATCGGATCGATTCCGTTCCACGGCATGGCACCGTGGGTCTGGCGCCCGTGCACGACCAGCTTGAACCAGTCCGAGCCGGCCATGGTCGGCCCCGGCCGCACCGAGACGGTGCCCACGTTGAGCGAGCTGACCACGTGCATGCCGAACATCGCATCCGGCTTGTAGTCGCGGAACATGCCTTCCTTCAACATCAGCTCGGCGCCACCTTCCTCGCCGGCCGGCGCGCCTTCCTCCGCCGGCTGGAACACGAACAGCACCGAGCCGTGCAGTTGCCTTTTCATGCCGGCAAGCGCCTGCGCGATGCCCAGCAGCATCGCCGTGTGCGCGTCATGGCCGCAGGCGTGCATCACGCCGGTCTCCTTGCCGCGGTACTCGCCCTTCGCCTTCGAGGCGAAGGGCAGGTCGACCTCTTCGGTCACCGGCAGCGCATCCATGTCCGCGCGCAGCGCCAGGCGCGGCCCGGGCAAATCGCCCTTCAGCAGCGCGACCACGCCGGTGTGGGCGATCCCCGCATGCACTTCCAATCCCAGCTTCTTCAACTCCCTGGCCACGAGCGCCGAGGTGCGCACCTCGCGGTTGCTCAGTTCCGGGTGCTGGTGGATATCGCGCCGCCACGCGGTGACCTGCGGCAGCTCCTGCTGCACCAGGGCCTCGACCTGACGGGTCGGCGTCTGGAGGGTGTCGGCGGCGCGCAGCGGCGAGGCGACCAGGGCGGCAAGCGCCAGGGCGAAGGCGGTGCGATGCATGGCTGTCTCCATGGCGGGGGTCGCTCGATGCTAGCGCCTGGACAGGCTGGTGCCTACGTGATGGCCGGCCTCTGCGCCGCGCAGGCGCCGCCGGCTCATTCGGGCCGATGCTCCAGCGCGAGGTATTCCTCGCTCTGCATCTCGATCAGGCGCGATTCGGTGCGGCCGAATTCGGCGCGCAGGCGCTCGCCGTCGTAGAGCTCGGTGATCGGCGCGGCGGCGGAAAGCACCAGCTTCACGCGCCGGTCGTAGAACTCGTCGACCAGTTGCACGAAGCGTTTCGCCGCGTCCTCGCTGTAGATGGTGAACTGCGGCACGTTGGCGACGATCACCGCCGGGCCGGCCTTGGCCAGCGCGATGTAGTCGGCCACGGCGCGCGGGCCCTCGCACAGCGCGGCGAACTGGAACCACAGGATGGTCTCGGCGCGCTTGTGGAACGGGATGTCGCGGCCGTTGATGCGCAGCATGCCGTCGAGTTCGATCGCGCCACTGGCCTGGCTGGCGAAGATGCGCTCCAGTGCCCGATGCGACTCGGCGCCCGGCGGGGTGAGGTAGACCGGCGCCTGGGTCAGCGCGCGCAGGCGCCAGTCATGCGCGGAAACCATCTCGACCACGTGGCAGTGCTGCTCGATCAGCGCGATCGCGGGCAGGAATCGGGCGCGCTGCAGGCCGTCCTTGTACAGGTTCGCCGGCGCGGTATTTGAGGTGGTGACCAGGCTCACCCCGCGCTCGAACAATGCGTCGAGCAGGTTGGCCAGGATCATCGCGTCGCCGATGTCGTTGACCAGGAACTCGTCCAGGCACAGCACGCGGCAGCGTCCGGCAATGCCGGCAGCGACCTCCACCAGCGGGCTCTGCCGCTCGCCCAGTGCGCGCAGGCTGTCGTGCACCTCGCCCATGAAGCGGTGGAAATGCCGCCGCAGCACCACGCCGTGCGGCAGGCTGGCGGCGAACAGGTCCATCAGGAACGTCTTGCCGCGACCCACGTTGCCCCACAGGTACAGTCCGGGAACGCCGCGCGGCGGCTCGTTGCCCAGCAGCGATTTCAGCCGGCCGAACAGGCCGCCTTCGCCGGCAGGTTCCGCGCACAGTGCCGCATGCATGCGGTCGAACTCGGCCAGCAGCGCCAGCTGGGCGGGGTCGGACTCCCAGCGATGGGCGGCCACGCCTTCGGCATAACGCGCGCTGGGCGCGAGCAAAAACGTTTCGGTCATGGAGGGGGTCAGGCCTGGCGTGTCGGCGGCAGCCAGTCGCGCACGGCGTGCTTGATCGCGCCGCGCAGATCCATCAGCCGGCGATGGAAGAAGTGGCTGGTATCGGGCATGCGCACCAGTTCGGGCGGGTGTTCCAGGCTGTCGAGCCAGTCGAACACCGCCTGCGGTTCGACCACCTCGTCGGCCTCGCCCTGCACGACCAGCCAGGGGCAGGTCGGCGGCGTGATCGCATCGAGCCCGTAACGGCCCGCCGGCGGCGCGATGCTGATCAGCGCATCGACGTGCAGCGGCGCCGCCTGGGCGATGCTCACGCCGCTGCCGAACGAGAAACCGGCCAGCCACAGCGCATCGTCGGGTCGCACGCGACGCACCCAGGCGACCACGGCGGCGAGATCGTCGCGCTCGCCGCGGCCCTTGTCGAAACTTCCCTCGGAACTGCCCGCCCCGCGGAAGTTGAAGCGTACGGTATCCAGCCCCGACTCGCGCAGCGCGCGTTCGACCATGGTCACCACCTTGTTGTGCATGCTGCCGCCTTCGCTGGTCAGCGGGTGGCAGATCACCGCCACGCCTCGGCGCGCGCCGTCAGGCTCGGCGATGTCGGTGACGGTTTCCAGCTTGCCGACCGGGCCGGTCAGCACGAAACTGGCGGCGACATCCGGAAAGCCGGCAGGGTCGGCAGGGAACGAGGCGGGTTTCATGCCCACGATGATAACCGCGACGCCGCGCTGCCGCCCGCGGCAATGAACCATCTGGCGCATGCGCTGCTGGCCGGCGATGACGAGGCGCTGCAACTGGGCGGCCTGCTCGGCGACTTCGTGCGCGGCCAGCCCGATCCGGCGCAGTTCCCGCCACGGGTGATCCGCGGCATCCGCCTGCACCGCGCCATCGACGGCTACACCGACGCCCACCCCGCCGTGCTGGCCGCCAAGGCGCAGCTGCCACCGCCGTATCGCCGCTACGCCGGCATCCTGCTGGACATGTGGTTCGATCACTTGCTGGCCCGGGAATTTCCACGCTGGAGCGCACAGCCGCTGGAGGACTACTCGCTCGGCCTGCGTGGACTGCTGCGGCGGCGCGATGCCTTGCTGACGCCTGCGTTGCGGCGGTTCCGCAGTTACATGGAAGCCAACGACTTGCCTGGCGGCTACGCCGATCGAGCGGTGCTGGGGCGTGCACTGGCCGGGATCGGCGAGCGGCTCACCCGCGCCAATCCGCTGGATACTGCCTTGCCGGTGCTGGTGGCGCGGGAGGAGGAGTTGCAGCGGCGGTTCGAAGTGTTTTTTCCGGAGTTGCGGGGGTTTGTGCGGGAGTGGATCGAGGGGCAGGGGTGAAGAACCTGCCGCCGGGGCGGACCCGGGCTGCCTTCCTTCGCGAAGCGGGGAGGGTGCCGAAGGCGGATGGGGGTGCTGTTGATTTTACCGTTGCCTGATCGGGAAGCTGCGCCCAGGGTCGTGGCTTCCCCTTCCCAACCTTCCCCCGGAGGGGGAAAGGGCCAACGAAAACGCCGCCCAAGGGGCGGCGTTTGCTTTTGTTTGATTGGAGCGGCACGGGGCCGTGAACCCTCACCCCAACCCTCTCACCCGCAAGGGGACTCCCGTGGGTCGCCGGAGGGAGAGGGGGCAAACGAAAACGCCGCCCATGGGCGGCGTTTGGAGAAAGCTTTTTGGATCAGGCGACTACTTCGCCTGATCGACGATCCAGTGCACGGCGGCGGTGACCTGCTCGTCGGTGAGCGCGGGATTGCCGCCCTTGGGCGGCATGAAATTGCCGTCGGGGCCGTGGTAGCCCTCGATCGCGTGCTTGACCAGCACGTCGATGCCCTGCTTGATGCGTGGACCCCACATGGCCTTGTCGCCGAGCTTCGGCGCGCCGGCGATGCCGGCCGTATGGCAACTGGTGCACAGGTGGTCGTAGATTTCCTTGCCGTCGGTGGTGCCGCCGTAGGCCACCTGGGAGGCGGCGGCCTTGGCGGCCTGGTCGGCGGCGGCCTGCATGGCGGCACGGCCGGTGTCGCCGGCATAGACGGCGCCGGCGGGGGCGAGCCGTGCGGCGACCGTGGCCGGGTGGTTCGGATTGGTTTCCTTGGGCTCGCTGTTGTTGATCGCCAGCGCGGACAACACAAGGATCACGGTAAGAACCATCAGCGCGCCGATGGTCAGCGAGAACTGACGCAGGAAGCCCTGGTCGGATTTGCTAAGGGGACCGCTCACGCACGTACTCCTGTCAGTGGGCGGGCTTGGACCGCCTTGTTGCCTTACCGTCACGCCGGAATCGCGAAACCGCCGCAGCCGCCAGGGTCGAAAACCTCGATGCACCCCAACCCCTGCTGCCGGTGTCCGGATCGCGCCCTCGGGGGGCGCGCTGGCGACCAGTCCGGTATTATAAACGAAGCGCCCGACAAGTTTCAGGGTGACCGATCGGGTGTATGCCGATGCGGTGCCCGGAACGTTGTGCACACGGCCCGGTCCCATGTGCGGCGGGGCGCAAAACCCTGCCATCGGTCATGCCCCACCCCTGTCGACCGGCATTGTTCAAAGCGGTTGCCGTCCACCTATGCTTTGTCCATGGGGGCGCGTCTGCCCACGTGGTGCCTGCGGCAGCGGCCTTCCCCGGTTGCTCGCCCCGGTTCAATCCAGGAGTTCCACATGTCGCGTTTTTGGAAGATCGCGTTGATCGTGCTGGCGGTGGTCGTGATCGCCGTGGTCGGCATCCGCATGTTGCACAAGCCGGGCGATGGCGCGGCGAAGGGCGCCGACGGCAAGGGCGGCGACGCGCCGCCGGTGCCGGTGACCGTGGTGCCGGTGGTCAAGCAGAACGTGCCGGTGTACCTGACGGCGCTGGGCACGGTGCAGGCGCTCAACACGGTGACGGTGATCCCGCAGGTGTCCGGGCGGCTGCTCAGCATCGAGTTCACCGAAGGACAGCCGGTGAAGCAGGGTCAGGTGCTGGCGCGCATCGACCCGCGCACCTTCCAGGCCAACTATGACCAGGCGGTCAGCCGGCGCAAGCAGGATCAATCCCTGCTGGCCACGGCGCGCAGCAACTACCAGCGCTCGCAGGACCCCAAGTACAGCCAGTACGTGGCCAAGATCGACCAGGTCACGCAGAAGAACACCGTGGCCCAGTACGAGGCGGCCGTGGCGGCCGACGAGGCCGCGATCCGCGACGCCAAGGTGCAGCTCGACTACACCGAGATCCGCTCGCCGATCGACGGCCTGGCCGGTATCCGCGCGGTGGACCCGGGCAACGTGGTGACCACCTCCAGTGCGATCGTCACGCTGACCCAGCTGCACCCGATCAACGTGATGTTTACCTTGCCGGAGCAGAACCTGGACATGGTGCGCAGCGCGGCGCAGGGCGGCAAGCCACTGGAGGTCACCGCGCTCGATCGCGTCGACGCCCATCCGATCGCCAGCGGCGGCGTGCTCAAGGTGATCGACAACCAGATCGACACCAGCACCGGCACGTTCCGCCTGAAGTCGGAGTTTTCCAACGAGCACGACGAGTTGTGGCCGGGCCAGTTCGTCAACGTGCGGCTGCTGGTGAACACCGTCGACGGCGGCCTGGTGATCCCCTCGCAGGGCGTGCAGCGCGGGCCGGACGGCGATTATGTCTACCTCGTGCAGGGCGACAACACGGTCAAGATGCAGTCGATCGTGGTGGCCGGCGAAGTCGGCGACAGCCACGTGATGGTCGGCAGCGGGCTCAAGGTCGGCGACAAGGTGGTGACCGAAGGCCAGTTCCGGCTCAAGCCCGGCAGCAAGGTCAACCCGCTCAAGCCGGGCGAAGTGCCGGCCGCGCCCACCGCGGCGGAATTGCAGAAGTCCAGGCAGGACAACAAGGGTGGCCGCGGTCGTCACTGATGTCCGCGTGAGCCCGCGGCGTTGCCGCGGGCTGGCGCGCGTCTCGAACGCGGCAACTGCCGCCCCACTTCGTCACGGATAGTCATGGGCTTCTCCACCCTCTTCATTCGCCGCCCGATCGCCACTTCGCTGCTGATGGTGGCGGTGCTGCTGCTCGGTATCCTGGGCTTCCGCCAGTTGCCGGTGTCGGCGCTGCCGGAGATCGAGGCGCCCAGCCTGGTGGTGACCACGCAGTATCCGGGTGCCAGCGCCACCACCATGGCGACGCTGATCACCACGCCGCTGGAGCGCAACCTGGGGCAGATCTCCGGGCTCAGCATGATGAGTTCGGACTCGTCCGCGGGCCTGTCGACGATCGTGCTGCAGTTCAACATGGGCCGCGACATCGACATCGCCGCGCAGGACGTGCAGGCGGCGATCAACCAGGCCAAGGGCACGCTGCCGGGCAACCTGCCGTATCCGCCGGTGTACAACCGGGTCAATCCGGCCGATGCGCCGATCCTCACCCTGGCGCTGCAGTCGGACAGCCGCCCGCTGCGCGACGTCAACGACCTGGCCGACTCGATCCTGGCGCAGAAGCTGTCGCAGGTGCAGGGCGTGGGCCTGGTCTCGATCGCCGGCAACGTGCGCCCGGCCGTGCGCATCCAGGTCAACCCGGCGCAACTGGCCAATCTCGGCCTGACCATGGAGGACGTGCGCAGCGCACTGACCCAGGCCAACGTCAACGCGCCCAAGGGCACGCTGAACGGCAAGACGCAGAGCTACTCGATCGGCACCAACGACCAGTTGGCCGATGCCGAGCAGTACAAGAGCACCATCATCAGCTACCGCGGCAACGCGCCGGTGCGGCTGTCCGACGTGGCCAGGGTGGTCGACGGCGTGGAGAACGACCAGCTCGCCGCGTGGGCCAACGGCAAGCCGGCGGTACTGCTGGACGTGCGCCGCCAGCCCGGCGCCAACATCGTGCAGACGGTGGAGCAGATCCGCCGCATCCTGCCCGAGCTGCGCAACGCGCTGCCGGCCGACGTGCACCTGGACGTGTTCGCCGACCGCACGGTGACCATCCGCGCCTCGGTGCACGACGTGGAGTTCACCCTGATCCTCACCGTGTTCCTGGTGGTGGGCGTGATCTTCGTGTTCCTGCGCCGGCTGTGGGCCACCATCATTCCGGCCACCGCGGTGCCGCTGTCGCTGCTGGGCACGTTCGGCGTGATGAGTTTCACCGGCATGTCGCTGGACAATCTCTCGCTGATGGCGTTGACGGTGGCCACCGGCTTCGTGGTCGACGATGCGATCGTGATGATCGAAAACATCGTGCGCTACATCGAACAGGGCAAGAGCGGCAAGGAGGCGGCCGAGATCGGCGCGAAGGAGATCGGCTTCACCGTGCTGTCGCTGACCGTGTCGCTGGTGGCGGTGTTCCTGCCGCTGCTGCTGATGCCCGGTGTCACCGGCCGGTTGTTCCACGAGTTCGCCTGGGTGCTGACCATCGCGGTGAGCATCTCGATGCTGGTCTCGCTGACGCTGACGCCGATGATGTGCGCCTACCTGCTCAAGCCCGACCAGCTGCCGGAAGGCGACGACGCGCACGAGCGCCACGCCGCCGCCGGCAGGCGCACCGTGTGGGCGCGCACCGTGCACGTGTACGAGAATTCGCTGGACTGGGTGCTCGACCACCAGCGCCTGACCATGCTGGTGGCCGGCGCCGCGGTGGTGCTGACCGTGTTCCTGTATATCGCCATCCCCAAGGGCCTGCTGCCCGAGCAGGACACCGGCCTGATCACCGGCGTGGTGCAGGCCGACGACAACATCGCGTTTCCGGCGATGGAGCAGCGCACCAAGGCAGTGGCCGAGGCGTTGCGCAAGGACCCGGCGGTGGCCGGCGTGGCGGCGTTCATCGGCGCCGGCACGATCAACCCCACCTTGAACCAGGGCCAGCTCAGCATCGTGCTGAAGGATCGCGGCGACCGCGACGGCTTGGACAAGCTGCTGCCGCGGCTGCAGCAGAGCGTGGCCGACATCCCCGGCGTGGCGCTGTACCTGAAACCGGTGCAGGACGTGACCCTGGACAGCACCGTGTCGGCCACCGAATACCAGTACGCGCTGTCCCAGGTGGACTCCGCCGAGCTGGCCAAGTACGCCGACCAGATGACCCGCGCCATGCGCCAGCGGCCGGAGCTGGCGGACGTCAGCAACAACCTGGCCGACCGCGGCAACGCGCTCAAGCTGACCATCGATCGCGAGAAGGCCAGCCGCATGGGCGTGCCGGTGCAGACCATCGACGACACCTTGTACGACGCCTTTGGCCAGCGCCAGATCTCCACCATCTTCACCCAGCTCAACCAGTACCGCGTGGTGCTGGAGGTGGCGCCGGAGTTCCGCAACAGCAGCGACCTGCTCAACAAGCTCACCGTGCGCGGCAACGGCTCCGGCGCGCTGACCGGCAGCAACGCCACCAGCTTCGGCCAGGTGAAGTCGAGCAACTCGGCCACCCCCAGCGGCATCGGCAACACCGGCAACATCGGCATCGCGCTGGGCGGCGGCGGCACCATCCCGCTGTCCTCGCTGGCCAATGCCGAGGTCACCAGCGCACCGCTGGTGGTCAGCCACCAGCAGCAGCTGCCGGCGGTGACGCTGTCGTTCAACGTGGCGCCGGGCTATTCGCTGTCCGACGCGGTGTCGGCGATCCACCAGATCAACGCGGAGCTGAACTTCCCGCCACAGGTGCGCGGCCAGTTCATCGGCAAGGCCGCCGAGTTCAACTCCTCGCTGGGCGACGAGGTGCTGTTACTGCTGGCCGCGATCGTGGTGATCTACATCGTGCTGGGCGTGCTGTACGAGAGCTACATCCACCCGCTGACGATCATCTCCACCCTGCCGCCGGCTGGCGTGGGCGCGCTGCTGGCACTGATGATGTTCGGCATGAGCCTGTCGGTGGACGGCATCGTGGGCATCGTGCTCTTGATCGGCATCGTCAAGAAGAACGCGATCATGATGATCGACTTCGCGATCGAGGCGCGCCGCACCGGCCTCAACGCGCATGACGCGATCCGCCGCGCCTGCCTGCTGCGCTTCCGCCCGATCATGATGACCACCGCGGCGGCGATGCTCGGCGCCTTGCCGCTGGCGCTGGGCACCGGCATCGGCTCGGAGCTGCGCCGGCCGCTGGGCGTGTCGATCGTCGGCGGCCTGCTGCTGTCGCAGCTGGTGACGCTGTACACCACGCCCGTGATCTACCTGTACATGGAGCGTTTCTCCGACTGGCTCGCCGCACGCCGGGAACGGCGTGCGCTGGAACACGCGCGGGCCGATCGCACGACGTGATCCGATCGCTTGCCGCCTGCCCCTGCCCGCGCGACGCCGGCAGGGGTTTTTCCTTTTCGCGTCCCGATCAACCGTTTTGCCGCTGGTGCGTTGAGGGTGGGATGATCCGCCTGGATCCCGCCCGGCATCGTGCCGCCTGCACCACGGTCGTGTTTCCCGCATGAATGTCTCCGGCTCCTTCATCCGCCGTCCGATCGGCACCAGCTTGCTCGCGATCGGCCTGTTCGTCGGCGGCATGATCTGCTACTTCCTGCTCGGCGTGTCGGCGCTGCCGAACATGCAGTTCCCGGCGATCTTCGTGCAGGCCAGCCAGGCCGGCGCCGACGCCAGCACCATGGCCTCCACCGTGGCCGCGCCGCTGGAACGGCACCTGGGCCAGGTGCCCGGCATCGAGACGATGCGCTCGTCCAGTTCGGAAGGGCGCACCTTCGTCTTCATGATGTTCCGCAACGGCACCGACCTGGGTTCGGCCGCGCGCGACGTGCAGGCGGCGATCAACGCGGCCGCGCCGGACCTGCCCAGCGGCCTCAACGGCGCGCCCAGCTACCAGAAGGCCAATCCCAACGACGACCCGGTGATCGCCTTCGCGCTGACCTCCGACACGCAGGCCGCGGGCGATCTCTACAACGTCGCCGACACCTTGCTGGCGCAGCGCCTGCGCCAGTTGCCGGGCGTCTCGTCGGTGGAGATCGCCGGCGCCTCGACCCCGGCGATCCGCGTCGATGTGAACCTGCGCGCGCTCAACGCGATGGGCCTGTCGCCGGACCAGCTGCGCAACGCCTTGCGCGCGGCCAACGTGACCTCGCCGGAAGGCTTCCTCAGCGACGGCAAGACGCGCATGGCGGTGGCCGCCACCACCTCGCTGCACAGCGCCGCGGACTTCGCGAAACTGGTGGTGGCCAGCCACGATGGCACGCCGGTGCGCCTCGCCGACGTGGCGAACGTCTACGCCGGTACCGAGGACGCCTACCAGGCGGCGTGGTTCGGCGGCCAGCCGGCGGTGCTGATGTACGTGTACAAGAAGGCCGACGCCAACGTCATCTCCACCGTGGACCTGGTCAAGGCGCAACTGCCGGCGCTGCGCACGTTCCTGCAGCCAGGCACCCGGCTCACCCCGTTCTTCGACGGCACGCCGACCATCCGCGCCTCGCTGCACGAGGTACAGGCGACCTTGCTGATCTCGCTGGCGATGGTGGTGCTGACCATGGCGCTGTTCCTGCGTCGTCTCGCACCCACGCTGATCGCCGCGGTGGCGGTGCCGCTGTCGCTGGCCGGTGCGTTCGTGGCGATGTACATCCTCGACTACACGCTCAACAACCTCACCCTGCTGGCGCTGGTGATCGCGATCGGGTTCGTGGTGGACGACGCGATCGTGGTGATCGAGAACATCATTCGCCACATCGACGACGGCATGACGCGCATGCAGGCCACCCTGGCCGGCGCGCGCGAGATCGGCTTCACCATCGTCTCGATCACCGCCTCGCTGGTGGCGGTGTTCATCCCGCTGCTGTTCGCCGGCGGCATCACCGGCATGTTCATGCACGAGTTCGCGGTGACCCTGGTGGCGGCGATCGTGGTGTCGGCCGCGGTGTCGCTGACGCTCACGCCGGCGCTGTGCGGGCGTTTCCTCGGCGGCCATCGCGCACGCGAGGCCAGCGCCGGACCCGCGCGCAGCCACGTGCTGGACCGCTTCCACGCCCGCATGCTCGGCGTGTACCGGCGGGCGCTGGATTTCTCGCTGCGCCACGTGCTGGCCTTCTCGCTGACGCCCCTGGTGCTGATCGTCGCCACGTTCTACCTGTTCACCGTGGTCAAGACCGGTCTGTTCCCGCAGCAGGACACCGGCCTGATCTGGGGCCGCGCCACCTCCAGCGCCACGGTATCGTTCGACGAGAGCCGGCAGCGGCTGGAGCGGCTCACCGCGATGCTGTTGGCCGACCCGGACGTGGCCACGGTGGGCACGCGCCTGGGCAGCAGCCGCCAGGGTGCCAGCGGCTCGTTCAACATCGACCTCAAGACGCGCAGCGAAGGGCGCACCGACGACACCTTCACCGTGCTGGCCCGGTTGAGCGCCAAGGCCGCGAAGTATCCCGACCTGCACCTGCGCCTGCGCGCCGTGCAGGATCTGCCCAGCGGCGGTGGCGGCGGCACCAGCCAGGGCGCGCAATACCAGGTCTCGCTGCAGGGCAACGACCTCGCCACGCTGCAACTGTGGCTGCCGCGACTGGTGGCCGAGCTGAAGAAGAACCCGCTGCTGCGCGACGTCGGCAGCGACGTGGAGGAGGGCGGCCTGCGCCAGAACATCGTGATCGATCGCGACACCGCGGCTCGGCTCGGGGTGTCCATCGGCGCCATCGACGGCGCGCTGTACGACGCCTTCGGTCAGCGCCAGGTGTCGACCATCTACTCGGACATCAACCAGTACAGCGTGGTGGTCAACGCGCTGCCCGCGCAGACCGCCACGCCGGACGCGCTCAATCGCGTATACGTGAAATCGAACCAGGGCCAGATGGTGCCGATCACCGCGTTCGCCCGCCAGGAATCCGGCCTGGCACCGTCGCAGATCACCCACCAGAACCAGTTCACCACGATGGACCTGAGCTTCAACCTCGCGCCGGGGGTGAGCATGGGCCAGGCGATGCAGGTGATCCAGGCCACCGTGGGCAACATGCGCATGCCCGGCGACATCAAGCTCAACATGGGCGGGGATTTCCGCCGCTTCCAGGAATCGCAGAGTGGCATGCTGTGGCTGGTGCTGGCCGCGATCGTCACCGTCTACATCGTGCTTGGCATGCTGTACGAGAGCCTGATCCACCCCGTCACCATCCTTTCCACGCTGCCGGCGGCAGGTGTCGGCGCGTTGCTGGCACTGTGGCTGACCCACACCGAGTTGTCGGTGGTGGCGCAGATCGCGCTGGTGCTGTTGATCGGCATCGTCAAGAAGAACGCGATCATGATGATCGACTTCGCCCTGGTCGCCCAGCGCGAACACCGCAAGCCGCCGCTGGAGGCCGTGCGCGAAGCCTGCCTGGTGCGCTTCCGCCCGATCATGATGACCACCATGGTTGCCATCCTCGCCGCGCTGCCGATCGCCATCGGCCTGGGCGAAGGCAGCGAACTGCGCCGCCCGCTCGGCATCGCCCTGATCGGCGGCCTGCTGATCTCGCAAAGCCTCACCCTGCTCAGCACCCCAGCGCTGTACGTGGTGTTCTCCTGCCTGGCCGAACGGCGCAAGGCGTGGAGCGCGCGCCGGCGCGAGCGCAAGCTGGCACGGCGGCAGCGCCTGGCCGAGGTGTGAGCGGCGCGCTTCGTGGCAGGAGCATGAACGCCGGGACACCCGCGCTCACGGGGCGTTGATCGCGCAGCCGTTACCCATGGCGCTTGGCATCGGATCGGAGATCGACATGGGCGAGCGGAGTGACCAGCGCGAAGAAGTGCGCCGCCAGGCGGCGCGGATGTCGCCGGCGAACAAGGCGGATTTCACCGATACCGCGTCGCACGCCAGCGGTGCGGTGGACGGGACCCGCATCTACGAGGTCGCCGCCGGCGACGACCTGCAGGGCATCGCCCGTCGCTTCTACGGCAATGCCGACGGCTGGCGGCGGATCCTGGACGAGAACCGCGACCTCATCGCCGACCCCGGTCGGCTCGTGGCGGGGCAGATGCTGAAGATTCCGGCGAAACCGTGAGCCTCGCGCGGCCAGGGCGACGCGCCGACATCGCGCGTTCAGCTGGCCGCCTCAAGCTGAACGGCGCACCGCGGTGCTGATGGCCTGCTCACGAGCTGTTTACCGCGCCGCCGTTACCTGTGGTCGCCAGCTTCCCGCAGTGCCTTGGTGAAGTCTCGTGTTCGACGCGCTTGGCGACGAACTCCCAACCCGGATCGGACCCAAGCCAGACGGGTCCGTGCAACCCCGGGCTTTCCGCGATGAAAAGAGGTGCCCCCATGAAAACTACCCGACAACCCCTGATGCTTGCCGCGTCGCTGGCCGCAGCACTGGCGCTGGGTGCGTGCGGCAAGAGTGAGCCGGCCTCGCCGGTGCCCTCCAGTCCGCCGCCGAGCGGAACGGCAGCGTCCACCTCGCCGGAGCCACCGGCATTTCCGCCCCCGGCCACCAGCACGGGCTTGGCCAATGAGAGCGACGTCGCGGCCGTGAGCTTCGCCTCGCTTGAAGTGGGTTCGAGCGTCGACGCCAACCACAAGGTCGTGGCCACAGCCACCAGCTTCGCGCCGAAGGACACCATCTACGCGTCGGTCGAGACCACGGGTTCGGGCCACGCCACGCTGACGGCCCGGTGGCTCGGCCCGCGGGACCAGGCCTTGCACGAGGACAGCAAGGAGCTCGATGCATCCGGCCCGGAAACGACGGCCTTCATGATCAGCCAGCCGGAGGGCTTCCCGCAGGGCGACTACAAGATCGAGATCTTGCTGGACGGGCAGCCGGTGGCGAGCAAGGACTTTTCCGTGAAGCCATGACGCTCCCTGCGCCTGGCCGCCGAAAGGGACGCGCTCGCCGCGTCCCTTTCGTTTTGCGGTGGAAAGGTCGGCGGGCATGACGGCATGAAGGCGACGCGCTTTCCCGTGGCACGCTAAAACGCGACAATGGGCAGATTGCACGCGCGATGATCGGGTCTTTCGCCGCCGCGATGACGCCGAGCGTGCAACGACATCCATCCCGCGCCACGCGGCAGCAGAGAGGTTCACTCATACCATGTCCACGTCGTCCAAGATCATCTACACGCTGACCGACGAAGCCCCGTTCCTCGCCACGCAGTCGCTGCTGCCGATCATCGCTGCCTTCGCCGGCACCGCCGGCATCGCGGTGGAGACGCGCGACATCTCGCTGGCCGGGCGCATCATCGCGCTGTTCCCCGAGCGCCTGCGCGAGGACCAGCGCATCGCCGACGACCTCGCCGAGCTGGGCCGCCTGGCCACCACGCCGGAGGCGAACATCATCAAGCTGCCCAACATCAGCGCCTCGATGCCGCAGCTGAAGGCCGCGATCAGGGAATTGCAGGGCCAGGGCTACGCGGTGCCGGATTATCCCGACGAGCCGAAGGACGCCGACGAGAAAGACATCAAGGCGCGCTACGACCGGGTCAAGGGCAGCGCGGTGAACCCGGTGCTGCGCGAGGGCAACTCCGACCGCCGCGCGCCGGTTTCCGTGAAGAACTACGCGCGCAAGCATCCGCACCGGATGGGCGCGTGGAGCTCGGATTCGAAGACCCGCGTGGCGCACATGGACGGCGGCGATTTCTACGGCAGCGAGAAATCCGTGACGGTGGAGCATGCCGGCAGCGTGCGCATCGAGTGGTTCGGCAAGGACGGCAGCCAGGTCGTGCTGAAGCCGAAGACGACGCTGCTTGCCGGCGAGATCATCGACGCGGCGGTGATGTCGCGCCGCGCGCTGGCCGCGTTCATCGACGCGCAGATCGCCGACGCAAAGAAGCAGGGCGTATTGTTCTCGCTGCATCTCAAGGCGACCATGATGAAGGTCTCCGACCCGATCATGTTCGGCGTGGCGGTGGGCGAGTTCTACAAGGACGTGCTGGTCAAGCATGCCGACGCGCTGAAGCAGGCCGGCTTCAATCCGAACAACGGCATCGGTGATTTGTACGCGCGCCTCGGCAGTCTGCCGGAGGCGACCCAGGCGGCGATCAGGGCCGACCTCGATGCCGAGTACGCGCAGCGTCCTGCGCTGGCGATGGTGAACTCCGACAAGGGCATCACCAACCTGCACGTGCCCAGCGACGTGATCATCGACGCCTCGATGCCGGCGATGATCCGCGACTCCGGCAAGATGTGGAACGCGAAGGGCGAGCTGCAGGACATCGTGGCGGTGATCCCCGACCGCAGCTACGCCGGCGTCTACCAGGCCACCATCGAGGACTGCAAGGCGCATGGCGCGTTCGATCCGGCCACCATGGGCAGCGTGCCGAACGTGGGCCTGATGGCGCAGGCGGCCGAGGAATACGGCTCGCACGACAAGACCTTCCAGATCGCCGGCGACGGCGTGGTGAAGGTGATCGACGAGGCCGGCAAGGTGCTGCTGCAGCATGACGTGGAAGCCGGCGACATCTGGCGCATGTGCCAGACGAAAGATGCGCCGATCCAGGATTGGGTGAAGCTGGCGGTGAGCCGCGCGCGGCACACGCCGGCGGTGTTCTGGCTGGACCCGCAGCGTGCGCACGACCGCCAGGTGATCGCCAAGGTCGAGCGCTACCTGAAGGACCACGACACCAGCGGCCTGGACATCCGCATCATGGATCCGGTGGCCGCCACCAAGTTTTCGCTCGAGCGCATCCGCCAGGGCCTGGACACCATCTCGGTCACCGGCAACGTGCTGCGCGACTACCTCACCGACCTGTTCCCGATCATGGAGCTGGGCACCAGCGCGAAGATGCTGTCGATCGTGCCGCTGATGGCCGGCGGCGGCCTGTTCGAGACCGGTGCCGGCGGCTCGGCACCGAAGCACGTGCAGCAGTTCCTGGAAGAGAACTACCTGCGCTGGGATTCGCTCGGCGAGTTCCTCGCGCTGGCCGCCTCGCTGGAACACCTCGGCAACCGCTACGGCAACGCCGAGGTCGACGTGCTGGCCAAGACGCTGGACCAGGCCAACGGCAAGTTCCTCGACACCGACAAGTCGCCCTCGCGCAAGGTCGGCGGCATCGACAACCGCGGCAGCCACTTCTACCTCGCCATGTACTGGGCACAGGCGCTGGCGGCGCAGGACGTGAGCGCCGCGCTGAAGGCGAGGTTCGCGCCGCTGGCCAAGGCGCTGACGGAGAACGAGGCGACCATCGTCGACGAGCTCGCCCGCGTGCAGGGCAAGCCGGTCGACATCGGCGGCTATTACCACCCGGACCGGATGAAGGCCGGCGCGGCGATGCGGCCCAGCGCCACGCTCAACACGGCGCTGGGGTTGTTGTCCGCGTGATGGCGTGATCGCGGCGGATCAGGCGCTGGCCTGATCCAGCGCCGCGATCTCGTCGGCGCGCAGCGAGAGCTGCAAGGCGCCGAGCAGTTCGTTCAATTGCGTCACGCTGGTGGCGCTGGCGATCGGCGCACTGATGCCCGGGCGCGCCATCAGCCAGGCCAACGCCACCTGGGCCGGCGTGGCGTGATGGGCGGCGGCCACCGCGTCCAGCGCAGCCAGCACGCCGAGTCCGCGCGGATTGAGGTGGGCGCGCACGCCACCGCTGCGTGCCGGATGGCCGGCGAGGTCGGCCGCCTGGCGGTACTTGCCGCTGAGGAAACCGCTGGCCAACGCGTAGTAGCAGATCACGCCGATGTTTTCGCGGCGGATCAGCGGCTCCAGTTCGGCCTCGTAGCCGCGGCGGCTGACCAGGTTGTATTCCGGCTGCAGCACGTCGTAGCGCGGCAGGTTGTGCTGCTTGGATACGGCCAGTGCGTCGGCGAAGCGTTCGGCGCTGTAGTTGGAGGCGCCGATCGCGCGCACCTTGCCCTGCTCGATGAGTCGCGCGAAGCCGCCCAGGGTGTCGGCCAGCAGCACGCTGGCGTCGTCCTCGTGCGCGAAATACAGGTCGATGTGATCGGTCTGCAGCCGCTGCAGCGAACCCTCCACCGCCTGCTGCAGATTCACCGGCGCCAGCCCGCGGTGCCGCGTCCATTTGCCGACCTTGCTGGCGATCACCACCTGGTCGCGCTTGCCGCTGCGCCGCAGCCACTTGCCGATGATGGTCTCCGACTCGCCGCCGTGGTTGCCCGGCACCCATGCCGGGTAGACGTCGGCGGTGTCGATCAGGTTGCCGCCGCCATCGACGAAGGCGTCCAGCAGCTCGAACGCGCGCGGCTCGTCCACCGTCCAGCCGAAGACGTTGCTGCCGAAGGCGAGCGGCGCGATCGAAAGGGAGGTGCCGCCGAGTGACCGCTGTTGCATGGAACGCCTCTCCTGGTAACGAGCATGGAAAAAGGCGCGCGACGGTTGTCGCGCACCTTCATTCACATGGTGCATTCCAGGCCGCATTCAAGCCGCGGATGGCTAGTGCGGCGCCACGATGCGCGGCCACACGGCGGCGCAGCAGGCCAGTGCTGCGGCCTTGGCGTCGCGGCTGACGGGTGCTTCGACGGCCTCGGTGTCGGCGGTGTCGGCGGCCGGTGTTTCCGTGCGCCATTCGAGGTCGTCCTTGTGCAGCAGGTGGCCGTGCAGGAACAGCAGATCTTTCCAGATCGAGCTCATGGGGTGCCTCCTCGGGAGGGTGTCAGGCTTGGGGTGTGCTCAAGATACGCGCGCGGACAAGCGCCAAAAAGCGATATATTCGCAAGCCAGACTTGAGAGATATTCAAGATGGGCAAGCTGCCGCTGGGACTGCTGCAACAGTTCGTGCTGATCGCCCGCCAGGGCAATCTGTCGCGCGCGGCGCGCGAGGCGAACCTCACCGTCAGCGCGCTCAGCCATCAGATGAAACAGCTGGAGGAGCGGCTGGATCGGCGCCTGTTCGAGCGCGGGCCGCGCGGGGTGACGCTGACCGTCGACGGCAACTGTTTGCTGGAAGCGGTGGGCGAGCACGTCGACGGCATCGAGCACGCGCTCGGCGCCTATCGCACGCGCCACCACGATGCGCTCACGCTCAGCGCCAGCCCCGGCATCATGTCGAGCTGGCTGGTGCCGCGGTTGCCGAAACTGGTCGCTGCGTATCCGGAGCTGGAACTCAGCCTGCAATCCGGTTCGACCCTGGTGAACTTCGCGCGCGAACCGGTGGACGTGGCGCTGCGTTACGGCCGCGGCCAGTGGCCGGAGCTCCTCTGCGAAAGGCTGTTCGGCGAATGGATCGCACCGGTGGCCGCGCCCGCACTGGTCGCGCGGATGGCCGGCGTCGATCCGCACGATTTGTCGCGCTGGCCGCTGCTCGGCGAGCCCGGCGAATCGACCCGCTGGAGCGACTGGTTCGGCCGCACCGGCGGCGCGCCGCCGAAACGCTACGTGGCGCAGTTCGACAGCCTCGACGCGCTGCGCCATGCGGCGCTGGAGGGTCTCGGCGTGGCGCTGGGGCGGATGGTGACGTCGAAGTCGCTGATCGACGCCGGCCGCCTGCAGGTGCTGGGCAACAGCTACCTGGCGGTGAAGGAGGCCTATTGGCTGGTGTATCCGCCGCGCTCGCAGGAGCACCGCGGCCTGCAGCGCTTCCGCGACTGGCTGCTGGCGGAGGCGGCCGAATACCGGGGGCAGATGTCGAGCTTCCGGCCCGACGACCTGGCGGTCGATTGACGCAGTTGCGCAAAGTGGCTGAAAACAGGCCATCATCGCGGGTCATTGCCGATCCATTGCGAGGAGTCGAACCATGAAATCACGCGCCGCCGTCGCCTGGGCCGCCGGCCAGCCGCTCTCCATCGAACAGGTCGACGTGGCCGGCCCGAAGGCGGGCGAGGTGCTGGTGCGCATCGTCGCCACCGGCGTGTGCCACACCGATGCGTTCACCTTGTCCGGCGACGATCCGGAAGGGCAGTTCCCGGTGATCCTCGGCCACGAGGGCGGCGGCATCGTCGAGGAAGTCGGCGCGGGCGTGACCTCGCTCAAGGTCGACGACCACGTGATTCCGCTGTACACGCCCGAGTGCGGCGAGTGCAAGTTCTGCCGCTCGGGCAAGACCAACCTGTGCCAGAAGATCCGCGTCACCCAGGGCCGGGGCCTGATGCCCGACGGCACCTCGCGTTTCTCGCTCGACGGCAAGCCGCTGCTGCACTACATGGGCACCAGCACGTTCAGCGAGTACACCGTGCTGCCGGAAATCTCGCTGGCGAAGATCAACAAGGCCGCGCCGCTGGAAAAGGTCTGCCTGCTCGGCTGCGGCATCACCACCGGCATCGGCGCGGTGCTCAATACGGCGAAAGTGGAACCCGGCGCCTCCGTCGCGGTGTTCGGCCTGGGCGGCATCGGCCTGTCGGTGGTGCAGGGCGCGGTGATGGCCAAGGCCGGACGCATCATCGCGATCGACCGCCACCCGGAAAAATTCGCGATGGCCAAGGCGCTTGGCGCCACCGACTGCATCAACGTGGCCGACTACCCCGACACGCCGATCCAGCAGGTCATCGTCGAGCTCACCGATGGCGGCGTGGACTACTCGTTCGAGTGCATCGGCAACGTCCACGTGATGCGCGCGGCGCTGGAGTGCTGCCACAAGGGCTGGGGCGAGTCGATCATCATCGGCGTGGCCGGCGCGGGCCAGGAGATCAGCACGCGGCCGTTCCAGCTGGTCACCGGCCGGGTGTGGCGCGGCTCGGCGTTCGGCGGCGTCAAGGGTCGCTCGCAACTGCCCGGCTACGTCGACCGCTACCTGGCCGGCGAGATCCACATCGACGAGATGATCAGCCAGGTGCTGCCGCTGGAGCGCATCAACGAGGCGTTCGAGCTGATGCACGGCGGCAAGGTGATCCGCTCGGTGATCCATTACTGAGCCGTTCTTGCGGGCTGCGGGATGCCGTAGAATGGGTGCGCGAGAGGGGCGGGCGCACGGCTCGCTTCCACCTGTCCACCTGGTCTGCACGGTCTTTCCGCCATATTGGCCGCCATCAACCGCTTTGTGCTCCACCTGCCCCGCGACGGCCTCGGCCGGAGGCGGGCAGTCGTGTGGCGCATTCGAACCACCACTGCATCGCGTCCGGACGGCCTGCGGGCCAGGGAGTCAACGATGAACCAAGCGAATCCTGCCAACTCTTCGTCCCGCGCACGATCGCGGCCGCGTTTTGCCTGGCTGCTGATCGCCGCGCTGGCGCTGCCGGCATGTGCGCAACAGGTGGCGCCGGGCGCCTCCACCGAAGCGGACCAGCCGGCCGATGCGCTGGTGCCGCCGACCAGCGCCAGCGATTTCACCGCCTCGCAACTGGACCAGGTGCTGGCGGGCAGCTGGCGTTCGCCGGCCAACCGTGCGCGTGACGTCTATCGCCATCCCAAGGCGACCTTGCAGTTCTTCGGCGTGCAGCCGGACCAGACGGTGATCGAGATCACCCCCGGCGGCGGCTGGTACAGCGAGATCCTGGCGCCGCTGCTCAACGACAACGGCCACTACATCGCCGCAGTGACGGCGCCGCGCCGCGACGCCGAGGCGCGCCGCGACGACAGCGCGCTGCATCGCCTGTTCGCCGCCGATCCGGCGCACTACGGCAACGCGAAAATCATCGAGTTCGATCCGCGCGCGCCGGTGTTCGGCCCGCCCGCCTCGGCGGACACGGTGCTGACCTTCCGCAATGTTCACAACTGGGTCCAGGCAGGTACCGCGCCGGCCATGTTCAAGGCGTTCTTCGCGGTGCTGCGGCCCGGCGGCGTGCTGGGCGTGGCCGACCATCGCGCCGCGCCGGGTGCCAGCCTCGAATCGGTGAAGGGCAGCGGCTACCTGCCCACCGACTACGTGGTGAAGCTGGCCGTCGAGGCTGGTTTCGTGCTCGACGGCAGCAGCGAGGTCAACGCCAACCCGCAGGACACGCACGACCATCCCAAGGGCGTGTGGACGCTGCCGCCCACGCTCACCATGGGCGAGCAGGATCGGGCGAAGTACCAGGCCATCGGCGAGTCGGATCGCATGACGCTGCGCTTCGTCAAGCCGACCGCGCCGACGAGTGCCGCCACTGCCGCCGCCACGTCCGCCCGGTAATCCGGGCGGTCGCTGCACCCGTCATGCTGCTGGCGCTCAACAAGCCGTACGGCGTGCTCTGCCAATTCACCGACCGCGAAGGCCGCGCCACGCTGGCCGATTACGTCGCGCAAACGGACGTCTATGCGGCTGGGCGGCTGGATCGCGACAGTGAAGGTCTGCTGCTGCTCACCGACGACGGCGCACTCGCGCACCGGCTCACCGACCCGCGCCACAAGCAGGCCAAGACCTATCTGGCCCAGGTCGAAGGTTGCATCGACGAGGCCGCGCTGGCCGCGCTGCGCCGTGGCGTGAGATTGAACGACGGCCCGACCCTGCCGGCCGAGGCCGCCTTCGCCGCCGAACCGGACTGGCTGTGGCCGCGCGACCCGCCGGTGCGCTTCCGCCAGGCGATCCCCACCAGCTGGCTCAGCCTCACCCTGCGCGAAGGCCGCAACCGTCAGGTGCGTCGCATGACCGCCGCGGTCGGCTTTCCGACCTTGCGGCTGATCCGCGTGCGCGTCGGCGACCACGCGCTGGATGGCCTGGCCCCCGGCGAGTCGCGCGTGCTGACGGTGTAGGGCGGGCGCTGCCCGCCGCTCTTCACTCTTCGGGACGCGGAATCCGGCGGGCAGTGCCGCCCTACGCCAGCGGCGGCAATCCGAAGAACGCCTCGGCGGTCGCCGTGCTGTTCGCGGCGGTGACTTCCGGACTCTCGCCGCGGTCGCGGGCGATCTCCTCGCAGATGTGCCTCAGGTACATCGGCTCGTTGCGCCGATGCGCCGGCGACGGACGCACCGTGCGTGGCAGCAGGTAGGGCGCGTCGGTCTCGATCATCAGGCGGTGCGCGGGGATCTCGCGCACCAGCTCGCGCAGGTGGGTGCCGCGGCGTTCGTCGCAGATCCAGCCGGTGATCCCGATGTGGCAATCCAGTGCGAGGTAGTCGCGCAGCGCCTCGCCGGTGTCGGTGAAGCAGTGCACCACCGCGCCGGGCACCTTGTCGCGCCAGCGCCGCAGCAGCGCGACGAAATCGTCGTGCGCATCGCGCTGATGCAGGAACAGCGGCTTGTGCACATCCGCCGCGATCCGCAGTTGGCGCTCGAACACGGCCAGCTGGACCTCGCGCGGCGAGTAGTTGCGGTTGTAGTCCAGTCCGGTTTCGCCAATCGCGCGCACCGCCGGGTCGCGCGCCAGCTCGCGCAGCAGCGCCTCGGTGGCGTCGTCGAAGTCGATCGCGTGGTGCGGATGCACGCCGGCGGTGGCGAACAGGCGGCCGGCGTGGTCGTGTGCCAGGGCCAGTGCGTGGCGGCTGCCGGCGGCAGAGGCGCCGGTCACGATCATCCGGCTCACGCCGTGCTCCTGCGCACGCGCCAGCATGGCGTCGAAGTCGTGCCGGAACGATTCGTGGCCAAGATTGGCGCCGATGTCGATGAGCTGCATGAAAGGCCTGCGGGAAGCGTGAAATGGGCGACGAAAGAACACGAGTTTGGACAGGTTCTCGGAATTTTTCCAATTGACGGGCCGCGCACTGCTCACCTACGGTCGCCGATTCGCCGCTCCGGGGAGGGCGGCGGAATCCAGCTGACCGTGCTGCGGCGCCTGCGCGCCGCCACGGCAGATCGTCTGAATGTTTTGGGGGATGGAAATGCTCAACAAGAAACTCGTCGCTGCCCTGGTCCTGGCCCTGGGTGGCGCCACCGCCGCGTCGTGCATGGCCGCAGCGCCGCTGCACATTCGCGCCGGTGCGATGGGCCGGATCGCGCCTGCAACGCTGGCGAACCGACTGGGCCTGGGGACGGACGCCTCGTTCCAGGCGGATCGCCAGCTGCGCACCGCGCACGGCACGCTGAAATCGCGCGAGCGGCAGACCTGGCGCGGCGTGCCGGTTTACGGCCGCAGCGTGGTGGTGGAACGCGACACGCGCGGCGCGGTGCTGTCGGTGGCGGGCTCGGCCGAGCGCGACATCGGCGCGCAACTCGCTTCGGCGCAGCCGCGGCTGACGGCCGCCGCCGCTACCGCCGCGCTGCGCCGGCACATGGGCGATACCGGCCTGGCGGCACGCAATGTCGACAGCGAGCTGTTCGTCTACCCGCAGGCCGGTCGCGCGCCGCGGCTGACCTATCGCGTGTCCTACGTGCTGGACAACCACGGCCAGCCGTCGCGACCGACCGCGATCGTCGACGCCGACACCGGCGCCGTGCTCAAGCAGTGGGACGGGCTCGCCCACGGCCGGCGTCCGCCGGGCGGCGGCAGCACGCCGGTCGCGGTCACCGTCACCGGCCCGGGCGGCAACGCGCTGACCGGCTCGTACAACTACGACAACTCCGGCCCGGGTCGCGAGCGCCTCGATGCGGTGCGCATCGGCAGCGTGTGCTACCTGCAGGACGCCGACGTGGCCACCTACAACCTGGCCGGCGGCCAGCGCGTCACGCAGTGGTCGTTCGGCTGTGCCGGCAGCAATCCGGCGCTGTGGGTGAGCCAGGGCGACGCGATCAACGGCGCATATTCGCCGATCAACGATGCGCATCATTTCGGCGGCGTGGTGCACGACATGTACTCGACCTGGTTCGGCGAGCCACCGCTGAAGAACACCGACGGCTCGGCGATGCAGCTGTCGATGTGGGTGCACTACGGCACCAACTACGAGAACGCGTTCTGGGACGGCCGCGAGATGGTGTTCGGCGACGGCGACCAGTACTTCTTCCCCTTCGTGGTGCTGGACGTGACCGGGCACGAGATCAGCCACGGCTTCACCGAGCAGCATTCGGGGCTGGAATACACCGGCCAGTCCGGCGGCATGAACGAGGCGTTCTCCGACATGGCCGGCGAAGCGGTGAAGTACTTCGACCGCGGCAGCAACGACTTCATGGTCGGCGCGGACATGGTCAAGCCGGCCACGGTGCCGCTGCTGGGCATGGCGGCGCTGCGCGACATGTGCACGCCGAGCAACGATGGTGCGTCCATCGACAGCGCGCGCGATTACAACGACTCGCTCGACGTTCATTACAGCAGCGGCGTGTACAACCGCGCGTTCTGCCTGCTGGCCAAGACCAGCGGCTGGAACACGCGCAAGGCGTTCGAGGTGTTCCACGACGCCAATGCGCTGTACTGGAGTCCGCAGGAAACCTTCGACGGCGGCGCCTGCGGAGTGGAACAGGCCGCCACCGACCGTGGCTATGCCGAGGCCGACGTGGCCGCTGCCTTCAACGCAGTGGACGTGGCCTGCGCCGCACCCTGAACCGGCCCGTTCGGGCCGAATCCGCCACCGGGCGTGACCGGCGCAAGCCGCACGCCCGGGTGGCTGCACATCACACGCCAGGCACCGCCACGCGCATCGTCGCGCGGGCGGCGCCGCACAGGAATCTCAAAATCATGAACACGATCTACAGCAAGATCTGGAATGCCGCGCTGGGCGCGGTGGTGGTGGTATCGGAGCTGGCCTCGCGGCGCGGCCGTCGCGGGGGTTCGCGCCTGCGCCTGGTCGCCGCCGGCGTGCTGGCACTGGCGCTGGCGCCGCTGACGATCCACGCGCAGACCGCAGCCGCGAGCTGCACCTACACCGTCGACGGCGTCACCACCACGGTGCCGGCCACGCCCACCGGCGACGGCGCCTTCGTCTGCGGCGTGGATGCAGTCGCCAGCGGCGACAACGCCAGCGCATTCGGCTCCCACGCCAGCGCCACCGATGGTTCAACCACGGCGGTGGGCGGCGACTATGTCGATACCGACGGCACGGTCTACAGCACCGAGGCGAGTGCCTATGGCGCGACCGCGTTGGGCGCCGGCGCCGGCGCGGACGGCGTCGACAGCACCGCGGTCGGCTCGCTGGCGTACGCCACCGGGCAGGGCGCGTTCGCCGGCGGCGCCAACTCCGGCGCGGATGGCTACAACAGCGTGGCGCTCGGCGCCAACGCGCAGGCATCGGACCGCGGCGGCATCGCGATTGGCGGCGGCGATCCGGACCCGGCCAACGGGTTCCTCGCCACCGAAGCCCAGGGTGAGGGTTCCATCGCCGTCGGTTCGCTGGCGGCTGCCGAAGGGCGCGGCGCGATCGCGCTGGGCTACCAGACCGTCGGCGTCGGCGACAACGCCACCGCCACCGGCAACGGTGCCTGGGCGCAGGGCGCCGGCGCGACCTCGGTCGGCGGCGCGGCCTACACCGGCGCCGACGCGGCCACCGCGGTAGGCAACAACGCCACCGCGCTGGCGCAAGGCGCATTGGCACTGGGCGCAGACAGCCATGCCGAAGGCGTGTTCTCGATCGGCATGGGTACGCAGGACAGCAACGGCTACGGCGGCGCCATTGGCGAACAATCGCTGGCGCTGGGCTACGACAGCGGCGCGCTGAATGCCGGCACGGTCGCGCTGGGCGGCTACAGCGTTGCGCCGGGCTTCCTGGGCACGGCGCTGGGCTACAACTCGATGGCCATCGGTGACTACTCCCTGGCCAGCGGCACGGGTGCAGCGGCCAGTGGCGCCAGCAGCGTGGCGGTGGGCGAGAACTCGGCGGCCAGCGGCGACGAGAGCGTGGCCGTGGGTGGCAGCGCCGTCGGCGGGCAGTTCTTCACCGAGGCATCGGGCGTCGGCGCGACCGCGCTGGGCGCCGGCAGTTACGCCACCGGCGACTATGCCGCGGCGTTCGGCTGGCTGGCCGGCGCCGACGCGGTCAACGGCACCGCGCTGGGTTCGGGCGCGTGGGTGCAGTCCACCGCCGACAACGCGGTGGCGCTGGGCGCGCAGTCGCTGGCCGATCGCGCCGACACGGTGTCGGTGGGCAGCGCCGGCTTCGAGCGCCAGATCACCAACGTGGCCGCCGGTACCCAGGGCACCGATGCGGTGAATCTGGACCAGCTCAATGCGCTGCAGGGGCAACTCGACCTGACCGGCGCCGCGCTGGGCGACAATACCGCCGCGATCACCACCAACACCGCGGCGATCGGCGCGTTGGATGGCCGCGTCACCACCATCGAGGGGCAGATCGGCGATCTGCGGCAGAGCACGATGGAGCTGGGCGCGGTGGCGATCGATACGGTCGGCGACGGCAGCGACGACGCCAACGTGCTGGCCGGCTCCAGGGGCCTGGCGATCGGTTCGGCAGCCTCCGCCGGTGGCGATCATGCCACCGCGATCGGCGGTGACAGCCTGGCCGCCGGCGCGAACGACACCGCGATCGGCGGCAATGCCAGGGTGAACGCCGACGGCAGCACCGCCGTGGGCGCCAACAGCACGGTCGCGGCGCGCGCCACCAACGCGGTCGCGCTGGGCGAAGGCGCCTCGGTGACCGCTTCCGGCGCCGTCGCGCTGGGCCAGGGTTCGCTGGCCGATCGCGCCAACACGGTGTCGGTGGGCACGGCCGCGAACAACCGCCAGGTCACCAACGTGGCGGCCGGCAGCCAGGCCACCGACGCGGCCAACGTGGGCCAGGTCGAGCAGGCGCTGGTGACGGCCAAGAGCTACACCGACGCCAACGCGCAGCAGACCCTGCGCAGCGCCAACGCCTATGCCGACGCCAAGTTCGCCAACGTCGCCTCCACCGCTGACGTGAACGGCTTGCGCGACCAGATGAACGACCGCTTCCACGGCGTCGACAAGCGCATGGACCAGGTCGGCGCGATGGGCACGGCGATGGCGCAGATGGCGTTCAGCACGCAGGGCATCAACACGCCCAACCGGCTGGGCGTGGGTGTGGGCGGCTACCGCGGTGAAGCGGCGTTGTCGGTCGGTTATTCGCGGCAGCTGTCGCCGCGCGCCAACCTGACCTTCGGCGCGGCGGTGAGCGGCAACGAGGCATCCGGCGGCGTGGGTGTCGGCTTCGGCTGGTGACACGGTGGGGACGGCGGGCGGTCTGATGCCGCCGTCCCCGTTTCGCGGTGGGTAATGCCCCGCAGGCTCCGTTGTGATACCAATGGCGTTTTCCGCGCGGTGTCGGGGGGCGCCGCGTATCGGGCATGCATTGAACGTGAGGTGACGGATGTCGGCAGCCATCGAGCCGGCGGGTGGCGGGGCAGGCGTGGGCGATGACCGCGAGGCCGCTGTCTGCGCCTGGCTGGTCGCGCGCGGCCGGCTGAAGGATTCCGACCTGGGCCGCGCACGGCGCCTGCACGAGGAATCCACCGAAGGTACGCTCACCACGCTGATGGCGCGGTTGGGGCTGGTTTCCGAACGCGACCTGGCCGAGGCCTGGGCCGAACTGCTGCAGGTGCCGCTGCTGGCCGCGCGCGACGCGCCGGAATTGCCGCCGGCCGAGCTGGAACTCTCGTTGCGCTTTCTCAAGCAGCAGCACGTGGTGCCCGTGCAGGAAGGCAGCGACGGGCTGGCCCTGCTGGTGGCCGATCCGGCCGATCCGTATCCGCTGCATGCGGTCGAGCTGGCCGCCGGACGCCCTGTCGCATTGCGCGTGGGGCTGCGTTCGGAGATCGATGGCCTGATCGAGCGCTATTACGGCTCCGGCCGTTCGGCGATGGGCACCATCGTGGAGAACCTCGACGGCAGCGCCGCCGAGGAGGACGACGTCGAGCACCTGCGCGACCTCGCCTCCGAGGCGCCGGTGATCCGGCTGGTGAACCTGATCCTGCAGCGCGCGGTCGAGCAGCGCGCCTCGGACGTGCACATCGAGCCGTTCGAGAACCGCCTGAAGGTGCGCTACCGCATCGACGGCGTCCTGCATGAAGTCGAAGCGCCGCCGTCGTCGTCGACCGCCGCGGTGATCTCGCGCGTGAAGATCATGGCGCGGCTGAACATCGCCGAGCGCCGCCTGCCGCAGGACGGTCGCATCCAGCTGCGCGTGCAGGGCAAGGAGCTGGACCTGCGCGTGTCCACCGTGCCGACCAGCTTCGGCGAATCGGTGGTGATGCGCATCCTGGACCGCGAATCGGTGGTGTTCGATTTCGAATCGCTGGGTTTCACCGACAGCTTCAAGCAGCGCTTCGTCGAGGTGCTGAACAAGCCGCACGGCATCCTGCTGGTCACCGGCCCCACGGGCTCCGGCAAGACCACCACGCTGTACACCGCGCTGAGCCAGATCAACACCAACGACGTGAAGATCATCACCGTCGAGGACCCGGTCGAATACCAGCTCGAAGGCATCAACCAGATCCAGGTGAAGCCGCAGATCGGGCTGGATTTCTCCGGCGCCCTGCGCTCGATCATGCGCCAGGACCCGGACGTGATCATGATCGGCGAAATGCGCGACCTGGAAACCTGCCGCATCGCGATCCAGTCCGCGCTTACCGGCCACCTGGTGCTGTCCACGCTGCACACCAACTCGGCCGCCGGCGGCGTCACCCGACTGCTCGACATGGGCGTGGAGGATTACCTGCTCGGCTCCACCATCAACGGCATCCTGGCGCAGCGGCTGGTGCGCCGGCTCGATCCGGAAACCGCGATTGCCTACGAGGCCTTGCCCGAGGTGATCGCGCAGTTCGAACTGGAGAAATACACCGACGAACGCCCGATCCGCCTGTGGAAACCCGGCACCAGCGCGACCAACCCCAGCGGCTACCGCGGCCGCCGCGCGATCATGGAGTTCCTCACCATGAGCGACCCGCTGCGTCGCCTGGTGATGCAGCGCGCCAGCGAGGGCGAGATCGAGAAACAGGCCCGCGCCGAAGGCATGCGCACCATGTACGAAGACGGCATCGCCAAGGCCGTCGCCGGCATCACCACGCTGGAGGAGGTGATGCGTGTCACGCAGGAGGGCTGAGAATCGGGAATCGGGAATAGGGAATAGGAAGAGCAGGGGCCGCAAACTCGCGGCGACCCGCTTTTCCCATTCCCTATTCCCTATTCCCCATTCCCGGCTGGCGGAGCCAGCCAAGTGAGCCAGTTCCGCTACAAGGCCGTCAACGACGCCGGCGAAACGCTGCAGGGCCAGATGGAAGCGGGCAGCGTCGACGAGGTGATCGCACGGCTGCAGGACCAGGGGCACACGCCGCTGGAGGCACGCTCGGCGGAGGGCGCGGCGACCGGCAGTGGCCTGGCGGGCATGTTCAAGCGCGGGCCGTTCACCGGCGACCAGCTGGCGCTGTTCACCCATCAGCTGGCGACCCTGCTCGGCGCGGGCCAGCCGCTGGACCGCGCGCTGACCATCCTGCTCGACCTGCCCGAGGGCGAATCGGCGAAAAAGCTGATCGAGCGGGTACGCGACCGCGTGCGCGGCGGCACCACGCTGTCCGCGGCGCTGGACGAGGAGCACGGCGTGTTCCCGCGCCTGTACATCAGTCTGGTGCGCGCCGGCGAGGCGGGCGGTTCGCTGGAGGAAACCCTGCGCCGGCTGGCCGACTACCTGGAGCGCGCGCAGGCCTTGCGCGGCAGCATCACCAACGCGCTGATCTATCCGGCGTTCCTGATGGTCGGCGTGCTCGGTTCGCTGGTGCTGCTGCTGGCCTACGTGGTGCCGCAGTTCGTGCCGATCTTCCAGGACATGCAGGTGCCGATCCCGTGGATCACCGCGGCGGTGCTGGCGCTGGGCAACCTGCTGGCGGACTGGTGGTGGCTGATCGCGGTGCTGCTGATCGGTGGCGGGCTGGTGTGGCGCGCGCGGCTGCGCGATCCGGCGACGCGGCTGGCCTGGCACACGCGCCTGCTGGGGCTGCGCGTGATCGGCCCGCTGCTGCTGAAGATCGAGACCGCGCGCATCGCCCGCACGCTGGGCACCTTGCTGCGCAACGGCGTGCCGCTGCTCGGCGCGCTGACCATCGCGCGCCAGGTCACCGGCAACGTTGCGCTGGACGCGGCGCTCGGTGCGGCGCACGAACAGGTCAAGGGCGGTGCCGGCCTGAGCCTTGCGCTGGGCCAGTCGAAACTGTTCCCGCGCCTCGCGCTGCAGATGGTGCAGGTGGGCGAGGAAGCCGGCCAGCTCGACGGCATGCTGCTGAAAGTGGCCGACACCTTCGAACTGGAATCGCGCCGCTCGATCGACCGCCTGCTCGCCGCGCTGGTACCCGCGCTGACCATCGTGATGACCGTGCTGGTGGGCATCATCATGGCCGCCATCCTGCTGCCGCTGCTGAGCATGACCAGCAGCATCCAATGATGGCCGGGCATCGGGAGTCGGGAATCGGAAGAGCGGCTCCGGCGGGTGTCGCCACGAACAACATGACGGTGAATTCATGATGGAGAAAGCGTGATGAAGATGACGGGATTCGGGATGACCAGACGTTCGTCTGTTGAAAACCGGGATTCGAGGTGGGTAATAACCAGGGCAAGAGCGGACGGCCGGCGCGCGCGCGCTTTTCCGGTTCCCGATGCCCGACGACCGTCCGGAAGTCCCCTTGCGGGGTTCCCGCATCCCGGGCGCACGCAGCGCGCCGGCGGCTTCACCCTCCTCGAAATGCTCGCCGTGATCGCGCTGATCGGCATCGTGGCGGTGGCGGTGATCACCAAGGTCATCCCCAGTTTCGACAAGGGCAAGTACAAGACCGGCAAGATCCAGTTGAGCACGCTGTCGCAGGACATCGACAACTACATGCTCGACAACGGCACGCCGCCGCAGCAGCTGGTCGACCTGGTGAAAAAGCCCGGCAACGCGCCCAACTGGCAGGGCCCGTACGCCAAGGAGTCGCAGCTGAAGGACCCCTACGGCCACGACTACGGCTACCAGTACCCCGGCCAGCACGGCAAATACGACCTCGTCTTCTACGGCGAGGATGGCAAGCCCGGCGGCGACGGGCTGAATGCGGATGCCGGGAACTGGCAATGAAACAGGGAATAGGGAATCGGGAATCGGGAATAGGAAGAGCGGCGGATTCGCGCGCTTTTGCCGTTCCCTATTCCCTATTCCCCACTCCCTATTCCCGGCGCGCGCAGCGCGCCACCGGCTTCACCCTCCTCGAAATGCTCGTGGTCATCGTGCTGATCGGGTTGGCGGCGGTGGCGGTGTCGGTGTCGGTGACGCGGGGGCTGGCCGGGGCGCGGGTGCGCGCGGCCAGCAGCGAACTGGCCGGGGCGTTGCGCGCGACGCGGGCGCAGGCGATCGTGCATGCCGACGAGCAGGTCTTCGACGTCGATACCCGCGCCAACAGCTACCAGGGTGCCGGCCATCGCGACGTCGCCCTGCCCAAGGGCCTCAAGGTCAGCATCACCAGCGCAAAGGAAGACCGCCCCGACGACCATACCGGCCGCATCCGCTTCTTTCCCGACGGCAGCTCCACCGGCGGCCGCATCACCTTGAAAGCCGGCCAGCGCGAATGGCACGTCAACGTGTCGTGGCTGACTGGCGAGGTGCGGGTGGTGGATCAGCCATGAGGGCGGGGAACAGGGAATCGGGAATAGGGAATAGGCAAAGCAAGTTGCCGCGGGGCCGTGGCTGTTGCTCTTCCCATTCCCTATTCCCTATTCCCCATTCCCGGCGCGCTCCGCGCGCCAACGGCTTCACCCTCCTCGAAGTGATCGCCGCGATCGCCCTGCTGGCGATCGCGTTCACCGTGTTGATGCGGGTGGCGGGCGGCTCGATCCGCCTGAGCGAGAATGCCGCCGACCACAGCGAGGCGGCGTTGTGGGCGCGCAGCCTGCTCGACACGGCGTTCACCAACGAGCCGGTGCGGCCGGGCAGCACGTCCGGGCGGTTCGACCAGCGCTTTCGCTGGCAGTTGAACGTGGCGCCGTGGCGTCCGGGCTCGACGCCGGCGCAGGCACCGCTGCAGCTCTATCAGCTCGATCTGGAAGTCAGCTGGGGTCCGGCGGTCCATCCGCAGGTGGCCCATTTCCGCACCCTGCGGCTGGCCGCGGCGGAGCCGGCGCAGGCGCAGCCATGAAGAAGCGCGCCGCCGGCTTCACCCTGCTGGAAATTCTCGCCGCGCTGGTGCTGCTGGCGCTGCTGCTGCTGGGCGTGTACTCGGGCATCGCCAGCGCCAGTCGCAGCGTGCGCTCGGGCACCGCCGCGATCGAGCGGATGGACCAGCTGCGCGCGGCGCAACAGTTCCTGCGTCGCGAACTGGCGCAAAGCCTGGCTGCGCCGATCAGCCGCACCGATCGTGGCGAGCCGGTCTATTTCCAGGGCGACGCGCACGAGATGCGTTATGTCGCGCCGCTGCCGGGCTACCTCGGCAAGCTCGGGCCGCAATTGCAGCAGTTGCAACTGGTCGACGACGGCGCCGGCGGCCTGCGCCTGGAGCTGCGCCTGGCCCTGCTGCCGCCCGATGGCGGCCCGCCGCAGGCGCTGGGTGAGCCGCAGGTGCTGTTCGACCACATTCGCGCAGGCGGCTTCCACTACCTGGGCACCGATGCCGACGGCAGCGCCTTGCCGTGGGCAGGCGAGTGGACGGCCGACCGCTCGCTGCCGCAAGTGGTGCGCATCGAGCTGCAGCCACAGGGCCGCGCCAGCTGGCCGCGGCTGGACATCCCGCTGCGCATCGAACCGCTCGACGCCGGCGGGCCGTTGCGCATCCACGTACTGCGACGTACCCCGCCATGAGCGGCCGTCTCGCGAATGCGTCCAGCCAGCGCGGGGTCGCCCTGCTGCTGGTGCTGTGGGCGTGCACCTTGCTGGCGATCCTGCTCGGCGGTTACGCCGCGCTGGCACGCACCGAGGGCTTGCAGGCGCGCTACCAGTTCGCCGGCACGCAGGCGCACTACGCGGCGGAGGCCGGTCTGATGCGCGCGATCTACGGCTTGCAGGATCCGCGCATCAAGCAGCGCTGGATCGGCGACGGGCGGCCTTACCCGTTCACCTACGACCACGCCAGCGTGGTGGTGCGTGCGATCGACGAGGACGGCAAGGTCGATCTCAACAGCGCCACGCCGGAGGTGCTGCAGGGCCTGCTGCATGCCGCCGGCTTGCGGCCGCGCGAGGCCGGCGAACTGGTCCGCCACATCGTCGACTGGCGCAGCCCGCCCAGCCTCGCCGGTGAAGTGGACAGCCAGCGCGCCGCCTATGCCGCCGCCGGTCGCGACTACGGCCCGCGCCACGGCCCGTTCGTCACCGTGGAGGAGCTGCAACTGGTGCTGGGCATGACGCCGGCGCTGTACCGCCAGCTGGCGCCGGTGCTGACGATCTGGTCCGGCAGCCCCAGCCCCAACCCGAACACCGCGCCGCCGCTGGCGCTGGAGGCGATTCCCGGGATGACTCCGCAGCAACTGGCCGCGATCCGCGCCACCCGGGCGAAAAACGCCAGCGATCCGAGTCTGGCTCTAAACAACGGAACCACGCATAGTATCGAGTCCGTCGCCACCCTGGCCGACGGGACGAGCGCGGTGTTGCGCGCGACGATCCGCATGCAGCCGGGGCAGGCTGGCGAGAAGCCTTACGCCGTGTTGCGCTGGCAGGAGGGAAAGTCCGAATGAGTACGGCGATGCCGTCGCTGCAGCCGGGTTGGGAGCGCGTTCGCCGCCAGTGGCGCGCCTCGCCGCTGCCGGGCTTTCTTGCCTGGTGGGGCGGCGAACTGCGCGCGCTGCTGCCGCCGCGCTGGCGCAGCTGGTTCGGCAGCGGCGCGGACTGGTACCTGCTGCAGGTCGAGGGCGAGACCTGGTCGTTGCGCCGGCGTGGCCATGCCGAGGTGCTGGCGCAGTGGAACGAGGCGGTCGAGGACCTGCCCGGGCGCAGCTTCGGCGCGGCGCTGGCACAGGTCGATCGCGAGGATCTGCGCGTCGCCCTGCTGCTGCCGTCCGCCCAGGTGCTGCGCCGCAGCCTGTCGTTGCCGCTGGCCGCGCGCGACAACCTGCACCAGGTGGTCGGTTTCGAGATGGATCGGCAGACCCCGTTCGGCGTGGCGCAGGTGTATTACGCCGTGCGCGAACTGAACGCGACGGCCGCCGGGCGCTGCCAGGTGGAACTGGTCGCGGCGGCCCGCGCCGGCGTCGATCCGCTGCTCGCGCGCCTGCGCACGCAGGGCATCGCGGTCGATGCGGTGGACGTGGCCGCGGCCGACGGTCGCCTCGGCGTGAACCTGTTGCCGCCGGAGCAGCGCCCGCGCCGCGCGCATCCGCGGCGACGGCTCAACCTGATCCTGGCTGCGGGCGTGGTGTTGCTGTTGCTGCTGGCCGGCCTCGAATGGCGGCACAACCGCGAGGTCGCGCTGGCCACCATGCAGGACCAGGTCGCCGCGATGCGCGGCGAGGCGGCGCAGGTCGCCTCGTTGCGCCAGCAACTGCAGGACAACGCCGGCGCGGCCGGTTTCCTTGCCCAGCGCAAGAAGAACACCGTCGGCATGCTGGAGTTGCTGCGCGATGCCACCGCGCGCCTGCCCGACGGCACCTGGCTGGAGCGCCTGAGTGTCGATGCCACCGGCCAGATCGGCATGCAGGGACAGAGTCAGCAGGCGGCCAAGCTGCTCGATGCCTTGAAGGATTCCGGCGTGATCACCGATGCCGGCTTCCAGGGCAGCATCCAGCCCGACGCCGCCACCGGCAAGGAGCGCTTCTACCTCACCGCGCGCATCAAGCAGGCCGCCGCGGCCAGGCCCGCGCCGACCGCCGGCAGCGGGGACACGCCATGACGCGCCCGACCCTCGCGCCGCGCGAACGCCGCATCGTTGCGGTGGCGCTGCTGCTGCTGGCGGTCGCGCTGGCTTACCTGGTGCTGCTGCACTGGTGGTTCGTCGCGCCGCTGCGGCAGATCCACGAGGAGATGGCGCACCTGCGCGACACGCACAGCCGCTACGCCGCCGCGATCGCGGAGAAGCCGGCGCTGCAGCGCCGGCTGGACGAGATGGGCGCGGGCCAGGCCGCCAGCGACGCGTTCCTTGCCGCCAGCGATCCGAACAATGCCGCCGCCGACCTGATGCAGCAGGTGGTGGACGTGGTCGGCCGCAACACCGGGCGCGGGCGCTGCGTGGTGAGCCAGAAGATGCCGTTGCCGACGCCGCCGACGTCGGCCGGCGAGCCGTATCGCAAGGCCGCCGTCAGCATCAGCCTGAGTTGCGACATCGAACCGCTGGCGGCGGTGCTGCAGGCGCTGGAGCAGGGCCGGCCGTACCTGTTCGTCGACGACCTCAGCATCTATCGCAACCCGGTCGCCGCACAGCGCGAGCAGGGCGCGCCGCTGGAGGTGCAGTTCACGCTCTCCGGTTACGTGCGCCCCTCGGCCGGCACGCCGATGCCCGCCGATGCCGATGCCGGAGCCGCGCCATGAACGCCGCGCAGCAACGTCGACTCACTCCCGTGCTGGCCGGCGTGGCCGTGCTGCTGGGCGTGCTGCTGCTGATGCTGCTCGGCGGGGTTGGCCGCGCCATTCGCTGGACGGCGCCGCGCACGCTGTCGCCGCTGCCGCCGGCCGGCAGCGCCGACCTGCCGCAAGCCGTGCCGCTGCAGCAGTTCAGCGTGGTGTGGAGCAAGCCGCTGTTCAATCCCGACCGCAAGCCGATGGCGCATGCCAGCGAGGGCGGCAGCAACCTGGGCGACCTGGAGCTGACCGGCATCATCATCACCCCCAGCCTGCGCATGGCGCTGCTGCACGACAAGAACGGCAACCACGAGATCCGCCTGCGCCAGGGCGAGAGCCTGCCCGACGGCAGCGTGACCCTGGTCGAGGTGCAACAGCGTTCGGCGGTGTTCGATTCGGCCGCCGGCCGCACCGAACTGAAACTGCCGGCCGGCGCGCCGATCGACCAGGTTCGCGGCGACGCCGCACCGGATCGCGACCGACCGCCGGCGGCGGGCGCCTCGATGCTGCACCCGCAGCCCGATGCCTCGGCGCGACCGCACTTCGAATCCGGTCCCGGGCCCGCCCGCTCGTCCATGGCGCCGGCCGCCTCGAACAGCCCATCCCGGTCGACGCTGGAACAACTGCGTCGCACCATCGAAAAACGTCGTGCGGAACGCGCTGCCGCGTCCCACGAAGGAGAGCACTGAACCCATGCCTCGCCGATTCCTCATGCGCACCGCGCGCACCGCCATCCTGGCCGCCGTGGTCGCACTCGCCGGCTGCGCCAGCCTCCCGCAGCCGCGCGACGACGGCGCCCTGCAACGCGAGGCGGTGGCCGGCACGCACGACCCGGTGCCCGCGCCGCTGCCGCTCAACCGCGACCTGGCTGCAGCCACCACCGCGCCGCCACCGGCCACCATCAGCGCCGGCAGCGGGCAGTTCGTGCGGCCCACTGCGCTGGTCACGCCGCGCAAGACCGCCGCCGGCAAGGATGCGGTCACCTTCAACTTCGAGAACCAGCCGGTGCAGGCGGTGGTCAAGGCGATCCTCGGCGACCTGCTGAAGCAGAACTACACCATCGTGCCGGGCGTGGAGGGCAACATCTCCTTCTCCACCGCCGAGCCGGTCGAGCAGGAGCAGGCGCTGCCGATCCTGGAAACCCTGCTGGGCTGGACCCACAACGCGCTGGTCCGGCGCGGGGGCGGCTACGTGGTGCTGCCGGCGAAGGATGCGGTGGCCGGCAACCTGGTGCCCAGCCTTGGCGCGGCCGCGCCCGGCGGCGGCCTGCAGGCGCGGCTGTTCCCGCTGCGCTACATCTCCGCCACCGAGATGCAGAAACTGGTCAAGCCGTTCGTGCGCAAGGATGCGGTGCTGCTGGTCGATCCCTCGCGCAACCTGATCGTGCTGGCCGGTACGCCGCAGGAGCTGGCCGACGACGAACGCATGATCCGCACCTTCGACGTGGACTGGCTGCGCGGCACCTCGGTGGGCGTGTTCAACCTGCAGTACGCCCGCGTGGCCGAGCTGATGCCCAAGCTGGACAGCCTGTTCGGGGAACACGGCAGCACGCCGCTGGCCGGCATGCTGCGCTTCATCCCGATCGAGCGCACCAACGCGCTGGTGGTGATCAGCACCCAGGCCGACTACCTGCGCGAAGTGGGCGAGTGGATCGGCAAGATCGACGCCGGCGGCGGCAACCAGCCGCAGCTGTTCGTCTACGACGTGCGCAACCTGAAGGCCTCCGATCTCGCCCGTTACCTGGCGCAGATCTACACCAACGGCGCCGGCAGCGGCGGCGACAACGGCGGCCAGGTCGGGCCGGGCCTGGGCAGCGGCACCCTGGGCAGCGCCGACAACGCCAGCGCCAACCCGCTGGGCAGCACCGCCGGCAGCTTCGGCAACACCGGCACTGGCGCGATGGGCAGCGGCATGAATGGCGCCGGCGACAGCGGCTTCAACAACGGTGGCGGGAGCCGCGACGGCAGCGGCAACGGCCAGCCCGGTGCGATGCCCGGCGGCATGGCCACGGGCTTCGGCAACACCGGCGGCAACACGGAGACCAGCCAGCAGTACGCCTCCAGCGACGGCAGCGTGCGGATCAGCTCGGTGGACAGCAACAACCAGCTGCTGATCCGCGCCCGCCCCTCGCAGTGGGAGGAGATCAAGCGCGCGATCGACAAGCTCGACAACGTGCCGATGCAGGTGCAGATCGAGACGCGCATCCTGGAAGTCAGGCTCACCGGCGCGTTCCAGTTCGGCGTGCAGTGGTACCTGAAGGGCTTCGTCGGCAGCAGCGTCGACAACAACGGCAACTTCATCCCCGGCTCCACCACCGCCAGCCAGTACGGCGCGTTGGGGCAGGGCGGGCCGGCGTACGGCGGCGAGCCGTTCTTCTACTCCTTCCTCAACCACAACCTGCAGGTGGCCGTCCGCGCGATGGAGACCAGCGGCAACACCAAGACGCTGTCGGCGCCCTCGATGGTGGTCATGAACAACCAGGTCGGTGCGATCCAGGTCGGCGACAGCATTCCGATCAACCAGACCACGGTCAACACCGGCATCGGCACGGGCACCAGCTACAACTCGGTGGACTATCTCAACACCGGCGTCATCCTCAAGGTGCGTCCGCGGATCAATCCCGGTGGCCTGGTCTACATGGACGTCAGCCAGCAGGTCAGCCAGCGCGATTCCTCGCAGCAGCTGGTCAACGGCAATCCGTCGATCTCGCAGCGTGCACTGTCCACCCAGGTGGCGGTGCAGAGCGGCCAGACCGTGCTGCTCGGCGGCCTGATCCAGCAGGATGAAGGCGTCACCAACACCGGCATCCCGGGCCTCAACCGCATCCCCATCATCGGCCGCCTGTTCGGCAGCACCAACCGCAACCGCGACCGCACCGAGCTGATCGTGCTGATCACCCCGCGCATCATCCGCAACAGCGACGAGGCCAAGCAGGTCACCGACGAGTACCAGGAGAAGTTCGAATCGCTGGCGCCGTTGCGCACGCCGGCCCCGGCCGAAGGCAAGCCCTGATCGACCGCCGCCCCGGCACCATGCCGGGGCGGCCGCGCAAGCGCCGCCGGCTATCATCGGCACGATGAGCGTGCCGCCTTCGTTTCCGATCACCCCGTTGCTGCCCGAGATCCGCGCCGCGCTCGCGGTGCAGCCGCGGCTGGTGCTGGAGGCGCCGCCCGGAGCCGGCAAGACCACCCAGGTGCCGCTGGCCCTGCTCGACGTGACGTGGCTGGCCGGGCGCAGGATCGTGATGCTGGAACCGCGCCGCCTCGCCGCGCGCGCCGCCGCGCAGTTCATGGCGGCGCAACTCGGCGAGCCGGTCGGGCAGACGGTCGGCTACCGCATCCGCTTCGAGTCGAAGATGAGCGCCGCCACTCGCATCGAGGTGGTCACCGAAGGCATCCTCACCCGCCTGATCCAGGCCGATCCCGAACTGGCCGGCGTCGGCGCGATCATCTTCGATGAATTCCACGAGCGTCACCTGGCCGGTGACCTCGGCATCGCGCTCGCGCTCGACGTGCAGGCCACCCTGCGCCCGGACCTGCGCCTGCTGCTGATGTCCGCCACGTTGGACGGCGAACGCGTCGCGGCCTGGCTCGACGCGCCGCGCCTCACCAGCCCCGGCCGCAGCTTCCCGGTGCGCATCGAGCATCCGCCGCAGCGCGCGCAGGAAAGCGGCGAACAGCACCTCGCCCGCGCCGTGCGCCAGGCGCTGGAGGAAACCGACGGCGACGTGCTGGTATTCCTGCCGGGCCGGCGCGAGATCGCGCGGGCGCAGGCGCTGCTGGAGAGAATGCTCCCCTCCCCCTTCGGGGGAGGGGTTGGGGGAGAGGGTGCGGGCGAAGCGCGGCACCTCGCTCCGCCCGCGCCCTCATCCGCCCCTGTCGGGGCACCCCGGATCGAGTCCGGGGCAGGCTCTTCTCCCGTGGGGAAAAGGGAGAGCGTCCACCTCGACATCCTTCCCCTGCACGGCGAGCTGTCGCTGGCCGATCAGCAACACGCCCTGGCCCCGGCCGAACCGGGCACGCGCCGCATCGTGCTGGCCACCAACGTGGCCGAATCGAGCATCACCTTGCCCGGCATCCGCGCGGTGATCGACAGCGGCCTCGCGCGCGAGCCGCGCTTCGATCCCAACTCCGGCTTCACGCGGCTGGAGACGGTCGCCATCTCGCAGGCCTCGGCCGACCAGCGCGCCGGCCGCGCCGGTCGCGTGGCGGCGGGTGTGGCGTATCGGCTATGGCCGCAGAGCCGGCGGCTGGAGCGCAGCCGCGGCGCGGAGATCGCGCAGGCGGAGCTGTCCGGCCTCGCCCTGGAGCTGGCCGCCTGGGGCGTCACGGCGGCGGATGGCGGCGGCCTGGCCTGGCTCGATCCGCCACCGCCCGGCGCGCTGGCCCAGGCGCGCGAACTGCTGCAGGCACTTGATGCGCTCGACCGCGACGCACGCATCACCGCGCTGGGTCGGCGCATGCTGGAACTGGGCGCCAGCCCGCGGCTGGCCGCCGCCGCGCTGCGGGCGCCGCACGAGCAGCGCGCCGTGGTCGCCGACCTGCTGGCCCTGCTGGAGGCGCGCTCGCCGCTGCGCGGTGCGCAGGCGCGCAACGACGATCTGCGCGTGCGCCTGGCCGCCTTGCATGCCTGGCGCGACCGCCGCGGCAGTGCTCCGCGTGGCGAGGTCGACACCGGTGCGCTGATCGCGATCGAGCAGGCCAGCAAGGGCTGGCGCAGGCGTCTGGACGTCCGAACCGCGGCCACCGGTGTGCCCGACAGCCACGCCGTGGGCGACCTGCTGGCGCACGCCTTCCCCGACCGCATCGCCCATCGCGACGGCGACGATCCGCGCCGCTACGTGCTGGCCAACGGCCGCGGCGTCCGCCTGCACGAACACACCGCCTTGCTCGGCGAACCCTGGCTGGTGGTGACCGACCTGCGCCTGGAGGCGCGCGACAGCCTGGTGTTCAGCGCCGCGCCGCTGGACCCGCGCATGCTGGAGCGCGATTTCCCCGCGCACTTCACCCGCGAACGCACGCTGCGCTGGAACGAGCAGCGCGGCGCAGCCGAAGCCTTCGAGGAGCACCGCTTCGGCGCCATCGTGCTGAACCGCCACAGCGTGCCGGTACGCCCGACTGACGCCTTGCCGGCGATGCTGGCGGCGATCCGCGCCCGCGGGCTGGAGGCGCTGCCGTGGAGCGACCACGCCCGCCGCCTGCGCGCACGCATGCAGGCCGTGCGCGCGTGGCTGCCCGAGCGGGGCCTGCCCGACGTCACCGACGCAAACCTGCTGGCCACGCTGGAGCAGTGGCTGGCGCCGTACCTGCACGGCAAGCATCGGCTGGATACCCTCGGCGCGGAGGAGTTGTCGCAGGCGCTGGCGGCGCTGTTCGACCATTCGCAGCGCCAACTGCTGGACGCCCAGGCGCCGGAACAAGTCGTGGTACCCAGCGGCCAGTCACGCCGCCTCGAATACGCTGGCGCCGATTCACCAGTGCTGGCGGTGAAACTGCAGGAACTGTTCGGCCTGGCCGACACCCCGCGCGTCGGCGGCGGCCGCATCCCCGTCACCCTGCACCTGCTCTCCCCCGCCGGCCGCCCGATCCAGGTCACCCAGGACCTGCGCGGCTTCTGGGAACGCACCTACCCCGAGGTGAAAAAGGAACTCAAGGGCCGCTACCCGCGCCACCCCTGGCCCGACGACCCGTGGACGGCGCAGGCCACGCATCGGGCCAAGCCGCGGGGGAGCTGATCACGCCTGCCTCGCCGACGACCGATCGCCGCAGGAGGCTTCGATGAAGGGCGATCAACTGTGCGATTCAAGCTTGATGCAACGCCTCAGAGCACTTCTTGCACGATGAGCGGAACGAACCGCTCACTCGGCGTTATCTGAAGCTGTCCCCAGTCTTGCGCGCACACTGATGACGCTTGTCAGGCCGCGTACCACTTGCGACCGACCAAGGGCGGGAATGGCGCCGAGCTCGGAGCCGTGGCAGCCGAACAAAAAGACCCGTCGATGGAACTTTGAGCCCCGATGACCGAGCAATGGACTCCGCAGGTGGCGAAAAAAGCACCGACGGCCGAGCTTTGAACTCCGACGGCCGGGCAATTTGCCCGGAGCACGGAGCCAAAAGTGTGGGCCGCCGGGCAAAGTGACCCGTTGATGGAGCTCCGAGAGCCGGTTCCCGAGCAGTTTGCTCGGAAGGTGAGGCCAAAAGCCCCGACGACAGAGTCCAAAGCCCCGACGCCAAGCCATTGATGCCGGCGGGTTGCTCGATTGCTGCCTTGGCATCTCTCACCACGGCCTGACGCTGGAGTTGACCGGCGGCACAGCCGTCCGCCTTGAACGAGTAAAAAGAGACTTCCTCCCCTTTCGGCCTCGAGGGCCATGATGGTGTTGCGACACAACCGTCAGCAGAAGAGGAAGTCTCCATGAGCACTATAACCCTGGGTGTGGACTTGGCGAAGAACGTGTTTTCGGTGTGCGCGATGGATGGCGCCGGACACGTGCTGGAACGACGGGAGTTCAAGCGTGAGGTCTTCGCCGTGTGGCTGGCGCAGCGGCCGGCGGGGACGGTGGTGGCGATGGAAGCCTGCAGCGGGGCCCATCACTGGGCGCGGCGGTGTGAAGAGTACGGGCTGCGGCCGCGGCTGATGGCTGCCCAGCTGGTCAAGCCGTACCGCAAGAGTCAGCGCAGCAAGAACGACCGCAACGACGCCGAGGCGATCGCCACGGCCGCCCGCCAGGGCAACATGCGTTTCGTGCCGATCAAGACCATCGACCAGCAGGCCCGGCTGTCCTGGCATCGGGTGCGCGAGGGTTACAAGGCGGAGAGTCTGGCGATCGGCAACCGCCTGCGCGGCCTGCTGGCCGAGTTCGGCATCGTGATGGGCAAGAGCGACAAGGCCCTGCGCCGGGTGCTGGCCGATCTGGATGCACACACCGCGCTGCCGGCAGAGTTCAAGGCGTTGATCCGCAGCGTGGAGGCCCACTGGACCCAGGTCCGCACGGCCTTCGACGCGTGCGATGCACGCATCGAAGCCCATGCGCGCGATGACGAGCGGTGCGTGCGCCTGCGCGCGATCGTCGGCATCGGCGCGCTCACCGCGGACGCCCTGATCGCCAGCCTCGGCAAGGCGCAGGAATTCCGCAATGGCCGGCAACTGGCGGCGTGGCTCGGCATGGTGCCGACCCAGCACTCCAGCGGCGGACACACGCGGCTGGGTGCGATCAGCTGTCGCGGCGATGGCTACCTGCGCACGCTGCTGATCCAGGGCGCGCGCAGCAGCCTGCAACGGGCCAAGGTGGTCGCCACGGAAAAGGCCACACCCGAACAACTCTGGATTCGGTCACTCGCGGTGCGGTTGCCATTCGGCAAGGTGCTGGTCGCCATCGCCAACAAACATGCGCGCCAGTTGTGGGTGATGCTGGCTCACGAGGTGGATTACAACCCCTGCGCCAGCCAGCGCCACCCGCTGCATTGCCCCGCTCAACTCGCTTGAGGAACCTTGCTTTCGATTCACGGTCAGCGCTACGCGGCAACAACGGGTCAGACCCACCCGGAGAGAACCTGACTAACATTCTGGACGTCCAAACGTGTTTCGGCCGATCCCCGAACACCGACGACACCGCTGAACGAATGAGGTCTCCGGGCGCGGTTTATACCCTGGTCCGAGCCGGCACCATCGACTCAACAAGACCGTCTAAGGAAATGCAGTCTGGCAACGTTCGACGCCGCATCCCACTGACCACGCAGCACACACGAAGCACAACACGACCACCGGCAGTCGCCCGAAAGCTCAGGGCAAAAGCATCATGCGCCCGGGGTTGACGGGAAGTCTCCTAAGGAATTGTTAGGTACGCAGCTTATCAAAATGGTATGTCATCGAATTGCACATCGACAGACGGTGGTGTGGCCCCATCAGGCAATGGAAGATTACTCACGATGTAGAGGTTAAGAATGTCGTCTCTATCCATGAAGAGGATCTGGCTGCGCTTAGTCGCATCCAGCTTTCCACCTAACCAGTTCCGTGCCTGCTTGGTTATTTCGCCACCAGCGACAATAAAGGCATGATCAACGAGAACTCTCTTGCTCGTTTCTGGATCGAAAATTTCATGACCGAGCATCATCAAAGCTTGGTTATGAATCTCCGCGACATTCGAGTTGGATGATTTTGAAGATCCTGACGCATCTAGCTTTCCCTTCTTGGCCTGCAGCCCGAAGTAGAGGACATGCTGCGTAGGGAGTACGTAGCGCATCCATACATCCTTTCCGTACTCGAGCGCCTTATCCTTGTGGCCCGCTGCAGAGATTCGGTGATACCCAAGTTGCCGGAACAATGGAAGCAACACGAGTTCAATAAGCTCATCTTCGGAGCACTTGTCGAGATAGCTGGTTAGCAGACTTCGCCGCTTGATCTCTGCATTGGTGAAAGGTCGATGCGGGCTAGGGTTGGCTGACACCGCATTGGTACGAATGTGCTTGATGTATAGGTACCCATCCTCTCCGTAGAAGGCTTCATATCCTTCGCGGTGGAGTGGCCTGTTGATCGTATCAAGTGCTTTCGTTCGCTCCGAGTCATCGTCCGTCGCATCGGAGCGGTCCATCAGTACGCGAAATACGTTCACGAAGCGGTCCGGCAGCAAGTTTGGCCCCGGCTGAGGATCCTGGAGTAATTCTTCTAGTTTTGACGCGGTCCACGCCCACCTTGTCGAGCCGTCGTGGACGAAGTCCAGATCACACTCCTCAAAAAACTCGGTTATATAGCTGCTTGAGCGATAGGGGAAGTAATCTGCATCGCCAATTACGGCTTCGGCGAGTTCGCGTAGGTTTCTGCTCTTGAATTTCATATATTGATGATAGCGACCATATGTCCAACGCACCTAACGCTTGAGCTTAGCCGGCGGCAGCCCGCGTAGCGGGATGACGGTCGGCTGCAGCGATTTGTTGGGCATCAGTCCACCAACGCCCGGAACTTATCGAACAATAGTGGGAAACCCATGGATAGGACGCCAAGTTTCGCATTTTCCATCAGCATGAATAGATCTTCGTCCGTTAGACATATGATAAAACCGCGATCATCTTTGGCCGTATCTATGCATCTTGCCTGAAGGGTGTCTGGCTTCTCGACGGAGCGACAAACCAACAGGCCAACTCGGCCCCTGCTCGGCGAAAAGCGACCGGAAAGCTGGTCTACCTCAGGGTTGCCTACTTCCTTTCCGTAGTTCTTACACTCAACGAAGATAAAGGCGCACGGGTAATGTTTGGCAACCCATTCAAAAAAGCCAGCCCTAGCTTCGTTTGTGTAAGTAATGTCGATCCTCTTTCTACCGTTGTGAATCTTGTGCTGCTTGGTAGGACTACACAGGGAGGGATAGAGCAGCGACGAAAGTATCTCCTCTACCAGCTTCTCGTAGGCATCCGCATGATCTGCACCAGTGGGCATAGCCTTTAATCGTTTAGCAAGTTCATCCCACGCTGGTGACTCGATTTCTTCGATCTCCGAAAATTGTTCATGGTCTAGTGGTGGAGGCGTGTTTTCAACCTTGTCCTCTCGGTACTCGTCAAGAACATGTGGATGTTTCAGGGTTTCCCGAAGTACAGCCAGTTTGTCCGACCCATATTTTTCTTTCAGGGCTTTCTTTGTTACGCGCCTTCGTCCATCTTTTAGTAACTCGACAAGCCCAGTGTTCGCTGCGAGCTCTTCGCTTTGCATTTCGGGTAACAGATAATGCGTATAGTATTCACTGTACTGGTAGCTTAGGCGATGACGGACGATCAATTTTGGGACAAGTATAATTTTGCCTTCATTTGTTGTCGGTAGTTCAACAAATGTCGACTTCCACGTTTGCTCATCGGGGTTCCAGACTGGGCCAGACGCGACATTTGGCGTCAATGGAATGCCGTAGTAGCGACAGGTATCTTGTGTATATCGGATCAAGGGGCCGCGAATGATATTGCATACAGCATCCGAAATCATATCGCGACCAATACCTTCGATCAGAAGGCATGTATCTTCCAGGTCCCTGAGTAGGCCGGACTTTGCGGCTTTGCTTTTTGACAGCGCACCCCAAACAGACTCTGCGGACTGTAGTCCAAAGGCACGCCCTTGGGATTTGGCGGATGAAAAGCCAAGATGGAATTCGTTGCGTTCACGGAGTTGACTGACAAGTTGTATAGCTCCGTGATCATCGCCGTCTCGAACTTTCTGAAGCGCTGCGTTAAAGTAGTGCTGGACTAACGATGCACACTCGTGTCCCCAGATCGATTTCAGGTCCTTCAGGGCCGTTGGATCGACAAAGACCTCGATATCCGTGTCGAGACGGATATCGACGAAGTCCAAATAGGGCTGGGACTTTCCTAGCTTGAAGTATTCAGAAACCCTCATTGTTGCCTCAGCCCCTCCACTGATGCCTAACGCTTGAGTTGAGCGGCGGCGGAGTCGTCCGCCTCGAACGAGTGGTTAGCACTCACACGAGGAAGTTCGACAGTTCACTTTTGATCCAGCGCGTGGTGCCTTCCAAACCTGGGTACACCGATCGGTGCGTAACGCCAAGTACAGATAACTGTTTGCGCAAATCGCGTTTTGCACCGGAAGGAATGATGATCTCATGCAAGAAGTCTAATGCGCCCGGGAAGCTGGCAGCCGACAGCTCAGGAACCGACATATCGGTTTTAGAGAGCGGAAACACAAGAAAGCATGCATCTTGTGCAGCAATCCGTTCGTGCAGTACTTCTGGAAAGCAGGCGAGAAAAGCCTTTACCTCACGGATGTGAGTAGTACCTTCCACCCAAAAGTTTGGATGAGTGATGTAGACCACGCCGTCCAAGGAATCCAGCTGGGGTTCCTCAGTTGCAAAGAACAGCGCCTTTAGGGGATTCGTAGACCAGTCGAGAAGCCTAGTAGGCAATCCGTAATGCTGCGCATGCACCAGTTGCTCAATGATCGGAAGCTTGCGGAAGTCTTGAAAGGAAACGCCAAACTGACGGAACCGCTCGAGCAAATGCTCCTCAAGATCGGAGATGCAATCGTAGCCGTCCAGTTTGGTAGCGAATCGCGCGATAGATGGAAGTAGCGGCCACGCTGCACTCCCTTGACCTCGAAACATGGTTTCTGCGCCATGGTCTTCGATGTGCCCGAGGAACTGGATGACAGATGAGGCAGTAAAGGTGGTCATTAGTGCTAACGCTAAGTAAATTTCAAAGTGCAGTCTAATCCGGCAGCCTAATCCATGCATCCCGTGGCCTGGCTAGGTCCATAGCCTACACGAATCAATGGCTTGCCCTGCTTGGAGCGGCCTAATTTGGCGGCCTAATTCCGCCATGTCCATACCTCGGGACAGGGGCCTTTCGCTGACTGGCAGAGAACGCGACCGCGCTGGCGGGTTTTTGCGGAATCCGGGCCGGGGCCGGGCAGAATCGGGGACCCAGCGGAAAAGGGCGAAGGCGCCGGGTCGGGCGGGCCTGGGCTTTTCTGGCGCCGAGTGGGTGTGAAGAGGCGGCTGGCGGGGCTCGTCCCCGTGCCCAGCGATCGCTACGAGGCATCGGTGCCGATCGGAAGATCTCAGCCGCGCCGCTCAATCATCTGGCCGCGTGGCCGATAGCCGGGGAGGGGGATATTCCGCCGGTCGACACGGGCGGGGGGACCCTGCGGCCGTGCGCTTTTCATCTGGCGCGCGCATCTGGCTCCTGTAGCATCGGACACACTGGACCCCCATGGCAGCGGAATTGCCACAGCTTATGGATCTCGACGAGCTCCATTCCACGCGGGCGGATCGCCGGACGGGCGGTGTGGCCGAGCCTGCCGCGGTGGCGCTTTCGGGCTCGCGCCGCAGCGCGCTGTGGTGGAGCGTGCTGGCCTTGCTGATGGGTCTGGCGCTGGCGTTTGCTGCCCACCTGCAACAGCAGCGGCGGCATCTCGTCGAGCAGTCGCTGGTGCAGGGCGAGATGGCGGGCAAGACCTATGCGGCGCTGCTGAGCCGGCTGCAGGCGGCCGAGTCGCTGTTGCGCGCGGTGCAGACGCTGTTCCTCTCTTCGGATGAGGTCACCGAGACCGAGTTCGGCAACTTCTACGGCAACATGCGCCCGCGCGCGCAGTTCCCCGGCCTGCTGGCGCTGGCCTACGCGCAGCGCGAGAGCGGCCCGCAGGGGGAGCATTTCGTCACCCGCTGGGTGCAGCCGCGCAAGGGCAACGAGGCGGTGGTGGACCTGGAGGTGGCCGCGCAACCGAGCAACCTGGCCGGGCTGCTGGCCTCGCGCGACAGCGACGAGGTGGCCTTGTCCGCACCTTTTCGTCCGGTGCAGCAGACCGGTTCCGGCGCGCCGGATGGCGTCACCATGCGGCTGCCGGTGTTCAGCCCGGGCGACCCGCCGCGCACGCTGGCGGAGCGGCGCGAGCGCACGCGCGGCTCCATCGCGATCTCGTTCCGCATCAGCAAGCTGCTCGGCAACGTGCTGCAGCCGGACGTGGGGCGGCAGCTGCGGCTGACGCTGTACGACGCCACCGATCCGGCGCACGTGGTGCCGATGTTCGACTCCGCGCCCGCGGCGGTGGAGGTCGGCGACGGCTTCCGCTTCCGGCGGCAACTGGAGTACGGCGGGCGCGTGCTGGACGTGGTGATGCGCTCGCGCCCGGCGGCGCAGCCGACGGCGCTGGACTGGAGCCAGTCGGCCCTGCCGGTGGGCGTGCTGGCCAGCGTGCTGCTGGCCATGCTGGTGTACTCCATCGTCAACACGCGGCAACGTGCGCTGGAACTGGGCCGGCGGATGAGCCGGCGCTACCGCGAGAGCGAGGAGCGCTTCCGCGCGCTGAACGAATTGCTGCCGGCACTGGTGGTGCTGGCCGATGCCGAAGGCGGGCGCATCACCTACGCCAACCAGGCCTCGCGCGATCGCCTCGGCGACCGCATCACCGCGCAGCGCCTGCCCGAGCTGTTCCACGACGAGGACCTGCACCGGCAATTGCAGGCACGCGACACCAGCGGCTGCGGTCGGATGGAAGCGCAACTGCAGGACGCCGGCGGCCAGCGCTTCTGGGCCAGCGTGGCGATCTCGCGGGTGGAACTGGGCGGCCACGGAAAGTTGCTGCTGGTGGCCAGCGACATCAGCGAGGAGCGCCAGCTCAACCAGTTGCTCAGTTACCAGGCCAGCCACGACGTGTTGACCGACCTGTACAACCGCCGCGAGTTCGAGCGCTGCCTGCAGAACCTGCTGGCGAGCGGTTCGCCCGCTTCGCCGCTCGCCGCCCTGCTGTACGTGGACCTGGACCAGTTCAAGTTGGTCAACGACACCTCCGGCCACCCGGCCGGAGACCAGTTGCTGGCGCAGCTGGCGATCGTGATGCGCCGGCAGCTGGGCAGCGGCGACGTGCTGGCGCGACTGGGCGGCGACGAGTTCGGCGTGCTGCTCACCGACCTGACCGACCGCGACGACGCCGAGCGCAGTGCCGAGCGCGTGCGCCGCTGCATCGACGGCTATGTGTTCATCTGGGAGCAGACCAGCTACATGGTCAGCGCCAGCATCGGCGGCGTGCTCATCGACCACTCGGGCGTGTCGGCGCGCGACCTGCTGGCCCAGGCCGACACGGCCTGCTACATGGCCAAGGAGATGGGCCGCAACCGCGCGCATTTCTACTCCGGGCGCGACGACCAGACCGTGCGCCGGCGCAGCGAGATGGACTGGGCCAACCGCCTGCGCTGGGCGATCGACGAGCGCCGCCTGCAGCTGGCCTACCAGGAGGTGTGGCCGCTGCCGCCGGGCAGTGGCCGGCCGGGCATCGAGATGCTGCTGCGCTTCCGCGAGGAATCAGGCGAACTGATACTGCCCGGCGTGTTCGTGCCGGCGGCGGAGCGCTACGGCCTGATGCCGCTGGTCGACCGCTGGGTGATCGAGACCACGCTGGCGAATTTCGACCGGCTGCATCCGGCCGGCGGCGCGATGGAGATGGTGGCGATCAATCTTTCCGGCGCCAGCATCGAGGATTCCGCGCTGGTCGAGCGCATCATCGAATGGCTGCGCCGCTACCGGGTGGAGCCCTCGCGGGTGTGCTTCGAGATCACCGAGACGGTGGCCGCGCGCAGCCTCTCGGCGGTGGCGCGCTGCATGGCGCAGCTGCGCGCCGCCGGCTGCCGCATCGCGCTGGACGATTTCGGCGCCGGCATGTCCTCGTTCACGTATTTGAAGAACCTGCCGCTGGACATCATCAAGATCGACGGCAGTTTCGTGCGCGACATGCTGACCGATCCGGTCAGCCACCTGATGGTCAAGGCGGTCACCGACATCGGCCACCGGCTGGGGCTGGAGGTGGTCGCCGAATGGGTCACCGACACGCCCACCGTGGAGGCGCTGACCGCGCTGGGCGTGAACCGCGTGCAGGGCTTTGGCCTGCACCGGCCGGAGCTGGCGTTGTTCCAGCGCGAGTGACGGCGTCGGGCACGGCTGATGCAGGTCATGGGGACCGCATGCACGGCTGTGGCACGATGACGGGTCATTCGCATCCGCGGGATCACGCCATGTCCGACCAGACCGAAACTTTGTCGCCGCTTGCCGACATCCCCCGGCTGCTGGCGGCCGCGCCGCACCGGCCGCTGTTCCTTGCCGGCACCGTCGCGGTGATGTTGAGCATGGCGTGGTGGGCGGTGGAGCTGACCTCGATACGCTTCGGCCTGGCCGGCTGGCCGCAGCCGTCGATACCGCCGCTGTACGCGCACGGCATGCTGATCCAGTACGGCCTGTTCCCGCTGTTCATGTTCGGCTTCCTGATGACCACCTTCCCGCGCTGGCTCGGTCGCCCCGACCTGCCGCGCACGCGCTTCCTGCCGGTGGCCGGCTGCCTGTTCGTCGGCTACGTGCTGGCCCACGTGGGCCTGCTGGCGCTGCCGCGGGTGCTGGAGCTGGGCGTGGCGCTGATGCTGCTCGGTTACGCGATCGGGGTGTGGACGCTGGCCGGCGTGCTGCGCGCCTCGGTGGCCGAGCGCAAGGGGCACGCGCGCTCGTGCCTGGCGGCGCTGTCGCTCGGCACGCTGGGGCTGGCGATCTTCCTCGCTTACCTGTTCGGCGCGCCGGCGGAGTGCGCGCTGCTGGCGGTCAGGATCGGCACCTTCGGCCTGCTGCTGCCGATCTATTTCACGGTGATGCACCGCATGCTGCCGTTCTTCACCGGCAACATGGTCAAGGGCTATGCGGTGGTGCGCCCGGACTGGAGCATGCCGGTGGTGTGGCTGCTGCTGTTGGCGCATCTGGTGTTGTCATGGCGCGGGGAGCTGGGCTGGCTGTACATGGTCGACGTGCCGCTGGCACTGGTGTTTGCCTGGCATTCGCTGACCTGGCAGCCGTGGCGCGCGATGCATCCCGGCATTCTGGCGGTGCTGCACCTGGCGTTCGCCTGGCTGCCGGTGGCGTTCGTGCTGTTCGCGATCCAGGACGTGGTCTACGCCACCAGTGGCCAGTTCATCCTGGGCCGCGCGCCGCTGCATGCGCTGGGCATCGGCTTCTTCGGCTCGATGCTGGTGGCGATGGTGACCCGCGTGACCATGGGCCATTCCGGCCGGCCGCTGCAGATGGGCGCGGTGCCGTGGCTGTGCTTCGTGCTGCTGCAGGTGGTGGCGCTGCTGCGCATCCGCGCCGAACTCGGCGGCGACATGTACCTGTGGCTGGTGATCGCCGCCTACGGCTGGCTGCTCGCCTTCCTGCCCTGGGTGCTGCGTTCGGCATGGATCTACCTGACCCCGCGGGCGGACGGCAAGCCGGGGTGATTTCCGCAGGTTCCGGAACTTGCCAGTTCCGGCAACCCGCCCCTCGTCATTCCTGCGAAGGCAGGAATCGCACTTCCGTCGTGCGGTGAAACAACGTGCTGGCCATGCTATCCGTTGGCCTTCCATGCGTGACGTGTTCCTTGTCGTCCAGATGCGATTCCTGCCTTCGCAGGAATGGCGACAGGGGAGGAGTGGGCATGTCGAGTCAAGATCACGGGTGACGCATGTTCGGCGTGGTGCCGCAACGTTTCCGACGCCCCACCAGAAAAGTTGTGCCGGGCAGCTGTGCGTTCGCGGGAAACCGCTGTGGCGCGGTGACGCAGCGGGCGGGTTTCGGGGAGTCTTTTGACGCCGGTCAAATGGCGGCGGGTTTTGCCGGGCATGCTTCCAGCCAGGCACAACCAACGGGAAGATCCCCATGTCGCGTCCGCTGTCCACCGTCCTAGCCGCCCTCGCTGTGTTCGCGCTGGCCGCCTGCTCCGACAAGCCCCCGGCGTCGCCCGCCGCGGCCACCCCACCGGCCAGCACCTCGGTGGCTTCCCAGCGCGGCGACTTCGGCCCGCCGCAGGGCGAGCCGATCAAGGCGGTGCTGACCAGCCCGCCGCACGTGCCGCCACCGATCCATCGCAACTACCCGGCGAAAGTCATCGTCGAGCTGGAGGTGATCGAGAAGGAGATGCCGATCTCCGAGGGCGTCAGTTACACCTTCTGGACCTTCGGCGGCACCGTGCCGGGCAGCTTCATCCGCGTGCGCCAGGGCGACACGGTGGAGTTCCACCTGAAGAACGCGCCGGACAGCAAGATGCCGCACAACATCGACCTGCACGGCGTGACCGGGCCGGGCGGCGGCGCGGCGTCCAGCTTCACCGCGCCGGGGCATGCCTCGCAGTTCACCTTCAAGGCGCTGAACCAGGGCATCTACGTGTACCACTGCGCCACCGCGCCGGTCGGCATGCACATCGCCAACGGCATGTACGGGCTGATCCTGGTCGAGCCGCCGGAGGGCCTCGCCCCGGTCGATCACGAGTACTACGTGATGCAGGGCGATTTCTACACCACCGGCAAGTACCGCCAGAAGGGCCTGCAGCCGTTCGACATGGAGAAGGCGATCGACGAGCACCCGACCTACGTGCTGTTCAACGGCAAGGAAGGCGCGCTCACCGGCGACAACGCCCTGACCGCCAAGACCAACGAGACGGTGCGCCTGTTCATCGGCAACGGCGGTCCCAACCTGGTCTCCAGCTTCCACGTGATCGGCGAGATCTTCGACAAGGTGCAGCCCGAAGGCGGCACGGAGGCCCAGCACAACGTGCAGACCACGCTGATCCCCGCCGGCGGCGCGGCCACGGTGGAGTTCCACACCGACGTGCCGGGCAGCTACGTGCTGGTCGACCACTCGATCTTCCGCGCGTTCAACAAGGGCGCGCTGGGCATCCTCAAGGTCGATGGCCCGGAGAACAAGCTGGTCTACTCGGGCAAGGAGGTCGACTACGTCTACCTGGGCGACCGCTCGGAGCCGAACCTCAAGGCGGTGAGCGTCGCGGCCAAGGCACATGCGGCCGGCACGCTGACCAAGGAGGAGCAGATCGCCGCCGGCAAGCAGTTGTTCACCGGCACCTGCTCGGTCTGCCACCAGGCGAATGGTGAAGGTCTGGCCAACGTGTTTCCGCCGCTGGCGAAATCGGATTACCTGGCGGCTGACCCGAAACGCGCCATGACCATCGTGACCCACGGCCTGACCGGCAAGATCACCGTCAACGGCCACGAGTACGATTCGGTGATGCCGCCGATGGCGCAGCTGACTGACGACGAGGTGGCCAACATCCTCACCTACGTGATCAACAGCTGGGACAATCCGGGCGGCCAGTACAGCAAGGAAGACGTGGCCAAGGCGCGTGCCGAAGCCGGTCCGCAGTCGGCCCCGGAGCACTGAGCATGCGCACGCGGCTGGCCCTGGCATGGCTCGGCCTGATGCTGGCACTCCCGGCAGCGGCGGCGGAGTACGCCGCACTGCCGGGAGGCACGTTCACCAGCGTGCTGCCGGCCGACGGCAAGGCGGCCGCGGCGCAGGTCGCACCGTTCCGCCTGCGCACCGAGCTGGTCACCAACGGCGAGTTCCTGGCCTTCGTGAAGGCGCACCCCGAATGGCGACGCGACAAGGTTGCCGGCATCCTCGCCGACGCGCGCTACCTGACCCAGTGGGCCGGTGCCGACGAACTTGGCGAGCAGGCACTCCCGCGCCAGCCGGTGACGCGGGTGAGCTGGTTCGCCGCGCAGGCGTATTGCGAAAGCGAAGGCGCGCGGCTGCCGAGCTGGTACGAGTGGGAGTTTGCCGCGGCGGCGGACGCCAGCCGTCGCGACGCGCGGGCCGACCCGGCCTGGCGCGAAAGCATCCTGGGCTGGTATTCGCGGCCATCGAACGCCGCGCTGCCCGCCGTCGGCGGTACGGCCAACGTCTACGGCGTGCGCGACATGAACGGCCTGGTGTGGGAGTGGGTCGACGATTTCAACGCGCTGATGGTGGCCAGCGACAGCCGCCAGCAGGGCGATCCCGACCTGCTGAAGTTCTGCGGCGCCGGCGCGATCAGCCTGCAGGAGAAGGAGAACTACGCGGTGCTGATGCGCATCGCGATGCTCTCCGCGCTGAAGGCCGCCGATACCACCAACAACCTTGGCTTCCGCTGCGCGAAGTCGAACTGAAGGAGCGGCGATGAAACATCTTCTGCCCGTGCTGGCCCTGCTGGCCGTGCTGTTCGGCGGCCGCGCCGAGGCCGCCCCGCCGCTGCCCGGCGACTCGGTCTACAACCTGCCGGTGCAGCTGACCACGCAGGACGGCCGGCAGCAGATGCTGGCCGAACGCCGCGGCCGGCCGCAGCTGGTCACCATGTTCTACACCTCGTGCCAGATGGTCTGCCCGATGATCATCGACAGCCTGCGCCTGACCCGCAATGCGCTCGACCCGGCCACGCGCGCGAAGATCGACCTGCTCGCGGTGAGCTTCGACCCGGCGAAGGACGACGTGGCCACGCTCAAGACCTATGCCGAGAAGCGCAAGCTGGACCCGCGCATCTGGACCCTGGCCCGCGCCGAGCCGGCGCAGGTGCGCCAGCTCTCCGGCGTGCTCGGCCTGCAGTACCGGCAGTTGCCCGACGGCGAGTTCAACCACTCCAGCGAACTGATCCTGCTCGACGCCGAGGGCCGCATCGCGGCGCGCACCACGGTGATCGGCCGGCTCGATCCGGCCTTCGTCAAGGCGATCGGGGAGACGGTGGACAAACCCTGAGGCGACGATCATCGGTGGACGTCCAGACGTCCATCCTTCACCGGAAACGCCGCCGTCATGGCGGCGTTTTCGCGTGATTGCGCGGCGTGTTGTCACAGTCGCCCCTTTCCGGATGCAGACCTGACCGCGGTCAACGGATCGCCGCGTCGCGGTCGGCAGACTGCGCGCATCCACCAAGGGGAACACACGATGAGAACGACGAGCCGAATGCTTTGCGCCAGCGGCCTGCTGGCGGCCGCGATCGCCATGCCCGCCGCCGGGGCCGCCATCACCCCGACGCCGCCGGCGGCGGCGCCGCTGCAGCTGGAATGGGATGCGCGACTGCGCCACGAACAGGTCGACGACGACGCCTTCAGCCGCGATGCGAACGCCACCACCTTGCGCCTGCGGCTGGGCCTGCGCGCCAGCTTCGGCGAGGGCTGGAGCGCGCTGCTGGAAGGCGCCGGCGTAGCCGCGGCCAACGAGCATTACAACAGCGGTGCGAACGGCCGCACGCAGTATCCGGCGATCACCGATCCGCATGGCAGCGAGCTCAACCAGGCCTGGCTGGCCTGGCAGAGCGACGTGTTCGGCGCCACGCTGGGGCGCCAGCGACTGCTGCTGGACAACCAGCGCTGGGTCGGCAACAGCGGCTGGCGCCAGCACGAGCAGACCTTCGATGCGCTGGCGCTGCAATGGCAACCGCTGGACAGCGTGACCGTGCGCTACGACTGGCTCGATCGCGTGCACCGCGTGGCCGGCCGCGACGCGCTCAATCCGCTGGCGCGCGAGCGCGCTCTGGACACGCACCTGCTCAACGCCGCATGGGTCCGCGGCGCGCAGCGATGGGTCGGCTATGCCTACCTGCACGAGGACCGCGACGTGGCCAGCGCATCGAGCGCCACCTGGGGCGCGCGCTGGAGCGGCAAGGCGCTGCACGACGGCAACGGCGCGGGCTGGACGCTGGAAGCGGCGCGGCAGCGCGACTACGCCAACAATCCGCTGCATTTCGCGCACAACTACTGGCTGCTGGAACCGACCTGGACGCAGGGCGGCATCACCGCGAAGCTGGGCTGGGAACATCTGGGCGGCAACGGCCAGCATGCGTTGCAGACGCCGCTGGCGACGCTGCACGCGTTCAACGGCTGGGACGATCAGTTCAACGTGACGCCCGCCGGCGGCCTGGAGGATCGCTACGTCGGCGCCGCCGGCAAGTTCGGTCGCAGCGGGCTGGCCGGCAAGCTGGCCTGGGTGGTGGCCTACCACGACTACCGCGCGGATCGCGGCGGCCGCTACGGCAGCGAGTGGAACGCATCGCTGAGCCTTCCGCTGATCGCCGGCCTCGACGCCATGCTCAAGCTGGCCGACTATCGCGCCGATGGTCTCGGTCGCGACAATGCGCGGGTGTGGCTGCAGCTGGAATGGCGCGGTCGGCAGGCGCTGGCGGGCGCGCGTTGAGCGTCGCTGGCGCGGCTGCGTTGACCCAGGTCAGCGCGCCCGCGCCCCTGCTGCGTTGAGATGGCCGCATGCCTGTCTCTCCACCGCCGGCCCACCACGACCACGCCACCGACGATGGCACCACCATCGCGCTCGACCTGCGCGCGCTGCCGGCGCCGGAGCCGATGATGCGTGCGCTGGAGGCAGCCGATGCGTTGGCGCCGGGGCAGACGCTCGAGCTGCTCACCCCGCTGCTGCCGACGCCGCTGCTCGACCTGCTGTCCGGTCGCCGTCTGCATGTCCGTGCGGAGATGCTGCCCGCCGGCGGCGCGCGCGTGCGGATCCATCGCCCGGACGACGATGGCCCGACTGGCGCTTGACCAGGCGCCGCCGGCATCGTTGCCGCGGCGGTTCCTGCTGAGTGCGCCGCTGTGGGGCGTGCTCGCCGGCGCGCTGCTGCTCGTCGACGGCGACGTTGCGCTGCGCACGCGCTGGCAGCCGGCCACGCTGGCGCTGGTGCACGTGTTCACCCTGGGCGTGTTCGGCAACGTGATGTTCGGCAGCGTGCTGCAATTCCTGCCTGCCGCCGCCGGCGTGCGGGTGCGTGGCGGCGCGCGGCTGGGGCGATTGCTGCACGCCGTGTTCAACCTCGGCGTGCTGTTGCTGGTGGCCGGCCTGCACGAAGGCTGGCGCGGCGCGCTGCGCGGCGGTGCCGTGCTGTTGCCGCTGGCGTTCGCGACGTTGGCCGGGATGACCGTGCCCGGCCTGTGTGTCGCCGCGGGTCAGCGGCTGCTGCGCGCGGGCATCGGCGCGGCGATCGGCTTCGGCGTGCTGACCGCGCTGCTCGGCGCGCTGTTGGCGCTCGCGCTGGTCGACGGCACGACGCTGTCGATGGCGGCGCTGGTGGACGTGCATGCGAGCTGGGGCGTGCTGGGCTGGATCGTGCTGCTGCTGGCCAGCGTGGCGCGGATCGTGATGCCGATGTTCCAGGGGACGGCGGCCATGCCGGAGCGGGCGCAGACCCTGTGGCTGGCCAGCGTGCTGCTGATGCTGCCGGCCGCGGCATGGTGGCGCTGGGCCCGCGACGACGGCCGCTGGCTGCTCGCCACCGTGGCGGTGCACGTCGCGCTGTTCGCCGGCGCTGCGTTGTGGCTGCAGTGGCGCTCGCCGCGCGTGCGTCGCGCACCTTTGCTGTGGAGTTGGCGCGGCGGCCTGATCGCGCTGGCGCTGGCCGCCGTGCTGCTGACCGGAGGCGCTCGCACCGCCGTGCTGGCGGCGACGCTGGGGCTGGGCATCGCGCTGCCGCTGCTGCTTGCCGGCATGGCGCTGGAGATCGTTCCCTTCATCGGCTGGATCGACCTGCACCGACGCTGCGGCCGCGGCCTGCAGTTGCCCGGCGTGCAGCGGTTGCTGCCCGACAGCGACAAGCTCGGCGTGCTGCTGGCGCAATGGCCGCTGCTGCTGTTGCCAGCCGCGGTGCTGTGGCCGTCGCCGTGGCTGGCGCGTGCGGCCGGCGTGGCGCTGGCGTGCGCGTGGCTGGGCACGTGGTCGGCGTTGCGCGGCGTGCACCGGCGCGCCGAGGCATTCGTGGCGGCGTTGCCGCAGCACCCGTGAGCGGAAAGCGTCCGACGTCATCGCGGTGGTGCGTCGGTTGCGGTTGACCTCGATCAAGGCGCGCCCGCGCGGTTGCCGGCGATGATGCGCGCCATCATGCCAAGCCTCTCGTTGCGTCGCTCCGTTCTCCCGCGCCTGCGGCCGCCGCCATCGCGGTTCGTCTCGCGCCCGCACATCGGGTTGCACTGCCTTGCGCGCATCGCGGCTCGTCGGGCGGACTGAACCGGCCAGCTGCGCCCTCGGATACTTCGCCCACCCTCCACCGCGGATTGCCATGCACGACCTCGCCGCCGTCCCCGTGCCTGTCTGGCGCGATGAACTCGAACACGAATACGCCGCGCTTGCCGAGCGGCTCGAACCGCTGGTGCCGTGCCTGGAGATCCCGCTGCACCTGCCGTGGATCGACGCGATCAACAAGCTGAAAAATCAGCGCGGCGCGGTGATCATGGCGCACAGCTACCAGTCGCCGGAGATCTTCCACGGCGTGGCCGACATCACCGGCGACTCGCTCGGCCTGGCCCAGGCCGCGGCCGAGTGCGAAGCCGAGCTGATCGTGCTGTGCGGCGTGCACTTCATGGCCGAGACCGCGAAGATCCTGGCGCCGCACAAGACCGTGCTGCTGCCCGATCTCGAAGCGGGCTGCTCGCTGGCCTCCTCGATCACCGCCGCCGACGTGCGCGCATTGCGCGCGCAGCACCCCGGCGTGCCGGTGGTGAGCTACGCCAATACCTCCGCCGCGGTGAAGGCGGAGTCCGATGCGATCTGCACCTCGGCGAACGCGGTGCAGGTGGTGGAGGCGATGGGCGCGCCGAAGGTGATCTTCCTGCCTGACGAATTCCTCGGCCGCCACGTGGCCAAACAGACGGCGGTGGAAATCATCCTGTGGCACGGCCGCTGCGAAGTGCACGAGCGCTTCACCGCGCAGGAAGTGCGGCACGTGCGCGAGCAGTTCGGCACCCGGGTGGTGGCGCATCCGGAATGTTCGCCCGAGGTGCTGGCCGAGGCCGACTTCGTCGGCTCCACCACCGCCATGGGCAAGTGGCTGGCGCGCGAGAAGCCGGCCCGGGTGGCGATGGTCACCGAGTGTTCGATGGCCGACAACCTCAAGTCGCAGTTCCCGCAGACCGAGTTCATCAAGCCGTGCAACCTGTGCCCGCACATGCAGCGGATCACCTTGCAGAACATCTACGCCTGCCTGCGCGACCTGCGCCACGCGATCGAGATTCCCGCGGACGTGAGCGTGCGCGCCCGCGCGGCGCTGGAACGCATGCTCGCCGTCGGCCGGCGCGAACGCGTGTGAGGCGAGCGCACCTGCCGATCGTGGTGGTGGGCGGCGGCGTGGCCGGGCTGGCGACCGCGCTGGCCGCGGCGCCCGCGCCGGTGCGCCTGCTGTGCCGCGCCCACGACGGCTGCGGCAGCGCCACCGCGCTGGCCCAGGGCGGCATCGCCGCGGCGCTCGATCCGCACGACAGCACCGCCGCCCACGCTGCCGATACGCTCGCTGCCGGCGCGCAGCACAACGACGCGGCGATGGTCGCGTGGCTGACCGCCGCGGCGCCGGCGGCGATCGACTGGCTGCAGGCGCTGGGCGTGGCGTTCGATCGGACCGCGGATGGCGCGCTGCAACTGGGTCGCGAAGGCGGCCATGGAACCGCCCGCATCGTGCACGCCGGCGGCGATGCCAGTGGCGCGGCGGTGTTCCGCGCCTTGCGCGAGCAGGCGCAGGCGGCCAGCCACGTGCAGTGGCGCGGCGGCGTCGATGTCGATGGCTTGTTGCTGCGCGGCGGTCGCGTGGTCGGCGTGCGCACGTGCGACGAGCGCGGCCGCCACGAACAGGTCGAGGCGGCGGCGGTGGTGCTGGCCACCGGCGGCATCGGCGCCCTGTACGCGCGTACCAGCAATCCGCCGGGCGCCGATGGCGCGGGCCTCGCGCTCGGCCTCGCCGCCGGCGCGGCGGCGCGCGACCTGGAGTTCGTGCAGTTCCATCCCACCGCGCTCGACGTGCCCGGCCACCGCCTGCCGCTGCTCACCGAGGCGCTGCGCGGCGCCGGTGCGCGATTGCACGACGATGCAGGCGACGCGCTGATGGCCGGCGTGCATCCGCTCGGCGACCTGGCGCCGCGCGACGTGGTGTCGCGGCGCGTGGCTGCGGCGCAGGCCGCCGGTGGCCGCGCCTGGCTTGACGCGACGGCGCTGGAGGGCGCCTGGGAGCAGCGTTTTCCCACTGTGCTGGCCGCGTGCCTGGCGCATGGCTTCGATCCGCGCCGGCAGGCGTTGCCGGTGACGCCGGCGGCGCACTTCCACATGGGCGGGTTGGCCACCGATGCGGACGGACGCACCAGCGTGCCGGGTCTCTACGCCGTCGGCGAGGTGGCCTGCAATGGCGTGCACGGCGCCAACCGGCTGGCCAGCAATTCGCTGCTCGAAGGCGTGCTGTGCGGACAGCGGCTGGGTCACGGCTTGCGTACGGCTGCCGCCGCGGACGTCGGCGTCGGCCCGCTGCGCGTCATCGACCACGGCGCCAGCCTGTCGCCGGTCGAGCTTGCCGGCTTGCGCGCGCTGCTGTGGCAGGCGGCTGGTCCGCGGCGCGAGGCGGGTGCATTGCGCGCCGCCTGGCGGATCGGCGCGGCGCTGGCCGACTCCGGCTGGCAGGCACGCCTGGCCAAGGCGCTGCTGCGCGCGATGCGCCTGCGTCGACGCTCGCTCGGCGCACACTGGCGTGAAGATCGCGGCTGCCCGTCCTGATGCCTGCGGACGTCGTCGCGAAGGCTTCACGATGCGCTGGCGTACGGCCGTCGCACGCGTCGCACGTCAAGACAGGACGGCGTCCAACTGGCACACTTGGCATTCCCCCACCCCCGAGCATTTCATGACACGTCCTTCCTCTTTCGACTACGAGCAGCTGCGCGCCTGCGGGCGCGGCGAACTGTTCGGCGACGACAACGCGCGGCTGCCTTCGCCGCCGATGCTGATGTTCGATCGCATCACGCACATTTCCGAAGAGGGCGGCAGCCACGGCAAGGGCTGCATCCGCGCCGAAATGGACATCCATCCGGACCTTTGGTTTTTCGGTTGCCACTTCATCGGCGACCCGGTGATGCCCGGCTGCCTGGGCCTGGATGCCATGTGGCAGCTCAGCGGTTTCTACCTGCCGTGGCTGGGCGAACCCGGCCGCGGCCGCGCGCTCGGCGTGGGCAACGTGAAGTTCTCCGGCCAGGTGATGCCCACCGCCAAGCTGGTGCGCTACGAGATCGACATCCGTCGCGTGATGCGCGGCAAGTTGCGGCTGGTGATCGCCGACGGCAAGACCTTCGTCGACGACCGCCTGATCTACGAGGCCAGCGACATGCGCGTGGGCCTGTTCCAATCCACCGAGGGTTTTTGACATGCGTCGCGTGGTGGTGACGGGCATGGGCATCGTCTCGTGCCTTGGCAACGATCTGGAAACGGTGGCTGGCGCCTTGCGCGACAGCCGCAGCGGTATCCGCGCGATGCCCGAATATGCCGAGCTGGGCATGCGCAGCCATGTGGCGGGCGTGCCGAACATCGACCTGGAGGCGGTGATCGATCGCAAGCTGAAGCGCTTCATGGGCGACGCGGCGGCGTATGCGTACGTGTCGATGCGTTCGGCGATGGCCGATGCCGGGCTGGATGCCGATCAGGTGCGCAACCCGCGCATCGGCGCGATCGCCGGCTCCGGCGGCGGTTCGCCGCGCTGGCAGATCGAGACCGGCGACCTGCTGCGCAACAAGGGCGTGCGCAAGATCGGCCCGTACATGGTGCCGCGCACGATGTGCTCCACGGTGTCGGCCACGCTGGCCACCACCTTCGGCATCCTGGGCCTGAGCTATTCCATCTCCGCCGCCTGCGCCACCTCGGCGCACTGCATCGGCGCGGCCGCCGACCTGATCCGCCACGGCGCGCAGGACGTGGTGTTCGCCGGCGGCGGCGAAGAGGAACACTGGGGCATGACCTCGCAGTTCGACGCGATGGGCGCGCTGTCCAGCCACCACAACGACACCCCGGCCAGCGCCTCGCGTCCCTACGACACCACCCGCGACGGCTTCGTCATCGCCGGTGGCGGCGGCATGCTGGTGCTGGAGGAGTACGAGCACGCCAAGGCACGCGGTGCGCGCATCCACGCCGAGCTGGTTGGCTACGGCGTCACCTCCGACGGCGCCGAGATGGTCGCGCCGTCCGGCGAGGGCGCGGTGCGCTGCATGCAGATGGCGCTGGCCGACGTCAAGGCGCCGGTCGACTACCTCAACACCCATGGCACCGCCACGCCGCTGGGCGACATCGTGGAACTCGACGCCGTGCGTGCCGTGTTCGGCGACGCGGTGCCGCCGCTGTCCTCGACCAAGGCGCTGACCGGCCACTCGCTCGGCGCTGCCAGCGTGCACGAGGCGATCTACAGCCTGCTGATGCTCAAGGAAGGCTTCGTCGCCGGCTCGGCCCACATCACCGACCTCGACCCCCGCGCCGAAGGCTTCCCGATCCTGCGCGAAAGCCGCCCGGCCACCCTGAACACGGTGATGTCCAACAGCTTCGGCTTCGGCGGCACCAACGGCACGCTGGTGTTCGCGCGGGTTTAGGGAACGTTCCCTGCGAGCAGGGAGAGGGCAGGAGCCGACTCTCCCTCCGCGCGAAGGCGTGCGCTCAGCGACGCCGCGCCGTGCCGCTTCGTTTCGCCGCCTTGCGCGTCGCGGGGGCGCAGTAGATTCCATACAGCGTGCCGATGACCGTCTGCGCAGGGCCAGGCGGCAGCGAATACCACACGGTCTGCGCTTCGCGCCGGGTATCGACCAGGCCTTCCTCGCGCAGGCGGGCCAGGTGCTGCGACAGCGCCGACTGGCTCAGTTCCGGCAGTTGTTCGTTGATCTGGCCGACCGACAGTTCGCCGTCGGCGAGCAGGCACAGCATGCGCAGGCGTTGCGCGTTGCCCAGCGTCTTGAGCAGGCGCGACGCCTCCTCGGCATTGGCCTGCATCAGGGTCATGTCGGTGCGGGAAGACGTGTCCATGGAAGTTCGGGTCCGCTGCGGTTTGGCGGCTTGACTTTACCACGCCATACTAATTAAGCTATCACTAATTTAGAAATAATTGTTGGTTCGCGATGTTCGCGGACAACCGCCAACCGAGGAGTTCAACATGAATGTCGATCGCATCGTGATGGGGTTCGCCGGCAGCGTGGTGCTGGCCGGTATCGCGCTGGCGCATTTCGTGGCGCCGGGCTGGATCTGGCTGTCGGTGTTCGTGGGCGCCAACCTGCTGCAGTCCTCGTTCACCGGCTTCTGCCCGCTGGCGATGATCCTGCGCAAGCTGGGGCTGAAGCCCGGCTGCGCGTTTCCTTCCTGACCCGAACGAGACCACGCCATGTATCACATCGTCGAGACATCCAAGAGCTTCGAGCAGGCCGCGGCCGACCTCGCCACCGCCGTCGCCGCGCATGGCTTCGGCGTGCTGCACGTGCACGACCTGGGCGGCACCTTGCGCGGCAAGGGCGTGGAGTTCGGCCACGAGTGCAAGGTGTTCGAGGTGTGCAACCCGCGCCAGGCCGGCCGCGTGCTGGCCAACGACCTGCGGCTGAACATGGCGCTGCCGTGCCGGGTGTCGGTCTACACGGAGGAGGGCAAGACCTGGATCGGCATGATCCGGCCGACGCCGATGCTCGGCATGCTCTCCAGCGATCCCGCGCTGGCGGCAATCGCGCGCGAAGTGGAGCAGACCCTGGTGAACGTCATCGCCGAGGCGGCGTAGCGCCGGCGAAGCGGCCTTTGAATTGACCAGGCTCAAATCCCTTGCGGTGCCGCCGGCGCAAGCTGTCGGCACCCTCAATGCAGGAGTTAGTCACCATGAGCGACGTCGTCATCCTGGGGTCGGGCCTGGGCGGCACCAGTGCCGCCTATGAGATCAAGGCTGCACTGGGCGATGCCCACCGCGTCACCGTGGTCGGCGAAGGGCGCCTGTTCTCCTTCACGCCATCCAACCCGTGGGTCGGCATCGGCTGGCGGCAACCGGCCGACGTGCAGCTCGATGCGGCCGCGGCGATGGCACGGCACGACATCGCCTTCATCGATTCGCCGGCCAGCGCGGTGCGCCCGGCCGACAACCTCGTGGTGCTGGCTGACGGCCGCGAACTGAGGTACGACTACCTCGTCGTCACCACCGGCCCGCGGCTGGCGTTCGACGAGATCCCCGGGCTGGGCCCGGTCGACGGCTACACGCAGTCGGTCTGCACCACGCCGCACGCGACCGCCGCGTGGCAGGCGTACCGGCAGTTCCTGGAGAACCCCGGCCCGGTGGTGGTCGGCGCGGCGCAGGGCGCCAGCTGTTTCGGCCCGGCCTACGAGTTCGCGCTGATCCTCGACACCGACCTGCGCCGGCGCAAGTTGCGCGACCGCGTGCCGATGACCTTCGTCACCAGCGAGCCGTACATCGGCCACATGGGCCTGGGCGGGATCGGCGATTCCCGCGGCCTGCTGGAGCGTCAGTTGCGCCAGCGTCACATCAAGTGGATCTGCAATGCGCGGATTGACAAGGTCGAGGACGGCAGCATGCACGTCACCGAAGCCGACGCGCATGGCCAGGCGCAGGAGCAGCACGCGCTCGCGTTCCGCTACGCGATGGTGATCCCCGCCTTCACCGGCGTCGTCGCCGTGCGTGGCATCGAGGGCCTGGTCAATCCGCGTGGCTTCGTGCTGATCGACAAGCACCAGCGCAACCCGACCTTCCGCAACGTGTTCTCCGCCGGCGTGTGCGTGGCGATCCCGCCGGTGGAGGCCACGCCGGTGCCCACCGGCGCGCCCAAGACCGGTTTCATGATCGAGTCGATGGTCAGCACGCTGACCGCGAACATCAAGGCGGACATCGAGAACCGTCCGGCCACGGCCGAAGCGACATGGAACGCGGTGTGCCTGGCCGACATGGGCGACAGCGGCGCGGCGTTCGTGGCACTGCCGCAGATCCCGCCGCGCAACCTGACCTGGGCGAAGGAGGGCAAGTGGGTGCATCTGGCCAAGGTGGCATTCGAGAAATACTTCATGCACAAGATCCGCACCGGCAATACCACGCCGGTCTACGAGAAGTACGTGATGAAGGCGCTGGGCATCGCGCGCATCCGGCCCGGCACGGGTGGCGAATGAGTACTCCCCGCGAACCGCTGACGGAAGCACGCGATGCAAACCCGCCATCCCGCCTGGCGTGTCGCGCGCGCCCACGCCGACCCGCGTTGCGAGGTCGCGTCGTGATGCGCGCGCTGCGCCCGGCCATGCTTGCGCTCGCGCTGGCCGCGCTGGCCGCGTGCGGGCGCACGCCGGCGCCGCCGGCTGCCACGGCACCGCCGCCGCTGGCTGCGCTGACCGTGCACCTCGAAACGGCGCACGACGAGCAGGCCTGGGATGGCGTGGTCGAGGCGGTGCACGAGGCGGTGATCTCGGCGCAGACCAATGCGCGGGTGGTCGAGTTGCCGCATGACGTCGGCGATGCCGTGCGCAAGGGCGACGTGCTGGTGCGTTTCAGCGACGTCGAGCAGAAGTCCGCAGGGCGCGCCGCGCAGGCGCAGATCGCCGCGGCGCAGGCGACGTATACCGAGGCGGATACGTCCTACCGGCGCTTCGCCGGGATATTCGAGAAAGGCTTCGTTTCCAAGGCGCAGCTCGACGCCGAGCGTGCCCGTCGCGACGCCGCGCTGGCGGCGCTGCAGTCGGCCCGCGCGCAGTCCAGCCAGGTCGGCCAGCAGCTCGATTACACGGTGCTGCGCGCGCCGTACGACGGCATCGTCACCCGCCGCTACGTGCAGGTGGGTGAGGCGGTGCAGTCGGGGCCGCCGGCGCCGCAGCCGCTGATCGCGCTGGCCTCGCTGCAGGATCTGCGGGTCGGCGTGCAGGTGCCGCAGAGCGCGATCGCCGCGATTCGCCGCTACCACGCCGCCGAGGTGGTGCTCGACGACGGCCGCCGCGTGGCGGCCGGCAAGCTCACCGTGTTTCCCTATGCCGACCCGCAGACGCACAGCTTCCGCGTGCGGCTGGAACTGCCCGGCGACGGCGTCGGCCTGGTGCCGGGCATGACGGTGAAGGTCGCCTTCGCCAGTGGCGAGGCGAAGCGATTGCTGCTGCCGATGAGCGCGCTGGTGCAACGTGGCGAGCTGGTCGGCGCATACGTACTGGGGGCGCATGACGTGACGCTGCGCCAGTTGCGCCTGGGCCATCGCCACGGCGATCGCGTGGAGGTGCTGGCCGGGCTGGACGACGGCGAGCGCGTCGCCACCGATCCGGCCGCGGCGGCGCGCTGGCTGGTCGCGCAGCGACGCGGGGACGCGCCGTGAGCGGGCCTCGGCTCGGCTTCTCCGGCCGCATCGCGCGCGCGTTCCAGGATTCGCCGCTGACCCCGATCCTGGCGATCGCGGCGCTGCTGCTGGGCCTGGTCGCGGTGATGATCACGCCGCGCGAGGAGGAGCCGCAGATCGACGTGACCATGGCCAACGTGATGGTGCCGTTTCCCGGCGCCGACGTGCGCGACGTGGAGAACCTGGTGGCGTTCCCGCTGGAGCAGAAGCTCGCCGAGATCGAGGGCGTCAAGCACGTCTATTCGGTGAGCCGGCCCGGCATGGCGGTGATGACGGTGGAGTTCCAGGTCGGCGTGCCGCGGCAGGCCGCGATCGTGCGGCTGTACAACCAGGTGTTCCAGAACCAGGGCTTCGTGCCGCCCGGCCTCGGCATCGGTCCGCCGCTGGTGCGGCCGATGGGCATCGACGACGTGCCGGTGATGGCGCTCACGCTGTGGAGCGACGACCCCGCGCAAGGCCCGGTGCAGCTGGCCGAGGTGGCGCATGCTCTGGAGACCGAATTGAAGCGCGTGCCCGGCACGCGCGACGTCTACACCATCGGCGCGCCGACCCGCGCGGTGGTGGTGCAGCTGGACGCGGCGAAACTGGCTGGCTACGGCATGACCGCGGGCGACCTGTCGAACGCCTTGAAGGCGGCCAACACGGTGACCCAGGCCGGCGACCGGGTGAGCGGCGACCGCGATGTGCCGGTGACCGCCGGGCGTTTCCTCGCCGACGCGGCGGAGGTGTCGCAGCTGGTGATCGGCCTGAAGAACGGCCAGCCGGTGTTCCTCTCCGACGTGGCCACGGTTCGTCCGGGCGCGGACCTGCCCGACAGCTACGCCTGGTTCGGCGCGCCGGCGGGCCGGGCCGGGCCGGCCACCGGCCACGCGCCGGCCGTGACCATCGCGGTGGCGAAGAAGCCCGGCACCAACGCCGCCGACATCACCGGCGCGATCCGCCAGCGGCTGGCCGCGCTGCGCAACGTGGCGATTCCCGCCGATGTGCACGTGGTGGTCACCCGCGACTACGGCCAGACCGCCACCGACAAGGCGGACAAGCTGATCCACAAGCTGATCTTCGCCACCTTGTCGGTGGTGCTGCTGGTGCTGCTGGCGTTGAGCTGGCGCGCGGCGGTGGTCGTCGGCAGCGCGGTGATCGTCACCCTGGCGCTGACCCTGTTCGCCTCGTGGGCGATGGGCTTCACCATCAACCGCGTCTCGCTGTTCGCGCTGATCTTCTCGATCGGCATCCTGGTCGACGACGCCATCGTGGTGGTGGAGAACATCCACCGGCACATGGTGCTGGGCGGACGCACCTTGCGCGAGGCGATCCCCGAGGCGGTCGGCGAGGTCGGCGGGCCGACCATCCTGGCCACCTTCACGGTGATCGCCGCGCTGCTGCCGATGGCCTTCGTGTCCGGCCTGATGGGGCCGTACATGCGGCCGATCCCGATCAACGCCTCGGCCGGCATGCTGCTGTCGCTGGCCGTCGCGCTGGTGGTCACGCCGTGGCTGGCGCTGAAACTGCTCGGCCACCAGCCACATGCCGAGGCCGCGCCGGCGGGCGCCGACGGCGCGCACGACACGCGCCTGCACCGCACGTTCCGACGGCTGATGCTGCCCTTCCTCGATGGCCCCCGCGCGCCGCGCCGACGGCACCTGCTGTTCGCCGCGATGGGCGCACTGGTGCTGGGGGCGGTGGGGCTGGTGGTGGTCAAGGCGGTGGTGCTGAAGATGCTGCCGTTCGACAACAAGTCCGAGTTCCAGGTGGTGGTGGACATGCCCGAGGGCAGCACGCTGGAGCGCACCAACCGTTTGCTCGGCGAGCTGGCGCAGGCGGTGGCCAAGCTGCCCGAGGTGAAGGACTGGCAGGGCTATGCCGGCACCGCGTCGCCGATCACGTTCAACGGACTGGTGCGCCAGTACTACCTGCGCAGCGGCCCGATCGTGGGCGACCTGCAGGTGAACCTGGTCGACAAGCACGAGCGCTCGCGGCAGAGCCACGCCATCGCGCTGGCGGTGCGCCCGGCGCTGGCGCAGATCGGCGCGCGCTACGGCGCCTCGGTGAAGGTGGTCGAGGTGCCGCCCGGGCCGCCGGTGCTGGCGCCGATCGTGGCCGAGGTCTACGGCCCGGACTACGCCACCGTGCGCAAGGTGGCGCTGGGGCTGGAACAGGATTTCAGGGCCAACCCGGACATCGTCGACGTCGACACCAGCGTGGAGGCGGATGCGCCGCGCGACGTGCTGGTGGTCGATCGCGCCCGCGCGGCGCGGCTGGGGCTGGATCAGGCGAGCATCGCGCAGGCGCTGCGCACCGCCTTGTCCGGCGACGACGCCACCTGGCTCATGGACGGCCAGGCGAAGTACGCGGTGCCGATCCGCCTGCGCCTGGGCGCGGGCGACCAGGCGTCGATGGAGCAGCTGCTGGCGCTGCGCGTGCGTGCGGCCGGCGGTGCGCTGGTGCCGTTGTCCGAGGTGGTCCGCGTGCAGCCGGCGCAGCGCGAGCAGGCGATCTGGCACAAGGACCTGCTGCCCTATGCCACCGTTACCGGCGACGACGCCGGCAGCACCGACAGCCCGCTGTACGGCATGTTCTCGCTGGTCGGCAAGCTCGGCCACGACAAGGTGGCGGGGCAACTGCTGCAGCAGCACTTCATCGCGCAGCCGACCGATACCACCGATGCCGCGGTGAAGTGGGACGGCGAATGGCAGATCACCTACGAGACGTTCCGCGACATGGGCCTGGCCTATTCGGCGGGCCTGCTGCTGATCTACCTGCTGGTGGTGGGCCAGTTCAAGAGCTACGTGGTGCCGCTGATCATCATGGCGCCGATCCCGCTGACCGTGATCGGCGTGATGCCCGGGCATGCGCTGGTCGGCGCGCAGTACACCGCCACCTCGATGATCGGCATGATCGCGCTGGCCGGCATCATCGTGCGCAACTCGATCCTGCTGATCGACTTCATCAACCACGCGCTGGCCGCCGGCAGTCCGCTGCGCGAGGCGGTGGTCGAGGCCGCGGCGGTGCGTGCCAAGCCCATCATGCTGACCGGGCTGGCGGCGATGATCGGCGGCTTCTTCATCATCGACGATCCGATCTTCCAGGGCCTGGCGGTGTCGCTGATCTTCGGCATCCTGGTCTCCACCGCGCTGACCCTGCTGGTGATCCCGCTGCTGTACTACGCCTGGCTGCAGCGGCGCGCCGGGCCGGATGACCGATTGTCGCAGGCGCCGCCGGCTTGATCCCGGTCAGGCCGGGGTGTCGGCGCCGCGCGCTAGCATGCCTGTGTCCGCGGCGTTCGCGCCGCCAAGCCGGAGATATCCGCATGAAAGCTGCCCGCATCCTCGTCGCCACCGCCTGCGCACTCGGTCTTGCCGTCGCAGCCCAGGCCACCCCCCAGCATGCCCATGACAGCCACGCGGCACATGCCGCCAGCGCCGCCACGCAGGTGCCGGCGCAGCGCTGGACGCCGGATGCGCCGCTGCGCGCGGGCATGCGCCGCGCGCACACCGCGGTGGCCGAGCTGGCCCACTACGAGATGGGCCACATGAGCGCGCCGATGGCGGTCGACCGCGCCGGCGAGGTGGAAAGCGCGGTGACCTACATGTTCGCCCACTGCAAGCTGTCGGCCGAACCCGATGCCGCGCTGCACGGCATCCTGGTGCCGCTGCTCACCGCCGCGCAGGCGTTGAAGGCCGACCCGGCGAAGGTGTCCGCGGTGGCCGACATGCGCGCGGCGATCGCGCATTACCCGCAGTATTTCGACGATCCCGGCTGGGACAAGCCGGTGCCGGCCGAGCACGTGATGCACGACGAGCCCTGACCGTCGCGCGACGCCTGTAGTCAGCCGATGCTGCCGAGTACCGCGGCGGCATCGCGCGCGGCGATCCATTCCTCGTTGGTCGGCTCGACGCCGACGATCACGCGACTGCCGTCGGCGGAGACGATCGGCGCGTGCGCGGTGTTGCGGTCCTCGTCCAGCGCGACGCCGAGGAAGGCGAGATCGCGGCACACGCGTTCGCGCACGAAGGCGTTGTGCTCGCCCACGCCGGCGGTGAACACCAGCAGGTCGAGTCCGCCAAGCACGGCTGCCAACGCGCCGACCTCGCGCACGATGCGGCGCACGTAGAGTGCAAGCGCCAGGCGCGCGCGTTCGCCGGGCTCGCCGTCGTCAGCTTCGTGCTGCACGATCACGCGCGGCTCGGCGGAAATGCCGGAGACGCCGAGCAGGCCGCTGCGGTGGTAGAGCAGGTGGCCCACCTGTTCGAGGGAGAGCTGCTCGATCTCCATCAGGTACAGCAGCGCGCCGGGGTCGAGCGCGCCGGTGCGCGTGCCCATCATCAGGCCGTCGAGCGCGGAGAAGCCCATCGTGGTGGCGACGCTCTCGAGGTTGCGCATCGCGCACAGGCTGGCGCCGCTGCCCAGGTGGGCGACGATGGTGCGCCCGCGTGCGGCGTCGCCGTGGCGTTCGGCCAGCGCGGTGGCCATGAACGCATATGACAGGCCGTGGAAACCGTACCGCCGCAGGCCGCGCTGCCAGGCATCCCACGGCAGCGGCAGGATCTGTTCCACCGCCGGCATGGTGTGGTGGAAGCCGGTGTCGAAACAGGCCACCTGCGGCAGCTCGGGCGACTCGCGCAGCAGGATCTCGATCGCTTCCAGCGCGAACGGCTGGTGCAGCGGCGCCAGCGGCACGTAGCTCGTCAGGTCGGCCAGCACGCCGGCATCGATGCGCGTGGGGTGGAAGTAGCGAGTGCCACCGTGCACCACGCGATGCGCGACCGCGGCGAGGCGACGGCCGTCGAGGCGCGCGTCCACGCGCTGCAGGATCAGCGTGAGCGCCGCGCGGTAGGGATGGGCCTCGTCGAGGGCAATCGCGAACGGCGCCACCCCGGTTTCGCCGAAGTCGGGCGCCGGGCCGCCGATGCCCTGCACCTTGCCATTCCACAGCGGCTGGCGCGGCAGCGGATCGGTCGCGGCGTCGAACAGCGCGAACTTGATGCTCGACGAGCCGCAGTTGAGGACCAGGATCAGGGGCGTCATGGTCGCGGTCGGATCAGGGCGGGCTGGTGCGGTAGTGGTGCGCCAGCATCAGCGCGATGGCGCACGAGGCAAGCCGCGAGCGGCGCGAATCGGAGCGGCTGGTGAGCACGATCGGCACGCGCGCGCCCAGCACGATGCCGGCGCTGTCGGCGTGACCCATGTACTCCAGCTGCTTGGCCAGCATGTTGCCGCTTTCCAGATCAGGCACCACCAGGATGTCGGCCCGGCCCGCCACCGCCGAGACGATGCCCTTCACGCGCGCGGCCTCGGGCGAGACCGCGTTGTCGAACGCCAGCGGGCCATCCAGCAGGCCGCCGCTGATCTGGCCGCGGTCGGCCATCTTGCACAGCGCCGCCGCGTCCAGCGTGGAAGGCATGCGCGAGTTGACCGTCTCCACCGCGGCCAGGATCGCCACCTTCGGTTCGGCCACGCCGAGCACGTGGGCAAGGTCGATCGCGTTGCGCACGATGTCGGCCTTGTCCTCCAGTGTCGGCGCGATGTTGATGGCGGCGTCGGTGATGATGAACGGGCGCGGATAGGCGGGCGTCTCCATCACGAAGCAGTGCGTGATGCGCCGCTTGGTGCGCAGCCCGGCGGCGGTCGGAACGATCGCGGCCATCAGTTCGTCCGAATGCAGGCTGCCTTTCATCAGCGCATCCACCTCGCCGCGGCAGGCCATCGCCGCGGCTTCCTCGGCGGCGGCGTGGCTGTGCGGCACGTCGATGCACGGGATGCCGTCCAGGTCGATCCCCGCTTCCGCAGCAACGGCTTGCAGCCGGGCGCGCGGGGCAACCAGCACCGGCCGGATGATGCCGGCATCGCGCGCGTCAATGGCGCCGGCAAGGCTGAGCGCGTCGCAGGGATGGACTACCGCCATGCGCACCGGCTCCATCGAGCGCACGTGCGCGATCAGGCGTTCGACTCCGCGCAGCACGGGTGGCGCCGATGGCGCGCGAACGGTGCTGGCAGGCTGGCTGCGGCTCATGGTGTTTTCCTCGTCTTGCCGGTGACCGCCCGCTGGGATCACTGATGCGTGCGCACGCCGGGCGCGCGCCCGGCAAGTGTCGCACGGGCTCGTCGCCGACGGATCAGGCGGCCTGCCGCCGATGCCGCCGGACTTCCGGCATGATCACGATGGCTTGCGGTCCAGGATCGAGCCCTGCCACGTCCAGTTGCGCACTTCGGGCAGGTCCTGGCCGTGCCGGTTGATGTACTGGCGGTGTTCGACCAGCTTGTCGCGCAGCTGCTGCTTCAGGTAGGTGCCCTGATTGCCGGTCTGCGGCAGGCGGTCGATCGCGCTGATCACCAGGTGGAAGCGGTCGAGTTCGTTCAGCACGGTCATGTCGAACGGCGTGGTGACGGTGCCTTCCTCCCGGTAGCCGCGCACGTGGATGTTGTCGTGATTGGTGCGCCGGTAGGTGAGCCGGTGGATCAGGTACGGGTAGGCATGGAAGGCGAAGATCACCGGCCTGTCCCGCGTGAACAGGGCATCGAAGTCGGTATCGTCCAGGCCGTGCGGGTGCTCCGCGCGAGGTTGCAGGCGCATCAGGTCGACCACGTTGACCACGCGGATCTTCAGCTCGGGCAGATGCTCGCGCAGGATCGACACGGCGGCGAGGGTCTCCAGCGTCGGCACGTCGCCGCAGCAGGCCATCACCAGATCCGGCGCATCGACCTCCTGGTCGTTGCTGGCCCACGACCAGATGCCGATGCCTTCGCTGCAGTGCCTGACCGCCTGATCCATGGTCAGCCACTGCGGTGCGGGGTGTTTGCCGGCGATCACCACGTTGACGTAATGCAGGCTGCGCAGGCAGTGATCCATCACCGACAGCAGGCAGTTCGCGTCCGGTGGCAGGTAGACCCGCACCACGCCGGCCTTCTTGTTCACCACGTGATCGATGAAGCCGGGATCCTGGTGGCTGAAGCCGTTGTGGTCCTGCCGCCACACATGCGAGGCCAGCAGGTAGTTCAGCGAGGCGATCTTGCGTCGCCACGGCAGGGATGCGGTGACCTTGAGCCACTTGGCGTGCTGGTTGAACATCGAATCGATGATGTGGATGAACGCCTCGTAGCAGTTGAACAGGCCGTGTCGCCCGGTCAGCAGATAGCCCTCCAGCCAGCCTTCGCACTGGTGCTCGCTGAGCATCTCCAGTACCCGGCCAGTGGCGGCAAGGTGCTGGTCGGTCGCCTGGGTGCCGGCGTTCCACTGCCGGTCGGTGACGTCGAACACGGCCTCCAGTCCGTTGGAGATGGTCTCGTCCGGGCCGAACACGCGGAAGTTGCGCTGGCTCTGGTTGAGCGCGGTGACGTCGCGCAGGAACGGCGCCAGCACCCGGGTATCGCCGATGCCGCGAACGCCGGGCTCCGCCACGGTACAGGCGTAATCGCGAAAGTCCGGCACGCGCAATTCGCGCAGCAGGCTGCCGCCGTTGGCGTGGGGATTGGCGCCCATCCGGCGCGGGCCCGCCGGTGCCAGCTGCGCCAGCTCCGGCAGCAGCCGGCCCGCGGCGTCGAACAGTTCCTCGGGCCGGTAGCTCTTCAGCCACGCTTCGAGCTGCCGCAGGTGTTCGGCGGGAGTCGAGGCGGAGACGGCGATCGGTATCTGGTGCGCGCGAAAGGTACCTTCCACCGGCAGGCCATCGACGACTTGCGGGCCGGTCCAGCCCTTGGGCGAGCGCAGCACGATCATCGGCCAGCGCGGCCGTTCCCGCTGGCCATGCTCGCGCGCCTCGCGCTGGGCGGCCCTGATCTGATCCACCGCCTGATCCAGCGCGCTGGCCATCGCCTCATGCATCACGGCCGGCTCGTTGCCCTCGACGAAGAGTGGCGACCAGCCGTAGCCACGCAGCAACTGCTCGAGTTCCTCATGGCTGATGCGCGCCAGCACGGTCGGGTTCGCGATCTTGTAACCGTTGAGGTGCAGGATCGGCAGTACCGCGCCGTCCGTGGCCGGGTCGAGAAACTTGTTGGAATGCCAGGCGGTGGCCAGCGGTCCGGTCTCGGCCTCGCCGTCTCCGACCACGCAGGCGACGACCAGTTCGGGGTTGTCGAAAACGGCGCCGAACGCGTGGCTCAGCGAATAGCCCAGTTCGCCGCCCTCATGGATCGAGCCGGGGCATTCCGGCGAGGCATGGCTGGAAATGCCGCCGGGAAAGGAGAACTGCAAGAACAATTTCTGCAACCCCGCCTCGTCCTGGCTGATTTCGGGGTAGATCTCGCTGTAGCTGCCTTCCAGGTAGGTGTTGCCGACCACGGCCGGGCCGCCGTGGCCGGGGCCGGAGACATAGATCATGTCGAGGTCGTGCTGCCTGATGATCCGGTTCAGGTGCACGTAGATGAAGTTCTGTCCCGGCGTGGTACCCCAGTGCCCCAGCAGCATGGGTTTCACGTCGGCGAGGGTCAGCGGACGCTTCAGCAACGGGTTGCTGCGCAGGTAGAGCTGGCCGACCGCCAGGTAGTTGGCGGCGCGCCAGTAGGCGTCCATGCGTCGCAGCAGGTCGGGGGTGAGGCTGGGGGATTTCATCGGCAGTGACTCCCGTGGCGGGCAAATCCCCCGATGTCGGCGTCGGCTACGGTGGTGGGGGACACCCGTTCAGTGCCGGAGCATGCGACTGCCCGGCGTGACGACGGCGTATCGCTTGTTTCATTCTGGAATGTTTCCCGTGCCGGTCATTTGACGGCGATCAACAACGCTCATCGTTCGCGTCGGGCTCGGTCGAGCTTCACGCATGCTCAGCGTGATCCGCGCTGGTAGCGCGTGAAGAACCAGCGGTTCGCCAGGTGGACCACACCCAGATAGGCCGTCGCGACGAGCGCGAGTGCGGCCAGCAGCGGAGCGGGCAGCGGCACGAACCCCAGCCAGTGGGCGAGTGGCGAATAAGGCAGGCCCACCGCCACCGCGATGGCAAGCAGGGCGCCCGCCACCAGCAGGGGATGCGGGTGGTCGCGGAAGGGGTTTCTGCTCCGGATGATGAAGATCACCAGCACCTGGGTGGCGAGCGATTCGACGAACCAGCTGGTGTGGAAAAGCCCTTCGTCGACCTGGAAGACCCACAGCAGGAGCCCGAACACCATGAAGTCGAACGCGGAGCTGATCGGTCCGAAGGTGAACATGAATCGGCGCACGACGCCCAGGTCCCAATGACGCGGCCGGGCCACCATCGCCTCGTCGACGCGGTCCAGCGGGATGGCCATTTCGGACAGGTCGTACAGCAGGTTGTTGAGCAGGATCTGGATCGGCAGCATCGGCAGGTAGGGCAACAGCAGCACGCCGCCGGCCATCGAGAACATGTTCCCGAAGTTCGAGCTGGTGCCCATCATGATGTACTTGAGGATATTGGCGAAGGTGCGGCGGCCCTCGCGGACGCCTTCCGCCAGCACGCCGAGGTCCTTGCGCAGCAGGATCATGCACGCGGCCTCCCTGGCCACGTCGACGGCGGTATCCACCGAGAACCCGACGTCGGCGGCGTGCAGCGGCGGCGCATCGTTGATGCCGTCGCCGAGGTAGCCGACCACGTGGCCCTTGCGGCGCAGCGCGCGGATGACGCGGGACTTCTGCACCGGCGTCATGCGGCAGAACAGCGTGGTGGCGTCGAGCCGGGCCGCCAGCGCGTCATCGTCGAGGGAATCGAGCACCGGGCCGGTCAGCGTGTCGCCCACGGCGAGGCCGAGCTCGCGGCAGACGTGCCGCGCCACCTGCTCGTGGTCGCCCGTGACGACTTTCACGGCGACGCCCAGTCCGGCCAGCGCCACCAGCGCTTCCCGCGCGCCGGTCTTCGGCGGGTCGAGGAAGGCGAGGAAGCCGGCGAGGGTCAGGCCGGTTTCATCGACGACCCCGGCATGCTGCCGGTCCTGTTCGACGGTTTTCCACGCGACCCCCAGCACGCGATAGCCTTCGCTGCCGAGGGCATCGAGAGTCCCGGCCGCGATGGCACGCGAAGCGTCGTCCAGCGGTGCCGACGGCAACCCGGGCCGCTCGTACGCCGTGGTCAGGCGCAGCACGTCTTCCGGTGCGCCCTTGACCACGAGCAGGCGCTGGCCGTCGCTTTCCACCAGGATCGAGACCCGGCGGCGCTGGAAGTCGAATGGCACCTCGTCGATCTTCCGCCATGCCGCCGGATCGAACGCGGCGGCTTCGAGGATGGCGTCGTCCAGCGGGCTCTTGAGGCCGGTTTCGAATGCCGCATTGACCTGCGCCATGCGCAGCACCGAGGCGCTTGCCGCTCCGCCCAGGTCGACCTCGCGCACCAGCCGGATACGGGCTTCGGTGAGCGTGCCGGTCTTGTCGCAGCACAACACGTCCATGCCGCCAAGATCGTGGATGGCGGTCAGGCGCTTCACGATCACGCTCTTGCGCGCCATGCGCAGCGCGCCGTGGGCGAGCGTCACCGACACCACCATCGGCAGCAGTTCCGGCGTGAGACCGACGGCGAGCGCCAGCGCGAACAGGAACGATTCGAGCGCCGGTCGATGGAGCAGCAGATTGACCAGCAGCGCGAACAGCACCAGCAGAACGGTCAGGCGCACGATCATCATGCCGAAATCGCGGATGCCGCTGGCAAACACGGTGGGTGGCGGCGTCTTCTGCAGTGATCGGGCAATCGAGCCCAACTGGGTGTCGCGACCGGTGCTCACCACCAGCGCCCTGGCCGTGCCGCTGACCACGGAGCTGCCGGTGAAGACGAGATTTGCCGGAAAGGCGTCCTGCCCCGGGGTGGACGTGGCCAGCTCCGCTCGTTTCCCGGTCGGATACGGTTCGCCGGTGAGCAGCGCATCGTCGACGTAGAGGTCCCGCGCCTCGATCAACCGGCAGTCGGCCGGAACCAGGTCGCCTGCAGCCAGGAGGATCACGTCGCCCGGAACGAGGCCGACGGCGGCGACCTGTTCCGGGCTGCCCCCGCGCAGCACGCTTGCCGACAGCGAGACCTGGCTGCGCAGGCTTTCCGCGGCGTTCTGCGCGCGGTGCTCCTGGACCACGTCCAGCGCCATCGACATGGCCACGATGAGGGTGATCACGACGAAGCTGGCGACGTCGCCGGTGAACGCCGACACGGTGGCCGCGCCGAGCAGGACCAGGACGAGCGGGTTGCGGAAGCGCGCCGAGACGGCCGACCACAGCCGCCTCGGCGCCGCGGTGTCGATGCGGTTCGGCCCGGCCGTGGCGAGCCTGGCCGCGGCGGTGGCCGCGTCCAGCCCGCTGTCGGCGGAACCCAGCGAGCGGAAGAGATCGTCCAGCGGCAGCGTGGCCGTGCGGATCATCGCCGCCCCGGCCGCTGCCGGTCCTGCGGGAGTCGCCGCGGCGTCCTGGACGGGTGCATCGGAACGGCGCGTGCCCATTTCGCCTCTGCCGGCTCGCCGACGGGACCGTCAGCGCGACGGTGGTGAGCCGATGGCGGCCGCCGCTCCGGCCGGGCCGGAACAGCCGGGCGGCAGGCCGGTGCGATCGGCAAGCGGGTCCGGGCAAACCATCGGTGTCGGTTGCATGGCGGTTTCTTCGCGCGTGGGGCGGGCAGCTCTCAGTGCGCGAGGAACAGCGGCAGGCTCGCGTTCCTGAGCATCCAGCGCGTGACGCCGCCCATGGCCAGCTCGCTGAGGCGCGAGCGGCCCCAGGCGCCCATCACCAGCAGGTCGGCATCGAATGCCCGGGCGGCGGCCAGCAGCGCGGGGCCTTCGTCGTGTTCGGCCGGGAACGGCTGCCATTGGGCCTCGATGCCGTGGCGCGCGAACCAGCCGCGCAGCGGCAGCGGCGGCGGGCTGATGCCGGGCAGGCCGCCGCGCTCGCCGTCGAGCACCCGCACGGCGGATGCCTGCGCCAGCAGCGGCAGCGCCGCCTTCACCGCCTGCGCGGCTTCGCCGGAGCCGTTCCATGCGATGACGATGCGCTGCGCCTGCAGCGTGTGGCTGCCGAGGTCGGGCACCAGCAGCATCGGTGAGCTGCGGGCGAACAACGCGCGGGTGACATCGTCGCCACCGAGCGCGGCATCCGGGTCGCCGACCTTCAGTTCGCCGATCATGAAGTCGGCCAGCCGCGAGCGCTTGGCCAGCGCCTGCGCGGAGATGCCGCGCATCACCTCCCATTCGCCCTCGACGCCCGCGCTTCGGCACTGCTGCAGCCACCAGTCGCGTCGGGCCAGCGCCGCCTGTTCCTCGGCGGCCAGCACGTCGATCACGTCCGGTATCGCCATCAGCGAAGGGCACACCGCGACCACCTGCAGCCCGGTGACGAAGGCGCTTTGGCGCTTGGCCAGCGCCAGCGCCGCGCCCGGCCACGACGGGTTGTCCGAGGTTCCGCCCACGTTGACGATGATGTCCAGCACGATCTCTCCCGCACCGGCCGTGATGGCCGGGCACGCTGGCATGCTCTGGCCGATGGCGCCGCGCGGTTTTGACCGTGGTCAAACCCCGGCACGAAAGCGGCGTGACCGGGCCGGTGGCGCGCCGCGGGACCCGACGGCCTACGCCATGTCGATGTCGCCGCCGCAGAGTTCGTCGAGCAGGTCGCGGCGCAGGATCTGCACCGACTTGCGATTCACCGAGAGGATGCCGGCCGATTCCATCTTGCCGAACAGCCGGCTGACCGTCTCCAGCGCCAGCCCGAGATAGTTGGCGATGTCCTCGCGCGACATCGGCAGGATCAGCGCCAGCGGGTCGCGCGACAGGCGCGCATAGCGGTCGGACATGCGCCGGATGAAGAACGCCAGCCGCCGCTGCGCCTGCTGCTTGCCCATCAGCACCAGGTGGCTCTGTTCGTTGACCAGCGCGCCGCTGATCACCCGCATCAGCTGGTGGTTCAGCGCCGGCAGGTTGGCGGTGGCCTCCTGCAACTGGGCGTAGCGCAGTTCGCACACGCTGGAGCGTTCCAGCGTCTGGGCGGTGCACGGGTAGTGCTCGTTGATGAGGCCGCCGATGCCCATGATGTCGCCAGGCAGGTGGAAACCGAGGATCTGCACGTCGCCTTCGGAACCTTCCACGAAGGTCTTCAGCGCACCGGCACGCACCACGTACAAGGCGCTGAACTTGCGCCCCTGCGGGAACAGCGTCTGCCCGCGATCGAGCGGCAGCATGTCGTGCGCGGAGGCGTTGAGCGTGTGCAGGTCGCCCGCGCTGAGTCCCACCGGCAGCTGGAAATCGTGGATCGCGCAGTAGCCGCAGTTGCGCCTGAGCTCGTCAAGATCGAGATCTGATGTCATGCCGTTCGACGCCATCACGCGTTCATTCGCCCTCCGGCCCGCACGTGGAACCGACCCTGCCGCGCCATCTCGGGTGGCGGACGGCTCAGGTTAACCGTTCCCGCGGCCAGGCGTGCACATGGCAATCAGTCGCACCCGGGAAGCAAGGCCCGCGCGGCTTCCGTCGCGCGATGCAGTGGCGTTGGAGCAATTGCCAACATTGTTCCGGTGTTGGTACTCTGGCCAACATGAAGGCCGAATTGCTGTTGCGCGAACGCCAGGCATTGACGACCACGGCCTTCGTGGAAATGGTGGTGTGGCGTCTGCGGCAGCCCGTTCCGGGCAGCACCCATCTTTTCAAGTACAGGCTGGCGCTGATCACAAACGGTGCTTGTGTGTTGCGTTACGACAACGAGAGCGGCAAGGGCGATCACAAGCACGTCGATGGGCGTGAAGTGGCCTATCGCTATCGCGACCTGGCGGCCTTGCAGGAAGATTTCTGGCGGGATGTGGAGGCATGGGAGTCCGAATCATGAAAACCGTCACCCTGGGTGTTTCGTCACGTGCCGCCAGCAAGCGGCGGCTCGCAGGCGCCCTGGCCGGGCAGGCGCAAGGCGAGTTCATCGCCTTCGCCTCGGTCGAGCTGCTGTGGAAGGTGCTTACCGCCAAGCGCTGGGAGATCCTGCGCGCCTTGACCGGGCAAGGCGAACTGTCCATCCGCGAGGTTGCCCGTCGCGTGGGGCGCGACGTGAAAAGTGTGCACGGCGACGTGACGGCGCTGATCGACGCCGGCGTATTGGATCGCGGCAAGCAGGGCGTGTGCTTCCCCTATGACGAGGTGCATGTGGAGTTCACCTTGAAAGCCGCCTGACGCGAGCCCCCACGAAATCCATCAGTCAATGAGCGTGGCCAGCTGTCGCCGTCTGGCGTGCGGATACCTTGGTCATGAACAAGGTGGCGCAGCGATGGCCAAGGTGTCGGGGTCGTCGTCTGCCAGCAACTGCCGGTGGATGCGCTCCAGTTCGCGCAGCAGGCTTTCGCGCGCTTCGGCGGCGTACGGGTTTTCGCGCTGGATTGCGCCGAACAGGTGGCCGGCATCGCCGCGCACCGCCTCCAGCATGCGCTGCAGGCCCTGGAACGACGGCGGCGCCATCGGCATGCCCTCGTCCACGCCCATGTCGATCAGCCCCTTGGCGATGAAGAACGCCAGCGCGTGCGTGCCGGCCATGGCGCGGTCGTGGCTTGCCGGGTCCTGCACGATGACCTCGCAGTCCAGTGCGCGGAACAGTTCGCCGGCGCGCGCGGCGGCTTGCGGGTGCGCCGCAGCGGGACACAGCACCACGCGGCGCGGGCGATCGCCGCGGGCGAGGCTGAGCGGGCCGAACAGCGGATGCGTGCCGAGGTGCGGGATGTCCGTGCCGAGCAGTTCGTCCATCAACGCGCACGGATGCAGCTTGACGCTGCCCACGTCGAACACGGTCTGCCCGGCGTGCAGCAGCGGGCGCAATGCCGGCAGCGCGGCGCGCAGGTGCGGCACCGGCATGGCCAGCACGATCCAGTTGGCGTCGGCAGTTGCCGCGACCAGCGAGGGTGCCGCCAGCTCCGCCGGCACCGTCGCATGCGGGTCGAACACCTGCACCGGATGGCCGGCCTGCAGCAGCAGTTCGACGAAGGCCTTGCCGAAGCGGCCGTAGCCGAGCACGGCCACGCGCGGCAGCGCGGCGCTCACGGCGGCGCGACCGGCGTCGCAAGCAGGCTGCGCACGCGACGGGCGAGGAAGTCGAAATAGCGGTCGATGTAGCTGATGCCGTTCTCGTGGTCGAGCAGGAACGGGTTCATCAGCGTATGGCGCAGGATCAGCAGGCGGTCGTCGTCGGCGACGAAGCTGGCCGGGTCCAGCCCGAGTGCGGCGAAGATGCGTGCGGTCTGCGCCGTGCCGAGCATGTCCGCGCGCAGGCTGGTCACCGAGCCGAAGAACTCCTTGGTCTGCAGTGGCTGGCGCGGATCGCAGCGCAGTTCGTCGTGCAGCGCGCGCACGAAGGCGTTGGCCGTCGCCACCGACGTGTTGCCGCGCGGGTTGAGCGCGAGGCAGACCAGGTTGCTGTCCGGCGCGAACGGCACCAGCGCGTGCACGCCGTCGGCCAGCTCCAGCGCGAAGCGCTGCGCACGCGCGTGGAAGGTCTCGGCGGCACGCACGGTGGCGCGCGGCAGGGCGCCGAAGTGGGCATGGTCCAGCGGCAGCACCTTGTGCGTCACGTACACCGCGGCCGCCGCGGCGCCGGATTTGGAACCTTCCGGGATGAACTGGCCGAGGCTGCGGTAACGCGCCAGGTAATCCTTCGGCGTGCCGCCGTGGAATACGTAATCCGCGCGCTCGGCCAGCAGCGCCATCGCGCGGTGGTCGCGGCAGACGAAGGCACCCGAGCCGTAGGGCAGGTAGCCGAGCTTGTGCGGGTCGACGGTGGCCGAGTCGGTATCGCCCAGCGCGGCGAAGGCGGCGTGCACTGCCGGCGTGGGGAACTGCACGTAGTCGGCGGCCACCTCATCGCGTGTGCGCAACGAGCCGTCCTCGTGGCGGAACACGGTGGCCAGGTAGCCGCCCCAGGCGGCGTCGACGTGCACGGCGAAGTCCAGCCCGCGCCCGCGTGATGCCTGCCGTGCGGCCAGCACGGCGTCGATCGGGTCGATGGTGCCGTACTCGGTGCCGCCGAGCACGGCCACGCACATCAGCACACTCTGGCGTTCGCGCGCGCAGCGTTCCAGCGTGTCGCACAAGGCGGCGCCGTCCAGCCGCATGCCGTCGGTGGGCAGCAGTTCGAGCTGGTCGCGGCCGAGGCCGAGCAGCTTCAGCCCCTTGCTCCACGAGTAGTGCGCGGTGACCGGTGCCAGCACCAGCGGGACCTTCAGCTGCACATGCGCGGCGAAGAAGCCGACCAGGCCGCGCTGTTCGATGCGCTCGCGCTCGACGCGCCGCAGCCAGCGCGAACGTTCGGCCGGCGTCTGCGCGGCGAGCCAGGCTTGCCACGCCGTCAGCAAGGCGATGCTGTCGGCCTGGGTGAGGTTGAAGGCGCTCCAGTCGTCCGTTGGCAGGTCGAGATCCGGCACCTGCGCCGCGCGCAGCGCCACCGGGAATGCCTTCAGCGCCAGCGCCAGGCGCAGCGCCTGGTAGTTGGCCAGGGTGCCGCCGGAGGTTAGGTGGCCGAACGCGCAGGCGTCCTGCGCCGGATCGTGCGGGTAGCCGAGCATGCGCGCCAGCTGCAGGCCGGCCTGCACCTCCATGTCGACGGTGACCGGGGCGGCGTCCTCGCTGACGTTGTTGGGGTTGTACGGCAGCGTGAGCATCTGCGCGGCCAGCCCCGGCAGCAGCAGGTCGCTGGCCATGTGCCCGATGTAGCGCGGGCTGTGGAACGGCACCGACTTCTTCAGCGCGGCGGAGAGCTGGTGCAGCTCGCGGCGCATGCGCGATTCGAACGCGAGGTAGTCCGGGTGATGCGCGGCGCCGGTGCCGATCGCCGGCGGATCTTCGGGGTGGAAATTGCGCCGCCAGTACACGTGGTCGCGCAGGAACTCGACCAGCATCTTCTCCAGCAGCGTGTCGTTCTCGCCGTAGGGGCCGAGGAAGCACGCGTCCAGCGTGTGGTCGCGCGAGACGTCGTGGTTGAATGGCTGCGCCGCGCTCATGCCAGCCATCCGTGCAGCCAGCCCAGCGGGTGGTGCATGCGCGCGACGCCGAGCATCCAGGCGTAGGTGGCCAATGCAGCCACATAGAAGATCATTCGGGCGCGCGGCGCATGCACGCGCTTCATCGCCAGCATGGCCAGCGCAACGTAGGCAAGCAGCAGGATCAGCTTGACCGTGAGCCAGCCGTTGGCGAACAGCGCACCGGGCAGGATCGATACCAGCATCAGCGCGGCGGTCAGCAAGACGGTGTCGATGGTGTAGCTGAGCAGGCGCAACGGCGCGCCCTGCGCCACGCCGGCCAGCCGCGTCTGTGCCATCAGCCCGCGCAGCGCGAACAGGCCGCCGCTGAGCAGCACGCAGAGGATGTGGACGGCCTTGATCTGGGGGTAGAACTCGATCATTTCGGCGCCGGGATTCGTGATTCGGGACTTGGACAAGCATCAGGGCGCGCCATGTGGCGCGTCCTGATGTGGGTCATGCGCTCTCGGACGCTGCGTCCGGCAGCGGCGTGGCGGCGACCTGTCGTTTCGGCCACAGCCACAGCGAGGCGACGAAGCCGGCGATCAGCATGGCGCCGATGGCGAACACGGTGTCGCCGGGCACGCGCATCCATACCAGCATGTGGATCAGCGGGCGGTCCATGAACTCGGCCGAGCGGGCGAACCAGTAGCCGTGTTCCAGCACGGCCTTCAGTTGCAGGATGCCCAGCGGCAGCAGGGTCAGCACGGCCATCAGGCCGAGGCCGAGGTTGAGCGTCCAGAACGAGCCCTTCAGCCAGCCCTCGCGCCACTCGGCCTGCGGCTTGATGCCGCGCAGGCAGAACAGCATCAGGCCCATGCCGAGCATGCCGTAGACGCCGAACAGCGCGGTGTGGCCGTGCGCGGCGGTAAGGTTGAGGCCCTGCATGAAGTACAGCGCGATCGGCGTGTTGACCAGGAAACCGAGCAGGCCGGCGCCGACCAGGTTCCAGAAGCTCACCGCCACGAAGAACATGATCGGCCAGCGGTAGCGCGCCATCCACGGCGCGGCGTGCTGCTTCTTCCAGGTGTCCCAGGCTTCCAGCCCGATCAGTGCCAGCGGCACCACTTCCAGCGCCGAGAAGCTGGCGCCGAGCGCGATCACCGCCGTGGTGGTGCCGCTGAAGTACAGGTGGTGCAGCGTGCCCAGCACGCCGCCGGCCATGAACACGATGGTGGCGAACAGCACGCTGGTGGTCGCCGTGCCCACGCGCAACAGGCCGAGGCGCACGAACAGGTAGCTGATCACCGCGGTGGCGAACACCTCGAAGAAGCCCTCCACCCACAGGTGCACCACCCACCAGCGCCAGTACTCCACCATCGCGATGTGGGTGTGTTCGCCCCACATCAGGCCGGCGCCGTAGAGCAGGCCGATCGCCACGGTGGAGAGAAACAGCAGGCCCACGATGGGGGCACCTTCCTTGCCGCCGCGCATCGCCGGCCACAGCGCGCGGCCGACCAGGAACAGCCACAGCATCAGGCCGATGAACAGGAAGATCTGCCAGAAGCGGCCGAGGTCGACGTATTCCCAGCCCTGGTGGCCGAACCAGAAGTTCTTCGACAGGTCCATCTTGTCCATCACCGCCATCCACTGGCCGGCAAACGAGCCGACCACGATGACCAGCAGGCACACCCACAGGAAGTTCACCCCGAGTCGCTGGTACTTCGGCTCGTGGCCGGAGATCAGCGGCGCGATGTACAGGCCGGTGGCCAGCCACGCGGTGGCGATCCACAGCACGGCCAGTTCGGTATGCCAGGTGCGGGTGAGGGCGTAGGGCAGGTAATTCGCCAGCGCGAAACCGTAGGCCTGCTGGCCTTCCACCTGGTAGTGCGCGGTGGTGGCGCCGAGCAGGATCTGCACCAGGAACAGGCCGATCACCGTCCAGAAATACTTGGCGGTGGCCTTCATCGAGGGCGTGGGTTTCAACTCGGTGAGCGGATCGCGCGCGGGGATCGGCGGCAGCGGCTCATGGCTCACCTGGCGCGCGTGGTGCCAGCCGAGCAGGCCGATGCCGAGGATCAGGAACAGCACGCTGAAAACCGACCACATGAAGTTGGCCGCGGTCGGCGTGTTGCCGGCCAGCGTGTCGTGCGGCCAGTTCTGCGTGTAGCTGATGGCGCTGCCCGGGCGTTCGGCCGCGGTGGCCCAGCTGGCCCACCAGAAGAACGCGGTGACTGCGCGGCGCTGGTCAAGCTCGGCGATGGTGTTGTCGCGCATCGCGTAGGTCTCGCGCAGCTTGGCGGTGGCCGGATCGTTGCTGAACAGGCTCATGTAATGCGCGCCGACCACCAGCATCGCCTGCGCGCGCAGCGGGGAGACGTAGATGGTGCCCTTGGCCGGGTCCCACGTGTTCGTGCGCAGCTCGCGCTGCACGCGCGAGCGCAGTGCGGCCTGTTGCGGCGCGTCGAGTTCGGCGTAGGAGCCGGCGCCTTCGTCGCGCGCTAGCAATTCCAGCATGGCCACGCCTTCGCGGTGCAGCCAGTCGGCACTCCAGTCCGGCGCGAGCAGCGCGCCGTGGCCCCAGATCGAGCCCAGCTGCTGGCCGCCGATGCGCTGCCAGACCTGCTTGCCCAGCTCGATGTCGTCGCCGGTGAACAGGGTCTCGTTGCCGCTGGTGACCACCGCCTGCGGCAGTGGCGGTGCGTACTGGTGCACCTGGTCACCCACCCACAACAGCACGCCAAACGAGGCGATCAGCAAGGCTGCCAACCCCAGCCAGAGTTTTCGAGTACTGCTCATTGCGCGACTCCCTGAAAGATGCGCGCATGCTCATTGACGGCTGCCGGATCGCTCTTGATGCAGGTCAAGCGGTCCAGCGCTCGCCGTGCGCGAATTGTCGCGGCCGGCGCCCGGGCGCGTGGCATCATCGGCACGACGCATGACGCGGAGGGATGGCAGACAGCAATGAACGAACGACCCGGATCGAAGGACGCCCGTTTTCCGCTGCTGCTGCTGGCCGCCTTCCTGGTCGTGGCGGTGGCGCTTGCCATCGCGCCGCACTATCGCCAGGACTGGTTGCTGGAGAACCTGCTGGTGATGCTGGCGTTGCCGGCGCTGGTGCTGGGGTTCCGCCGGCTGCGCTTTTCCGATGCCAGCTACGCGGCGCTGTTCGTGTTCCTCGTGCTGCACGAGATCGGCGCCCACTACACCTATGCCGAGGTGCCGTGGGATCGCTGGTTTGCCGCGCTGTCCGGCTTCTCGCTGCACGACGCGCTGGGCTTGTCGCGCAATCCTTTCGACCGCGCCATCCATTTTGCCTACGGCCTGCTGCTGACGCCGGCGGTGGTGGAACTGGTCGCTGCGCGCACGGTGTCGCCGGGCGCGTGGCGCTGGATCGTGCCGGTCAGCATGGTCACCGCCAGCTCCGCCTTGTTCGAGCTGTTCGAATGGGCTGCCGCGGTGTGGTTCGGCGGCGACCTGGGCGTCGCCTACCTCGGCACCCAGGGCGATCCGTGGGATGCGCAGCAGGACATGCTCCTCGCCCTGCTGGGCAGTGTCGTCACCGTGGTCGTGCTGGCGGTCGTGAGCGGGCATCGCCGCCGGCGGGCCGCAGCATCCGCCAACCAATAGCGCCTGCGCCGCTGCGGCGGCACGTCGGCTAGTGCTGCATCAGCACCGGGATGGTGGCTTCCTCCAGCACGCGCCGGGTGGCGCCGCCGAACACGCGTTCACGCATGCGCGAATGGCCGTAGGCACCCATCACCAGCAGGTCGGCGTCGATGTTGCCGACTTCCTGCAGCAGGATTTCCCCGGCCATCGCGGAGGAGGCGCGGACGTAGCTGGGCCGGGGCGTGATGCCGTGACGCAGCAGGTAGACGAACGGGTCGAAGCGCGGATACGCATCGTCGCCGTTGCCCAGGTCGCCGTCGACCAGGGTCACCTGTTTCGCCACCTTGAGGAACGGCAGCGCGGCGTGGATTGCGCGGATCGCCTCGGTGCTGCCGTTGCAGCCGATCACGATGCGCTCGAAGCGGATCTCCCGCCGCCACTGCGGAGGCAGGACCAGGCACGGCACGCCGCAGGACAGGATCGCTTCGCCGAGAATGTCGAGCAGGCCCGATGCGTGCACCATGTCGCGCTCGATCACCGCCAGGTCGTGCCGTGCGCCGAGCCGGCGCAAGGTGGATGCGATGTCGGTCCGGGCGATGACCCAGTCGGCGTTGCGCAAGCCGGACTGGCGTGCAAAGGCTGCGAAGGCGGCGTGCTCGTCGGCGGATTCGATGCGCGGTTCGAGCAGCAGGCCGAGCACGGTGGGCTCGCTGCCGGCTTTGCCGCCGGCGGGTTTGCGCAGCGCCGGGTCGATGAAGCATCCGGTCAGGTTGGCCTCCCAGCGCAAGGCGATGGCGATGGCGGCGACGGCAGCCGGGCTCCACGGCTCGGTCGCGGTCACCAGCGCGAGGATGTCGCCCGGGCGCGTCGTGCGCGGTATTTGTTCGGTGCTTGTCATGGCGATGCGGCCCGGGTTCGGCGTCGTTCAAAGATCCAGGGTGTGGATCACCTGCGTGCCGTCGTCCGGGTCGAGCCGGCGCTGGAAGCCGAGGTAGCCGGCCAGTTCGCGCATCGGTTCGTTCTCCGCGGCATCGATCGAGAACATGGTGTGGAAGCCGTTCTTGCGCGCGATGTCGATCAGGCGCCGCATCAACAGCACGGCGAGGCCGCGCTGGCGCCAGTCGTCGGCCACCGTCACCGCGCATTCGCACTGCTTCTCGTCGCCGCTGGCGCCGTAGCGGCTGACGCCGACCATGCGCAGTTCGCCGTTGTCGTGGGCGAGCGCGACGAAGGCCATGCGGCTGCGCTGGTCGACATCCATCAGCTGGTCGAGCAGGGCCGGGCTGGCTTCCTTCAATTTGCCCAGGAAGCGGAAGCGGCAAGCCTGCTCCGACAAGCGCTTGATGAAAGCCGTTTCGCGCTGGCGATCCTCCGGGCGCAGCGGGCGGATCAGCACCGGGCTGCCGTCGTTCAGGGTCTCGATCCAGTGGGTGCCTTCGATGGCGCCGAACGGCGTGGCGGAAGCAGTGTGGTGGTCGGCGGAACGGATCTCGGACATGGGCGGTTCCCGATGGTGCAGCGTGATGCTCATTCGTGCCGGATGGACGGCCACTCGGCGCAGCCTTGCCGGATCAGTTCTACGCCGGGTCGTGCGGGTCCGAGTTGACCGCGGTCAATTTGGACAGGCGCGCAGGCATGCGGCAATCGGCCGCTGCCGTGGCGCTGTTCGCGCGCATTTGACGGGGATCAAATCACGCTGGCACCGTTCGTCGCAGGCTGCCGGCATGGGCCGGATCGAGGCCGCCGAGACACCACCTGCGGAGATTGCCGTGAACTGGAAAAACACCACTGACCGCTACGGCTCGCTGTCGATCGGCATGCACTGGCTGATGCTGCTGTTGCTGGTTGCCGTGTACGCCTGCATCGAGCTGCGCGAGTTCTACCCGCGCGGCAGCGACCTGCGCGACGGACTGAAAACCTGGCACTTCATGCTGGGCCTGAGCGTGCTCGCGCTGGTCTTCGTGCGGCTGGCGATCCGCCTGGTGTCGGGCCCGGTCCCGCCGATCCGGCCGGCACCGCCGGTGTGGCAGGAGCGCCTGGCCGCGCTGATGCACCTGGCGCTGTACGCCTTCCTGATCGCGATGCCGCTGCTCGGCTGGCTCACCCTCAGCGCTTCGGGCAAGCCGATCCCGTTCTTCGGACTGCAGCTGCCGGCGCTGGTGGGTGCGGACAAGGCGCTTGCCGATTCGCTGAAGGAGATCCACGAAACCATCGGCACGGTGGGCTATTACCTGGTCGGCCTGCATGCGGTGGCCGCGCTGGTGCACCACTACGTGAATCGCGACGACACCTTGCGACGCATGCTGCCAGGACGGGGCGGACAGGCCTCGTGAGGCCATGCGCCGACGCCGCCGGCCCCGGCGGCGGACACGGCACGCGGCGAGCGTCGGCGGCCTGCGAAGTACTCCTGCATCGCGACGGCTGCAAGGGGCCACATGCGTAACCTCAAGCGTGCATTCTGGGGGACGCTCGCCTTCCTGGTCCTGCCGTGGCTCGTCGTCGAGCCCACCATGTTCCGCTCGGGCACCTTCTTCGGCCTGCGCGATGCGATGGTGCAACTGACGGGTTTCGTGGCGGTCGGGTGCATGAGCCTGGCGATGGTCCTGGCGCTGCGGCCGCGATGGCCCGAGCAGTGGCTGGGCGGCCTCGACAAGATGTACCGCATGCACAAATGGCTCGGCATCGCCGCGCTGGTCGTTGCCATCATCCATTGGCTATGGGCGCAGGCGCCGAAATGGGCGGTGGGTTGGGGCTGGCTGGAACGCCCGGCGCGTGGCATGCGGGGCAAGCCCGACAACCCGGTGGCGTCCCTGCTGTCGAGCCAGCGCGGCGCCGCGGAGAGCGTGGGCGAATGGGTTTTCTACGCCGTCGCCGTGCTGATCGTGCTGGCCCTGATCCGGCGTTTTCCGTACCACTGGTTCTACCGGACGCATCGCCTGCTTGCCGGCGGCTGGCTTGCCTTGGTCTTCCATGCGGTCGTGCTGTTGAAGTTCGGCTACTGGGCGACGCCGCTCGGCTGGCTGACTGCGGTGTTGCTCGCCTGCGGCAGCTGGGCGGCCATCGTGGTGCTGTTGCGCCGGGTAGGCACGCGCTCGCAGGTGGAGGGGAGAATCACCTTGTTGCACCATTTCGACGGGGTGAATGCGCTCGAAATCGAAACCGAGGTGCAGGGGTGGCCGGGCCACAAGCCGGGCCAGTTCGCCTTCGTCACCGCGGACCCCGCCGATGGCGCGCACCCCTACACCATTGCCTCCGGCTGGCGGAAGGAAATCCCCAGGATCACCTTCGTGGTCAAGGATCTGGGCGACCATACGCATCGCCTGCACGAGAGGCTGCGCGTGGAGCAGGCCGTGAAGGTCGAGGGTCCGTATGGGTGTTTCACGTTCGACGACGGCCGCCCGCGCCAGATCTGGGTCGGCGGCGGCATCGGCATCACCCCTTTCATCGGGCGCATGAAGCACATGGCGTGGCAGAAAGAGGATCGGGATTGGCCCGAAGGCCAGAAGATCGATCTCTTCCACAGCACCGCGGATGTCGATGAGGAAGCACTCGACCGGCTGGCGGGTGACGCCCGCTCCGCCAACGTGCGGCTGCACGTGCTGATCGACGCGCGCGACGGCTACCTGACGGGCGAGCGCATACGGGCTGCCGTGCCCGAATGGCGCGAGGCGAGCATCTGGTTCTGCGGGCCGACAGGCTTCGGCGACGCATTGAAGCGCGATCTGGCCGGGCAGGGATTTCCGGTGGAGCGGCATTTCCACCGGGAGTTTTTCGCGATGCGCTAGGTCGCCACCGCCACCGCTGTCGGTGCGATGGCGCCCGTGAACGTGCGGCGGAAGGCGGTGACCGGGACCAAGGGAAAAGGCCGCGGGGTCTCCCCCGACGGCCTTCCCCGTTGCTCCTTGCCACCGTTTCCGGTGTCGGCTGCTCAGCCCTGCGCCGGCAGTACCCGCAGCAGCGGCGAGATGGCCGGTGCGCTGGCCCGCGCTTCCAGCGAGGCGATGAAGCGCCACACGAACAGCAGGGTGACCAGCAGCAGGCCCGGATAACCCACGCCGGCCAGCACGTAGGGCAGGGTGGGGTCACCCGCCACGCGCACGTGCGGCAGGTTGAAGCTGAGCAGGCCGAGCGTGATGATCGTGCCGAACAGCCACATCAGCAGCAGCCAGATGCCGGCTTCGAATCCGGTCAGTGGTCGCCGCCAGCCGGTGGCCGGATGCGGGGTCGTTTCGGCGTCGACGGCAGCCTGCGGACGCATGCGCCGGCCCAGCGTGAACAGGTCGTACGCCAGCACGCCGGCGCCGGTGCTCAGCACCAGGCCGAACAGCGGCAGCATGACCTTGTAGGTGCCCATGGCGCGGTTGACGTCGCCGCCGAACCAGTCCAGCCCCAGGATGCGATAGACATAGACCTGCACCGTGCCGCCGATGGCGAACGCGAACGCCATGCCCAGCACGCCGGTGAACACCAGCCAGAAACCGAGCTTGCCCAGGCGCGGATCGAACTGCGGCACCTTGCGCAGGATCGGCGTGGCGTAATAGGCCGCGGCGATGCCGAGCATGCCGAAGGTGCCGAACAGCGCCAGGTGCGCGTGCCCGGCGGTGACCCAGGTGCCGTGCGACCACACGTTGGTCAGCGCGAAGGTCATCACGAAGCCGAGGATGCCCGCGCCGACCAGCTCCAGCACGGTCGAGCCGAGCAAGAAGTAGAACGCCGGCGCGTTCTCCAGCGGTCGCTTGTTGGTGTGCGCATCCAGGTAGATGTGCCAGAAGCAGAACACCAGCGGCAGCGGTTCCAGCGCGCTGAACAGCGAACCCCAGAACTGCCAGAACTCCGGCGTGCCGATCCAGAAATAGTGGTGCGCGTTGCCGATCAGCCCGGACAGCCACACCAGGGCGATGCCCCAGAACACCGCGAAGCCCACGGATTTCACGTCGGCCTTGAACATCAGTACCAGGAAGTAGCCGACCAGGCTGATGTGGATCACTTCCCACACGCCTTCCACCCAGTAGTGCACCACGAACCAGCGGAAGTATTCCTGCAGGTCCAGCCGCGCCACGTAGAACAGGCCGAACACCCACACCACCGCCAGCGCGCCGACGCCCAGGCCCAGGCCCCAGTGCACCTCGTTCCATTCGCGCACGCGCGGGAACGTGCGCAGCACCACGAAGGCCAGGATCACGAAGCCGACCAGGATCAGCACGCCGGCGATGCGGCCGGCTTCGAGATATTCCAGCCCCTGCTGCAGCCACGGTTGCCCCAACCACCAGCCGGCGATGCCGCGCTCGGCCAGGAACTGGGTGAAGAAGTTCCAGATCACGATGACGATGACCGCGTAGAACAGGAACTTGATCAGCCACGGCGCCACCAGCTCGCGCCTGGCCAGCAAGGGCGCCACGAACATGATCGCGCCGATGAAGCCGCACACGATCCACATGATGCCGAGGTTCAGATGCTCGGCGCGGGCGACGTTGAAGTTGAGCCATCCCTGCAGGAGGGTCGGGTCCACCTGCTGCGCGGCCAGGATCATGCCGTAGATCACCTGCACGACGAACAGCACCAGCATCAGCATGAAAAAGCGCAGGCTCAGCCGTTGGGTCTGGTATTGGATCTGCATCACTGCTTCTCCAGCGTGTGGAGGTAGGCCACGATGGCATCGACCTCGTCGTTCTTGAGCAGGGTGTCGTAGGCCGGCATCACGCCCGGCGGATAACCGGCCACGATCTTCGCGTTCGGCTGGCGGATCGACTCGGCCAGGTAGGCGTCGTCGGCGCTGACCTTGCCGCCGTCGGCCAGGCTCACGCTGGACCCATACAGCCCGCCCCAGCCTGGTCCCACCAGCTTCTTGTCGTCACTGGCGTGACAGGCCACGCAGCCGTAGTCCTTGACCAGTTGCGCGCCCAATGCGGCCGGATCGCTTGCCACCGGCGTTGTCGCCGCAGCCACCGCAGGCACGACCTGCGCCAGCGCGATCGGGCCATGCGCCAATTGCATGCGGCGGTCGAGCGTGCCGGCTTCGACCTTCGGTGGCCAGCCCTCGGTGTTCATCGCCGAGGTGTACTTGAGGTAGGCGATCAGCTGGCCGATCTCGTCCTTGCTCAGCGGCAGGTTCGGCATCAGCGTGGTGCCGCCGCCGCGCCGCTCGATGCGGGCCGCCGCACCGGGATATTTCTGCAGGTAGGCGTCGATGGTGTCGGTGCCGGTGTCGGCGTGCTGGTTCGGATCGAGCAGCTGGGCGCGTACCGCCGCCTCGGTGGGCCAGCCGCCGGCCGAGGGCAGGAACGCCGCCAGCCAGGCTGGCCCGGCGTGTTCGTACACCTCAGTGAGGTCCGGCCCCAGATAGGCGCCGTTGCCGACCAGGGTGTGGCAGCCCATGCAGTTGTAGGCCTGGAACACGCGCTTGCCGTCGTTGGCCTGGTACGGGCCGAAGCTCACCGGGTCGGGGGTGGCCTGTCCGCGCGAGGGCAGGAAGGAGAACACCGACAAGACGATGAAGATCAGCGCCATGACGCCGAGCAAAAGCAGCGCGCTGCGGCGCCGCGGTTTTTCGCAACTGCTGTCGCCTGATCCGCAGCTCATGGCCGGCCCCCCTTGTCATCGACGGAAGGCGGCGTGGCCTGGGTGTCATGCAGGAACAGGATGCGCAGGCTGCCGATGAACAGGTAGAACACCCACACCGCCAGCGCGAAGCCCACGGCGAAATAGATCCACCAGGCGACGTGCGATTCGGGCCAGTACTCGAAATCACGCCAGAAGGGCCAGGACAGCCCGAACGCCGCCACGCAGGCCAGCACCGAAAGCGTCAGATCCGAAATCCGCTGCGACATGCGATTCTCCCCTACGGTCGATTCGGGCCTTGCCGGGAAATCTCGTACACCGCGCGTCCCTCCCCGAGGAATCCGCGTCAGTCATGCCCACTATAGGAATGGCGGCAGGCGGCGCTTCTGATCCAGGTCAAGCAGATGTGCACTTTCGACACGCGCGGCACGAGCGGCGGACTTCACCACGGAGGGAACGTGGCTGCCGCCTCGCCGGTGCCGGGCGGCCGCGGGCTCTTTCAGTGGCCCGGGTGGGTGCCTGGCTGCAGGATCCGTCGACGCACGCGCTGTTCCTCGGCCGGGGTGATCAGGCCTTCGTCCAGCAGCTCCTGCAGCACCTCGAGCTGGCGCAGCCGTCGTTGCGGCACGGATGGCATCGGTGCAGGCGGCAGCGTCGCCGGGGCGGCCAGCGGCGCGGGCACCCGGCTGGCCGCGGGCGTCGACGCCGACGCGATGCAGTCCAGGCGCAGGTGCAGGTCCTGCTTGAGGTCGTCCAGCGTCACCCGATGGGTCAACGGCTCGCAGCCGGCGTGGCGCAGGGTGATCATGCCGTAGCGTTCGGCGCGGGCGTCCGGGTAGCGGTTCGGGTAGATGTCGCGCTCGGTGATCGTCAGCGGCGTCACGCCGGCCTTGCCGCCGATCAGCTCGACCTCCGCGCCCGACGGCGTCGATTCGACGCGAAGGGTGCCCACCTGCAACGCCTGCGCCTGCGCGCTGCCGCCGGCGGCCAGCACCAGCATCAGCACCGCGAGGTGCACGGATGACCGCGTGGGGAAGCGACGGGAGCGCACGTCAGAACGCCGTGTCGAAGCCGAACAGGATGTAGTTCTCGCTGCTCAGGTGGCCGGTGAAGTAGGGGCCGGTGGGCCGGGTCCGGTGCTGGAAATCGACGTTGAGCTCGATGATGCCCTTGACGTTGCGCATGAAGTAATACGACGCGGTCAGGCTCAGGCTGTTGATGTCGATGCCTTCGAAGATGGTGTTGGTATGCGCCAGGTCGCCGGCGCTGGCCCGGTTGTACAGCGCGGAGAACGCCCAGCGGTCATCGGGGATCCAGTCCACGCCGGCGAAGCCGCCGCTCCAGCGGTAGTTGCGCGTCGGGTCGGCATCGAGGAAGCCGTCCCAGTCGTTCCACAGGTATTGCGTGTACCAGTGGGTGTTGGCGCCGATGTCGCCGGACGCGTCCAGGCCGACGACGCGCTTGTCGGTGTTGCGCTGGCTCTTGTCCATGCCGGCCGGACCGGCGGCGCCGCGCTGCTTGCCCGCGGCGCCGAACACGCCCACCGCCACCGGGCCGATGTCGGTGCCGATGTGGGCGAAGGTGGTCTTGGAGCTGTCGCTGTCGAACATCCGGTCCGGCCGCGAATAGCCGGTGCCGCTGATCTTGAAGTTGTCGGTGATGCCGTTGCCGTTGGTGAAGCCGAGGTCGATGCCGAAGCGGCCGATGTCGCGGTCGAACAGCACGCCGCGATCGTAGGTGACGCCGGCCATGCGGTAGACCATGTAATCCTGGAACGGCAGGCGGATCTCGCGCGGGAACATCGAGTCGGACAGCGAGAACTGGCCGAGCATCATGCCGATGCCGCTGCCGAAGATGTCGGCATGGCGGAACCAGGCGTCCTCCACCAGGATTTCGCCGTTGCCGCCCTTCTCCCCCATGATCGCGTAGAAGTAATAGGTGATGTTCTTGCTCAGCGGCGCGCTGGACAGCAGCTTGAGCAGGTACGGCGACTGGAAGTCGGTCGCGGCGGATTGGCGGGCGCCGCTGATCGGGTCGATCGCCTGGCCCTGGCGGCCCTGCAGATAGGCCTGGGCGCGGATGGCAAGCGGCACGTGGTCGGGCAGCCCGAGCCGATCGTCGTTGAGCTGGGCGGAGGTTTCCATCCAGTTCGGCAGACGCATGTTGTTCTTGGCGAAGATCTCGCCGAACTTGTTGAGGCGCGGGAAGGCGGAGTGGCAGGCGACGCAGCTGAGGCTGTAGCGGCGCGCGAACTCGGGCATGGCCGAGGCATTCTGCGTTGGCAGGATCGCCAGCCACGCACCCAGCAGCAGCCACGGCACGGCGCGCCACAGGGACCGGGTCGCACGCGCGCGCTCGGTGCCGCTGCCGGGCGACGGGAGCACCATGGCATGGAGGTCGTGGCGCGCAGGGAAGCACGGAAGATGGATCCGCTTCATCATGATTTGCTCTCGACGTGAGACGGCCGCCTTCCCTTGGGGCGACAGGCGGCGGACCCAGTCTGCGCACCTGCGGCCAGCGTCTCTTTGACCAGCGTCAACTGCGCGGCGTGTCGTGTTTCGTTCGGTTGTCCGGCCGCCGGCGGCTTCAGTCGAGCTTGATCGGCTCGTGCAGGCCAGGCAGCTGGCAGGCGATGCCGCGCCCGGCCAGCACCTCCTGCATCACGCGCATGCCGCGGCCGTATTCGCCGTGTACCAGGAATACCTTGCGCCGCGGCGCGTCGCCCAGCCAGGCCAGCAGCGAGGGCCGGTCGGCGTGCGCGGAGAAGCCGTTGATGGTCCACACCTGCGCGCGTACCGGGATCTCCTCGTTGAACACGCGCACGCTGGGCGCCCCGTCGATGATCCGCCGCGCCAGCGTGCCTTCCGCCGCATAGCCGACGAACACCACGCTGCAGCGCTCGCGCCACAGGTTGTGCTTGAGGTGGTGGCGCACGCGACCACCGTTGCACATGCCCGAGCCGGCCAGGATGATCGCGCCGCCGTCGACGTTGTTGATCGCCATCGACTCGGCCGTCTCGCGGGTGAAGTGCAGGCCGGGCATGGCGAACGGGTCGCCGTGCCGCAGCTCGGCGAGGAAGCCGTCGTCGAAGCATTCCGGGTGGCGACGGAAGATTTCGGTGGCGGAGATCGCCATCGGCGAATCCAGGAACACCCGCACGTGCGGCGGGATCGCGCCGTCGGCGATGCCGCGGTGCAGGTAGTAGAGAATTTCCTGGGTGCGCTCCAGCGCAAAGGTGGGGATCACCACGTTGCCGCGCCGGTTCACCGTGTCGCGGATGGCCTGGTACATCTCGTCCACCGAGTCCGGCACCGAGCGGTGCGGACGGTCGCCGTAGGTGCTTTCCATCACCACGTAGTCGGCTGGTGGGGCGGGCGTCGGGTCGCGCAGCAGCGGGCGACCCGGGTTGCCGAGGTCGCCGGAAAACAGCATGCGCCGTTGCTTCTCGCCGTCGTCGATCTGCAGCAGGATCGAGGCCGAGCCGAGGATGTGGCCGGCATCGAGAAAGCGGGCGCGGATGCCATCGGTGACCTGCACGGTTTCGTCGTAGCCGACATCCGGGCCGAAGAAGTCCAGCGCGTGCAGCGCGTCGTCCAGGGTGTACAGCGGCGGCGCCACCGTCTCGCCGCGTCGGTTGTTGCGTTGCGCGCGGCGCGCGTCCTCTTCCTGCAGGCCGGCGGAATCGAGCATCACCACCCGCGCCAGTTCGCGGGTGGCGGCGGTGGTGACGATGCGGCCGCGAAAGCCCCGGCACACCAGCAGCGGAATCCGCCCGCAATGGTCCAGGTGCGCGTGGGTCAGCAGCAGCACGTCGATGCTGGCCGGGTCGAAGCCGAACGGTTCGGCATTGGCCCGCTCGACCTCTTCGCTGCCCTGGAACATGCCGCAGTCGATCAGCACGCGGCGATCGTTGCAGGTGATCAGGTGGCAGGAGCCGGTGACCTGCTTGGCGGCACCGTGGCAGCTGTAAATGAACATCATTTCCTCGACGGCGCAGGCGGCTGGCGCAGACTCTGGCAGGACGCGCCGGTCGCCGGCTTGATCGTCGTCAAGTCGGGGCACCGGCCGACTGTGCCATGGTGGGCCTGGTGCCGTCGTACTGCCGAAACCACGGCAGGCTCGCCGGAGCATGAGGGTGGCGATGATCACCGTGCCGTTCCATCACGATCTCGGCGCCGTGCGCGGGTTCCTGCGTTTCTCGCGTGCAGCTGCGTTGCTGGACTGCGCGACGGCGCTGGTCGTGCTCGCCGGCTGGTGGTCGCAGCGTCCGCTGCTGACCACGATGTGGCCGGGGCAGCCGGCGATGAGCGCGACTGCGGCGGTCGGATTCGTGTTGTGCGGAGGCTCGCTGCTGCTCAGCCACCATCCGGTGCCGTCGTGGTCCGGCATGGGCCGCTGGCTGTCGTTGGGCGTGCTGGCGCTCGGCGCGGCGACCCTGGCGGAGCATCTGTGGCTGGTCGACTTGCGCATCGATCGCCTGCTTGGCGAGCTGTCGGCCTACGACTCCGGACGCTGGCCCGGGCGCATGGCCGAACCGGTTGCGGCGGGCTTCGTGCTGCTCGGTGCGCTGGGCCTGCTGCCGGCGCGACGCTGGCCGCGCCTGCGCGACGCGCTGGCCCTGGTCGCGTTGGTCATCGCGATGAGCGGGCTGGCCTCCTATGGCATTGCGCTGGCCGGCAAGGGCGCCACGCCGTTCGGGCGCATGCCGCTGCACTCCACTTTGTTGCTGCTGCTGGCGACGCTCGGCTGGCTGTGCGCCTCGCCCACGCTCGGGCTGACCCGCGTGGCCACCGCCGACACGCTGGGCGGCGCCTTGGCGCGGCGGCTGCTGCTGCCGGCCTTGCTGCTGCCGGCGGTGTTCGCGTTCGTGTTCGAGTTGCTGCAGTCCTGGCTGGGCCTGCCCGAAGCGCTGGCCTTCGTGTTCGTGGCCCTGTTCAGCGGCGGCGCGGTGGCCGGGCTGGTGTGGTGGGTGGCCAACCTGTTCGACAAGCTGGAACGCCAGCGCCGCGAAAGCATCGCGTTGCGCAACGATGCCGGCACCGACATCCTCACCGGGCTGCCCAACCGGCGCGCGCTCGACGAGGCGCTGGCCGGCCTGCTGCGCGGGCAGCGCGAGCACGACACGACGTTCTCGCTGCTGATGCTCGATCTGGACCGCTTCAAGACCTTCAACGACGACTTCGGCCACCTGGCCGGCGACCAGGTGCTGCGCATCACCGGCCACCTGCTGCGCGCGGCGCTGCGCCCGGCGGACATGGCCGCGCGCTACGGCGGCGAGGAGTTCGTGCTGCTGTTGCCGGGTACCGACTTGAGCGGCGCCGGCGAAGTGGCGGCGCGCCTGCTCGACGCATTCCGCGGTTTCGCCTGGCCGCGGTGCACGGTCACGGTGAGCATCGGCATGGCGCAGGCGGTCCCCGGCGATGCCGCGGAGGACCTGATCCGGCGCGCCGACGGCTCGCTGTACGACGCCAAGCGCGGGGGACGCGACCGTGCGGTGGCGGCGATCGCGCCGCCCGAGGTGTTGCGCCCGGGAGCCTTCCCGCGCGCCGTTTCGGGTTCTTAAGACCCACATAAGCCGTCCCGGTTGCAATGCCGTCCAAGGCAATCCTGCCGATACCGGAGACGCACCATGAAACGCATCGTCATCGCCCCGTTGTTCCTCGCCGCCGCCGTCCTGTCGGCGTCCGCCTTCGCCGCACCGCAATGCACCAGCGCACCGCGTGCGCAGTGGCTGACCGAAGCGGCGATGAAGCAGAAGGTGCTCGACCAGGGCTACACCATCAAGGTGTTCCAGGTCTCGGGCAATTGTTACGAGATCTACGGCAAGGACAAGGCCGGCAAGAACGTGGAGATCTACTTCGACCCCACCGACGGCCGCATCGTCAAGAAGAAGGGCGGTTGATCGTCACCTGACCCCTAGCGAGGACAAGCCATGAACGCGATGGTCAAAGTGTGGGACCCGCTGGTCCGCCTGTTTCACTGGTCGCTGGCGGGCTTGTTCCTCGCCAACTTTTTCACCGAGGACGGCGAGCTGGTCCACCGCGGGATCGGCTACGCCGTGCTGGCCCTGCTCGCGGTGCGTTTCGTGTGGGGCTGGGTCGGCACGCGGCACGCGCGCTTCGCCGACTGGGTGCCCGGCCCGCGCCGGCTGCGCGATTACCTGCGCGAGCGCCTGGCCGGGCGCTCGCGGCGGCAGCTCGGGCACAATCCGGCGGCCGCCGTGATGATCCTGGCCCTGCTCGTTGGCGTGCTGCTGGTCGGCGTCACCGGCTGGCTGCAGACCACCGACCGATTCTTCGGTGAGGGCTGGCTGGAGGAGCTGCACGAAGCGCTGGCCTACGGCGTGCTGGGACTGGTCGTGCTGCACGTGCTGGCCGCGGTGGGCGAGAGCGTGCATTACGGCGAGAACCTGGTCGCCGCGATGATCCACGGCCGCAAGCGCGCGCCATGAGCCTGTCGGGCTTTGGCTGGTCGAGGCGAAAATCTGGCTGCGCGAGGACAGATTTTCGCCGGTTCGCCGCGCCATGGTGGTTCCATGGCGCAAGAATCGACGGAAATATGGACCGCGCAGTCGGATTTGCAGCCCGGCCAGCCAAAGCCCGACAGGCTCATAGGGCAGGATGCCGCAGCCGGCGAAAAAGCGGCGCCAATTGCTGCAAGTCAAGTGAGCGGCCCGATCGCGCGACAAGAATGAGGCCATGCGCATCCTGCTAGCCGAAGACGACCGGGCACTGGGGCAGGCGCTGGCCGACGGCCTGCGCCAGCTCGGCTATGCGGTGGACTGGATCACCGACGGCAACCAGGCCGCCGCGGCGCTGGCCGACACGAGCTACGCCGCGGCGGTGCTGGACTGGAACCTGCCGCGCAGCAGCGGCCCGGCGATCATCGCCGGCATGCGCCGCCGCCAGGACGCCACCCCGGTGCTGCTGCTGACCGCGCGCGACGAACTGGCCGACCGCGTCGCCGGGCTGGATGCCGGCGCCGACGATTACGTGGTCAAGCCGGTGCATCTGGACGAACTGGCCGCCCGCCTGCGCGCCTTGCTGCGGCGGGCCGACGGCCAGGTCGAGCCGGCGATCCGCGTGGGCGCGCTGGAAGTCACCCCGGCCGCGCGCAGCGCCACGCTTGCCGACGCGCCGCTGGAGCTGACCGCCCGCGAGTACGCGTTGCTGGAAATGCTGGTGCGCCATCCCGGGCGGGCGTATTCCCGCGAGCAACTGGAAGACGCGCTGTACGGCTGGGACCGCGAAGTGGCCAGCAACGCGGTGGAAGTGCACATCCATCACCTGCGCCACAAGCTGGGACCGGGCTGGATTCGAACCCTGCGCGGCATCGGCTATGCCATCAACCCGCCCGGCGGGGTCGCCGCGTGATCCGCCCCTCGCTCAACCGGCGGCTGGTGCTGCGGCTGCTGGCCGGCATCGTGCTGGTGTGGTGCGCCGCCGCCGGCTGGTTGGCCTGGCGCAGCCTGCACGAGGTCGATGAGATCTTCGACCAGATGCTGGTGCGCACCGCCGCCAGCGTGTTTGCGGTGATGCCCGACGACGTCGCCCGCGTCGGCGCGGTGCGCCTGCCGGACAAGCCGCTGCTCGACTCGGACGACACCGCCCAGCGCCCGGCCATCGTGCTGCGCGATGCGCGCGGCGAACTGCTGGTCGAGAGCGCCGAGCTGCCGCTGCTGCGTTTCGATCCGGGCGACGCGCATTTCCATTCGGTCGTGCACGACGACCGACGCTGGCGGGTATTCCAGCGCTGGGATGCGCAGCATCGGTACTGGGTCCAGGTCGGCGCGCCGCTGGACGAGCGCGACGAGCTGCTGCGCAAGCTGCTGGCGCCGGCGCTGCTGGCCTTGCTCGCGCTGCTGGTGCTGGTGCCGCCGATCGTGTTCGCCGGTTTGCGCAGCGGGCTGAAACCGCTGCGCCAGCTGGCGCGCGGCCTGTCCGCCGGCGCCGATCCGGGCGCCGCCTCGCTCACCGACGCGCGGGTGCCGATCGAGCTGGCGCCCTTCACCGAGGCGATCGACAAGCTGGTCGATCGCCTGCGGCTAAGCCTGGAACACGAGCGCCGCTTCACCGCCGATGCCGCGCACGAACTGCGCCACCCGCTGGCGGCGCTGCGGCTGGAACTGGACCTGGCCGGGCGCGGCGACGATGTGCGGGCGCGCACGCGGCACCTGCAGCGCGCGCAGGAGGCGCTGGATCGCATGCAGCGGCTGGTGGCTCAGTTGCTGCTGCTGGCGCGGGTCGAGAAACTGGCCGAGCTGGATGACGCCGGCCCGCTGCGTCTGGTCAGCGTCGCCGAAGCGGCCTTGCGTGACGCCAGCGAGCGCGCGGCGGCGCGTTCCATCGAACTGTCGCTGGACCACGACGGCAACGATTTCGTGCTGGGCAGCCGCAGCCTGCTCGACATCCTGGTGCAGAACCTGCTCGACAACGCGTTGCGCCACGCGCCCGAGCACGGCCAGGTGAACGTGCGCGTCGGCGGCCGCGACGAGCAGGTGAGCCTGGAGGTCAACGACAACGGCGCCGGTTTCGCCGCGGACGACATCGCGCGGCTGGGCGAGCGCTTCCACCGGCCCGAAGGCAGCGTGGGCGAAGGCAGCGGACTGGGCCTGTCGATCGCCCAGGCGATCGCCCGCCTGCATCACGGCCAGCTGAGCTTCGGGCGCTCCGCGCTGGGCGGCGCGCAGGTCGGTTTCAGCCTGCCGCGCGCCGCCACCTCGGCGGCGCCGCACGTGCCCGGTTACGTGTGAACGCGCCGCCGCGGATCGTTCAGGGCTGGCTGTGGAAATGCTCGCGGAACGGCTTGCGGAAGCGCTGGTGGCAGCCCAGGCAGGCACCCTGCACGTTGGCGAACGCGGCGATCGCCGCGCTGCCGTCCTGCCGTTGCGCGGCCTGCGCCAGCTGCTGGGCGGCGTCGTGGGCCTGGCGGTCGTAGTCGCGGAAGTGGCCGGCGTCCTTGCCCATGAAGGCCAGGATGCGCAGCTTCTCCCCCAGCGGCGGCTGCGGGTGGTCGGCGATGCGCACGGCCCGCTGCGCCACTGCCGGCCAGTCCTCGCGGGCGATGCCGTCGGTGACGCCCTGCATGTCCTTGCCCAGCTCGCGCATGATCGTGGTCAGCGCCATTGGCGCGGCCTGCTCCGGCGTATCGGCGGCACGGGCCGGCGGCGGCAGGCTGCCGGCCAGCAGCGCCAGCGCTGCGACGGCGGCGGCATGGGACAGGGTGGTGCGTGGCGTGCATGGCATGGGCGGTCTCCTTCGGGGTGGGATGATGGGCATCGGCATGGCACCGGTCGCGCTCAGGCCGGCGGTTCGCCGCCGTAGAACGCGTGGATCGCCGCCACGGCCTGTTCGGCGTTTTCGACCACGCTGACCAGCTCGGCGTCGCTGGCGTCGAGCATGCCCTGTTCGACCAGGAACCCGAGGTCGCAGGCGCGGCGCCAGAACGCGCCGCCGACCAGCACGATCGGCAGGCGCGGCATCTTGCCGGTCTGCACCAGGGTCAGCACCTCGAACAGTTCGTCCAGCGTGCCGAAGCCGCCGGGAAAGGTGACCAGCGCCTTCGCGCGCAGCATGAAATGCATCTTGCGCACGGCGAAATAGTGGAAGCGGAAGGCCAGGTCCGGGGTGATCCAGCTGTTGGGCCGCTGTTCGCGCGGCAGCGTGATGTTGAGGCCGATCGAGCGCGCGCCCGCCTCGTAGGCGCCGCGGTTGGCCGCGTCCATGATGCCCGGGCCGCCGCCGGTCACCACCACGAAATCGCGGCGCCCCTCGCACTGGAAACGGTACGAGACGATTTCCGCGAAGCGGCGCGCTTCCTCGTAGTAGCGGGCGCCGGCCAGCCGGCGGCGGGCGGCGGCGAGCTCGCGCGCCAGCTCCGGCTCGTCCGGATGGGCTTGCGTGCGCGCCGCCAGCTGCACCACTTCGGCCTGCGCCTGCTCCGGCGAGCAAGTGCGCGCGCTGCCGAGCACCACCACGGTGGAACGGATCGCGTGTTCATGCAGGGCGAGCTCGGGCTTGAGCAGCTCCAGCTGCAGGCGTACACCGCGCAGCCCGTCGCTGGCGAGAAACGCGACGTCTTCCTGCGCCAGCCGGTAGGCCTCGCCATGCACGATCGCTTCCTCGCGCCGCTTGCCCTCGTCGTTGTTGTTCATGCCGGGACTCCGCTGTCGTGCCATTGCACCTGCTGGCCCGCCGCGGGAACGGTCACCTTCCAGCCGCCGCGCGCACGCAGCCCGTCGGCCAGCGCCTGGGCCGCCGTTTCCTCGCCATGCACCACGAAGGTCTGCGCCGGCGCGCGCGCGAAGCCGGCGGCCCAGGCCAGCAGCGCGTCCCGGTCGGCATGCGCGGACAGTCCGCCGACGGTACGGATCGAGGCGCGCACCGGGATCTCCTCGCCGAAGATGCGCACCTGGCTGGCCCCGTCCACCAGCCGCCGGCCCAGCGTGCCCTCGGCCTGGAAGCCGGTGATTAGCACGCTGCATTCAGGCCGGCCGAGGTTGTGCCGCAGGTGGTGCTTGATGCGGCCGGCGGTGCACATGCCGCTGGCGGAGATGATGATGGCGCCGGAGCGGATCTGGTTCAGCGCGATGGATTCCTCCACGCTGGCGGTGAAGTTGAGATACGGCAGATCCTCGCCCAGCGCATGCCAGTCGGCGAGGCGGGTGGCGTTGTCGTCGAACAGGTCCAGGTGCTGTCGGGTGATCCGGGTGGCGGCGGTGGCCATCGGCGAATCGACGAAGATGCGCAGGTTGCGCAGCCTGCCTTCGCAGCTCAGCCGATGCAGGTGATACAGCACTTCCTGGGTGCGTCCCACCGCGAAGGCCGGCACGATCACGTTGCCGCGGGCCAGGGTGCGCTCTACCACGCCGATCAGTTCGTCCTGGGTGGCGGCAAGATCCTTGTGCAGGCGGTTGCCGTAGGTCGATTCGATGAACAGCAGGTCCGCTTCGGCAATTGGCGTCGGGTCGCGCAGGATCGCGCGCCCCGGTTGGCCGAGATCGCCGCTGAACACCAGCTTGGTGGTCCGCTCGCCCTCGCTGACCCACACCTCGATGATCGCCGAGCCCAGGATGTGGCCGGCGTCGCGGAAGCGGCAGCGGATGTCCGCGTGCGGGCGCAACTCGCGCCCGTAGCCGTGGGGCCGCACCTGGCGCAGGCAGGCGTCGGCATCGCGCAGGGTGTACAGCGGCGTGGCCGCGGCCTGCGCCTCGCGCGAGCCGCGGGCGCCACGCTGCGCGCGCAGCGCCTCCGTTTCCTGGATGTGCGCGCTGTCGGGCAGCATCACCTGCAGCAGGTCGGCGGTGGCGGCGGTGGCGTGGATCGCGCCGCGGAAACCGGCGCGGGTCAGTTTCGGCAACAGGCCGCTGTGGTCGATATGCGCGTGGGTCAGCAGCACGAAGTCGAGCGCCGACGGTTCGAACCCGAACGGTTGCCGGTTGCGCTGGGCGGCTTCGCGTCCACCCTGGAACATGCCGCAGTCGACCAGGAAGCGGACCTTGGAGGTCTCGATCAGGAAGCATGAGCCGGTGACTTCGCCGGCGGCGCCGAGAAAAGTGATTTGCATCGAAGCGGTTCTCCGGATTCGTTCAGTCGCGCCGGCACCAGCGGCCTGCGCACAAAGGGTCAAGGTTGCGCGGCACGGGCGGACTCCCCAGTGCTGTCGGGCGATCCGTGGCCGGGCGAAGCGTCGGCCGTCACCGGCTGCCAGTCCGGGTCGGCGAAATAGCGCGGATACAGTTCCAATGCGTCGAGCAGTGACGGCAGGCCGTCGGCGGCGAGCACGCGGCCGAGCAGCAGATGCAGGTTGGCGTCCATGCCGTTGCCGCGGGGAGGGCGGTCGACGATGGCGGCCACGCTGTTCTCGATCGACGCGGCGACGGCACGGGCTTGCCGCGTCGACAGCGAACCGTCGGCCTGCGCGTGCTGCATCCACAGCGCGATGGCGCGGATGCGTCGCATGCCTTCGCGCAGTGCGGTATCGGCCGGCCATCGCTGGCCGTGGTTCAGCTGCAGTTGGCGCTGGGCGGTGGCAACCGGGTGGTCTGTGGCGGTATCCGCAGCTTGCGCGAGTGACGGCGGTGCGCCGACCAGTGCCGCGACCAGCAGGGGCGCGCGCAGGACCCAGTGCAGGGCGCCGCCCATCCGGCGCGGGCCACCGCGGTCCGGGCGTTGCCGCAGCAGCCTGTCATCCACGGCGCTGCTCCTCGCGTGGTGCCGGCGACGATGGCGTGGTCGAGCCCTGGCCGCGTGCATCGTCGGCGTCGGCATCCCAGCCACCGCCCAGCGCCTTGAACAGCGCCACCAGATCGATCGCGGCGGCGGTGTGCGTGCGCGCATAACCGTCCTCGGCGTCGTGCAGCACGCGCTCTTCGGCCAAGAGGTCGGTCAGCGCGATGTCGCCGGCGGCGTAGCGCGCCTGCGCATGGGCGTAGCTGCGCCGCGCGGCGTCCGCGGCGGCCTGCTGGCGCTGCACCGCGTCCAGGCCCAGCCGGTAGTCGCCCAGCGCGCGTTCGGCGTCGCCCAGCGCGGTCAGCACGGCCTTTTCGTAGGCGAACGCCGCCTGTTGTTCGCGCGCCTCGCTGGCGCGGATCTCGGCGCGCACGCGGCCGCCGTCGAACACCCGCCAGGAGATCAGCGGCATGAGCGAAAACCGCTGGCTGGTTGATTCGAACAGCTGGCTCGCGTCCAGCGCCTGGAAGCCGCCGCTGGCGCCGATCGACAGCTTCGGGAACAGCTCCGCCGTGGCCACGCCGATGTCGGCGCTGCGCGCGGCCAGACGGCGCTCGGTCGCACGCACGTCCGGCCGGCGGCGCAGGATATCGGCGCGCTGGCCGACCGGGATCGGCAGCAGCGTGATCGGTGCGGCGGTGGTGTCGAGCAGGGCCAGCTCGCGTTCGGGCGGCGCGCCCAGCAGCACGCCCAGGCCCAGCGCCGCGGCGCGCGCGCGCGCCTGGATCGCGGGCAGGCCGGCGGCGGCGGCGCTCAGGCGCGCTTGCGCGGCATCGAGGTCCGCCTGCGCGGCTTCGCCCGCGCGCAGGCGCTGGCCGACCAGCTCGGCCGTGTGCGCGAGCGAGCGCACCGAGGCTTCGCGCGCGGCCAGCTCGCGTTGCGCGCCGCGCAGACCGAGGTAGCTGCGCGCCACTTCGGCGGCGATGCTGACGCGCACGCCGACGGCGTCCTCCTGCGCGGCTTGCATGCGCGCCTCGGCACCTTGCACGGCGCGGCGGGTGGCGCCGAACAGGTCGATTTCCCAGCCGGCGTCGAAACCGGCGTCGTAGATGGTCTGGTCCCGCGCCAGCCCGGGAATGGCGCCGATCGGCAGTGGGCCGTTCTCGCTCTGCCGGCGCCGGGTGACGCTGCCGCCGACGCCGACCGAAGGCGCGTAGCCGCCGGCGGCGCGGTCGCGCAAGGCCCGCTCCTCGGCGATGCGTGCCTGCGCCTGGCGCACGTCCAGATTGTCCGCCAGCGCGGTGGCGACCAGCCGGTCCAGGGTCGGGTCGCCCAGCGTGGTCCACCAGGTCGAGAGATCTGCCGGCGCCTGTGCGGCCACCGGCTGCGTCCAGCCGCTACCGGTGTCGACCTTCGGCGGCCCGCGGTAGTCGGGGCCGGCCGCGCAGGCGCCGAGCAGCAGCGTGCCCAGCGCGACGGCCGCTGCGCGTGGCGCACCGTGGCAGCGATTCGATGAGCGGGTCATGGCAACTCCTTCATGCATGGCTTGAGGGCCGGTCATTGCAGGCGGCTGCGCACCAGCAGCGTGGCCAGGGTCAGCGTCGCCAGCGCGATCAGCGCCAGCGGCCAGGCATTGGCGAGGATGTCCGCCGCCGGCATCGCCTTGAGGAAGCTGCCTTCGACGATGACCAGGAAGTGGGTAAGCGGGATCGCCTGCGCCAGCCATTGCAGCACCGTCGGCATGTTCTCCACCGGCGTGGCGAAGCCCGACATCAGCACTGCCGGCACGCCGATGGCGAAGGCGCCGAGGATGGCCTGCTGCTGGGTCGCACTGACCGCGGAAATCATCAGGCCGATGCCGACCACCGACAGGATGAACAGCACCAGGCTGGCCAGCAGCAGGGCGAACGAGCCGGTAAAGGGAATGCCGAACACGAACACGCCGGCGCCGATCATGAATAGGCCGAGCAAGGTGCCGATCGCCAGCGCCGGCAGCGATTTGGAAATGATGATTTCCGGCGTCGAGGTGGGCGACACCAGCAGCTGGTCGAAGGTGCCCAGCTCGCGTTCGCGGGCGATCGACAGCGAGGTGATCAGCAGCGCGCTGAACAGCGCCAGGATGCCGGTCAGGCCGGGCACGATGAACCAGCGGTAGACCAGGTTCGGGTTGAACCAGTGGCGCACGACCACCGGCTTCGGCGCCTGCGCGTCGGGCACCACCGCGGCGCCGACCTCGGCGGCGATGGTCGACAGATAGGCCACCGTGATCTGGCCGGAGTTGCTGCGCCGGCCATCGACCAGCACCTGCGCGCGGCCGCCGCCGCCGGCGGCGATCGTGCGCGAGAAATCCGCCGGGATGGCCAGCGCCGCGATGACCTCGCCGCGATCGATCAGATCGTGCAGCTGGCGCTGGCTGTCCACGCGCCGGACGTGGCTGATGAAGCGCGCGCTGTCCAGGCGCTGCATCAGCTCGAGCGACCAGCGGCCGGCGTCCTGGTTGTATACGGCGATATCGACGTTGCGCACTTCCAGCGTGGCGGCGAAGGCGAACACCAGCAGCTGCAGGATCGGCGGCACGAACACCACCATGCGGCTGCGCGGGTCGCGCAGGATGCTCAGGACCTCCTTGACGAACTGCGCCCGCAAGCGGGTGAAACTGAGGATGGCGTTGGACATGTCGCTACTCCAGGTTCTTGCGCGTGGCGCGCTTGGCCAGGAGGAAGAACACCGCGCCGATGGCGGTCATCGCCAGCAGGTTGGGCACGAACACCGCCCAGATGTCCCCGGCCAGGAACACCGTCTTCAGCGATTCGACGAAATAGCGCGCCGGGATCAGCCGCGTCATGGTGCGGATCGGCGCCGGCATGGCGTCGATCTCGTACAAAAAGCCTGACAGCATGAAGGCCGGCAGGAAGCCGGTGAACAATGCAATCTGCGCTGCCAGGAACTGGTTGCGCGCCAGCGAGGAGATCAGCAGGCCCTGGCCCAGCGCCGGCACCATGAACACCGCCGACAGCAGCAGCAAGGCCGCCAATGAACCGCGCAATGGCACACCGAACACGAATACCGCCAGTGCCGCGGCGCCCAGCGTGGACAGCATGCCGAGCACGAAGTAGGGCAGCAGCTTGCCGATCAGGATCTCGGCCACCGAGGCGGGCGTGGACAGCACCGCCTCCATCGTGCCACGCTCCCATTCGCGCGCCACCACCAGTGCGGTGAGCATGGTGCCGATGATGGTCATGATGATGGCGATGGCGCCGGGGATCAGCGCGCGGCGGCTTTCCAGCTCCGGGTTGAACCAGTAGCGCGGCTCCAGCGCGATGGTCGGCCCCGGCGCGGCCGATCGCCCGGCGCGCCAGGACTGCACCACGCCGCGGGCGTAGTTCTCCACGTAGTTGGCGGTATTGGGGTAGGAGCCGTCGGTGACGATCTGCACCAGCGGTTCGCGGCCGCGCCGGGCCAGGCGCTGCTCGAAATCCGGCGGGATCACCACGTAGCCGCGCAGCGCGCCGGAAACCAGCTGCCCGGCCACCTCGCGCCGGTCCTGCGCGAAGTGCGCGTCGAGGAAGCGGGTGCCGGCAAACGCGGCAGCCAGCGACTGCGCCGAGGCGCCGGAGGATTCCAGCACCACGCCGACGCGCACCTGCTTGGCGTCCAGCGACACCGCATAGGCGAACAGCAACAGCAGCACCACCGGCAGCACGAACGCGATCAGCAACGTCGAGGGATCGCGCAGGGCCTGATGGCTTTCCTTGACCACCAGCGCCATCAGCCGCCGCCGGTCGAACCGCCGCGAGCCGGCCGGCAGCGCGCCATCGCCGGGCGTGCGCGTGGCGGCGTTCATGCGGCGGCCTCCGTGTCGCGGTCGGCGGATTCCACCAGGTGGATGAAGGCATCCTCCATGGTCGGGTCCGGCTGCTGCGCGCTGGCGGCCATGCGCTTGAGCGCGTCGGGCGTGTCCAGCGCGATCAGCCGCGCGCGCGAGAGCATGGCCACGCGGTCGCAGTATTCGGCCTCGTCCATGAAGTGGGTGGTGACCATGATGGTCACGCCCTTGCGCGCCAGCCCGTTGATGTGGGTCCAGAACTCGCGCCGGGTGATCGGGTCCACGCCCGAGGTGGGCTCGTCCAGGAACAGCACCGGCGGGCGGTGCATCAGCGAGCAGGCCAGCGCCAGGCGCTGTTTGTGCCCCAGCGGCAGCGAGTCGGGCGTGGCCGAGAGCCAGTCGCCGAGGTCGAAGGTGGCGATCATTTCCTCGATGCGCTGGCGGCGCGTGTCGCCTTCCAGCTGATACACGCCGGCGGAGAACTCCAGGTTCTGGCGCACCGAGAGCAGGCCGTAGAGCGAGAACTTCTGCGCCATGTAGCCGAGGCGGCTCTTGGCCGCACCGGTGGCGCGGCGCAGGTCCAGGCCCACCACATGCGCCTCGCCCGCGCTCGGCTTGAGCAGGCCGCACAGCATCTTGAAGGTGGTCGATTTGCCGGCGCCGTTGGGACCGAGCAGGCCGAAGATCTCGCCCTTGCGCACCTCGAAGCTGACGTCGTCGGTGGCGGTGAAGGCACCGAAGCGCTTGGTGAGATGCCGGCAGGACACGGCGATATCCGAGCCCAGTTCGACCGGCGGCAACCGCTCGGCCAGCGTCGAGGTGCCGCCGGGGCCGCCGCCGAGCAGGTCGATGAAGGCGTCCTCGAAGCGCGCCGGCACCGCCGCCAGCTCCACCCGCGAGCGCGCGGCCAGCGCCTGCACCTGCTGCGCGTCCGCGCCCGCGCGCAGCACCACGCGCACGCCGGCGCCCTGGATCACGCCGTCGCTCACGCTTGGCAGGTCCAGCGCCTCGGTCAGCACCGCGCGGCGCTCGGCGCCGACGTTCTCGAGGCGGAAGCTGCGGCCTTCGAGCTGCGCGGTCAGTTCCTGCGGCGGCCCGTCGAACAGGAGCTGGCCCTGGTTCAGCAGCAGCACGCTCTGGCAGCGCTCGGCCTCGTCCAGATAGGCGGTGGACCAGACCACCGCCATGCCCTCGTCGGTCAGCGCCTGCACCATGCGCCACAGGTCCTGCCGGCTGACCGGATCGACGCCCACGCCGGGCTCGTCCAGCAGCAGCACCTTGGGCCGCGCCATCAGCGCGCAGGCCAGGCCGAGTTTTTGTTTCATGCCGCCGGAAAGCTTGCCGGCCAGGCGCGCGGTGAAGGGCCCCAGCCGGGTGAATTCGAGCAGCTCGTCGAACAGCTCGGTGTTGTGCTCTGCGTCCATGCCGCGCAGGCGCGCATAGAGGCGCATGTTCTCCATCACGGTCAGGTCTTCGTACAGGCCGAAGCGCTGCGGCATGTAGCCGCTGGCGACGTGGATGGCGTCGTTGTCCTTGACCACGTCGAAACCGGCCAGGGTGACGCTGCCGGCGTCGGGGACCAGCAGCCCGGTCATGATCCGCATCAACGTGGTCTTGCCGGCACCGTCGGGACCGACCAGGCCGGTGAGCCGACCGTAGCGGATGCTGGCGCTGAGCCCGCGCAGCGCCTGCACCTTGCCGAAGTGCTTGGCGAGGTTCTCGATCACCACCGCGGCGTCGTGCTGGCCGTGCTGGCGCGATGCATCGCTGGCCGACTGCGCGCCCATCTCAGTGCCTCCGCGCGGGCGTGCCGGCGGTGTCGACGTCGAGCGTCACCGGCATGCCCTGGCGCAGACCTTCGTCGGCGTCGGACACCACCACGCGCAGGCGGTAGACCAGGTCGGTGCGCAGGTCGGCGGTCTCCACCGTCTTTGGGGTGAATTCCGCGCGCGGCGAGATGAAGCCGATCTGGCCGTGATAGACGGTCGCCGAGGAATCGGTGTGCACGCGCACTTTTGTGCCCGATGCGATGCGGCCCAGGTCCGCCTCGCCGACATACGCGCGCAGGTACACCGGGTCGCGCAGGCTCAGGCTGTACACCGGCATGCCGCTGGCCACCATGCTGCCCGGTTCGCGCACGCGGGCGATCACGATGCCGTTGCTGGGCGCGATCAGCGTCGCATCGGCCACCGCGGTGCGCGCCTGGCTCAGGGCGGCGGCGGCCGCGGCCACGCGCGCCTTGCCGGCGGCGATGTCCTCGCTGCGGAAGCCGGCGCTGGCCAGCGCCAGCGCCGCCTGCGCGGCGGCCAGCTTGGCGGCGGACTGGTCGCGGGTGGCGCGCGCGGCGTCGGCGGCGCGCTGGCTGCTGGCGCCCGATTCGAGCAAGGTGCGCTGGCGCTTGAAGTTGCGCTCGGCCTCGGTGGCGCTGGCCTGCGCCTGGCGCACCTGCTCGCGCACTTGGGCGATTTCCTGCGGTCGGTTGCCGCGATGCAGCTTGTCCAGTTGGGCCTGCGCGGCCTGGAGTTCGGCTTCGGCCGCCGCCAGCTTCTCGCGGTAAGGCGTGGCGTCGAGCTGCGCCATGACGGCGCCGGCGGTGATGGTGTCGCCTTCGTCAAAGGCCATGTCAGTCAGGCGGCCGGACTGACGAAAGGCCAGCTCCACCTCGCGGATGTCGACGTTGCCGTACAGGCGCAACACATCCGGATTGCCGCGGTCGCGCAGCAGCCAGAACGCCAGGATGCCGCCCAGCGCGATCACCACGACGGCGATGGCGATCCAGCGGGTCTTTCCGGTGGGAAGGCTCGGAGTTTTCATGGAGAGAATTTCCGCGGGAGAAAGGCATTCAGTGCGTGCGTGCCAGCGGCGCGACGTTCGACGCGCGCCAAGCCATGGCCGCGATACCGGTCCACACCAGCGTGCGCAGGGCCATGGCGATCGGCGTGCGCTGTTCCCAGGCACCGCCCAAGGCCACATGCACGCCGAAAGCGACGAATACCAGCGCCGTCGCCAGCGCGATGGCGGACGCCAGCCACGCCGCCCAGCGCCGGCGCCGCCACAGCCCGACGCCGGCGATGACGTAGGCGAAGCCGGCCAGGAAATTGAACCAGAGCACGAACGGCACGTAGCGGCCGGCCGCTTCGCGCGCGGCACCGTCAACAAACAGCACGGTGCCGCCTTCCCTGAGGGTCAGCAGGCCGAAGCCGATGGCGAGCAGGGAAAGCAGTCGAGTCCAGATGCCGCGTCGCGGGTGGGTGGTCATCGTCATGGCGCTCGGTTCGTGGGGGGACTTCCAGTGCGGGAGGGAAAGCGCCTCAGGCGGCGCGCGCGATGCCGCGGCGGTAGATCGCAAATGCGCCCGCCGCTTGCTTGCGCATGCGGCGGGTGTCGCCGGCCAGCAGGGCCTGCATCACCAGGCCCTGGATGCTGCCGATGAACAGCGTGGCCGCCGCAGCCGGATCCAGCTGCGGATCCAGTTCGCCGGCCGCCTTGCCGTCTTCGATCAGGGTGCGCAAACGCTCGCCGTAGCGGCGGATCAGGGTCTGCACCATCTGCTTGGCGGCCGTGCCTTCGGCCCGCTGCAGTTCGCCGAACATCATGCGCGGCACGCCCGGGTGTTCGGCGACGAAGGCAATGTGCGCCATGAACATCGCTTCCAACGCGGCCAACGGGCTGGCGGCATTGCGCGCGGCGCGCTCGATCCGCGCCAGCAGGTGGTCGGCCACCCATTCCATCACCGCCTGCCAGATCGCGTCCTTGCTCGGGAAGTGGCGGAACAGTGCGCCTTGGGTCAGCTTCATCGAGCTGGCGATCGCTGCGGTGGTGATCTCGCTGGGATTTTGCTCCGCCGCCAGCTTGATGACCGCCTCGACGGTGACTGCGCGGCGCTCCTCCGCGGGCAGATGTTTGCGCTGGATGTCCATGGTGACGGGTTCGCCGTAAGTGAGTAAGTAATTACTAGCTTATTCGAAATCGCGCGGCTGTCAACCGTCATTGACGACGGAGTGGGCGGCAGGGCCTTGCCGAGACGACGGTCCGGGTAGCCCGCCGGCTCACGACTCGCAGGTCGGCCGGCGGCCGGGGTGGTTGGCGATGAGGAGCGGAGCCCGGCCATTGTCGGCACCGGACGCAAACGCTGTTTCAGCGCACAGCTGCCTTGCGCAACCTTCCGCGCGTCGCGCGGCGCAGCAGTTCCAGCCACGCGACGGCGGCGGCCAGCATCGCGGCGGCGGCGAGCAGGCTGAGCGGCGCCGGCACGGCCAGGCTCATCACGCCGCGGAGGAAGGGCACGCCGATCACGACCGCCAGCATCAGTGCCACGGCGCCGAACATCCGCGCCAGCCACGGGTTCTTCGCCGGATGGCGGGCCAATGCGGGATGGGTCAGGTCGCGGTTGGCCAGGGTCAGCAGGAACAGTCCGATCACCAGTGCGATGAACACGGCGCTGCGGCTTTGCGTCGCGTCCAGGTTCTGGCCCAGCAGCAAGCCGTAGCCCAGCAGCAGGATGCCGGCAAAACCCAGGCCCTGGATCACCGCGTGGCGCAGGTTGGCGGCGGCGAACGGCGAATCCGACGGTGCGCGCGGCGGCCCTTGCATGATGTCGTCGTCGGCAGGTTCGGCCTCGAACACGATCGAGCAGGCCGGGTCGATCAAGAGCTCCAGCAGCACGATGTGCACCGGCATCAGCAGCACCGGCCAGTGCAGCAGGGTCGGCACCAGCGCCAGCGCGATGATCGGCATGTGCACGGCGAACACGAAGCGGGTGGCCTTGGTGATGTTGGCGTAGATGCGCCGGCCCTGGCGGATCGCGTTGACGATGCTGGCGAAGCTGTCGTCCAGCAGCACCAGGGCGGCCGCCTCGCGCGCCACGTCGGTGCCGCGCTCGCCCATCGCCACGCCGACGTCGGCGGCCTTCAGCGCGGGCGCATCGTTGACGCCGTCGCCGGTCATCGCCACCACCTCGCCTCCTTCGCGCAGCAGCTGCACCAGGCGCAGTTTCTGCTCGGGCTGGAGCCGTGCGCACAGGTCGACGCAATGCAGGCGTTCGCGCAACGCGGCGTCGTCCAGTGCAGCCATTTCCACGCCGGTGACGACCTCGGCGCGCTCGCTCAAGCCCACCTCGCGCGCGATCGCCCGCGCGGTGGCCGGGTGGTCGCCGGTCATCATGATGATGCGGATGCCGGCGCTGCGGCATTCGGCGATCGCCGCCGGCACTTCGGGGCGCGGCGGGTCGACGAAACCGAGCAGACCGAGGAAGCGGAACTCGAAGTCGTGCTGGCTGCGCGGCCACGCCTCGCCTTGCCACTCGCCGCGGGCCACGCCGAGCACGCGCAGGCCGCGCTCGGCCATTGCATCCACCTGGCGCAGGATCGCCGCCGCCTCGGCATCGCTCAGGTGGCACAGGTCGATCACCGCCTCCGGCGCGCCCTTGGTGGCCAGCAGGTGCGCGTCGCGCGCACTGCCGCGAAACACGTGGGTCATCGCCAGGATCTCCGGCGACAGCGCGTACTCGAACTCCGGCGCCCACTCCGCATGTACGTGCTCGGTGCCGGTGAGCCAACGCAGGCCGAACTGCTGGATCGCCTTCTCCATCGGGTCAAACGGATCGGCCGGCGTCGCCAGCATGGCGAACTCGGCCAGCGCGTGGAATGGCTCGGGCAACTCGGTATCGCCTTCGCCGTGCGCGCTGTCGTCGGGCAGACGCAATTCAGCCACCTCCATGCGGTTCTGGGTCAGCGTTCCGGTCTTGTCGGCCGCCAGTACCGAGATCGCGCCCAGCGCCTCCACCGCCGGCACCCGGCGGGTCAGCACCTTGTGCCTGGAGATGCGCCATGCGCCGAGCGCGAGGAACACGGTGAGGATCACCGGGATCTCCTCGGGCAGGATCGCCATGGTCAGCGCGATCCCGGCCAGCACGCTCTGCAGCAGGCCGTGGCCGTCCCACAGCCAGCCGAGCAGCGCATACGCCGTGGCCAGCAGCAGGCCGCCGGCGGCGAGCCGACGGATCAGCCGGCGCGAAGCCCGCTGCAGGCCCGAGACAGGCTCGACGGTGGTGCTGAGCGCCTGGCCGATGCGACCGACCGCGGTGGACCCGGCGATGGCGTAAACCTCGGCGACGCCGACGCCCTTGGTCACCACGGTACTGGCGAACAACTGGCCGGCGTCCGCACCCGGCAGCTTGGTGACCGGCACCGCCTCGCCGGTGAGCAACGACTCGTTGACGTCCAGGTGCCCGTCCAGCAGCCACCCGTCGGCGGCGATGCGGTCGCCTTCATGCAGCACCAGCAGGTCGCCGACCACCACCTCGCGGCCCGGCACGCGGATTTCCTCGCCGCCGCGGATCACCAGCGCGCGCGGCGCGGACAGCTCGCGCAGCGACTCCAGAGCCCGCTGGGTCTTGCGTTCCTGCATCAGCGTGATGCCGATGATCACGAACACGGCCGACAGCAGGAACATTGCTTCGGCGCGGTCGCCGAGCGCCAGGTACAGGCCGCCGGCGACCAGCAGCATCAGGAACATCGGCTCGGTCAGCACGCCGCGGACGATCCCGGCCAGACTCTTCGGCGTGCTGCCCGGCAGCAGGTTCGGGCCGTGCTCGGCCAGTCGCCGCGCCGCCTCGGCCGGATCGAGGCCGGGGCGACCGGCCGGTTGGGGTGGTCTGCCTTCGCTCATGCGCCGAGCCGCTGGCCGCCCCCGCCGATACCGTCGCTCAGCGGCACACCAGTACCGGCAAATCGCCGTTGAGGATCACCTTGTGCGTTTCGCTGCCCAGCAGCAGGCGGTCGAAGCCACGCCAGCCGTGCGAGGCCATCACGATCAGGTCGCACTGCTGCTTGCGGGCGGCCCCGACGATGGCCGAATAGGGGCGCGCGTCGATCTCGTGGCTGCCCTCGCAGGGAACGCCGGCGGCTTTCGCGCGCTGGCGCACGTCGGCCAGGTAGCGTTCGGCATTGGCGATGGCTTCGCGGGTGTAGCCCGGTTCGTTGGCCACGACGAACTCGGCGAAGTAGACCGAGGCAGGGAACGGCGCGATGACGTGGAACGCGTACACGCGAGCGCCCAGCCTGGCGGCCAGTTCGATGCCGGTGTCGACCGCGCGCAGCGACAGCTCGGAGCCGTCGGTGGGCAGCAAAATGTGCTTGAACATGGTGGATTCCTCCAGCGGGGGATGGTCAGCGGCAGGTGTAGCCGCCATCGATGACCAGCTCGCTGCCGGTCACGAATTTCGCTTCCTCGGACGCGAGATAGACTACGCCCCAGGCGATGTCGTCGGGCTCGCCCATGTGGCCCAGCGGGTGCAGTGCGCCGACCTCGCGCCGGTGCGCGGCGGGGTCGCCGCCCATCGAGGCGATATGCTGTTCCACCATCGGCGTCCAGATGAAACCGGGGTGGATCGAGTTGACGCGGATGCGATCGGGCGCATACAGCACCGCGTCGGTCTTGCTCATCAGCCGCACCGCACCTTTGGACGCGTGGTAGGGCGGTGAATCCGGCGCGCCGACCAGGCCGTAGATCGACGACAGGTTGATGATGCTGCCGCCGCCGGCCGCGCGCAGCGGCGCGATCGCGTGCTTGATGCAGAAGAACACGCCCTTCACGTTGATCGCCTGCACCCGGTCCCACTCGGCTTCGGTGATTTCGTGGGTCGGCTTGTTCGCGCCGGCGATGCCGGCGTTGTTGACCAGGACGTCCAGACGTCCAAACGCGGCGACCGTGCCGGCTATCGCCGCGGCCACCTCGGCCTCTACCGCCACGTCGGCGTGGAAATAGCGCGCGCCCTCGCCGAGTTCCGCGGCCAGCTGCTGGCCCGGTCCGTCGTGCATGTCGACCAGCGCCACTTTCGCGCCGGCTTCCAGCAGCCGGCGCGCGCAGGCGGCGCCGATGCCCACGGCGGCGCCGGTCACCAGTGCCACCTTGCCGCTCAGTCTGCCCATCGCCGTGTCTCCCGTGAAATATGGAAGCCAGCATGGGCCGGCTGCGGGTGGCCGGTGTTGACCATGGTCAAATCGGCCCGGCGGTGCCTGCGGCGGATTGGCGCGGCGTCAGGCGGAGGCTGCCCGGCGCAGCGGTGCGCAGCCGGTCTCGATGCTGTGGCGCAGCGACGCTTCGCTGTGCGAGCGGTCGATGCCATGCGCGGTCAACCAGTGCGGGTCGAACAGGGTTTCGGCGTAGCGCTCGCCGCGATCGCACAGGAGGCTGACGATGCTGCCGCGCTGGCCTTCGGCGCGCATCGTGGCCGCCAGGGTCAGGCAGGCGACGAAGTTGGTGCCCGAGGAGCCGCCGTAGCGATGCCCGAACAGCTCGCCGAGCAGCCACGCGCCGGCGATGGAGGCTTCGTCCGGCACGCCGATCACGTGGTCCACCACTTCGAACACGAAGCCCGGCTCGACCCGCGGCCGGCCGATGCCTTCGATCAGGGTGGGGCGGCTGGCCACGGCGCTGCGGTCGTTGTTTTGCCAGCCGCACACGAAACCGCTGCCGACGGGGTCGGCGATGCACAGCCGCGTGTGCAGGCGGCGATAACGCAGATAGCGGCCGATCGTGGCCGAGGTGCCGCCGGTGCCTGCGCCGCAGACGATCCAGTGCGGCTCGGGCGAGCGTTCGCGGGCGAGCTGGCCGATGATCGACTCGGCGATGTTGTTGTTGCCGCGCCAGTCGGTGGCGCGCTCGGCCAGGCCGAACTGATCCAGGTGACAGGCGCCGCGCGCCGCGTGCTCGGCGGCGCGCGCATGCACCTTGGCGGGGTCGTCCACCAGGTCGACCTCGCCGCCCAGCGCCTGCACGTCGCGGATTTTCCCCGGCGCGGTGCACGCCGGCATCACCGCGACGAAACGCAGGCCGAGCAGGCGCGCGAACCAGGCCTCGGAGATCGCGGTGCTGCCGGAGGAGGCGTCGACCACCGTCTGGTCCGGGCCGAGCCGGCCGTTGCACAGCGCGTACAGGTACAGCGAGCGCGCCAGCCGGTGCTTGAGGCTGCCGCTGGGATGGCTCGCCTCGTCCTTGAAGTAGAAGTCGATGCCGTGGAAGCCGGGGAAGTTGAGTTTCAGCAGGTGCGTATCGGCCGAGCGCGCGGCTTCCTGGGCCAGGCACTCGAGCGCTTCGTGGACCCAACGCCGCCCGGCGTGGCGCAACGGATGGATGAGGGGGGCGACACTGTTCACGCGGAGCCTCGACTTGCCACGGGTGGCGAAAGAACGCGAATGCCGGCAATCGGCAGGGGACATGCTCGCGGCGGCGCGCGGCGGCGGCCCTGATGCAGGTCAACCGCGATGGCGGCGACGCGGGGCGGATTGTCACAGACCGTGCAGCGGCTGCGCCGCCGGTACCGGTTGATGCAGGTCATGGCCGGCGCCGCTTGGGCGGCGGATGCTGGGCGTTGGTTTTTTCTCATGGCCAACGCGCATGCTTGCCTGGTATCCGTGGATCGTTCTGCTGCACCTGGCCTGCGCCATCGTGTTCGTCGGTGCGGTGGCGTTCGAGGTGATCGTGGTGGAGTCGCTGCACAAGCACTTCGACATCGTCACCATGCAGCGCATCGAGCAGGCGGTGATGGCGCGGGTGCGGCGCTACATGCCGGTGGTGGTAGTGCTGCTGTTCGCCAGCGGCTTCATGCTGTTCGACATCCGCTGCGACGGCTTTGCCTGCATCGGCTCGCGCTTCGGCAACTGGCTGCTGCTCAAGGTGGTACTGGCGTTTGGCGTACTGGGCGTGTTCGTCAACGCGATGTGGGCGATGCGCCACGGCAAAATGGACGTCTGCCGGTTCAAGCACACCCACCGCATCGTGCTGGCGCTGATGGTCGGCATCGTGTTTCTGGCCAAGACCATGTTCTACTTGTAGCCTTTCACAAAGCAGGAGTCGCACCATGTCCACAGTTACCCTCCACGGCAAGCCGGTTCGCGTCGACGGCAGCTTTCCCGCGGTCGGCGCGGCCGCACCGGCGTTTTCGCTGGTGGCGGGCGACCTTTCCGACGCCGGGCTGTCGCGTTTCGCCGGCAAGCGCAAGGTGCTCAACATCTTCCCCAGCGTCGACACGCCGACCTGCGCGGCCTCGGTGCGCCACTTCAACGAGGCCGCGGGCAAGCTCGACAACACCGTGGTGCTGTGCATTTCCGCCGACCTGCCGTTTGCGCAGAAGCGGTTTTGCGGCGCGGAAGGGCTGGACCAGGTGGTCAACCTGTCGATGATGCGCGGCCGCGCATTCCTCGCCGATTACGGCGTGGCGATCGCCGACGGCCCGCTGGCCGGCCTTGCCGCCCGGGCAGTGGTGGTGCTGGACGAGCACGACAAGGTGCTGCACACCGAGCTGGTGGGCGAGATCGGCGACGAGCCGGATTACGCCGCCGCGCTGAAAGCGCTGGGCTGAGCAGAGCCTTCGATTGCCCCGTGCGCGCAGGGCGGGCAATGCCCGCCCTGCGCTACTGCAATGGCCTTGCGCGAATCGGGGTGTGGCCGATCAGCGATGGATACCGATCACAGGCACGCCGAACGGCTTCGCTTCGGGGTGCAGGCCCAGGCCGTACTTCAGGCTGCGGCCGATGCGCTGGGCGTACTCCAGCATGTGCTCGGCGTGGACCGGATCGAGTTCCTCGCCGCAGGTTTCACGCCACAGTGCCAGCCAGCGATCGAAATGCTCGGCGCGGATCGGGTGCGGGCGGTGTGCTGCCATCGGGTTGCCGCGATAGCTGCCCGCACGCAGCGCCACCGAACACCAGAACGAGGTCAGCAGGCGCTTGTGCTCGTCCCAGTCGTGCACGGCTGCATTGAACACCGGGCCGATCTCCGGATCGCGCCGCACCTTCTCGTAGAAGTGGTCGACCAGCGTGGCGATGGCGGTTTCGTTGAAGGGCTCGGCTGGGTTCATGTCGGGGCAGGGTGCACGAAACGGACGCGTGACGCAGAAAAGGCGCACCCGGCCATCTCGGCCGGGCGCGCTGCCGTTGCGGCAAAGCTTACTTGCCGAGGCTCAGCGTGCCCTTCATCAGGGCGGCATGGCCGGGGAAGGTGCAGAAGAACGCGTACTGCTCGCCGGCCTTGAGCTTGGCCACGTTGATCGTGGCGGTGTCGCTCTCGCCGGCGCCGATCAGCTTGGTGTGGGCGATGATGCGGCTGTCACCGGGCTTCTCGTAGCTGTTGGCCGCGCCGGCCTTCATGCCGTCGGCGACCACGCCGGCTTCATCCGAGGCGTGCGACAGCACCCAGTTGTGGCCCATCGCGGTGACCGGCAGCTTGCCGGTGTGCTTGAGCGTGACCTTGAAGGTCTTGCAGGTACTCGGCACGGTGATGGTCTTCTTGTTGAACTGCATCGCATCGCTGCCCTCGATGGTGGTGGCGCACTCGGCAGCCATCAACGGAGTGGAGAGCAGCCCGAGCAGGGCAACGGCAATCAGTTTGCGCATGGTGTCGCTCCTTGGGGAAGATGAGGAATCGGAAGGATTCTGCGTGGGCGGCGACCGTGGCACACTGATCTGGATCATGGTCACGGCAGCAGTTGCCGCGGACACTGTAGTTACCGCGGCGAGGCTGCGGAAGGAGGCATGATGACGCACGTCGTCACCGACAACTGCATCAACTGCAAGCACACCGATTGCGTCGAGGTGTGCCCGGTCGACTGCTTCCATGCCGGCCCGAATTTCCTGGTGATCGATCCGGACGAGTGCATCGACTGCACCTTGTGCGTGGAGGAGTGTCCGGTGGGCGCGATCTTCCCCGAGCTGGACGTACCGGCCGGGCAGGAGATCTTCATGTCGATCAACGCCGAACTGGCGCAGGAGTGGCCGGTGCTGACCAGCAAGATCGCCGCGATGGAAGACGCCGCGAAGTGGGATGGCGTGCCGAACAAGCGTCCCTTGCTCGAGCGCTGAGGCGACCGAGGTCGAGGATTGGTCGGGCACCGGCCAGGCATCAAGGAAGGGTGTCCGGATTCAAGTGTTGGTTCCGGGGTGGGTTGGTGCCGTGCTCTTCGTTATGAAAACCGGATTGAAATGTGGGATGGCGGCGCACCGTGCTGACTTGAAAACTGGATTTCGCTGTGGGGGAAGCCGTTGAATGATCTGCTCGGCTTGGAGAAGTTGTGCGCGATGCGCGTGCACGAAAGCGAAGGGGAATGCGCAATCGAGGCTGAGCGGACGGCTGTAGTACCCGCTTGTTCTAACTAAGGCCGATTCTGGGTCGCCTGTACAGACACGACGCGCGAACGCAGTCGTTCCAAAGTACCCCGATGCGTGAGATGCCGATTCCTACAGAGCAAATCGCCGTGGCGCCTTGCGGTGCCTTGGCGATCAAGGGATGCCACGGGGCGTGAACCCCGTGGCATTGCCGGAACAGCCCTACGCGAGTTCGAAGCGGTCCGCGTTCATCACCTTGTTCCAAGCCGCGACGAAGTCCTCGACGAACTTGCCGTGCGCATCGTCCTGCCCGTAGACCTCCGCGATCGCACGCAACTGCGAGTTCGAGCCGAACACCAGATCCGCACGGCTGGCAGTCCACTTGACCTTGCCGGTCTTGCGGTCGCGGACTTCGAATGCTTCCTTGGCGTCCGAGATGGGCTCCCACTCGTTGTTCATGTCGAGCAGGTTGACGAAGAAATCGTTCGTCAGCGACCCGACGCGATTGGTGAACACGCCGTGCTCGCTGCCGCCGTAATTGGCGCCCAGCACCCGCAATCCACCAACCAGCACCGTCATTTCCGGCGCGGACAGGTTCAGAAGCTGCGCCTTGTCGACCAGGAAGGCTTCAGTGGCGATCTCCTTGAACTTGTCGCTGCGGTAGTTGCGGAAGCCGTCGGCGATCGGTTCGAGCGCGGCGAAGGACTCGACATCGGTCTGTTCCTGCGTTGCATCCATGCGGCCCGGTGTGAACGGTACCTCCAGCGGGTGGCCGGCGTCCTTCGCGGCTTTCTCGACGGCCGCGCAACCGCCCAGCACGATCAAGTCGGCAAATGATACCTGCTTGCCGGCGGGCGCCATCTTGTTGAAGTCCGCCCTGATGCCTTCCAACGTCTGCAACACCTTCGCCAGTTGCCCCGGCTGGTTGACCTCCCAGTCTCGTTGCGGCGCAAGACGGATGCGCGCACCATTGGCACCGCCGCGCTTGTCCGAACCACGGAAGGTCGAGGCCGCGGACCAGGCGGTGTACACCAGTTCCCGCACCGACAGATCCGACCCCAGCAGCCGCTTCTTGATCGCACTGATTTCGTGGTCGCCGATCAGCTTGTGGTTGACCTTGGGAATCGGGTCCTGCCAGATCAGGTCTTCGGCTGGCACTTCCGGACCGATGTAGCGCGCCTTCGGGCCCATGTCGCGGTGGGTGAGCTTGAACCAGCCGCGGGCAAAGGCATCGGCGAACTCTTCCGGATGTTTGTGGAAATGACGGGAGACCTTCTCGTATTCCGGGTCGTAGCGCAGCGCCATGTCGGCGTCGGTCATCATGATCGGCACTCTTTTGGTGGCGTTGTGTGCGGCGGGCGCCATGTTGCGGTCGGTGTTCTGTTTCGGCACCCACTGCTTGGCGCCGGCGGGGCTCGTGGCCTGCACCCATTCATTGCCGAACAGCACGTCGAAGTAACTCATGTCCCACGTGGTCGGCGTGGGCGTCCACGAGCCTTCGAGGCCGCTGCCGATCGCATCATCGCCCTTGCCGCTGCGGAAGGTGCTTTGCCAGCCGAGGCCCTGGGCCTCGAGGCCGGCCGCTTCCGGCGCGGGCCCGACGTGGGTTGCACTGCCGGCGCCATGGGTCTTGCCGAAGGTATGCCCGCCGGCGGTGATCGCCACGGTTTCATAATCGTTCATCGCCATGCGCGCGAAGGTTTCGCGCACTTCCTTGGCGGTCTGCAATGGATCCTGATTGCCACCCGGGCCTTCGGGATTCACATAGATCAGGCCCATCTGCACGGCCGCCAGCGGGTTCTCCAGATCGTTGCGGCTGTTGCGCTTGTCGTCCATCCACTCCTTTTCCGAGCCCCAGTACACCGACTCGTCGGGCTCGTACACGTCGGCGCGCCCGCCGCCGAAGCCGAAGGTCTTGAAGCCCATCGTCTCCAGGCCGCAGTTGCCGGCCAGCACGATCAGGTCGGCCCACGACAGCTGGTTGCCATACTTTTTCTTGATCGGCCACAGCAAGCGGCGCGCGCGATCGAGCAGCACGTTGTCGGGCCAACTGTTGAGCGGCGCGAAGCGCTGCTGGCCCATGCCGGCGCCGCCACGGCCATCGCCGGTGCGGTAGGTACCCGCCGCGTGCCAGGCCATGCGCAAGAACAGCGGGCCGTAGTTGCCGTAGTCGGCCGGCCACCAGTCCTGCGATTCGGTCATCAGCGCGAGGAGGTCCTTCTTGAGCGCCTTGTAGTCGATCTTCCTGAAGGCTTCGGCGTAGTTGAACGACGGCCCCATGGGGCTGGTCGCCGGCGCGTACTGGTGCAGGATCTTGAGGTTCAATTGATTGGGCCACCATTCGCGGTTGGACTTCACTTCACTTGCCGCGGCGGTGGGTTGGGCAAACGGACATTTCGGTTGGGCGGACATGGTTTACTTCCTCGGACCAGGGGTTGTCCCTTTCGGGATTCCACTGTGCGCGCCCTGGCCTGATATTCCCAAGACATTGTCTGTATGAATTTGATAACCTCGCCTTATGACCACAAACCGATCAACGACGCCGCGGCGACGGGCTGGCGCCAAGCGTTGCCCAGTGCCGACATGCCTCCACTTTTCCAGGTCGCACGGATAGCGCCGGCGGGCCACCCTACATGGCGAAGCCGGGGATCGGCACGCCGGCGGCAGCGAGCAGGAGCGCGCCGTTCAGCCCCAGCACGATGGCGGCGCCGGCCGCGGCGGTGAGCCGCAGCGGCCAGCCGATCGCGAACTCGCCCATCACCGCGCGGCGCGAGGCAAACCACAGCAGCGCCAGTATCGGCACCGGCAGGGCCACCGACAGCACCACCTGGCTGAGCACCAGCGCGCGGGTGGCATCGACGCCCCAGGCGACGACGGCGAACGCCGGCAGCATCGTCACCGCGCGCCGCAGCCAGATCGGGATGCGCCGGTGCACGAAGCCCTGCATGATGAGCTGCCCGGCCATCGTTCCGACCACCGAGCTGGAAATGCCCGATGCGATCAGGGACACCAGGAACGCGCTCGCCGCAAGACTGCCCAGGAGCGGCGTGAGCGAATGATAGGCGGTCTCGATCCGGTCCACGTCGGGGTGGCCGAGATGGAAGGCCGCGGCGGCCATGATCACCATCGCCATGTTGACCATCCCGGCGACGCCGAGCGCGCCTGCCACTTCGAGGTTGGAATAGTGCAGCAGCTTGCGCTTCTCGGCCGGCGTCGCCAGCGGCACACGTTCCGCCGCGAGGCCGGAGTGCAGGAACAGCGCGTGCGGCATGATGGTCGCGCCGATGATGCCGACTGCGATCACCAGGGCGCCGAGATCGGCCAGCTTCGGCGTCACCATCCCCCGGCCCGCCGCCGCCCAGTCGACCGGCGCGATGAACACCTCGAGCAGATAGCACAGGCTGATGACGACGACGAAGCTGCCGATCATCCTCTCCATCGGCCGGAATCCGTGGCTGCCCAGCACCAGGAGCAGGTAGGTGACGATGGCCGTCAGCAGCATGGCCCAGACCAGCGGCAGCCCGGACAGCAGCGCGAAGCCCAGCGCGCCGCCGAGAAACTCGGCGAGGTCGGTCGCCATCGCCGCGACTTCGGAGATCAGCCACATGGCCCAGACCAGCCGGCGCGGCAGCCGGTCGCGGCTCACCTCGGCCAGGTTCCTGCCGGTGGCGATGCCCAGCCGCGCCGACAGCGCCTGGAACAGCATCGCGATCAGATTGGCGGCGATGACGACCCACAGCAGGCTGAAACCGTAACGCGCGCCGGCCTGGATGTTGGTCGCATAGTTGCCCGGGTCGAGGTAGGCAATCGAGGCGATCACCGCCGGGCCGAGAAACAGCAGCCGCGAGCGCAGCCCGCCGCGACCGGCGAGCGCGCTGCGGATGCGCGCCGAGGTGCGGGCGTTCGACGCCGTGTCCGGCGCGGCGGCGGCCGGCGCGAAAGCGCCGCGGATCGCATGTTCCAGCGCGGTCATGGTTCAAGGCCCGGCAAGGCTTGCACCCGTCCCGCGCGCGTCACGCGTGATCGGAATAGCCCGGATCTTGCACCCGGATCCACACGCCGCCGCGCAACCACGAGCCGGCCTTGGCGTGCGTGTCTGGCCCGCACGGCATCACTTCTCCAGCAGCGCGCGCAGCATCCATGCCGTCTTTTCGTGCGCCGCGAGGCGCTGGGTCAGCAGGTCGGCCGTGGCCTCGTCGCCCGCCTGGTCGGCGCGCGGAAAAAGTTCGCGCGCGGTGCGCGCCACCGACTCGTGGCCTTCAACCAGGATGCGCACCATGTCGAGCGCTTTCGGCGGTTCGGCGGGCACGTCGGGCAGTGACGACAGTTTGCTGAAGTCCGCATAGGACCCGGGCGCCACATGGCCCAGCGCGCGGATGCGTTCGGCGATCTGGTCGACCGTCGCCCAAAGCTCGGTGTACTGCGCCATGAACATCTCGTGCAGGGTGTTGAACATCGGGCCGGTGACGTTCCAGTGGAAGTTGTGGGTGGTCAGGTACAGTGTGTAGGTGTCGGCCAACAGGCGCGACAGGCCTTCGGCGATGGCGGCACGCTGGACCTCGCCGATGCCCATGTCGATGCGCGGCGCAGCGCCGATGGCCGAGGGTTTGAGATGAGCGGACATGATGTTTCCTCCTCTTTCGCGCCTCCACTGTGCGCGCCCTGGGCTGATATTCCCAAGACATTGTCTGTATGAATTTGATAACCTTGCCTTATGGAAATCGTTTCGCATCACCTGACCCTGCGGCAACTCCAGTACGCGGTTGCCGTCGCCGATTCGCTCAGCTTCCGCAAGGCCGCCGAGGGCTGTTTCGTCTCGCAGCCGGCGCTGAGTGCGCAGCTCGCGCAAATGGAGCAGGCACTGGGCGTACGGCTGTTCGAACGCGATCGGCGGCGCGTCATCCTCACCGGCCCCGGGCGGGAAATCATCGAACGCGCCCGGCTCATCCTGCGTGAAACCGGTGACCTCGAGGTGCTCGCGCAGCGCTCTGCCGATCCGCTTTCAGGCACCTTGCGCATCGGGGTCATCCCGACCGTTTCGCCGTACCTGCTGCCGCGCCTGAACACCGCGCTGCGCAAGACCTACCGGCGCCTGACCCTGCTCTGGACCGAAGAGAAGACCGCGCTGCTGGTGCAGCGCCTCGAAGAGGGTTCGCTCGATGCCGCGCTGCTGGCGCTCGAAGCCGAGATCGGCGACGTCGAATACGAGACCATCGGCACGGATCCGTTTGTGCTGGCGACGCCTGTGGGCCACCTGCTTGGGGCGAAGAAGGGTCTCGCCAAACCCTCGGAGTTGAAGAACGAGTGCGTGCTCCTGCTCGATGACGGGCACTGCTTCCGCCAGCAATCGCTCGCGTTCTGCTCGAGTGCGCAAGCCCGCGAACTCGCGTTCCGGGCCACGAGCCTTTCGACACTGGCGCAGATGGTCGCGACGGGCACAGGCGTGACGCTGCTGCCCGAGCTTGCCGTCGCCACCGAGGCGAAACACGCCGCGCTCTCGATCCGGCGCTTTGTCGCGCCCGCGCCCAAACGGACCATCGGGCTCATCTGGCGCAAGCGCTCGCCGCTGGCCCCGGCGCTTCGGGAGATCGCGGCCACGGCGCGTGAGGCGTACGACCAAGCGGCGGTGCCGAGCACGGGCAAGAGGCGCTTGCGCAAACGGGAAACGTCGCGTCGAGCCAGTTCAACTTCCGCTGCGCAACGCGCCGAATGACGTGAGGACACCATGTGATCTGGTCTGGTTTCCGCAGCATCCGCTTCGTGCGGATGGTGCCCTATACGCACTTGTATGGTATGCCGGCCATTCGCTGTGAAGGTCACGTGGCTAGACAGCGAATTCCTCGTTGCCCGCAACGAGCCCCGGTTGGCACAGATTTCGTCGTCCGGTCTGGGAGGCTGTCGAAGCAAAGGTAGACTCAGGCCAGTTAGCTACACAGCCATGAATTCAAATGCCACCGTCGAACGCATTCCAACCTACAGTCAAATCCGGATGCCCGCGGAAAACCCGTGTCGGGCAGCCGGCACGGGTTCTCTGCGATGTGACGTGAGGCTTTACGCGGCGACCACGCGCACCATCTCCAGGCACTTGTTCGAGTAGCCCCACTCGTTGTCGTACCAGCTGACCAGCTTGACGAAGCTGTCGTCCAGCGCGATGCCGGCATCGGCGTCGAAGATCGAGGTGCGCGCGTCGCCGCGGAAGTCGGTGGCCACCACCTTGTCCTCCGTGTAGCCCAGGATGCCCCTGAGGGCGCCTTCGCTCTGCGCCTTCATCTCGGCCTTGATTTCCTCGTAGGTCGCAGGCTTCTCCAGCTCCACGGTGAGGTCGACCACCGACACGTCGGAGGTCGGCACGCGGAAGCTCATGCCGGTGAGTTTCTTGTTGAGCTCGGGGATCACCACGCCGACCGCCTTGGCCGCGCCGGTGGAGGACGGGATGATGTTCTCCAGGATGCCGCGGCCGCCGCGCCAGTCCTTGTTGCTGGGGCCGTCCACGGTTTTCTGGGTGGCGGTGGCGGCGTGCACCGTGGTCATCAGGCCGCGCTTGATGCCCCACTTGTCGTTGAGCACCTTGGCCACCGGCGCCAGGCAGTTGGTGGTGCAGCTGGCGTTGGAGATGATCGCTTCGCCCTTGTAGGTCTTGTCGTTGACGCCGTAGACGAACATCGGCGTGGCGTCCTTCGACGGCGCGGACAGGATCACCTTCTTCGCGCCGGCGTCGATGTGTTTCTGCGCCGATTCCTTGGTCAGGAACAGGCCGGTGGATTCGATCACCACTTCGGCGTTCACCTCGTTCCACTTCAGGTTGGCCGGGTCGCGCTCCTGGGTCAGACGGATGCGCTTGCCGTTGACCACCAGGTGGTTGCCGTCGACCTCCACGTCGCCATCGAAGCGGCCGTGCACGGAGTCGTGCTTCAGCATGTAGGCCAGGTAATCGGGCTCCAGCAGGTCGTTGATCGCCACGATCTCGATGTCGTTGCCGAAGTTCTCCACGGCGGCGCGCAGCACGTTGCGACCGATGCGGCCGAAGCCGTTGATGCCGACCTTGATGGTCATGAGGGAACGTCCTCCTGAAGGATGCCGCGAGCGCGGCGGAAAGAACGCCGATTTTACCGCCATTTCCGGGTGCCTGCCTGCCCCGCGGGCCGTGGTGCGCGCCGGCGGCGGCAAAAAGCCGCAGTGCTCTGTGGCAGACTGCGGCGATCCCTCCCTTGCCGGAATGACTCGCATGAGCTTCGCCCGTCGCGCCACCACCGCCGTGCTCGCCTGCCTGCTGGTTACGCCGGCGCTGGCGTGGGGGCCGCTCGGCCACAGCGTGGTCGCCGAGCTGGCGCAGCGGCACTTGAGCCCCGCTGCGGAAGCCGAGGTCCAGCGCCTGCTGGCGCCGGAGCATACCGATTCGCTGGGCGACGTCGCCAACTGGGCCGACCAGATGCAGGACGATCCGGCCATGGCGAATCTGTGGAAGCAGACACGCAGCCAGCACTACATCAATTTCCGCGGTGGCCCCTCGTGCGACTACGTGCCGCCGCGCGATTGCCGCGACGGTCGCTGCGTGGTGGCGGCGCTGCAGTACTACGTGGGTGTGCTGGGCGACCGCAGCAAGCCGGACGCCGTGCGCCGCCGGGCGCTGAAGTTCGTGGTGCATTTCGTCGGCGACGTCCACCAGCCCTTGCATGCCGGCTATCGCGAGGACAAGGGCGGCAACACCTATCAGGTGCAGTTCGACGGCAAGGGCAGCAACCTGCACCGGGTGTGGGACTCCGGCATGCTCTACACCCGTGGGCTGGACTGGCAGCAGTACGCGCAGCGCCTGGATTCGGCGGTGCCGGTGCCGTTGCCGGCGCCGAGCGCGCCGCTGGACAACCCCTACGCGCAGTGGGCGCAGGAGTCGTGCCGGATCACCGCCGAGGCCGGCTTCTACCCCGCCGGCCACAAGATCACCCCGGGCTACGTGTCGACCTGGCTGCCTGTGGCCGACCGCCGCCTGCGCGAAGCCGGCCGTCGCCTCGCGCAATTGCTCAACCTGGCGCTCGGCGCCGGTTCCGCTGCGCGTTGAGCGTGGACCGGCGGCGCGGCGTGACGATTCTGCTAGGCTCAGCTGATGCTCATTTCCAAAATCCGCCGCACCAAGATCGTCGCCACCCTCGGCCCGGCCACTGACGCACCGGGCGCGCTGCGCAAGCTCATCGACGAAGGCGTCGACGTCGTGCGCCTCAACCTCTCGCACGGCGAGCCCGATGATCACCGCGCCCGCGCGCGGGCGGTGCGCGAAGCGGCCGAGGCTGCGGGCCGCGAGGTCGGCGTGCTGGCCGATCTGCAGGGGCCGAAGATCCGCATCGAGACCTTCGCCGACGGCCCGGTGCAGCTGGTCGAAGGTGCCAGCTTCGTGCTCGATTGCCGCCCCGGCGTGCCTCCCGGCGACGCCACCCGCGTGGGCGTGAGCTATTACGGCTTGCCCGATGACGTGAGCGCCGGTGACGTGCTGTTGCTTGACGACGGACTGGTGGGGCTCACCGTGCGCGAGGTGGTCGGCAGCGAAGTGCGCTGCGAGGTGCTGGTGGCCGGCAAGCTGTCCAACCGCAAGGGGCTCAACCGGCAGGGCGGCGGGCTTTCCGTCGACGCGCTGTCGGACAAGGACAAGGCGGACATCCAGCTGTCCGCCGAGATCGGCGCGGATTTCCTCGCCGTGTCCTTCGTGCGTTCGGCCGACGACATGCACCAGGCCCGCCGCCTGCTCAAGCTGGCCGGCGGGCGTGCCGCGCTGGTGGCCAAGATCGAGCGCGCCGACGCCATCCCGGTACTGGGCGAGATCATCGACGCCTCCGACGTGGTGATGGTGGCGCGCGGCGACCTGGGCGTGGAGATCGGCGATGCCGAGCTGCCCGGCCTGCAGAAGAAGATCATCCGCGAGGCAGTGCAGCGCAATCGCGCGGTGATCACCGCCACCCAGATGCTGCAGTCGATGGTGCGCTCGCCGATCCCGACCCGCGCCGAAGTGCTCGACGTGGCCAATGCCGTGATCGACGGCACCGATGCGGTGATGCTGTCGGAGGAAACCGCCGCCGGTGCGCATCCGGACAAGGCGGTGGCCGCGATGACGCGGATCTGCCTCGGCGCCGAGCGCCAGTTCGAGCCCAAGGACGACCTCTCCGCCGGTGGCCACCGACTCGACCGCACCGACCAGGCGATCGCGCTGGCCGCGATGATGCTGGCCGGCCAGCTCGGCGTGCGGGCGATCGTGGCATTGACCGAATCCGGCGCCACCGCGCAATGGCTGTCGCGCTACCGCAGCGCGGTGCCGATCTACGGCATGTCGCCGTCGGCCTCTGCACGGCGGCGCATGCAGCTGCTGCGCGACGTCCAGCCGGTGGAGTTCAGCCACGGCGAGAAACAGAGCATGGCCGCTTCCACCCGCGCCGCGGTGCGCCTGCTGTTCGAACAGGACAGGCTGGTCCAGGGTGACAGCGTGGTGATCACCTACGGCGACCGCGTCGGCCACGTCGGCGGCACCAACACGCTGAAGCTGCTCGCGGTCGGCCCCGACGGCACCATCGACAGCCTGCGCGACCTGTGAAGCCTGAACCGGCCGCGTCGCCGCGGCATCGTTGACGCTGGCGCGGCGTGCAGGCAGCTACACTGTGGCCATCGACACGTTGCCGGAGCCTGCCATGAACATCCCGTTTTCCTCCGTGTGCCGCGGCGTGCTGTTCGCGCTCGCCCTGGGCGCCGCCGCGCCGGTGCTGGCGCAGACGGTCAAGATCGACCAGCAGGACTTGTACCGCTACTGGATCCTGCTCAACACCCAGGTGCAGATGGATGCGCCCAACAGCGGCCTCAACCTGGACAAGCCCGGCTGCGTGGCGGTGACCTACACCGTCGGTTCCGATGGCGTGCCGATGGACGTGCAGGTGGCCAAGGTGGAGCCGAAGAGCGACCTCGGCCCGATGGCGCGCAGCGCAGTGGCCAATTTCCGCTACGGCCCGTCGCTGAACAACAACATCCACCAGCCGGTGGCCACGTATTACATCGTGGTGTTCAACGGTCCCAAGGACCCGGCCGCGCGCGCCCAGCTGATGGCCCCGTGCAAGCTGCCCGGCTACCCGGCCTGAGCTGAGCCGGCAGTGCCTGCGGGGTGCGGCGTCGTTTCGGCCCGTCGTGGCCCCGATCTGGCCTATAATCGGCGTTTTTCACCATGCCGCTTCGTTCTCGAGGCGGCGCCCACCATGGGTGGCCGGGCATCGCCCCCACCATCGCGGAGTCACCAATGAGCATTGAAGATCTCGAAAGCGTCGCCCTGGCGATGGTTGCGCCCGGCAAGGGCATCATCGCGATCGACGAGTCGACCAACACCATCCGCAAGCGCTTCGAGGCCGTCGGCATCGAGAACACCGAAGAGAACCGGCGCGCCTACCGCGAGTTGCTGCTGACCACGCCGGGCCTGTCCGAGCACATCTCCGGCGCGATCCTGTTCGACGAGACGATCCGCCAGTCCACCAAGGACGGCGTGCCGTTCACCCAGGTGATGAAGAAGAACGGCATCATCCCCGGCATCAAGGTCGACAAGGGCCCGCAGCCGCTGGCCGGTTTCCCCGGCGACGTGGTCACCGAAGGCCTCGACGGCCTGCGCGAACGCCTGCAGGAATACGCGAAGCTGGGCGCCCAGTTCGCCAAGTGGCGCGCGGTGATCAACATCTCCGAGGAAAACCCCAGCTCCACCGCGATCGAGGCGAACTGCCACGTGCTGGCTCGTTACGCCGCGCTGTGCCAGGAGGCCGGCCTGGTGCCGATGGTCGAGCCCGAAGTGATCATGGACGGCGACCACAGCATCGAGGTCAGCTACGAAGTGCACGAGGCGGTGCTGCGCAGCCTGTTCAACGCGCTGTACGAGCAGAACGTGATGCTCGAAGGCACGATCCTGAAGGTCAGCATGGTCATTCCGGGCAAGGACTCAGATGAGCAAGTCGACGTCGAGGAAGTGGCCGAGGCCACCGTGCGCGTGCTCAAGTCCACCGTGCCGGCCTCGCTGCCGGGCATCGTGTTCCTCTCCGGCGGGCAGAGCGATCAGCAGTCCACCGCGCATCTCAACGCGATGAACCAGATCGGCCCGCACCCGTGGCCGCTGTCGTTCTCCTACGGCCGCGCGATGCAGCAGGCCGCGCTGCAGTTGTGGTCGAAGGACCTGAAGGCCAACGTCGCCGAGGCGCAAAAGATCGTGCACGCCCGCGCCCGTGACAACGGTCTGGCCGCGCTGGGGCAGTGGAACGGCTGACCACCGGAGTGCTTCCGCGAAAGAAAAAGGGCGCCTTGCGGCGCCCTTTTTTGCGTCAGACGATGAAACTTCAGAAACGGTACTCGGCGCTGGCCGAGACCATGTCCGTGCTGAGGTCGATGTTGTCCTTGTTGGCATCGAAGTAGTCGTAGTTCACGCCCACGCTGAGCTGCGGGGTGATGTTGTAGCCGATGCCCGCGCCGGCGTACCAGCTGTTGTCGTCCAGGCCCTTGCGGATCGGGTTCACGTCGTTGTTCATGCCGTGACCGGTCCAGCTGTACAGGCCCGCGCGGCCGCTGAGGTACCAGTTGGGGGTCATGTCCAGGCGCGCATTGGCACCCACCGTCCAGCCGTGCAGCTGCGACTTGTTGTCGGCGACGACCGGGTCGCTGTTGAAGATGTTCTTGGCGTGGATGTTGCCCAGGTCGTTGTAGCCCACCTCGGCGCCCAGCGCGAAGTTCGGCGCCAGCGACCAACGGTAGCCGCCGTTCAAGGCATAGCCGGTGTCATGGCCGTCGTACGGCCCATGGTTGATCGCGGTGCGGCCGATGTTGCCGTTGACGAACCAGCCGGCGTTGTCGGCGGGCGCGTTCTGCGCGAAGGCGGCGGGGACGGCCACCAGGCCGGCAGAGACGAGAGCGAGGGCGAGCAGTGTTTTCTTGGTTTTCATGGATGAGGCTCCAATGGTCAGGACAGTTGGCCCCGGATGGGGAGGGCCGTTTGTCGAATGCGCCCCGCCCAAGACGGGCGGCGACACGAAGACTTAGATGGGTGGTGCCCCGAAAGATTCAATACTCATTAGTTCAGTATTAAGCGCAGATTAAGCCGGCCGAATGCGGGCCGTGCCCCGGGCCGTGTCCGGCGCGCGACACCGCGCGACCGGATCGGCGACAATGGGCGCTTTTGCACCCTCCGGAGACGCCCGATGACCACCCGCCGCGAACTCGCCAACGCCGTGCGAGCCCTTGCCATGGACGCCGTGGAAGCGGCCAAGTCCGGTCATCCGGGCATGCCGATGGGCATGGCCGATATCGCCGAGGTGCTGTGGAACGACTTCCTGCAGTTCAATCCGGCCAACCCGAAGTGGCCCAACCGCGACCGCTTCGTGCTGTCCAACGGCCACGGCTCGATGCTGCAGTACGCGCTGCTGCACCTGAGCGGCTTCGACCTGCCGATGGATCAGCTCAAGCGCTTCCGCCAGCTGCATTCGAAGACCGCCGGCCACCCGGAAGCCAGCGAAACGCCGGGAGTGGAGACCACCACTGGTCCGCTCGGCCAGGGCCTGGCGAATGCGGTCGGCTTCGCGCTGGCCGAGAAGGTACTGGCGGCGCATTTCAACCGTCCGGGCCACGATGTGGTCGATCACCACACTTACGTATTCCTCGGCGACGGCTGCCTGATGGAAGGCATCTCGCACGAAGTCGTCTCGCTGGCCGGCACCTGGGGCTTGGGCAAGCTGGTGGCGATCTACGACGACAACGGCATCTCGATCGACGGTGAAGTCCATGGCTGGTTCACCGACGACACCCCGGCGCGCTTCGAGGCGTACGGCTGGAACGTGATCCGCGGCGTGGACGGGCACGATGCCGAGGCGATCAAACAGGCGATCGCCAAGGCCACCACGCGGCACGACAAGCCCACCCTGATCTGCGCGAAAACCGTCATCGGCTTCGGCGCGCCACACAAGCAGGGCAAGGAGGAAAGCCACGGCGCGCCGCTGGGCAAGGACGAGATCGCCGCCGCGCGCGAGCAGCTGGGCTGGAAGTACGCACCGTTCGAGATCCCGGCCGAGATCTATGCCGGTTGGGATCACAAGGCCAAGGGCGCCGCCGCCGAACAGGCCTGGAACGATGCGTTCGCCAGGTACGCCGCCGCGCATCCGGAACTGGCCGCCGAGTTCAAGCGCCGCATGCGCGGCGAACTGCCGGCCGACTGGGCCGCGAAGTCGCAGGCGTTCATCGACAAGCTGCAGGCCGACGGTCCCGAAGTGGCCTCGCGCAAGGCTTCGCAGATGAGCATCGAGGCGTTTGCGCCGTTGCTGCCGGAGCTGATCGGCGGTTCGGCCGACCTGGCCGGCTCCAATCTCACCAAGTGGAAGGGCAGCCTCGACGCCGCCACCGGCAACAGTGCGGACGGCAAGGGCAACTACGTCTACTACGGCGTGCGCGAGTTCGGCATGACCGCGGTCGCGAATGGTCTGGCCCTGCACGGCGGCTTCATTCCCTACGATGCCACCTTCCTGGTGTTCTCCGACTACGCACGCAACGCGGTGCGCATGAGCGCGCTGATCCCGGCGCACGCGATCCACGTCTACACGCACGATTCGATCGGCCTGGGCGAGGACGGCCCGACCCATCAGCCGGTCGAGCACATGGCCAGCTTGCGCTACATCCCGAACAACCAGCTGTGGCGCCCGTGCGATGCGGTCGAGTCGGCCGCGTCGTGGAAGGCGGCGATCGAGCGCAGGGGCGCGCCGTCCTGCCTGATCTTCTCGCGGCAGAACCTCAGGCACCAGCAGCGCAGCACTCAGCAGGTCGCCGACATCCTGCGCGGCGGCTACGTGCTGTCCGATCCGCTGGACACGAAGTTCCAGGCGATCCTGATCGCCACCGGTTCGGAAGTGGAGCTGGCGATGGAAGCCTCGCGCGCGCTGGCGCAACAGGGCGTGGCCGTGCGCGTGGTGTCGATGCCGTGCACCGAGGTGTTCGACGCGCAGCCGCTGGAATACCGCGAAGGCGTGCTGCCGCTCTGGTGCCGCGCCCGGGTGGCGGTGGAGGCGGCCACCGCCGACTTCTGGCGCAAGTACGTGGGCCTGGACGGCGAAGTGGTCGGCATGACCACGTTCGGCGCCTCCGCTCCTGCGCCGCAGCTGTTCGAGCACTTCGGCTTCACCGTGGCGCATGTGATCGATGCGGTGAAGCGCGTTATCCGCTGAAACGCGTGTTGTTGTAGGAGCCCGCTCGCGGGCGATGCTTTTGCTCTGGATCTCTCAACCACTAGAGCAAAACATCGCCAGCGAGCGGGCTCCTTATGTGTCGATTCTGGTTCGCGACTGGACGAGAATCGCCGACTGATCATCGGTGGGAACGGGGTGACGCCGTCGGGCTCCCTTGGCTTTGCGCCAGCGCCGTAGATTCGCGCCCCCGTTCCGTTTTATCTGCCGCAAGCTGCAACGGTATCTTAGGCCCGCCCCGGCGTGAGCCTGCACGCGTAAGGATCGGCTTGGCGGATCTTCGATGATCGGATGTCCGAACGTTCATGAGGATTGACTGCAATGACCGAACCGATGGTGGGTATCGACGTGGCCAAAGCCACCTTTGACGTGGCCATGCCGCTGGAATCGAAGGGCAAGTACCGCACCAAGGGCAAGTTACCCAACACGCCCGCGGGCCTTGACATGCTGGGCGACTGGATGGATCACCACGCGCCGGGAGCGGCGGTGTGCATGGAGGCGACGGGCGTGTACCACGAGGCACTGGCCACCTTCCTGGTGGAGCGCGGCGTGACCGTTTACGTGGCCAATCCGGCCCAGGTCGCCGCCTATGCCAAGAGCGAGTTGTCGCGCACCAAGACCGATCGCACGGACGCCAAGCTGATTTCCCGTTTTGCGATGGCGCAGCTGCAGGTAGGCACCTCCTTGCGTCCGTGGACACCACCGACGCCCGCCCAGCGCAAGTTGCGCGCCCTGATCCACCGGCTGAACGACCTGGAGGGCATGCGCCAGATGGAACGCAACCGGCTGGATGTCAGTGATCGTGCGGTGCACGGCTCCATCACCGACGTGATGGAGACGCTGGACGCCCAGATCGCGGAGCTGAAGAAGGAAATCAACAACCACATCGACTCGGACCCGGGCCTGCGCCGGGATACCGATCTGCTGTCCTCCATTCCCGGGATTGGCGAACTCACCGCGGCCTTTGTGCTGGGATGCGCTGGTGACCTGCGCCGGTTCGACGACCCGCGCAAGCTCGATGCCTTTGCCGGCATGAATCCCGCCATCCGCGAGTCGGGCAAATGGGCGGGGCAAAGTCGCCTGTCCAAGCTGGGTCATGCACTGCTACGCGCCAAGCTCTACATGCCGGCGATGACGGCCATCCGCCACAACGTGGCCGTGCGTGCCTTGTTCGATCGGCTGGTAGCCCGCGGCAAGCCGCGCAAGCTTGCCTTGGGCGCAGCCATGCGCAAGCTGCTCCACATCGCCTGGGGCGTCATCCGTTCCGGCAAATTTTTTGATCCCAAAACCGCACTTGCCTGACGAGAGGCAAGACGGTATCTACGCGATGCGCGGGCCGAGTATCAGTCGAGCAGTCCGGCCAGTTCGTCCGGCGTTGCCGCAATGGCGTGGGCGCCGGCCTGTTCCAGTTCCGCGCGGCTGCCGAAACCCCAGAGCACACCGAAGCCACGCACGCGGTTGGCGACGGCGCCGTCGATGTCGAAGTGGCGGTCGCCAATCATCACCGTGTCGGCAGGATCGGCACCGAAGTCCGCCAGTGCCTCGGCGATCATCGTGGCCTTCTCGCTGTGCGCGCTGTCCGGGTGCGGGCCGTACAGGCGCAGGAACGCGTCGCCGAACGGCAGGTGGGCGAGGATCGGCGCGGCGTGGCGGTGCGGCTTGCTGGTGACCACGGCGAGCTGGTGGCCGGCGCCGCGCAGCCGCTCGATCAGCAGCTCGATGCCCGGATAGATCTCGTGCTCGCGCCAGCCGAGCGTGTTGAAGCGCTCGTGGTAGTACGCCACCGCCGCCTCGATCCGTTCGGCGTCGTGATCCAGCAGCGGCGCGAAGCTGTGCCGCAGCGGCGGGCCGATCCAGCGGCGCAGTTCCGCATGTGCCGGCGCCGGCACGTCCAGCCGCGCCAGCGCATGCTTCACGCAGGCGGTGATGCCGTGCTCGGAATCGATCAGGGTGCCGTCGAGGTCGAACAGGCAGAGCATTACTTCGCGGCTCGCGCCTTCAGTGCGGTGACCGCCGGCAGTTCCTTGCCTTCGAGGAATTCCAGGAACGCGCCGCCGCCGGTGGAGATGTAGGAGACCTGGTCGGCGATGCCGTACTTGTCGACCGCGGCCAGCGTGTCGCCGCCGCCGGCGATCGAGAACGCGTTCGACGCCGCGATCGCGCGCGCCAGCGTTTCGGTGCCCTTGCCGAACGCGTCGAACTCGAACACGCCGACCGGGCCGTTCCACACCACCGTGCCGGCCTTGGCGATCAGGGCGGCGTAGAGTTCGGCGGTCTGCGGGCCGATGTCGAGGATCATCTCGTCCGCACCGACCTGGTCGACCGGCTTGATCGTGGCCGGGGCCTGCGCGGAGAACGCCGGCGCCACCACCACGTCGATCGGCATCGGCACTTCGGCGCCGCGTCGTTTGGCGTCGGCCAGCACCTTCTTCGCCGCGTCGAGCAGATCCATTTCCACCAGCGAGTTGCCGACCGAGTGTCCCATCGCGGCGATGAAGGTGTTGGCGATGCCGCCGCCGACGATGAGCTGGTCGACCTTGCCGATCAGGTTGTCCAGCAGGGTCAGCTTGGTCGACACCTTGGAGCCGGCCACGATCGCCAGCAGCGGATGCGCCGGGTGCTCCAGCGCCTTGCCCAGCGCATCCAGCTCGGCGCACAGCAACGGGCCGGCGGCGGCGACCGGGGCGTACCTGATCACGCCGTGGGTCGAGGCTTGTGCGCGATGCGCGGTGCCGAACGCGTCCATCACGAAGATGTCGCACAGCGCGGCATATTTCTTCGCCAGCGTGTCGTCGTCCTTGCCCTCGCCGACGTTCATGCGGCAGTTTTCCAGCAGCACCACCTCGCCGGCGGCCACCTCGACACCGTTGACCAGGTAGTCGGCCACCAGCCGCACCGGCTGGTCGAGTTTGCTGCTCAGCCACAGCGCCACCGGCGCCAGCGAGGATTCGGCGTCGAACTGGCCTTCCTTGGGCCGGCCCAGGTGCGACATCGCCATCACCTTCGCGCCGGCGTCGCGGGCGGCCAGGATCGTCGGGAGGGCGGCGTCGAGGCGCTGGGTCGAGGTGATCCGGCCCTGTTCGTCGATCGGCACGTTGAGATCTTCGCGGATCAGCACGCGCTGGTTGCGCAGGTCGAGGTCGCTCATGCGGATGACGGACACGGCACAACTCCGTTGGATGGTGGGGGCTAGCCAGAACCGGCTGCAACCGCCTATTGTCCGGTGGCCGCGGCAGTGATGCAAACGCGGCCTGGCGAGGCACGCCGGGCCGACGACACGCGGGCGCGCGCAACGGCTGCACTTGTGGCTAAACTGCAGGCTATCCACGCAGGGGGGGACCGCTCATGGCGACCGGCTTGGTGCTCTACAGCTACTGGCGTTCCAGTGCTGCCTATCGCGTGCGCATCGCGCTGAACCTGAAGGGCCTGGACTACGAGACGCGTCCGGTGCACCTCGTGCGCGACGGCGGCGAGCAGCACACGGCGCAATACCAGGCGCTGAACCCGCTCGAATCCGTGCCGGTGCTGTGCGACGGCGACCGTGTGCTGACCCAGTCACTGGCGATCATGGAATACCTGGACGAGATGCACCCGGAGCTGGAAACCGCGCTGCTGCCGGTCGACGCCCGCGGCCGCGCCCAGGTGCGCGCGCTGGCCATGGCGGTGTGCTGCGACATTCACCCGCTGGGCAACCTGCGCGTGCTGCAGCATCTGGAGAAGGACTTCGGCGCCAGCGAGGAGCAGCGGGCAGCCTGGTCGCGGCACTGGATCGATGCCGGCTTCAAGGCGATCGAGGCCATGCTGGCGGAGAGCGCCGCCACCGGCCGCTACTGCCACGGCGAAACCCCGAGCATGGCCGATGCCTGCCTGATCCCGCAGGTCTACAACGCCATTCGCTGGAAACTGCCGCTCGACGACTACCCCACCATTACGCGCATCCACGCCGCCTGCAACGAGCTGGAAGCGTTTCAGCGTGCGGCGCCGGAGGCGCAACCCGACGCACCGTGAGCGGGAAGTGAGTGGAGAGGAGTGAGGAGTGAGAGAAGGTACACGTCGCCTCGTCCAGCTCTCTCTCACTCCTCACTCCTCTCCACTCACCCCTCAGCTCTAAAACCCCATCCCGTACGGGTCGTTGCCGGCCAGTTCGGCGCTGCTGTTGCCGCCTTCGGCGAGGCGGATCTTGAGGGCGAGGCCATCGCGGGAGTCGGATTTGCTGAGGGCCTCGTCCAGTTCCACGCGGCCCTCCTTGTACAGCTTGTACAGCGACTGGTCGAAGGTCTGCATGCCTTCCTGCAGGCTGCGATCCATGGCGTCCTTGATCTCGTGGATCTGGCCGCGGCGGATCATGTCGCGGATCAGCGGCGTGTTCAGCAGCACCTCGGCGGCCGGGATGCGGCGGCCGTCCTTGCCGATCACCAGGCGCTGGCTGATCACCGCGCGCAGGTTCAGCGCCAGGTTCATCAGCACGTTCTTGTGCGCCGATTCGGGGAAGAAGTTGAGGATGCGCTCCAGCGTCTGGTCGGAGTTGTTGGAGTGCAGCGTGGCCAGGCACAGGTGGCCGGTCTCGGAGAAGGCAATGGCCGCCTCCATCGTGTCGGTGTCGCGGATCTCGCCGATCATGATGACGTCCGGCGCCTCGCGCATCGCGTTCTTCAGCGCCTCGTGGTAGCTGTGCGTGTCCAGCCCGACCTCGCGCTGGTTGACGATCGAGCGCTTGTGCCGGTGCAGGTATTCGATCGGGTCCTCGATGGTGAGGATGTGCCCGGGCGACTGCGAGTTGCGCTGGTCGATCATCGCCGCCAGCGTGGTCGACTTGCCCGAGCCGGTGGCGCCCACCACCAGGATCAGTCCGCGCGGCTCCATGATCAGGTCGCGGAAGATCGGCGGCAGCTGCAGCTGCTCGATCGAGGGGATCTCGCTCTTGATCGCGCGGATCACCATGCCCACTTCGCCGCGCTGCTTGAAGACGTTGATGCGGAAGCGGCCGGCTTCCTTCACCGCCAATGCCATGTTCAGTTCGAGGTTGCGTTCGAACTGCGGCACCTGGCCCTCGTCCATCAGCGAATAGGCGATCTTCTTGACCATGCCGCTCGGCAGGCCGGTATTGCCCAGCGGATAAAGCTTGCCCTCGACCTTGATGTTCACCGGGGCACCGGTGGACAGGAACATGTCCGACGCGCCCTTGTCTACCATGAGCTTGAGGAAGTAGCCGATGTCCACGTTTTACCCCTGGGTTCCCGATGTACATTGCATTGCACGATTATGCCTGCCCACAATACGCTGCAACACACCATGAGGACTGTGATGTACTTCTTTTCCCCATCGGCCGCGCTCGCGCGCCGCATGCGCGCGGCGGCCACCATGCTGGCGCTGACCCTGGCCGTGGCCGGTTGCGCCACGGCGCCGCCGCCGAATGACGCGATGAACCTGGCCCAATACCAGCTGCAGGCCGCCCGTGACGCCGGCGCGGCGGATTACGCGCCGGTCGACCTCGGTTTCGCGCAGGACAAGTTCCAGCAGGCGCAGGAGGCGATGGCGGCGCGCAAGTTTGCCGATGCCGCGAACCTCGCCGAGGAATCCGGCGCCGATGCCGAGCTGGCGCGGGTCAAGGCGCGGCTGGGCGCGGCCCGTGCCGAGATGCAGGGCAAGCTGCAGGAAAACACCCGCCTGCGCAGCGAGGGCGAGCAACTGGCCGCCCGGCAGCAGCAGATGGAACAGGCGATCCCGGCACCCGCCGCCGACTCTTCCGCGCCGTTGCCGGTGGGCGACATGCCGGCGCCTTCGGCCTCGGTGCTCTCCGCGCCGGTCGACGGCACGCCGATCCCCGGCAATGACGATCCCGCGGCCGCCAGCAGCATTCCCGGAGGCCAGCCATGAAGCGCCTTGCCCAACTGCTCGCTGGCGCCGGCCTGGCGCTGGCCCTGGTCGGTGCCGCGCAGGCACGCCAGGACGACATCGACATCAACCGCCTGCGCGGCAGCCTGGACCAGCTTGCCAACGATCCCGGCCTCGGCCATTACGCCCTGTCCGAACAGGCGCGAGCCCGCGAGGCGATCCGCGCGCTGGAGGAGGCCGGACGTGGCGACCGGCCGCATGCCTTGTACCTCGCCGAGCGCCGCGTCGACCTGGCCAAGACCGCCGCGCAGTTGCAGGACGCCCAGGTCAAGCTGAACCAGCTCGATCGCGAACACGACCAGATCCTGCTCGCCAACAGCCGCCGCGAGGCGGACATGGCCCGGCTGGAGCTGGCCCGGCAGCGCCTGCAGAACCAGTTGGCGCAGGAGGAGGCCGCGCGCCTGCAGCAGCAGGGCATCGAATATTCGCAGCAGGCCGAGCAGGCGCGGGCCGAAGCCGAGCGGGCCAAGAAGCTGGCCGCGGCACAGAGCAAGGTGGCGCGGGCGGCCCGCCGCGAGGCGGCGCAGGCGGCGCAGGCGGCCAAGGCGATGCGCGCGCAGATGGACGATGGAAACACCCCGCCACCGGCTCCCGCCGAGCAGAAAAAGCCCACCCGCAAGCACTCCGCGGGGCACTGAAACGGCGCCGGGCGGCGCTTTGCCGCAGCGCCTCCACGGGCTGCGGCCAGCCGCCGCCCAATGCCTGCAAAACACTGTTTTGACAGGTATTTAATGCACCGACCGAAGTGTGATCCGACGCCTTGCGCCGGCCAGATCGGCGGAGTAGGGTCAAAGCCCCGGGAGGCATCCAGGCCACCGGGGTCAACGACCTGAATCATGCGCCCATCCCACGTTCAGATCCCCACCTGCGTTCCGGTTGACCGGCGTGGGTCGCGGGTGTGCGCCGATTCAGCTGTCGGCGGTCCGCCAACGTGGCGGCAACCGTCCGTTCACTCGCAGGAGGTCGGATCATGTTCGAAAACCAGCAGCGCGATGATGTCGAGGCATTGATGAAGGCGGACGCGGAGTTCCGCCGGCTTTATCAGCACCATCGGGAGCTCGACAGCAAGGTGCACGACGCCGATATCGGCGTGCTTCCCATCGACGACGCCACCCTCGCCGGCATGAAGAAGGAGAAACTGCTGGCCAAGGCGCGGCTTGAACGCATGTGGGCCGACAGGGCGCACCTCATCCACTGACGCAACGGTTCGCTGGCGCGGCCCCGGGTCTTCCCTGAAACAGTCATCGGGAAGATTGCCGGGGCCGCAGCGTATCCGGCGGCTCGGTTATCATGGGGGTTCTGCGGCCACGGCTTTGCGCCGACGCCGCCACGCCAGCGACGGAGCCCCCATGACGGTTCACCAGAGTGTCCTCGAACTGATCGGACACACCCCGATGGTTCGCGCGAGGCGCCTCGATACGGGTGCGTGCGAATTGTTCCTGAAACTCGAGAGCGCCAACCCCGGCGGCTCGATCAAGGACCGCATCGGCCTGTCGATGATCGAGGGCGCCGAGAAGGACGGCCGCATCCGCCCGGGCGACATCCTGGTCGAGGGCACCGCCGGCAACACCGGCCTGGGCCTGGCCCTGGTCGCGCAGCAGAAAGGCTACCGGCTGATCCTGGTGGTGCCGGACAAGATGAGCCGCGAGAAGATCTTCAACCTCAAGGCGATGGGCGCCGAGGTGGTGCTGACCCGCTCCGACGTGGCCAAGGGCCACCCCGAGTACTACCAGGACATGGCCGAGCGGATTGCCCGCGAAACGCCCGGCGCCTACTTCATCAACCAGTTCGGCAACCCCGACAACCCGGCCGCGCACATCGCCAGCACCGGCCCGGAAATCCTCGAGCAGATGGACGGCAAGGTGGATGCCGTGGTGGTCGGCTGCGGCTCGTCCGGCACGCTGAGCGGGCTGTCGAAGTTCTTCGCCGAACATTCGCCGCAGACCGAGCTGATCCTGGCCGACCCGGTCGGCTCGATCCTGGCGCAGTACATCAACGAGGGTACGCTCTCGACCAAGTCGGCGAGCTGGATGGTCGAAGGCATCGGCGAGGATTTCCTGCCCTCGATCAGCGACTTCACCCGGGTGAAGAAGGCCTACGCGATCTCCGACAAGGAGAGCTTCCTGACCGCGCGCGAGCTGCTGGCGAAGGAAGGCATCCTGGGCGGCTCGTCGACCGGCACTCTGCTTGCCGCGGCGCTGCGCTACTGCCGCGAACAGACCACGCCGAAACGCGTGGTGACCCTGGTCTGCGACACCGGCAACAAGTATCTGTCCAAGCTCTACAACGACTACTGGATGCTCGACAACGGCTTCATCGAGCGCGAGCAGCACGGCGACCTGCGCGACCTTCTGCTGCGCCCGTTCGCCCAGCGCGACACCGTGGTGGTCGGCCCCAACGAGCTGCTGATCACCGCCTACAACCGCATGAAGCTGTACGACGTGTCGCAGTTGCCGGTGATGGACGGCCGCAAGCTGGTCGGCATCGTCGACGAGTCCGACGTGCTGATGCACGTGCACGCCGACGAGACGCGCTTCCGCGACCCGGTGTCCACCGCGATGATCGCCGACCTGCACCGGCTCGACGTGCGCTCGCCGATCGAATCGCTGCTGCCGGTGTTCGAGCGCGGTCACGTGGCCATCGTGGTCGACGGCGACGATTTCCTCGGCCTGATCACCCGCATCGACCTGCTGAACTGGCTGCGCCGCAAGGTGAATTGACCGGCCGCGCCAGGCACTTTCAAAACAGCCCGGGGCGACCCGGGCCAGAACCGAAGGAAGCTCCGCCATGTGTGGAATCGTTGCCGCCGTAGCCCAACGCGATGTCGCCCCGCTGCTTATCGCCGGCCTGAAAGCGCTCGAATACCGGGGCTACGACTCCTCCGGCGTGGCCGTGCTCGACCACGGCGCGATCCGCCGCGTGCGCGCCAAGGGCAAGGTGCGCGAGATGGAGGCGCTGTACCTGGCCGACCCGCTGTCCGGCGGCACCGGCATCGCGCATACCCGCTGGGCCACCCATGGCGTGCCGAACGAGGCGAACGCGCACCCGCACATCGCCGGCCGGGTGGCGATCGTGCACAACGGCATCATCGAGAACTACGCCGGCCTGCGCGCCGAACTGCAGGCCGCCGGCCACGTGTTCACTTCGGAAACCGACACCGAGGTGATGGCCGCGCTGATCGACCGACGCATCGGCCAGGGCCAGAACCTGCGCGAGGCGGTGCTGGCCACCGTGCGCGAGCTGGAAGGCGCCTATGCGATCGCGGTGCTCAGCAGCGACGAGCCCGATCGCGTGGTCGGCGCGCGCCGCGGCGCCCCGCTGCTGGTCGGCCTCGGCATCGGCGAGAACTTTCTCGGCTCCGATGCGCAGGCGCTGATCCAGGTCACCAACAAGATGCTGCACCTGGACGAGGACGACGTGGTCGAGATCACCCGCGACGGCGTGCAGGTGTTCGCGCTGGACGGCACGCCGGTCGAGCGCAAGGTGTACGAGAGCGAGCTGTCCACCGACGCCGTCGAGCGCGGCGAGTACCGCCACTACATGCAGAAGGAAATCTTCGAGCAGCCGCGCGCGGTGGCCGACACGCTGGAGGCGCGCGTCGGCGCGCACGGCGTGCTGCCGAACATCTTCGGCATCGACAGCGAGGCGCTGCTCGCCGCCACCCGCGGCGTGCACATCATCGCCTGCGGCACCAGCTATCACGCCGGTTTGGTGGCCAAGTACTGGATCGAGGAATTCGCGCGCCTGCCGGTCGCGGTGGAGGTGGCCAGCGAATACCGCTACCGCGAGACCGTGGTGCCGCCGGGTACGCTGTTCCTGGCGATCTCGCAGTCGGGCGAAACCGCCGACACGCTGGCCGCGATGCGCGAGTCGCGCCGACGCGGCTACCTCGGCACCCTGGTCATCTGCAACTCGCCGGAATCGTCGCTGGTGCGCGAGGCGGACCTCAAGTTGATGACCCGCGCCGGGCCCGAGATCGGCGTGGCCTCGACCAAGGCCTTCACCACGCAGCTGGCCGGCCTGGCCCTGCTGGCGCTGGAGCTGGCGCACCGCAACGGCCTCGACCCGCAACGCTACGCGGCGCTGTGCGAGGAACTGCAGCGCCTGCCGCGCGCGATCGAGAACGCGCTAAAGCTGGAGCCGGCGATCATCGAACTGGCCGGCGACTTCATCCATCGCCAGCACGCGCTGTTCCTCGGCCGCGGCGCGCACTACCCGGTGGCGCTGGAAGGTTCGCTCAAGCTCAAGGAAATCTCCTATATCCACGCCGAGGCCTACCCCGCCGGCGAGCTCAAGCATGGCCCGCTGGCGCTGGTCGACGAGAACATGCCGGTGGTGGCGGTGGCGCCGAACGGCCCGCTGCTGGACAAGCTGAAATCCAACCTGCAGGAAGTACGCGCCCGTGGCGGTCGCCTGATCGTGTTCGCCGACGGCGCCGCCGGCATGGACGACACCGCCGGCAACGGCGTGACCCTGCGCGTGCAGTCCGGCGGCAACTTCATCGCCCCGGCCGTGTTCACCGTGCCGCTGCAACTGCTCGCCTACCACGTCGCCGTGCTGCGCGGCACCGACGTCGACCAGCCGCGCAACCTGGCCAAGTCGGTCACCGTGGAGTAGAGCCTGGTCAGCCGGCGCTGCCCGGCGTTGCGGGCGGCGCGATCGTGGCGGCGGCAGCGGCCTTGGCCGCCGCGGCGGCTGCTTGCCACACGAAGGTGGCCACGCTTTCGGCTGGCATGGTGTAGCGGAAGTCGAGGTCGCCTTGCTGCACGGCGACTTCGTGCGGCGCGGTCTTGCCGTTGATCAGCACCAGCACGATCGATCCGCCGTCGGGGTTGCGGAAGGCGACGTTCTTGATGTCGTCGCCGGTGTCGGTGGACCAGATGCGCACGGCGCCGGGGTGGATGAAGCGGCTGTAGTGGGCGAACGCGTAGTACTCGTCGTTGCGGCTCACCGCGCCGCTGCGCGAGTCGATCGTGACGATGCCCTTGCAGGTGTCGCAGCCGCCGAAGTGCGGCCCGTAGTTCTCGTCCAGCGCCAGGTTCCAGTACACCACGCCGCGCGCCCAGTTGCGCAGGCCGCCGAGCAGCAGGTCGCGCGCGAACCAGAGCAGTTCGCCGTGTTTGCTGGATTCCCAGTCGCCGCCGGAACACTCGGTGATGTAGGCGTCCTTGCGCGGAAAGGCGCGGTGCACGTCGCTCTGTGCGCCGGGCACGCCGCGGTAGCAGTGCCAGGCGATGCCGTCCAGGTAGCGGGCGGCATCGGCGTCGTAGAGCACGTCCAGCGGTTGCTGCGGTTCGTCCCAGTTGTGGTCCCAGCCGAGGATGCGCGTGGGCGGCCGGCGTCCGGCCAGCGCCGGGCCGAGGTACTGCGCGATGATGCGCGCGCGCTGCCCGGCGGAGAGCAGCATGCCGGGGTAGCTCAGCGGCACGAAGCCGGGCTCGTTCTGCAGGGTCAGCGCGAAGATCGGGATGCCGTAGCTGCGGTACGTGTCGACGTACTTCACCAGGTACTGCGCATAGGCCGCCTCGTACTCTTCGAGCAGGCTGCCGCCGATCAGGTTGGCGCTGGTCTTCATCCATGCCGGCGCGCTCCACGGCGAGGCGATGATGCGCAGCTGTGGGTCGATCGCCAGCGTCTCCTGCACGGTGGGGATGAGGTAGGGCACGTTGGCGGCGACGTTGAAATGCTGCAGCTCGGGGTCGACCTCACCGGCGGGCATGTCGTCCAGCGTGTACGGCTGCAGCGAGAAATCCGAGGCGCCGATGGTCAGCCGGATCATGTTGAAGTCGAGTCCGGGCGGCGGGCCGAACAGTTCGAGCAACAGCGCGTGGCGCGCCGGTGCGCTCAGCTTGTTCTGCAGCAGCCAGGCCGATGCGTCGGTCAGTGCCGCGCCAAAGCCGACGATGGACTGGTAGGTCTTGCTGGTGTCGATGACCACGTCGGCCGGCGCCGATCCCGCCGCGCCGACCGGCACGTCGAGCTGGCGGGCCAGGCGCAGGCGGCGATCCTGGGTGCTCAGCCACAGCTGGATCCCCGGGCCGCCCGGCTGCAGCACCGAGGCGACCACGGTGGCGAACATCGCCGGCGGGCGCCACGCCAGCCGCAGCGCCAGCAGGGCCAGCAGCGTGATCAGCGCGAATGACGCGATGGCGAGCCAGCGCGGGACGCCGCGGGACTCATCCATGCGGCATGCCGGCCGGACCCGCGGCCTGGTGCGGCGGCGCGAAGGGAGCTCGCTTCATCGCGGTGCGCCCTGCCTGGGGCAGGCCTGCACGTCCGGCCAGGTGGGCAGCGTTTCCAGTTCGTGCGCGGCCGTGTAGCGCAGGCCATAGCCGGGAGCGAACAGCCAGGCGGCCCGGTCGTGGCCGTTGCCGGCGTAGGGACATGGCACGCCCGGCCACGGCATGGCCAGGCTGCCGCGGAAGTCGTGATGGCCGCTGCCGTCGGCCATGGCGAACAGCACGTCGGCCACGCCGCCGCCCTCGGTGCCCGGCAGCCACGCCGCCACGAACGCATCGGAGAGATCGAGCAGGTCGTTGACGAACAGCGGGCGCCCGGACACGAACACCGTCACCACCGGTTTGTGCGCCTTGGCCACGGCCTGCAGCACGGCAAGATCTTCCGGGTAGCGATCGCTGTGGCGCAGCGTGGCCGGCAACTTGATGTCGCCCTTCATCTCCGCGTACGGGGTTTCCCCGATCACCGCCACGATGGCGTCGAAGGGCGTGAGGTCGATGCCGGTGGCGGTCTGGCTGTAACTGACGTTTGCCGCGCCATCGGCGGCGCGGATGCCGGCCAGGATCGTCTCGGCGTGCGGGAAGTCGGCGTTGGTGTTGTCGGTGCCCTGCCAGGTCAGCGACCAGCCGCCGGTCTGGTTCGGCAGGCTGTCGGCGCTCTTGCCGACCACCAGGATCTTCGTGCCCGCCTTCAGCGGCAGCGCGCCATGGTTGTTCTTCAGCAGCACCAGCGACTCGCGCACCGCGCGACGCGCCAAGTCACGGTGCTGCAGGGCGGCGGCATCGCCGGCGCCTTCGCGCTGCGAGGGCCGCTTGCCGAACAGGCCCATGCGCAGCTTGGCGCGCACGATCCGGCTCACCGCGTCGTCGATGCGGCTCATCGGGATCCGGCCGTCCTCGACCTGCCGGGTGGTGTTGGCGATGAAGGCCTGCCAGTCGTCGGGCACCATCACCATGTCGATGCCGGCGTTGATCGCCTGCGGGCAGCTGGCGTTGCTGCAGCCGGGCAGCTGGCCGATCGCATTCCAGTCGGAGACCACGAAACCGTCGAAGCCCATCTTCTCCTTCAGCACGCCGGTGAGCAGGTCGCGGGCGCCGGACATCTTGCCGTAGTCGATGCCGTCGGCCACGTCGTCCCAGCTGTTGTAGGAGGCCATCACGCTGAGCACGCCGGCGCGCAGCGCGCCGAAGTAGCCGGCGCCGTGCACGTTGATCATGTCCTGCCGGTTGACCCGGGCCTGGCCTTCGTCGACGCCGTTCCAGGTGGCGCCGTCGCCGATGAAGTGCTTGGCAGTAGCCATCACGTGGTGATCGTCGAAGTCGCCCTGCAGCCCGGTGACGTAGGCGCGCGCGTACTCGCGCACCAGCGGCGCCTCGCTGGAAAAACTTTCGTAGGTGCGACCCCAGCGCACGTTCTGCGCCACCGCGAGCGTGGGCGCGAACGCCCAGTCGATGCCGGTGGCGCGCACCGAGCGCGCGGTGGCCTCGCCGATGGCCTCGATCAGCGCCGGGTCATGCGCTGCGCCCAGGCCGATGTTGTGCGGGAACAGGGTGGCGCCGAACACGTTGTTGTCGCCGTGCACCGCGTCGGTGCCCCAGATCACCGGGATCTTCACCTTGGCATCGGTGGCCATCGAGGCGTCGTGCAGGCGGTCGGCCAGCGCCAGCCAGTCGCCGATGGCGGCGCGCTTGTTCTGCTGCGGCCAGGAGCCACCGCCGTTGAGCACCGAGCCGATGTAGTACTGCGTCACCTGCGCCGGCGTGATCGACTTGATCTCGGCCTGGGTCATCTGGCCGATCTTCTGTGCCAGCGTCATGCCGGCCACGATCGTGCGCACGCGCTGCTCCAGCGCCGGGTCGACGCTCGACGGGCCGCGTATCGACGGCCAGTCCCGGTAATGGGTCGGCCCGGGCGGGGCGTCCGCGACCGGCGCCCGGTGCGCTGGCGAGCGACCGGTATCGACGGCGTGGGCACTGCCGGCGCAGGCCAGCAGCAGGGGCAGGGAGAAAAACCACGGGCAGCGGATACGAACCATGGGAAAACCTCATCGCGTGGACCATCGCCCGGCCTGATCCTCGCGTGTGCGGCGCGGGCAGGCGAACGATGCCGTCAGCGCCACTTTAGCGCGCTCGCGGAGCGCCCGATCCGATTCTGCGTCACATCGCGCGCGATGGCCGCCGCTGCCCCGGCATGAGCGGGCAGCGGCGTGTCGCGGACGGCTTGTGGAAGGTCTGGTCCATCGGCTCCCTGCTCGTCATTCCTGCGAAGGCAGGAATCCGGTGCCTTGACGTCGCATGGCTTGGAGGCGCTGGATCCCGGCTTGACCGGCCCTTCGGCCGTTGAAAAGCGCCTCGCCGGGATGGCGAGCAAGATCAGGGCGTCCTCAGAAGTCCTGCTTGAAGCGGATGCCGATGGTACGCGGCAGGCTGTAGCCGGTGTAGACCTGACCGTTCGGATACTGCGCCACCACACCGTGCGCACCGCAGACGTCGACGCCGCACTCGGTGTACTTGTACTGGGCGGCCCGCTTGTCGAAGGCGTTGTTGACGTAGACGTCGGCCGACCAGCTGCCTTTCTGCACGCCGGCGGACAGGTCCAGCGTGTTGTACGCGGGCAGGTCGCCGAGCAGCGCGCGCTCGCTCAGGCGCAGGTCGGTCGTGCGCTTGCCGACGTGGACCAGCGCCGCCTGCACGAACGCATCGCTGTCACCGATGGTGAAGCTGTAGTGCGCGATCAGGTTGCCCTTGAACTTCGGCGTGATCGGCAGCTGGGTACCCTTGGGCGCCAGCGGCCCGGACACCACGCTGCCGTCCTGCGGATTGAGCGAGCCGGGCGGGCAGTCGGTGATCGGGCGCCCGCTGGCGTCGGTGAAGCCGCAGTAGTTGGCGGTCAGCCGCGCGCGATACAGCGCCCAGCCGGCGGTCAGTTGCAGGTTGTAGGTGGCCTGCCAGTTCAGTTGCGATTCGAGGCCGTCGATGCGGGCGGAGTTGGCGTTCTTGATTTCGGTGAGGCCGTTCGCGCCCAGGATCGGGAACTGGAAATCGTTCCAGGTTTCGCGGAACACCGCGCCGTTGAAGGACACCCGGTTGTCCAGCCACGAGGTCTTCCAGCCCAGCTCCTGGTTGATCAGGAAGTCGGCGTGGTACGGCAGCAAGGTGCCGCGCCGGTTGACGCCGCCGGGGCGGAAACCCTCCGAGCGGGTGGCGTAGATCATCTTGGTGTCGCTGATGTTCCAGGTCAGGTTGAACTTGGTGAGGTTGCCGCTCTCCTTCACCCGCTTGTTGAAGTCCAGGCACGGCGCGCCCATGAACGGCTCGGGCGACACGCAGGCGGCCTCGCCCTGGCTGGAGGAGAAGCCCGCGCCGTAGCCGAAGTAGCCGTACAGCTGGTTGCTGGTGCGGTAATAGCGTTCGCCGAAGGTGCCGGTGAGCACGTCGGGGATGAAATCCCAGGACAATTCGCCGAACAGCGCCTCGTCGCGGTCGTAGCGCATCTGCCGGGTCAGCCAGATGGTGTCGTTCCAGCCGGTGACCGAGAGCGCGTCGGCCAGGCCGTCGACCTGGTAGTTCTGCATGATGTCGTGCTTCTGCTTCTGCCAGAACGCGCCGGCGACCAGGCGCAGGCGATCGTCCGCCGGCGAGACCAGGCGCAGCTCGTGGCTGCTGTTGGTGTAGCCGTCGCGATCGCTGATGTGCTGCGACGGATTGATCAGCGCGCCGCTGTTGTCGTAGAAGTACGCGCCGGAACCGTACAGCGCGTCGTACCAGAATCCGTAGTCGCTGTAGTCGGTCTGCTCCTCCTGGTTGCGCTTGAGGTGCGCGTAGGCATAGGTCAGGTCGAAGTTGCCGATCTTGCCCTGCACGGTCAGCGCGCCCTGCCACCAGCGATCGTTGACGCGTTCGGGATAGAAGTGCGTGACGGCCAGGTCGCCCACCGCCGGGTCGCTGGCGAAGTTGCCGTGCGAGATGGTCTGCTGCCCCATCAGCATCGGCGTGATCGACCAGTTGTCGTCGAGGTCGACCTTCAGCGCGGCGCGCGCGCCGGTGATGTTGGCGTCGTTGTAGTTGTCTTTTGCATGGCCGACGCACTGGAACGCCGACGAGGGCGAGGTTCCGCTCGCCGTGCAGTCCGGCGCGTTGCTGATGGTGATGCCCGAGGTGGGGAAGGTGCGCGAGCCGGCCTTGTTGTCGATGTAGCCGGCGTCGTGCTCGCGCCAGCCGACCAGGCGGATCGCGGCCTTCGAGTTGATCGGCAGGTTGAGCATGCCCTCGGCGGTGTAGCCGATGCCGCCGTGCGCGAGCGTGTCCACGCCCAGGCTGTAGCCTGCCGCGTAGCCGCTCGGGTCGGGCTTGTTGGTGATGATGCGCAGGGCGCCGGCCTCGGCGCTGGCGCCGTACAGCGTGCCCTGCGGGCCGGCCAGCACCTCGATGCGGGCGATGTCGTACATGTGGATGTCGAGCGGGCCCTGGATCGTGGTCACCGGCTGGTCGTCGAGGTACACGCCCACGCTCGGCTGCGAGCCGGAGTGGTTGGTGTTGCCGCCGCTGGTCACGCCGCGCATGTAGATCGAGACGAAGCCGGGGCCGGTGGCGATGCCGCCGCCGCCCTGCTGGAACGTCACGCTGGGCAGGTACTTCACGTAGTCGTCGAAACTCTTCACGTGCAGCGCTTCGAGCTGGTCGGTGGCCAGCACGTCCATGCTGATCGGCACCTTCTGCAGGTTCTCCGTGCGCTTCTGCGCGGTCACCGTGACCACGCCGAGCGTGGTGGTTTTCTGCCTTGTCGCCGACGTGGTATCGGGCGGCGTGGACTGCCCGGTGTCCTGTGCGGCGGCGGGTGCCGCCATGGCGAGGCAAATGGCGGCCGCCAGCGGCAACCGGATCAACGTCGCCCGCCGGGCGTTCATGACCTGTCTGGACCTGCGTGTATGCATGAGATCTCCCCCTTATCTGGTGAACGGCAAACCAACCAAACCCCTGTGTTTCAGGTGAACCCGGGCACTTCGGGATAGCTGTCCAGCACCGGCCCGAGGGCCTGTTCCAGCGGTCCCAGCCACGGCGCAAAGTGGCGCCAGTGATCCACGCCCTCGCGATAGATCGGGCGGCGCACCTGTTCCGAGCTGGCGGTGTGCACCGGCCGCGGATTCTCGAAGAAGCGCAGGCACGCGTCCTCGAACGGCAGGCCGCAATAATCCAGCAGGCGACGAACCTCGCCTTCGGTGTCCGCCACCATGCGCTCGTAGAACACGCGGTGGATGCGCCCGGGCAGCATCGTGTCGAAGTGCGCCATCAGGCGGACGTAGTCGCGGTAATAGCGCCCGACGTCGCCGAGGTCGTAGCTGAAACTCTGCCCGCGCGCGAAGTGCTGCTTGAACGCCGAGAAGCAGCACGCCAGCGGATGCCGGCGCGCGTCGATGATCTTTGCATTCGGCAGCATGAGATGGATCAGGCCGACGTGCATGAAGTTGTTCGGCATCTTGTCGATGAACAGCGGTGCCGAGGTCTTGCGATGGATGCGCGTGTGCGCGAGGTAGCGCTCGCCAAGCACGCGCAGCGCGTCGGCGTCGAGCGCGGCCAGCGCGTCGTGGTAGGGCGTCGCGCCTTCACCCTCGCCCTGCCGGCGCAGGCCGCGGGTGATCGAGGCGACTTCGGGCAACTCCATCGTGCCCTCGACCTGGCTGTGGCTGGACAGGATCTGCTCGATCAGGGTGGAGCCGGCGCGCGGCAGACCGACCACGAAGATCGGATCGCGCGCCGGGCAGCCCATGCCCGCGCGCGCGGCGAAGAAATCGCCGGTGTAGTGCGCGCAGGCGCGGTCCACCCGCGCGCTGGTCCCGTCCGCGCTGTAGTGCAGTTGCGCGCGGCGGATCGCGTTGCCGCGCGCGTAGTGGGCGAACGACTCCGCGCAGGCGTCGGCATCCTCGCGCGCCTTGCCCATGGCGAACTCCAGGTGCAGGCGATCTTCGTCCGACAGGTCGCTGCGTGCCAGCTGATCGCTCATCGTGGCGAGGTCGGCCGCGCTGAAGCGGAAGGTCTTGAGGTTGGCCAGGCTCCACCAGACTTCGCCGAACGAGGGCAGGCGTTCCACGCTGTGCCGGTAGGCGGCGATCGCGCGTTCGCCGAAGCCGGCGGTCTTCAGCGCGTGGCCGTAGCTCATCCACACCCGCGGGTTGTCGGGGTAGCGCTGCACCAGATCGGTGTAGATCGCGATGGCCGGCTCGTAGTCGCCGATGCGGCACAACACCACCGCCTTGAGGTTGCGGTAGGCCGGGTGCTGCGGGTCGTTCGCCAGCAGGCGCTCGATCTGCGCCAGCGCCTGCTCGGGCTGGTTGCTGCGATGCAGGACCATGGCGTAGTGCTGGCGTGCGGCGTCGAAGCCGGGGGCCAGTTCGAGGCAGCGCACGAGCAGGTTCAGTGCATCCTCGTTGCGACCCACGCGGGCGGCGACTTCGGCGAACATGCGGATCGCCGCCACGTCGGTGGGCGCCTGTTTCAGATGCTCGCGCAGCAGCGCCTCGGCCTGCGGGATGCGGCCTTCGGCGAGCGCCACGGCGGCGCCCATCAGGCGCGGATCGTGGGTGGAATGCAGCACGTGCCGGGCGTACGCGGCATCGGCCGCCTCCTGCTCGCCGGCTGCCATCAGGTGGTCGCCGAGTTCGCGCCAGGCTTGCGGCAGGTCGGGTTTCAGCGCCACCGCGCGGCGCAGCGCGGCGATCGCCTCCTCGCCGCGGCCCAGCCGGCCCAGCACCACGCCCAGGTCGAACTGCAGCGCCGCCCATGCGGGTTGCGTCTGCGCCAGCGGAAGCAGGATGTCGAGCGCGGCCTGGGCATCGCCCTGGCGCAAGCGCGCGGACGCCAGCAGTTGCAGCGCCAGCGGATGGGCGCCGACTGCCTGCAGGATTTCTTCGAGTTGCTCGACCGCCAGCGCGGGGTCGCGCTGCAGCAGCCGCTCCGCGTGCGCCAGCGCCTGCTCCAGCGTGCCGCTGGTCGACGCCGCGATCATGCCTCGCCCCGCCGTGGCGACGGCAACGGCAACGGCCCACGCGGTGCGATGGGGCGGAGTGGCGACAGCAGTACGGCGCCTGGCATGGACGGCAGCGGCTTCTCGCGGGTTTCATCGCAATCTACAACTGAATCCGGCTGGTAGATAGGGGTGCCGTGCGGGACGGCCGGATGCCGGCGCGGTGCGCCTGCGGTTGCCGTCGGTTCGACACCCGCGCTAGGCTCAGCCGGAAGCGTCCGCCGGGCTGGGCGGTTCGCATCGGCCGGGTTGTTCGCGGCCATCCAACCGGGGGAAAGCAACCCATGCACACCGACGGCATCGTCGAACCGCTCGACCGCGCGCACGCCTTGCCCGCGCGCTACTACGCGGGGGAGGCGATGCTGGCGATGGAGCAGCGCGCGGTGTTCGCACGCAGCTGGCAACTGGTCGCCCAGCAGGGGCAGCTGGCCGGGCCCGGCGACCACGCCGTCGAACAGGTCGCCGGCGTGCCGTTGCTGCTGGTGCGCGGCGAGGATGGCGTGCTGCGCGCCTTCCCCAACGTCTGCCGCCATCGCGCCGGCCCGCTGGCGCTGTGCGACGGCAAGGGCGCGCGGGCGCTGCACTGCAAGTACCACGGCTGGACCTATACCCTCGACGGCCAGCTGCGCAGCGCGCCGGAAATGCAGGGCGCCGCCGATTTCCGCGTGGAGGACATCCGCCTGCCGCCGTACCGCGTGCACGAGTGGCAAGGGCTGGTGTTCGTCGCGCTGGACGAGGAGGTGCCGCCGTTCGAGCAGGTCTACGGCGGCATCGCCGAGCGCATCGCGCCGATCGACCTGGCGGCGATGCGCTACCTGCGTCGCGACACCTACGACATCGACTGCAACTGGAAGGTCTATGTCGACAACTTCCTCGAGGGTTACCACCTGCCGCACGTGCATCCGGGCCTGTCGAAGGTGCTGGACTATCGCGCCTATGACACCGAGCTGTTCGCGTGGCACTCGCTGCAGTCCTCGCCATTGCGCAACAGCACCGACATCTACGGTGACGGCGAGGCGTTCTATTACTTCGTCTACCCCAACGTGATGCTCAACATCATGCCCGGCCGGCTGCAGACCAACCGCATCCTGCCGCTGGGTCCGGATCGCTGCCGCATCGTGTTCGACTACTACTACGCGCAGGACGCCGCGGCGCAGGCGCGCATGGAGGCCGACCGCAGCTTCAGCGACGAGGTGCAGAACGAGGACATCGGCATCTGCGAAGCGGTGCAGCGCGGACTGGCCTCCGGCGCCTACCGCCCGGGCCGGCTCAATCCAAGGCGCGAAAGCGGCGTGTGGCATTTCCAGAACCTGTTGCGCGCGGCGTACGCGGGGCCGGCCGGCGAGTCGGCATGAGCGCGACAGCCGTGGTGGACGCGGGATGAAGCCGCCAACCGCCATGCGCGATCGCCAGCGGATCGGCTTCTGGACCTGCACCGCGCTGGTGGTCGGCAACGTGATCGGCATGGGCATCTTCCTGCTGCCGTCCTCGTTGGCGCCGTACGGGTTCAACGCGCTGATCGGCTGGGGCATCACCCTGCTCGGCTGTCTCACCCTGGCGCGGGTGTTCGCGCATCTTTCCGCGGCGCTGCCGGGCGCGGACGGCCCCTACGGCTACGTGCGCGAGACGCTCGGCGATCTGCCTGCCTACATGGCGATGTGGGCGTACTGGGTTTCGCTGTGGCTGACCAATGCCGCACTGGCCACCGGCGTGGTCGGCTACCTCACCGTGGCGGTGCCCGGCCTCGCGACGGTGCCGTCGACGGCGTTCGCGCTGGCGCTGGTGTGGCTGTTCGTGCTGGTCAACCTGTTCGGCGTGCGCACCGGCGGCGTGGTGCAGATCGTCACCACCGCGCTGAAACTGCTGCCGATGCTGGCGATCGCCGCGCTCGGCGGCTGGGTGCTGCTCAGCTCGCCGGGCAGCTACGTGGCGCACCCGCCGACCACGCCGGTGAGCTTCGGCGGCGTGATGGCGGCCTCCACCATCGCGCTGTTCGCGATGCTCGGCATCGAATCGGCCAGCATCCCGGCCGAGCGTGTCGACGACCCCGGTCGCACGATTCCGCGCGCGACGATGGCCGGTGCGGTAGTGGTCGCGGCGATCTACCTGGTGGTCTGCGCGGTGCCGCTGCTGCTGATTCCGGAGCACGTGCTGGCCAGTGCCAGCGCGCCGTTCGCGCTGCTGATGGAGCAGTTCGGCGCGGCCGGCTCCGGCCGCTGGCTGGCGCTGTTCGTGGTGGTCAGCGGACTCGGCGCGCTGAACGGATGGACCCTGCTGGCCGGCCAGCTGACCCGCACCATGGCTGCCAACGGCGTGCTGCCGTCGCTGCTCATGCGCGGCAACCGGCACGGTGCGCCGACGACCGCGCTGGTGGTCACCGGCGTGCTGGCCTCGGTGATGGTGTGGATGAGCTACAGCAGCTCGCTGGTGGCCGCGTTCACCTTCATCACGCTGCTGGTGACCGCGGCGAACCTGCCGCTGTACCTGGCCTGCGCGCTGGCGCTCGCGGTGTTGTGGCGGCGTGGTGCCGCGCCGTGCCGCGGGCGCGGCGTGCTGCTGGTTGCCGTGATCGCCACGCTGTACGTGGTCTATGCCTTCATCGGCATCGGCGGCGCACCGTTCGTCTATGCGCTCGGCCTGATCGCGGCCGGGCTGCCCCTGTATTTCTTCATGCGACGTCGCGGCGCGACCGCGGCGACCAAGGCCTGAACCCATGCGCGACCCGCGTTACGATCTCCTGTTCACCCCGCTCAAGATCGGCCCGGTGACCGCGAAGAACCGCTTCTTCCAGGTGCCGCATTGCAACGGCATGGGCCACGCGATGCCGCTGGCGCACGCGGCGATGCGCGAGGTGAAGGCCGAGGGCGGCTGGGCGGTGGTCTCCACCGAGGAGTGCGAGATCCACCCCAGCGGCGATCTGACCCCGTACGTCGAGGCGCGGCTGTGGGACGACCGCGACATTCCCGCGCTGGCGCTGATGTGCGACAAGGTGCATGCGCACGGCGCGCTGGCCGCGCTGGAACTCACCCACAACGGACCCACCGCCTCCAACCTCTATTCGCGCGAGGTGCTGATCGCGCCGTCGCACCAGCCGACCAAGTACGGCTACCCGCACCAGGCGCGGGCGATGACGAAGCACGACATCCGCGAGTACCGCCGCTGGCATCGCGAGGCGGCGATCCGCGGCAAGCGCGCGGGCATGGACATCATCTACGTCTACGCCGCGCACGACCTGTCGCTGGCCATGCACTTCCTGCAGCGCCGGCGCAACCAGCGCAGCGACGAGTACGGCGGCTCGCTGGAGAACCGCGTGCGCCTGCTGCGCGAAGTGCTGGTGGATACGAAGGAAGCGGTCGGCGACACCTGCGCCGTGGCGCTGCGTTTCGCCACCGAGGAGCTGCTGGGGCCGGGCGGCGTCGAACTGGCCGAGGCGAAGGAGATCGTCGCCATGCTGGCCGAGCTGCCCGACCTGTGGGACGTGAACCTCGCCGCCTGGTACAACGACTCGGTGCCCTCGCGCTTCGCCGCAGAGGGCGCGCAGGAGCCGTTCATCGACTTCGTGAAGCAGACCACCAGCAAGCCGGTGGTGGGCGTGGGCCGCTTCACCTCCCCCGACACCATGGTCTCGCAACTCAAGCGCGGCGTGCTCGATCTGATCGGCTGCGCGCGCCCGTCGATCGCCGACCCGTTCCTGCCGCGCAAGATCGAGGAAGGCCGCCTCGACGATATCCGCGAATGCATCGGCTGCAACATCTGCGTCTCCGGCGACATGACCATCTCGCCGATCCGCTGCACGCAGAATCCGACCATGGGCGAGGAGTGGCGCAAGGACTGGCACCCGGAACGCATCGCGCCGAAACGCTCGGCGGCGCGCGTGCTGGTGGTCGGCGCCGGCCCTGCCGGGCTGGAAGCGGCGCGTGCGCTGGGCCAGCGCGGCTACGAGGTGAGCCTGGCCGAGGCGCGCAAGGAACTCGGCGGCCGCGTCACCCGCGAATCGCGCATGCCGGGCCTGGCCGAATGGGCGCGCGTGCGCGACTGGCGCGTCGGCCAGATCCGCAAGCTGGCGAATGTGGCCGTCTATCTCGATTCCGCACTCACGGCGCAAGACGTGCTCGACTTCGGTGCCGACCACGTGGTGCTGGCCACCGGCTGCCACTGGCGCCGCGACGGCTACGGCCGCAGCCACGGCGCGGTCATCGACGGCTTCCCCGACAACCCGCGCGTGTTCACGCCCGACGACCTGATGGACGGCCGTCTGCCCGAGGGCCGCGTGGTGGTGTTCGACGACGACGGTTTCTACTACGGGGGCATCGCCGCCGAAACCTTGCGCCTGCGCGGTTGCGAGGTGACGTATCTGACGCCGGAAGACAGCGTCGCGCCGTGGAGCCAGCACACGCTGGACTACCGGCATATCCGCAAACGGATGGCCAAACTCGGCATCGAGGCGATCGTGTCGCACGACATCGTCGGCTACGCCGGCTGCACGCTCAGCGTCGAAAACGTGTGGGACCACCGGCACCGCGACCTGGCCTGCGACGCCATCGTCACCGTGACCGCCCGCATGCCGGACGATGCGCTGTACCAGCAACTGCTGGAGCGCGAAGCGGAATGGCCCGCCGCCGGGCTGCACTCGCTGCGCTGCATCGGCGACGCCGAGGCGCCCGGCCTGATCGCCCATGCGGTCTACGCCGGCCACCGCTACGCGCGCGAACTGGAAGAACCTGTTGCCGCCGGTGTCCCGTTCAAGCGGCACTTCCACGTCGCAGAGACATAGGGGCGCACTTTGTGCGCGTTGCCTTTGCGCACGTGACGAGGAGCATCGCGCACAAGGTGCGCTCCTGCAGAGTCCTGGGTGCCCTCACGCCCGGCCGTAAACGTCGTCGTAGCGCACGATGTCGTCTTCGCCGAGATAACTGCCGGATTGCACCTCGATCAGTTCCAGCGTCACCTTGCCCGGATTGCGCAGACGGTGCTTGCTGCCCAGCGGAATGTAGGTGCTCTGGTTTTCGCCGAGCAGGAACACCTTGTCGTCGCAGGTGACCTCGGCAGTGCCGGAGACCACGATCCAGTGTTCGGCGCGATGGTGGTGCTTCTGCAGGCTCAGCGAGGCGCCGGGCTTGACCTGGATGCGCTTGACCTGGAAGCGCTCGCCCGCCTCCAGCGAGTCGTAATTGCCCCACGGGCGATGCACCACGCGATGCAGCGAATGCTCGCTGCGGCCGGCGGCCTTGAGCTGTTCGACGATCTTCTTCACGTCCTGTGCCGCGTCACGGTGCGCCACCAGGGTGGCGTCCGGCGTGGTCACCACGATCAGGTCGTCGACACCGACGGTGGCAAGCAAGTGGCGATCGTGCGAGCGGAGCAGCGAGTTGCGCGTGTCCACGGTCAGCGTGTCGCCCTCGCGCAGGTTGCCCGCGGCGTCCTTGTCGCCGGTGAGCCACAGCGCCGACCACGAGCCGATGTCGCTCCATCCGCAGCTGACCGGTACCACGGCGGCGCGCGCGGTCTTTTCCATCACCGCGTAGTCGATCGAATTGTCCGGCACCTGTGCGAACGCGTCGCGATCGATGCGCACGAAGTCGAGATCGGCCGTGGCCTTGGCATGTGCTGCGCGCACGGCCTCCAGCATCGCCGGCGCGTGTGCGGCCAGCTCCTCCAGATAGCGTGACGCCCTGAACAGGAACATGCCCGAGTTCCAGTCGTAGCCGCCGTCGGCGAGGTAGGACTCGGCCTTGGCGAGACTGGGCTTTTCGACGAACTGCCCGACGCGGAAACCATGCCCGTCGATCGCCTCGGCACGGCGGATGTAGCCGAAGCCGGTCTCCGGGCGATCCGGGCGGATGCCGAACGTGGCCAGCCAGCCGTCCTTCGCCAATGGCATTGCCTGCGCCACCGCCGCGGTGAATGCGGCGGTGTCGCCGATCAGGTGATCGGCCGGCAGCACCAGCAGCAATGCGTCGGGATCGTGCTGCAGTGCCTGCAGCGCGCCCAGCGCGATCGCCGGCGCGGTGTTCCGTGCCAGCGGTTCCAGCACGATCGTGGCGCCTTGGACGCCTGCTTCCAGCAACTGGTCGGCGGCGAGAAAGCGGTGATCCTCGCTGGCCACCACGATCGGCGCGGCCACCTCCGGCAGCGCGCGGGTGCGCGCGACGGTCTGCTGGAACAACGTGCCCTTGCCGGCCAGTTCGAGGAACTGCTTGGGCAGGTTTTTCCGCGATACCGGCCACAACCGGGTGCCGCTGCCGCCGCTGAGGATCAGGGGAATCAACATGAGCTCGACGTTCCTGGCCGGATGTTACGTGTAGGAGCGCACCCTGTGCGCGATGTTTCTTCATCACGTCACGAAAAGCGTCGCGCACAGGATGCGCTCCTACGCAGGGAGAGCTGTGCGGATTGCTCATTATGCCGCAACGTTCCCGCCGCGTAGGGCGGACACTGCCCGCCGGCAGGCCTTCGCGGGCCGGCGCGAAAGCGGCGGACAATGTCCGCCCTACGCGACAACGCGCGACAGCAATCGGATTACGGCGACCGGGGACCGTCGAACTTGCTGCCGAGCTGATCCATCACCCGGAGCATGCCGTCGCGCCAGTCCGGCAGCGGCGAGGCAAACCGCCGCTGAAAATCGGTGTTGTCCAGCAACGACCACGCCGGACGCACCGCCGGCGTCGGGTAGTCGGTGGTGGCGATCGACACCACATGCGGCGGATTTGGAAGCAGCCCGCGTACTCGCGCTGCGTCGAAGATTGCACTGGCGAAACCGTGCCATGTCGTCGCGCCGCTGGCGACCAGATGATGCGTGCCGATGAGCGATTCACGTGCCGCGCGATCCGACGTCATCCAGCGATCCAGCGCGGCGAGCGTGCCGTCGACGATCAGCCCGGTATCGGTCGGTGCGCCGTGCTGGTCGGCAACCACGCGCAGCTCGTCGCGCTCGGCTCCGAGGCGCAGCATGGTGCGCAGGAAATTGTGCCCGTGCGCCGCGTAGACCCACGCGGTGCGGAAAATGAAATGGTCGGCACCGCTGTCGCGCAACGCCTCTTCGCCCGCCAGCTTGCTGCGGCCGTAGGCGCCGAGCGGACCGGTTGGCGCGTCGACGGCGTAGGGTTGCGACTGGTGGCCGTCGAACACGTAGTCGGTGGAATAGTGGATCACCAGCGCACCGTGCGCCGCCGCCCAGCGACCCAGCGTGCCGACCGCCTCGCCGTTGACGCGGGTGGCCAGCGCCTCTTCTTGCTCGGCGCGATCGACTGCGGTGTAGGCGGCAGCGTTGACGATCACATCTGGGCGCAGGCGGTCGAGCAGGGCGGGCAACGATTCGGGGGTCGACAGGTCGGCCGTCTCGGCGGAGCCTCCGGCTGTCAACGCGCCATCACGGCTCGCCGCGATCAACTCGCCGCGCGCGGCCAAGCCAGCCTGGTCGAGGAAGGTACGACCGAGCTGGCCGTTGGCGCCGAGCAACAAGATCCTCATGGCTCGTAAACCGGCAACCGCTCGGGCGGCACGTCCCCGAGCAAGGGCGTCTTGCCATCCTTGTCCGACAGCAGGGGAGCGCTGACCGGCCAGTCGATGGCCAGCGCCGCATCGTTCCAGCGGATGCCGGCATCGGCCTTCGGGTCGTACAGCGCGGTGCACTGGTAGGTGAAGGTGGCGAAATCGGAGACCACGCAGAAGCCGTGCGCGAATCCTTCCGGTATCCAGAAATGGCGGTGGTTGTCGGCGGTAAGCATCACGCCGACCGATTGTCCGAACGTGGGCGAGCCGCGGCGGATGTCCACCGCCACATCGTAGACCTCGCCCTCGAGCACGCTGACCAGCTTGCCCTGGGGATTCGGCCACTGGTAATGCAGGCCGCGCAATACGCCGCGGGCCGAGCGCGAGACGTTGGATTGCACGAAGCGGTGGTCGACGCCGGCCGCGCGGTACTTCGCCTCGTTGTAGCTTTCGTAGAAGAAGCCGCGGGCATCGCCGAACACCTGTGGTTCGAGTACCAGCGCACCGGGGAGTGCCGTTTCAATGACCTTCATCGCGCCAGGCCCTGTTGCGTCAGCTGTTGCAGGTACTGCCCATAGCCGGTCTTGGCCAGCGGTGCGGCCAGCGCCAGCAACTGCTCGGCGTTTATCCAACCGTTGAGGTAGGCGATCTCTTCCGGGCAGCACACTTTGAGACCCTGCCGGTTCTCGATCGTCTCGATGTAGTTGCCCGCTTCCATCAGCGACTCGTGGGTGCCGGTGTCCAGCCAGGCGAAGCCGCGGCCGAGTTGCTCCAGATGGAGCGAACTGTCTTCGAGGTAGCAGCGATTGAGGTCGGTGATCTCCAGCTCGCCGCGCGGCGAAGGCTTCAGTGCGGCGGCGTAATCACAGACGCGCTTATCGTAGAAATACAGGCCGGTAACCGCGTAGTGCGACTTCGGCTGCGCGGGCTTCTCTTCCAGGCCGACCACCTTGCCATTCGCGTCGAACTCGGCGACGCCGTAGCGTTCCGGGTCCCTCACCCAGTAGCCGAACACGGTGGCGCCGTGCTCGCGCGCGGCCGCACGCTTCAGGCGCTCGGTGAAGCCATGACCGTAGAAGATATTGTCGCCCAGCACCAGGCAACTCGACTTGCCGTCGATGAAGTCGCGGCCGATGGTGAAGGCTTGGGCCAGCCCGTCCGGTGACGGCTGCACGGCATAGTGGATATCCAGCCCCCATTGCGAGCCGTCGCCGAGCAGGCGCTGAAACATCTCCTGCTCGTGCGGCGTGTTGATGATCAGCACTTCGCGGATGCCGGCCAGCATCAGGGTGGCTAGCGGGTAGTAGATCATCGGCTTGTCGTACACCGGCAGCAGCTGCTTGCTCACCGCGCGGGTGATCGGGTGCAGCCGGGTGCCGGAACCGCCGGCGAGGATGATGCCTTTCTGCGTTGTGCTCATGCGCCGAGTCGCTCCATGCGGTAGCTGCCGTCGAGTACGCGCTGTACCCATGGCTGATGCGAGAGATACCAGTCGACCGTCTGCGCGATGCCGCTTTCGAAGGTCTGCGAGGGCCTCCAGCCCAGCTCGGCCTGCAGCTTGCTGGAATCGATCGCGTAGCGGCGGTCGTGGCCGGGGCGATCCTTGACGAAGGTAATCAGGGACTCGCGCGCACGACCGTCGGCCAGTGGCCGGCGTGCGTCGAGCAGGGCGCAGATCGTCTTCACCACGGTGATGTTCTCGCGTTCGGCATTGCCGCCCACGTTGTAGGTTTCGCCCACCCGGCCGGCTTCCAGCACACGGCGGATCGCGCTGCAGTGGTCGCCCACGAACAGCCAATCGCGGATGTTCAAGCCGTCGCCGTAGACCGGCAGCGATTCGCCGGCCAGCGCCTTTGCGATCACCAGCGGGATCAGCTTTTCCGGGAATTGGTACGGCCCGTAATTGTTCGAGCAGTTGGTGGTGAGCACCGGCAGGCCGTAGGTATGGTGGAACGCACGCACCAGGTGGTCGGAGGCGGCCTTCGACGCGGAGTACGGTGAATTCGGTGCGTACGGCGTGGTCTCGGTGAACTTGCCCTCGGCGCCCAGCGAGCCGTAGACCTCGTCGGTCGACACATGCAGGAAGCGGAACGCCTCGCGCGCCGCACCGTCGAGCGAGCGCCAGTAGTCGCGTGCGCACTCGAGCAGTCCCAGCGTGCCGACCACATTGGTCTGCACGAACTCGGCCGGACCGTCGATCGAGCGGTCGACGTGCGATTCGGCGGCGAAGTTCACGATCGCATCGGGGTGGTGCTCGGTTAGCAGTCTCGCCATCAGCGCGCGGTCGCCGATGTCACCCTGCGCGAAAACGTGACGTGCATCACCATGTAGCGAGGCCAGCGTGTCGAGGTTGCCGGCGTAAGTGAGCTTGTCCAGGTTGACCACGTGCAGGCCGTCGGCCACTGCCTGCAGCACGAAATTTGCACCGATGAAGCCGGCGCCGCCGGTGACTAGCAGCGTTCTCATGAATCACTCATTCCTTGGGTGAGGAGGCGCCTATTGTGCCATGAGCTCCATGCAACCCGGTATGTAGGGCAGCGGCTAACTGACCGGGAGCAGTCAGCGTTAAGGCAAAGCATGACAGCACAGGTACAATACGCGATCCCTCACGCGACACCGCCCGTGCCGCACAACCTGCCACGCCCACCATGCCCAAGAAGATGCCTGCCACCCCCCAAGGACTCGGAACGCGCGCGATCCACGCCGGTCAGCATCCTGACCCCAGCACCGGCGCCATCATGACGCCGATCTACGCCACCTCGACCTACGTGCAGGAGAGTCCCGGCAAGCACAAGGGCTACGAGTACTCGCGCACGCAGAATCCTACGCGGATGGCTTACGAACGCTGCGTGGCAGACCTTGAAGGCGGCGTGGCCGGTTTCGCGTTCGCCTCCGGCCTGGCGGCGGCGGCGACCGTGCTGGACCTGCTCGACTCGGGCAGCCACGTGATCGCGATGGATGACCTGTACGGCGGCACCTACCGCCTGTTCGAGCGGGTGCGCCGGCGTTCGGCCGGGCTGGACTTCAGCTTCGTCGACCTGAACGACACGGGGGCGCTGAAAGCGGCCCTGAAGCCGAACACGCGGATGATCTGGGCCGAAACCCCGACCAATCCAATGCTGAAGCTGGTCGACCTGGCCAAGGTCGCCGCGTTCGCGAAGAAGCACGGCCTGATCCTGGTGGTCGACAACACCTTCTGCTCGCCGATGGTGCAGCGGCCGCTGGAGTACGGCGCGGACCTGGTGCTGCATTCGGCCACCAAGTACATCAACGGCCATTCCGACATGGTCGGCGGCATCGTGGTTGCCAACGATCAGGACCTGGCCGGACAGATGGCTTTCCTGCAGAACTCGGTCGGCGCGGTGGCCGGCCCGTTCGATGCCTTCCTCTCCATGCGCGGCCTGAAGACCCTGCACCTGCGCATGCGCCAGCACTGCGCCAGCGCGCTGGAACTGGCCAACTGGCTGCAGAAGCACCCGGCCATAAAACGGGTGATCTACCCCGGCCTGAAAAGCCACCCGCAGCACGCACTGGCCAAGCGCCAGATGCGCGGCTTCGGCGGCATCGTGACCATCGAGGTGAAGGGGGGATTGAAGAAGGCCAAACGCATGCTGGAACGCTGCGAGCTGTTTGCCCTGGCTGAATCCCTGGGCGGTGTTGAGAGCCTGATCGAACATCCCGCCATCATGACTCATGCCTCGGTACCCGTTGTCAATCGCAAGCGGCTGGGAATCAGCGGTGGATTGATCAGGTTGTCGGTGGGCGTGGAGGATGTCTCCGATCTGCGAGCGGAACTGGAGGGCGCGCTGCAATGAGTTCGGCGCCGCAATTGGGAAGTAGTGACGCCACAGTACTGCAGGAACAACGTCGTTGGGAGAGTCCCTTCGCCGCGCTGATTCGAAACAGGTCGCTGACATGGGAACTGGCCAAGCGCGAAGTGTTGGGGCGCTACCGTGGAGCAAGCTTCGGCATGGCTTGGTCGGTCATCAGCCCTTTCCTTATGCTTGGCGTCTATGCCTTCGCGTTTGGTACGGTAATGAAAAGTCGCTGGCCACAGCAGTCCGGCGGCGATCATTCATATGCGGTGATCTTGTTCGTGGGTTTGATTATGCACGGATTTCTGGCTGAATGTATTACCCGCGCGCCCACACTGATAGTAGGTAACGTTAATTTCGTCAAACGGGTTGTGTTTCCAATCGATATATTGCCGTGGCCAATGATGTTTTCGGCGCTATTTCACGCATTGATCAATGCAATCGTACTGTTGGTGTTGGTGTTGGTGCTTGAACATCGACTGCATCCAACCCTGTTGTTGCTGCCTCTAATTTTTATTCCATTGGCGTTGTTCGCCATGGGGGTGTCCTGGTTTCTGGCTTCGTTGGGAGTCTATGTTCGAGATATCAATCAAGTAACGCCGGTGGTCGCGACAGCCCTGTTGTTTCTGTCTTCGGCGATCATCCCGGTCAGTGTCCTGCCATCCGCGTTGCGGACGGTGTTTTATCTGAATCCTCTGACTTTTTTCATTGATCAGGCTCGTGTAGTGGTGCTGATGGGCGGTTGGCCAGATTGGGGTCTGCTTGCACTGGCGACAGTGGGCGGATTTCTGGTGGCCTGGTTGGGGCACGCCTGGTTCATGGCGACGCAGCGGGGGTTTGCTGATGTCCTCTGATGCCATCGTCGAGATCAAGGGACTGACCAAGACTTTTCCGATTTACGACAAACCGCATTACCGCCTGATGCAAATGCTGCTCGCTGACCGCCGCAGGTGGTACCGCGAGTTCACCGCGCTGTCTGATATCAATTTCGTCGTCCAGCGTGGGGAGACGGTAGGTATCGTGGGGCGCAATGGTTCGGGCAAGTCCACCTTGCTGCAGATTATCTGTGGCACGCTGGCACCTACCAGGGGCGAGGTGCGCGTCAGGGGGAGGGTAGCTGCCCTGCTCGAACTCGGCGCCGGCTTCAATCCCGAGTTCACGGGGCGGGAGAATGTATATCTCAACGGTACGGTGCTCGGCCTCACTCGAGCAGAAGTTGAACACAAGCTCGACAGCATTCTGGCATTTGCCGAGATAGGCGACTTCATCGATCGACCGGTGAAGACCTATTCCAGTGGCATGTATGTCCGGTTGGCGTTTGCCGTTGCCATCCATGTGGAGCCGGACCTGCTGGTGGTGGACGAGGCACTATCCGTGGGAGATGAGGCATTCCAACGGAAATGCTTTGCACGCATCGAGCGTTTGCGTGAGGGCGGTTGCACCGTGTTGTTTGTGTCGCATGCGGCAACGACGGTCGTTGAGCTGTGCGATCGCGCCATTCTGATTGACCGTGGGGACTTGCTGGCCGACGGCGCGCCAAAGGCGGTGATTTCCCGTTACCAGCGGATGCTGTATGCGCCGCAGGAGCGGCTTGCCGAGTTGCGGGATCAGATGAAGCGTGAGCGTACCGAAGGAGGGTTACTGACGCAGGAACCGCTGACGGGAAGCTCTTCGTCCCGGAGTGCCTCTATCATTTCGCGTAATGAATCCTCTAATCAGGCCTATTTCGACGAAGGCCTGCGTTCGCAAAGCGAAGTGATGTACCCAAGACAGGGCGCGACGATCATCGATCCTCACTTGGAGCTGCCGAACGGTACTCGCGTGAACGTGGTAAATGCCGGCAAGAAGTACGTCTACACGTACAGCGTGGAGTTCCATCAAGGCGTTACGGGCGCCCGGTTCGGCATGATGATCAAGACTCTGACCGGAGTGGAGCTCGCCGGTGCGGTTAGTGCTCTGGCCAACGAGGCGGTCGAGTGGATTGATGCGGGCGCCCAACTGGTGATCCGTTTCGAGTTCACGTGTGCGCTCGCTGGCGGCACTTACTTCATGAACGCGGGCGTGCTGGGACGTTTGGGTGAAGGGGAGACTTATCTCGATCGGCGTATCGATGCCCTCATGTTCCGCGTAATGCCATCTGTCAGTCGGCTTTCGACTGGTTTTGTCGATCTCGTGGACAATGTGGATGTTTCCGTAGCCTCCCGCATTCAGGTAACGAGCTGATATGAATTCAACTGCTTCATCGGCTAGGCCAACCTGCGTATTGGTGCTGGGTATGCACCGCAGTGGCACGTCTGCGCTGACCCGCTGTCTCAACCTTGTGGGCATGGATCTCGGGTCGAACCTGCTCAGCCCGGCAAAGATGAATGCCAAGGGTTTCTGGGAGCATGGAGACGTCGTCCGCATCAATGACCAGTTGTTGGAAGCGCTTGAGCTGTATTGGTACGACCTCAGTCCGCTCCCCGATGGATGGCAGACGAGTGCAGCCGCAGATGCGGCGCGCGATGAAATCCGCATGATCGTAAAGCGCGATTTCGACGGCGTGCCGCTGTGGGGACTTAAGGATCCACGCTTGTGCCGGCTCGCTCCATTGTGGATCGAAGTGCTCCAGGAAATGGGCATCAGGGTCGTATCCGTCTTCATGATTCGCTCTCCTATGGAAGTGGCCGAATCCCTCCATCGCGCTCATCACCTTGGCGTTCCGCATGGCGTTTTGCTGTGGGCGCAGCATCTGGAGGAGTCGGTGATTGCTGCGGACTCCATTCCAAGGGTGATGGTCGACTACGAACATCTGCTATCTGAACCCGTTGAAGTAGTGTTTAAAATTGGACGCGAATTGGAGCTGGTCTGGCCTGTTCCGCCGGACGAGCGAGGCGAGGCCATTCTGGCCTTTCTCGACGTTGGCATGCGTACACACAACAAGAGCGTTTCGGCAGATCAAGTGCCGCCTTTGGTGACGGAGCTGGTCAAGGCATGTGCTTCCATTCTTCACGATCCATCGCCCGCCAAATGGTCACACTTGACCAAAGTATCGGCTCGTGTCGCGGAGCAGCTCCCGACTTTGTCCTATTTGGGGGTCGCTGCAGGATTCAAGGATCGCGGCTATTCCGAGTTGCGGACCATATCCGCCGGATGGGTTCCGAACGCGGCCCTTTACTACGCGACAGATGACGATCCGGAGTTCTCGGAGGATCGCTGCCTGGTGAGGGCCGTTCCTCGGGGACGCAATCAGTTGGATTTTGCGTTGCCCGTTGTTGCTGGCGTGCCCGCGCGCTTACGTTTTGATCCGCTGGATCGGGATGGGGCCTATGTGCTCTATTCGTTAGCCTTGTTCGATCGCATGGGGCAGGTGGCGTGGGGTTGGCCGGACGCAGGTGATGGTGTAGAGCTCGTGGGAATCAACTTGATGCCGAGTCTGGCAGGTGCTGGTCGCACCGTCGCATATACCAGTGACGACCCGCAGATCTGCATTGAATTGCCACGTAGCGTTGTCGAGCGTCGGGTGGTAATGGTTCGTGTTGATATCGAATACCTCGACGCAGGGGCAGTGTCTGGCGAGATTTCAGCACAGGCCGCACGTGCTGATTTCGAGTGCGCTCGCGCCTTGGAGAGTGAAGAAGCGCTGCGTGGTCGCGTCGAAGCATTCGCCGAAGAGCATCGTCGCCAAGCCGAAGTGCGAGCGGAGGAGCGCCGCCAGTTCGAAGCACTGGCCGAAGAGCATCGTCGCCAAGCCGAAGTGCAAGCGGAGGAGCGCCGCCAGTTCGAAGCACTGGCCGAAAGGCATCGTCGCCAAGCCGAAGTGCAAGCGGAGGAGCGCCGCCAGTTCGAGGCACTGGCCGAAGAGCATCGTCGCCAAGCCGAAGTGCGAGCGGAGGAGCGCCGCCAGTTCGAAGCACTGGCCGAAGAGCATCGTCGCCAAGCCGAAGTGCAAGCGGAGGAGCGCCGCCAGTTCGAAGCACTGGCCGAAAGGCATCGTCGCCAAGCCGAAGTGCAAGCGGAGGAGCGCCGCCAGTTCGAGGCACTGGCCGAAGAGCATCGTCGCCAAGCCGAAGTGCGAGCGGAGGAGCGCCGCCAGTTCGAAGCACTGGCCGAAGAGCATCGTCGCCAAGCCGAAGTGCAAGCGGAGGAGCGCCGCCAGTTTGAAATATTCTCAGAGGACGAACGGTTGATTCACGAAAGGACTTTGGAGGCAGAGAAGGAGCGCTCTCAGCTTCGGATTGATCAGTTAAGCGAGCAGTTGCGCATCGGCATGGAATCCAGCCGGAGAGAAATCGATCGTTTGATGGCGATCCAACTTGCCCAAACGCGTGAACTTCGGGCGATTCACGCGAGTAGGAGCTGGCGCGTGATGGTGCGCTTGCAGCGCGTGACGTCCCGCGTCCCAGTTGGATTGAGAAGGCAGCTGCGTCGCGTACTCAAGGCCGTATGGTGGTGTGCCACCCCTTGGCGGTTGCCGGCGCGCATGCGCTTTTTGCGAGAGCGAAGGGCCGTGCAGATGTGGCGACAGCAAGAGGCGCTTCACGCGGCTCCAGAGGCCACGCATCTGGCGCCAGAAATCCCGGATTTGGGGTCACCCGTCCCGGGCGGCCGCCGGTCGATTTCATTCGTTCCGACAAGCGATAGCGCATTGGGCGCGACGGATGGGTACTACGAACTGAGCCATGGTGATCAGCGCTACACCTACATTCCGCCCCGCCAACCGACGAATCTCGAGCATGAGCTGGCGATCATGTCCCGCGCACCGCGGTTCTCCATCGTGGTGCCCGTGTACAACACGCCTTCCGGTCTGCTGGATAAGTTGTTGCACTCGGTACTTGCCCAATGGTATCCGCATTGGGAATTGATCCTCGTCAATGACAACAGTTCGCTGGAGCACGTTGTGAATGATCTGGATAGACTGAGCGACCCGCGCATCAACGTCGTCCATCTGGCCGAAAACAAACGCATCGCTCTGGCGACCAATGAGGGCATTGCTAGGGCCAGCGGTGACTTCATCGTGTTCACTGATCACGACGATGAACTGACGCCCGATTGTCTTTATCAGCTGGCATGCTGCGTTGAGCGAGAAAATCCCGACTTCATCTACAGCGATGAAGACAAGATCGACGAGGGTGGCCGGTATGTCCAGCCATTCTTCAAGCCTGGCTGGTCGCCCGATACAATGATGAGCACGATGTATACGTGCCATGTATCGTGCGTGCGCCGTGAGCTGGTCAACGAGTTGGGTGGTCTGCGCCCGGAATACGATGGTTGTCAGGATTGGGATTTCATCCTACGCGTGATGGAGAAGACCGACCGCATCGCTCATGTCCCCAAAGTGCTCTATCACTGGCGCATCATTCCTGCCTCGGTGGCATCAAGTCTCGATGCCAAACCCCATGTGATTGAAGCTAGCAAGCGCGCGCGCGAAGATGCAATGGCGCGGCGTGGCCTAAATGGCGTGATGGAGGCCGTCGAAGAGATTCCGGGGTATTTCAGGGCGGTCTATCAGCTGCAAGGCGAGCCCTGCGTCTCGATTATCATTCCGAGCAAAAACAACCATCGCATGCTGAAGCAGTGCATTGACTCGATCGAGTCGAAGTCAACTTATCGTAATTTCGAGATCGTGATCATCGATCATGGGTCGACTGACCCATTGACGATGCAATACGTTGAAGGTCTGCGCGGAAATGCACGGGTCAAGGTTCTGTCGTATGGCAAAGCCTTCAATCGAGCGACGATCAACAACCTTGGCGTGCGGGCGAGCCGCGGTGAACTGGTAATCTTCCTTGATGACAGTGTCGAGGTGCTTGTCCAAGACTGGCTGGAACGTATGGGAGCTTATGCGCAACTGCCTCATATGGGCGCGGTTGGCGCCAAGCTGCTCTATCCAGGCGGGCAGGTCGTGCAACATGCGGGCATCGTCAACCTTTCCACGGGACCGGGCTATGCGTTCGCCGGCCTGCCCGCCAAAGGCCATGGTTATTTCGCGCGCGCGGTGCTTGAGTACAACTGGCTCGCAGTCACCGGTGCCTGCCTAATGGTTGAGCGTTCGAAGTTCGAGCGCATTGGTGGTTTTGATGAAGGCTTCGCCGCCAGTTGCCACGATACAGATCTTTGTTTCGGCCTCGTCGAGGCAGGCTACTACAACCTGGTCAGTCCCGCAGTGAAGCTTGTCAACCATGGGCCATATGGGTTCGGGTCAGACGAGGCCAGCCCTGAGCGCCAGGTCGAGCTCAAGCGAGAGATGCAGGCGCTATACCAAAAGCACCCGCGGTTCTATCAGTACAACCCGTTCCATAGCCCCAATCTTGCATCCAACGATGTGTGCTTCGGCCTGCCACAATGAGGCCGATCGATGCATCCATGCCCATGGATAGGCTTTACATGAATCATTCCGAACTCTTGCATTGCATTGATGCAGCCGAAGTGGTGTCGTTCGATGTCTTCGACACACTGTTTGTCCGCCCGCTGTCGGACCCCGAAGACGCTTTCGACATGTTGGGCGAACGCTTCGGTATCTCCGGCTTTCGCCGCATTCGTTGCGATGCGCAGTTCGAGGCTTTTCGCCAAATGCATCTCGCCGGGCGGGGCGAAATCACGCTTGATGATATTTACGCATGCATGAACGGGTTGCCCCCTGGTGTAAGCGCTGCGTCGCTGTGCCAAGCAGAGATTGAGCTCGAGCTGGCGCTTACGGTGCCAAATGCTGACCTCATCGACATGTTCAAGGACGTCGTCAGCCGCAAGCGTGTGGTCGTTGTTTCCGATATGTACATGCCGCAATCGTTCTTCGAGGCGTTGTTTGACAAGTACGCGTTGCCCCGTGTGCCCATGTACATCTCCTCTGACCGAGGGGCGACCAAGCGCGATCACGGCGAGCTGTTCGATCGCGTGGTGGCGGAGATTGGCGTGTCCCCCGACAAGGTGCTCCACATTGGCGACAACCCTCATGGCGATGTGTTGCGTGCCCGGGAACATGGTCTCCAAGCCTTCCATTACGTCAATACGGTAGCGGCGACGTATACAGTTTCCCCGTCGTTGGGGGCGTCCATCGCAGCTGCGATGGCAAAGTTGCATGAGCGACGGGATGCGGTGAATACGTTCTATGGCCTGGGTTACCGCTTTGGAGGGCCTGCAGCACTTGGCTTGCTCGAGTGGGTACGTGATCAGGCCGTACTTGATGCAGTGGATGTCGTGCTTTTCGTGGCGCGAGATGGCTATGTGCTTGATCAGCTTGCGAAACGCGGGCATGCTCCTGGGATACCGCCCTATGCCTATTTCCCGGGTTCGCGCGTATCATTTGCGTTGTCTACGATCAACGAATGCAACTTCGATCAGTGGATGGATTTTTTGGTTTCGGGTTGTCACGGCCTCAGTCCGGATGAGGTCCTGGAACGTATTGGTGTAACGGTGCCCGAGCGAAGTGTGATGGAGGACTTGGGTCTCGGCGATGCAGTCATCATAGATGCAGAGAACCTCGGGCGCGTGCGTGAATTCTTGTCTGCCTATCGTGCTGAGATCATTCGCACAGCCGCCCGCAATCGTCGCGGATTGTTCAATCTTCTGCATTCGCTCGGAATAAGGGCTGGGATGCGCGTGGCGATGGTCGATGTCGGCTGGAACGGAACGACGCAGGAAACCATGCGTAATGCGCTGGCCGAGTTACTCGACGTGGAACTGGTGGGCTACTACCTGGGGCTGGTCGATTCCGCAGAATGTCATCGACGTCGCACTGAGATGCCCATGAAGGCACTACTGGATAGCAGTTCAGTTGGCGCGGAGCGCATGGCAAAACTCCATGAACGAAGGGTTGGCATAGAGATGATGTTCTGCGCGCCCCACGAGTCTACTATTGGCTATGAACTAGAATGCGACGGGACAGTTCGCGCGGTTGAGGACATTGGAAGGGGTGCCGACCATCTTGCTTTACGCGAAGTTGTTCGAGAGCTTATGCGCGGCATGCTGGACTTCGCTGACAGCTACAAGGTGGTGAGTGATCGTATGCAGTACCGTGCTCGCCCAAGCGAGTTGGCCGAAGCTGCACTCGATTTCGCTCATATGCCGGTTGAGTATTGTGATGTTCTCTATACATTGAAGAACTCCGACGCATGGGGCAGTTCGCGGAATCTCAGCATGACCATTGGACATTACAGCCAGGAATAAGGTCGCCGATGAAAGCGCTTTCAATCATGTTTCCGGCAACTGGCTTGCACCAACTGAAGAGAAGCGACGCTTTGAGGGTGGAGTACTTCATGCTTGAACGCCGGGCAAAGGATTGCCCCGGTATTCCGCACACACAGCCTACTTGATCCTGACAGACGCGCCTCCGGTCAGGATTTTCACCGTATTTGACGTGGTGATTAATCGGAACAGTACATTGCGTCACTGAGGGTACTTGTTTCGCAAGCGCGCGAGCCTTGCTTTATCCATCAACAACGGAGACTTTTCATGAATACATTTCAGAATCGCAAGCCGGGCGTGGCTGTGGCAATTGTCACCGCGGCGATGACCTTATCCCTCGCGGCCTGTTCGCCGTCAAGTAGCGACAATGATCAGCAAGCCCACACCGCGGCCAGCACACCATCCGCTGTGCCTCCTGCGGCGAATGCTGCATTTGCCGCGTACACGGGCTCCATCCCCGCTATTGCGACCAACAAACAGTGTGCGCTCGATAACATCAGCGGCCAGTCTGCCGGCGGTGCAGCGCAGTTGCACACAGGAACCAGCGCATTGTTTGTCGGTTGGGCAGGCAACGGTAAGGGCCAGGCAGCCAATGGCTTCCTGTTGGTGCTGAAGGGTTCGCAGTCGTACTCGGTCCCGCTCACAATGAACGTTGCACGCCCCGATGTGGCGAAGGCCCTGTCGAGCGAAGGCATGGCCAACTCTGGCTATCAAGTGAGCGCGTCGTTGTCCGGGGTGGCTACTGGGGCGTATCACGTTGCTATTGTGGACCCCGCGGACGCTTCCAATATCTGCGATACCGGTCGCGACATCGCCGTGCAATAAATGCAACACGACGTGTGGATTCATGTTTCGACCATCCATTGGCAGGACCAACCATTGGCAGTGGATACCGCTCAACTTTCGCTAGGTGCCCCGTGCGATTCTATTGCTCGGCGCCCTTTCAATCTTTGGCGTGTACGGTCAAGAAGTTATTTTGGCGGCATCCTTGATCATTACCGCTCCGGCATGAGGAGCGGTCTTTCCGAGGCCATCGTCGAGCGCGCCCAAGCCGCAAGGCGCGACTGCATCGACGCACAGTTGGTCACCCCAGCCCCTCGTCTGCATCAAGCTCAAGCACTTGCTCGGCCGGCTCAAACTCCACGTGCAACACCATGCCACTTCTGACATAGGCTGTTGCGATGAGAACGTACAACGAACTGACGCTGGAAGAACGAGTGGAGATCCAGCAGCGCCTGGAGTCGGGGGATAGCCTGCGAGCCATTGGAAGATCGCTGGGGCGCGCACCGAGCACGATCAGTCGCGAATGCCGTCGAGCGAGCGCTTCCCCGGACAGCTACAAGGCCCAGGCGGCACAACGGCACAGCGAGCAGTGCCGGGCCACGCCGCGGGTCACGCGGAAGCTGGACGACCCGGCGCTGTGGGAGACGGGACAAGCGCTGCTGCGGGCACGCTGGTCGCCGGAGCAGATCGCCGGGATACTGGCGCGAGGGTTTCCTGATACAGCGAGCTACCGGGTGTCCCACGAAACGATCTACACCGCGGTGTATCTGGTGCCTCGCGGCGAACTGCGCAAGGAACTGATCGGGTGTCTACGCCAGGGCCGCAGCACACGCAAGCCGCGTACGCGTGGCACCGATCGACGTGGCCAGATTCCCGACATGCAGAGCATCCACGTGCGTCCGCCGGAGGTCGAGGATCGCCTGATTCCCGGGCACTGGGAAGGTGACCTCATCAAGGGTGCCGGCAACCGCTCTTCGGTGGGCACGCTCGTCGAGCGCACCAGTGGCTTCGTGGTGCTGGCCAAGATGAGCAGCGCCAGCGCAGCCGATGCGCTGGAGAGCTTTGGCAAAGCCCTGAAGGGCATCCCCGAAGCCCTGCGCAAGACGCTCACGTACGACCAGGGCAAGGAGATGAGTTATCACGCGGCACTGACCTTGCGCACCGGCGTGCAGGTGTACTTCGCCGACCCGCACAGCCCGTGGCAGCGCGGCAGCAACGAGAACACCAATGGCCTGCTGCGGCAGTACCTGCCCAAGGGCACGGACCTGTCCGTCTACAGCCAAGCCGAGCTCAACCAGATCGCCCTGAGCCTCAACACCCGGCCGCGAAAGCGCCATCAATTCCGCACCCCGCTGGAGGTTTACAACGATCACCTCAGGCTTGCTGAGGCCAGCGCTGGAACGATCCACTGATCATGTTGCACGTGGACCTTGAAATCGCCCCCTTTAAACCTTGGCTCCATCGGCTCAGCCAGCAAAGGCCTGAGAGTCAACTACAGGAAACGAGAGAGCCATGAATGATTTGAGATTACAGAATCCGGCCCTCCTGGATGGGGGGGCGGCTGCGTCTTCGGAGACCAAGCGTTCGTCCCCTACCATCTACCCACTTCAGTATCTTCGCGCCATCGCGGCATTTGCCGTCGTGTTGTGTCACGCCTCGTATTACGTGAAGGAGATAAGAGGCGACGGCCGGATGTGGGTGATGTTTGACCGCTCCGGTTATCTCGGCGTTGTCCTGTTTTTTGCGATTTCTGGCTATTTGATGGCGCGATTGGCCGAAAATTCCACAGGATTGCGCTTTCTCGCACATCGTTTGATTCGCATCTACCCCATCTACTGGTTGTGTATTTTCGCCGTATTGCTGGTCGAGTGGATCTTCGGGCAGCCTGCCTGGATTGGCAACGCGGCGCTGCTGTTGATTCCGGGTGCACGTTCCTATGTATTAGGTGTGGAGTGGACGTTGCCGTTCGAACTCACATTTTACTCAATCGTGTTCGGTATTATCGTGGTTGGGATGCGTCGCGCCATACCAGCCATAGCTTTGGCTTGGATTGTCTTGATCGAGATGCTTTACTGGTGGCGGCCCGAGTTGCAGCGGGGGCAGTTTCCCACGCTGTTTCACCTGCCACTTGACCTTTACAGCGTGCCATTTGCGGCCGGGTTACTCGTCCCTTATATACTGCGCAAAGGACTGATAGGGGCGTCTGCGCCATTAATCGGCATAGGGCTGCTGGTTGCGTATGAGGCCATGAAGCCGGTCTCTCTTGGGTTGTCCTCGGCCTTTGCCGGCATCGGCAGCATGTTCCTCGTCGCTTACGCCGTGCACATCGGTACAACACGGTCGTCGGCACCAATCCGCCCGCTGGCGGCGCTCGGTGATTGGAGCTATGCGCTGTATTTGATCCATGTACCCATCATCAGGGCGCTGTGTCACATAATGCCCACGTCAGTACCTACCATGCAGCTGTGGTTCGCTGCGGTGGGAATACCGATCATCGCGTGTATTTTGTTTGGAAAGATCGACCTGGCGATGTATCGGGCATTGAAGATTCGTGTCGATCGGTTGGGGCGCAGGTCCCTAATGCTGCTTGCCGTGGTGTTTGTGGGCTTGCTGCTGGCGTTCAGTGGATACGCCTACGCGAAGATGTTCCGGACGTACCTGGCCAATAAAAAAGTGGCGCCATTGTCGGCGAGGATTGAAACACTGCTAGGAGGTTCGTCCGATGTTGCCGTGCTAGGACGTGCTGTTGAGCTAGAGGGCTACAACGCCGATGATGCTCTGAGAGGGCATTTTGATAGTATCAATCGGGTGGAGGATGGAATCTTTGTCAACGGTTGGGCGGCGGATACCCGCAAGGAGCGTGATGGAAAGCAAGCCGTCCAGGTTCTCGTGTTCCATTGCGGTCGATCTCTAGGCTTGGCCCCTCTGGGCAGTAGTCGGGCGGATGTGGCTCGTGTGTTGGGAATTTCTAATGACAACAGCGGCTTTAACATAAGCCTGCATGAGAACCCTCCCTGTGGAGCAAACGAGGTGAGTGCGCTTATTTTGACGACGGACAACCGTTATGCGCTCATGTCGGGTCAAGTTCACTGATTATGTTGCACGTCGACCTTGAAAGCGCCTTTGAGAAAGAATGCGGCGGTGCAGGGACTTGATGCGATGCGCCAAGTCCCTGTACACAAAGCTTAGCCTCTCCGGTGCTGGCAGCGCGTCAGAGCAGTGGTAGTTCCTGTTTATCGATCCATGCGCACAGTGCTTCCACGCCAGATTCGACGTTCCACTGGGGGTGCCAGCCAAGTTCTGCGCGAGTGCGTGTAATGTCGGCCGATGCAGCCCGAACGTCTCCATTGCGAAACTCGCCACTGACTTTGGGTTCCGGTGCACCGTAGATCGTGGCTATATAGCGCGCTAGTTGCGCGATCGTAGTGGCTTCGCCGGAGCCAACATCATAGGCGACGTTCGAAGGCACAGTGCCAGTGGCCATGTGCGCGACGGCGCGCGCCACGTCGTCGATGAAAACGAAGTCCCGTACGATCTCTCCATCTTCGTAGAGCGGAATGGTTTTGCCTGCTTTTGCCATTCGCGAGAACAGCGACACGATACCCGTGTAGGGATTGGTCAGTGATTGACCAAGGCCATACACATTCTGCAATCGCAGCAACCCCACCTCTACTCCAAAGGAGAGCGCCCAGGCGCTGAGGATCATCTCCTGCGTCAGTTTGGTGGCGCCGTAAATGCTCGTCGGCCGCGGCTCAGTTCGCATAGCCTCGAACGGAAGGCATTTGAGGCCTGGGAAATCCCATATGCCCGCCTCGAGCTGTGCGCGCGAACGCTGGCCTGGATAACTGATGCGGCCTTGGTCATCGATCCATGCCCCCTCGCCGTACACGGCGCGACTGGAAGTCAGCACTACGCGTTTGGGAATGCACTTGTGAGCGACCAGCGCGTCGAGCATTCGCGTGGTGCCCACGACATTCACGTGGGCGTGGCGGGTTCCCTCGGTGAGGGACTGGCCGGTACCTGTTTCAGCAGCGAGGTGAATGATGACATCGGGTTTGAGCCCCGCTAGCAGCATGTCCCACGTCGCCGCCTCGGTGACGTCGCCCACCACGAGTTCCACCGCCGGATGCAGCCTATCTGGACGCTGGCTGGTCGGATGCACTTGCGGGTGCATGTTGTCCAATGCGACCACGCGGTCGAACTGATTCCTGATCAATGAGGAGATGGCGCAGCCGATAAATCCAGCGCCGCCAGTTACAAGGCAGGTCTTTGCCACTGTCGATACTCCAAAAACATGATGGGCGATTGTATTGATGCTTGATGGTGCGGGCGCGACAGAATGCTGGCCCATGGACGCGCGCGGGAGGCTGGCGAGCGGCAAGACTCAGCTCATGACGTGCGAACAAACACGTCAGTATCCTCGTACTGTTGGCGGAAATATTGAGGCACCTTCGTTCGACGGTTCGAGGTGCATGATGGTTTTTGCAGGCATTCAGTGGACACCCTGATCGGGCTTGTGCGCTGAAAGAGTTCGGTATACAGCGCGCAGAGACTTTGACACTCCGGGAAAACGATAGGCAACTGACCGACGCGCCGACTGCAGCAGGTTGATGAAGGCCTTCCGCGTGGTCATTGGATGCGCACTTGTGGGGTACCCAAGTCGTCGCCAGTGGTCCAGGAAGTAAAACTGGCCAGTGAAGTCCGCGTTCGGTAGAGCCGCCGAAAACTTCTGTAGCTTGTACTCCAGCATTGCGAAGTTTCGATTTGCCAGATGGGTGCACAGGATTTGCTGAGTGGTGTAGCCAGCATCCTGGGCGACGTAGCAGATCATTCGCTCAAGCACGTGGGCCAGGCCACCATCGATATGGTGAGGCTCGGCGTTGAAGTCCGACCACTGCCAAGGGTGGGCGAACAGCTTGCGCAGTGCCTTTGGGCGGAACCAGAACATGGTGCCGAACGCACCTACCGGCGTGTCCGGGTCGAAGTCGACTTTGAGGTCAAGTGTCATCTTGAGTTGTTCGGCTGCCTCTCGGTTGTTGAACCATACGTGTCCCATCGTGGGAAAGGCGATGTGGACGAGCGGCGGTACGGCTACACCGATCCAAGGCTTGTCCCGGAGCATATCGAGTACGTTGGCTGTGTAGCCGGGGCTATTCAAAAGATTCTCGAACATGTGCCGTTTGAACATGTTACCGACGCCAGCAGCTACTTGGGGAGACTTCTTGGTGTGCAGGCGGCATACAAAGTCGTAACGGTCATCGATAAAGAGGTCGCGACAAGTTATGAACAGCGAAGACATGTCGCGGCCGCGGTTTTGTTCCACCACGCGCACGATGACATTGCCAACGTTCTTGCGGCCGTTGACAGTTTTTTCGATGACCTCCTTCTTTTCCTTCGAATCCGTGGTTGCGATGAAATCGTAATTGCACGGAATGTTGTCGGTAATAGACAGCAATTCTTCGACCATATCTGTGTAGTACACATGTGCGCAAACGGCCACGCGACCGTATTCCGGTTGGGGGCATGATTTGATGCGTACGTCTGGCAGGATGCTGGTTAGCGCGGCATTGGTGTTGAGGGTACGCAGTTCGGCAGTCCGCACGATGTTGTGCCAGATCAGTGCGGGGTCGTAAGTGGATGTCCGAGCCATTACCTGTAGTGTTCGCGGAAGATCCGCCGCGAAATACTCAAGGAAACGCGGTTCCTGGAAGAACGCGCGCCGCTCTAGTAATGGGTTCCGATCGATCAGCATCTCATCGAGGTTCAGGAGAGCCGGATAATGCGTACTGTACTTGCGACAATCGAGATAAGTGTCGCCCTTGAAGCCGAGCACCGTGAAAAATTCAGTGAAGCGTGTTTCATGCTCCTTTATGGCTTCTTCGTCTCCCGATTCGACTGATAGGGAGCCCCAATACTCCCGGAACGCTGGGGAGTTGAGCATCCTTGAACGCACGGCCATGAAGTTGGTGTTGATGTAGTACGGCAGGCGGCCTGTTCCGTTGATAGGATCGGGCGCCGCTTCCAAGTGCGAAGTGATGCCCCAAAAGTCACACTCGCGCTCTTCCATCGCACCGAATAATTCAGCGAACGGGTAGATGGGGCCGTAGCAGGTGTGATTGACCATCAGCACCTCATCATAGGCCTGGTCCTCGTTGAACGAGATGCGCTCCAGCCCATCCTTGTACGCCAGTACGTCGGGGTCCTCGTTAGGGCGAATGATTACCTCATGCGCGATACCCCGTAGCGTCTCGATAGACGCCTCGTCGAGCGGCCCGTTGGAGTAGAAAAGAGTACGTTCGACGTGTCGGCCTATCTCTTTTAGGAAATAGGTCACGTAGTCGTCGACGACCCCCTGTGCGTCCTGAAATGAAAAAATGCACAAGCGGCGCACGGGCTGTAGTTGAGAGGCATCGCTGGCCGACATAGGGTTCCTCCAAACGGCTACGGTCCCTGAGCTGGGGACGGTGATATCTTCCATGCAGCGCAGGGAGTTCCCGCCGGGATACCGGATTGCAATAGCCATTCCGCGTAAAACCGAAGCCGCCAGCCTGCCCGGGGCTGAAGATAATTTGTGAACTTAACAGGGTATAATATAGCAGTTTGAGCTCATTGGGTGGAGGGTGCTGACGGCTGCCGAAAGAGGCCCATGGTGCTTCGGGCAACAGGGTTCGCTGACGAGTTCAATTCTGAAGTGCATCACCCCACTCGGTGGATCGGCGCAGGTGCGGTAGTCTGCGCAGCTTCACCGCCAATCGGCGGGCGCACGCCTCTCATCCTCGGCTAGCGGCCCTACCACTCGTCGATACCTCTTTCGGATCATGTTATGGACAGCGAGGTGAGCTGCCCAAGACATAATGCACTCGCCCAGCCTCAAACTGAGGTTCGTTCAAAGCCCCGGGACTGACACCGCCTGGATGGGTATGTCGGCGAGCTCACCGGACCGCTTCTTCTTTGGATTTCGGGGTAAACAGCTGGCTGTTCATGCGGCCTCCTCCTATGCGCAAAATCATGGGCTGGAAGTGCCGTGATCTCCGGGGTAATCTTTAAATGCTACCTCTTATCTACGGGATCGGAGGCGTGCCATTTGCTTTCGCCGGCTGTGGGGAGCTCAGCCAATAGCTAGTTCGAGGTCCGGAACGATCTTGAACAAGTCCCCCACCAAACCAAAATCGGCAATCTCGAAGATCGGCGCCTCGCCATCCTTGTTGATCGCCACGATGGTGCCGGCGTCCTTGATGCCGGTGAGGTGCTGGATGGCGCCGGAGATGCCGATGGCCATGTACAGCTCGGGGGCGATGATCTTGCCGGTCTGGCCGACCTGCATTTCGTTGGGGCAGTAGCCGGCGTCGACGGCGGCGCGCGAGGCGCCCACGGCGGCGCCGATCTTGTCGGCGAACTTGTAGATGATGTCGAAGTTTTCCTTCGAGCCGACGCCGCGGCCGCCGGACACGACCTTGCGGGCGCTCTGCAGGTCGGGGCGGTCGCTCTTGCCCTGTTGCAGTTCGACGAAGCGGGTGTGGGTGGGCAGCGCGGCATCGACGGCGATGGCCTCGACCGGCGCGCTGTTGCTGGCGCTGGCAGCGGCGGACCACGACGCGGTGCGGATGGTGGCGACCACGGTGTGTGCCGGGTCGGCTTCGACCGTGATGATGGCGTTGCCGGCGTAGATCGGGCGCTTGAACGTGTGTGCGGCTTCCACGCTCATCACGTCGCTGACCTGGGCCACGTCGAGCAGGGCGGCCACGCGCGGAGCGAGGTCCTTGCCGAAGGTGGTGGAGGGCACGAAGACGTGGCTGTAACCGGCGGCGGCCTTGGCGATCTGCGGTGCGAGCACGGCGGCCAGCGCATGCGCGTTCTCGGGCCGGGCGACGGTGAGTACGCGACTTACGCCGTCGATCTTCGCGGCTTCCGTGGCGATCGCGTCGGCGTTGTCGGCGAGCACCAGCACGTCGATCGCCTCGCCCTTCACGGCGACGGCGGCGCTCACGGCGCGCGCAGTGGAGGGGTTGAGTTTGCCGTCGAGGTGTTCGGAGATGACGAGAATCTTGCTCATGATGATTACCTTTGGCAGTACGTCGAACATGCCTTCGTGCCGTCATTCCCGCGAAAGCGGGAATCCATTTTCCGCACGCCTGAAAGACACTGGATTCCCGCTTTCGCGGGAATGACGGCAAGTGAAAGCGCGATGTTCATATGTGAGGATGGGCAGATCAGAGCAGACCTTTCTGCTTCAGCGCCGCGACCAGTTCGGCCGCGTCCTTCACCATCACGCCCTTGCTGCGCTTGGCCGGCGCGGCGTAGTGCGTGGTTTTCAGGTGGTCGTTCGCTGCCACGCCGAGCGAGCCGAACTCGATTGTGTCGATCGGCTTGGACTTCGCCTTCATGATGTCGGGCAGCTTGATGAAGCGCGGCTCGTTGAGGCGCAGGTCGGTGGTGATCACCGCGGGCAACTCGGCCTCGATCACTTCCAGGCCCGCATCGACCTCGCGGGTCACCGTGGCCTTGCCGTCGGCGATCTCCACCTTGCTGGCGAAGGTGGCCTGCGGGCGATCCCACAGCGCGGCGAGCATCTGGCCGGTCTGGTTGGCGTCGTCGTCGATCGCCTGCTTGCCCAGGATCACCAGCCCCGGCTGCTCCTTCTCGATCAGCTTGAGGAACACGCGCGCGGCGGTCAGCGGCTGCACGGCGTCGCCGGTGACCACGTGGATGGCGCGGTTCGCGCCCATCGCCAGGCCGTTGCGCAGGTGCGCGGTGAGATCGGCCGGGCCGATGCCGACCACGATGACTTCCTCGGCCACGCCTTTCTCGCGCAGGCGCAGAGCCTCTTCCAGCGCGATGTCGTCGAATGGGTTGGCGGACAGCTTGACGCCGTCGGTGACCACGCCGCTGCCGTCGGGCTTGACCTGGATGCGCACGTTGTAATCCACGACGCGCTTGTAGCCCACCAGAATTTTCATCAGCTGTTCCTTTGAATTGCAGGGCGCCGAGACGCCGGGCGCGATGGATCAGTCCCGCATTCTAACCTGTCCGGGCTATCCATGCGGCAGCGTACGGAATGGGCGGGTTATGCCTTGTCCCGTGAACCACGCAGCCCGCCCGTGGAGCCGGGCGAGGCTCATGAAAGATCGCGGCGCATCGACACTATAGAATGCATGTATCCCCGGGCTGTGGGCCTGCCGGCAATGAAGGTGCTCGCAACGCGGCATCGCTTTCGCTGTCCGCCTGGCTTTCCGCGCCAACGAGCGACCATGACGCGATTGCGACTTTCCATCGTGCTTTGCACGTACAACGGCGCCGTCTATCTGCAGCCGCAGTTGGACAGCCTGTTGGCACAGACGCGCCGGCCCGACGAGATCGTGATCGGCGACGACGGTTCGACCGATGCCAGTGTGGCCATGCTGCAGGCGTTTGCGGCGCGGGCACGGGATGCCGGCATCGAGGTGCAGCTATTGTGCCACCGGGAGAACCTGGGTTACGTCGACAATTTCTCGGCGGGACTGCGTGCGGCGCAGGGCGATGTGCTGTTCCTGTGCGACCAGGACGATGTGTGGCGGGCCGACAAGCTGGCGCTGATGGCCGAGCGGTTCGAGCAGGATTCGTCCTTGCTGTTGCTGCATGGCGATGCGCGGCTGGTGAATGCCGGGGGCCATTCGCTGGGCTGCTCGCTGTTCGAGGCGTTGCAGATGACGGCGCAAGAGCGGAAAGCCATCCACGACGGGCGCGCGTTCGACGTGGTCTTGCGCCGCAGTTTCGTGACCGGCGCGACGGCGGCGCTGCGGCGCGAGCTGGTGGCGAGGGCGTTGCCGGTAGCCCCCGGCTGGATCCATGACGAATGGCTGGCCGCGGTGGCGGCCGCGGTCGGCCGGGTCGATTCCATCGATCTGCCCTTGATCGACTACCGCCAGCACGGCGCCAACCAGATCGGCATGCGCAAGCGCACCTTGGCGATGAAGTGGCGGGATCTGCTGCTCTCGCGCGGGCGTTTGCTGGCTGATGAGGCAGAGCGCCTGCGGCGGTTGGAGGACTTTCTCGTGCAGGCGAAATTTCACGGCAGTCGCGACCGTGCCGCGCAGGTGCGGGACAAGCGAACCCATTTCGAACGGCGGGTGGCGATCGGCCGCTTGCCGCGGTGGCGTCGGTGGTTGCCCGTGCTGCGCGAGGCGCGCGGCGGTTTTTATCGTCGTTACGGTACCGGCATCCGATCGGTGCTGCGGGATCTGCTGCGCCATGACTGATGCAACCGTCGGCGACGTGTGCGCGGTGGTGGTGAGCTACCGCCCTGAACCGGACGCGATGGTGCGACTGGTAGACGCGGTTATGCCGCAGGTCGGTGCGGTGGTGCTGGTCGACAACGCCAGTGATGGGGACTGGAACCAGGTGCTGGGCCGGCGCTTGTCTGTGCAAGGCGGCGCGATGCTGAGCCAGTCGCGCAACCTCGGTCTCGCCGCGGCGCAGAACGTCGGCATCGCGTGGGCGCGCGAGCACGGTTATGGCCACATCTTGCTGCTGGATCAGGACAGCGAGCCGGCTGAAGGGATGGTCGCAGTCCTGCTGCGCGCGCTGCAGGAGCTGTCGCTGGCCGGACCGGTGGCGGCGGTGGGCCCGCGCTTCCACGACATGCGCGAGCGTCGCGCCGCGCCGTTCGTGCGCATCGGCTTTCCGTTCAATCGCAAGCTGTGGTGCGATGGTTCGACGCCGACCATCTCCTGCGATTTCCTGATCAGCTCGGGCATGCTGATTCCGCTGGCCGCGCTCGACCGGATCGGCGTCATGGATGCGGGCCTGTTCATCGACAATGTCGACCTGGAATGGAGCTTTCGTGCGCGGGCGCGGGGCTACTCGCTGCACGGCGTTTGCGCGTCGACCATGCGCCATCGCCTCGGCGACACCCGCCGCGCCTTGCCGCTCGGGCTGGGCCAGGTGGTGGTGCATGGGCCGCTGCGCCTGTATTACATGATGCGCAACCGGGTGCGGCTGTACCGGATGGCGCACACGCCGCGCGCGTGGGTCGCGCAGGACGTGCCGCGGGTGCTGGTCAAGCTGTTTCTTTTCGGCGTGTTGATCGGACCGCGTCGGCGCAATCTGCGCTGCATGCTGCGCGGGTTGGTCGACGGCATGCGTGGGCGTGAGGGCGAGGCGCCGGCCGACCTTCTGCAACGATGCAGCATGTGAACGACGAGCCAGCGATTGGCGCAAACGGATCGTCCCCGAGCCGAAGGAAGCTTGCTTCACGCGGAGAACCCCTCACTTCCCGTCACTACCAGCTTTCGCGGGGATGACGGCGGCAAGGAGGTGCCTCTTCCCTGGCGCGCCTACAGGTTCTGGTAATTCGGCCCCGAGCCGCCCTCCGGCGTGACCCAGGTGATGATCTCGTACGGGTCCTTGATGTCGCAGGTCTTGCAGTGCACGCAGTTGGCGGAGTTGATCTGCAGGCGCTTGCCGTGTGGCTGGGTTTCGTCGGCCACCATCTCGTAGACGTTGGCGGGACAGAAGCGGGTGCAGGGGTTGTCGTATTCCTCCACGCAGCGCGTGGCGCAGATGTCGGTGTCGGCCACGTGCAGATGGATCGGCTGATCCTCGTCGTGCTCGGTGGCCGCGAAGTAGACGCCGGCGAGGCGGTCGCGCGGCGGCAGTGTGCGCTGCACGTAGTCGCGCTTGGGCTCTTCGCATTCGCCCAGCTTGTGCAGGCTGGACCAGTCGGCCTTGTTCTTCAGCGTCCACGGCGACAGGCCGGCGGTGACGGTTTCCCAAGCGGCGTTGAAGATGCCGAACCACAGGCCTTTCTTGAAACCCGGTTTCACGTTGCGCACTTTCTTCAGCTCGGCCATCACCTCCGAGCCGCGCAGCTTCGCGTCGAAGCCGGTGCTTTCCAGCTTGCCGGCCAGGTGTTCGGCGGCGAGCATGCCGCTCTTGATCGCCTGGTGGGTGCCCTTGATCTTGGGCACGTTGAGCAGGCCGGCGGTGTCGCCGATCAGCAGCGCGCCGGGCATCTCCACTTTCGGCAGCGACTGGTAGCCGCCGGTGGCCATGGCGCGCGCGCCGGCGGAGAGAATGCTGCCGTCTTCCAGCAGCGGCTTGATCAGCGGGTGGTGCTTCCATTGCTGGAACGCTTCCCACGGCTTGTATTCGGGGTCGCTGTAGTCGAGCCCGCTGACGTAGCCCAGCGCGATGCGGTCGCCGTCGAGGTGATAGAGGAAGCCGCCGCCGTAGGTGTGGTTGTCGGCGGGCCAGCCGAAGCTGTGCACGATCTTGCCCGGCGTGACGCGGCCGGCGGGCACCTGCCACAGCTCCTTGATGCCGATGGAATAACCCTGCGGGTCGCTGCCGGCATCCAGCTTGAAGCGCTTGACCAGTTGCTTGGTCAGGCTGCCGCGCGCGCCCTCGGCCAGCACGGTGACCTTGGCCTTGATGTCGATGCCTTCGGTGTAGCCGGGCTTGTGCGTGCCGTCCTTCGCCACGCCCATGTCGCCGATGCGTACGCCGGCGACCGAGCCGTCCGCGTTGTAGATGTTGTCCGCCGCAGCGAAGCCGGGGAACACGTCCACGCCGAGCGCCTCGGCCTGCGGCGCCAGCCACGCGCACAGCGCACCCAGCGAGACGATGAAGTTGCCGGTGTTGTGCATGCCCGGCGGCAGCGGCAGCTTGCGCGCGCCGGTCTTGCTGAGCAGGTAGAACTCGTCGTGGCCGGCCGGCACGCAGATCGGCGGGGGGTTGTCGCGCCAACCGGGCAGCAGCGCATCCAGCGGCTGCGGTTCGATCACGGCGCCGGAGAGAATGTGCGCGCCGATGGTCGATGCTTTCTCGATCACGCAGACGCTCACGTCGGCGTTCAACTGCTTGAGCCGGATCGCGAACGCCAGGCCGGCGGGGCCGGCGCCGACCACGACGACGTCGTATTCCATGGTTTCGCGCTCGCTCATGGCGAACTCCTGCAGTGCGGGAAAAGGTGGCGTCTTCGATGCGTCATCGACGCACGATACCCTGCCGCATTGTCCGGATTCGGGCCATGCAGGGCAACGCGTGCTGCGCCACCGCTTGCAATCGCTGCGGGTCGGGCGGCGATAATCCCAGCCGTATTGCCAAGGAGCGTGGGTGGCAGAAATCTTCCGGGCTGCAAAAGCGGCTGCGCGGTCCGTATTTCCGCCGGTTCTTGACCCATGGAACCACCATGGGCCCGCGAACCGTCGAAAATCCGTCCTCGCGCATCCACTTTTTCGCCTCGGAAGTTTCTACCACCCACGCTCCTAGGAGAGTTCATGAATTCGATGCCGCCGATCGCCGATATCGACCTGCGCCGCGCATCGCTGTGCCAACTGCTGCACTGGCTTGCCACCGGCAGGGTGCGGCCGGAAGCCCTGGCCGATGTCTACCAGCAGGCCATCGAGCGGCTCGATCCCGAGCTCAACTGCTATGTCGACCAGCGTCCGGGGCTGATGCAGGAACAGGCGCACATGGCCGACCGGCGTCGGCGCGACGGCGTGATCGGCCGGCTGGACGGCATCCCGCTGGCATTGAAGGACAACCTCGACATGGCCGGCTGGCCGACGCGGGCCGGCTTGCCCGGGCGGCGCAAGCCGGTGGAGAACGATGCGCACGTGGTGGCGCGCCTGCGCGCGTCGGGCGCAGTGGTGATCGGCAAGACCAACATGGACGAGGGCGCGCTGGGCGCGGCCACCGACAACCCGCATTTCGGCGCCACCCACAACCCGCACCGTCACGGCTACAGCGCCGGCGGGTCTTCCGGCGGCGCGGCGGCCGCGGTGGCCGCGGGTCTGGCGGTGGCGGCGGTGGGTTCGGACAGCCTGGGCTCGATCCGCATCCCGGCGAGCTACTGCGGCATCTACGGGCTGAAGCCCACCCACGGCGAGATTTCCGCGCGCGGCCTGGTGCCGGCGGCGCGCCGGCTGGACTCGGTGGGCTTGCTGGCGCGCAGCGTCGAGGATCTCACCGTGCTGCTGCAGGTGCTGGCCGGCTACGACGCCGACGACGCGCGCTCGCGTCGCCGCCGCGTGGCGTTCGCGCTGCCGGACTGGGACCCGGGCCATCTGCGCGCGGGCCTGCTGCCGGATCTGGCGGCGGTCGGCGTGCAGCCGGAGGTGGTCGAGCTGTTCGAGTCCGCGCTGGCCCGGTTGCCGCACGCGCTGAGCGACCGCCGCACGGTCGACTTCGACGACTGGAACTTCGCCCGCACCCGGCGCGCCGGTCTCCTGCTGATGGAGGCGGAGATGCTCGGCACGTTTGCCGAGGATCTTTCGGCTGACGCGAAACATCCCGTGTCCGACCGTTTCCGCCGCATGCTCGGCTACGCCGCCGGCAAGAGCGCCGCGGATTACGCCACGGCCGACCGCGTGCTGGACGCGGCCACGTTGAAGATGCGCCGGCTGTTCGCCCAGGTCGACGTGCTGGTGCTGCCGACCACGCCGCAAGGCGCGTTTCCGCTGGATGGCCCGGCCCCGGATTCGGCCGCCGACCTCACCAGCTTCGCCAGCCTCGCCGGTTGCCCGGCGGTGAGCCTGCCGATGGGCAAGCTCTCCGATGGCCTTCCGGTGGGCCTGCAACTGGTCGGACCGCGCGGCTCCGACCTGCGCCTGCTGGAGTTGGCCGCGGCCTGCGCCGCAACGCTGGACGCGGAGCCCGCCTACCCGGTGCTGGACTGACGCGCAGCGAGTAGGGCGAACACCCAACTGCCACCTCGATGCCATCGCCCCGGGCCATATCCATATGCGAACTCCTTTGGCCGTTGGTCCGGGGGCTGCCGTTCGCTCGATCTATACTGCGGGGCTCCAGGATGTCGTTCGCCCGGCGGGCGATGTCGTTTCAGCCCTGCCTGCTGCCGAGTTCGCTACCCCATGACGGCTACTGCACCGCGTTCCCACCTCGACGATCTCGAGGCCGAAAGCATCCACATCTTCCGCGAAGTGCAGGCGGCGTTCCGTCATCCGGTGATGCTGTATTCGATCGGCAAGGATTCCTCGGTGCTGCTGCACCTGTTGCGCAAGGCGTTCCACCCGGCGAAGTCGCCGATGCCGCTGCTGCACGTCGACACCACCTGGAAGTTCCGCGAGATGATCGCGTTCCGCGAGCAGGTGGCCGCGGCGGGTGACGTGGAGGTGCTGGTGCACATCAACCAGGATGGCGTGCGCCAGGGCATTTCGCCGCTCATCCACGGCGCGGCCGTGCACACCGACGTGATGAAGACCCAGGCGCTGAAGCAGGCGCTGGACCAGCACGGTTTCGACGCCGCCATCGGCGGCGCGCGCCGCGACGAGGAGAAGTCGCGGGCGAAGGAGCGCGTGTTCTCCTTCCGCAACGCGCAGCATCGCTGGGACCCGAAGAACCAGCGGCCGGAGCTGTGGCGCAACTACAACACCTTCGTGCGCCAGGGCGAGAGCGTGCGCGTGTTCCCGCTGTCCAACTGGACCGAGATGGACGTGTGGCTGTACATCCAGCGCGAGAACATCCCGTTGGTGCCGCTGTACTTCGCCAAACCCCGCCCGGTGGTGGAGCGCGACGGCGCGCTGATCATGGTCGACGACGACCGCTTCACCCTGCGCGAGGGCGAGGCCGTGCGGATGCGCGAGGTGCGCTTCCGCACGCTGGGCTGCTATCCGCTGACCGGCGCGGTGGAGTCCTCCGCCGACACCGTGCAGAAGATCATCGACGAGATGGCCGCCTCGCGCACCTCCGAGCGGCAGGGCCGGGTGATCGACCACGATCCCTCCGCGTCGATGGAGCACAAGAAGCAGGAGGGCTACTTCTGATGGCCGCGCCGGAGAAGGGCCTGCTGCGCTTCATCACCTGCGGCAGCGTGGACGACGGCAAGAGCACCCTGCTCGGCCGCCTGCTGTACGACGCCGGCATGCTGCCGGACGACCAGCTGGCGGCGCTGGCGCGCGAAAGCCGTCGGCTGCATGCCGATGCCGACGAGGGCGTGCTCGATTTCGCCCTGCTCACCGATGGCCTGGACGCCGAGCGCGAGCAGGGCATCACCATCGACGTGGCCTACCGCTATTTCCACACCGCGCGGCGCAGCTTCATCGTGGCCGACTGCCCGGGCCACGAGCAGTACACCCGCAACATGGCCACCGGCGCCTCCAACGCGGAGCTGGCGGTGGTGCTGGTCGACGCGCGCAAGGGCGTGCTGACGCAGACGCGCCGGCACACCTATATATGCGGCCTGCTCGGCATCCGGCACGTGCTGCTGGCGGTCAACAAGATGGATCTGGTCGATTACCGCCAGGACGTGCACGAGGCGATCGCCGCCGAGTATCGCGAGCTGGCCCGCAGCCTGGGCATCGAACACGTGCATTGCCTGCCGGTGTCCGCATTGAATGGCGACAACGTCGGCAGCCGCTCGCCGCGCATGCCCTGGTACGACGGCGGCAGCCTGCTGGAGCGGCTGGAGACCGCAGAAGTCGCGCGCTTCCGTGCCGCCGACTTCCGCATGCCGGTGCAATGGGTGAACCGCCCGGACCAGTCGTTCCGCGGCTACGCCGGTACCATCTGCGGCGGCAGCGTGGCGCGCGGCGACGAGATCGTGGTGCAGCCGGGCGTGCAGCGCGCGCGCATCGAGCGCATCGTGACCTTCGACGGCGACCTGGAGTACGCCGACGAAGGCCAGGCGGTGACGCTGTGCCTGGATCGCGAACTCGACGCCAGCCGCGGTGACGTGATCGCCGATGCGCTGCGCCCGGCGCCGGTTGCCGACCAGTTCACCTGCCACCTGCTGTGGATGGGCGACGGCAACCTGCTGCCCAACCGCACCTACCGGCTGAAGATCGGCACGCGCACGGTCAACGCGCGGATCATGTCGATCAAGCACAAGGTCGACGTCAACAGCCAGGCGCAGCTGGCGGCGCGTCACCTTGAGCTCAACGAGGTCGGTTACTGCACGGTCGGCCTGGACGACGCGATCGCGTTCGAGCCGTATGCCACCAACCGCGATCTCGGCGGCTTCATCCTGATCGATCGCCAGAGCAACGCCACGGTGGCCTGCGGCATGCTCGACTTCGCGCTGGGCCGCTCCAGCAACGTGCACTGGCAGCACGTGGACATCGACAAGCGCGTGCGCGGCGCCAGCAAGGGGCAGCATCCGCTGTGCCTGTGGTTCACCGGCCTGTCCGGCGCCGGCAAGTCCACCATCGCCAATCTGGTCGAGCGCAAGCTGCATGCGCTGGGCTACCACACCTACCTGCTGGACGGCGACAACGTGCGCCACGGCATCAACAAGGACCTTGGCTTCACTCCCGCCGACCGCGTCGAGAACATCCGCCGCATCGCCGAGGTCGCCCACCTGATGGTGGATGCCGGGCTGATCGTGCTGGTCAGCGCGATCTCGCCGTACCGCAGCGAGCGGCGCTCGGCGCGCGAGCTGTTCGACAGCGGGGAGTTCGTCGAGGTGTTCGTCGACGCGCCGCTGGAGGAGTGCGAGCGGCGCGATCCGAAAGGCCTCTACCGCAAGGCTCGTGCCGGCGAGATCCGCAATTTCACCGGCATCGACGCACCGTACGAGCGCCCGCTGTCGCCGGACGTGCACCTGCTCAGCGGCGGCCAGCGCGCGGAACAACTGGCCGAGCAGCTCACCGCGGAACTGCTGGCCGGGATCGACCGCAGCGGCGCCGGCGACTGAGCGTTTTGCCGCACGGCTTGGATTGCCCTGTGCCGACGGCGATAATGGCCCATTCCCCAAGCAGCAGGGCGCCGCCGCGATGACCGAGAAGACCGTACTCAACGCCACCCATCGCGCACTCGGCGCGCGGATGGTCGATTTCGGCGGCTGGGACATGCCGATCAACTACGGCTCGCAGATCGAGGAGCATCACGCCGTGCGCCGCGAGGCCGGCATGTTCGACGTCTCGCACATGACCGTGGTCGACCTGCACGGCGCCCGCACGCGCGAATTCCTGCGCCACCTGCTGGCGAACAACATCGGCAAGCTGAAGGTGCACGGCAAGGCGTTGTACTCGTGCATGCTCAACGAGCGCGGCGGGGTGATCGACGACCTGATCGTGTACTACCTCGGCGAGGAGTTCTTCCGGCTGGTCGTCAATGCCGCCACCCGCGCCAAGGACCTGGCCTGGATCGAGCGCCAGGCAAAGGCGTTCGACGTGCAGGTGAAGGAGCGCCCCGACTTCGCGATGATCGCCGTGCAGGGGCCGCAGGCGCGCGCGAAGGTGCTCGGCCTGCTGCATGAGGTCGACCGCCCGCGCATCGAGAAGCTGGGCAAGTTCGCCGCGGCCGCGGCGCAGGGCCCCGGCGGCATGCCGTTGTTCGTGGCGCGCACCGGCTACACCGGCGAGGACGGGTTCGAGATCATGCTGCCGGCGGAGCATGCAGTGGCGCTGTGGGAAGCGTTGCTCGCCGCCGGCGTGAAGCCGGCCGGGCTGGGCGCGCGCGACACCCTGCGCCTGGAAGCGGGCATGAACCTGTACGGCCAGGACATGGATGAGGACGTGACGCCGTGGGAGGCCAACCTGGGCTGGACGGTGTCGCTGGACGAGGGCCGCGACTTCATCGGCCGCGCCGCACTGGAGCAGCAGCAGGCCGCCGGCGTGCCGCGCGTGATGATCGGCGTGGTGCTCGACGAGAAGGGCGTGCTGCGCCACGGCCAGAAGGTGCTGGCGGCGAACGGCGAGGGCGAGATCCTCTCCGGCAGCTTCGCCCCCACCCTGGACAAGGCGATCGCCTTCGCACGCGTGCCGGCCGGCGACAGCGGCGCGCTGCACGTGGACATCCGCGGCCGCGAGGTGGCGGTGCGCCAGGTGAAATATCCCTTCGTGCGCGACGGCAAGCCCTGCGACGGCATCTGATCGCGCGTTGCCCTTTTCCTTACGGCGAATGCCGCTAGAATCCCCACCCGTAACCGTATTTCCACCCAACCACTGGACCCGACCATGAGCGAGATTCCCGGCGATCTGAAGTTCCTCAAATCCCACGAATGGGCCCGCGTGGAAGATGACGGCCTGGTCCGGGTGGGCATTTCCGACCATGCCCAGGGCCAGTTGGGCGACCTGGTCTACGTGGAGCTGCCGGAGATCGGCGCCGCGGTGAAGGCCGGCACCGGCACCGCCGTGGTGGAATCGGTCAAGGCCGCTTCGGACATCTATTCGCCGGTGTCGGGCGAGATCGTCGAAGTCAACGAGCTGCTCAACGACAAGCCCGAGACGATCAACGAGGACGCCTTCGGCGACGGCTGGATCTTCCTCGTGCGTCCCAGCGATCGTGCCGAGCTGGACGAGTTGCTCGATGCCAACGATTACCAGGAACTGATCGAGAACGACGATCACTGACCCGTCCGCTTCGAACCGCGTCGAATGCTCCGGCCGCCATGTGCGGCCGGTTGCATTTCTGGAGCTCGCCTCGGCGTTCGGTGATGTCGATGGAGTGCTCTCTCGGGCGATGCATCGAACTGTCGGATCGTGTTTTCGGGCGAGCGGATGAGCTCGCCTTCGCGTCGCCCGTCGCGAGCATCGGTCGATGCGTTTCGTCTTCGCCCGTCGCGCTTCGGCGCGGCGATCGCCGCGATCGCGGTCATCGGCGCCACCGCCGGGCTCCCCTCGGTCGTGTTCCGTTCATTTGCCGGAGACGGCCGGGTCGGGTGGCAATCGAGTGCCTTGGCGGCACTGCGTTCGTCGGCGCAGTGCATTCGGCAGATAACGCCGCGATTTGCAAATATCGCCTGTTTCACGCGGTTTGAAGCGTGTTTCTTGAAATGAGCGATTGAATGGATGGACGTCTAGACGTCCGATGTTGAATATGGTCCTTGTCGGCGCGGCCTTGCCGGCTGCGGCCTGCCGCGGCCATGGCCGTTCGGGATGCCGCCGACGCGTGGCGAAAATCAATTGACAGTTGAAATCTTCGGGGATAGCTTTCGCAGCAGATCACGGGGAATGCGTTTTATGGCGACAACGAAATTCATCAAGCCCTATGTCGAGCACGGTGAAAAAGCCAATGCAGTTCGCAAGATCACTGTCTCGATTCCGCTGCATGTCCTGCGACGGCTTTCTGATTTGCGCACCCACCGACAGGTGAACAATCTTCGGCACGCGACGAACAGCGACTTGCTGGTTGAAGCGTTCCTGCATGCTTTTACTGGGCAACCACTGCCAACTGATGAGGAGCTGAGACGAACCATGGCCACTGCCAAGAAATCCGCTGCAAAGAAACCGGCTGCCAAGAAGGCCGCTGCCAAGAAACCGGCTGCCAAGAAGGTTGCCGCCAAGAAGCCGGCGGCCAAGAAGCCGGCTGCCAAGAAGCCGGCTGCCAAGAAGCCGGCCGCCAAGAAGGCTGCCGCGAAGAAGGCCGTCCGCAAGCCGGCGGCTGCCAAGAAAGCCGCGGTGAAGAAGGTCGCGGTAAAGAAGGTCGCCAAGAAGCCGGCGAAGAAAGCTGCACCGAAGAAGGCTGCGGCGGCGAAGGTGGTCAAGGCCACCAAGACCGCAAAGCCGAAGGCCAAGACCAAGAAGTAAGCCACACGCAACACGCAACAAGGCGACACCCACAACAAGATATGCCATCGACTTCTCCCCCCGCGGTGCCCAGCGCGGGGGGAGCACTTCGAGAAAGTTCGTCCCGGCCTGGCCGGGACGCTTCATTTCCGGGGTACGCAATGAGGCGGGCGACCGTGTCGCCGCCCCTGCCATCTTCGCCGCGCCGACGCGCGCCCGCCCGGGGACGCGGCATTGCCGTGCTGCGCCATTGGAGTTACCTTCTGCACATCCGCGCCGCGGCGTATCCGGGGGATCGCCGCTCCTACAGGGGGAAAAAGCGCGGGTATCTGTCGACACTCAGTGAGAGACCATGGATACCCGATATTCACTTCAGACGCGCCGGCGCGCGCGTGGGGCCGTCCGGCCGACCTACATCGCGATCATTGCCGTCTTTGTGCTGCTGGCCATCGGCGCGTGGTTTCTCATCCTCAAGCCGCATCAGGAACTGATGCTGGCCGATTCGGGCGGGCATCCGTCGACGCCGGTCACCGCAGTGACGCGGGCGACGCCGCCGCCGGTCAACGTGGCGGGGATGGACATCAACCAGCTGGTGGATGAAGCGCGTTCGGCCATGGGCCAGCAGCGTTATCTGGCGCCGGCCGGCAACAACGCATTCGAGTTCTACTTGCGTGTGCTGGAGAAGGACCCGGGCAACAAGGTGGCCTCCGATGCGCTGCGCGAGACCTTCCCGTTCGCGGCCAACCAGGCCGAGCAGGCGATCAACTCGCGCGACTTCGGCGAAGCGCAGCGCGAGATCGATCTGCTCTCCAAGGCCGATCCGACCAACTTCACGCTGACCATCCTGCGCTCCAAGCTCGACGCCCAGCGCAAGACGCTGGATCAGCAACAGCAGCAAGCGCTGGATCAGCAGAAGGCTGCCGCGCTGGCGGCGCAGAAGGCCGCCGCCGACAAGGCCGCCGCCGAGCAGCTCGCGCAGCAGCAGGCAGCCCAGGCGGCCCAGCAACAGGCAGCGCAGACGACACAGGCCAAGCCGGCGCCAGGCACGGCGCCGTCGGGCAACAACGCCTCGACGGAGACGGCCGCAGCGGCGCCCACGGGCCAGACTTCCGAAGCAGTGCTGGTGAAGGCCATCGCCCCGCACTATCCACCTTCGGCCGTGCGTGCGCGGCAGCAAGGTTGGGTCGTGGTGGCGTTCCAGATCGACGCGGATGGCACCACCAGCGACATCAAGGTGGTCGACTCCGAGCCGCGGCGCGTCTTCGACCGGGCGGCCATGGAAGCCGTGGCGCGCTACCAGTTCACGCCGGCGATGAGAAATGGCGTGCCGGTGGCCAGCCAGCGTACGCAGCGGATCGAATTCAAGCTCTGAGAGGCGGCAAGCCTTTCAGCCTCGAAGCCGGGCGTCACACGCGCGAGCACAGCTCCTCCCCCTGCTTGCAGGGGGAGCTTGGCGACCGAGGGAAGTTCCCCGCGTGAGGGCAAAGTTCTTGTCCTTGTTGCTGGCCTGGTTGTAGTTCCTGGCCTGGTCGGAGCGACCCCATCCGGATTCTCCCCGGCGAGCATGAGAGGGACACAAGCTTCAGGACGTGAGTTGCCCTGCGCGGTCGGGCGCGTTCGACGCGATGCGCTGCCTGCCTGACGTGATTCAGTGCCGCCGGTGCGTCGCCTTGCGAACCTTCCTGCGCGGCGTGGCTTTCTTCGGCGGGCTCTCGATCTGCGCCCAGTCCACGTGCGGCAGGCCGAGCAGATCGTCGAACACCATCGGCATCAGGCCGCTGGGCGTCGGGCCGGTGGAGTTCCACAGGGTGACCACGCCGACGTTGTACTTCGGGAAGAAGCCGATCATGGTGCGATAACCGGCTACCGCACCGGCGTGATAGATCAGGGTTTCGCCGCCGTAGCGGTAGACGCGCCAGCCGAGCGCGTAGTGCGCGTCGGTCAGCCGCGCGCGGCGCCACGGGGAGGAGTGCAGTTCGCTGGGCGTGCTGACGCCGGGTGCGTGCAGCACGTCGAGCAGCGAGCCAGGCAGCACGTCCGGTCGCCCGCCCATCTGCGCGATCAGCCATTTCTCCATGTCGCGCAGGCTGGCGTTGACGCCGGCCGCCGGCGCCACGCGGTAGTAGGTTTCGTTCGGTTCGAACGGTACCCAGCCGTGGCGCGACGCATGGTGTGGACGCGCCCAGCTCTTGCTCGACTCCAGTCCGGCGCGACCGTAGGTGGCCGTGGTCATGCCCAACGGGTAGAACAGGCGTTTGTCGACCAGGTGGTAAAAGAAGTCGCCGGTGCGCGCGAGCACCACGTCGCCGATCATGCTGAAGGCCACGTTCTGGTAGCCGTAGCATTGGCCGACGCCGCAGGTCATGTCCACCTCGTCCAGCTTGCGCACCAGTTCCTGGTAGGGAATGTCACCCTCGAGCATGTTGTCGAAGGTGTTGCGCGGCAGGCCGATCTTCTGCCCGAGAATGTCGCTGACCGTGGCCTGGTCAGCCTCCTGCATGTTCTTGAGCTTGAAGTAGGGCAGCACGTCGATCAGGCGGGTGTCCCAATCGAGCTTGCCGTCGTCCACCAGCAGGCCGGTGATCGCGGTGGCGAAGGCCTTGGACAGCGAGGCCAGTCGGAACACCGTGGTCGGCGTCACCGGTTCGCGCGTGGCGGCATCGGCGTAGCCGACGGTGCCTTCGAACACCACTTTGTCGTCGACCACCACGGCGGTGACCAGGCCGGCGACGGCGTCGCGCTGGCCCAGCAGATTGAGCCACCGCTTGTAGTCGTCCAGGGTTTTCCGGATGCGTGCCGGCGGCAGCGTCGTCGTGCCCGCCGATGGCGCCGGCGCGGTGGCGGGCATGGCGGTGAGCGGGCGGCAGAAGAGCGCGCAGGACAGGCCGAGGCCGCCGGCGATCAGGAGGAAGATCTTGCGAAACGGCATGGTATTCTGGCGGTGTTCCGGCGTGGGGATACGCCTCTGGGTGGAGAACTTGTCGATGGGCCTGATCATTTTTCTGGTTGTCGTCGTCCTGATTGTCTTGTACTTCGTGGCGATCTACAACGGACTGGTTACCTCGCGCAACAGCTACAAGAACGCCTTCGCGCAGATCGACGTGCAGTTGACCCGCCGGCACGACCTGATCCCGAACCTGGTCGAGACCGCCAAGGGCTATCTCGCGCACGAGCGCGGCACGCTCGAGGCGGTGGTGCAAGCTCGCAATGCGGCGGTCAACGGCCTGGCCGGCGCCAAGGCCAATCCCGGCGATCCGGCGGCGATGCAGCAACTGGCCAGCAGCGAGAACGCGCTGACCCAGACCCTGGGCCATCTGTTCGCCTTGCAGGAGGCCTATCCGGACCTGAAGGCCAACCAGACCATGATGCAACTCTCCGAGGAACTCACCTCGACGGAGAACCGCGTGGCGTTCGCGCGACAGGCGTACAACGATTCGGTGCTGACCTACAACAACAAGCGCGAGGTGTTCCCCGCGTCGTTCGTGGCCAACAGCTTCGGGTTTGCCGCCGCCGAGCCGCTGAAGATCGAAGACCCCGCCGTGCGCGAAGTGCCGAAGGTGTCGTTCAGCTGATCGTCGCGGCATCGCGGCCGCGACGCCGCTGACCGTCCGTCGGAGCCTCCATGGATTTCTTCGCCCAACAGGCGCGCGTGCGCGGCAGCAGCCGGCGGCTGGTGATCCTGTTCGTGCTGGCGGTGATCGCCATCGTGGCGGCGATCGACGCGGTGGTCTGGTTTGCGCTGGGCCAGCATCCGGCGCCCGGTGAGCCGCCCGCGTCCAACCTGAACCTGCTGCTGGGCAGCAGCGTGATCGTGCTGGCCGGCATCGGGCTCAGTTCGCTGTTCCGCATCATGAGCCTGTCGGGTGGCGGCAAGAGCGTGGCCGAAAGCATGGGCGCGACGGTGGTGCCGCCGGACACGTCTGATCCCGCGCTGCGCCGGCTGCGCAACGTGATCGAGGAAGTGGCCATCGCCGCCGGCGTGCCGGTGCCGGACATCTACCTGATGGCCGACGAGCCGGGCATCAACGCCTTCGCTGCCGGCTACTCCGCCTCCGATGCGGCGGTGTGCGTGACGCAGGGTTGCCTGGACAACCTCACGCGTGACGAACTGCAGGGCGTGATCGCGCACGAGTTCAGCCACGTGCTCAATGGCGACATGCGGCTGAACATCCGCCTGATGGGCTTGCTGTTCGGCATCCTGGTATTGGCGGTCGTGGGGCGCCGGGTGATCTGGTTCGGCGGTGGCCGCAGCAATCGCCGCGGTGGCGGACAGGTGTGGATGATCGGCCTGGCGCTGATCGTGGTCGGCTACATCGGCTATTTCTTCGGGCGGCTGATCCAGGCCGCGGTGGCGCGCTCGCGCGAGTCGCTGGCCGACGCATCGGCCGTGCAGTTCACCCGCCAGGCCGACGGCATCGCCGGCGCGCTGAAAAAGATCGCGATCCTCAGCGAGGGTTCGCAACTGCAGGCAGCCAACAAGCAGGAGGTGGCGCACATGCTGTTCGGCGAGGCCGGCAGTTTCAACGCGCTGTTCGCCACCCATCCGCCGCTGCTCGAGCGCATCCGCGCGCTGGAACCCGGCTTCAAGGAGGTCGACCTGGCGCGCATGGCGGCGGGGATGCAGCGCGAAGCGGCGTCGCCGCCGGCGAGCGCACCGACCGCCGCCTCGGGCGTGCCGGGGTTGTCGTTGCCGCCGGTGCTGGCCGGCGTGCTGGCCGGCGGCGTGGCGGCGGCTGCTCCGGCCTTCCGGCGTGCCGCGGCCGTGCAGCAGGCGATGCCGGCGAGTTTGAACGATGCCGTGCAGCAGCCGGAATCCGCGCTCGCGGTGATGCTGGCGCTGGCGCTGTCACCAGCGGCCGAGTTGCAGCCCGCGCAGCGCCGGATCGTCGCCGATGCGTTCGGCGATGACGTGCAGCGCGCCGTGCAGGCGCAGGCTTCCGCCGTGGCCGCACTGGCGCCGATCGCCCGCCTGCCGCTGGTTTCGCTGGCGTTTCCCGCGCTCAGGCAATTGCCCGACGGGCGCCAGCAGACCCTGGTGCGCACGCTCGACGATCTGGTCAAGGTGGATGGCCGTGTCGACATCAACGAGTACTGCCTGGCGCGGCTGCTGCGCATTCAGCTGAGCGAGGCACGCGCGCCGCGCAGCGCGCCGGTCGATGGCGTGAAGAAACTGCCGGCCGCGCGTGACAGCGTGATCCTGGTGTGCACCGTTGTCGCCGCAGCCGGCTGCTCGGACGAGGCCGGCGCAAGGCGCGCGTGGCTGTTCGCGATGCAGCAGGCGTTTCCCGGCGAGGCGATCGAGTGGGTGCCGCCACCGGCGGCCTGGCAGGCGTCGTTCGAGCGCGCGCTGGACGATCTGGACGGCCTGAGCCCGATGGCCAAGGAACTGGTGATCCAGGCCTTGCTGCGCGCGATCCATGCCGACGGCCAGATCAGCGTGGAGGAGGCGGAACTGCTGCGGGTGATCTGCGCCAGCCTGCATTGCCCGCTGCCGTTGTAGGGACGCGCCGATGCGCGCGATGCCCGTTGCCTTTGCAGGAGCGCACTTGTGCGCGATGCTTTCGGTCACGTGACGGAAAGCATCGCGCACAAGTGCGCTCCTGCAGTGCTCAGCGGAGGATCAACGCGCTGGCGCGCTCGGCGATCATGATGGTGGGTGCGTTGGTGTTGCCGGTCGGCAGGGTGGGCATCACCGAGGCGTCGACCACGCGCAACCCATCCACGCCGCGCACGCGCAGCTCGCTGTCGACCACGGCGCGATCGTCCTTGCCCATGCGGCAGGTACCGACCGGGTGGTAGATGGTTTCGGCCTTGCGCCGGATGAAGTCGGCGTATTCCTCGTCGGTGTGGATGCGTCGCTCGGGGAACACCGGCGCGCCGCGGTGCGCGGCGAACGCCGGCTGGTCGAGGATCTCGCGCGACAGCCGTGCTGCCTCGATCATCATTTTCAGATCGTGGCCTTCCGCGTCGCCGAGGTAGTTGGCGTGGATCGCGATCGGTTGTGCGGGATCGGCCGAGTGCAGGCGCAGTCGGCCGCGGCTGCGCGGGTGCAGATGGCATGCATGCAACGTGTAGCCGTAGCCGGGCAGGCGGTGGCGGCCATGGTCGTCGAGCAACGCCGGCACGAAATGGAACTGCAGGTCGCAGCGCGCGTCGACGGCGAAGCGGCTGCGCACGAAGCCGCCGGCCTCGGCCACGTTGGAGCTGCCCGGTCCGTCGCGGTGGCGCAGCCAGCGCCAGCCGGCGGACAGTTCGTTGAGATGGTCGTAGCTGAGCTTGCCGGGGTTGCCGTCCAGCGTGCAGATATCCAGGTGATCCTGCAGGTTGGCACCGACGCCGGGCAGGTCGGCGTGCACCGCGATGCCGTGCTCGCGCAGGTGATCGGCGGGGCCGACGCCGGACAGCATCAGCAGCTGCGGCGAATTGATCGCACCGGCGGCCAGGATCACCTCGCCAGCTTCGATCCGCTCCGCTTCGTGCCGGCCCTGGCGCAGTTGCACGCCGACCGCGCGTCCATGGTCCAGCAGCACGCGCTCGACCAGCACGCCGGTACGCACATGCAGGTTCGTCCGCTGGCGCACCGGTTTCAGGAACGCCGCGGCACTCGAGCAGCGCGCGCCGTTGCGCTGGGTCACCTGGTACAGGCCGAAGCCGGCCAACTGCTCGCCGTTGAAGTCGTCGTTGCGCGGATAGCCGGCGCTGCTCGCCGCATCGATCAGCGCGATGGACAACTCGTTGCGATGGCGCAGATCGGACACCCCCAGCGGGCCGCCGCTTCCGTGCAACTCGCTGGCGCCGCGGCTGTTGTCCTCGCTGCGCAGGAACCATGGCAGCACCTCGCGCCACGACCAGCGCGGATCGCCGCTGGCTTCGGCCCAGCCGTCGTAGTCGGCTGCCACGCCGCGGATGTAGCACATCGCATTGATCGAACTGGAACCGCCGAGGGTCTTGCCGCGCGGCCACCACAAGCGGCGCTGGTTGAGCGCGGGCTCCGGTTCGGTGCGGTAGTTCCAGTTCAAGGCGCGGTTGTTGGCCAGCCGCGCGATGCCTGCCGGCATGTGGATCAGCGGGTGCCAGTCCGTCGGCCCGGCTTCCAGCAGCAGCACGCGCTTGCCCGGGTCGGCGCTGAGCCGGTTGGCCAGCACGCAACCGGCCGAACCGGCGCCGGCGATGATGAAGTCGTAATGGTCCAAGTCTTCCCCCTGCGCCTGCCTGGCGATGCGCGATCGCATGCTAGGCTTGCCGCGCCCCACGCTGGATGTGCCCGTGAGTTTGCCCCGCCAAGCCGTTGTGGAACAAGCCGCCGCGCCGCTGCTGTCCGCGCTGGCGTTCTTCTTCGTGATGACGTCGTATTACATCATCCGGCCAGTCAGGGACCAGCTGAGCGGCGCCGTGGGTTCGCAGTCGCTGCCGCTTTTCTACGGCGCGGTGCTCGTGGTGATGCTGCTGATCACGCCGGTGTTCGGCATGCTGGTGGCGCGCTTCCGCCGCCGTTCGCTGCTGGTGTGGAGCTACAGCTTCTTCATCGCCTGCCTGCTCGCGTTCGTGCCCGCGTTCATGGCGCAGGCGCAGATCGGCGCGCGCACGTTGGGCGTGGTGTTCTTCGTCTGGGTCAGCGTGTTCAACCTGTTCGTGGTGTCGCTGTTCTGGAGCTTCATGGCCGACATCTTCTCCAGCGGCCGGGCGCGCCGGGTGTTTTCGTTGATCGCACTGGGCGGCATGTTGGGCGCCATCTTCGGGCCGCTGGTGACCAAGCTGCTGGTGCACCTGGTGGGCGTGGCGCCCCTGCTGGTGGTTTCGTCGCTGTCGCTGGCATTGGCGCTGGGCCTGCTGCTGCACCTTTCCGCCACCCACGACAGCCAGCCCGGCAGCAGCGGCAACGAGGTGATCGGCGGTTCCTTGTGGGCCGGCCTGCGGCAGCTCTGGTCGCGGCCTTTCTTGCGTTACATGGCGTTGCTGATGCTGTTCGGCGACGGCATCGGCACGCTGGCCTACGCGCTGGTGGCCGACTACGCGAAGGCCCATTTCGCCGACGCGGTGGCGCGCACGGCCTTCTACAACAATCTCGATCTCGCCACCAACCTGCTCGGTATGGGGCTGCAGTTGAGCGTGACGCCGTGGTTGCTGATCCGCCGCGGTGCCGGCTGGGGCCTGGTGCTGCCGTCGCTGGTCAACCTGTTGCTGCTGGGCGCGGTGGCCCTGATCGGCAGCGGCAGTGTTTCCTTCTTCGGCTACAGCGTTCCGTTGCTGCTGGCCGTGATGCTGGTGATCACGCGCGGCTTTGCCTACGGCATGACCAAGCCCGCGGTGGATGCGCTGTACACGCGGGTGCCGCGCGAGATGCGCTACAAGGGCAAGAATTTCGTCGAGACGGCGGTATGGCGTTTCGGCGACCTCGTGGTGACCAGCGCGGTCAACGGCCTGCGCGCAGTGGGCCTGGGCGTGGGCGGACTGGCGCTGGCCGGTGCCGGCGTGGCCGCGCTGGCTACCATGGTGGCGCGCCGTGCCGGCTGGTCGCCGGATCTGGCCCCGGATGGCCGCGTGGCCGCGGACAGGGAAGCGAAAGCACCGACTTGAGGCGATGCTTCGCGAAATGGACCCGGAACGCGGACCTCAGCCCGTGATATAGCGCTCCAGATGCTCGATCTGCTCGGCCTGCGCGTCGATCACCGCCTTGACCAGATCGCCGATCGAGATCACGCCGACCAGCTTGCCGTCCTCGACCACCGGCAGGTGGCGGATGCGACGGTCGGTGCACAGGCGCATGCAGTCGAACACGTCGGTGTCCGGGCCGACCGTGATCGGCGTGCCGGACATGATGTCCGACACGGCGGTCTGCGAGGAGGACTTGCCCTGCAGGATCACCTTGCGCGCGTAATCGCGTTCGGAGACCACGCCGACCAGTTCGCCGTTGGCCAGCACCAGCAACGCGCCGATGCGGTGTTCGGCCATCTGCTTGATCGCCTCCAGCACCGGGGCATCGGGTGCCACGCTGAAGATGGTGCTGCCCTTGGTTTGCAGCAGGTGCCTGACTTGACTCATCTCGGGTCTCCTGGCGGTGGCCTTCGGTTGTCCGGGTCGAGTCTATCGCGCGGCGGCGTTGGCGTGTAGTGACGGGCCTTGGCGCTATTTCGGCGGCGGCGCGTCGAGGTAGTCCGGTCCGCCCAGTTGCTGCATCTGCTGCTCGATCCATGCGGTGCGGCGCTGCACGTACGCGCTCGGGCGGTCGACGTGCAGCCGGCGCGGGCTGGGCAGCACCGCCGCCAGGCGTGCGGCCTGCGCCGGCCCCAGGCGCGTGGGCGAGGTATGGTAGTAAGCCTCGCTGGCCGCGCCCACGCCGTAGATGCCGTTGCCCAGCTCGGCGATGTTCATGTACACCTCGAGGATGCGCCGCTTCGGCCAGGTCAGCTCGATCAGCACGGTGAAGTACGCCTCCAGTCCCTTGCGCACGAAGCTGCGGCCGTTCCACAGGAACAGGTTCTTGGCGGTCTGCTGGCTGATCGTGCTGGCGCCGCGCAGGCGCTTGCCGTCGTCGGCCGCGTCGATCGCCTTGTTGATGGAGTCGAAATCGAAACCGTGGTGGTAGGGAAACTTCTGGTCCTCGCCGGCCACCATCGCCAGCGGCACCCAGGGCGAGACCCGCTTCCACGGCACCCAGTGCTGGCGCAGGCGGAAACTCATGTCCCCGTGCAGCCATGCGCCGACCTGGCGCTCGACCATCACCGCCGAGGTCAGCGGCGGCACGAAGCGCAGGATCAGCACCGCCAGCCAGGTCGATCCCAGCCACGCCATGGCGAGAATGCCCAGCCAGCGAAGCAGCTTGCGCCATCGGAGTCGGCGTGACGGTGAAGACATGGCTGCAGTATACGAGGCGTTGTGCCGGTGCCGTGCCGACCCCATCTGTGCCGTTTCCCTGCCTGCCTCCGCGAGAACCGATCATGCCCGTGCCGTCCGACGACGACGTGATGTACCGCTTCCTGCTGCCGCGTGCCGGCGTGCGCGGCGCGCTGGTGCGCCTGGGCGCGTCATGGCGCGAGGTGGCGGGCCGTGCCGACTATCCGACGGCGTTGCGGGCGCTGCTGGGCGAGACGCTGGTGGCCAGCGCGCTGCTCACCGGCAACATCAAGCTCGATGGCGCGTTGTCGATCGAATTGAAGAGCGCGTCCGCACTGCGCCTGCTGTTCGCCGAGTGCGACGACGCCGGACGTCTGCGCGGGCTGGCACGCTGGCGCGAGCCGTTGCCCCAGCCGCTGGCGCTGAACGACCTGGCCGAGGCGATCATGGCAATCACCATGGGCAACGTCGAGCGCGGCCAGCGTTACCAGGGCCTGGTCGAACTGCGCGACGCCGGCCTGGCCGCGTCGCTGGAGAACTACTTCCGGCAGTCCGAACAGTTGCCCGCGCGATTCCTGCTGGCCAGCGATGCGACGCAGGCGGTCGGCCTGATGCTGCAGAAGATGCCTGACGAGGGCGGCCACGCCGCGGACATCGACGAGGACGCCTGGAACCGCGTGCTGCAGCTGACCGCGACGCTGGGCGTCGACGAGCTGCTGGCCACCCCGGCCGAGCCGCTGCTGTTTCGCCTGTACCACGAGGAGTCCGCGCGCCTGCTCGAAAGGCGCGCGCTGGCGTTCGGTTGCAGCTGCAGCCGCGAACGGGTCAGCGCCATGCTGCGTTCGCTCGGGCGCGACGAAGTGGAGGCCGCGCTGGCCGCGCGTGACGGCGAGATCGAGGTGGTCTGCGAGTTCTGCGCGCAGCGCTATGCGTTCGACCGCATCGACGCCGAGCACCTGCTGAGCGACAGCGCCGCCCCCGGCGCGCCGGGCACGGCGCAGTAGGGACTCCGCTCAGGCCGGCAGCAGCGGGCTGTTGGCGGCCAGCCAGGTGCTGGCCGGCTGCGGCGAGGCGAACAGGAAACCCTGGCCGTAGCGGCAGCCCACCCGCAGCAGCGCCTGGCGCTGCGACTCCTGCTCGATGCCCTCGGCGATCACCTTCATGTGCAGCGAATCGGCCAGCACCTGGATGGCGCGCACCAGGGCCAGGCCCTGGGTGTCGCTGTCGTCCGGCGGCAGCTCGACGATGAAGGAGCGGTCGATCTTCAGGCTCTCGAACGGGTACTGGTGGAGATAGCTCAGCGAGGAATAGCCGGTGCCGAAATCGTCCAGCGCGATGCCCACGCCGTGGTTGCGCAGGTTTTTCAGGATGCGCTTCACCTGGGTGGGGTTTTCCAGCAGCGCATGCTCGGTGACTTCGATGCGGATGCAGTGGCTGGGCACGGCGTACTGGTCGAACAGCGCGAGCAGGCGCTGGTCGAGGTCGACCGAACGGAAGTGCCGCCCGGACACGTTGATGCTTATGAAACCCTCGGTGCCGATCAGGCGCACCGCCTGGATGCACACCTGCTCGAAGATCTGCCAGTCGATCGCCTCGGCGCAGCCGCATTCCTCGGCGATCAGCAGGAAGTCGTGCGGCGGCAGCAGGCCGCGCTGCGGATGGTGCCAGCGCAGCAGCGCCTCGTAGCCGACGATGCGGCCGTCGGAGAGCTCGACGATCGGCTGGTAGTACGGTTCGAACTCGTTGCGGCCCAGCGCGTGACGCAGGTCGCTCTCCATGTCCAGCAGGGACAGTGCCTCGCGGCGCAGGCGGTCGTCGAACATCGCCGCGCGATGGCGGCCACCGTCCTTGGCGTTGTACATCGCCGCGTCGGCGTCGCGCAGCAGTTCCTCCGGCTGGCGATAGTGCGGGGCGGCAAGCGCGATGCCGATCGAGGCGGAGGTGAAGATCTCCTTGGTGCCCAGCCGGAACGGCGTCTGCAGCTCGTGGATGATGCGTTCGGCGATCAGCGAGGCCTTGTCGGTCTCGGTAATGCCCTCCAGCAGCACGGCAAACTCGTCCCCGCCGAGCCGCGCGACCACGTCGCGGGTCTTCAGGCAGGCGCGGATGCGGCCGCCGACCTGGAACAGCAGGTCGTCGCCGATCAGATGGCCGACCGAGTCGTTGATGACCTTGAAGCGGTCCAGGTCGATGAACAGCACCGCGAACCGCTCGTCACGGTTGGCCGCGTAGCGCTGCATCGCCTGTTCCAGCCGCTGCAGCAGCAAGGTGCGATTGGGCAGGCCGGTAAGCGAGTCGTGCAGGGTCTCGTACTTCAGCCGGCGCTCGACCCGCTCGCGTTCGGCGATCTGTTCGCGCAGGTCGCGGTTGGCCAGCGCCAGCGCGCGGGTGCGCTCGGTGACGCGGCGCTCGAGCCCGGCGTTGGCCTGCTTGAGCGAATGGGCCGCCTGCTTGCGCTGCAGCGCGTTGGCCACGTGGTAGCTGACGAAGGTCAGCAGCTCCTGGTCGCGCTCGCTGTAGTTGTGCGCCGGCGAATAGCTCTGCAGGGTAAGCACGCCCTTGGCCTTGCCGCCCCAGATCAGCGGCACGCCCAGCCAGCACACCGATGGCGCGCCGAAGTGGGCGATCTCGCCTGCGGCGTGCAGCTTGTCGATCAGCTCGGGGGTAGCCAGCAGCGGGCGGGCGGTGCGCAATACGTACTCGGTGGCGCCGCGGCCGTGCACGCGCGCCGGGCGCACGCGATCGACCTCGTCGACCGAATAGGGGAACGTCAGCTGGTCGGTCTCCTCGTCCAGCAGCGCGATGTAGAAGTTGCGCGCGTACAGCAGGCCGCTGATGACCTGGTGCACGGCGGCGTAGAACTTGTCCAGGCTTTCCGAGGTGCTGGCCAGTTCGGCGATGCGAAACAGTGCCGCCTGCAGGCGCTCGCCGCGCTGGCGCTGCAGCACCTGCTGGCGCAGCACGCGATTGGCCTCGCGCAGCGCCGCGGTGCGGTCGGTGACGCGGCGGCCCAGCTCCAGGTGCGCCTCGCGCCGTTCCAGCGCGGTCTGCACGTGTTGCGCCACGTAGTTGAGCAGCTCCATGTCGTGCCGCGAGTAATGCGTGTCCGAGCGGTAGCTCTGCACCACGATGCCGCCCGCCACGTGCCCGTCGCGCAGCATGGGCACGCCCAGCCAGTCCTCGCAGCGCGCGCCGAACAGGCGGAAACGATCGCCGATCTGCTGTACCAGGTCGTCGAGCGAACCCATCATCGGACGCCCTTGGCGCAGCAGGTTCCAGGTCAGGCTGTATTCCATCTCCTGCAGCGGCATCGGCTGGTTGAGCACGGGAAGGTCGGTGTCGACGATGTCCACGCAGTAGGTGAAGCGGATCTGGTCGGTGGCCGGGTCGTACAGCACGATGTAGAAGTTTTCCGCGTACATCAGGCTGCTGACGATCGCGTGCAGCGAGCGCATCATCTGCGGCATGTCGTGCTCGGCGCTGGCCTGGTCGGCGATTGCGTACAGCGCGCGCTGCAGGCGTTCGGCCAGCGCCAGACGGGAGATCGCCTCGTACAGGCGGCTGGTCTCGGCCAGCTGGCGCAGGCGGATGTCCGCCAGGCGGCCCAGCCATAGCAGCGAGTCGCGCGCAGCGGGAGGCGGCGGGGTCTCGTCCCATGTCATCGACAAGGTGCGCGTGGCCTGCGGGTCTTCGGCCAGGTCCAGCCATTTCTCGTCGGGGGCGCCATCCTCGTCGCGGGCGCGCCAGTGCAGGCGGCCGCGGATGCCGAGCTGGTCCAGCATCAGCTCGCAGATTTCCATCACCCCGGTGGCGTCGACTGCCTCGAACAGGCGTTCCACGGCGCCGTTCAGGGTCGCGACATCCCGGGCCGCGTGCGGCGGCTGGGAGGGTCGGATCGTCGGGCTGGCGCTCATGGCTGGTGGTCGATTCCGGAACGATTTGACGCGTCGACGTCAAAAGGCCTTTATACAGGGTGGGCCGCCGCTCCTGCCAGCGGGATCATAGCGGGAACCTGGCCCGGTCGAACGGGTCAAAGCTTGACACAGCAACCCATGCAACTGTGCGCTGGGGCGGGTTTTGGGCTGTTAGCAAAACGTAAAATGCGCTACCATCCCGATCGCACGACATCATCAATGCGAGCCGTGTTCGGATGATGGTTCCATCAGTCTTGGAGTTTCGTTCAAAAGCCATGCGTCGCCTGCCTGCCATGCTGTCGATTTTCCTGCTGCCGCTTGCGGCCGCCGGGCAATCCGTGGGCGGCGATGCGGCGCAGGCCGCGCAGTTGCTGGCGCAGCCGCAGAACGGGGCGCAGTTGACGAATGCCGACCCGGCCAGTTCCGGCGTGAACGTCCCGTTGTGGCGTGACAGCCATGGCCGCATGCTGATGCTCAAGGCCGATCGCGGCACCACGAACGACTCCGCCACGTCCCTGTATTCGCCGCTGTTGCTGCAGCCGCTCGATGCCGGCAACGCAATGGCCGCCGGCCTGCAGTACGGCGTCGGCCCGTTGCAGGCGCATGCGCAGGTCAGCCAGCGCTCGTGGCTCAACCACGGCACGCGGGTGTTCGGCAGCGAAGTGGGTGCCACCTACGACGCCGGCGATTACAGCGTCGGCGTGAGCGTGGGCGCCACCAGCACGCCCCACCGCAATGCGCCGCTGCCGCGCGTGCTGCCGGGTGCGGCGCCGGGCGGCCTGTACAGTTTCGACAGCAGCAACCAGCTCAATGCACGGGGCCGGCTGGCCCTGGGCAAGCAGACCGGCATCGACCTCGGCGCCAGCGTGGGCCGTGTGCACCTGCTGCCGGGCAACCTGCTGGGTGTCAACGTGCTCGACCAGAAGGCGCTGAGTTTCGGCGTCGACCACGGCCCGTTGAGCGGCATGCTCACCGGTCGCACCATGCAGCCCGAAGCCGGCGTGCCCGGCAGCCTGTACGGCGACCGGCGTTGGAACAGCATCGACCTGGGCGTGACCTGGCGCCTGCCGTGGCGCGGCTCGTTGAGCGTCGGCGCGCAGAACCTGTGGTCGTCCGGCACGCCGGCGAACACGCCGGTCGGCCCGGAGCCGGACCAGTCGCGCACGCCTTACGTGCAATATCACCAGGATCTCTGAGGCAGGAGTGAGCGCTCTGAGGCAGGAGTGAGCGGAGAGGAGTGAGAAACGAGAGAAATGCGCGCAAGCTGCAGCTCTTCTCTCACTTCTCACTTCTCACTTCTCACTCCTATCCGCTCACTCCTGCTTCTTGACGCGCAGGTCGCCGCTGAAGGTCTCGAGGTGGATCTTGCCGTCGCCGGCGCCGATGCTCGTGTCGAGCGAACTGCCGGGGCCGCGCTCGGCTTCGATCGGCTTGCCGAAGTCGCTGCGCAGGTCGCCGCTGAAACTGCTGGCGTGCAGCTTGGCCGAGGTGTCGGCCGGCAGGCGCAACTGCACATCGCCGCTCATGCTGTCGATGTCGATGCTGCCGCCGGCGGCCAGCTTGCCGGACAGCTGCACGTCGCCGGAGACGGTGCTCAGGGTGAGCGTCTGCCACGGCCCGCCGCCGGCCTGGATGTGGCCGGAGATGGTTTCCAGCTTGGCCGTGCGGCCCAGGGCCGGGGCCAGGATCTCGCCGCTCACGGTTTGCAGTGCGGCCTTGTCGGCCTGTCCGGAAAGCTCGATGCCGCCGCTGACACTGTCGACGTCCAGCGCAGGCGTGTTCGCGTGGATGCGGGCGTTGCCGCTGATCGTGTTGACCTTGATGTCGCCGCCGGCAAGGCCGTCGATCACCAGCGGCGCGCTGATCACCTTGACGTCCAGCGACGCGCCGCGCGGCACGTGCAGTTCCAGCGTGGTGGGCGCCATGCGGCTGTCGCCGCCGAAGTTGAACCAGCCCGAGCCCGAACCGCCGCGCGGTTCGACCTTGATCGACAGCCGGTCGTTGTCGCCGGTGATCTGCAGCGGTTTGGCGCCGTCGCCGAGTTCGCCGCCGACCTGGACTTCGTTGCGATCCCAGGCGGTGACATTCACCGAGCCGGCGATATTGCTGATGCTGATCCGCGTATCGGCGCTGGCGGCGTGCTGCAGTTGGATCGGCGTGCCGGCCAGTGCATCGCCGATGCACAGGCACAACAGCAGGGGCAGGCAGTGGGCGGTTTTCATGGGTTCTCCTCGGATGGTCATCAGCCGGCGCGGTCGGCCAGCTGGCGCAATTGCGCCTGTTGTCGTTCGGTGTGGCGCAGGAGCCGTTGCAGTGCCGCGGAATCCGGTGCCTGTTCGATCGCCAGCTGCAGTTCGAGGCGAGCGGCGTCCAGTTCGATGGCGGCGCCGGCCAGGCGCGGATCGGCGGGCTTCCAGCTGGCCTGGCGGGTCGTGCCGGCCGATTCGGCAGGTGCGGTGGGTGTGAACCACTGATGCCAAGCCATACCCACGACCAGCAGCAGCGATGCCGCCACGGCAGCGCCCGCCAGCATGCGCCGCCATGTCGCCCGGGCGGGCGGATCGGCGACGGCCTGGTCCAGCGCCGCGTCGATCGCCGGCCACAGGTCGCGGCGCGGCACATGCGGTTGCTGCAGCTCGCGCATCTGGCGGCGCCATTCGAATTCGTTCATGCGTTTTCTCCCAGCGTCTTGCGCAGCAGCTGGCGTGCGCGATGCAGTTGAGCCTTCGAGGTGCCCACCGCCATGCCCAGTTCGTCGCCGATGTCCTCGTGCCGCCAGCCTTCGATGTCGTGCAGTACCAGTACGGCGCGGGCGCGCGGCGGCAGCCTGCCGATGGCTTGTTCCAGTTCGTGTCGCTCGGCCGCGCAGAACGGCGTCTCGCCACTGTCCGGCAGGTGCTCGTCGTCCACTACGCGCACCGGATCGGCGCCGCGCGCGCGGATGTCCATCAGCGCCACGTTGACCGCCAGGCGATACAGCCAGGTGCCGAAGGAGCTTTCGTGGCGGAAGCCGGGCAATTTCTGCCAGGCGCGGATGAAGGCGTCCTGGGTGAGATCCTCCGCCCGCGCGTGGTCGTAGCCGGCCAGCCGGTGCAGCGCGCCGTAGACGCGGCCGACGTGCAGCGCGTACAGGCGCTGGAAGGCGCGACGGTCGCCCGCGGCTGCGGCGCGCACGTCGTCGCCGTCATGCGCGGCGCTGGAGACAGGCGGCATCAGGCTTCCGGAGGCAGGGCAGGCGGCGATCATCTTGCCAGCTTGGATGCCGCGGGGTGCGAAAGGGTTTGAAGCGGACGGGCCGCGCGGGCCCGTCCTTCGGGAGCGGCGAGGAAAACCACGAGCGTGGTTTTCCCGGTCGCGAGTCCGGTACGTGCCCGGACTCGCGCGTGCATCAGGACACGGCGGCCCGCCGCGCCGGCTTGGCGGTATCGGCCTGCAGCGCCTGCGCCACGCGTTGCTGCTCGCGGCGCAACCGCTCCGGCAGGCGCGGCGCGAAGGTTTGCAGGTAGGCGTCGATGGCTTCCAGCTCCGCCTGCCATCCGGCTACGTCGACCGCGAGCAATTCGTCCAGTCGCGCAGGCTCCAGCGCCAGTCCTTCCAGCTTCAGTTCGCCGGCCGCCGGCACGATGCCGATCGGGGTCTCGACGCCTTGGACATGGCCTTCGGCGCGGTCGATCATCCACTCCAGCACGCGCAGGTTCTCGCCGAAGCCCGGCCACAGGAACTTGCCGTCGGCGCCCTTGCGGAACCAGTTGACGTGGAACACCTTCGGCAGCTTCGCGCCGGGCCGGTCGAACGACAGCCAGTGCGCGAAGTAGTCGCCGTAGTGATAGCCGCAGAACGGCTTCATCGCCATCGAGTCGCGACGCAGCACGCCGACCGCTCCGGTGGCGGCGGCGGTGGTTTCCGAGCCCATCGCGGCGCCCATCAGCACGCCGTGGCTCCAGTCGCGCGCCTCCATCACCAGCGGCAGCAGCGAGGGGCGGCGGCCGCCGAACACGATCGCGCTGATCGGCACGCCTTGCGGCGCCTCGGCCTGCTCCGACCAGGTCGGGCACTGCTTCGCGCTGACCGTGAAGCGCGAGTTCGGGTGCGCGGCCGGGCCGTTGGCCGGGTCGTAGGGCCGGCCCTGCCAGTCGGTGACCGGCGTGCCGGGCAGGCCTTCCCACCACGGCTGGTTGTCGGCGGTGACGGCGACATTGGTGAAGATGGTGTCGTGCGAGATGCTCTGCATGGCATTGTGGTTGGTGGCGTCGCTGGTGCCCGGCGCCACGCCGAAGAAGCCGGCTTCCGGGTTGATCGCGTACAGCCGCCCGTCCGCGCCGGGGTGCATCCAGCAGATGTCGTCGCCGACCGTCCACACCTTCCAGCCGTCACGCCGGTAGCCTTCCGGCGGAATCAGCATCGACAGGTTGGTCTTGCCGCAGGCGGAGGGGAACGCGGCGGCGACGTAGTGCGTCTCGCCGCGCGGGTTCTCGATGCCGACGATCAGCATGTGTTCGGCCAGCCAGCCTTCCGTGCGCGCCTGGTTGCTGGCGATGCGCAGCGCGTGGCACTTCTTGCCCAGCAGCGCGTTGCCGCCGTAGCCGGAGCCGTAGGACTTGATCGAGAGTTCGGCGGGGAAGTGCATGATCCAGCGACGCTCGGGATCGAGCTCACCGACCGAATGCAGCCCCTTCACGAACGTCCCTTCGCGCTCGATCCGCGCCTGCGCGGCGGCGCCCATGCGGGTCATGATCTTCATGTTGGCGACCACGTACGGGCTGTCGGTGATCTCCACCCCGCAACGCGACAGCGGCGAGTCGATCGGGCCCATGCAATACGGGATCACGTACATCGTGCGGCCTTCCATGCAGCCGTCGAACAGCGCGTCGATCTTGGCGTGCGCCTCGGCCGGGTCCATCCAGTGGTTGTTCGGGCCGGCGTCCTCGCGCTTGGGGTGGCAGACCAGGGTCAGCTGCTCGACGCGGGCCACGTCCTTCGGATCGGAGCGGTGCAGGTAGCACCCCGGATGGGTGGTCTGGTTCAGTTCGATCAGGGTGCCGTCGGCCAGCATCTGCTGCACCAGCGACTGATATTCGTCCTGCGACCCGTCACACCAGTGAATCCGCGCCGGGCGGGTCAGTGCCGCCACCTGGTCGACCCATTGGGTAAGCGCTTCCAGCTTGCTGGTCATCATGTCCCTCGAAAGGCTTGTTGAAAAACGGAAGCGGCACGGTAGTTTGCGTGCACTGGTATTGCAAGGATGGGCGCAGCAACGGCAGCGCCGGAGGGCGCCGCGTGGCCGTTTGCGCAGGGCTACACCGGGGTGAGCGTGGCGATCATGTGTTCGACGTAGGCGTCGAACTCCTCGTGACTCAGGCGCGGCAGGCCCAGGGTGAAGTTCAGTTGCAGGAAGCCGACGTAGGCGGCATAGGTCAGCCGCGCGCGGTTCAGTGCCTGCGCCGGCGGCAGGCCGGCCTCGCGATACACGGTGGTGAGGAACTCCATGCGTCGCTGCGAGACGCGGGCCATCACCGGCACCACCTGCGGATGGTCCAGTGCCTTGAGCAGCGCGGCATAGACGCGATGCGGCTGCAATTCGTGCGCGACCCGGCGGAACAGCTCGGGCAGGCGCTGGCGCGGGTCGGCGATCTGCTCGATCTGGCCGATGATCTCGCGTTCGCCGTACTGTTCCCAGCGTTCCATGGCCGCATTGAGCAGCGCTTCGCGGGTACGGAAATGCCAGTAGAAGCTGCCCTTGGTCACCCCGAGCTGGCGCGCGAGGGCTTCCACTGCCAAGGCTCCGACGCCCTGGTCGGCGATCATCTGCAGGGCGGCCAGTTCCCAATCTTCGGCCGACAGGCGCGTGCGTTCCGGCTTGCTGCTGACATTCATGTCCGTATGGTAGCGACAGCCCGGGCATTTGTAATGGGGCGGCGTCGATCGGCGTGCGCCGCGGCCCGGCGAGCGGTTGACGGCCATCGCACAGGCAATCCATACTCTTCCGTATGGTCAATCCGATCCCGATGCCCCATACCGTCGAACGCGTCGCTGCAGGCGACCTGCGCCTGGCGGTGGAAACCTGGAACCCGCAGGGGACGCCGGGCCTGCTGTTCGCGCACGGCTTCGGCCAGACCCGCGGGGCGTGGAACGCCGCCGCCGCGGCGCTCGCCCGGACGGGTTGCCGCTGCGTCACGTTCGACGCCCGCGGTCATGGCGAGAGCGATCGCGTGGACGCCGCGACCGGCTATCACATGGACCAGTTCGCCGACGACCTGCTGCGCCTGGCCGCCGCGCAGCCGCAGCCACCGATCCTGGTGGGCGCCTCGATGGGTGGCCTGCTCGGCATCGTGTTGGCCGGCGAACGGCGACCCTCACCGTTCCGTGCGCTGGTGCTGGTCGACATCACGCCGCGCTGGGAAACCGCAGGCGTGCAACGCATCCTGGCCTTCATGCAGGCTCACCCGGACGGCTTCGCCAACTATGCCGACGCGGCCGAGCAGGTAGCCGCCTACCTGCCGCAGCGGCGCGAGCGCAAGAGCGCCGAGCAATTGCGGCCGCTGCTGCGCGAGGGTGCCGACGGCCGGCTGCGCTGGCATTGGGACCCGGCGTTGCTGGCCGGCGACCTGGTGCAGGAGAGCGAGCGCTACCAGCCGCGCCTGCTGGCCGCGGCGGCGAACATCGACGTGCCGGTGCTGCTGCTGTCCGGCGGCCGCAGCGACGTCGTCTCGCGCGGCACCGTGGACGAGTTCCTGCAGCTGGTGCCGCAGGCGCGCCATGTCGAGCTGGCGCACGCCACGCACATGGTGGCCGGCGACGCCAATGACGCCTTTGCCAATGAAGTGATCCACTACGTGCACCACCTTGAAATCCCCGTGACGCCGCGTACCGCCGGCGCCGCCCCCTGACCCTGAGAGGTGTCGAGATGTCCGTGTTGCTTACCTTGCTGGCGGCGTTGATTGCCTCCGGCGTCTGCGCCTATCACCGCACCAGCCTGCGTACCTGGGCCATCGTCACCGTCGCCGCCACTCTCGTGGTGGGTCTGCTGGTGCGCGCGCCGGCCACGATGGTGATCCTGCTCCTCATCGAGCTGGCGATCGCGCTGCCGCTGCTGATGGTGGACTTCCGCCGCAAGCAGATCAGCGCGCCGCTGCTGAAAATGTTCGCGAAAGTCACGCCGAAGCTTTCCGAAACGGAACAGACCGCGCTGGAAGCCGGCACCGTGGGTTTCGAGGGCGAGCTGTTCTCCGGCAAGCCGGACTGGCATGAACTGCTGAAGCAGCCCAAGCCCGAGCTCTCCGTGGAGGAGCAGGCCTTCATGGACGGCCCGGTGGAAGAGCTGTGCGCGATGATCGACGACTGGCAGATCACGCACGAACTGGCCGACCTGCCGCCGAACGTGTGGGAGTTCATCAAGAAGAACAAGTTCTTCGGCATGATCATCCCCAAGCAGTACGGCGGCCTGCAGTTCTCCGCGCTGGCGCACTCGGCGGTGCTGCAGAAGCTGTCCACGATGTCGGCCACGGTGTCCTCGACCGTGGCGGTGCCGAACTCGCTGGGCCCGGCCGAGCTGCTGCTGCACTACGGCACCGACGAGCAGAAAAACCACTACCTGCCGCGCCTCGCCGTCGGCGAGGAAATCCCCTGTTTCGCCCTGACCGGGCCGTATGCCGGCTCTGATGCCACCTCGATTCCCGACGTGGGCATCGTCTGCAAGCAGATGGTCGACGGCGTGGAAACGCTGGGACTCAAGCTCACCTTCGACAAGCGCTACATCACGCTGGCGCCGATCGCCACGGTGGTCGGCCTCGCCTTCCGCATGTATGACCCCGAGCACCTGCTGGGTGAAGAAGAGGATCTGGGCATCAGCCTGGCACTGCTGCCGCGCTCGACGCCGGGGCTGCAGATCGGCCGCCGCCATTTCCCGCTGAACATCCCGTTCCAGAACGGCCCGGTGCACGGCAAGGACGTGTTCGCGCCGCTGTCGGTGCTGATCGGCGGACCGAAGATGGCCGGCCACGGCTGGCGCATGCTGGTCGAGGTGCTGTCGGTGGGCCGCGCGATCTCGCTGCCGTCCAACGCCACCGGCGGCATGCGCGCGTCGGCGCTGGCCACCGGCACCTACGCGCGCATGCGCAAGCAGTTCGGCCTGGCGGTGGCGCGCTTCGAGGGTGTCGAGGAGGCGCTGGCGCGCATCGGCGGCCTGGCTTACGCCACCGCCGCGCTGTCGCGCGCCACGGCGGCGGCGGTCGATCGCGGCGAGAAGCCGGCAGTCACCTCGGCGATTGCCAAGTACCACGCCACCGAGTGGGCGCGCCAGGTGGCGGCCGACACGATGGACGTGCACGGCGGCAAGGCGGTGCAGCTCGGGCCGAAGAACTACGCCGGCCGCGGCTGGTCGGCGGTGCCGATCGCGATCACGGTGGAAGGCGCCAACATCATGACGCGCAGCCTGATGATCTTCGGCCAGGGCGCGATCCGCTGCCATCCGTACGTGCTGAAGGAAATGCAGGCGCTGTCGATCGCCGACCGCGGCGAGCAGCTGAAGACGTTCGACCGGCTGCTGTTCGGCCACCTCGGCTTCGGCATCTCCAACGCGGTGCGCAGCTTCGCGATGGGCCTCTCCGGCGCGCGCATCGGCGAGGCCGCTGGCGATGCCTACACCCGCCGCTACTATCGCAAGCTCGATCGCTACTCCGCCGCGCTCGCGCTGTGCGCCGACGTGTTCATGGGCGTGCTCGGCGGCAAGCTGAAGTTCAAGGAGAAGCTGTCGGCCCGCCTGGGCGACGTGCTGAGCTACCTGTACATCGCCAGCGCCATGCTCAAGCAGTACGAGGACAACGGCCGGCCGGAAGCCGACCGCCCGTTCCTGGCCTGGGGTTTCCACGAGTGCATGTGGCTGATCCAGAATGCGCTGGACGGCGCGATCCGCAATTTCCCGGTGCGCCCGGTGGCGTGGCTGCTGCGCGTCCTGGTGTTCCCGCTGGGCCGCCGCGAGGTGCCGCCGTCCGATCGTCTGGGCCGCCGCGTCGCCGCGCTGCTCACCGCGCCGAACGAGGCGCTCGACCGCCTCACCGACTGGGTCTACACCACGCCCACGCCGAACAACACGATCGGCCGCATGAAGGCGCTGCTGCCGGACGTGATCGCCGCCGAGCCGGTCGACCGCAAGTTCGGCAAGGCGCTCAAGTCCGGTCAGTTCAGCTCGCACGACTATCTTGACCAGCTCGTCGAAGCACAGCAGGCCGGGGTGATTTCCGAAGCGGAGGCGGAGTTGCTCAGGCGCGTGCGCGAGGGCGTGTTCGAGTTCATCTCGGTCGACGATTTCGATACCGACGAGATGCGTGCGTTCAAGACGCGCGCGGACGCCGGGTGAGCCGTGCGGACCGGTTCCATTTTGGAGGGTGACCGGTGAGCGCCTCGGTGCTGTCGCTGTATCGGCGCATCACGCGCTGGCCCGCGGGCCACTGGCTCTTCTCGCGGCTGATCTGCCTGAAGGCGCCGTATTTCACCACCATCGCGCCGCGCTTTGTGACATTGCAGCCGGGCCGCTGCGAGGTACGCATCCGCGATCGCCGGCGCGTGCACAACCACATCGGCACGGTGCACGCGATCGCGCTGTGCAACCTGGCCGAGCTCGCTGCCGGCATGATGGCCGAGGCGACCGTGCCGGCGGACATGCGCTGGATACCCAAGGGCATGAGCGTCGAGTACCTGAAGAAGGCGGTCGGCTCGATGCACGGCACGGCGACCCCGGAGGCGGCCGCGCCGCCGGCGGGCGCGAGCGGGGAATGGCCGGTCAGGGTAGAGGTGGTCGATGGCGCGGGCGACACGGTGTTCCGCGCACGCGTGCTGATGTGGTTGTCCCCGCGCAAGCGCGGCTGAACCTCACGGGCTCCGGCGCCGCCAGCACGGCGGCACGATGCTGCCGCGGCGCAGGGCGACGGCGAGCAGGCCCAGCGAACACAGCGTGCACAGGCTCAGCGCCACCACCGACGCCTCGGCGCCGAACACGCCGCCGCTGAGCCAGTCCGGACCGTGGCGGCTGGAAACCAGCCAGCCTTCCGCCTGCGAGCCCGACACCGGGATGCCGTAGATCGTGCCCTGGGCGAAGTTCCACGCCGCGTGCACGCCCATGCACACCGGCAGCGAGCGCGTCACGTGGTAGAGCAGGCCGAACAGCAGGCCCGCCTCGATCGCGATTGCCGCCGAGCTCCACAGCGTGGCGCCGGGGTTGGCGATGTGCACCGCGCCGAACAGCAGGGCCGAGATGGCCAGGGCCCACCACGTTCCCAGGCCTTCCTCGACGATGCGAAACAGCACGCCGCGGAACATGATCTCCTCGCCGATACCGGCGCCCAGCCCCACGACCAGCAGCGCACCCAGCCAGGGCGCGTCAGCGCGGATGGCCTCCACGTGGTAGCTGCCGGCCAGCCACAAGGCCGCCACCACGGCGCTGAACAGGACCAGCCCGATCAGCACGCCAAGCAGGCCTTGCGGCAGCAGCGTGCGCGGGGCCAGCTCGGCGAGCGGCCGGCGTTCGATCAGCCTCACCAGGATCAGATATGCCGCCAGCGGTACCAGCGCACGCAGGACGAACTGCGCCAGGTCGCGCTGCAACACCGGCGTGTCCTTGTCCAGGCCGAGTGCGAAGAAGGCGAACTGCACCGCCACCATGAGACCCGCCAGCCAGGCCACGAAGATCGCGATCCGCGCCGGTGGGGAAAACAGCAGCCAACGCTGCCACCGAGGTGCCGTGGCCGGTGTGGAAAACGCCAACGTCTGTTGTTGCATGCAGCCTCCCCTTGTGCGAACGCCCAAGGTAGCGGCGTGCCGGCGCGCTGGCCAGTGGGGCAGGGTGGCTTTGCTCAGGCTTCCACGGAGGCGGCATGCTCGCGGGTGGCGGCGAAGCGCACCTGCGGCCAGCGCTCCTGCGCCAGCTGCAGGTTGACCCGCGTCGGCGCGATGTAGACCAGCTCGCCGGCACCGTCGATGGCCAGGTGCATCGCGTTCTTCTCGCGAAACTCATCCATCTTCTTCTCGTCGTCGCAATGCACCCAGCGCGCGGTGCTCACGCCGACCGGCTCGAAGCTGGCGTCGACGTTGTATTCGTCCTTCAGTCGGTACGCCACGACCTCGAACTGCAGCACGCCGACCGCGCCGAGGATCAGATCGTTCGACATCAGCGGGCGGAAGAACTGCGTGGCGCCTTCCTCGGAAAGCTGCGCCAGGCCCTTCTGCAGCGCCTTCATCTTCAGCGGGTCGCGCAGCCGCGCGCGGCGGAACAGCTCGGGCGCGAAGTTCGGGATGCCGGTGAAGGTGACCAGCTCGCCCTCGGTGAAGGTGTCGCCGATGGTGATGGTGCCGTGGTTGTGCAGGCCGATCACGTCGCCCGGGTAGGCCGTCTCGACGATCTCGCGGTCGCTGGCCATGAAGGTCAGCGCGTTGGCGATGCGCACCTCCTTGCTGGTGCGCGTCTGGATCATCTTCATGCCGGCGTTGTAGGTGCCCGAGCACACGCGCATGAACGCGACGCGGTCGCGGTGCGCCGGGTCCATGTTGGCCTGGATCTTGAACACGAAGCCGGACAGCTTCTCCTCCTCCGGCTGGATCTCGCGCGTGGTGGTGGCGCGCGGGCGCGGGCTGGGCGCGTGCTCGACGAAGAAGTCCAGCAGCAGCTGCACGCCGAAATTGTTCACCGCCGAGCCGAAGAACACCGGCGTCTGCCGGCCGGCCAGGTACTCGTCGATATCGAAGGAGGGCGCGGCGCCCTGCACCAGCTCCAGTTCCTCGCGCAGCTCGCGCATCGCCTCCGCACCGATCTTCTCTTCCAGCCCCGGTGCATCCAGGCCCTTGAAGATGGTCGAGTCCTGTCGCGTGAAGTTCTTGCCCGCCTCGAAGATGTGTACCTCGTCCAGCGCCAGGTGGTACACGCCCTTCAGCCGCTTGCCCATGCCGATCGGCCAGGTCAGCGGCGCGCAGGCGATGCCCAGCACCGACTCCACCTCGTCCAGCAGTTCGATCGGCGAGCGGCCCTCGCGGTCGAGCTTGTTGATGAAGGTCATGATCGGCGTGTCGCGCAGCCGGCACACTTCCATCAGCTTGATCGTGCGCTCCTCCACGCCCTTGGCGCAGTCGATCACCATCAGCGCCGAGTCCACCGCGGTGAGCACGCGATAGGTGTCCTCGGAGAAGTCCGCGTGGCCCGGCGTGTCGAGCAGGTTGACGATCTTGCCCTCGTACGGGAACTGCATCACCGACGAGGTCACCGAGATGCCGCGCTCCTTCTCCAGCGCCATCCAGTCCGAGGTGGCGCTGCGCGACGTCTTGCGACTCTTCACCGAGCCGGCCATCTGGATCGCGCCGCCGAACAGCAGCAGCTTCTCGGTCAGCGTGGTCTTGCCCGCGTCAGGATGGCTGACGATGGCGAAGGTGCGGCGGCGGCGGGTTTCGTCGAGATGGGTGGACATGGGGAGCGGGTCGGCTTGAGCGCGAACCGGTCATTGTAGCGTGGATATGTTGATTGCCCTATGACTCCCTAGAGTGCGATGCACGTTTCCTGCTGGGCGCAATCGAGAGAAGGGCTGATTTTGGTAAGCCGACGTCGTGCTCGGGCTCACGGCCCGACGGCTGTGCTGACGGCGCAAACAACGTCTTCAAGATCGTTGAAGATAGGCGCTCACGTAAGGCTGATGCTTGGGCTCAGTCTTTTGTACGGATTCCTCGATGCGCTTTATCTGATCGGGGGACAACGCTTTCGGTTGCTCCTTGGAATCGCAACGAACCTGCGAGGGGCTTGGGATAGTCGAAGGGTGTGCAATGGGCTCAGCGAACTTTTCCATGGCGACCTCTCACTTGTTTAGCGCTGCTGGGTAGTAGTGCTTGCGCGCGACCCACTTGAAACCGTTGAACTTGGTTATGGCCGCGAGATCGATAGGTTTAGCTACCGCCATATGACCAGGAGCGAACCGTACGTAGCCGCAGGTCACTTCGATAAGGTAATGCACAAAGTCAACCGCGTCTTGAATAGGCATGGCACCGTTGATCAGTGGTTCCATGCTTGCAAGGAGTTTCTGAGCTGCGTCTCGTGATACACCGGCGTCAGTCAAGCGCCGAACGATCTGGTTCGAGTATCCGAAAAGCATACGTTGAATTGGCTCGCGAGCACCTTCCCAAGCACAGTCCCACTGTGCATCAGCATCGATGAGTTTGGTGACTTCACAGCCTCCACGAGTGAGTAGCAGCCTCCACACTTCTGCACTCTGCTTCTCCGAGGCGAAACCCCCTACGAAGAAGCCCATGACGCTACGATCACTCATGGGGTCGGGAGGGGCGGGCTCGTTCTTGAAAGCTTCGGTATACAGCTCGTCGTAGTAAAACCGCTTGAAGCGGTCAACAACATCTTCAAGCGTGAAGTTCGCTGGATCAACCCGCCAGCTTGGATCTTCGCTGATCAGTCTACGTCGGAGATCATTTGCAAGGCTGGACACTGAGCGATTGTTGAGAGAACCAAGTCCGAAAGTCAGTGCGCCAACGGGAAGTCCGTTGACGTGCATCAATTTTTCTGTATTGAAATATGAGTTGTGGTACTCGGTCGCGGTGAAGAGCGTCGAGGCGCTATCTGCCCCAAGTACGAGTCCATCACCTACCTTCAATGCGACAACGATTGTCATCCCTGTTCCCCTGATACATCCGCGTGGCTGACTGTACACCCAACCCGAACGGGCATATTGGTGTCAGGTCCGGACTCGGTACGGACGCCGCTGAGTGGCGAGCGACGTAACAGCCACAGGGTCTTTCGTCGACGCTTCATTTTGCCAGCTGCACCAGCACTCGATGCCAGAACTCCAACCCCGCCGCGACTTCCGACGCCGGCAGCCTCTCGTTGAGGCCGTGGGCAAACGTGTCGTCGGGTTTGGTGAAGGCGGCATCGATGCCGTAGCTGGGGACGCCGGCGGCGCGGAAGTGCTTGCTGTCGGTGGCGCCGGCGGACATGCTCGGCACCACGTTCACGCCCTGGAAACGTTGGTGCACGGCGGCGGTGACGGCGGCGATCACGTCCGGGCGCAGCGGCGAGGCGGCGTTGGGCACCGGCGGGGTGGACACCCGGGTCACGCTGGCGGACTTGTCGTCGATCACCTTGACCAGGGTGTCGCGCACGCTGTCGACCGACGTGCCCGGGAAGATGCGGCAGTTGATGTTGACGCTGGCGCGCTGCGGCAGCGCGTTGACCGCGTGGCCTCCTTTGAGCATGGTTGCCACGCAGGTGGTGCGGATCTGGCCGACGTAGGCGGGGTCGGCGGAGATGGTGGCCGCCGCGGCGGCATCGTCGGGATGGGCGGCGAAGCGGGTCATCGCCGCGCCCAATGGGCCGGGGATGTGGGCGCCGAGCGCACGCAGCGAGGCGAGCGTGATCTCGTTGTTTTCCGTCGGAAACTGGTGGGCGGCGACGCGGTCGATGATGCGCGCCAGCCGGTAGATCGCGTTGTCCGCGCCGGGTTCGCTGGAGTGCCCGCCGGGCGAGGTCAGGGCGATCTGGAAGTCCGCATAAGTCTTCTCGGCGGCCTGGATCTGGTACAGCAAGGGCTTGCCGGTCTCGGCGTCGAGGGTACCGCCGCCGGCGTCCGCGTTGAACAGGAATTCGGCGTCGTGGTAGCGCTTCGCCAGCTCGCGGGTCGAGGCCATCGCGGTCTCCTCGTCGCCGGACAACAGCAGGATCAGGTCGTGGCGCGGCGTGAAGCCTTCGCGCTTGAACCGGATCAACGTTTCGACCAGCACCACCGCAGCGGCTTTCATGTCTGCCACGCCGCGGCCGTAGAGATAGCCGTTTTCCTCGACCAGGGTGAACGGGTCGCGGGTCCAGTCTTCGCGCTTCGCCGCCACCACGTCCATGTGCCCGGACAGCAGGATCGGCCGGCCTCCGCCGGTGCCGCGGTAGCGCGCCACGAGCGCGGCGGTGTCGTCCACCGGAATGATTTCGACGTCGCCGTCGGCAAAGCCGGCAGCCTTGAGCTTGCCGGCCAGGTATGCGGCCAGCACCGGCACCTGGCGTTCGCCCTCGACCGTGCGGATGCCGACCGCATGTTTCAGCATCGCCATCGTTTCAGGCAGTGCCTCGGTGGCGGTGTTGGCGCGGGCCGGACCGATGCCGGTGCAGAAGATCAGGGCGGCCACCGCGGCGGGGCCAAGCGCTCGTGCTGCTCTCATTCGAAATCCCCTTGCATGCCTTGAACGAAGCCCCAGTATGCGCGACGGCATGCCCGTCTGCCTGTGCCGGGCCCGCTGCGCCGTTGTGCTAACCTTGCCGCCGCGCTGCGGGCTTTGCCGGCAGCGCAACATCCCTTGGGGAGTAGCCTGCCTCGCTGCGGCGAGGCGTCTCCGTCAACATGCTCGGCGTCCATCCGCCGTGGCGAAGACACCGATCCTGGTTGGCGAGACCAACGGCTCACGGCGCCACTGCGGTCGGGCGCGTCGTGGTGCCGTTGCGCCTGGCCCGACCGAATGGCTGCTCATGAACCCCGTCTCCATCCTGTTGCTTGGCTTTGCCATGTCCACCGATGCGTTTGCCGCGGCGATCGGCAAGGGCGCGGCGATGGCGCGCCCGCGGCTGTCCCAGGCGCTGCGTGCCGGCGCGATCTTCGGCGTGATCGAGGCGATCACGCCGGTGGTCGGCTGGCTGCTGGGCAAGGGCGCTTCGCGCTACATCGAGGCGTGGGACCACTGGGCCGCGTTTGGCCTGCTGCTGGCACTGGGCCTGCACATGATCTGGAACGGGCTCAAGCCCGAGCCGGACGAGCCGGTCGATGAAGCGAAGCGGCACGGTTTCGTCGGGCTGGCCATCACCGGCCTGTCCACCAGCATCGACGCGCTGGCGGTGGGCGTGGGGCTGGCCTTCGTCGATACGCCGATCGCGGTGGTCGCGGTGGTGATCGGCCTGTGCACCTTCAGCATGGTCACGCTGGGCATCATGCTTGGTCGCGCGCTGGGCGAGGTGGTGGGCAAGCGCGCGGAGGTGATCGGCGGTTTCATCCTGATCGGGGTGGGCGTGGTGATTTTGTACGAGCACCTGGCCGGGTGAGGCGACGCCCACCCCGCCGGCACGGTCGCGCCGCGCGGCTTACTTCGCCAGCTTCGTCAGCAGGCTGTGCCAGAAATCCAGCGCGGCCGGGACCTCGGAGGCCAGCAGTTTTTCGTTGAGGCCGTGGGCGAAGCTGTCGCCGGGTTTGCCGAAGTTGGGCGAGACGCCGTAGCTGGGCACGCCGGCGTTGCGGAAGTGCAGGCTGTCGGAGGCGCCGGCGGACATGCCGGGCACCACGTCCAGCCCCGGGAAGCGCTCGTGCACGGTGGCGGTGACGGCGGCCACGATGTCCTCGCGCAGCGGCGAAGCCGGGCTTTGCACGGGCGGCGGTTGTTGCACGGTGATCTTCACGCTGGGGTCGGCCACCACCTGGTGGAGCGTGGCCTCGACGGCGGCGACGCTGGTGCCGGGGAAGATGCGGCAGTTGATGTTGGCGCTGGCGCGTTGCGGCAAGGCGTTGAGTGCGTGGCCGCCGTCGAGCATGGTCGCCACGCAGGTGGTGCGCAGCTGGCCGACGTAGGCGGGGTCGGCCGAGATGACCGCGGCGGCCCGGGCGTCGTCGGGGTGGGCGCTGAACTGCAGCATGGCCTGCGCCAGCGGGCCGTGGCTGTGTTCGCCCACCGCCTTCAGCGAGGCCAGGGTGATCTCGTTGTGCTGCACCGGGAAGGCGTAGCCGGCGACGCGATCGAGCGCCTGGGCCAGCCGGTAGATCGCGTTGTCGGGCGTCGGTTCGCTGGAATGGCCGCCGGGCGAGGTGACGGTGAGCAGGAAGTCCGCATAGGTCTTCTCGGCGGCCTGGATTTCATAGTCCACCGGCTTCAGCTGGTCGTCGAAGGTGCCGCCGCCGGCGTCCGCGTTGAGCAGGAACTCGGCGTCGTGGTAGCGCCTGGCCAGCTCGCGGGTGGAAGCCATCGCGGTCTCCTCGTCGCCGGAGAACACCAGGATCATCTCGTGGCCGGGCACGAAGCCCTCGCGCTTGAAGCGCATCATCGTGGCGACCAGGGTGACGAGGTTGGTCTTCATGTCGGAGGTGCCGCGGCCGTACAGGTAGCCGTTCTCCTCGATCAGCGTGAACGGGTCGCGGCTCCAGTCCTTCGGGTTGGCCGCCACCACGTCCATGTGCGCCGAGAGCAGGATCGGCTTGCCCTTGCCGCTGCCGCGGTAGTGCGCGACCAGCGCGGCGGTCTCGCCGACCGGGATGACCTCGATGTCCGACTTGGCGAAGCCGGCCGATTCCAGCTTGCCGGCGAGATAGCGCGCGAATGCCGGCACCTGGCCCTTGCCTTCCACCGTCTGCGCGGCGATGGCATGGCGCAGCATGGCCATGGTTTCGGGCATCAGCTGTGCGGTGGTTTCGGCACCTGCGCTGGAAGGTTGCACAAGCGCCAACGCGAGGCCAACACAGGGCAACAAGTGGCGCATCGACATGGCGGCATTCCAGGCAGTGGCGTTGAATGCCGAGTATATCCGCCAGTGCACGCCCATCAGCCAGTGGCGGCAAGGATTTCAGCTGGGTGCGGATTCGTCGCCGCTGCCGTCCAGGAAACGGTAGCCTATGCCCGGCTCGGTCTTCAGCCAGCGTGGTGCGGCGGGATCATCGCCCAGCTTCTGGCGCAGGCGGCCCAGCACGATGCGCAGGTAATGCGTGTCCTGCACATGCGTCGCCCCCCACACCTCGCGCAGCAATTGCTGCTGGCTGATCACGCGGCCGGCATGGCGCAGCAGCAGGGAGAGCACGGCGTACTCCTTGCGGGTCAGCGCGATCTGTTTGCCATCGAGGCTGACTTCGCGACGGGCCAGGTCGATCGCCAGATGGCCGTCGTCATACCGCGGCGGCACGTCGGCCGCGCCGGTGGCGGGATGGTGGCGCAGCAGGGCACGCAGCCTGGCCATCAGTTCCTGCATGCCGAACGGCTTGGTCACGTAGTCGTTGGCGCCGTTGTCCAGCGCGCGCACCTTCTCGCTCTCGGCGCTGCGCACGGACAGCATCAGCACCGGCACCGAGCTCCATTGGCGCAATTCGGCCAGCACTTCATGGCCTTCGCGGTCGGGCAGGCCCAAGTCGAGGATGACCAGATCGGGCGATTGGGTAGCGGCCAGGGCCAGCCCTTCGGCAGCGTTGGCCGCCTGCAGCACCTGATAACCCCCGGCACGCAGGCCGATGTCGAGGAAGCGACGGATCTGCATCTCGTCGTCTATCACCAGCACGCGTGGCGCGGAAGTGTTCAAGCGCTGCTCTCCGGTGCGGGTGGCAGGGGCAGGGTGATGCGGATGGTGGTGCCGCCGCCAGCGGTAGCCAGCGCTTCCACGCTGCCGCCGTGCGCGCCGATCATGCCGCGACAGATCGACAGGCCCAGCCCGGTGCCATTGTTGCCGCGATCGCCACGCGAGACCGAATGGAACATGTCGAAGATGCGCGCCCGCTCATCCGGCGGAATGCCCGGCCCGTGATCGATCACCTCGATCTGCAGCTGTTCGCCGATCACCGCCGCCTCCAGGCGCACGGCCTCGTCGGGCGGCGAGAAGTGTGCGGCGTTTTCCAGCACGTTGAACAGCGCCTGCTCGATCAGCGCCGGGTGCACATAGAGCAGTACCGTCTCCTGCGGCAGCGCGGTCTGCACGGCGAGTGCCGGGAAGAACCGGCGCAGCCTGTCGGTGGCGGTCACCAGCACTTCGGTCGCATCGACCCAGTCGCGATGCAGCTTGAGCGCGCCATGGCCGAGCCGGGTCATGTCCAGCAGGTTCTGGATGTAGCGGTCCAGCCGCTGGCCCTCATGCACGATCGACTGCAGCAGCTCCTGCCGTTCGTCCCGCGGCAGCTGCGTTTCGTACATGGCTAGGGTGTCGGCGGCACCGATCATCGAAGCCAGCGGCGAGCGCAGGTCGTGCGAGACGGAGGAGAGCAGGGCGTTGCGCAGCCGCTCGGTTTCGCCCTGCACGCGGGCCTGCTCGAGCTCGTGCGCCAGGCGGGCGCGTTCCAGTGCCAGTGCGATGTCCTGGCCCATCGCGAGGGCCAGCTCGCGCCGCTCGGCATCGGGTTCGTCCGAACCTCGCGTGGCAAACATCACCGTGCCGTGGCTGTGGGCGCCGACGGTCAGCGGAACCACCCACTCGCCGCCGGACTCACCGTTTCGATCGACGGCGGATGCTTGCTCGGCAGGGTTGATGTGGGCGGTTGCGCCGACCGCCTGCGTCAATGCGCGAGCGCCGACCTCGCGAATCGCCGCGGCACCGGCGGCGGTGGCCAGTTGCCTGCCCAGCTGCAACAGCGTGCGCGTGCGCTGCTGCGCGGTTCGCAGGGAGGCGATCTGGTCGGAGAGCCGGGTGGCCATGCGGCTGCAGACGAGCGCGACGATCAGGAACAGCACGATCGCCAGCACGTCGTCGCCGTTGGCGATGGCCAGCGTGTACCGCGGGCGGGTGAAGAAGAAGTTGTAGCCGAGGAAACACAATACGGCCGTATAGACGGCTACCGCCATGCGCTTGCGTACCGCGACGGCGAGCACGCCGGTCAGAAGGATCAGCGAGAGATTGGCGATCGACAGGTAGCGGTCGGCAACGAAAGTCAGCGCAAAAGCCGCCAGCGTGACCGCGGTGGCGAAAAGGTAGTCGGCCGCGGCCGCGTCGTGCGGGCGGCGTGGCGCCGGCTCATGCATGCGGAAGGTGTTCCCGGCGATGGGTCGATGGCCGATGTCGTGTCATATCTCCACCTCCGATCCCAGTTCGATGCGCCGGTTGCCGGGAATCCGGAAGAACGCGGTCGCGGACAGCGCATTGTGCGCCATGAAGGCGAACAGGCGGTCACGCCAGGCCGCCATGCCGTGGGCATGCCGGCCGGCCACGACGGTCTCGCGGGACAGGAAGAAGGTGGTATCCATCATGTCGAACGGCAGGCCGTGATGGCCGCACTGTGCCAGTCGCAGCGGTATGTCCGGGTCCTCGCTGAAACCGAAACGCAGGCGCAACCGGGTGAAGCCCTGGCCCAGCGCAGTCCATTCAAGTCGTTCCGGAGGTTCGGCCCGGGGCGTATCCAGTGTCTCGACGGTAAGCAGCACATTGCGCTCGTGCAGCACCTTGTTGTGTTTGAGATTGTGCAGCAACGAGCTGGGAATCGCCTCGGCATTGGCGGTCAGGAACACCGCGGTGCCAGGCACGCGCACCAGCGGATGATCCGCCAGGTTGCGGATGAACGGCGCCAACGCCACGCCGCCTTGCTGGATTTCCCGTACCACCAGTTCGCGTCCGCGGCGCCAGGTCGTCATCACCGCGAACACGCACAGGCCCAGCGCCAGCGGAAACCAGCCGCCGTGTTCCACCTTGACCAGGTTGGCGCTGAAGAAGGCGACGTCCACCGTGAGAAGGGCAGCGCCGGTGGCGATCACGGCCGGCAGGCGCCAGCGCCACTGGTAGCGCGCCACCACCAGTGCCAGCAGGGTGGTGGTGACCATGGTGCCGGTGACGGCGATGCCATAGGCAGCGCCCAGGTTGTCCGACGAGCGGAAGCCGAGCACGGCCGCCACGATCAGGATCAACAGGATTCGGTTGATCCACGGCACATAGATCTGGCCGGCCATCTCCGACGAGGTGTGCACCACCCGCATGCGCGGCATGTAGCCCAGTTGCATCGCCTCGCGCGTCATCGAAAACGCGCCGGAGATCACCGCCTGCGAGGCAACCACGGTGGCGGTCGTGGCCAGCGCGATCATCGGGTACAGCATGAAGCGCGGCACCAGGTGATAGAACGGATTGGCCACCGCGGCGGGGTCGTGCAGGATCAGCGCGCCCTGGCCGAAGTAGTTCAGCACCAGCGCCGGCAGCACGAAGTTGAACCAGGCCAACTGGATCGGGCGCCTGCCGAAGTGGCCCATGTCCGCATACAGCGCCTCGGTGCCGGTAACCGCCAGCACCACCGCCCCGAGCGCGAAGAACGCCTCGGCGTGGTTGCGCAGGAAGAAGTCGATGCCGTAGGTCGGGCTGAGCGCCCGCAGAACCTCCGGATGGCGCGCGATGCCCAGCACGCCGAGGCCGGCGATGCTGATGAACCAGATCACGCAGACCGGGCCGAACACGGCGCCGATCCGATGCGTGCCGTGCTTCTGCAGCCAGAGCAGCCCGATGATCACCCCGACGGTGATCGGCAGCACCCAGGGCTCCAGCCCCGGTGCGGCGACCTTCAGCCCCTCGACCGCCGACAGTACCGAGATCGCCGGCGTGATCACGCCGTCGCCATAGAACAGGGCGGCGCCGAACAGGCCGAGCACGATCAGGCCCACGCGCAGATGCGGCACGTGGCGCGCGCTGCGCTGGGCCAGCGCCAGCAAGGCCATGATGCCGCCTTCGCCCTTGTTGTCGGCACGCATGATGAACAGCACGTACTTGATCGACACCACGATGATCAGCGACCAGAACACCAGGCTCAGCGCGCCCAGTACGTTCGCTGGCGTGACCGGTACGCCATGCTCGCCGAACACTTCCTTCAACGTGTAGAGCGGACTGGTGCCGATGTCACCGTAGACCACGCCGACGGCGCCGAGCGCCAGCGCGGCGAACCGGCGCTTTTGCGGAGCGGCGCTCATGGGCCATGGCCGGTGGCGAGCACCTCGGCGGATGCCGGTGCGATGGGAAGAACGACGATGTGAAACATCTGCGCTGCCTGGAATGGATCAGGCGCGCAGTCTGGGCGTTGGGCCGTAACAACGGCATAGCGTCGAGCGGCGACGGCATAAAATCCGCGTAAAAATTACCGTGGGCGTCGTGGGCAGCCCCAAACGAACAGGCCCGGAATACCAGCTCCCGGGCCTGCTCCATGCGTCGCGGCGATCATCGTCGCAGCGCCTGTCGGGTCTACTTCGCTTCCTTCTCCATCAGCTTCTCCACCATGCTGGCGGGCACTTCCTGGTAGTGGTCGAAGATCATCGAGAAGTTGCCGCGGCCGCTGGTGGCCGAGCGCAGGAAGTTGATGTAGCCGAACATCTCCGACAGCGGCACGAAACCCTGCACGAAGGCCGACGTGCCTTTCTGGCCCTGGTCGGAAATGCTGCCGCGGCGGCGGTTGATGTCGCCGATGATGTCGCCGAGGTAGCTCGCCTCGGTGACCACCTCCAGGCTCATGATCGGTTCGAGCAGCTTCGGCTTGCTGAGCTTCTGCGCCTCGCGGAAGCAGGCGCGCCCGGCGATCTCGAAGGCCAGCGCGGAGGAGTCCACGTCGTGGTACTTGCCGTCGATCAGGCGCGCCTTGAAATCCACCACCTCGTAGCCGGCCACCTGGCCCTGGCGCGATTCGACCTCGATCGCGTGCTGCACCGCGGGGATGTATTCGCGCGGCACCCGGCCGCCGACCACCTCGTCGGAGAACACCACGCCCGAGCCCGGCTCGCCCGGTTCGAAGATGATCGTCACCTCGGCGAACTGGCCGGAGCCGCCGGATTGCTTCTTGTGCGTGTAGGTGTGCTCCACCGTCTGCCCGAACGCCTCGCGGAAGCTGACCTTGGGCTTGCCCATGTTCGCTTCCACGCCCAGCTCGGTGCGCATGCGGTCGATGGTGATTTCCAGGTGCAGCTCGCCCATGCCCTTGAGCACGGTCTGGCCGGTTTCCTGGTCCACCTCCATGCGCAGCGAGGGGTCGGCCTTGACCATCTTGTAGAGCGCGGTGGAGAGCTTGTCGACGTCGTTGCGGTTCTTCGGCTCCACCGACACGCTGATCACCGGGTCGGGGAAGCGCATGCGTTCGAGCAGGGCCGGGTGCGCCGGGTCGCTCAGCGAGTCGCCGGTCTCGGTCTCTTTCATCGAGACGAAGGCGCAGATGTCGCCGGCGCGGGTCTCGTCGATCTCGCGGGTGTGGTCGGCCTGCACCTCGACGATGCGGCCCACGCGCTCCTTCTTGCCGCGGGTGACGTTGAGCAGGGTGTCGCCCTTCCGGATCACGCCGGAGTAGATGCGGCAGAAGGTCAGCGTGCCGAACTGGTCGTTGATGACCTTGAACGCCAGCGCGCGCGCGGGCGCATCGTCGGTGACCGGCTGTTCGCCGATGGCGTTGCCGTCCTCGTCGACGATGGAGATGCCGCCGTTCTCGCCCGGGTAGGGCATGTAGTCGACCACGGCATCCAGCAGCTGCTGCACGCCCTTGTTCTTGTACGAGGAGCCGCACAGCACCGGCACCAGCTTGCCGCTGACGCAGCCCGTGCGGATGCACTTCTTCAGCACTTCTGGGTCGTGCTCGCCGGTTTCGATCAGGCGCTCGAAGGCGTCATCGTCCATCGCCAGCGCGTGTTCGAGCAGCTCCTGGCGCAGCGCGGGCAGTTGCGAGAGCCACTCGTTGTCGGCGGCCGTGGCGAACTTCAGGCGCTGCTGCGCCTCCTCGAAGGAGACCGTCTCCCACTTGCTGTCCTTGTCGTCGGACTGCCAGATCAGCGCCACGCCGGCGACCAGGTCGGCCATGCCGCAGAACTCGTCGCTGCTGCCCAGCGGCACCTGGCACAGCAGCGCCGGCGCGTTCAGGCGTTCGCGGATGCCCTTCACGCAGTGCGCGAAGTTGGCGCCGATGCGGTCCATCTTGTTGACGTAGCACAGCCGCGGCACGTGGTACTGGTCGGCCAGGCGCCAGTTGGTCTCGGTCTGCGGCTCCACGCCGGCGACGCCGTCGAACACGACCACGGCGCCGTCCAGCACGCGCAGCGAGCGGTTCACCTCGATGGTGAAATCGACGTGGCCCGGGGTATCGATCAGGTTGATCTGATGGCCCTTCCACTCCGTGGTCACCGCCGCCGACTGGATCGTGATGCCACGCTTGCGCTCCTGCTCCATGTAGTCGGTGGTGGTGGAGCCCTTGCCGTCCTTGGTCTCGTGCGTGTTGACGATCTGGTGCTTGCGGCCGGTGTAGTACAGCACGCGCTCGGTCGTGGTGGTCTTGCCCGCGTCGATGTGCGCGATGATGCCGATGTTGCGGAAACGTTGCAGAGGTTTGCTGCGAGCCATGACGCGCGTCCATTGGAGAGGGCCGGAAGCGCAGGATGCGACCGGCGATCCGCCCATTGTAGCGAGGAGGGACGTGCAGGGATCAGGGCGTGGCCGGGCACGGGTGGCGGTGCGCCACGCGCTGCCGCTCCCCCGGGGATGGGGAGGGTGAGGGGATGAGGTTCTTGTTCTCGCTCCTCGTTTGCCGGGAGCGAGCCACCCGACCCTCCCCCGCAAGCCGGGGAGGGGGCGCAGGCTCAGCCCGCGACGATGCCGTAGTGCGGGTCGTTGCGCGCCGGTTCGCCCAGTTGGCTGAGCAGGATCGCGGTGCGGATGGTGAAGTCGTTCCAGCTCGGCAGCGCGGCCAGTTCCAGCCAGTCGGTCCATTCGGGCGCGAGTGAGCTGTCGTTGCGCCGTGCGGCGGCCTTGCGGCCGTCCAGGATGGCGTCGCGGATCGCCGGCATGCACGACATGAAGTGGCGCATGGTGTCCTTCTCCGTCACGGACAACCGGCTTGCCGGCGACTCCACCAGCCAGGTGCCGGCGGCTTCCATTTCCCACTGGTATTCGCCGGCCAGGAACCAGGTGAACACGTCGCCCTCGGCTTCGCCGGCGGCGACCGCGCGGGCGTGCTCCATGAAGCGGCGCACGGTCTGGTCGTGTCGATCTGACGTATCGGCGGAGTCGGTTGTAGTGGCCAGCATGTGCGTGTCCTCGTTCCCCAGTGGCGACGACCCGGCGAATGGGGCGCGTCGCGTTGCCTGCCTTGGCTCATGCACGAGCGGTGCCAAAAGTCTTGTCCACGCCGCCGGCCGCGCCAGCGCGGGCAGCGCCGGCCCAGGCTGCGCCTGCCTCGGCCGGTCGCGCTGCCGGCGGCCAGCGACGCGATGCGTCAGCTTGTGACCGGCGCGACCCTCAGCTCAGGCGGTTGCCCTCGAGCAGGTCTTCGTGGAAGGCGCCGAAGGGTTCGCTCGGGTGGGCGAGCTGGATCTCCAGGATCCACAGGCCGCTGGCCGGCACGCGGTCGAGGTCGCCGAGGTCGCCGCCGTGGTGGATCGCGTGCGGAAAATCGCTGACCCGGTGGCCCTTGATCGCCTGGTTGAAACGCCAGCCCATGGCCGCGGCGCGTTGGGCGGCGAAGGCGTACAGGGCGCGGCCGCTCAGGCCGTCGTGGCGCCAGGCGTCGGCCACCTGCCGGAACAGGGCGCGCGCCGCGTCGGCGCAGGCCTGGCGTTGCGGCGCGTGACCGACCACGAAGGTGTCGCCCACGTCGCCCTCGTGACCGTCGAAGACGAGCCCGAGGTCGATGAAGTAGCTGTCATGCTCGCCCAGGCGCACGTCCGGTTCAGACGGCTCACGGAACGCCTTGGTGGTGTTGCGGCCAATCCGGATCAGTGGCCGGTGCCACAGGCGTTCGCAACCCTGTTCGGCAAACACCTCGGTGGCCATCGCCACTGCCTCGGCCTCGCTGATCCCCGGCAGCATGCGTTCGCGGATCGCGTGCAGCGCTGCCCAGCTGCGCTCGCGGGCACGCAGCATCAGCGCCGGGTCGAAACGCGCGCCTGTCGCTTCGCGCGGCGAAGGCGTGCCGGGTGCGCTCATGCGAGCACCAGCAGCAAGGCGATCGCGGCCGGCAGCGCCTGGAACCAGAGGATCTTGCGCGCCGCGGTGAGCCCGCCGAACACGCCTGCCGCCAGCACGCAGCCGAGGAAGAACACCTTGATGGCGAACCCGGCCGGACCCAGCCACGCGCCCCAGATCAGCCCGGCGGCAAGGAAACCGTTGTACAGCCCCTGGTTGGCCGCCAGCGCCCGCGATTGCTCGGCAAACTCCTCGCTGAGTCCGAACGCCCGACGGCCGGAGGGGCGCGTCCACAGGAACATCTCCAGGATCAGGAACCACAGGTGCAGCAGCGCGATCAGGACGATCAGAACGTTGGCGACGAGGGACATGGCGTGCTCGCTGGAGGCTGCTGGCGCGGTCGAAGGGCGATTGTTGCAGCCGCCGATCGTGCCGCGCAAATCGCCGCCGGCGAAGCCTTCAGGCGGGCGGTGTCGCTGCCGGCGGGGCGGCGCGAAAGGTCACCACCAGCACGTCGCGGTGGGCGTGTTGAGCCGGGTCGATGGGGGTGACCGCAGTGACGCCATGGCTCACGCGGGCATCGATCACCATCGCCGCGTCCAGCGGGTGGGCCAGGGTGAAGCTGCCCAGCAGCGCGCCGTCGTCGGCGTGGATGGTGGTGGTGCCGCTCTCGATGTTCTGGCGGTCGATCAGCAGCACCAGCACGTAGTCGACGCCGTCGTGGTGCACGCCCTCGGGGGTGGGCTCGCCCGGTTCGTCGGCGCGCGCCTCGATGCGGAACTGATGCGTCTCGACATGCCAGCGGTGCGGTCCGCCGGGCGTCATCGGCGCGAACAGCGCATGCGCCAACTGCAGGATGCTGCGCATGCTGGCGCCATCGGCCAGCGCCGGCCGGATCGGCAGGAACCAGCGCTGGATGTCGCCCTGCAGCGAGTTGTAGCGCGCGCTCTGCCAGTGCGGCTGGTGCGGCTGGCGTTGCAGCGTGCCGTCCGGTTCCACCGCGAAGGTGGCGTGGCGCCGGCTCCGGTGCCGGCCCACCGCGGCCAGGTGGGTGTCGGGCGCCAGGTCGTTCCAGCTGGCGCGGAATGCCTGCCAGTCATCCATGCCGCTGAGGGGCAGCAACTGGCGCATGTGTTCGGCGGTGACGAAGGCGAAGCCGTCGCGATGCAGGCGTGCCTGCAAGGCGGGGCGGTCGAGAGGGGGAGTCATGGGGCGACACGGTAGCAGCATCCCCTGCGGCCGGACAGTGCGCCGCCGCGGCGACGCGCGGTGCGGACGTTTCCCGCATGCCGGGTACTCGTCACCAGGTGTTCGATCATCCATATAAACGTTTAGATGTTTAGACGTCTATTGACACGGGCCGTATCAGGCGTCACCATCCGCCCACTCATCGAGACCGGCTGAGGGACAGGCCCTTTGAAGCCGGGGCAACCAGCGGAGTGTTTCCGCCACGGTGCCAACTCCTGCGGAGGTGCTGCGCGCACCTGCCGGTAGATGGGCGTCACCCGGTACGCGGCCTTCGCCGCCACGCCACGGGTGGTGGCCACTCCGGTTCCCCCGCGGGGCGATGCCGACCGGAGTACCTGGCATGACCTTGCAGACCCAAGCCCGATGTACCGAAGCCTCGCAGGATGCATTCGCGACGCTGGTGGAGCCGTACCTGCGCCTGACCGACCCGCGCGGCAGTCGGCGTGTGACCCTGGCGCCGAAATACGGCAACGGTCAGCGCGAGGTCGAGGTCGCTTACGCCTGGCACGGTGCGGCGGGGGCGCCGACGGTGATCGTGCAAGGGGGCATCTCGGCCGATCGCGATGTCAGCGGTGCGGCCGGCTGGTGGCGGGAATTGGCCGATGAGGGCGCGGCGATCGACCTGGCGCGCTGCCGGGTGCTGTCGATCGACTGGCTGGACCGCACGCAACTCGGCGCCGAGGCGGTCTCCAGCGAGGACCAGGCCGATGCGCTGGCTGGCCTGCTGCGCGTCCTGGGCATCACCCGCGCCCATGCCTTCGTCGGTTCGTCCTATGGCGCGATGGTGGCGCTGGCCTTCGCCGCCCGCCATCCGCGCGCCGTGGAGCGGCTGGTGCTGCTGGCCGGTGCCCATCGTCCGCACCCGCTCAGCACCGCCCAGCGCAGCGTGCAGCGCGGCATCGTGCGGCTGGGCCAGGCCAGCGGCCATGTCGACGAGGCGCTGGCGCTGGCGCGGCAGCTGGCGATCACCACCTATCGCGGCAGCGCCGAGTTCGGCCGCCGCTTTGCCGGCGCACCCGAGCAGCGCGCCGAACGCTTTTATTTCCCGGTCGAGGATTACCTGGAGCACCAGGGCCGGCGTTTCGTCGAGCGCTTCGACGCCGATCGCTTCCTCGCCCTGTCCGAGTCGATCGACCTGCACCAGGTCGATCCCGAGCAGGTAGCCGTGCCGGCCACGCTGATCGGCTTCCCCTCCGACCGCCTGGTGCCGTTGGCCGACCTGTGCGAACTGCAACGCCGGCTGCGCGGACCGGCCACGCTGGAAGTGGTTGAGTCCCCCTACGGCCATGACGCCTTCCTGAAAGAACCCGAACAACTCACCCCGCTGCTGCGCGAAGCATTGAACCTGTAGGAGCGCACCCTGTGCGCGAGCTCTTCGCGTAGAGGAAAGGCATCGCGCACAGGGTGCGCTCCTACAAAAGAAGACGCGACGAAGACGATCCGGAGAACGACATGAGCGACACCCCCGCCCCCTGTACCCGCGCCGTGCGCGCCGGCATCGAAAGCGACACCCAGCACGGTGCGGTGGTGCCGGCGCTGCACCTGTCGACCAACTACAGCTTCGAGGGCTTCGGCCGCAAGCGCGCGTACGACTATTCGCGCAGCGGCAATCCCACCCGCGACCTGCTGGCCGAGGCGCTGGCGGAGCTGGAGCAGGGCGCCGGCGCGGTGGTCACCTCCAGCGGCATGTCGGCGGTGGCGCTGGCGCTGGAGCTGGTGCCGCCAGGCGCCACCGTGCTGGCGGCGCACGACTGCTACGGCGGTACCTGGCGCCTGCTCGATGCGTGGGCGAAGAAGGGACGCTTCGCGGTGGAGTTCGCTGACCTCACCGACAACGTGGTGCTGGCTGCCGCGCTTGCGCGCAAGCCGGCGCTGGTGTGGGTGGAGACGCCGTCCAACCCGCTGCTGCGGATCACCGACATCCGCCACGTGGCGCAGGCCACGCATGCCGCCGGCGCGCTGCTGGTGGTCGACAACACCTTCCTGTCGCCGGCGCTGCAGCAGCCCCTGCTGCTGGGCGCCGACGTGGTGGTGCACTCGACCACCAAGTACATCAACGGCCACAGCGACGTGGTCGGCGGCGCGGTGGTGGCACGCGATGCGGCGGTGGCCGAACAATTGAAGTGGTGGGCCAACTGCACCGGGCTCACCGGCGCGCCGTTCGACAGCTACCTCACCCTGCGCGGCCTGCGCACGCTGGGCGTGCGTCTGCGCCAGCACCAGGAGAACGCGGCGCGCCTGGCCGAGCGGCTGGATGCCCATGCGGCCGTGCGCAGGGTCTACTACCCGGGCCTGGCCAGCCACGGCGGCCATGTGCTGGCGGCGCGCCAGCAACTCGGCTTCGGCGCCATGCTCAGCTTCGAACTGGACGGCGACGTGCCGCAGATCGAGGCCTTCGTCGACGGGCTGGAATATTTCTCGCTGGCCGAATCGCTGGGCGGTGTGGAAAGCCTGATCGCCCACCCGGCCACCATGACGCACGCCTCGATGGCGCCGGAGGCGCGGCGCACGGCCGGCATTTCCGACAGTCTGCTGCGCGTGTCGGTGGGTATCGAGGACGGCGACGACCTGCTGCGCGACGTCGACGCCGCGCTGGCCCGGGCCGAAGCGGTGCGGACGTCCAAACGCCGGGTGCCCGCATGAACGCGGTGCTGGCCGAACCCGGCGTTCGCGCGCGTGGACACGCGGCGCCGTCCACCGCGATCGTGCTGCTCGGCACCGGCGTGGTGGGCGGCGCCCTGCTCAAGCTGCTCAATACCGACGCGGCCCGTTCGCTGCGCCTGGTCGGTGCGGCGAACTCGCGGCGCCAGGAGACCGATCCGCAGCGACTCGCCCAGCGCGGCCTGCGCGACCAGCTCAACCAGCATGGCGCGCCGCGCGACAACGCGGGCCTGCTCGCGGCACTGGATGCCAGCGGGGCGGTGGCGAAGGTGATCGTCGACGCCACCGCCAGCGCGACGCTGGCGGCGCGCCATGCGGAATGGCTGGCGCGCGGCTATCACGTGGTCACCGCGAACAAGGCGCTGGCCGGCGGCGAGTTGTCCGGCTGGCGTGCCTTGCAGGCGGCGCTGGATGGCGGCGGTCGTTACGGCGATTCGGCGACGGTCGGCGCGGGCCTGCCGGTGCTGTCCACGCTGCGTCGGCTGCGCGCGTGCGGCGATCACCTGCTGACCCTGGAAGGTGTGTTCTCCGGCTCGCTGTCGTGGCTGTTCAACCAGTACGACGGCAGCCGGCCGTTTTCCGAGCTGCTGCGCGAGGCGCGCCGGCTGGGCTACACCGAGCCCGATCCGCGCTCGGACCTGTCCGGCGAGGACGTGGCGCGCAAGCTGCTGATCATCGCGCGCAGCGCCGGCTTCTCGCTGGGCAGCGACGAGGTGCAGGTGGAAGGCCTGGTGCCCGAGGCGCTGCGCTCGCTCGATGCCGACGCGTTCCTGGCGCGACTGGACGAGCTGGACGCGCCGCTCGCCGCGCGTCACGCCGACGCGGCCTCGCGCGGTTGCGTGCTGCGCTTCCTCGCCCGCCTCAACCAGCGCGGCCTGGCCCGGGTGGGCCTGGCCGAAGTACCGCTGACCCACCCGGCCGCGCGCCTGTACGGCACCGACAACCAGTTCGCCCTCACCACCACCCGCTACAACACCCAGCCGCTGGTGATCCAGGGCCCGGGCGCCGGACCGGAGGTGACGGCGCAGGCCTTGCTGGGGGACGTGCTGGCGCTGGGGTGAGGGCGCGTCTTACTTGACCGCAATCGCCTCGACCTGGATGCGCAGCGTCACGTCCATGTTGAAGCCGTAATCCCTGCCGGCATCGATGCCGAAGGTGTCGCGCCGGAACGTGGCCAGTGCATCGGCGCCGCAGACTTCGCGCTTGAACACCGGATGCGGCATGCACTTGAAGCTGTTGATCTTGAGATCCAGCGGATGGGTGGCGCCGTGCAGGGTCAACTTGCCGGCGACCCGCGTCGGCGCACCGTTGACGAAGTCGACGAGCTTGCCGGTGTAGGTCGCCTGCGGGTAGCGGCTGCTTTCGAACAGGTCCTTGCCCTGCGCGCTCCGGTTCAAGGCGTCCAGGCCGAAGTCGGCACTCTTGATGTCGACGGTGACATCCACCGTGCCGGTGCCGGCGGTCTTGTCCAGCGTGACCGTGCCGCGAGTGTGATTGAACTTGCCGCGCCACACCGACAGCCCGCCCATGTGATCGGCCTCGAAGCTGGGGTAGGTGTGGTCTGGATCGATCCGGTAGGTCACCGCGGCGGCGACGGCGCTGCCACTGGCGGCAAGCAGCAGAGTGGTGGTGATGATGGCGGTGCGTATGGAAAGCATGGCGGACTCCCGTTCGATGTGCAGCCGAAAGTGGATGCATGTCAGGGCGACGAACCGGCCGCCGCGTTTTCGACACGGCCGGGAACGCATGAACGAAAACGCACGGCCTGGGCCGTGCGTTTCGTCGATTGAATGAGGCGGGCTCAGCGGCCGGTGATGCGCTCGGCGCTCTCTTCGTCCGGCGGCACCTGCAGCTCACCCGGATGCTCGTGCGCCTCGAGGCGTACGGCTTCCACCGACGGCGTGCGCCAGCCGGATTTCACGCCCCACAGGTAGAACACCAGGCCGATCACCGCCACCAGCGCCAGGTCCCAGCCGTAGGACAGGTAACCCTTGCCGCCGAACATCGTGCTCCCCGCCCACGACACCAGCGCCAGCGTGGGCAGATAGCAGACCAGCCACCAGGCGCCCTTCATCTGCCGGCCGAAATCGTGCCAGCCGGCCTTGGCCTGGTAATAGAAGTACACCGGCAACGCGACCACCATCAGCACGATGATCTCGCCCGTCAGCGGCCACCTGGCCCAGTACAGCAGTTCGGTGGACATGATGAAGGCGACGCCGGCCAGGATCGGCAGGCCGGCAAGGCGGAACGGGCGGTTCAATTCCGGCGCGGTCCGCCGCAGCGTCATCACGCTGACCGGGCCGGTGAGGTAGGAAATGATCGTGGCCACCGAAATCACCGCCGCCAGCGCACCCCAGCCGCGGAAGAAGAACAGGAACAGGAACGACACCGCCAGGTTCACCCACATCGCCGGCCGCGGCACGCCCCACTTCGGATGCACGGTGCCGAGGATCTTCGGCAAGGTGCCGTTGCGCTCCATGCCGTACAGCATGCGCGCGGTGGTGGCGGTATAGGTCATGCCGGTGCCGCTGGGGCTGATCACCGCGTCGATGAACAACAGCGTGGCCAGCCATTGCAGCCCGAGGATGATCGCCAGATCGGCGAACGGCGAGCTGAAGTCGATGCCGTGCCAGCCCACATTGGCCAGCATCTCGCGCGGCACCGCGCCGATGAACGCCACCTGCAGCAACACGTACACGATGGTGGCCAGCGCGATCGCGCAGACGATCGCGAACGGGATGCTGCGGCCCGGGTTGCGCGCTTCGCCGGCGAGGTTCACCGGGCTCTGGAAACCGTTGAAGCTGAACACGATGCCGGCGATCGCCACCGCGGTGAGGATCGAGGCGAAATCGGTCTTGTGCAGCTCGCCGCGGATGCCGACGCTGAAGTTTTCCGGATGGAAGCCGCTCATCATCAGCAGCACCGCGGTGAGCGCGGGGATCACCAGCTTGAACAGGGTGATGGCGGTGTTGGAGCGCGCGAACAGCTTCACACTCCAGAAGTTGAACAGGAAGTACACGATCACCAGCGCCGCGGCGATCAGCAGGCCGGCGGTGCTCAGCTCGCCATGGCCGCCTGGCACCTGGTGGTACAGATCCTTCGCCCAGTCCCACTTCCACGACGACATGTACTGCGCCGACGCTTCCGCCTCGACCGAGATCACCGAGACGATCGCGATCCAGTTCGCCCACGCCGCGATGAAGCCCACCAGCGAGCCGTGCGAGTAATGCCCGTAGCGCACCATGCCGCCGGATTCGGGAAACATCGCGCCCAGCTCGGCGTAGGTCAGCGCGATCGCCATGATCACCGCCGCGCCGATCACCCACGCCCAGATCGCCCCCGGTCCGGCAATCTGCGCGGCGCGCCATGCGCCGAACAACCAGCCCGAACCGATGATGGAGCCCAGGCCGGTGAGCATCAGGGCGAACGGGCCGACATCGCGGCGGATCGCGCGTTCTTGGGTCATGCGAGGTTCCCGTATCGACGCGAAAGCGCGCCGTGAAGGGGCCGATGGTTGCAGAATTGACCGCCCCATGTCACCCCGCACAAGTCACGAGCCGGCACCAGCCCTGGCGGGGCCCCGCGCCGCAGGAACCCGCTCGCGGGCTCCTGCACCGTAGGGTGGGCACGGCCCGCCAGCTCTTCAACCGATCCGGAAACGGCGGGAGGTGTCCGCCTACCGCCACTCATGCACCTGGCGCGCGATACTGAGTCGGGCCTTCATTCTCCAAACGCCAGGCCGCCCTGCGACTGTGCCGTTGGCGCGGCGCGTGCACGCGAGAACGCGAGCAGCTCGCCCAGCCGCGCACCCTTGTCGCGCCAGTCATGGAACAGCGACTCGCCGACCAGCGCGTAGTGCCACACGCGCCCGCCGCGCTGGTCCGCGTCCAGTGCGTTGATTCGCTCGCACCAGGTGGTTGCCGCCTTCAGCTTGCGCTGCACGTTCGGATGGTTGACCTGTTCCTGCCCCTTGGTCTCGACCAGGTAGATCGCGTCCGCCGTGCGTACCAGGAAATCCGGGATGTACAGCGCGGCCACGCCATCTTCCTTGACGTAGCGCAATCGCACGAAATCGTGCCGGTTCTCGCTGATCTTGCAGAATGCCTCGACGCTTGCATCGCTTTGCGCCCATTCGATGAAGCCGCGTTCCAGCCCGCCGCTGCGGGCGGGGTAGGGCAGCCGTTGGTAGATGCACTTGGTCACTTCCACTGAAGCGCTCTCGCGCACCATCAGCCTGGTCACTTCCGACAACCGGCGGTGACGCACCTCGGTGCTGCCGGTGACGGAGTGCTCCTCGGCGCGCACCAGCGCCAGGCCGAAGATCTTCACGATGTGGTCGATCACCGGTTGCAGCAGCAACAGTCGCCAGCCTTCGTCCTCGAAAGGCTCGAAGGATTCGTCGAACAGCCGTTCGCGGATGTAGTCGTCCAGCGCGGTCGCCAGCGCCGCCGTGTTCATCTGCAGGTACGGGCGATCCAGATGCGGCGAGATCCTGTTGCCCTTCGGCAGCGGGTAATTCAGCGCCTGGCTCACCCGTCGGGTCAGCCGCGACAGCAGTTCGTTGTAGCCGCTGACGTTCATCGCCGCGCCGTCGACGCGGTAGTCGCCGAACAGCGTGCTGCTCTGCAGGTCCTGCGAGGTGAAGGTGTCGCCCTTGCCCAGCAGTTCGGCCAGCTTCGCGCGACTCATCGCGCTGAAGGTCGGCAGGGCGGCGATGTCGATCGGCAGGTGTTCGACGCTGTCGTCCGCTTCGCGCAGGATGAATGGAATGGCGAAGTCGTATGCCTCGTAGCCTTCACGCAGTTCGGACGGAATCAGGTCGCCGGTGCTGCTGCCTTCGTCGTCGCCGGTCTCGCCGACCAGGCCTTCGCGCATCAGCTCGTCGTAGAAGCTCTGGAACGCCGGATGCTCGACGATGGAGAGGATGTCGATCAGCGAACCCGGCTCCTCGCCGTGGTTGATCCGCTCGCGGTTCTCGCGCTTGATATCGACGTACTCCGGGTCGCGCCACATCAGGCGCAGGCCGCGGCCGATGGTCTGCTCCAGCAGGATCTGCGCCTGGCTGGAACGCAGCGGCACGATCACGCAGATGTTGTTGACGTCGAAACCCTCGCGCAGCATCAGCACGCTGACGATCACCCGCGGCTGCGCGTGCCGGTCCACGTTGAACAGGCGCTGGCGCAGGGGTGCCCACTGCTTTTCGCCCAGCTCGGCCTTCTTGCCGGAGTCGACGGTGAGCACGTCGTCGTCATGCAGTCCTTCGTCGAGCAGGAACTTCGCCACCAACGGCGACACCGTGGTGTCCTCGCACACCACCAGCATCTTCGGGTGGCGTGTAGCGTCGAGCCGGGCGAAGTCCGCCTCCAGCTTGCGCAGTTTCTGCAGGCCGGCACGCAGCATCACGCGCTGGCCTTCGGACAACGCCACGTTGCCGTCGGCGTCGCGCTCGGCCTTGAACTCCAGCGGCAGCGCGCCGAGCTCCTTGCGCTTGTCCAGCACCAGCGATTTCACCAGGCCCAGCCGCATCGCGTCCTTCAGGTCGAAGTCGACCACGATGTGCGGGAAATACAGCTTGGCTTTCTTCCTGCCGCTGCCCACGTCGTTGTACGGCGTGGCGGAGAAATCCATCTGCACGAAACGGCGGCCCTTGCCCTCGGCGATGATCGACAGGCTCTTCTGCCACTCGACCTCGGTGGTCTCGCCTTCCTTCTTCAACTCGTGGATGTGGTGCGCCTCGTCGTTGAACACCATCAGGTCGGGCAGGTCGGCGAGATAGGACAGCACGTTGCCGCGGGCCCAGCGCCGGTCGAGCACGTCGAGGCTGTTGCCGGTGGCGCGGCCGGGTGTCAGGGGCAGCACGTCGTAGGCGACGCGGGAAGCGTCGGCGATCATGCCGGGCGCGATGGCTTGCTCGTCCTCCTCGATCTCCTCTTCGGCCTCGCTGAGCAGATGCCAGTTGGTGATTGCGATCATGCCGTTGCCGGTGGCCTTCAGGCCGATCTCCTGCTTCTGGCAGACGTTGCCGCGCACGAACTGCGCGATACGCTCGCGCCGCGCCGGCGGCGCGAACAGCTCGGCGTAGCTGGCAATGTCGGAGCTGGCGAAGTCGCGGCTCTTGTCCTCGTTCTCCTTGCCGAGGAACGCATCCAGCAGCCGCTCATACACGATCAGCCCCGGCGCCACGATCAGGAAGCGGCGGGTGAAGCGCGGATCGTCGCGCCCCTCGTCCAGCGCCGCGGTCTTGTTCAACAGCTGCCACACCAGAAGCGCCTGCAGCACCCAGGTCTTGCCGGTGCCGGTAGCCATCTTCAGGCAATACTTCGGATGGCCGTGCTTGCCTTGGGTCACGTCCGCGAGCCGCCTGCCTTCCAGCAGCGCCTCGGCGCAGACCTGCTCGTAGAGGTTCTTCAGGTTCGGGCTGTCCAGCACCTCGTGCGCCGCGATCACATTGAGGATCGCCTGGCGCTGGCCCGGATGGAAATTGTACGTGCGCGACTGGCAGGCATCCTCGCCGAACCACCAGCGCAGCAGTTCGGCGGTCACCGGCGTCACCAGCTCGTAGATATCGGCGATGCCCTGTTCGAGGCCGATGCACAGTTGCTCGGTGCGGCGGGTGAGGGCGGTGGCGAGCGCCAGCGGGCGGTTGGCGTCAGACATGCGCACACTCCCCGGCGTTGCATGGCGTAAACATGTTGTTTATGCTTGGCGGGCCGTCATCAGCCATCCCGACAGGAGTCACCGGATGATCAGGAGCTTCGCCGACAAGGAAACGGAACGGTTGTTCGCGACCGGAACGGCCAGGCGGTTGCCGCGGGACATCTTGCGCCGTGCGCTGACCCGCCTGAGGTACCTCGATATCGCCATCAGTCCCGAAGACCTGCGCCAACCGGCCTCCAACCGACTGGAGCTTCTGGGTGGGGATCGGGCCGGCCAATGGAGCGTCCGCATCAACGACCAATGGCGGTTGTGTTTTCGCTTCGAGGGCGGTCACGCATTTGATGTCGAGATCGTTGATTACCACTGAGGATTCGCAATCATGTCCATTCCAGCCACCGTCAACGGTCTTCCGCCCATCCATCCCGGCGAACTGCTGGAGGAAATCCTGAACGACCTCGACATGAGCCAGGCGGCGTTTGCGCGTGCGATCGGCGTGTCGCCCATGCGCATCTCGCACATCGTCCGGGAACAGCGGCCGGTGACCGCTGAACTGGCGCTGCGTTTCGGGCGTGCCTTCGGGCAGAGTCCGCAGTTCTGGATCAACCTGCAGACCTCCTACGACTTGAAAATCGCCGAACGCGAGCTCGGCAGCAGCCTGAAGAAGGTGCGGCGCCTCGCTGCCTGACTTCTCCCCTTCGGCTGTTGAGAGCCGCCGGAATGGCGAGTGAAGGGATTTCGCGAGCGGGCTCACGCCCGCGCCTCCGCCACCACCTGCACCACCTCGGCCTCGAAGCCGAACACGTCGACCACGCGCACGCATACCCGGCGTTCGCCGGCCTTGCGCGGCACGCTGAACTCGGCGCTGGTGATTACCCGCAGCGGGTCGTCGTCGTTGGCGGTGTTGCCGCGGTAGTCCTGCCAGACCGAGCGGAACACCTTGCCGTCGTAGTCGGGGTCGACCGCCCAGTACTCGATCAGCGCCAGCGGTTCGGCGTTCATCACCTTGTGCAACTTGGCGCGGTTGTCCTCGTCCAGGTTGATCGCCTCGGGCGAGAGCAGCACGTAGTTGTCCAGCGTGACCTGCAAAGTTTCTTCTTTGCCGCTGCGCGTGCGCCGCACTGGCTTGATCGTGAGGTACTGCAGGCTGGAGAAGCGTACCTGGCCGCGCAGCTTCTCGATGCCGCCCTTCTTGCGCAGGCGGTCAAGCAGGTCGGGCGGGATCACCAGCACTTCCAGCCGATTGTCGTTCAGCGCGGTGATGCTCTGGCCGATCGACGGTTCGAAATTCCAGCCCAGCACCACCACCCGGTCCCAGCCGCCGAGCAGGTGCTCGCGCTGGGCGATCGCCTTGCGCAGGGTGGCGTCGCCGGTGAGCTTGTTCGGCGAATCCACCAGCACCAGCGTCTTCTTGCCGCCGTACACCACCGCGCCGAGATTGCGCAGCGGGTTGTCCTCCGGCGGCAGCGGCAGCGCGCCGTACAGCGATAGCACGATGCCGGAGAGGTCGCCGACACGAAAGCTGCGCCCCATCGCGCTCTTCGCCGCCTCGACCTGGTAGTCGCCGATCGCCTGGTACAGGAACGGCTTGGCACCCTGGTCGATCAGCCGCTTGCGCATGATCATGCAGGCCGGCTTGCCGAGGTCGCTGGTGATCCAGCGGCGGCCAAGCTTCTCGGCGACGGCGGCGGTGGTGCCGGAGCCGCCGTTGAAGTCGGCGACTAGATCATTCGGTTTCGAGACAGCTAGAAGAACTCGTTCAAGTATCGATTCAGGTTTTTGGGTCAGGTATCCAGAGTTTTGCGTTTTGTCAGCGGGTTGAAGCATGGAGAGGCGCCAAACGGAGTCCACCGTCCGGGCATCTCGCTCGACATACTGGACGTTGCCATGTTCATCGCGCGCATTAACCATGCGCCCGTCCACCTTCTTTCGGACAAGCTGCTTAACTGGCTTCGCTCTGCGCTCTTCCTGATGCTCAAAGAAATATTCGGATTTTTCGTTCTTTGCGTACCAATAGATGACATCGTGTGATCGAGGGAAGATTTTGTTTCGCGTGTCTGGCATTTTGTTGTAGTAGTACCAGATGAGCTCGTTGCGGAATTGCTTCTTTCCGAACAACTCATCAAGGACGATCTTCACGTAGTGCCCGACATGCCAGTCCAAATGGACAAAGATCTGTCCGGTGTCAGCAAGTAACTCCCGCATCAAGATCAACCGCGGCGTGATCATCGCCAGATACGACGCCGTGCCATCCGACCACGTATCGGAATACGCGAACTGCTCGATCACTGTGGGCTTCTGCTCCAGCTCCACGCCAGGCAGCGAAACCTTGGTGCGGTAATCGGCCTTCGAATCGAACGGCGGATCGATGTAGATCAGGTCCACCTTGCCGCGCAGGCAGGGCGTGTGTTCGTCGCCGGCCAGCAGGGCGGCCATCGCCAGCAGGTTGTCGCCGTAGATCAGCCGGTTGGTCCAGTCGGCCGTGCCTTCGTCGCCCAGGTGTGCCTGCCGGTTCGCCGCGGCGATCCAGTCGCTGTCGCGCGTGTCTTTCGACGGCAGCACCCACTCGCGTGTCTGCAGGCTGACCCGGTGGCGTCCTTCCAGGCTCTCCAGGATCTTCTCGGCCTGCTGGCGTCCGCGGGCGACGATCTCGGGCAGCTGTTCCAACAGCGACTTGGGCATGGCAACGACCGGCGTAAGGTTTGATCGGCCATGAAAGCAAAATTTTCAATTTATATAAAGCATAACTTTCAGTTGCATGGCGGAGCGGCACCTATGGTCGCAAGCCATGAAGATCGACAAGAAAGCTTTCGCCGACCGTCTCCGGGCTGCCTTGAAGCGCGAGAGGATCGAGGCGAGCGCGTCGGAACTCGCTCGGCTGCTGGAACTGCAGGGCGAGGAAGTGTCCTCGCAGGCCGTGTCGGGATGGCTCAACGGCAAGCATCGTCCGCGTCCGGCCCATCTGGAGGCGCTGGCCAAGATCGTTGGCGTCGAGCCGCACGAACTGGAGTATCGAAAGATTCGACCCAAGGGCGTGCAGGACGTGAACATCGCCTGGCCCGACCACGTGCGTGGTCATGACCGGCTGGCGTTCGAAGACTATCTGCTGCTTTCCGAAGACAAGCGAAAGCTCGTCCGCGACCTGATTGCGGAGCTGGCAAAGGGTACGTCGGGCAAGACGCGCTGAAGCCAGGCAAGGTCGCGCTGTAGGGCAGGCACTGCCTGCGCTACGAAACCGGCCTTACGTGTCTGCCTAGTGGGGAGCATCGCCCGCGAGCGGGCTCCTACAGGGGGCGGCTCAGCATTCGATGACGTTGACTGCGAGGCCGCCGCGCGAGGTTTCCTTGTACTTGTCCTTCATGTCGCGCCCCGTATCGCGCATGGTCTTGATCACCTTGTCCAGCGAGACGCGGTGCTTGCCGTCGCTTTTAAGGGCCATGCGGCTGGCGTTGATGGCTTTCACCGAGCCCATCGCGTTGCGCTCAATGCAGGGGATCTGCACCAGGCCGCCGATCGGGTCGCAGGTGAGGCCGAGGTTGTGTTCCATGCCGATTTCGGCGGCGTTCTCGACCTGCATCACGTTGCCGCCGAGCGCGGCGGTGAGGCCGCCGGCGGCCATCGAGCAGGCTACGCCGACTTCGCCCTGGCAGCCGACTTCGGCGCCGGAGATCGAGGCGTTCTCCTTGTACAGGATGCCGATGGCGGCGGCGGTGAGCAGGTATTCGATGATGCCTTCGTCGTCCGCCTTCGGGCAGAAGCGCAGGTAGTAGTGGCCGACCGCGGGCACGATGCCGGCGGCGCCGTTGGTGGGCGCGGTGACCACGCGGCCGCCGGCGGCGTTTTCCTCGTTCACCGCCAGCGCATAGAGGTTCACCCAGTCGAGGATGGTCAGCGGGTCCTTCAGCGCGGCCTCGGGCTGGTTGCGCAGATCCTCGAGCATCGCCGGAGCGCGGCGCGCTACCTTCAGGCCACCGGGCAGGGTGCCGGGCGAGCGCAGGCCGCGGGTGACGCAGTCCTGCATGGCCTTCCAGATGGTCAGCAGGCCGGCGCGGGTTTCCGCCTCGGGGCGCCACACGCTTTCGTTCGCCATCATCAACTGCGCGATGGTCAGCCCGTGCTGCTTGCAGAGCGCCAGCATCTGGTCGCCGGTGGTGAAGGCATAAGGTTGCTCGGTGGTGTCGGCGACGATGCGATCCTCCGCCGCCTCGTCGGTGTTGACCACGAAGCCGCCGCCGACCGAGTAGTAGTCGCGGCTGGCCAGCTCGTTGCCGTCGGCGTCGTACGCGGAAAAACGCATGCCGTTGGTGTGGAACGGCAACTTCTGGCGCTTGTTGAAGACCAGGTCGGCCTTTTCGTCGAACGCGATCTCGCGCTTGCCGAGCAGAAGGATGCGGCCGGTGCCGCGGATGCGTTCGAGCGTGGCGGGGATCCGGTCGGGATCGACGGTGTCCGGGTGCTGGCCTTCCAGGCCCAGCAGCACCGCCTTGTCGGTGCCGTGGCCGCGGCCGGTCATCGCCAGCGAGCCGTACAGCTCGGCGCGCACGCGGGCGACGCGGTCGAGCACGCCCTTTTCCTCCAGCCAGCGTTCGGCAAAGCGCGCGGCGGCGCGCATCGGGCCGACCGTGTGCGAGGAGGACGGACCGATGCCGATCTTGAACAGGTCGAATACGCTGACGGCCATGGATGCGCTGCGAGGTGAAGGATTGAACCAGCTATTCTACGCGGCGCCCCGATCCATTCGCAGCAGCATGTCCGACCTCATCCTCTACCAGCGCGATTACTGCCACCTGTGCGACAAGGCCCTCGCCGTGATGGCCGAGGCGCGCGCGCCGGATTTCGACAGCGAGTGGGTGGACGATTCGCCTGAGCTCGAGCAGCGCTACGGCACCCGCGTGCCGGTATTGCGCGATGCACGCGACGGGCGCGAGCTGGATTGGCCGTTCGACGCCGCGGCGGTGCGGCAATTTCTCGCAAAGCTCCCGTAGGAGCCCGCTCGCGGGCGATGCCTTTGCTCGGAGTCGGGAATCGGAGGAGCATCGCCCGCGAGCGGGCTCCTGCGGGGGTGGGTACCCGTCCGGCAAAAGCGATCAGGCGCGGCGCGACTTCAACCGCTTGAGGATTTCCTCGCGCGCCTCGCGCAGGATCGAATCGCGATCCAGGCTGGCGACGACATCGGCGACGGCGCGCTTGGCGCCGGCTTCGCCCCAGGACTTGCCGCCGACCAGGTAGCGTTCGGCGGCGCGGCCGATCAGCACGGTGGCATACCAGCCCAGCGCCCCCTGCGCGGCGGCGGTGACCACCACGGAGAGGCCGGCACTGATGCCCTTCAGTGCGGAAGCGACCAGCTGCATGCCCCAGATCGCGCCCATCAGTGCGGCCAGCTGCGCCGAGATCACCGCCACCAGCCGGCCGGACTCGGCGCGGGTCAGCGGCAGGCCGTAGATGCGCGAGAGCTGCACCACCATCGCCGCGTCCAGCCCGGCGGCGGCGAGCAGGTCGGCCACCGGGATCGGGTTGAGCGCCACGGCGACGCCCTTGGCGATGCAGTAGTTGTGGATCAGTTTCGCCGCCACGGCCTTGCGGGTCTGCGCGATGCGCGCGCTGACCTGGTCAGTGAGGCGGCCGGCGTAGAGGCCGGCATTGATCGCCGAGAGCGCCTTGCCTTCGCGTGCGGCGATCGCCAGCAGGCGTTCGCGCAGCACCGCGACATCCGCCACCCGGGGTTGTTCGTGGACGTGCTCCTCGTCGCGCGCGTCGACTTCCACCACACGCTGCGGGGTCGGGTGCGCGGCGACGGCCAGCACGTCCTCGGTGCGGACGAGGCCGGCGGTGCGCTGGCGCAGGTGGTCGAGCAGGCCGTCGCGTTCGTCGGCGCCGTAGCGATCGGCCTTGTTCAGCGCCAGCAGCAGCGGACGCTGGGTGGCGGCCAGCGTCTTCAGCGCGTCGAGTTCCTCGCGGGTGAGGTCGCCGTCGCAGACGAAGATCACCAGGTCGCTGACCTCGGCGACGTCGAACGCCAGCTTCTCGCGCGCCTCGCCGTCGAGCTCGTTGATGCCGGGCGTGTCGATCAGCACCAGGCCGTCGTGCTGCGCCTCGTCGAGCACGGCGTGTTCGGCGTCCGTGGTGGTGCCGTGCAGGACGCCGACGCGGAACGCCTCGCGCCCGAGCAGGGCGTTGCCCAGCGCCGACTTGCCGGCGGAGACGCGACCGAACACCGCCACGTGCAGCTCGCCGCGTTCGAGCCGGGCCAGCATGCTTTCGATGCGGCGGAATTCGCCGGCCAGCTCGCTGCGTACCGAAGGCGGGATCGCCGGGTCGTCGAGCAGGCTGCGCAGGCTGTCGGCGACGCGGCTGGAACCGTCATCGACGCGCGCGGTGGGTGCGGTCCCGCGCGCCGGTTCGTGCCGGAGCCGGCTGCGCAGGCGCCGCCACCAGGACGCGTCGCTCATCGAGGGGTCTACTTCGCGGCCAACTGCAGGTGCGCGGTGATCTTCACCTCGGCACCGATCACCGAGGTGTCGGCGTACTCGCCCGAGCCCACGCCGAAATCAAGCCGCTGCACCGTGCCGCTCACGTCCAGCGTGGCGCCGCTCCCTTGCGGGGCGAAGTTCACCTGCAGGCTCACCGGCTTGCTCACGCCGCGCAGGGTGAGCGTGCCGTCGGCGACTACCTGGTTGCCGCTCTTGCGGAAGCCGGTGGTGACGAAATGGGCATCGGGATACTTCGCCACGTCGAAAAACGCCTCGCCGGGCAGCGCCGAATCGCGGTCGCTGTCGCCGGTCTGCACGCTGGCCGTGTGCACGGTCACGTCGAATTTCGATGCGGCCAGGTTGGCCGGGTCGTAGCTGATCGCGGCGCTCCACTGGCCGAAATGGCCCTGGAACGTTTCGCCCTGGAAGGTGCTGCTGAAGCCGAGCGTGCTCGACGCCGGCTGCACGGTGTAGTCCGCCGCGGCGGCCAGGCCGGGCAGGGCGAGGGCAAGCAGAAGAGTGGCGAGGCGTTTCATCGGCGGTCTCCTTCGGGCGGGTTCGCGCGCAGTCGGCCGAACGGAAGCATCCGGCGCAGCACGTTGTCCTGGTCGAACACATGATGCTTCAGCGCGCCGCCGACGTGGGCCAGCAGCAGCAGGACGAGAAACCAGAACAGGTACTCGTGCACGCCGTGCGCGAAGTGGCGCAGCGCGTCGTTCTTCTCCGCCAGCGCTGGCAGGTTGAACTGCTTGAACCATTGCAGCGGCTTGCCGGTAACCGAGTTGAACCACCAGCCGCTGAGCGGGATTGCCAGGATCACCACGTACAGCACGGCATGCATCGCGTGCGCCGCCAGCGCCTGCCAGCGTGGCATCGGTGCGTCCGGCGGGCGGCGATCGAACGCGCGCCACACGATGCGCAACAGCACCAGCGCCAGCACGGTGAGTCCGATCGACTTGTGCAGCGCCAGCCAGTTGAGCTTGCGCATCGGCGAGCCGGCCAGGTCCATCATCAGGCCGAAGATGCCGTTGCCGATGATCGCCAGCGCGATGATCCAGTGGAAGAACTTGCTGACCGCGCCCCATTGGCGATCGTTGTTGCGCAGGCTCATGGCTGATCCTTTGTCGACGGTTGCTCGCGGGTGGCTTCCAGCTCCAGCCAGACGCTTGCGTGGGCGCCGATGGAGTTGGGGTTGGCGCTGATGCCGAAGTCGTTGCGATCCAGGCTGGCCGTGGCCGAGAAACCGGCTACCTCGTGCAGTTCGTAGATGGTCCGGGCGGCGCGGTTGAAAGTGAAGGCCAGGTCCACCGGGCGGGTGACACCGCGCAGGGTCAGCTCGCCGTGCAGCACGCCGTGGTGCTCGTCCTTGCCCGTCACGCCGGTGCTGCGGAAGTGCGCGTAGCGATGCGTCGCGCAGTCGAGCAGCGCCGGCTTGCATACGGCCTTGTTCCAGTCGGCGTCGCCCATGTCCAGGCTGGCCAGGTCGATGTCCAGTTCGGTCGCCGCCGTGCTCCAGTCATCGGGGTCGAAGCGCAACCAGCCACGCGCGATGTGCAGCCGCCCGAACGGCCGCGAGTAGCCGTTGTGGCTGATGCTGAAGACGATCTGGCTGTGCACGGTGTCGTAGCGCCAGGTGTTCTCGGCCGCATGCGCCGCTGCCAGCGGCAACAGCATTGCCGCGAGGCTCCACAGCCAGCGGGTTGGACGCAGACGGAACATGCACCGAAGTCTGGCCGATCGACGGCCCGACTGCCAGCGCCGGGGGCTGAACGGTGGGTTTCCGTGGTTGATTCAATGAGGGAGCGGTTGATCTCGACCTCTGCTCCCTTTTGAGCTTGGGCTTTTGCTCGCCCGCTCCTGCACATACGCGCGGACGGCCACGTCCGCGCCAAGGGCAAAACGTTCAGAACGTGCGCTGCACCGAGTAATCGGCCAGCGTGGCCAGTGCGTCGCGATGCGCCGAAGGCGGCAGGGTGGCGAGGGCCTCGCGCGCAGCACGGGCGTGGCGCAGGGCGCGGTCGCGGGTGCGTTCCAGGGCGCCGGAGTCGCGGATCGAGGCGATGATGCGTTCCAGCGAGTCGAGTCCGCCGTGTTCGATCGCGTGGCGCAGCGACTGCGCCTGTTCCGGGCTCGCCTTTTCCAGCGCATAGATCAGCGGCAAAGTCGGCTTGCCCTCGGCGAGGTCGTCGCCGATGTTCTTGCCCAGGGTGCCGGCGTCGCTGGTGTAGTCGAGCAGGTCGTCGGCGATCTGGAACGCGTAGCCCAGCTCCATGCCGTAGTGGCGCAGCGCGGCCACCTGGTCCTCGGGCAGGCCGCCGAGGATGCCGCCCAGTTCGGTGGCGGCAGCGAACAGCACGGCGGTCTTGCGTTCGATCACGGCGAGATAGGCCACCTCGCTGACGTCGGCGTTGCCGATGTTGAGCAGCTGCAGCACTTCGCCTTCGGCGATGGTGTTGGTGGTGTCGGCAAGGATGCGCATGATGCGCATGTCGTCCAGTTCCACCATCAGCTGGAACGAGCGCGAGTAGAGGAAGTCGCCGACCAGCACGCTGGCGGCGTTGCCCCACAGCGCGTTGGCGGTCTTGCGGCCGCGGCGCAGGTCGGACTCGTCGACCACGTCGTCGTGCAGCAAGGTGGAGGTGTGGATGAACTCGATGATTGCGGCGAGCTTGATGTGGTGCTCGCCGCGGTAGCCGGCGGCACCGGCGGCCAGCACGTGCAGCATCGGGCGCAGCCGCTTGCCGCCGGAGGCGATGATGTGGTCGGCGATCTGGTTGATCAGCACCACGTCGGAGGACAGCCGGCGGCGGATCAGTGCGTCGACGCGCTGCATGTCGGCGGCGGCGAGGTCGCGCACCTGGGCGAAGTCGGCGGGGCGGTTGGCGTCGGCAGGCATCGAATTCATGGGTGCATCGCAGCGGCGTAAGGCGCGATTATAGGGTCTGCAGGAACTTGCGCCGCGACATGTCGCCGCAAACGGCGGCGCGGGACTCGCCCCTATAATGCGGGCCATGCCCGTCCCGACACCTCTTTCCCGGTGAGCAAACTCTCCAGCCTCGAACGACGCAGTGCGTTGACGCTGGCCTGCGTGATCAGCCTGCGCCTGTTCGGGCTGTTCCTGATCATGCCGGTGTTTTCGCTGTACGCGAAAGCGATGCCCGACGCGACCGGCTTCATGATCGGGCTGGCGCTGGGCGTCTACGGCATCGGCCAGGTGCTGCTGCAGATTCCGCTGGGGCTGCTGTCGGACCGGATCGGGCGCAAGCCGGCGATCACCATCGGCTTGATCCTGTTCGCCATCGGCGGACTGATCGCGGCCATGTCGCATACGCTGGCCGGCATCGTGGTCGGCCGCGCGGTGCAGGGCATGGGCGCCGTGGCCGGCGCCGGCATCGCGCTGGCGGCGGATCTCACCGCGGAGGAAAACCGCGGCAAGGCGATGGGCATCATCGGCGTGTCGATCGGCCTGGCGTTCCTGCTGGCGCTGATCCTGGGGCCGCCGCTGGAGGCGGTCGCCGGCTTGCCCGGGCTGTTCGCCGCCACCTCGATCCTGGCGCTGGTTTCGCTGGCGCTGTTGTGGCTGATCGTGCCCACGCCGGCGCGCGCCCAGGCGCCGGCGGCGGCGGGTTTCGGGGCCGTGCTGGCCATGCTGCGCGACGGCCGCATGCTGGTGTTGAACGGTTCGGTGTTCTTCCTGCACGCGCTGCTCACCGCCAGCTTCGTCGGCCTGCCGCTGCTGCTGGCGAACACCTTGCACCTGCCGGTGAACCGGCACTGGGAGCTGTACTTGCCGGTGATGACGGTCGCCGCGTTCGTGATGGGCGCGAGCCTGCACCACATGCGCGAGGTGGCGCAGAGCCTGCGCATCGTGACGGTCTGCGTGGTGGCGATAGGGCTGGCGCTGCTCGGCTTTGCGCTGTCCGGCAGCCACCTGGCCGCGTTCGGCGTGGCCGCGGCGGTGTTCTTCTCCGCCTTCAACCTGCTGGAGGCCGCGCTGCCCAGCCTGGTCTCGCGGCTGGCGCCGGGGCATCTGCGCGGCGCGGCGATGGGCGCGTATTCGACCAGCCAGTTCATCGGCGCCTTCGTCGGCGGCGCGCTCGGCGGCATTGCGCTGGGGCGGCTCGGCCCGGATGGCGTGTTTGCGTGTGCCGCGGCGTTCACCCTGTTGTGGTTGCCGCTGGTGATCGTCGGCTCGCGCCGGATCGGTCGCCAGGCCGCCGGCGAAGCCCAGCCGGCATAGGGCGGGCACTGCCCGCCGTTTGTCGGGACCGCGAAGGGCCGGCGGGCCGTGCCCGCGGTGCGCGATGGGCCTGCGCCAGGGTTTGCATTGGCCGATCGGCGGACCAATGATGGAGTCTCGGCGGCTTCGCTGCATCGAGTACTGCTCCGATGGCTCACGAAATCATCGCGCTGATGGCGCAGTACGGCGTGCTGCTGGTGTTCCTCAACGTGCTGGTGACCCAGTTGGGCGCGCCGCTGCCGGCCGTGCCCACGCTGGTGGTGGCCGGTTCGCTGGCGGCCGCCGGCGGGCCGCTGGCGCTGGCCGGCACGATGGCCGCGGTGGTGGCGGGCTGTCTGCTCGGCGATTCGTTCTGGTACGTCGCCGGCCGGCGCTACGGTGCCGGGGTGATGCGCCTGCTGTGCCGCATCTCGCTGTCGCCGGACTCCTGCGTGCAACGCTCGGAACTGCGTTTCCAGCGCTGGCGCGGGCAGGTGTTGCTGGTCGCCAAGTTCGTGCCGGGGCTGTCGACCGTGGGGTCGTCGCTGGTGGGCGCGATGAGGCTGCGCTGGCCTCTGTTCATGCTGTTCGACGGGCTGGGGTCGCTGCTGTGGGCCGCGCTGTGGACCGGGCTGGGCTACACCTTTGCCGCGAGCGTCGACCGCGTGCTGTCCGCTGTCGCCAGCGCCGGCACGCTGGCGATCCAGCTGCTGCTGGCGCTGCTGGTCCTGTACGTGCTGGCGCGCTGGTGGCAACGGCGCCGGCTGCTGCACACATTGCGGATGGCGCGCATCACGGTCGACGAGTTGCACCAGGCGATGCGTACCGAGCGCGCCCCGGTGGTGGTCGACGTGCGGCCCGAGGCCTCGCGCCAGCTCGACACCCGCGTCGTGCCCGGCGCGCTGCTGGTCGATGCGCAGGGCATCGATCGCACCGTCCACGACATCCCGCTCGATCGCGAGCTGGTGCTCTACTGCAACTGCCCGAACGAGGTATCCGCCGCGCGCGCGGCAAAGGTACTGATCGCCCAGGGTTACCGCCGGGTGCGGCCGCTGCTCGGCGGACTGGAGGCATGGGACGCCGCCGGCTACGGCGTCGAACGGCTGCCGGGCGCCGGTGATCCGGGCGACCCGCAGGTGGCGGGCACGACGCTGGCCTGAGGCGTCGCCCGCTGCGCACGGCGGCCCGGGGATGACCGGACCTTTTGGCATCCGGAGCTTGGCCGACCGGACCCTTGTTGATGGCGATGGCCCCACGTGCGAAAGACTTGATCCTGCTCAAGTGGCACTCGCCCCGTGGTGGCTCAATGGCATTCCCGCCACAGACAACGAGGTGTGCCATGAACGACCTGAGCCTGAGGGACAGCGTGCTTGAAGAACTGGACTTCGAGCCGAGCGTCGATGCGTCGAACATTGCGGTCATGGCCAAGGACGGCGTAGTGACGTTGACCGGGCATGTTTCGAGCTACACCCAGAAGATCGCCGCCGAACGCGCGGCCTGGCGCGTCAACGGAGTCAAGGCGATCGCCCAGAACATCCATGTCGAACTTCCGGGCGACAAGAAACTCAGCGACGACGACATCGCCAAGCGTGCCCTCGACATCCTGGCCTGGGATGACTTGACGCTTTCCGACCGCATCCACATCAAGGTCTCCGCTGGCTGGGTGACCCTGAGCGGCGAGGTGCCCTGGAATTACCAGCGGCAAGCGGCCGAGGCTGACGTGCGCAAGCTTTCCGGCGTGACGGGTGTCTCCAACAACATCATGGTTGTTCCGCGCGTGCAGGCGGGCGACGTGCGCAAGAACATCGTCGACGCGCTCAAGCGACATGCGGAAGTGGAGGCCGGGCGGATCAAGGTGGACGTCAATGCCGACGGTGCCGTGGCCATCGAGGGCCGCGTGGACGACTGGGAGGAACGCCAGGCCGTCGAACGGGCGGCCTGGTCGGCGCCTGGCGTGCGCACGGTGGAGAACCGGGTCCGCATCGTCTAGGCTTCGACCCCACAGGCTTCGACCCCATAAGCTTCGACCCCATAAGCTTCGACCCCAAGGGGGGGGGCGCGTCGGCGCCCCCTTTTCTTGCTCAGTTCTTCAGGAATACCGGCAGATGGGCCTGGGTCAGCACGATGCTCGTGGACGTGCCCAGGCTTCGTTGTCCCAGCCGCCGGCATCCGCGCGCGCCCATCACGATCAGGTCCGCCCGGGTAGCGTTGGCATAAGCGAGCAACTGTTCGCCGGCCATCTCGTCGGTGCCGTCGATGGTTTCCACGGTACCCACGCGCACGCCGCGCGCGCACAGGTGCGAGAGCGCGTCGGTGTGCTGCGCCTGCGTCGACCCCGCGGCGGGTTGCGACAAGGACACCACCTGCGCCGATTGCAGCAAGGGCAGCGCGGCGTGCAGTGCGCGGCTGGATGTGGGGGAGCCGTCCCAGGCCACCATGACATGTACCGGGAGGCCCTGGGCGACGTTGGCGTGCGGCACCACGATGCAAGGGGTGCCGGAGAGCAGGACGTCGCAGATCACGCGTTCCTGCGGGTCGCCGGACGAGGCATTGCCCTGCAACACGATCAGGTCGTGCCAGTTGCCGGCCATGGCCAGGGCATCGGATGCCGGTCCCAAGGCAACTTGCCAGCGGGCGTCCGCCACCCCCCACCGTGCCGCCCATGCCGCGAAGTCGCGGCCGGCCAGCACCGCCTGCTGCAGTTCGTCGTGCACGTAGGCGGCCATTTCCGCGGCCAGCCGCGGAGGGGCGGGAATGGGCGTGCCGGGCGGCGTGACAAACAGGCCCGTCAGCGATGCCTGGATCGCAGCCGCCAGCTGCGCGGCATAGCGAACGTTGCCGTGCCAGGAAAAATAATCTGGGCTGTGGGCCAGGATGTCACGCACGGGAGCGCCCTTCTGTCAAACCGGATTCGTACGGGTGCAGCGTGCCGCACCCCGTGGGCGCGGTTTTGACCTGGATCACTCCGGCGCAGGGACGGGCGCACTCGCCGTCCAGTTGACCTGCATCACATGCCGTGTTTGCCGATCGCCTAGTGTCTTGGCGACGCGGCCCCACCGGGGTAGCGCCACGCCCTGGGGGCAGCCATGTACGACATCCTCGTCAACACCATCGACTTCGAGAGCTGGTCACGCGGCGCACAGTACGGCACGCGCCTGGCGGCGCTGATGCAGGCTTCGGTCACCGGTGCGTACGTCTATCCGTCGCCGCTCTACGCGTCGCCCAGTTTCGGCTCGCCGGAACTCGTCGAGGCGGTGCTGGAGACCGCCCGCGCTCTCGAGGCCAGCGCGCTGGCCGCCGAGCTCCCCTTCGTCAGCTGGGCCAATCGCATGGGCATCAAGCATGCTGCCTGGGTGGTGGGGCAGGGCAACCTGGTCGATGCGATGGCGCGGATCGCGTGCTGGCACGACCTGCTCGTGCGGGAGCACCACCCGGACCGCACCTGGGCGACGCCCTCGGATCTGGCTTCGGTGATCATGGCGGTGGGGCTGCCGTGCATCGTGGTGCCGCCGCGCGAACTGATCGGCAGGCTGAAACAGGGCAAGGTCTACGTGCCCGAAACCGCGGCGGCGGCGTTGGACGCGTTCTTCTCGCCGACCAACCTGGCAGCCCTGCGCGAGCTGGCGCTGGAAACCATCGCCAGCCATGTCGAGAACGACTTGCGCGAGTCGATGCTGGCGCGCGGCAGCGCAATGCCGGTGCGTCGCCGTGTGCTGGCGGCGATCGACGGGCAGGCGCAAAGCGAGTACCTGGTGCGGGTGGCGCGGCGCATCGCCGAGCGGCGCGGCGCCCGATGGGCCGCGGCCTTCGTGGATACCGGCAGCGTCGACCCCGCGCGTGCCGAGCGCGTGGAGGCGGCGATGCGGCTGGCGCGGCGACTGGGCGGCGAGGCGGTGCTGCTGCGTGGCCACAACGTAGCCGACGAGTTGCTGGCGCTGGCCGACCGCGACGGCGTGGGCCAGCTCATTCTCGGCCGTACCCGCGAACGATGGGTGGCACGCATTTTCGGCCGTTCCTTGACCCAGCAGCTGTTGCGTCGTGGCGCGCACCTGGAGCTGGCGATCATCGCCACTCCGGCCGAGCGTAGCCGCGCGCGCCGTGGCGTGCGCCTGCGCCGTACGCCGCAGGCGCGCGGCGAATACCTGTTCGCGGCGCTGGCCACGCTTTCGGCGCTGGGTCTGGCGGCGCTGGCCCGGCACTACCTGTCGGTGGCCAACCTGTCGCTGATCTTCCTCACCGCCGTGCTGGTGGTGGCGGCGCGCACGCGCATGGCGGTGGCGGTGTTCGCCGCCACGCTCTGTTTCCTCGGCTACAACTTCTTCTTCGCGCCGCCGCTGTATACGCTGGCAATCGCCAATGCCGACGACGTGCTGGCTGTGTGCCTGTTCTTCCTGGTGGCGCTGGTATGCAGCCGGCTGGCCACGCGGCTTGCCAGTCAGGTGGTCTCGCTGCGCGCGGCGCAGGCGCGCGGCCGGGTGCTGCTGGATCTGGGCCAGCGGCTGGCCACCAGCACCGATGCGGACGGCATCCGCGATGCCGGCGCGCGAGCGCTGGCGCGCGCGTTGGAGGTGCAGGCCGCGATCCTGGCACGCGACCCGGCGGGACAGTTGCAGGTCGCCGCCACAGCGCCGCAGCCGTTCGGGCTTTCCGTGCAGGACCTGGCCGCTGCGGACTGGTGCGAACGGCACGCCGAGTCGGCGGGGCGCTACACCGGCACGCTCAACGGCGCGGCTTGCTGGCTGCTGCCGCTGGGCGCGGAGGATCACCCACTGGGGGTGGCTGCGCTGCGCTTCGGCCGGATCGCCGCAGCCTGGCGCTGGCGATGGCCCAGGACATCGGCCAGGCGCTGGAGCGTGCGCGGCTGTCCGATGAGCTGGAAGGCGCACGCGTGCAAGGCGAGACTGAGCGGTTGCGCAGCGCGCTGCTGTCGTCCGTCTCGCACGACCTGCGTTCGCCGCTGGCCTCGATGATCGGCGCGGCAGGCACCCTGTCCAGCTATGGCGACAAGCTGCCGCCGGCCGAGCGCCGCGACCTGCTGCAGGCGATCCTCGGCGAGGGCCAGCGGCTCGATCGCTACATCCAGAACCTGCTCGACATGACCCGCCTCGGCCACGGCACGCTCAAGCTCAAGCGCGACTGGAACGACAGCGCCGAGATCGTCGCGGCCGCCGTGACCCGGTTGCGCAAGCTGTTCCCCGAGTTGCGCGTGGAGACGCACCTGCCGGCTGAGACAGTGCTGCTGCATGTGCATCCGGCGCTGATCGAGCAGGCGTTGTTCAACGTCCTGGAAAATGCTGCGCGCTTCTCGCCGCCGGGCAAAGCGGTGCGCGTGGACGTGCGCAGCAGCGGCGATCGCCTGCTGATCGATGTCGCCGACCGCGGCCCGGGTATCCCGGAAGACGAGAGGGCGCGCATCTTCGACATGTTCTACTCAGTGTCGCGCGGCGACTGCGCGCCGCAGGGCAGCGGGATGGGCCTGGCCATCTGCCGCGGCATGATCGGCGCCCATGGCGGCAGCGTGGAGGCCTTGCCCGGTGACGGCATCGGCACCACCATCCGCATCAGTCTGCCCCTGCCGCCACCCCCTGCTGGTGACGAATGACGTCCTTCGCATGACTTCAGCTGCTCCACGCATCCTGGTGGTCGACGACGAGGCACAGATCCGCCGCTTCCTCGACATCGGCCTGCGCGCCGAAGGCTACGACGTGCTGCTGGCGGCCACGGGTGCCGAAGGATTGGCGCTGTTCGCGACGCAATCGCCGGATCTGGTCGTCCTGGACATCGGCTTGCCCGATATGGATGGCCACGCCGTGCTGGTGGAGTTGCGCCGCTGGAGCCAGCTTCCGGTGCTGATGTTGTCCGTGCGCGACGCCGAGCGCGAGAAAGTGCGCGCGCTCGACCAGGGCGCCAACGACTACGTGACCAAGCCGTTCGGCATCCAGGAGCTGATGGCGCGCTTGCGCGCCCTGCTGCGCAACCGGCCCGGCGATCCGGGCATGCCGCCGTGCTACGACGACGGCCGCCTCGGCATCGACCTGGCCCGCCGCGAAGTGAGCCTGGATGGCGTGCCGCTGGCACTGACGCGCAAGGAGTACGCCGTGCTCCAACTGCTGCTGCGCCATGTCGGGCGGGTGGTGACCCAGCAGCAACTGCTGCGTGAGCTCTGGGGACCGACCCATGTGCAGGACACCCACTACCTGCGAATTGTGCTCGGCAAGCTGCGGCAGAAGCTGGGCGACGACCCGGCCGCGCCGCGCTGGCTCAGGACCGAGCCGGGCGTGGGCTACCGTTTCCTGGCGGACTGAGCTGCCCGGCGCTTGGCGCCTACGCGGACAGCGGACGGAGCCGACTCGCCGTTAAGCTATTTCGCGGTCTGCGCTCGGCCCTTCCCGCAGTTATGATAGCCAGCCAGGTTCACCACTCCGGCTGCAACCCATCGCAGACTTGCCGCCGGCTCAACGAGGACACTCCTATGGCACGTGGCGTCAACAAAGTCATCCTGATCGGCAACCTGGGCTCGGACCCCGAGGTACGCAGCACCGGCAGCGGCACTACCGTATGCAGCTTCAGCCTGGCCACCTCCGAGTCGTGGACCGACAAGCAGAGCGGCGAGAAGCAGGAACGCACCGAGTGGCACCGCATCAAGATCTTCGGCCGCCTCGGCGAGATCGCCGGCGAGTACCTGAAAAAGGGCCGCCAAGTCTATATTGAAGGCTCCATCCGCACCGACAAGTTCACCGGCAAGGATGGCGTGGAAAAGTATTTCACCGACATCATCGCCAACGAGATGCAGATGCTCGGCAGCAATGAGGGCGGCGGCGGTGGCGGCGGCTACCAGCGCGAACGTCCGCAGGGCGGCCAGCGCCAGGGCGGCGGCAACTACGGCGGCCAGTCCCGCGGCAACGACGATCGCGGCTCCTCGCGCCCGTCCTCGCCGGCCCCGGCCGACAACGGCTTCACGGACGACGAGATTCCGTTCTAGCGAACGCCCGCCGAGGCGGTTGCCCCCGACAGCCCGCCCTCCGGCGGGCTGTTCTCGTCAGGGCCCGCCTTTTTCCTCGCTGCGCAGGCGCGCGACGGCCGACGCGGCATTCACCTGCAGCGTGCCGTCGGAAACCCGGCTGCTCTGCAGCAGCAGGTCATGCACCGAACGCGCGTCCAGTCCGGGCGCCATCGACAGCAGCAAGGCGGCGATGCCGCTCACGTGCGCGGCGGCCATGGACGACCCGGAGGTGAAGTCGTAGCCGCCGTCCGGCTGGGTGGTGAGGATGTCGTTGCCCGGGGCGCTCAGCACGCCGGGTGGCGCCCGCGACGCATTGCTGGTGCGCACGACGATGACGCCCGGCGCGCTGTCGGGAAAGCCGCCGACGTTTCCGTCCGGCGGCATCGCCGCGATCACGATGCGGCCCTGCTCCAGCAGCCGTGCAAGCAGTTCATTGAGCAGCGGGTCGGCCGGGCCACCCAGGCTCAGGTTGATGATGCGCGTATCGGTGTCGATGATCGCGGCCAGTGCCTTGGCCAGGGTGAAGGTGTTGCAGCGTGCGCCGGCGTGGGACGCCGGCGGATACCAGCACGCCTTGTAGACGCTGAGGAAGGCCTTGGGTGCGATCCCCACGATGCCCTGCCGGTTGTTGGCGTCGGCGGCGATGATGCCGGCCACTTCGGTACCGTGGTTGTCGCGGTCGAACGCCGTGCGGTTCGCGTCGACCAGGTTGCGCGTGTCGCGGATGCGTCCGTGCAGGTCGGGATGCGCCAGGTCGGCACCCGTGTCGACGATCGCGACCTCGACCCCGGCGCCCTGGCTGAGGTTGTGCGCGAGCGCGGCATCGGTTTCGACAAAGCCGCGCTGCAGGCCGGCATAGGGATCGTTGTAGCGCGGCGCATCCCGCGGCGGCGGGTTGGCGTAGACGGAATAGTCCTGCAGCGGCTCGACAAGCCGCACCCGGGCGTCGGCGGCCAGGGCCTTGAGCAGGGCGTCGCGCGGCATGCCGGCCGGCGGCGTCAGCACGATGCAGTACAGGTCCAGCGCCTTGACCGGCCAGCCGGCCACCTCCTGCCATCCGTAGCTTTTCTTCAGCGCGGCGAGTGTCGACGCCGCCCGCTGGCCGATGCCGTAATTTCCCGACGAGACATAACCGAGCACACTGGAACCGGCATGCGTGGCGGGGGGCACCAGCGGGTTGGCGACGGCCAGCACGATATCGCGCCGGCTGTCCATGGAAGACACGCCGGCGACGGCTGGGCGCCCGGCGCGAACCGGGTCGTCGCCGGCTGGCGCGGGCCGCAAGTGTGCGCAGGCACTCAGCGCCATCGCGGCGGCGAGGGCGAGGATGCCGACCTTCATGGCGTGCTGGTGACGGGCTCGGCCAGGCGGATGCCGTGGGCGGCGCGCAGTTGCTGCAGCACGTGTTGCTCGGTCGAGGTGGAGTCCTGCGGCACGACCGTGTAGGCACCGACGTCGTTGGGGCCACCCACCACTTGCAAGCCGATGGCGTGCAGCAGTGCGTCCCAGTCGGCCAGTTTCATGCTGGCGTCGGGCACGACGCGGATCGAACCCGTGGGGGCGGGTTGGGCCGTTTCGCTGAGGGTGCGATAGCGTGGGAGGCTGCCTTCCGACCACAGCTTCATGCCCAGCACGCCGATGCCGAGCGCCTGGACCAGCACCGCGGCGACCAGGGCGCGAGTCAGCCAGCCGGCCGTCCGCGAACGGCCGGGGGCTTCCTGCGGCGCCGGCGCATCGAGGCGGCCCAGCAAGTGTTTCAGCCCCACGTTGGCGTCGAGAGGCACATCGGAGGGCAGCGACATCGCCAGCTGCAGCCGGCTCTGCCGCGCAAACTCGGCGCGACACTCCTCGCAGTGCACGAGGTGGCTCATCAGCGCCTGGCCCTGCTCGCGCGGGGCACTGCCCTGCAGCACCCAGGGCATGGCTTCCCAGGCCTGGGCGCAGTCCCGATCGGGATTCGTCTGGAATGTCATGGCACGTTCTCCTCGCGCATCGGCGAGTCTCCAGCCAGAGAGGGAAGGACGTTGCGCAGCTTCACGCGCGCATGGAACAGCCGCGCCTTCACCGTGCCGACCGGACATTGCATGATCGCGGCAACGTCATCCAGCGAGTGTCCCACGCCGTAGACCAGCTCGATCACCACTCGCTGATCCACCGAGAGGTGGACGAGGCCCTTGCCCAGCCAGTCGCGCAATTCGCGGTCCTCATCCGGGTTGTGGGCCGGAACGCGGCTTTCCGGCACGGCATCCTCGGCGACGGGTTCGTCGCCATGCTGGCGCAGTGCCTTCAACCCGCAGCGGTAGGCGATGCCCATGATCCAGGTCGAAACGCGCGAATCGCCGTGGAAGTTGCCTGCTTTCTGCCAGGCGATCCAGAAGCAGTCGTTGATGACCTCTTCGATGATGTCGGGACGCCGGGTCAGGCGGGACAGGAAGCGGCACAACCTGCCGTGGTAGCCGCGATACAGCACCGCCAGTGCGGCGCGGTCGCCCGTCGACATGCGCTGGAGCAGCATGCGGTCGGTGGCATCAGCGTCGGTATCAGCATCGTTCATGGCTTCGCCGGAGGTGGTCGGAACGCGGTCGGTCGGTGCATGCGTGCCGTTTCGGCCGCAAAAGGTTGCCGGTGCATCAGAACGATCGCGAGATCGTGGCCATCCAGGGCTGCGCTTTCACGTATCCGGTCGATTGCCACGATCCCAGGTCGGTCACGACACGATCGAGCTCCAGCCGCCATGGCCCGTTGACCCACATCAGGCCGATCTGGCCATAGCGGTAGAAGCCGTCGCGATCGTAGCTCCGGTAATGCCCATGACGGCGGTAGCGCGCCGGCGGGACGTGGGCGACACCGGCGCCCGCGGAGAGGAAGGCATGCTCCGTCAACGGCCAATGGAAATCGAGGTCGGCGGCAACACGCGTCCGCCGGTCGCCGGGGCCGATGAAGCGGCTGGCCGACAGGCCAAACGCCAGGGTGTCCCGGTACAGCCAGTGGACCCCGACTTCGCCGCGGTCATGGACGGACGAGCGGGTGCTCCCGGCGTAGCGGTAGTAGAGCAGACCGGCCTGCACCTGCCAGTCGGCGGAGAGCGACCAGTGGCGCGCTCCCTGGAGCAGGGTCTGGGCGATGCGCCCCGGCGAACGGGCTTCGGCACTCCCGGACAGGCCCACCGACCAGCCGGTCGACGAGGTCCACGAGGCGGCCGCCTGGACGACGGGCGTGGCCGGCGTGATCGCCAGCCCACGGTCGACCAGCTGCGAGCTGAGCGCGACCGTGCCGGTGGCCCCTGGCGCCGACTGGGCGTGCAGCAGCGCGGGATGGCAGGCGGCCACCGCCAGCGCAAGCCAGGCCAGCCCGGTGCGGGCGAGGTGCCCGCCGCGGCGGCCGAACCCGGTGCGGCATCGGTGCAACGCGATGCTTGCGTGTCGTGGGCAACCTGCGGCCATGGGATCTATCTGGTGTCCAGGTGCATCGCTGCCGTGCGGTGGACGTGCGCAGCGACGATGCGCAGCGTCGGAAAACCTGGCCGGGAGGCCATCGGGCCACATCGCTTCATTGTTCGACTGACCGGGCATGGCTGCCTTGCATGGCCTGCTCGCGCCACGAAAGGCGCGCGCCCGTTATAGCCGATCCGCACGGTGAAGAGAGGGCCCGTCGGCGGAGTCGGTCCTGAAGGCCCGCCCGCCCGGCAGCGCGGGCCCCGCGTGCCGGCGTCCGTGCACGTCTTCAGAATGCCGCGCTCGCGGAAATCGTGAACGCGCCCAGATCCGCCGCATCGGTCTTCGGTGCCCCGGGCGGCGCGCCGAAGACGTTCGTGCGGGCGCCGTTGAACCGGCTGAAACGGAACCAGGTGGCGTAGATCCTGAAGTTGGCCAGCGAGCTGAAGGACTCCTTGCCGAATGGCACCCAGAACACGCTGACCAGATTGCTGGTGCTGTCGGGGCTGCCGTAGGGCACATAGCGGGCGGGGTCGCGCGAGCCGGTGCTCACCATGTGGGACACGGCGATGCCGTAGCTTTGCCTGAAGGTGTAGATGGCGGTTGCGATCTGGTCGCGGGCGGAGCCCTGCGGCAAGGCGAGCAGACCCGGCACGACGGGACTGGGCGGCGTACTGCCGTAATCGCGCTTCTCGAAGATGTTGACGTAGCTGAGCTGCAGGATGTTCTGCCGGTTGCCCAGGTACTGGTAGCTCAGGTCGTAACCCAGGTCGGTCACGTCGTCGGCCAGTCCTTGCCGCGGCCGCTGGCGTCTGGTCGACAGGCCCACTACGCCGGCCGAGACGAACTGGGTCTTGAACTCCTTCATGTAGGCGAAGCGGAAGTATCCCGTGTCGCTCAACTTGCCCGGATCGCCGCCGGTCGAATAGCCCAGGCGATCCTGCACCGAGGGCTGCATCGAGTTGTACGTGCCGACCTCGCCGTACCAGTTCGAGTCGAACAGTGCGTAGACCGTGGCGCCGATGACGCGGTTGGCCGGTGCCGCGGGGCTGGAAAGGTTGAGCAAGGTGCCGGTGACGCCCGGCGGGCCCAGGTTCGATGCTGCAGGAAGGACGGCCAGCGGGTCGTTGAAGCCGGGACTGTTGTTGACGCTCACGCCGAGGGTCAGGTCCTTGCCGATGAACTTGAGCGTCCTGGCGACGAAGCGCAGGTCGAGGTTGCGCAGCCGGGTGTTGTATTTGCCGTCGCCGACGTTGTCGGCCTCGATCTTGACGAAGCCGCCCACGTGGTCGGTGAGTCGTCCGGCCAGGTAGAGGTCCGCCTCGCTCAGCCGGGTCTGGCTGTCGCCGCGCAGCGGGTTGGTGTGCGCCAGCGTGACCTGCGCGGCCAGCGGCAGGGCGCCGCTGATGTTCGCCTCGGTATAGCCACCGAGCTTGAAGCGCATGCCGGCCGGCGTCAGCGCCGGTCCGTTGTCGCCGCCGCCGTACGCACTGGAGTGGCAGACCGCGCAGACGTAACCGGTCTGGCGCGCAAACGCGGGAACGGCCTGGGCAGCGCCGCTGGCGAGCAACAGCAGCAGCGCGAGGCCATACCACGGGTATCGGGTTCCGGATCGGCGAATCGCGGGTCGGTGCGGGAAAGGCAGCATGGGGTTTCCTTCGTCTTGAACGGATGCGGCAGCCGCTGAGCGGCCGTGAGCCCGTCGGCGATGCCGCCCGGCCGTGCCGGTGCGTCGCCGCAAGATGCGGGTAAGTGCCGCACGGGCCGCGAAAGGTTGTGCCGGCCCTTCGCGCGCTTCGACGCAACCTTCGGCCGGCCAGGCGGCACTCAGCCATGTAAGTCGCCATCCCATGATTTGCAGCCGGATCCGACCCATGGAAATCCAACGCGTCCCCTTGCTCAAGCATGGCGACCACCGCGGCATGCTCGTCGCGCTGGAACAGGGCGGCAACGTGCCTTTCGCGATCCGGCGCGTGTACTACATCTTCGCCACGAAGGACGGCGTGCACCGCGGTCGGCACGCGCACCGTCACCTCACCCAGCTGGCGGTGGCGGTGCGCGGTTCGGTGACCTTCCTGCTGGATGACGGCAGCGGCGCGGTCGAGGTCGTGCTCGATGATCCTGCCCAGGGCCTGCTGCTCGGCAACATGGTGTGGCGCGAGCTCTACGATTTCAGCGACGACTGCGTGCTGATGGTGCTGGCCGATCACCTGTTCGATCCGGACGATTACATCACCGACTACGCCGACTTCATGCGTGAGGTCAGCGGCACCATGCAACTGGCGGACATGACAGCATGCCAAGGCCGCTAGTCCTGGTCGGCGCCGGCGAGTTCGCGCAGATCGCCTGCGAGTACTTCGAACACGACAGCGACCACGACGTGGTGGCCTTCAGTGTCGAGCGCGACTACCTGGTGCAGCCGACGCTGGCGGGGCGTCCGGTGGTCGCCTTCGAAACACTCGAAGCGGATTACCCGCCGGCCGATGTGGACGTGTTCGTCGCCGTCCCGTCCAGCCAGCTCAACCGCTTGCGCACGCGCCTTTACCGGGAGGCGAAGCGTCGCGGGTACCGGCTTGCCACCTATGTCAGCACGCGTGCCTTCGTGTGGCGCAATGCCGAGGTGGGCGAGAACAGCTTCATCTTCGAGGGCAACGTGATCCAGCCGTTCGTGCGTGTCGGCAGCAATTGCATCCTGTGGAGCGGCAACCACGTAGGGCATCGCACGGTGGTGCGCGACAACGTGTTCATCGCCTCGCACGCGGTCATTTCCGGTTACTGCGAAATCGGCGAGAGCAGCTTCGTCGGGGTGAACACCACCTTCAACGACCACGTCAAGGTGGCACCTGACAACGTGATCGGCGCCGGCGCGCTGGTGACGCGCGATACCGAGCCGGGCCGGATCTACGTCGGCTCGCCTGCGCGCGCCGTGCCGGACAAGTCCAGCTTCGACGTGAAGCTCTGAATGCGCATGTTCGAGTGGAGCAAAAAGGGGCTGGTGTTCGAGACCGCGCGGCATGGCGTGGGCGGCTGGATGCGCCACTCGGCGCTCACGCCCACGCCGTATCGCCTCGACGAGGAGTGCATCCGCGTCTACGCGGGCTTTCGCGATGGTGACGGCGTCAGCCGCATCGGCTATGTCGACGTGCGGGCGGATGATCCGGCGACGATCGTGCGCGTCAGCGCCGAGCCGGTGCTCGACATCGGCCGGGGCGGCTGCTTCGACGACAACGGCATGATCCTCGGCGACGTGGTCGACGGACCGGGCGGCCTGCACCTGTTCTACGTCGGCTTCCAGCATGTGGCCAAGGCCAAGTTCCTGGCCTTCACCGGCCTGGCGCTGTCGACCGACGGCGGCGAACATTTTCGACGCGTGCAGGAAACGCCGATCCTCGATCGCGCGCCCGGTCGCAGCACCATCGGTGCGGTGCATTCGGCGCTCCACGAGGATGGTCGCTGGCGGCTGTGGTACGCCGTGGGCGACGACTGGGAAATCATCGGCGGCCAGCCGTTTCCGCGTTACCACATCCGCTGTGCACAGACCGATGATCTGCGCGTCATGCCGCGCGAGGACCAGGTCTGCCTGCTGCCGCGCGGCAGCGAGTACCGGATCGGGCGGCCGCGCGTATACCGCTTCGACGGCAAGTACGTCATGTACTTCACCCGCGGCAATCTCGGCGGCGAATACTTTCCCGGCATGGCGTGCAGCGAGGATGGCGTCCACTGGGAGCGCCGCGACGAGTCGCTGGGCCTGACACTCTCCGCCAGCGGCTGGGATGCGCGAACCCTCTGCTACCCCGCGATTGTCCGCCAGCGCGACAAGCTGCTGATGTTCTACAACGGCAACGACATGGGCGTGGACGGCTTCGGCGTGGCCGAAGCCCCCGCGTCGCACCTCGACGGTGGCGCCGATGCTCGCGGTTAGGCCTTACGTGGCTGCCGATGCCGGCGCCTGGGATGCCGTGGTCGAACACTCGCGCAACGGCAATCTGCTGCATCGGCGCGGCTACATGGATTACCACGCCGACCGCTTCATCGACGCCTCGCTGATGATCGAGCGCCGCGGAGAGGCCGCGGCGGTGTTTCCGGCGAGCAGGCTGGGCGACGTGGTGACCAGTCATGGCGGGCTCACCTATGCCGGCCTGATCAGCACCCACGCCCTGCGCGCCGAATCGACGCTCGCCGTGTTCGAGCAGATGGCCGGCTGGTATCGCGCGCATGGCGTGCAGCGCATCGTCTACAAGGCGGTGCCGCACGTATTCCACGCGTATCCGGCGGAGGAGGATCTGTACGCCCTGCAGCGCATGGGTGCGCGCCTGGTGCGCCGCGACCTGTCGTCCGTCATCGCGCTGCAGGAGCCGTTCCGCTTCACCGAGCCGCGGCGCCGCGCGATCAGGAAGGCTGGGCGGGCAGGCATCGAGCTGCACGTGGCCACCGATCCGGCATCGTTCCACGCGCTGCTGTCGGACGTGCTGCGCAAGCATCAGGTGACGCCGACCCACAGCCTGGCGGAACTGCGCCTGCTGCAGGCGCGCTTTCCGCGCCGGATCGTGCTGCACGAGGCGCACAGGCAGGGTGTGCTGCAGGCCGGTGCCCTCGTCTACGATTTCGGCCGCGTGGTGCATACCCAGTACCTGGCCGCCTCCGAGGAGGGGCGACAGCTCGATGCGCTCAGCTTCCTGCTCGCCGCGCTGATCGGCAGCACGTATGCGGGCCGGCAGTATTTCTCCTTCGGGGTATCCACCGAGCAGGCCGGGACGGTGCTCAACGGCGGGTTGGTCGCGCAGAAGGAATACTTCGGCGCGCGCGGGATCGCGCACGATTTCTACGAGTGGCCGCTGTGATGGGCTCCGTCGTGATGAAGAACGGACCGGCAGGCGCTGCCTCGGGCGACGTCCCGTTCCTGAACCTCGGTGAGGTCAATGCGCGGTACGCCGACGAGTTGAAGGCTGCGGCGGCGCGCGTCATCGATTCGGGCTGGTATGTGCTGGGCGACGAACTGAAGGCCTTCGAGCGGGAGTTCGCCGCCTGGTGCGGTGCACGCCATGCCGTGGGCACGGGCAACGGGCTGGATGCGCTGTCGCTGATCCTGCGCGGCTACAGGGAGCTCGGTGTCCTCGCCGAGGGCGACGAGGTCATCGTGCCCGGCAACACGTTCATCGCCAGCTTCCTGGCGATCAGCGAGAACCGCCTGGTGCCGGTGCCGGTGGAACCCGGCGCGGCGACATTCAACCTCGATCCGGCCTGCGTGGCGGCGGCGATCGGGCCGCGCACGCGCGCGATCATGGCGGTGCATCTGTATGGCCAGCTGGCCGACATGCCGGCGCTGCGGGCGCTGGCCCGGCGGCACGGCTTGCTGCTGATCGAGGACGCGGCACAGGCGCATGGCGCCGCACGTGACGGGCGCAAAGCCGGTGCGTTCGGCGATGCGGCCGCCTTCAGCTTCTTCCCGGCCAAGAATCTCGGCGCGCTGGGCGACGGCGGCGCGGTGGTGACCGACGACGACGCGCTGGCGCAGCGCATCGCGGCGCTGCGCAACTACGGCTCCGACGTGAAATACCACCATCTGTTCCAGGGTGTGAACTCGCGCCTGGACGAAATGCAGGCGGCGCTGCTGCGGGTAAAGCTGAGGTATCTCGATGCGGACCTGGCATGGCGTCGCCGGGTGGCGCGTCGCTATCGCGATGGCATCCGCCATCCGCAGATCCGGCTGCCGGACGTGGCCCGCGAGGAGCAGCACGCCTGGCATCTGTTCGTGGTGCGCTGCGCACGGCGCGATGCGCTGCAGCGGCATCTGCACGTCCACGGTATCCAGACCCAGGTGCACTATCCGGTGCCGGCGCATCGGCAGCCGGCGTATCCCGCGCTGCGGGATTGCCGCCTGCCGCGGACCGAACGACTGTGCGATGAGGTGCTGAGCCTGCCGCTGGGGCCGACCTTGCGCGATGGCGACGTGGAGCGGGTGATCGAGGCCTGCAACGCGTTCGGGCGTGGCGCATGAACATCGCCCGCACCGGTTTCTACACGAGCATCGCCACCGGCGCGCGGCTGCTTGCCGGGCTGGTGGCGATCAAGCTGGTGGCGTGGTTCGCCGGGCCCGAGGGCGTGGGCAAGCTCGGTCAGTTCATGAGCCTGATGTCGCTGCTGGCGGTGCTGGCCGGCGGCGGCATCAGCTCGGCCATCGTCAAGTACGTCGCCGAGTACCGCGACGATCCGCAGCGGCTGTCGCGTCTGCTGTCCGCCGCGCTGTGGTACGCGTTCCTTGCCTCCTGCCTGATGGGCGGTCTTGCCCTGTTGCTGAGCCGGCAGCTCGCGCTGTGGCTGCTGGACGATGCGGGCTATGCCGGCCTGATCCGCGTGCTCGCCGTCGCGCAGCTCGGCATTGCGCTGCTCAACTACATTCTCGCGGTGGTCAACGGCTTCATGGACGTGCGCCGGCTGGCCTTCATCCAGGTGAGCGGATCGGTGATCGGCATCGTGATGATGGTCTGGCTGGCGCGCTGGCTGCATCTGTACGGCGCGCTGCTGGCGCTGGTGCTGAGCCAGGTGCTGTGGCTGGTCGTCGGCGTGCCGGCGTGGTGGCGCAGCTCGTACTTCCGCCGCGGCATGCTGCGGCTGCGCTACGACCGTGAAATGACCTTGCGGCTGGCGACGTTCTCGGTGATGACTCTCACTTCCGCGCTGCTGCCGCCGCTGGTCAACATCGCCGTTCGGGACCACCTCGCGCTGCAGTTCGGCTGGAGCCAAGTCGGCTACTGGCAGGCGGTGGGCAAGGTGTCGGATGCCTATCTGCTGTTTCTCACCGCGGCGATCAATATCTACTACCTGCCCAAGCTGGCATCCACGCACGGACGCGAGGCGCTGCTGGCCGAGCTGCGCACCGCCTGCCGCTACGTCCTGCCGGCGGTGGTGGTGCTGGCGGCCATGGTGTACCTGCTGCGCGAGTGGGTGACCTGGCTGCTGTTCACGCCGGATTTCGCCGCCGCCAACGCGCTGTATGGCCCGCAGCTGGTCGGCGACGTCATCAAGATCGCCTCCTTCATCCTTTCCTACCTGATGCTGGCCAAGGCGATGACGACACTGTTCGTCATCTCCGAATGCGTGTTCGCGGCCAGCTATCTCGCGCTGGTCTGGGTGCTGGCGGCGCGCTTCGGCGTGGTCGGGGCGATCTACGCGTTCGCGGCGAACTATGTGCTGTATCTCGCCTTCAACCTGCTGGTGGCCCGGCGTTACCTGGGAGGGCTGCGATGATGAGCGACGACGTGCCGCTGGTGTCCGTGCTGATACCGGCGTTCAATCACGAGCGTTTCGTGCAGCGCTGCCTGGACAGCGTGCTGCAGGACCCATACCCGGCCAAGGAGCTCATCGTCATCGACGACGGCTCCACCGACGGCACCGCCGAGCGGATCGCCGACTGGGTCGCGACGCACTGCATGGATATCCCGATCGAGTACGTGCGGCGGGAGAACCGCGGTATCGCGGCGACGCTGAACGAGCTGGCGGCGCGCGCGAGCGGCGAGTTCCTGCGCCCCGGCGCGAGCGACGACTACCTGCTGCCCGGCGGTCTCGATGCGCAGGTGCGCTACCTGCTGGCGCATCCGGACAAGGGTGCGGTGATCGGCGATTCGGTCGTCGTCGACCAGGACGACAACAAGCTGCATGACAGCGGCATGAGCCTGCTGCATGGCGGCAACAAGGCGCTGTACCAGTCCGACGACGGCATCCGCCGCGCCATCATCAGCCACTGGGCCATCGGCGGGCCGGTGGCGCTGATGCGCCGGAGCGCGCTGGATACCGTCGACCGCTGGAGCGAAGGCCTGCGCATCGAGGACTGGGATCTGTTCCTGCGTCTGGCGGCCCGTGATGCGCTCGGCTTCATCGACGTCGGCGTCTGCGCCTACCGCATCCACGGCACCAACCTGAGTCGGACGCGGCACGCCGCCACGCGGATCGGCAACCTCGCCGAGTCGCGCCAGGTCGCGCTGCGCCGGGCGTGCCTGTTCGACGAGCCGTACCGGACCCTGCTGCGGGCGCAGGCGCACTACATCGGCGCCAAGATCGCGTTCCTGCAGGGACGGCCGTGGTCGCTGGCGCGGCATCTGCTCGCCTGGTCGTGGTTGCGGCTGCTGTCGAAGCTGCGGCCTTCATCCGGGCACCGCAGCGCGGAGGCGACATGAAACGGTTGCTGTGCCTGCCCTCGGCGTATCTCGCGCTGCCGTTGCTGCTGGCCTGCGCGCTGACCCTGCTGACCTACGATCTTCCCGTCGACTACCTGTCGGGCCTGCTGCTGCTTGCGGTGGTGGCCGCGGCGATCCTGCTGTTCGACGTGCAGGCGGGGATCAGGATTCCGTCGCCCGCGCGGTTCCGCGCGCGCAGCTACGTCGGCACGCGCGATGCGTTCGTCGCGCTGGCCTTCGCGGGCCTGATCGCGTTTTTCTGCGTGCTCGACCTGGCGCTGTTCCCGATCCCGCTGTTCAACAATCCCTCGTCCTATGCCGTGATGGGGGGCGGGCGCGAACACGTCCGGCACGTGTCGGACATCTGCTGGGTGCTGCCGCCGATCGGGCTGCTGTGCGCCCGCAGTCGGTGGCTGCGCACCGCGCTCATCGCCATCGGCTTCCTGTTTCCGATCCTGGTGATCGACCGCAACCGGGTGTTTGCGACGGTGTTCTCGTTCGCGCTGGTGATCCTGCTGCGCCGGGACGAGGCCAGGCCCTTGCCGTGGAAGGCCGTCGGCCTGCTCGGCTTCGCCGGCGTCAGTGTGTTCTCGGTACTCGGCATGTTGCGGTCCGGGACGCTGGATTACATCACCCTGCCGTTCAGCGCGATGTATCGCGCCGCACCGGAAGGCATCAAGTGGCTGCTGCTCTACGCCAGCGCCGGGCCCTACAACTTCAGTGCGATCCTGGCCAAGGGCTACGTCAACACCAGTTTCCTCACCCATCAGATCGTGCCGCTGAGCGGGTCCGTCGCGACGGCCGGCACCGGCATTCCGCTGGACGCGCCGACCATCAACGTGGGCACGGAGTTCTTTCCGTTCCTGATGGCGTGGGGGCCGATCGGCGCGGTGGCTGCCATCGTCGTGCTCTACGCGATGCTGCGCTGGAGCGTGCAGCGCCTGCGCGCCTCGGTATCGCTGTTCGCGGTGCTGATCTTCCTGCGCATTTCCTACGTTTGCGTGATGGCGCCGTTCGCGCCGCAGGCCTACACGTGGACGAATGCCGGCTTCATCGGCCTGTGCCTGCTCATGCAGGCGTTCGCGGCCTGGCTGCCGAACCGGCGAGCGGCGGCGTCCGCGAGCGCTGCGCGAATCACGGCTCCCCCTTCCACCCAGTGAGTGCCCAACCATGGAACAAGACGAAATCTATCTGATCGACCTCTGGCGGATCTTCACCCGCGGCTGGATGTGGTTCGTCGGGGTATTGCTGCTTACCCTGGTCTGCACCTATGTCTTCGCGCACACGGTGAAGCGCCAGTGGCAGGCGACCGCGTGGATCCAGATCGGGCAGGTCGGGCAGGTGTTGTCCGGCCAGGACCCGAAGGTCGAGCCACTGCTGCGCGTGATCGAGCGGCTGGAACTGGTGCCGTTCGAGAACGAAGTCCTGCAAGGCGCCGGCTACGCGCGCGATTCGTCGGTGGCAAAGCTCTATCGCAACAGCCTGAAGCTCGAGCCGCTGCCCTATGCCGGCCCGCTGATCCGCTTGCGGGTGCGCGCCTATTCCCGCGAGCAGGCCGCCGAACTGGCCACGGCGACGGTGGCCCGCCTGGGTGCGATCCATCAGCGCCTGGAAGAGGCACCGCTGAAGGCGGCGCGCGAGCGCCTGGCCCGCAACGAGGTCGACCTGCGGACCGCCGAGGCCGACCGGGACCGCTATCTGCAGGCGGCTGCGCCGGACGGCAAGGACGCCCAGGGTCCGGTGCTCGCCAGCCTGCTGCTGGCGAACAAGAACGAGGAGATCCGCGGCTTGCGGCAGGTGCGGATGGATCTGATCGAACGCCTCGGCCCGACCTACACCTACCAGACCTCGATGGTGTGGCCGGTCTACGTGCCCGACAAGCAGGCGTTTCCGAATCCCGAGCTGACCTGGGGCATCGGCCTGCTGCTGGGCCTGTTCCTCGGCGCATGCGCGGCCGTGGCGAAGGCCGGCCGGCGACGGATCGCCTGAACGTTTGCCGGTGCGTTCAACCAAAACGGCGTCCGCATGCACTCACCGGTCAGACCCGTGACGTGTCGCGGGCGACCCTGGCTGCACCCGAAGGCGTCGTGCTGAAGGAAAGCCGGCGTCATGGCGGGACGGAGTTCGTTCGATATGCGTGGATTGCACAAGCAGGAATCCGGGCACCGCACCATGCCCGCCGGCAGCGCCCGCCGGCCGCCGCGGCACGCGCCGCTGGACGAGGCGCAACTGCTCGACACGCAGCGTGCGTTCGACAGCGTCGCCGCCGACTACGACGGGCCGCGCGGCAACAACGAGCTGATCCAGCGCATGCGCACGACCTTGTGGGACGTCGTGCACAGCGAGGTGCAACCCGGCGCCCGCCTGCTCGACCTGGGCTGCGGTACCGGTATCGACGCACTCGAGTTCGCCCGGCGTGGCTTTCGCGTCGTCGCCACCGACTGGTCGCCGCTGATGGTCGAGCGCACGCGGGCGCGCGCGGCGGGCGCAGCCATGCAGTCTCGCGTCACCGTCGCCCACCTCGGCGTGCAGCAACTCGATCAGCTTGGGGGCGAGTTCGACGGCATCTATTCGAACTTCGGCCCGTTGAACTGCGCGCCGGATCTCGCTGCCGTCGCGGCCGAATGCGCGCGCCTGCTGCGCCCGGGCGGCAGCCTCGTGTTCTCGGTGATGGGCCGGATCTGTCCGTGGGAGCTGGGCCACTACGCGCTGCGCGGCCGCTTCAGGCGGGCCGGCGTGCGCGCCGCGCGCGGCGCGACCGCGGTGGGCATGAACCACCACACGATCTGGACCTGCTACTACCTGCCGCGCGAGTTCTACCGTGCCTTCGCCGAACATTTTTCGCTGGCGGGCTATCGCGCGCTGAGCCTGTTCATGCCGCCGCCCTACCTGGTGGACTACTACCGTCGACGGCGCCGCTGGTACGAACGGCTGGGCCGGCTCGACGACCGCCTGGGCGCGCTGCCGTTGCTGCGCGACATGGGCGACCATTTCCTGATCGTGATGCGGCGGCGCTGAGCGCATGGACTTCCTGCAGGCCGCGATGGACGTCAGCTTGTGCCGGGCCGTTTCGGTCACGGCGGGGGTCAGCTCGCGCGTGCCGCTGCCGATCCGCGCCGGGCGGATCGGCTCGTCGCTGGCCGCGCGGGCGTACCGGATCGACCTGCGCGACCACCTGGTCTTTCCCGGCCTGATCAACGCGCACGATCATCTGCACGTCAACGCCGTGCCGCCGCTGCAAGCCTGTGCGCCGTTCCCCAACAGCTATGCCTGGATCGCCGCCTTCCGCGCGCACTTCGAGGAGCCGGCGGTGATCGCCGCGCTGCAGGTGCCGAAGGCCTTGCGGCTGCGCCACGGCGCGCTGAAGAACCTGCTCGCCGGCACCACCTGCGTGGCGCACCACGATCCCTGGCACGCGGCGCTCGACGCGACGGATTTCCCGGTCACCCTGCTGCGCGACTACGGCTGGAGCTATGCGCTGGGCTGGCCCGATTACGGCCCGCCGGTGCAGCAGAGCTTCGCCGCCACGCCCGCGGACCGACCCTGGCTGATCCACCTGGCCGAAGGCACCGATGCGACCGCGCAGGCGGAGCTGGCCCGGCTCGACGCGATGGGCTGCCTGGCGGCGAACAGCGTGCTGGTCCACGGGGTAGGCCTGAGCGAGCGGGACATCGATCGGGTGATCGGGCGCAGCGCGGCGGTGGTCTGGTGTCCGACCAGCAATCGCAATCTGCTTGGGCGCTCGCTGGACCCGCGGCGCCTGTGCGCGGCGGGCCGGCTTGCCCTGGGCAGCGACTCGCGGCTCAGCGGTGCCCGCGACCTGCTCGACGAAATGCGCGGTATCGCCGCGCGCGGTGAACTCGATCCCGACCAGTTGCTGGGCCTGGTCACCAATCAGGCCGCGCGCATCCTGCGGCTGTTCGCGGGCGGCAGTCTGGCGCCGGGAGCGCCGGCGGATCTGGTGATCGTCGAGGATCGCGGCGGCGACGAACGCTGCGGCCTGGTCGGCATCGAGCGCAGCGACATCCGTGCGGTGGTGCGTCACGGCGTGCCGCGCATCGCCGATCCTGATTTCGCCGAGTGGTTCGACGTCGCCGGCATGGAAGCCGTGCCGGTGATGCTGGACGGCAGACCGAAACTGCTGGCCAGGCCGCTGGCCGAAGCGGCGCTGGTGGCGCTCGAACCCGGCCTTGAACTGGTTGCCGCGCACCGCGCGCGCGACCTCGTCATGGAGGCCGGCTAGCCATGCTGCCGCGTCCGCCGATGCTGATGCCGGCCGAGGCGTATGCGCTGTGGGCATCCAGCTATCCCGCCCGCGCGCACAACCCGGTGATGCAGGCGGAGGAGCGCGCCATGCTCGCGCTGATGCCGGACACGCTGCAGGGAGCGGCGGTGCTCGATGTCGGCTGCGGCAGCGGACGCTACATGCTGCATGCGCTGCGCCGCGACGCGGCGCGCGTGATCGGCGTGGATCTGTCGGCGCCGATGCTCGCGCGCGCCGGCACCGAGCTGGCCCGGTGGCAGGCTGCCGCGGACATCGACCTGGTGCAAGGCAGCCTCGAAGCGCTGCCGATACCCGATGCGCGGGCCAACCTGACGCTCTGCGGCCTGGTCGTCGGCCATCTCGACAATCTTCAGCGATCGCTCGCCGAGCTGTGCCGGGTGACCCGGCCCGGCGGCACGCTGTTGTGCAGCGACGTGCATCCGATCGGGCACGCGCTGGGCTGGCTGCGCGATTTCAGATCCGGCGACCGGCACTACGCCGTGCAGCACACCCGACACCTGTACAGCCACTGGCACGCGGCCTGCGCCGCACTCGGGCTGCGCATCGAGCAGGTGCTGGAACCCATGCTCGACCCGGCCGACATCCCGGCCGATGCGCGCTTCGACCGCACCGCGCTGGAGGTTCCCGTGGCGCTGGTGTTCCGGCTGCGGCGCGAGCCATGACTTCCCCGAATTCGCAGGCTTCTGCCATGACCCATGCCTCACGCACCTTGCTGATCAATCCGACCATCACCTCGCGGCGCAGCGCGCGCTTTCCGCTGTCCCTGCTGCACCTGTCGGCGGCGCTGGAGCGCAGCGGCCACGACAGCCGGATCATCGACGGCAACGTCGACCGCGATTTCGTCAGCGACACCTTGCGCGCGATGGAACAGAACGCCTTCGACGCGGTCGGCGTCAGCGTCATGGGCGGCCCGCAGCTGGCGCCGGCGATCGCCGTGTCCAGCGCGATCCGCGCACGTTATCCGGCGGTGCCAATCATCTGGGGCGGCTATTTCCCCACGCTCAATCCGGATGCGGCACTGGCCGCGCCCTACGTCGACTACGCGGTGCGCGGGCAGGCCGGGGAAACCCTGCCCGAGCTGATCGCCGCGCTGGACGGCAAGACCGAAGCGAAGCTGGCGACGATCGGCGGGCTGTCGTGGAAGCACGGCGGCGCGGCCGTGCACAACCCGAACCGCCGTTTCACGCTGGCCGACCACGGCCAGGTGCTGCCCTACGACAAGCTCGGCGATCCGCGGCGCTACCTGGCGCGCACCTACCTCGGCCGCCGCACCGTCGCGCACCAGGCGTCGATCGGTTGCCGCTTCCGCTGCACCTTCTGCGGCGTGGCCGCGATGTTCGGCGGCACCACCGTGCTGCCGGCGGCGGAACAACTGGAACGCGACCTGGGTTATCTGAAGTACGAGCTGGGCGCGGACTCGGTGCAGTACTTCGACAACAATTTCTTCGATCGCGAGCGGGACATGCTGCCGCTGCTCGAAGTGATGGCGAAGTTCGAGATGCCGTGGTGGTGCTTCGCCCGCGCCGACGCCCTGCTGAACCTGTCGGAGCATGCGTGGAAGCTGGTGCGCCAGAGCCGGCTGCGGATGGCCTACATCGGCGCGGAATCGCCCAACGGCCAGATGCTCAAGGAAATCCGCAAGGGCACGCGACCGGACCAGACCATGGCGGTGGTCGAGCTGTGCCGGCGGCACGGCGTGATCCCCGAGCTGTCCTTCATGGTCGCGCCGCCGGAGAACACCGAGGAGGAGACCGAGCACACCTTCGAGTTCATCCGCGCCCTGAAGCGGATCAATCCGCAGTCCGAGGTGGTCATCTACGTCTACACGCCGCTGCCGGAAAGCAGCCGGCACGAGCAGGACCGCGCGAAGCGGCCGGGCAGGCCGCTGTTCGGTCTCGACGGCGAACCGGTGGTGTTCCCCACCACGCCGGAGGAATGGGCGCAGCCGCGCTGGGTCGACTACACCTGCCATGCCGATGCACCCTGGCTCGACGACAGGCTGCGCCAGCGCATCCGGGATTTCGTCACCGTGCTGCGCTGCCGCTTCCCCACCGTGCAGGACCTGCGCTCGCCGCCCTGGGCCAAGCGCAGCCTGAGCGCGATGGCGCTCTGGCGCTATCGCTACGGCAGGTACGACCGGCCGTGGGAGCTGGAGCTGGCCAACCGGCTGGTGCGCCTGCGCATGCCGCAGGTGTCGGGCCTGTAGCCGGGTGCGTGCCTTGCACGTTGCGCAGCTCAATTTCCTGCCCGCGCCCGCGGGACTCGCGCCTGCCGACGTGCTCGAACAATGGCACTCGCTGGCGGACATCGCCGAGGCGGCCGCCAGCGCCGGCACTCGCGTGTCGGTGATCCAGGCGGCGGCGCGCGAGGAGCGGATCACGCGTGGCGGCATCGACTACCACTTCGTCGACATCCGCGGACTGGAAACGGCGACCAACCGTGGCCGCCGCTTCGCCAGCCTGCTCGGCGACATCCGGGCCGACGTGCTGCACGGGCACAGCCTGGGTTTTGCCGAGGATGCCTTCGCGATCGCGCAATGCCTGCCGCAGTTGCCGATCATCCTGCAGGACCACGCCGACCGGGCACCGCGCTGGTGGCGTCGCCGGCGCTGGCGGCGCTGGTATGCGGCCGCCGCGGGGGTCGCCTTCACCGCGCGCGAGCAGGCGCAGGCGTTCGCCATGGCCGGCATGTTCGGACCGCGCATGCGGGTGTTCGCGATACCGGAATCCAGCAGCCGCTTCACGCCCGGCGACCGCGCCGAGGCCCGCGCCGAAACCGGCCTTCACGGCGAGCCCTGCGTGCTGTGGGTCGGCCACTTGAACTCCAACAAGGACCCGCTGACCGTGCTCGAGGGCGTGGCGCAAGCGGTGGCGCAGTTGCCCGGCCTGCAACTGTGGTGCGTGTTCGGCCATGCGCCGCTGCTGGAGGACGTGCACCAGCGCATCGGTGGCGATCCGCGGCTCGCCGGCCGCGTGCATCTGCTGGGCAAGGTGACGCATGCGCAGGTCGAGCAGCTGATGCGGGCGGCCGACGTGTTCGTCGCGGGCAGCCATGCCGAAGGCAGCGGCTACGCCCTGCTGGAGGCGCTGGCCTGCGGCGTCGTGCCGGTGGTCACCGACATCCCGTCGTTCCGGGCGCTGACCGATGGCGGCCGCGTCGGCAAGCTGTGGCCTTGCGATGACGCGACAGGCCTCGCCGCGGCCCTGCTCTCCGTCGGGTCGAACGGGATGCCGCCGGCGCGGGTGCGCGCGCATTTCGACGCCGCGCTGTCGTTCGCCGCCGTGGGCCGGCAATGGGCCGAGGCGTACGCGCAAGTGCGCGAGGACCGGCGCCGGGGCGCGTCGTGAAACTCGCGCTGGTGATGCCGGGCGGGGTGGATCGCGGCGGCGAGTTCCGCGTGATTCCCGCTTTGCTGGCGCTGATCGAACGGCTGGCGCGCGCGCACGAGGTGCATGTCTTCGCGCTGCACCAGGAAGCCGCGGCAGCCCGCTGGGAACTTGCCGGCGCGAGCATCCACAACATCGGCACCGGCTGGACGCGCCTGCGCGCGATCGCGGCGATCCGCGCCGAGCATCGCCGTGCGCGGTTCGACCTGGTGCAGGCGATCTTCTCCGGTTCCTGCAGTCTGGTCGCCGTCGCCGCGGCGAAATGGCTGCGGCGGCCGAGCCTGGTGCATGTCGCCGGCGGCGAACTGGTCGCGCTGCACGCGATCGGCTACGGCGGGCGCCGAAAGTGGAAGGGCAGGCTGCGCGAGGCGTGCGTGCTGCGCGCCGCCGATGCCGTCACCGCGGCCAGCGCGCCGATCATCGACGCCTTGCGGGTGCTCGGCATCGAGGCGCAACGCGTGCCGCTCGGCGTCGACCTGCGCACCTGGCCGCCGCTCGCGCCGCGGGCGCGCCGCGCCGGCCCGGCGTGGCTGATCCACGTGGCCAGCCTCAATCGGGTGAAGGATCAGCCGACCCTGCTGCGCGCATTGGCCATGCTGCGCGAGGACGGCCCGGCGTTCCGCATGGCCATCGTCGGCGTGGACACCTTGCACGGCGAGATGCAGCGGCTGGCGCGCCAGCTCGGGCTGCAACACTGCGTGGATTTTCTCGGCTTCAAGACGCAACGCGAATTGCGTCCGTGGCTGGAAGCGGCCGATCTGCTGGTGATGTCGTCGCAGCATGAAGCCGGCCCGCTGGTGCTGCTGGAGGCCGCGGTGGCCGGCGTGCCGGCGGTGGGCACGGCGGTCGGACATTTCGTGGAGTGGTCGCCCGCGGCGGCGTGCAGCGTGCCTGTCGGTGACGCGGGTGCGCTGGCCGATGGCATCCGGCAGCTGCTTGCCGACGAACCGCTGCGGCAGCGCATGGCCGGGGCCGCGCAGCAGCGGGCGCTGGCGGAGGACGCCGACTGCACCGCGCGCCTGTTCGAGGCGCTGTACCGGCGCGTCCGCGGAGGTGCGGATCAGGCGGGCTTGCGCGCGAGGTAAAGGCGAAACCGCGAAGGCTCGCGACGGCCGCGAAGTTTCGCGATGAACGGGCGCAGCGCCCAGCGCGGGCCATACCACGGGCGATGCACCTCCCAGCGGATCGACAGCGCATCCGCCAGGCGGCGCAGCCGCTCGTCGGTGAGGTAACCCAGGCTGGCGATGGCATCCGCCGCGATGCCGTGGCGGCGCAGGAACACTTGGCGACGCTCGGTGAGCATCCGTTGGCCGCTTTCGTCGCGGGCGTACCAAGGCGTATCGGCGATGATCACCATGCCGCCGGCTTTCACGCAGCGCAGCGCTTCGCGCAGGCAGGCCTCGCCGTCTTCGGCGTAGTGGAAGGAGGCGTTGAACACGGCGGCGTCGAACTGCGCGTCGGCGAACGGCAGGCGGCGCATCTCGGCCTGGAAGCGCGGGAACAGCGCCGGCAGCCGCGCCCGGTAATGCCGGGCCGCGCCCAGCCCGTCGCGGTCATGGGCAAGCAGGTCGACCGCCACCGGCCGGTAACCGGCCAGCGCCAGGCGATAGCTCATCCAGCCGTTGCCGGCGCCGAGGTCGAGCACGCGACTGCCTTCCAGCAGATGCCGCACGATGTAGTCGTAGCTGCGCGCGCGCATCCGCCACTGGTCGCGATCCGTGCCGCCAGTGTCGCGGTAGGGCAGGGCGAGGTAGAACGCTCCGCTTTCGCTGCCGCGGCCTTCCGCCGTCCTGATCCGCTCGTAATCCGCGATGAAGCGGGCCAGGTGCGCAGCCGATTCCGGCGGCAGCGCATGGGCGATGCCGTCCTCGACGGCGATGACGAAGCCGCATGCCGGGCAATCCAGCATGTCGATCGGGGTTCTGCAGCGCGGACAGCGCAGGCGCAGGTCCGCCAGCGCCGCCGCGTCCGCGGCATGGCGGGCGGGGGAGGTATCCGGCGCTGGTCGCGTGCGCGGCATGGGCGGCTGCTACGGCGCGCGGGCCGGTGATTCCAGCGCCGCGCGCACCGCGAACATGGTGTCCATCCGCGGCACCGGCCGGGTGAGCCAGGTGAGGATGCGCCGCCGCTGCGACAGCCCGGCCCAGGCCGGGCCCTGTTGCAGCCAGAGTTGCGTGCGCACCATGTCGGCACGCTCCCGGTTGGACTCCTGCGTGGGCCTGATCCGCTGACCGAGGTAGCGTCCCAGTTCCCCGGCGGAGCGTGACCATTCGATGCCGTGAAGCGCGTGCAGCCACAGGTCGGAGGACGAAACGCGGGTCAGGGTCTGGCGGTGCGACACCATCCGCAGCAGCGGATGGCAATCGGCCCCGAGCCGTGCGAGCACATCCGGCGGAATCACGCCCCGGTAGTACCGCTCAACCAGCAGCAGCGGCGGCAGCGCGTACCAGGGCGACTCGGCGCGCTCGTCCCACAGCACGTTCCAGTCGCGCGCGGCCAGGCGTGCCGACAGCAGCGCGATGTCGTGCAGATGAAGCAGGCGCAGGCTGCGGTTGCAGAGATTGCCCGCGGCGTGCAGCAGCAGATGATTCATCAGCGCGCCGGCTGACGGGTAAGGGTTCAGGCCGGGCCGCGGCTGCGGCGGACGGATCCGCGCGGTGATGTCGACTGCGGTGACCGGCAGCCGTTCCTGGATGCACGTGTGCAACTCGATGTTGACCGGCGTGTCGCGGTGCTCGCCCAGGCCGGCGAAGGGCGCGCCGGTCGCCGGCTTGAACACCCGGTGCTTCCAGGCGACGAACGACTCCACGTAGCCGAGTTCCTGCAGCAGCCCGATCGCCGGCGCGACATCGTCCTCGCGAACCAGCAGGTCGATGTCGGCCATCGGCCGCTCGCCGGGTGCGTAGACGCCCAGCGCGTGCAAGGCGCAACCCTTCAGCGCGATGACGGCGACACCGCTGGCGCGGGCGCCGGCATCGATGCCCTGCAGCAGCGTCTCGATGCGCCGATGGCGATGCTCGACATGCGCGTGCTGTTCGGCCAGGAACGCCTGCCATGGCGGATGCCGCCACGCGGAGAGTCGGCACAGCAACGGCGACACGCCGTGCACGGCAGCGGCGGCCGCGGCCAGCTGCCATTCGAGATCGCTCCACGGCGGCGTGGCACCGCCGGGCCGCGCCAGCTCCGCGGCAAGCGCCTCGGTGGTGCGGCGCAGGCCGGCCCTAACGACCTTGAGCGGTGGCAGCATGGGGCAGCAGCCGGATGTCGATGCGTTTCGCTGCCGGCGCCGAAGGCGTGGCGTCGTCGTTGCGGTGCGCCCGTTCGGACGCGACCAGCGCGTCCCATTTGGCATCCAGTGCCACGCTCGCCTGCCGGTGATGCTCCGGCGAGTCGGTCGCCTTCGGTTGCTGCAGCGTGACCTGCTCGTGCAGCAGGTCGCGCACGCTGCGGTAGAAGTCCGAGTCGTAGGCGCCGTGGAACATCATGGCCAGGTCGCCGCTGTCCCGCCAATGCGTCTTGTCGCCGAGCTGGGCCTTGACCTTGTCGTAGAACCTGGTTCCTGGCAGCGGGTAGGAGACGCTCACGCCGATGTCGTCGGGTGCGGCTTGCGCCACCAGCTCGCGGGTCGCCAGCAAGTCGTCCAGCTGCTCGCCCAGATAACCGAGCTGGATGAAGAAGCCCACGCGGATGCCGCGCTGGCCCAGCCGCACCCGCGCCGCAATCAGGTCGGCGACGCGGGTGCCCTTGGTCATGCTGTCCAGCACGCGCTGGCTGCCGCTTTCCGCGCCCAGCCACGCCTCGGCGCAGCCGGCCTGTTCGAGCGCGTCGGTCATGCGCTCGCTCATCAGGTCGGCGCGGGTCTGGATGGTGAACGGCACCGATCCGCCGGCGGCGCGCAGGCGCGCCCCGAACTGCGCCACCCAGTCGACGTGGAAGCCGAAGATGTCGTCCGCCATCCAGATGTGGTCGGGCCTGAACGTCTGCTTCAGGTAGATCATCTCCGCGGCCACGTCGTCGGCGCTGCGCTGCTTGTAGTGGTTGCCCCAGATCGGCTTGGCGCACCAGTTGCAGCGGAACGGGCAGCCCCGCGACGCGGCCATGTTGAGGCTGAAGTAGCCGTGCCGTTCGTGCCACAGGCTGCGGTAGCGTTCGACATCCACCAGGTCCCAGGCGGGGCGGCCGATCAGCCGGGGGTCCGGCGGCATCGCGCCCATGCGTCGCGCCTGGGTCGTGCCGTCCACCCGCGTCGCGATGCCGGCGATGCCGTCGAGCCAGTGGCGGTCGTCGATGGCCGGGTCGCGCGCCAGCCGCCCGGTCAGTTCGAGCAGCGCCGCAATCCCTTCGCCCGTCAGCACGGCGTCCGCGCCGGCGTCGAGAAACGGGTCCGGCTGGTCGGAGGCGTCGGAACCGGCCACGATCACGCGGGCGCCGCGCGCATGCGCCTGCGCAATCATCCGGCATGCCGCCTCGCGCATGCGGCCAAGGCACATCTTGGTCAGGTAGTTGAAGTTGTCCTCGTAGAGAACCACGACGTCCGGCTGCACGGCGTGCACGGCGCCTTCGTAATCCTCGACGCCATCGGCGAGCATCGCGTCGAACAGCGCGACCTCGTGACCCATCTGCCGGAGGAGTGCGGCAATCTGGATCGTGGCGAGCGGGGGGTAGGGCTTGCCGCGTTCCCACTGCTTGGGGTCGTACCTCAGGAAATAGGAGTGACCGACCTGGATCTTCAGCATCGCGAAAGGGCCTCGAGCGTCGCCGCGGGAATCAGCAGCGACGGCGGAAAAACCGGCCCCGTCGTCGATGCTGCCGGCAGGTGAGTGCCCCTGCGCACGGCTTCGGTTGCCCTGCGTGGCGAACCGGGTTGGGCGTGCAACCTTTTCGGGGTGACTGCGCACTCAGCAGCAGACCACCGCCATCGGATTCGCCGCACCGTGCAACTCCCCCTGGGCCGGGCAACTCGTTCGATGGCGATGACATCGCCTTTCCATGGCGCCGGCGCCGGCGCCGACCCGTTCGGTGAGCGCTCGCTCGCTCGCCGTGTCGTGCGCCGGCGGATACTCGGCGGGCGTTTTGGTTTCGAGAGCGCCAGCGAGGCGCTGCTGCAACTGGTCGAGGCCGCTTATGGCGGCCTGCCGCGGCACCGTGTGTCGATGGCGATACCCGAGTTCCGCATCGAGTTGCGCCTGTCGCCGCCGCGGGTCTCGCCGCCCGTGGACGAGCCGCCGCCGGTGCAGATGCAGTCGGGAGCAGGGTTGATCTGCGGCGTGATGGACCCGTCGAACTACGTGGTGCTGGCGCCTGCGCAGCGACAGGCGCTGGTGGTGGCGTCCGCCGACATGCTGGAGCGGCCCTACCATCTTCGCTACGAGCTCATCGAGTTCGCCGTTTTCACGTTGGCCACGCGCGGGCAGGGACTGGTTCCGCTGCACGGTGCCTGCGTGGGGCGGCTGGGCCGGGGCGTCTTGCTGCTGGGAGCCAGCGGTTCGGGCAAGTCGACGCTGGCCCTGCAGGCCCTGCTGCAGGGCCTGGATTTTCTCGCCGAGGACGCGGTGTTCGTGGCGCCGCAAGACATGCTCGCCACCGGCGTGGCCAACTACCTGCACGTGCAGGCCGATGCGCTGCGATTCGTCGAGGACGCCGGCGCCCGCCGCTGGATCGGCGAGGCGCCGGTGATCTGCCGCCGCAGCGGGGTGCAGAAGTTCGAGGCCGACCTGCGGCTCGGGCCCGGCCGGCTCGCCACGGCTCCGCTGCAGCTGGTCGGTGCCGTGCTGGTTTGCGGCGAGCCTGCCGCCGACCCCGCCGCGGTGCTGCGCGCCGTGCCGGCGGCCGAGGTAGCCGCGCGATTGGCCGCCAGCCAGCCGTATGCCTCCGGGCAGCCGGGCTGGGCCCGCTTCGAACAGAAGATGGCGGCGCTGGGCGTGCATGAACTGCACCGCACCGATCATCCGCGGGATGGCGTGGCGGCGTTGCGGCAATTGCTGGGCGACGGGTGACCGCCCCGCACCACCGACCGCCGGCGCGACGGCGAGTAAGCTGGGGCTTCCCCGGGCTCACGTTCCATCTCCGGCGGACCACGAGCCCCCCCCCCTCACGAGGATCACGACGATGAAAATGCATTTTGCGGGATCGATGGCATTGGGCGCGCTGATCGCGCTGGCTTCGGCGACGGCGACCGCCGCCGCGCTCGCGCCCGGCACCGTCGCGCCGACATTCACCGCCCAGGCCAGCCAGGCCGGCAAGGAGTTCACCTTCTCGCTGGCCGACGCGCTCAAGAAGGGGCCGGTGGTGGTGTACTTCTATCCCTCGGCCTATACCAGCGGCTGCGACCTCGAAGCCCACACGTTTGCGGTCAACCGGGACAAGTTCGACGCCGCCGGTGCGACCATCATCGGCGTGTCGGCCGACAGCATCGATCGGCTCGACGTGTTTTCGGCGGACCCGAACTACTGCGCCGGCAAGTTCCCGGTCGCGTCGGATGCCGAGGTCAAGGTCGCGCTTTCCTACGGCCTGGAGGCGATGAAGGCGCGTCCGGGCATGAAGGACGTGCGCGGCGTCGAGATCGACCATGCCTTCATCCCCCGCACGACCTTCGTCATCGCCGGCGACGGCAAAATTGTCGCCACGCTTTCTTCGGAGACCGATCATCTGCGTCCCGACCAGCACGTGAAAGAGGCATTGGCCATCGTGCAGAAACTGCACGCCGGCAAGGCGCCGTAAGCGGAACCCCGGCGCGCAGGGAATGACCTGCGCGCCGACCGGCCGGGTGACGATGCAACCGTGTGCGTGCCGGATGGCACTCACTGGCAGCGCGGTCGCCTGCGGTGACGAGGCGCTGCCGTCGATCGTGACGGAGCGTTCCTGCAACTGCGGCGCGTCGTGCCGACCATCCACCCGGATCAGCAGCGATGCCTGACGAACCCTCGGCGCCCGGCCGCACGCTCGACCTGCTGCGTTCGCTCGCGCGCACGCTCACGGCGGATGACGTCGCGGAAATCGTCGCCTATGTCGTGCTGTCGCTGGCGGCGGCGCTGGCCGGCAGCCTTGCCGCGGTGCTGCTGGTGCCGCTGGTGCAGCCGGGGCATGCCTTGCAGCTGGCGGGTGGCATGTTCGACGTCGGCGGCGGCGTCGAGAGGCGGGCGGCCGCGTTCGCGGCGGCCACCGCGGCCTTCGCCGTGCTGCGCTGGCTGGTCGCGTGGCTGGGCGCGCGGCTGACCAGCCGTTACGGCGTGGCCCGGCGGCGTCTGGTGCATGCGCGGCTGGTCGATGCGCCACTCGCCTCGCTGGCCGACTCGACCTCCGCCGAAATCGCGAACGTGCTGACCTACAACGTCGAGTTCCTCACCCAGGGCTTCGCCGCGCTGCTGCAGTTGCTGGTTGCCGGGGTCACCACGGTCGTCAGCCTGGCCTTCGCGTTCTGGGTGTCGCCGCCGCTGATGCTGGCGACGCCCCTGCTGGTCGGTTTCGCACTGGTCGCGTCACGCAGCTTCGGCCGTGAACAGTCGCAGGTCGGCCGCCGCTATGTCGCCGACATGACGCGGCTGTTCTGGCTGAGCGAGGATTTTCCGCGGCGCCTGCGCCACATCCGTTCGTTCGAGCGCGCGGATGCGGAGAAGGAAAGCTACGGCGCCATTTCCGCGGCGCTGGGCCATGGCTACCGGCGCCAGCTGGAGCTGGTGGCGGCCGGCCGGCTGCTGCTCGAACTGCTGGCGGCGGTCGCGATCGCCGCCGTCTTCGTGCTCGCCTGGCGCTGGCACGGCGTCGATCAGTCGTCGCTGATCGCGGTATGCCTGCTGCTCGGGCGCCTGCTGCCCTACCTGGTATCGACCCGGCAGTGCTTCCAGCAATTGCGCTCGGCCGTGCCGGCGTTCGCGCTGTGGCAGCGCTACATGAGCCTGGACGCGGTGCGTGCGCCAGCAGCGCCATCGCCGGCCAGGCCGCCGGAGCGGAGCGCGCTGCACATCGAGCGAATGCAACTGGCGCCGCCGCTTGCCGGCATCGACGTCCGTCACTTGTGCCTGCGTCCCGGCGAACTGACCCTGGTCTGCGGCGACTCCGGCATCGGCAAGAGCAGCCTGGTCGACGTGCTGGCCGGCATGAGCGTGCCGGACGCTTTCGCGGCGCGAGTGGATGGACGCGCCATCGACTTCGGCGAATACCGGGAACTCGTGCGGCATGGCGCCTACGTCAGCCAGAGCGTGCGGCCGTGGCAGCACTCGGTGCGCGAATGCCTGCGCTGGGCCGCGCCCGAGGCCGACGACGCGGCGATGCAAGCCGCGCTGCGGGACGTCGGCCTCGGCCCGCGACTGGCCGCTTCGCCGCAAGGGCTGGACACCGCGCTGCACGACGCATCGAGCCGGCTCTCCGGCGGCGAACTGCAGCGGCTGCTGCTCGCCCAGGTGATCCTGCGCCATCCCTTCCTGGCCGTGCTCGACGAAGCAACCAGCGCGCTCGACGCAGCCTCCGAAATCCACGTGCTGGCCGCCATGAAACACCGGCTGCCGCAGACGATCCTCGTCGTGGTGTCGCACCGGGCCAGCGTGGCGGAGCTTGCCGACCAGTGTCTGGCCATCGACGCCGATCTCGTCGCGACGGTCGCTGCCAGGGCCGATTCGTGCTGCGCCGCGCCGCAAAAGCATGGCGGGCGTGGGCGTCCGCAGGACAGCCTGGTCTGAGCCATCGACCGGCGCGTTGCCGTCAACCCGCGCCCGCGGCGATCCTTCGTGATGAGTTCCAGCCGCTGATCTCCCTGCCGGCGCCGCCCTCGTCGTGGGCGAGCCGCGGGATCAACCGCGCGGCGTGGCGGTCCGCTTGCGACCCGCGCGTCGGTACGCGCCCGGTGTCACGCCGTAGCGGTGCAGGAACAGCTCGCCGAAGTGCGAGGGCGTGGCGAAGCCCAGGCCCGCCGCGATGGCGGCGATGCTCTGCGGCGTTTCGAGCAGGCGGCGGCTGGCCAAGTGCAGGCGGTGCGTGCGCACGTAGTCGCTCCAGCTCATGCCGACCTGCTGCTTGAAGCGACGGCTGAAATAGGCGGCCGACATCGCGCACAGCGCCGCGGCCTGTTCCGCGCCAGGTGCATCCGCGGGCCGTCTGCGCAGGCGATCGATGGCCGGGCGCAGGCGTTGCAGGCCGCGCGCATCGGCGGCCAGCTTTTCGGCGGCGACCGGCGGCGCCAGTGCCGCCGCTCGCAGCAGCAGTTCGGCCAGCGGCAGCGCCAGCGGGTCGCGTGCGTCGAGCTCGACCAGCCAGCCGGCGAGCTGCTGCAGGCGTCGGCCGAGGGCCCGGCCCGGCCTGGCGCAGAACGGCTCGCGCAGGCGCTTCAGTTCGGCCAGCCGCGCCAGCGATTCGCCGGCCGCCGCCTCGATCTGCACCAGCACCCAGTCGCGCGGGCCGGCCTCCAGCGCGAAATCGTGCTGGTGCATCGACGGGACGAAAGCGATGCAACCGGGCGCCAGCGCGTAGCGACGATCCTCGACGTCGAAGTGACCGGCCACGCGGCCGAACAGCACCAGCTCGTGCACGTCGTGGAAGTGCACGAACGGTTCGCTGGCCGTGGCCTTGGCATCCTGGCGGACGCGCTCGACGCGCATCGGTGCGCCCGGCGGCAATTCGACGGGTTCGCAGATGGGGCGATCGAGATGGGGGAGCGCCATGGGGGCATTGTCTCCCATCGGGGGGTTGGGGGTGCCGCGTGGGTTTACGCCGTTATGCGCGTTGAACTCCCCGGGTCGTCATTCCGGCGAAGGCCGGAATCGCACTTCGGATGTGCAGCGAAAAACGTCTACTCCGTGGCGTCCGGGGTCAGTCCACGCGTGATGGTTCTTTCGCCATTCAAGTGCGATGACTCGCTGCGCTCGCCCCTGCGGGGCCAGCCTTCGGCTGTTCAACGCTCGCATGGCTCGCTTTTGTCCCGCCTTCGCGGGGATGACGACGGGGAAGGCTGTCGGAGTCTGGACACCGCGAGCGGCCTCACCTCCACCCGTTCGCGTTGAGCGTAGCCCGCGCAGCGGGCGGAGTCGAAACGCCTCGTTGCCGGTGGGGCCTTCGACTCCGCTTCGCTACGCTCAGGGTGAACGGTGATGGCGCTTCGCTACGCTCAGGGTGAACGGTGATGGTGCTTCGCTACGCTCGGAGGGTGTGAGAAATTCAAGGAAGGCGGGGCGTCTTGTTGTTCCTTCCCCCGCTTGCGGGGGAAGGTGCCGAAGGCGGAAGGGGGGCGCGGCAGAGCCGCGCTGCTGTTGCCTTTTTACGCCGATCGAAGAGCGCCCCCTTCAGCCCTCCGGGCAGCTTCCCCCGCGACGCAGGGGAAGCGAAAGCCGGCCTCGCGAACTCTCACAACCTCGCGGGGCGAACAGTGAGGGAGGGTTTTCAGCGCACAAGCGTACCCACGATGCGCACCTGCATCGGATGCAGCGTGGCGTCGGGCGAGGCGGGTGCGCCGTGGTCCAGCAGGTCTTTCCAGGTGTTGCCGGCGACGAGTTGCGGATCGAGTCGTGGTTTCGCGTCGACCGTGCCCAGGTTCACCAGCAGCAACGTGCGCTGCGCACCTTCCCCACGCAGGATGCACAGCACTGCGCTGTCGTCGTCGCACAGAACGCGCTGCCCGCCGGCGGAGATCTCCGGCCGCGCGTGGCGCAGCGCGAGCAGCTGCTTGTACCAGTGGTAGAGCGAATCGGGCCGCGCCTGCTCTTCCTGCAGCGAGACACCGTCGTGCGAGCGGTTGAAGCGATCCTTCCAGAACCACTGCTCGCCGCGGTACCAGATGGCCGAGCCGGGGGCTGCCAGGTTCGCGTCCCAGCGGAACGCCTCGCGTACCGGGATGCCCACGGCGTCGGTGAGCGGAATGCCGCCGGACTTGCCGAGGTTCTTCGGCTGCACGCCGCGCATACCCAGCTCCTGCCCGTAGTAGATCAGCGGATCGCCCTTGAGCATCAGCGCGATGGCGGCACCGGCGCGCGCCTTGGCGGGGTCGCCGTGCACCTCGGACATGTAGCGGTCGATGTCGTGGTTCTCCAGGAAGATCAGCTGGCGCTTGCCTGGCGGCGTGGCGACGTCGGTGGCGCGGATGTTCTCCACGATGGTCGCCTTGTCCAGCGACACCAGCGCGCCGCGCAGCGGGAAGGCGAACACCATGTCGGCATGGCCGTCGCGCAGCCATTTCTCGCCGTAGCCCCAGTCGGCCTGTTCGGCGAGGATGCGCAGCGCGGGGCGGCGCGTCTTCAGCGCGTGGAAGATCGGCGCCCAGAAGCCGTCGAACAGGTTCGTGTCCAGGCCCTTGTGGTCGAGGTCGTCCATCATGTGGTCGATGCGAAAACCGTCCACGCCGTCGCGGCCGCTGCCGTCGCCATGCGGGTCGGCCCAGTACAGCAGCAGGTCGCGGAAGTAGTCGCGCACCGCCGGGTTTTCCAGGTTCACCATCGCGATGCCGATGTCGCGGCCGTCGTAGCCGGCCCACTTCGCCTTGCCGAGGAAGGGCTCGGCCACGCAGTGCTGCTTGTCTTTCCACAGGAGGTAATCGGCGTACTTCGCGTGCGGCTTGCAGATCGAGTCCTGCCACCACGGGTGGCCTTCGGCGACGTACTGGAACTCCTGGTCGAGATATACCTTCAGGCCCAGCGCGTGCGCGGCGCGGACGAAGGCGAAGTAGTCGTCCATCGTGCCGTAGGCCGGGTCGATCGCCTTGAACGCGGTGGCGAAATAGTTGTGGTAGTACGGCGAGGGCTGCAGCGGCGTGAGCAGCACGGTGGTGGCGCCGAGTTGCCTGATGTAGCCGAGCTTCGCGGTCAGACCTTTGAGGTCGCCGATGCGGTCGCCGTTGGAATCGCGGAAGCTGCGGAAGAAGATCTGGTAGAACACCTGGCTTTGCGCCTGGGCGGCCGCCGGCACCGCGGCGCGCGCCGGCGGCGAAGCCATGCCGGCCAGCACGGCGACGGCAAGGATGGCGAACAGCGATCGTGCGAGTTTCATGGATCGTCTCCCGTGGTGTGCAGCACGTCGCCGAAGAAACGCAGCGTGCTTTCCAGCGTGGTGGACCAGTAGGGCCAGTCGTGGCCGCCTTCGGTTTCGGCGTAGTGGTGCGCGATGCCGGCGTGCTTCAGGGCGCGGTGCAGTTCGCGATTGGTTTCCAGGTACGGGTCGTCCAGGCCGCAGTCGATGCGCAGCGGCGGCAGGGTTCCGGCAGCGCCGGTCAGCGCGGCCAGCACGCTGCGGTCGGCGGGTGCGGGGCTCCAGTCGTCGCGCGTCTCCTCGATCAGCGCATCGAGCTGCGCGACTTCCGTCACGGCCGACAGCGCCGCGGCGGCGGCGAGGCGTTGCGGATACTTGCCGGCCAGCCCCAGCGCGCCGAAGCCGCCCATGCTGAGACCGGCCACCAGTAGCGGCGAGCGCGCGGTGCAGCCGGCGACGAGCTCGCATGCCAGCGCGGGTACCTCGTCAATGATCCAGCGTTCGGCGTCGTGGTCGGCATGCGCGACATAGCCGGAGCCGTCGCCCCACAGCCCGTCGGAAGGCATGGCCAGGACCACCGGCGGCAGCGCGCCTTCGTCGATCAGCCGCGCGGCGGTGAGGTGTGCCGCACCCTTCAGCGCCCACGCCCAGTGCGAGCCGTACACGCCGTGCAGCAGCATCACGATCGGCAGGTTCGCCACGCCGCGCGCCGAGGGCGGCACGAACAGGGTGACGTCGGCGCGCCGGCGCAGTGCGGGGCTCTTGACGGTGACGAAGGTCAGCCCGTCCGCCGCGAGGGCAGGGTCGGAAACCTCGATGGTGCGGAAGATGTCGTCGTTCATGCGATGCGCAGCACGCCCTTGGTGCTGCGTCCGGCCAGCATGTCGTCGAAAGCCTGGGCGAGCGATTCCATCGGGTAGCGATGGCTGATCAGCGAGGCGAGTTCCAGCTTGCCCTCGGCGATCCAGCCGAGCAACCGCGGAAAGTCGCGCGAGGGCACGCAGCCGCCGTACAACGGCGCCAGGTAGCGCTTGTTCCAGAACAGGTCGGTGAGTTCCACCGTGGGCGAGCCATGCGCGCCGCTCACCTGCAGCGCATTGCCGCCGTTGCGCGCGAGCCGCAGGGGCAGGAACGCCAGCGCAGGCACGCCGGTGGCTTCGAAGGCGTGGTCGGCGCCGCGGCCGTCGGTGAGCGCGCGCACCTCGGCAACAAGTTGCACGTAATCGTCGTCGAGCGCGTGCGGCGCCAGCGTGTGGGTGGCGCCCAGCTCGTGTGCGCGTTGCAGCCGGGCAGAAACGTGGTCGATGGCGATGATGGTGCGTGCGCCGGCGATGCGCGCGCCCTGCACCACGTTCAGCCCAACGCCGCCGCAGCCGAGCACAGCCACCGTGTCGCCGGACGCCACGGCTGCCGCGTTCAGCACCGAGCCCACTCCGGTCATCACCGCGCAGCCGAGGATGCAGGCGGCGTCGAGCGGCAGCTCCGGCGGCAGCGGCGTCACCGCTTCCGCGCGCACCACGGTGTGGCTGGCGAAGGTGCCGAGGTGGAAGGAGCGTTCGATCGGCTGGCCGCGCCAGCGCGTGGCGCCGGCATGGGCGCGGCTGTTGCCGAGCTGCGGCACATCCAGTTCGTGGGTGCGTTCGCACAGCGGCGCGGCGCCGCGTTCGCACTGGAAGCAATGGCCGCAGGGGATGGCCCAGTTCAGCAGCACGGGTTGGCCGATCTCGAGACCTTCCACGCCGGCGCCGATCGCCTCGACGTGGCCGGCGCCCTCATGGCCCAGCACCAGCGGGCCGGGCCAGCGCAGCGAGGCATGGTCGGTATGGCAGACGCCGGCCGCCGCGATCGCCACGCGCACCTCGCCGGCGGCGGGCGGATCGACCTCGACGGTCTCCAGGCTGAAGTGGCTCTCGCCGTCGGCGATGAGCGCGCTGCCGCGGATGACGTTGGCCGTCATGCGGTGACCGCCTTGTCCTCAAACAGCTCGCTCTCAAAAAGCAGGGGGTTCTTCGGCGTGTCGATCACCTTGCCGACCACGGCGCCGGTACACCAGCGTTCCCAGTCGGCCTGCTGCATGTGGTTGTCCGGTGCCTTCAGGCGCATGTCGCGATCCATGTAGATCACCGTCATCACCGAACGCGGCTGCGCGGAGCGGTTGGGGCCGGCGCGATGGAAGGTCCAGCCGGAGTGGAAACTCACCTCGCCCAGATCGAACGGTTCGTCCACCACGCGGAAGCCCTGCGCCTCCATGTTGGCGGTGATCGCGTGCTCGCTCTCGTCCGAGATGCCCAGGTCGCGGCCGAACTCCACGTGCTGGCTGCCGGCGAAGAACGCCAGCGGCCCCATGTCCTGCGGCACCGCCTGCAGCGGCACCCAGGCGGTGATGGTGCGATCGCTGGCCAGCGGCCAGTAATACTGGTCCGCATGCGCGGGCGTGATCCCGCCGGCCGGCTCCTTGTACAGCGACTGGTCGTGATACAGCCGCACGCCGTCCACTTCCATCAGCGCGGCGGCAAGACCGGCCAGGCGCTTGCCGAACACGAACTCGCGTACCGTCTCGCTCTCGCACCACAGGTTCATCACCTGCAGGAACGCGCGGTCATAGGTGCTGCGCTCCTCCAGCGGCTTGGTCTGCGTGTTCAGCGCGATGGTGAGGCGGGTGATCTCCGCGCCGTAATGCGCCAGCTCGTCGGCATTGAACACCTGCTTGAGCTTGATGAAGCCGTCGCGCCGATAGTCGGCGATCTGCTGCGCGGTAAGCGGGTAGGGGCGGTCGAGGTCGATGGCCATGTCGGATTCCTGTCGTGTCGTGCAAGCCGCTGCGGCGATCGCGGGTTGGCTTGACTTGGGTCATGGTAGGAACCCGAAGTGCCACAAACATCGGCGGCACTTGTCCAATCACCGCCGGGGCCTGTCGGATTCATGACCTCATGAAGTCACGCTGCCTGCGTTGGCAGCTATCGGCTGTTCCCGAACATGTCGCGCGACGCCGTCCGACGCTGGACTGCTTTCTTGCCGCGGATGGGCGAGAGCTTTCGCTTGAACGGTCGCGAGAGATGATTCCTTCGGGTAGACGTCAGCTGTCGACCCGTTTCTGCCGGCGGTGACCGTCCGCTTGGGGGACGTGTGGTCTACGACGAACTTCGGTGCTGGCGTTGCCCAACCACCTGCGATGGTGGCCCGACAAATCCGATCTATTGAAATTTTTGCGCGTTAACTTGCAGATTGCTGCCGATGCGGAGCCTCAATTGGGCGAGTATCGGTTTCGGATGCATACCCACTGCTGCGCGCAACGACTGAAGCTTCTGCAGCCAACTGGCCCGAAAAAGCCATGAAATCGTCAGCAGCACGCACGATCTGGTGCGCAAAATTGATAGGGCTAGTCTGGCGTCCTGCCTTGATCGCACAACTTTGGTCGAGCGCCAAAATGAGCAGCTTTATGAAAGTTTGAAGATGACTACATGGATGGGCTGCATCAGTCGCTGGTCTACTACGCTGCGCTCGCCAAGGCGCACGTGCCAGCAGAAATGCATCTATACGCACACGGTGAACACACGTTCGGTTTACGAAGAGCAAAGTTGCCGATCACCGGCTGGACTGCGTTGGCCGACGTGTGGCTAAGGACGATCGCCATGTTGTCGGACTAGTCGTGGCCAGCTGGGCTCTACATCGCTAACGCGGACACTTCCAAGAATACCGAAGACCCGCAAAACGTCGCATCAAGCAAGCCTCCACCGTCAACTATCGGCAAGGATTTTTTCGCGTGTTTGGCTATTACCTTGATCTTGCCCTACGTAGTCTGAAGCGTAACAAGGCACTCACCGCGCTGATGGTGCTGGCGATTGCGCTGGGCATCGGCGCCAGCATGACTACGCTGACTGTGTTGCATGTGCTGTCGGGTGATCCGGTGCCGGGGCGCAGCAGCACGTTGTATTACCCGCAGATCGATCCGCGTGACATGAGCGGCTATCTGGCAGGCAAGACCGAGCCGATGAATCTGATGAGCTGGATCGACGGCATGAATCTGCTGCGCGCCAAACGCGCGGATCGTCAGGCCCTGATGACCAGCGGCCTGGTGGCGGTGCAGCCGCACAATGCGATGCTCGATCCGTTCTACGACGCGGCGCGTTACACCACCGCCGATTTCTTTCCCATGTTCGGCGTGCCGTTTGAATACGGTCGCGCGTGGAATGCGGCGGACGACGATGCGCGTGCGCGCGTGGTGGTGATCAGCGCCGCGCTCAACGACAAGCTGTTCGGTGGCAAGGACAGTACGGGTCAAACGCTGCGCGTGTCAGGGGCGGCGTTCCGCGTCATCGGCGTGCTCGGCGACTGGGATCCCAATCCGCAGTTCTACGACCTCACTCGCAAAAGCTACGGTGAAAATGAAGACGTCTACCTGCCGCTGTCCACCTCGCAGGACGTGGGCGTGAATCACGACGGCGAAGTCCGCTGCTGGCGCAACGCTGGTGCCGGCAAGCACCCCAGCCATACGGCGTCTTGCGCGTGGCTGGAGTTCTGGGTGCAACTGGATACGCCGACCAAGGCGGCCGCATATAAAACGTTCCTTATCCATTACTCGAAACAGCAAAAAGCGCTCGGCCGCTTCCAGCGACCACCCAACGTGCAGCTATTCAACGTCATGCAGTGGCTGGACTACAACCAGGTGGTACCGGATGACGTGCGCCTGCAGACGTGGTTGGCATTCGGTTTTCTGCTGGTGTGTCTGGTCAACACGGTGGGCTTGATGCTGGCCAAGTTCATGCGCCGTGCTGGCGAGCTGGGCGTGCGCCGCGCGCTGGGTGCATCGAAACGCTCGCTGTTCGCGCAATTGCTGGTGGAGTCTGGTGTGGTCGGCCTTGCTGGAGGCATCGGTGGCCTGCTGCTGGCCTGGCTCGGACTGTGGCTGGTGCGCCGGCAGCCGGCGGAGTATGCGGCGTTGGCGCATCTGGACCCGGCGATGCTGTTGGCCACCTTCCTGCTGGCGTTGGGCGCAAGCCTGCTGGCCGGTCTGCTGCCGGCCTGGCGCGCCTGCCAGATCACGCCCGCGTTGCAGCTGAAGAGCAACTGACATGGACATCCTGCCGATCCTCTCCACCCTGCGCCGGCACAAGCTCACCGCATGGCTGCTGATTCTGGAGATCGCGCTGACCTGCGCCATCGTCTGCAACGCGGTGTTCCTGATCGGCCAGCGACTGCGGCGTATGGACATACCCAGCGGCATCGCCGAGCACGAATTAGTGCAGATCCAGCTGGGATACATTGACAATACCCCCGATGCCAAGGCGCAGACGCAGACCGACGTGGCGGCGCTGCAGCAGATTCCCGGCGTCAAGCAAGTGGCGCTGGACCGCTACTTGCCGTTCGCCCTCGATGGCTCGTCGAGCAAGAGCATCAAGTTGGATCCTCTGCAGCAAGAGAAAACGCTTGATGCAGGTCAGTATCTAGGCCAGAACCTGCTGCCCACACTGGGAGTGCAATTGGTGGCGGGTCGCGATTTCCAGCCCGACGAGTTCGTCGACTTCGAGACCGCGGTGGCTGCCTTGAACCGTGGTGACCTGAAGGGCCTGCCGCAGGTCATGATCATCACGCGCGCCATCGCCGAGCGGTTGTGGCCTGGGCAGGAGGCATTGGGCAAGACGCTCTACGTCCGCAACGGCATTCCGTTTCGCGTAATCGGTGTGGTCGCTGTTCTGGCGCGCCAGAACAACCTGCAGCAGGGCGCGCAGTACAGCACGTATTGGCCGCTTCGCATGACCTCGGCCGATGGTGCGAGCTACTTCATCCGCTGCGCGCCGCAGGATAGAGAGTCAGTACTGAAAGCGGCGGTGGCCAAGCTCAAGCAGCTCAATCCCAATCGTGTGGTACTGAAAGCACGCACTTACGATGAGGCGCGCCGCGAGTTCTTCGCCAACGATCGAGCCATGGCCGGCATCCTTGCCGGCGTGATCGCCGCGCTACTGATCGTCACCGCGCTCGGCATCGTCGGCCTGGCCAGTTTCTGGGTTTCGCAGCGCCGCCGCACCATCGGCGTGCGCCGTGCGCTCGGTGCCACCCGCGGCAACATCCTGCATTACTTCCAGACCGAGAACTTCCTGCTGGCGACGATCGGTATCGCCTTGGGGATGGTGCTGGCCTATGGCATCAACCTGTTCCTGATGCTGCATTACGAATTGCCGCGACTGCCGGCGATCTACTTTCCGGTCGGCGCGATCGCGTTGTGGCTGGTCGGTCAGCTCGCCGTGCTAGGGCCGGCATTGCGTGCCGCGTCAGTGCCGCCAGTGGTGGCGACGAGGAGTGCTTGATCTGCCGTCATCGTGAGCTATCAACGTCCGCTATCTGGTGACCCCAGCAGAGATGACGACTGACGGGCCTTGGCCGGTCAGCGACCGTTGGTCGACGTTCGCCGATTCGTAGGCTGGTGAGTGTTGCCGATGATCGCTGTCCGACCCAAAGGGGACGTCCCAGCAAGCCTCTCGGCAGCTAGAACGGGCGGCAATAGGGGACGGAGGCAATTAAGCAGCCGGGATACTGGCCTCACGACGGATGGCGGCTACGCCCTGGTTGGAATGGCGGCATCATTTTGCGCACCATCTGCTCCGTGGGCACAGCGCTGTACTTGCTCATGTCTGGCTTCAATCGCCCCCGCTCGGGCGGATTCAGTAGAGCGAACAATTGTTGTGACAGAGGGCGGGCGCGTTCCATTCTGTCCAACAATCTGGCTTGTCCACAAAGCATGGACGGTAGCTTTCAGTGGACAAGTTTGTCCATTATTGACCGATGTCCACGAAACGTGGACAATACGTATAAATGGACAAAGCCGCCCGAAAACCCGGGGACACCCTACTTCCAGCCGCCCTGGAGGCGGCGCAGAGGCATGGTCTGGATGCGCGCCTGGTTACCGCCGGGACCGCCAAAGGAGAGCGGCAGGCCGATGCGGTTGTTGATATCCACTATGGCGATCACCAAGCGCGGTACGAGGTGGAGACCAAGCGGGGCCTTCGCCCCGGAACGCTGGGCGCCATCGTCCATCAGCTCCGTCAGCTGGGGCCAAACAGGATGCTGGTGACGGATTACGTAACCCCGAACCTCGCAGACGAACTGCGCAAGCGGCAAGTGCACTTCATGGATGCCGCGGGCAACGCTTATCTGCAGACGCCCGACTTCATGGTCTGGGTGAAAGGTGAGCGCCCGCGTGTCGCACCTGAGGCGCCAACAGGCACGGGGCGCGCGTTCACGGCTACGGGTCTGCAGGTGCTGTTTACGCTCCTGTGCGCACCGGAGCGCGCCGCGCTTCCTTATCGGGACATCGCGAAGTTGGCGGGCGTGGCTCATGGCACGGTCGGGTGGGTCATGGCCGAACTGCCGCGCCTGGGATTCCTCGCGACCGTGCCGCAGCATGGCCGGCGCCTGGTAAACGTGGAAACCCTCGTCGCGCAGTGGACAGAGGCATACGCACGCACGCTGCGGCCAAAAATGGTGCTTGGTCGCTATCGCGCCGAGACATTGGAGTGGGCTACTCCGGAGAATGCCCAGCGGTACGACCTTGCCTTGGGCGGGGAACCGGCGGGCGCCAGGCTCACGCAGCACCTCAGGCCTGGCACCGCGACGTTCTATGGCCATCGTCTCGAGCCGCGCCTACTCCTTGAGCAGCGACTGCGGCCAGACGCCGTGGGCAATGTGGAGGTGCTCCGTCGATTCTGGGCGTTCGAGGATGACGAGCAGGGACTCGTACCCACGCTGCTCGTCTACGCGGATCTGCTGGCGATCGGTGATGCGCGATGTCTGGAAACCGCGACACTACTCCATGGAGCAATCCTTGATCGACTTGAGTAGCGATCGGCGTCTGCAGTCGATGGCGGACGTGGTGCGGGCTGTCCTGGCGCAGACAGGTGACGCGCCAGTCCTCCTCGTCGGCGCGATGGCGCGGGACATCCTGTTGACGTATGCGCACGGTATCGCGATTGCCCGCGGTACCGCCGACATCGACTTTGCGCTCGCGACTCGGAGCTGGCTGACATTCCAGCGCACAAGAACGAACCTCATCGAGACCGGCGAATTCATCGCAGTACAGGGGACCATGCACAGGCTGCAGTACAAGAACGGCATGCCGGTCGACATCATCCCTTTCGATGGTGTGGAAGGCGTCAATCGGCATGTCGCATGGCCGCCCGAGCATGATGTCGCCATGAACGTGCTGGGCTATCGCGAAGCACTCCAGTTCGCCGAACGGGTCCGGTTGCCTGGTGACGTTGTTCTCAGCGTCATCTCGCTACCCGCCTTGATGCTGGTGAAGTTGATCGCATGGTTCGAGCGCGGCCGCGATGCGCCTGGAAAAGATGCCTATGATCTCTACCTGGTGCTGCAAAACTACCTTGATGCTGGCAACAGCCAACGACTCTCCGGCGACGCGACCTACCTGTTGGGCGACACATTCGACTACAACCGAGCCGGTGCGTGGTTGCTGGGCGCAGATGCAAGATCTGTTCTTGACCAGCCCGGAAACGAACAGTCCATCACCACTATCACCAGCATCCTGGAGCCGCAGGTGGATCCGGCCGGCACGCTTCGACTGGCAGCCGAGATGGACCGCGCAGACCCTGTGCGCGCCTTGACGCTGCTGCAGGAGTTTCACAAGGGATTCCTGGGGCGCCGCTGAGAAAAGGTTGGGGCAATCGATCACGCGCCAACTGCCGCGTCCACTGGGGCAATCGACCCATTCGCAGCGGCGGGAAGCCGCAGAAACACCAGGTTCCTGATTCGATTGGTGGTTGTGCTACTACCCCTCCCCCAACCGCACCCGCAACGTGCACAATCCCGCAACAAAGAGGCTCACCCCACCCACCGCCAATGCCCACACGGGCTCCCCATGGAAGCACCGCTTCAACAGTTCGCCCAGCACGCTGGCGGCGATCAGTTGCGGGATCACGATGAAGAAATTGAAGATGCCCATGTACACGCCCATCTTTGCCGCGGGCAGGTTGTCCGACAGCATCGCGTAGGGCAGCGACAGGATCGAGGCCCAGGCGAAGCCCACGCCGAGCATGGGCAGCAGCAGCCAGTGCGGGTCGCGGATGAACAGGAACGAGAGCAGCCCTGCGCCGCCCAGCCAGAGGTTGATCAGGTGGCTGGCGCGCAGGCCGCAGCGGCGCACCATCCACGGGATCGCGAACGCGGCCAGCGCGGCGCAGGCGTTGTAGGCGCCGAACAGCACGCCGACCCAGTTGGCCGCCTGGTTGAACAGCGCCGAGTGCGCGTCGGTGGCGCCGAATTGCACCTGGGCCACGCTGGCGGTGGTGTAGATCCACATGGCGAACAACGCGAACCACGAGAACAGTTGCACCCAGGCGAGCTGGCGCATGGCCGGCGGCATCACGTGCAGGTCGCCCAGCACGTGGCCGATCAGGCCGCGTCGGCGGCCGAGCGCGGGGCGCAGTTTCAGCATGAGGTTGTAGCCGAGTAGCAGCAGGCCGTAGACGGCAAGGCCGGCGGCGAGCAGGTAGACCTCCTGGCGCAGCCGGTACTGCTCGATCAGCGAGGCCAGCACGGCGCCGGCCAGCAGCCACGCCGCGCCGTTGCGCCAGATGCCGTGCAGGTCGGGCAGCGCCTGCACGGCAGGCGCCGGGTCGAAGGCCTGCAGTTGCTCCGGCGGATACTCGCGCGTGCTCAGCACTGTCCACAGCACGGCGCCGAACATCGCCGCGCCGCCAGCGTAGAAGGCGTACTTCACCGTGTCGGGAATTGTGCCCGGCGGTGCCACGTTGCTGACGCCGAAGTGGGTGAGTATCCACGGCAGCATCGAGGCGACCACCGCGCCGATCCCGATGAAGAAGCTCTGCATCAGATAGCCCAGCGGACGCTGGCGCACCGGCAGCTGATCGGCGACGAAGGCGCGGAACGGCTCCATCGCCACGTTGAAGGTGGCGTCCATCAGCCACAGCGCGATCGCCGCCGCCCACAGCGTGCCGGCGTTCGGCATCCACAGCAGTGCCAGCGTGGCCAGCAGCGCGCCGACCAGGAAGTACGGCCGCCGCCGACCCAGCCGCGTCCAGGTGCGGTCGGAATAGTGGCCGATGATCGGCTGCACGATCAGCCCGGTGATCGGCGCGGCGATCCACAGCGCCGGGATCTGCTCCAGCGAGGCGCCCAGGGTCTGGAAGATGCGACTGACGTCGGCGGTCTGCAGAGCAAAGCCGAACTGGATGCCGAGGAAACCGAAGCACATGTTCCAGATTTGGCGGAATGAGAGCTCCGGTTTGTCGCGCGCGGCGGCACTCAGCATTGCGGGGTTTGGCGTGGCGAGTTGGTGCGTGCGCAGGGATTCATCGGTAGTTTCCTGGCTGGCGGTGTGGCCCTTGCACTGCGAGATTTGAACAAGCCGTCATCCCAGCGTTCGCTGGGATGACGGCAAAGGCTTGGCAAGAACGGCCCTAGGCTAGGTGCTATCGCGCTGCAGCAACCAACGTCCACATACGTATTCATAACGTCGGGCGATGCGAATGCCTGCGGGCGAGCCGCCAGCGGCATCGTGTGGGCGCGGAACCTCGCCAAGGCAGCCGGTGGCCGGCTGCCGGGCCGCGCTTACGGCATCGCGAAACTGTTGTTGCTGCGATCGCTGTCGGGCAGCGCCAGGGCCGGGTCGAGCGTGGCGGATTTCAGCTTGCGCGTGCCGTCGACGTGGATCACGTAGCTGCGGTGCTGCATCCAGGTTTCCCAAGGCACGCGCACGTCCTGCTTGCTGCCGTCGTCGTAGACCAGTTGCAGGGTGGCGGGCAGCACCAGCTGGTCGAGGTTGGCCACGGTGACGTCGACGCCCTTGCGGTAGTCGCCGTCGGTGTAGGCGGCTTTCTGCACGGCCATGTCGAATTGCCAGTTGTGCTCGAACCAGCCGCGCCAGAACCAGCCCAGGTCTTCGCCGGTGTCGCTTTCCATGAAGCGGAAGAAGTCGGACGGGCTGGGGTGCTTGTACGACCAGGTGGCGATGTAGCGGCGGAAGGCGGGGTCGAAGCGTTCCGGGCCGATGATCTGCTCGCGCAGCAGCACCAGGCCGAAGGCGGCCTTGAAATAGGTGATCGGGTGGCGGTACTTCTCCGGGATCGCGTCGGCCAGGGTCATCGGCGGCGGCGCGGCGGCATCCTTCAGGATGGCGGCGATCTGTTCGGCGGGCGTGCCTTTCCCGGGGGCGTATTCGCTGTCGCGCTTGGGCGCGAACTTGCCGCCGTCGAACGCCTCGGCCTCGTAGACGTCGACGAAGGTGTTGAAGCCTTCGTCCATCCACGCATCGCGCCGCTCGTTGCTGCCCACGACCATCGGGAACCAGGTGTGGCCGATCTCGTGCGCGATCAGCATGCGCAGGACGGCGCCGGCGGCCTTCTTGTGGTCGAAGGTGATACCCGGGTATTCCATGCCGCCGGCGGTGCCGGCTTCGTTGATGGCGACGGGGTACGGATACGGGGAGTAGGTGCGCGAGAAGAACTCCACCGACTTCTTCAGGTTCTGCGTGGCCACGCCCCAGGCCTGGTCGCCGGCGCTCTCCACCGGGTAGGCCGACATCGCCAGCGCGGTCTTGCCATCGGGCAGGTTGATGCGCGCCGCATCCCAGATGTACGCCTTGGACGCGCCGAAGGCCACGTCGCGGGTGTTCTTCATCGCGAAGTGCCAGGTCAGCGTGCCGCCGTGTTTCGGGCGGCTGGCCGGGTCGCCGACTTCGGCGGCGGTGCGGATCATCACGGTGGCGTCGCTGTGGCGGGCCTGGTCGAGACGCTTGCGCTCGGTGGCGGTCAGCACGTCCTGCGGGTTGAGCAGTTCGCCGGAGCCGACCACGAGCATGTCCGCGGGCACGGTTACGCGATAGTCGAAGTCGCCGTATTCGAGGTAGAACTCGCTGTTGAGGTAGGGCTGGGTGTCCCAGCCGCGCAGGTCGTCGTAGACGGCCATGCGCGGATACCACTGCGCTATCTCGAAGATGTCGCCCTGCTTGTTCGCGTTGACGTCGGTGCGCCCGCCGAACTCGCCGGGTACGGTGTAATCCCAGGTGATGTGCAGCTTGAGCTGGCCGCCGTGGCCTTTCAGCGCGGTGGGCAGGGTGACCTGCATGCGGGTGTCGCTGATCGTCCAGCGCGCCTTCTGCCTGTGGCCGCCGGCGTCCTCCACCTCGACCGAGCGGATGTGCTCGCCGCTGGTGAACTCGGTGGGGAACTTGGCGCCGCCGAACGCACCGCGGGCGTCCTTGCGGTAGCGGTTCTGTTCGATCTGCAGCCACAGCACCGGCAACGTGTCGGGGCTGTGGTTGGTGTAGGTGATCACTTCGCTGCCGCTGAGCTTGCGGGTGGCGGGATCGAGCGTGGCCTGGATGTGGTAGTCGGCTCGGTTCTGCCAGAACAGCGGGCCGGGCTTGCCGCTGGCATTGCGCATGGCGTTGGCCGGTTGCGGGTAGGTGAACGGCGCGAACGTCTGCAGCGGGTTGTATGCGGCGGGCGCAGTGTCGGCGGCGAAGGCCGGCAGTGCCAGCAGGACGGCGAGTGTCGCGGCGAGGGTGCAGGTGAATTTGTTCATGCGCTGCCTTGGGAAGGGGGTGTGGTTTGTTCGCTGCGGCGGTGCAGCGTCAGCAGTTCGTGACACGCGCCCATGGTGTGATAGTCGGTCTTGCCGGCCGGGCTCTTCTCGTCATCGATCTTGCGGTTGTCGCGGGTGAGGATGCGGTACCAGGCGCCATGCCGGTGATCCACGAAATACTCCCACGCGTAGGACCACAGGCGCCTGTACCAGTCGTCATAGACGGGCTCGCCGGTCCGTGCGTGCAGCAGCGCGGCGGCGGCCAGCGACTCGGCCTGCACCCAGAAATATTTTTCGCCGTCGCAGACGCTGCCGTCCGGCGCGAAGCCGTAGCAGATGCCGCCGTGTTCATCGTCCCACGCGTGGGACAGCGCGCGGTCGAACAGTTCCCTTGCGCGTGGCAGCAGCCAGTCCTGCGGCGTACCGCGCGCGCGCAGCAGCGGTTCCATGATCAGCAGCAGCTTGGCCCATTCGGTCTGGTGGCCGGGCTGGAAGCCCCACGGCTTGAACAGGTTCTTCGGGTCGTCCCGGTTGAACTCGCAGTCGATGTTCCAGTTTCGGTCGTAGTGTTCCCACACCAGGCCACCGGCCTTGGCGGCCTGGTCGCGGGTCATGCGGTCGGCGAGGGTGAACGCGCGTTCGAGATAGCGCGGTTCATGGGTAGCCTGGTAGGCGGCGATCATCGCCTCGCACATGTGCATGTTGGCGTTCTGGCCGCGGTAGTCGCTGAAATGCCAGTCGGCATCGGCTTCGTCGCGATACAGCCGCGCGTCGGCCTCCCAGTAGCGCTGCTCGAGCAGATCCCAGGTCTCGTCCATCCAGTCTTTGGCTTCCTCGATGCCGGCCTTCAGCGCAGTGGCATAGGCCAGCAAGACGAAGGCGACGCCGTAGGCCTGGTTGGAACTGTCTTCCGGCCGGCCGTCGCGGATGGTCCAGTGGTAACCGCCGTTGGCGGGGTTGCGATGGACCTCGCGCAGGTAGCGCAGGCCGTGCCGCGCCGCGTCGAGATAGTCCGTGCGTTCGAATTCGATCGCCGCCATGGCGTAGTTGAAGACGAAGCGCGTGCTGCTGACCAGGTGGCGATGGCTGCGGTCGTATACCGTGCCGTCGTCCTTGAAGTAGTGGAAGAAGCCGCCGGCCGGGTCGATCGCGCGTGGGTGGTAGAACGCCATCGTCTGCGCGATGTGCTGGCGCAGGAATTCGGGCGAGCGGAAATCGGGTGCGGCAGTCATGCTTGCCTCTCCATGAAGTCGAGCACATCAGCGCCACTGGGCATCGCGGCGAACGAACCGCGGCGGGTGACGGTGAGCGCGCCGCAGGCGGCGGCGAAACGCAGCATCGCGTGCAGGCGCGGCAGCTGGCCTACCAGGCGGTCGAGCCGGTCGGGCGTGGCATCGAGTTCGGCCAGGCGGCACAGCAGGCCGCCGACGAACGCGTCGCCGGCGGCGGTGCTGTCGACCATCGCCACGGCATAGCCCGGCAGTTCCCCTTCGGCATCCGGATGGAACCAGCGCATGGGCCGCGCGCCGTCGGTGACCACCAGCAGCCGCGCGCGGCCACGCCACAGGCGGTCCAGCGCCTCCTCCTCGCCCCCCGGGGCCAGCCAGGCGAATTCCTCGGCCGAGAGTTTCACCACGTCGGCCAGGTGCAGCGCCGGCCATATCCGCGGCAGCGGATCGACGCCGGTCGGCCACAACGCCGGGCGCAGGTTGAGGTCCATGCTGACCAGCGCGCCGGCGCCGTGCGCGCGCTGCATGCCTTCGCAGGTGGCGTCGGCGATGGCCGGCTCGGTCAGGCAGTTGGAGCACACGTGGAACACGGCCACGTCGTCGAATGCCTCGGCGCGGAAATCGGCGGCGCGGAATTGCAGGTCGGCCGTGCGCTCGCGATGGAACATGAAGCTGCGCTCGCCGGCGGCGTCCAGCGTGACCAGCGCCAGCGCGGTGGGTGCGGCCGTGCGCGACACGTCCACCGTGCCCACGCCGGCGCGTTGCAGGTCGGCCAGCAGGAAATCGCCAAAGCGGTCGGTGGACAGCATGCCGGCAAAGCGCGCGTTGCCGCCGAGGCGTGCGACCGCCACCGCCACGTTCGCCGGCGCGCCGCCGGCGAACGGAATGAAACTGGCGGCGAAACCGTGCGCATCGACGCCGCTGGCATGCAGGTCGATCAGCGCCTCGCCGAAGCAGAGGATGGGCCGGGGAGGGGCGGGGTCAGTCGACACTGCTGCGGATTTTCGAGCCGCTGACGCCGTAGAACACGATGTACAGGTAGCACAGCAACGGTAGCGCGAAGGCGTGCTGCAGGCCGATATGGTCGGCCAGCACGCCCTGCAGTTGCGGGATCACCGCGCCGCCGACGATGGCCATGATCAGCAGGCTCGATGCCTTGCTGGTCATCGGCCCCAGCCGCTCGATGCCGAGTGCAAAGATGGTCGGGAACATGATCGAGTTGAACAGGCCGATCGCGATGATGCTGTACATCGCCGTGTCGCCGCTGCTCAGCATGGTGGTCAGCACCAGCGCCGCGTTGACCGCCGCGAAGGTGGCCAGCAGCTTGCGCGGCGAGATCACCGCCATCAGCGCCGACCCGGCGAAGCGCCCGAGCATCGCGCCGCCCCAGTACCAGGATACGTATTTCGCCGCCTGCTGCTCGCTCATGTGGCCGATGTCGGGCATCGACAGGTAGTTGACCATGAAGCTGCCGATGGACACCTCGGCACCGACGTAGAAGAAGATGCCCAGCACGCCGAACAGCACGTGCGGATGGCGCAGCACGTCGGCGAAGCCGTGGCGGCCGTGGTCGTCCTTGTCGGTGGACTCGGTCAATGCCGGCAGCCGGAACATCCACACGAACAGCGCCAGCAGGAACAGCACCACCGCCAGCCCGATGTACGGAAATTGCACCGCCTGCGCCTGCTGGGTGTCGTAGAGCAGGCGTTGCGCCGGTTCCAGGACGGCCAGTTCGTCCGGGCTCTTGACCACGTTGGAGAGGATCAGCAGGCCACCGAACAGCGGCGCCAGCGTGGTGCCCAGCGAGTTCAGCGCCTGCGCCAGGGTCAGTCGGCTGGAGCTGGTCTTCTCCGGCCCGAGCAGGGCCACGTACGGGTTGGCGGCCACCTGCAACACGGTGATGCCGGTGGCCAGCACGAACAGCGCGCCGAGGAAGGCCGCGTACAGATGCAGCGCCGCGGCGGGCCAGAAACCCAGCGCGCCGACGCCGGCGATGGCAAGCCCGGCGACGATGCCCTTCTTGTACCCGAGTGCCGCGACCATGCGCCCGGCCGGCATGCCCATCAGGAAATACGCGCCGAAAAAGGTGAACTGCACCAGGATCGCCTGCGCGTAGTTGAGCTGGAAGATCGACTTCAGGTGCGGGATCAGGATGTCGTTGAGGCAGGTCAGGAAGCCCCACATGAAGAAGATCGTGGTGAGCACGCCCAGCGCCAGCCAGCTGCTGGTGTAGGGCGCGTGCGGCAGGCTGGAGCCGGGCGTGGATGCCGTGGGACGGGGCGGCGTAGCGGCGAGGGCCATGGTGGTTTCCAGTGCGGGAGGCGGTCGGGTGCGCGCCATGCGGCTGGCGGGCAACCGCGCCAATGTAACCGTTTCCACCGTCGCGCCAATCGCGCGCTGCAACATGCTGGCGCCGGTGTTACTTTCGAAATTCGTCCCCTCCACCGAGATTGCCATGACTCCTCGCCCCACGATGCTGCTTGCCCTGCTGGCTGTCCTGGCCAGTTCGCCGGCGCTGGCCGCGGGCGGCCACGCTGCCGACGTCGATCCGCGCATCGGCACCGGCGGCGATGGCCACACCTTCCCCGGCGCCACGGTGCCGTTCGGCATGATCCAGCTCTCGCCCGACACGGCGATGCCGGAATTCAAGCACGCCTACAAGTGGGCCGCCGGCTACCAGTACGGCGACAGCAGCATCATGGGTTTCTCGCACACGCACTTCTCCGGCTCCGGTCATTCGGACCTGGGCGACGTGCTGGTGATGCCGGTGGCAGGCGAAGTGAAACTCGAACCGGGCGATCCCGCCAAACCGGGCAGCGGCTACCGCTCGCGCTTCTTGCACGACAGCGAAGTGGTGCAGGCCGGCTATTACGCGGTGACGCTGAGCGACTACGGCATTCGCGCCGAACTCACCGCCGGTCGCCGCGTGGGCTGGCACCGCTACACCTTCCCGAACGACAAGCCCGCGCATCTGCTGCTCGACCTGCGCCCGAGCATCTACGACTACCCCGGCAAGGTGCTGTGGTCGCAGTTGCGGGTGGCCGAGGACGGCACCGTCAGCGGCTGCCGCACCACGCGCGGCTGGGCGCCCGGGCGCGAGCTGTGCTTCGCCATGCGTTTCAACCAGCCGATGACCGGGCGCACGCTGTACGACCGCGAGCACGACATCGTCTACAAGGGCTTCAAGGGTCCCGGCAACCAGCCGGTCGACCACGACGCGCAGAACGGCCGCGCGCTGGTCGGCGTGTTCGACTTCGGCGCGCTGAAGCAGCCGCTGGAGGTGAAGGTGGCGATCTCGCCGGTCAGCGCCGCCAACGCGGTGGCCAACCTCGACGCCGACGGCAAGGGCTGGGATTTCGACGCCCGCCGTGCGCAGGCGAAAGCCGCGTGGGACCAGGCGCTGGCGGTGGTCGACGTCGACGCGCCGGCGACCGTGCGCAGGCAGTTCTACACCGCGCTCTACCACGCCATGCTTTCGCCCACGCTGAGCATGGACGTCAACGGGCAGTACCGCGGTCCCGACCATGCCGTGCATCAGGCCAAGGGTTACGAGTTCCATTCGACCTGGTCGCTGTGGGACGTCTACCGCGCACAGCAGCCGCTGATGGTGCTGCTCAATCCCGAACGCAGCAGCGACTTCATCCGCTCGCTGATCGCTGCGCGCGAGGCGAGCCCGTTCGGCATCCTGCCGGTGTGGGCGTACCAGGGCCTGGAGACGTGGTGCATGATCGGCTACCACGCCGTGCCGGTGATCGCCGACGCGTACATCAAGGGCGTGCGCGGCTTCGATGCCGGCAAGGCATTGGATGCCATGATCGCCAGCGCCACCTACGCGCCGTACGGCGATCTCGCCGACTACATGAAGCTCGGCTACGTGCCGATCGACAAGGAACCCGAGGGCGCCTCCAAGACGCTCGAATACGCCTACGACGACTGGTCGCTGGCGCAGATGGCGAAGGCGATGGGCAAGACCGATGTTGCCGCCACCTTCGGCAAACGCGCCGGCAACTGGAAGAACGCGTGGGACCCGCAGACCGGCTTCATGCGCGCGCGCCTCAGCGACGGCAAGTTCCGCGAACCGTTCGATCCGACCGCCGCCGGCTACGGCAGCGACTTCACCGAAGGCAACGCCTGGCAGTATTCCTGGTACGTGCCGCAGGACGTGGCGGGCCTGATCGAGGCGATGGGCGGCAAGGCGAAGTTCGTGGCGAAACTGGACGCGCTGTTCGACGCCAAGGTCGACCCGGCGCACTTCAAGCACGTCGAGGACATCACCGGCCTGATCGGCTGGTACGCGCACGGCAACGAGCCCAGCCACCACATCGCCTATCTCTACGACTACGCCGGCGCGCCGTGGAAGACGCAGGAGAGGCTGAAGCAGATCATGGACAGCCAGTACGCCGCGCGGCCGGACGGACTCTCGGGCAACGACGACCTGGGCCAGATGTCGGCCTGGTACGTGTTCACCGCGCTGGGCTTCTACCCGGTGACGCCGGCCAGCGACGTCTACGCGATCGGACGGCCGTTCGTCGGCCGCGCCACGCTGCACCTGACCGACGGCAAGGACTTCACCGTCAGCGCTGCGCCGCTGGATGACGCGCATCCCTACGTCGGCGAGGTCACCCTCAACGGCAAGCCGCTGGCCGGACCGTTCCTGCGCCACGCGCAGATCCTCGCCGGTGGCGAGCTGCACTTCCGCATGCAGGCCACGCCCAACCGCCAGTGGGGCGTGCGCGCCCCGCCGCAGGGATAATCCGCCGGGTCGTGCCAGAATGGAGCGGTCGTTGATGCTGGCGGTCGCGGAGGGCTGGATCGAATGAATTTCCGCAGCTTCATGAGTTGGCGGGTCGCCGGGCTGCTGTCGGCCATGCTGATCATCGTCGGCCTGCCGTACGTGGTGACCCGGCTGAACACGCAGGACACCGTGCTGGCCAACAGCTGGGTCACCCATTCGACCGAAGTGCGCTCGGTCGCCTATCGCGTCGCCTACCTGATCCGCAGCAGCGAGGTGGCGACCTACCGCATGCTGGTCGGCGACGTCGGCGCCGAGACGCGCGCCGAGGCCGAGAGCACCGCGGCACAGGTGCCGCAACTGCTGCAGCAGCTGCGTGCGATGACCCGCGACAACCCGGCTCAGCAGACCTTGATCGGTGCGTTGGAGAACAGCGTCACCGGCCGCCTCACCCTGATGGCTCGTGCGCGCGAACTGCAGCAGCGCGGCGACGTGGGCCGCGCTGGACAAGCGATGGGCGAGGCCACCGACCTGTTTCCGTTCGCCGCCAAGATCGACGGCATCGTCGCCAACGAGGATGAGCTGCTGGCCGCACGCAAGCAGGCTGCCCACCACCGCGAATTCAACGGCCAGCTGGTGCAGGGCATCACCGCGCTGGCGCAGTTGGTGCTGCTGGCGATCATCGTGATCGCCTCGGAGCGGCAGATCCGCCAGCGGCGCCGGGCCGAGACGCGCGAGGGCCGCGCGGTGCTGCGCTCGCGGCTGATCCTGCAGTCCGTGCGCGAGCCGATCGCGCTGTTCGACGCGAACCTCAACAGCCTGCTGGTGAACAACGCTTTCGGCGACCTGTACGGCGAGGACCCGCAGCAACCCTCGCGGACCCTCACCGAGATCGGCGGCGGCGTGTGGAACGACACCGCCCTGTTGCAGCGTTTCCGCGACGTGTTGCTGAGCGATCGTGAACTGTGGGACTACGATCTGGTCCAGCGCACGGCCGACGGCGAGCAGCGCCACATCGTGGTCAATGCGCGCCGGCTGCAGCAGGATCTCACCGACGAACCGGCGCTTCTGCTCACGGTCAGCGACGTCACCGTGCGCGCACTGACCGAGGAGAAGGTGATCGAGCTCAATCGCCAGCTCGAGGGCAAGATCGACCAGATCTCCGACATCAACCGCGAGCTGGAGGCGTTCAGCTATTCCGTCTCGCACGACCTGCGCGCGCCGCTGCGCCACGTGGCGGGCTTCGTGCGCAAGCTGGAGCACCACCTGGCCGGCCGGCTCGACGACAAGACCAGCCACTACATCGGCGTGATCGACAGCGCGGCCCAGCGCATGGCGCTGCTGATCGACGACCTGCTGGTGTTCTCGCGCCTGGGCCGCGGCCCGCTGCGGTTGCAGGCGGTGGACATGCAGTCGCTGGTGGAGGAGGCGCGTGCACTGGCCGAATCCTCGGCGGAGGGCCGGCGCATCGTGTGGACGATCGGGCCCCTGCCGATGGTCATCGGCGACGCCAACATGTTGCGCACGGTGTGGCAGAACCTGCTCGGCAACGCGGTGAAATACACCGGGCGCCGCGAGGTAGCGCGCATCGAGGTCAGCGCCGGGCGCAGCAGCCGCGGCGATTACGAGTTCGCCGTGGCCGACAACGGTGCCGGCTTCGACATGCAGTATGCGGACAAGCTGTTCGGCGTGTTCCAGCGCCTGCACCGCGCCTCGGATTTCCCGGGCAACGGCATCGGTCTGGCCAATGTGCGGCGCATCGTCACGCGCCACGGCGGCAAGGTCTGGGCCCAGGCCACACCGGACCAGGGCGCCACGTTTCACTTCTCGCTGCCGGCCATCGACGTGGCCGGGGCGCAAAATGGAGAGTCGACGGCATGAACAAGAAAGAACTGCGCACCGTGCTGCTGGTCGAGGACAGCCTGGCGGACGCCGAGATGGCGATGGACGCGCTGGCCGAAGCCCACCTGGCCAATCCGGTGGTGCACGTCGAGGATGGCGTGGAATGCCTGGAATACCTGCGTGGCACCGGCGCCTGGGCCGGGCGCGAGCCGGGCGATCCGGCGGTGGTGCTGCTGGACATCAAGATGCCACGCATGGACGGCCTGGAAGTGCTCACCCGCATGCGCCATGACGAGCACCTGCGGCGGGTGCCGGTGGTGATCCTGTCCTCCTCGCGCGAGGAGAACGACCTGGCGCGCAGCTGGGACCTCGGCGCCAACGCCTACGTGATCAAGCCGGTGGACGTGGACCAGTTCTTCGAGGCCGTGCGCACGCTGGGCCGGTTCTGGGCGGTGCTGAACGAGGCGCCCGAAGCCAGTTGACGGCCAATTGATGCACAACGATGCAACCGCGGGCGCGTTTCCGTCCGCGGTTCCAGCAGCAGGGCCGCAAGGCCAGTGATGGAGAACACCATGCCGAACCGGCAGATCAAGTCGATGCCGACGATACGGGTGCTGCAAGTGGAGGACAGCGAGCTCGATGCGGAGCTGGTGCTGGCCGAGCTGGACGCCGACGGCATCCTGCACGAGGCGCGGCTGGTCGACGACGAAGCCGGCTACCTGGCCGCGCTGGACGAGTTCGCCCCGCACATCGTGCTGTCCGACTTGAGCGTGCCGGGTTTCTCCGGTCAGCGCGCGCTGGAGCTGCTGCGCGAGCGCGACGAGGACCTGCCCTTCATCTTCGTCTCCGCGACGCTGGGTGAGGACGCTGCGATCGAGGCGCTGCGCAACGGCGCCACCGACTACATCCTCAAGCAGAACCCCGTGCGCCTGGCCAGTGCGGTGCGCCGCGCGCTGGTCGAGGCCGAAGCGCGCAAATCCAGCCGTCGCGCCGAGGCCGACCTGATCCGCGCGCAGCGTTTCGAGAGCCTGGCGATGCTCGCCGGTGGCCTCAGCCACGACCTGCGCAACCTGCTGCAGCCGCTGCTGCTGGCCGGCGACAGCCTGCGCGACTACCAGGACGATCCGCGCCTGATGCGGCTGGGCAACCTGGTGCGCGATTGCGGCAAGCGCGGGCTGGAGATGGTGCACTCGATGCTCTCCTTCGCCCGCGGTGCCCGCCGCGCCGAGCGCGTGCGCGTAGGCACTCTGATGAGCGCGTTCGGCCTGCTGATGCAGGGCAGCGTGCCGCGTTCGGTGGTGATGGAGCTGGCCATCGACGACCCCGAGCTGGCCTTCGAGGGCAACCACACGGAGCTGCAGCAATGCCTGCTCAACCTCTGCCTCAACGCGATCCAGGCGATGCCCGACGGCGGCGGCCTGCGCATCGAGACCAGCCAGCAGCGGCTGGCCGACGACTTCTTCCTGCCCGAGGAGCTGCCGCACACCGGCTGCTACCTGCGCATCAGCGTGATCGACTCCGGGCCGGGCATGGAGCCGGCCGTGCTGGAGCATCTGTTCGAACCGTTCTTCACCACCAAGGACGCCGGCACCGGCCTGGGCCTGATCTCGTGCAAGCGCATCGTGGCCAGCCACGGCGGCGTGATGCGGGTGGACAGCAAACCCGGCAGCGGCACCCGTTTCGACCTCTACATCCCGCTGGACGAAATGGAAGCCGACGCCGAGGCGATGGACGACATGCAGAGCCTTGAAGGCGCCGCCGAACGCGTGCTGGTGGTGGTGGAGGAGGCCGGCCAGCTGTCGCTGCTGTCCGATACGCTCGATGCCTACGGCTACCAGGCGCACGCCAGCCAGAGCGGCACCGCCGCGCTGCAGTGGATCGAGGCCGGCGGCCTGCCCGACCTGGTGCTGCTCGACGCCGACATGAACCTGTTCACCGGCGTGCGCACGCTGGCCGCGCTGGTCGAACAGGGTTACCAGGGCGGCGTCGTGCTGCTCGCCCGCCCGGACGCGCCACCGGACCCGCAGGAACTGCCCCCGCTGGACAACCTGCAAATCGTGGACAAGCCGGTCAGCACCGCGGCCCTCCTGCGCGCGCTGCGCAAGGGATTGGAGGGCGACGACTCCGCGTAGCCCAGGCACGGCGCGCCGCTTTGCGGTCCGCGTGGCCGGAACCGGCGGTTGCCGCCCTGCGCGGCGGTCGCGGGGCATTCCCCGTGCGAACGCCTTCCCTCGTTGCGCGGCGGAAAGCCGTCGCGCGCGGGTAGGCGTCGGGTTGCGCCTTCAGTCGATGCCGAGCTTCTTCAGCTTGTAGCGCAGGGCGCGGAACGTGATGCCGAGTTTGCGGGCGGCGGCGGTCTTGTTGTAGCGCGATTCTTCCAGCGCCTTGACGATGGCGGTGCGCTCGATGTTGCTGATGTAGTCGTCCAGCCCGCCATCGGCGCTGGGTGCCGCGGCGGCGGCAGCGGCCGGAGCGCCGGCGGTGGCGGCGACCTCCGTCGGCGCCGGGCGCGCGCCGCGCTGGGGCAGCATCAGGTCGGAGGCCTCGATGCTGGCGCCGTCGCTCATCGCCATGGCGCGTTCGAGGATGTTCTCCAGCTCGCGCACGTTGCCGGGGAAGTCGTAGGCTTCCAGCGCGTCGAGCGCGGCCGGCGTCAGCCGCCCGACCTCCTGGCCGCTCTTGCCGGCCAGCGACTTGAGGATGAACGCGGCCAGCTGCGGCACGTCGCCGCGGCGTTCGCGCAGCGGCGGCACGCGCAGCTCGATCACGTTGATGCGGTAGAACAGGTCCTGGCGGAACTGGCCCTGCTCGACCAGTTGGCCGAGGTTCTTGTGGGTGGCCGAGAGGATGCGCACGTCCACCGGGATCTCGTCGCGGCCGCCGATCGGGCGCACCGCTTTTTCCTGGATCGCGCGCAGCAGCTTGACCTGCATGTGCAGCGGCAGTTCGGCCACCTCGTCGAGGAACAGCGTGCCGCCCTGGGCGGCCTGGAACAGGCCTTCCTTGTCCGCGCTGGCGCCGGTGAAACTGCCCTTGCGATGACCGAAAAACTCACTTTCCATCAGCTCGGACGGGATCGCGCCGCAGTTGACCGGCACGAACGGGCCGCCCGCGCGCGGACCGCGCTCGTGGATCAGCCGCGCGACCAGCTCCTTGCCTACGCCCGATTCACCGGCGATGTAGACCGGCGCCTGGTTGCGTGCCAGCTTGGCGATGGTGGCGCGCACCTGTTCCATCGCCGGCGAGTCGCCGATCAGGCGGTCGCCGGAGCCGCCGGCCTTGGCGGCGCCGCCGCCTTCGCGCTTCTCCTCGGCCAGCCGCAGCGCGGTGCGCACCAGGCCGCGCAGCATCTGGATGTCGACCGGCTTGGAGACGAAGTCGAACGCGCCGGCCTTGAGCGCGTTCACCGCCGCGTCGACGTTGCCGTAGGCGGTAATCATCGCCACCGGCGTGTCCGGGCAGGTTTCGGCGATCAGCTCGATGATCTCCTGGCCGTTGCCGTCGGGCAGGCGCATGTCGGTGAAGCAGAGGTCGTAGCTGTTTTCGCTCAGCGCGCGGCGGGCGTCGGCGACGGTGCCGACGGCTTCGACCTGCAGGTCCATGCGCCCGAGGGTGATGGTGAGCAGCTCGCGGATATCGCGTTCATCGTCGATGACCAGGACGGTCTGGAGGCTCATGGTTTGTCGCGCGGTGGGGAATCTTTTCCAGAATACCCGGCCCCGCGCCGTGGGGCAAAGGCTGCGCGCATCTGCTGGTGCTCCTGCCGACGACCGAGACAGCGCGCCCTCACGGCATGCGCCTGGCGCGATTCGGGCATCTCCCGGGTCGGAAAAGAGCGCCTGCCACATGCCGTCCAGGGCGCGCAATGCAGCACCGAGCCCGCCGGGGGCACGTTGCGGTCATGCTGTCCGCCTCGACCGGGCGCGAAAGGTTCAGCGCGTCTCGCGAGTCAGCCGCACCTTGCCGCCGGCATCGCGGTCGATGCGGATGTCGTGGCGCTGGCCGCGGAGGACGACGTTCTTCAGCGTCAGCGATGTCCACGCCGGCGGCAGTACCGGCGGATACGCCTGCACCAGCCCGTCGTCCTCGATGCGCAGGCCGCTGAGGCCGTAGACGAAGCTCTGCACGAAGCCGGCCGAGCTGGACAGCAGGTAGCCGGCGTTGTTGGCGACGGTCTCGGTGCGCACGTTGAACGGCGGCTTCAGGAAGCCGACCAGGTTGCGATCGATCCACTCGCCGGCGGCCTTGCCATCACCCAGCTCGGCCTCGCCCACGGCGAGCATCACCATCATCATCTCGTTGGGGTCGTCGCCGTGGGTCTTCAGCGCCTCCAACTGGAAGTCGAAATCATTGCGGCGCACTTGCGGCGACATCGGCAGGTCGAGGTTCGGGTACATCAGCCAGATCAGCGAGGAGCCCATCCAGGTGATCTTGTCGTGCGGCACCGAGGCGTCGAAATCGAGGTGGCGCTGGTGCTGCTGGTCGAACGGGATGTACATCTTGTCGGCGATCGTCGACCACTGCGGATCGGGCGTGGTGCCGACCAGCTTGGCCGCCTTGACCGCGATGCGCAGCGCCTTGCGCGCCGCGGCGTTGGTGAACGAGTCGTTCGGCACGTCGTCGTAAGCCTCGTCGGGCGAGGTGACGTGGTGGATCTCGTAGCGATCCTGCGCCTGGTTCCAGCTGACCCGGCTGGCCCAGAACTGCGCGATCTCGCGGATCACCGGCCAGCCGTACTGCTTCAGCCAGGCCTGGTCGCCGGTGGCCAGGTAGTACTGCCACTGGGCGATCGCGATGTCCGCGTTGACGTGGATCTCGCGCCACACGCCGTAGGCGAAGTGCGGCGTGTAGTCCGCACCGCTTTCGGGATCAGCCTCCCACGGATACATCGTGCCTTTCGCGCCGTACCGTTTTGCACGTTCGCGCGCCGGCTGCATGGTGCGAGCACGGAACATCACGATCGGCTTGGCGCGTTCGGGATGCAGCAGGAGCAGGGCCGGGAACACCCACGAATCGCTGTCCCAGAATGCGTGGCCGGCGTAGCCCGGAGTCAACGCGCAGGCGCCCATCGGCCAGGCCGTGCCCACCGTGGTGTTGGAGAGCAGGTAATACAGGTCCGAATGCACGGCGCGCTGCACGTCGGGGGCACCATCGATCACGATGTCGGATTGCCACAGTACGTGCCAGGCGGCGCGGTGTTCGGCGAGCAGCTTGTCGAAGCCGGTGTGGCGTGCGGCAGTGGCCAGCGCCACGTCGGCGCGGGCGTCGCCACCCCAGTCCTGGCGCGAGATCGCGACGTACTTGGTGAAGGCGTAGGTCCGGCCCTTGCGCACTTTCGCGGTGAGGTTCAGCGACAGCTTGTACGGGCCTTTCTCCAACTGCACGCTCTCCACGTCGAGGCCGGTCGGCAACTCGATCGCCGCGGCCTCGGCCATTGCCAGTCCGTGCTCGGCGCGGCCGTCCAGCCACACGGTCAGGGTCTTGCTGTCGCCGTCGCTGGCCAGTACGCGGGTGCGACCGGGGTACCACACGGCGGCGCGGTCGGGGGTCGGCACCGGCTTGTTCTGCAGGTTCTGGCCGCTGGCGATCACCGCGGCGATCATCTGGTCACCGGTCAGCGTGGCGATCGGGAACCGCGGCTGGTGCTCCGACCACAGCCGGATCGGAAAGGTGATCTGCACGCTGCCGTCGAATTGCGGGGTGATCGTCAGCCGGGTGGCGGCGAGATGGTGCGCCGCCTGGCTCACGAACGTGGTGACCTGCACGTCGGTCGACTTGTTGGCGTAGACGAAGCGGTAGTTCGTCGACAGCGTGCCGTCGTGCATGTTCAGCGTTTGCGCGTAGTCGGCGAAGATCTTCGGGTCGAGCCGGGTCGCGTTGAGCCAGCCGCCGCCGGGGTTGTAGTCGATCTCGCTCCAGCCGGGGATCGCGGCCGGGCGCGCGATGTCGCCGGGCTTGTAGTCCATGAATGCCACCATGTACGCGCGGTCGGGTTCGGTACCCCGCACCGAGGTCATGGTGGAGAAGTAGCCGTTGGCCAGGTAGCTGGGGAAGTAGCTGTCAAAGTTCGTCGCGGTGCCGGTGAGCAGGAAGCCGGGGTCGGTGGCGGCATGCGTCGGCAGGGCGAGCGCGGCGAACAGGAACAGGCCGGCGAGGGAGACGTGGCGTGGCTTCATGGTCGCTCCGGGTGGCGGGTCATTTCGCGGCAAGCCGGATCGCCGGGACCGCGCCGGCGCTATCGGTCTCTCGCTTGAAGAAGAACAGGGTGAGCAGGATCATGCTCATCGGCAGCAGCGAAAAATAGAACGCATGGATGCCGTCGAAGCTGGCGAACACCCGCGCGGTGATGTACGAGCCCAGTGTGCCGCCGAGCGCGGAGAACACCACGATCAGCCCCGTCATCGCCGCGTGCATCGGCTTGGGCAGCGAGCTCAGTGCCACCGAGTTGATCACCGGGTAGATCGGCGCCATCAGCAGGCCGAGCAGCGGGATCAGGTAGGCCGCCAGCGGCGCGTTGAACCAGCCCACGTCGGGCCGCGCCACCACGCCGCGGGCCAGCGGCAGCACCAGCAGCACCAGCACGCCCATGCCGATCACGCAGACGTTGAGCAGGACATGCCAGCGCACCCGTTTCAGCACGAAGCCGGCGAGGATGCGGCCCAGCGCGGTCATGCCGGCCAGGATGCTGGCGAACTGGATGCTCATCGCATTCGGCAGCTTCAGGATCTCGTTGTTGAAGGTGGGCAGCCAGGTGCCGAAGCTCTGCTCGATCAGCACGTACAGGAACGCCGAGGCGAGGAACACGTAGACCAGCGGACGCACGAACAGGCGCAGCATCTCCATGATGGCGTCGCCGAAGGAGTTGTTGTGTCCCTGCGCATGCGCGGCGCTTTCGTCCAGGGCGCTGGTGGCCAGCAGCGCTATGGTCAGCGCGCAGGCGCCGGCGAGCAGCCAGTACACGTTGAACCAGGCCGGGTCGCCCGGATTGGCCGGGTCGATGTAGGCGCTGAAGATCCAGTTGCCGGCCAGCACGCCGAGCATGAACAGGCCTTCGATGGTGTTGGTCAGGCGCGAATGCGCGGTCTTGTCTGCGGTGAGCAGGCCGATCGACGAGTACACGGCGACCTTGGCCAGCGCGAATGAAAAACCCACGCAGGCGAACAGCAGCCGCGTGGTAGGGAAACTCGGGTAGAGCGGCATCATCACGCAGGCACCACCGACGATCGCCAGCGCCAGCATCATCGAGCGCCGGTAGCCGAACATCGGCAGTAACGAGGCGACCAGGAACGAGGTGAACGCGATGGTCAGGTCCTTGTAGCGCTCCAGCGCGCTGGCCGCGGGCTTGTCGATGCCGAACGTGGCGATCGACTGCAGGATCACCGTGCCGACGCTGTTGAGCAGGATCGCGAAGATCATGTAGATCAGCACCAACGCGACGATCATGCGGATTCGATTCATGTCACCCCCCCGGTGTCGCGGTGAAAGGCTGGCGAAGATACGCGATCCGGATCGCTTGAGGGTTCGATCCGGATCGCGCGCCCCGCAGCCACCCAGACTCAGAACAGGTACTTCACCGTCATGTTCATTTCGCGGCCCTCCAGCGGGCGGGCCAGGATCACGCCATCGGTGCCGGCGGCCGAGCCGAAGATGCGCGAGTTGCTCTCGGTCAGGCCCAGTTCGTTGGTCATGTTGGTGCCTTGCAGGCGGACCTGCCAGTTTTGCCGCACGTTGGCAACGATGCCGAAGTCCAGCGTGTCATAGCTGCCCAGCTGCTGCAGGCCGGACTGATCCTGCGTGTGCGCGCCGACGTGGGTATAGGTCACGAAGGCGGTCACGTCGCCCCAGGCGAACGGCAGGCGGTAGCTCGGCGTGAGCATGTAGCGCACCTTCGGCTGGCGCTGCAGCTGCTTGCCGTTGACGGTGATGCACCGGGTGGTGCCGGTGGCCAGGTCGGTGTACAGGAAGCAGGAGTTGTTGTGCGAGTAGTGGCCGTCGAGGTAGTTGGCGACCACCTGCAGCTTGAAGTTCTCGAACGGCGTGATCGCACCGGACAGGTTGATGCCCTTGGAATCGGAGCCGTACAGCGCCTGCGCGCCGACCGGCACGCCCTGGCCGTTGGTGGGCTGGTAGGTCAGGCCGTTGAACTGGCGGTGGTACACGCTGATGTCGGCGTAGACGAAGTCCGACTGGTACTTGAAGCCACCTTCGAAGTTCTGGATCTTCTGCAGCGGCGGGGTGTTGCCGGTGGTGTTGCCGCGCAGCGCGTTGTCGAAGTCGCCGAAATGCGCACCCTTGTTGGCGCGGACGTAGACGCTCATGTTGTCGGCCAGCTCGTAGTTCACGCCGGCGGTCCACGACGGGTGGGTCTTGTCGTAGCGGGTTTGCGCGTAGGAGCCGTCGCACACCGGCACGTTGTTGTCGTACACCGTGTTCGGGTTGCCGTCGAGGTCGACGTTGTGGAGGTTGCACACGTTGTTGGTGGCGTTCTCGTTTTCGATGCGGCCGGACACGTCGATCAGCCACGGCCCGCTCCGCCACACGTCGGACAGGTAGAACGCCTTGTTGGTGGCGGTGCCGTGCTGGGCGATGTTGTAGCCGCCGTAGTCGAGGAAGCCCTGGTTGTCGGTGAGCTGCTTGGTCTGGCCGCCATCGACATAGCTGACCTGGATCGGCTGCGCGTTCGGCGTGTTGGTCATCAGCATCTGGTTGCCCAGTGCCCACTTGTCGTTCATGGTGTAGTGGGTCAGGTAGAGGCCGGCGGTGAGCGTATTGCCCTCGAACAGCTGCTTGCTCAGGCGGAAGTCGTTGCTCATGTTCTTCAGGTGCTTGTGGATGTACCACCAGCCCTGGTGGATCACGCTCTGGTTCGGGTCGACCGCGCCGCCGCCGTGCACGTAGGTGGCGGTGGCCGAGCCGGCGGGCAGGTTGAATGCGCCCATGCTGGCGGTACCGGTGTAGAGCATGTCGTTCATGCTGCCGGGGTTGTTGCCGGAGAACAGCGCGTTGGTGTCGACGTCGCCGCCGTCGATGAGGAACTTGTCCGACAGGTTCCAGCCGTCGCCCAGGTCGTAGTCGAAGTTGCCGCCGAGGAAGCTGAACTTGGCGCCGCGGCCGTTGGCGAGGTCGGCGTTGGTGCCGCCGCCAGGGTAGCCCGGCAGGCGCACATGCTGAATCCCCTTGCCGTTGTAAGTGTCGGTCAGCGGGTCGAAGCCGGGGTAGGCGCTGAAACTGTCGGTGCCGTGCTGGATCAGCGGGATCGGCGTGATGAACTGGTTTTTGTCGTCCAGGTGGCGCGCATACAGGGTGAAGCTGCCGTTGTCGCTGTCGTGGCTCAGCGTGGCGGTGAGCTGGCCGCCCTTGTCGGCGGGGAACTGCGGGTCGCGCACACCATCGGAGTCGCGATAGAAGCCGCCCACGCTGCCGTACCAGTTGTTGCCGAGCGGGAAACCCACGAAACCGTCGACGCGGCGCAGGTTCTCGTCACCCAAGGTGACGCCGACGCTGCCGCTGGGCACGTCGGTGCCGGTCTTCAGCATGAAGTTCGCGGTGGCGCCGATCTGTCCGTCGCCGAATACCACCGACGGGCCGCCCTGCAGGATTTCCACGCGGTCGACGGTGTCGTCGAGGCGGAAGAGCGAGGTGGTCTCGAAGAACGACAGCGTGGGCATGCCGTACAGCGGCGAGCCCATCAGCTGGGTGCTGAAGTAGGGCGCGTCGCCGCCGCCCGGGAAGCCGGCGATCTCGATGTTGGCGCCGGTCTGGCCGCCGGTGGACTCCGGCCACATGCCGGGGGAGATCTTCAGCAGGTCGGCCGTGCTCTTCGGGTTGGCTTCCTTGATCTGCTCGGCCGTGGCGGTGGTGACCGAGTAGCTGGTGTCGATCTTCTTCAGGCCGCCGGTGGCGGCGTTGCCCGTCACCACCACCTGCTCCATGGTCTTGGCCTGGGCGATCTCGGCCTTTTTCTGCGGGGTCGAACTCCGCGTGGCCGATGCTTGCGCACCCTGCGCCGGCGTGGTGTCCTGGGCCATCGTCGCACCGCAGAACAGGATGGCGGCAATGGCCACCGGAAGGCTCAGTCTGGACAGTTGCTTGGTCTTCATTTCCGTCACTCCCCACCAGTTGGATTGAATTGTTTTCACCGCGCAGCTCATGCCGGCTGTGCGGAACGGCCGCTCATGCGATGAAGCGGCTGATGTCGAACGCGGCAATGTCCGGCAACAGCACATCCGCCTTGTCCAGCTCCTGCGCGCGGCCGATGCCGACCGCCGTCATGCCCGCCCCGTGCAGGGCGGCGATACCCGCCGAGGCGTCCTCCACGCCGAGGCACTCCTCCGGGGCCAGGCCGAGCCCGCGCGCCGCCGCCAGGAAGATCTCCGGGTCGGGCTTGGAGCGGGCGATGTGGTTGGCGTCGACCACGTAGTCGAACAACGCGCCGATGCCCAGCCGGGCCAACAGCTGCGGCGCGTTGCGGCTGGCCGAGGCCAGCGCGGTCTTCAGTCCGACGCGGCGCACGGATTCCACTGCGGCGCGGGCGCCGGGCAGCAGGTCCTGCGGACCGAGCCGCTGGATCAGTTCGACGTAGTGGGCGTTCTTGCGCGCGGCCAGTGCGTCCTTTTCGGCCTCGCTGTATGGGCGCGGCGCCCGCTCCAGCAGGATCTCCAGCGAGCCGCGGCGGTCCACGCCCTTCATGCGCCCGGCGGTGATCTCGTCGAGCGGCACGCCGATCTCGTCCGCCAGCCGCTGCCATGCCGTGCGGTGCAGCACGGCGGTGTCGGCGAGCACGCCGTCGAGGTCGAACACCACGGCCTTCGGCGGCGACGGCGAAGCGACGATGCCGGTGCAGCGCAGGCGCAGCGGCTGGCCGGCGTGCAGGCGCTGCGGCAAGCCGTCGTGCAGGAAGGTGAACGGGCCGCCCTCGGTGAGGGTATAGCGCGCGCCTTCGCCGTCGACCTCCACGCGCAGGTGCGCGCCGCGCCAGCGCAGGCCGAAGCGGTAGCTCGTCCACGCCGCCGGCAGCCGCGGCGCCAGCGCGGGCAGGCCGTCGTGCACGCGCAGGCCACCGTAGCCCCAGGTCAGCGCCAGCCAGCTGCCGGCCATCGCCGCCATGTGCAGGCCGTGCGCCGCGTTGCCGTGCAGGTCGTCCAGGTCGACGCGCAGGGTGTCACGGAAATAGTGGAATGCCTTGTCGGCATGGCCCACCTCGGCCGCGAGCACGGCGAAAGTCGAGGCGGACAGGGTGGAGTCGTGCACGGTGACGCTTTCGTAGTAATCGAAGTTGCGGCGCTTGGCGGCCAGCTCGACCTGCTCGCCCGCCAGCATCAGTGCCAGCAGCGTATCGGCCTGTTTGCAGACCTGGTGGCGGTAGAGGGTGAGCGGATGCAGCTGCAGCAGCAGCGGCTGCCGCTCGGGCGTGACGGCGAGCTGCGGCGGCAGGCGCGGCTTGTCGAGGAAGCCGTCGTCCTGCGGGAAGACGCCGAGGGCGGCGTCCTCCGGAAGATGCATCGCGCGGGCGGCGCGACGCCACTGGCCAGCCTCGTCCTCGTGCAGGTGGAGGCGCGCGCCCAGCGCAGCATGTTCGGCCGGGTGGCTCAGCTTCATCCAGTCGGCGACGTCGGCGGCGTCCCGCAGGTGACGTTGCGCCATGCGGTTGGTGTAGTGGTTGTTGTCAACCAGGGCGGAGTACTCGTCGGGCCCGGTCACTTCGTGGATGCAGAAGGCGCCGCCGTGGCGCGCGCTGAAGTGTCCAATCTGCAGCCAGATGCGCGCGGTCTCGAACAGCATCTCGGCGCCGTACGCGAGCAAGAACGCCTCGTCGCCGCTGGTGTCGACATAGAGGCGGATCGCCCAGGCCACCGCCGCATTGATGTGGTACTGCGCCGAGCCGCTGGGGAAGTAGGAAGAGCACTCGTCGCCGCTGATCGTGCGCCACGCGTACAGCGCGCCGCGTGAGTGGTCGAGCTCGCGCGCATGGCGGCGCGCGTGGTCCAGCGTGCGGTAGCGGTACATCAGCATCGCGCGCGCCAGCTCCGGCGCCAGGGTGGCCAGCGCCGGCAGCATGAACACCTCGGCATCCCAGAAATAATGCCCCTCGTAGCCTTCGCCGGTGAGGCCTTTGGCAGCGGTGGTGCCGTGGCTGTCGCGGCTGCTCGACTGGAACACGTGGAACAGGTTGAAGCGCAGCGCCTGCTCGGTCGCGGGGTCGCCGTCGATGGCCAGGTCGGCCTGCGCCCACAATGTGGACAGCACTTGGGCCTGGCGCGCCAGCAATGCCGGGTAGCCGACTGCGTCGGCGGCGTCCAGCGAGGCGCGGGCGCGAGCGAGCAGGTCGTTTGCCTGATCTGCGGCCAACGGTGAGCTGAAGGTATAGGCGACGTATTTTTCCAGGCTGATCGCCTGGCCGGGCGTCAGCATGCCCTCGTAGACCTGGGTGACGCCGTGCGGCGCCAGGTTGGCGTGGCGGAAGCGCAGCTCGCCGGCGTGCCGGTGCCGCTGCGCGCAGATCAGCCGGATGCCGCTGTGGGTAGTCTGCTGGCCGACCCAGGCGAGGTCCTCTCCGGCGTGGGCGTCGCAGGTGCCCAGGCCGCCGTCGATGCGGCTGCCGATGCGCGGGTCGAAGCCTTGTTCCGCAGCCTCGCGCGCGGTGCTGATGGACGACTCCAGCGTGATCGGCCCGGCGTAGTCGAGCGAGCGCACGCGGTAATGGATCGCCAGCAGGCCGGCGTCTTCCAGGCTCACGATGCGCTCGGCTTCGATTTCCAGCGTGGCGCCCTCCGGCGAGCGCCAGCGCAACCGGCGCCGGTAGCAGCCCTGGCGCAGGTCGAGCGCACGTTCGAAATGCAGCCAGTTGCCCTGGTCCAGCCGTACCGGCTTGTCCCCGAGGCGCAGGTGGATGCGTGCGGCGTCGGCGACCGGGAGGCGCGTGTCGGTATACGCGGCGAAGCCGGGGAACCGTTCGTGGTAGTCGATCGGGCTGCGTTCCCACACGGTGGACAGCAGGGTGGCTTGGCTGGGGCTGTCGCTTTCCTCCAGATTGCCGCGCACGCCGAGGGTGCCGTTGGCCAGCGCGAACAGGCTCTCGTCCTGCGCAAAGCCGGCCGGATCGGTGCCGTGGCGCACCAGCAGCCAGGGGTCGACCGCGACCTCGGTGCCGACGGACGGCAGCTCGGCATCGAGCAGCACGGCTGAGTAGCTATCCACCATGAGTCCCCATTTCCCGGCCCCGCGCACCGGGCCGGGCGGCCCGCGAGGCTGCGGCTGGCGGCGAGCTTGCCAGCAATTGTTATCGGTATCAAGATACCGATAACAATTGCTGCGGAGATCGCCATGACCATGCTGTGGCGGGAGGCGGCGGCCGGGGCCTGGCACTCGCCCCATGCGCCACGGCGCAACCCGCACCGGCCCGGCCCGGCCCGGCCCGGCCCGGCGCGAGCTTGCATCGGCACGGCGAATGTCGACACACTGCGGGCGTAGGCCAGCGCCGTTGCTGGATGGCGGCGTGGCGGCACCGGGCCGGGATCGGCCAGACCAACAGGGAACCGGGCAGTTGAGCAAGAAGGGCGTGCGCCGGCACGCGTCGGGTGGCCTGACCATGGCCGACTTGGCGCAGCTGGCCGGGGTATCCAAGATCACCGTCTCGCGGGCGCTGGGGAACAGTCCGCTGGTCAATCCACAGACCCGCGAACGGATCCAGACGCTGGCGCGCGAGCACGACTACAAGCTCAACATCAGCGCGCGCAACCTGCGTCTGCGCCGCAGCCATACCGTGGCGGTGATCGTGGAGATGAAGCCGTCCACCGACCGAACCATGTTCGACCCTTACCCGCTGGTGCTGCTGGGCGGCATCTCGCAGGAACTGACCGCGGCCGGCTACAGCGTGCTGCTGACCACCCGCCAGGGCGCCAGCGCGGCGGCGGTGCAGGCCGCCGACGGGCTGATCCTGCTGGGCCAGGGCGCGCATCAGGACGCGGTGCGCCGCTTCGACAAGCTGAACCTGCCGATGGTGGTGTGGGGTGCGCAGTCGGCCAGCGACGCGCATGTGGTGGTGGGCAGCGACAACCGCCTCGGCGGCGCGGTGGTGGCGCGGCACTTCATCGCGCTGGGCCGGCGCCGTCCGGTGTTCATCGGCAATCCCAGCCACCCGGAGATCTTCGAGCGCCTGAACGGTTTCATCGACGCGCTGGCGGTGCGCGGGATCAAGCCGCTGCTGCTGCGGCGCGACGAGTTCACCGTGGACTCGGGCATGGACGCGGTGCACTCGCTGCATGAACGCAAGGTCGGCTTCGACGCGATCTTCGCCTGCAATGACCTGCTGGCGATGGGCGCGATCCGCGCCACGCTGGATCTCGGTCGCGCGGTGCCGGCCGACGTGTCGGTGGTGGGCTATGACGACATGCCGCTGGGCGCCAGCTTCTTGCCGCCGCTGAGTTCGGTGCGGCAGGACTGGCAGGAAGGCGGCATGCTGCTGGCGCGCAAGGTGCTGGCGCTGATCGAGGGCGAGCCGGCCGGATCGGAATGCCTGCCGGTCAACCTGATTGTTCGCTCCACCTGAGCCACGAGGCGGGTCGCCAGCGCTGGTGAAGCAAACCACGGCCATGCCTTCGCCATGGCCGGCGTGAGAGGTTGAAAAGTTCACCGCCTCTCGGCGGTGCGTCGGAACCTTCAGCCTTCGGCTTCGCCGTCGCCGGCGCCGCGGTTCATCTGCGCCGGCGTCAGGGTAAGCCGGAAGCAGCTGCCACCGCCGGCCACGCGCACGTACTCCAGCGCGGCCTGGTTGGCCTCGCTCATCTGCTTGGCCAGGTACAGGCCCAGGCCGGTGCCGTATTCGTGGGTGGTGTAGAACGGCTCGAAGATCTGTGCGGCCACCTTGGGCGCGATGCCGGGGCCGCGGTCGATCACCTCGAGGATCGGCACGCCATGCTCGCCCTGGCGTGCGACCACCATCACCCGCGCCGGCTCGCCGGGCAGGCGGCCGTAGCGCAGCGCGTTCTGCACCAGGTTCCACACCACCTGTTGCAGCTGCTGCGGATCGGCCAGCGCGACCACCGCCACGCCGGTGCTGGCGATCGCGCGCAGCGAGTCGGCGCCGAGGTCGTTGCCCTGGCGGTATTCCTCCACGAAATCCTGCGCCCAGTCGCCCAGGTCCAGCGCTTCCGGGCGCGAACGCTCGCGGCGCGACAGCTGCAGGATGTTCTCGATGATCTCGTTGAGCCGCACGCAGTGGTTGTTGATGATCTCGACCATGCGCTGGTCGGCGCCGTCCATGGTGCGCGATTCGGCCAGCAGCTGCGCCGAGTAGCGGATCGCCGCCAGCGGGTTGCGGATCTCGTGGGCGATCGAGGCCGACAGCCGGCCGAGCGAGCTGAGCGTGAGCTCCTCCGCGCGGCGCGACAGCAGCGAGGTGTCGTCGAGGAAGATCAATACGTGCGAGTCGTCGTTCGGCGCCAGCCGGGTGAAGCGCGGCACCACTTCCGGGACGCCGTCGGCGAGCTGGGTGGCGGTTTCGTCGAGCTTGCCCGAGGTCATCCAGTGGTACAGCCGGCGCGACAGCTCCGGCGCCAGCAGCCCGAGGTCGCGCTGGTCGGCGCCGGGATTGCCCAGCAGCATCCAGGCCGATTCGTTGATCTGGTGGATGCGGTTGGCGTCGTCCACCAGCAGCACGCCGGTCTTCATGCGGCGGATGATCAGTTCGTTGATCTGCGACAGGTTGGCCAGGTCGGTGCTGCGCTGCTCGGCCAGCGCCTCGGTGGCGCGCAGCTGCTGGCCCAGCACGCTGCACAGGGCGGTGGTGGCGAAATAGGCCAGGCCGAACAGCGCCGCTTCGAGCAGGTCGCGGTCACCGGCGTGGGGCGACAGCGACCAGCCGAACAGCGAGATGCCCAGCATGCCCAGCGTCGCCAGCGCGGCGAAGAAGCCGGACATGCGCAGCGGCAGGATCAGCGCGCCGGCGCAGAGGTTGACCGCCAGCATCATCGCGATACCGATGCGCGCATCGTGCATCGCCACGATCGCCAGCACCGCGGCGACGACGTCGACCACCAGGGTGGCGGCCACGGCGGTCTTTGCGTGGGCCATGCTGCGCCGGTTCAGCAGCAGCGCCAGCAGCGCGAAGATCAGGTACAGCGTGGCCAGCGTGCGCGCGAAGCCCGGCGCGGCCAGCTGCGGCCAGCCCATGCCGGGCGGGCTGAATGCCAGGGCGACGTACACCAGCGCCTGCACCAGCCTGAAAACATTGAGGAACGACAGCTCGTGGCGGATCGTCGCCGTCCCTGCGCGCGGATCGTTTAACGTAGCTAGGGTGGACACGTAGGCTGCGATTCCGATGCGGTTGCGGTCGAGTATATGACGCCCCGGGCAACCCCGGGCGGGAGCCGCACCACCGTCGTGGAGGCCGGAAAATCGCCGCCCGGCCGCTCGCGGCGGGAGTCCGCCCTTTCCATTGCGGCCCGCTTCCGCGAAAATGGGCGGCCGTTTGCTGCGGTTCGGCCCGTGTCCGGCCCTGTGCCGCGACCAGGTCGTGTGTGATTCCACCGCCGATCCCCTGACCCACGCCTTTCTTCATGCGTGCGGCCGTCATCGTTTCTCCGTTCGCTCGAGGTATCGAATGAATTTCCACGAATACCAGGCCAAAGAACTGTTCGCGCAGTACGGCATCGCCGTGCCGCCGGGCAAGGTCGCCAACTCCCCCGACGCCGCCGTCGATGCCGCCAAGGCGCTCGGTGGCACGCAATGGATGGTCAAGGCGCAGATCCACGCCGGCGGCCGCGGCAAGTCCGGCGGCGTCAAGTTCTGCAAGAGCTTCGACGACGTGCGCGCCGCCGCCAAGGGCATGCTCGGCACCAACATGGCAACCTACCAGTCGGCCGGGCGTGCGCTGCCGGTGAACCTGGTGCTGGTGACCGACGCCACCGACATCGCCCGCGAGCTGTACCTGTCGATCCTGGTGGACCGCGATTCCAAGGCCATCTCGTTCATCGCCTCCAAGCATGGCGGCGTGGACATCGAGCAGGTGGCGCGCGACACGCCCGAAGACATCCACACCATCGTGGTCGATTTCGTCGAAGGGCTGCAGCCGTACCAGTGCCGCCAGCTCGGCTTCGCGATGGACCTCAACAACAAGCAGGTCAACCAGCTGACCAAGATCATGCTGGGCCTGTACAAGCTGTTCAACGAGCAGGACCTGGCCCTGGTCGAGCTGAACCCGCTGGCCGTGCTGGAAGACGGCAACCTCGCTGCGCTGGATGGCAAGGTCAACTCCGACGACAACGCGGAGTTCCGTCATCCGAACCTGGCCGCGATGCGCGACCTGACCCAGGAAGACGCCGCCGAAGCCGCCGCGCAGCAGAGCAACCTCAACTACGTGACGATGGACGGCAACATCGGCTGCATGGTCAACGGCGCCGGCCTGGCGATGGCCACCATGGACGTGATCAAGCTGGCGGGCGGCGAGCCGGCCAACTTCCTCGACGTCGGCGGCGGCGCCACCAAGGAGCGGGTGACCGAGGCGTTCAAGCTGATCACCTCCTCGGACAAGGTCAACTGCATCCTGGTCAACATCTTCGGCGGCATCGTCCGCTGCGACATGATCGCCGAGGGCATCATCGCCGCGGTCAAGGAAGTGGGCCTGAAGATTCCCGTGGTGGTGCGCCTGCAGGGCACCAATGTCGATCAGGGCCGCGAACTGCTGGCCAACTCCGGCCTGGCGATCACGCCGGCGGATGATCTCAACGACGCGGCGCAGAAAGCCGTGGCTGCGGCCAAGGCCTGAGGAGCAATCGAAACATGAGCGTTCTCGTAAACAAAGACACCAAGGTGCTGGTGCAGGGCTTCACCGGCCAGCAGGGCACCTTCCACGCACAGCAGTGCATCGACTACGGCACCAAAGTCGTCGGTGGCGTGACCCCGGGCAAGGGCGGTTCGGAGCACATCGGCCTGCCCGTGTTCAACTCGGTGGATGAAGCGGTGCTGGAAACCGGCGCCGACGCCTCCGTCATTTTCGTGCCGCCGCCGTTCGCGGCCGACTCGATCCTCGAGGCGATCGACGCGGGCATCAAGACCATCGTGGCGATCACCGAAGGCATCCCGGTGCTGGACATGCTGCGCGTGAAGAACGTGCTGCAGCAGCATCCGGAGATCGTGCTGATCGGGCCGAACTGCCCCGGCATCATCACCCCCGGCGAATGCAAGATCGGCATCATGCCCGGCCACATCCACAGCAAGGGCAGGGTCGGCGTGGTCTCGCGCTCCGGCACGCTCACCTATGAGGCGGTGTTCCAGACCACCAACGAAGGCCTCGGCCAGAGCACGGTGATAGGCATCGGCGGCGATCCGATCAACGGCCTGAACTTCATCGACTGCCTCAAGCTGTTCCAGGACGATCCGCAGACCGAAGGCATCATCATGGTCGGCGAGATCGGCGGCAGCGCCGAGGAAGACGCCGCCGAGTTCATCGGCGAATACGTGAAGAAGCCGGTGGTCTCGTTCATCGCCGGCGCCTCGGCTCCGGCGGGCAAGCGCATGGGTCATGCCGGCGCGATCATCTCCGGCGGCAAGGGCACCGCCGCGGCGAAGTTCGCCGCGCTGGAGAAGGCCGGCGTCACCACGGTGAAGTCGCCGGCCGACCTGGGCAAGGCGCTCGCCAAGCTGATGAAGTAGGCGTTGGCGCAGGAGAACAAGGGCCGCGCATTGCGCGGCCTTTTTTTTGGCTTCGGCGCCGTCACGCGCCGGCAACGATCCGCCGCACGATCGGCGGATCTGAATGCAGCGCCCGCGTGGACGGGCCACCCGGCGCGGCATTCCACTACCATTCGCCGATTGAATCCAAGGAATGCTGCGTCCATGGCAAAGCTGCGACTGGCGCTGGCCCAACACGATTTTGCCGTCGGCGCGGTGGCGGCCAATGCCGCCAAGGCGGCAGGACTGATGGCACAGGCGCGCGAAGGCGGCGCCGCGCTGGTGGCCTTTCCCGAGCTGACCCTGAGCGGCTATCCGCCGGAGGATCTGCTGCTGCGGCCGAGCTTTCTCGCCGCCTGCGAGCGCGAGCTGTGCGCGCTGGCCTGCGCGGCGCAGGGCGTCGCGGCGCTGGTCGGCCATCCGCACAGCGCCGGCGAGGTCTACAACGGCGCCAGCCTGCTGCGCGAGGGGCGGATCGAGTGCACCGCGCACAAGCAGGCGCTGCCCAACTATGGCGTGTTCGACGACCTGCGCTATTTCCGCCCCGGCAACGGCACCACGACGCGCGTGATCGAGGGCGTGAGCGTGGGCCTGCTGATCTGCGAGGACGTGTGGCAGCCCGAGCCGGCCGCGCAGGCCGCGGCTGCGGGCGCGCAGCTGATCGTGGTGATCAATGCGTCGCCGTGGGACGACCGCAAGCAGGCCGAGCGCGAGGTCGTGCTGGCGGCGCGGGCGCGCGAAACCGGCTGCGCGATCGCCTACCTCAACCTGGTCGGCGGCCAGGACGAGGTGGTCTACGACGGCGCCTCGATCCTGGTCAACGGCGACGGGTCGATCGCGGCACGGGCGCCGGCCTTCGTCGACGCGCTGCTGTGGGCCGAGTTCGACCCGGCCACGCGCACGCTCGCGGCGATCGACTGGCCGGTGCCGGCCGACTCGTCGATGGAGGCGACGCTGTACGCGGCGCTGGTCCGCGGCGTGCGCGACTACATCGACAAGAACCGCTTCGACGGCGTGCTGCTGGGCCTTTCCGGCGGCATCGACTCGGCGCTGACGCTGGCGCTGGCGGTCGACGCGCTGGGCGCCCGGCGCGTCACCGCGGTGATGATGCCCACCCGCTACACCTCGCAGCTCTCGCTCGACGGTGCCCGCGCGCAGGCCGAGCAGCTGGGCGTGGACTACCACGTGATCCCGATCCAGGCGACGTACCAGTCGTTCATGGATGCGCTCACTCCCGCCTTCGCCGGCAAGGCCGCCGACACCACCGAGGAGAACCTGCAGTCGCGCACGCGCGGCGTGATGCTGATGGCGCTGTCCAACAAGCACGGCCGCCTGCTGCTCGCCACCGGCAACAAGAGTGAAATGGCCGTGGGTTACGCCACCCTGTACGGCGACATGTGCGGCGCCTACGCGCCGCTCAAGGACGTGTACAAGACGGTGGTGTATCGGCTGGCGCGGTGGCGCAATGGAGCCGGTAACCGGGAACGCATGTCCTCGCCGACATCCGGCTCTTCGACGATGCCCGATTCCCGATTGCCGATTCCCCCCGAAGTCATCGCCCGTCCGCCCTCGGCCGAGCTGCGCGACAACCAGGTCGACCAGGATTCGCTGCCGCCGTACGACGAGCTGGATGCGATTCTCGAACGCTTCATCGAGGGTGAGCAGTCGCAGGCGGAGATCGTGGCCGCGGGCCACGATGCCGCCACGGTGCAGCGGGTGGCGCGGCTGGTGCTGCTCAACGAGTTCAAACGCCGCCAGTCCGCCCCCGGCCCCCGCGTCACCACGCGCGCCTTCGGCCGCGAACGCCGTTACCCGATCACGTCAGGGTGGCGCTGAGCCGGGATTCCCGGGAGGACCGCCCGGCGGTCGTGCGTATGTCCTTCCTGTTTACCGTTCCCGGCCGCGCAGCAGCCGGCTCAATGATGCCCGGAGAACGGAATCATCTTGCGCACCAGCGAGGGTGCGTGCGGCCACTTGGGATCGGTGAGATAGGGGTGGTTCGGATAGTTCAGCGCCAGCACTTCGCGGGTCTGCGCAGCCAGTTCCTTGCGGTCCAGCGCCAGGTAGCTGCGGGCGAGGATGGCCAGCGCATCGCCGGTCTGCGGCGCCTGCTGGTAGTGCTCGATCACGTACTGCGAGCGGTCGGCCGCCGCGATGTAGGCCTTGTTCTGCAGGTAGAACTCGGCCACGTTGATCTCGTACTGCGCCAGCAGGTTGCGCAGGTAGATCATGCGCTGGCGTGCGTCGGCGGTGTAGGCGCTGTCGGGGAAGCGCCGCGACAGTTCGGAGAAATCGTCGAACGCCTGCAGGTTGTAGCCCTGGTCGCGGCGAGTCAGCCCGCCGGCGCGCTTGGTGAAGCGCTCGATGAAGCCGCTGGTGCGGTCGAAATTGATCAGGCCGCGCAGGTAATAGGCATAATCGACGTGTTTGTTGGCCGGATAGGTCTTGATGAAGCGGTTGATGGTGGACAATGCCTCGTCCGGCTGGTTGTCCTTGTATTGCGCATAGGCCAGCTCAAGCTGGGCCTGCTCGCTGTACGGACCGGACGGGAAGCGCGCGATCAGGCGCTGGAACGCCCGCACCGCGCCGGAGTAATTGCCCGCCTCCAGGAAGCTGTGGGAGCGGTTGTACAGCGGCTCCAGCGGCATCGTGTCGATGGTGTTGCCCTTGCGGCCGAACATCGAACAGGCGCCAAGCACGGCCACCAGGGCGACCACGGCGAGCAGCCTGGCGGCGTGCAGCGGGAACAACGATGGCGTGGTCGAGCCACTGGATGGGCGCATAGGAATGAATTCGGATGTCGGAACGAACAGGCATGATAACTGAAACCGGTTGCCGCCCGCGGGGGCTGGCATGACCACCATACGGCAGCAGGCGGAGGTTCCGCTGAGTGCAGCAGGCCGTCGCTTCGACCAGGCTTTGGCCGAGATGTTCCCCGCCTATTCGCGTTCGCGGCTCAGCGGCTGGATCAAGGCCGGCGCGGCGACCCTGGATGGCGCCCCGGCTGCGCCGCGGCAACTGCTGCGCGGCGGCGAGCGGGTCGAGCTGGATGTCGAACTGGAAACGGAAGTGCACAGCCAGCCCGAGGCGATTGCGCTGACGATCGTGTACGAGGATGCCGACCTGCTGGTGCTGGACAAGCCCGCCGGACTGGTGGTGCATCCCGGCGCCGGCAACCCGGCCGGCACGCTGCTCAACGGCTTGCTGCACCACGACCCGCAGCTGGCCGAGCTGCCGCGCGCCGGCATCGTGCATCGGCTGGACAAGGACACCTCCGGCCTGATGGTGGTGGCCAGGACGCTGTCCACCCATACCGCGCTGGTCGATCTGCTCTCGCGGCACGAAGTGGAACGCCAGTACGAAGCCGTGGTGATGGGCACGATGGTGGCCGGCGGCACGGTGGACCAGCCGATCGGCCGCAGCATGGGCGACCGCCTGCGCCAGGCCGTGCGTGACGAGGAGGACGGCAAGCGCGCGGTGACCCATTACCGCGTGCGCGAGCGCTTCCGCGCGCACAGCCTGCTGCAATGCCAGCTGGAAACCGGCCGCACCCACCAGATCCGCGTGCACCTGGCGCACATCGGCCACCCGCTGATCGGCGACCCGTTGTACGGCGGCGGCCTCAAGTTGCCCAAGGGCGCCAGTGACGGCCTGGTCGCCGCCTTGCGCGGCTTCCGCCGGCAGGCGCTGCACGCGGAGAAACTCTCGTTCGTGCATCCGGTCACCGGCGAGGCGCTGTCGTTCACGGCCGAGCGCCCCGCCGATCAATTGGCCCTGATCGAGGCGCTGCGTGCGGATCTGGCCGAACACGGTCCGGACCCGTATTGATGGGTCGGTACGCGCCGCCGCCAGCCGTGCGATGCTTGGGGAATCCCCGATCCCCGATCCCCGATCTCCAATCCCGGCCCCCATGACTGAAAGCTGGATCTTTCCCGACTGGCCCGCGCCGCCGCAAGTCCACGCGGCCGTCACCACGCGGCTGGGACCGGGCGTGTCTTCCGCGCCGTTCGAGCGCTTCAACCTCGGCCTGCGCTGCGGTGATGCGGCCGAGGCCGTGATGGCGAACCGCGGCGCGCTGCAGCAGGCGCTGCGACTGCCGGCCGCGCCGCGCTGGTTGCATCAGGTGCACGGTTGCGGCGTGGCCGAACTCGGCCCGCTGCCCAGCGCACACGAGCCTCAGGCGGATGCGGCGGTCTCGCACATTCCCGGCACGGTGCTGGCGATCCTCACCGCCGATTGCCTGCCGGTGCTTTTGTGCAGCGAGGATGGCGGCGAGATCGGTGCGGCCCATGCCGGCTGGCGCGGCCTCGCCGCCGGCGTGCTGGAGGCCACCCTGGCGCAGATGGTCAGCCCGCCGGCGCGCGTGCTGGCGTGGCTGGGCCCGTGCATCGGCGCGCCGTCGTACGAGGTGGGCGAGGAAGTGCGCGCCGCGTTCGTCGCGCGCGACGCGGCTGCCGCGGCGTGCTTCGAGGCCACGCGCCCGGGCCACTGGCGCTGCGACCTGGTCGCGCTGGCGCGGCAGCGCCTGGCGCGCGCGGGCGTGACGCGCGTCTACGGCGGCGGCGACGATACCCATGCCGACCCGCGTTTCTACTCGTACCGGCGCGACGGCGCCGCCAGCGGCCGCTTCGCCAGCCTGATCTGGCTCGCTCAGGGCTGATCCGGCGCGGGTTTCCCGGGCGCGCGCAACGCCTCCAGGAAACCGGTGCGCCAATGCGTGATGTCGTTGTGGCGCAGTACCCGCATCATCGCCTTCCAGCGCCGGCGCCGTTCGGTCAGCGGCATGTGCAGCGCCTGCTCCAGGGCGTCGGCGACCTCTTCGGTGTCGGCCGGGTTGACCAGCAAGGCATCGCCCAGTTCCAGCGCGGCTCCGGCGAAACGCGAGAGCACCAGTACGCCGGGGTCTTCCGGGTCCTGGCAGGCCACGTACTCCTTCGCCACCAGGTTCATGCCGTCGCGCAGCGGCGTGACCAGGCCCACGCGCGCGCTGCGGTAGTAGCCGGCGAGCAGGCGGTGCGGGAACGACTTGTTGATGTAGCGGATCGGCACCCAGTCCGGCGCGGCGTACTTGCCGTTGATGTGGCCGGCGCTGCGCTCCAGCTCGCGGCGGATCGCGCGGTACTCCAGCACCGCGCCGCGCGAGGGCGGCGCGATCTGCATGAAGGTGACGTGGCGGTGCAGCTCCGGGTCGCGTTCGAGCAGCCGCGCGTAGCCCTGGAAGCGATGCGGCAGGCCCTTTGAATAGTCCAGCCGGTCGACCCCGATGATCAGCGCGATGCCGCGGGTGCTTTCGCGCAGCTGCACGATTTCCTTCAGCCCCACGGCTTTCTGCGCGATCCCGGCGATGTGTTCGGTGTCGATGCTGATCGGGAAGGCGCCGGCGCGGAATTCGCGCCCGCCGGGCATGCGCATGCGCCCGCCCAGGCGCATCACCGCACCGGCCTCGTGCAGGAAATAATCCTCCAGCGCGCGCAGGTAGCGATGGGTGTGCACGCCGATCAGGTTGTAACTGGCCAGTGTTTCCAGCAGCTCGTGGTGGTTGGGCAGGGCAATCAGCAGGCCGGCGGCGGGCAGCGGCGTATGCAGGAAGAAGCCGATGCGGTTCTTCACGCCGAGCTTGCGCAGCATGGCGGCCAGCGGGATCAGGTGGTAGTCGTGGACCCAGATCGTGTCGTCCGGGCCGATCAGCGGACGCAGGCGCTCGGCGAAGGTCCGGTTGACCCGCAGATAGCCGTCCAGATGGCTGCGCTGGTAGTCGACCAGGTCCGGCCGGTAGTGCAGCAGCGGCCATAGCGCGCCATTGGAAAAGCCGGCGTAGAACGCGTCGTGGTCGGCGCGCGAGAAGTCCACGGTGGCGTAGTCGATGCCGTGGTCGCTGGCCTGGTGCAGTTCGGCGCCGGTCTCGGCGGCGCTCACCTTGCCGCTCCAGCCGAACCACAGCCCGCCGTTTTCGGCCAGCGCCGCGCGCAGGGCCGAGGCGAGCCCGCCAGCGGCGGTCTGGTGGGGCAGTGCGACGCGGTTGGAGACCACGATGAGCCGGCCGGGAGTCTTGCGCGCCATCACATGGCGTCCTCCCAGCGGCGGGACAGGCGCATCGCCGACTGGATCAGCCCCACCAGCGAATAGGTCTGCGGGAAGTTTCCCCACGGCTCGCCGGTCTTCGGCGCGATGTCCTCCGAGAGCAGGCCCAGCGTGGTGCGCTGGGCGAGCATGTTCTCGAAGGTGGTGCGGGCGCGCTTCTCGCGGCCGGTGGCGGCAAGCGCGTCGATGTACCAGAACGTGCAGATGTTGAAGCTGGTTTCGGGCGCGCCGAAGTCGTCCGGCGCGATGTAGCGGAACATGTAGTCGCCATGGCCGAGCTTCTCGCCGATCGCGTCGACGGTGGCGACGAAGCGCGGGTCGCTCGCCTGGACGAACCCGATGTCGGCCAGCAGCAGCAGGCTGGCGTCCAGCCGCTCGCCGTCGTAGGCGTCGACGAAATGGCCAAGCTTTTCGTTCCAGGTGCGCGCTTCGATGCGCCCGTGCAGCGCGGCCGCCTCGTCATGCCACCAGCGCGCGCGGTCCTCCAGCCCCAGCTCGGTGGCGATGTGCGCCAGACGGTCGCACGCGGCCCAGCACATCGCCGCCGAGTAGGTGTGCACGGCCATGCGCCCGCGGTACTCCCACAGGCCGGCATCGGGCTCTTCGGCCATGCGCAGAGCGGTTTTGCCCAGCTGCTCCAGCCGCTCGAAAGTCACCTTGTCGCCGCGATGCTGCAGGCGCTGGTCGAAGAACAGTTGTGCCGAGGCCAGCAGCACCGAGCCGTAGACATCGTTCTGGCGCTGCTGCCATGCGTCGTTGCCCACGCGTACCGGCCCGTCGCCGCGGTAGCCGGCCAGCGTGTCGACCTGCCGCTCGGGCAATTGCTCGGCAAAGGTGATGCCGAACACCGGGCCGAGTTCGGCCTGCCCGCGGTTGGCGACCAGGTTGAAGGCGTAGCGGATGTACTCCTCCATCGAGCGCGTGGCGCCCAGCCGGTTGAGGCCGCGCACGGTGAAGGCGGCGTCGCGCAGCCAGCAGTAGCGGTAATCCCAGGTGCGCCCGCTGCCGGGCGACTCCGGGATCGAGGTGGTCAACGCCGCCACGATCGCGCCGGTGGCCTCGTACTGGCACAGCTTCAGCGTGATCGCGGCGCGGATCACCGCCTCCTGCCACTCGAACGGGATGGACAGGTAGCGGGTCCATTCGCGCCAGTAGTCCAGCGTGCGTTCCAGTGCCAGGTGGATGAAGTCCGACACGTTGCCTTCCAGCGTCTCATCCGGACCGAACAGGAAGTGCGCGGGCTGCTCCAGGCCGAATGGCAGGCCGCGTTCGACCATCAGCGGCGCCACGTCGCAGGTCAGTCGCTGGATGGTGTCGCTCAGCAGGTAGCGGATGTGGTTGCTGCCGGAGGTGGTCTGCGGCGTGCGCGCGCCGTAGTCGCACAGCGGGCGCATGCGGACGCGGATGCGCGGCGAACCGGAGATCGGCGCCACGCGCCGCGCCAGCATTTCGGGATGGTAGAGCCGGCCGGAGGCGCGGTGGCGCGGGGCGAAGTCGGTGATCTCGATCGCGCCGCCCTGGCGGTCGAACAGCCGCGTGACCAGCACCGCGGTGTTGCGCAGGTAGAACTGCTCGGCATGGTCGAAGTGCTCCAGCTCGATCGCCCAGTCGCCGCCGGGAAGGGTCGGCGAGAGCAGGCTGCAGAAGCTGGCGTCGGCATCGAACCGCGGCAGACAACACCAGACGATGCGTGCGTGGCTGTCGACCAGCGCGGCCACGCTGCCGTTGCCGATCACGCCCAGTTCAAGACTGGCGCGAGGTTTCTCGTTCGGATGGTCGGGCATGGGTGGGGGCTCCTTGCATCAGTGCGCCCAGGACGCGGGCCAGCCAGGCGATCGTGGCGACCGGATCGGGCAGGGTGAAGCGCGCGGCGCTGGGATGGCGGTCACCGACGCGGACACTGAGTCCGTGCGCGCGATTGACCGCGTCGAAGGCGTGCTCGTCGGTGAGGTCGTCGCCGAGGTAGACCGGCAGCCGGCCCTTGAACGGTTCGCCTTGCAGCAGTTCGGCGACGGCGCGGCCCTTGTCCATGCCGCCGGGCTTGAACTCCAGCACGCGGCGACCGGCCTGCAGTTCGTAGCCGGGCAGATGGGCGATCGCGCCGATGGCCGCCTCGCGCAACTGTTGCCACTCGTCCGACGACCCGCGGCAGTGCAGCGCAACCGCCTGCTGCTTGTTTTCCAGCTGCACGCCGGCAAAGTGCGCGGCCAGCGCCTGCGCCTCGTGTTGCATGCGCGCCTGTTGCAGCGGCATCACCACATGGCGGCGCAGTTCGCCGGTAGCCGCGCGCAGCTCCACTCCGTGCAGGCCGATGGCGGCCCGGTGCGGGCGCTCGAACAGGCGGTCGATGTCGTCCAGCCGGCGCCCGCTGACCAGCGCCAGCGCGCCGCCGGTCGCCCCGTGCAGCGCGTCGAGCAGGGCGAGCAGCTCGTTGTCCACGCGCACCGCATGCGGGTCATCAGCGAAGTCGAGCAAGGTGCCGTCCACGTCCAGCAACAGCGCCCAGGCAGTGTCTGCTGTGGGCAGCGGCGGAGGGGGAAGCGGCGCGTGGGTCGTGGCGTTGGCGGGGCGTGGCGTGGACATCGGGCCGCACCGTAACAGGGTGAATGTGAAGAGCCGGCCATGCGCCGCGTGCGGCCACGGTGAACGGCGATCGGCCGACCGGGCCAGCTTGAATCGGTGCATTCCGGCCACACGTTTGCGCCGTGGCGATTGCCGCCCTACCGATGCGGGGATTCTCGACATGCGAATGGACAAACTCACCTCGCGGTTCCAGCAGGCGCTGGCCGACGCGCAGTCGCTGGCCGTGGGCCGCGACAACAACATGCTCGAACCGGCGCACGTGATGGCCGCGCTGCTCAACCAGCAGGGTGGCTCGACCGGCCCGCTGCTGACCCAGGCGCAGGTCAACGTGCCGATGCTCATGCAGCGCGTGAACGAGTTGCTCGATCGCCTGCCGCAGGTCCGCGGGCAGGAGGGCAACATCAATCTCGGCAACGACCTCAACCGCCTGCTCAACCTCACGGACAAGCTGGCGCAGCAGCGCGGCGACCAGTTCATCGCCAGCGAACTGTTCGTGCTCGCGGCGCTGGAGGACAAGGGCGAACTGGGCGCGGCACTGAAGGCCGCCGGGGCGACCAGGGCGCATCTCGAAGCGGCGATCGAGAAGCTGCGCGGCGGCGAGAAGGTGCAGAGCGAGAACGCCGAGGAACAGCGTCAGGCGCTGGACAAGTACTGCATCGATCTCACCGAGCGCGCCGAGCGCAACAAGCTCGACCCGGTGATCGGCCGCGACGAGGAAATCCGCCGCACCATCCAGGTGCTGCAGCGGCGCACCAAGAACAACCCGGTGCTGATCGGCGAGCCCGGCGTGGGCAAGACCGCGATCGTCGAAGGCCTGGCCCAGCGCATCATCAAGGACGAAGTGCCCGAGGGCTTGCGCGGTCGCCGGGTGCTGGCGCTGGACATGGGTGCGCTGATCGCCGGCGCCAAATTCCGCGGCGAGTTCGAGGAACGGCTCAAGGCCGTGCTCAACGACCTGGCCAAGCAGGAAGGCCGGGTGATCCTGTTCATCGACGAATTGCACACCATGGTCGGCGCCGGCAAGGGTGAGGGCGCGATGGATGCCGGCAACATGCTCAAGCCGGCCCTGGCGCGCGGCGAGCTGCACTGCATCGGCGCCACCACGCTGGACGAATACCGCCAGTACATCGAGAAGGACGCCGCGCTGGAGCGGCGCTTCCAGAAGGTGTTCGTGGGCGAGCCATCGGTGGAGGACACCATCGCGATCCTGCGTGGCCTGAAGGAGCGCTATGCCGTGCACCACGGCGTGGAGATCACCGACCCGGCGATCGTCGCCGCCGCGACCTTGTCGAACCGCTACATCGCCGACCGCCAGCTGCCGGACAAGGCGATCGACCTGATGGACGAGGCCGCCAGCCGCATTCGCATGGAGATCGACTCCAAGCCGGAGGAACTGGACCGGCTCGAACGTCGGCTGATCCAGCTCAAGATCCAGCGCGAGATGCTGAAGAAGGAGAAGGACAGCGAATCGAAGCAGCGCCTGGCCGACCTGGAAGCCGACATCGAGAAGCTCGAACGCGAGTTCTCCGACCTCAACGAGGTGTGGAAATCCGAGAAGGCCGCGCTGCAGGGCACGACCAAGGTCAAGGAGCAGATCGAACAGGCCAACCAGGATCTGGAAGCGGCGCGGCGCGCGCAGGATTACGCGCGGATGAGCGAGATCCAGTACGGCAAGTTGCCCGAACTGGAAAAGCAGCTCGCCGCGGCGCAGGCCGCCGAGACGCAGGATTTCAAGCTGGTGCAGACGCGCGTCACCGCCGACGAAATCGCCGAAGTGGTGTCGCGCTGGACGGGCATCCCGGTCAGCAAGATGCTGGAAGGCGAGCGCGACAAGCTGTTGAAGATGGAAGACGAGCTGCACAAGCGCGTGGTCGGCCAGGACGAGGCCGTGCACGCCGTGGCCGACGCGATCCGCCGCTCGCGAGCCGGCCTGTCCGATCCGAACCGGCCGAACGGCTCGTTCCTGTTCCTGGGCCCCACCGGCGTGGGCAAGACCGAGCTGTGCAAGGCGCTGGCCGAATTCATGTTCGACACCACCGACGCGATGGTGCGCATCGACATGAGCGAGTTCATGGAGAAACACTCCGTCTCGCGCCTGGTCGGCGCGCCCCCGGGCTACGTCGGCTACGAGGAAGGCGGCTATCTGACCGAAGCCGTGCGGCGCCGGCCGTACAGCGTGATCCTGCTCGACGAGGTGGAGAAGGCGCACCCGGACGTGTTCAACATCCTGCTGCAGGTGCTGGACGACGGCCGCCTCACCGACGGCCAGGGCCGCACCGTGGACTTCCGCAACACCGTCATCGTGATGACCTCGAACCTCGGCTCGCAGATGATCCAGGACGCGGCGGAAAGCGGCGGCGACGCGGAGGAGCAGTACACCCAGATGAAGGCCTCGGTGATGGGCGTGGTGCAGGCGCACTTCCGCCCCGAGTTCATCAACCGGCTCGACGAGATCGTGGTGTTCCGGCCGCTGGACAAGAACCAGATCCGCGCCATCGCGAAGATCCAGCTCGAATACCTGGAGAAGCGCCTGGCCGAGCGGCAGCTCAAGCTGGACGTGGGCGACGACGCGCTGACCCTGCTCGGCAACGTCGGCTTCGATCCGGTCTACGGCGCGCGGCCGCTGAAGCGGGCGATCCAGCAGCAACTGGAGAATCCGCTCGCGCGGCAGATCCTGGAGGGTCGTTTCCAGGGCGGCGACACCATCCACGTGTCGACCGCCGGCGGCCAGCTGGTGTTCCGGTAGCCGCGGGTCAACCCGGCGCGGCGGATGCTTCCGGCGCGCCGCGTTCGGTGTCGGTTCCCGTGTGGAGGCCGCAGCGCAGATCCCGCGCGTCGACCTCGCCCCAGCCGATCAGCTCACCAGTGATAGGCCACCGTGCCGTAGTAGTACGCGCCGCTGAAGCCGAACGGCGACGAGCCCGAGTAGGTCAGGATGCCGTGGAAGTTGTTGGCGGCGCTGCTGCGTTCGGGGTAGGCGTTGTTGAGGTCGTTGGCGCCCACGGTGAAGGTCCAGTTGTTCCAGGCGTAGTTCGCGTTGGCATCGAGCACGAAGCGTGCGCCGTAGGTCTGGTCCGTGGCCGGGTTGTTGCCCAGCGTGGTGAACTGGCCGTAGCGGGTCAGCTGGCCGTGGAAGCTCCAGTTGCCGACGTTCCAGTCGGTGGCGAGGAACGCCTTGGTGCGCGGGGCACCCTTGGTGATGCGGCCCTGTTCGGTGCGGTCGATGATCGGCAAGGTCAGCCCGACCAGGCCCAGTTGCGGCGGGTTCGGCGCGATCGCGCGGATGTCGGTCTTGTTGTAGTTCACTCCGCCGGTGAACTTCAGCGCGGAGTGTTCCAGCTGCAGCGGCCAGGTGGCCACCAGGTCGACGCCTCGCGTGCGCGTGTCGACCGCGTTGGTGAAGAAGCGGCCGCCGCTGACGAACGGAATGCCCACGGAGGTGAGGTAATCCTGCACGGGCGTTCCGACCAGGTTGCCGCTGAGGATGATCCGGTGGTCGATGTCGATCTGGTAGAAATCCAGTGTGGTGTACAAGCCGCTGGAAGGGGTCAGCACCAGGCCGAGGCTGTAGTTGCGTGATTTCTCCGGCTTCAGTGCCTGCGCACCCAGCGCCTGCGCGGCGGGGTTGCTGACCGGGAAGGTACGGATCGTGTACGGGATCAGGTTGCCGCTGCCGTCGGCGACGAAGTTGATCGCGGTGCTGGAGTAGTACTCCTGCTGCAGCGACGGCGCGCGGAAACCGTTCGACACGGTGCCGCGCAGGGCCAGCGTGTCGGTCAACGCGAAACGCCCGGACAACTTGGCCGAGGTGGTGCCGCCGAAATCGCTGTAATGCTCGCGGCGCACCGCCAGCCCGGCAGAGAGCTTGTCGGTGAGGTCGCTCTCCAGGTCCACGTAAAGCGCGCGGCTTTTGCGCGAGTGCGAGCCGGCGTCGCCGGGCTGGTAGCCGGGGAACACCTGCGCGCCGGAGCCGGCGTACGAGGCGGCGTCGCCCTGCTTGAGGGTGAACTCCTCGCGGCGGTATTCCAGGCCCCAGGCCACGGACAAGCCGTTCGGCAGCATGGCTGGCTGGAAGTCGCGGCTGAAGTCGGCGTTGTAGACATCCTGCCGGTTGGTCAGGGTGCCGATGTAGAAGCCGGTGGGCGAATCCGGGTCCAGCGAGTAGTTGTAGGTGTCGCTGGTGTGCAGCTTCCAGTGGTTGCCGCCGGTGTTGGCGCTGAGGTCGTAATGCCAGCCGGCCACCGTGCCGCGCAAGCCGAGCACTTCGCTGTCGTCGCGGATCGCGCTGTTCTCGATCGGCAGATAGCCGTCCGGATAGACCGCCGCCGCGCCGGGGTAGCTGCCGGCATAGGTCGACAGCGAACGGAAGAAGCCGCCGGCGCTGACGTCGCGCTTGTTGAACAGGCTGAAGGCGTAGAGCTGCGCGTTCGGGGTGAAGTCGTACTGCAGGTTGATCGCCGCCTGCCTGGCCCGCACCAGCGGGATGCCGTAGTGGAAGGTGACTTGCCCGTAGCTGGGATCACCCGGGTAGCGCACGTCGGCACCGGCACGATTGGTCGGGTCCTGGTGGCTGGCGTTCGCGCTCAGGTGCACCCAGCCCTTGTCGCCGAGTTTGAAGCCGCCATCGGCGCCGCCCTGCCAGGTGGTGCCGTCACCCTTGCTGTACTGGCCGCCGGTGAGGCTGAGCGAGCCGTGTTGCGCGCCACCCTTGAGGATGATGTTGATCACGCCGGCGATCGCGTCCGAACCGTATTGCGCCGCGGCACCGTCGCGCAGTACCTCGACGCGCTCGATCGCGTTGACCGGGATCGCGTTGATGTCCACCGGCGAGGAGCCGCGGCCCAGTGAGCCGTTGACGTTGACGATCGCGGTGGTGTGCTGGCGCTTGCCGTTGATCAGCACCAGCGTCTGGTCCGGCGAGAGCCCGCGCAGTTGCGCGGGCTGGATCGCGTCGGTGGCGTCAGTCACCGAGGGCTGCGGAAAGTTGAACGAGGGCAGCAGCACGCGCAGCGCGGTGGCCAGGTCGGTGGCACCGGTGCCGACCAGGTCCTTCGGCGTCAGCACGTCGATCGGCGCCAGCGAGGTGGCTTCGGTGCGGTCGAACACGCGGGTGCCGGTGACCACCACCGCCTGCAGTGCGGTGACATCCTTGGCGGCAGGCTTGTCCGGCGCGGCGCCGGGGTCCTGGGCGCGCGCGGGCAGGGAGAGGGCAAACGAGGACAGGACGAGGGCGATGGCGGCGGCGAGGCCGCCCCGGATCGGGAATGATTTGGCTTGCATGCGCGAACCCCGGGCAATGGCGAGCATGTAGTCGGCGGGTCCATGACTGCGACCTGGCACGCGCATTCGCTCGGGGATGTGGTGTCGTGCGTCCCTGACGGGCTCGAACTTAGGTTGCTGCAGAATGACCTGTCAAGCGCGGCGCCGTCGGCGCGGCGAAGGAACTTGCGAGGGGCTTGCGCCATCCTCCGCACGAGCGCCTCGCGAACGCATCATGGCGCCATCGGCGCCACGCAAACGGCGACATGATGCAGGCGTGGCTGCGCTCGCGCGGATCGGGCACCGGTGTGCCCGATCCGCATCCGGTGGTGCGCGGCCGGGCTTCGACATCGAGAACCCGGCGACCTCTTCAGTCGAGATCCAGCGAATCGCGGTCGCCCTGGCGACGCTTCTGTTCCTTCTGCTCGTAGCGGGCCTCGCAGCCGTCGCGCTTGACCATGGCGCAGTCGAGATAATCGGTGGCCTCGATCAGCGCGGCGCGCACCGCCTTGCTGGCCGGCGTCTTCTCCTTGTGGCCGAAGTCGCCGCCGACGCCGCGGGTGTAGCCGCTCAGGCGAATCGCCTTGTCGGTGCTGCGCCCTTCCACCGTGCGCGAGAACACGACCTCCGAGGTTTCCGCGTCGATCACGCGCAGGTCGATCGCCACATAGGCCTTGGCCTGGCCGCCGCCGACGTGGAAGCCCGCGAAGCTGAGGCCGCCGCCGGTGTTGGAGGTGTCTTCCGTGTACGAGGCGACGCTGCCGGTGATCAGGTACTGCGCACCGGTGATGTTGCCGGTGTGCGGACTGCTGCCCGGGCGCATGCGGTACGAGCTGGCCAGATCCTGTTCGGCCAGCACGGCGTTGATCTTCTGCCGCTCGATCACCTTGAAGTCGCCGGTGGCGCTGAGTTCGTTGCTGAGCACGTCAGCCAGTTGCGAGCCGACGCCGCCGTGCCACCAGGCGACGGAGTCACTGTTGTTGGTGAAGTCAACCACCGCGACGGTCAAGGTCGGTGCTTCGCGGGCCATGGCGGCGCCACTCGCCAGCACGGCAAGCGCCAGCATGGTGCCGGTGGCAAATCGTCGTGTTCGTTTCATCGTTGTCCCCTCCGCTTGATGGAGCGCTGATAACCCCCTGATTGCCGGCCCTCGCGCCGGCAAGCCGCGGCGCCGACGGCGTGGCCGACGCCGTGGCGGCGCCCACCCGGCTGCACCGCGTGCGGCGCAGGCCATAGTGGCCGTTTTTCGGCTCCCTGTTCAAGCGTGGCGCGCCGTGGACGTGTAGGCGCCGGCCGTGAAACCCTGTCCGCGGCATTCCGCCGGCCAGGTCGTCGCCCCTCCCGCGGCCGCCGGGAACCGCCGCCGCCCGCGGATCTGGCGACCACCCGGTGGCGCCGCTACGATGACGCCCTGTGCGTGCCGGCCCCGCGGCCCGGTCGCGCCGCCCGCGTTGAAATCGGCGCCGGCCCACCCGATATTGCGACCAGTCCCGCTCCATCCTGGTCCGGAGTCCAGAAACCACCATGCCCATCTACGAATTTGAATGCAGCGGCTGCGGCCATCGTTTTGATCGCCTGCAGAAGCTGTCCGATGCCGATCCCACCGTCTGCCCCGCCTGCGCGGCAGCCAAACTGCACCGCCGGGTCAGTGCGCCGGCGTTCCGCCTGGCCGGCAGCGGCTGGTACGAGACCGATTTCAAGAAGGACGGCGAGAAGAAGCACAACCTCGCCGGCACCACGGCGGGCGAGGGCAGCAAGTCGGCCCCGGAAGGCAAGCCGGCGTCGGCGCCGGAGGCGTCCACCGCCAAGCCCGCTGCACCCGCCAAGGCGGCCGCCGGGGCGGATTGAGTCCGCCCGCGCGTCCTCCCGTTCGGCTCCAGCCGCGGCGGCCCGGCGTTTGCCGGAAGGCCGGCGATGCTAAGATTCCGGGTCTTTTCCCCCGTTCATGCCGCCAGCCGGCCCGGAGTTTCCAGCGCATGCGCACGCATTACTGCGGCCTCGTCAACGAGGCCCTGATCGACCAGACCGTCATCCTCTGCGGCTGGGTCAACACGATCCGCCTGCAGGCGCACGTGGCTTTCGTCGACCTGCGTGATCACGAGGGCGTGGCGCAGGTGGTGATCGAGCGCGACAACGTCGCGGCCTTCGCCATCGCCGGCGACATCGGCAACGAATACTGCCTGCGCGTCACCGGCACGTTGCGCCGCCGCCTGGCCGCGAACGACAAGCTCAAGACCGGCACGGTCGAGCTGCTCGCCGACACCGTGGAGGTCCTCAACCCGGCGAAGGACCTGCCGTTCGCGCTGCACGAGAATCCCAACGAGGACATGCGGATGACCTACCGCTACCTCGACCTGCGTCGCCCCGAGATGCAGGCGATGCTGCGCAAGCGCACACGGCTGGTGCAGACGCTGCGCCGCTACCTCGACGCGCGCGGTTTCCAGGACATCGAGACGCCGATCCTGACCAAGGCCACGCCCGAGGGCGCACGCGACTACCTGGTGCCCAGCCGCGTGCATCCGGGCCAGTTCTACGCGCTGCCGCAGTCGCCGCAGCTGTTCAAGCAGATCCTTATGATGGCCGGCTTCGACCGCTACTACCAGATCGCGCGCTGCTTCCGCGACGAGGACCTGCGCGCCGATCGCCAGCCGGAGTTCACTCAGCTCGACATGGAGTTCGCCTTCGTCGAGGAGAAGGACGTGCAGGACATGGTGGAGGACCTGATCCGCCACGTGTTCCGCGAGGTGCAGGGTGTGGAGCTCGATGCGAGCTTCCCGCGCATGACCTGGGCCGAAGCCATGCGCCGCTTCGGTTCGGACAAGCCGGACCTGCGCATCGCTCTGGAACTGGTCGACGTGGCCGACGCGCTGAAGGGCGTGGAGTTCAAGGTGTTCGCCGAACCGGCCAACGATCCGGCCGGCCGCGTGGCCGCGCTGCGCGTGCCCGGCGCTGCGGCGCTGTCGCGCAAGGATATCGACGGGCTCACCGAGTACGTCGCCCGCTACGGCGCCAGGGGGCTGGCCTGGATCAAGGTCGAGGATCGCGCGAAGGGCCGCGAGGGCATCAGCTCGCCGGTGGCCAAGTTCCTCGATGACATGGCGCTCGATGCCGTGCTCGATGCGACCGGCGCGCAATCCGGCGACATCGTGTTCGTCGGTGCGGGCAAGTGGAAGACCGTCACCGACTTCATGGGCGCGCTGCGGCTCAAGGTCGGCAAGGATCGTTCCCTGGTCGAGGAGGGCTGGAAGCCGCTGTGGGTTACCGACTTCCCGATGTTCGAGTACGACGAGGGCGAGCAGCGCTACGTGGCCCTGCATCATCCGTTCACCGCGCCGAAGATCGACGACATCGCCGACCTGAAGAGCCATGCAGCCACTGCCGTCAGCCGCGGCTACGACATGGTGCTCAATGGCAACGAGATCGGCGGCGGCTCGATCCGCATCCATCGCCCGGAGATGCAGAGCGCGGTGTTCGGCCTGCTGGGCATCGGCGCCGACGAAGCGGAGGCCAAGTTCGGCTTCCTGCTCAAGGCACTGAAGTTCGGCGCGCCGCCGCACGGCGGCATCGCCTTCGGCATCGACCGCATCGCCGCGTTGATGGCCGGCACCGAGTCGATCCGCGACGTGATCGCCTTCCCCAAGACCACCAGCGCGCAGGACCTGATGACCGACGCACCGTCGCCGGTATCCGCCGCCCAGCTGAAGGAGTTGTCGGTGGCGACCGTCGAGGGCAAGCCCTGAGGCGCGAGGCGCGTACCCTTGCCGACAGCCGGTGGTGGCGAGACGCGTGATGACCGAATCCCGAAATCCCGATCCCGCGTCCCGGCTGCAGGCCCACGTGATCCTGCTGCACGGCCTGTGGATGCGCGGGTTCGCGCTGTCCATGCTGCATCACCGGTTGATGGAGGCCGGCTTTCGCGTGCACCGCTTCGATTACCTGAGCGTGGCCGCCAGCCAGCAGCACATCCTGGATCGCCTGCACCAGCGCATCGCCACGCTGGCCGGCGAGGCCGACGCGGTGCACCTGGTCGGCCACAGCCTGGGCGGGCTGCTCGCGCTGCGGGCCTGCAGCGACGGCAAGGCGCTGCCGCCGGGACGCATCGTCTGCCTCGGCTCGCCACTGCGCGGCAGTGCCGCCGCGCGCGGTTTTGCCCGCTGGGGTCGCGGCGGCGAGCTGTTGCTGGGACACAACCGCCAACTGCTGGAAGAAGGGTTCGAGCGCTGGGATGGCGAGCGCGAGGTGGGCGTGATCGCCGGCCGCGTCGCGCTGGGGCTGGGCGCCGTGCTGGGTCAGCTGGAGGGCGAGCACGACGGCACCGTGGCGGTGGCCGAGACGCGCCTGCCGGGGTTGGCCGACCATTGCGTGGTCGAATCGAGCCACACCAGTCTGCTGTTCTCGCCGGAGGTGGCGCGGCGGGTGGCCTGTTTCCTGCGCGAGGGGCGATTTGCCGCGGAGCCGGGCGCCGGCACACCTGCCGATTTCAGGTAAAATTGCCCGCTTGTCCAATCGCTTCATGCAGGAATCGCCATGGGTAGAGGCCCGTCCATCGAAGGTCGCAAGAACGCCGAGGACGCCAAGCGCGCCAAGGTGTTCACCAAGCTGATCCGCGAGATCACCGTGGCTACCCGCGCGGGCGTCGCGGACCCTGGCGGCAACCCGCGCCTGCGCGCGGCGGTGGACAAGGCGCTGTCGGCCAACATGACCAAGGACACCATCGAGCGCGCGATCAAGCGCGGCTCCGGTGCCGACGGCGGCGCCGACATGCAGGAGCTGCGCTACGAGGGCTACGGCCCGGCCGGCATCGCGCTGATCATCGACTGCTTCACCGACAACCCCACCCGCACCGTCGCCGACGTGCGTTACGCGCTGACCAAGCACGGCGGCAACCTGGGCACGTCCGGTTCGGTCGCGTTCCAGTTCACCCGCTGCGGCGAACTGGTGTTCGCCACCGACAACGACGCCAGCGCCGAGGAGTTCGTGCTCGATTCGGCGCTGGAAGCGGGCGCCGACGACGTGATCAACGAGCACGGCGAGAGCATCGTGCTGTGCTCGCCGGAGCACTTCGAGGCGGTGCAGCAGGCCCTGATCGACGCCGGCCTCAACGCCGTGCACGCCGGCGTGGTGATGCGCCCGAACAATCGCGTCGAGGTGCCGGCGGAAGCGCTGGAGCCGCTGCTCGACCTGCTCGAGAAGCTCGATGCGCTGGACGACGTGAGCGAGGTCTCGCACAACGCCCTGCTGCCCGCCGGGACGGCCGAATAAGTCGGAGGCCTCGCGCCTTCGCATCGCATCGTGATGATCCGCATCATCGGCATCGATCCCGGCAGCCAGCGCACCGGCGTGGGCATCATCGACGTGGACGAGGCGGGCCGGCTCGCCCATGTCTTCCATGGCGCGCTGGCGGTGGCCGGCGAGGCCAGCTTCCCGCTGCGCCTGAAACGCATCTTTGACGAACTGTGTGACATCATCGCCGCCCATCACCCGGTCGAGTGCGGCATCGAGCGCGTGTTCATGGCGCGCAATGCGGATTCCGCGCTGAAACTGGGGCAGGCACGCGGCGCCGCGATCTGCGCGGTGGCCAGTCGGGGGATCGTGGTGCACGAATACGCGGCAACCGAGGTCAAGCAGTCCGTGGTCGGCAGTGGCCGCGCCGACAAGGCGCAGGTGCAGCACATGATCGGCGTGCTGCTCGGCCTCAAGGGCCCGCTGCAGGCCGACGCCGCCGATGCATTGGCCATCGCGGTGGCGCATGCGCACACCCGCGCCAGCCTGGCCCGCGTCGGCATCCCGCGCACGGCGTGGAGGCGGCGCCGGTGATCGGCCGACTGCGTGGCACCCTGGTTTCCCGCCAGCCGCCCTCGCTGCTGGTGGAGGTGGCCGGCGTCGGCTACGAGGTCGAGGCGCCGATGTCCACGATCTACGACCTGCCCGCCACCGGCACCGAAGTGACCTTGCTGATCCATCACGCGGTGAAGGAGGACAGCGTCGCGCTGTACGGTTTCCTGCGCGAGAACGAGCGCACGCTGTTCCGCAGCCTGCTCAAGGTCAGCGGCATCGGCGCGAAGATCGCGCTGGCGGTGCTGTCGGGGGTTTCCACCGATCACTTCGCCCGGCTGGTGCATGCCGGCGACGTAGTGGCGCTGACCAAGATCCCCGGCATCGGCAAGAAGACCGCCGAGCGCATCGTGGTGGAGCTGCGCGACCGCGTCGACGGCTTGTCCACTCCCGGCGGCGTATCCCTGCCCGGTGCCGCCGCGGCGCTGGACGCGGCGGGCGAGGCCACGGTGGCGCTGCAGCAGCTCGGCTACAAGCCGGCCGAGGTGAGCCGGCTGGTGCAGAAGGTCGCCGCCGATGGCGACAGCGCCGAGGCCATCATCCGCAAGGCCTTGCGCGCTGCGTTGGGCAACTAGGCCGTCAGGATTTCCATGAGCGAACAAGTGCACGACCAGGCGCCCGCTTCCAGCGGCACCGACAACGGCCACGGCGCCAAGTCGGCCTTGATCCTCGGGGCGCTGGGCGTGGTGTTCGGCGACATCGGCACCAGCCCGCTGTACACGATGCACGAGACCTTCCTGCCCGACCACGGCCTGCACCCGCACCCGAGCACGGTGCTGGGCATCCTGTCGCTGGTCACCTGGTCGTTGATCATGGTGGTGGCGGTGAAGTACGTCAGCCTGGTGATGCGCGCCGACAACAAGGGCGAGGGCGGCATCATGGCGTTGATGACCCTGGCCCAGCGCGCGGCCGGCAAGTCGGTGCGTGCACGGCGGGCGATCATGCTGATGGCCTTGCTCGGCGCCGCGCTGTTCTTCGGCGATGGCGTGATTACGCCGTCGATCTCGGTGCTCTCGGCGGTCGAGGGCCTGCAGGTGGCCGCGCCGGCGCTGTCGCACTACGTGGTGCCGATCACGGTGGCGATCCTGCTCGGCCTGTTCTGGCTGCAGCGCCACGGCACCGCGCGCATCGGGGTGCTGTTCGGGCCGATCATGGTGTTGTGGTTCCTGGCGCTGGCGGTGATCGGCGTGCACAACATCATCAAGGCGCCGGGCGTGCTGTGGGCGCTCAATCCGTATCATGCGGTGCAGTTCTTCATGAGCCACGGGGCGGCGTCGTTCCTGGCGCTGGGTTCGGTGGTGCTGTGCGTGACCGGCGCCGAGGCGCTGTATACCGACATGGGCCACTTCGGTCGCTACCCGATCCGCGCGGCGTGGTTCGGTTTCGTGATGCCGGCGCTGCTGCTGAACTACTACGGGCAGGGTGGCTTGCTGCTCAACCACCCCGAGGCGATCGCCAACCCGTTCTACCATTCGGTGCCGGGCTGGGCGTTGTACCCGATGATCGGGCTGGCCACGCTGGCTACCGTGATCGCCTCGCAGGCGGTGATCTCCGGCGCGTTCACCGTGTGCCGGCAGGCGATCCAGCTCGGCTTCCTGCCACGCATGCAGGTGGTGCACACCTCGCGCGAGGCGATCGGGCAGATCTTCCTGCCGTGGGTCAACCGCGGCCTGATGGTGGCGGTGATCGCCACCGTGATCGGTTTCGGCTCCTCCAACGCCCTGGCTGGCGCCTACGGCATCGCGGTGACCGGCACCATGGCGATCGACACCGTGCTGACCATGATCGTGGCGCGCCGCATGTGGCACTGGAGCCGCACCGTGGTGATCCTCACCGGCCTGCTGCTGCTGGTGATCGACCTGAGCTACTTCGGCGCCAACACGCTGAAGATTCCCGACGGCGGCTGGTTCCCGCTGGTGCTCGGCGTGCTGTTGTTCACCGTGATGACCACCTGGCGCCGCGGCCGCGAGCTGGTGGTGCGCGAGATCAAGCAGGGCGGCCTGGCACTGGCGCCGTTCATCGAGAACATGACCGAACATCCGCCGATGCGGGTGCCGGGCACGGCGGTGTTCCTGACCGCCAACCAGGAGGCCGTGCCGCATGCGCTGCTGCACAACCTCAAGCACAACAAGGTGCTGCATGAGCGCAACGTGCTGCTCACCGTGGCAATCCTGGAGACGCCGGTGGCCGATGCCGAGGAGCGCATCCACATCAGCCGGCTGAGCGACGATTTCTACAGCCTGGAGCTGCGCTTCGGTTTCGCCGAGGACCCCAACATCCCGCTGGCACTGTCGCGCTGCACCCGCGAAGGGCTCGGTTTCGACATGATGGATACCACCTTCTTCCTGTCGCGCGAGAGCATCGTTTCCAGCGAGCGGCGCCCCGGCATGGCGCCGTGGCGCGACAAGCTGTTCGCCTTCATGGCGCGCAATGCGCTGCCCGCCACCGCCTTCTTCCAGATCCCCGGCAACCGGCTGATCGAGCTGGGCGCTCAGGTGGAAATCTGAAGCTGCAGGACAGCGCCCTGTGTGCGCGAAGCTTTTGCGCGCCGTGAAGAGGGGCACCGGGCACAAGGTGCGCTCCTACATACCCGGTGTGAGCCTGCCATAATCCCCGCATGACCGAAGCGCGCATCATCACCGCCGCTGCCCAGCTCGACGACGAAGCGCTGGAGGCGACCATCCGCCCCAGGCGGCTGGCCGAATACCTGGGCCAGCGGGCGGTGCGCGAGCAGCTCTCGATCTACATCGAGGCGGCGAAGAAGCGCGGCGGCGCGCTGGACCACGTGCTGGTGTTCGGTCCGCCGGGCCTGGGCAAGACCACGCTCAGCCACGTGATCGCCAACGAGCTGGGCGTGAACCTGCGCTCCACCTCCGGCCCGGTGCTGGAACGCGCCGGCGACCTCGCCGCGCTGCTGACCAACCTGGAGGCGAACGACGTGCTGTTCGTCGACGAGATCCACCGCCTGTCGCCGGTGGTCGAGGAGGTGCTCTATCCGGCGATGGAGGATTTCCAGATCGACATCATGATCGGCGAAGGCCCCGCCGCGCGCTCGATCAAGCTCGACCTGCCGCCGTTCACCCTGATCGGCGCCACCACCCGCGCCGGCATGCTCACCGCCCCGCTGCGCGATCGCTTCGGCATCGTGCAGCGGCTGGAGTTCTACACCACCGACGAGCTCACCGCGATCGTGCGGCGGGCGGCGAGGATTCTCGGCATCGTGTGCGCGGCGGACGGCGCGCAGGAGATCGCCCGCCGGTCGCGCGGCACGCCGCGCATCGCCAACCGCCTGCTGCGTCGGGTGCGCGACTACGCCGAGGTGCGCGCCGGTGGCGAGATCACCCTGGCAGCGGCACAGGCGGCGCTGGACATGCTGAAGATCGATCCGCAGGGTTTCGACGAACTGGACCGACGCCTGCTTGCCCTGATCATCGAGAACTTCGACGGCGGCCCGGTCGGGGTGGAATCGCTGGCCGCCGCCCTGAGCGAGGACCGCGGCACGCTGGAAGACGTGGTCGAGCCGTACCTGATCCAGCAAGGCTACCTGGTACGCACCGCCCGCGGCCGCATGGTCAGCGCCCGGGGCTGGCGCCATCTTGGGCTGACCCCGCCGCCGCGGCAGGCGCAGGCGGCCGACCTGTTCGACGGCGGGACCGACGATGCCTGAGCTTGCCGCGGAGCCCCCCTTCAGCTGGAAGGTGCGCGTCTATTGGGAAGACACCGACGCCGGCGGCGTGGTCTACCACGCCGGCTACCTGCGTTTCATGGAACGCGCCCGCAGCGAGTGGATGCGCGCGCTGGGCGTGGACCAGATGGCCTACAAGCAGGCCACCGGGCTGGCCTTCATGGTGCGCGACATGCACATCGACTTCCTGCGTCCCGCCCTGCTGGATGATGAACTGTCGGTAACGGTGGAAGTCAAAGAACGCCGCGCTGCCAGTATCCTGTTCGCCCAGACGATCATGAAGGCGGACGGCAAGTGCCTGGTTCGCGCCAGCGTGCGCGTGGCGTGCGTGGAGCTGGAACGCATGCGGCCGGCGGCGATACCGCCGGATCTGATCCCGCAACCCGAAGCCTGACACCCGTCCCTCGTCGAAATCCGCGGAGTACCTGCAAGCCATGAATGGTGGACTGAACATTTTCACGCTGGTGGCCGATTCGAGCCTGCCGGTGCAACTGGTGCTGCTTATCCTGCTGGTGTTCTCGTTCCTGTCGTGGGTGATCATCATCCGCAAGTACACCCAGACCAAGGCAGCGCTGGAAGACGCCGAGGCGTTCGAGGAGCGCTTCTGGTCCGGCGGCGACCTGGCCCAGCTGTTCCGCGAGGTCAGCAATCGCGGCGACAGCGGCGGCATCGAGAACATCTTCGAATCGGGCTTCCGCGAGTTCGCCCGCCAGCGCCAGCGCAAGACGCACGACGCGCGCGCGGCGATCGAGGGTTCCGAGCGCGCGATGCAGGTGGCCGGCACCCGCGAGATCGGCCTGCTCGAGCGCAACCTGGAGTTTCTCGCCAACGTCGGCTCGATCAGCCCGTACGTGGGCCTGTTCGGAACCGTGTGGGGCATCATGGGCGCGTTTCAGGGCCTGGGCGACATGAAGGACGTGACCATCGCCGTGGTGGCGCCGCACATCTCCGAGGCGCTGATCGCCACCGCCATGGGCCTGTTCGCCGCGATTCCGGCGCAGTGGGCGTACAACCGCTACGCCACCAAGGTCGAGCGCATCGCCTCGCGCTACGACGTGTTCCAGGAGGAGTTTTCCTCCGTGCTGCAGCGGCAGATCCAGACCGACGACGCAGCCTGAGCGGAGAGCGATCATGCGAACCTCCGGGCGCCACAAGCGCTACAAGCTGAAATCCGAGATCAACGTCGTGCCCTACATCGACGTGATGCTGGTGCTGCTGATCATCTTCATGGTCACCACGCCGATGCTCAACAACAGCGTCGACGTCCAGCTGCCGCAGTCCGATGCCAAGTCGCTGCAGCAGAAGAAGGACCCGGTGCTGGTGTCGGTGCTGCAGGACGGCCAGCTCTACCTGACCCTGAGCGGGGCGAAGAAGGAGCTGGTGGACGAGGACACGCTCAAGCTCAAGGTCGGCGCCTTCGTGCGTGAAAATCCGCAGGTGAACGTGCTGGTCGGCGGCGACGAGCGCGGGAGCTATGGCGGCGTGTTCAAGGTGCTGGCCGACCTGCAGGCCGCCGGCGTGGCCAAGGTCGGCCTGATGGGCCAGCCGGGCCCCGCGAACGAGCCAGGCAAGGGCGCGTCCGATGGACGAAAGTAGGGCGACGCCGAAGGCGGTCGTGCTGTCCGCCGTATTGCATATCGGCATCGTGGGGTTCCTGTTCCTCGCCGTGCTGCCGTGCGCGTCGTACGAGAGCTTCTTCAACGCGCTGCACCTGCCGTCGTGGATGAACCCGATCACCTGCTCGGCACCGCTGAAGCTGCAGGGTCCGATCATCGAGGCCACCCTGATCGGCCCCACCGGCAGCCCGCCGCCCAAGGCGGTCAAGGTCAAGCCGGTGCCCAACACCGTGCCGCCGCCGCCCACCGTGACGCCGCCCAAGCCGACGCCGGACAAGCCGGCGGTCAGCCAGTTGCCGCCACCACCAAAGCATCCGGACACGGTCGACCAGGAGCGCGTGGTCGAGGACGCGGCGCTGAAGGCCGAGGAAGCAAAAAAGGTGCAGGAGGAAAAGGAGCGCCAGCGCCAGGCCGAACTGGACGCCCAGGCGGCCAAAAAGAAGGAGGAGGAGCGCAAGAAGCTCGACGCGATCTTCGCCAAGATGGCGGCCGCCTCGGCGCAGACCCGGCAGCTGGACAACAAGGCCAAACAGGCCCAGCAGCAGCTGGCCGACCTGAAAAACGCCCAGGACAACGCCCGTCCCGACCTGCCGGCCACCGACCAGCTGCAGAGCGGCAACAACAGTCCGGACAGCGATCTGAGCAGCGAGTACGCAGCGGCCATTCAGAATGCGGTCACACCGAACTGGCTGCGTCCGGATAACATGCCTGAGGCTCCCTGCGATGTTCACATCGTGCAATCACCCGGTGGTGACGTCCTGAGCGCCACAGTCGACTCCAGCTGCCCGTACGACGAGGCCGGAAGGCGCTCGGTGGAAAACGCCGTGCTCCGCACCAAGACCTTGCCGTACAAGGGTTTCGAAAAAGTGTTCCGGCGCAATCTCACCTTCACCTTCAGGCCGCAATGACCAAGCCCACGCGAAAGTTCAGCCTAGGCATCGCCCTACTCATGGTGGCCGCGGCCGCGTTGTTTGCCGGCCCGGTGGTGGCCCAGTCGCCGCTGACGGTGGACATCATCGGCGGCGTCAAGACCGCCACGCCGATCGTGGTGGTGCCGTTCGCCCAGCAGGGCGGTGCGCCGCTGTCGACCGACGTGGCCGACGTGATGCGCAGCGATTTCAACCGCTCCGGCAAGTTCCGCTCGCTGGCCAGGAGCGACATCGTGGAGACGCCGGCGCAGGGTTCGGAGATCAAGTTCGCCACCTGGCGGCTGCTCAAGCAGGATTACATCGTGGTGGGGCGTATCGCGGATGCCGGCAACGGCACGCTCACCGTCACCTACGAGCTGTGGGACGTCAACAAGCAGCAGGAACTGCTCGGCGGCACCTTCACCACGCCGGCCGGCGACCTGCGCGGCGTGGCGCACCGGATGGCCGACAAGGTCTACGAGAAGATCACCGGCGTGCGCGGCGCGTTCTGGACGCGCATCGCCTACGTCACCTCGGTGGGGCTGGGCAACAGCACGACCTATTCGCTGATCGTCGCCGATTCGGATGGCTACAACCCGCAGGTGGCGGTGCGCTCGCGCGAGTCGCTGCTGTCGCCGGCGTGGTCGCCGGACGGCTCCAGCATCGCCTATGTCTCGTTCGAGGACGGCAACTCCTCGATCCGCATCCAGAACATCCTCACCGGCGCGCGCCAGCTGGTATCGGCCCGCAAGGGCATCAACGGCGCGCCGTCGTGGTCGCCGGACGGGAAGAAGCTGGCGGTGTCGCTGTCCTATGTCGGCAACCCGGAGATCTTCGTGATCGACCTGGCCAGCCACCAGGCCACCCGGTTGACCAACAGCCTGTCGATCGACACCGAGCCGGTCTGGGCGCCGGACGGCCAGAGCATCTACTTCACCTCCGACCGGTCCGGTCGGCCGCAGATCTACCAGGTCCCGGTCGCCGGGGGCACGCCGCAGCGGATCACCTTCCAGGGGCAGTACAACGCCAAGGCCTCGGTGAGCTACGACGGCAAGCAGATCGCGATGGTGCAGGGCGGCGGGAACGTGTATCGTATTGTCATTCAGGATCAGAGTCTGGGCGGGCAGCAGCGGTTCCTTTCGCCGGGCCCGCTGGACGACTCGGTCAGCTTCGCACCCAATGCCAGCATGCTGCTGTATTCAGCCACCGAAGGTAGTCGTGGAGTCCTGTATTCCGTGTCCAGCGACGGCATGGTGCGTGATCGCCTGCGCCTCGCCGAGGGCAACGTGCAGGAACCCGCCTGGGGGCCTTATCGGGAACCTTGAATTTTCATGTCGCCGTGCGGTCAGCCGCACGGCGGCATGATGCCCATGGAACGGGCCCGGACGGCGCCATCGGCGCGTTTCGGTTTCGGGTGGGACGCAGTTGCGGACCCGCCGGGCAGAGCGGCATGCAGCGTCACGCATCGTCGATCTTTCGCATGTGAAAATAACAGCCGGTCAACCGGCGGCCAGCGTTTGTAACCTCCTCGTCATCTGTTTGTCGGAACTCAACTCGTTATAAGGAACGTCACCATGAACAAAACCGTTCGCATTGCCCTGGTTGCCTTGCTCTGCGTGGGTGCAGCAGCGTGCAGCAAGAAGCAGGAAGTCAAGCCGCAGCCGCCGGTCGAGCAGACCGCACCGGCGCCGACCGCGCCCGCGTCCGATGGCAAGTACACCCCCGCCGACCTCGATACCGATGCCTGCCTGCGTCAGCGCGTCGTGTACTTCGACTTCGACAAGTCCGAGATCAAGCCGGAGTTCCAGCAGATCATGGCGTGCCACGCCAAGTACCTGCAGGATCGCCCGAGCGCCCAGCTGCGTCTGGAAGGCAACACCGACGAGCGCGGCACCCGCGAGTACAACCTGGGCCTCGGCGAGCGTCGTGCCAATGCCGTCGACAGCGCGCTGCAGGCCAACGGTGCCTCGGCCAGCCAGATGACGGTCATCAGCTACGGCAAGGAAAAGCCGGTCTGCCGCGAGCACAATGAAGACTGCTGGAGCAAGAACCGCCGCGTCGAGATCGTCTACACGGCGCAGTAATGATGAAGCGACTGGCTAAGGGTTTTTCGGCCAGGATCAGCATGGCGGGCGCCTTGGCGTCCGCCATGCTGTTCGCGTTCCCGGTACTGGCCCAGGACGCCCGGCTCAGCCTGGCGGATCGTGTCAGCCGGCTGGAGCAGCAGACGCAGAATCGCGACCAGAGCGGCACCGGCCTGGTCAACCAGATCCAGCAACTGAGCTCGCAGGTACGCCAGATGCAAGGTCAGATCGAGGAGCTGCAGCATCAGTTGCAGGTGCTCGAGGACAAGAACAAGGCCCAGTACGGCGACCTCGACGCGCGCCTGGCGCGCCTCGAAGGCGGCGGTGCGGGCAATCCGCCGGCGCCATCCGGCACCCCGGCAGCGGCAGCGGCGACGACAGCGGCAACTTCCGCCAGCGCGTCGAGCGCGCCAGCGCCGGCGTCGAGCAGCGCTGCCACGGCCGATCCGGCCGCGGCACAGGCAGCTTACGACACGGCATTCCAGTCGATCCGCGGTGGCAATTACGCGGCGGCCTCGCGGCAGTTCCGTGCCTTCATCCAGCAGTATCCGAACCATGCGCTGGTGCCCAATGCCTGGTACTGGCTGGGGCAATCGTATTTCGTCACCACCAACTACGGCGTGGCGCTGGATGCGTTCAAGCAACTGGTCGGGCAGTTCCCGCAGAGCGACAAGACCCCCGACGCGCTGCTCAAGATCGGCTATTGCCAGATCGAGTTGAAGCAGGTCGACGCGGCCAAGGCCACGCTGAAGCAGGTCATTGCCAAGTATCCCGGATCGGACTCGGCGAGCCTGGCGCAGGAGCGCCTGCAGCGCCTGCAAGTCCAAGCCGGCGGTTGAGGCGGCGGTGAGCGGTGACGATACGCGCGTGGCCTCCGCCACGCCTGCGACGGCAGTTGCCGAGCGCCTGCGCATCACCGAGATCTTCCATTCGATCCAGGGCGAAGCCGACGCCATCGGCTGGCGCACCGTGTTCGTGCGCCTCACCGGTTGCCCGCTGCGCTGCGTGTGGTGCGACACCGAGTATTCGTTCCACGGCGGCGACTGGCACGCGATCGACGACATCATGGTCGAGGTCGCGCGGCACGGCGCGAAGCATGTCTGCGTCACCGGCGGCGAGCCGCTGGCGCAGAAGCGCTGCCTGATCCTGCTGCGCAAGCTGTGCGACGCCGGCTATGAGGTGTCGCTGGAGACCTCCGGCGCGCTGGACGTGTCCGCCGTGGATGCGCGCGTGCACAAGGTGATGGACCTGAAGGCGCCCGATTCCGGCGAGAGCGGCCGCAACCTGTGGTCCAACCTGGATCATCTGCTGCCGCACGACCAGATCAAGATCGTGCTCGCCAGCCGCGGTGACTACGAGTGGGCGCGCGCCATGCTGACCGAGCACGCCCTGACCGGTCGCTGCATGGTGCTGTTCTCCCCGGTGCACGGCGCGGTCGAACCGCGCGAACTGGCCGAGTGGATCCTCGCCGACAAGCTCGACGTGCGGTTCCAGCTGCAGCTGCACAAGCTGCTGTGGAACGACGCGAAAGGCAAGTAGAGGAAGCGAGAAGTGAGAGAACAGCGGCGAGCAACGCCTTTTCCCACTTCTCACTCCTCTTCACTCGCTTCTCGCCGTTTTTCTTTTTCCATGGATGCAAACCATGCCTGACCCACAATCCCGCAAGGCCGTCGTACTCGTTTCCGGCGGCATGGATTCGGCCGTCACCATCGCGATCGCCCGCGAGCAGGGCTACCAGGTGCACGCGTTGAGCGTGGCCTATGGCCAGCGCCACCGTTCCGAGCTGGCGGCATCCGATCGGGTGGCGAGCATGCTCGGTGCGGTCGAGCACAAGACCGTGGCGGTCGACCTGCGCAGCATCGGCGGGTCGGCCCTCACCGCCGACATCGAGGTGCCGCTGGATGCGGGCGACAGCAGCGAGATCCCGGTGACCTACGTGCCGGCACGCAACACGATCATGCTGTCGATCGCGCTGGGCTGGGCCGAGGTGCTCGGCTCCAGCGACATCTGGTGTGGCGTCAACGCGGTCGACTACTCGGGCTATCCGGATTGCCGGCCTGCCTTCGTCGCGGCGTTCGAAGCGCTGGCCAACGTGGCCACGAAGGCCGGGGTCGAGGGGGCGGGTATCCGCGTGCACGCGCCGCTGATGCACATGAGCAAGGCCGACATCGCGCGCGAAGGTCGTCGCCTCGGCGTCGACTTTTCGGCCACGGTCAGCTGCTACCGCGCCGATGACGAGGGTCGCGCCTGCGGCCACTGCGACGCCTGCCGGCTGCGCGCGCAGGGCTTCCGCGAAGCGGGCATGGCCGATCCCACGCGCTACGCCTGAGCGCGCGTTTGCTTGTGCCATCATGGAGCACACCGTAAAATCGAAGGCTTGCCCGGCCACGGCCGGGCGCTTGCACGGGTCGTTAGCTCAGTTGGTAGAGCAGTAGACTTTTAATCTATTGGTCCCGGGTTCGAATCCCGGACGACCCACCAACTCCCCACGCGCCGCCGTTCGCGAATCCAGGCGGCGTCACGCCCCGTCACGGGCGGCCAGCGCGGCCAGCATCGCACTGCGCAAGCGCTGCGGCGAGACCGGTTTGTACAGCACCGTCAGCTTGTCGGCGAGCACCTCCTGCAGGCGCTCGGCGCGCGTCTCGCCGGTCACCAGCAGACGCGCGAAGCGCGCTTCGCCGTCGCGTTGGTAGAGGCGGTCGAGTTCCGCGAACAGGTCGATGCCGCGCTCGCCCGAGCGCAGGTGCAGGTCGCAGATCACGATGTCGACCGGCGCCGGCCAGTTCTCGATCGCCTCCTGCGCCTGCTGATGGTCTTCGGCCACCGCCACGTCGCAGCCCCAGCTGCGCAGCAGGAAGCGGATGCCGGAGAGGATCGCCGGATCGTCGTCGAGCACCAGCACCCGGCGGCCCGCCAGGTCGCCGGCGGGCTCTTCCTCCGCCTCCGTCGGCGGCGGCAACATCTGCGCGCTGGCCAGCGGCAGCTCGAAGTGGAACATGCTGCCGCGGCCGGGGCGCGAGTCCACCCCGACCACGGTGTCGAGCAGTTGCGCCAGGCGCTGTACCGTGGCCAGGCCCAGGCCGAGGCCCGACTGGGAGCCGTCGGCGAGCCCGGGGTCGCTGTGGTCGTCGATGCGGTAGAACTCGTCGAACACGTGCGCCAGGTGTTCGGCGGCGATGCCGCTGCCGGTATCCCACACCTCGATGCGCAGGCGGTCGCCGCCGCAGCGGCGCGCACCGATCAGGGCGCCGCCGCGGTGGGTGAAGCGCAAGGCGTTGCTGACCAGGTTGTTGAGCATGCGCGTGAGCATCGTGCGGTCGCTGCGTACCCAGTCGCGCACGGGGTGGAGGCGCAGCACCAGCCCGCGTTGCTCGGCCACCATGCTGAAGGTGCGGCTGACCGCGGCGAACACCTGGTTGAGCGGAAATTCGCTGATCTCGACCTGCACCGCGCCGGCTTCCAGCCGCGACAGGTCCAGCAGCTCGCCGAACAGATGGTCGAGCGAGTGCACGCATTCCTGGATGTGTGCGATGCGGTCCAGCCGCTGCGGGTCGTGTTCGTCGAGCGCCAGCGCGGCCGAGAACAGGGTCAGCGCGTACAGCGGCTGGCGCAGGTCGTGCGCGGCGGCGGCGAGGAAACGCGAACGGGCCTCGCTGGCCGCTTCCAGCGCGGCATTCTTGTGTTCCAGTTCGAGCGTGGCCTCCTCGATGCGCTCGCGCAGGCCGCGGCGACTCTCGAACAGCGCGGCGGCAGCGTGGTTGAAGCCCCGCTGCAGCTCGCCGATCTCGGTGTGATCGGTCACCGGCACGCTGGCGGGCTGGTCGTCCCGACCCAGTTGCCCCACCGCGCCGGCCAGGCGCCGCAGCGGTGCGCTGATCCAGCGCGCCGCCTGCCAGCCGATCACGCCGGCCACCAGCAGGCTCAGCAGCAGCACGATCAAGGCGTGGCGCAGCGTGGCCCGTTGCGCGGCGACGGCGTCGCGCAGGCTCACGTTGACCAGTACCGAGCCCAGCACCTGGGGCGTCGCCTGCGCGGTGTCGACGACCTCGCGCACCACGCTGGTGACGTCGTGGCCGTCGTCGGCGGCGCGATGATCGGCCAGGATCTGGCCGTCCGCGGTGCGGATCTGCACGCGTGTCACATGGGGCAGTTCACCGATCGAATCGGCGATGCGCAGCAGTTCGCGCAGCCGCATCGTCCGCAGAGGCTGCACGCACACCGACGCGGTCTGGGTGGCGATGGCGTTGGCGTTGCCGCGCGCCATCTGATGCAGGGTGTCCAGTTGCCGCTGGGTGAGCAGGGTCACCAGCAATGCAGCCGTGATCAGGGTGGGCACCAGCGCCACGAAGGCCATGCGCTGGACCAGCGACGTGTGGTGCCACAACCTTGCCAGCCACGAGTTGCCCGCCAGATCCATCGTCTGCCCGCCCCGTCGGAACACCCCGCCGATACCCCGGTACCGCCGCGGGATGCGTCGTGCACGCCGGGCGCCGTTGCCGGGAATGTAGCGCAACCCCGCGCAAAGGGAAGCGCCGGCGCGCGCTTACTCCCCCGTGCGGCGACGCCGGTGGCGGGCCAGCCGCTCGAACAGCAGCGGCAGCAGGGCGAGCAGGGCGATCGCGCCCAGCGGCAGCAGGACTTCGCGGTGCATGAACAGGCCCAGGCCGATGCGGTCGCTCTCGCTCATCGCGTCGGCCAGGCCGGCGCCAACCGACGTCTCGAACACCAGCGACACCGTGCCGCCCAGCCAGCTGGCGCCGAGGAATAGCCACAGCGGACAGCGCAGCCAGGCCAGTGCCACGGTGACCGCGCCGAACGGCAGGACCGGCACGAAGCGCAGGAACAGGGTGTAGCTGACCGGATGGCGTTCGAAGCCGTGGTGCAGCCGCGCGACCAGCGGCGGCGGCTGCGCGCTGCCCGGGCCGAACGCCTGGCGGCTGGCGAGATACAGGATCAGCGCGCCAAGGGTGAGCCCGAGCGACGAGGTCAGTGTCGCGTCGACCACGCCGAAGGCGAAGCCGCCGGCCAGGATGATCACGATGGTGCCGGGGATGCCGGTAGCCACGCCGAGGGTCAGCAGGCCGACGTAGGCCAGCCGGGCCAGCCACGGGTGTTGCTCGATCAGGGCGTGCAGCTCGGCCTGGTGGGCCAGCAACTGGCGCGGGGTCAGCGCGTGCAGCGAGCCCGAGGCGAACAGCAGCACGCCTGCCAGCAACAGCAGGGCCAGCGGCAGCGCGGCGCGCCAGCGGCTCAATACGGCGTGCCGGTGGCGCCGTAGCTGGCGAGCACGTCACGGGCCTGGTCGCGCAGGATGTCGCGGCGCACGGCGATGTGGCGGCGGGCCAGTTCGCCGATCCAGTCCGCCGGCAGCGGGCCTTCGTCGAACTGGGTGAGCTCCTCCACGTCTTCCGCGCGTGCGCCGATCAGCAACTCGTCGATGCCTGCCCACACGCTGGCGCCGTAGCACTGGCAGCACGGCTGCGAGCTGGTGGCCAGCGCGTATTGGCTGCCGTCCTCGTTGAGGCGGTGCCGGCTGAGCCGCTGCTGGGCGATCATGATCGCCATCATCTCGGCGTGGGCGACCGAGCAGCCTTGCGGCACCACGCGGTTGACGCCGACGGCGACCAGCCGCCCGCTGTGGTTGTTGAACACGGCCGCGCCGAACGGCCCGCCGCCGCCGCGCTCCACGTTCTGCCGGGACAGCTCGATCGCCAGCCCCACGCGCTCCTCGTCGCTGTGGTAGCGCTTGTTGGTATCGGCCACGTCGCCGATCCAGGGCGGCAGGGTCAGGTGGATCTGCAGCGGCAGCATCGCGGTCTTCCTACTGGCCGGCCGCGCGCGCCCAGACGTCGCGCAGGGTCACGGTGCGGTTGAACACCGGCGCGTCGGCGCGGTGGTCGTGGCGATCGGCGACGAAGTAGCCCAGCCGCTCGAACTGGAAACGTTGCTCGGGGTCGACGTTCGCGGCGGCCGGCTCCAGCCAGCCGCTGACCACGCGCTTGGCCTCGGGGTTGATGTGCTCCAGCCAGCTCTTGCCATCGTCCTCGCCATCGGGCGCGGGCACGCTGAACAGGCGGTCGTACAGGCGCACCTCGGCGGCCACCGCGTGCTTCGCGCTGACCCAGTGGATCGTGCCCTTCACCTTGCGGTCCGCGCCGGGCAGGCCGTGGCGCGTGTCCGGATCGAGCGTGCCGTGCAGTTCGGTCACGTTGCCCGCGGCATCCTTGACGACTTCGGTGCACTTGACGATGCCGATGCCGCGCAGGCGCACCTCGCCGTCCGGCTTCAGCCGGTGGAAGCCCTTCGGCGGCACCTCGGCGAAATCGTCGCGCTCGATCCATACCTCACGGGCAAACGGCACCTGACGGGTGCCGAAGCTTTCGTCCTTGGGATGGTTGGGGAAGGTCAGGGTTTCCTCATGGCCCGCGGGCAGGTTGGTCAGCACCAGCTTGAGCGGGTCGAGCACCGCCATGCGCCGCGCGGCCGTGGCGTCCAGGTCCTCGCGGATGCAACCTTCCAGCACGGCGTAGTCGATCACGCTGTTCTGCTTGGAGACGCCCACGCGCTCGACCAGCAGGCGCAGCCCGGCCGGGGTGAAGCCGCGCCGGCGCAGGCCGCGCAAGGTGTTCATGCGCGGGTCGTCCCAGCCGTCGACGAAGTTCTCGCTGACCAGCTGCGCCAGCTTGCGCTTGCTGGTGATGCAGTAGCTGAGGTTGAGCCGGGAGAACTCTATCTGCCGCGGCTTGGCCGGCTTCGCCTCCAGCCCGGCCTCGACCACCGACTGCCACAGCGACGGGTTCGCGGGCAGGTCGACGTTGTCCACGCACCAGTCGTACAGCGGCCGGTGATCCTCGAACTCCAGCGTGCACAGCGAGTGGGTGATGCCTTCCATCGCGTCGGACAGCGCGTGCGCGTAGTCGTACATCGGGTAGATCGGCCACGCGTCGCCGGTGTTCTGGTGGGCGATCTTGCGGATGCGGTACAGCGCCGGATCGCGCAGGTTGATGTTGCCGGCGGCCATGTCGATCTTCGCGCGCAGGGTCTTGCTGCCGTCGGCGAATTCGCCGGCGCGCATGCGCTTGAACAGGTCGAGATTCTCTTCGATCGAGCGCGTGCGATACGGCGAGTCGCGGCCCGGCTCGGTCAGCGTGCCGCGATAGGCACGCACCTGCTCGGCGTCGAGGTCGTCGACGTAGGCCTTGCCGTCCTCGATCAGCTTGAGCGCGCCGCGATAGAACACGTCGAAGTAGTCCGACGCGTGGCGCAGCTCGTGCCACCGGAAGCCGAGCCAGCGCACGTCCTCCTTGATGCCTTCGACGAACTCGGGGTCTTCCCTGCCGGGATTGGTGTCGTCCAGGCGCAGGTTGCACCAGCCGTCGAACTCGCGGGCGATACCGAAGGAGAGGCAGATCGCCTTCGCGTGGCCGATGTGCAGGTAGCCGTTGGGCTCCGGTGGAAAGCGGGTATGGATCTCCACGTGCTTGCCCGAGGCCAGGTCGTCGCGCACGATCTGCCGGATGAAGTCCTGCGGCGCGGAGGCGGGGATGGGGGCGGGGTGGTCGGTCGGCATCGAGTGACGCTCGCGCGCGGTGGTGGAAACCGCAAAGTTTACCCCGTCGCCCGGACCGGGCGAAGAACGCCGTGGCCTTGCCCCGCGCCGCGCCGCGGGGTAGCTTGCCGCTCATGCACACCGTCTACCGCGCGCAGAACCTGTTCGACGCCCATCTGGTCAAGGATGCGCTGGAGGCGGCCGAGATTCCGGCGTTCATCGCCGGCGAGTACCTCACCGGCGGCGTCGGCCAGTTGCCGGCGATGGATTTCATCGCGGTGATGGTGCCCGAAGCGGGGCTGGCACGGGCGCAGGACGTGGTGCGAGAGGTCGAGGCGGTGCTGGGCGAAGCCCGCCACGCGATCGACGAGATGCCCGACGATCCGCTGGCCGTACCCTGCTGAGCGGCGTGCGCCCGAACCGCCGAACCGCCCTGCGGTTGCCCCTGCGCCGCCCGGTCGTGCGCGGGATACTTGCCGGCATTCCGGTCGCCGAGAGCTTGCGATGCATCCCGCCCACATCCGCCTGATCGCCCCCTCGGGCCATGCGCATGATCCTGTCGCCATGGCGCGCGGCGTGGCGCGCCTGCGCGAGGCGGGCTGCACGGTCGACGGCGAGGAGGTGCTGGCGCGTTTCGCGCAGCGTTTCGCCGGCAGCGACGCCGAGCGGGCGGCCGACATCAACGCGCTGGCGACGGCGCCGGTGCTGCCGGACATCGCGCTGACCACGCGCGGTGGCTACGGCGCGGCGCGCTTGTTGCCGCAGCTCGACTACCCTGCGCTGCGCGAACGCCTGCACGGCGCACCGATCGCGCTGGTCGGCCACAGCGATTTCACCGCGCTGCAACTGGCCCTGCATGCGAAGAGCGGCCTGTGCACTTTCAGTGGCCCGCTGCTGGCCGACCTCGGCGCCGAGGTGCCGGATGACTTCAGCTGGCGCCAGTTCTGGGCCACGCTGACCGCGCCGACGGCGCAGGTGTCCTGGGCGACTTCCGCCCGCGCCGAGCTCGACCTGCACGGCCCGCTGTGGGGCGGCAACCTGGCGATGCTGTGCAGCCTGCTCGGCACGCCGTACTTCCCCGTCATCGACGACGGCATCCTGTTCGTCGAGGACGTCGGCGAGGCGCCGTACCGGGTGGAGCGCATGTTGTACCAACTGCATCTGTCCGGCGTGCTGGGGCGGCAGCAGGCGTTGCTGCTGGGCAGCTTCAGCCAGTGCGCGCCCGGCCATCGCGACAACGGCTACGAATTGCGCGACGCGTTCGCCCAGATCCGCGCCGTCGCCGGCGTGCCGCTGGTCGACGGCCTGCCGCACGGCCATGGCGCCGAACAGCTCACGTTGCCGTTCGGCGCGCCTGCGCGCCTGCGCGTCGAGGACGGCCGCGCGCGGCTGGAAATCGGCGGCTATCCCCACCTCGATTGCGCCAACCCGGCCGGCCCGCCCGAAAAGCCGTAAAATGGCCGGCCCGCACGGGCTTGCTCCCAGGAACAGACCATGAAGACCATCGAAGGCGATTTCGCCACGCCCAACGGCCGCTTTGCCATCGTCGCCGGACGCTTCAACGGTTTCGTGGTGGAGCCGCTGGTTGCCGGCGCCCGCGATGCGCTGCTGCGCCATGGCGTGGCGGATGACGCGATCGAGCTGGTGCGCGTGCCCGGCGCCTGGGAAATCGCGCTGGTCGCGCACAAGCTGGCGCATTCGGGTGAGTACGCGGCGGTGATCGCGCTCGGCGCGGTGATCCGCGGCGCCACCCCCCATTTCGATTTCGTCGCCGGCGAATGCGCCAAGGGCCTGGCCTCGGCCGCGCTCGGCTCCGGCGTGCCGGTGGCGTTCGGCGTGCTCACCACCGACTCCATCGAACAGGCGATCGAGCGCGCCGGCACCAAGGCCGGCAACAAGGGTGCCGACGCCGCCCTGGCGGCGCTGGAGATGGCCAACCTCTACCGGAAACTCGGATGAGCGCGCGCGTCCACGGCCTCGACCTGCAGGCGCGCTCGCGGGCACGCCGCCGTGCCTTGCAGGCGCTGTACGCATGGCAGCTCAGCGGCAGCCACATGGATGCGGTGATCGAGCAGTTCCGCCACGAACAGGACATGGAAGTGGCCGACCTGGAGTATTTCGAGGACCTGCTGCACGGCGTCGAGCAGCACGTCGACGAGCTCGATGCCTGCCTGCGTCCGCACCTGGATCGCGAGGTGGCGCAGGTCGATCCGATCGAACGCGCCGCGCTGCGGCTGGCCGCCTACGAACTGAAGCATCGGCCCGACGTGCCTTACCGCGTGGTGCTGAACGAGGCGATCGAGGTGACCAAGCGCTTCGGCGCCGATCACGGTCACAGCTACGTCAACGGCGTGCTGGACAAGCTGGCCGCCGAGTTGCGCGCGCTCGAGAAGGGCGCTTGATGCAGCCCGCCGTCGTGCCTGCGGGCATCGATCCGGTGCCTCCGCTCGAAACCGCGCGCCTGCGCCTGCGCGGCCATCGCGCCGACGACCACGACGCCCTGCTGGCGATCTGGTCCGATCCGGTCGTGGTGCGTTACATCGGCGGTCGCCCGTCCACGCGGCAGGAAGCCTGGTTGCGGCTGCTGCGCTATCCGGGCCTGTGGTGCGTGCTCGGCTACGGCTACTGGGCGATCGAGGAGAAATCCAGCGGTCGCTGCATCGGCGACATCGGCTACGCCGATTTCCGGCGCGAGATCGAACCCTCGCTCGAAGGCATGCCCGAACTCGGCTGGGTGCTGGCCGCGGACAGTCACGGCAAGGGTTACGCCAGCGAAGCGCTGGCAGCGGTGCTGGCCTGGGGCCAGGCGCATCTGGGCGACCACACCGCGGTATGCATCATCGATCCGGACAACGCCGCCTCGATCCGCCTTGCCGAAAAGGCCGGCTTTGCGCTGCGCCAGCAGACCACCTACATGGGCGACCCGGTGCTGCTGTTCACGCGCTGACGGGCCCGGCAACAGAGGCGAGCGACGCTGATGGAATTCGACCTGATCGAGCTGATCCGGCAGCGCACCGTGCAGGCGCGCGACGACGTGCGGCTGGGCATCGGCGACGACGCGGCCGTGCTCGCCGTGCCCGCCGGGCAGGAGCTGGCGGTGGCGATCGACACGCTCGTCGAAGGCGTGCATTTTCCGCGCGGTACCGATCCGGCCGACATCGGCTGGAAGGCGCTGGCGGTGAACCTCTCCGACCTGGCGGCGATGGGTGCCACGCCGGCCTGGGCGCTGCTGGGGCTGACCCTGCCGCAGGCGGATCGCGCCTTCGTCGAAGGCTTCGTCGACGGATTTTCGCGGCTGGCCGCTGTGCACCGGCTGGCGCTGGTCGGTGGCGATACCACGCGCGGCCCGCTGACCGTGAGCGTCGCGGTGCACGGCTTCGTGCCGCCGGGCAAGGCATTGACCCGGGCCGGTGCGCGCGTGGGCGACGCGGTGCTGGTCACCGGCACGCTGGGCGATGCCGCCGCCGGCCTGAACGTGCTGCAGCAATGGCGCCGTGAAGAGGATGATCGCGGCCAGTTGCGCGACTACCTCGTCGAACGGCTGAACCGGCCGACGCCGCGGCTGGCCGCCGGTGTCGCGCTGCGTGGGCAGGCGCATGCCTGCGTCGACGTTTCCGACGGCCTGCTCGCCGACCTGGGCCACATCTGCGCCGCCAGCGGCGTGGGAGCCGAGATCGACGCCGCGCTGCTGCCGCGCTCGTCGGCGCTGCTGGGTCTGTACGACGACGCCACCGCGCTGCACTTTGCGCTGGGCGGCGGCGACGATTACGAGTTGTGCTTCTGCGTGCCGCCCGACCGGTTGAGCCAGGTGCAGGCCGACCTGTCGCGGCTCGGCTGCGGTGCCACTCGCATCGGCCGGATCGTGGCCGGCACCGGGGTGCGCGTACGTGGCCACGACGGTGGCTGGATGGAGCCCGGCACGCCGGGCTGGGAGCATTTCGCGTGAATGACAGAAAGCGCCTGAGCGCCACGCAAAGGCGTGCCCTGCTGGCCACGCCGTGGGGCTGGCTCGCCTGCGGTTTTGGTTCCGGCCTGGCGCCGCTGGCGCAGGGCACGTTCGGTTCGCTGGCCGCGCTGCTGCCGTGGCTGGTCCTGCGCGGCCTGCCCGCGTGGGGCTACGTGCTGGTGCTGCTGACGGGCTTCGCCGTCGGCGTGCGTGCCTGCGACATCGCCGGCCGCGCGCTGGGCGTGGACGATCATCGCAGCCTGGTCTGGGACGAGTTCATCGGCCAGTGGCTGGCGCTGCTGCCGCTGCTGGGCGCGCTGCTTCCCGCCGATGGCCTCGCGTGGTGGATGCCGGTGGCCGGTTTCGCGCTGTTCCGCCTGTTCGACGTCTGGAAGCCATGGCCGATCCGCTGGCTGGACCGGCGCGTGAAGGGCGGTTTCGGCGTGATGGTCGACGACGTGATCGCCGGCGTGTTCGCCGCGATCGCGCTGGCCGCGCTGCTGCGCATCCTGGCCTGAGTCCCGCCGGCCTCGGGCATTCGGCCCGGGCCTGGATGCACAGCCGCGTGCGCATGGGACGAAGCGATGTTCCGGCACGGCGGTTAGCCGGCGCCGATGGTCGATCAGGGGCAGTCGCGGCAGCAGGCGCCGGACGCGTACGCGGCGTCTCCGGCCGGCGCCGGCGGCGTGTCGGGGTAACCGCGGCCGTCGTACCAGCGAAAGGAACCAGGCACCCTCGTTTCATCTCCATTGACCGGAGGCTCCATGCTTGATTCCGACCCCGCCGCCACTCCCGCCAGCCGTCGGCGTGCGACCTTGGCATGGCTTGCCATCGCGCTGATCGTCGCCGCGCTCGCCCTTGCGTTCGCATGGGTCGGCGGCTGGCTGGGTTCCAGCCGTCTCACGTCGCAACGTTTCACCAACGCGATCGAAACCGCCAACGGCCAGGTCTGGCGCGGGTTTCGCCGGGCTCACGCCAAGGGCGTCTGCGTGGCCGGCTATTTCGAGGGCAACGGGCAGGGAACGGCGCTGTCGAGCGCGCGATTGTTCGCGCCGATGCGCACGCCGTTCGTCGGCAGATTGTCGATCGGCGGCGGCTCGCCGTACGGCCTGGACGCCAAGGCGCGCGTACGCAGCATGGCGCTCAAGCTCGACGGCGGCGACGGCCAGCAATGGCGCATGGCGATGAACAGCTTTCCGTTCTTCGGCGTGTCCTCGGTCGAGGCCTTCTACGAGCAGACCCGCGCCAACACGCCCGATCCGGCCACCGGCAAGCCCGATCCGGCGCGCCAGGCGGCGTTCGCCAAGGCGCATCCGGAGTTCGCCCGCTTCGCCGATTGGGTCGCGCACGCGCCGTGGTCCACCAGCTGGGCCAACACCACGTTCAACGGCGTCGACACCTTCCGCTTCGTCAACCGCGCCGGCGAGGTGCGCAACGTGCGCTGGTCGATGCAGCCGCAAACCCCGTTTGCCGGGATGACGCCGGAACAACGCGAGCAGGCCGATGCCGATTACCTGGCCGAGGATCTTGCGGCGCGTCTGGCGAAGGGCGATCTGCGCTGGGACATGGTGGTGACGCTGGCGCAGGCCGACGACCCGGTGAACCCCTCGCAGAGCTGGCCGGAGGATCGCCCGCGGGTCACGGTCGGCACCGTGGTGGTGGAGAGCAGCAGCGCGCAGGCCACCGGCGCGTGCCGCGACATCAACTACGATCCGCTGGTGCTGCCCACCGGCGTGGAGGCTTCCGACGATCCGATCCTGGCGGCGCGTTCAGCCGTCTATTCGGTGTCGTTCAACCGCCGCGAGCACGACATCGCCAGCGGCGAGGCTGGCGCCGCTACCGGCCACGCCGCGACGCGGGAGTCGGACCGATGAACCGCGCCGGCAGCTCCGCCCATTTCAACCTGCTCGCCCGCGTGCTGCACTGGACGATGGCGCTGGCGATCGTGGCGATGCTCTTCGTCGGCGTCGGCATGGTCGCCTCGCTGAGCCTGCGTCCCACCCTGGTGAGCCTGCATCGCCCGCTGGGCATCGCGATCCTCCTGCTGGCGGCGGTGCGCCTGGCCAATCGCCTGCGCCATCCGCCACCGGCGTTGCCGGCCGACCTGCCGGCCATCCAGAAGGCTGCAGCGACGGCCTCGCACATGCTGCTGTACGCCTTGATGTTCGCCATGCCGCTGGTGGGCTGGGCCATGGTCTCGGCTGGCGGCTATCCGGTGACCATGCCCGGCGGGTTCAGCCTGCCGGCGCTCGCACCGCACGACCCGACGGTGTACGCCGTGCTGCGCACGGCCCATACCTGGCTGGCGCTGCTGCTGTTCGCCGTCGTGCTCATGCATCTGGCGGCGGCGCTGTACCACGCCTGGGTACGCCGCGATGGCGTGTTCGCCAGCATGGCAAGGGGAGCGGCGCGGCACCGGAGCGATATCGGCTCCTAGGCCGCCGACGCCGCGCCTGGTAGCGACAGGGCATCCAAATGCGAACGTGCGCCGTATGAGCTGCATGTAGCGGTCCTGATCGCAGCAGACGAGATTGCCCCGGGTGAAACGCTTGGTCATCCTGACGCTCCTCGCCGTGTGGGTGCTGCCCACGCCGGCAGCGCGTGCGCGCCAGTTCGACCCGATCCGGCCGGTGCACACCGCGGATGTGGGTCGCTACCTGGGGCGCTGGCATGTCCTCGCTGCCATCACGCCCCGTTTCGAGCGCGACAGCTACAACGCGGTGGAAACCTTCCGGCGCAACGACGACGGCTCACTCTGCATCTGGCTGCGCCAGCGCCACGGGGGGTTCGACGCACCGGCAAGGCTGTTCAAGTCGACCGCGAGCGTGGTCGAGGGCAGCGGCCATGGCGAATGGCGCGTACGCTTCTTCGCCTTCCTGAGCGCCCGGTATCTGGTCGGCTGGCTGAAGGCCGACGGCACCCAGGCGATGGTGGTGCGCGATGCGCGCGACTATCTGTGGTTCCTTTCCCGTACGCCCACCGTGTCGGAGGCCGACTACGCCGCCATGCTCGATCGGGCGTCCGCCATGGGGTACGACCCGACCGCGATCCGCCGGGTGCCCCAGCGCTGGCCCGAGCTTGGCGCAGACCGCGATCGCTTTGCTGGAGAATGCCCGTGAAATACCTCGTCGTCTTTCTCGCCTGGGCGATGCCCGTCGTCGCCTGGCTGTCCAACACCGGCGCGTTCGGGCCGACCAACGGCGAGATCTCGGATCGCTATCCCACCTTGATCGTGGCCGCCGGCTACGCGTTCGCCATCTGGGGGCCGATCTTCGTGCTGGACGCGATCTTCGGCACGCGACAGCTGTTCGAGCGGGACGCCACGGCGGCGCTGCGCCGCATCCGGGGGTTGACGGCGGCCGGCTTCGCGCTGACCTCGGCATGGATGATCGTGTTCTCGCAGCAGTGGTTCTGGCTCGCACTGTTCGTCATCTGGGCCAGCCTGGCGTGCCTGCTCGCCGCCGCCTGGCAGGCATCGCACACCGCCGGCCACGCGCGCGGGCCGTGGTGGCAGTGGGTCCCGCTGTCGCTGCACGCCGGCTGGGTGTCGCTGGCGGTGTTCCTCAACCTGGCCCAGGTGATCGTGGCGTTCCGCCTGTTGCCGGTGGCGGACATGCTGGCGTGGACGCTGGTGCTGTTCGCGCTGGCGGCGGCGCTGGTGCTGACCATGATCGTGCGCATGCGCGGCAACCCCTGGTATGCGCTCGCGGCGCTGTGGGGCCTGCTGGGGGTTTGCGTGAAACAGCGCAGCGCCGGCCTGGCCGGCGCGGATGCGGCCGCCAGCGTGGCCCTGCTGCTGGCCGTGGCGGTGCTCCTGGTGTCGCTGGTCTCGACGCTGCGCCAGCGCCGGGCGGCGACTTCGCCCACGGCGCGCTGACCCGGACGGCTGCGCACCGTGACCATGCTGCGCCTGCTGCTGGGAGACCAGCTCGACCCCGGACATTCCTGGTTCGCGGCCAGCGATCCCGACGTGCTCTACGTGCTGATGGAAGTCCGCCAGGAAACGGATTACGTCCTCCACCACGCGCAGAAGATCCTGGCGACCTTCGCCGCCATGCGCGACTTCGCCCGCGGGCTGGAGGCGAACGGCCATCGCGTGCGCTACCTCGCGATCGACGCCGCCGCCAACCGTCAGTCAATCACCGCCAACCTCGACCAGCTGATCCGGGAGTACCGCGTGCGCACGTTCGAGTACCAGGCACCGGACGAGTGGCGCCTGGACCGGCAGCTGGCGGAGTACGCGCAGCAGCTGCGCATTCCCGCCCGGCAGGTGGACAGCGAACACTTCCTGACCCGGCGCGACGAGGTGGCGACGTTCTTTGCCGGCCGGCGGCGCTGGAAGATGGAGCTGTTCTACCGGCACATGCGCGCGAAGCACCAGGTGTTGCTGGACAGGCAAGGGCGGCCGGTGGGCGGTCAATGGAACTTCGATGCCGACAACCGCAAGCGCTGGCCGGGTACGCCGAGCGAACCGGCCGATGCCCGACCGTCGCACGACCACCGCGCGCTGTGGCGACGCATCGTGGCCGCCGGCGTGCAAAGCTTCGGCATGCCCGCGGCCGGGACGTTCCGCTGGCCGCTCAACCGGGACGAGGCGCTGCTCCAGCTCGATGCCTTCCTGCGCCACGGGCTCGCCGGGTTCGGCGACTACCAGGACGCGATGAGCACGCAGGCGACGCGCCTGTTCCATTCGCTGATCTCGTTCGCGCTCAACGTCAAGATGCTTTCGCCACGCGAGGTGATCGAACGCGCCGAAGCGTGCTGGCGCGAGGGTCGCGCGCCGCTGGCGGCGGTCGAGGGTTTCATCCGCCAGATCCTCGGCTGGCGCGAGTACGTGCGCGGCGTGTACTGGGCGCGCATGCCCGCATACGCCGAGGCCAACTTCTTCGGCCACCGGCGCGATCTGCCGGCCTGGTTCTGGACCGGCGAAACCGGCATGAACTGCCTGCACCAGGCCATCACGCAATCGCTGGAGCATGCCTACGCGCACCACATCCAGCGGCTGATGGTTATCGGCAACTTCGCGCTGCTGGCCGGCCTGGACCCCGGACAGGTGCACCGCTGGTATCTCGGCATCTACGTCGATGCCTTCGAGTGGGTGGAGTTGCCCAACACGCTGGGCATGAGCCAGTTCGCCGATGGCGGCCTGCTGGCCACCAAGCCCTACGTTTCGTCGGCGAACTACATCCACAAGATGAGCGATTACTGCGCCGGCTGCCGCTACCGGCACGGTCAGCGCACCGGCGAACGCGCCTGTCCGTTCAACGCGTTGTACTGGGATTTCCTGGCACGCCATCGCCGCGCACTGGCGTCCCATCCGCGCCTCGGCATGGCCCTGCGCCAGCTCGAGCGCATGCCGCCCGCACAACGCGCCGAAGTGCAGCGGCGGGCGGAGGTCGTGCTCGGCGATCTCGACGCCTTGTGACCGGCAACGCACCTCGCACCCGCTTCCTTCCTCCACCGGAAAACCATCGATGCCCGACCAAGCCCTGATCCTGGTGAACCTCGGCTCCACGCCCTCCACCGACGTCGCCGACGTGCGGCGTTATCTCGACCAGTTCCTGATGGATCGCCACGTCATCGACGTGCCGTGGCCGCTGCGCCGGCTGATCGTCTCGCTGGTGTTGCGCACGCGTCCGGCGGCATCGGCCGCGGCCTATCGCTCGATCTGGTGGGACGAAGGCTCGCCGCTGCTGGTGATCGGCCGGCGCCTGCAGGCGCGGGTGGCCGAACGCTGGCACGGCGCGCCGGTGGAACTGGCGATGCGCTACGGCGAACCCTCCATCGAGAAGGTGCTGTGCGACCTCGCCCGCCGCGGCATCCGGCGCGCGACCCTGCTGCCGCTGTATCCGCAGTTTGCCGACAGCACCGTCACCACGGTCCTGGAAGAGGCGCGGCAAACCCTGCAGCGCCATCGCCTGCGGCTGCAGCTGGATCTGGTTGCGCCGTTTCATGACCGGCCGGAGTACCTGTCCGCGCTCGGCGCCAGCATGCGGCCCTATCTGGCGCAGCCGCACGACCATCTGCTGCTGAGCTATCACGGCCTGCCCGAGCGTCACATCCGCAAGGCGGACCCGACCGGCCGGCACTGCCTGTGCGGTCCGTCGTGTTGCCTAGAGCCTCCGGCAAACGTGCTGGAGCGCTGCTATCGCGCCCAATGCGTGCGCACCAGCGAGCGCCTGACCGCCGCACTCGGCATCCCGCATGAGCGCTGGTCGCTGGCGTTCCAGTCGCGGCTGGGCCGCGCGAAGTGGATCGAACCGCATACCGACGTCGTGCTCAAGGAGCTGGCTGCGCAGGGCGTACGCCGGTTGCTCGTGGCCTGCCCGGCCTTCGTGGCCGATTGCATCGAGACCCTGGAGGAGATCGGGATCCGCGGACGCGAAACCTTCCTCGCCGCCGGCGGCGAGGAGCTCACCCTGATCCCGTGCCTCAATGACCAGCCACAGTGGGCCGATGCCGTCGCGGCGCTCTCCCGACAGCCTTCGGGCCAGACCCTGGCTGCCTGAATCCGTCGATGGACGGCAAGCATGCATCCGGATGGCCCGGTGCTGCGTATGAGCTGATGGTGCATGCCGGGCATTCGGGTTCGACAGCGCACGACGCCATCCGCCGCTGCCAAAGGCCTGATCATGCAAACAGCACCCTCCGATGTGGCATCCATTCGCCATGCCGATGCCACCGCCATGTCGGACCGCATCCGCCACCGCCTGCGCGAGGCCGGCGCGCGGTTCCACGCCAACGACAACCTGGCGGATTTCATCCGGCCCGGCGAGCTGGACGAACTGCAACGGGAGGTAGAGGACAAGGCGGACGCCCTGCTGCGCGCCCTGGTGATCGACGTCGAGCACGACCACAACACCCGCGAGACCGCCAGGCGGCTGGCCAAGATGTTCGTGCGCGAGGTGTTTGCGGGCCGCTATCAGGCCGCGCCCGAGGTCACCGAGTTTCCCAACGTGCAGCATCTGAACGAGCTGATGATCGTCGGGCCGATGCGCGTGCGCAGCGCCTGCTCGCACCACCTGTGCCCGATCATGGGGCGCGCGTGGGTGGGCGTGATGCCCCATGCCGCATCCAACCTGATCGGCTTGTCCAAGTACGCGCGACTGATCGACTGGGTGATGAGCCGGCCGCAGATCCAGGAGGAAGCGGTGGTGCAGATCGCCGACCTGCTCGAATCACGCCTGCGGCCCGACGGCCTCGCCGTGGTGCTGGAGGCGGACCACTACTGCATGCACTGGCGCGGCGTGAAGGACGATGGCGCCAGGATGGTGAACAGCGTGATGCGCGGATCCTTCCTCGCGGACACCTCGTTGCGGAAGGAATTCCTGAGCCTGTTGGCCGAGCGCAGGGCTTGAGCCTCGCCGTCGTGCATGGCCGCCCGGCTGCACGAAACTTGCCGGGCACTCCGCGCTAACCACCTCGGGCCCGATCAGGGCGCGGCGAATGTGTTGATCTGCCTGTTCTCGACCACGACCATCCCGGTCCCTGAGGTCTCGGCCCTCGCCATGGCCAGCATGCACCTTCCCACGGCCGCGCTCGTGGTGAAGCTGCCGGGCATCAGGCGCACTGCCACGGACAGCACGGGACCGGCCAGCGCATAGAGCACCCGCCGCGAGCGATGCGGCGATCGCTCGCCCTGCACGGGGCAGATGGCACCGGGCCGCAGTACCGTGGTGGCCAGCGCGAAGCGGCCGGGCACCTGCTCGGCCTCGCCCTTGATCCGCAACGGCATCCAGCGGCTGCGGATGTCGGCGCCGGCGCCGGAGACATAGATCATCCGTCCTCGCGGATTGGCGCGTGCAAAGGCCCGCGACACACACTCGAGGGTGGCCACCGTCGCCTCGCGATAGGCCGCTTCCGAGAGAAGCACGGGCAACGGCCCGGCGCAGTACAGGCAGGCATCGATGCCGCCAAGGTCGAGTCCTTCCAGTGCCTTGTCGCAGAGTTCCGGTACTTGCAGCACGCGCACTCCCTGCGGCACGTCTGGCGACCGGCGGCGGACCAGCAACGTCACCCCGGGCCGCGCGGCGTCCTGCAGCAGCACCTTGAGGACGCCTTGTCCGACCAGTCCGCTCGCTCCGACCAGCAGGATCTTCATGGGTGACCTCCCGGGCAGGCCCGCCATCGACAGCGCCTGGACCAGTATTCCACCCCGGCCGGCCCGCGTGCCCATCTTCCGCACCCGTGGACCCCGCGGCAAGGGTGCACGCCAGGCTTGCCAGGCAACTCGCGATTGCTGCGCATTGCGCTGCCTGCTCCGGTCACTTTCCGGCGATGGCCGCGCGCCCGCCATCCACGCCGATCACCTGCCCGGTCATCCAGCCGGAGCGTGGCCAGAGCAGGTGGGCAGCAAGTTGGGCGATGTCTTCGGGTTCTCCCAGGCGGCCCAGGGGATGGGCTGCGGCGAACGCCTCGCGAAGCTTCGGGTTAGCCACCATGCGTGCGGCCAGCGGCGTCCGGATGAGCGATGGCGCAATCGCGTTGACCCGCACCGCGGGTGCCAGTTCGGCGGCAAGCGACCGGGTCAGACCCTCTACCGCCGCCTTGGCCATGGCGATGGACGCATGCGACGGAAAGCCGCGCGATGCTGCTACGGAGGAAAACAGCACCACGGACGCACCAGTGGTGCTTTTGCGCAGCGACGGCAGGGCCGCCCGGACGGCCAGCGCGGCGCCGATCGCGTTCAGCCGGTAATCGTGGGCCAGGTCAGCTTCGGAGACGCGCGAGATCGGCTTCACCGCGATGTTGCCGACCGCATAGACCAGGCCATCGAGGCTCGCGGGCGCAGCCTCGGTCACCGCGGCAAAGGATGCTTCATCCAGTACGTCGGCCACCGTCCATGTCGCCCCCAGGGATTGCGCCAATGGTCGCAACGTCTCCTCATGGCGCGCCACCAGGTGCAACTGCGATCCCGTATCGGCGAGTAGCCGGGCCAGGCATGCGCCGACGCCGCCGGTGGCGCCGTAGATGAGTATGGATGAGGACATGGCCAGAGCCTGTGGGTGCCTGATTCCAGATACGGAGATCCGGTGCGAATGGATGCAAGGCTTTCGGCAGCGCCGGCGGAGAAGCACAAGGAACGATCAGCGTCGAGGACGTCCTTCATCGCCGGTGAATGCGCATCCGCCGGTGGACGCGCTCCGTATGGATGGATATGCCCTTCTGCGTGGCAACGTCTGCAGGCGAGCGTCGCCTTCCCCATCCGATCGGAGTGCCGACCCATGCTTCCCCCCTTCTTCTGGATCGTTGTTGCCGGGCTTCTCTGCGCGTGCTGCTCGGAGGCCTTCGCCGCCGGGGAGACGGCCTCGCGCCGGCTACAGCGAGGCTGGCAAGCCGGTGCCATCGCGCTGGTCAGCAACGGTGGCTATGCCGGTTCCTCCCGTCGCCAGCTGGTGGTTCCCGCGGCGGCTTACGAAGGCGAGCACGTCTTCCTGCGCGGCCTGCAACTCGGTTGGCATGCCTGGCAACGCGACGACTGGCGGCTGGACCTGGTGGCGCAGGCGCGGCTCGACGGATTCGATGCCGACGACATTCCCCTGGACGGTCTTCGGGACCGGCGCCGGAGCATGGATGTCGGTGCCGTGTTGACCCGCTCCGGCAGGCTGGGAAACCTGCAGCTGACCGTGCTGACCGATGCCTTGTCGCGAAGCCGCGGGCAGGAGCTCGCCCTGCAATACGGCTACCCGCTGCAGTTCGGCAAATGGCGCGTCACGCCCGGCCTGGGCGTGCGCTGGTGGTCGTCCCGGCTCGCCGACTACTACTACGGCATCCGCCCCTCCGAGGCAGCCAACGGCGCACCGGGGCCCTATGCCGTTCCCGGCGTGCTGGTGCCGGAAGCCAGCCTCGGCGCGGTGGCTCCGATGGGTCGCCGCTGGACGTTCTGGAGTGCCCTGAAGTACCAGCGGCTGCCTCGCGCGATCACCGACAGTCCGCTGGTGGAGCGCTCCTCGGCAAGCACCGTGCTGGTGGGTTTCGTCTACGCCTTCTGAGGCCGAACAGATTCCGTTGCCGGCGGATGGCGGCACATGCACGACGGCGTGGCGGTCGATGTCCCTCGGGTCGCTCGGCGCACGCCCGCGCTAATCGGCGAGCTCAAGCGCCGCACGTGGACGGATCAGCTCGCGCAACAGCGGATTGGGAAAACGCCGCTTCATGGTGACCGCGAAAAAGGTTTCGCTGAGCTGCGGCAACTGGTGAACCTCCACCAGGCGGCCGCTGCTCAATTCATCCTTGACCACGATCGGCGGAACCACCGCCAGGCCGATGTCCTCCCGGGCGATCAGTCGCAGCATCGCCATGTCGTCGATCTCCGCGGCCACCCGCACTTTCCAGCCCATGCGTTCGACCAGCGCGTCGAATCCGATGCGCACGCTGCTCTCCATCGTCGGCAGCACGAGGGGTTGCCTGGTCAGCAGGGTCTTCAGCGTGCCGCCCTTGCCGATGCGTTTCGGCGTTCCGATCAGGCTGACGGGTTGTTCGGCAATGGCGTGGGAAACCCAGGGAGTGGCCGCATCGCGGGCGGGCGCGACATTGACCAGCGCCACGTCCAGCCGGTGTGCTTCCAGGCTTTGCAGAAGGAAGGCGGTGGTGCCCGAGCGAACGATGACCTCGACATTCCGGCGTCCCAGCAATGGCCGCAGGAAACCGATCTGGAAATTGCGCGACAGCGTGGCCAATGCCCCGACCCTGAGAATCGCACGCCGGCCGCCGGAGCGCTGCTTGAGCGTGGCGAGCAGGTCGCCACCGGTGGCGAAGATCGATTCCGCGTGGTCGAAGGCGATGCGCCCGGCTTCGGTCAGCACGAGTTGCCGGCCGCTGCGTTCGAACAGGTCCTGCCCCAGTTGAGCCTCGAGCTTCCTGATCTGGATCGACAGCGCCGACTGCGAGACCAGCAGCTTCTCCGCGGCGCGGGTGAGGTTTCCCTCGCGGGCAACCGCCCAGAAGTAGCGCAGGTGGTTGTAGTTCAGTGCGGCCATGCAATCATTCTATTTTGTATATCGACAGGTTTCGTTAAATGAATTTTTTAGAATGATGCGCGAAGCGTAGGCTTGCCGCGGCTCACCTGACCGCGGAGTGATTGATGTTGCCTGCCCTTGCGACGCTGTTTCTGCTTGCCCCCGCCAGCCTGTTGCTGGCGACCCTGTTTCCTTCACGGCCGGGACCTCGTCGGCCGCACGCCATGCTTCTCGCAAGCCGCCTGGCGACGTGGTTTTGCCTGGTACTCGCGGTGCTGGCCTGCCTGCTGACCGCGTGGGAAGGCCCGGCCACCAGCGGGTTGCTGGGAGCCAACGGCATCGGCTTGTCGGTCAGGCTGGATGCCATCAGTTGCACCATGTTCCTGCTGGTCGCCTTCGTCGGCGTCATCGTGGTCCAGTACAGCCGCAACTACATGGACGGTGAGCCGCGCCAAGGCGCCTTCATGGCCGGCCTGTGCCGGACGCTGGCCGCCGTGACGCTGCTGGTCTTCGCGGGCAACCTCGTGCAGCTGGTGGTTGCGTGGGTGGCGATGAGCCTCTCCCTGCACCGCTTGCTGGTGTTCTACCCGGAGCGCCGACCCGCAAGGATCGCCGCCCGCAAGAAGTTCCTCGCCGCTCGCCTCGGTGATGCGTGCATGCTCGGTGCCGCCGCCCTGCTGGTGACCACCTTCGGCACCACCGACCTGGCTACCGTGCTGGCCCGGGCGCAGGCCATCGCCGCCGAGGCCGCGCCGCCCGCACTCTCGCTGGCGGCCTTGCTGCTGGGCGTCGCGGCGCTCATGAAGTCGGCGCAGTTCCCCACCCACGGCTGGCTGCCGGAGGTGATGGACACGCCGACGCCGGTGTCGGCCCTGTTGCATGCGGGCATCATCAATGCGGGCGGATTCCTGCTGATCCGCTTTGCCGACGTGATGGTGCTCTCGATGCCGACGCTGCACGGCGTTGCCATCGTGGGCGGCTTCACGGCCTTGTTCGGCGGCGTGGTGATGCTGACCCAGACCAGCGTGAAAGGATCGCTGGCTTTCTCGACCGTGGCGCAGATGGGTTTCATGACACTGCAATGCGGGCTCGGCGCGTTCGCGATCGCGCTGCTTCACCTGGTTGCCCACTCGCTGTACAAGGCCCACGCCTTCCTCTCGGCCGGGGGCGTGGTGGAAACCGAGACGCTGCCGCGTTTCGCCAGGCCCCGCCTGCGCCCCGTCCTGCTGAGCCTGTTGCTGGCGACTGCGATCTACGTGCTGTTTGCCTGGGTATTCGGAACCTTCGTGCGGGCGGAGCCCGCCGTGCTGACCCTGGGCGCGATCCTGGTGATGGGCGTCAGCATGCTGCTGGCATCGTCACTGCAAGGGGCCACCACTTCCCGCCTGGTTGTGCAGACCCTGCTCGGGGCCGCCGGAACCACGCTGGCCTATTTCATCCTGGAAACCGCCTTCACGCGGCTGACCGCCGGCAGCCTGCCGGCGATTCCCCGGCCAAGCGGCACGGGCCTGCTGATCATGGGACTGGCCATCGCATCGTTCACCGCGGTGACCGTGCTGCAAAGCCTGGTCGTGCTGTGGAACCAGCGGCCGCTCTGGCGGGCGGCACGCGTCCACCTGGCCAACGGCCTCTATGTCAACGCCATCTTCAATCGCCTGGTGGGCGCCTTGCGTCGGGAAGACGCGCGCCATCACGCCCGGACCATCGCCTGAGGAGCCGCCCATGAACGCCATCGCATTGAAGATCAGGGAACAAGCCGATCCCATCCCACCTTCCTCCGACATCGGGGCAGGGCGTGCATGCGAAGCCGCGCAGCGCGCGTGTGGACGCATCGCGCCACTGTGGCCGCTGAAGAACTTCGTGGCCGTCAATCCCTTCCTCGGCATGGCCGACCGCCGCTTCGGCGAGGTCGCGCGCGTCATGGCCGAGGTGGCAGGCGCCCGCATGACCATGCCGCGCGCGTTCTACCGCGATGCCATCGCCCAGGGCCGCATCACCGACCGGGATCTTGGCCAGGCCCTGCTGCGCAAGGGAAGTGCAGCCCCTCGCACCCTCGACGTCGCGGCGCTGCGCCGCCAACTGCAAACCGAGGATGTGGCAACGCATGCGCCGCTGCCGACCGTTGCCGACGTCGCGGGCAAGCTGACCGGGCGAGACTGGGCCAGCTTTGCCTGCGAGCGGATCTCGCTGTGGGCGGCCGGCTACTTCGACGCGGGGCAGGCGCTGTGGCCAGCGTCGACACGGCACCTGGGTCCCTATGCGGCCTGGCGTGAGGAGGCCGCCATCGATCGCACGCCCCAGGTCATGGGGCTTGCCGGATTCCACCGCAGCATCGGCGCGCTTCCCGCCACTGCCGAAGCGATGATCGCCCATGGGGCGGCCCGCCTGAAGATGGACGAAGCGGGCCTTGCCGATTATTTCCACCGGCTGCTGATGAGCGTCGGCGGCTGGGCCGGCTACGCCCGCTACCAGGTCTGGCAAAGCGGCCTGGCGGGGCGCCGCGACGACACCTTGCTCGAACTGCTGGCGATACGGCTGGCTTTCGAGGTGGCGCTGCTGGAAACGTGCCAGCCGGTCGCTGCACTGGCGGCCGGATGGGAGCAGGCCCGCGCCTGTTTCGCTGCATTGGCCCGCGAGAACGAGCCGGCCGCGCCGACGCTGGAAGAAATCCTGCAGGACGCCTACGAAATCGCCTGGCAGCGATCCTTCCTCGCCAAGCTCGCCGCACCGCGGCCATCCGTGATCGCCATGCGCCCGGCGGTGCAGGCCGTGTTCTGCATCGACGTGCGCTCCGAAACCTTCCGGCGTGCGCTGGAGAACGTGGCGCCCGGCGTGGAGACGCTGGGCATGGCCGGATTTTTCGGCATGCCGATGGAGTATGTGCCGCTCGCCCGGGGCCAGGGTGGTCCCCGCTGCCCGGTGCTGCTGGCACCCAGCCTGACGGTGCACGAGACCGCCAAGGGCGCGACGGCGCAGCAGCAGGCCGACATCGCCACGCGGCGGCGGCGCCGGCTTCGCGCCATCGGCCAATGGCGCTGGTTCAAGCTGGCCGCGGTGTCGTCGTTCACCTTCGTCGAAGCGATGGGATGGAAATTCGCCGGCAAGCTCATCGCCGACAGCCTGGGCTTCACCCGGCTCGAATCGCACCCGGCGGAGCGCGGTATCGACGACGCGGCACTCGCGCGCCTGGCGCCGGACATCACGCCCTCGACCGCGAACGACCGCGCCACCGGCATGCCACTGGAAACCAGGATCGCGCTGGCAGAGGGCGCCCTGCGCGCCATGTCGCTGCGGCAGCAGTTCGCGCGCGTGGTCCTGTTCGTCGGGCACGGCGCCAGCTCGGTCAACAACCCGCATGCCAGCGGCCTGGATTGCGGGGCCTGCGGTGGGCACGCGGGCGACGCCAATGCGCGGGTGGCGGCTGCCGTGCTGAACGACCGCCAAGTGCGCCAGGCCCTGGCACGACGCGGCACGGTGATTCCCGACGAGACGCATTTCCTCGGCGCACTGCACGACACCACCACCGACCAGGTGACGATCTTCGACACCGACGGCTTGCCGGCGACGCATGCCGACGACCTGGCCCGACTGCAGGCAGCGCTGGCCGAGGCTGGCCGGCTGACCCGGCAGGAACGCGCCGCCATCCTGACCCTGCACGACCGGCGCCCGGTCGAGCGCCAGCTCCTGGCGCGCAGCAGGGACTGGAGCGAGGTGCGGCCGGAGTGGGGCCTGGCCGGCTGCGCGGCCTACATCATCGCCCCGCGCAGCCGCACCGCGGGCATCGACCTGGCGGGGCGTGCCTTCCTCAATTCCTACGACTGGCAGCGCGATGACGGCTTCAAGACCTTGGAATCCATCATGACCGCGCCGATGATCGTGGGCGCGTGGATCAGCCTGCAGTATTACGGCTCGACGGTGGACAACCGGGTCTTCGGAAGCGGCAACAAGGTGCTCCACAACGTGGTCGGCAAGCTGGGCGTGCTGGAGGGCAATGGCGGCGACCTGCGCACCGGCTTGCCATGGCAGTCGCTGCATGACGGCGAGCGCTACGTCCATGAGCCGCTGCGGCTGTCCGTCGTCATCGCCGCTCCGCTGGACGCCATCAACGCCATCGTCGCCAGGCATGAAGCCGTGCGGCATCTGTTCGACCACGGCTGGGCCCACCTGTTCGCCTTCGGCGACAAGCCGGGCTCCATGCATCGCTACACCGGCCATCTGACCTGGGAGGACGCGGCATGAACATCAAGGATCGGGAAGACATCGGGCTCTCCGGGAGTGCTGGCGTGCGCGACGCGGTGGATGCGCTGCGCCGCGGCGCCCTGATCGCCCTACCGACCGAGACGGTCTACGGACTGGGCGCGGACGCCGGCAACCCCGCCGCGGTCGCGAAGATCTTCGCGGCCAAGCAGCGCCCGGCCGACCATCCGCTCATCGTGCACCTGCATCAGGCCGCCCAGTTGGCGCGATGGGCACGGGACATTCCCGCGCTCGCCTGGAAGCTTGCCGAAGCCTTCTGGCCCGGGCCGCTCACGCTGGTGTTGCCCCGCGCCGCCACGGTGAGCGACGCCGTGACGGGTGGCCTGGATACGGTGGCGCTGCGCGTACCCGCGCACCCCCTGGCTCTGGACGTACTGGAAGCCTTCGGCGGGGGGATCGCCGCGCCCTCCGCCAACCGGCACAAGAAGATCAGTCCGACCACCGCCCGGCACGTCCGGGAAGAGCTTGGCGACGCGGTCGAGGTGCTGCTGGATGGCGGCCCTTGCCGTGTGGGCATCGAATCGACCATCGTCGATCTTTCCACCGGTCTGCCGCGGCTGCTCCGACCCGGTGCGATCACCGCGCAGGACCTGGAACGGGTGACCGGCAAACCGGTCGAGTCGCCCATCGACACGTCGATACGCAGCCCCGGCCGCATGAAGCTTCACTACGCCCCCAACGCCCGCGTGGTGCTGGCATCGATGGAACAGGTGCCCGAGCGCATCGCCGAATACGCCGCGCTCAGCGCTCGCGTGGGCGTGCTCTCCGCGCGGCGCGCCGAGAGCTGGCCGGCACAGGTGCCCTGGTTGTCCATGGGTCATTCTCCGGACCAGCAGGCGCAGCAGCTGTACCGGCGGCTGCGCGAAGCAGACGACATGGATCTCGCCGTGCTGATCGTGGTGCCGCCGGATGGCCGCGGACTGAACCATGCCCTGCGCGACCGGCTGTGGCGGGCGGCGGGACTCGGCCATGCACTCGCGTGACGAGGATGCCTTCCCGGACACCAGCCATCTCGCGCACCTGGAGAACGAGGCCGTTTTCATCCTGCGCGAGGCCGTGGCGCAGGCACGCAAGCCGGTGCTCCTGTTTTCCGGAGGCAAGGACTCCACCGTGCTCGCCCATCTCGCGCTGCGCGCCTTCCACCCCGCGCCGCCACCCCTGCCGCTGCTCCACGTCGACTCCACCTGGGAGTTTCGCGATGTGCTCGCATTCCGCGACAGCTTCGCGCGCAAGCATGGGTTCCAACTGCACGTACACGCCAATGAACAGGGCCGCGCCGCCGGCGTGAATCCCTTCGACCATGGCGATGCCTACACCACGGCCATGCGCACGGATGCGCTGAAGCAGGCGCTGGACGACGGCGGGTACGACGTGGTCTTCGGCGGGGCGCGCCGCGACGAGGAAAAATCCCGGGCAAAGGAACGCGTGTTCTCGCTGCGCGAGCGTGGGCACACGTGGAACCCTCGCCGGCAGCGGCCGGAGTTGTGGAACCTCTACAACACCCGGTTGGCCGAGGGGCAGTCGTTGCGCGTCTATCCGTTGTCCAACTGGACGGAAGCGGACGTCTGGCATTACGCCATGCTGAGGAAGGTCGAGCTGGTGCCTCTGTATTTCGCGGCCTGGCGACCGGTGGTTCAACGCGATGGCGTGCTCATCGTGGTGGACGAACCCGAGCGCATGCGCTTCCTGGCCGGCGAGACGACGAGTCGCCGCCGCGTGCGTTTCCGTACCCTGGGTTGCTGGCCGGTGACCGGCGCCATCGAATCGACTGCGGCGGATCGTGGGGCGGTGTTGGCCGAGACCCTTGCTTCATCTGCATCCGAACGCCAGGGTCGGCTGGCTGGCCAGGATCCGGGCGCAAGCCTGGAAAGGCAGAAGCGCGAGGGTTACTTCTGATGCCGCCGGATCGCGTCGTGATCGCCACCATGCACGGCAAGGAGGCGGTGATTGCCCCTCTGTTGCAGCGGGCCCTGGGTCTGCAGCCACTCTTGCCGGCCGGATTCGATACGGACCGGTTCGGCACCTTCAGCCGAGACATTCCCCGCCTCGATTCCCCGCATGCAACGGCAAGGGCCAAGATCGCGGCGGCCCTGGAGTGCGTGCCCGAGGCGCATGCCGGTGTTGCCAGCGAGGGCAGCTTCGGCCCCCATCCACAAATCCCGTTCGTGCCGATCGACAGCGAGCTGGTGATGCTTGTGGATCGTCGCGATGGCGTCGAAATCGTCGGAACGCATGTCACGCCGCGCACCAATTACGCCCAGCGCGTGGTGGCGGATGCGCGCCTGGCCGTCGCCTTCGCCGAAGGCATCGGCTTTCCCCGGCATGGGGTGATCGTGACGGCTGCGGTTGACGGCAAGTCCCACCCGTCGCTCTTGCTGCGCAAGGACAACCTGAGCCGGGCGCAATTGCTGGCCAATGTCGCCGATGCGATTGCCATCAGCGGCGCGGCCTGCGTGGAAACGGACATGCGCGCATGCCGCAACCCGACGCGGATGCGTGCGATCAAACGCGCGACCATCGATCTCGTGCGGCGCTACCGATCCTGTTGCCCGCAATGCGGACGACGCGGATTCGTGCCCACCGAACGCATCGCCGGCCTGCCGTGCGGGGCCTGTCACGCACCCACCGACATGATCCGTGGCGTGGTCGCGATCTGCGCGGGCTGTGGTCATCGCCGCGAGCAATCGTTCGAGGCGGCGTGGGCCGATCCCGGGCGCTGCGATTTCTGCAATCCGTGACCCGCCACCCGGAGGTCGATGATCCGGAACGTGGCCTCTGGTGATGGTTTCTCCCGCATCCGGCCTGCTCGTGCCGTGGCGGGGATCAGCGCAATTCCTTCCTGCATCGCCTCAGGCATCCCTGAGGACTGGCGTGAGTTCAGCCCCCTCACGACCACGCCGGCATGCCCACGCCCGGAGCGATCCGCTTTTCACGAGCATGTCGCGCGATCCACAGCGTGCACATCGGTTCCGCACAAATTCAATCCAAAACTCGCGGCCAACCGTATAGACACTCGCGTCGGGGCATTTCCCAGCGCGAAGCAGGACTCTCTGCCCGAGGGTCCCGAACCGGTTTGTCCCCCTATTGGAGATGCCAACATGAAAGTTTTCCCCCTGATCGTCGCCGCTTGCGCCTTGGCTGTTGCCGGTGCCGGCAGTGCCCGGGCCCAGGATTACAGCGCGCCAGGCTTCTACGGCGCGGTGGGCTACAGCGGTGTCGCACCCAGGAGCAACAACGGCGTGCTGGCGGGCGCCTTCCAGTCCAGCATCGGCGATGACTGGGAGCCGACCCTCACGCTGGGCTATCGCTTCGCGCCGAACTGGGGTGCCGAGCTGTGGCTGCCGCTCGTGAAGTTCGAGCACGACGTGAAGCTCGATGGCGCGAAGTCGGCCACCATCAAGCACATGCCGCTGCTGCTCACCGCCCAGTACCACTTCCTCGCCGACCAGGCGTGGCAGCCCTTCGTCGGCCTGGGCTATGGCTGGGTGAACGTGAGCGACGAGCGCACCACGGGCCCCATCGCGGGCACGAACCTGGACGTGAAGGACGGCAGCGGTGTCGTCGGGCAGCTGGGCCTGGATTTCCACGCCACGTCGAACGTGTTCGTGCGTGCCGATGCGAAGTACTTCAACTGGAGCAGCGACGTGAGGCTCAACGGGGCGGGCATCGGCAAGGCGAAGGTCGATCCCTGGATCTACGGCATAAGCGTCGGCTACAGCTTCTGACGGTTCCGCTGCACGAAACCGCTCGACCCTGCACGCGCGGTGCACGCGAACGCACGTGGGGCATGGCCCGCACGCCGACCATTTCGCCGGCCGACTCCGACGCGCTGGTCGCCCGCGTCGTGCCGGCGGGCCGTTCCGGCGCGTAAATCCGCAAGCTGCCGCCGTCGCGGCCCGACAGCGCACCCGCAACACCAGGTCGTCGTCGGCGAATCGACGCCGACCTGGTGCGGGCCCGTCTTCACGGGATGCAGAGCCTCGCCGGCCGATGATGCAATTTTGCAACGGAGGAGAACTGTCGATGAACGTGAAATTGAGTCTGCTTGCGGCTGCCTGTGCGCTGGCGCTGGCCGCCTGCAGCGACAACTCGTCCTCGCCGAAGGCACCCGAATCGGCTCCGACGCCGTCCGCCACCACGGCCCCGGGCGAGGCACCGGTGACGATGGCGCCCGCGCCGGCGGCGACCGCCGGCATGGCCGCAGCGCCCGCCGTGTCCGCGATGGACACCAGCAAGGGTGCTGCGGTGGTCACCGATTGCGCCACCGAGATCGAGGGTTCGGATGCGATGCAGTACAACGTGTCGTCCATCGTGGTGCCGTCGTCGTGCAAGGACTTCAAGATCACCCTCAAGCACACCGGCACCATGCCGGTCACTGCGATGGGCCATGACGTGGTGATCGCCAGGCAGTCGGACCTGCAGGCCGTGGATGCCGACGGCGTGGCCGCGGGCGCAGCCGCCGGTTACGTCAAGGAAGGCGACTCGCGCGTGATCGCGCACACCAAGCTGATCGGCGGTGGCGAAACCACCTCGGTGAGTTTCCCGGTCAGCAAGATCCAGAGTGGCGGCCCGTACGCGTTCTTCTGCAGTTTCCCGGGTCACTCGGCGCTGATGAAGGGCACGATCAGCGTGCAGTGACGTGTCTGCGCCGGGTTCCGTGCGAACCCGGCGCGGTCAGCTCGCAGGGACTTGCCGCCCGTTCGCCATGGCGGCGTCCAGCGTCAGCGCGACCTCGCGTTCCGGCACCGCGCCGACGATCTCCGCGCGGCCGATGCCGCGCCACAGGATCAGGCGCAACCGGCCGGCGGTGTTCTTCTTGTCCAGCCGCATCCACTGCAGCAACTGCTCCGTATCCATGTCCGGCGGGATCGCCAGCGGCAGGCCGAGTGCGTGCAGCAGGCGTTGCAGTCGCGCGGTGTCGCGCGGCTCGCTCATGCCGGAACGTTCGGACAATTGCGCGGCCAGCAGCATGCCGATCGCCACCGCCTCGCCGTGCAGCAGGCTGGCGTAGTGGCCCGCGGTTTCCAGCGCGTGGCCGAAGGTGTGGCCGAAATTGAGCAGTGCGCGTTCGCCTTGTTCGGTCTCGTCGCGGGCCACCACGCCGGCCTTGTATTGCACCTTGCGCGCGATGGCCTCCAGCACGGTGTCGACGTCGCGTGCGGCCAGCGCGTCGGCGTGCTGTTCCAGCCACGCGAAGAACGCCTCGTCGCCGATCGCCGCGCCCTTGACCACCTCCGCGAGGCCGGCGCGGTACTCGCGCGCGGGCAGGGTGGCGAGCGTGTCGATGTCGGCGATCACCGCGCGCGGCTGGTGGAAGGCGCCGGCCAGGTTCTTGCCCACCGGCAGGTTCACCCCGGTCTTGCCGCCGACCGAGGAGTCGACCATCGCCAGCAAGGTGGTCGGCATCTGGATGAAGTCGATGCCGCGCATCCAGCAGGCGGCACTGAAGCCGGCGAGGTCGCCGACCACGCCGCCGCCCAGTGCGATCACGCAGGCGTCGCGGGTGGCGCCGAGCTGGCCCAGCGCGTCCAGCACGCGGCCGACGTTGGCGAAGCTCTTGTGCACCTCGCCGTCGTCCAGCAGGAACGACGACCAGTGCAAACCCTCCAGCCCCGCCTCGACCCGCGGCAGGTACAGCGGCGCCACCGTGGTATTGCTGACCACCAGCGCATGGCGCCCGCGCAGCAACGGGCGCCAGCGCGCGGGATCGTCGAGCAGCCCGCTGCCGATCCATACCGGGTAGCTGCGCAGGCCGAGCGAGACGTTGATGCTGTGCAGGGGCGGCTTGTTCATGCGTGGTGCGGGGGACAGGAAAGAGGGGCGCGTTGCCAGTGCGCATCGATCAGGGCAATGCAGCGCTCGCTGGCGGCGCCGACACTGCCATGGTGGCCGGGCACGGCGAGGTCGGCAAGTTCGCGGTAGATCGGCTCGCGCACGCTGGCCATCGCCTGCAGGCGCGCGAGGCGGTCGGGCACGGCCAGCAGCGGGCGACGATGGTCGCGTTCGAGGCGTTCGAGTTGCTGCTCCACGCTGGCCTGCAGCCACACCACGAAACCGCGCTGGCTCAGCCAGCGGCGGTTGTCGCTCGCCAGCACGGCACCCGCGCCGGTCGCCAGCAGCATGCCGCAGCGCTGGCTCAGCGCGTCGAGCTGCGCGCTCTCGCGCTGGCGGAAGCCGGCTTCGCCCTCGACCTCGAACACGGTGCTCACGTCCACGCCGCAATGCTGCTCGACCTCCTGGTCGAGATCGATGAACGAGAGCCCATAATGCACGGCGAGCCGCCTGCCGACCGAGGTCTTGCCGGCACCGGTCGGACCGACGATGAACAGGTTGCACGACGGATTCATGGCTTGATGCTAACAGGCGCCGGAGGAGGGCTGCGGTGAGCGAAAGGGTACTGCTGGCCGGTTGTGGCGATCTCGGTCTGCGCGTGGCGCAGCGGCTGCGCGGGCGCGGTGACGAGGTATGGGCATTGCGCCGGCACCCGCCTGTGGCAGGAAGCCCGGACATCCGCTGGCTGCAGGCGGACCTCACCCGGCCGGACAGCCTCGCCGCCTTGCCGCGCGCATTCACGCAGCTGGTTTACCTGCCCACGCCGGACCACCGCGACGCGGCAGCCTATCGCGCGACTTTCGTCGACGGGCTGCGCCATCTGCTGGCCGCGCTCGACGATGGCAGGTTGCAGCGTGTGCTGCTGGTTTCCTCCAGCGCGGTGTACGGCGCGCACGACGGCGACTGGGTGGACGAGGACACGCCGCCCGCCCCACCCGGTTTCAACGGCGCCACCTTGCTCGAGGCGGAGCACTGGCTGGCCGCGCAACCGGTGTGCTCGGTGGTGCTGCGCCTGGCCGGGCTGTACGGGCCGGGGCGAACCCAGCTGTTCGAGCGCCTGCGCGCCGGCACGGTGCAGGTGCCGCGGGCCGCGCCGCACTGGGCCAATCGCATCCATGTGGACGATGCGGCCGCGGCGATCGCGCACCTGCTGGCGCTGCCCGATCCGCAGGCGTGCTATCTCGGCGTGGACGACACCCCGCTGCCGCTCGACGTGCTGCACGATCATCTGGCGCGACTGCTCGGCGTACCCCCGCCGGCCGCCGGCGCGCCGCCGCCGGGCATCGGCAGCAAGCGGCTGAGCAATGCGCGGCTGCGCGCCAGCGGCTTCGTGCCGCGCTGGCCGGATGCGCGCCTCGGCTACGCCGCGCTGCTCGACAGCTGATCTTCGTTCCACCCGCCATCCAGGAGAGCGCCATGACTGCATCCATCCCGCATCACCAGGTCAGCACCGGCAACGACATCCCCGGTTGCCGCATCGTGCGCTCGTTCGGCATCGTGCGCGGCATTACCGTGCGTTCGCGCAGCGTGGTCGGCAACCTCGGCGCCGCGTTGCAGACCATCGTCGGCGGCAATATCTCCATCTACACGGAACTGTGCGAGAAGGCGCGTGAGGAAGCCTTCGAACTGATGCTGCAGCATGCCGCCGCGATGGGCGCCAACGCCGTGGTGGCGATGCGCTACGACGCCAACGACGTGGCCCAGGGCGTCACCGAAGTGCTGGCCTATGGCACCGCCGTGCAGGTGCAGCCCGCCTGAGCGCATGACGCGGTGCGGCTTGTGCCGCGTCGTGCGTGCGGGCCAGACTCGGGCTTCGGGACAGGGAGCGCCGCGTGCCGCTTGCACGCCCGGACGGGAGGTTCACGCCATGTCAGTAGCCAAGGTCATCGAGATCAACGCGTCGTCGAAGCAGGGCATCGAGGATGCCGTGCAGCACGGGTTGCGCAAGGCCGGGGAGTCGGTGAAGAAGATCAAGGGAGCCTGGATCAACGAGATCAAGGTGGTCACCGCCGACGACGGCAGCGTCACCGAGTGGCGCGTCAACATGAAGGTCAACTTCGTCGTCGACTGAGGGCGCGCGGCGTCAGGGCGGCGCCTCGACGCTGCCCTGTCAGCCGTGCGTGAGTCCGGTCACGTGGCGGTCGTCGTCGTACTCCACCACCGTGTCGGCCAGCGCCGGCAGCGTCGCCAATGCGTGGCGGCTGAGGCGTTCGAAGTGCATCAGGAAGCGGCCCATGCTGGCCGCGTCCATCGCCAGCGGGGCGTGGCGTGCGACCAGTTCCTCCTCCTGCTCGCCGCGCCAGCGGCGCACGATGTCCCAGTTCGGTGCCTGCAGCACGATCAGCGCGTCGAACTTGCGCCATAGCGGCTGGTATCCGCGCAACTGCTTGTTGACCCAGCGCCGCCAGGCGCCGTCCGGGTCCTCGTCGCGTTCCAGTGCATTGATCGGCCGGGCCAGCGCCGTCAGCGGCTGCGGCCGGATGCCCAGCGCCCAACCTTCCACGATCACCAGCGCGGGTCGCTTGGTGATCCGCGGCCAGCGCGAGGGCGGCAGGCGCGTGTCGCGGCCCTTGTCGAAGCGCGGATGGGTCACCGCCAGCCGCGCGGAGGCGTGCGGCACCGCCGCCAGCACCGACAGCAGCAGCTCGATCTCGTGGGTGCCCGGCACGCCGCGCGAACGCAGCAGCGGGTGCACGTCGCGCGCCAGCGCCTCGCGCTCGCTGCGGGCGTAGTAGAAATCGTCCAGCGAGAGCACCTCGGTGTCCCAGCCGCGCGCCTTGGCCTGCGCCTTCATGACTCGCGCCAGGGTGCTCTTGCCGCTGCCCTGCAGGCCCGACAGGCCCAGGATGTAGGGCCTGCGCGAGCGCGCAATGCGCCCGGCGTACTGGTCCAGAAGATGTCCGGCCAGCGCCTCGTTCTGCTGCTGCGCCAGCGACATCATCGGCGGCGACTCCCGGCCTGGCCCGGGCCGGCACGCCGGCAGGCCGGCGCATGGCCATTGCCGCCATTTTCACCTTGCGTGGAGAAGCATCGCGCCGTTGCCGCCGGGGGCGGGATGCGGGGTGCGGGGATCATTGCACTATCATCGGACAGTTTCATTCGCTCCATGATGGCGCGCTTTGGCCACGACGCAAAAGGGAAGTTTCACACATCATGCTCAAACCTGAAATCCTGGACACTTTCATCCGGCTGCTGGACGAGGCCAAGGCCAGCGGCGACCCCGAACCCACGGCGATGAACCTGGCCACCGCGGAAAGCGCCGGCCGGGTTGCCTCGCGCATCGTGCTCCTGAAGGGCGTCGACGAGCGCGGCTTTCGCTTTTTCAGCAACTACCAGAGCGACAAGGGCGGCCAATTGGAGGCGCACGCGCAGGTCGCGCTGTGCTTCCACTGGAAACACGTGCGCCAGGGCGTGCAGGTGCGCGTCGAGGGAGTCGCGCGGAAACTGCAGGAGGAGGAGTCCGACGCCTACTTCGCCAGCCGCCCGCGCGGCAGCCAGATCGGCGCCTGGGCCTCGCTGCAGTCGCAGACCCTGCCCGACCGCGAGACCTTCGAGCGGCGCGTGCAGCACTACGAGGAGGAGTTCGCCGGGCGCAACGTCAGCCGGCCGCCGCACTGGGGCGGTTACCTGGTGGAGCCGGACATGATCGAGTTCTGGTATGGCGCCGAGTTCCGCCTGCACGAGCGCGTGCGCTGGAGCCGCCACGGGCAGACCTGGACGTCCCGGATGCTGTACCCGTGAGCGCGTCGGCGGTGGTGGTGGCGCAGCGCGAGTTCGTGGTCGACACCCGCGGCCGCGGCTTCCACGACATCACCGCCGAAGTCGCCGATGCGGTCGCGGCCAGCGCGGTGCGCATCGGCACCGCGCTGGTGTTCACGCCGCACACCAGTTGCTCGCTGCTGCTCGGCGAGAATGCCGACCCCGCCGTGCGCGCCGACCTCGAGCGCTGGTTCGCCCGCGCGGTGCCGGACGGCGATCCGCTCTTCCGGCATGACGCCGAAGGCCCCGACGACATGCCCGCGCACGTGCGCTCGATCCTCACCGGGGTCAGCCTCGGCGTGCCGGTGCGCAACGCCGCGCCGACGCTCGGCACCTGGCAGGGCATCTACCTGTGGGAACACCGCCACGCCGCGCACCGGCGCCGGGTGGTGGTGACCGTGACGGGCATGCCGACGGACTGATCTCGCTCAGAGCAGCCGCATCAGTTCCTTCATCAGCGGCAACCGGCGCACGCGCACGGCGCTGGCGCGGAACACGGCATTGGCCAGCGCGGGCGCGACGCTGGGCATCGCCAGGAAGCTCGCGCCACTGGGGTCGCGGTCGCCGGGCACGGTGATCACTTCCACCTCGCGCGGCAGCTCGGTCATGGTGGCCAGCGGGTAATCCTTGTAGCCGTGCTGCTGGACCTGGCCATCCTTGAAGGTGATCGCCGGGTGCAGCGCGAGCGACAAGGCGTCCAGCGTGGCGCCGGCGATCTGTCCTTCCAGGCCCAGCGGATTCACCACGCGACCCACGTCGACGGCGCAGGCCACGCGGCGGACCACCAGCGTCTGGCCTTGCAGAGCGACCTCGATGGCGTGCGCCACGTAGGCGCCGTCGACGTGCCAGCAGGCGAGGCCCAGGCCGTTGATGCTGTGCAGCCAGTTCTTCCACACGATGCGGTCGGCGACCAGTTGCAGCACGTTGCGAAGGCGGCCGACATCGAGCACGGCGTCGCCGCCCAACGGCAGCTGGCGCGGTTCGCCGAGGATGCGCAGCCGCGTCTTCAGCGGATCTTCGCGCAGCTGGTGGGCGATCTCGTCGATGAAGCTTTCCACCGCGAACGCGTTGCTGAGATGCGGCATGCCGCGGAACGGTCCCCGCGGCATCGCCGAGGCCTGCGCGTACCAGTCGCTGCGGTAGTTCGGCACCAGGCCGGCGGGCAACTGGTCGGCGCGCAGCTCGGAGCGCCACAGTCGATCTTCCGGCACGCCGCGCAGGCTCGCCGCCGAGGCGCTGACCATGCGCTGGTTCCAGCCGATCAGCCGGCGCTTGCGGTCGACGACGGCGTTTAGCTGGTGCACGCAGCCGGAGCGGTAGAAGTCGTGGCTGAAATCCTCGTCGCGGGTCCACAGCAGGCGTATCGGCTTGCCGACCGCCTGCGCCAGGATCACCGCCTCGGCGACGAAATCGTGGTCCAGCCGGCGACCGTAACCGCCGCCCACGCGCGGCACGCGGATGTCGATCTGCGCCGGCTGCAGCCCGGTCAGGCGCTGCACCACCGCCCAGGCTTTCTGCGGCGCCTGGGTCGGCACCACCAGGCTGGCGCGATCCTTGTCCAGCCGCACCAGGCAGTTCATCGGCTCGGCGGTGGCGTGGGCCAGCCAGGGCTGCACGTAGGTGGCCTGCAGGCGGCGCGCGGCTTTCTTGCCGGCGGCGTCGACGTCGCCGTCGTCGCGCACGCGCGTGGTCGGCGCATCGGTGCCGGCGAGCGTGGCCAGCGCCTGTTGCTCCAGCCCGCTGCTGCTTTCGCCGCCGCCTGCGCCGGGCTTCCATTCGAGCTTGAGCTTGGCGCGGCCCCGCAGTGCCGCCCAAGTGTCGGTGGCCAGCACGGCGACGGCCGGGGCGATCACCGTCATGCCGCGCGGCTGGCCCGGCTCGGGCTTGAGCTGGATCACCTTGACCACGCCGGGCTGCGCCAGCGCGTCGCCGGTGTCGATGCGCGCCAGCGTGCCGTCCGGCCACGGGCAGTGCACCAGCACGGCGACCAGTGCATCGCCGAGATGCTCGTCGATCGCGTAGCGCGCCTGGCCGGTGACGATGGCATGCGCGTCCACGTCGCCGGCGGGCCGGCCGATCAGCTGGTAGCTGCTGGCGGCCTTCACCGGCGGCGCCTGCGTGGGCAGCGCGACCTGGCTGGCGTCGGCGGCGAGACTGCCGTAGGTGGCCCGGCGCCCGTCGGGCGCGATCACGGTGCCCGCATCGCAGCGCAGCCGGCTGGCGGAAACGCCGAGCCGTCGCGCCGCCGCCTGCAACAGCAGCCAGCGCGCCAGCGCGCCGACCTGGCGCAGGTCGCGCCACGCGGCCGGGATGGAATTGCCGGTACCGCCCACCTGGTGGCCGTAGGTCCACTTCGGCCGGCCGTTGTCGTTGCTGACGCCCAGCCCCAACGCAACCACGCGGACCCGCTCCCAGTCGGCGTCGAGTTCGTCGGCGATGATCCGCGGCAAGGCCGTGGCCACGCCGGTGCCGGTATCCGGGTCGCGCGCACCGATCAGCACCAGGCCGTCGGCGTCGATGCGCACATAGGCGCCGAGGTCGTGGAAATCGTTGCCGAGCAGCGCTGGCGGCAACGGAGCGTCGGCGGCGTCGGCCAGGCGGATGCCGACCACCAGCGCACCGGCGGTACCGGCCAGCACCTGCAGGAATCGACGGCGATCGAGGCGGATCGTGGAGTTGCCGCGCTCGCTGCTCACGACTGGCCCGCCTTGCCGGCCGCCGCCCGCTTGATCGCGCGGCGCACGCGGGTCTGGCAGCCGCAGCGGCACAGATTGGGCAACTGGTCGATGTCGTCGTCGCTCGGCTTGGGCTTGCGCCGCAGCAGCGCCACGCCGGCGATCAGCCAGCCCGGCGTGCAGTAGCCGCAGCCGATCGCGTCCTCGTCGATGAAGGCCTGCTGCAGCGGATGCAGGCTGTCGCCGCCGCCGGCCAGCCCCTCCACCGTGGTGATCGACTTGCCGGCCAGTGTCTGCATCGGCACCGTGACCGCGGAAACCGCCGCGTCCGCCACCAGCACGAGGTCGGCGCCGTTCTCGCCGTGCGCGCCGCCGTACTTGGTGCCGGTCAGCCGCAACACGTCGCGCAGGTACCACAGCAGCGGCATCTGCGGGTCGCCGGTGTGCCGATAATGCTCGCCGTTGATCTGCACATCGATGCCCTCGCGTGCCTTCTCCGGCACGATGGCGCTGGCCGGTTCGGCCGGCAGGATGTGGGATTGGAGCATCGGGACTTCTCCGCGGATCGTCTGCCTATTGTGGCATTGCCGTGTGGCCGCAGCAGCCCCGCAGCCACATGCCGTTCATCGTCGACGGCGGCGAGCGGGTGCGCCGGGCCGGCGTCACGCGCCGCGGTGCTGCTCGCCCAGGCGGCGCCAGATGCCGTACACCGGGATGCCCGCGGCCATGATCAGCAGGCCCATGCCCGCGTTGCGCGGGTTGTCGAGCAGGGTGGCCACCACCACCGCGCCAACCGTCGCGATGAACAGCCACGGCAGCCACGGGTAGCCGGGCACGCGGAAGCCGGGGTTGGCCGGATCGTGCCGGCGATACCAGAACAGCGTGGCCACGCCCACCGCGCAGGCCAGCCAGTCGCCGAAGGTGGCGTAGTCCAGCAACTGGCCGTAGCCGCCCGAAAGGGCCAGCACGATGGCCCAGCCGGTCAGCAGCAGCAGCGCGGTGTTCGGCGTGCGCCAGCGCGGATGCAGCCGCGCCACCGCGCGGAAGAACAGCCCGTCCTCGCCCATCACCTGCAGCACCCGCGCACCGGCGACCAGGGTGATGTTGCAGAAGCCGAGGGTGGAGATCGCCACGCCCAGCGCGATCACCTTCGCGCCGACCGGGCCGGCCACCTGCTGCATCACGTCCGCCGCCGGCGCACTGCTGGCGGCGAGCCCGGCGTGACCGAGCACGGCGAGGTAGGCCACGTTGACCAGCGCGTAGGCGCCGATCACCAGCAGCATGCCCAGGGTCAGCGCGCGCGGCAGCGTGCGCTGCGGGTCGCGCACTTCACCGGCGAGGTTGTTGAGGTAGGTGAAGCCGGAGTACGCGAACAGCACCGGCAGCGCCGCGCCCATGAAGCCGACGCCGCTGCGCGCCGGATCGGCGGCCAGCACCTGGCCGTGGCCGGCGCCGGCGAGGAACAGGCCGCACACCACCAGCACCGCCACCGCCAGCAGCTTGAGCAGGGCGAACAGGTTCTGGATCTGCGCGCCGAGGCGGATGCCGAACAGGTTGATGCCGCCGACGAACACCAGCGCGCCGACGGTCAGCGGCAGCGCCCAGGCCGGCGACAGCCCGAACAGCGAAGCGGCGTAGCTGGCGAAGATCGTCGCCACCGCCGCGCTGGAGCCGGAGTAGATCACCAGCAGCATGGTCCAGCCGAACAGGAAGCCGGCCAGCGGCCCGAACGCCTCGCGCAGGTAGACGTAGGTGCCGCCCGCGTGTGGCCGGCGCGCGCCGAGCTCGGCGTAGCACAGCGCGCCGATCAGAGTGAGCACGCCGGCGGCCACCCACATCAGCAGCAGCGCCAGCCCCGACTCGGTGCGCTGCGCCACGATGCCGGGGTTGAGGAAGATCCCGCCGCCGATGATGCCGCCGACCACGATCAGCGCGGCGTCCCATGGGCGCAGGCTGCGCAGGTAGCTGCCGGAGGGATGGGCTGAGGGCATCGGTCGGGTCATGTGGATGGCGGCGCGACAGCATGGCGGCGCGCCGCGCGTTCGGCAAGGCGGCGGTGATCAGTCCGCGGCCGGAAACAACAGCTCGCCGCGCACGCCGATGACGCAGGCTCCGCCGATGGTGACGGCGCCGGTGGCTGCGTCGCGCGCCACATCGACCAGGCCGTCGCGACCCACCTCGCGCCCCTGGCTGGCGCGATAGTTCAGGCCATGGCCGTCACGATCGCCGCGCGCGCCGAGCCAGGCCATGATCGCCGCATTGGCGCTGCCGGTGACCGGGTCCTCCGGGATGCCGTCGGCGGGACAGAAGGCGCGCACCGCCATGGCCGCGACACCGGAACGTTCATGCCCGAACACACTGACGCCGACCGCGTCGTGCCGGAGGCACAGCGCCGCCAGCGCCGCCATGTCCGGCAGCAGCGCGCGCACCGGTGCCGCCTCGCCCAGGTTGCACAGGATCCAGTGCGGTCCGTTGTCGACCAGGACGACGTCGTCGCGCGCAAGTTCCACCCGCAATGCAGATGCGAGCTGCGCGCGCAGGGCATCATCGATCTCGCCCAACCGGGCCGGCGGCGCCTGCACGTGGATGATCCGTGCCGGGCCGTCGCCGACCACCTGCACCGGCAGCAGGCCGGCCTCGCACTGCTGGGTCAGTCTGCGCTTGCCGGCATCGACCAGCCCCGCCTCGATCGCTGCATACGCGCTGCCCACACTGGGGTGGCCGGCGAACGGCAACTCCTGGCGCGGCGTGAAGATGCGCACGCGGTAGTCCGCCTGCGGCTCGGTAGGCGGCAGCAGGAAACTGGTTTCGGAGAGGTTGGTCCAGCGCGCGATGCGCTGCATCGCTGCGCCATCCAGCCCCTCGGCGTCCACCACGACGGCCAGCGGGTTGCCGTTGAGTAGACGGTCGGCGAAAACGTCCAGTTGCAGGAAACGGCGTGCTGGCATGGCGGTTCCGGGGGAGGGAGTCGCCGGAAGATCGCATTGATGGCGTTCGCCGACAAGCCGGCGAACCGGCCCGCGCATTCGGCGCGGGCCGGGGCGTTCGCTCAGAAGCCCACGCGCAGGAACGTGTCGAAATTGGCCACGTCCAGGGTGCCGATGCCGGCGCCCGGGTTGTAACGGCCATTGCCGGCGTAGAACCAGTTGTCGCCGGCACTGATGCGGTTGAACGCCGACCACTTGCCGTAGCCGAAGAGGTTCTGCAGCAGGTACATGTGCGGGTTCCACAGGCCGATGCGATGGCCCGTGCTCTGCCGCAACAGCGCGGTGATGCCGTTCAACTGCGGTGCGACGAAGCTGGTGCCGCCGGAGCTGTACAAGCCGCCCTGGAACACCAGCAGGTAGCCGGTTTCCGGGTCCGCGTTGAGCGAGATGTCCGGCAGGTTGCGACCCTTGAAGTTGCCGGGCAGCTTCAGGTAGGTGTACGGGCCAGTGGCCGGATCGTTGTAGGTCAGCTCCTGGTTTTTCTCGCTGCGCTCCATGCCGCTGGTGAAGAGCTGGTACATCGGCTGGCGCCAGTAGACGCTGACGCCACCGCCGCCGCCGACCGAGAACACATAGTCACGGCTGGGCACGAACGGCAGCAGGTAATCCCAGCCCCACACGCTCTCCTGGTCGATCGACAGCACCACCTGGCCGGAGGAGTTGACGAACTTCACCGGCACCGTGGTGCCGCCGGCAGCGGTGATGTACGGATCCGACGCCGGGGCATCGACGGTGAGCGGTGCGCTGAACTCGCCCGGCCCGTCGCCGGTGCCGAGGGCGCGTACCGTGTCGTAGGCGCCGGAGTCGCCGCTGGCGGCGAACATCGACTGCCCCTGCGCGGCTGCCTCCAGGAAAATCTGGTGATAGGCACGCAGGTCGCCGACGTCGGTGGTGTCGGTGTTGCGCGCGCCGTCCACGTTCAGCGCCGCGAAGTTGAAGATCTCGCCCAGGCCCCAACTGGCCGAGATGCTGTCCGCCCGGTTGTCGGAGACCGCGCGGGCGAACGCGTCGACGAAGCCGGAGCCGGCGTTCGGCGCGTCGTAGACGATGATGTTGGCCTGCGGCGCCAGCCCGCCGGCCTGCTGCACGTCGAGCGTGGTCTCGTCCGCGCCGTTGGTGCCGCCGCCGCCATCGACATGCACCTGGGTGATGCGGTTCGGTTTGGTGTCGAGCCCGATCGCGGTCCAGTAATCCTCCGCGTCAGACGGGTCGAAGGTGGCCAGGGTGACGATCGCCAGGGTCGAACCCTTGCCGGTGATGCCGCGCCGGTACAGCGGGTTGATGTTGTACAGGTTGGCCACGTCGCCCACGGTGTACTGGCCAGGCACCCCGGTGGCGGTGGGATTGCCGGTCGCTGCCGCACGTGCCTGCGCCGACAGCGTGGTCGGCGGGTTGGCCAGCCGCAGGTTGGTCACCGGCAGCTTCGACGTGTGGTGCGGCACGTAATGCCACTCGTTGCTGAGGCCGCTGGCCAGGATCACGTTGTCGCCCAGGCCGACCGGCATCACCAGCGGACGCGCCGGGCGATGGAAGCGCTGGCCCGTCTTGCGCGACACGTAGTTGTGCACCGGCGTGCCGAACAGCTGGCTGAACTGGCCGATCGTGCCGCGCACACTGATTACCAGGTGGCTGTCCAGCAGCTCGCCCTGCAGCCCATGCTGGCTCAGGTAGCCCTGCACTTTGGCGATTTGCGCATCGGTGGCGCCGTAGCGCTCGGCAAACTGCGCCGTGGTGAGGAACTTCTGGAAGTTCGCGCTGCCGGGCGTGGCCGTCTGACGAACGTAGTTTTCAAGCTCGGCCTCGTGGCGCAATCGCAGCACGAGGCTGACGGTGACGCTCTGGTCGGTGGGTGCCAGGCCCTGGTCGGTGACGGCCTGCAAACCCGCGGCGGAGACCGAGGTGGCCACACCGGCCAGCATGGCCGCAAGGCTGATAGCGAGAACTTTCCTGCGCAATTTGAAGTGCATGAGTGCTTCTCCCTGGAGTGGACAGGGCTGGCTGGAAAGCGGATGCACTTTCGGCAGGCAACGAACGGAAGGTGGCGGCGCTTTGAAGCTCAGCCCTGCGTTTCACGTGCGAATTGCAACTTCCCCAGCGACGTCGTCAGTTCCCCCTGACGACCGGCGTTGCGCCGCTCGCGCGAGATTAGTACCAAGTGCCTGCCGAGATAAAGACGCCCGGGTGCCTTCGTCCGCAGGCCGGCCTGCGCTGCGCCCGGCCGGGTTTTGCCGCCGGTGGCCGGTGCGGCACAATGGCGGTTTTCCCGGTCTGCCCACAGCGAATCCATGGCCTCCATCAAGCAAGAAGACCTGATCCAGTCCGTCGCCGACGCGCTGCAGTACATCAGCTACTACCACCCGGTCGACTACATCAAGAGCCTGGCCGCCGCGTACGAGCGCGAGGAATCACCCGCCGCCAAGGACGCGATGGCGCAGATCCTGATCAACTCGCGCATGGCCGCCGAGGGCCACCGGCCGCTGTGCCAGGACACCGGCATCGTCACCGTGTTCCTCAAGGTGGGCATGAACGTGCGCTGGGACGACGCCACCATGTCGCTGGAGGACATGGCCAACGAAGGCGTGCGCCGCGCGTACATGGACCCGGACAACAAGCTGCGCGCCAGCGTGCTGGCGGACCCGGCCGGCAAGCGCATCAACACGAAGGACAACACGCCGTCGGTGGTCAACATGTCGATCGTGCCCGGCGACACCGTCGAGGTGATCGTGGCGGCCAAGGGCGGCGGCTCCGAGGCGAAGTCGAAGTTCGCCATGCTCAACCCGTCCGACTCGATCGTCGACTGGGTGCTGAAGACCGTGCCCACGATGGGCGCCGGCTGGTGCCCGCCGGGGATGCTCGGCATCGGCATCGGCGGCACCGCCGAGAAGGCGATGCTGATGGCGAAGGAGGCGCTGATGGAGGAAATCGACATCCAGGAACTGATCGCGCGCGGCCCCGCCAATCGCGCCGAGGAGCTGCGCATCGAGCTGTTCGAGAAGGTCAACGCGCTGGGCATCGGCGCGCAGGGGCTGGGCGGCCTCACCACCGTGCTCGACGTCAAGGTGAGGGATTTCCCGACCCACGCGGCGAACCTGCCGGTGGCGCTGATCCCGAACTGCGCCGCCACCCGCCACGCGCATTTCGTGCTGGACGGCTCCGGCCCGGTGATGCTCGACCCGCCGTCGCTGGAAGACTGGCCCAAGCTCACCTACGACGCCTCCAAGGGCCGCCGGGTGAACCTCGACACGGTGACGCGCGAAGACGTGGCCAGCTGGAAGCCGGGCGAGACGCTGCTGCTCAACGGCAAGCTGCTCACCGGCCGCGACGCCGCGCACAAGCGCATGGTCGAGATGCTCAACCGGGGCGAGCCGCTGCCGGTGGATTTCAACGGCCGCTTCATCTACTACGTCGGCCCGGTCGATCCGGTGCGCGAGGAAGTGGTCGGCCCGGCCGGCCCCACCACCGCCACGCGCATGGACAAGTTCACCGAACAGGTACTGGCGCAGACCGGCCTGCTCGGCATGGTCGGAAAGGCCGAGCGCGGCCCCGCCGCGATCGAGGCGATCAGGAAGCACCGCTCGGTGTACCTGATGGCGGTGGGCGGCGCCGCGTACCTTGTCTCCAAGGCGATCAAGGCCTCGCGCGTGGTCGGTTTCGCCGACCTGGGCATGGAGGCGATCTACGAATTCACCGTCGAGGACATGCCGGTCACCGTGGCGGTCGACTCGGGCGGCAGCTCGGTGCACCAGACCGGTCCGCGCGAATGGCAGGCGAGGATCGGCAAGATCCCCGTCTTCATGCAGTAAAAGCAGTGCGCGCAGCGCACGCGTTTGCCTCCTTCCCCTCCGGGGGAGGATTGAGGAGAGGGAGTTTCAGGATCACCTCAGCTCTCCATCGAAACCCCGAACACCCCGCAGGGCGGGCACTGCCCGCCGCCCCGCACGAGGCAAGGAAGGGCCGGAGGGTACTGCCCGCATACGGCAAACAGCAGTCTAGACGTCCAAACGAGTCGTCCTCGAAAAACCATTTGCAATTCCAATGTCGCAGCGCAACACTGACTGAACAACCATCCCCTGACAGCGAACCCCCGTGACCTCGCCAACCTCCGCGCCGCTGCCCGCCGACGCTCCCTGGATCGTGATGAAGTTCGGCGGCACCAGCGTCGCCACGCTGCCGCGCTGGCAGAACATTCGTGAGCTGGTCGCCAGCCGCCGCGCCGAAGGCGCGCGCGTGCTGGTCGTCGTTTCCGCGCTGACCGGCATCACCGACGCGTTGAAACAACTGTGCGGCGAGGGCGGGCAGGACAAGCGCAAGGCGGCGGCCGGCGCGATCGCGCAGCGCCACTACGACCTGCTGGAGCACATGCAGCTGGCCTTGCCGGACACGCTCGGCGAGCGGCTGGGCGAGCTGGCGCGGCTGGCCGAGGACGGCCCCGCGGCGCGCGGCGAGCTGGCCTGGCAGGCGCAGGTGCAGGCCCACGGCGAGCTGATGTCCAGCGCGCTCGGCGCCGCCTTCCTCAGCCACAGCGGCCTGCCCACGCAGTGGCTGGACGCGCGCGACTGCCTGGCGGCGGTCGCGTTGCCGAACCAGAACGAGCGCACCCGGCTGCTGTCGGCGATGGTCGAGGCGAAGCCCGACCCGGCCTTGAACGCGCGCCTGGCCGCGCTCGGCGAGGTGTTCATCACCCAGGGCTTCATCGCGCGCGAAACGCATGGCCGCACCGTGCTGCTCGGCCGGGGCGGCTCGGATACCTCGGCGGCGTACTTCGGCGCGCTGCTGAAGGCGGCGCGGGTGGAGATCTGGACCGACGTGGCCGGCATGTTCACCGCCAACCCGCGTCAGGTGCCCGGCGCGCGCCTGCTGCAGCGGCTGGATTACGAGGAGGCGCAGGAAATCGCCTCCACCGGCGCCAAGGTGCTGCACCCGCGCTGCCTGTCGCCGCTGCGCGAGCCGCGTGTGCCGCTGCTGATCAAGGACACCAACCGGCCCGAACTCGACGGCACCGTGATCGGCCCGGAGGTGCGCGCGCACGCGCCCAGCGTGAAGGCGATCAGCGCGCGCAAGGGCATCACCCTGGTCTCGATGGAGTCGGTCGGCATGTGGCAACAGGTCGGCTTCCTCGCTGACGTGTTCGCGCATTTCAAGCAGCACGGCCTGTCGGTGGACCTGATCGGTTCGGCCGAGACCAACGTCACCGTGTCGCTCGATCCCACCGAGAACCTGCTCGACTCCGACGCGATCGCCGCGCTGGCCAGCGACCTGGCCAAGGTGTGCCGGGTCAAGGTAATCGCGCCGTGCGCGGCGATCACCCTGGTCGGCCGCGGCATGCGCTCGCTGCTGCACACCTTGTCCGGCGTGCTGGCCGAGTTCGGCCAGCTGCGCGTGCACATGATTTCGCAGTCGTCGAACAACCTGAATCTCACCTTCGTGGTCGACGAGGAAGTGGTCGATGCGTTGCTGCCGCATCTGCACGACTTGCTGATCGGCGCCGGCGCCCTGCGCACGGACGACAGCGCGCTGTTCGGTCCCAGTTGGCAGATGCTGTATGGCGGCGGCGAAGTCGTTCCCGCCGTGCCGGCATGGTGGCGCCAGGCGCAGCGTCCGCGCCTGCTGGAACTGGCCGCCGAAGCCACGCCGCGTTACGTCTACCACCTGCCCACGGTGCGCCAGCAGGCGCGCGAGCTGAAGTCGCTGGTGGCGGTGGATCGGCTGCACTACGCGGTGAAGGCGAACACGCATCCGGCGATCCTGCGCGCGCTGGCGGCGGAGGGCTTCGCGTTCGAGTGCGTGTCGCCGGGTGAATTGGACGCGGTCGCCGCGGTGGTGCCGGAATCGGTGCCGCTGCTGTTCACGCCGAACTTCGCGCCGCGCGAGGATTACGTCCATGCGCTGGGCACCCGCGCCAGCGTCACGCTGGACGCGCTGCATCCGCTGCAGCACTGGGGTGAGCTGTTCCGCGGCCGCGAGATCGTGCTGCGGGTGGATCTGGGCCGCGGCCTGGGCCATCACGAGAAGGTGCGCACCGGCGGCAGCGCCAGCAAGTTCGGCCTGCCGCTGGATCAGTTGCCGACATTCCTGCAGCTGGCCGATGCGCATGGCGTGGCCGTGCGCGGCCTGCACGCGCATCTTGGCTCGGGCGTGCTCGACGCCGCGCATTGGGGCGAGGTGTATGCGCAGTTGGCCAGCCTGGCCGAGCGCATCGCCAGCGTGGTGTTCCTCAACATCGGCGGTGGCCTCGGCGTGCCGGCGCACCCGGGCGAGGCGCCGCTGGACATCGCCGCGCTCGACCGTGCGCTGCGCGAGGTCAAGGCGGCCTATCCGCAATACCGGTTGTGGATGGAGCCGGGCCGCTACCTGGTCGCCGACGCCGGTGTGTTGCTGACGCGGGTGACCCAGCTGAAGGACAAGGGCGGTTTCCGCTACCTCGGCGTGGACACCGGCATGAACAGCCTGATCCGCCCCGCGCTGTACGACGCCTGGCACAAGATCGTCAACCTCACCCGGCTTGGCGAACCGGCCACCGCGCTTTACCAGGTGGTCGGCCCGATCTGCGAGTCCGGCGACGTGCTGGGCACCGACCGCCGATTGCAGGAGGCGGCCGAGGGCGACGTGATCCTGATCGCGCAGGCCGGTGCCTACGGCAAGGTGATGTCCTCGCATTACAACCTGCGCGACGAGGCCGACGAGGTGGTGATCGACGACTGATCCGGAGCGCGCCTGTCCCGCTCTTTGGCCGGCGAAAGCCATCGAACGGGCACCGCCTGAAGCTAGAATCAGCCTGTTCGCTCCCGACGATGCGGGCGATGGAGAAAGATGTGAGCAACACCATGCAACCGCGCCTCACCCGGGTCTTCCGCTTCGTGCGTGCGAGCTACACCGACGGCGTGGCCGAGCTGGCGTATGCGTTCGACGACGGCGAGGAACTGGTCGAGACGATCCGCTTTCCGCAGGCGCCGGCGGTTCCCGCCGAGCGGCGCGCGGCGTTCGATGCGGCGCTGAAACTGCTGCACCTGGTCGCCGGCGTCAGCTACTACAAGGCCGGCGTGCCGCCGAAGATCGAGCTGGCCGATGGTCCGCTCGACGATGCCACCGCCGAACTGCTGGAACAGCTGTACCTGCACGGGCTGGCCGAGTTCGCCTATCGCAACGGGCTGGACCTGCGCGGGCGCATAAGTTTTCCGCGAAGCACAGCGTCTCCCTTTCTCCAGGAGGGAGAGGGTCGGGGTGAGAGCACGGTCCCGTCGGAAGCCTCCTCGCTCGGTCTGCCCAAACGCACCCTGGTGCCCATCGGCGGCGGCAAGGATTCGCTGGTGGCGGTGGAGGCGATCAAGTCCATCGGCGGCGAGGCGACTGCGGCATGGGTCGGCAGCTCCGCGCTGATCGCCGGCTGCGCCGAGCGGACCGGCCTGCCCACCCTGAACATCCAGCGCGAACTGGCGCCGGGCCTGTTCGAGCTGAACCGGCTCGGCGCGTGGAACGGGCACATCCCGGTGACCGCGGTGAATTCGGCGATCCTCGCCGTCGCCGCGGTCCTGTACGGCTACGATTCGATCGCGTTCGCCAACGAGCGTTCCGCCTCGGCTGCCACGCTGGAATACGACGGCCAGCAGGTGAACCACCAGTGGAGCAAGAGCCTCGCGTTCGAGACGCTGCTGGGCGACTGGCTGCACAGCCACGTCGCCGCCGACCTCGACTACTGCTCGCTGCTGCGGCCGTACTCGGAGCTGGCGATCACCCGCGCGTTCGCGAAGCTGACGCCGTACTTCGACGTGTTCTCCAGCTGCAACCGCAACTTCAAGCTGCTCGGCCCGAAGCCGGTGGACCGCTGGTGCGGGCAGTGCCCGAAGTGCCACTTCGTGTTCCTCGCGCTGGCGCCGTTCCTGCCCAAGCCGCGGCTGCTGGCGATCTTCGGCCGCAACCTGCTGGATGACGAAAACCAGGCCGCCGGCTTCGACGCGCTGCTGGAATACCAGGACCACAAGCCGTTCGAGTGCGTGGGCGAGGGCGCCGAGGCGCGCGCGGCGATGCATGCGCTGAGCCAGCGGCCGGAGTGGCAGGAAGATGCGCTGGTCGAACGCTTCCGCAGCGAAATCCTGCCGCAGCTCGACGCAACGCAGCTGGCGCTGGAACCGTGGCTGCAGCCGTCGCCCGAACACCGCGTGCCGGCACGCCTGCAGCCGGCGCTGGCGGCGATCGGTTGATGCGCTTCGACGAGCTTCGCGATCGCCGCGTCGCGATCTGGGGTTTCGGCCGCGAAGGTCACGCGGTGATCAAGGCGCTGCGTTCGCGGCTGCCGACGCAGGCACTGACCTTGTTCTGCAGCGCCGCCGAAGTCGAGGCGGCGCGTGCGTTCGACGCGGCGCTGGATATCGTCGTCGGCGAGCCGGATGCGGTGGCGCTGGCCCGCTTCGAGGTGGTGGTGAAGTCGCCCGGCATCTCCGCCTACAAGCCGGCGTTGCTGGCCGCGCAGGCGCAAGGCACGCGGTTCACTTCCGGTACCGCGCTTTGGTTTGGCGAGCATCCGGATGCGCGCGTGATCGCGGTCACCGGCACCAAGGGCAAGAGCACCACCAGCGCGCTGCTCGCGCACCTGGCGCGCGCACTCGGCGTGCGCACCGCGCTGGCCGGCAACATCGGCCTGCCGTTGCCGGAGCTGCTCGACCAGCACGCGGACCTGTGGGTGATCGAACTGTCCAGCTTCCAGACCGGTGAAGCCGGTCCGCTGGAACTGGGCGTGGTCACCAGCCTGTACGAGGAACACCTGGACTGGCACGGCTCGCGCGAGCGCTACGTGGCCGACAAACTGAAGCTGGCCGACGTGTCGCGCACGCTGCTGGTCAACGGCCTGCAGCCGAATCTGCTGCAGTACACCGCCGCGCATCCGCATCGCCTGGTGTTCGGCACGCCGGAAGGCTGGCACGTGCGCGATGGCATGGTCTGCCGCGGTGCGCAGCCGGTATTCGACAGCGTCGCGCTGGCGGCGCCCGGCCTGCACAACGCGCTCAACGCCTGCGCCGCGCTGGCCGCGCTGGAAACGATCGGCATGGACGCGCTCGCCGCCGCGCCGGCACTGGCCACCTTCCGCCCGCTGCCGCACCGGCTGCAGCCGCTGGGCGAACACGACGGCTGGCACTGGGTCAACGACTCGATCAGCACCACGCCGCTGGCCACGCTGGCTGCACTGGAAAGCCTGCATGGCCGCACAGTGACCGTGCTGGTCGGCGGCCACGACCGCGGCCTGGACTGGACGCCGTTCGTCGAGGCGATGCGCAGCGCGCCCGCGCACGCGATCGTCTGCATGGGCGCCAACGGCGCGCGCATCGAGGCGGCGCTGCGCGAGGCGGAAGTACGTTGTCCGATCCTGCCTGTCGACGACCTCGCCGGCGCCGTCGCCGAGGCGAAGACGCACACCCCGCGCGGTGGCGTGATCCTGCTCTCTCCGGGCGCGCCGAGCTTCGACCAGTTCAAGGACTACGCCGAACGCGGCCGTCGCTTCGCCGCGCTCGCCGGGTTCGATGTGGCCATCACCGGCATCGAAGGCCTGGGCATCGACTGAGCCGGTCCACCATCCGCGTGGCATGTCGCGAAGGGCACCGGTCGACTTGTCGCGTCTGCAGGTGTCTGCCATTCGACCCGCTGCGCATGTTTCATGGATGACCTGCGCGGGGGAAACCGATGCAGAGGGGCGGGAGCAGGGAATTCACGATGGCCGTCCGTGGCACGGCGGATGTGTACAAGGGCTGGCATTTCGGCCTGACTGGCCCGCGCTGATCGGCGAGCGGCGATTCGCCGAGTCGGTGTCGGGGCGCTCTGAAATACTGCCGAGGGCAGGTGACACCTGGGCGCAGTCATCCCCGCGAGTTGTTCGACAACGAGGCTGGACAAGCTGGGACAGTGTTTCGGTTCGACCCGAGAATGACCGAGGACATCGGATTCCCACTTTCGCGGGAATGACGGAAAAGCGGGGCTTCAGCGCGCGCAGCGCTTACGCGGCTCGTTCACGCGCTTCTTGTCGTCGAGCTTGATGTGCTGGCGCAGCCAGGCGGCGAACTCGGCTTCGGCCAGGCTGCCTTAGGCGAGGGCCAGGTAGCGCGGGTACAGTGCGAGATCGTCGGCATCGAGGGTACCGCCGTTGAGCAGGACGAAGGTTTCGCAGAACACGGCGACCGTGCGCTTGTTGCCGTCGACGAAAGGATGGTTGCGCGCCAGGCCGAACGCGAGGCTGGCCGCGAGGTCGGCGAGATCCGGCGGTGGATCATCATGGGCGTGGCCTTGCTGCGGTCGGGCGAGTGCGGAGTCCAGCCGGCTGTCGTCGCGCACGCCGGCACTGCCGCCATGTTCCGCCAGCTGGCGTTCGTGGGTGGCGATGGCGAGCGGCTTTTCGATCCAGATGATGACGGTCATCTGCTACTGCGCCAGTTTGTGCAGCAAGGTGCGCCGCTTGCGCACGCCCTCCTCCGCCACCTCCATCTGCCTGGCCAGGGCCGGGTCGTAGGTAGTGAGGCGGATGCCGTCGGGGGGTTCCAGCGCGAACAGCTCGTCGCCTTTCTCCAGCCGCAGGCGGGCCAGCAGTTCGCGCGGGAGGATGACACCGGCGGAGTTGCCGATGGTGGTGATCTTCAGTTTCATGGCGGCCTCCGGAATGGTTATAACGTATGTCATACGCTCGATTTCCCGGCTGCAGCGCGTGGCACGTTGCGGCGCAGCCGCATTGCCGCCAGCGCGCGAGAATACGGACTTGGCATGGCAGGCATCGTTGCCGACCTTGCCGTGACGTCCGCCATGCCATGCTCGGGTATTTTCCGCTCATTCCGTTCCTGATCTAAGGAGTCATCCCATGCAATACCGTCGCCTCGGCCGATCCGGCCTGCAGTTGTCCGCGTTGTCGTTCGGCGCCTGGGTCACCTTCGGCAGGCAGGTCGGGCGCAGCGAGGCGCGCGACATGCTGGCGCTGGCGCACGATCGCGGGGTGAACTACTTCGACAACGCCGAGACCTACAACAACGGCGTGGCCGAGCAGGTGATGGGCGACGTGCTGGCCGATCTGCGCTTTCCACGCGACAGCTACTGCGTATCCAGCAAGGTGTTCTTCGGTGCCGTGGACGAGCCGCTGCCGACCCAGCGCGGCTTGTCGCGCAAACACGTGATCGAGGCCTGCCACCAGGCCATGCAGCGCCTGCGCGTGGACTATCTGGACCTGTATTTCTGCCATCGTCCCGATCCGGACACGCCGGTCGACGAAACCGTGGCGGCGATGGATACGCTGATTCGCCAGGGCAAGGTGCTGTACTGGGGCACCAGCGAATGGCCGGCCGAGGCGATCGAAGAGGCCCATCGGGTGGCGCGCGAGAATCATTTCTACGCGCCGGTGATGGAGCAGCCCCAGTACAACCTGCTGCACCGCGAGCGAGTGGAGCGCGAATATGCGCCGCTGTACGAGAAGTACGGCATGGGCACCACGATCTGGTCGCCGCTGGCTTCGGGCCTGCTGAGCGGCAAGTACGACCGGGGCATCCCCGCCGACTCGCGGCTCGCGCAACCGGGCTACGAATGGTTGCGCAAGAGCGTGCTGGGCGAGGGCGACGAGCGCCTGGTGCAGGTGCGCGCGCTGCAGCCGATAGCCGACGAGCTGGGCACCAGCCTGGCGCAACTGGCGATCGCCTGGTGCCTGCTGAACCCGCACGTATCCACCGTGATGCTGGGTGCGAGCAAGCGCGAGCAGCTGGCGCAGAACCTGGACGCGCTGGAGCTGCTGCCGCGACTGGATGCGGCGCTCGCCGGGCGCATGCGGCAGGCGGTGGGTGGCTGACCCGTCGCGCGTGGAGTCCGCGAGGGTGGTTGACTCTCAAATGAGAATGATTATTATTTGAGTATCCGCCACCGCAGGAACTCCGATGCCCGTCCTCTCCTTGCGTCCATCCCCGTTTCCCCCTTCTGCCGTGCACCGCGGCGCGGCGCCGCGGCTCGCCACCGCCACGCGCCGGGTCGCCAGCGATCTGCTGCTGGCCGGCGGGCGCGAGCTGGTGATCCAGCATCAGGGCAGCGAGTACCACCTGCGCCTGACCCGCAACGACAAACTGATCCTGACCAAATAGCCATGGGCATGCGGCTGGATCGTGCCGCCCTGTTGCGGCGGATGGCGGCGCAGTTCGCCACAGGCAGGCGAACCGGCATCTGCGGCTCGGAGGAGGCCGCCGCCACGTGCAGGTCGTGGTTGTGCCTGTCCACTGCGCGATGGCTGGCCGGACTGCCGGCGCTGGGCAACGTGTTGTATGCGCCGAGTGCGATGCCCTGCATGTTGCGCGGCAGGCCGTTGCCGGGCTTGCTGGTCGAATCCGCCGATCTCGCGCCGTTGCTGCATACGCGCACCCTGGCGTTCGCCAGCGCAGTCACTGCCGATGGCCCGCGCGAGTGGATGGAATGCCGCGATGCGCACGAGTGCCTGCTCGCCCGGCTCTACCTGTTGCCGGATACCGACTATCTGGCCTGGGACGCCTTGTGCGCCGGTGCCGACATCGCGGCGGCCGGCGCTCGCGCGGACGCGTTCGCATCGCCGCCGGCCGCGGTGCGGGTGCTGCGTTTCCGATTGCGCCGCTTTGCCGCCGGCCTGAAATTGCTGGGCGCAGATGCCGTGGCGTCCGCTTCGCCGCTGGGGCGCGACGTGGCAGCGCGCATCGCCCGCGACGCGGCCACGCTCCGTTGAACCCGCCGGTCGTCGCCAGCGGCGGCGTCCGGCTGTCCGTGCACTGTCCGCGGACACTGCACCATCGCCACGGGTGCGTCGCAACACATTGAAAAAACGGTGTTTTCGCGGCATCGCCTCGATGGCATGCGGATTGCTCTGTCTCCTGCGTAGCCGCCCTGCACGCGGCCGGGAACGACACGATGATTCGCGACACATCGGCACAGGACAAACTGGTAGAGGTCAAACCCAATCGCAAGCGGCAGCTGATCCTCGCTGCCGTCGGCGTGCTCGTGATCGGCCTGCTCGCCTGGCTGGCGCCGGGGATCGGCCGGCTGTTCTCCGCCTCCGGTTCGGTGAGCGCCTCGCGGCTGTCGTTCGCCACCGTCGAGCGCGGCCCGTTCGTGCGCGACATCGCCGCCGAGGGCAAGGTGGTGGCCGCGGTCAGCCCCACCTTGTACGCGACCTCCGGCGGCGCGGTGACGCTGCAGGTGCACGCCGGCGACACGGTGAAGAAAGGCCAGGTGCTGGCCACCATCGACAGCCCCGAGCTGACCAACAAGCTGGCGCAGGAACAGAGCAACGCCGACGCGATGCAGGTCGACTACCTGCGTGCTCAGGTCGACGCGCGCAAGCAGCGCTCCGCCCTGCAGAAGGCGTACGACAACGCCAAGATCGACCTGCAGACCGCGCAGCGCGATCTCGCCCGCTACCAGAAGGCGTTCGCCCGCGGTGCCGTGCCCAGCATGGACGTCGACCGCGCCAAGGACACCCTGGACAAGGCCAACATCGCCCTGGAACACGCGCGCAGCGACCTGGGCATGGACAACGCCAGTCTCAACTTCGACATCCAGTCCAAGAAGCTGGCGCATGACCGCCAGCTGCTGCTGGTGGCCGACCTCAAGCGCCAGGTCGACGACCTCCACGTGAAGTCGCCGGTGGATGGCCAGGTCGGCCAGTTGTTCATCGCCGAAAAGGCCACCGTGGCCAAGGATGCGCAGCTGCTCAGCGTGGTCGACCTGTCCGCACTGCAGGTGGAGATGCAGGTGCCGGAGAGTTTCGCCCGCGACCTCGGCATCGGCATGACCGGCGAGATCAGCGGCAACGGCCACACCTGGAAGGGCATCGTCAGCGCGATCTCGCCCGAAGTGGTCAACGGCCAGGTCGCCGCGCGGCTGCGCTTCGACGGCACCACGCCGAACCAGCTGCGCCAGAACCAGCGCCTGTCGGTGCGCGTGCTGCTGGACAAGCGCGACAACGTGCTCACCGTGCAGCGCGGCTCCTTCGTCGACGAATCCGGCGGCAGCTACGCCTACCTGGTGCACGACGGCATCGCCACGAAGACCCCGATCCGCATCGGCGCCTCCAGCATCGACAAGGTGGAGATCCTCGAAGGCCTGAAGGAAGGCGACAAGATCGTGATCTCCGGCACCGACAGCTTCAAGGGCGCAGCCACCGTCGCGATAAGCAACTGACTATTTTCCTTCTCCCCCGGGAGACAAATCGGCAGGAGAGCCGATTTGCACGGCGAAAGCCGCCCGAAGGGTGAGGCACATGGATGTGCCGAATGAAGGTGCCCGAAGGGCGGATGAGGGTACGGGGCCTGCGCAGACTTTCTCGCGATAGCCGAACCCTCTCCCCAACCCCTCTCACCCGCAAGGGGACTCCCAAGGTCGCCGATGGGAGAGGGGCTCAAGATCACCACCACCGAGGAACCAGCATGCTCAAGATGACCCACCTGTCCAAGGTCTACCGCACCGAAGTGGTGGAGACCTATGCGCTGCGCGATTTCAACATCGACGTGAAGGAGGGCGAGTTCGTGGCCGTGACCGGGCCGTCCGGTTCGGGCAAGACCACCTTCCTGACCATCGCCGGCCTGCTGGAGACGTTCACCGGCGGCGAGTACCACCTCGACGGCGTGGAGGTCAGCAACCTCAACGACAACGCCCGCTCGAAGATCCGCAACGAGAAGATCGGCTTCATTTTCCAGGCGTTCAACCTGATCCCCGACCTCAACGTGTTCGACAACATCGAGGTGCCGCTGCGCTATCGCGGCATGAAGTCGGCCGAGCGCAAGCAGCGGATCATGGACTCGCTGGAACGCGTGGGCCTGGCCTCGCGCGCCAAGCACTACCCCGCCGAACTCTCCGGCGGCCAGCAGCAGCGCGTGGCGATCGCCCGCGCGCTGGCCGGCTCGCCGCGCCTGCTGCTGGCGGATGAGCCCACCGGCAACCTCGACACCCAGATGGCCCGCGGCGTGATGGAGCTGCTGGAGGAGATCCACCGCGACGGCGCCACCATCGTGATGGTCACGCATGATCCGGAGCTGGCCGCCCGCGCCCAGCGCAACGTGCACATCATCGACGGCCAGGTGGTGGATCTGGCCGAGGAGCCGCGCTTCCACGCGGTGAAGCAGGGGGCGGGAACCCGGGAATAGGGGAATCGGAAAGGCTCGCGTACCGCGTCGGCCTTGGCGAATCCCGCACCCGGCTCCAGGGAACCACATGTTCAGCTACTACCTCCAACTCGGACTGCGCAGCCTGCGCCGCAACCCCGCCCTCACCGCGCTGATGGTGATGGCGATCGGTTTCGGCGTGGCCGCGTCGATGATCACGTACTCCGTGTTCCGGGCCGTGTCCGGCAACCCGATACCTGGCAAGTCGGCGCAGCTGTTCACGCCGCAGGTGGACGGCTGGGGGCCGCAGCAGAACCTGAAGGGCGAGCCGGCCGAAGCACTGGCTTACATCGACGCGATGGCGCTGATGCGGGCGCACGAGGCGAAGCGCCAGACCCTGTTGTATCCGGTGCAACTCTCGGTGATGCCGGGCGGCAACCGCGACCTTCCCCTGAACGCCAACGGCTATGCCGTCACCGCCGACTTCTTCACCATGTTCGAGGTGCCGTTCCGCTTCGGCAGCGGCTGGAGTGCGCAGGACGACGACGCGCGAGCCAGCGCCGTCGTCATCAGCGGCGAACTCAACCGGAAGCTGTTCGGCGGCGCCAACAGCGTGGGGCGCACGTTCAACCTTGGCGGGCATGACTACCACGTGGTGGGCGTCACCAGCCACTGGAATCCGCGCCCGCGTTTCTACGACCTGTTCAGCACCAGCGGGTTTGCCGACGAGCCGGACATCTACATGGTGTTCAACCGTGCACTGGACTTGCAGATGCGCTCGGGCGGCCGCAACAGTTGCCGCGGTTCGATCACCTACACGAGCTGGCAGGGTTATCTGCAGAGCAACTGCGTGTGGATCACGCCGTGGGTGGAACTGGACAGCGCCGCCGAAGTCGCCGCCTATCGCCGTTTCCTCACCAACTATGCCGCCGACCAGCAGCGCGCCGGTCGCTTCGGCTGGGCCGCCAACGTGCGTCTGCGCGACGTGATGCAGTGGCTCGAATACGAACACGTGGTGCCGCCGGAAAGCCGCATCTCGCTGGCGGTGGCGCTGGGCTTTTTCCTGATCTGCCTGGTCAACACCATCGGCCTGCTGCTGGCGAAGTTCATGCGCCGCGCCGGCGAGATCGGCGTGCGCCGCGCCCTGGGCGCAACGCGGCGCGAGATCTACACCCAGTATCTGGTCGAGGCTGCCACGGTAGGCCTGGCCGGTGGCGTGCTGGGCTTGCTGCTCACGGCCGCGGGCGTGTCCGGCGTGGGCATCCTGTTCCAGCCGGAGATCGCCCGGCTGGCCCGGCTCGATCTCTCACTGGTGGGCCTGACGTTCGTCGTCGCCATCATCGCCACCGTGCTGGCGGCGTTCTACCCGGCGTGGCGCGCGGCACACGTGCAACCCGCCTGGCAACTGAAATCGAGCTGAGGAGAGCGCCATGAATTTTCAGGTCAGGCCCATCCTCACCGCGCTGCGCCAGCACAAGGCAGGCACCTTGCTGATCGCGCTGCAGATCGCGTTGACGCTGGCCATCGTGTGCAACGCGCTGTTCATCATCCACCAGCGACTGGGCAACCTCTCCGCGAGCAGCGGCGTGGACGAGGCCAACGTGTTCGTCATCACCAACATGTGGGCCGACATGGGCCAGTCGACGTCCCAGGTCGATGCGCAGGTGCGCGCGGACCTGATCGCGCTGCGGCAGTTGCCCGCCGTGCGCGACGCCACGCCGGCCAGCGGGTATCCGCTCAGGGGCGGCGGCTGGGACAACTTCGTCACCATGACGCCCGAGCAGGTCAAGCCGACCACGGATGCCGCGGTGTACACCGGCGACGAGCACTTCATCGACACGCTGGGCCTGAATCTCGTCGCGGGCCGCAACTTCCGCCCCGATGAGGTGATGGTGATGGGCACCCAGGAAGCCGTCACCCCGCCGACGGTGATCGTGAGCAAGGTGCTGGCCGACCGCCTGTTTCCCGACGGCGACGCGCTGGGCAAGAGTTTCTATGCGATGGGCGCCACGCCGACCACCATTGTCGGCATCGTCGATCCGCTGCACCGGCAGGGCGTGGACTCGTGGAGCAACGGCTATGCCGGCCAGGCGCTGATCTGGCCGTTGCGGGCGGATGATTCGCGCGGCGTGTTCTACATCGTGCGCGCCAGGCCCGGCCAGCTTGCCGACGCCATGCGCGAGGCGCCCAAGGCGCTGTACGCGCAGAATCGCCTGCGCATCATCGATTCGAAGGACGGCATCCAGGACTACGCCACCATCCGTCACAAGGTCTACGACCGCGACCGCGGCATGGCGATCCTGATGGGCATCATCAGCGTGGTGCTGCTGGCGATCACCGCGGCTGGCATCGTGGGCCTGACCAGCTTCTGGGTCGGCCAGCGCCGCAAGCAGATCGGCGTGCGCCGCGCCCTGGGTGCCCGGCAGCGCGACATCCTCGCCTATTTCCTCACCGAGAACTTCCTGATCAGCGTGTCGGGCACGGTGCTGGGCATCGTGCTGGGCTTCGCCTTCAACTTGTGGACGGTGACCCGCTTCGCGATGGACCGGATGTCGCTGGCCTACGTGGGCGCGGGCGTGCTGGTGCTGGTGCTGCTCGGCCAGGCCGCCACGCTGGCGCCGGCGCTGCGCGCCTCGCGCGTGTCGCCGGTGGAGGCGACGCGGAGCGTGTGATTTTTCCCTTCTCCCTCCGGGAGAGGGGGCCCTGAAGGGGTGGGTGAGAGTACGGGCGGAGCGAAGTGTTCTCGTTCACGCCGAACCCTCACCCCAACCCCTCTCCCGACGGGAGAGGGGCTCAAACGACGGAGAGACAGAATGTTTGCCTACTACCTCGAACTGGCGATGCGCAGCCTGAAACGCAGCCCTGGCCTCACCATACTGATGGTGCTGGCGATCGGCTTCGGCGTGGCTGCGTCGATGACCTCGTGGTCGGTGTTCCGTGCGGTGTCGGGCGACCCGATTCCGTGGAAGTCGTCCAAACTCTTCGTGCCGCAGATCGACATGTGGGGGCCGAACGGCCGCAGTCCCGACGGCGAGCCGCCGAACGCGATGGACTACACCGACGCGGTCGCCCTGATGCGCGATCACCGCGCCAAGCGGCAGTCGGCGATGTACCAGATTTCGCCCTCGATCGTGCCGACCGACGCCAGCAAACATCCGCTCAACGTCAGCGGGCATGCCGTGTATGGCGAGTTCTTTCCGATGCTGGACGTGCCGTTCCGGTATGGCCGCGGCTGGAGCGCCAGCGACGACAGCAACCGCGCGCAGGTCGTGGTGATCAGCAGCAAGCTCAACCAGAAGCTGTTCGGCGGTATCGACAGCGTCGGCCGCATCGTCAATGTCGAAGGCCGCGATTACCGGGTGGTTGGCGTGCTCGACCAGTGGAACCCGCAGCCGCGCTTCTACGACGTGGTCAACAGCGGTGGCTTCTCCACCACCGACGCCGACGTGTTCCTGCCGTTCCAGACCGCGATCCAGACGGGCATCACCAACGACGGCAATACCAACTGCAACGCGGTGCCGGACGAACCGGGCTTCGTCGGCCTGCAGCATTCGCCCTGCGCGTGGATCGCGTTCATGGCCGAACTGGACGATGCCGCGGCGGTGACGGCGTATCGCGCCTATCTCGACGGCTATGCCAAGGATCAGCAGTCCGCCGGGCGCTTCCGCTGGGCGCCGAACAACCGTCTGCGCGACGTGCCGGCGTGGCTGGAAAACCAGCACGTGGTGCCCAGCGACACCAGGGTGTCGTTGCTGGTGGCACTCGGCCTGCTGCTGGTGTGCCTGGTCAATACGGTGGGCCTGCTGCTGGCCAAGTTCCTGCGCCGCAGCAGCGAGATCGGCGTGCGTCGCGCGCTCGGCGCGCCGCGTGCGGCGATCTACACGCAGTTCCTGGTCGAGGCAGGCATCGTCGGTGCGGCCGGCGGCGTGCTCGGCTTGCTGCTGACCGGCGCCGGCGTGGCCAGCGTGGGCTGGGTGTTGCCGCGCGACATCGCCTCGCTGGCGCGGATCGACGTGTCGCTGCTGGTGCTGACCCTGCTGGTGGCGGTGGTCGCCACGATGCTGGCCGGCCTGTATCCCACCTATCGGGCTTCGCGGGTGCAGCCCGCCTGGCAACTGAAGAGCAACTGATGCGCTTTCCCTGCGCGAGAAAGCGGCCATCCATGGCCGCACTCCTCAAGAAAACCCGTTCCATTTGACGGTGCGACAAGGAACTACATCATGAAACTGCATCCCATCCTCGCCGCCCTGCGCAAGCACAAGGCCGGCACCGTGCTCATCTCGCTGCAGATCGCGCTGACCCTGGCGATCGTGTGCAATGCGATCTTCATCATCGGCCAGCGCATCGAGCGGGTGAACCGGCCTACCGGGCTGGACGAGAGCAACCTGTTCCTGGTCACCCAGCAATGGGTGGGCGCGCCCAGCGCCGACACCGCCGACGGCGTGGAGAAGCTCGACGCGATGCAGCGCGAGGATCTCGCCGCGTTGCGCAACCTGCCCGGCGTGACGTCGGTGGCGCCGATCAATTCGCTGCCGCTGCTCAACTCGTCGTGGACGGGCTCGATGTCGCCCGATCCGGGCGCCAAGCTCGGCGGCAAGGACAACACCCGCACGGCGTACTACTTCACCGACGACCAGGCGCTGGATACGTTGGGCCTGAAGCTGGTGGCCGGCCGCGCGTTCACCGCCGGCGACGTGCAGCACCAGGGCTTTCGCGACCAGCCGCCGCGTCCCATCGCGATCATCACCAAGGCGCTGGCCGACAAGCTGTTCCCGAACGGCGGCGCGGTGGGCAAGGTGATCTACAGCGACGGCAGCAATGCGCCGACCACCATCATCGGCGTGGTCGAGCGCATGCAGACGCCCGCCAGCGGCAGCTGGGGCAACGATTTCGCGTGGTACTCGACGCTGATCCCGACCCGGCTCGACGCCAACTTTGCCCGCTACGCCGTGCGTACGCGGCCGGGCCAGCTCGACACGGTGATGCGCGCGGTGACGCCGCTGCTGTACAAGGTCAATCCGCTGCGCGTGCTCGATGACGACAGCGTCAGGCCCTTCAGCGAGATCCGCGCCAAGGCGTATCGCGCCGACGTGGGCATGGCGATCCTGATGGGGGTGATCTGCCTGATCCTGGTCGCGGTCACTGCCGCCGGCATCGTGGGTCTGACCAGCTTCTGGGTCGGCCAGCGTCATCGCCAGATCGGCGTGCGCCGCGCGCTGGGCGCACGCAAGATCGACATCCTGCATTACTTCCAGATCGAGAACCTGCTGATTGCCGGCATCGGCGTACTGCTCGGCATCGCGCTGGCGATAGCCCTGAACCTGTGGCTGATGACGCGCTACGAGATGACCCGCCTGCCGGTGTCCTACGTGCTCGTCGGCGTGCTGGCCATGCTGGTGATCGGCCAGGCCGCCGTGTTCGTGCCCGCGCGGCGCGCGTCCAACGTGCCGCCGGTGTCGGCGACGCGGGCGGCGTGATTTGGGCCGGGAATGGGAAACAGGGAACAGGGAATCGGCAAGAGCAACCACCGGGCGCCACGGCTTTTCCCATTCTCGACTCCCCATTTCCTGTTCCCTCCTCCGAAGGAGACACCGAAGGTGCTTGCCTACTACCTCGACCTGGCCCTGCGCAGCCTCAAGCGCAATAAGGCGCTCACCGCGCTGATGGTGCTGGCGATCGCGCTGGGCATCGGTGCGTCGATGACCACGCTCACGGTGCTGCACGTGCTGTCGGGCGACCCGCTGCCGGGGCGCAGCGGCACGCTGTACTACCCGCAGATCGACCCGCGCGACAACAGTGGCCAGCTGCCCGGGGTCGAGCCGCCGGAGCAGGTCACCCTGATCGATGGCCTGAACCTGCTGCACGCCGGGCGCGCCGATCGCCAGGCGCTGATGACCGGCGGCTCCGTGCCGATCCAGCCCGACTCCTCGGCCGTGGACCCGTTCTACGTGGAGTCGCGTTACACCACTGCCGACTTCTTCCCGATGTTCGGCACGCGGTTTCGCTACGGCCGCGGCTGGAACGCCGCCGACGACGAGGCCAAGGCGCGCGAGGTGGTGATCAACGGCGAGCTCAACGAGCGCCTGTTCGGCGGCGCCGACAGCGTGGGCCGCAACCTGCGCATCGCCGACGCCAGCTTCCGCATCGTCGGCGTGCTCGACGACTGGGAGCCCAATCCGCACTTCTACGATCTCAACACCGGCTCCTACGGCCGTGCCGAGCAGGTATTCGTGCCGTTGCAGACGGCGCTGGACCTGAAGATGGAGCACAACGGCTCCAACGACTGCTGGGGCAGGGGCGCCGGTGGCGTGGGCCGGATCTACCCCTCGGAAAGCTGCGTGTGGCTGCAGTTCTGGGTGCAGCTGGACAGCTCGTCCAAGGCGGCCGACTACCAGCAGTTCCTGGTGCATTACTCGCAGGAGCAGAAGGCGCTGGGGCGTTTCGCGAAGGCGCCGAACGTGCGCCTGCGCAACGTGATGCAGTGGCTGGCCCATGAACGGGTGGTGCCCGACGACGTGCGCCTGCAGACCGGTCTGGCGTTCGGCTTCCTGCTGGTGTGCCTGGTCAACACGGTCGGGCTGATGCTGGCCAAGTTCATGCGGCGCGCCGGCGACCTCGGCGTGCGGCGCGCGCTGGGCGCCTCCAAACGCTCGCTGTTCGGACAACTGCTGGTCGAGTCCGGCGTGATCGGCGTGGTGGGCGGCGTGGGCGGCCTGCTGCTGGCGGGACTGGGCCTGTGGGTGGTGCGCCAGCGTCCCTCCAGCTATGCCGCGTTGGCGCACCTGGACGGCACGATGCTGCTGACCACCTTCGCGCTGGCGCTGGGTTCGACCCTGCTGGCCGGCATGCTGCCGGCGTGGCGCGCCTGCCAGGTGCCGCCGGCCCTGCAGCTCAAGAGCAACTGAGGGTTACCGACATGGAACTGCGACCGATCCTCTCCACGCTGCGGCGGCACAAGACCACCGCCTGGCTGCTGATCCTGGAGATCGCGCTGACCTGCGCGATCGTGTGCAACGCGGTGTTCATGATCAACCACCGCCTGCAGCACATGGAGATGCCCACCGGCATCGACGAACATGCGCTGGTGCAGATCCAGCTGGCCGAGGTGACGCCATCGCCGGACATCTACGCGCGGGCAAGGGAGGATCTTGCCGTGATCCGGCAAGTGCCCGGCGTGCTGGACGTGGCGCTGGTCAACCAGTTGCCGCTGGGCGGCTCCTCGTCCAATGCCAGCATCAAGCTGGACCCGGAGCAACGCCAGCCGACCCTCAGCGCCGGCACCTATTTCGGCGGGAACCTGGCGCAGACGATGGGTCTGCGCCTGCTGGCGGGGCGCCACCTGCAGCCCGAAGAGGTGCTCGACGCCGACGTGGTGCTCAAGGCGCTGGCCACCGGCGACACCAAGGTCATCGCACCGGTCACGGTCATCACGCAGGCCATGGCGCAACGGCTGTGGCCGGGCGCCGACGCGCTCGGCAAGACGATCTACGTCGGCCCGGTCGGCGTGCGCGTGGTCGGCGTGGTCGCCGACCTGGCGCGCGCCAATGCCTACGATGACGCGACCGCGCACTACTCGATGATCCTGCCGATGTTCATGGGCGCCGGCAAGGACCAGAGCTACCTGATCCGCACGCGCCCGCAGGATCGCCAGGCCGTGCTGAAAGCCGCCGTGGCGGCGCTGAAGAAAGCCGACCCGCGGCGGGTGGTGACCGAGCAGCGCACCTACGACGAAGTGCGCGACAAGTTCTTCGAGAACGACCGCTCGATGGCCGGCATCCTGGTGGGCGCGATCGCCGCGCTGCTGATCGTCACCGCGCTGGGCATCGTCGGCCTGGCCAGTTTCTGGGTGGCGCAACGCCGGCGCACCATCGGCGTGCGCCGCGCGCTGGGCGCAACGCGCCGCAACATCCTCAACTATTTCCAGACCGAGAACCTGCTGCTGGCCACGATCGGCATCGTGCTCGGCATGGTGCTCGCCTACGCCATCAACCTGTTCCTGATGCTGCACTACGAGCTGCCGCGATTGCCGGCGATCTATTTCCCGGTGGGCGCGATCGCGCTGTGGCTGATCGGCCAGCTCGCCGTGCTCGGTCCGGCGCTGCGCGCCGCGGCGGTGCCGCCTGTCGTGGCAACGAGGTCGGTGTGACGCAGGAGCCCGCTCGCGGGCGATGCCCTTGATTTGATCTGCGTCGCGCATTTGAGCAGGAGCATCGCCCGCGAGCGGGCTCCTGCGAAAGAACGAGTCAACAGGAGTAATTCGGACGTGTTCACCTATTACCTCGATCTCGCCCTGCGCAGCCTCAAGCGCAACAAGGTGCTCACCGCGCTGATGGTCATCGCCATCGCGGTGGGCATCGGCGCCAGCATGACCACGTTGACGGTGATGCATCTGCTCTCCGGCGACCCGGTGCCCACGCGCAGCGGCACGCTGTTCTATCCGCAGGTGGACGGCAACCCGACGCCCGGCGATTTCAAGCAGCCGCTGGACGTGATGGATTACCAGTCGGCAGTGGACCTGTGGGGCGCGCATCGGGCCGATGCCCAGACGCTGGTGGTGGACAGCCCGGTGCGGCTGAGCGCGCCGGGGGTCAACCTGCCGACCTTGATGCCGAGCATGCTGTCCACCACCAGCGACTTCTTCCCGATGTTCGACGTGCCGTTCCGCTACGGCAGCGGCTGGAGCGCGGATGACGATGCCCGGCACGCGCGGGTGGCGGTGATCTCCGACGATCTCAACCACAAGCTGTTCGGCGGCCGCGACAGTGTCGGCCAGGTGCTGCGCCTGCGCGACACGGACGTGCGCATCGTTGGCGTGCTGCGTCCATGGCGCCCGTCGCCGGTGTTCTACACCGTGGCCGGCGGCCGCTTTGCCAATGGCGACACCGCGGACTTCTACGGCAAGACGCAGGACGTGTTCACGCCGTTCTTCACCGGTCTCGAACTCAACGACGGCAACTTCCAGCAGTTCACCTGCTGGCACATGCCCGAGCGGCCCGGCCATCTGCAGAACTCGCCGTGTGCCTGGGTGCGCCTGTGGGTGCAGCTTGGCGACGCCGGCAAGGTCACCGCGTACAAGCAGTTCCTGGATGGCTACGCGGCGCAGCAGGCTGCGCTGGGACGCATCGTGCGGCCGCAGAACACGCGCCTGCGCAGCCTGATGCAATGGCTGGACTACAACGGCGTGGTGCCCGGCGACGTGCGGCTGCAGACCTGGCTGGCGTTTGCGTTTCTCGCCATCTGCCTGTTCAACATGATCGGCCTGCTGCTGGCGAAGTTCCTGCGCCGCAGCGGCGAGATCGGCGTGCGCCGCGCGCTCGGCGCCAGCCGCGGCGCGGTGTTCGCGCAATGCCTGGTGGAGGCCGGGCTGGTCGGCCTGATCGGCGGCATCGGTGGCCTGGGCCTGACCCTGCTCGGCCTGTGGCTGGTTCGCCGGCAGCCGGTGGCGTACGCCGATCTGGCGCACCTGGACGTGTCGATGTTCGTCGCCACCTTCGTCACCGCGATCGCCGCCAGCCTGCTGGCCGGGGTCCTGCCGGCGTTCCGCGCCAGCCGGGTGGCGCCGGGCCTTCAGCTAAAGACTTTGTAGTGCGCTGTTCCTGCGCAGGAGCCCGGCCATTCCTGGCCGGACATCTCAGACAGGCACCGTTTTCACCAGGCATCAGGTAACGAGACATGCAGATTCGACCCATCCTCGCCGCGTTGCGCCGCCATCGCATGGCCACCGTGCTGATCGCGCTGGAGATCGCGCTGGCCTGCGCGGTGCTGTGCAACGCCTGTTTCCTGATCGCCGGCCGGATCGACGCGATCCAGGTCGACAGCGGCGTCGACGAGGCCTCGCTGGCGACGGTGCAACTGGCCGGCTACGAGAACGCGCACGCGGTCGACCTCAACGCCCGGGTGCTGGCCGGGCTGGGCAGCATTGCGGGCGTGCAGTCGGTGAGCCTGCTCAACTCCATCCCGTTCGGCGCGCGCCGCGGCACCGCGGGCATCACCACGGACATGGCCGGCAAGCACTTCGGCGGCGTGGTCGAGTTCTACGTCGGTGGCCCGGGCAGCCTTTCGGCGTTGGGCACGCGGCTGGTTGCCGGGCGCAATCCGCAGCCCGACGATTTCCGTCCGTTCACCGCCTTGATGCCGGACGACGCCTCGGTACAGGTGACGCGGGCACTGGCCGAGCACCTGTGGCCGGGCGCCGATCCGCTGGGCAAGGAATTCTGGCTGGACAAGTCGCACTTTCGCGTGGTCGGCGTGATCGATCACCTGGTGCGACCCGACCCGGGCGGCTGGCCGGGCGACAGCCGCGACTGGTCGGTGTTCGTGCCGGCGCAGTCGAGTGTCTATCTCTCCGGCAGCTACCTGCTGCGCGCCGCGCCGACGGACCTGCCGCGGGTGTTGCGCGATGCCCGCGCCGCGATCGCGAAGATCGCCCCGGATGCCGTGCTCGACCAGGACGGCACGCAGACCGTCAGCGACCTGCGCACCCGCAGTTTCCAGAAGGACCGCGCGATGATCGGCATGCTGGTGGGCGTGATCGTGGCGCTGCTGCTGGTCACCGCCCTGGGCATCGTCGGCCTGGCCAGTTTCTGGGTGGCGCAGCGGCGCCGGCAGATCGGCATCCGCCGCGCCATCGGCGCCACCCGCCGCGACATCCTGCACTACTTCCAGACCGAGAACTTCCTGATCGTCAGCTTCGGCATCGTGCTGGGCATGGTGCTGGCCTATGCACTCAATCTGTTGCTGATGACGCACTACGAACTGCCGCGCCTGCCGCTGGCCTACCTGCCGATCGGCGCCGTCGCACTGTGGCTGCTCGGCCAGCTCGCCGTGCTCGGTCCTGCGCTGCGCGCCGCGGCCGTGCCGCCGGTGGTGGCGACGAGGGGGTAGCGGTGCCGGGAATGGAGGGTCGGCAATGGGAAACGGGAAAGACCAGAGCGTGAAGCGTCACGGCCTTGCGATTCCCCGATTCCCCCTTCCCGGCTCCGTGCATTCCGGCACGGGCTGACCGCCCCTCGACGCGATCACAATCCACCGTATCGATTCACCACGACCCAAAGGACGCTGCCGATGAAAACCCTGCCGTTGTTGATCTGTCTGGCCCTCGCGGGCTCGGTGACCCTGGCCGCTCCGCTGCAGGCGGCGCCCGCGGCGCAGTCCGTCGCCAAGGGCGACGTGGCCACTCGCGTGCAGGCGCTCAACGCGCTGCTGGCGGAGCAATGGGAGTACACGCTGAAGAACAGCCCCGAGTTCGCCACCATCCTGGGCGACTTGCGCTACAACGATCATTGGAGCGATGTCTCGCTGGCGCACATGCGCGCGGACCATCAGGCGACGCAGGATTTCCTCAAGCGCTTCGAGGCGATCGACACCAGCGGTTTTCCCGACAGCGACAAGCTCAACCAGCAGTTGATGGTGCGCCAGCTGAAGGATTCGCTGCGTTCCTACGACCTCAAGCTCTACGAGATGCCGCTGGACCAGATGAGCGGCGTGCACATCGCGCTGGCCGGCTTCGTCAGCTCGATCCCGTTCAACAGCACCAGGGAATACGACGACTACCTGGCGCGCCTGAAGGCAGTGCCGAAGCTGTTCGACCAGGTCACCGCGGTGGCGCGGCAGGGCATGGCCGACAAGATGATGCCGCCGAAGTACCTGCTGGAAAAAGTGGTCAAGCAGATCGCCAGCATCGAGCAGCCGGCCGGCATGGACAGCGTGTTCGCCGAGCCGCTGAAGCATTTTCCCAAGTCGGTCTCGGCGGCCGACCAGAAGCGCCTGCATGACGCCATCGTCGCCGCGATCGACCACGACGTGCGCCCGGCCTACGCAAAGCTGGGCAAGTTCGTGGCCGACGACTACGCCCCGCACGGGCGCAGCCAGCCCGGCGTGTGGGATCTGCCCAACGGCGAGGCGATCTACCGCTTCCAGGTCGAGCAGATGACCACTACCAGGGAAACCCCGCAGCAGATCCACGAGATCGGCCTGGCCGAGGTCAAGCGCATCGAGGGCGAGATGACGAAGATCGCCCACGCGCAGGGCTTCAAGGACCTGGCCAGTTTCCGCGCCTCGCTGAAGACCAACCCGAAGACGCACGCCACCTCGCGCGAGGACATCCTCAATCGCTATCGCGGCTACATCGCCGGCATGGAGCCGGAGCTGCCCAAACTGTTCGGGCGCCTGCCCAAGACCGAGGTGGTGGTCAAGCCGGTGGAGAAGTTCCGCGAGAAGGAGGCCGCGGCGGCCGAATACCATCAGGGCACGCCGGACGGCTCGCGGCCCGGGCAGATCTTCGTCAACACCGGCGATTTCGCCAACCGCAGCGTGCTGACCATCGAATCCACCGCCTACCACGAGGGCATCCCGGGCCATCACCTGCAGATCTCGATCGCGCAGAGCCTGCCCAAGCTGCCGCCGTTCCGCCAGCAGGCCGGCTACACCGCCTACGTCGAGGGCTGGGCGCTGTACGCCGAGCAGCTGGGCAAGGAGGTGGGCTTCTACAAGGACCCGCTGTCCGACTACGGCCGCCTGTCCGATGAGCTGCTGCGCGCCGATCGCCTGGTGCTCGACACCGGTGTGCACTACAAGCACTGGACGCGCCAGCAGATGGTCGATTTCTTCCACGCCCATTCCAGCGAGGACGAGCCGGACGTGCAGGCCGAGACCGACCGCTACATCACCTGGCCCGGGCAGGCGCTGGCGTACAAGACCGGCGAGCTGAAGATCCTGGCGTTGCGCGCGCGGGCCAAGCAGGCGTTGGGCGACCAGTTCGACATCCGCGCCTTCCACGACGAGATCCTCGGCGGCGGCGCGCTGCCGCTGGACGTGCTGGAGGACCGCGTCAACGACTGGATCGCCGCGGTGAAGGCCGGCAAGGCGCCGGCGCATCCGGCGGCGATCTGATTGGAAGGGCGCTTGTGCAAACCCCGTTTGTCCTGGGCGTAGGCCGAAGGCCGAAGTCGAAGGACGTTCCAGTGATGGCTTGGCTGCGTCGGTGGGCGCTTCGACTCCGCCCGCTGCGCGGGCTACGCTCGGCGGGAACGCAGGGGAGGTCTGAGTGGATTGCCGCCCCCGGTTCGCCGGGGCGGCAATCCGGTGCTTGAATAGTTCGTTAGTCATGGCAACCTTGCGGACACGAGCGGCATCCATGTCCGCATGTGCAGAAAACGAATGACCCGAACCGTACTCATCATCGACGACAATCCCGCCGTGGGCGAGGCGCTCTCGCTGGCGCTGTCGCTGCACGAGATCCTCCCGCTGACCGCGCTGACCCCGGAAGACGGCCTGGCCATGCTGGAGCGCGACACCGTCGACGTGGTGATCCAGGACATGAACTTCACCGCCGACACCACCTCGGGCGAGGAGGGCGTGGAGCTGTTCCGCGCCATCCGCGAGCGCCATCCCGACCTGCCGGTGATCCTGCTCACCGCCTGGACGCACCTGGAAACCGCGGTGGAGCTGGTCAAGGCCGGCGCGGCCGATTACCTGGCCAAGCCCTGGGACGACCACAAGCTGCTGGCCACGGTGGAGAACCTGCTGGAGTTGTCCGAATCCAGCCGCGAGCTGACCCGCAGCCGGCGCGAGCGGCGCCAGCGGCGCGAGCACCTGCGCAGCAAGTACGACCTCGACGGGCTGGTATTCGCTTCCGAGGCAATGGGGCGCACGCTCAACCTGGCCTGCCAGGTCGCCCGCTCCGACGTGCCGGTGCTGATCACCGGTCCCAACGGCACCGGGAAGGAGCGCATCGCGGCGATCGTGCACGCGAACTCCGCGGTGAAGCGCGGGCCGTTCGTGGCGGTCAATTGCGGCGCACTGCCGGGCGAGCTGATCGAAGCCGAGCTGTTCGGTGCCGAGGCCGGCGCCTATACCGGCGCCAACAAGGCGCGCGAGGGCCGCTTCGAGCTGGCCGACGGCGGGACCCTGTTCCTCGACGAGATCGGCAACCTGCCGCTGCCCGGCCAGATGAAGCTGCTGCGCGTGCTGGAAACCGGCCAGTTCGAGCGGCTCGGTTCGGGCAAGACGCGCCACGCCAAGGTGCGCGTGCTCAGCGCCACCAACGCCGACCTCAAGGCGATGATCCAGGCCGGTACCTTTCGCGAGGACCTGTACTACCGGCTCAACGTGATCGAGGTGAACCTGCCGCCGCTCACCGAGCGCACCGACGACATCCTGCCGCTGGCGGAATTCTTCCTCGACGGCCGCGCGGAACTGGGCGACGCCGCGCGCGAGGCGATGCAAAGCTATCCGTGGCCGGGCAACGTGCGCGAGCTGAAGAACGCGATCGAGCGCGCCGCCCTGCTGGCGGGCGGCAACCCGATCACGCCGGAGCTGCTCAACCTGCCGCAACATGCGGCAGCGAGCAACCGCAACCTGGACGAACCCAGCCGCGACGCCGTGGAGGACGCCTTGCAGCATGCCGGCGGCGTGGTCAGTCGCGCCGCGCAGCAGCTTGGCCTGTCGCGCCAGGCGCTGTATCGGCGGATGGAGCGCTACGGGCTGGCCACCTCGGGCTGACCGGAGCGGGCTTGCCGCCGCGCGTGCGGCGGACAAAGATGCGCGATCGAGAAGGGAGGTGTGCGATGAAGTTTCGAGGTCTGTTGATCCCTTGCGCGATGTTGCTGGCCGGCGCCGTGGCCGCGCAGTCGGCCGCGCCGCAGAGCGACTCCCGCGACGATCGCTGGGATGCCGCACCGCCGGCGGCCGGCTCGACGAATTACCGCAGCGTACCGGTGCTGCCCGGCAACGACGCCCATGGCGTGTTCCAGTTCAGGCAGGCGAAGCATCAGGGCCCCGCCTATGAGCCGCCGCCGCAGGCCAACGACAAGGCCGCCGTGATGGGCAAGTCGCGGCCGTGGCAGAACGGCCGGCCGCCACTCGATTGCGCGATGCATCCGAGGGCGCCGGGATGCCGCTGATGCGGTGGACGCGCGGGCCGGGGTCGGGGTCGGTGCCTGCCGCCGTGCGCAGCGGCCGGAGCGGCGCCCCATGTGGCAACTGCTGAACTCGCTGCGCGCGCGGCTGAGTCTGCTGCTGGTCGCCGCCGGCGTGGTCGGCGCACTGATCCTTGTCGGCGTCACCCGCTGGCCACTGCCGCAACTGCTCGCGTGGTTGCATGGCGGCGCGGCCGGCGCCGACGAGGCGGCATCGGCCGCGGTTGCCGCGACGCCGCCGCCGCAGGATGTCTACATCGCACTGGCCGTGGGGCTGGTGTTGCTGATGCTGGCCGCGATCTGGCTGGCCGGGCGCGCGCTGGACCCGGTGAGCCGTCTGCTGCGGGCGCTGGAAGGCGCGGTGGCCAGTTGTCGCGACGGTGATTTCAGCTTCTCCATCGCAGCCAACCGCCGCGACGAACTGGGCAAGCTGATCCGCATGCACAACGAGCTGGGCCACACCTTGCGCGAGCAGCGCCAGCACCTGGCGCAACGCGAGCTGCTGCTGGACACGGTGGTGCAGAACACGCCGGTGGCGCTGGTGCTCACCGATGCCGCGGGCCGCGTGGCCTACGCCAACATCGCCTCAAGGCACCTGTTCAATGAGGGGCGCAGCCTGGCCGGGCTGGATTTCGCCGAACTGCTGGCAGAGGCGCCGCAGGTGCTGCGCCAGGCGGTGGAGAGCGGCGAGGATGCGCTGCTCACGGTGGACATGGACGGCAGCGACGAAACCTTCCACCTGTCGCAGCGTGCGTTCCGCCTGCAGGGGCGGCCGCATCGCCTGCATTCGTTCCGGCGCATGACGCGCGAGCTCTCGCGGCAGGAGGTGGCGACCTGGAAGCGGGTGATCCGGGTGATCAGCCACGAGCTCAACAACTCGCTGGCGCCGATCTCCTCGCTGGCGCACTCTGGCGCGGAGCTGGCGCGGCGCGGCGACGTCGATCGCCTGCCCAGCGTGTTCGCCACCATCGGCGAACGTGCCCGCCACCTGCACGGCTTCATCGCCGGCTATGCCAGCTTCGCCAAGCTGCCGACACCGCGACCGGTCGCGGTGGAGTGGGCGGCCTTTCTGGAAGGCCTGTCGCTGCACTGCCGCTATCGTCTGGCCTCGGCCGTTCCGGAGCGGCCGGGCTGGTTCGACGCCGCGCAGGTCGAGCAGGTGTTGATCAACCTCATCAAGAACGCGCACGAAGCCGGCGGCCCGGACGACGAGGTCACGCTGTCGATCCACGATGTCGGCGCCGAGATGCGCGTGGAGGTGGCCGACCGTGGCCCGGGCATGAGCGAAACCGTGCTGGCGCAGGCGCTGCTGCCGTTCTATTCGACCAAGCGCTCCGGCACCGGCCTGGGCCTGGCGCTGGCGCGCGAGATCGCCGAGGCGCACGGCGGGCGCGTGTTGCTGGCCAACCGCGAGGGCGGCGGCCTGCGCGTGACCTTGCTGTTGCCGACCGCCAAGGCGCCGCCGCGCGGCTGATCACGGGCGCGCGGGCTTGTCCCCCGATCCGGCCAGGCCGGAAAAGTCCGCGCTGGAGGTCTGGTCGAGTTTCCTGCGCTGCGATTGCAGCGGTTCGCCGGTGACCTGGAACCACACGTTCTCGGCGATGTTGGTGGCATGGTCGCCGATGCGCTCGATGTTCTTGGCCATGAACAGCAGGTGCGTGCACGGGGTGATGTTGCGCGGGTCTTCCATCATGTAGGTCAGCAGCTGGCGGAAGTAGCCGGTATAGGCCTCGTCCAGCACGGTGTCGTTCTTCCACACCGCGTGCGCGCGCTCGGCATCGCGCTCCTGGTAGGCCGCGAGCACCTCGCGCACGCCGGTGGCCGCCAGCCGCGCCAGGTGTTCCAGGCCCCTGGCCGGCTGCACCGGGGCCACCATCGACAGGGGGATCGAGCGTTTGGCCACGTTGGCGGCGTAATCGCCGATGCGCTCGATGTCGGCCGCCGTGCGCAGTGCCGCGAACACGTTGCGCAGGTCGCCGGCCATCGGCGCGCGCAATGCCAGCAGACGCACCACGTCGTGGCTGATGTCGTGCTCCATCTGGTCGATCGTGTCGTCGTTGTCGACCACGCGCTGGGCGGCGCGCTCGTCGCGCCGCTCGACCACGTCGATCGCCGCCTCCAGCTGTTTCACCGACAACTCGCCCATGCGCACGATCTCGGCGGTGAGCCGGCTCAGTTCGGTGTCGTAACTCTTGATGATGTGGTCTGTGCCAGTGCTCATGATGTGCCTCTGCTTGTTCCTTCTGCCTTTGGGAGAAGGTGCCCCGAAGGGGCGGATGAGGGTTCGGGCGGAGCGGGGCGCCGAGGCCCCGCCCGTACCCTCACCCCACCCCCTCTCCCGGAGGGAGAGGGGCTTTCAATCGTCTAGCCGAATCGCCCGGTGATGTAATCCTCGGTCTGCTTCTTGTCCGGCTTGGTGAAGATTTTCTCGGTCTTGTCGAACTCGATCAGCTCGCCCAGGTACATGAAGGCGGTGAGGTCGGAGACGCGGGCGGCCTGCTGCATGTTGTGGGTGACGATGACGATGGTGAACTGGCTTTTCAGTTCCTCCACCAATTGCTCGATGCGGCCGGTGGCGATCGGGTCGAGCGCCGAGGTGGGTTCGTCCAGCAACAGCACTTCGGGTTTCAGCGCGATCGCGCGGGCGATGCACAGGCGCTGCTGCTGGCCGCCGGAGAGGCCGAGCGCGTTGTGCTTGAGCTTGTCCTTCACCTCGTCCCACAGCGCCGAACTGCGCAGTGCCTGCTCGACGCGGCCTTCCATGTCGGACCTGGACAGCTTCTCGTGGTGGCGGATGCCGTAGGCGACGTTCTCGAAGATCGTCATCGGGAACGGCACCGGCTTCTGGAACACCATGCCGATCTTGCTGCGCAGGCGGTTCATCGAATAGCGCGGGTCGAGGATGTTCTCGCCGTCGAGCAGGATCGAGCCGGTGGCCCGCAGCTTCGGATAGATCGCGTAGATGCGGTTGAAGATGCGCAGCAAGGTGGACTTGCCGCAACCGGACGGCCCGATGATCGCAGTGACCTGCTTCTCGGGGATATCCATGTCGATGCCTTTCAGCGCATGGAAATCGCCGTAGTGGAAGTGCAGGTCGCGCACGGTGAACTTGGGCGACGCCACCGGCAACGGCCGGGCGGCGAGGGCGGGATCAATCATGGGACACCTTGGTGCGGGAAAGGATCAGGCGCGAGGCCAGGCTCAGCAGCAGCACGAACATGGTGATCACGAACGCGCCGGCCCACGCCAGCGCGTGCATCGATTCGCCCGGGTCGTTGGCGTACTGGTAGATGATCTGCGGCAGGCTGGACATCTTCTCCATTGGGTTGATGGCCATGTAGTTGTTGCCGAACGCGGTGAACAGCAGCGGCGCGGTCTCGCCGCTGATGCGCGCCAGCGCCAGCAGCACGCCGGTGATGATGCCCGAGCGCGCGGCGCGGATCAGGATCTGCACGGTCAGCTTCCACTGCGGCACGCCCAGCGACAGCGCGGCTTCGCGCAAGGTGGAGGGCACCAGCCGCAACATCTCGTCGGTGGTGCGCACGATCACCGGCAACGCGATCAGCGCCAGCGCCACGCCGCCGGCGAAGCCGGAGAAGGTGGTGTTGCCGTGGGTCAGCGCCGTGCTGGGCAGCACGATGATGGTGTAGACGAACAGGCCCATCACGATCGACGGCGCCGACAGCAGGATGTCGTTGAGGAAGCGGATCGACTCCCCCAGCTTCGTGCGGTTGGCGTACTCGGCCAGCCAGGTGCCGGCCAGCACGCCGATCGGCGTGGCGATGCCGATGCCGATGAAGTTGATCACCAGGCTGCCGACCATCGAGTTCAGCAGGCCGCCGTCCTCGCCGTAGGCGGTGATTTTGGTGAACAGCTTCAGGTCCAGCGCGCTGATGCCCTGGCGCAGCGTTTCCCAGAGAATCCAGGCGAGGAAGGCCAGCCCCACCAGCGTGGCCAGCATGCTCATGGTCATGGCCAGCGCATTGGTGATCCGCCGGCGCAGGTAGAGCGCGTTCATCAACGACCCTCCTTGCTCGCCAGGCGGCGCAGCATCAGGCGGGCGATCAGCAGCACGATGAAGGTGACCACGAACAACAGGAAGGCCAGCGCCATCAGCGCGGACTTCTGCAGGCCGGCGGCTTCGCTGAACTGGTTGGCGATGGTCGAGGCAATCGAGGTGCCGGGATCGAGCAGCGAGGCCGACAGCTGCATCGCGTTGCCCAGCACGAAGGTCACCGCCATCGTCTCGCCCAGCGCGCGGCCGAGGCCGAGGAAGATGCCGCCGATCACCGCCGAGCGGGTGTACGGCAGCACGATGTCCCACGACACCTCCCAGGTGCTGGAACCCAGCGCATAGGCCGATTCCTTCAGCCGCGTCGGCACGGTCTGGAACACCTCGCGCATCACCGAGGAGATGAACGGGATGATCATGATCGCCAGCACGATGCCGGCGACCAGGATGCTGGCGCCGAACGGATAGCTGCTGCCGAACAGCTTGCCCACGAAGGGCACGTGCTCGGCCACCCACGACAGCTGGCCGTCGTCGGGCTGGTTGCCGAGGTTGTTGGTCAGCCACGGCTTGACGTGTTCGGCGAAGAACGGGGCGAAGATGAAAAGCCCCCACATGCCGTAGATGATCGAGGGGATGCCGGCCAGCAGTTCGATGGCCGAGGCCACCGGCGTGCGCAGCCAGGCCGGCGCCACTTCGGAGAGATAGACCGCGATGCCGAAACTCACCGGCACGGCGATCAGCAAGGCGATGAAGGAGGTGGCCAGGGTGCCGTACACCGGCACCAGGGCACCGTAGACCTCGTTGCCCGGGTCCCATTCGGAGCTGACCAGGAAGTGCCAGCCGAACGTGGCGAACGCGTCGCGCCCGCCCCACAAGGTGGCCGCGGCGGCGCCGAGCAGGGATGCCAGCACCAGCAGCGCGCAGGCCTTCAACAGCCAGCGGAACAGCCGCTCGTGACGGGCGTCACGGCGGCTGCGCTGTTCCAGGATGTCGGTGGTGATGGCTGTCGTCATGCGGGACTCGGTGACCGGCTTGTGATTGAACAAACCCCATTCGCCCCGAGCGTAGCGCAGCGGAGCCGAAGGGCAGTCTCCTTCGGCTCCGACCCTGCGCCACGCGCTCGGGGCGAACGGGGCGGGCGGCGGGTTCGATCAAGCCATCAATGCTTGAACTCGGACGTCCAGTACGCCTCGATCTGGCTGACCAGCGACGCCGGCAGCGGCACGTAGTCGAGTTCGCTGGCGGCTTGCTGGCCATGCTCCAGCGCGTACTTGAAGAAGTCGAAGGCGACCTTGCTGTTGCCCGCGTTCTTCGGCGACTTGTACATGATGATCCAGGTGGTGGCGGTGATCGGCCACGCCTTGGCGCCCGGCGCGTTGGTCATGATCAGGTTGAAGTCCTTGGCGCTGGCCCAGTCGGCGGTAGCCGCGGCGGCCGCGAAGCTCTCCGCTTCCGGCGCAATCACGTTGCCGGCGGCGTTCTTCATGTTCACCCAGCTGATCTTGTTCTTCACCGCGTAGGCGTATTCGACGTAGCCGATCGAGCCCTTGATCTGGCGCACGTACTGCGACACGCCCTCGTTGCCCTTGCCGCCCACGCCGGTCGGCCATTCCACGGCGGTGCCGAACTTGGCCTTGCCGGCCCACTCCGGGCTGACCTTGGACAGGTAGTTGGTGAAGTTGAACGAGGTGCCCGAACCGTCCGAGCGATGCACCACGGTGATCTTGCCGGCCGGCAGGGCCAGGCCCGCGTTCAGCGCGGCGATCTTCGGATCGTTCCAGTTCCTGATCTTGCCCAGGAAGATGTCGGCCAGGGTGGCGCCGTCCAGCTTGATCTGGCCGGCCTGCACGCCGGCGATGTTGACCACCGGCACGATGCCGCCGACCACGATCGGGAACTGGCCCAGGCCGTACTTCTTCAGGTCCTCGGCCTTCATCGGCGCGTCGGAGGCGCCGAAGTCGATGGTGCCTTCCTTGATCTGCGCGATGCCGGCGCCGGAACCGATCGACTGGTAGTTGAGGCGGTTGCCGGTCTTCTCGGCATACGCGGCCGACCACTTGGACATGACCGGGTAGACGAAGCTGGAGCCGGCGCCGGTGATGTCGGTGGCGTGGGCGGCCACGCCGAAGGTCGAGGCCGCGGCGAACGTGGCGACGGCGGCGAGCCGGACTGGCAGTTTGCGGAGGGTCAACATGGAAGCTCCTTTCGAGTGGGGTCGGATGCGACCCCGCCATTTCAGGCTTTTCGTGTTGCCATTGAATGAAATGAATGTTGCAGCAAGATGACAGCCCCTGCGACAGTGCCGGCGGGCCACGCGCGGGAGTGTCTCGAATCTGTCATGTCAGTGGCATCCAGCCGTAAAAGTCCGTCTGCAAACTTTTAACCAATCGCCGGCCAGGCCCCTCCGGTTCGGGCGGCGACCCAGCGATTTCCCACCCACTTGCGGAGAAAGACATGCGTTCCAAACTGATTGCGGTGGCGATTGCCGCCGGCCTCGGGGTTGCCAGCTTCACGGCCGCGGCCGCGCCGCAGAACCGGACGTCGGCGACCACCAGCGCCGAGGTCGAGTCGCTGAAGGCCCAGCTCGCCGCACTGCAGGCCAAGGTGAACGAACTGGAACAGCGCACCGATGCGCAGTCCGACATCAACGTCAGCACCGGCCAGGCGGTGGAGAAGGCGACGGCGGTGACCACCGCCAGCGACAAGAAACTCGAGTCGCTGGAGAAGCTGGTCAACAACACCAAGTTGTCCGGCCGCATGTACTTCGACTTCACCAACATCGACCAGAAGGACAGCGACAGCGGCAAGACCGACAAGTCCGGCATCGGCATGGACGTCAAGCGCTTCTACCTCGGCGTCGACCACAAGTTCAACGACATCTGGTCGATGAACCTGACCACCGATTTCAACTATTCCAGCAGCGACGGCCAGACCAGCCTGTTCGTCAAGAAGGCCTACGTGCAGGGCAAGTTCGACGACGCGGCGATGCTGCGCATCGGTTCGACCGACATGCCGTGGATTCCGTTCGCCGAGCAGTACTACGGCTTCCGCTACGTCGAGAACACCATCACCGACCGCCTGAAGTACGGCAACTCGGCGGACTGGGGCCTGCACCTGGGTGGCGAGCTGGGCGCCGGCAAGTCGTTCAACTACGCGGTGTCGGTGGTCAACGGCAACGGCTACAAGAATCCGGGCCGCAGCAAGGGCGTGGATGTCGAGGGCCGCCTCGGCTTCGTGCCGTTCGAGAACATGGTGGTGGCGATCGGCGGCTACCGCGGCCATCGCGGCCAGGAGACCGAGAACGTCAACGCCGTGAACACGGCCGAGCGCGGCGACATCATGGTCGCCTATGCCAGCGACGCGTTCCGTCTCGGCGCCGAGTACTTCACGGCGAAGAACTGGAACAACGTGCTCACCACGGCCACCGACAAGGCCGACGGTTACTCGCTGTGGGGCAGCGTGGCGGTGGCCGACGACGTGAGCCTGTTCGCCCGCTACGACAACGCCAAGCTCAGCAAGACGCTGGATGGCGCCAACAAGAACGTCTACTACAACGCCGGCGTCGAGTACCAGGTGACCAAGGGCTTCAAGCTGGCCGGCGTGTGGAAGCACGAGAAGGCCGACAAGTCCGTCAGCACGCCGGTACCGCCGCACGTGCGCAACGTCAAGACCAACGAGATCGGCGTGTTCGGCGAAGTGCGCTTCTGAACCCGTGCCGCCGCGGCAGTCCGCGGCGGCGCGGCGGGGCAAACGGTTATCGTGAGGGAGTTCCACCCAGGGATGGAGAGCGGCGGGCCAGGATGCCCGCCGTTTCTTTTTTTGCGCGGATGATGGCGATGACGCTGCGCGCGCGTCCGCCGAGGCGTCAGGTCCTGTACCGGTCCAGCAGCCAGCCCTGCGCCGCATGCGCCGGTGCGTCGCCCGGCGTGGCGCGGCGATAGTGGCCATCGGCGTCCAGCAGCCAGGCCTGCACGTTGTCGTCCAGGTAGTTCTGCAAGGTTTCGCGGAAGACGCGTGTCGCCAGGCGCGGGTCGCGTATCGGGAAGCACGCCTCCACCCGGCGCAGCAGATTGCGCTCCATCCAGTCGGCCGAGGAGCCGTAGATCTCGGCGTGGCCGTCGTTGGCGAACCAGTACACGCGGCTGTGCTCGAGAAAGCGGCCCAGCACCGAGCGCACGCGGATGCGCTCGGAGACCCCGGGCAGGCCCGGGCGCAGGATGCACGCGCCGCGCACGATCAAGTCGATCTCGACGCCGGCGCAGGAGGCGCGGTAGAGCGCGGCGACCATGGAGGGTTCGTTCAGCGCGTTCATGCGCGCGATGATCCGCGCCGGCTTGCCGGCGCATGCGTGCGTGATCTCGCGCTCGACCAGGGCGAGCAGGCCGCGATGCAGGCTGAAGGGCGACTGCAGCACGTGCTCCAGCTCCACCGCCGGTCCGAGGCTGCACAGCTGCTGGAAGATCCGGCCCACGTCGGCGCAGATGCCCGGGTCGCGGGTCATCAGGCCGATGTCGGTGTAGAGCCGGCTGGTGGCCAGGTGGTAGTTGCCGGTGGACAGGTGCGCGTAGCGGCACAGCACGCCCCGTTCGCGGCGCACGATCAGCAGCATCTTGGCGTGGGTCTTGTAGCCGACGACGCCGTACACGACCTGCACGCCGGCCTCCTGCAGACGGTCGGCCAGGCGGATGTTCGCCTCCTCGTCGAAGCGGGCGCGCAACTCGATGACCGCCGTCACCTCCTTGCCGGAGCGGGCCGCATCGGCAAGGTAGCCGACCAGCGGCGAGTCCTCGCCGACCCGGTACAGCGTCTGCCGGATCGCCAGTACGTCGGCGTCCGTGCTGGCCTGGCGCAGCAGTTCGAGCACGGGCGTGAACGAATCGAACGGGTGATGCAGCAGCAGGTCGCCCTGGCTGATGGTGTCGAACATGCCGGCGTCCGCCGTGAAGGCGCGAGGCACGGCCGGCACGAACGGCGGATATTTCAGATCCGGGCGATCGACCATGTCATAGACTGCCGACGCGCGATGCAGGTTGACCGGGCCGCTGCACAGGTACACGTCGGCATCGGTCAGGCCGAAGTTCACCAGCAGCATCTGCCGCACCTCGGGCGTGCAGCCCTCGCCGAGTTCCAGCCGCACCGCGTCGGCGTAAGCCCGCTCGCGCAGTTCCATGCTCAGCACGCGCGCCAGGTTCTCGGTGTCGCCTTCTTCCAGCTCCAGTTCGGAATCGCGCGTCACGCGGAACTGGCAGGCGCCGCGGATCGTCATGCCGGGGAACATCGCGTCGGCGAAGCGCTCCAGCAGCGTGGAGAGGAACACGAACTGGTGTGGCGCGCCGGCGACCTCCGGCGGCAGGCGGATCACGCGCGGCAGCGAGCGCGGCGCACGCACGACCGCGACATGGCCCTCGCGACCGAAGGCGTCCTCGCCGTCCAGCACCACCGCGACATTGAGGCTCTTGTTGAGTATCCGCGGGAACGGGTGGGCCGAGTTCAAGCCCAGCGGCGAGAGCACCGGCAGGATCTCGCGCTCGAAGTGCGTGCGCGCCCAGCGCGTCTGTGCGGGCGACCAGGGCGCGCCGTCGATGAACACGATGCCCTCGCGCGCCAGCGCCGGGCGCAGCTCGTCGTGCCACGTTTCGTACTGGGTGTGCATCAGCCGGGTGGCGTTGTCGCGCACCTGCGCGAGCACCTCGGCCAGGGGCATGCCGTCCGGGCCCGGGCGCGCGTCGCCGTAGGCGATCCAGTGCCTGAGGCTGGCCACGCGCACCTCGAAAAACTCGTCGAGGTTGCGCACCGAGATGCACAGGAAGTGCAGCCTTTCCAGCAGCGGTACCGTGGCGTCGCGCGCATGGGCCAGCACCCGGGCATTGAATTGGAGCGCCGAAAGTTCGTGGTTGAGGCAGAGGTTCGCCGCGCGGAAACCGACGCTGGCCGGCTCCGGCTCGACGTGCTGCGGCGCGCTTGCGATGGTCATGGGCGGAGGGTCGGCGGGTGAGGGCGGTTCAACCCGCCAGGGTGCCGACGAGTGCGGCGTCGAGCCCGCGCGAGCCGAGGCCGAGCAGCGCGCCGAGTGCGGCACCGGCGAGCACGTCGCTGGGGTAGTGCAGGCCCAGCACCACGCGCGACATCGCCACCAGCACGGCGAACAGCGCCAGCGGAAGGGCCAGCACGGGAAACCAGCCGGCGGCGACGATGCCGAAGCTCACCGCGTGCAGCGTATGCCCCGACGGGAAGCTGAACTCGTCCAGCGGCGGTGCGCGCGCGATCACTTCGCGGTGCACACGGAACGGCCGCGGGCGACGCGTGCGGCGCTTCAGCGTGCGGTAGAGCAACCACGCCACGATGCCGGTGCCGGCCATCTGCAGTGCGGCGTGCCGACCGCGGTCACCGCCGCCGATGGCCAACGCGGCGATCAGGCCGTACCAGAGCCAGCCATCGCCGAGGCGGCTGGCCGCGCCGAAGATCCGTTGCACCGCGCGACGCGCGCCCCAGCGGCTGGCCGCGCGGCACAGCAGCGCGTCCAGCGACAGAGTTGCCGGTTCAGGCGACGGCGCGGAGACGGTCATCGGGATGGCCATGCAGCAGCGAGACCAGCAAAGTCTCGAATTCCGCGATCACCATGTCCGGCGGGCACCGCAGCGCGGCGCGCCGCGCATTGGCGCCGAGCCTGCGGCGGGTCGTCGGGTCGACGCCGAGCTGATAGGCCGAGGTGATGAAACTGCGCGCGTCCGAGGGCGGCACAATGCGCCCGGAGATGCCGTCGACGACGTGCTCCTGCGCCGCGGCATGGTCGAACGCGACCAGCGCCAGCCCCGAGGCCATCGCTTCCAGTACCACGTTGCCGAAGGTTTCCGACAGGCTCGGGAACAGGAACACGTCCGCGCTGGCGTAGTGCGCGGCCAGATCCGCGCCGTGCCTGGTGCCGACGAACAAGGCCTCCGGGCAGGCGCTGGCGAGCGCCGCGCGTTGCGGACCGTCGCCGACCATCACCAGGCGCGCGGCGGGCGTGCGTGCCTGCAACGCGCGGAAAGCCTGCACGGCGAGGCCCAGGTTTTTCTCCGCGGCGATCCGGCCGACGCACAGCAGCACCGGCGTCTCGTCATCCACGCCCCAGCTGCGGCGCAGCGCCGGATCGCGCCGCTCCGGCGAGAACAGCCGGACATCGACGCCGCGGCGCAGCTTGCGCACGTGGTCGACACCGGCATCCGTCAGCTCGGCGTGCAGCGCGTTGGTCGGCACCAGGGTCATCTGCGCGCGACGGTGGAAGCCGAGCAGGTGGTTGCGTACCAGCGGCGCCAGCAGGCCGACGCCATAGTGGGCGGCGTAGTCGTGGAAGCGCGTGTGGAACCCGCTCACCACCGGGACCTGCAGCGCGTTGGCCACGCGCAGCGCCGACGCGCCCAGCGGACCTTCCGTGGCGATGTACACCGCATCGGGCCGCTTCGCATGCCAGCGCCGGCGCAGCGCACTGCCGGCGGGCAGGCCGAACTGCATGCCCGGGTAGCGCGGCAGCGCCACGCCGCGTGCGCGTACCAGTTCGACCTTGCCGTCGCGGCCGTCGCCGCCGGGGCGGACCACGTCGACGCCCAGCCCGCGTGCGGCCAGCCCGGCGGCAAGCGTGCGCACGGTGAGGGCGACACCGTTCACCTGGGGCGGCCAGGTTTCCGTGACGAAGCTGACGCGCATCGCTGTTCTCCGATCGGAACTGGCACCGATCGTGGCGCCGCCCTGTTGCACGCGAACGACGGCTGCATGACGCTTGTGTGCTTGCCGACTTGCGCGCGCCGCGGGAGGGCATCGCGCCCAGCCGTCGTGACAAAAAAGCGAGTCCCGCATGTCATCGGCTTGTCACGCGGCGTTGCGACAATGCCTGCGCCTGCCAGGCACTCCCCTCCATGGCAGGCATCTTCGAGATGCCGCTCCCCCTCCTGAATCGGCTCCCGGCGTGGATTTTCTCCACGCCGTTTTTTTTGCGACAAGGGGGTTGCGCGCAGGCGCGGCTCAGTTGGCCGGGGTCTCGGCGCGGAAGATGCCGCCGCGGTCCGGCGGCAACACGCGCGAGGCTTCCATCACGCAGGAGAAGGTCGAGCCGCGGCCGGGCTCGCTCTCGATCACCAGGCGCCCCTGGTGCAGGTTCAGCACGTGCTTGACGATGGACAGGCCCAGGCCGGTGCCGCCGGACTCGCGCGAGCGGCTGGACGACACGCGGTAGAAGCGCTCGGTGAGTCGCACCAGGTGTTCGGCGGAGATGCCCAGCCCGCTGTCGCGCACGGAGAAGATCGCGCCGCCATCGGCGGTCTGCCGCCAGCCGATCACGATCTCGCCGCCGCTGGGCGTATAGCGCACGGCGTTGCTGGTCAGGTTGGAGAACGCGCTGTGCAGGTGATGGATCGAGCCGCGCAGGCGCACCGCAGTGGTCGCCTCCACGCTGATGCGGTGCCGGCCCTGGCTGAGCGCCACCGCCTCGCGGCGCAGCGTCTCCAGCAGCGGAATCATGGCCACTTCCTCGTCCGGCAGGGCCTCGCGCGTTTCCAGCCGCGACAGGGTCAGCAGATCCTCGACGATCTGCTGCATCCGCTGCGACTGCATGCGCATCTCGCCGAGCACCGGCGCCAGCTCGGGCACGTCCACGGGGTCCAGCAGTTCCAGGTAGCCGTGGATCACCGTCAACGGAGTGCGCAGTTCATGCGAGACGTTGGCCACGAAATCGCGGCGCACCTGCTCCAGCCGGCTCAGCGTGCTGATGTCACGCGCCAGCAGCACCTTCAGCTGCTGGCCGAAGGGGATGATCGTCGCGGCCAGGCGCAGCGACGCATCCGCCGGCGCCGGCAGGTCGGTGGCCGGCTGCGTGGCATTCGTGCGCAGCCACGTGCCCAGCTCGCTGCCGTCGAGCCATTGCGCGAGCGGCTGTCCGACGTGTTCGCGCCGCACGCCGAGCAGACGGGTAGCGGCCGCGTTGAACCAGCGCACGCGCCCCTGATCGTCGAACAGCACCACGGCATCGGCCAGTGCGCCCACCGCGTCGCGCACGTCGTGCAACTGCGCGCGCAGGCGCGACTGGCGCAAGGCGCGTGCGGCGCGGAGTTGGCCAAGTGTATCGGGTCGCGTCCGGCGTGCACGGCGTGCGCGCAGCCACCACCCCAGCGCGACGGCTTCACCGCCCAGGGCGACGCCGAGCGCCCACCATGGCGACGCCCACAGCGCGGCGACGATCGCGCCGGCCATCGAGCCGATCACGATGACGAGGAAGCCGGTGTCGAAGGAGGTGCGGATGCTGCGCATGCGCCGGCCGGAGCTGCTCAGGGCCGCACGGGTGCGGGCTGGGCGGAGAAGCGGTAACCGGTGCCGCGCACTGTCTGGATCAGGGCATCCAGGCCCCATGCCTCCAGGGTCTTGCGCAGGCGCCGGATGTGCACGTCGACGGTGCGCTCCTCCACGTAGACGCTGCCGCCCCAGACATGATCGAGCAGTTGCGCGCGGGAATACACGCGCTCGCTGTGGCTCATGAAGAAGTGCAACAGGCGGTATTCGGTGGGGCCCAGGTGCACCGGCTCGTCGCCGGCGAACACCCGGTGCGCCTGGCCGTCCAGACGCAGCCCGCCCAGCTCGATCATGCCGGCGCCGTCCTCGCCCTGGCTGCGGCGCAGCACCGCCTTGATCCGCGCCACCAGCTCGCGGGTGGAAAACGGCTTGACCACGTAGTCGTCCACGCCGGCATCCAGGCCGGCCACGCGGTCGGTCTCCTCGCCGCGGGCGGTCAGCATGATGATCGGCAGGTCGCGGGTCAGCTCCTCGCGGCGCAGTCGCCGGGCCAGGTCCATGCCGCTGATGCCCGGCAGCATCCAGTCGAGCAGGATCAGGTCGGGCACCGCCTCGGCGATGGCCAGCTGCGCTTCACCGGCATCGGCGGCGCAGACCGGCAGCATCTCTGCGCGGCGCAGCGCGAACGCCACCATGTCGCGGATCGGCGCCTCGTCTTCGATGATCAGGATGCGTTTTTGCATGCATATGCCCAGTGGCAGCCGGCGCCATGGAATCACGGCCATGTTACGCGACGATGACAGCGCCGGGCTGCCCGGCCGCGGTCGTGATGATCGTTCCATGACGCCGTGGTCCGGCCCGCTCGACGGCGCTGCGCTCGCCTATACTGACATCTTCACGGAAAGGGGAGAGCTTCATGGGTATCGCACAACTGCTGGCGCTGGTCATCCTGGTCGTGGTCGTCATCGGCATCGTCAAGCTGGTGCGCATCGTGCCGCAGGGTTACGAATGGACGGTGGAGACGTTCGGCAAGTACACCGGCACGTTGAGCCCGGGGCTGCATTTCCTGATCCCGATCTACCAGGCGATCGGGCACAAGATGAACATGATGGAGCAGGTGCTGGACGTGCCCTCGCAGGACGTCATCACCAAGGACAACGCGGTGGTGCGTGTCGACGGCGTGGTGTTCTACCAGGTGCTGGATGCGGCCAAGGCGGCCTATGAAGTGGCCAATCTGGAGCAGGCCTCGCTGGCGCTGGTGATGACCAACATCCGCACCGTGCTCGGCTCGATGGATCTGGACGAAAGCCTGAGCAAGCGCGACGAGATCAACGCCCGCCTGCTGCGCGTGGTGGACGAGGCGACCCACCCGTGGGGCGTCAAGGTCAACCGCATCGAGATCAAGGACATCTCGCCGCCGCGCGACCTGATCGACGCGATGGCACGGCAGATGAAGGCCGAGCGCGAGAAGCGCGCCAACATCCTCGACGCCGAGGGCTTCCGCCAGGCGGCGATTCTCAAGGCCGAGGGCGAGAAGCAGTCGGCGATCCTCTCTGCCGAGGGTGAGAAGGAGGCCGCGTTCCGCGCCGCCGAGGCGCGTGAGCGCACCGCCGAGGCCGAGGCCAAGGCCACCACGATGGTCTCCGACGCGATCGCCGGCGGCAACATCAATGCGCTGAACTATTTCGTCGCCAACAACTACATCGGCGCGCTGAAGGAAATGGCCAATTCGCCCAACCAGAAGATGCTGCTGCTGCCGATCGAGGCCACCGGCGTGATCGGCGCGATGGCCGGCATCGCCGAACTGGCCAAGGAATCCCTCACCCAGCAGCAGCGCCCGGCGGCCGCGCCGGTGCCGCCGCTGCGCTGAGTGGAGTCCTCGACCATGTGGCAACTTGCCGTGCATTACCTGTGGTGGATCCTGGCGCTGCTGCTGATTGCCGGCGAGCTGCTGCTGCCGGGCTATTTCCTGCTGTGGATCGGCCTGGCCGCGGCGGCGATGGGCGTGCTGCTGTGGGCCGTGCCGACGCTGGGCCTGCTGGCGCAGGCGATCGTGTTCGGCCTGCTCGCATTCGCCTTCTGCGTGGCCTACGCGCGCTGGCTGCGGCCGAAGCTGGAGCGTCGCGTGCCGGGCAGCGAACGCCTCAACCGTCGCGCCGAGCAGATGATCGGCCAGCGTTATGAGCTGATCGAGGCGATCGTCAATGGTCGCGGCAAGGCCCGCGTGGGCGACGGCCAGTGGCTGGTCAACGGGCCGGACCTGCCGCTGGGCGCCACCGTGGAAGTGGTTGCCGTCGATGGTTCCACCCTGCAGGTGCGCGCGGTGGCATGAGCGGCACCATCAGCCAGCAGCAATTCGCCACCACCGCGCTGAACACGCGCATGGCGTTCGTGCTGGAGCTGGCGCGGCGCCTGCACCAGTACGGCACCACCGCGCCGCGACTGGAGATGGCCGTGGCCGGCGTGGCGCAGCGGCTGGGCTTGTCCGCCGACGTGTGGTCCAGCCCTACCGCGGTCATCATTTCCTTCGCCGACCTCGCCCAGGGCGAGGAGCGCGTGGCGACGACCACCCAGGTGGTGCGGCTGCCGCCGGGCGAGGTGAACCTGGAACGGCTGTGCCAGGCCGACGACATCGCCGACCGCGCGATCGCCGGCGAGCTGGGCCTGCGCGAAGGCTTTCGCCTGCTGCGCGAGCTGGGGCGGCCGGACAGCCGACGCGAGAAAATCGGCCTGATCGCCAGCTACGGCTTGTCCGCGGCTTCGATCGCGGCGCTGTTCCTGCACAGCTCGTGGGTGGACCTGGTGGTCGCGGCGGTGATCGGCACGATCATCGGCTGCATCACCCTGGCGGCTGCCGTGCGGCCGCAGCTGGCGGCGGCCAGCGATGCAATCAGTGCGCTGGTGGCGACCATGGTGGCGATCCTGGTCAGCGCCTTCATCGTGCCGCTGGCGATCAAGTCGGTGGTGCTGGCCAGCCTGATCATCCTGATCCCCGGCATGTCGCTGACCACCGCCGTGCGCGAGATCTCCAGCCAGCACCTGGTTTCCGGCATGGCGCGCATGGGCGGTGCGATGGCGACCCTGCTCAAGCTCACTTTCGGGGTCATCGCCGCGACCGAGTTGTGCAGCGCACTCGGCATCACTGCGCGCGATTTCGCCTTGCCGCCGCTGCCGTCATGGACCGATTACCCGGTGCTGCTGGTCGCCGCGATCGCCTTCGCGATCCTGTTCCGCGCCGCCCGGCGCGACTGGCCGGCAGTGATCGCGGCGGTGGTGGTGGGTTATCTGGCCACGCGCTGGGGCGGCGAGATCTCCACCTCGTTGCCGGGCGCGCCGGTAGGCGTGTTCCTGGGCGGCTTGCTGCTGGGCGCGCTGGCCAACGTCTACGCGCGCTATGCGCATCGGCCCGGCGCGGTAATCCGCGAACCGGGCATCCTGTTGCTGGTGCCGGGCAGCGTGGGCTTCCGCAGCATGTCGTTCCTGCTCGAACGCGACACCTCGCTCGGCCTGGACGCCGGCTTGCTGCTGGTCACCCTGCTGGTGTCGCTGGTGGCGGGGCTGATGTTCGGCGACTTGCTGATTTCGCCGCGGCGCTCTCTGTAAAACAAAAGCGACCGGGCTAGCCGGACTTCACGCCACCCGGTTCATCACGGGAGACGAACCCGCGCGGCACCTTCGCCTCCTCCCCTTTGAAGCAGGGGAGGATTGAGGAGGGTGCTCCTGGCCCCGGCAAGATCAAGAGCCGCGCCTTCCTGACCTACCTTTTCGTTGCGTCCGCATGAGCCTTGCGCGGCGAATGGACGTCGCATGGTTCAAGCCAAAAAAAAGCGCCGGCGCGAGGCCGGCGCTGTTTCCATGGCGTGGAGACGGCGATCAGATCGTCAGGTCCTTTTCCTTCTTGCCCGCCTTCAGCGCGTCGTTGAACCAGTGCGGACGCTTGCCGCGGCCGGACCAGGTCTGCGCCGGGTTGGCCGGGTTGCGATACTTCGGGGCAACCTTGGCGCCGGCGCGCTTGCTCTTGCGGGCACCGCCGAAAATGTCCTCGAACGAATAACCCTCGGCCTTGATCAGCGCGTGGACCTTCTCGCGCAGCTTGACGACCTTCTCCTTGCGCAATTCGTCCTGACGGATTTGTGCCTTGCTGATGAGATCGTTGAGCTGATTGTGGTTGAGATTCTTGATATCGACGGCCATGGACGGACTCCGGTGAGGGTGACGAATCATGCCCCATTATCGAGGCAATGCGGGCATGGTGAATGCCGGCCAGTCCGGATTCTCCATGATCGGACAAACATTTGTAAAGCGCCAAACTCCCCGACGCGCGTCACAGTTCATATTCGAAACGATTATGAAACAGGGTTGCAAGGGCAAATGTACCGATATTCGAAACCCGCCGGTTTCATTAATCAGGCCAGCAGTGCGAACAACTCATCCTGGCTCAACGTGCGGCTCTCGCTGTCCTCGCGGCCGCGATATTCCAGCGTGCCGGCGGCCAGCCCGCGTTCGCTCACCACCACGCGATGGGGGATGCCGATCAACTCCATGTCGGCGAACATGTTGCCGGGACGCAGGCCGCGATCGTCCAGCACGGTTTCGATGCCGCGCTGGACGAGTGCCTGGTACAGCGCCTCGGCGGCCTCGTTGACCGCGGCGGAGGCGTTCTTCGGGTTGATCACGCACACCGCCACCCGCCACGGCGCCATCGCCTCGGGCCAGATGATGCCCGCGTCGTCATGGCGCTGCTCGATGGCGGCGGCGACGATGCGGCTGATCCCGATGCCGTAGCAACCCATGGCCATCACCTGGGCCTTGCCGCCTTCGTCGATCACGGTGGCGCGCAGGGCGTCGGCATACTTCGTCCCCAGCTGGAACACGTGGCCCACTTCGATGCCGCGGGCCAGGTGCAGTTCGCCGTGGCCGTCGGGCGAGGCATCGCCCTCGACCACGTTGCGCAGGTCGGCGATGCGGCTGATGCGCGCGTCTCGCTCCCAGTTGGCGCCGGTGCAGTGCACGCCGTCGGCATTGCCGCCGCAGACGAAGTCGGCCAGTACGGCAGCGTCGCGATCGACGATCACCGGGATGGAATCGGGCAGGCCGACCGGGCCGATGAACCCCGGGCGCGTGCCGCAGGCGGCGCGGATTTCCTCTTCGCCGGCCAGCACCATCTCGCCCGGCAGCTCGGCCAGCTTGCCGGCCTTGACCTCGTTGAGTTCGTGGTCGCCGCGCAGGCACAGCGCGACCAGCCCTTCGACGCCGCGCACCAGCAGGGTCTTCACGCATTGCCGCGGCTCCACTTTCAGGAAGGCGGCGACGTCGGCGATGGTTTTCTGGGTCGGCGTGTCCGCGCGCTGCAGGCCGGCGGCGGGCGCAGGGCGTTCGACGGACGGGGGCAGCGCTTCGGCTTTCTCGAGGTTGGCGGCATAGTCGGAGCCGTCGGAAAACGCGATCGCGTCCTCGCCCGAATCGGCCAGCACCTGGAATTCATGGCTGGCATTGCCGCCGATGGCGCCGGTGTCGGCCTGCACCGCGCGGAAGCTCAGGCCGAGGCGGGTGAAAATGCGCACATAGGCCTGGTACATCGCGGCGTAGGTTTCCGCCAGCGACTCCTGCCCGAGATGGAATGAATAGGCATCCTTCATAAGGAATTCGCGCGCGCGCATCACGCCGAAACGCGGGCGGATCTCGTCGCGGAACTTGGTCTGGATCTGGTAGAAATTGACCGGTAGCTGCTTGTAGCTTTTCAGCTCGTTGCGGGCGTAATCGGTAATCACTTCCTCGGCGGTCGGCGCATAGCAGAATTCCTGCTCCTTGCGGTCGCGGATCTTCAGCAACTGCGGGCCGAATTTCGCCCAGCGACCGGTTTCCTCCCAGAGTTCACGCGGCTGGATGGTCGGCATCAGCAATTCGATCGCGCCGGCGCGATCCATTTCCTCGCGCACGATGCGCTCGACCTTGCGCAACACGCGCAGGCCCAGCGGACTCCAGCTGTACAGGCCGGAAGCCAGCCGGCGGATCATGCCGGCGCGCAGCATCAGGCGATGGCTGGCGATCTCGGCGTCGGCAGGGACTTCCTTGACGGTGGCCAGGTGGAATTGGCTGAGGCGCATGCGGGCGATTCCGGCGTGTAAAGCGCCCATTGTAGCGGCGCCACCGCCGCCGGAGTGCGGCCCGGGGGCTCACTTGCCCTGGCAGTACTGGTCGTACTGGGCCTGGGCGGTGGCGATCTGTTGCTGGCGTTGCGAGGCGTCCAGTGCGTTGGGCTTGCCATCCTTCTCCATCACCACTGGACCGCTGCCCTGCAGGGTCGCCAGGTTGGACTGCAGCGAGGCGCACAGCGATTTGCGGTTCTCCGGGGTGTCGGCCATGGTCTTCGGCGCGACGGCGGGCTCGTTGCTGCCGCCCGCGACGTCCTCCGGATTGCTTCGTTCGGCCGGCTTGACCAGCGGCTCCACCGTGCCGGTCGTGGTGACCTTGCTGTACTTGACCCCCTGCGTCGGCGGCGCCTCGGAGTAGTGCACGGTGCCGCTGGCGTCGGTCCACTTGTAGACCTGCGCGGCACACAACGGGGCAAACAGCAGCAGTGCCACGACAATCAGCGAACGGCGCATGGGGGTCTCCGGACAGGGGAAAATCAGTCGTTCCTTGTTATCACTCCGGCGCCCCGGACTCAAGCAGGCAATGGTTTACACTGCGCCTACTCCGTCACGATCCTGCTTCATGAGTCCACCCATGCCCGTTCAACCGCCCCGGCACCGCGGCATTTACCTGTTGCCGAACCTGTTCACCACGGCGGCGATGTTCGCCGGGTTCTACGCGATCATTTCAAGCATCGGCGGCCATTACGTCGAGGCGGCCATCGCGGTGTTCCTGGCGGCGGTGCTCGACGGCATGGATGGGCGCGTGGCGCGCATGACCGGCACGCAGACCGAGTTCGGCGTGCAGTACGACTCCTTGTCGGACCTGGTCAGCTTCGGCCTCGCGCCGGCGCTGGTGATGTACACGTGGTCGCTGTCGGCGCTGCGCGACGTGGGGCCGCTGTGGGGCAAGCTGGGCTGGGCGTGCGCGTTCATCTATGCCGCCTGCGCCGCGCTGCGGCTGGCGCGCTTCAATACCCAGGCAGGGGTGGCCGACAAGCGCTATTTCCAGGGCCTGGCCAGTCCGGCCGCGGCGGCGGTGAACATGTCGTTCGTGTGGACCATGGAGAAGGCCGGCTGGAGCGGCGCCGAGCTGGCCTTCGCCAGCGCGGCGATCGTGGTGGTCACCGGCCTGCTGATGGTCAGCCGCTTCCGCTATTTCAGTTTCAAGTCGCTGCCGATGGGCGAGCGCGGCAACGTGCCGTTCGCCTGGATGGTGGTGGCGGTGCTGCTGCTTGCCTTGCTGTATCTGGCGCCGGCGCGGGTGCTGCTGGCGGGTTTCACCGTGTACCTGTTGTCCGGGCCGGTGTGGACCATCGCGGCGCGGATCGCGCATCGGCGCCGTGCACGGCACTCCGCCAGATGAACGCGCCCATGCCTGCCGCCCACCGCGCCCGCGTCCTGCACGCGCTGGGGCTGACGCCGTGGGTTCGCCGCGTGGCGAAAGTTGTGCCGGCCATGGCCGAGCCGGAGCTGGGCGACGCCGACGTGGCCTGCGTGGTGATCCTGCCGGCGTCGTGCAACGCCCGCGAGCTCGACCTGCTGGGCCGCGCGCTGCGTGCCGGCGGTGCGGCGCTGGCGCGCGCGGCGCGCATCAGCGTGCAAGGTGGCCAACTGGCGTCATCGGTGCCGGCGGCGCGCGCCTACCTGGTGTTCGGCGATGCGCAGGCGCATGCACTCGGCCGCGTCTTGCCGGCGGCAGTGATGAGCCAGGCGCTGATTGTGCTTGCCGATGAGCCGAAGCTGGTGCTGGCCGACGCGACGGCCAAGCGTCGGCTGTGGAACGCGCTGCGCAGCGTGCGCCGCGCCCTGGCCAGCGCGGGAGCCTGAACGATGGTCGCCGTGCCGAAGGCGGCGATCCAGGTGCGCGGCATGTACCTGGATGATCTGGCCGCAGTCAGCGCGCTGGAGAACGCCTCGTACGAATTCCCGTGGTCGCCCGGCATCTTCGGCGATTGCGTGCGGGCAGGGCATTCGTGCTGGGTTCTGTGTGTGGATGGCAGCGTGGCCGGCTACGGCATTCTCTCGACCGGCGCCGGCGAGGCGCACTTGCTCAATTTGTGCATCGGCCCGGAGCATCGCGGCCGCGGTCTCGGCCGGCATCTGCTGATGCGCCTGCTCGACGTGGCGCGCTGGAACCGGGCCGAGCGACTCTTCCTCGAAGTGCGCCCGTCCAACCCGGGCGCGAAAGCCTTGTACGAGTCGGTGGGCTTCCACGAAATCGGAAGGCGCCCGCGCTATTACCCGGCACGCGACGGACGCGAGGACGCGATCGTGATGGCGCTCGATATGGCCGCAGGCCATATCGAGAAATAAGCAAGAACCCGATCGCCAAAAAGCCCGGGACGGCATGCGGCGGTGCCCGCCCTACAGCTTGCCGGCCTGCTCGCGCAGCGCGCCCAGCGTGGTGTTCCAGTCGGCGATGCGCTGGCGCTCTTGTGCCACGACCTCGGCCGGCGCATTGGCGACGAAGTTCGCGTTGCCGAGCTTGCCTTCGCATTTCCTGATCTCGACCTCGATGCGACCGATTTCCTTGGCCAGGCGCGCTTTCTCGGCGGCCACGTCGATCAGCCCGGCCAGCGGGATCAGCACGCGCAACGTGCCGACCACGGCGGCCGCGGCGGCGGGTTCGTCGGCGCCAGCAGCGATCCACTGCGGAGTCTCGACGCGGGCGAGGAAGGCGATTTGTGCGGCAAACTTTGCCACCCGCGCACGATCGCCGGCGTCGCCGTCTGCGAGCAACAGCGGGATCGTCTTGCCGGGCGGGATATTCATCTCCGAACGGATCCGGCGGATGCCGGAGAGCACGTTCTTGAACCATTCGATCTCGGTCGTGGCCGCATCGTCGGCGGTGATGTCTTCGGCGCGTGGCCAGGGTCGCTGCAGCAGGCTGCTTTCGCTGAGGCCGAGCACCGGCGCCACTGACGCCCATATTTCCTCGGTGATGAACGGGATCACCGGATGCAGCGCACGCAGCACGCTTTCCAGCACCACCAGCAAAGTGTGGCGGGTGGACGCGGCAGCCGCCGCGTCGTCACCGCTGAGCGCCGGCTTGGCCAGTTCCAGGAACCAGTCGCAATACTCGTTCCAGACGAACTCGTACAGCGCTTGCGCCAGATGATCGAAACGATAGCTGACAAAGTGCCGCTCGACCTCGTCCAGCGTCTGCTTGAGCCGCGTCAGAATCCACCGCTCCGCCTCGGTCACCGGCTTTTGATCTCTCCGATTCCCGATTCCCGATTCCCCGTTCCCCGCGTTCAAAAGAACAAACCGCGCCGCATTCCACAGCTTGTTGCAGAACGCCTTGTAGCCCTCGGCGCGCTTGATGTCGAAGTTGATCGTGCGGCTGTAGCTGGCCAGCGCGGCGAAGGTGAAACGCAGCGCATCGGTGCCGATCGCCGGGATGCCGTCGGGGTAGTCCTTGCGGATGCGCTTCTCGACCTTGGCGCGCACCTGCGGAATCAGCAGTGACTTGGTGGATTTCTCCACCAGCGGTTCCAGCGCGATGCCGTCGATCAGGTCCAGCGGGTCCAGCGTGTTGCCCTTGGACTTGGACATCTTCTGGCCTTCGGCATCGCGCACGATGGCGTTGATGTACACCTCGCGGAACGGTATCTGGCCGGTGAAGTACTTCGTGGTCATCACCATCCGGGCGACCCAGAAGAAGATGATGTCGAAGCCGGTGACCAGCACCGCGCTGGGCAGGAAGATCTTGTCCTGTGCCCAGTTCGCCACGACCTCGCCGCGCTCGTTCTTCACCGGGCCATCGGCCGGCCAGCCCAGCGTGGAGAACGGCCACAGCGCGGAGGAAAACCAGGTGTCCAGCACGTCGTCGTCCTGACGCAGGGCGCCGACCGGCACGGTCGCGGCATGTGCGCGTGCGTCGGCCTCGTCCTCGCCCACGAAGATGTTGCCGGCCTCGTCGTACCACGCCGGGATGCGATGGCCCCACCACAGCTGGCGGCTGATGCACCAGTCCTGGATGTTGTCCAGCCATTGTGTATACGTGTTCGCCCAGTTTTCCGGCACGAACCTGATATCGCCCGAACGCACGGCATCGAGCGCCGGCTCGGTGATCGCCTTGCGGCCGCCCGGGCGGCCATCCGCCTGGACGTCCGAAGTGAGGTCGACGAACCACTGGTCGGTCAGCATCGGCTCGATCACCGCGTCGGAACGCTGGCTCACCGGTACCTGCAGCTTGTGCGCCTTCGTTTCGACCAGCAGGCCGGCGGCTTCGAGATCGGCCAGCACGGCCTTGCGCGCGTCGTAGCGATCGAGTCCGCGATACTTCTCCGGCGCGTTGTCGTTGACCTTCGCGTCCAGCGTGAAGATGGTGATCGGCGCCAGCCCGTGGCGCTGGCCGATGGCGTAGTCGTTGAAGTCATGCGCCGGAGTGATTTTCACGCAGCCGGTGCCGAAATCCTTGTCGACGTAGTCGTCGGCGATCACCGGAATCTGCCGACCGGTGAGCGGCAAATGCAGCGTCTGGCCGATCAGGTGCGCATAACGCTCGTCCTCCGGATGCACGGCCACGGCGACGTCGCCCAGCATGGTCTCCGGACGCGTGGTGGCGACCACCAGCGACGCGGCGCCGTCGGTGGTCATGTAGCGGATCGACCACATGTGGCCGTCGCGCTCGACGTTGTTCACTTCGAGATCCGACACCGCCGTGCCCAGCACCGGGTCCCAGTTCACCAGCCGGTTGCCGCGATAGATCAGGCCCGCGCGATACCAGTCGATGAACACCTTGCGCACCGCGGCCGACAGGCCTTCGTCCATGGTGAAGCGTTCGCGCGACCAGTCGGCCGCGGCGCCGATGCGGCGCATCTGGTGGGTGATGGTGGAGCCGGACTCCTCCTTCCACTGCCAGACCCGCTGGATGAACGCATCGCGGCCCAGGTCATGCCGGGTCTTTTCCTCGACGGCGAGCTGGTTCTCCACGATCTTCTGGGTGGCGATGCCGGCGTGATCGGTGCCGACCTGCCACAGCGTGTTCATGCCGCGCATGCGCTGGTAGCGCACCAGCATGTCCATCACCGTCTGCTGGAACGCATGCCCCATGTGCAGCGTGCCGGTGACGTTCGGCGGCGGCAGCAGGATGCAGTACGGCTCGCCCTGGCCGCTCGGCTTGAACGCGCCGCTGGCTTCCCAGCGCTCGTACCACTTCGACTCGATCCGGGCCGGCTCGAAACTCTTTTCCATCGGGAAACGCTCGCTGGCGCGCAGGCGCGCGCGTGGGTGTCGGGTAAAGATGTGATTGTACGGTGCGGGCCGGGGCCAGCCCAAGGCGGGGCGCGATGATTGCGCCGCGCGAGGTGGGCGGGCAGTCGTCTGCGTGGCGCAGGGCGGGTACTGCCCGCCGCCCGGGACAGGCCAGCCTCAGCCGCCCACGGCCAGCCCGGCGCCAAGATCCAGCAGCGGCGCGGCGATCAGCATGCGGGCGAGAAACAGCACGATGATCACCGCCATCGGCGCGAAGTCGATCTGGCCGAACACCAGCTTGCCGTCCAGCGGACGCAGCAGCGGGGCGACGATCTTCTCCACCAGTCGCAGCATCGGCTGGCGGCGATCGACGGAAAACATGCTCAGCAGCGACCAGCCGAAGATGAGCACGATGTAGAACAGCAGCACGAAGTCGAACAGCTCGGCAAGCGACAGCACCAGCAGACCGGCAAGGTTGGGCATCGCCCCGACCAGCGCGAACAGCAGCAGGCGCTTGAGCAGCATCGCCAGCCACGCCAGCAGCAGGCCGGCAAGGTTGATCCTGCTCCAGTTCGGCACCACGCGGCGGATCGGCGCCAGCACCGGGTTGGTGGTGCGGTAGATGAACTGGCTCAGCGGGTTGTTGAAATCGGCGCGGCAGGCTTCGGCCGTCACCCGCAGCAGGAACAGGATCACCACGGCGTCGAACGCCAGGCCGATCAGCATCGAGAGTGCGTTGAACAGATAGCTCACGGCTGCGCGTCCAGTTCGGCGGCGAGCTCGGCGCCGCGGCGGGTGGCCGCGGCCACGGCCCTGGCCACGATGCGCGGCAGTCCGTCCGCGCCGAAGCTCTCCAGCGCGGCCTGGGTGGTGCCGTGCGGCGAGGTGACGCGCTGGCGCAGCACGGCCGGGTCGTCGCCGCTCTCGGTGAGCATGCGGCCGGCGCCGAAACAGGTCTGCGCGGCCAGTGCGCGCGCGGTGTCGCGCGGCAGGCCCTGGGCCACGGCGGCTTCCTCCAGCGCTTCCACCAGGGCGAAGAAATAAGCCGGCGCCGAACCGGAGATCGCGGTGACGGTGTCCATCAGGGCTTCGTCGTCGATCCAGCGGGTGAGTCCGGCAGCGTCCAGAATGTGCTGCGCCTGCGCCTTCTGCGCGGGGCTGACGCGCGCGTTGGCGCACAGACCCGTGGCGCCGGCGCCGATCAGCGCAGGCGTGTTCGGCATGCAGCGCACGATCGGCAGGCTCGCGCCGAACCAGCGTTCGAGCTGGTCCAGCCGCACGCCGGCGGCGATCGAGATCAGCAACGGGCGCTGGCGCTGCAGGATGTCCTGCAACTCGCCATGGACGGAGGGCAGCACCTGCGGCTTGACCGCCAGCACGATCACCTCGGCGTCGGCCGCCGCCAGCCGGTTCTCCGCGTAGCAGGCGATGCCGAAATCGCGGCCCAGCTCCTGGCGCCCCTCGGCGCGGGGCTCGGCGACGCTGATCGTGGCGGAGGCGACGCCCGTCTTCAGCAGGCCGCCGATCAGGCTGCGCGCCATGTTGCCGCCGCCGATGAAGGCTAATCGTGTCATGCAGGACTCCTTGATCGTTGCAGCCGCCTACCTTACCGGAAGCCGGCGCGCCGGCGCGCGGACGACGCGCCGCCGCCGCCGCGACGAGGCCGACGGCGGGGCAACCTCGCGTTTTTCGACGGGATGCGCAAATCCCCGTTGCGGTTGCGGCATGATAGGCGGGAAAGGCTGGCCGCACAGCCGCTTGCGCGAGTAGTATCGACGCGGCTACAGGGGGATTCGGGTTGCCGGTCCGCAGGGTTCCAGGGGCAGCGGTTGCGTGCCCGGGCGGCGGCTGGCGGCGACGGTCCGGACCCCTGTGCATCCGCATTCATGCCACCAGACGATCGGTTGAGGGGAAACGACTTCATGGACATTGCCGAACTGCTTGCCTTCTCGGTAAAGAACAAGGCCTCGGATTTGCACCTGTCCGCCGGCCTGCCGCCGATGATCCGCGTCGACGGCGACGTCCGCCGGATCAACATCCCCGCGCTCGAGCACAAGCAGGTGCACTCGCTGATCTACGACATCATGTCGGACAAGCAGCGGCGCGACTACGAGGAGTTCTTCGAGACCGATTTCTCGTTCGAGATCCCCGGCCTGGCGCGCTTCCGCGTCAACGCGTTCACCCAGAACCGCGGCGCCGGCGCAGTGTTCCGCACGATTCCGTCCGAGGTGCTGACGCTGGAAGACCTGGGCGCGCCGCGCGTGTTCAAGGAGCTGATCGAGCAGCCGCAAGGCCTGATCCTGGTGACCGGCCCGACCGGCTCGGGCAAGTCGACCACGCTGGCGGCGATGGTCGACCACATCAACAAGAACGAATACGGGCACATGCTCACGATCGAGGACCCGATCGAGTTCGTGCACACCTCGCAGAAGTGCCTGGTCAACCAGCGCGAGGTGCATCGCGACACGCATGGTTTCAACGAGGCGCTGCGCTCGGCGCTGCGCGAGGACCCGGACTACATCCTGGTCGGCGAGCTGCGCGACCTGGAAACCATCCGCCTGGCGCTGACCGCCGCGGAAACCGGCCATCTGGTGTTCGCCACCGTGCATACAAGTTCGGCGGCCAAGACCATCGACCGCATCATCGACGTGTTCCCCGCCGGCGAGAAGCCGATGGTGCGCTCGATGCTGTCCGAAAGCCTGCGCGCGGTGATTTCGCAGTCACTGCTGAAGAAGGTCGGCGGCGGCCGCATCGCGGCGCACGAGATCATGGTCGGCATCCCGGCCATCCGCAACCTGATCCGCGAGGACAAGGTGGCGCAGATGTACTCGTCGATCCAGACCGGCCAGCAGTTCGGCATGCAGACCCTGGACCAGTGCCTGCTGGACCTGGTCAAGCGTGGCGTCGTGACGCGCCAGCAGGCGCAGAGCTACGCCAAGAACAAGGACAGTTTCAAGTGAGCGTCGGGATTCGGGATCGGGGATTCGGGATTGGCAAGAGCCAAGGCCCGGTCTCGATTTCCGACGGCCGGTTTTGACGAATCCCGAATCTCGAATCCCGAATTCCTGAGGTAAAGCCATGAGCGACTTCGATTTCACCTCGTTCCTGAAACTGATGGTGCACAAGAAGGCATCGGATCTTTTCATCACGGCCGGCGTGGCGCCGTCGATGAAGGTGCAGGGGCGCATCGTGCCGATCACGCAGAGCCCGCTCAGCGTGCAGCAGGCGCGCGACATGGTGCTCAACGTGATGACGCCGGGCCAGCGCGAGGAGTTCGAGAAGACCCACGAGTGCCAGTTCGCGATTTCCGCGCAGGGCGTGGGCCGTTTCCGCGTGTCGTGCTTCTACCAGCGCAACTGCGTGGGCATGGTGTTGCGCCGAATCGAGTCGAAGATCCCCACCACCGAGGAGCTGAACCTGCCGCCGGTGATCAAGCAGCTGGCGATGACCAAGCGCGGCATCATCATCTTCGTCGGCGCCACCGGTTCGGGCAAATCGACCTCGCTGGCGGCGATGGTCGGCTACCGCAACCTCAACTCGACAGGGCACATCATCACGATCGAGGACCCGATCGAGTACGTGCACAAGCACGAGGGCTGCATCATCACCCAGCGCGAGGTCGGCATCGACACCGACAGCTGGGACGCTGCCCTGAAGAACACCCTGCGCCAGGCACCCGACGTGATCATGATCGGCGAAATCCGCACCCGCGAGGGCATGGACCACGCCATCGCGTTCGCCGAGACCGGCCACCTGGTGCTGTGCACGCTGCATGCGAACAACGCCAACCAGGCGATGGACCGCATCCTGCATTTCTTCCCGGAGGATCGCCGCCAGCAGTTGCTGATGGACCTGTCGCTGAACCTCAAGGGCATCGTGGCGCAGATGCTGATTCCGACGCCGGACGGCAAGGCGCGTCGGGTCGCGGTGGAAGTGCTGCTGGGCACGCCGCTGGCGCAGGACTACATCCGCCAGGGCGAGATCCACAAGCTGAAGGAGCTGATGAAGGAGTCGACCCTGCTCGGCATGAAGACCTTCGACCAGGCGCTGGTCGAGCTCTACCACGCCGGCGAGATCAGCTACGAGGATGCGCTGCGCTACGCGGACAGCTCCAACGAGGTGCGCCTGCGCATCAAGCTGGCCCAGGGTGGCGACGCGCACACCTTGTCGCAGGGGCTGGACGGCGTCGAACTGGAAGAAGACCCCAACGACAAGAGCTTCGGCGGCAGCAACCTGCTCAACCGCTGAGCAGATCCTGCGGCAAGGAAAAAGGAGCCTCGCGGCTCCTTTTTCCGTTCACGGGTTGTCGCGATCGATCAGTGGCTGCTCATGCTGGACGAGGGCCGGTCGTGGTGTTTCGTGGCGGCGGGGGTGATCGCCAGCGCGGAGGCGTCGACGCTCTTCACGCCCTTGACGCCCTGCGCCACGCGCACCGCGTTCATCTTCTCGCTGGCGCTGTCGACGTTGCCGGTCAGGGTTACCACGCCATCGTTGGTGGTCACGTTGATGTCGGTGGCGCTCACGCCCTTGGTGGTGCCGAATTCGGTCTTCACCTTGGTGGTGATCCATGCGTCGGCGGCCTTGTCCGGCACCGTCTGGTTGTCCGATGCCTGCGCGGCGGCCTCGCTGCTCTGCGCTGCCACGGCCTGGCTGAGTGGCACGGCGGCGAAGGCGAGCGTCAGGGCGGCGGCGATCATGCTGCGGCGAATCACGGGATGGTTGTGCATGGCAATCTCCTTGGAGAAGGGGTTGTCGGTGGTGACAACGGGGTCGCCGGGTTTGCGATCCTTGTGGCCATGACAGCAGCGGCGGAGTGAACGCCATGTGCGCGGGCGCCGCCGCGATTCAGGTGCCGCCACGGTTTGCGAAGGCGAGGTCACGAGCATGTTGGCGGTACGTTGCGTGCGCAAAAAAAGGCCGGGGTGCGCGCGGCGCCCCGGCCTGGAGTGGAACGACTTGCCCTGGCGTCGCTTATGTCACTTCAGCGTCGTCTGGCTGGTGATCACCATGCCGCCGGCCTCGACATGCATCTCGGCGTGGATGTCTTCCACGCGCTGCGCCTGCTGCTTCATCGCCTCGAACTGCGCCTTGGAACGCGCCGCCGCCTCTGCCGCCTGGGCGGCGCTGTCGTCGGGCTTGTCCGCCGATGCATCACCGCTGTTGTTCATCGCGCTGGCCGCGGCGGTGAGCGCGTCGACCTTGTCCTGCATCAGCTGCACCCAGGACAGGTACATCGCGCCGCTCAGGTGCATCCGCGCCATCTGGCCCGCGTTGCCGCCGGCTTCCTTCAGGGTGTCGGCCAGCTTGGCGTCCTCGCCGGCGCCCACGCCCAGCGCCAGCGCCTTGTCGCTCATCGCCACCCAGCCGGGCTGGCCGAGCATGCCGGCCATCTGCTGCGGCAGCGCCACCGGCTTGCCGTCATTGGTCAGCTTCAGCTGCGCCAGTGCGGGCACCATCATCTGACCCATCGCCAGCAGGCCGGTCGGGTTGCTGGTGGCCAGCACCAGCCGGCCGCTGAAGGTGGGCAGGCTGGAGGTGGGGTTGTCAGTGAGCGTATCCAGCGCCAGGCGCACGCCCAGCAGGTCGCCGAACGGCGGGATCGCGGCTTTCTGCGTGGCCGGGCCGAGCTTGGCGAAGCCCTCGTTGAGATCGCTCAGCGCCGGGCAGGTGAACGGCTTGGCCGCCACTGCATCGGCCTGGGCCATCCAGAACGTGCGCAGGTTCGCGATCGGCAGCGCCAGGCCCACGTCGAATGGCGCGGTACCGGCCTGACCCAGCCCGGGCAGTTCGACCTTGAGCCCGGAGAACGCCTTGCTGATGTCCTCGGCCAGCGCGATGTCGAGGCGGCCGTCCTGATGACCGGCGTCGAGCCGGGTGTAGCCGAAGCTGATCGTCGGCACCCGCGCGGCGATGCGAGCGGCATCGGTGCTGCACGACGGCGGGACCTGCAACTGATTGGCCACCGGCTCGCCGGTCTTGGCCGACTCGGCCACCGCATGCGCCTTGCGCATCGCATTGGCCAGTGCGTCCGTGCCGCCGATTGCCAGCGGCAGCACGCGGGTCAGGTCGAGTTCGCCGACCAGCCACTTCTTGTAACCGTTGGCCTTCGCCAGGTCGGCCAGACGACCGTCGTCCTGCATGCTCTTCTGCGGCCGATCCAGTCCCAGCGCCTCGCGCAGCATGGTTTTCGGCGCGTCGATCGGCAGCAGCGCGGCCACCGCCTGCTTGTCCACCGTGGCCAGGATCACCTCGGTGCCCGATTCGGTGGACGCGTAGCGGCGGTAGCTCTGCTTGCCTTCGCTGGCCACCTCGAACTTCTTGCCGTAGGCGGTCTCCAGGCGGCCCACGAACGCGTCGAAGGCGGCCGCGTCGGCGAGCTGGAAGCGCAGCACGGGCGCCAGGCCCAGGCCGTAGAGGGCCGAGTAGCCCTTCAGGTCGAGGCCGGCGGACTGGGCGAAGCCCTCCACCGTCTTGCCGTTGAACTCGGCGCGCAGCGCGCGCAGCAGGCGGGCGCCGTCAGGGTCCTTCTCGGCGAGCCGGTCGGCCGCGGCGTCCATCTGTTCCAGTTGCGACGGCAACTGGGCGTCGGCCTGGGCCAGCAGCGCCTTGCGGGTGTCGTCGTCGAGCACGTCCAGGTTGGCCACGACGTACGGCGTATCGGCCGGCACGAACGCCAGCGGTGCATCCTTGTCCTTGTGCGAACAGGCAGCCAGCAGGACGCTGGTCAGTCCCATCGCGAGATAGCGGGTTGTCGCGCGCATGTTGATCCCCGTGGTGAGCAGCAGCGGCCATTATGCCCGCTGGGAGCGTGGGCGGCAGAAACTTCGGAGACGAAAAAAAGGCTGCGCGAGGACGGGGTATCGACGGTTCGCCGACCCATGGTGGTTCCATGGCTCAAGAAGCGGCGAAGCGCTTTACAACAGCGAAGCTGGTCAAATGCGGACCGCGCAGCCGCTTTTGCAGCCCGGAAGATTTCTGCCGCCCTCGCTCCCGGGTTGCGTCCGTGGCGGGCGCGGCGCCGGCGCTGCAGCGGGCATTCAGCGCGCAAGCACCTCGTTGAGCACGGCCATGCGCACGAATACCCCGTTGCCGACCTGTTCGAGGATGCGTGACTGTGCGCCGTCGGCCACCTCCGAGGCGATCTCGATGCCCCGGTTGATCGGCCCCGGATGCATGACCAGGCAACCCTTGGCCGCGCGCGCGAGGCGGCGACGGTCCAACCCGTAGCGGGTGAAGTAGGCGGCCTCGTCGGGCAGTTCGATGCGCGCCATGCGCTCCTTCTGCAGGCGCAGCATCACCACCGCATCGGCGCCTTCGATGGCCTGGTCGAAGTCGGTGAAGCGCTGGCCTTCGACGACTTCGTCGGTGGCCGGCATCAGCTCGGGCGGGGCGCACAGGCGGATCTCCTTCACGCCCAGCGCGGTGAAGGCATTGACGTCCGAGCGGGCCACCCGCGAGTGGCTGATGTCGCCGCAGATCACCACCGTCAGATTCTCGAAATCGGGCCGGTGTTGGCGAATGGTGAGCGCATCCAGCAGGCCCTGGGTGGGATGCGCGTGGTTGCCGTCGCCGGCGTTGATCACCGACACGCCGCTCATTGCATGGCGTACCAGTTCGTCCGGCGTGCCGGACTGCTTGTGGCGCACGATGATCGCGTCCAGGTGCATCGCCTCGAGCGTATGCAGGGTGTCGAACAGCTCCTCGCCCTTGCTGGTGGAGGACAGCCCGATGTCGAAGTTGACCACGTCCGCACCGAGCCGCCGCGCCGCCAGTTCGAACGAGGTGCGGGTGCGCGTGGACGGTTCGAAGAACAGGTTCAGCACGGTGCGCCCGGCCAGCACGTCCAGCTTGCGGGTGCCGTGGGCGCAGGCATCGCGCAGCGCCTCGGCGCGGTCGAGCAGGCGCTCGATGGTCTCGCGCGGCAGGTTTTCCAGGGTGGTCAGGTGGCGCAGGCGAGGGCTCATGGGGGTTCGCGGATTGGGGAGGAAGGTGCTGATCAGTGCGGGGTGGCGTCGTGCGGGATCACGGCGGCCTCGAGCAGCCAGCGTTCGAGGATCACTGCCGCCGCCTCGGCGTCGATGGCGGCGCCTTCGCGGCGTCGCCGCAGGCCGGCGGCGCGTCCGGCGGCGAAACGTTCGGCAGCTTCGTGCGAGCTGTGGCGTTCGTCGACCAGCACCACCGGCAGGCGGTAGCGCTCGGTCAGCTTGCCGGCGAAGGCGCGTGCGCGCCGACTGGCGGGTTGTTCGGCGCCATCGAGGGTCAACGGCAGGCCGACCACCAGGGTGTCGGGCTGCCATTCGCGCTGCAGGGCGTCGAGCCGGTCCCAGTCGGGCCGATCGTCGCGGACGGCGACCACGGCGAGCGCGCGCGCGGTGGCGGTCAGGCGGTTGCCGATGGCCACGCCGGTGAGGCGACTGCCGACATCGAAGCCGAGCACACAGCTCATGCGTGGCCCGCGTAGCCGGACAACTGGCGCGGGTCCACCCCGACCAGGCCGGCGGCGGCGCTCCAGCGCTCCTCCAGCGGCGTGTCGAAGACGACCCGGCCGTTGGCTTCGGCGGTGAGCCAGGCGTTGGCCATCAGTTCCTGTTCCAGCTGGCCGGCATCCCAGCCGGCGTAGCCGAGCACCATGATGGCCTGGCGCGGGCCTTCGCCGGCGGCCATTGCCACCAGGATGTCACGCGAGGTCGTCACCGACCACTCGGCGTTGATGCGGTAGGTCGATTCCCAGTCGCCCGGTTCGTGATGCAGCACGAAGCCGCGCTCCTGCTGTACCGGGCCGCCGATCAGCACCGGTGCGTCAGCCAGGTCGGCGTCGGCGCATTCGAGTTTCATCTGCGCCAGCACGTCGCCGAAGCGGTATTCGGACAGCTGGTTCACCAGCAAGCCGACCGCGCCGTCCTCGTCGTGCTGGCACAGCAGCGCCACGCCGCGCGAGAACGGCGGCTCGGCCAGGCCCGGCATGGCGATCAGGAAGTGACCGGTGAGGGTCGCGGGTTGCATGGCAGCCATGGCGCCATTGTAGTCGCAGCCGAATCGCGGCGCTCCTAGCGCGTCTGCAGCACGTTGTTGGGCTGGAACTGCCAGGTGCGGGTGATGTTCAGCTCGTCGACGTGCTCGCCGGCCCGCGGTGCCGGCGGAAACGGTGCGGCCAGGCGCACGATGCGTTCGGCCGCGGCGTCGAGCACCGGCTGGCCGGAACTCTGGATCACGTCGATGCTCTTGATGCTGCCGTCGAGGTTGAGCACCACGGTGAGCAGCACGTTGCCGTGCAGGCCGCGGCGACGCGCCTCCTCGGGATAGTTCAGGTTGCCGACCCGCTCCACCCGATCCGACCATCCGCGCATGTAGGCGGCATAGGCGTATTCACGGGTGCTGGCGGTGAGGTATTTCACCTTCGGCCGCTTGGCGTAATCCACCTTCTTGCGGCGCAGTTCGGCGGCGAGCTGGGCGATTGCCTGCTGGCGCTTCAGTTCGGCCGCGCTGGGCGTGGCGTGTTGCGGGTCGACTTCGGTCTGCGCGGTATCGCTGGCGACGCTGAAATCGCTGCGGCCGCTGGTGGTGACCATGCGCGCGGGGGTGGCCGGGTGCGGCAGCGGCGTGGATTCCTGCACCGGTTGCGCCGCGACCCCGGGATCAGGTCGGGGCAACGCGCCGGAGAACAGCTGCGAGGGGCGCGCGGCACGGTCACTCTGGCCGCCGCCGCGGTTGTTGGCCTGGGCCAGGAAATCGGCCTTGTCCGGCGCCTCCTGGTTGGCCACGTTGACCAGCGCGACGTCGAGCGTGGGCAGGCTTGGATCAGGCTTGGCGAAGTGGAAGGTGATGCCCAGCAGCAGCACGCCGTGCAGCAGCAGCGAGAACAGCATGGTGGCGCCGATCGGCTCGGGTCGGGCGGTAACGGTTGCGGTTGCACTCACGCAGGACGATTTCCACTGGCGTGCCGCTCGATGACGTCGAACAGCTGGCCTGCAATGTTAAGCCCGAACTGTGCGTCGAGTTCACGTACGCAGGTCGGGGATGTGACGTTGATCTCGGTCAGGTAGTCGCCGATCACGTCCAGGCCGGTGAACAGCAGTCCGCGGCGACGCAGTTCCGGTGCCACCTGTGCCACGATCCAGCGGTCGCGGTCGGACAGCGGCACGCCTTCGCCGCGGCCGCCGGCGGCGAGGTTGCCGCGAAAATCGCTGCCCTGCGGAATGCGCGCGAGCGCGTACGGCACCGGTTCGCCGTCCACGACGAGGATGCGCTTGTCGCCGGCGCTGATCTCCGGCAGGTATTTCTGGGCGATCGCCAGTTGCCGGTGCGCGCCATGGCCGTCGCCACCGAGCAGGGTTTCCAGCATCGAGTTCAGGTTGCTGTCGCCGTGGCGCACGCGGAAGATGCCGCGCCCGCCCATGCCGTCGAGCGGCTTGAGCACCACCTCGCCGTGTTCGGCGGCGAACCGGCGCAGTTCGGCCGGGTCGCGTGCCACCAGGGTGGGCGCGATGCACTGCGGAAACTCGAGCGCGAACAGCTTCTCGTTGCAGTCGCGCAGCGAACGCGGATCGTTCACCACCAGCACGCCGCCGCGCTGGGCCGCTTCCAGCACCATGGTGTCGTAGACGAACTGCGCGTCGACCGGCGGGTCCTTGCGCATCAGCACCATGTCCAGCTCGCGCAGGTCGTGCCAGCGCGGCTGGCCCAGCGTGTACCAGTCGCGCGGATCGTCGCGCACCTCAAGCGGGGCGCTGCGCACCCACGGCGCGCCGTCGCGCAGGGCGAGGTCGCCCTGTTCGAAATAATGCAGGGCGTGGCCGCGTCGGGCGGCCTCCAGCAGCATCGCCAGGGTGGTGTCCTTGGCCACTTTGATGGCGTCGATGGGGTCCATCAGGACGCCGACGGAGAAGGTCATGCGGGGTGCTCCGCGGATTGCCGGGTTTGTGCGGTCGCGCCGGCAGGGGCGCGACGACTGCCGGCTATACTAGCCGCGTCGTTCATGTTGTGCCGGTCGTGGTGCGCGCGGCATGAGGTGCCAATATGCGTCAATTAGTGCGATCGGCGGGCATCGCGTCGCGGCGGTCGCTTGACAGTTTCGACGGGCAGGCAGTAAACAGCAAAGCTTCGGGGATGCCGCCACGGTGCGGGTTTGCAGCAGCCGGATCACCGGGATTTCCACACGCGTACCATTGGGCACAACAGTTGCATGTCCTGATACTTGTCCTGAGCTCGTGGCGAGCCACAGGGGGGAGTGAGTGAATTTGAACGTGAGCGTTACCGATTTGGCGGGCCTCAAGGTCATGGTGATCGATGACTCCAAGACCATCCGCCGCACCGCCGAGACCCTGCTGAAGAAAGAGGGCTGCGAGGTGCTGACCGCGGTCGACGGGTTCGAGGCGCTGGCCAAGATTTCCGACCAGAAGCCGGCGATCATCTTCGTCGACATCATGATGCCCCGCCTCGACGGCTATCAGACCTGCGCCCTGATCAAGAACAACCCCGAGTTCCGCGCCACGCCCGTGATCATGCTCAGCTCCAAGGACGGACTCTTCGACAAGGCGCGCGGCCGCATCGTCGGCGCCGAACAATACCTGACCAAGCCGTTCACCCGTGACGAGCTGCTTGGCGCAATCCATCGACATGTCAGTACTGCAGCAAGTCACTGACTGCAGACCCTGAGGGGGAGCTGTGGCAAACATTCTCATCATCGACGACTCACCCACCGACGTACGCGTGTTCACCACGCTGCTGGAGCGGGCCGGGCACCACGTGGCAGCCGTGAGCACGGCCGAGGAGGGCATCGAGCGCGTGCGCGCCGAACAGCCTGACCTGGTCATCATGGACGTCATCATGCCCGGCATGAACGGCTTCCAGGCCACCCGTACGCTCACCCGCGACCCCAAAACCCAGCACGTGCCGGTGGTGATGATCACCACCAAGTCGATGGAAACCGATCGCGTCTGGGGCATGCGCCAGGGCGCGCGCGCCTTCATCACCAAGCCGGTGAACGAAAAAGACCTGCTGGCCTGCATCAACGATCTGCTGTCGAGCGGCTCATGAACCAGAGCGCCAACCGTACCCCGTTCGAGATTCTGGCGCGCTACGAGCGGCTGTCGCTGGCGCATGCCTCCGATACCCAGGACAAGTTCGAGGCACCGGGCCTGTGGCGCGGCATCGGTTTCCGGGTCGGTTCCAGGCTGCTGGTCAGCGGCATTGACGAGATCAACGAGCTGCTCGCCGTGCCGGTGCTGACTCCGGTGCCGGGCACCCAGCCATGGCTGCTCGGCGTGGCCAACGTGCGCGGCAACCTGGTGCCGGTGGTGGACATCGGGCGCTTCCTGTTCGGCGAACGCACCCAGCATTCCGATCGGAGCCGGTTGCTGGTGGTGCGCCAGGGCGGCGGCAGCGTCGCCTTGCTGGTGGACGAGGTGCTCGGCCAGCGCACGGTGGACGCGGAGCAGCGCCAGCAGGCGCAGGAAGAAGCCGATCCGCGGCTGGCGCGTTTCGTGGACAACCGGGTGGGCGAGCAGCAACTGGCGATTTTCAGCATGAACCGGCTCGTGCGTGCACCGGATTTCCGTCAGGCGGCTGCCTGACGACCGGGTGAAGCCGGCAGGGGATGCCGTGCGGTTGGAGCGGGGAGACCGGAAGGCCGGCACCCGCTTCGGGGCAGCGCGGCAGGGGCCGGTGCGTATGGGCGGCACATATCAGTTAGACCGATGAGGTGAACATGAGTACTACAGGGGGCGTCAGCCGGGAACGCGGATATACCGCACTCATTGTCCTGCTGCTGATCGCGATCGGTTTCGCGGCACTCGACTTCTTCATGCTCAACCAGAAGAACGGCGAGGATCGCCAGGCGGTCGCGCTGACCACGCAAATCCAGGTGCTGTCGCAGCAGACGGCGAAGTTCGCGCTGGAATCCGCCGACGGCAACGTGGACTCCTTCAAGGAACTCGAGTCCACCCGCAATGCCATCGACTCGGCGGTCAAGCGACTGGACAAGGGTGACCCCGACAGCGGCATGCAAGCCTATGCCGACGGCAACAAGTCGCCGGCTGGCCGTGCCGTGACCGCGCTGGACGCGGCCTGGGCGCAGCTCGACGCCGATATCGGCAAGATCCTTTCGAACAAGGCGGTGGTGCTCGACTCGGGCCAGCGCGCGGCGACGATTTCGCAGCAGATGCCGCTGCTCAACTCCAGCATGGAGCAGGTGGTCAACATCCTGCAGCAGCGCAACGGCAGTTCCGAACAGATGCTCGGTACCTCGCGCCAGATGCTGTCCGCCGACCGCATCATCCGCCGCGTGCAGGAGGTGCTGCAGGGCGGCGACAACGCCCAGTCCGCGGCCGACGGTCTGTCGCGCGACGCGCAGTTGTACGGCAGCGTGCTCAAGGGCCTGATCGAGGGCAACCCGGACAGCGGCGTGCGGCCGATCTCCGACGCCAATGCGCGCAAGATCCTTACCGAGATGGACGCCAGCTGGACGAAGCTGGCCGACCCGGTGGCCAAGCTGTCCGCCGCTGCCGCCAACATCGCCGACGTGAAGCGCGCCGGCAACCAGGCCTCGCTGGATTCGCAGACCGTCCTGCTGCGCGCCAACGACCTGTCCGACCAGATCGGCAAGCTGCCGCTGCGCCGGTTGTTCCCGAACGTGTGGTGGGGCCTGTTCGGCGCCATCGCCGCGGTCGCCTTCGCCCTGCTGCTGGTCATCGCCCTGGTCACCGACCAGCGCAAGCGTTTCGCCCAGAGTACCGAGCTGAACCAGCGCAACCAGGAGGCGATCATGCGCCTGCTGGACGAGATGGGTTCGCTGGCCGAAGGCGACCTGACCGTGAAGACCACGGTGTCGGAGGACATCACCGGCGCGATCGCCGACTCGGTGAACTACGCCATCGACGAGCTGCGATCGCTGGTGACCACCATCAACGAGACTTCCGAGCAGGTGTCGTCCTCGGCGCAGGAAACCCAGACCACCGCCCGCCACCTGGCCAACGCGGCCGAGCAGCAGGCGCAGCAGATCACCTCGGCGACCTCGGCGATCAACCAGATCGTGAGCTCGATGGACGTGGTGTCCAAGGATTCCGCCGAATCCGCCGACGTGGCCGAGCGTTCGGTGAAGATCGCCTCGCGCGGCGCCGAGGTGGTGCGCGAGACGATCTCCGGCATGGACTCCATCCGCGACCAGATCCAGGAGACCTCCAAGCGCATCAAGCGCCTGGGCGAATCCTCGCAGGAGATCGGCTCGATCGTGGAACTGATCAATGACATCGCCGAGCAGACCAACATCCTGGCCTTGAACGCGGCCATCCAGGCGGCCTCGGCCGGCGAGGCGGGTCGCGGTTTCGCGGTCGTGGCGGACGAAGTGCAGCGACTGGCCGAACGCTCCACCAGCGCGACCAAGCGCATCGAGACGCTGGTGCAGACGATTCAGTCCGATACCAACGAAGCGGTGAACTCGATGGAGCAGACCACCGCCGAGGTGGTCGCCGGTGCGCGACTGGCCGAGGACGCCGGCAGCGCGCTGGGCGACATCGAGCGCGTCTCGCACGATCTGTCCGCGCTGATTCAGAACATCTCCACCGCGGCGCGCGAGCAGTCCGCGGCGGCAACCGATATCTCGGTGTCGATGAACGCGATCCAGGAAATTACCTCGCAGACCTCGCAGGGCGCGAGCCAGACGGCCGACTCGATCGGTACCCTGGCGCAACTGGCAAGCGACCTGCGGCGTTCCGTGGCCCACTTCAAGCTGCCGGGATGATTTTGCTCGACGTGGGCAGCAGCCGGATGAATACACGCACAGTACGGGGGGCAGTCTCGCTGGTTTCGCAATGCCCGCATGGCGTGACCGCTGAGAGAGGCGCATGAGACTTCAAGACCACATCGATTTCACCACGCTGCAGTGGGTCAAGCCGGAACTCGACGACACCTTGTCGATCGCCCGCGAGGCACTGGAGTCGTACGTCGACAATCCGGGGAAGCGCGATTTCATGCGCACCTGCACGGATCATCTGCATCAGGTGCACGGCACGCTGAAGATGGTCGAGCTGTACGGCGCGGCGGCGGTCACCGCGGAGATGGAGGCCCTGGTCGGCGCGCTGTTGAACGACCAGGTGCTCCAGCGCGAGGAAGCCTACGCCGCCCTGATGCGTGGCCTGATGCAGCTGCCGGACTACCTGGAACGGCTGTCCAGCGGCCATCGCGACGTGCCGGTGGTGCTGCTGCCGCTGCTGAACGATCTGCGTGCCACCCGCGGGCTGGAGCCGCTGCCCGAGTCGTCGATGTTCCATCCGAACCTCGACGCCTTCCTGCCGGAGCAGGCTCCGGCGGCGATGAGCGAGGCTTATGCCGCGGCGCACCGCGTGGAGCTGGCCGGTTTGCGCCTGCGTTTCCAGCAGCAGTTGCTGGCGTGGTTCCGCGGCCAGGATGCGGCCCAGCAACTGGTCGCCATGCGCAAGACCCTGCTGGCGATCACTGCGCGTTGTTATCACGTGCATGGCCGGCGCCTGTGGTGGATCGCCGCCGGGGTGCTGGAAGGTCTCGAACAAGGCATGCTCAAGGGGCACGCCCCCGAAGTGCGCCAGCTGATCGGCAAGGTGGATCGCAACATCCGCCTGCTGATCGAACATGGCGAGAACAGCCTGCGCGCGAGCGATGCCGACGAGGTGGCCTGCAAGCTGCTCTACATCGTGGCCCAGGCCAAGCAGCGCAGCCCGCACATGGAGCTGTTGCGCAGCACCTACGCGCTGGACAGCCTGCTGCCCGATGCCGGTGAACTGGAACACGCCCGCGGCTCGATGGCCGGGCACAACCGCGCCCTGCTCGATTCGGTGTCGCGCGCGCTCAAGGACGACCTGCTGCGCGTCAAGGAAGCGCTGGACCTGTTTCTGCGCGAGCAGGACGGCGATCCGGCCCAGCTTGCCGCCCAGGGCGAAGTGCTCGAACGGGTCGGCGACACGCTGGGCATGCTGGCGCTGGCGGTGCCGCGCCGCGTGGTCGGCGAGCAGCGCCGCGTGCTCGACGAAATCGCCAACCGCCTGCGTCCTGCCGACGAGGAAACGCTGCTGGATGTCGCCGGCGCGCTGCTCTACGTGGAGGCGTCGCTGGACGACCACATCGAGAGCCTCGGCTCCGAAGGCGAACCTGCCGCTGCCGCCGACCCCACGCAGGGGTTGCCGCGCAGCGAAGCGCTCGGCGTGGTCTCCACCCTGATGCAGGAAGCGATCGGCAACACCGGCAAGGTGAAGGACGCGATCGTTGCCTTCGTGGAGTCGGGCTGGCAGCACGATCGCCTGGCCGGTGCGCCGCCGTTGATGGACGAGGTGGCCGGCGCCATGCGCATGCTGTCCTCGCCGCGTCCGGCCGAACTGGCCCAGGGCGTGGGCCGGTTCATCGACTACGAATTGCTGCAGGACCGTCGCGTGCCCAGCGGTGCGCAGATGGATCACCTGGCCGACGCGCTGGCCGCGCTGGAGTACTACCTGGAGGCGGCGCGCGAGCACCGTGGCGGCCTCGAACACATCCTCGACGTGGCCGAGCACAGCCTGGCCCAGCTTGGCTACTGGCCGGTCCCGGCGCAGCGCGCGGCCGTGGAGGAGCCCGCGCCGGTCGCCGAGGCACCGGCTTCCGCGTCGCTCGAAGCCGAGCAGCACCCCGACCTCTCCGAGTCCGTCAGCCTGCTGCCCGGCGCCGATCTCGGCAGCCTGTTCGTCGGCGACGCGCAGGCTTCGCCCGAACCCACGCATGACCTCGACGGGCTGCGACTGGCGGAGACCGGCGCACCGGCGAGCCCGGCCAGCGCCGTCGGCGAGGACTGGGTCGAGATCGAGGAGCAGGTCACCGAACAGGTGCCCGTCGCCGATCCGCTGGCGGCAAACACCCGCTTCAACGCCGATGCCGAAGGCATCGACGACGACATCCGCGACATCTTCCTGGAGGAAATGCAGGAGGAGATCGACAACCTCGCGGTGGCCCAGAAGGATTGGCTGGCCGACCCGGCGCAGACGCCGGCGCTGGTCGGCATCCGCCGCTCGTTCCACACCCTGAAGGGCTCCGGCCGCCTGGTCGGCGCCGGCGTGCTGGGCGAGTTCGCGTGGAAGGTGGAGGACATGCTCAACCGCGTCCTCGACCATACGATCGAGCCGGACCAGAACGTGCAGGACGTGGTCCGCCACGCCATCGACGCGCTGCCGCAACTGCTGGCTGCGCTCAAGGGCGAGGGCGATCCGCAGGTGCCGCTCAGCGCGATCATGCAGGCCGCCGAGCGGCTGGCCGCAGGCCAGCCGGCACGGGTGGAAGACTTCATGCAGCGCGGTACCGAAACGGTCACCCGCACGGTGGTCCGCCGCGTGCCGCGCGCCACCGTCGACGCGGCCGACGTGCCGCGGGCCAGCCTTACCGATGCCGACGTGGCAAGCGCGGCCGCCGCCGAGCCCGTGCCGGCCGAGCCGGAACCGCTGGTGGACATGCCGGCGATGCCGCCGATCGATCCGGTGCTGCTGGAGATCCTGCGCAGCGAAGTTGCCCAGTACCTGCAGACCATCCGCACCGCGATCCAGCGCAGCGAAGGCGCGTTGCCGGTCAGCGAGGAGCTGCTGCGGGCCGTGCACACCTTGCACGGCGCGATCGCGATGGTCGACATCCCGCTGCTGACACAGTTGCTATCGCCGCTGGAAGGCCTGTTCAAGCGCCTGCGCGCATCCGGCCAGCCGCTGCCCGCGTCGGGCGTGCGCCTGCTCGGCCAGGCGGCCGACGTGGTCGACCAGGTAATGGCCCAGTTCGACGCCCCGGCGTTGCCGTTGCCCAACGTCGACGCGCTCACCGCGCAGATCACCGAGATGCGCGACGACTACCCCGAGTCGCAAGTCGCGCATGTGATATTCGAGCCGCAAGCGGGCGATGATGCGGTGGACGAGCCGGCCATCGAGGCCGACACCGCCCGCGAGTCGACTCCGACCCTCGCCGAGCCGTCCGCGCCGGAAGGCGTCGATGCGGAAACCGGTCACGACGAGCACATGGATGCCGCTGCCGAGATGACCGCTGCGCTGCGCGCCTTCGAGCCCGACGCGGCCATCGCCGCGGCCAACGCCGCCGCCGAAGCTGCTCGCCAGGCCGCTGCCGAGCAAGCCGCTGCCGAGCAAGCTGCGCAGGAGGAGGCCGCACGCGAGCGGGCGGCTGCCGAACAAGCTGCCGCGGAACAAGCCGCGGCAGAGCAGGCGGAACAACTGGCGGCGGCGCAGGCCGCCGCGGAACAGGCGGCAGCCGAACAAGCTGCGGCCGAGCAGGCTGCCAAGCAGGCCGCCGCCGAGCAGGCCGCCGCCAGGGCCGCCGCGACTCGGGTGGAACCGGCGCCCGCGTTCGTGCTGCCCGACGGTAGCCGCATCGACGCCGACCTGCTCGAAGTGTTCATCGACGAGGCGCGCGAGATTCTCGACAGCGCCGACGGCGTGCTCGCCAAGTGGCACGCCGATCCCGCCGATACGTCCTGCGTCGGCGAACTGCAGCGCGACCTGCACACGCTCAAGGGCGGTGCGCGCATCGCAGGCCTGGTGTCGGTGGGCGACCTCGCCCACGCGATCGAGACGGTGCTGGAAAAACCCATCCGCGACGCCGACAAGACCGGCACGCTGATCAGTGCGCTCGAGGCGAGCTTCGATCAGCTCAACACGATGGTCCAGCGCGTGTCGCAGGGCCACATGCCGGAGTATCCGCAGGCCGCGATCGACCACCTGCTGCAGCTTGCCGGCGCCACCGCGCTGGTCGGCGAGGCCGAACCCGCGACGGACGCGTCGCACGCGCCGGTGGAGGAGGCGCCGCAACCCGTCGCCCATGAGGACGAGCACAGCCTGCCCGAGCTGCTGCCCGAGACGGCGCGCGAGACGCACTCGCCGCAGGAGCAGATCCGCGTCCGCGCCGACCTGCTGGACAACCTGGTCAACCATGCCGGCGAAGTGGCGATCTACCGCTCGCGACTGGAACAGCAGGTGGCCGGCTACCGCTTCAACCTGGTCGAGCTGGAACAGACCGTGGCACGCCTGCGCAGCCAGCTGCGCATGCTGGAAATCGAGACCGAGGCGCAGATCATCGCGCGCTTCCAGCGCGAGCATCGCGAGGCGGGCCTGACCGCGTTCGATCCGCTCGAGCTCGATCGCTACTCGCAACTGCAGCAGTACTCGCGAGCGCTGGCCGAGTCGGTGTCCGATCTGGTGTCCATCCAGAACATGCTGGATGAGCTGACCCGCCAGGCCGAAACCTTGCTGATCCAGCAGTCGCGGGTCAGCACCGAACTGCAGGACGGCCTGCTGCGCACGCGCATGCTGCCGTTCGACACGATGGTGCCCAATCTGCGCCGCACCCTGCGCCAGGCCGCGCAGGAAGAGCACAAGCAGGCCCAGCTCTACGTCGACGGCGCGCACGGCGAAATGGACCGCAACCTGCTCGACCGCATCAAGGCACCGTTCGAGCACATGCTGCGCAACGCCATCGCGCACGGCATCGAGAGTCCGGCCGAGCGGCGCAAGCTGGGCAAGCCGGCCGAGGGCGCGGTGCGCATCAAGGTGGCCCGCGAGGCGACCGAGGTGGTGGTGCGGGTCAGCGACGACGGTCGCGGCCTCAATCGCGAGGCTATCCGCAAGCGCGGCATCGAGCGCGGCATGCTGCGTCCGGAAACGCGGCCTACCGACAATCAGCTGCTGTCGCTGATCACCCAGCCCGGCTTCTCCACCGCCAGCCAGGTCACCCAGCTGGCCGGTCGCGGCGTCGGCATGGACGTGGTCGCCAACGAGATCAAGCAGCTCGGCGGTTCGCTGTCGATCGAGTCGGAGGAAGGCCAGGGCACCACCTTCGTGCTGCGCCTGCCGTTCACCCTCGCCGTCACCCAGGCCATCCTGGTGCGCATCGGTGAGGCCACGTTCGCCATCCCGATGACCTCGGTACAGGGCGTGGCGCGAGTCAACCCGGAAGACCTGGCTGCACTGCTGGCCACCGACGAGCCCTCGTTCCAGTACGGCAACGAGGACTACGGCGTCCACGACCTGGCCGAGCTGCTCGGCCTGCCGCCCGGCCTCGCCACCGAGGACGAACAGCAGCCGCTGCTGCTGACCCGCGCGGGCGACCTGCGCGCGGCCATCCGCATCGACGCCGTGCTCGGTTCGCGCGAGATCGTGGTCAAGTCGGTCGGCCCGCAGATCAGCTCGGTGCCGGGCCTGCTCGGCGCCACCATCATGGGCGATGGTTCGGTGCTGATCATTCTCGACCTGGCGCCGCTCGTACGTCACGGCATGATCCGCCGCGAGCAGCGCCTGGCCGAAGGCCTCAGCGCGGTCAAGGCGCCGGTCATCGAGGAGGTGCTGGTACGTCCGCTGGTGATGGTGGTCGACGACTCGATCACCATGCGCAAGGTCACGGGTCGCGTGCTGGAACGCCACGAGTACGAGGTCAGCACCGCCAAGGACGGTGTCGACGCGCTGGAGAAACTGCACGAGCGCGTACCCGACCTGATGCTGCTGGACATCGAGATGCCGCGCATGGACGGCTACGAGCTGGCCACTCACATGAAGGCCGACCCGCGGTTGCGCGACGTGCCGATCATCATGATCACCTCGCGCAGCGGCGACAAGCACCGCCAGCGCGCGTTCGACATCGGCGTGGATCGATACCTCGGAAAGCCCTACCAGGAGGCGGAACTGCTGCTGCAGATCGCCGAGGTGCTGGAGCAACGTGCCGCGGAGCCGATTCATGACTGATACGCCACCCGCGGTCGCGCTGCTGTTCGACGACAGCGAACTCGGTGGGCATTTGCGCGATGCGCTGCACGAGCGCGGCGCGCGGATCGTCCACGAGGGCGGCGTGGCCGGGCTGAACCGCGAACTGCTGCAGCAGGTGGGCGCGGACGTACTGGTGATCAACCTGGACGACGACGCCGACGATGCGCTCGACCAGTTGTACGACATCATCGACGGCGACCGGCCGCGGGTGGTGTTCAACGATGCCCAGGCCAGCCGCGCGCTGTCCGGCTGGGATCGTGCGCGCTGGGCGCGCCACCTGGCGGTGAAAGTGCTGGCGATGGGCGACATCGACCCGCCGCGGCCCGAGGATGCGCGCGAGGTGCAGGTCGCGCCTGCGCTGGTCGCAGCGGTTGCGCCGGTGGTGACGGAGACCCTTGGTCGCGACGCGGTCGACGAGTCCGCGATCTTCGCCACGCCGGCAGAAGACGATCTGGCAGCGCCGATCGCGCAGGACGCGGCGACGCCGGTGACGGCAGACGAGCCGCCGCCGGACCTGCCCGCCGACGAGCCGCTGCAGACCGCGGCCAGCGAAGACGACGCTCCCGGCGCTGCGTTCGATGCGCACGCCGGCATTCCGTTCGATGACGAGATCGAGCCGGCGGCCGACCCCGGCATCACCGCCGAATCGGATGACCTGGCTGCCGAACTCGAGGCGCTGCTCGCCTCCGGCGAATTGCCGGACGAAGAGGACGAGCAGACGGTCGGCGCGGGCTTGCGCTTCACCGGCGACGAGGAACTGCCGCCGCTGCACGACGGCGACTTCGGCGTGGTGGAACTGGCCGATTCCGACGACGACGGCATCGCACTGGACGAAAGCGCGCCGTCATCCGCGGTCGATGAGCTGGACTTTTCGGCGCTGGATGCCCCGGACCTGACCGCCGAGGCGATGGATGCCGCTGCGTCGGTCGTGCCCGCCGCACCCGAGACGCCGGTGCGCGCGCCGGACAACTGGGCCTTGCTCGACGAGGAGGCGCCGGTCGAATCAAATGACAAGCCCGACGCCGCCGCGTTCGGCATCGAGAAACTCAGCGCCGCGGAATTCCTGGCGCCCGACGTGGAGCCGGTCGCCGCCGATCTGCAGCCGACCATGAGCCTGGAACTGGTCTCGATGGAGGAGGCGATTGCGCCGCAGGCCTTCGTGCCGGATCACGAGATGGTGCTGGATGAACTCGGCTCGGCGCTGAGCCGGATCGTGTTGCTCGGCGCGGCGGTCGATGGCGTCGACTCGGTGTGCGAGTTCATGCGCAGCTTGCCCGCCAGCACTCGCCTGACGTTCCTGCTGACCCAGCACCTGGGCAGCCACACCGAGCAGGAAATGCTCGCGCGGCTCGCCGAAAAGAGCCCGCTGCCGGTACGCGTGGCCGAAGCCGGCCGTCGCGTCGGCATGGGCGAGGTGCTGATGGTGCCCGCCGGCCAACAGGTTCGCCTGCGTCGCGACGGCAGCGTGGAGCTGCTTGCCGACGCCGCGCCGGAACCGTCGATCGACGCCAGCCTGAGCATGGCCGCGAACGGCTTCGGCCGCGATGCGGTGGCGATCGTCTTTGCCGGGCGCGGCAACGACGCGATCGCCGGCTCGCAGGCGATCCATGATCGAGGCGGCCAGGTCTGGGTCGAATCGTCGTCCGGGGATCATTTCGCCGACATGGTCAGCGGGATCTTCGCCGAGCGACTGGTCAGTTTCTCCGGTACGCCGTCCGAACTGGCGGCGCACCTGATCGAGGTGTTTCCATGAGTGATCCGTTGCCGCGTGAAATCCGCTGCGTGCTGGTGCCGGTCGGCGAAGCGCGCATGCTGCTGCCCAATGCCACGATCGCGGAGGTGGTGACGTACAGCGCGCCCGAGCCGGTCGAGGGCGCGCCGCACTGGCTGCTTGGCCGCATCGCCTGGCGTGGCTGGCGCGTGCCGCTGGTGTCGTTCACGCAGCTCGCCGGCACCGCCGAGGGCGACAGCGAGCTGGTGGTGCGCGTGGCCGTGCTCAAGGCGCTGGGCGGCGATCCGCGCCTGCCGTTCATCGCGGTGCAGACCCAGGGTTTCCCGCGCCTGACCACGCTCAATGCCGAGCTGATCATCCCCACCCACGACGGCAAGGGCTTGCCCGACGGCGTGCGCGCGCACGTGCTGGTACGCGACGACGTGGCGATGATCCCCGATCTGGAGTGGATCGAGGCGCATCTGCTCGACCTGCTCGATGCCGGCCAGGATGACGCTGCCGCCGGCGAGATGCCGCCGGACGCACCCGGCGCGGCCGACATCCTGCACTGAGTCCACGGCATCGGCGCGACTGCGCGTCGGTGGCGGGCCGTGTACATCCTGGTGTGCAACCTCCGGATGGCGAAATTTGACGCGTTGTGCACCTTGTTGGGGTGATCGTTCGCCCCGGCGAACTCGCTCGGGCCACCGGGCAGGGGGCTCGCCTGTGGGGTCCACTTCGAGGAGCCGTTGCCATGCCGAGTTCGTGCCTGTCGTTTCCTGCTGCTTTGCGTCTGGCCCGCCGTCACCCGGCGGGCCTGTTTTTGGCGGCCTTGACCTTCGCGCTGACGCCACTGCCTGCCGGCGCCGCGACGCCGCAGGACAGCGCCGGGCCGGCCAGCGCATCGAGCACGCCGCCACCGGCGGATGCGACGAATCCGCGCCTGCCGGTGAAGAACCTGCAGCGCGTCGTCGTCACCGGCATCCGCGGCAGCATCGAGAAATCGCTGCAGGTCAAGCAGCAGTCCAACGAGATCGTGGAGGTCGTCTCGGCCGAGGACATCGGCAAGCTGCCCGACCCGAGCATCGCCGACAGCCTGTCGCGCCTGTCCGGCCTGGCCACCCAGCGCGGGCTGGACGGGCAGGCCAACCAGATCTCGATTCGCGGCCTGTCGCCGGATTTCACCGCCACGCTGTTGAACGGCCATGAACAGGCCTCGACGGGCGAGAACCGCGGCGTGGAGTTCAACCAGTATCCGGCCGAGCTGATCAACCAGGTGGTGGTCTACAAGACACCCGATGCCAGCCTGCTGGGCCAGGGGCTGGCCGGCACCGTCGACATGCACACCATCAAGCCGCTGGACTTCGATGGCATGAAGCTGGCCGCGAACCTGCGCGGGCAACGCGGCAGCAACGGCTCGCTCAACCCCGGCTCCGGCGTGGGCGACTGGGGGAACCGCTTCAGCCTGTCCTGGATCGACCAGTTCTTCGACCACACGCTGGGCATCGCGCTCGGCGCGGCGCGCGAGGACGCGCCGATCCAGCAGCGGCAGTACCAGGCGTGGTGGTGGAGCGTGGACAACGGCACGGCCGGCATCGACCAGAACTGGGGCGGGCCGCATACGCCGGGCATGCCCGACAACGTGATCTCGCAGGAAGGCATGCAGTTGCGCGCGCTGTCGCAGGACCAGGTGCGCGACGGCGTGATGGGCGTGCTGGAGTGGGCGCCGAACGACACCTACTACTCGACGCTGAATCTGTTCTACTCCCGCTTCGACAAGCGCTCGTACAAGAACGGCCTGCAGTGGTCCAGCAGCCCGTACGACAACGTGTCCTACGCCAACGTCGGCACCGTGCCGCTGCAGCCCTATCCGCTGGTTACCTCGGGCACGCTCATGGGCATCGCGCCGATCCTGCAGAACGGCTACAACCGCGAGCGGGATTACCTGTTCTCCGCGGACTGGAGCAACCAGATCCATTTCGGCGACGACTGGGTCGTCAGCGGCGACGTGGCCTATTCCTCGGCGCGGGTGAAGCTGCTCGATGCCTACACCTTCACCGGCCTGCCCGGCGGTGCGCTCGGCGACGTGCAGTTCACCATGCCGCGCGATTTCGGTTTCCCCGACTTCCGCACCTCGTTCAACCCCGGTGACCCGGCCAGCCTGGTGTTCACCGACCCGGACAACTACAGCTACAACGGCCGCCAGGAATTCGACCGGCAGAAGGACCACCTGAAATCCGCGCGGCTGGCGATCTCCCATCCGCTGGGCTGGATATTCTCCAGCGTCGAGGCCGGCATCGCCTGGTCCGACCGCGAGAAGACCAAGCAGGCCGACGTGTTCTTCGCCTACCTCAACGGCAACGGTTCCGACCCCGGCACCTACGACCACGCCTACGGCGTGCCGATCGACCCGGCGGTGCTGCGCGGCAGCACCTCGCTGGGCTATGGCGGCATCGGCCCGATCGTGGACTACGACGTGCTGGCCGCGCTGGAGCGGCAGTTCTACCTTACCCAGCGCAACGGCGCCGGCGACTACGACCGCAACTACACGGTACGCGAGAAAGTGCCGGTGGCCTACCTGAAGTTCAACCTGGACACCACGCTGGGCAGCATTCCCCTGCGCGGCAACGCGGGCGTGCAGGTGGTGCGCACCGAACAATCCTCGCAGGCATTCCAGACCACCGGTGACGACAAGGTCGGCACGCTCACCGGCGGCGCCACGTACACCAAGGTGCTGCCCAGCCTCAACCTGGTGGCCGAGCTGGGCGACAAGCAGTACCTGCGCTTCGGCTTCGCCAAGACGCTGACCCGCGGGCGCATCGACGACGAAAAGGTGGCTTCGTCCGCCTCGGTCTCCGAAGTCCAGAACGGTCCGGGTGCCGGCCAGGTGCGCTGGTCGGGCAGCGGCGGCAACCCGAAGCTGCGCCCGTACATCGCCGTCGGCACCGACCTGGCGTGGGAGAAGTATTTCGATGACGCCACCTATGTCGGCATCGACGTGTTCAACAAGAACATCCTCAATTACATCTACACCCGCACCGTGGCCGATTACGATTTCAGCGGCTACACCAACAACAACCCGCTGCTGACGCCGAGCAGCAATATCGGTACGTTCTCCACCCCGCAGAACGGCACCGGCGGCCGCATGCAGGGCGTCGAGCTGGAAGGGGCGCTGTCCGGGGCGCGGCTGTCGCCGGCACTGGCCGGGTTCGGCGTGCAGGCCAATTTCGCGCTGACCAACAGCACCATCCCCGACAGCACCATCTCGAACATTCCAGGTGGGCCGAAATCGCTGCCGGGCCTGTCGCGCAAGACCGCCAACCTGCAGATCTACTACGAGGCCCACGGTTTCGCGCTGCGGGTGGCCGAGCGCTACCGCTCCAGTTTCACCGGCGAGGCCGTGGCGCTGTTCGACCAGATCGGCTACACGCGCATCCGCGCCAACAAGGAGACCGACCTGCAGGCCAGCTACGAGTTTCCGGACGGACGGCTGAAGGGTTTGTCGCTGCTGCTGCAGGTGTCCAACCTGACCAACGAACCGTTCGAGTCGGAACAGGTCAGCGGCCTGCCCAACGGCGTGGAAGTCGCCCGCCCGCTGGAGTACGACACCTGGGGTCGCACCGTGCTGCTCGGCGTCAACTACGCCTTGTAGCGCGGCTCACGCGCCGGCGATCGCCAGATCGCCGTGGCAGGCCTGCAAGGCGCTGAGCGCCGCCAGGCCTGCCGTCTCGGTGCGCAGGATGCGTGGGCCCAGGCGCAGGCCGAGGAAGCCGTGCTGCGCCAGTGCGCGGGTGTCGGCTTCACCCAGGCCACCTTCCGGCCCGATCACCAGCACGCCGCCGGCGGCACCGAAGCGCAGCGCGCCGATCGTCTTCTCGGCGCCCGGCAGCAAGGCCAGTCGCAGCGCGCCATCGTCAGCCAACCCGCCCAGCCATGCCGCCAGCGGCTGGATCGGCGCGATGCGCGGAATGCGTGCGCGGCCGCTCTGCTCGCAGGCGCTGATCGCCACCGACTGCCAATGCGCCAGCCGCTTGGCGGCCCGTTCCGCGTCCAGGCGCACTTCCGATCGTTCGGTCAGCAGCGGCACGATGCCGGTCGCGCCCAGCTCGGTGGCCTTCTGCACGATCAGGTCCATCTTGTCGCCGCGCGCGATGCCCTGGGCGAGCAGCAGCGGCAGTGGCGACTCGTTGTGCACGGGGCTGCACGCCGTCACCTGTACCCGCACCGCGCGCTTGTCGATGCTGCCGATGGTGGCCGCGTAGTCGCAGCCGTCGCCGTTGAACAGCACCACCGGCGCGCCTGCGGGCAGCCGCAGCACCCGCGTGGCGTGCTCGGCCGCGTCGGGCGGCAGCACCAGGTCGGCGCCCACGGCAAGCGGCAGGTCGGCGTGGAATCGGATGGTGCGCATGCGTCAGGGTCGCAAAAATCCAAGCATAACGGAGCGCGTGGACGGTGTCGGTCAGCCGGCCACGGCGTGCTCGATGCCCTGGATGGCGGTGTCCACCAGCAGGTCGATCTCCTGCTCCGTGACCACGTACGGCGGCATGAAATAGACGACATTGCCCAGCGGGCGCAGCAGCACGCCGTGCTGCAGGCCGTGCAGGTAGACGCGCAGGCCGCGGCGCTCGTCCGCGGGGTACGGGCGTCGGCTGGCCTTGTCGGCGACAAGTTCGACGGCAGCGATCATGCCGGTCTGGCGCACGTCGGCGACCTGCGGATGCTCGCGCAGCGGCGCCAGCCGGCGCGCCAGGTGCGCGGCCAGCTGCCGATTGCGTTCCAGTACCGGCTCGTCGCGGAAGATCGCCAGCGTCTCCAGCGCCACCCGGCAGCCCAGCGGATTGCCGGTGTAGCTGTGCGAATGCAGGAAGGCCTTGCCGGCACGGTACTCGGCGTAGAACGCGGCATAGACCTCGTCGGTGGTGAGCACCGCCGACAGCGGCATGAAGCCGGCGGTGAGTCCCTTGGACAGGCACATGAAGTCCGGCGACACGTGGCCCTGCTCGCAGGCGAACAGCGTGCCGGTGCGGCCGAAACCCACCGCGATCTCGTCGGCGATGAAGTGCACCGCGAACTCGTCGCACAAGGCGCGCAGTCCGGTCAGGTAATCCGGGTGATACATGCGCATGCCGCCGGCGCACTGCACCAGCGGCTCGACGATCACCGCGCAGGTTTCGCGGGCGTGGCGTTCCAGCAGCGTGCGCAGCTCGGCGAGCCGGCGCGCCGCTATCTGTGCCGGTGTCTCGCCCGGTTCGCCTTCATAGGTGTCCGGCGAGGGCGCCAGCAGTGGGGTCAGCAGCAGCGGTGCGTAGGTCTTGCGATACAGCGCCACGTCGCTGACCGACAGCGCACCCAGGGTTTCGCCGTGATAGCTGCCGCTGAGCGCGATGAAGCGGGTCTTCTCGCCATGACCGCGGTTGAGCCAGTAGTGGAAGCTCATCTTCAGCGCCACTTCGATCGCGGACGAGCCGTTGTCGGCGTAGAACACGCGCTCCAGTCCGGGCGGCGTGATGCGCACCAGTTCCTCGGCCAACCGGATCGCCGGTTCGTGGGTGAAACCGGCAAAGATCACCTGTTCCAGCGTGCGGGCCTGGTCGGCCAGTGCGGCGGCAATGCGCGCATTGGCGTGGCCGAACAGGTTGACCCACCACGAGCTGACGCCGTCGAGATAGCGCCGGCCCTCGGCATCGACCAGCCAGGCGCCTTCGCCGCGCACGATCGGCAGCATCGGCACCGCGCCTTCGCCGTGGTCGTGCATCTGCGTGCATGGATGCCAGACGTGCCTCAGATCGCGCTCGGCAAGCGCGGCGTTGTTGTTTGCGGGAATGGTCATCCGGCTATGATCGACGCTGCGCCCGGGATGCTCAAGCGGTGCGCGGGACATTCGGAACTGGACGCTTGATTCGACTTCGAAAAATTCTCGTCGCCCTGGCGGTGCTCGCGGCAGTCGTGCTGGTGCTGGCGTGGTTTCTGCCGGCGCGCTGGGTGATGCCGTGGGTCGAGCCGCAGTTGCACGGGCTGCGGCTGCAGCAGGTGCAAGGCACGGTTTGGAACGGTGTTGCCGGTGACGTCCTGGGTGCCGATGGGCGACGGTTGGGACAGGTGCGCTGGCAGTTGTCGCGCCGCGCGCTGCTCGGCCGGCTGCAGATGCAGCTGGCCTTCGACGGACCGCAGGCGGATTTCTCCGGAACCGTGCGGCGCACGGCGCAGGGTCGCGTCGAGGGCGAAGGCTGGCGGCTGCATGCCGATCTCGCCGCGACGGATGTTCCGCTTCCGGTCGACTGGGGCGCGCCGCTGGGCGAGCTGCAACTGACGGTCGATCATGTACTGCTGCAAGGCGGCTGGCCGCTGCAGTTGCAGGCGCAGGGCCGGTGGCAGCGGGCCGCCGTGCGCACGACCGAAGGCGAGCTGGTGCTGGGTGAATTGCAGGGAAGCGCGCAGGCGCAGGGCGGCGTGATCCACGCGCAATGGCACGATCAGGGCGACGGGCCGCTGCAGGTGCGCGGCGAATTGCAGCTGAGCCCGCTGGGCTGGCGTCTGGACAGCACGTTGCGCGCCCGCCATGGCGATCCGGCGTTGCAGCGCTGGCTGGCCCGGCTCGGGCCGGTCGCGCCGGACGGCAGCGTGCACATCCGGCAGGCCGGTGGCCTGGCCGCCAACCCTCCATCGAACCGCCAGGACGCCACGCTGCCATGAACCCCGAGACTACCGCCATCGCGCTCGCCGCGGCACGCGAGGCTGCCGCCGCCGCCGCCGAAATCATCACGCACTACTGGCGTCGCGGCGTCGAGGTGGAGCTGAAGGCCGATGCCACGCCGGTGACGGTGGCCGATCGCGAGGCCGAGCAGGCGATTCGCCGCGTACTGCAGGCCGCGCTGCCGCAGGCGGCGATCTACGGCGAGGAGTTTGGCCTGCAGGGCGAACGAGACGCTTTGCTGTGGCTGGTCGATCCGCTCGACGGCACCAAGAGCTTCGTGCGCCGCACACCGTTCTTTTCCACCCAGATCGCGTTGATGGACCGCCACGAACTGATGCTCGGCGTATCCAGTGCGCCGATCTACGGCGAGACGATGTGGGCCAGCGCCGGCGGCGGCGCCTGGTTCGAGGGCGAACGCGTGCGCGTGGCGGACACCACCGACATGGCGCAGGCGGCGATCTCGACCGGCAACATCAGGACGCTCGCCGGCGACGCCCGCTGGGCGGCGCTGGGCGGGCTGATCCGTGACAGCAACCGCATCCGCGGCTACGGCGATTTCTGCCACTACCACCTGCTGGCGCGCGGCAGCCTGGACCTGGTGATCGAGTCGGACGTGAACATCCTCGACATCGCCGCGCTCGCGGTGATCGTGCGCGAAGCCGGCGGGGTGTTCACCGATCTCGACGGCGCCCCGCCGACGCTGGATACCACCAGTGTGCTGGCCGGCACGCCGGCGCTCCACGCGCAGGCCTTGCAACGCCTGCGGCGCTGAGGCGCAAAGGTTAGAATCGCCGGATGCGCAAACTGCCGATCATCCACGCCATCCGCGACGTCACCGACAGCCGATTCCTGCAGGTCGAGCAGCTGGACCTGGAATTCTCCAACGGCGTGCGGCGCACCTACGAACGACTCAAGGGCAGCGGCCTGGGCGCCGTGATCATCGTGCCGATGCTCGATGACGAGACCGTGCTGCTGGTGCGCGAGTACGGCGGCGGCGTCGGCCGCTACGAGCTGGGCCTGCCCAAGGGCCGGCTCGACCAGGACGAAACCGCCGAGCAGGGCGCCGAGCGCGAGATGAAGGAAGAAATCGGCTACGGTGCGCGCAAGCTGAAGATCCTGCACAACCTGTCGCTGTCGCCGTCGTACATGACGCACATGGCGCACGTGGTGCTGGCGCAGGATCTGTATCCGGAGAAACTCGCCGGCGACGAACCGGAGGAACTCGAAGTGGTGCCGTGGAAGATGTCCGAGCTGCACACCCTGCTCGGTCGCGACGACGTCACCGAGGGGCGCTCGATCGCCGCGTTGTTCATGGCCCGCGAATACCTCGCCGGGCGCTTCCAGAGGACCTGAGCTTGCCCCCCGAATTGGCACGGCAGGTGGGCGCGATTGCCCGCGCGGCGGCGGCGGCGATCCTGCAGGTGTACCACGGCGACTTCGCCGTGCAGACCAAGGGCGACGACTCGCCGTTGACCGCCGCCGATCTCGCCGCGCAGCGGGTGATCGTGGCCGGCCTGGCCACGCTGCAGGAGCAACTGCCGGTGCTGTCGGAAGAGGCCAAGGCCCTGCCCTGGTCCGAGCGCCGGCACTGGACGCGCTACTGGCTGGTCGACCCGCTCGACGGCACCCGCGAGTTCGTCAAGCGCAATGGCGAGTTCACCGTCAACATCGCGCTCATCGACGACCACCGCAGCGTGCTGGGCGTGGTGCTGGCCCCGGTCACCGGCGAGCTGTACGCCGCCGCTCAGGGCCAGGGTGCGTGGCTGCAGGAGCGCGAGGGTGGCCCGTGGCGGCGCATCCGCACGCGGCCGCTGGGCGATCCGCCGCGGGTGGTCGGCAGCCGTTCGCATGGCGGCGCGCAGGGTGGGCTGCTCGAACAATTGATCGGCAACGACTACGACCATGTGCCGCTCGGCTCCTCGCTGAAGTTCTGCCTGATCGCGCGCGGCGAGGCGGACATCTACCTGCGCCTTGGCCTCACCAGCGAATGGGACACGGCCGCGGCGCAATGCGTGCTGGACGAAGCCGGGGGCGCGGTGCTCGATCTCGCCGGCCGGCCGTTCCGCTACAACCGCGGCGAGTCCCTGCTGAATCCGGAGTTTGTCGCGGTCGGCGACCTCTCGATCGACTGGACCGCGCGACTGACCAGGAGCGAGGAGTGAGTGAAGAGGAGTGAGAGATGAGAGGGGTTCGTCCTCCGCCCGCTCCACCCTCGCACGCTCCTGCTTTCTCTCACGTCTCACTCCTCTCCACTCACTCCCGTCTTATGACCCGACACAGTCTCGACGACCTCCTCGCCATCATGGCGCGCCTGCGTGACCCGCAGCATGGCTGCCCGTGGGACGTGCAGCAGGATTTTTCCTCGATCGCCGCCTACACGATCGAAGAGGCGTACGAGGTCGCCGATGCGATCGACCGGCGCGACTGGACCGACCTGTGCGACGAACTCGGCGACCTGCTGCTGCAGGTGGTGTTCCACGCGCAGATGGCCGCCGAGCAGGGCCTGTTCGAATTCGCCGACGTCGCCCACGCCATCAGCGCGAAGATGCTGCGCCGCCATCCGCACGTGTTCGGCGACACGCGTTACGCCGACCTGACCGAGCAGATGCAGGCGTGGGAGCAGATCAAGTCCGCCGAGCGCGTGGCGAAGGGTCGGACCGCCGATGACAGCGCGCTGGCCGGCGTCTCCACCGGGCTGCCGGAGTGGAAACGCGCCCACAAGCTGCAGCAGCGCGCTGCCGCCACCGGTTTCGAGTGGCCCGGCCCGCAGCCGGTGCTGGAGAAGCTGGCCGAGGAAGTGGAGGAGGTGCGCGTCGAGTTTACCCACGGGGCCGACCCGGCGCGCCTCGAGGACGAGATCGGCGACGTGCTGTTCGTGATGGTGAACCTCGCACGCCATGCCGGCGTCGATTTCTCGCAGGCGCTGCGGCATGCCAACGCGAAGTTCGAACGGCGCTTCCGCCGCATGGAGCAACTGGCTGCGGCCGATGGCGCGGCGTTTGCCGGGCGCACGCTGGAGGAGCAGGAACAGTTGTGGCGGCGCGCCAAGCAGGACGAGGCCGGCCACTGACAGACGCGGCGGCCGTGGCCGCCGCGTCATCCCGTTTTTGCTGTCGCGACTACTTCGCTGGAGCTGTCGCGTCGCTGGCGGCGCGCGGCTGCCAGGACGCACGCATCTTCTCGCGCTCGGCGCGCATCTTCGCCTCGTTGGCCAGGTTTTCGTCCAGCCCCTTGCGCAGCGTGGCGATCGCCTGGTCGACATTGGTCGGCTGTGCCTGCAGGCGGGCCAGTCGCTGGTAGACGTAGTCGCGCACACGCGGGTCCTGCGACTTGGCCAGCACGTCGTTGTAGACCGCCGCCATGTCCTTGCTGCGGCCGGCCTGCTGGTACAGCCGTTCCAGCGCGCGCAGGTCGCCGATCACGCCACTGCGCTGGTGGTGCATGTGATGGCCGGCCATGCCGTGGTCGCGGTCGCCGGGAAGGATGCGTGCCTGCTTGGTGACGACCATGTGCGGATTGGCGGGCGACGCCGGCGCGTTCTGGGCCATCGCGAACGTGGCCGACCCGGCCAGCAGGGCGACGAGGGCGGAAGCGAGGAGGGTCTTGCGTTGCATGGGCTGTCTCCGTGGGTAGTGGGATGATCAACGCGCCGGCCGCGCAGGAGTTGACTGCGGCGTTCAGACTGCTGTCATCCTTGCAACCCTTTTGCGATCCGCTGCATCCAAGCCTGACCGACTACCGAGGAGAGTCCCATGCGCCGTCTTTTCATCGCCGCCATGCTGTGTGCCCCGTTCGCCGCGTTTGCCGCCGGATCGTGCGAGTTCGAGGCCCCGCGCAACCTGCAACTGGACCTGGCTGGCGTCCGCAGCGTGCAGATCGACGTCAACAGCCACGACCTGCACCTGATCGGCGGCGCCGACACCAGGGGCCTGACCCTGGTCGGACGCGCCTGTGCGTCGAAGAAAGCCGCGCTGGACAAGCTCACGGTCACCCAGCGACGCGACGGCGACCAGCTGTTGATCGACATCGGCGGCGACCACCAGGGTTTCAATTTCAACCTGTTCGGCGGCAACGTCAGCATGAGCCTGGACGTCACCGTGAACCTGCCGGCGAACGTGCCGGTCACCGTGCGCGTGGGCTCCGGCGACGCCGACGTGCGCGGCGTGCAGGAGCTGCGCAGCACGGTCGGTTCCGGCGACCTGCACGTGCGCCAGATCGCCGGCAAGTTCGCCACCAGCGTGGGCTCGGGCGATGTCGACGCCAGCGATGTCGGCAGCCTGCAGCTGGGTTCGGTGGGCTCGGGTGATTTCAAGATCGATGGCGTCAAGGGCGACGCCAGCATCGGCAGCATCGGCTCGGGCGACGTCACGCTGCGCAACGTCGGCGGCAGCGTGCACGCCGACACGCTGGGCTCCGGCGACCTCACCGTGCACGATGTCGGCGGCGATCTCACGCTCGGCGCCAAGGGCAGCGGCGATGTCGACCACTCCGGCATCAAGGGCAAGGTCAGCGTGCCGCACGACGACGATTGATACGCCCCTTGTGTGGGAGCGCACCTTGTGCGCGATGCTTTTCGTTACGCGACCGAGAGCATCGCGCACAAGGTTGAAGTGGCCGGCTTTTTTCAAACCACGAGATAGGAGCGTCAAGCCGCTATCGCCTCAAACTCGGCGGGCGGGCGGTAGCAGAGTGTCGAGTGTAAGCGTTGATGGTTGTAGTAGTTGGCGACGTAGTCGATGACGTCGTGGCTGGCGTGCTTTCGTGTGGCATACGGCTCGTCGACCCATTCCTGTTTCAGGCTGCGAAAGATGCGCTCGACCACGGCGTTGTCCCAGCAATTGCCCTTGCGACTCATGCTCTGCACGGCGCCGTGCTGCTGCAGATGGGTGACAAAGAGGTCCGAGGTGTACTGGCAACCCTGGTCCGAATGCATCATGACGCCAGCGCCGGGCATGCGGGTGGCAAACGCCAGCTCGCTCGCTGCCAGCGCGAGGCGGGTGTCGGCGACGGCGCTCGTGGCCCAACCGATGATCCGGCGGGAAAACAGGTCGACCACGATGGCCAGGTAAAGCCAGCCCTGACGCGTCGGGATGTAGGTGATGTCGCCCGCCCATACCTGGTTCGGACGGCCCGGGTCGAACTGGCGGTTCAAGAGGTTCTCGGCCGGGGCCGGCTTGGTGTTGCGGCTGTAGTGTTTGAAGCGCTTCTTCTTCGCCGTGAGGTTCATCAGGCGCATGACCGTGGCCGCCCGCTCGCGGCCCACGTCCAGGCCGGCTCGGCGAAGCCCATGCGACAACGTGCGCGCGCCGCAGCTGCCACGGCTACGGCGACGGATGCGCTGCACCTCCTGCGCCACGGTGTCGTCCACTACCGCTGGCGGCGGCGTGGCGGCGTAATAACGGCTGCGTGGCCAACCCAGCAACGCATGGGTTTGCCGAACCGACAGTTCCCCTCTCACCGCGTCGAGCGCTTGCGTTGAAACAGCGCGACGAGGTGAGAGGGCAACGATTTTTTTAGCAGGTCGCGCTCCTGTGTCAGGGTGCAACGCGCTTCTTCGGACGCTTTCAACTGCGCCTGCAACTGCTCGATGAGGAGCCGCTGCTCGGCCACGGTGGTCGGCATCCGCGCCTCCCGCTCGCGCCAAGCCTCGACCCAACGGCGTAGCGCCGTGGGGCCAACTCCCATGATCTGGGCGGCGCGCGGCGTCGAATAGTCCGCCTCCACCACCAAACGCACGGCCTCCGCCTTGATGGAAGCCTCTATTTTCCGATGTCCCATGATTCACCTCGAAGGAGAGTTTCGCTCCTATCGGGTGGTCCGGAAATACCCGGCCACTTCAGGTGCGCTCCTACAGGTAATGCGAAACCAGATACACCAACGGCGCGCACACCAGCAGGAACGGGATCGACACCCGGTGCAACTGCCGCAGGGCCTGCGGCTGCCGGGCCAGGCGCAGGGCGATCAGGTTGGCCAGCGAACCGATCGCCACGCCGAAGCCGCCCACATTGACCGCCACCGCCAGCGCGATGGCATCCGGCGCTCGCTCGAGCAGCAGCACGGTCGCCGGCACGTTGCTGATCAGCTGCGCGGCGACAATGCCGCTGGCGAACAGCACCATCGGTTGATCGAGATGGAGCCCGTCGAGCACGCGCTGCATCAGCGGCAGCTCGGCGAAGTGGCCGAGGCCGAGGAAGATCGCGGCGAAGGTGAGCAGCAACAGCCAGTCGATCCGCACCAGCGAGGCGCGGGCCAGCGCCCCGAACAGCACCAGCAGCGCCACGGCGCCCAGCGGCGCCAGATCGTATTCCATCGCCACCACCATGCCGACCAGCGCAATCATCGACCACGCGCCGAGGCGGCCCGAGTGCACCGCGCCGTCGATGTGCCGGGGGCTCAATGCCACCCGATCGCGCGGCAGCCAGTACCAGGTGAACGCCGCCACCAGTGCCAGCATGACGGCCGCGGCCGGCAGCATCGCCAGCGCGAAATCGAGGAACGACAGCCGCGAGTGCTGCCACAACAGCAGGTTCTGCGGGTTGCCGATCGGGCTGAGCGTGGAGCCGGCGTTCACCGCCAGCGCCTCCAGCACCACCATGCGCAGCACCGGCAGGTTGGAGATCGCGCCGATGGACACGGTCAGCGGCACGATCAGGAACAGGCTCACGTCGTTGGTCAGCACCATCGAGAGCAGCGCGCTGGCGGCCACCAGCAACAGCCCCAGGCCGCGCAGCGAGTGCGCCCGCGCCAGCGAAGCGGCCGCTGCGTGCTGCACCAGGCCGCTGTCGCGGATGCCCTGGATCGCGATCAGCAGGCCGGTCAGGCCGGCCAGCGTGGGCAGTTGCAGCCAGTGCCGATAATCGTCGACCGGACGCGGATCGAGCAGCGCCAGCAACAGCACCAGCGCGGCGAACACCAGCAGCAGCCATTCGTGCTGCAGGCGTTTGCGCCAGCCGGTGGCGGGTGACGACGCGGCAGGTTCCACGCGCGCTCAGCCCTCGCGCAGCAGGCGCATCGGTGGCGTGCGGCTGACCCGGCGCGTGCCGGCCAGTCCCAGCAGCATCACCACCAGCGCGGCGGCGGCCGCGCTGGCGACCAGCGGCCACGCCGGCGGCACGAAGCCCTCGATGTGGAATACCGCCCGACCCAGCCACCAGCCGCCGCCGGCGGCACCCAGCGCGGCGGTCAGGCCGGCGACCAGGCCCAGCATGGCGAATTCGCAGGCGGCGGCCACGCGCAGCTGTGCACGGCGCGCGCCCAGCGTGCGCAGCAGCGCGGCCTCGTGGCGCCGCTCGGCCGCGCTGGCGGCCAGCGCCGCGGCCAGCACCAGGATGCCGGCCAGCAGGCTGAAGCCGAGGATCCAGCGCACCGCGCTGCCCACGCGGTCGATGATCTCGCGCACCCGATCGAGCAGCGAGTCGACGTCGACCAGGCTGAGGTTGCCGTATTCGCGCGACAGTTGCGCCAGTTCCGCCGCGTGTCCGGACGACAGGTGGAAGCTGGCCAGCCAGGTGTGCGGCAGCTCGCTGGCGTGGGCCGGGTCGAGCAGCAGGAAGAAGTTGACCCGGAATGAGCTCCAGTCGACCTTGCGGATGCTGCCCACCCGCGCCTCCAGGCTGCCTTCGCCGACGTCGAAGCGCATCGTGTCGCCGAGCTTCAGGCCGAACATGTCGCGCCACATGGTGTCGATCGACACCTCGGGCCGATCCGGCGCAGCCCCATGCCAGTGGCCGGCCACCACCTCGTTCGCCGGCGGCAGCGCGGCGGACCACGACAGCCGCAGCTGGCGATCGGTCCACTCCTTGGCGCGCGGGTCCGCGAACTGCAGTCGGTCGATGGCGTGGCCGTTGATCGCGGTGAGCTTGCCTACCGCCAGCGGCAGCATGTTGAGCTGGTCGGCGCCGATCCGCGCCAGCGATTGCGAAAAGCCGGCGCGCTGGTCGCTTTGCAGGTTCAGGGCGAACCAGTTGGGCGTATCCGCCGGCAATTCCTGGCGCCAGCCTTGCAGCAACGCCGGTGCCACCACCGCAAGCAGCAACAACGCGCACAGACCCAGGCTGAGCGCGGTTGCCTGGATCACGCTCAGCGCCGGTCGTCGTGCCAGCGCCGCCAGGCCCAATCGCAACGCCGGATGTGCGCCCGGGGCGATGCGCCGGGCAAGCCACAGCAAGGCGCCGGCCAGCAGCGCCGCGAGTACGCTCACGCCGAGCAGGCTGCCGGCAAGGATGCCGGCCAGCTGCAGCGAACCGCTCTGGCCCCAGATCAGGCCCAGCGCCACCAAGGCGGGGATCAGGTACAGCGCATCGAAACGCCGCACCCGTCGCGACAGGCTCTGCCGGAACACCGCCACCGGCGGCACTTCGGCCAGCCGTGCCAGCGGCGGCAGCGCGAAGCCCACCAGCACCGCGATGCCCATGGCCGCGGCAGCGAATGCCGGCGCCAGCGGCAAGACCGTGGGCACGTTGCCGAACAGCTGACTGGCCAGCAACCACGCCAGCTGCGCCATTCCCAATGCCAGCGCGACGCCCAGCGCCGCCGCCGGCACGGCGAGCGCACCCAGGGTGCCCAGCAGCAGGCCGAGCACGCGCCGGCGCGAGGTGCCCAGCGCGCGCAGCAAGGCCACTTCGGCAGTCTTGCGCCGGGCGTAGCGCTGGGCGGAAAGGGCGATCGCGATGCCGGCGAGCAGGGCCGACAGCAGCGCAGTCAGCCGCAGGAATGAACCGGCGCGGTCGAACGCACTGCGCATGCGTTCCCGGGTCTGCTCCGGCGTAATCAGTTGCGCACCCGAGGGCAGCGCGGTCGTCTCGGCCCAGTCGCGCCAGGCGCGCACCGCATCCGGCGAGCCGGCCAGCAACAGCCGATGGCGCGCGCGGCTGCCGCGCCCGAGCAAGCCGGCCTGCTCGGCATCGGCCAGGCTCATCAGCGCGCGCGGCGCCAGCGCGAGCAGTTCGCCGCCGTCGGGCTGGCGCAGCAGTTCGGCGCCGATGGTGAGCATGCGCCCGCCCAGTTGCAGGCGGTCGCCCACCGCGAGGCCCAGCGCGACCAGCGCGCGATGATCCAGATAGACCTCGCCGGCGACCGGCGCGCGGCTCGGCGGCAGCGCATGGCCGTTGCGATCGCGCAGCTCCAGCGTGCCGCGCAGCGGATAGTGCGCATCCACTGCCTGCACGTCGAGCAGTTGGGTGCGTTCGTGGGCGAACGCCACGCTGGGAAAGCCGGCGGTGCGCGTCAGCTGCAGGCCGTCCTGGCGTGCCTTGTCGGCGAAGGCGGCAGGCAGGGCCTGCGGCGCGGATACGCCGATGTCCCCGCCGATCAACTCCGCGGCGCTGGCCAGCATGCCACGCTCGATCCGGCTCGCCAGCGTGGCGACCACGCCCAGCGCCACCACCGCCAGCACCAGCGAGGCGGCCAGCGTGCGCAGTTCAGGCAGGTGCCATTCGCGACGCAGGCTGCGCAGCGACAAGCGCAGCAGGCTCATGCCGGCACGCCCGCGTCGGTCGACGCCACGCGCCCTTCCTCCAGCTCGATGCGGCGATCGCAGCGCGCGGCCAGGCCGGCGTCGTGGGTGACCAGCACCAGGGTGGTGCGGTGGTCGCGGTTGAGCGCGAACAGCAGGTCGCAGATGTGGTGGCCGGTGCGCTGGTCCAGGTTGCCGGTGGGCTCGTCGGCGAACAGCACGCGCGGGCCGTGCACGAAGGCGCGGGCGATCGCCACGCGTTGCTGCTCGCCGCCGGAAAGCTGCGCGGGGTAGTGCCGCCGCCGCGCGCTCAGGCCCACCGCCTCGAGCGCCTCCCGCGCACGGCTGCGCGCCGCGCTGCTGCCCTCCAGTTCCAGCGGCAGCATCACGTTCTCCTCGGCAGTGAGCGCCGGCAGCAGGTGGAACGACTGGAACACGAAGCCGACCAGTCGCCGCCGCAGTTCGGCGCGGGCTTCCTCGTCCAGCTGCTCCAGCGCATGGCCGTCGAGGGCGATGCTGCCGCGGTCGGGCGTGTCCAGCCCGGCCAGCAGGCCGAGCAGGGTGGTCTTGCCCGAGCCGGAAGCGCCCACGATGGCGAAGCTCTCGCCGGGCATCACGCGCAGGTCCACGCCGTCGAGGATGTCGAGCCGCCCCTCGGGGCCGTTGACCGACTTGCTAACATCACGGGCTTCGAGGACGGGACGGGAAGAATCATTCATGCGGCGCTGCCTGTGGTTGCTGGTTCTGCTCTGCGGTTTCGGCGTCGCCCACGCGGCGGCGCCGAAGACCGTCCTGGTGCTGGGCGACTCGCTGTCCGCCGCGCACAACATTCCGGTCGAAGCCGGGTGGGTGCATCTGCTGGATGTCCGTCTGGGCAAGATGGTGCCGAAGTGGCGTGCGGTCAATGCCAGCATCAGCGGCGAAACCTCGCTGAGCGGCCGACACCGCTTGCCCGCCTTGCTGCAGACCTACCAGCCGGCGGTGCTGGTGATCGAACTGGGCGCCAATGACGGCCTGCGCGGGTTGCCGCTGCCGGCCTTGCGCGACAACCTGACGGCGATGATCGAGCTGGCGCAAAAGCACAAGACACGCGTGCTGCTGCTGGGCATCGAGCTGCCGGTGAACTACGGCCCGCAGTACCGCGACGGCTTGCGCGCGATCTACGCCGACCTGGCGCGCCAGCGGAAGGTCGCGCTGCTGCCGTTCCTGCTCGACGGCGTCGCGCTGGACCCCGGCCTCATGCAGGCCGACGGCCTGCACCCGGTGGCCGCCGCCGAGCCGCGCGTGCTGGAAAACGTGTGGAAGGTGCTGCAACCGCTGCTGCAAGCGCCCAACGTCCACTGAACGGCGCCGCGGCCAGTTCACGCCGTCGTCACCGTGGCTCCGGGTATACCTTCACAAATGTGAAACCGGACCACAGCGAGGCAAGACATGACGACTCATGACGAGCAAGCGGGCCTGATCCTGCTGGTTGAAGACAACCGCCAGATCGCCGAGATGGTGGGCGAGTTCCTTGAAATGCGGGGTTATTCCGTCGATTACGCGGCCGACGGCGTGAGCGGGTTGCACCTGGCCGTATCCAACAGTTACGACGTGATCGTGCTGGACCTGATGCTGCCCGGGCTGGACGGCCTGGAGCTTTGCCGCAAGCTGCGCAAGGAGGCGAAGAAGTCCACGCCCGTGCTGATGCTCACCGCGCGCGACACCCTGGAAGACAAGCTGGTCGGCCTGGAGGCCGGCGCCGACGACTACCTGGTCAAGCCGTTCGAGGTGCGCGAACTGGTGGCGCGGCTGCGCGCGCTGATCCGCCGCGACCGCCGCCAGGTATCCACCGAAGTGCTCACCGTGGGCGACATGACGCTGGACACCGCCACGCTGCGGCTGACCCGCGAGGGCCAGGATCTGGTGGTGTCGCCGATCGGCCTGAAACTGCTCGCGATCCTGATGCGCGAATCGCCGCGCGTGGTCAGCCGGCGCGACATCGAGCGCGAGATCTGGGGCGACACGCTGCCCGATTCGGACACGCTGCGCTCGCACCTGTACAACTTGCGTCGCGTCATCGACAAACCCTTCGCACGACCTTTGCTACATACCATCCATTCCGCTGGCTACCGGCTGGCCGACCTGGAATCGGAAATGGCGTCGGCGCAGCAACCTGCGTGATGGCGAGGCGGCGAGGGCAATGAACAGCAGGGTGTCGAACGCGATCACATTCCGCACGGGAGCCTTCAAGCGACGCATCGCCTGGGTGTTCGGCTTGCAGTTCGTGGCCCTGCTGATCATCGGCGCGATGGGCATTTTCAACGTCGCGCCGTGGGAAGCGGTGATCGTGCTGATCCTCATCACCACCGTGCTGGCGTGCCTGGCCGCCCAGCACGAGTGGGTGCAGATCCGCTCGCTGGCGCGATTGATGGCCGGCTGGAACGATGCCCGGCCCGACCCGGAAGCGTTCCACCCGCAACGCCTGTCACGCCGCACGGATGCGGACGTGGCGTCGCTGGCGCGCGGCCTGCACGGCTTCGCCACGCGCATCGCCGGTTACGGTCAGCGCGAGCGCAACTTCACCCGCGACGCCAGCCACGAACTGCGCAGTCCGCTGACGGTGATCCGCATGTCGGTCGACATGCTGGTCGACGAGCAGGGCCTGAGCGATTTCGGCTCGCGCTCGGTGCGCCGGATCAAGCGTGCCTCGCGCGAACTGGAAATGCTGGTCGAGGCGCTGCTGGTGCTCGCACGCGATGCCGGCACGCCGGTGGATACCGAGCGCTTCGTGGTGAACGACGTGCTGCAGGGCGAACTTCAGGCCGCGCGCGAAATGCTCTGCGGCCGGCCGATCGAGTTGCGCCTGGAACAGCCGGCGACCTTTGCGCTGGACAGCTCGCCACGGGTGTTCTCGGTGCTGTGCTGGCAGCTTCTGCGCAATGCCTGCCAGCAGGCCGAGCGCGGCAGCGTGGTGGTCAGCGTCGAACCCGGCATGGTAAGCGTGCGCAACCTCGCCCCGGCGAAAGACGCTGGCGCTGGCGATGCCGATGCCGTTGCCGATGTCGATGCGGGCGCGCCCGGTGCCGATCGGCACGGATTCGAGCTGGCGATCGCGCGGCAGATCAGCGACCGCTTCGGCTGGCCGCTGGAGCTGCAGACGCATGCAGGAGGCGAAAGCATCGCGCGCATCCGTTTTCCCGACGCCCTGCCGGCGGGCGGGCAAAGCCCGAACGCGTAGGCGCCCGGCAACGCGCAACGCCCCGTCGTCGCGTGACGGGAGGCATCGCGCGCAAGCGCGCTCCTGCGCGAATCAGCCGGCTTGCAGCGCCGGCGCCACGGCGAACGCGCAGCCGGTCTTCGCCTTCACGTCGCCCAGGCTCACGCCGTCGTTGAGCTCGATCAGGGTCAGGCCCTTGCCCTTCTCCACCGAGAACACGCACAGGTCGGTGATGACGAGGTCCACGCATTCCTTGCCGGTGATCGGCAACTCGCATTGCTGCTTGATCTTCGGCGAGCCGTCCTTCGCGCAGTGCTCCATCAACACCACCACGCGGCGCACGCCGCTGACCAGGTCCATCGCGCCGCCCGGGCCCTTGACCATCTTGCCGGGTACCATCCAGTTGGCGAGATCGCCGGTGGCGGAGACTTCCATGCCGCCGAGGATCGACAGGTCGATGTGGCCGCCGCGGATCATCGCGAAGGAATCGGCGCTGGAGAAGAACGCCGAGCCGGGCAGGGTGGTGATGGTCTGCTTGCCGGCGTTGATCAGGTCGGGGTCGACCTGATCCTCGGTGGGGAACGGGCCGATGCCGAGCAGGCCGTTCTCCGACTGCAGCACCACGTTCACGCCGGCCGGGATGTGGTTGGCCACCAGGGTGGGGATGCCGATGCCGAGGTTCACGTAGTAACCGTCGCGCAATTCCTTCGCGGCGCGCTGTGCCATCGCGGTGCGCGTCGGGTTTTCCTTGCCGGTGTTGGCGCCGGCGAGGGTGCGGATCTCGATGCGCTTCTCGTACTTCTCGCCCTGCACGATGCGGTCGACGTAGATGCCCGGCACGTGGATGTTGTTCGGGTCCAGCTCGCCGACCGGCACCAGGTGCTCCACCTCGGCCACGCAGACCTTGCCGCAGGTGGCGATCATCGGGTTGAAATTGCGCGCCGTCTCGCGGAACACCAGGTTGCCCATCGCGTCGCCCTTCCACGCCTTGACGATGGACAGGTCGGCGGTGATGGATTCCTCCAGCACGTACTCCTTGCCGTTGAATACCTTGGTCTCCTTGCCCTCGGCCAGCTTGGTGCCGAACGCGGTGCGCGTGTAGAAGCCGGGGATGCCGGCGCCGCCGGCGCGCAGCTTCTCGGCCAGCGTGCCCTGCGGCGTCAGGTGCAGCTCCAGTTCGCCGGCCAGCGTCTGCCGCTCGAACTCCTTGTTCTCGCCCACGTACGAGGCGTACACGCGCTTGACCTGGTGGGTCTTGAGCAGCGGGCCCATGCCGAAATCGTCCACGCCGGCGTTGTTGCCCACGATGGTCAGGTCCCTGGTGCCCGCCTGCAGCAGGCCGCCGATCAGGTTCTCGGGGATGCCGCACAGGCCGAAACCGCCGGCGGCGATCGTCATGCCGTCGAACAACACGCCCTCAAGGGCTTTCGTCGCGCTCGGGTAAACCTTGTCCATTGCCGTGCCTTCCTCATGGAGAGTCAGCTGCCAAGGATACGACGGAATCGCGCCGGCCGGCCTTGTACCAAGGTCGCAGACAGGCAGGCACATGGCTTGACGCGAACAATTACGCATGTAAACATAGATTCACTTACACGCGTAAACGGTGACTCATGGCGATCAGCGAAGCCGAAGCGGTGGTGATGGACGTGCTCTGGCGCGAGGCCCCGCGCACGGCCGAGGAGATCCTGGCCGAGGTCGGGCCCTCGCAGGGCTGGCAGGAGGGCACGGTGAAGTCCCTGCTCAACCGCCTGCTGAAGAAAAAGGCCGTGCAGGCCGAACGCGACGGCCGCCGCTACCTCTACACGCCGCTGCTGGCGCGCGAGCAATACGTGCAGCAGGAGAGCAAGGGCCTGCTCGATCGTCTGTTCGGCGGCCGCGTGGCGCCCTTGGTGGCGCACTTCTCCGAGCAGCGCAAGCTGTCGAAGAAGGACATCGCCGAACTGCGCAAGCTGCTGAAGGAGCTCGACGATGAGCAGCATTGAATGGGCCGGGATCGACTGGTTTGGCCGCGGCTTGCTGCTGATCCTCGCTTTCACCGCCGCGGTGCTGTTGGTGGCCGCGCTGCGCCGGTCATGCCGTCGCCTGTTCGGCACCGAGCGCGCGTTCCAGCTGTGGTTGCTGGCGCCGCTGGCGCTATTGGCCAGCCAACTGCCGCATGCGGCCATCGCTCCGGTCGTGGTGTGGTCGCCGGTGATATCCGCGATCACCGCGGCCGCCGAGTTGCCGGTACAAACCACCGGGTCTGCTGTCATCGGCTGGCGCACATGGGTCGTGCTGCTGTGGCTGCTGGGCAGCGTGCTCAGCCTGCTGCTGGCGGCGCTCGCGCAATCGCGTTACCGGGCGCGGTTGCGTGGTGCCACCCGTATCGTTGACGAGCGCTCGCACTGGCCGATGCTGCGCGCGCCCGGCTCGGATATCGGGCCTGCCCTGGTCGGTGCCTGGCGCAGTCGCATCGTGCTCCCGGCCGATTTCGAATGTCGCTACGACCCCACCGAGCAGATGCTGATCCTCGCCCATGAAACTACCCACGCGCGCCGCCGCGATGGCTGGTGGTGCTTGCTGGCGCAACTCGTTGTCGCGTTGTTCTGGTTCCATCCTCTGGCCTGGTGGGCACTCGCCGCGTTACGCCATGACCAGGAACTGGCCTGCGATGCCGCGGTGTTGCGCGCGCATGGCACGCAGCGGCGCAGTTATGCGAATGCGATGTTGAAGACCCAGTCGGCCGCGCTCGCATTACCGGTGGGTTGCCCCTGGTCACCCCGTCATCCCATCACGGAGCGAATCGCCATGTTGAAACTGCAACAGCCTGATCTTTTCCGCCGGCGTGCCGGTGGCGTTCTTCTTGCCGTCCTCGCCATCGGCGTGGCCGGTGCCGTCTACGCCTCGACACCTTCGCCACAGGCAAATGTCGGCGGCGGCATCAGTGATCGCTACACGCTGAAGATCGACGTCGCCATGGCAGGCCATCCCGACTCGATGCATTTCATCCGCTGCCTGAAGCCGGGCGAATACGCCGAGCTGAGCGGAACCGACACCAGCAAGCTGTCGTGGCAGGGCCGTTTCGCGGTGTCGCCGGTGGCCAGCGGTCAACTGGAAATCAGTGCGGAGGTCGATACCCGTTTTGATCGCGGTGGCGGCAATGTGCGGACGCAGTCGGCCAAGCCGATCGTGCGGACCATGCCTGGCCAGCAGGCGAGCATCGTGTTCGGCCAGGTCGTTGACGGTGGCCCCCAGCAAAGTGGGAAGCTCGAAGACAACACCATCAACATCGCGCTCACGCCAAGCATGGGCTGCGATAGTGAATCGCTGTCTTCTGCCGCGGCTCAGCCGGGCACGATCAGTCTGAAACTCAAGAATGTTTCCGCGCGCGCTGCCGCCGAATATGTCGCGGCCAAGGCAGGGTTTGTACTGGTCAACCCGGAGGCGCTGGACGAGCGTCGGATGACTTTTGATTACGCCGAGATACCAGCCGCGGTAGCCCTCCATATGATCGGGATGATTGAAGGCAAGCAGGTGATGATTGAGGGCAAACAGTTGCGTTTCTTAGATAAGTGACCGATCAAGCTGGCTATACTCATCCGGTCATTAATCGGAGAGTGTCGTGAAGTCGCGCCATCTGCTTGTTGCCCTTGCTGTCTTCGGAATCACCGCCATGAGTCACGCCGCCGTTTCGCCCGTGCTGGTCATCCACGGCGGCGCCGGCGTGGTCGTGCGTGACATGACGCCGGCGAAGGAGCAGGCCGTGCGTGCGGCGATGACCCGGGCGCTGCAGCAGGGCCATGCCCGGCTCAAGGCCGGCGACAGCGCGCTGGACGCGGTGACTGCGGCGATCACCGTGCTGGAGGACGATCCGAACTTCAACGCGGGCAAGGGCGCGGTGTTCACCCATGACGGGAGAAACGAGCTCGACGCGGCGATCATGGATGGCGACACCTTGCGTGCCGGCGCGGTGGCGGGGGTCGAGCACGTGAAGAATCCGATCCTGCTGGCGCGCGCGGTGATGGAGCATTCGCCGCACGTGATGCTGTCCGGCGCCGGTGCGGAAGAGTTCGCCAAGGAGCAGGGCATCACCCTGGTCGATGCCGCGTATTTCCGCACCGATGCGCGCTGGCAGCAATTGCAGCGGGCGCTGAAGGAGGATGCGGCGAAGCAGCCGCATGCGGACGTCGAGACGGCCAAACACTTCGGCACGGTCGGTGCGGTGGCGCTGGACGCGCGCGGCCACCTGGCCGCCGGCACCTCCACCGGCGGCATGACCGACAAGCGCTGGGGCCGCATCGGCGATTCGCCGATCATCGGCGCCGGCACCTACGCCAACGAGAGCTGCGCGGTCTCCGGCACGGGCTGGGGCGAGTTCTACATCCGTGCCGTCGCGGCACATTCGATCTGCATGAAAGTGACCCAGATGCGCGTGCCGCTGAAACGCGCCGCCGCCGAGGTGATCAACCAGCAGATCCCGTCGATGGGCGGCAACGGCGGCGCCATCGCGCTGGACGCGGAGGGCCACATCGCGATCCCGTTCAACACCGACGGCATGTATCGTGGCTGGATCGGCGCCGACGGTGTGCCGCACGTGGCGATCTACGGCGACGAGGATGACGGCACCACGGAAATCCCGGAGCCGGTTCCCGCCGAGAGCGACGCCCAACCCTGACGCGCTGGGCGGACACCGTCCGCCGCTCCCGGCCGCGGTGCACGGAAGAGCCGGCGGGCAGCGCGAGTCCTACCTGATTTTGCGCATCTGCGCGGGAGTGAGTTCGCCGCTGATGCCCAGGCGACTGCCGTCGGCGCGAATCACCAGTACGCGCGGGGTCTCGCCGCCCCAGGTCGGATCGAGCAGGAAGTTGAGGCGCTCGGGCATGGCTTCGGCGTAGGCGCGATTCGGGAGGCCGTCCACTTTCATGTGCTGCAGCCGTGCCTCGATCGCCCGGCGGCGTTCGATGCTGTCGGTGGTGACGATCACCAGTTCGATGTCGCGCGGGTGGGCGCGCTGCAGTTTGGCCAGCGCCTCCAGATTGGGTTCGCAATAGGCACAGTCCAGCGCCCACAGCACGATGATCCGCTCGCCGTGCGTCGGCGGCTTCAGCAGCGCGGCGATGTCGCCGGCGGCCAGCGGTTGCAGCGTGCCGGCCATGGCCAGCACGGGGAACAACAGGGCCACGATCAGCACCAGTCGCTTCATGGCGTCACCCGGATCAGGCGAAAGCCTTGGGCCGTGTTCCATGCGACGAAGGCGTGGCCGTCCTTCTGCAACAACTGCGGCGAGCCGGCGGCGCCGGCGCTGCTCGCGATCTCGCGGGTAGCGTCGAAGTGTGCGCCGTTGTCGGTCGATCGGCGCAGCATCAGGCGATAGCCATCCGCATCGACCTGGTTCCAGGTCACCCAGACAGTGCGGCCATGCACTGCCACGTCGGCGTGGCTGGCGCCGGCCCCGGCGAGCTTCAGCAACTGCTGCGGCCGCTGGCCGGGATCGAGCTGGCCGTACCAGATCGCGGGGCCGTGGCCGGCCTCGTACCACACCGCGTGACGCACGCCGTCGGCGCCGACGCCCAAGCCCGGACCATGGTGCGGGCAGCCGGCGATGTGCCAGTCGCTGAAGGTCGCACGCTCGACATGGGGTGCACGGCCGTCGGTGTGCAGCACGGCAAACGCGTGGTCGCGGATGTTGTCGCCATAAATGCCGCGGAAGAACGCGGCGACCTCGCCGTCGGGCATGCGCGCCAGCGCGATGCGGCAGCATTCGCAACTCTGGTCGACCAGCTTGCGTTCCGGCACGAAGCTCTTGCCGCCATCGTCGGACCAGCTGTAGTACACCGCGGCACCTTCGTACGGCCGGCCGGCTGCCTTTGCGGCCTCGAGATCACGCTTGTCGATCCAGGCGACCACGATGCGGCCGTGGCCATCCACGGCCAGCGCATCGAAGCGATGGGTGATCTCGGCGCGGTCGTGGTGCACGGTGATCGGCGTGCTGAAGTGTTCGCCGCCGTCCACCGAACGGGCGAACCGCACGAAGCCGGTCCACGGCGCGGCGCGCGGCTGCGACCAGCTCACGTAGAGCTCGTCGTGCGGACCGAAGGCGATCTTCGGCCGGTTCTCGCCTTCGCTGTAGATGCGTTCGGCGACCGCGTTCACCGGCATCGGCGCGCTCAGCGTGCGGCCGTCGTCGTCGGAGTGGCGCAGCCGCACGAGGCCATCGGCCGCGTCCACGACGTACAGGCCGCCATGGCTGTCGAACGCCGCGCTGGCGCCCAGCGCGGGGCTTTTCGGCATCTCCATGTGCATGCCGTCGTGGGCGAAGGCGACGGGCGAGAGCAGGCAGAGCAGGGCGATCAGCAGGTGGCGCATGGAGTGTTCCTCGGGTTTTCGGCCTTGCTTCCCCTGCCCGCAAGGGGAGGTCGGTAGGGGATGTCACAACTCCCAGCGCAGCTCGCCGAACCAGGTACGACCGGCGTAGGGATGGTAGACCCAGTAATGTGTATTGCCGATGTTGTCCACGCCCAGCGCGGCAGTCCAGGCCGGCGCGAACTTCCAGCGCAGCTTTGCGTCGGCGACGGTGAAACGGCTCACCGCGCCGTAGCTGTCGACGTGGTCGCTGTTGTCCAGGCTGCCGTACTGGCGGCCGGAGTGGCGGATGCCCAGCGAGGCGTCCCACTGTGGTGCGAAGCGGTAATCCGCGAACACGCTGACGCGCAGCTTCGGGATGCGCGGGAATACCTTGCCCTCGGCCAGCGGGTACTGGCGATCGCGCAGCGTGCGGGCATCGTTGAAGGCGAGGCTGGCGGACAGGTCGAGCCCGTCGAGCCAGACGTCGTGGAAGTCGAACGCGCCTTCTATGCCGCGTCCGCGCATGCGGTCGATGTTCTGCACGCTGGTCACGCTGGGGCTGACGGTGATGTCGGTCTGCGTGTACAGCGAATCGGCGATCAGGTCCTGGTACAGCGAGACGCGCCAGTGGCCGTTGCCCGTGTGGCGGGTCAGGGTGAGGTCGGTGGAGCGGTCGACTTCCGGCGCGAGCGCGGGATTGTTGTTGACGATGGCGCCGGCCGAGATGCTGCCCTGGAACAGTTCGGACACGGTGGGGTAGCGCACCGCCTTGCCCCAGGCCAGTCGCAGCTCCCAGTCCTGTGCGAAGTCCCAGGTCAGCGCAGCCTTGGGCGAGAAATCGGTGCGCTTGCGGTCGGCGTAGCGCAGCGTGTCGACGGCGTTGGCGAGCACGCCGCGGTAGGCGCGCCATTGCTCCAGGCGACCGCCGAGGGTCAGCGTCCAGGTGTCGGTGAAGCTCCACACGTCCTGCAGGTAGGCGGCGCGGGTCTGGGTGCGGCCGGCGTAGACGCTGCGCAATGCTCCGTCGGCGCCGCTGCGCCAGTCGCTGGCATCGCGCACGCGCGTCGTCAGCACGTAGCGGTCGCCGTGCACGCCGGCGTACAACAGGTGGCGCTCGCCGAGCGGGCCGGAGCTGCGCAGGTCGAACGTGTCCCAGCCCGAACCATCCTTGCTCGCCACGGTGCCGGGGCCGCCGCGTGGCGTGCCGGGCTCGGCCAGGCTGGCGCTGTGCAGTCGCGAATGCCGGAAATCGTAGTGGCTGGCGACGGCGGTCCAGCGCCAGTCGTTGTCCAGCGTGCCGTTCAACTCGAGCCCGTACAGCAGGTGGGTGTCGCGCGCATTCGACGGCGCCAGGCCGCTGGCGGGCAAGGTCCAGGTTTTGCCGGCCGCGTCGATCACGCCGCCGCTGACCAGGGTGCCGTCGGCATCGCGGATCAGGCTGCGGGTGCGATCCTCGGCGCGGTTGTGCCACCAGCCCACGGTGGCCAGCGCCGCGACATGCTCGCCGAGGTCGAAGCCGAGCTTCAGCTTGGCCTGGTCCTGCACGGTGTGCTCGATGCTGTTGGCGCCGTAGACCAGCCGCGGCGAACCGTTCGGGTTGCGGTCGGCGGTGGCACCGGTCACCGGCACCGCGAGCGCCGGATCGCCGCCGGCCCGGGCGGTGGCGTACTGCATCGGTTGGCCGTGGTTGTCGAGGCGGCTGTATTCCAGCAGCCAGCTGAAACGCCCCCGCTTGTCGCCCAGGGTGAACGCGGCCTGGTGGCCGTCGTAGTGGTCGCCGGCGCCGTAATCGTCGGCATAGTCCTGGCTGAAGAACCTCGCGTCGACGCTGGCGGTGAACTGCTGCGGCAGCACGGTGTGGATCAGCACCGTGGTGCCCAGCGAGTTGCTCGGATACAGCGCGGAATACGGTCCGTACAGGATGTCGACCGCGCCGATCTCGCCGGGCGCGACCATGCCCCAGCGCGGTGCGCCATCCCAGCCGTTGGTCATCAGGTTGGAGAGCAGCAGCCCGTCGGCATAGACCAGGCTGCGCGCGCTCTGCAGGGTGCCGGCGTTGCGGCCGCTGATGACGGCGTTCGGATCGCCGATGTAGCGCTTGCGCACCTGCATGTTCGGCACGTACTTCAGTGCATCGGCGCTGTCGGTGCCGTTCTGCCGCTGCAGTTGCAGGCGCGTCACGCGCACCTGCACGGCAGGCGTCTCGGTGACCATGGTGTCGCTGGCGTGTACCGAGACCGGCGACAGCGTCACCGGGTGGGTGGGATCGGAGGCCAGCGCGGGGCTGGCACACAACACGAGCGCAAGTGCGCAAAAGCCGGAGGGGAGGCGTTTCAAAGTGAAACTCTGGATGGGGGTCCAAGGTTCAATCATAGTCCGCTGCACGCGGTGCGACAGACGGCAACTTGTCGCAGCATGGAGCGTGCATGGGATGCGCGCGGCACCAAAAGGTGCCGGCGCCGAACCTCACTCCTCGCCGGGGCGCTCGCGCACCGGGTGCTTGCCGAGCTTGCGCTGCAGCGTGCGGCGGTGCATGCCGAGCCGGCGCGCGGTCTCGGAAATGTTGCCGTCGCATTCGGTGAGCACGCGCTGGATGTGCTCCCACTCGAGCCGGCGCAGGGCCAGGGGTTGTTCGGGGGCGTCCGGCGGCTCGTTGTCTTCGGGCGCGGCGGCATCGCCGTCGAGCAGGGCGCGCACCACCGCGTCGGCGTCCACCGGCTTGGCGAGGTAGTCGTGCGCACCTCGCTTGATCGCCTCCACCGCGGTGGCGATCGAGGCATAGCCGGTCAGCAGCAGCACGCGCAGGTCCGGCACCAGGGTATGCAGCTCGGGGATCAGTCGCAGGCCGTTCTCCTCGCCGAGTTTCAGGTCCAGCACGCAGTAGCGCGGGCGATGGCGGCGGGTCAGCGCGCGTGCCTCGTCGAAATTGCTGGCGGTGATGACCTCGAAGCCGCGCGAGCCGAGCGCGCGGGCCAGCACGCGCAGGAACGTGGCGTCGTCGTCGACCAGCAGCAAGGGGCGCACCGGATCGGCAAGGGGCGACTCGGTCATGGTTCGGTTTCCTTCACTCGGGCAGGCGTCCATTCTTGCCGGAAGCGGCGCCGGTTGCACGCCTGGCGCGTCAGCGCCCGGTATCGACCGGTTCGGCGATCACCGCCAGCGGCAGCCGCAGGCACATCTCGGCGCCCTGTTCGACGTTGCGCGCCACCAGTTCGCCGCTCAGGCGCTCGGCCGTGGCCTCGGCCAGCGCCAGGCCGATGCCGAGCCCGCTCTGCTTGCGCGAATAGCCGAGCCGGGTCAGTTCGTCGGCGGTGTCGAAACCCGGGCCGCGGTCGGACACGCTCAGCTCCAGCCAGCGGTCGTCGCGGGTGATGCGCAGCGACACTGCATTGGAGCCGTTGGCCGCCGAGGCGTCGGCGGCATTGTTGAGCAGGTTGATCAGCGCATGGCGCAGCCCGGCCGGCGTGCGCAGCACCAGCGCCGCCAGCGTCTCGTCGAGGCTCAGGGCAAGCTCCGCTTCGGGCCGCAACAGCTGGAAGCGCTCCAGGCAACCGTGGATGAACTTGTCCACGCGGATGCGCTCGGGGTCCTGCGACAGCTGCGCCTTGCCGAAGGCGATCATCTCGCGCAGGATCGTGCGGCAGCGATCCACCTGGTCCTCCAGCAGCGCCAGATCCTCGTCCAGCAGCGGGTTGCCGGCGTGTTCGCGGCGCAGCTCCGGCAGCAGCGTGCGCATGGTCGACAGCGGCGTGTTCAGCTCATGCGCGGCCCCGGCCGCCTGGGTGGCGATGGCCAGGATGCCCTCGCCGCGCAACGCGCGTTCGCGCACGCGCTGCACCTCTTTCTGCTGCTCGCGCAGCACCCGCGCCAGGCGGCTGATGAAGAAGCTGAGCAGCAGCGCCATGATGACGAAGTTCACGCCCATCCCCGCCACGTGCAGCGAGAACCGCCCGGGCGCGCTGCCATGCGGGGGCAGCGGCAACGGAACATGCGCGTAGAGCAGGATCACGTAGGCCACGCCGGCCAGCGCCGACACCGCCAGCACCGAGCGCCCGGGCAACGCCGCCGCGGTGAGCGCGATCGGCACCAGCAGCAGGGTGATGAACGGGTTGCTGGCGCCGCCGGTGAAATACAGCAGGTAACCCAGCACCAGCGTGTCGAACGCGATGTGACAGACCGCTTCCCACTCGCGCAGCGGCCACGGTTGCGCCAGCCGCCAGGCGGCAAACACGGCGAACACCGCCAGCACGCCGATGCCCAGCAGCAGCGGCAGCAGCGGGATCTGCAGATCCATCCACCATGCGCATACCAGCACCGCGGTGCTCTGGCCGGCGATCGCGCACAGCCGCAGCCACGCCAGCGCGCGGGTCAGTGCGTGGGGTCCTACCTGTCGGATGACGATCTGCTGTGGCATGGCAGGCAATGTGTTGCGCGGTGTCGCGACCCGCCGGGTCGGCGGGTCGCCTGATCGCCGCCGGGCTTACTGCTCCGAACCGATCGTCGGCAGCGGCGCCGGGTTGTTGTGCGCGTGATGCTGTGCCGACAGCTTGCGCATCAGCGGCAGCACGGCCAGCGCGATCACGGTGCAGGCGATGCCGGCCCAGCCCAGCTTGCTGAACAGGCTGGTGTAGATCGGCATGGTCTGCAGCGGGTCGGTGATGTTCTCCGGAATGCTGGCGAAGTTGGCCACGATGCCGCCCAGGTACTGCGACACGCCCGAGGCGACGAAGTACGCGCCCATCATGAAGCCGCCCATGCGCTCGGGCACGTAGCGCGCGATCATCGCCAGGCCCAGGCCGCTGACCAGCAGCTCGCCCAGCGACGAGGCGCCGTAGCCCCACACCATCACCCACGAGCTGGTCTTGCCATCCACCGCGAAGTGCGCGGCCCAACTGTAGATGAAGAAGCCCAGCGCCACCGCGGCGAAGCCGAGCGCGAACTTGGTGGCGATGGAGATGTCCTTGCCGCTGCGCCCGGCGGCGTTGTAGAGCAGCGCCAGGATCGGGCTCAGGATGAAGATCCAGATCGGGTTGAACGACTGGAACTGCGCCGGCGCCCAGTTCCACAGGTGGACGCCGAACACGTCGAAGCTCGGGTTCACGTTGCGCAGCGCGAACAGGTTCAGCGAGGTCGACATCTGCTGGTAGAAGATGAAGAAGAACACCGTCTGCACGGTGAGCACCAGCGCGGCGATCAGGCCGGCGCGCTCGGAGCGCTCGCTGGTGCCGATCAGCCAGGCGAAGATGCCCAGCACCACCGCGGCGGCCACATAGACGAAGATGCGCGCCACTTCTTCATGGGCCAGCACGTAGGCCGAGGCGAACACGGTCAGCACGCCGACGCCCAGCACGGCCAGCAGCTTGCCCACGTGCATCGGCTGTTCGTCCGGCGCCGAACCGACGTGGTTCAGCGTGTGGCGCATCACCAGGTAGTTGGCCAGGCCCACCAGCAGGCCGAACGAGCACACCGCGAACGCGGCATGCCAGCCCAGCTCGTTGCCGTAGTGCAGGTTCACGTAATCCTTGATCCACGGCGTGAGCAGCATCGAGAACGTCGAGCCGATGTTCACCGCCATGTAGTAGATGGTGAACGCGCTGTCGATCTTGGAGTCGTCGCCCTCGTAGATCTTGCGCACCAGGTTGCCGGCGTTCGGCTTGAACAGGCCGTTGCCGACCACGATCACGCCCAGCGAGCAATACAGGAACCAGACGCTTTCGGTCGGTACGGCCATCAGCCCGTAGCCGACCGCCAGGATGGTGGCGCCCAGCAGCATGGTGCGCCGCGTGCCGAGGATCTTGTCGCCCACCCAGCCGCCGATCGCCGGTGCCACGTAGATCAGCGCCGCCGCGGCGCTCCACACCAGGTTGGCCTGCTCATCGGGGAAGCCCAGGCGCTGGACCATGTAGTAGACGATGAGCGCCTGCATACCGTAGTAGCCGAAGCGCTCCCACATTTCGATCAGGAAGACGGTGCTGAAGGACTTCGTCTGCGAGACGGCTGGGTTCTGGGTGGCCATGTTTTCCCCGGGCATTGGTTCAAATCCTGGTGGCGTGCGCGCACGCACCGGTGCCGCTGGACCCTGAACGGATCACAACCGAGCAAGGGTAGCGCATCCCCCCAAAGGTCATAGCTGCACCGCCGCATGACAATTCGTGCGCTGCGTGCTTGCGCTGTGTGCGCCCGATGGGGCGGAGGAACGGCTGTGGCATCATGGCGTGCCCGCGTTCCGCGGCGCGACAGGAGCCCGTTCGCCATGCCCCAGGCAAGCTTTCCCCGGACCGCGCGCGTCCGCGTTTCCTCCCGCACCGGCGCCGCGTCGCCGGTGTCGGCCTGAAGCGGAGGCGCAGCATGCCGGCCGAGGGTTTTCGGGGTCCGCGCCAGGTCTGGAACGCGTTTCGCTGGTCGATGAAGGGGCTGCGCGCCGCCTGGCGCCACGAGGCCTCGTTTCGGCTGGAGGCGATGCTGGCGGTGGTGCTGATTCCGCTCGGCCTGTGGCTGGGCGAGGGTGGCGTGGAAAAGCTCCTGCTTGTCCTCGCGCCGCTGCTGGTGCTGTCGGCGGAGCTGCTCAATTCGGCGATCGAGGCAGTGGTGGACAAGGTCAGCCCCGATTTCAACGAGCTGGCCGGCCGCGCCAAGGACATGGGTTCGGCGGCCGTGTTCGTGCTGCTGGTGCTGGTGGCGTTGAGCTGGGGCCTGATCCTGCTGCCGCGCTGGTTTTAGCTCCCGGTCGTGCTCATTGCGCCGGGACAGGCCGGATGCTGCAATGCAGATCCGTCCGCTCAGGAGCGATGCCATGAAAATCTTGCGTACCTTGATGATTCTGCTGCTGGTCGGCTTGATGTCCGGCTGCGGCTACAACGCCATGCAGCGTCAGGACGAGGCGGTCAAGGCAGCCTGGTCCGAAGTGCTGAACCAGTACCAGCGCCGCGCCGACCTGGTGCCGAACCTGGTCAACACGGTCAAGGGCTATGCCCAGCACGAGGAGAAGGTCTTCGTGGAGGTGACCAACGCGCGCGCCAAGGTGGGCAGCCTGCAGGTCAACGCCGACACCATCAACGATCCGCAGAAGCTGCAGCAGTTCCAGGCCGCACAAGGCGAGCTGGGCAGCGCGTTGTCGCGGCTGATGGTGGTCAGCGAAAACTATCCGCAGCTGAAGGCCGACGGCCTGTTCCAGAACCTGCAGGCGCAGCTGGAAGGCACCGAGAACCGCGTCACCGTGGCGCGCAACCGCTACGTGCAGGCGGTGCAGCAGTACAACGCGATGATCCGCACCTTCCCCAACAACATGACCGCCAAGATGTTCGGCTACAAGGTCAAGCCGAACTTCAGCGTGGACAACGAGAAGGCCATCTCCACCGCGCCCAGGGTGGATTTCGGCACCAGTGCGCCAGCGCCCGCGACCTCGGTGCACTGAAGTGATCCGCCGCCTGCTGCCGCTGCTGCCGCTGCTGGCGTTGCTGCTGTGCCTGCCGGCGGCGCTGCAGGCGGCGGCGGTGCCGCAACTGGCGCGGCACGTCACCGATCTCACCGGCACGCTCAACGCGGCCCAGGTCGACCAGCTCGACGCGCAACTGGTGGCGCTGGAAAAGGCCAAGGGTGCGCAACTGGTGGTGCTGATGGTGGGCAGCACCGGCGAGCAGCCGATCGAGGAGTACTCGCTGGCGGTCGCCGAAGCCAACAAGATCGGCCGCAAGGGCACCGATGACGGCGTCCTGCTGCTCGTCGCCAAGAACGACCGGCGCGTGCGCATCGAGGTCGGTTATGGCCTGGAGGGCGCGATCCCCGACGCCGCGAACGCGCGCATCATCCGCGAGTACATCGCGCCGAAGTTCCGCACGGGCGACTATTTCGGCGGCATCCACGACGCCGTCGGCGCGCTGACCCAGCTGATTGACGGCGAGCCATTGCCGCCACCGGTGGAAGGGGCGCCGCGCGAGGATCGCGGCCTCGGGCTGCAAGGCATGTTGATGATCGCGTTGTTCGCCGCGATCTTCCTGCGCGGCGTGCTGGGCCGGGCGCATGCGCTGGTACGGGTGCCGCTGGGCGGCGCGCTGATTGGCGGCCTGTTGTGGCTGCTGGTTTCCGTCGGCGCCGGCGTGCTCGGCGCGGTGGTGGGCGGCATCGTGATGCTGCTGCCTTCCGGCGGCGGGCGCTCGATCGGCGGTGGCGGCTGGGGCGGTTTCGGTGGCTTCGGCGGCGGCGGCTTCGGCGGCGGAGGTTTCGGCGGCGGAGGTTTCAGCGGAGGCGGCGGCAGCTTCGGCGGCGGCGGTGCCTCGGGGAGCTGGTGACATGACGCGCATGCAACGAGTGCTGGCAAACACGTTCGAGGGCTGGTTCCAGCTGCGGCGGCGTTTTCCCGCCAGCTTGCTGGACGAGATCACGGCTGCCATCGCCGCCGGCGAACGCGGTCACCACGGCGAAGTGCGCGTGGCCATCGAATCGCGACTCCACCCGCTGGCCGTACTGGGCGGACTTGACGCAGCCATCCGCGCGCGCCAGCTGTTCAGCCAGCTGCGCGTGTGGGACACCGAGCACAGCAGCGGCGTGCTGCTGTACGTGCTGCTGGCCGAGCATCGCATCGAGATCGTTGCCGACCGCGGCATTGCCGCACGCGTGTCACCGGCGGCATGGGCCGGCATCTGCACCACCATGCGCAACCACTACGCAAACGGCGAATGGCGCGAAGGCAGCCTGGGCGGCATCGCCGCCACCCACGCCCTGCTGCTGCAGCACTTTCCCGCCCACGACAAGGCCAATCCCGACGAGCTGCCGGATCGGCCGGTGTTGCTGTGAACGCGCGCGGGCGTGTCCCGGGGCCAGACCGGCACTCGTAGGAGCCCGCTCGCGGGCGATGCTTTTGCAGATCCCTGGTCCGAGACAAGAGCATCGCCCGCGAGCGGGCTCCTGCGTGCCTGCGCCCGCGGCATCTTTCCGAATCCTTGCGTGACGCTACACTTGGCCTTTGCCCGATCGGCCCCTTCCGCATGTCGCAGCCTTTTGTCGCCCAATTCGATCCGGTCGCCTTCCATGTCGGTCCGGTGCAGGTGCACTGGTACGGCCTGATGTATCTGCTGGGCTTCCTCTTCGTCGCCGTGCTGGGCGAATACCGGCGCCGCCGCGGACGCCTGCCGGTGAGCCGCGACGCGCTGGGCGACTTGCTGTTCTACGGCATGCTGGGCGTCATCGTGGGCGGGCGCATCTGGTACATGCTGTTCTATTACGAGGGCGGTATCGGCTGGATCTGGCGCGAGCCGCTGGTGCTTTTCAAGGTGTGGGATGGCGGCATGAGCTTCCACGGCGGTCTGCTCGGCGTGCTCGCCGCAGGCTGGTGGTGGTCGCGGCGCAACGCGCTGCACTTCTTCGACACGGTGGATTTCGTGGCTCCGCTGGTGCCGCTCGGACTGGGCCTGGGACGGCTCGGCAACTTCATCAACGGCGAACTGTGGGGCAAACCCGCGCACCATGCATGGGCGATGATTTTCCCCGGCGCACAGGCCGAGGACATCGCCTGGGCCACGGCGCACCCGGCCTGGCTGCCGCAGCTGCAGCAGTTCGGCGGGCTGACCCGACATCCCTCGCAGCTCTACGAACTGTGCCTTGAAGGCGTGGTGATGTTCGTGGTGCTGTGGCTGGTGTCGCTGAAACCGCGTCCGCGTTATCTGGTGTCGGGTTTGTTCGCGCTGCTGTATGGCGTGTTCCGCTTCGCGGTGGAGTTCGTGCGCGTGCCCGACGCGCAACTGGGCTATCTGTTCGGCACCGACTGGGTGACGATGGGACAGATGCAGTCGCTGCCGCTGATCGCGGTCGGGCTGGTGCTGATCGCCATGTCCCGCCGCGCGCCCACGTTGCCGCTGGCCAATCCCTCGTAGGGCGGGTACCGCCCGCCGCTTCTTGACGCGCATGCGGCGGGCATTGCCCGCCGGCTGTTCCCCGGCACGACAATGATGGGTATTGTCCTCCCCGCGAGCGACGTCAGAAGTTGCGGTCGCCGCCCAGGATGTCGCCCAGGCCGCCGAGGATCGAGCCTTCGCCGCGACGTTGCCCGCCGCCCTGCGGCGCGGCTGCCAGCATGCGACCGGCCAGTCGCGAGAACGGCAGTGATTGCAGCCACACCGTGCCCGGGCCGGTCAGCGTGGCCAGGAACACGCCCTCGCCGCCGAACAGCATGCTCTTGATGCCGCCGACCGCTTTCACGTCCATGTCCACGGTGTCGTGGAAAGCCACCACGCAGCCGGTGTCCACGTCCAGCCGTTCGCCGGCGGCCAGCTCGCGTTTGATCATGGTGCCGCCGGCATGCACGAATACCCAGCCGTCGCCTTCGAGCTTCTGCATGATGAAGCCTTCGCCGCCGAACAGGCCGGTGAGGATCTTGCGCTGGAAGAAGATGCCCAGTTGCACGCCGCGCGCGCCGGCCAGGAACGCGTCCTTCTGGCAGATCAGCCGGCCGCCGTGGTCGGAGAGTTTCATCGCCAGCACGGTGCCGGGGTAGGGCGCGGCGAAGGCGACCCTGGCCTTGCCCTGGCCGCGGTGGGTGAACACCGTGGTGAACAGGCTCTCGCCGGTGATCACGCGCTTGCCGGCGGAAAGCAGCTTGTCCATCAGGCCGCCGCCGCTCTGGCCGCCGCTGGAGCCGTCGCCGAACACGGTATCCATCTGCACGCCGGCCTCCTTGTACATCAGCGCGCCGGCCTCGGCGATCGCGCTTTCGCCCGGATCGAGTTCGATCTCGACGAACTGCATGTCCGTGCCCACGATCGTGTAGTCGATCTCGTCGGCGCGTCCGCTGCCCAGCGTCGCCGGCACCGGCGGCGGACCCATCGCCGCGCCCAGTTCGGCCACGCTGCGGATCGCCTTCCACTCGGTGAAACCTTCGCGCCAGCAATAGCCGTCCGGCTGGCGCCGGGCCTGAGCCATCGCGGCGGCGTCATCCAGCGGGCCGACGCGTTCGGTATTCTTGCCGTAGCTGAAAAACCACGCTGCCATGACCGTCTCCGTGCGGAAAAGCCAGAGTCTAGCCGTGGCCCCTGCAGGAGTGCACCTTGTGCGCGATGCTCTTGTGCCGTGCCTCGAAGAGCATCGCGCACAGGGTGCGCTCCTACCTATACTTGGCCGATGCATCCATACCTCGACCTGCTCCGCCACGTCCTCGACCACGGCACCCCCAAGGCCGACCGCACCGGCACCGGCACGCGCAGCGTGTTCGGCTGGCAGATGCGGTTCGACCTTGCGCAGGGTTTTCCGCTGGTCACCACCAAGAAGCTGCACATCAAGTCGATCGTGCACGAGCTGATCTGGTTCCTGCGTGGCGACACCAACATCGCCTACCTCAAGGAACACGGTGTGCGCATCTGGGACGAGTGGGCCGACGCCAACGGCGATCTCGGCCCGGTCTATGGTCAGCAGTGGCGCGCGTGGCCGACGATCGACGGCGGCACGATCGACCAGATTTCCTGGGTGGTGGACGAAATCAGGCGCAACCCCGATTCGCGGCGGTTGATCGTCAGTGCCTGGAACGTCGGCGAGTTGCCGAAGATGGCGCTGATGCCGTGCCACACGCTGTTCCAGTTCTACGTGGCCCCTCCGACGGGCCCGGGACAGGCTGCCAGGCTCAGCTGCCAGCTCTACCAGCGTTCGGGCGACATCTTCCTCGGCGTGCCGTTCAACATCGCGAGTTACGCGTTGCTCACGCACATGATTGCGCAGGTCTGCGGCCTGGCCGTGGGCGATTTCGTGCATACCCTGGGTGACGCCCATTTGTACGACAACCATGTCGAGCAGGCACGCTTGCAGCTGAGTCGCGAGCCGCTGCCGCTGCCGCGGCTGGTGCTCAATCCCGAGGTGCGCTCGGTGTTCGATTTCCGTTACGAGGACATCGCGATCGAAGGCTACCAATCGCACCCGGCGATCAAGGCCGCGGTGGCGGTCTGATTCCGTGCGCGGCGCGGCCTGCTAAGATTCCAGACATCCCGCGGCGCCCGAGTGGCCGCCTTTTCGATGATCACGATTGCAAGGATTTCCCATGGCCATCTCGCTCATTGCCGCACTCGATGAAAACTTCGCGATCGGCCGCAAGGGCCAACTGCCATGGCACCTGCCGGACGATCTGCGCTGGTTCAAGCAGCTGACCGTCGGCAAGAATGTGCTGATGGGCTACAACACCGCCGTCTCGATCGGCCGCGCGCTGCCGGACCGGGTCAACATGGTCCTCACCCGCCGCCATGAGGCGCCGTTTCCCGGCCAGATCACCGTGCGCTCGATCGAGGAGGCGCAGGCGCGTTGCAGCAACACCGGCCTGATGGTGATCGGCGGCGGCATGGTGTTCGCCGAGGCCTTGCCCAACGCGCGGCGGATGTACCTGACCTGGGTCAGCGCAGCCATCGACGGTGCCGACACGTTCTTCCCCGGCGTGCACTTCAGCGATTGGACTGAAGTCTCGCGCGTGCACCACAAGGCCGATGCCGAGCACGCCTACGACTTCGACATGGTCGAGTACCTGCGCAACGCGTGATGCCCGCAACGGTCATGCACGTGATGGCTGGCGTCCTGCTGGACGACAATGGTTGCGTGCTGCTGGCGCAGCGCCCGGCAGGCAAGCATCTGGCGGGATTCTGGGAGTTCCCCGGCGGCAAGCTCGAAGCCGGCGAGACACCGCTGGCGGCACTGGCGCGTGAACTGCTGGAAGAGCTGGGCATCCACGTGCGCGACGCCGAGCCCTTGGTCTGCTTGCCGTGGCGATACGAGGAACGGGAGCTGCTGCTCGATGCCTGGCGCGTCTCGTCGTGGCGCGGGGAACCCCGTTCGCTCGAAGCACAGCCGTTGCAGTGGATGCTGCCGGCAAGCGTCGACCCGATGATCCTCGCTCCCGCGGACCGGGTGATTCTGGCGGAGCTGACGGCGCCGTTGTAGGAGCGCACAGGGTTGAAGTGGCCGGCTTTTTTCAAACCACGAGATAGGAGCGTCAAGCCGCTATCGCCTCAAACTCGGCGGGCGGGCGGTAGCAGAGTGTCGAGTGTAAGCGTTGATGGTTGTAGTAGTTGGCGACGTAGTCGATGACGTCGTGGCTGGCGTGCTTTCGTGTGGCATACGGCTCGTCGACCCATTCCTGTTTCAGGCTGCGAAAGATGCGCTCGACCACGGCGTTGTCCCAGCAATTGCCCTTGCGACTCATGCTCTGCACGGCGCCGTGCTGCTGCAGATGGGTGACAAAGAGGTCCGAGGTGTACTGGCAACCCTGGTCCGAATGCATCATGACGCCAGCGCCGGGCATGCGGGTGGCAAACGCCAGCTCGCTCGCTGCCAGCGCGAGGCGGGTGTCGGCGACGGCGCTCGTGGCCCAACCGATGATCCGGCGGGAAAACAGGTCGACCACGATGGCCAGGTAAAGCCAGCCCTGACGCGTCGGGATGTAGGTGATGTCGCCCGCCCATACCTGGTTCGGACGGCCCGGGTCGAACTGGCGGTTCAAGAGGTTCTCGGCCGGGGCCGGCTTGGTGTTGCGGCTGTAGTGTTTGAAGCGCTTCTTCTTCGCCGTGAGGTTCATCAGGCGCATGACCGTGGCCGCCCGCTCGCGGCCCACGTCCAGGCCGGCTCGGCGAAGCCCATGCGACAACGTGCGCGCGCCGCAGCTGCCACGGCTACGGCGACGGATGCGCTGCACCTCCTGCGCCACGGTGTCGTCCACTACCGCTGGCGGCGGCGTGGCGGCGTAATAACGGCTGCGTGGCCAACCCAGCAACGCATGGGTTTGCCGAACCGACAGTTCCCCTCTCACCGCGTCGAGCGCTTGCGTTGAAACAGCGCGACGAGGTGAGAGGGCAACGATTTTTTTAGCAGGTCGCGCTCCTGTGTCAGGGTGCAACGCGCTTCTTCGGACGCTTTCAACTGCGCCTGCAACTGCTCGATGAGGAGCCGCTGCTCGGCCACGGTGGTCGGCATCCGCGCCTCCCGCTCGCGCCAAGCCTCGACCCAACGGCGTAGCGCCGTGGGGCCAACTCCCATGATCTGGGCGGCGCGCGGCGTCGAATAGTCCGCCTCCACCACCAAACGCACGGCCTCCGCCTTGATGGAAGCCTCTATTTTCCGATGTCCCATGATTCACCTCGAAGGAGAGTTTCGCTCCTATCGGGTGGTCCGGAAATACCCGGCCACTTCAGGTACGCTCCTACAGTGCCAGTGCCAGGTACCGCTGATGCAGTTCGGCCACGGGCTGATCCAGCGCGCTTTCGTCGCCGCTGTTGTCGATCACGTCGTCCGCGAGGGCGAGGCGCTCGGCGCGAGTGGCTTGCTGCTCGATCATGCGCCGTGCCAGGGCCTCGTCGACGCCGTCGCGGGCGATCAGGCGGGCCAGTTGCACGGACTCGGGGACATCGACCACCAGTACGCGGTCGACCCAGCGGTACTGCGCGATGTTCTCCGCCAGCAGCGGGATCGCCAGCAGGCAATACGGCGCGCTCCCGCTCTGCGCGCGTTCGCGCAACCAGGCACGCACGCGCGGGTGGATGATGGCTTCCAGCCTGCGCCGCGCGGCGGGATCGGCGAAGACGCGCCGGCGCATCGAGGGACGATCCAGCTCGCCGCGGTCGCCCAGCACGTCCGCCCCGAATGTGGCAACCACCTCGGCAAGGCCTTCGCTGCCGGGTGCGATCACCTCGCGGGCAGCCACGTCGGCGTCATGCACCGGCACGCCGAGCGCCTCGAAGCGCCGCGTCACCGCGCTCTTGCCGGCGGCCACGCCGCCGGTCAACGCCACCACGAGGCGCGGCCCGCCGCTCATCGCAGGCCGGTGAAGTGCATGTAGCCCTGCAGCAACTGGGGACCGGCCATGAACCACACCCAGCCGGCGGCGGCCAGGAACGGTCCGAACGGCATCGGGATCTCGCGCCCGTGCCTGCGCAACGCGATCAGGCTGCCGCCGACCAGGGCGCCGATCAGCGACGACAGCAGGATCACCGGCAGCAGGGCCACCGGCCCCATCCACGCGCCCAGCGCCGCCAGCAACTTGAAGTCGCCGTGGCCCATGCCTTCCTTGCCGGTGAGCAGCTTGAACGCCCAGTAGACGCTCCACAGGCTCAGGTAGCCGATCGCCGCACCGATGATCGCCGAAGGCGCGCTGGCGAACAGCGGGATCAGCGACAGCACCATGCCAAGCCACAGCAGCGGCAGGGTCAACTGGTCCGGCAGCAACTGCGTGCGGAAGTCGATGCCGGCCGCGGCGATCAGCACCCAGGTGAACACCAATCCTGCCAGCGCGGTCCAGGACGGTCCGAATTTCCAGACCACCAGCGCGCTCAGCACGCCGCTGAACAGTTCCACCAGCGGATACTGGATCGAGATCTTCGCCTTGCAATAGCGGCAGCGTCCGCGCAGCAGCAGCCAGCCGAACAGCGGAATGTTGTCGGCCGCCGACAACGGATGCTTGCAATGCGGGCAGTGCGAAGGCTCGCGCACGATACCCGGCGGCAGCGGCGCGTCATCCGCCGGCAACTCCAGCACCTCGCGCGCCTCCCGGCGCCAGCTTGCGGTCATGCGCTCGGGCAGGCGCAGGATCACCACGTTGAGGAAACTGCCCACCAGCAGGCCGAGCACGGCGGCGAGGGCGATCCAGACGGCGAGGGGTAGTTCGGGCATGCGTTGGCCTTGTGCGTTCATGGTCCCCGGGCGGGGCAGGGTTCAAGGGTACGGTGCCGGGGCGCCGCCCACAAACGAAAGCGGCGGGCAGTGCCCGCCCTACGAGATATCACGCCGTAGGGCGGGCACTGCCCGCCGCTTTTTGTTTCGAGCGCTCTAGAACGTGCCGGCCAGCTTGAAGATCGGCAGGTACAGCGCGATCACGATGCCGCCGACCAGGGTGCCCAGCACCACCATGATGAGGGGTTCGAGCAGGGTGGAGAGGGTGTCCACCGCGTTGCTGACCTCTTCCTCGTAGAACTCGGCGACCTTGAACAGCATGCTGTCCAGCGAGCCGGACTCCTCGCCGATGCCGGTCATCTGTACCACCATGTTGGGGAACAGGCCGGTCTGTTTCATGGCCAGCTGCAACTGGTGGCCGACCGAGATGTCGTCGCGCATCTGTCGCACGGCGTCGCCGTAGACGATGCTGCCGGTGGCACCGGCCACGGCATCCAGGGCTTCCACCAGCGGCACGCCGGCGCGGAAGGTGACGCCCAGCGTGCGAGCGAAGCGGGCGATCGCGGAGTTGCGCACGATGTCGCCCATCACGGGCATTTTCAGCGCGAGGCGATCCAGGAAGTGGGCGAACTTCGGCGAGCGCTTCTTGCCGATGACGATGGCGGCGATGCTGCCGACGATGATGCCCACCACGATGTACCAGTAGCCCTGCATGAACTCCGAGGCGTCGACCAGGAACTGGGTCGGCGCGGGCAACTGCGCGCCCGCGTCCTGGAAGGTCTTGGCGAACACCGGCACCACGAACAGCAGCATGATCAGGATGACGATGAACACCACCGCCAGCACCATCATCGGGTAGAACAGCGCCTTCTTGATCTTCTTCTTGATCGCCTCGGTGCGTTCCTTGTAGGTGGCCACCGTGTCCAGCACGGTGTCCAGCACGCCCGAGGTTTCGCCGGCATGCACCAGGTTGCAGTACAGCTCGTCGAACTGCACCGGGTAGCGGCCCAGCGCCTCGTGCAGCGAGGCGCCGCCCTCGATGTTCTGCTTGACGTCGAGCAGCACGTTCTTGAAGCGGACGTTCTTCTGACCGTCGGCGATGATGTCGAAGGACTGCACCATCGGCACGCCGGAAGCCATCATGGTGGCGATCTGGCGGCTGAAGATCGCCACGTCGCCCGGCTTGATCGTGCTGCCGGAGGCGCCGAACAGCGGCTTGGCCCGTTCGCGCACGGTTTGCGGGTTCATGCCCTGGCGGCGCAACTCGGCCTTGACCAGCGAGGCGTTCTTGGCGGGCATGTCGCCCTTCATGCGCTTGCCGCGCTTGTCCAGCGCCACCCATTCGTAAGTGGTCAGTTGACTGACCTCGGCCCGCTGGGCGCCGAGCGCACGCGTCTTGTCTGCCCTTGCTTTTGCGGTTGCGGTAGCCGTGGCCATGCGCATCTTCCCCCGATGGTTCGATCTCGAAGCCGGCGCGCAGGCCGGCTGGCAAGTCATTTTCTACAGCTTAGGTCATTTTCGGCGCTGCAAACCGTGGCGCCTTGCGCAAGTTCCGCAGCGCTGCAGCCCCGCCGGGCGTCATTCCTTGGTCACCCGGTCGATCTCGGTGAGACTGGTCAGCCCCTGCTTCACCTTGAGCAGGGCCGAGGCGCGCAGGTCGTTGACTCCGGCGGCCTTGGCCACTTCGGCGATCTGCATCGCATTGCCGCCCTGCAGGATGATCTTCTGGATATCCTCCAGCATCGGCATCACCTGGTAGATGCCCACGCGGCCCTTGTAGCCCTCGTTGCAGCCCTCGCAACCCACGGCCTGGTAGATGGTCAGGCCGGCGTCGATGTCGGCCTGGCTGAAGCCGGCATCCAGCAGCACCTTCGGCGGCAGCTCGATCGGCTTCTTGCATTCGTGCAGGCGCCGGGCCAGGCGCTGGGCGATGATCAGGGTCACCGACGAGGTGATGTTGTAGGGCGCGATGCCCATGTTCATCAGGCGCGCGATCGTCTGCGCCGCGTCGTTGGTGTGCAGGGTGGACAGCACCATGTGGCCGGTCTGCGCGGCCTTGATCGCGATCTCGGCGGTTTCCAGGTCACGGATTTCGCCGACCATGATCACGTCCGGGTCCTGGCGAAGGAACGAACGCAATGCGCTGGCGAAGGTCATGCCGCGCTTGGCGTTCTGCTGCACCTGGTTGATGCCCTCGACGCGGATTTCGACCGGGTCCTCCACCGTGGAGATGTTGCGCTCGGCGGTGTTGAGCATGTTCAGGCCGGTGTACAGCGACACCGTCTTGCCCGAGCCGGTGGGGCCGGTGACCAGCACCATGCCGTAAGGCTTGTGGATCGCATCGACGTAGAGCTTCTGCTGCTCCGGCTCGTAGCCCAGTTTCTCGATGCCGATCCTGGCCGCCGAACCGTCGAGGATACGCAGCACGATCTTCTCGCCGAACAGCGTCGGCAGCGAGCTGACGCGAAAGTCGATCGCGCGGGTCTTGGAGAGGTTGAGCTTGATGCGGCCGTCCTGCGGCACGCGCTTCTCGGCGATGTCCAGCTGCGCCATCACCTTCAGGCGCGAGGAGATCCGATTGGCCATCTTCATCGGCGGGCTGGCCACGGCCTTCAACATGCCGTCCATGCGCAGGCGCACCCGGTACTGGGTTTCGAACGGTTCGAAATGGATGTCCGAGGCGCCGCGGCGAATCGCGTCGACCAGGATCTTGTTGACGAACTTCACCACCGGGGCGTCGTCCGTGGCATTGGCGTCGATGCCGGTGGATTCGGCCTCGTCGCTGCCCACCTCCAGATCCAGCTCGTCGAACTCGCCGGTATCCATGTCCGGCATGTTGTCGCGCATGGAGTTCAACAGGTTCTCGATCGTCCGCTGCAGCGAACTGCGCTCGACAAGGATCGGCTCGACCAGGCAATTGGAATGGAACTTGATCTCGTCCAGCGCGTGCGACTGGGTCGGGTCGGCGATGCCAACGAACAGGCGCTTGCCGCGCCGGAACAGCGGCAGCGCCTGATGCTTGGTCATCAGCGCCTCGCTGATCAGGTCCAGCGGCATCGTGGTCGGGTTGAGGGAGGTCACGTCCATCATCGGCATGCCGAACTCGAGCGACAGCACCCGCGTCAGCTGCGCGTTCTCGACCAGGTTGTGATCCAGCAGCCACGCGCCCAGCGACACCTTGCGTTGCGTGCTGTCGACCATCGCCTTGCGAACGTCATCCTCGGGCAGCAGCCCTTCGGACACCAGGCGGCGCGCCATGCCGGTCAGGCCTGCGAGCGACGGTTGCGGTTGCGATGACATAACTTACGTGACCCTTTCCCCGTATGTGGTTGAATCTACCGCAGTCTGGCGCTCAGGTCATCCTTTGCCTGCAGCCGGAGTCCCGGTAGGGTGATGCGGCGCACAAGCTGGATAGTCCGATCGCCGCCGGGGCGCAAAGGCGGCTTTGGTCCAAGCGTAAGCACGGATCGCGCCAGGCTGTCGTGTGGGCATTTGCAGGTTGGCTCCCGGTTCCTTACAGTACGGTAAGGAAAAAGGAGGCAGCCATGTCGACGTCCACCATCACCAGCAAGGGCCAGATCACCATCCCTGCAGCCGTGCGAGAGGCGATGCAGGTGCGTACGGGCGATCGAATCGAGTTTGTGGAGATTGAGCCGGGTCGGTACGAATTTGTTGCCGCAACGCGGCCGATACGGGCGCTCAAGGGCATGTTCGGCAAGCCACGAAAGAGCATGACAATCGAGCAGATGAACGCGGCGATCGCGGCGGCTGCGGCAGGCAAATGATCGGCCTCGATACCAACGTGCTGGTTCGCTACATCATGCAAGATGACGCTGCGCAGGCGAGCAAGGCTTCCGTCTTGCTCGAAAGCCTGACTGTCGATGCGCCGGGCTGGATAGCACTGATGTCCATCGTCGAGTTGGGTTGGGTATTGGGCGCTGCCTATGGTTTGCAGCGCACCGAGGTGCTTGCGGCGATCGAATCCATACTGACAATCAAGGAGCTGCGAGTAGAGCGTGCCAGTCTGGTATGGAAAGCGCTGCGCGCCTGCCGCGCAACCAAGGCAGATTTGGCGGATTGTCTGATCGCCAGCTCCGCCGCCTCGGCTGGCTGCGAACGCACCATGACCTTTGACCGCGCCGCGGCCAAGTTTGCGGGCATGAGCTTGATTGCCTGACTTCGCACTCACCGGCAGTCCTCGGCCAACCTTCACGCTATGATCCCCCTTTACCGGGGAGCCCGATCTTGAACCAGCTCAGCATCATCCTGCCTGCCAAGAACGAGGCGCCCGCGCTTGCGGTCTTGCTGCCGCAACTGCGCGCGGCGCAGCCGCAGGCCGAGATCATCGTGGTCGACGACGGTTCGACCGACGACACCCGCAGCGTCTGCAAAAGCCACGGCGTGCAGTGCCTGTCCTCGCCGTACTCGATGGGCAACGGCGCGGCGATCAAGCGCGGCACCCGCGCCGCCAGCGGTGAGATCCTGGTGTTCATGGACGGCGACGGCCAGCACGACCCGGCCGACGTCGCGCGCCTGCTGGACCAGTTGAACCGGGGCTACGACATGGTGGTGGGCGCCCGCGACTGGGGCAGCCAGGCCGGCGTGGGCCGCGGCATCGCCAACACCTTGTACAACTGGCTGGCCACCAAGATGACGGGCCACCCCGTACTCGACCTCACCTCCGGTTTCCGCGCGGTGCGCGCCGACAAGTTCCGCGAATTCCTGCACCTGCTGCCCAACGGCTTCAGCTACCCCACCACCAGCACCATGGCCTTCTTCCGCAGCGCCTACGCGGTCGCCTACATCCCGATCAAGGCCGCCCAGCGCGTCGGCAAGAGCCACATCCGGCCGCTCAAGGACGGCATCCGCTTCCTGCTGATCATCTTCAAGATCGCCACGCTGTATTCGCCGCTGAAGCTTTTTGTGCCGGCCAGCGCGGCATTCTTCCTGCTTGGTTGCGCAAATTATGCTTACACTGCGTTCGCCTATCACCGACTTACCAACATGAGCACGCTGTTGTGGAGCGCGGCGGTAGTGATATTCCTCATAGGTCTCGTGTCCGAACAGATCACGAGTTTGATATATCGGAAGTAGACGCAGCATGCCGCGAGTGCAATTGGTTTGTCAGTTCGGGCAGCCCGTTCGTGGCGTCAGCCCTTATGGTGACGCATTACTGAGCGGTCTTTCAGCCTGCCGCGGTCTGACTGTCGAGCCTGTGGACTTCCGATCTGCTTATCCTTCAGCCCTGCATCCAGCCGGGGGCTACGGAGCTGTGGATCGAGGCGAGCTTCATTGGGCCGACCCCAGGACGTGGTATCGCATTGCTCACGATGATGCTGATATCGTACATTTGCAGCATTGGATGCCTCCGTTGGCCAGCTACTTGTGGCCGCTCGCGGCTATGTCAAAAGGAGCCGGCAAGCGCGTTGTTATTACGGTGCATAATCCCGAACCACATGAGCCTTTAGCGCTATTCAATGCATTGGAGCATCGCTTGCTGCGTGTCGCAGATACATTGCTAGTCCACGACGCTCGGGGCGAAAAGATTCTGAAGCGCAAGCTGGCCGGATGGCCCTGTGACGCACGCATTATTCCACATGGCGTGAATACCGATATCCGTGTACCGCGACAGGCCGCTGATTATGAGCAGACGTGCTTGACCCCGGAGAGACGTTACGTCCTGATGTTCGGCAATCTGAGGGAATACAAGGGACTTGAAATTCTGCTTGAGGCTTGGCGACAGATCATGGACCTTCTGCCGGACGTCGATTTGGTCATCGCAGGCAGGCTTTGGAGGGGTGGTGGTGGCGTGCTGTCCAGAGTGGCTGCGGGCATGATGGGCTCGGGACGCTATTCCAGGAAAGTCATGGAAAAGCTCGCATTGTTTGGCTCTTCGACACGGGTCATAGTTCGAGAAGGGTTTATATCGGACGACGAGATCAATGCCTTGCTGAGAGTGTCGGAGCTGGCACTGTTCCCCTACGAAATATTTGCAAGCCAATCAGGTGCGGCCTGTCGTGCGGCCGGAAGTGGCTGTCCCGTGTTGGTCACTGACGTTGGCGGACTCCCCGACCTGGCTATAAGTCGCGATTGGGTGATTGCCCCGGGTAGCGTGGAGCAATTGGCTCGTCGTCTGTTGGACAGGCTCTCATACGGCGCGGTCAGAGATGTTTTTGAAGCTGATCAACGGGCTCGTATTGAAAATTACGGTTGGAAGCATGTGAGCCAGATGCACGCGGACGTCTACCGTGATTTGACGGGGGCAACAACTTGCGACTGAATTATGTGAAATCTCGGCAAGGATGACTGTTTCGATACGGCCCTCATGGCTCTTCCTTTGCAGTGTTGCCCGTTTTTTAGATGGAATTATAGATGGCGCTGGTTGAATATTTTGAGGCTCAAGACCCTGTCCCGGATCCGCTGTGTTCAATTTGTATCGCCAATTTCAACGGCAAACACATGCTGGAAGATTGCCTGGAGTCGATTGCTGCGCAACGTGGCGACATTTCTGTGGAAATCCTGGTTCATGATGATGCTTCGAGCGATGGTTCGGTCGAATTTTTGCGGGAGCGATACCCTAGCGTTGCACTGTTAGCAAGCAAGGAAAATGTTGGGTTTTGCATGAGCAACAACCGCATGGTGCAGCGCGCGCGTGGCACATTCGTCCTGCTTCTGAATAATGATGCCGCATTGTGGCCAGATGCGCTGGAGACCCTCCACTCGGCGGCTTCCGAACTCGGTCGAGAAGGTATCTTGACGGTGCCCCAATACGATTGGACAAGTGGTGCTCTGGTGGATCGTGGATCCTTGCTCGACCTGTTCTACAACCCCGTACCCAATCTCGACCTTGGGCGTCTGGACGTTGCCTATACGGTAGGCGCCTGCATGTTCCTTCCTCGCAGCTTGTGGGTTGCTCTGGGAGGGCTTCCTGAGTGGATGGGATCGATGGCAGAGGATGTCTATCTATGCTGCCTTGCACGTCTTCGCGGGTTGCCCGTGCGGGCGCTTCGGTCTAGCGGTTACAGACATCGCCAAGGCGCCAGTTTCGGCGGAAATCGTGTCGATGGTGACAAGCTCAATACCACGTTTCGCCGACGCCGCTTGAGTGAGCGCAACAAGACGGCGGTAATGATCATCTGCACACCGACATGGCTGGTCTGGCCGTTGCTGATCATCCATGTGATCGAACTGGCACTGGAGGGCATGGTAGTCACCCTGCTTCGCCGTGACGGTAGGGTCTGGCGCGAAATCTACGGGCCTACCTTCAAATCCACTTTCAGCGGCATTTCGGCTTTGCGGGACCGACGCCTGCAGCAGCAGGCTTTGCGGCGAGTTTCGCTGCGCGGTTACCTCAATGTATTCAGTTTGTTCCCACACAAGCTGCGGATGCTACTCAAACACGGCTTACCGTTCATTCATTGATTAGCCTGGACTTTCATCCAGGTCAGTCTGGACGGCGGAATAGAAAGAACGGCTCCTTTGGATTTATGCCAAGCAAGGCTTCATCGACGCCGGGCAGCACGTCGTCGTGCCGCTGCACGCAGGAGACCAGCCCGGCCGATGTGAATCGCGTAAATATGTCCCGTCCGAACAGGCGCACATGGTCAGCCTGTCCATAAGCCTGCAGACGCGCGGCATCCGTATCGACGCCGGCATCCTGCCATGTGTGATGCAATTTCACGCTGTACGGTGTTTGCAAGATGGCATGGCCGCCCGGCTTGAGCACGCGATAGATTTCAGTCAGTGCTTTCAAGTCGTCGTCCACATGCTCTAGGACGTGGTTTGCGATGACTAGATCAAACGTCTTGTCGTCGAAAGGCATGCTGAGCATATCGACACGTTGTACATCTGGGGCGTTTGGATATAGATCGCACAGCACATATCGAGCGGGGGCGATGGCTGCGATGCGCCGGGCGAGCCGCTTCTCCGGTGCGAAATGCAACACCGACTTCTGGTGGATGTCTGCGAGCAGCCCGGCTCTTTCCAAGTACATAAGCAGGTGCCGTTCGCGATCGTGCGCGCCACATCGCGGGCACTCGAACTGGTCCGGATTGCTGCCTACGACATCCATCGCAAGCATCAGCCCCAGCGTGTCTATAGAGCCGCGCATGTATGGCATGAAGCGCCAAACATGGTGACCACACATAACGCATCGGCGACTTCCGCCGGGAAGCCAACCTGAAAGAGCGTACTTGGCGAGCTTGATGAAGTTCATGGATTCCGGGCGGTGGGCTAGCGGCGATACAGTACGTTATTGAAACGGCCGTGTGATTTCCTGCGGATTCGTCCAAGCAGGTCTTTGCACGCGATGCGTACAACAGAACAAAACACCAGCAAGGCGGTCCGAATGGTGCCATAAGGGGATGCGGCGAAAGCACGGGGCGTCCATTCTTTCAACAATTCTATCCGTCGCGTGCGCAGCGAGCGAAAGAATACCCGGCGCATGAAGTCCGCGATTCCACAAGCCAAGTCGTCATCCGTCACAAGCTCGTGGGGCACGCTCATGATGGCCTCCCAGTAGAGTTGGCGAACGCGATTGTTACCGTGCGTCACCATGGAGCCAGTCGAGCCGATGCGGTAAATGACCATCGGCTCGGAAAGCTGGGCCAGAAAACCTGCGCGTGCCAACAGAAGGTGCCCGCGATAGTCGATTGCCGGCACATTTATTTCCAGGAGGGCAGCCCCCGCCGCTGCGCGATAGACCACTGAGCTGTTGTTCAAGAAATTTCCGCGGCGCAACAGGGCGCCCAAGTCGAATTGCTCGTTGCGGACATCGTTGAATACGCCAATTTCGCGGTTGTCCTTGTCTACCGTCAATGCGTTGGTAAAAACCGCCGCACAGCCGGAGTGCTCTCGCAGATAATTGACTTGGCGCAGCAGCTTCCCTGGAAGCCAGGAGTCGTCGCCATCGAGATAAGCGATGAACTCGCCGCGCGCCGCGAGAAGGATGCGTCGATGATTCAGTGTGGAACCGACGTTCCTTTCTGCCGTGAAAACGCGTATGACGCCGGGATGAGCGCGTTGATACCGGAGCGCAATGTCACGGGTGTTGTCGGTAGAGCAGTCTTCGCCAATAAGCAGTTCGATGGGCATTTCGGCTTGCTGGGCCAGGACACCGTCAATCGCCTGAGCCAGGTAGGGGCCATGGTTGTAGGCAAGCATCAACACGCTCACGACGGGCTGCTTGACAAGCTCTACCGGATCACTGATCTCGTAACCTTCGTTCAGATCGTCGTTGTTGCGTGCTGGCGTCATGTCGCGGCTTCGCCGGTATTCATCAGTTGAGGGTGGCGGACTTTTCGCGCAGTGTGCGCACTACGCTCAACAAGCCGTTCAGAGCAATGTTGCCGGTAAGGGCCGCCAAGACACCATAGATCACCGCAGCCGCCATGATCGCGCCCAGCATTGAAATCGGCCCTGGCGCCGTCCAGTGCAGGATCGCCCACCCGGCGGCGGCCGCGATGGCGGACAGCACGAACGTGGCGGTTTGGTCGACCAGCTGCTCGACGGGACCGTAATCGAGCAGTTTCTTTGAATAATAGGCGTTGATGCCTACGCCAGAGACCCCGGACGCAAGTACGGCCCAAGCTATGGCAAGCGGCCCCCACTGTGAGGCGGCCGCGATCAAAGCGATGCCGATCAGCTGCTTGGCTATTTCGACGCGCAGTAACAGATTCGACCGGCCCTGCGCCCCGATGGCGGCGAGGTTCAGTATGTGTACCGGCCAAAGGGCAGCGCTCAAAGAGAGAACGCTCAGGATCTGAGCCGCAGGAATCCAGCGGGCGCCATACATCAGTTCGACCAATGGTTTGGCGACCACGGCAATGCCGACCATGCATGGAACAAAAAGGAACATCGCCATACGCAACGATGTCCGCAGGGCGGTGCGCAACTTGATCCGATCCTGCGCGATCGTCGAAAAGACCGGCAATCCCACTCGTCTGAGTATGCCGTCGATCAGCGAGGCGGGTGCCTGCTGGGTGTTCTGGGCCAGGGTGTAAAAGCCGAGCGTGCGGGCATCAAACAACTTGCCAATCAGCAGTGATTGCAAGCGCACGGCAGCTGCGTTCAACAGCCCTGTAAGCAGCATGTATCCACCGAACCCGAACAAGCTCCGGAACGATGCGTAGCGGTAACGTCCAAGCGGCCGCCACCCGGAATACGCCCACAACAGGGCTCCGCGTACCCCAATCGAAACGATGCTCTGCCAAGCCAAACTCCAGACGCCGAAGCCCTGCAGCGCCAGTACGACCGCGACCGTGCCCGAACAAAGTGACGCCACCACTTCCGCCCGCGCACGCGCCCTGAAGTTCAGCCTCATGGTCAACAGAGCGTCGGGGACCGCCGCAAAGGCGCCAAGCGGCAAAACGACCGCCATTACCCTGGTCAGGTCCGCCAACCTGGGCTGGTGGAAGAATGCAGCAATGGCCGGAGCTGCGAGCGCCAGGACTGCGCCGGCAGTCACGCCAGCGACCATGGTGAAGATGAATACTGTGGTCTCGTCGTCCGCTGTCGTCTGTTGACGCTGGATCAGCGCCGCTCCGAACCCCGAGTCGACCAGCAAAGTGCCCAGGCTCGTGAAAACCAGCAACATGGCAATCAAACCGAAATCATCTGGTGTGAGCAGGCGGGCCAAAGCCACCATGACCAGGAACTGCACGCCGTATCGCGCCAGAATTTCCAAAGTGCTCCACCACGCTGCGCTGGCAGCGCGTTTCTCAAGCCCTGGCATATTTGCCGACGCGGGCAGCAGTTTCAGTCATTGCCCACATACTCAAGTAGCGTCACCCCCCACGACAAGCCAACGCCAAAGCCCACCGCCATGACGAGATCGCCACGACGCAAGCCGTTCATCTGCTCTTTCAACAACAGGGGTATCGATGCGGAGACGGTATTGCCGAGGTTCATGCAGTTCTGCGGCACCTGCTCCGTCGCCAGCTTCAGCTTTCGCGCCAGCTGCCCGATCATGAAGCTGTTGGCTTGATGGAACAGCACCGCACGGAGTTGAGCCAGGCGAAGGGCATGTGCGTCTAGCGTCAGGGTAATGGCTTCGGGCACCTTGCTCAGTGCAAAGTTGAGGATGCCGGGGCCATCCATGCGGATGCCGTTCGGCGTGCCAGTATCAGTGCGAAGGGCGGAACCCCGGGCTACGAAGGCGTCGTAGCCTGAGCCATCCGCATAGCTGCGGCAATCGACCATGCGCAAGCCTTTGCGCTGCGTGGAGTACAGCGTGGCTGCGGCAGCATCGCCGAACAGCGCGCGGGTGGTCAGGTCATCACGTCGGATCAACTTCGAGTAGGTGTCAGCGTTCACCAGGATGCCGCTGCCACCGGCGGTGTGCAGCCAGTTGGAAATCACCTGGCCACCCACTATGAAGCCGGAGCAACCTTGGTTGATGTCGAGTACGAAGCACTCGGCTGGGAAGCCTAGCTGCCCGTGTAGGCGTGACGAGACGCCGGGAATGAGGTGGTCTGGTGTTTGGGTGCAGACCACTAGAGCGCCGACGGAGTCGGCGGCAATTGCCGTTTGGGCGAGTAGAGCTTCGGTCGCGGCGCGTGCCAAGTCGCTGGTGTACTGGTCAGGCGCCGCGATGGGGCGGCTATGGATGCCGATCTTGTCGGAGAGGCGCCGGCACTCTGCATCCGGCTGGCCTAGGGTGGCCGAGTCGTTACGCTCGATCGTGTCACCGAGTGCCGTGCCGATGTCGTGGATATAGACGTCGTGCATCATTCACTCCCCGAGACGATGACCTTGGCGGGAACTCCGAAAACCGTAGCACCCGGCGGTACGTTCTTGATGACCACGGTGCCGGCGCCAACCACAGCGCCTTCGCCGACGACGACGTGGGGCAGCACCACGGCGTGAGGATGGATGGTGCAGAACGGTTCCAGTCTGGCGTGACCACCAATGAAGGCATGCGAGCTGATGGTGACGCCGGTGCCGATTGTCACGTCGTGGCCGACTACGGCGAAACCTTGGATCAGCAAATCCTCGCCCAATGTCACGCCGGCAGAAATGCTGCAGGCACCAAGAAAAATGCTGTTCACCGTGCCCGCCAGTGGCGTGGCAGTCATGGCGTCGGGCGAAACCAGAGTGGTAAAGCTTGCACCACACGCTTCGAGCCGCAGGCGAACCTGATGCCGGGCACGCCCATGGCCGAAGCCAGTGAGGTAATGGACATCTTGCCTCGGCACGTGAGCCGCTATCGGTCCCAAGACACCAGCCGCATATGGCTTTTCGTCGTCCAGGAAGCCCTCTACCGCATAGGGCATGGTGCGAGCTGCGATCCACGCAGCCAGCTCGCGGCCGAAGCCACCACAACCCAGAATCAGTAACGGTTGCGCGCTCATTGGGCAGTAAATCCACCGTCGACCACGAGTGTCTGGCCGGTCATGAAGCTGGCTTCGGCGGATAGCAGGAAACGGATGGCAGAGGCGATCTCCTCAGCTGTCGCGTAGCGTTTGCCCAACGGGTAGCGTGTGCGGTCGGCCTGCAACGCCTCATCGGACAATTGATGAGAGTTCTCGACTAACTCGGTCTGCACCATGCCAGGTGCTACACAATTCACACGGATGCCCTTGTGAGCAAACTCCAGTGCCATCACTTTGGCGAACGCAATCAGTGCCGCCTTGGTGCCGGCGTAACTGGCTGTACCTTTCATGCCAATTTCGGGGCCGAGGATGGAAGAGAGCAGCACCACGGAACCGCCAGATTTGAGCTTGTTGTTACGCGCCAGCTCGGCCACCAGCGCCAGCGGCGCGGTCTGGTTGATGGCCACAATGCGTTGGTGCGTTTCCAGCGAAAAGAAGCGCAATGGATTGTTCTCTACGATGCCAGCCGAATGCACAAGGCCATCCAGGGCTGGCACCCCGGCAAGCGTTTCTTGGTAGCGCGCGAATGCCGTCAGGTCGAAAGCCAATGGCATGACCGCGTCGCCGCCAAGCCGTACGAGTTCGTCCAGTCGCTGCGCATTGCGGCCTACGGCTACCACACGGGCACCCTCCACCAACAGTCGCTGCGCAGTGGCGAATCCGATCCCCGAGGTCGCTCCAGTGACGAGTACCGTCTTGCCCTCAAACATGCCCCATCCTTGTCTGATAAAGCCCATGGAAGTGTCTGATGCGCGCCTCCTGCGGCTGCAACTGCACGTCGGGCCCCTCGGCCGACATGCCGCACTGGCAGGCTTCGACCAATACTTTATCTTCGGTCAGCGCTTGCTGCGTGAAGGCGATCGCCTCATCTTTCATGTGTTGCCGCAGAGCAGGCGCCAGCGCCTTCAGCGCTGGCAGCTCGAACAGTTGCCAGGCCAGATGTGTGCGTGCGGCATCGATGGGCACCACACGACTCAGGAAACCAATCAAGCCGTTCGTGTTGGATACGAACAGGTCGGGAAAAACGTAGGCATGACGGTAATAGTGCCCGGCCTGCGGCGCTAAGCGCTGGATCGTGGCGCTCTTGTCCGAAGCGACCGAAGGCAGCATCTCATTCCAAGAGGTGTATTGGCCGCCATGCCAGGTGTAGCGGCCGGTGGAGGTAAAACCTGCCGGCCTGAAGCTGTCGGCATGGACAAAGCTGAGGTGATAACCCTCCAACACGTTCTCTACCAATAGCTTCCAGTTGCAGGCGTGTTCGAGGCTGGCACAGTGGAACGGTGTATCTGGCGCGACACCGGTGTCGGTGAGTACTTGTGCCACTTCGTCGATGGGCGGAGCCGTTCCTGCCAGGCCGAGGAAATACAGCCCATGTGTTTGACTAACTGGATAGCTATCCAGCTGGCACCGCGTGATGCACTCCATGTTGGCTAGTGGTGCCGTAGCCAAGCTGCCGTCGGCGGCATAGCTCCAGCCGTGATAGCCGCAACGGAAGGGGCGGTTGCCACAACCGGGCAGATCAATCAGGGCATTGCGGTGCAGGCAGACGTTATTGAACGCCCGCACGCCATCGCGTGTACGGCGAAGGCTTACTGCTTTGCTCCCGATCCGCAGGCTGCGGTAGTCGTCGAGCTGAGCGAAATCGGACTGCGTACCGGCAAACAGGCGCTCGGCGAAGAGCGTCTCCAGCTCGCGCGTGAAGACATTCGAATCGTTGTAGTCGCGACGTTCAATAGACATCGTCGGACGCAATGCAGGGAAGGACCGAAGCCGCCGGCAATTGGAACGTGGCGCTACCCCAAGAGAGACCCACCCCGAAGCCGGACGCCACGACCCAGCGCGGCATTGCGAACAGCTCTGCGTTGGCGCAGAGGGTGACCGGGATGGAGGCGGAGCTGGTGTTGCCGTAGTGCTCGATTGACGTGGGCACGCGATCCGGCGCGAACCCCAGTTTGCGGGCAATGGTGTCGTTGATCATCCTGTTCGCTTGGTGCAGCAGCAGGAAGTCGAAGTCCTGTGCCGCGCGCCCACTGGCAGACATCGCGCGCTGAATGCTACCGGGCACGCGGGAGATGGCGAAGCTAAAGATGTCCGCGCCGCGCAGTAACAGGTTTCCAGCGTGACGTTGCACGCCATCGCTACCAGTCGCATCGACGAGGTGGCCGTCCACCGGAGGCTGTCGCGAGGCCAAGCCGCCACCGGGGATGATGATCGCGTCCTTGCCGGCGCCGTCCGAGCACAGGTCGACGTGGATGGGCGGCGCGTTCTCATCGAGTTCCAGCGCGGTGGTTGAACCGGCATCGCCGAATAGCGGCCACGCACTCTTGTCGTGCTCGGCACAGACGCGGCTGGAGACATCGCCAACCAGCAGCAAGGCCCGCGCGATGCCCAGCGTGCGTATCATCGACCCGACCACCGCCAGGCCGTACGGGTAGCTGGAGCAACCCAGGTTGATGTCGAATGCCAGGCAACTTTGCGGAAGCCCCAGCTTGTCCTGCAGCACGATGCTGGTGGCGGGCACTGGCTGGTCACCGGTTTGGGTAATCAGGATCAGCGCGCCGACGCTGGCCGGATCCCAGCCGAGATGCTCCAGTACCGCTTTGGCTGCTGTCAGGCAAAGATCCGAGGCGCATTGTCCAGCGGCGACAATACGACGTTCGGAAATGCCCGTTGCCTTCTGGAACCGCCTGCGTTCATCAGGATCAAGGTAGGTGTAATCCGCCGTGCGCACCACGCGCGCCGGCGTCGCCGCGGCAACCGCCCGCAGGGCGACTCCCGTGATGGCGTTCATTCCGTGGCCACGCACTTCGAGGATACGACGGCCCACATGTCAGCTACGGTCGTGGCGGCTTCGATGTCACGACCCGTCACGGTCACGCCGTAATCGGCGTCCGCCATCGCAATTACAGCCAGCGTGTTGAGCGAATCCCAACTCGGCAGCGCCTTGAAATGGGTGTCCGGCGCCAGCGTGTCGGTGTCGACCTCGATGGCAAAGGCGAACTTTTCGATGAAATCTTCGATGGTCATGGATCAGGCCTCATGAATGGAAACGGCGAGAATATCGTGAAGGGTCGATATCATCGCCTCGTTTATCGCACCACCATTGGGTAGCACGATCACCCGGCTGGCCACTGCCTCGCTGTGGGGCAGCAGCAGACCTGCGTGCGGGAACAGGTCGCGGTAGGGCTTCATCATGTGGCAACCCGGCCAGAAATATTTGCGTGCCAGAATGTTCTCGGCGTGCAGGGCGGCGATGATGGCGTCACGCGAGGCGGGGCAGGTTTCATCCACCTCGATCACCACATAATGATGACTATTGCGCTCGGCCGGGTCGTAGCCGAGCAGCGTGATACCGGGGATGCCGGCCAGCGCCTCGTGGTAGGCCGAATGGTTGCGCTCGTTGATGGCTACCACCTCGTCGAAGCCGCCGAGGTTGGTCAGGCCCATCGCAGCGCAGACCTCGATCATCTTGCCATTGGTTCCGGGGTGGATGACGTTGTCGTAGCCCTTGAATCCGAAGTTGCGCATCAGACGCATCGCCTCCGCCAACCCGTCGTCATTGGTCGCGACGGCGCCGCCTTCCATCGTGTTGAAGGCCTTGGTGGCGTGGAAGCTGAAGACCTCGCACTCACCGAAACGGCCGATGCTCTGGCCGTGATAGGTGCTGCCGAATGCATGCGCAGCATCGAACATCAGTTTCAGACCGTGCTCGTCGGCGATAGCTTGCAGTTCGTCAACGGGTGCCGCGCGACCCCACAAATGCACGCCGATGATGCCGGTGGTGCGCGGCGTGATCATGCGCCGCACAGCAGCCGGGTCAAGATTGTGGGTTGCCGGATCGATATCAGCAAACACCGGTGTGATGCCTTGCCAATAGAGTGCGTGTGCAGTCGCGACGAAGGTCCATGACGGCACGATCACTTCACCTTCGAGCCCCAGCGCGCGGATGGCTATTTCCAAGGCGATGGTGCCGTTGCACATGGCAACGCAGTGCTTGACCCCGAGGTAGTCGGCAACGCGTTGCTCAAACTCCTGCACCATCGGCCCGTTGTTCGTCAGCCACTGGTTGTCGAGGATCTGGTTCACACGGCGCAGGAAAGCTTCGCGGTCGCCAGTGTTGGGGCGCCCTACGTGCAAAGGCTGGTCAAATGCCGGGGACGCACCATTGATGGCGAGATCGGCCTTGCTGCGAATGATCTTGGTGGACACCTGTTGCTGGTCTCTTGACGTAGTTGGGATCTAGCCTATCGCAATCCTCCAGCAATGTAGCTGGACAGTGGGCCTCCCGTTTCTGGATCGTCGACTCATTGCAGATCCGGCAAGGTGCGCAACTCATGCAGGACCGTATCCAGGCTTCCGCCGATATCAAGTGACTGCAGACCCTTGAGCGCTTCGATGGCTTCCGCCTGATGCCCCTGCGCAGCCAACATGCGCACCAAGGTAATGCGATAAGCTGGTTCGTTCGGAGCGGCCTTCACCGCATTCTGAGTCATGCTTAAACCCAGCGCATGATCATCCAACACGTTCCATGCGTAGTCGCCATACGTCGCCTGCAGCCGGGCACTGGGGTTTGGGTGCGACAAGGCGGCCCTGAAAGCCTCAACCATGCGCTTCTTGGATAGATTGCAGCGCCCTTCGCGATCGCATTGAGTCAGAGCGCCCAACGAACTCTCGTCCTGCACCCCGGGGACGCGGGCCTTGAGCTTGGCGATCATGCTGTCCCACCACGCATCCTTGATCGGCAGGTGCATGCGTGAGTTCATGAATATAAGTGCCTGCTCGGGAAGAATCGATGCTTCTGGAAGCGCGGCAGACCTTTCCAGGGGCGGGTACGCGAGTGTCGTGAAGGGTGAGGCGGGATCGTAATGTGAGTAAATGATGTAGGTGCGGCCCAGTTCGTACTGGGCTCGGGGAGATTGTGGTGCGCGACTGGCCAAGTCCTCGGCCAGTCGCAGCGGATTGCCCCAGGCGTAGGCAGTAAATGCGGTGAGCGTTGCCCAACACAGCAGCAATCCCCCCAGCAGTACGTGGCGGGGCAGCGTAAACACTTGGTCGCGCGGCGAAGCGAGTAGTGGCACGATTGCAAGCAACAGGCCAAAGCTGGCGAAGTAGTTGCGGTGTTCGTAGATCAGCTCCAGCGGCATGATGGTGCCGGTGAGCAGCTGGCAGCCGAGGAACAGCGTGATGCCGAGTGCTGCCAGCGGTTGCCGCCGACGCAGCCACAGCATCAGTGCGACGAGTGCAGCGAGAAACAGGATGCTGGCCAGCGTGGTCCACGGCGTGAGCAACCCGGCTGAGATGTGGAAGTTGTCGTGGTAGAACGACAACGCATTCGGCGTCGGCAGCAGCGTCCAGACAATGTAGTCAACGACTATGCGTGCTTCGCTGAGCAGGCGCGTGGTCAAGCTGAAGTCTCGAGTTGCCCAGTTCTCTGGTTTGAGTATGCCGGGCAATAGCCATGTCAGACCGACGATCATCGGTAACAGGAGTACCACGACAAACAGACTGATGAGACGCTTGTCGCGTCGGCCGGGAGATGTACGAAATCCGAATACGAGCCATTCGATCGATATCGCATAGAGCGGCAACATCACCGCGGTTTCCTTGGCCAGCACGCCCACGCCAGTGCAAGCCACGATGCTCGCTACGCAAAGGAATAATCCGCGGAGTTTCAGCGACGGGGCGATGCCTGGAATACCAGCGTCACAATCGTGGAGGATGGCCGCGGCACTCAACATGCGGTGGCGCCCGGCGACATAGCCGAGCAGTCCGATCATCACGAACAGGTTGGCCATGCTTTCCATGCGCTGCACGACGTAGAGCACGCCGGTAAGGTTGATCGGCAACAGCATCCAGCTTGCGGCGATCAGTGCCGAAATGATGCCTATGCGTCGTTCCGCACCGGCCAATGGCCCCGATGTTGTCACTCGCGCTCGGGCCTGCGGGCGCTCGAAGTCGAGTCGCAGCAATTCTCGTGACAGCAGAAACACCAGCAGGCCATTCAACAAGTGAATGACCAGGTTGGTTAGCTTCATCCAGAAGGGATTCAGCCCTGTCGCGAGATAGTTCGCGGCGAAACTCAACGAGGCGAACGGTCGCTTGAACTCACTGGACGGTGATGAGAGGGCAGCAGCGACCAGCGACGAAAAGCTGGCGTCATGCGGCTGCACGCCGTGATTGTCGACGATATTGGGATAGTCATCGAACAAATAGCCGCCCGACAAACCGGGGGTGTAGATGGCGACAGTTACCAGCAACCCCACGAGCAACCAGATCCATCCGGTGCGGCGGCTGCTGGGCGAGTGGGGTATGGCTTGCTGTTCGTTCATTTGTTGCTGGCGGCTTTCATGTCGGCGTCCTGCTGCAGGGTGGCACGAAGCCTGTCCATCTCAGTGGGCCAGTAATTCTGCCATTGCAACACCTTGTCGTGGAGCCAAGGCATGCCGCTCGATGGTGATACCTGCGATTTTTGCGTAGCATGATAGTGATCCAGATGGGACAGCCCTTTACGGGGGTAACCCGAAGATCCCAGCAAGGCTGCCTCGTTCAATACGGCGCCGGGCCTTGGGTCAAGGTCGAGCGCTTCATTGAAGTCCTGCAGTGCGCTTTGGGGATCGTGGCGGGCCAGCGCAATATGACCCTTCAAGTACAGCAAGTCCTGATGTCGCCCATCGACCTTCATGAGTTTTTGATTGGCCAGGCCGGCATCCAGCAGCTTGTCCAGCGTGTCCAGAGTCAAGCCCTGACAATGGCCCTCAGTGGCTGCCTTGATACTTGAATCGAACCAGTGCACCAGCAGCGCGCCAGGATCACCAGTGTGGGAAATCGAGTAGCGCGCCAGCTCAATGTCGCCGGGAGGTACCCTGCCGAGCATGCATTGCGCGCCAATCAAGTTGAAGCTCAACTGCACCTGATCCGGATCATTCCGTACGGCCTCGGTCAGGCGGTTGATTGCCTGGAGTGGTTGTTTCGCTGCCATTTCCAGTAACGCGGCATTGGCCTGTGCTCGAGGCGATTCGGGATTGAGTCGGGCCCACATCAAGGCTTGATCATGGGTGTTACCCCATAGGTGGGCACGCGCATGGGTCATCACCCCAAGACCCAACAAGATCAATGTGGCAAGCACCAGCTTGGCTGCATTCGCATTCGCCAACGGCGCTTTTCGTATCGACGTGTCGGCAGCGTCAACCTTGGGTGTGATCAGCGTTCCAACCTTCCCCTCGACGCGGCCGATACTCGCATTGCACAACCACAAGGCAAGCGGCCAGAACATCAGCATGGCGGGCAAATAGTTGCGATGCTCGAAGTAGAGTTCGAGCTGCAGGGTCGTCGATTCCAACGCCTGACCGACGAAATAGAAGAGGATCGCAAGTGCCAATGCAGTAAATTTCTTGCGTAAAATCCACGCACCCAGGATCAGACCAACAATGGTCAGCAAAGCCGGCAGGGTAGTTATGGGATGCCACAGTGACGTCGATGTCTGGAAATGATCGTTGAAGAGACCTGGCGTAAATGGCCGCGGCAGCCATAACAGGTCGAGATATTCCATCAATACACGGGGTTCGGTGAGCAATCTCTGACCCATGGTCCAGGGACGTACGGCCGCAGTTCCGTGCACGAATCCACTCCAGCCCGCCCGCACCAGATACCCAATGACGAACGTCGAAGGCAGCCAGCCAAACAGCAGCATGGTGCGGCGATAGGTCTTAGCATGCGCGGTGATGTCTGGCCCAGCTGTCTTGGTCTCCGCGAGTGACACTGCGGAATACCTCGCGGAATGCCTCTGCAGCCAGACGTACTCGATCACCAGTGCCAATGGGGGTAGCAGGATACCGTTGGCCTTGCTCAAAATGCCGAGCACGGTGCAGCCGCCCAACCCTGCCGCAATCCAGAAAAATCCACGGCCATGGAATCCGGACAGCATCGTCTTCCTGCCATGCAGCCAGAGCAACAGGCCCAGCAATGTGAAGCTGACTGGCAGCATCGCTTCGCGTTGCACGATGTAGAGAGTGGTAGAGACAAGCAGTGGGTGCAACAGCCAGAACGCAGCTCCAAGCACGCCCGCCAGGTCACTGCGACCGTACTGGGCTGGCTGCAGGGATTCACGGCCCAAACGGCGCAGCAGCAAGGCCAGCATGATTCCGTTCGCCAGATGCAGCAGCAGATTTGTGCGTTTGAAGGGGTAGGGCGAAGCAGGCCAATTGTGTCCATCGAGCAAGAAGCTCAGCAGGGCGAGCGGGCGTCCGGTTGGGTCAGCCGTGCCGGAGGTGACATAGCGGAAGAACGTGGCCCAGTTGTCCACCGGGCCGTTGGCGCCCAAGGCGGGCAGATTGCCGAAATCGTCGAAAAGGAAGCCCCCGTGCAATCCGGGAGCGTACGCTCCCACACAGAGCGCAACTGCCGCGCAAGCAAGCAGGAGGGTGGCTACAGGTGAGAAACGAGGCGCCATCAAAATCCCAAGCATCAAAGAGAAGGGCCGCACGCGGCGGCCCTTCAGATCAACGTAAGAACCGAGTGCTTACTGGCGGCACGAGGTCGGCAGGTACTTGGGATCGACCGTGGTGTAAGTGACGTTGTTGCAGCTCCACTCAATCGAACCCGCGTGCGTGATAGCCGAGAGTCCAAAGGTAGCGGACTGAATGGCTTTGTTTGCGCCGGGACCGAAGGCAACTTCAATGACGCCTGCATGGGTACTAACGTCGACCGACTTCACATACTTGCCCTTGATGTCGGTACTGGTTGCCAGGCCCGCTGACTTGTTGGTGGAGGGAAAATTACCGGTATTCGAGTAGAACTCGGCAATTGCGGTCTTGGCGCCGTCAGCCAGCGTCGAGGCCTCCGAGACCTGCGAGCGAACCAGGTAGTCCTGGTACGCCGGAATGGCGATGGCGGCGAGGATCGCGATGATCGCAACCACGATCATCAGTTCGATCAGGGTAAAGCCTTTCTGCATGCTCTTCATGGTGGTTCCTCTTTGCGATTGGTTAGCTAACCGGTGATGCCCCCTGAGCCCCAGTCCTGGATCCCCCTAGGCAGGATCGGACCCCATACTCGTGGTCAGGAACGACCAGGAAGCTCGCGGGAGATGAAGCAGGTTGCATGCCACATCTACCGCTGGTGTATTCCCGCATATCGTAGGCCCCGGGATTGTGCCTTTCGTCACGGATGGCCGCAAGCGTTGGCCTATCTGCAGGGAGCGAGCGGTTTCGTCTGTGGAACTCGTATCTCTCGGGCGGCTGCCTGACCCACGCGATGACGGCGTGGCAGGGCAACAAGTGACGCTCTGCGTCAGTTGTGTGCGCTACGGCGCCTCCTTTCGCACTACTTCCGACAGGTTGTTGGGAGATACTTGCCGTCAATCGTGCTTGGGGTGCATGACCACAGGATGCTCCCGCCCACAGTCGTGGGTGACAGAACCAAGAGCGAGCCTTGAATGGCTTTGTTGGCTCCGGCACCTTGGAAAGCAACGGTTATCGCCCCACCGCTGACGTCCACGCTGGAGACGTACTTGCCCCGGATATCGGTTTTGGTAGCCAATCCCGCAGATTTGTTGTTCGCGGGGTACCCCCCTGTATTGGAGACATAGTCCCAGACGGCAGATTTTGCCCCCGAGGCGAGGCTCATGCCTTCGGTGACCTGTGCGCGGATCAGGTAGTCCTGGTAGGCGGGAATGGCGATGGCTGCAAGGATGGCGATGATCGCCACGACGATCATCAGTTCGATCAAAGTGAAACCGGCGGACAAGCGCTGGCGTGACATGGTGGATTCCCCCTTAGGATGCAGCGAGGGGTAAGCACGTTTTGTACCGACTTGAACGGTGCAATGTGCGCCAAGTCAGGTTTTCGTGATGCAGGCGGTTTCAGTCGCTATTCCCCTCCGCCAGGCACGTTGTGGATCACCAGGCCATTCCTCGTCTCGCGCTTCCATTTTTGCCACCATGTGGCGATCCAATACAGGGTAGTCAACGCCAAAAGTATTTCAAGTGGGCGGAATGGAATTGAATAGCGCGGCTCGGCTTGCAGCGCTGAGTACACGAACGTCACAAATGCAACAAGGGATAGTGTGGAGATCAGTGCGGCTCGGCCTGCCGTCAGTGGCCTCAACCCCAGTCGATTCCGCTGAAGCCAGCCGAGCAGGAAGGCTGCAAGCGCAAGCAGCATCAAAAGGGTGTTTGTAGCGTGGCAGATGGCAGCCAGCGCGATCCACATTGGCTGGGTCTGAAACGGCGCATTTTTGGTTGGAAAGACGAAGATGTCACCCTGTCCAATCTCGATGCCCCAACCCCACAACAATGCAGGCTTCTGCATCAGGTACCACTGGGAAAACTGCAACGGGTGCTGGGAAAAGCGTCGGAGCATGACTCCTACACCACGCAGAGGTGAGCTTCGAAGTCGCGCGTAGTCGTCGTTCACGTGTTGGAACACGACCTTGGCCTTGGCCTTGGCATCTTCATCGCCGAACACGGAATCACGCCATGCGGTCTGAAACTCCGGTCTGCTGCCTTGGGCGAGGTTGAGAAGAGCACGATCCGTTGAGGACGTGCCCGCAACCGGTGCCACGACGATGGCGTTTCGCAGTGCCCACGCGGATGGCAGAACGCATGCCCCTAGTGCCAACGCAATGCATAGCTTTCGTGGGCTCAATCCGCGCCACGCAAGGAGAGCTGCCAGCAGGATGCCAAAGGGCAGTAGTACCGCGTTGGTCAAAGCGGCTGCCCCGAGGATCAACCCGGCCACCGCCGCCAAGTGTGTGCTCCCTCGTTGGAATGCCATCGCGCCGCTGAGGATGCCGAGAACAATCAGAAATCCAAAAACCGTCTCACTGAGCAAGTACCCATTGATCGTGATGCTGTGTGGCCAAAGCGCCATCATCACGCCCGCAGCAGCAGCCCAACGAAGTGGCAGCCAGTGCCGCCCGAACTGTGTGGCGAGAGCCACGGTGAGTGCGCCAAGCAACGCCTGACCCAAGAGAACCGCGGCGTACCAAGCCTCCCCTGCGCCCAGGACTTTCATCCACAGCGCGAGAAACACCGGATAGCCCGGGTCACGGTAATTGTCTGGATGGATGACAGTGGCGCCAGGAAGGTCTTTCGAAAAGATCCCGTGGTTGCTCAGGTTCAGCGCGTAGGCGTAGTACTGTGTCGCATCACCGCGCACCGGCTCCAGGACCAACGCGTGGCTGACGTAGTACCAGCGAAGCCCGAATGCAAACAGGAAGATGGCGAGAAGAACCAACCATCCGTGCCAGCGCCTGATCTCTCCGTCGTCACTTGTGGTCATGGGAAATATTGGCTTCAAGGCTGCGTCGGAATGCAGAGTATGCACGGTGACGCGTAGTACGAGCTGTCGCGTCGGGATCTGGCGGAAGTCACCGGATCGATCGGTACGTCCAGGCGCTATGCAACACGAACGTTGTCGGCGTGACCAGCGCAATCACCAGCGCGATCCCGATACGGTAGTCCAGACCCGCAACCTCGGCAGCCGCGGCTATGACTGTAGTAGCGAGGCAGCCGAGCACGGCGACGCAAACGTAGCGGCGCAGGGTGCGGTGATCCATACGGCTGGCGAAGCTCCACACCGTGTTCGTCGCGTATGAGAACGCCGTGGCCGTGACAAATGCGATGGGGTTGGCAATATACGGAGGCGTGCGCAACCACGCGATCAGGGTCATCGCAACCAGCACGTGGATGCCTGTGGCGATCAGTCCGGTGACGCCGAAACGCAGCAGCCGCCCCGGCCACGATGGCCGTCGCCATGCCTCACTTTGCATGTGCAATGCCCATCAGCGAGACGCCTGCGGGAAGGTTGAAGCGGGTCAGCAGGCGCCGTTCGCAGGAAAAGATGGCGTAGAGCATCGAGTTCACAGGTTGGGCGGGAATGCCGGTGCCGGACGATCTTTCGCCCGGGGCGATCCGATCTTTCAGGCGGGCCAGTGCCGCCAGAGGCAGCAGCAGCGTATTGAAATAAGTGACCCGATCGACGGACAGGCCGCTGTCGGTGAAGGCCCGGCGCAAGGTGCGGGCGGTGTACCGCCGCTTGTGATGCAGGAAAACATCGTGCGTGCTCCACAGCCACTGGTATGCCGGCACGGTGATCAGCATGCGCCCGCCGGGAGCGAGATGGTCCCGCAGCACGGCAAGGGTCTCCAAGTCTTCGTCGATGTGCTCCAGCACGTCGAACAGGCAGATGAGGTCGAATTGCTCGCCCGGGAAAGGGATGGCGTGCGGGCAACTGCCGGCGCGCAAGGTGAACTGGCTTGCGGCCTTTTCCGTCGCGAGCTTCCTGGCTTTGTCGTCCATTTCGACAGCGCTCACGCTGCCGTGGCGGGACAGCATCAGCAGATTGCCGCCGGTGCCGGAACCCACTTCGAGAATGCGCGCGGAATGCGGCAGCGAGAGAGTCTCGATGATGCGGTCGAGGATCCTGCGCCGCCCGCGGAACCACCAGTGCGTGGATTCCGTGGCGGCCATCTCCACATAGGCTTCAGGGTTCATGGCGATCGCCATGAACCTGGCGCACCACGTACACTGGCCGTTGTTTCGACTCGGTGTAGATGCGCCCGATGTACTCGCCCAGGATGCCTACGCTCAGCAACTGCAGGCTGCCAAAGAACAGGATGGCGACCAGCAGGGATGCGTAGCCGGGTACATCCACGCCGTAAAGCAGCGTCCGGGTGACGATGAAAACAAGGTAGATAAAAGTCAGCAACGCGCTGCATGCGCCGATATAGGTCCAGATGCGCAACGGTGCGGTGCTGAAACTGGTGAATCCTTCCAACGCGAAGTTCCATAACTTCCAACCGGTGAACTTGCTGGTGCCCGTGGCTCGCGGCTGGCGCGTGTAGTCGATCACCTCCGTGCGAAAGCCGATCCACGCGAACATGCCCTTCATGAAGCGCTGGCGTTCGGGCAGGCGCTTCAATGCGTCGACGGATGCGCGATTCATCAGGCGAAAATCACCCACGTTGGCGGGTATTTCCAAGTGCGAGACGTGATTGTGGATCTTGTAAAACAGGTTGGCGGTGCCGCGCTTGACGAGTGAGTCCCCGGTGCGGTCGACGCGTCGCGCCAGCACCACGTCGGCGCCGAGGCGCCACTTCTCGATCATTCGGGCGATCAGTTCGGGTGGGTCCTGCAGGTCGGCGTCCATCGGAATCACCGCGTCGCCGGTAGCGGCGTCCAGGCCGGCGGTCAGGGCTGCCTCCTTGCCGAAGTTTCGCGACAGTTCGATGACCTTGATGCGAGGGTCAATGCGCGCTGCGGTCAGCAGTCGAGTGAGCGTGTCGTCCTTGCTGCCGTCCTCGACGCAGATGATCTCGAATGTCGTCGCCTCGATGTCGGCAAGCGTCGCGGTGATGGCCTCGAGGAATACCTCGACACCCTTGCCTTCGTTGTAGAACGGCACGACCAGCGATACGACGGAGCTTGCTTGCATATCCGACACCCGACCCTGCGGCGCCGGGCAGGAACCCACGGCGTCGCCAGATGGTAGCGTACTGGCCCCCAAGGAGCGCTCAAGAGGAGCGATTTTTTAGCAGTCTGCCATCTCTGTGGTCGTTCCCCGGTTATCCCCCGACGCTGTCCGGGTTGGTGTGCACACAGCCCGGCTAGGGGAACGCACAGGTTTCTGCTCACGCGCAAAGCTTGTCCGTGACGTATCGGTTGAGGCTGATGCCTTGCTCCGCTGCCTGCATGGCGAGCGCCTTGTGGCGTTCCGGCGGGATGCGCACCTGGAACTTGCCCGAGTAGGACTTGGCGCTCATCGGCTCCGGCGGTGTTTCGCCATGGGCCTCCATGTCGCTGACGGTCTCACCGACCACGCGCACGATGCCCGCCAGTGCCTTCGCCTGGTTGCCGTGCAGCCATGACAGGCTCGGGAATTCGGCGCACAGGCCTACGTATTCGGCGTCTTCCGGGGACCAGATGACGCGGTAGGTGTAGTGACGAGCGTCCATCATTTGTCCTCCAACTTCTTGATTGCTTGCAGCACTTGCCGTACCTGGTACAGCTTGGCCTTCCCGGCGTCACCTTTCTGGATGTTCACGCGGGGATCGCCATGCCAAGGCGTCTTGTATACGCCATGACTTGTGCCTTCCTGCCTCGCTTTTCCGAAATGGTGATCGCAGACCTTGCAGAGGTCGATATAGGCCACGCTTTTCGGTGCCTGGCGCATCCGTTCGATCAGATCCGTGATCTTGTCCATGTGAAAAACATAGTATCAATAATGATACTGTTCAAGTAGGCCGCCGCGCATGGTTGTTGCCACGGTCATTCCGGACACGCTCGAGGGAATGCTGTCGCCGCGTTGACTTCGCTCCCCGGTGCGCCGGACTTGCCTGTTGCGAGGCAGCGCCTTACCGTGGCTGTTTCGCCGCACAACTCAAGGACCCTCCATGAAACCGTTGATTGCCGCGCTGTTGCTTGCGTTGGTGGCCTCACCCGCGCTGGCGGGCGGTGTCGTCGACACCACTTTTGCCAAGGCCCAGGGCTCGCACGCGTTCAACGTGCGCGATCTGGTGATGATGGATCGGGTCAGCGATCCGCAGTTGTCGCCGGATGGGCGCCATGCGGCGTTCAGCGTGCGCAGCACGGATTACGCGGCGAACAAGGGTGTCAACGCGATCTACGTGCTGGACCTGGAGCGCAAGGGTGCGCAGCCGGTGAAGGTGGTGGACAAGGGTTCGTCGGCGCGCTGGTCGGCTGATGGGAAGAGCTTGTACTTCGTGGCGCCGGCGAAGGATGTGGCGCAGCTGTGGCGCGTCGATCTGGGTGCGAACCCTTCCAGCCATGCGGCGCCGGTGCAGGTCAGCCATGCGCCGCTGGATGTCGTCGATTACAAGCTGTCGCCCGATGGGAAGCAGGTGTTGCTCTCTTATGAGGTGTTCACCGATTGCGCCACGTTGGCCTGCACCGAGCAGCGCATCGAGGCGCGCGCGAAGGACAAGGCCAGCGGCACCTTGTACAACAAACTGTTCGTGCGGCATTGGGATACCTGGGCCGACGGCCGGCGCAACCAGTTGTTCGTTGGAACGTTCGGCGCCGATGGCCAGCTGCCGGCCGAACCGACCCTGCTGAGCCGCGGCATCGATGGCGACGTGCCCAGCAAGCCGTTCGGCGACGCCAGCGAGTTCGCCTTCGCGCCGGACGGCAAGAGCGTGTATTTCGATGTGCGCATCGCCGGCACCACCGAGCCGTGGTCGACCAATTTCGATTTGTACCGCGTGCCGGTGGACGGCTCGACTTCGCCGGCCAACCTCACCGCCGACAACAAGGCCTGGGATGCGTACCCGGTGCCCTCGCCGGACGGCAAGACGCTTTATTACCTGGCGATGAAGACCCCCGGTTTCGAGGCCGATCGCTTCGCCATCATGGCGATGGACCTGGCCACCGGCGCCAGGCACGAAGTCGATCCGCGCTGGGATCGGTCGCCCGGCGGCCTGGCGATTTCCGCCGACGGCAAGACCTTGTACGCGACCGCCGACGACGAAGGCCAGCACCCGTTGTTCGCGATTGACCCGGCCAACGGCGAGGTGCGCAGCCTGTCCGGTGCCGGTGACGTGAACGCGTTTTCGCTGGCCGCCGGCAAGGTCCTGTTTGCGCGCGACGACCTGAAGCGGCCGGCCGACTTGTACCTGGCCAAGGCCGATGGGCGTGGCCTGAAGCAGGTCACGCATTTCAATGCCGAGGATCTGAAGAACGCCAGGGTCGGCGACTTCGAATTCTTCCAGTTCCCGGGCTGGAACAACGAAACCGTGCAGGGCTACGTGGTCAAGCCGATCGACTACCAGAAGGGCAAGACCTACCCGGTTGCCTTCATCATCCACGGCGGCCCGCAGGGTGCGATGAGCAATGGCTGGAGCTATCGCTGGAACCCGCAGACCTATGCCGGCCAGGGCTTCGCCGTGGTCACGATCAACTTCCACGGTTCCACCGGCTACGGCCAGAAGTTCACCGATTCGATTTCGGGCGACTGGGGCGGCAAGCCGCTGGAGGATCTGAAACTGGGCTGGAAGGCCGCGCTGGACAAGTACAAGTTCCTTGACGGCGAGCGCGCCTGCGCGCTGGGCGCCAGCTACGGTGGCTACATGGTGTACTGGATCGCCGGCGTGTGGAACCAGCCATGGAAATGCCTGGTCGACCACGACGGCGTGTTCGATGCGCGGATGATGTACTACGCCACCGAGGAGCTGTGGTTCGAAGAGCGCGAGAACGGCGGCCCGCAGTACGAGGTGCCGCAGAACTACGAGAAGTTCAACCCGATCGACCACGTCAAGGACTGGCGCGTGCCGATGCTGGTGGTGCATTCGGGCAAGGATTTCCGCATCCCGATCACCCAGGGCCTGGGCGCCTTCACCGCGCTGCAGCGCCGCGGTATCCCCAGCGAACTTCTCACTTTCCCCGACGAGAACCACTGGGTGCTGAAGCCGCACAACAGCGTGCAGTGGCATGACACGGTGAATGCGTGGTTGAAGCAGTGGACGGCAAAGGACGCACCATCGGGCGCGTCGAAGTAGCGTCGTAGGGCGGGCACTGCCCGCCGACGGTTCCCCGGTACGCCGATGGGCGGGCACTGCCCGCCCCACGCTTCGCTTCGCTTTTGTAGTGCGCGATGCCTTCCATCACGTGACGAAGAGCATCGCGCACAGGGTGCGCTCCTACACAGGTTTGACAGGCTCGTTGGCACGGACGCACCGTCCGGCGCGGCGAAGTAAGCCCCGTAGGGCGGGCAATGCCCGCCGGTGATGTCGCGGCACGCCGATGGCGGGCAGTGCCCGCCCTACGATCGAGCCGCATTTTTTGTAGGGGCGCACCGTGTGCGCGATGGTTACACGGGATGGGCAGGTTCGTCGGTGACGAGGCGTTGGAGCAGCTTGCGCACGGGGGCGGGCAGGCCGAGGGTGTCGAGGTCGCTGGTGCTGCACCAGCGCAGTTGCGCATCGTCGGCAACACGCTGCCGCGCGGTTGCCTGGTCGAACAGCAGCGGCTCGATATTCAATCGGTAATGGCTGAACACGTGGGTGAATGGCGCGAGCGCCTGGGCGTCGTCGATGCGTGCAAGTTGCTGGGCGATGCGCCAGGCGCCATCGGCATCGGCGGCTTCGGGGAGGCTCCACATGCCTGACCACACACCTTGGGGACCACGCCGCTCCAGCAGGATGCGTTGCCGCGTGTCACGCAGCACCAGCATGACCGTGGCGCGGGTGGGGACGGATTTGCCCGCCTTGCGCGTGGGCAATTGCGCAGTGCGGCCTTCGCGGAAGGCAACGCAATCGCCAGCCAGCGGACAGGCATCGCAACGCGGGTTGCTGCGCACGCAGACGGTGGCACCGAGATCCATGATGGCCTGGGTGTAATCGGCCACGCGGCGCACGGGTGTATGCGCCTCGGCATGCAACCACAGTTGCCTCTCGACCGCGCCGGTGCCGGGGTCGCCGTGGATGCCGTGGTAGCGCGTCAGCACCCGCTTGACGTTGCCGTCGAGGATGGGAAAGCGCAGCCCGTGCGCCTGCGCCAGGATCGCACCGGCCGTGGAGCGGCCGATGCCGGGCAGGGCGGCGAGGGCGGCGAAGTCGCGCGGCAGTTCGCTGTCGTGTTGCGCCACGCAGATCTGCGCGGCGCGATGCAGGAAGCGCGCGCGACGGTAGTAGCCGAGGCCCGACCACAGCGCGAGCACGGTGTCCTCGTCGGCGTTGGCCAGGTCGCGCAAGGTCGGCAGGGCGGCCACGAAGCGCTCGAAGTAGGCAAGCACGGTGGCGACCTGGGTCTGTTGCAGCATCACTTCGGACAGCCACACGCGGTAGGCGTCGCGCTGGCCCGGCGAAGTCTCCGACTGCCACGGCAGATCCTTGCGGCCGTGCCGGTCGAACCAGCGCAGCAGGCGTGCGGCCACGTCGGTATTCGTCATGGACCCTGATCTACTTCGCGGTCGCGGCGGCAGGCGTCGCGCTGCTGGATACGGTCGCCGGCACGTTGTCGCCGGCCCGCAGGGTCAGCCCTTCCACGTGCACGCCACCGGCGTCGATGCTGTCGAACTCGGCGTGTCCGCTGCCGGGCGGCACACCGAGTTGCGGTGCCTGCGGATCGCCCAGGCGACCCCACCAGCGCGCCAGTGCCAGCGGCGGCAAGCGCAGGTCGGCGTGGTTGCCGGGGCCGTCGAGTTTCAGCGCCAGCAGCAGCGGGTTGTCCTGGTTGGCGGGCGTGAGCGTCAGTGACAGGTCGTACTGGCCCGCGCCGGTGCGGTCGAGCTTGCCGGCCAGGCTGGCCGCGGCATCGGCTGCGCCGTGCCAGTGCGCACGGCCGTTCAGCGCCAGCGTCACCGCATCTTCCTGCGCCAGGTGCAGGCTGATGTTGTCCAGTTGCAGGGCGTTGCCCTGGATGCGCGGCGTCGCCGACAGGTGCAGCTGCCACGGCTTGCCGGCGACGAAGGCGTTGATGCTGAGCGGAAACGGCTGCCCGGAAACGAGGCTGCCGGCCCTGATCGAGACGTTGTCCAGCAAGACTTCATTGCCGCGCACCACGCTGCCGTGGGTGATTTCCACGCCGGTGTCGATGCGCGGGATGTTGAGCGGCGCCTGCTGTGTCTGCGCCGGCAGCGCGGCCATCCATGCCTGCAGGGCATCGAGGTCGACGCGCGGCGAGTCGATCTCCAGTTGCGAGATCACGGCGGGCCCGCCGAACAGGGTGTGCCACGGCAGCACCAGCCGGCCGCGCGCGGCGAGCAGGATCGGTGCGCTGGCGCCTTGGGCGTTGAGCGTGATGCCACGCAGGTCCAGCGCCGGCCGCGGGAACAGGCTGGGGCTGGCGGGGCTGGCCAGGTTCAACTCCAGCCCGGCGGCGCGCGCCTGGCTCTGCAGCATGGCGGTGAAGCGGTCGGGCTGCAGCAGCAGGTAAACGGCGGCCACCACGACGAGCGTGGCCGCCACGACCACACCGCCGAGCACCGTTGCGATCAGGCGCAGTCGGCGCGACACCGGATCAGCCCCGCCAGCCGGCGTCAGCCATGGTCTCGAACCTGGCCGAGGTTGGCGGGCAGCAGGCCGTCGACGAAGGCCTCGGCCTCGAACGCGCGCAGGTCGGTGGCGCTTTCGCCCAGGCCCACGAAACGGATCGGCAGGCCGAACTCGCGCGCCAGCGCAAACACCACGCCGCCCTTCGCGGTGCCGTCGAGCTTGGTCACCACCAGGCCGGTGACGCCCACGATCTGGCGGAACTGGCGCACCTGGTTGACCGCGTTCTGTCCGGTGGTGCCGTCGATCACCATCAGCACTTCATGCGGTGCGTCGGCGTCGAGTTTCTTCAGCACGCGGGCGATCTTGCCCAGTTCGTCCATCAGGCCACCCTGGGTGTGCAGCCGTCCGGCGGTGTCGGCGATCAGCACATCCATGTGGCGCGAACGCGCGGCCTGCAGGGCGTCGAAGATCACGCTGGCCGAATCGGCGTCCTGGCCCTGCGAGATCACCGGCACCGCGTTGCGCTCGCCCCAGGTCTTGAGCTGCTCGACCGCGGCGGCGCGGAAGGTGTCGCCGGCAGCCAGCATCACCGCATGCTTTTCGTCGCGCCACCTGCGGGCCAGCTTGCCGATGGTGGTGGTCTTGCCGGCGCCGTTGATGCCGACGACCAGCACCACGAAGGGTTGTCTGTCGCGTACGTCCAGCGGCTGCTCGACCGGCTTGAGCAGCTCGATCAGCGCCTGGCGCAAGGCCGCCAGCAAGGCCGCGGCGTCGGCGAACTCGCGTTTGTGCATGCGCTTGCGCAGGCCATCGACCAGCGCGCTGCTGGCTTCGACGCCGACGTCGGCGGTGATCAGCACGGTTTCCAGCTCGTCGAGCAGGTCGTCGTCGAGCTTCGGGTTGCGCACGAACAGCGAACCGAGGCTGCGCGAAAACACGCTGCCGGACAGGCGTTCGCGCCAACTGCGCTTCGGCGGCGCTTGGGCGGGTTCTTCCGCCGGCGCCACGAAGCGCTCGGTGTCGCGGCGGGTGTCCTCGGCCGAGGGCATTTCCGCCAGCGCCTCGCGCAGGCCCGATGCCACGGCTTCCGGCAGGCCCGCGTCGACCGCCGCATCCGGCGCGGCAGGCGGCACTTCCTTGCCGTGGGCATCCGTCTCGGCGGATTTTTTCTTCCAGAACTTGAGCATGGCCGGGGCGATTCAAAGACAATGGCCGGCATGCTAACACCCCGACCCGTACTCCCAGCTGAGGGCCCGCGCGCGTGAGTGGCGGGCGAAAACCGTCGCCTGGCCAGGTGCGCATCATCGGCGGCAACCTGCGCAATTCGCGCCTGCGGGTGCCGGAACTGCCCGGCTTGCGGCCGACCCCGGCGCGCGTGCGCGAGACCGTGTTCAATTGGCTGGCGCCGATGATCGCCGGTGCGCGCTGCCTGGACCTGTGCGCCGGCACCGGCGCGCTGGGCATCGAGGCGTATTCGCGTGGCGCAGCCAGCGTGCAGTTCGTCGAGCGCGACGCGCAGGCGGCGCAGGCGCTGCGCGCGAACCTGGCGCGGCTCAAGCTGATGTCCGCGGTGGTCACCACCGCGGAGGCGGCGACTTTCCTGCGCGGTCCGGCGCAGCCTTGCGATCTGGTCTTCCTCGACCCGCCGTTCGCGCTCGACCTGTGGGCGCCCTTGGCCGGGCAACTGGAAGCGGGCGGCTGGCTGGCGGCGCAGGCGCTGATCTACGTCGAATCGCCCCGCGCCGGTGTCCCCGGGCTGCCGCCGAACTGGTCGTTGCATCGCGAGGGACAGGCCGGCGAGGTGCGTTTTGCGCTCTATCGGCGTTCGCTTCCGTCAAGGCAACGCTGATCAAGTATCGCCGCCGTCATGATGACTGGAAGGTCCGCAGGTGGTGCTGCGTGGCGCCGGCAAGACTGGCTGTCTTGCCAAGCCGCGCGGCATCGCCTGCGGGCCTTCCAGTCATCACCTCATCATTTCAGATTCAACACGTTGAGGCCCACCCTCTCTGTTCGCACACCTTCGGTCCGCCGCCTCGACAGACGGCCAGTCTGCCTTCGTCGACGGCCCTGTGGTCTGCGAACAGAGAGGGTGGGTGACGGTGGTGATACTTGAGCAGCGTTGCCTTAAGCTAAGGGTCACACCGTCGTCGGCGACTGCATGCCTTCCGTGAGAAAAAATCTGGGGAATCCCCGCCTGGCCATCTATCCGGGCACCTTCGACCCGATCACCAACGGCCACGCCGATCTGGTGACGCGCGCCGCGTCGCTGTTCGACCGGGTGATCGTGGCAGTGGCGGACAGTTCCACCAAGGGGCCGCACTTCAGCATCGGCGAGCGGGTGGCGCTGGCGCGGCTGGCGCTGGCCGACCTGCCCAACGTGGAGGTGCGCGGCTTCGATTGCCTGCTGGCGACCTTCATCGGGCAGGTGGGTGCCGGGGTGATCATCCGCGGGCTGCGGGCGGTGTCGGATTTCGAGTACGAATTCCAGCTGGCCAGCATGAATCGGCATCTGATCCCGCAGGCGGAGACCTTGTTCCTGACGCCGGCCGAAGAATACAGTTTCATCTCCTCGTCACTGGTGCGCGAAATCGGCCGCCTCGGCGGGGACATCTCCGGCTTCGTGCATCCGGCCGTGCAACAGGCGATGCGCCAGCGCTGGCAGAAGTCGCTTCATCCATCCAACCAGCAACCCGAAGCAGAAGGTGATGACCATGCGTAAATTCGTTCTCATTGCGGTTGTCGCGCTGAGCGCTTGCCTGGGCCTGAGTGCCTGCAACAAGCAGGGCGACGACCAGCAGGCCCAGGAACAGGTGCAGAAGGCGCCCAAGCCCACCGACGTCAATGACGCCAAGGGCTGGAATGCCTATCTCGGCCAGTTGGTGCAGGCCAACCTGCAGGGCATGAAGGCGCCGCAGCCGTATGCCTACATGGTCACCCCCGGCCTGACCGAGGACCAGCAGGCGCAGAACGCGCGGCAGTTGCAGGGCGTGCAGGACACCGTCGCCCGCGGCGTGCTGCCGGGCAACCTGCTTGCCTTCGGCGGCCCCAGTTCCGCGGCGACCTCCGAGTTCGTGATCGACGCGTTCAAGAACGCCAACCCCGGCTCGTTCAAGGACGTGATCGTGGTGTTCATCGGCGACAAGGCCGACGAGCAGAAAGTGACCGACGCGCTGAAGCCCACCGGGGCGACATTCCGTTTCGTCGAAATGTGATGAGGCGGGAGTGAGAAGCGAGGAGTGAGAAATGAGAGAGAGCATGGCGAGGTCCTGCCTTCTCTCGTTTCGCACTCCTCTTCACTCACTCCTGGCTTGCCCTCATGTCGCTCAAGATCCTCGACTCCTGCGTCAATTGCGACGTTTGCGTACCGGCGTGCCCCAATCAGGCAATTTCGCTGGGCGAGGAGTACTACGTGATCGACCCGGCGTTGTGCACCGAGTGCGTGGGCCATCACGACGAGCCGCAGTGCGTGGAGGTGTGCCCGGTGGAGTGCATCATCGGCGACCCCGACCATGTCGAATCTCCGGCCCAGCTTGAGTTGAAGTATCGACACCTGATGAGCAAGGAGTCCGTGGCATGAGCATCTCCTTCGATTGGCGCGCGCTGGCGCTGGGTCTGTTGCTGAGCGGTACCGCCGGCCTTGCGCCGGCGGCTTCGGCGAAGCAGGCGCCGCCGGCCGCGCCCGCCGCGCAGCGGCCGGGCCATGCGGCGATCGCCAGCGCGAATTTCCTGGCCACGCGCGCCGGCCTGGAGGTGTTGCGCAAGGGCGGCAACGCGTTCGATGCGGCGGTGGCGGTGGCTTCCACGTTGTCGGTGGTGGAACCGGAGAGCTCGGGCATCGGCGGCGGTTTCATGGCCGTGCTGCACCGCGCCAGCGATGGCCGCAACGTGTTCATCGACGCCCGCGAGACGGCGCCGGCGGCAGTCGATCCGAAGGATTACCTGAAACCCGACGGCAGTCCCAACCGCGATACCGCATTGACCGGCCCGCTGTCCGCCGGCATCCCCGGCGAGCCGGCCGGGCTGGCGCTGCTCGCGAAGGATTACGGGCGGTTGTCGCTGCAGCAGTCGCTGGCGCCGGCGATCCGCATCGCGCGCGACGGCTTCGTTCCCGATCCGCGCCTGCATGGCGCGATCGTCTCCGAGCAGAAATTGCTCGCGCGCTGGCCCGCCTCGGCCACGAAGTACCTGGTGAACGGGCAGCCGCCGGCCGAGGGCGCCACCTGGCGCGATCCGGACCAGGCCCGCACGCTGGAGGCGCTCGCGCGCGAGGGCCACGATGGTTTCTATCGCGGCGAGACCGCGCGCAAGCTGGTCGACGCGGTGCGTGCGGCCGGCGGCAACTGGACGCTGGCCGACCTGGCCGCGTACCAGGCGAAAGAGCGCACGCCGATCAGCGTCGACTACCGCGGCTACCAGGTCATCACCGCGCCGCCGCCGTCTTCCGGCGGCGTGGCGATCGCCGAGATCCTCAACATCCTGTCCGGCTACGACCTGACGAAGATGGATGCCGCCACGCGCGTGCATTACGTCGTCGAGGCGATGCGGCGGGCGTTCCGCGACCACAACGATTACCTGGGCGACCCGGATTTCGTGAAGATGCCGCTGGACATGCTGCTGTCGCCGTACTACGCCGACGGCCTGCGCCAGAGCATCCTGCCCGACCGCGCGACGCCCTCCTCGATGCTGCCGCGCGCCGAGCCGGCCGATGCAGGCATGCACACCACGCATTTCTCCATCATCGACGCCGACGGCAACATGGCCGCGGTGACGCTCACCGTCAACACCACGTTGGGCTCTAAGTTCGTCGCCGCCGGCACCGGCGTGCTGCTCAACAACGAGATGGACGACTTCGCGCTGGTGCCGAACAAGCCGAACGTCTACGGTCTGCTCGGGAGCAAGGCAAATGCGCCGGTGGGCGGCAAGCGCATGCTGTCGTCGATGTCGCCCAGCATCGTGATCGGGCCGGAGCGCACCATGGTGATCGGCTCGCCCGGCGGCTCCACCATCATCACCCAGGTGCTCGAAGGCATCCTGCATTTCATCGACGGGCAGGGCGCGCAGCAGATCGTGGCGCACAAGCGCTTCCACCATCAGTACCTGCCCGACGTGGTCATGACCGAGCCGCAGGCATTCGATGCGGGCACCGAGGCGGCCCTGACGAAAATGGGCTACGTCCTGAAACAGCGCGAGCCGTGGGGGTTCATGAACGTGGTCACCTGGGATCGCAAGACCAACCAGCTCGACGCCGCCAGCGACCCGCGCCGACCGTCGGGCCTGGGCCAAGTGCAGTAGGCGCCGGCATGGAGCATTCCGCCTTGCATCCCGCCTGCTCGTCGCCGCCGGTGCGGTGCCCCTGATGGAGCTGGGCAAGGGCATGTCCTGGCGCCTGCTGGCATTGAACGTCATCGGCGCCCTGCTGGTGATCGCCGGCATCGGCCTGGAGGCGCTCAACGCCAGCAGCCTGATCGATTTCCGCCAGGCGTCCGTCCGGCACGGCGGCGAGGCGATCGAACTGGGCGCGGATGCGCTGCCGCAACCCGGCCAGCACGGCTACATGGCACGCCTGGCCGGGACGCCACGCGTGGTCGAGGCGCCGCACGACCCGGAGTTCAACCAGACCGCCAATACACCCGTGCTGGTGCGGCATGTCGAGATGTTCCAGTGGCGGGAGATCAGCATCGGCGGCAGCGTCCACTACGAACTGGACTGGGTCGACCAGCCGGTGGATTCCAGTCGGTTCCGCGACGTTCGCGGGCACGTCAATCCCGGTCGTTTCCCGATCGAAAGCAAGCAGTTCGACGCCGGACTGGTGCAGATGGGCGGCTTCAGGCTCGGCCGCGTGCTGGTGCACGCCTTGCCCGGTTCGGAACTGATCGAACCCGACCCGGCGGCGCTGCCGCAGAACCTTGCCGTCACCTTCAGCCGTTATCAGGATTACCTGGTGACCAGCGCCCATCCTGGCGATCCGCGCCTGGGCGACCTGCGGGTGAGCTGGAGCGCCGTGCCGCTGCAGCAGGTCACCATCGTGGCACGCCTGGATGGCGCCCGGCTGGAAGCGGCCGCCGATGCTCCCGATGGCAAGGGCTACCAGGTGCAGGTCGGTGACGTGCCCTTGCTGGCGCTGTTTCCCGACCTGCCGGTGCCGCCGCAGTACGTGACGCTGTGGCGGGCTCTCTCCGTGCTGCTGGCGGCGCTGGGCGCACTGGCGCTGCTCGCGGCCCAGGGGCGCCGCCGTGACCCGCTGCTGGCGCTGGGCCTGGGTTCGATCGGCGTGGGCGCCGTCGCCAGCGTGTTGTGGCTGGGGGGCGAGAACGCCCACGTGCTGGGCGGCTGGGTGGTGGTGACCCTGGTCGGCGTGGCGCTGTCGGTCTGGTGTCTGCGCCGGCAAGATCACTGACTTGGACCCGTTCACCCTGGGCGCAGGCCGAAGGCCGCACGCGGAGAATGGCCATGGACAGCCACAGTCCTGAGGAGCGAGGAAGTCGAAGGGCACGCCAGCGACGGGCTTCCCGATAGGCGCCGCTTCGACTCCGCCCGCTGCGCGGGCTACGCTCAGCGCGAGCGGTCGGACATCGCGGACTGCCTTTCCGCACCGTCGTGCTCGATGAACCACAGCCCCGCGAACAGCTTCGGGTCGATCGAGTAGCCCTCGGCCGCGCGCGCGAACAGCCAGGCGCCGGCCTCGCGCCGCGGCACCTCGTGCACCACGATGTTCTCCGTCTCGTCGCCGCCACCAGGGCCGATCTTCTGCAGGTCGCGCGCGCGCACGAAGGCGATCATCTCGGTGCTCATGCCCGACGACGACGGGCCGCGGTGGATGAACTCCACGCTGGCGCAGCGGTAGCCGGTCTCCTCCTCCAGTTCGCGTTGCGCCGCCACCAGCGCGCTTTCGTCGGCCTGGTCGGCCAGGTCGCCGACCAGGCCGGCCGGCATCTCGATCGTGTTCTGCAGGATCGACACGCGGTACTGCTCGACGAACAGCACGCGGTCTTCCGGAGTCACCGCCACGATGATCACCGCGCCCGCCGGATTGTTGCGCTCGGCGTACTCCCAGCGGCCGCGTTTGCGCAGGCTCAGCCAGCGACCCTCGTACAGGGTTTCCACCGGTGCGCCGGCGTCGGCGGGAATGGGGTGGGCGGTGTCGTTCATCGGTGCTCGCAGGTCCGGGCTGAAACATCCATGGTGGCCCGTCGGGCGTGCCGCGACAAGCGATCAGCTCAGATCGCCAGCGCGCGCAGGCGGCTGCGGGTCAGCGGGCCGAAGCGCAACTGCTCGCACAACGCATCGAGCTGATCGACCGGGCGAGGCCGGCGCTGCAGGAGGTCGACTTCGCCGGCGCCGGGAGCGTCCAGCGCGATCCGGGTCAGCCGGCGGCACATGCGTGCCTGCTCGGCATGCTGGCGCAGCCGCGCCGCGCAACTGGCCGCGCCACGAAGGCGCAGGAAGGCCACTTCGTCGATGCGTTCGAGCAGGGCATCCAGGCTGCCGAAGTGGGCGAGCAGGGCCGCGGCGGTCTTGGCGCCGACGCCGGGCACGCCGGGGATGTTGTCCACCGCGTCGCCGCACAGCGCGAGATAGTCGGCGACCTGGTGCGGATGCACGCCAAGCTTGTCGTGGACGCCGGCCGGCCCCCAGCGCAGGTTGCGGGCGTAATCCCACTGCTCGTCGTGCTCGCCCAGCAGTTGGCCGAAGTCCTTGTCCGCCGACACGATCACGCTGCGCCAGCCCAGCGCGCGCAGGTTCCACACCGTGCTGCCGATCAGGTCGTCGGCCTCGTATTCGTGGTCGATCATCAGGTGCACGCCGAGCGCTTCGGTGAGCGCCCGGCACTGCACGAACTGCCGTTCCAGGTCCGGCGGCGGCAGCTCGCGGTTGGCCTTGTAGGCCGGGTAGATCGTGTTGCGGAACGAGCTGGTCAGCGAGGCGTCGAACGCCACCGCGACATGCTCCGGTCGCGCCCGCTCCAGCAGCTCGCACAGGAAGCGCGCATAGCCGTGCACGGCGTTTACCGGATGACCGTCGACGTCGTGGAACTCGTCCGGCATCGAGTGCCAGGCGCGGAACACGTACAGGCTGCCGTCGACGAGATGGGCAGCGGGAAGATGGACGTCCGGACGTCCGTCTGGCGAGCTGGTCATGGCGTCCATGTGGTGAGCAGGTCGGCCAGCGCCGGTCGGTCGCGGTCGGGAACCTCGACCTGCGGCGTGCCCAGGTGGACGAAGCCGACCACGTGCTCGTCGGCGTCCAGGCCCAGCAGTGCGGCGACTTCGCGGTCGTAGGCGGCCCAGCCGGTCAGCCATTGCGCGCCGTAGCCAAGCGCGAAGGCACCGAGCAGGATGTTGTAGGCCACGTTGCCGGTGCACAGCTTCTGCTCGATTTCCGGCACCTTGCTGTCGGGGTCGATGCGCGCGACCACGGCCACCACCAGCGGCGCGAACGTGTAGCGGTGGCGCTCCTTCTCCAGCTTGGCGCCGATCATCGCCGGGTTGTTGCGGATACCGATCGCGGTCACCTGTTCGCCGAACGCCAGCTTGGCCTCGTCGCGCAGCAGAATCAGCCGGAACGGCACCAGCTTGCCGTGATCGGGCACGCGGATGGCCGCTTCGAGCAGGGTGTGCAGCGTGGCGTCATCCGGCGCCGGCTCGCCGAGCTGGCGTGCGGGCACGGAGTGGCGTTGCTGCAGCAGGGAGAGCGGGTTGGCCATGGATCGGTTCGACGAAGTAGGGACGGCCCATGCTAGCGGGCGGGTCGCCGGCGTGCGAACTCCCGGCGCCGCTCAGTTTGCCTGCGGCAGCTTGAACGAGCCGGGCAGCAGCGCGGCCACGCTGGTTTCGCGGGTGGCGCCGGTGAGGTTGGCCAGCAGCACCGGGGTAGCCTCGTCACACAGTTCGGCCATCACCTGGCGGCAGGCGCCGCAGGGCGTGACCGCCTCCGGGGTATCGGCGACCACCGCGATGGCAGCGAAATCGCCGGGTCGGCAACCGGCGGCGACCGCACTGAACAGGGCCGTGCGTTCGGCGCAGTTGCACAGGCCGTAGGCGGCGTTCTCCACGTTGCACCCGCCGAACGTGCGGCCGTCACGGGTCAGTACCGCGGCACCCACGTGGAAGCGGGAATACGGCGCGTAGGCGTGTTCGCGCGCGGCGCGCGCCAGCGTGAGCAGGTCGTCCAGGGCGAGGGGGCTTGCGGGCATCGTGATCTCCGGCGATGACCCCGGCGCTGCGTGCAGCGCGATCCGGCGGGCCAGCTTACTCTCGTGCGCGCGCCCGGATCAAAGCCAACTGCCGCTAAGATGGCAGGAACATTCCACGGGGATCGCACCATGCCTGTCACCATTGCCGCCTTGCGAGAGACTGCCGCCGGTGAGCGGCGCGTGGCGATCACCCCGGAGATGGCCAAGAAGCTGCGCGGCAAGGGGCTGCGCGTGCTGCTGGAGCACGACGCCGGGCGCGCGGCCGGCTTTCCCGACCAGGCCTATGCCGACGCCGAGTTTGCCGATGCCAGCGACGTGCTGGCGCAGGCCGACGTGCTGGCGTGCGTGTTGCCGCCCGAGGACGCGGTGTTCTCCAGCCTGCGCGAGGGCAGCGTGGTCGTCGGCCAGTTGCGGCCGTACGGCGCCGCCGAGCGCATCGCCGCGCTGGCCGCGCGCAAGCTGACCGCGTTCTCGCTGGAGCTGCTGCCGCGCACCACGCGTGCGCAGGCGATGGACGTGCTCAGTTCGCAGGCGGCGGTGGCCGGTTATCGGGCCATGCTGATCGCGGCCGAGGCGTCGCCGAAGTTCTTTCCGATGCTGACCACCGCGGCCGGCACGATCCGGCCGTCGAAGGTGCTGGTGATCGGCGCCGGCGTGGCTGGGCTGCAGGCGATCGCCACCGCGCGCCGGCTCGGCGCGCAGATCGAGGGTTACGACGTGCGCCCGGAAACGCGCGAGCAGGTGGAATCGCTGGGCGCGAAGTTCCTCGACCTGGGTGTCAGTGCCGCCGGCAGTGGCGGCTATGCACGCGAGCTGTCGGCGGAGGAACGCGCCGCGCAGCAGCAGGCGCTGGCGAATCACCTGAAGTCGTTCGACGTGGTGGTGAGCACCGCGGCGGTGCCGGGTCGGCCGGCACCGAAGATCCTCACCACCGCGATGGTCGAGGGCATGAAGCCCGGCGCCCTGATCGTCGACCTCGCCGCCGAGGGCGGCGGCAACTGCGAGCTGACCCGTCCCGGCGAGCACGTCGAGCATGGCGGCGTGACGATCATCGGGCCGCTGAACCTGCCGGCCGGCGCGCCGCTGCATGCCTCGGAGATGTACGCGCGCAACGTGTACAACTTCGTCGAGCTGCTGCTGCACGACGGCGCGCTGAAACCGGATTTCGACGACGAGCTGCTCGCCAGGAGCTGCCTGGCGCACGCCGGGGAGACCCGCTTCCAGAGCTGATGGCCGCGGTCATCCGCGGCCCGGCGTGAGTTACCGGGGCGGATGCCCGGTGCCGGTGCCGCCGTCGCGGTCGTGCTGCTGGATTCGCTGCTGCCGCTGCTCGGGCGACAGCTGGCGCCATTCGCGTTTCAGCTGTTCGCGCTGCGCGGGGGGCAGGCTCTGGAAGCGCTCGAAGCTGCGGTGCACGCGCTGGCGTTCTGCCGGCGACATCTCGCGGAACCGGTGCTCGTTGGCGCGTGCCTGACGGCGTTGCTCCGGCGTCATCTGCTGCCAGTGGACGATGCGCTGGCGGATCTCCTCGCGGCGCTCGGGTGGCAGCGTGGTCCAGTACCGGGTGCGGTGCAGCAGGTGCGCCTGCTTGCGTGGCGACAGCTGATCCCATTCGTCCTTGAGCGGCGCCAGCATCTCGCGCTGGCTCGGTGCCAGGCCGTTCCACGGGGTGCGTGCAGGCGCGTCCGCGCTCGCCGGTGGCGGCGTGGGCGTTTGCGCGCACAGCGGCGTGGCCGCGACCCCGAGCAGGGCGGCAAGCAACAGCGACAGGAGGGAAGGCAGCGGCTTGTTCATGGGGTCAGCGTGAGGTCGGGTGCCGGTCGTTGGCGGCGAGCCAGGCGTAGAAATCGAGGTTCTGGTACAGGCCCGGATCGACCTGCTCGGCGTCGGGCGGCAGCTCGTTGTCCACGTCCTGCGGGGCGCTGCTGGCCGCCTGGTTCGCCGATGGCGCGCGCGTGTGCGGCAGCGGTTGCCACACCATCATTACCGCCAACGCCATGGCCGCCAGCGCGCCGGTGGGGATCAGCCAGCGCACCGCCTGACGCTGCGGTGCGGTTGACGGCTGCAGCGCTTCGCGACGGGCGGCGCGCAGCCGCGCGGTCGTGCTCGCGTCAAGATGGTGCGCGGCCTCGCGCCACAGCTTGTGCGCGCGCCGTTCGATCGGTTCGTGCTCGTGCTCGTGCTCGGGCGAGTTCATCGCCAATCCTCCAGTTGGTCGCGCAGCTGATGCATGGCGCGCGACAGATGGGTTTTCACGCTGCCTTCGCCGCAGCCCATGGCGCGTGCGGTCTCCGCCACGTCAAGCCCTTCCAGCATGCGCAGGATGAACGCCTCGCGCTGGCGCCTGGGCAAGCGCTGCACCGCCGCGGCCATGTCCGCGTACGACTGCGCGTCGTGCAGCCGGCCCAGCGGGTCCTTGCCCGGGTCGGCCGGCTCCCACACGGGCAGCTCGTCGCCGCCGTCGTCATGCCCGCCGCCGAGCCAGCCGACGACGATCGAGCGCACCTTGCGCCGGCGCTGCAGGTCCACGATGCGCCGACGCAGGATGCCCCAGAACAGCGGCGCCCATTCCGCGGCCGGCTTGTCGCGATAATGCCGTACCAGTCGCAGCATGGCGTCCTGCACCGCGTCCATGGCGTCCTCGCGATGGCGCAACTGCAGCTCGGCCATGCGGAACGCGCGGCGCTCCACGTCGGCCAGGAACGCATCCAGCGTGGCCGGCACCGCGCGCGCATCGCCCGGCTCGCCCGCGGCGAGCAGGTCGGCCTCCAGCATGCCGGCGGTGGCATTCACGGCCGACGCTCCGCTGCCATCGGTGATGTCATCGACGGGCTCCATCGGTGGTTCCTGCCTGTTCAACGCGGCAGGCCCGCCAGGGTTGACCGCCTGCGCGAGTCGCGCGGCGCCGTGCGCCGATCGGCGGCCCGGCCTCGACGCGCGCCGGGCTTCCCGTATGATGCAGGTTCGGATGCATCCTGGCGGGCGGCTCTCACGGGGGATGGGCTCATGATCGACGGTTTCCTGGCGCTGTACATCTTCATGCTGGCCGCCTTTACCGGCTATGAAATCATCGCGCGGGTGCCGGTGATCCTGCACACGCCGCTGATGTCCGGCTCCAACTTCGTGCACGGCATTGTGCTGGTCGGGGCGATGATTGCGCTAGGCCACGCGAACACGCCGTTCGAGATCGCGATCGGCTTCATCGGCGTACTGCTTGGTGCGGGCAACGCCGCCGGCGGCTACGTGGTGACCGAGCGGATGCTGGAAATGTTCAAGTCCAGCAAGCCGGACGCCGGCAAGGGAGCCAAGTGATGAGCTGGCTGCCCACCGTCATCAAGGCCTGCTACTTCCTCGCCGCGCTGCTGTTCATCCTGGGCCTGAAACGCATGAGTTCGCCGCGCACCGCGCGTGGCGGCATCGTGTGGGCCGGTTACGGCATGGTGCTGGCGGTGCTGGCCACGTTCTTCCTGCCGGACATGCACAACCGCGGGCTGATCCTTGCCGCGGTGCTGATCGGCGTCAGCGCCGCGTGGTGGACCGGCCGCCGCGTGGCAATGACCGCGATGCCGCAGATGGTGGCGCTGTACAACGGCATGGGCGGCGGCGCGGCGGCGGCGATCGGCGCGGTCGAGCTGATCGGCTACGCGCGTTCGTCGGGACTGCTGCACGCGGTGCCGGATACCTCGCCGCTGCGACCTGAAGCCTGGGCGGTGAACGGCCTGCCGCCGGCGCTGTCGCCGACCGAGCTGGCGCTGGGCGTGCTCGGTGCGCTGATCGGCGCGGTGAGCTTCTCCGGTTCGCTGGTCGCGTTCGCCAAGCTGCAGGGCTGGATGGACAAGCGCTTCGTGTTTCCCGGCCAGCGCGCGGTGAATCTGTTGTTGCTCGCCGCGGCGGTGGTGGTCGGCGTGCTGCTCGCCACCGGTCATGCCAGCCCGGCGCTGATCGCGGCGTTCTTCGCGCTGGCGCTCGCCTTCGGCCTGATGATGACGCTGCCGATCGGCGGCGCCGACATGCCGGTGGTGATCTCGCTGTACAACGCGTTCACCGGCCTGGCGGTGTCCTTCGAGGGTTTCGTGCTGGGCAACGAGGCGATGATCATTGCCGGCATGGTGGTCGGCGCGGCGGGTACCTTGCTGACCCAGTTGATGGCCAAGGCAATGAACCGCTCGATCGGCAACGTGCTGTTCGGCAGCTTCGGCGCGGCCGGCGGCGAGGCGCAGGCGATCGAGGGTGCGCAGAAGCCGATCGACGCCGCCGACGCGGCAGTGATGATGGCCTACGCCGAGCGCGTGGTGATCGTGCCCGGCTACGGCCTGGCGGTGGCGCAGGCGCAGCACAAGGTGTGGGAGTTCGCGCAACTCCTGATGAAGCGTGGCGTGAAGGTGAAGTTCGCGATCCACCCGGTCGCCGGTCGCATGCCCGGCCACATGAACGTGCTGCTGGCCGAGGCCGGCGTGCCATACGACCTGATCGCCGACATGGACGACATCAACCCGGAGTTCGCCACCACCGACGTGGCGCTGGTGATCGGCGCCAACGACGTGGTCAATCCGGTGGCCAAGACCGACCCGGCCTCGCCGATCTACGGCATGCCGATCCTGGACGTGGTGAACGCGAAGCAGGTGATCGTGATCAAGCGCGGCAAGGGCACCGGCTTCGCCGGCATCGAGAACGCGTTGTTCTACGCCGACAACACCCGCATGCTGTACGGCGACGGCCAGGCGGCGGTGGGCGAGCTGGTCAACGAGGTGAAGGCGATCGACGGCTGAGGCCGCCTCGCTGCATGCCGTGGCGGGCACGGCCCGCCGGCTCTTGCTTCGCGGAATGAAAGGCGGCGGGCGGTGCCCGCCCTAGGTGTTCTTCACGGGTGGGGGTGAACGCCGTTGGCGGGAGGCCAGCCACCCGGCCAGCAGCATGGCCAGCAAGGTCCAGATGAAATCGGCGGGGGTCAGGCCCATGCGCGCCAGCTGCCACAGCATGCCGATGCCGGCGGTGCGCATCGCCTCGATCAGGTCCAGGCCCATGCTGCCCGCGACCTTCACGCCGGCGATCAGCAGGTTGACGTAGATCGCCGACAACGCGGTGGCGCCGGCGGCCAGCAGCAGCGCGCCGATGCCGGGGCGATGCACGCCGGCGCGGATGACCCACGCCAGCATGACGCCGATCGGCACCACCAGCCAGGGCAGGGGATGGCGCGAGTACAGCGCCACCACCATCCACGCGGCGCCGGCGGCAAGCCCCAGCATGGCGGCGCTGAACAGCGCAAACAGCAGGGCCGGCACGCTGCGCGCCCTCATTGGTGGCGTCCCGCCAGGTGGGTGCAAGGCATCGCTTGATCCGTCGGCAAAGCGGCCATCATACCGTGCGCTGTGCGCCGGGACGGGCGGGCAAAACGTCGCCTCATCTCCCGCCGGGCTGATCTGGAACAAGCGGTCGCGCGCCGCGGGCGGCATAATGGGCACTTCGGTACGGCATGTGGCCGCGCCTGTGGATACGGGAAAGTCGTTGGCATGAGTGGTTTCAGTCTGAGCAGCGAACCGGTCACCCTGGTGCGCGATTGCAGCGCCGTGATGGTGCCGCAGGGCGAGGTGGTGACGTTGCCCGCGGGCCAGATCGGCTACATAACCCAGGCCCTCGGCGGCAGTTTCACCGTCTACGTCGAGGGCAACCTGTTCCGCGTGGCCGGCGACGATGCCGATGCGCTGGGCAAGGATCGGCCGGTGCCGATCGAAGTGCCGCCGGACGCCACCGATGCCGACGTGGAGAAGCTTGCCTGGGACCAGTTGCGCACGGTGTTCGACCCGGAGATCCCGGTCAACGTGGTCGATCTCGGGCTGGTCTACGACCTGAGCATGGAGCACGGCGAATCCGGCGAACGCAAGGTCTACGTCAAGCTCACCCTCACCGCGCCCGGTTGCGGCATGGGCGACATCCTGGTGGACGACGCGCGCACCAAGCTGGAGATGATCCCCACCATCTCCGAGGCCGACGTGGACCTGGTGTTCGACCCGCCGTGGAACCACTCGATGATGTCCGACGAGGCGAAGCTGGAAACCGGCATGCTCTGAACGGCGCGAGGTCGGCGTCGGAAAATCTTGCGTCGCGCTGACGCGCAGGAACAGTTCGGTACCATCGCGCCCGCAGCGCTTGTCGATGGACTTTCGCGTTCGCGAAAGTGACCACGGACAAGCCATCCGAAAGCTTCCGAAGCATCCGTGACGCTGCGGCGTCGATGTCGTGCGCGCATCCGGCAGGACGTGACCGCGATCACCCGGCGTAGGAAAAAGTCGGATTGTCAGGCGGTATCGCAAGTAATAACGTCGCCGGGTCCACCATCTGGGAGGCTGGGGGATGATCCCGTGGCGACGCCATTGTCGTCTTGCAGTCACGCGTCCAGGTGCTGTCCCTGCAGGGAACCTCAGGGGGAAGGCAGCCACCGGCGGACGTAGTTCGGGATCGCCGGACCGCTGACGAATACCAACGCCGTGTCTCGCACGGAAATTCTTGCATGGGGCTTTGCGGCCGCATCGGGCGCGTTTGTCCCCAATTCTTCCAGGAGTTCAATACATGCCCCATCCATTCCGCCTGAAATTGCTGGTGGCCGCCATCGGCATGACCAGCGCTACGGCCGCGACCGCCGCCAACACGCAATCCCTGCGTGCACAGAATCTGGGCGCCGTGCCCGTCGCCTCGCTCGCCACCCGGTTGAATCTGGGCCCGGACATGACATTGGCGCCGCACGGTGTGGTGACGCTCGCCGGCCAGCATCGCGTGGTGCGCCAGCAGCAGATGTACCAGGGCGTGCCGGTGTACGGCCGCAGCATCGCCGTGGTGCAGGATGCCCAGGGCAATGCCTTGCGCGCCACCGGCGAGCTGATGCAGCAGACGCAACAGCAGATCTCGGTGCGGCCCCGGCTGAATGCCGCGCGCGCGATCGCGGCGCTGAAGGCGCACGCACACACCGTGCTGGTTGCCGGTGCGGCGATGGAGAACGCGCAGGCTGACCTGTTCGTGTATCCGCAGGAAGGCGCCGTGCCGCGGCTGGTCTACCGCGTCTCGTACTTCGTCAACGGCGCCACCCCGACGCGGCCTACCGCCATCGTCGACGCCAACACCGGCGCGGTGATCAAGAGCTGGAACGGTCTCACCGATGCCTCGGCCAACGGCCCGGGCGGCAACCAGAAGACCGGAAAGTACACCTACGGCACCGACTACGCGGCACTCGACGTCACCCAATCGGGCAGCACCTGCACGCTGCAGAACGCCAACGTCAAAACCTACAACCTCAACCACGCCAGCAGCGGCGGTTCGGTGGTCAGCTTCACCTGTCCGACCAGCAACACCGACGCGACCAACGGCGCCTATTCGCCGGTCAACGACGCCCATCATTTCGGTGGCGTGGTGCACGACATGTATCAGTCCTACACCGGCGCGCCGCCGCTGAGTATCCAGCTGCTGATGAAGGTGCACTACCAGTCCAACTACGAGAACGCGTTCTGGGATGGCTCGGCAATGTACTTCGGCGACGGCGCCAGCACGTTCTATCCGCTGGTGTCGCTGGACGTGACCAGCCACGAGATCAGCCACGGCTACACCGAGCAGAACTCCGGCCTGGAGTACAGCGGCCAGTCCGGCGGCATGAACGAGGCGTACTCCGACATCGCCGGCGAGGCGGCTGAATACTTCGACCGCGGCTCGGCCGACTTCCTGGTCGGCGCGGACATCGTCAAGACCAGCGCCGGTATCGGCGACGCGCTGCGCTACATGTGCAACCCGCCGCAGGACGGCGGCTCGATCGACAACGCGGCCAACTACAACTCCGGCCTCGACGTGCACTACTCCAGCGGCGTCTACAACAAGTCGTTCTGCCTGCTGGCCAAGACCACTGGCTGGGACGTGAAGAAGGCGTTCCAGGTCTACGCGTTGGCCAACAAGGTGTACTGGACGGCCACGTCCACGTTCAACTCCGGCGCCTGCGGCGTGGAGTCGGCCGCGACCGACCTGGGCTACGACAAGAATGCGGTGATCGCCGCGTTCGACGGCGTGGGCGTGGCTTGCCCGGGTACCGGCGGCGGTGGCGGTGGCGGCACCACCGAGCTGCAGAACAACGTCGGCGTCACCGGCGTGTCGGGCGCCTCCGGCGCCGACAACGACTACTTCATCACCGTGCCGACCGGCGCCAGCAACCTGGTGATGTCGATCTCAGGCGGCACCGGCGACGCCGACCTGTACACCAGGTTCGGCAGCGCACCGACCACCAGCAGCTACGACTGCCGCCCGTACAGGAGCGGCAACTCGGAAAGCTGCAGCGTGGCCTCGCCGCAGGCCGGCAAGTACTACATCAAGGTGCACGGCTACTCGTCGTACTCGGGCGTCACCGTCAAGGCGTCCTACTCGACCGGTGGCGGCGGTGGCACCGGCGGCCTGCAGAACGGCGTGCCGGTGACCGGCATCGCCGGCGCCCGGAGCTCCAAGACCTACTACACGGTGACCGTGCCGGCGGGCAGTGCGCTGACCATCGCCACCTCCGGCGGCAGTGGTGACGTGGACCTGTACGTCAAGCAGGGTTCCCAGCCCACCACTACCAGCTACGACTGCCGCCCGTACAAGGCCGGCAACAGCGAGACCTGCTCGGGCAGCAACGAGTCGGGCACGTACTACATCATGCTCAATGGCTACAGCGCCTACTCGGGCGTGACGTTGAAGGCCAGCTGGTAAATCGTCCCCCAGGCGGGCCAGGGATGGTCCGTCGTCACAACCCAGGGAGCAGTACCCGCAAGGCAGGCCCGGTCTCGCCGGGCCTGCCTTGCCTTTGGCGGCATGCATGACCGTTCCGGCACTCCGCGGCAGCGAGCTGCAGGAGCATGGCTATACTGCCAGCGCCGATGGCATGGTTCGTCCCCGGGACGGATGCTGCTCGGGGGACTGCCGGATGATGTTCGAACATCTTGATTTCCACGTGTCGCCACCCGCGCCTCTGGCGCCGGATGCGATCGCGCGCGACGAAGCCGCCGCCGGTCGCGGCCGGCTCGCGACGGCCTGACGGATCATCGGGCATGGGTCTCGCGCAACGCACCGCATCGACACGCCAGGTTCGCCTGCCGTGGCCGGCGACGACGCTGATGCTTGCCGCGCTGGCCGCCATGGGCGTGTCCGGCTGCCGTTCGCTGGGCGGCTATTCCTCGGTGGCGGTCACCCCGACGACATCGTCCGCGCGGCCGGCACCCGTCGCGCCCGCGGCGCCGACGCCGACCCCGTCGCTCGCCTCGATCGTCGACCACCAACTGCAACCCGGTCATTACGCCGAGGGCGAACAGGCACTGCGGCAATACCTGAAGCAGCATCCGCAGGACCGCGCCGCGCGCGGCATGTTGCGCCAGCTCACCGCCGACCCCGAGCGCTGGCTCGGCAGCCGTTCGCGGGCGCACGTGGTGCAGTCGGGCGAGTCGTACAGCACGCTGGCCGCGCGCTATCTGGGCGACGCCAACCTCTTCCTGATCCTGGCGCGCTACAACCACTCCGCCAATCCGTCGCTGCTGCGCACCGGCCAGACGCTGCGCATCCCGTTGTCGGCGCGAGGCGCATCACCGGCGCCGGAAGCGGCGGCGAACAGCGCGGCGCCTGCCAGGCCGGCTGTCGCCGAATCGTCGGTGGCGAAGGCGCGCCGGTTGCAGGACGAGAGCGTGTCGCTGTTCGACCAGGGCCACGCGCAGCAGGCGCTCGCCCGCATGGACGAGGCGTTGCGCCTCGATCCGCGGCTGCAACCGGCGGGTGCCGAAGCCGCCAGCCTGCGCAGCCGCCTGCTGGACTCGTACCACGAGCAGGCGGTAGTGCTGTACCGCGACCAGCAACTGGACAAGGCCATCGCGCTGTGGAACCGCGTGCTGGCGATCGCTCCGAACTACGAGCCGGCCGTCGCCTACCGCGCGCGCGCGCTCGAGCTCAAGCAGCGCCTCAAGCAATACTGAGCCGCGTCCCCGCTTCTTGCGGGCTTCTACGGCGGCGGCGCGTCCTCGGCTGCCACCGTGGACATGATGCGGGTAGGCCGGCTGACGTCTGCTTCACCGGCCGGCGGTGCGGCTTCCGCGGTGCGGCGCCGGCGGGCCTGCAGGGTGCTGTTCATCAGGTTGAAGGTGGCGAACAGGCGGCCGAATTCGTCGCGCCGCACCAGGCGGATGCGGTGGGCGAAGTCGCCGCGGGCCACGCGCAGCAGGGCGTCGCCGAGCAGGCCCAGCATCATCAGTGGGCGGCGGAACAACCAGTATGCCGCGCCGACCACGGCGGCCAGGGTCAGCGCCAGCACCAGCGCGATCACCCACAACGTGGTCTTCTGCGCCGCGCGCAGTTCCGCATTGCTGATACCCAGGCGCAGGCTGCCGATCGTCTTGGTCTGGTACTGGATCGGCACCTCGAACAGCAGCATGTCGCCTTGCCGTTCCGCGGCGGGCAGCTTGCCGCCGACCTCGGCCGGCTGCGTGCTGGCGATGACTTCGCCGCTGCGGTCGGCGATCGCCAGGTAGTGGATCTGCCGGTTGCGCGAGACATCGGTAACCAGCGCGCGGGTGGCGGCGTGGTCGCCGAGCAGCAGGTTTTCGGCCGATTCGCCGGCGATCATGCGCCCCATCGAACTGCCGAAATCCAGCGCCAGGCCGGTCACCGCGGCATGCTGCTTGGCGTAGATCGCCGCCAGCCCCAGCACCAGCACCAGGCTCAGGATCGCGCCGAGGCTGCTGGCCCAGCGCAGCCGCAGCGAGATGATGCGCTTGGCCAGCGGTTTCTCGCGCTCGCGCTCGTACTCGCGCGCCGCCAGGCGCAGGTCGTCGATGACCTCCGCGCCGCGCTGGTAGCGCGACTCGGCCGCGCTCGCCAGCAGCGTGCGCGCGATGCTGATCAGCATCGACGGCGTGGCCGGGTCGCGCGGGCGGATCGACGGCTGCGGCGAGCGCAGCCGCTTGCGCATCAGCTGCTGCACGTTGCCCGGCTCCGGCCACGGCAGCTTGCCGGTGAGCAGCCAGTACAGCACCACGCCCAGCGAGAACAGGTCGCTGCGCGCATCGCTGCGTTCGCCGCGCAGGCGCTCCGGCGCCATGTAGGCCGGCGTGCCGCCGACTTCCTTCGCTCGCCGCGGCGTGTCGCGGGGCGAGGCGCGGCGTTCGGCGATGCCGAAATCGCTGATCTTGGCGTAGCCCCAGCCGTCGAGCAGCATGATGTTCTCGGGCTTGATGTCGTGGTGCAGCACGCCGCGCGCATGCGCGTAGTCGAGCGCGGCGGCGAGCTGGCCGATCAGGTCGATGATCGCCGGCAGCGGCGGAAACCCCTCGCGGCTGACCTTGCCGGCGAGCGTCTCGCCCGGCAGCCGTTCCATCGCGATGTACGAACGGCCATCGTCGGTCTCGCCGACGTCGAAGATGGTGACGATGTGCGGGTGGGTCAGGTGGCCGGCGGCGCGGGCCTCGACCAGGAACCGGCGCCGGTAGGCGGGGTCGGCGGCAACCTCCTGGTGCAGGCACTTGATCGCCACGTTGCGCTGGATCTCCGGGTCGAACCCGGCATAGACCACCGCCATCGCGCCTTCGCCGAGCACGCCCTCGACGCGATAGCGGCCGACCTTGGATGGCAGGGCCCCCGCACTCACGGTGAACGCAGCCACCACCAGGCCACGGTGCCGGCGACCAGCAACAGCGCCACGGCAACGCCGATCCAGCGCCCGTGCGAGTGCCTCGGCTGGCCGTGCTCGCGGGTCAGGAACACGAACTCCGCCTGGCCGAGGCGGATGTGGTCGCCGTGGCGCAAGGCCACTTCGTGGATGCGCCGGTCGTTGACGAAGGTGCCGTTGGTGGACAGCGTGTTCATGATGATGCAGCGGCCATGCTGCTGGGTGATCCACGCATGGCAGCCGGACACGCTCAGGTCGTCGACGACGATGTCGTTGTCGAGCCGGCGGCCGATCGCCTGCCGGCCCGGGCGGATGACGAAGCGCCGCCCTTCGATGCCGGGGCTGCTGCCTTCAAGCACCGGTGTGCGCGTGCTGACCTCGCTGTCGCGCCCGTTCGCGGCGTCGCTGGCGTATTGCCGCAAGGCCTCGGTCGAGAAGAAACGGGTGCCTTGCGGCCCCGAAGATCGTTTGCCGGAATGGCGAGACGGTTCTTGCGTGCTGTCACTCATTGATTCCCCGGATGGCCCCTGCCTGTCGGCACTATAGCCAAGCCGCGGGTCCGGCAAGCGTGATCGCCACCTCAATGGCGCCCGACCGGGCGGCCCGGCTGCCGGAGCGGACGCCGGAGGTCAGGACGGCTTCGCTTCCTCGAAGCGGTTCTCCGCGCGGTTCTTGCGCACCTTGGCCGGGTCCCACACGCGGCCGTTCATGGTGATGTAGACCCCGTCCGGCAGGGTCTGCACGGCAGCCACCGCGCAGCCCACATTGAACACCGCATCGGAACCCTGGAAGCGCGCCGGGTTCAGCGCGCCGGTCAGCACGATCACCTTGCCCTTGACCTGCGCCAGTTCGCGCGCGGTTTCCACCATGGTGTCGGTGCCGTGGGTGACCAGCACGTGGCGGTGCGGCTGCGCCTCGATGGTGGAGCGGATCAGCGCGCGATCCTCGTCGGTGATGTGCAGGCTGTCCTTGCGCAGGATCGGGATCACGTCGAAATCGAAGGCCACGCCGAGGTGGCCCAGGATCTCGCCGATCTGCGGCGCGCCGATCTTGTAGTCGGACTTGTCGTCGAAGTAGACCTTGTCGATGGTGCCGCCGGTGGTGACGATGGTCAGGTGCTGCATGTCGGTGCGCCGGGAAGGGAGTCCGCGCATTTTAGCCCGCGCCGGCGTGCCCGCGGGGCCGCACCGCCGGATCAGGTCGAAAGATCACGCAGCATCCGTGGGAGCGCACCCTGTGCGCGAGCTCTTCGTCACCGTGGCGAAAGGCATCGCGCACAGGGTGCGCTCCTACAGTGTCCGGGGCGGTGCGCCGGTGTGGGGCGGGCATTGCCCGCCCCACGTGGTGCTCAGCAGCGACGCGGTGTTTTCGGCGTCTGGCGTGACCAGGCGGTCCAGGCCGCGGCCGACGAATCGGTGCAGCGCGGCGGCGGGGCGGGGATCGCCACGGCCTTTTGACCAGGCGGCCTGGCGCGCGAGCAGGGAAGCGGCGGCGCACCGCGCGAGTGTGAAGGCGAGTCCGCGGGCGCCGGCTTCCATCTGTTCGCGCGCGCCGGCGTGTTGATCGAGCCAGCGCACCGCGGCGTCCAGCGTCTGGCGGATGACGCTGGCCGCGTGCATGTCGTCGTTGCCTTCCAGCCAGCCGGCGCTGACGCTGCGCAACGCGCCGAGGCTGTCGCCGGCCAGCGCGCGCAGGCTGTCCAGCGACAGCACGTTGGTGGTGCCTTCCCAGATCGCATACACCTGCGCGTCACGCAGCAGTTGCGGCAGGCCAGTGTCCTCGATGTAGCCGGCGCCACCGAAGCACTCCAGCGTCTCGGAGCAGATCTTCACCGCCAGCTTGCCCGTCCACAGCTTGGCCAGCGGCGTGAGCAGACGCAGCACGGCGGCTTCCTCCGCGCTGGCCGCGTCGCGCTCGACGCGACCGAGCAGGTGGGCCACCTCGAACGCCAGCGCGAATGCCGCTTCGAAATCCGCCTGCATGTCGGCCAGCGTCTGCGCATGCAGCGGCTGCTCGATCAATGGACGGCCAAACGCCTGTCGACGCGTGGCGAAATCGCGCGCCAGGCTGATCGCGCGGGCCATGCTGGCCACCGCGCAGATCGCGTTCCAGCTGCGCGTGACGTTGAGCATCGGCGCGACCTGGCGCACGCCGTGGGCAAGCTCGCCCAGCGGCCAGGCGGGCAGGCCGTCGAGATGGATTTCCGCGGTGGGCAATTCCTGCGTGCCGAGCTTGTCCTTGAGTCGGTCGATGATCAGTTCCGGTTTGCGCCGCTCGCCGTCCATCGTCTCGACGTAGAACAGCGCCAGCGCGCCGGTACCGCTGCCGGCGCCTTCCGGCCGTGCCAGTGCCAGCGCCGCCTCGCCGACCACGGCCGAGCTGAACCACTTGCGCCCGTACAGACGCCATTGGCCGCTCGCATCCCGGCGCGCGATCGTCTCGGTATTGCCCACGTCGGAGCCGCCGGTGGTTTCGGTCATCCACTGGCCGCTGAGCCAGAAGCTGGACGGATCGCGGCTGAGAAAATGCGGCAGCGCGCGTTCGATCAGCTGCGCATTCCCTGACGCCTTGATCGCGGTGGCGGCGCCGTCGGTCATCGCCAGTGGGCAGGTATAGAACTCGCTGGCCAGGTGATAGAGATAGACGCGGGCAAACTCCTCCAGCCGTGCGTGCTCGCTGTCGCCGTGGCCCGCGGCGAGCACCGCGTGGCGCGTGGTGATATGCGGGCCTTCCTGCCAGGCGGTGGTCAGTTCGATGCGGTCGACGCGCTGGCCCCAGGCTCCCCAGCGCGTCAGCACCGGTTTGCGCCGCGTGGTGGTGCAGGCACGTTGCCAGGCCATCGCGGCGTAATCGCCCAGCACATCCAGATCGACGTCCAGCGCCGCGCGGCGCTTGGCCGGCAACGCGCGATCGAGCAGCGCCAGCAGCGAGCGGTCGCTGCGATACGGGTGGGGAAGTTGCGGCGGATCCTGCAGGAAGGCCATGGCGCGCTCCATCCAGAGTCGAGAGGGCGAGTATAGGCACGCGCGCATCCGGCGCGCCGCGCTGGCATCATCGAAAGCCACTCCCTCGGCGCAGGCGCCACCCATGCGATTCTCCGAAGCGATGCAGAGCGTCATGCGCCATGGCGACGGCTGGCAGGCCACGGTCAGCGAGGACTGGCTGCAGGGACGCAGCGCCTTCGGCGGACTGCAGGCGGCGCTGGCGCTGCGCGCCATGCGCGAGCTGGTGCCGGCGGACATGCCCTTGCGCACCCTGCAGGTGACCTTCATCGCACCGGTGCCGGCCGGCAACGTGGCCATCCGCGCGCAATGCCTGCGCGCAGGACGCAGCGTCATCCAGGTCGAGGCCAGCCTGTGCGACGGCGAGCAGACGCTGTGCCGGCTGCTCGGCGTGTTCGGCAATGCGCGCCCCTCGGCGTTGGACTTCCAGCCCGTGCAGTCACCCGTGGAAAATGCAACTGCGCCGGAGCTGCGCTACGTCGAAGGCCGCATGCCCGCCTTCACCCAGCACTTCCGCGCCAGCTGGCTGCGCGGCGACCTGCCATTCAGCGGCGGCCGCCAGCGTGAAAGCGTGCTGCAACTTTCCCTGCGCGACGACGGCCCCGTCGACGAAACCCACGTCCTCGCCTTCGCCGACTTCATTCCGCCGATCGCGCTGTCGATGTTCGCCGCCCCCACCCCCGGCAGCTCGCTCACCTGGATGCTCGAACTGCTGCGCGACCGCTACGACGACCTCGGCCTGGACGACTGGCGTGTCGACGCCAACCTCATCGCCGCCCGCGACGGCTACACCAACCAGAGCGTGATGCTGTGGGGGCCTCGTGGGGAGGCGGTGGCGTTGAGTCGGCAGAGTATGGTGGTGTTTGGGTGAGGCAGTGTCTCGGGTATGGTGTTCGGGCCGTGGGCATGCGCTTGAAAGCACGGGAGGATTAGGCTGCGGAATTAGGCAGCACCAAGCGAAGCAACTTGTTGATCTGTGTAGGCCTGAGCCATGTCGTGTACGGTGACGAGCGCGGGATAGGCTGCAGGGTTACACTTCATTTTGAAATCTAAATGGCGTTAGAGCCCATGAAGAATATTGCACGCCTTGCCCTTGCCGCCCTTATATTGACCAGCCTACTGGGCTGCTCAGATGCTTACAATTCATTCTTTGGATGCAAGCCCGATCTCATTAGTACGGTTCCATCTCCTGACGGAAAGTACAAAGCAATCACTCGAGTATGCGGCTGCAGTGCGGATGTAGGCCGTCATCTGAGTACCGCAATTGTCCACTCGAACACACAAGGTAGCTGCCACGACCTCAAAGACGAGTCTCTTGCAATCTCTTGGAATAATACTGACAAGTCAAGCGCATCTGTAATCTGGCAGGACAATCGAACGCTAGAGGTAAAGTATTCTGCTGGCACCACCAACATCAACAACGAGCCACTAACATTACCTAGGCGTCGAATTTCATCATCCTTGGCGCCGAGAATAGTTGGTCCGACGAACAGTCTCTAACATCTCGTTCGAGGCGGACGGCTTCGCCGCCGCTCAACTCCAGCGTTAGGCCGCATGACAAACTACTCTCGCCTCTCATTGCAAATACTTCTATACGTGCCACTGCTTCTGGCGCTCAGCTTCGGCCATTCCTTACTTTTGTTGTGGTTTGGGGGCTTGCCAAACTTCTTTCACACTCGCTTCCTCCAGCTGGCGGCCATTCTTGTTGGTGCCGTACTAGCCGGACTGGTTGTCGCTATCGTGTTTGCTTACCCCTTTGCGGTCATCTACCGTCAGCACGCTGTAGCCGTCACCTCAACCGTCGCGATCCTGTCGGCAGCTTGGCGTGTCTTTCTCATTGGCAAAACGCCTGAGCATACTTTTGTTCTGGTAGCGTTCGGTCTGGGGGTGGCATGCCTTGCGGTGTTACCACCAGTGGGCGTGTGGGTGCTCTGCAAGCGGCGCCCTAACAACTCGTTCAAGGCGGACGGCTGCGCCGCCGCTTAATTCCAGCGTCAGGTGCCACTGTGAAATCAGCCGCCCTGATGAAGCTCTGACGGCTGGTTGACCTCGCGCCTCATCGGCTGGCGTAACGGCCGTCGATTTCCTGGGCGCGGCCTAGTGCCACCAGCATGTCGAGCAGTTGCGGCAGGCGTTTCTTCCAGGGGCCGCGGGCGGTGAAGCGGGCGGCGATGTCGTCGATCGAGAGCGGCAGCGGGCTGGCGGAGAGAGCGTCCGCCACGGCGCGTACCTGCGCCACTGCGTCTTTTGGCCACGGCAGCGGCTTTGGGGCGGTGGCTTTGCCGGTGAGTGCGACGGGCAGGTCATCGCGTGCGTCGGGCAGCTCGCCCTGGGTCGGCGCAGGCTGTGCGGATGGGTGCTGGAACTCGGGGCGCAGCCAGCGGACCAGTCCGCGCGCTTCCTCGGCGGCGCGCTCGGCGTTGAGGGCCACCAGCCGTTCGAGGATCGCCTCGTCGAATGCGCGTTTCGCCTCGTCGCGGCTCGTACCTTCCGTGGCAGCGTCATTGCCATGGCTCACCCGCAGTAGTGGCAGCAGATCGCTCCAGCCATAGGCATCGAGCACGGCGGCGTCGATCTCGTCATGCAGCTGGCGCAGCACCGAAACCAGGCCGTGTTCGTGGATCACCCGCTCCTTTGCAGTCAGCGCGTCGCCGCTGCGCAGCTTGTCCAGCACGTTGTACATGCCGGTGAGGGTGAGGTCGGAATGCGCGGCTTGCTGGCGCTTGCGGTGGGTGTCGAGTTGCTCGGCGAGGGTGCGGAGCTTGGTTTGCTGCTCGTCAGTAGTGATGGGGAAAGGGAAGGGGTCGAAGCAACGAGTTTTGTTGTAGCGAGGGTCGTTGCCAACGCCGAGACGGCCACCTGCACTCAAGCTCCAGGCAACGTGAGTCGTGCTGGAGAGGATTGAGAGGGCGGCTGCGTCGCTATCGGCGATGCAGACAATTGAGTGGTCAGCCATCACATCGCCAGCGATGAATTGAAATGGGCGGTGCTTGGATGTTTCTGTTGTTCCGATGTATCTGGACAGACCGTGCAGCGCCTTCCGCAACTGCGGTCTCTCCCAGCCAAAACGCCACCACAGCGTCTTGAGAGCTGCGCGGTTGTTTTGGTCGCGCTCGGGCTTTACGTAGTCGATCACGTGCTGGAATGCGGCGGGATTCGCAGCGCGCGCTTGTTCCTGGCTCATTCCGAAGAAGTCGATCAGGTAGCGTTCGCGCGGAACCTGCAGCAGATCGCGACCGCCGACGTAACGCTTGATGACGGATTCTCCGTGCAAGCGGAGATGTGCGGCTTCCTCAGGCTCGACGATGAAACCTGCGCCGTGCAGCGCGACGCCCATGCCGGCGATTCCGTCGTTTGCCCGAAGCGCCCGCGCCGAACCGATATTCGCGCCGATGCGAAGGTCGGCGTGAATGACGCCACTGCTGTGTTCAAGTTCGACTTGGGTTTCGCCCTCAACTTGATCGAGTTCGCGGGTGACGCGCGCCATCCGTCCGGCTTGCACTTGCGTGGTGCCAACGGTCATCGCGATACGGACGGCCGCACCGTCAGTGCTATCCACCCACGGGTGGTCCGGCACCGCGAACACCAGCGAGAGCGGCATGCTTTTCCCTTCTCCCTTCGGGAGAAGGTGGCGCGCAGCGACGGATGAGGGTTCGGGCGAAGCGCGACGGCTCGCCCTGGCCGCACCCTCATCCGCCCTTCGGGCACCTTCTCCCGGAGGGAGAAGGGAAGAAGCCATCGCGGCTTCGACGACGCGGCGGTTGAAGGTCTGACTGATGGAATTGGTGGTGATGAAGCCGAAGCGCTGCAATGCGCCACGGCTGGTCAGCACGGCGGCGTGATGCCACCAATACATGACGAGGTCAGCGGATTCGGGCACCTCAGGCCATGTGTCGCGCAGCGCTTCCACATAACCCTCGCCGAGCGCCGCTTTCATGCGCTTCGTGCCAATGAACGGCGGATTCCCCACCACGAAATCCGCCTCCGGCCATGCCGCCTTGCGCGGATTCACGTAGCGCTCCAGCGGCACGCGCTTGCTGTCATCGGGAACCTTTTCGCCGGTGACGGGCGAAACCTTCGTGGATTCGCCATCCCAGCGACTGACCGGCACGCCACGCTCATCGAGCACGTATTCCATGCGGTCATACGCCAGCACCGCATCACGGTTCTCGATGTTGCGGAAGTCGCGGATCACCGGTTGCGGCGGGTTCACGTCGCCGCGGGTGCGGTAGTGCCATTGCAGGTAGCCGATCCACAGCACCACTTCGGCGATGGCGGCGGCGCGTGGATTGAGTTCGATGCCGAGCAACTGGTGCGGGTCGACGGTTTCGCCGCCGAGCGCGTCGGCGCGCTCGCCATCCAGCGCCAGGCCGGTCTGGCGGTAGCCGAGTTCGTCCAGCGCGTTGAACACTTCGCCTTCGAGGCGCTTCAAATGTTCCAGCGTCACGTAGAGGAAGTTGCCGCTGCCGCAGGCGGGGTCGAGCACCTTGACCGTGCACAGGCGGTGGTGGAACGCGCGGATGGTGTTGACCGCCTCGTCGGCCTTGCCTTCGGCGGCCAGCGTGAGCGCGGCGGCGTGGGCATCGCTCCATTCGCCGCGCAGCGGTTCGATCACGGTGGGCAGCACCAGCCGCTCGACATAGGCGCGCGGCGTGTAGTGCGCGCCCAGCTTGTGCCGCTCGTCCGGATCGAGCGCGCGCTCCAGCAGGGTGCCGAAGATGGCGGGTTCCACGTGCTCCCACTTTGCGCGTGCCGCTTCGATCAGCAGCGCGATCTGCTCGCGGGTGAGTGGCAAGGTGTCGGGCTGCTTGAACAGCTTGCCGTTGAAGCGCAGCACGTTGCTGGCGATGGCGCCGGAGAAGCCGCCCACGTCCATGTCATGCCACAGGATGCCGAGCATGCGCATGGCGGTTTCGGGCTGATCGGCGTACTCGATCAACAGGTCGCGGAAGCTTTCCGGCGGCAGCAGCTTCACGTCCTCGGCGAACATGGTGAACAGGCAGCGCATCAGGAATTGCGCGACCGCTTCCGCGCGGTGGCCGGCCTGCTCCAGGCTCTTGGCGAGCGCGGCGAGCCGCGCGGCGATCTCGCGGGTGACGCGGGCGGATTCGCGGCTGGGGTCGAGCGCCAGCGGATCGAGCCAGATCGTGCGCAGGCGCTCGCGGATGTTCTCGTCGCGCAGGTCGGCGAGCGCGATGCGGTGGCTGCGCGGGTCGGGGAACGGCGTGTAGGTGGCGCCGGAGCGCGAGAACTCCGAGTACAGCTCGATCCGGTTGCCCACATCCAGCACGATCAGGAACGGCGGCCGGCCCTCGCTGGCGGGCAGCGCGCGGGCGTATTGCTCGGCCTGGCTGCGCGCGCGCAGCAGGGCGTCGTCGAAGCCCTTGGTGTGGGTGGGCGCCTTGAGCTTCTTCGCTTCCAGCACGAAGCAGCCGCGCTTGTACAAGTCGATCCGCCCGGCCGAGGTGCTGCCGTCGCCGTGGCTGAAGGTGATCGGCCGCTCGAACATGTACTGCTGCTGCGCATCGGGGTGCGGCGGCGGCACGTCGAGCAGGCGGCACAGGTCGAGCGCGAAGCTCTGCGCGGTGGAAAGCTCCGAGGCGGTGATGCCGCTCCATTTGCTGATAAAGGCCTCGGCGGTGAAGGCATCGCTGGCGCCTGCGCTGATCTCGGTCATGTCTTGCCTGCTGGATAAACCCCGTTCGCAGGCTAGCCGATGGCGCCGCCCGGCGCACTTCCGGCGCGCGGTCGCGGCGTGGCAGCTGGCTGCGGTTTTTCCTACGCCACTATCAGCCCAAGCCTGCGCGCGCTCGTTGTTAATCTCCCTGCGCCGCCGCTGTGGCGGCTTTCAATCACGCAAGGGAGTGTTGACATGAGCAATGACAACCGTATTTCTGCCGTGCTGTCGGATGAGGACGTGGCGACGGTGCAGGGGGCGTTGACGGCGATCCGCGGGGTGCTGCCGTTTCTGGTGACGCTGTCGACGCAGGAGCGGCGCGAGTTGCCGAAGATGGGGCCCAAATCGGTCGGCTTCGACGAGAAGTGCACGACCTACATGGGCAACCGCGCGGAGTTCGTGCCGGGCTTCGTGGAGCTGGCCGAGGTGCAGAAGGACCGCACCCTGCGCGCGCAGTTGTTGCGCTTTGCGGCGGAGCTGCAGACGCTGGCGACCAGCGTGGACGACACGGTGCAACTGGTGTCCAGCGAGGTATGGATGGCCGACCTGGCCTACTACCAGAGCGTGCGCGAGGCGGCGCACCGCAGCCGCCCCGGCGCGCAGGACATCTACGATGACCTGCGCCAGCGCTTCCCCGGCACGCGTGCCAGCCAGGCTGCGCCGGAGCCGGCAGCCGCCTGAGTGGCAAGGCCCGGCGGGCGGCGCCAGCCGCTGCCCGCCGGGTGTTGGAGGCCCGGCGCCGGCAATCGCACCATCCCCGCCGACCGCGCGGCAACCTCTGCGGCCGCTTCGTTTATCCTCGCCGATGGCGGCGCACCCGGCGCCGACGGTTCAACCCTCGCCGCCGGCTGTCGGTACATCCACGTCGAGGTTTTTTTCATCCCCGCCGACTGGCGTGCGCCCGGCGCCGACGGTTCCGGTGCCGACGCCGGCTGCTGGGCACTCCGTGCCGGGTGATGGACACTCGCGATCGAGTGACGGAGCACCCGACGTCGAAGGGAGTCTCAATCGGCGCCGGGTTGGCTGGAGGTCTGCGGATGTCCCCCAGGTCGTCATTCCGGCGAAGGCCGGAATCGCGCTTTGGCCGTGCAGCCAGTCATCGGATTTGCGCGGTGGCCAGGAGGCACGTAGTGGTGCGATTCCTGCGTTCGCAGGAATGACGAGCATGAGGGTGGCGCGATGTTCCCGCGCCGTCATTCCGGCGAAGGCCGGAATCGCACTTTGGCGGTGCAGCGGGTCATCGGATTTGCGCAGTGGCCGTGGGGCATTTGGTGGTGCGATTCCTGCCTTCGCAGGAATGACGGGGATGAGGCGCCAAATAATGGGTCAGGTTGGAATGCACTTACTTAAGCCCCGTTCGTCCTGAGCGTAGGCCGAAGGCCGAAGTCGAAGGACAAATCGGCGATGGGCTGTCCACGCTTGGCGGCGCTTCGACTCCGCCCGCTGCGCGGGCTACGCTCAGCGCGAACGGTTGGGGGTCGGCCGGGCTTAAGTAAGTACCATTCGGGAAAGGCCATGGCATCTTCGGCAAGGCGAAGCGGGGAATTCGGGTACAGGCGCAGCGACCAGAACGGGATCCTGGTCGCGGACGCGGCTGCGCTACCATCCGCGCGCATGGACATCCGGCCCGACGATCTCACCGCATCCCCCGTCATCGACCTGCTGCGCGAGCACCTGCAGGGCGTGGCGTTGCACTCGCCGCCGGAGAGCATCCACGCGCTCGACGTCGACGCATTGCGCCGGCCGGAAATCAGCTTCTGGACGGCGTGGCAGGAGGGCGAGCTGCTGGGTTGCGGTGCGCTGAAGCAGATCGATGCGCAGCAGGCGGAGGTCAAGTCGATGCGCACCGCCGCACGCCATCTGCGCAAGGGCGTCGCCGCGGCGCTGCTGCGGCACATCATCGACGAGGCGCGGCGGCGCGGCTGCCGTCGACTGTGCCTGGAAACCGGATCAGCCGCGGCGTTCGCGCCGGCCCATCGCCTGTACGCCAGCTTCGGCTTCGTCCGCTGCGAACCGTTTGCGGATTACGTCGCCGATCCATACAGCGTGTTCATGAGTCGCGAGCTGTAGTGGTCGCGGGATCACCGGTGCCAGCCATCCTCGACAACATCTTCTGGCATGCGCTCAGCGGGCCGCAGGCGGGTTTTGCCCAGGGTGCGGGCGGTGCGCGGCGGTTCGCGCCGGGGTTCTCGCCGATCCTCGGCTTTGCCGATCCGGTGGAACCGGTGTTCGGCGACCTGGCGCCGTTCTGCGCGCCCGGCGAATCGTTCTATACCGATGGCTGGGCGGGGCCGGCTCCGGTCGGTTGGAGCATCGAGCTGGAATCGACCATGTTCAAGATGCGCTGGGCGGGCGAGTTGCCGGCGTTGGATGAGGCTCCTGCGGCCGTGCCGCTGGGGGCGGCACACGTGGAGCAGGCCATGGCACTGGCCGCGCTGACCAAGCCCGGGCCGTTCGGCCCGCGCACGCTGGAGCTGGGCGATTACTTCGGCGTGTTCGACGGCGCGCGGCTGATTGCCATGGCCGGCGAGCGTGCCTTCGCTGGCGGCTGGCGCGAAGTGAGCGGCATCTGCACCCATCCCGACGCGCAGGGACGCGGGCTGGCCCGCCGGCTCACCGCCAAGCTGATCCGGCGCCAGCTGCTGCGCGGGGAGACACCGTTCCTGCACGTGATGCGCGCCAACGAAGCGGCCCGCGCGCTGTATCGGCGCATGGGCTTCGTCGATTACCGCGAATCGGTGGTGCGGGTGGTCCGGCGGGCTTGACGATCAGTGCAGCGTGCTTCGCCGCTTGGGTCAGGTTCGCTTACCACCTCAATCTGAACGGGATAAGTAAACTTGGCACCGTTTTAAACCCCGTTTTTACGCACTTCAATTGGGAGCAAGCCGGTGTATGAATTTCAGTCAAAAATCGTATTGATTATCGGTGGGACGAGTGGAATCGGACTCGCCACGGCAAAAGCATTTGCATCTGAAGGCGCCGTAATAATTCTGGCTGGCCGGAATCCCGAGAGAGGCTTTCTGGCCAAAGAAGAACTGGCAAACATGGGCGCGGAGGCAACATTCATTCAATGCGACGTGGGCGATCCGTCGTCGGTGGATGGACTTCTGACCGTAGTGGCCGAACGATTCGGAAAGGTGGATTGCGCCGTCAATAGCACGGGCTATGATTTCAAGCCGACCCGAATGCATGAGGTGCAGAGTCAGGCCGTGTCCGACCAGTTGGCGACCGACTTCACTGGCGTATTCAGTTGTATGAGAGCTGAAATAGCGGCAATGCTGTCGCGGGGCGGTGGGACGATTGTTAACGTAGCCTCAACCACGGGGCTGAGTGGAGTGCCGACGGCCACCTTGTACAGTGCTGCCAAGCATGCAGTCATCGGCCTTACGCGCTCCGCCGCGAAGGAGTACATCACCGACGGAATTCGCATCAACGCTGTGTGTCCGGGCGTAACTGACACACCTCGGCGCGAACGAAGGACGGCACATCTCAGTGAAAGCGAGGTCCTGAAAATCAAGGAAGATATGGTTCGCGAGATTCCTATTGGCAGAGCAGCCAGCGCAGGCGAAATCGCTCAGGCCATACTTTGGCTGAGCAGTAATTTATCGTCCTATGTGGTCGGCCACAGCTTGGTCATCGATGGGGGGCTTACCGCGTGACATGCGGGCCTTCTGATCAGCAATCCAGGCCAAATAATTTCTTCGTTTTCGCGGCTCGGATTAATTCAATCAGGTCGCTTTCCGTCCGGTTCTTTGCGCTTGACGCCCGCCCCCAGCGCCGCGATCAACAACACGGTAAGCATGATCTCCGTCACCGCCAGCCAACGCTCGCCGGGCGAGCTCCATGCCTCGGACACGCCGTGGCAGAAGTAGAACAGGCTGAGGATGCCGACCCAGAGCAGGGCGCGGCGCACGTCACGCAGGGCGAACAGGGGCAGCAGCAGTGGGACGACGGTGATTGCCAGCACCAAAGCCATCGGCATGCTCTGCGGCGGCACCAGCCATGCGTGCCAGGCGAGTTGCAGCACGATGAGCAAGGCCCAGGCGACCAGGCCGGCGCGATAGACCGGCGGGATCGGAGCGCGCATGGCGGTGTTCATGGCGTATTCGCCAGCCGGCGTGCCACGTCGCCCAGGCGACGCCCCAGCGCGCGGGCCAGTTCGCGTTCGTGCTCGCTGATGGGGTTGTCGCCCTTGGCGCCGGCGACATGGCTGGCGCCGTAGGGGGTGCCGCCGCTCTGCGTGCTGGTCAGCGCCGGCTCGGTGTAGGGCACGCCGACGATCAGCATGCCGTGGTGCAGCAGCGGCAGGGCCATCGACAGCAGGGTGGATTCCTGGCCGCCGTGCATGGTGCTGGTGGAGGTGAACAGCGCCGCGGGCTTGCCGGCCAGCGCGCCGCTGGCCCATTCGGCACCGGTGGTGTCGAGGAAATGTTTCAGCGGCGCGGCCATGTTGCCGAAGCGGGTGGGGCTGCCCATCGCCAGGCCCACGCAGTCGTGCAGGTCCTGCTTCGTCACGTAGGGCGCGCCATCCGCGGGCTCGGGCGGCTGTACCACTTCGGTCACCGGCGCCACCGGCGGCACCTGGCGCAGGCGTGCGCGCATGTCCGGCACCTCTTCGATGCCGCGGGCGATCAGCCGCGCCAGTTGGGCGGTGTGGCCGCTGCGGCTGTAATAAAGCACCAGGATTTCTCGGTTCATGCGGCAAATCCACGCGTTGAGGCGTTCACGGGCAATACGCTAGTGTACCGGCCGATACGATGACGAATGGCCGCGGCCGCCCGCGCGGCCGCCCGAGGATACCGATGGCCCGCCGCTTCGACCCCGATCGCATGCGCTATTTCCGCCGCTTCGTGTGGCAGCGCTTCATCGACGACAAGTGCTTCGAGACGGCCGGCGCGCTGTCCTACACCACGCTGATTTCGCTGGTGCCGCTGACGGTGGCGGTGCTGGCGATGTTCGCGGTGTTCCCGGTGTTCGAGGGTGCGCGCGACACCCTGATCAACTTCGTCTTCAACAACTTCGTGCCGGCCGCCGGCGAGAAGGTGCAGGCGGCGCTGCAGAGTTTCGCCGACAACGCCAAGGGGCTCACCGGGGTCAGCATCCTGGTGATGCTGTTCAGCGCGCTGTCGATGATGATCAGCATCGAGGACCGGCTCAACCGGATCTGGCGCGTGCACCAGGCGCGTCGCTGGAGTTCGCGCCTGCTGCTGTACTGGGCGGCGCTGACGCTGGGGCCGATCCTGGTCGGCGGCGGCATCGCCACCACCTCGTACGTCACCGCGATGCCGTTCCTCAGCGTGGCCGCGGGCCAGATCCACACGATCGGCGCCAGCCTGCTGGCGACGCTGCCGTTCCTGGTGACGTTCTGCACGCTGTGGCTGATGTACGCGGTGATTCCCAACACGCGCGTATCGCGTCGCGACGCGGCGATCGGCGCGCTGCTGGGTGCGGTGTTGTTCGAGATCGCGCGCTGGGGCTTCGGCCAGTTCGTGGGGCACGCGCAGACCTACCAGCAGATCTACGGCGTGCTGGCGACGATTCCGATCTTCCTGCTGTGGATCTACCTGTCCTGGGTGATCGTGATCCTGGCCGCGTCCGTGGCGGCGTCGATCTCCGCCTACGAGTACGTCCCGCCCGCCGAGACCCTGCCGGTGGGCGCCGAGTTCCTCGGCCTGCTGGTGGTGCTTGGGCTGTTCGTCGACGCCCAGCGCAAGGGAGCATGCGTGGACGTGGCCGAGGCGCGGCTGTGCGCGCCGAGCCTCAGCGCAGGCGCGATCGCCGGCTATTTCGACAACCTGCAGGACGCCGATCTGATCCAGCGCGGCGAGGCGGGCGGCTGGCTGCTCAGCCGCAGCCTGGACAGTACCGACCTGCTGCGGCTGTATCGTTGCACCCACCATCGACTGCCGCTGCAGCCGCGCGAGGAAGCCGCGGCGATGAACGTGGCACTGCCGGCGGAACTGCTGCTGCTGCTCGACGAGGTCGCCGCCGCGTTGCAGGAGAAGCTGGGCACCCGGCTCGACCAGATCTATCCCCCGACCGTCGATCCGACGGCCGACACCGAGGAACTTCCCGCATGATGTTGTTGAACCGCTTCGCCGCCATCGCCCTGGCGCTGGCCTTCGTCGCCCCCTTGCACGCCGCGATGCCGGCCCAGCCGACGCTCAAGGTCACCACGCTCGATGGCAAGAGCTTCGATTTGGCCGCGCAGCGCGGACACTGGGTGATCGTCAATTATTGGGCGACCTGGTGCGTGCCGTGCATCAAGGAGATGCCGGACATCTCCCATTTCGTCGCCGCGCACCAGAACGTGCGCGCGATCGGGCTGGCCTACGAGGACAGCGAGCCGGCCGACATCAAGGCGTTCCTGGCCAAGCACCCGGTGGTCTATCCGATCGCCCAGGTCACCGTGGACAAGCCGCTGAAGGATTTCGACGCGCCGCGCGGCCTGCCGATGACCTATTTGATCGATCCCGAAGGCAGGGTGGCGCAGCAGAAGCTCGGCCCGGTCACCGAGGCCTTGCTCAAGCAGTGGATCGGGGCCGACTGATGCCGACGGCGCGGTTCCTGGTCGAGGGGCGCGTACAGGGCGTGTTCTTTCGCGCCAGCACCCGCGAGCAGGCGCTGGCGCTGGGCATTGCCGGGCACGCGAGGAACCTGGACGACGGTCGCGTCGAGGTGCTTGCCGGCGGGAGTGGCGAGGCGCTCGACGCGCTGGAGCAATGGCTGTGGCAAGGGCCGCCGGCTGCTGACGTGACGGCGGTGTCGCGCGAGGATTTGTCCATTCGGGAATTGCGCGGGTTCGTCGTGGGTTGAAGTTGTCTTCCAACTGCGGCACTCCCGATCCCCAGCCGTTCACGTTGAGCGCAGCCCGCGCAGCGGGCGGAGTCGAAACGCCGCAACTCGTGGCGCCCGTCGATCGGCGTGCCCTTCGACTGCGGCCTTCGGCCTGTGCTCAGGGTGAACGGGTGTGATGGGTCCCGTCTGACGAAGCCCAGGCTCACGCGCGGTGACGACCGGATTCAGGCGCCGCCGAGCGCCTGCAACTGATCGGCCTGGTGCTCGCGGGTGAGCGTGTCGATCAGTTCGCCCAGGTCGCCCTGCATGGTTTCGGGCAGGCGGTACAGGGTGAGGTTGATGCGGTGGTCGGTGATCCGGCCCTGCGGGTAGTTGTAGGTGCGGATGCGCTGGCTGCGGTCGCCGGAACCGACCTGCAGCCGCCGCTCCTGCGCCTGCGCGGCGGCCTGCTTGCCCTGTGCCTCGTCGAGCAGGCGCGCCTTCAGCAGGCTCATCGCGCGGGCACGGTTCTTGTGCTGGCTGCGCTCGTCCTGGCATTCCACCACGGTGCCGGTGGGCAGGTGGGTGATGCGGATCGCCGAGTCGGTCTTGTTGACGTGCTGGCCGCCGGCGCCGGAGGCGCGGAAGGTGTCCACTTTCAGGTCGGCCGGGTTGATCTCGATCTCGTCGATCTCGTCCAGCTCGGGCAGGATCGCCACCGTCGCGGCCGAGGTGTGGATGCGCCCTTGCGATTCGGTTTCCGGCACGCGCTGCACGCGGTGCGTGCCGGATTCGAACTTCAGCTGCGAATACGCGCCCTTGCCCTCGATGCGCGCCACGATCTCCTTGTAGCCGCCATGTTCGCCGGCGTGCTCGCTGAGCACCTCGACGCGCCAACGGCGGCTCTCGGCGTAGCGCAGGTACATGCGGAACAGGTCGCCGGCGAAGATCGCCGCCTCGTCGCCGCCGGTGCCGGCGCGCACTTCCAGGTAGAGGTTGGCCTCGTCGCGCGGGTCCTTCGGCAAGAGCAGCAGCTGCAGTTCGCCGTCGAGATCCTGCAGGCGCCGCTCCAGCCGCGCCACGTCGTCGACGGCCATCTCGCGCAGTTCGGGGTCAGCCAGCATCGCGCGCGATTCGGCCAGTTCGCGCTCGGCGCGCTCGTGTTCGCGCAGCGAGCCGGCGATCGGTTCCAACTGGGCGTATTCCTGCGACAGCTCGCGGAAGCGGGTGTTGTCGGCCAGCACCTCGGGCTGCGACAGCAGCAGGCCGATTTCCTGGTGGCGCTCGGCGAGCGCTTCGAGCTTGCGGCGGATCGATGGGGTCATGCGTGGAGGTGTTCGCTTCTGTGTAGGAGCGCACCGGCGTGCGCGATGGCTGTCTGGGGTCCGGCGAAAAGCATTCGCGCACAAGGTGCGCTCCTACAGATCCCCATCCTGCTCGTCCAGCCCGTACAGCCGCCCCGCGGCGTGCAGCAGGTCGAGGTCGCCGCTGAGCGCCGCCTCGCGCAGGCGCGCGCTGGGATGATGCAGCAGCTTGTTGGTCAGCGTGTTGGCGAGGAAGGCCAGCGCCTCGTCCGGCGACTTGCCGTGGTCGAGCATCGCGCGCGCCTTGCCCAGCACCTCGTCGCGGTAGACCTCCGCGTGCTGGCGCATGTCCAGCGCGGGGTTCTTCAGCGTCAAGGCGCGTCGCCAGGCCATGTAACGGTCGACCTGCAGGTCGATGATGGCGTCCGCTTCGCGCGCGGCGGTCTCGCGCGAGCGGCGGTTATCGTCGATCACCTGGCGCAGGTCGTCGATGCCGTAGAGATAGACGTCCGGCAGCTCGGCCACCGACTCCTCGATGTCGCGCGGCACCGCGATGTCCACCATGAACATCGGCTTGCGCCGGCGAGTGGTCATGGCCTGCTCGACCATCGCGCGGGTGACGATCGGCTGCCGCGCGGCAGTAGAGGAGATCACGATATCGGCCTCGGCCAGGTGCTGCGGCAGATCGGCCAGCGCCACCGCGTAGCCGCCGTAGCGGCCGGCCAGGTCCTGCGCGGTTTCCAGCGTGCGGTTGGCCACGATCAGGCGGCGGGCGTGGCGTTCGGCCAGGTGGCGCGCGGCCAGCTCGATGGTGTCGCCGGCCCCGATCAACAGCACGCAGGCCTGCTCCAGGTCGGTGAACACCTGTTCGGCCAGGCGCACCGCGGTGAAGGCAACCGACACCGTGTGCGCGCCGATGCGGGTGTCGGTGCGCACCCGCTTGGCCACCGCGAAGGTGTGTTGCAGCAGGCGATCCATCGGCGCCTTCAGCGCATGCGCCAGGCGCGCCTGCTGGTAGGCGTCCTTCACCTGGCCCAGGATCTGCGGCTCGCCCAGCACCATCGAATCCAGCCCGGTGGCGACGCGGAACACGTGGCGCACGGCGTCGCGTTCCTCGTGCCGGTAGAGGAACTCATCGAGCTTGCCGGGGGTCAGATGATGATGACGGTTCAACCATGCCTGCGGGATGTCCTGCGCACCCTCGGCCACGCCCACGTACAGCTCGGTGCGGTTGCAGGTGGACAGGATCATCGCTTCCTCGATGCCCGGCTCGCGAGCCAGTTCGCGCAGGGCCGCGCCAGCGGCGTCCTCATCGAACGCCACCTGCTCGCGCAGGCTGACCGGCGCGGTGAGGTGATTGAGCCCGAGGGCGATCAGTGGCATGAGGCAGCAGGCATCTCGGCGGCAGGGGTTTGGCGGCGTAGGCTAAGCTTGGCGCAGGTGCCGATCATCATGGATACGGCTGCAGCAGGTCGGTCGACGGAGAACAGTGTGCGGAGCGGGTCGAGCAAGTTCAAGCAACTGCGGCATTTTACGGCACTGTCCGCACTGGCGCTTGCGCTGGGCGCCTGCACCACGGCGCCGCTGCGTCCGCAGGCCGCGCCGACGCCGCAGCCGATGGCGCGGCTGGTGGTGGCCACGCCGGATGCCGATCATGACTTGCTGGCACAGTTGCTGGCCGGCGAGATGGCGCTCGGCCGCACCGATCTGGCCGCGGCATCGGCCCATTACGACAAGGCGATGGCCCTCAGCACAGACCCCGCGGTGGCCGAGCGGGCGGCGGAGCTGGCCATCGCCGTGCATCACGACGAGGCGGCCGGCCGCGCGCTTGACCGCTGGCAGGCATTGGGCGCCAAACCCGCACCGATGGCGCGCGCGCGCGCCGAGCTGGCGCTCGATCAGGGCAATGCCACCGAGGCGAAACAGCAGCTGGAGCGCCTGATCGCCAGCGGCGACAAGGACGCCTGGCGCCAGTTTGGCCGCGTGCTGCTGGGCGCACGCGATCAGGCGCAGGCGGCCCGCCTGCTGGAAGCGCTGGCCGTGCCGGCGCGCCTGCCGGCCGACCCCAAGGCCTGGCTGGCGATGAGCGAGTTGGGCGACAAGCTGGGTCGCCATGCCTATGCACAGGAGATCGCCACGGCGGCGGTGAAGCGCTTCAACAACGCCGAGACCTACGCCTGGGCCGCGCAGATGAAGTTCAAGGACGGCGACCGCGACGGCGCAAAGACGTTGTTGCGCAAGGCGCTGGCCCAGGCTCCATCGAATACGCGCTTGCGCCTGGCTTATGCCGGCATGCTCAGCGCGTCGGGCGACGACGCAGCCGCCAGCCAGCTGCTCGCGCACGGCTCGCAGGATGCCGACACCTACGCCATGCGCGCGGGCCTGGCCGCTCGCCACCAGGACACGAAGGCGCTGGCCACCTTGTACCGCCAGTTGCAGCAAGCCTCGCCCGACGTGCGCGCGCAGAGCAGCTACCTGTTGGGGCAGCTGGCCGAGATGCAGCACCGCGACGCCGAGGCGCTGGGTTGGTACGACCAGGTCGGCGACGACGATCCGCACGCGTTCGACGCGGCGATACGCAGTGCGCTGATCCTGCACACGCAGGGCAAGCGCGAGCAGGCCCACCAGTTGCTGGCCCAGTTGGAGATCGACTATCTCGAACAGCCCGAGCAACTGCGTCAGGCCCTGCAAGCCGACGCCGAGCTGTACCTGCGCGAGCAGAACTACGCGCAGGCGGAAACCGCGTTCAGCCGCGCCCTGCAGGTGATGCCCGATGATCCCGGCCTGCTCTACGGTCGCGGCCTGGCCTATGCCCAGGCCGGTCAGATCGACCTGGCAGTGAAGGATTTCCAGCATTTGCTGAAGATCAAGCCCGGTGACGTCGACGCCAGCAACGCGCTGGGCTACACCCTGGCCGACGCCAACCGCGACCTGCCGGAAGCGAAGAAGCTGCTGCAGGTTGCCCGCGCTGCCAAGCCAGACGATCCGGCCATCGCCGACTCCTGGGGCTGGCTGCAGTATCGCCTCGGCCATCTGGAGCAGGCCGAGCAAACCCTGCGCGGCGCCTGGCTGGCGCGCAAGGACGCCGACGTCGGCGTGCATCTGGGCGAGGTGCTGTGGAAGCAGGGCCGTCGCCATGACGCGCAGCAGGTGTTCGACGAAGTGCGCAAGCTCGACCCGCACAGCAGCAGCCTGCGCGATGTCTTGAAGCGCTTGCTGCCGGCCGGAGCGCATCCTTGAACCGGATCACCGCATGTGGCGCAGCGATGTTGCTGCCGTTGCTGCTGACCGCCTGCGCGCCAGCGGTACGCATGCCCGGCGACGCCGGCCTGCTTGCCGCCCAGCGCGCGCGCGAACACGCGCTGTCCGACGCCGGGCACTGGTCGCTGCAAGGCCGGCTGGGCGTGTCGGATGGCCACGAAGGCGGCAGCGGCAGCTTCAGCTGGAGCCAGGACGGCGCGCGTTACGAGTTCGTGCTGCGCGCGCCGGTGACCGGCAAGAGTTTCCGGCTCAGCGGCGATGCGCACGATGCCTTGCTCGAAGGGCTGGACGGCGGGCCGCTGCGCGGCAACGACGCCGAGGCGCTGATGCGCAAGGCACTGGGCTGGGAAGTGCCGCTGCGCGAGTTGCGCGCGTGGGTGCTGGGCCTGCGTGCCGCTGGCGGTCCGGCGGAAATCCGCTTCGGCGAGAACCGGCTGCCGTCGCTGCTGCGGCAGGACGGCTGGTCGGTGGAATACCGCAGCTGGGACGAAACCCGCGATCCGCCGTTGCCGACCAAGGTCTACGCCGCGCGACCGCCGTACAAGGTGCGGCTGTCGATCGAATCCTGGCAGTTTCGGTAAGCGCCGTCGGTTGGGTTAGGCTTTGCGCCCTGCCGACGGTGCGCCGCTGCCATCCATGAACGTCCACATCGACCGTGCCCAGCCGGGCCATGTCGCCGCCCTGTGTGCGATCGAGCGCAAGGCCGTGCAGCTGTTTCGCGGCCATCCGGCGTGGCCGGCGTACGCGGCGGTGTCGATGCCGGTCGAACTGCTGCGGCAGGCTGTCGAGCGCGGCCTGGTCTGGGTGGCGCCGGATGAAGCGGGCGATCCGCTCGGCTTCATCTGGCTGGACGAGGAGCCGGGCGACGGTGCGATCGGCGTCGCCGAGATCGACGTGCTGCCCGGGCATGGTCGCCGCGGCATCGGCGCGGCCCTGCTCGAACACGCCTGCAACTGGGCGCGCGAGGCGGGCTATCGGCGGGTGGATCTGGGCACCCTTGCCGACGTGCCGTGGAACGCGCCGTTCTACGCACGGCATGGTTTCGCGGTGGTCGACAAGAACGCCCCGGCGTTCGCCAACGCCCGCCAGCGCGATCGCGAGCACGGTTTTCCCGACGACCTGCGCGTCTTCATGAGCCGCCCGCTGGCCACGCCGGCGCGTGGTGAATGGACCGCATGGCCCGCGCCGGCCAAGCTGAACCTGTTCCTGCGCATCACCGGTCGCCGTGCCGACGGCTACCACGAACTGCAGACCGTGTTCCGCCTGCTGGACTGGGGTGACGAAGTGCGCCTGCGGGTGCGCGACGATGGCGAAGTGAAGCGCCTGCACGGCGCGCGGGGGGTGGCCGAGTCGGACGACCTGGTCGTGCGCGCGGCCCGCTTGCTGCAGCAGCATGCCGGTTGTGCGCTGGGCGCGGATCTCGCCGTCGACAAGCGCATCCCGATGGGCGGCGGCCTCGGCGGCGGCAGTTCCGACGCGGCCACCGTGCTGGTGGCGCTCAATCACCTGTGGCGGCTGGATCTGGACGAGGACAGCCTGGCCGCGCTGGGCGGCCAGCTCGGCGCCGACGTGCCGGTATTCGTGCGCGGACGTTCGGCCTGGGCCGAGGGCGTCGGCGAGCGACTCAGCCCGATCCATCTGCCGCGAAGGCATTACGTGGTGCTCGACCCGCGCGAGCAGGTGCCTACTGCGGCGCTCTTTCAAGCGCCTGAATTGACACGAAATGCGCCGCGGGCGACAATTTCGTCCTTTGTTTCCGGCGCAACGGTCGAGAACGCCTTCGAGCCGGTCGTGCGGGCGCGTTACCCGCGGGTCGCGGCAGCGCTGGCGTGGCTGGGCGGTTTCGGCACGGCGAGGCTTTCGGGTACCGGCGGCTGCGTGTTCCTGGAGCTGCGCTCGCTCGCGCGTGCCCACGCCATCGCAGAACGTTGTCCGGCGACATTCAGGGTACACGTGGCGAGCGGGATGGATGTCTCGCCGCTGCATCAGGCGCTGGCGCGGCAACGCGCAAGTTGACGGGTTTCAGGCAAAGGCACGACCGAATACACCAAGACACTGGGGCGTCGCCAAGCTGGTTAAGGCACGGGATTTTGATTCCCGCATTCGCAGGTTCGAATCCTGCCGCCCCAGCCACTTCATTGTTGGCTGAGTTTTCGAGGTAGCACCGTGGACACGTCCACCCCGATGATGCTGTTCACCGGCAATGCGCATCGCGCATTGGCCGAGGATGTCGCCCACCGCCTGGGCGTGCCGCTGGGCAAGGCCCTGGTCGGCACCTTCAGCGACGGCGAGGTGCAGATCGAGATCGAGGAGAACGTGCGTCGGCAGGAAGTGTTCGTGATCCAGCCGACCGGTGCGCCCAGCGCGGTGAACCTGTTCGAGCTGCTGGCGCTCACCGACGCGCTCAAGCGCGCCTCGGCGGCCAGCGTCACGGCGGTGATCCCGTACTTCGGCTACGCCCGGCAGGATCGCCGGCCGCGCTCGGCGCGGGTGCCGATCACCGCCAAGCTGGCCGCCCGCATGATCGGCGCCGCGGGCGTGGACCGGGTGCTGACGGTGGACCTGCATGCCGACCAGATCCAGGGCTTCTTCGACATTCCGGTCGACAACGTGTACGCCTCACCGGTGCTGCTGGCCGACATCTGGCGCAAGTACAGCATGGAAGACCTGATCGTGGTCAGCCCGGACGTGGGCGGCGTGGTGCGTGCCCGGGCGATCGCCAAGCGGCTGGACGACGCCGACCTGGCGATCATCGACAAGCGCCGTCCGCGCGCCAACGTCTCCACCGTGATGAACATCATCGGCGACGTCGAAGGCAAGACCTGCGTCATGGTCGACGACATCGTCGATACTGCCGGCACCTTGTGCGCGGCCGCTGCAGCTCTCAAGGAGCGCGGCGCCCGCAAGGTGGTCGCCTACTGCGTGCATCCGGTGCTGTCCGGCGCGGCGATCAGCAACATCGAAGGCTCCCAGCTCGACCGGCTGGTGGTCACCAACACCTTGCCGTTGCGCCCCGAAGTCCAGGCCTGCAGCAAGATCCGCCAGCTCTCCGTCGCCGAACTGCTGGCTGAAACCATTCGCCGCATCGCCTTCGGCGAGTCGGTGAGTTCGCTGTACGTGGATTGAATCCGGGAATAGGGAGTAGGGAATAGGGAATCGAAGAGCCGCACCCACGCTTTTCCTATTCCCTATTCTCCATTCCCTATTCCCCTCCAAGGGCTCTCCTGGTCGCGGGAGAGTCACCCATCCGTCGCAAGGCGGAAAACGCAACCCAAGGTAATAAAACAATGACCCAGACTCATGAAATCAAGGCGCAGAGCCGCAAGGACGAGGGGAAAGGTGCGAGCCGCCGCCTGCGTCGCGCGAGCTTCGTGCCGGCCGTCGTCTACGGTGGCAGCCAGCCGCCGGAAAGCATCCAGATCGAGCACAACACCATCCTGCTCGCCGCCAAGAACGAATGGTTCTTCTCCTCGATCCTCGACCTGAACGTCGATGGCAGGGTGCAGAAGGTGCTGGTGCGCGACTGGCAGAAGCATCCGTTCAAGCAGCTGATGATGCACATGGATTTCCAGCGCATCGACGAGAACGCGAGGCTGCGCGCCAACGTGCCGCTGCATTTCCTGAACAAGGAACTGTCGCCGGCCGGCAAGATGTCCGGCGTGGTGATCTCGCACAACCTGACCGAAGTGGAAGTCAGCTGCCTGCCGAAGGATCTGCCGGCGTTCATCGAGCTGGATCTGGGCGCGCTGCAGGCCGGCGACATCATTCACCTGTCGCAGCTGAAGCTGCCGGCGAACGTGGAACTGCCGGCTTTGCTGCTGGGTGAAGCCCACGACGTCGCCGTGGTGACCGTGAACGCGGTCAAGGAAAGCGCCGCGGATGTCGCGGAAGACGCTGCCGAAGCCGAGGCCGAAGCGACCAAGGCCGCGGCTGCCAAGCCGGGTGCGAAGTCCGACGCCAAGCCGGCTGCCGACAAGAAGTAAGTCGTGCGGCCCCGCGCCAGACCGGCGCGGGGCCATGCATGGCTGGCTGCGCAATGGCTGGATTGAAACTCATCGTCGGGCTGGGCAATCCCGGCGCCGAATACCTCAGAACCCGGCACAATGCCGGGTTCTGGCTGGTGGACGCCCTCGCCGGCGGCCAGGGCGAGCGGTTCGCCTTCGACGGCAAGCTGCATGGCGAGAGCTGCCGCGTGCGCCTTGGCGGCGAACCGGTCTGGCTGCTCAAGCCCGCCACCTTCATGAACAAGAGCGGCATCGCCGTGGTTTCGGCGCTGCGCTATTACAAGATCGAACCCGAACAATGTCTGGTCGCGCATGACGACCTGGACCTGCCGCCCGGCACCGTGCGCCTGAAGTTCGACGGCGGCCACGGTGGGCAGAACGGCCTGCGCGACATCATGGGCCACCTCGGCCACGGCAAGTTCCATCGCTTGCGCGTGGGCATCGGCCACCCCGGCCACAAGGATCAGGTCACGCCGTGGGTGCTGGGCCGGCCTTCCGCCACGGACGAAACCGCCATCCTGGACGGCGTCGCGCGCGCCCTGGACGTGCTGCCGCTGGCGGTGGATGGGCAGTTCGACAAGGCGATGCAGCAGTTGCACACGACGAGGGAATAGGGAATGGGGAATAGGGAGTCGCAAGAGCATCCCGACCCCCGCTTTTCCTATTCCCTATTCCCTATTCCCTATTCCCGGAATCAAATCCATGGGCATCAAATGCGGCATCGTCGGACTGCCCAACGTCGGCAAGTCCACCCTGTTCAACGCGCTGACCAAGGCCGGCATCGCGGCGGCCAATTTTCCGTTCTGCACGATCGAGCCGAACGTGGGCGTGGTGCCGGTGCCGGACCCGCGGCTGAATGCGCTGGCGGCGATCGTCAACCCGCAGAAGGTGGTGCCGACCGCGGTGGAGTTCGTCGACATCGCCGGCCTGGTCGCCGGCGCGTCGAAGGGCGAGGGCCTGGGCAACAAGTTCCTGGCGCACATCCGCGAGGTCGACGCAATCGCCCACGTGGTGCGCTGCTTCGAGGGCGACGTGATCCACGTCGCCGGCAAGGTCGATCCGATCGCCGACATCGAGACCATCGACACCGAACTGGCGCTGGCCGACCTGGAGTCGGTGGACAAGGCGCTGAACCGCGCCGAGCGCGCGGCCAAGGCGAACGACAAGGATGCGTTGGCCAAGAAGCCGGTGCTGCAGAAGCTGGCCGCCGGGCTCAACGAAGGCAAGTCCGCGCGCAGCCTCGGCCTGGACGAGGAAGAGAAGGCGCTGGTGCGCGACCTGTTCCTGCTCACCCTGAAGCCGCTGATGTACATCGCCAACGTCGCCGACGACGGCTTCGAGAACAACCCGTTGCTGGACGCCGTGCGCGAGCGCGCGGCAGGCGAGGGTGCCGAGGTGGTGCCGGTGTGTGCGGCCATCGAGGAGGAACTGGCGCAACTCGACGAAGCCGACCGCGACGAGTTCCTGAAGGACATGGGCCTGGACGAGCCGGGCCTGAACCGGGTGATCCGCGCCGGCTACAAGCTGCTCGACCTGCAGACCTATTTCACCGCCGGCGTGAAGGAAGTGCGCGCGTGGCAGGTGAAGCGCGGCGCCACCGGGCCACAGGCTGCAGGCGTGATCCACAGCGATTTCGAGAAAGGCTTCATCCGCGCCGAAACCGTCTCCTACGACGACTTCATCCAGTACAAAGGCGAAGCCGGCGCCGCCGCCGCCGGGCGTCTGCGCAAGGAAGGCAAGGACTACATCGTCAAGGACGGCGACGTGCTGCACTTCCTGTTCAACGTCTGACGACCAGCGGGCTATGCCCGCCGCAAGATCGTGGGAGCGCACTTGTGCGCGATGCTCTTCGTCACGCTGCGGAAAGCATCGCGCACAAGTGCGCTCCTGCGGGAAGGTTGGCTGCTAAAGCGCGCTGCCGCCGAACTTGTAGGTGAACTGCACGTAGTAGCTGCGGCCGGCCGCGTCGAACCACGAGATGTCGTAGTACGGGTATGACGTGTAGCTGGGGTCGCGTGGCGGCATCTTGTCGAACAGGTTGTCCACCGCCAGCGACAGCTGCGCGTGGTCGCTGAACTTGTATTGCAGCGTGGCGTTGTAGCGGTAGGTGGCGTGTACCCAGGCCGGTTCGCCCGCGCCGGTGTCGACGATCTGGTCGTACGAATCCGAGTTCGGCAGCCGCCCGAGGCGCGTGCCGAACAGGGTGGCCGACCAGGCCTTGCGCTCCCATGACACGCTGGCGCTGGTCTTCTCGCGCGGGATGTCGAAGCCGCTGTTGACTGCCAGCTCGTCCAGGGTGGGGTCGCCGGGATATTGCTGGAACAGGTGATTGCGCGTCCAGGTATGGCTGCCCGCGAGGCGGAATGTGCCGATCGCGGTTTCCAGCTTGTAGTGGGCGCTGGCGTCGATGCCGCTGGTGCGCTCGTTGGCCACGTTGATCGGGTTGACGTAGATGCCGTACAGGCCGCCCGGATCGACCGCGCTGTCGGTCGGATAGCGATTCACGCGCGAGATCGCGTCGAGGCAGCTGGGCGAATTCGCGTCCACCGGATTGCCGCCGACGTCGGTGCCGATGCGGCAGTTCGCCTCCAGCTGCAGGATGCGGTCGGTGCTGAGGTCCTGCACCTGGTTCTTCATGCGGATGTTGAAATAGTCCACCGACAGATCCAGGTTCGGCGTCGGCGACCACACGAAGCCGCCGGTCCACGAGGTGCTGGTTTCGGAGTTCAGGTCGCGGTTGCCCTGGCGCGTGCGGATCAGGCCTTCGTCGGCGTAATCGCAATCGGTGATGTCGACATCCGGCTCCTCGGTGCGGCAGCGGTAGTAGTCGTTGCCGGAGGTTTCGTCGTTGCCGATGCCGGCGTAGACGTAGTGCAGGTCAGGCGCACGGAACGCGGTGCCGTAGGAGCCGCGCAGCAGCAGGCTGTCGAGCGGGCGCCATTCCAGCCCGGTGCTGTAGGTCAGCTTGCCGGTCTTGTGTCCGGAGAAGCGGTACTGGTCGTAGCGGCCGGCCAGGCTGAGGTTGAGCGATTCCAGCAGCGGCAGGCGCAGCTCGCCGGCGGTGGCCCAGCGGTTGCGGCTGCCGTGGCCGTCGGAATCCTTCCAGCTGTAGTAGTAGTACTGGGTGGCCAGCGGATCGGGGTTGAGGTCGTAGGCCTGGTTGCCGAACTCGACCACGCCGGCGAAACCCGCCGGCCCGGCGGGCAGGTTGAACAAGGCGGTGTTGGTCAGGGTGAACGCCAGCGTGTCGCTGCGCGATTCGGGGTGGTAGTTGGTGCGCGCGGTGATCGCGTCGTACTCGGCGCGGGTCAGCGGCGTGTACAGGCGGACGGGATCGGCGTCGAAGATCGGCAGGCCGCTGTCCGGGTCCACGCCCAGTTGCGGGCCGAGGTAGAGATCGTTGGCCTTCGCGGCGACGGTCTGCGGCCAGCTGATCAGCGCCTTGTACTGCGAGTGGCTGAGCGAGGCCTCGTAATCCCAGGCCTGGCCGAACGTGCCCTTGAAGCCGGTGGTGAGGCTGAAGGTCTTCTGCGTGTTCTCGATCATGCCGCGGCCGAGGCCGCCCATTTCTTCCGGCGTGAACTGGCGATACCAGTTCTCGATGCCGCCGCTGTGCGCGTTGTAGAAGTAGCCGTCCTCGTTGCCGTCGGGCGCCTGGTAGTTCCACTGCTCGACGTCGCGGAACAGCTCGACCTTGCTCCAGCCCAGCTGCATGTCGCCGAACCAGCTCAGGTTGTCGTTGATCTTGAAGTTGGCCGAGGTGTAGGTGTTGATGCCGCGGCGCTGGCTGAGGATGGTGCCGTAGCCGATCGACTCGGCGCTGCCACAGAAATTGCCGTAGCGCGGCCGGTTCGCATACACCGTGGTGCCGCCGTTGAGGTACGACAGCGCGTCGCAGGTGGCCTGGCCGGGGTCGATGTAGTCGTCGTTCCAGTCGCCGTTGAGGAAGGTGCGGCGCGGCACCTGCGAGCGCGCGGTGGGCGCGTCGGCGGTGGAGTCCTGGATCTTGCGGTCGTAGGCCCACAGCGGCTTCTGGTCGATCAGCTCGGCGCCGAACACCAGGTTGAAGTCACCCTGCGAGAAGCCGGTGGAGAAGTTCAGCTTGGTCGACGCGCCGCCGCCGCGGGTGGTGTCGCCGTAGCGCAGGTCGATGGTGGTGCCGTCGGCGTGGTCCTTCAGGATGAAGTTCACCACGCCGGAGATCGCATCCGAACCGTACACCGCCGAGGCGCTGCCGGTGAGCACCTCGATGCGGTCGATCATGCCGATCGGGATGTTGGAGATGTCGGTGAAGTTGCTGCGGCCCTTGAACGGCAGCGGAAAATCGGCGATGCGCCGGCCGTTGACCAGTACCAGGGTGTGGTTGGGGCCGAGCCCGCGCAAGTCGACTTCCTCGGCGCCCGGCGAAAAGTCGGCGCCGCTGGAGGATTGCTGGCTCTGCGTCTCGCCGCTGTTCTGGGTGATCGCGCGCATCACGTCGGGCACGCTGGCGAAGCCGGCGGCCTTGATCTCCTGCGCGGTGACCACGGTGACTGGCGCCGGGCCCTCGACCTGCACCCGCGGAATGCGCGAGCCGGTGACCTGCACTTCGTCCAGCCGTGTGGCCTGTTCCGGGTCCGGTTCGGCGGAGCCGCTGCCGGCAGGCGCGGGTGCGGTTGGCGGCGCGGTTCGGCGGGCCGCCTTGACGATCACTACCGCGCCGGACTCGTCGTGCTGCGTGGTGAAGCCGCTGCCGGCCAGCAACCGCCGCAGCGCCTCGTCCGTCGACAGCGTGCCGCGCACGCCGGCGGTGCGCAGTCCGCGCAGCTGGTCGGCCTGGTAGATGAACTGCGCGCCGGACTGGCGGGCCAGCGTATCCAGCGCGGTGACCAGGTCACCGGCCGGGATGTCGACCGGCCGCGTCGCCGGGGCCTGTGCGGCGGCGAGGGCCGGTGCCGAGCAAGCAAGGATCAACAGCGCGCCGCGTAGCGAACGAGTCATGTGCAGTTCTCCCCGGGCAGGCGCGCACGATGCGCACCGCGTAGATGCCATGACGAGCGGGCGCGGAAAATCCCCCCAGGCACCGCTCCGCTCAGCGCGGACTCAACACGATGGTGTTCCCGCGCGCGGTGGCCTTGACCGGGAAGCCGCGCGTCAGCAGCCGCACGAAGGCGTCGGTGTTGGACCAGCGGAAGTTGCCGCCCACGCGCATGGCGCCGACCCGCGCATCGTCGATCACGATCTTGCGCTGGTTGTAGCGGTTGAACTCGGCCACGGCGGTGGCCAGCGGGGTGTCGTGGAAGCTGACGAAACCGTTGCGCCAGCTCAGGTATTCCTGCGCCTGCTGCACGGTTCCCGAATGCACGACCACGCCGCCATCGCTGGCGATGGCCACGCTGCCGGCCGGCAACAGGGTGGTGGCCTGGTGCGGGCCGTCGGGACGACCGTCGGATTCCAGCCGCACCAGGCCCTGGGTGACCACCACGCGCAGATCCGCCGCGTCACGGCGCACCGCGAAGCGTGTGCCGACGGCGATCACCCGGCGCGCGTCGGCGCTGACCACGAACGGTCGTGCGCGATCCTTGGCCACGCTGAAGAACGCCTCGCCTTGCTCGAGATCGACGTGGCGTTCGCGGCGCGACCAGGTCAGCCGGATGCGGCTGTCGCTGCTGAGCGTGGCCACCGAGCCGTCCGCCAGTTGCACCTCGCGCAGCTCGCCGACGGCGGTTCGATAGGATGCCTGCTCCACCGCGCCGTACCCATGCCAGGCCAGCGCCAGCGTCACGACCACCAGCAGCGAAGCGGCGACCGCCAGCAGCCGGGCGTGCGGCCAGGATCGGCGTCGCGTGGCTGCCCGCCAGCCGCGCGGAGTCGCGGCAGCGTGCGGTTGCGCCAGCGCAGGTGCACCGGTGTGCGGCGTCGCCCAACTGCCACGCGGCGGCACGCCGCCGGCGCGCCAGCCGGCACCCAGCGCCTGCAGCCGGCCGCTTTGCTGCCACGCCGCGTCGAGCCGCACGTAGGCCACCCGGTGCGCGGTTGACGCATCCAGCCACGCGTCCAGCCGGCGCTGGTCGCGCTCGTTCCAGTGCTCGCCGTCGCGTCGGGCCAGCCAGCTCGCGGCGATGTGTTCGATCTCCCTGCTACTGGTCATGACCAAGCTCGATGGCGGTTTCCTGTTCGCCTGCACGGGTGTGGCGATGGGCGTGGCGATCGCCGTGCACATACTGAGCGATCAGCCGCGCGCCCTTGGCGATCTGCTTCTCCACGGTCTTCTCGCTGATGCCCATGCGGGCGGCGACCTGTTTCTGCGACAACTGCTCGACGCGGCGCAGCCAGACCACCTCGCGGCAGCGGTCGGGCAGGCGGTCGAACGCGTCGGCGAGGCGTTTCAACTCCTGGTGTGCGTCCAGCCGGCGGTCCGGCGTGACCTCGTCCACCGAGACGTTCAACGCGTCGATATCACCCACGGCCTCGATCGAGACCACCCGTTCGCGGCGCAGGCGGTCGGTCATCAGGTGGCGCGCCGTGGTGAACATGAACGACTTGGGTTGGGTCGGGCGCGACCGTGCCGCGGCTTCGTAGACGCGAACGTAGATCTCCTGGCGCAGGTCGTGGACCTCCTCGCGACGGAACCAGCTGCGCCGCAGATAGCGCATCAGGGCGCCCTCGTGGACGAGGATTTCGCGGGCAAACCAGCTGTTGAGGGAATTGTCCACGTGGCGACCTTAGCGCCAATCCGGGGCGGCTGGACAGCGGGGCGAACGTGGGGGATATCCGCGGGCCGCTCGTCCCGGACGATAACCACGGACGGGCATGCGCCCGCTCTGTCATGGCCCGGGGAAGTGCCGATGAAAACGTTCCGACCAACTTTCCGCTGGCTGTGGCTGGCGTGCTGCCTGCTGTTGGCGGGCTTCGGGCCCGGCAGCGTGGCCAAGCCGTCGGGTGCAGGCTACGACTATTACCGGATCGGCAAGCTCGACGCCGCGCGCCCCGGAACCACCGAGCCGGCGCTGCTGCTGATGGGCGGTGGTGACTGGCCGCCGGCGGCGTTCGCATGGTTCGCCGCCAGGGGCGGGCACGGGCATTTCGTGGTCCTGCGCGCCTCCGGTGCCGATGAATTGCAGAAGGAGCTGTACGAAGACATCGGCGGCGTGGCCTCGGTGCAGACCCTGGTGTTCCACGACCGCGCGGCGGCCAGCGATCCGCGCGTGCTGGAGATCGTGCGTTCGGCCGACGGCATCTTCATCGCCGGCGGCGACCAGGCCAACTATGTGCGGTTCTGGAAAGGCACGCCGTTGAACGCCTTGCTGGAACGCCATGTGGCGCAGGGCAAGCCGCTGGGCGGCACCAGTGCCGGCCTGGCGATCCTCGGCCGCTTTGCCTATGGCGCGCTGGACGGCGGCAGCATCACCTCGGATGAAGCGCTGGCCGATCCGCTGGGCAAGGCGGTGACCGTGGTCGAAGGTTTCCTGCATCTGCCGTACCTGCAGCACGTCATCACCGACACCCACTTCCATGCGCGCAAGCGGCTGGGCCGGTTGGTTGCGTTCATTGCCCGGTTGCGCCACGAGGGGCATGCCGACGTGATCGGCCTGGGCGTGGATGAGGATGCCGCGTTGTGCGTGGAGGCCGATGGACAAGGGCATCTGGTCACCCTGAACGACGGTTTCGCCTGGCTGGTGCGCCCCGCGGGTCCGCCGGCGCGGGTCGTTGCCGGCCAGCCGCTGGACTATCGGGGCATTCGCGTGACCGGCATCGGCCCGCACAGTCGGATCGACCTGCGCGATCTGAGCGTGCAACGCCCGGCGTTCGAGGTCACCGCTGACGTGCGCGACGGCAAGCTTGAGTTGCACGGCGATGCCGTGCCGGCCGCGACGCCGGCAGGTTAGCTGGCTTCGGCGCGCGCATGGCGACGCCGGTTGCCGGCGTAGCGATCGTGGTGAGTGGGTGAAGCGGGCATAATCGCCCTTCCGATCTTGCTTTCGCGGACCCGCCATGCCCGGAAAACAGCAGGAAGTCAGTTTCCGTTTTCTCGCCCAGCCCACCGACGTCAACTTCGGCGGCAAGGTGCACGGCGGCATGGCGATGAAGTGGATCGACCAGGCCGGTTATGCCTGCGCGGTTGCCTGGAGTGGAGCGTATTGCGTCACGGCCTCGGTCAGCGGCATCCAGTTCGTGGCGCCGATCCTGATCGGCGACCTCGTCACGGTGAGGGCGCGCCTGATCCATACGGGCCGCAGCAGCATGCATCTGGCCGTCGACGTGATGGCCAGCGACTTGCGCAAGGGCGACCAGCGCCTGGCGACCAGCTGCGTGATGGTGTTTGTGGCGCTGGACGGCGCCGATGGCAAGCCCACCCCGGTGCCATGCTGGGAGCCGCGCAACGAGGCCGATCGGCGCCTGCAGGCCAAGGCCCGGCAACTGCTCGAGTTGTCCCGGGGGATGGAGCAGTTGGTCGATCCGCAAGACCTTGCCGACACCTGACGGGCACGGCCGGATGGCGCGCCGACATGCGATATGCGTGCCATGAGGTGTTGACAGTTCCCGGCACGATCCACACAATACGCGTTCTTTGTTGGAGGGATACCCAAGCGGCCAACGGGGGCAGACTGTAAATCTGCTGGCTTACGCCTTCGGTGGTTCGAATCCACCTCCCTCCACCAGCAACAAGCGACGCGAAAGCGGCGCGCAAGACACGATTTCCGCGCAGGGCGGGAGTAGTTCAATGGTAGAACCTCAGCCTTCCAAGCTGATGATGCGGGTTCGATCCCCGTCTCCCGCTCCATTGCACTGCAAGTGTCAGAAGCTGTTGATCGACGCGATCGCGGCATAAGTTTCGAATCATCCGGCAGGACGCCGGTCTGTTCTTCGTCATCATGGAGGATGGCTGAAGTTATGAAGAGTCCGACAGGATGTCGGTCTTGTCTTTGCCGTCATGGAGGACGGCTGAAATACACGCTCATGTAGCTCAGTCGGTAGAGCACTTCCTTGGTAAGGAAGAGGTCACAGGTTCGATTCCTGTCATGAGCACCAGCTTCCGGCCTTCACGGCCAGCCCGTAAACGGGCTGTTCTTTTCTACAATTGATTGACTCCATCGGGGTTTAGCGCGCATGGCAAAGGGTAAATTCGAACGCACCAAGCCGCACGTCAACGTCGGCACGATTGGTCACGTGGATCACGGCAAGACGACGCTGACGGCGGCGCTGACGAAGGTCGGTGCCGAGCGTTTCGGTGGAGAATTCAAGGACTACAGCGCGATCGACGCGGCGCCGGAAGAGAAGGCGCGTGGCATCACGATCTCGACCGCGCACGTGGAATACGAGTCGCCGACCCGCCACTACGCGCACGTCGACTGCCCCGGCCACGCGGACTACGTGAAGAACATGATCACCGGTGCGGCGCAGATGGACGGCGCGATCCTGGTGTGCTCGGCCGCGGACGGCCCGATGCCGCAGACGCGCGAGCACATCCTGCTGTCGCGCCAGGTCGGCGTGCCGTACATCGTGGTGTTCCTGAACAAGGCGGACATGGTCGATGACGCCGAGCTGCTCGAACTGGTCGAGATGGAAGTGCGCGAGCTGCTGAGCAAGTACGACTTCCCGGGCGACGACACCCCGATCATCCATGGTTCGGCGCTGAAGGCGCTGGAAGGCGACCAGAGCGAAATCGGCGTGCCGGCGATCATCAAGCTGGTGGACGCGCTGGACAGCTATATCCCCGAGCCGGTGCGCACGATCGACAAGCCGTTCCTGATGCCGGTGGAAGACGTGTTCTCGATCTCCGGCCGCGGCACCGTGGTGACCGGTCGTATCGAGCGCGGCGTGATCAAGGTGGGCGACGAAATCGAAGTGGTCGGCATCCGCGACACGCAGAAGACCACGGTCACCGGCGTGGAGATGTTCCGCAAGCTGCTGGACCAGGGCCAGGCGGGCGACAATGCCGGCCTGCTGCTGCGCGGCCTGAAGCGCGACGACGTGGAGCGTGGCCAGGTGCTGGCCAAGCCGGGCACGATCACCCCGCACACGGACTTCGAGGCCGAAGTGTATGTGCTGTCGAAGGACGAGGGTGGCCGTCACACGCCGTTCTTCAAGGGCTACCGCCCGCAGTTCTACTTCCGCACGACCGACGTGACCGGTGCCGTGACCCTGCCGGAAGGCGTGGAAATGGTGATGCCGGGCGACAACGTGAAGATGGTGGTGAGCCTGATCCACCCGATCGCGATGGACGAAGGCCTGCGTTTCGCCATCCGCGAAGGCGGCCGCACCGTCGGCGCCGGCGTGGTGGCCAAGGTCATCAAGTAAAATACATCGGGAGTAGGGAATCGGGAATCGGGAATCGCTGGAGCGAAGCACGACACGCTCCGGATCGTTTACCATTCCCGATTCTCTATTCCCTGTTCCCGTTTTTACGCCAGTAGCTCAATTGGCAGAGCAGCGGTCTCCAAAACCGCAGGTTGGGGGTTCAAGTCCCTCCTGGCGTGCCACTTTTCCCGAGGATTCGGACGGGTGACGATGGCAGGGTCGACCGCAAGGCTCGGCGTGCTGCCGCCACTCGACAAGCGCACATGATTACCAAGGCAGAACAGCCCAAGGGCACCAACGCTGGCGACATCGGCAAGCTGATACTGGCGGGGCTGGTGCTGGCAGCGGGCATCTTTGCCTATTCCTGGTTCGGTCGTGACGGCAGCGTCCCCGTGTCGATGCGCCTGCTGGGCGTGCTCGCCGCGCTGGTGATCGCCGTGGCGATCGCCGCGTTCACCGGGCTGGGGCGGCGGGTCAGGAATTTCCTGGCCGAATCGCAGTTCGAGATGCGCAAGGTGGTCTGGCCCACGCGCGACGAGACGATCAAGACGACCGGCGTCATCCTGCTGGTGGTGATCGTCCTGTCGCTGCTGCTGGGGTTGATCGACCTGATCCTGAAGTCGGTCATCCTCGACTGGCTGTTGAAGCTGGGTGGTTGAGATGAGCATGAGCAAGCGCTGGTACGTGGTGCACGCCTATTCGGGCTTCGAGAACCAGGTCAAGCGTTCTCTCGAGGAGCGCATCAAGCGCGCCGGGATGGAAGAGAAGTTCGGCGAAGTGCTGGTGCCGACCGAGGAAGTGATCGAGATGCGCGGCGGGCAGAAGCGCCGCAGCGATCGCAAGTTCTTCCCTGGCTACGTGCTGGTGCAGATCGAGTGCAGCACCGAGGGCAAGGCGCCGCGCATCGACGACGAGTGCTGGCACCTGATCAAGGAAACCCCCAAGGTCATGGGGTTCATCGGCGGCACCGCCGATCGCCCGTTGCCGATCAAGGACAGTGAAGCCGACGCCATTCTCAGTCGCGTGCGCGAGGGCGTCGAGAAGCCCAAGCCGAAGGTGCTGTTCGAGCCGGGCGAGATGGTGCGCGTCACCGAGGGCCCGTTCAACGATTTCAACGGCGTGGTCGAGGAAGTCAACTACGAGAAGAGCCGCCTGCGCGTGGCCGTGTTGATCTTCGGGCGTTCGACCCCGGTGGAACTGGAGTTCGGTCAGGTCGAAAAGGCCTGAGTCCAGGGAAAAGATTGCCCGGAGCGCACTCGCTCGGCATCTTCGTCTTTTCCTCCGCTGGCGGGGGAGGGTAGCGCCGGTCAGGCCGACACTCTCCGCTTCCGATTTCGGTCTTGGTGCCGCAACTGGCACGGGGCTTGCTGATGATCCGGTAAATCTCTATACTGCGCGGTTCACGCGGGGTCTTTTTGGCCCGGCGTGTCCGCGTTTCGGATCTGCACGAGGCAGGTCTTCCTTCCATCCACGGAGCGGTGAACAGCGAGGAGCCGCAAGGCGCCTGGACTCGCGAGGAAAATCCCATGGCAAAGAAAGTTGTCGGTTACATCAAGCTGCAGGTCAAGGCCGGTCAGGCCAACCCCTCGCCGCCGGTCGGTCCCGCCCTCGGTCAGCGCGGCCTGAACATCATGGAGTTCTGCAAGGCGTTCAATGCCGCCACGCAGAAGCTGGAGCCGGGTCTGCCGATCCCGACCATCATCACGGCCTATTCCGACCGCAGCTTCACCTTCATCACCAAGACCCCGCCCGCCACCATCCTTCTGAAGAAGGCCACCGGCGTCGCCAAGGGTTCGCAGAAGCCGAACACCGACAAGGTCGGCAAGGTCACCCGCAAGCAGCTGGAAGACATTGCCAAGCAGAAGGAGCCGGATCTGACGGCTGCCGATCTCGACGCCGCGGTGCGCACCATTGCCGGTAGCGCCCGCAGCATGGGCCTTGTGGTGGAGGGTTAAGACATGGCAAAGCTCACGAAGCGCATGAAAGCCGCGCAGGCCGCGGTGCAGCCGGGCAAGTTCTACGGCCTGGAAGAGGCCCTGAAGATCGTCAAGGACAACGCCAAGGCGAAGTTCGCCGAGTCGGTCGACGTGGCCGTGCGCCTGGGTATCGACGCAAAGAAGTCGGACCAGGGCGTGCGTGGCTCCTCGCTGCTGCCGCATGGCACCGGCAAGACCGTCAAGGTCGCCGTGTTCTGCCCGCCGGGCGAGAAGGCCGAGGCGGCCAAGGCCGCCGGTGCCGACGCGGTCGGCATGGACGACCTGGCCGAGCGCATGCAGGGCGGTGATCTCGACTTCGGTCGCGTGATCGCCACGCCGGACGCGATGCGCGTGGTCGGCAAGCTCGGCCAGTTGCTCGGCCCGCGCGGCCTGATGCCGAACCCGAAGGACGGCTCGGTCACCGCCGACGTCGCCACCGCGGTGAAGAACGCCAAGGCCGGCCAGGTGAAGTTCCGCAACGACAAGGCTGGCATCGTCCACGCCACCATCGGCAAGGCCAGCTTCGAGGCCGCCCAGCTGGCGGACAACCTCAACGCGCTGATCGCCGATGTGATCAAGGCCAAGCCGTCGACGGCCAAGGGCGTGTTCCTGCAGAAAGTGGCGTTGTCCAGCACGATGGGCGTCGGCGTTGCCGTCGATACCTCGTCGCTGACGATCGCCGCCAAGTAATCAAGCCCCGCGTCGACCTCGAAGTCGACGCGGGCAGTTTTTGAGGGCAGTCCCGGCCCGTTCGCGAAGCCGGGATCGCTGTCAAAGACCGCAGGCGCAACCAACGCGCGACGACGACGGGCAGGGAGCTCGAACCTGGCAGGGAATCGCCGCGTCGCCAACGGGGTTGCTTAATCGGAGTCGCCACGATCCGGCCTGCGCAGATGGTGCTGCCCCTACTGGAACGGTTCGTTGTTCAGTTCTGGAAAGGCCAACACCCGGGGCACGAGGTGTCCCCGGCGCCAGGGACGGCGTCGCCCAGGACCGCAAGCGGCAGGAGCCGCGAGCGGAGTTCATTTGGAGGAGTGCAATGGCTCTCAATCTGTCTCAGAAGCAAGAAGTAGTCGCAGAGCTGGCTGAAGTTGCCGCGAAGGCTCACTCCCTGGTCGCTGCCGAGTATGCGGGCACCACGGTCGCTCAGATGACCGCGATGCGCAAGAAGGCCCGCGAATCCGGTGTGTACTTGCGAGTCGTCAAGAACACGCTGGCGTCGCGCGCCGTGGCCGGTACCGAGTTCGAGGTCGTCAAGGACGCCCTGGTCGGTCCGCTGCTGTACGCATTCTCGACGGAAGAACCCGGCGCTGCCGGGCGTCTGATCAAGGAGTTCGCCAAGGACAACGACAAGCTGCAGGCGAAGCTCGTCTCGGTCGAAGGCAAGCTGCTGCCGGCCTCGCACGTCGACGTGCTGGCCTCGCTGCCGACCCGCGAACAGGCGTTGGCCATGCTGGCCCGCGTGCTGGCCGAGCCGGCCACGATGTTCGCCCGCGTCGTCAAGGCGGTGGCCGACCAGCAGGGTGGTGGCGAAGTCGCCGCCGAAGCCCCGGCTGAAGCCGAACCGGCCTGATCGATCTGCGTCTCATCAAACCGAACCGAAATACATCCAGAGGTAAATGCAATGTCCCTGACCAACGAACAGATCGTTGAAGCCGTCGCCGCCAAGTCGCTGATGGAAGTGATGGACCTGGTGAAGGCGATCGAAGAGAAGTTTGGCGTGACCGCCGCCGCCCCGGTGATGGTCGCTGCCGGCCCGGCTGCTGCCGGTCCGGCTGCCGAAGCGCAGACCGAGTTCGACGTGATCCTGAAGAGCGCCGGTGCCAAGAAGGTCGACGTGATCAAGGCTGTCCGCGCGATCACCGGCCTGGGCCTGAAGGAAGCCAAGGACCTCACCGAGGCCGGCGGCGTCCTGAAGGAAGCCGTGTCGAAGGAAGACGCCGACAAGTTCAAGAAGGATCTGGAAGCTGCCGGCGCCACCGTCGAATTGAAGTAATCGGCGTTTGTACGCCGCTGCTTCGACTTGATGTCAAGCGAGCCTGGGAGCGAAAGCTCCCGGGCTTTGCCCGTTTGAACGGGAATGGGGAATGGAGAATGGCGAATCGTCAGTAACGGCCTTCGGGCCTTGACCGATTCCCCATTCTCGATTCCCGAATCCCCGGCCCGGATGGCGTTGGCCGTCCGGCAAAGACAAATCATCCCTTCAGCCGGTGTGTGCACCGCCGGCGTCACTGCGAACCGAGGCGCTACCGATCATGGCCTACTCGTTTACCGAGAAGAAACGCATCCGCAAGGACTTTGGCAAGCGTCCGCCCGTACTGGGCGTGCCCAACCTGCTGACCATCCAGACCGATTCCTACCGTGAGTTCCTGCAGGAGCACGTCGCGCCGAAGCAACGCGGCGAGAAGGGTTTGCATGCCGCGTTGAAGTCGGTGTTCCCGATCTCCAGCTATTCGGGCAATGCCGCACTCGAGTATGTCGACTACCGCCTCGGCGAGCCGGCGTTCGACGAGCGCGAATGCCGCAACCGCGGCATGACCTTCGGCGCGCCGCTGCGCACCACCGTGCGCCTGGTCATCTACGACAAGGACAGCCCGGCCTCCAAGAAGGTGGTCAAGTACATCAAGGAGCAGGAGGTCTACATGGGCGAGATTCCGCTCATGACCGACACCGGCACCTTCATCATCAACGGCACCGAGCGCGTGATCGTCTCGCAGCTGCATCGTTCGCCGGGCGTGTTCTTCGACCACGACCGCGGCAAGACGCACAGCTCGGGCAAGCTGCTGTTCTCGGCTCGCGTGATCCCCTACCGCGGCTCATGGCTGGACTTCGAGTTCGACCCGAAGGACGCGCTGTTCACCCGCATCGATCGTCGCCGCAAGTTGCCGGTGACGGTGCTGCTGCGTGCGCTCGGCTACAACAACGAAGAGATGCTGGGCATCTTCTTCGAGCACAACGTGTTCCACCTGGGCAAGAAGGGCGGCACCACGCTGGAGCTGGTTGCCGAGCGCCTTCGTGGCGAGACGCTGAGCTTCGACCTGGCCATCGGCGGCAAGGTGCTGGTGGAAGCCGGCAAGCGCATCACCGCGCGCCACGTGCGCCAGCTGGCGGCCGAGAACATCACCGCGCTGGAAGTACCGGATGACTATCCGGTCGGCCGCATCGTGGCGAAGGACATCGTCGACAGCAAGACTGGCGAGCTGCTGGCCTCGGCGAACGACGAGATCACCGCCGAGCAGTTGGAGAACTTCCGCAAGGCCGGCATCGAGATCGTGCCGACGTTGTACGTCAACGACCTGGACCGCGGCGCCTACATCTCGCACACCCTGCGCATCGACAACACCACGACGCCGCTGGAGGCGCTGGTGGAGATCTACCGCATGATGCGTCCGGGCGAGCCGCCGACCAAGGACGCCGCGCAGAACCTGTTCTTCAACCTGTTCTTCACCTTCGACCGTTACGACCTGTCGAGCGTGGGCCGGATGAAGTTCAACCGCCGCGTGGGCCGCAAGGAAATCCTCGGCCCGGGCGTGCTGTACGACTACAAGTACTTCAGCGAGCGCAAGGAAGAGGAGTCGCAGCGACTGGTCGCCGAGCAGGGCGAGAGCTCCGACATCCTCGACGTGCTGAAGGTGCTGATCGACATCAAGAACGGCCACGGCACCGTGGACGACATCGACCACCTGGGCAACCGCCGCGTGCGTTCGGTGGGCGAAATGGCGGAGAACACCTTCCGCATCGGGTTGGTGCGCGTGGAGCGTGCGGTTCGCGAACGCCTCAGCCTGGCCGAGGCCGATGGCCTGACCCCGCAGGACCTGATCAATGCCAAGCCGGTCGCGGCGGCGGTGAAGGAGTTCTTCGGTTCCTCGCAGCTGTCGCAGTTCATGGACCAGAACAACCCGCTGTCGGAAGTCACCCACAAGCGCCGCGTCTCCGCGCTCGGGCCGGGTGGCCTTACCCGCGAACGCGCCGGCTTCGAGGTGCGCGACGTGCATCCGACCCATTACGGCCGCGTCTGCACCATCGAAACGCCGGAAGGCCCGAACATCGGCCTGATCAACTCGCTGGCCGTTTACGCGCGCACCAACGCCTACGGCTTCCTCGAGACGCCGTACCGCAAGGTGGCCGGCGGCAAGGTCACCGACACGGTCGATTACCTGTCGGCGATCGAGGAGGGCGACCACGTGATCGCGCAGGCGAACTCGCCGCTGGACAAGCATGGCGCCTTCATCGAGGACTTCGTGTCCTGCCGCTTCCGCGGCGAATCCGAGCTGCGCCCGGCGTCCGAAGTGGACTACATGGACGTCTCGCCGATGCAGACCGTGTCGGTCGCCGCGGCGCTGGTGCCGTTCCTGGAGCACGACGACGCGAACCGCGCGCTGATGGGCGCGAACATGCAGCGTCAGGCGGTACCGACCCTGCGTTCGCAGACCCCGCTGGTCGGCACCGGCGTCGAGCGTGCCGTGGCGCGCGACTCCGGCGTCATCGTCTCGGCCAAGCGCGGCGGCGTGATCGACCAGGTCGACGCGGCGCGCATCGTGGTGCGCGTGAACGAGGACGAGGTGGGCGACAACGACGCCGGCGTCGACATCTACACGCTGACCAAGTACACCCGCTCCAACCAGAACACCAACCTCAACCAGCGTCCGCTGGTCAACGTCGGTGACGTGGTGGCAAAGGGCGACACGCTGGCCGACGGCTCGTCGACCGACCTGGGCGAGCTCGCGCTCGGCCAGAACATGCTGATCGCGTTCATGCCGTGGAACGGCTACAACTTCGAAGACTCGATCCTGCTCTCCGAGCGTGTCGTGCAGGAAGACCGCTACACCTCGATCCACATCGAGGAGCTGTCCTGCATCGCGCGTGACACCAAGCTGGGCGCCGAGGAAATCACCGCCGACATCCCGAACGTGGGCGAGCAGGCGCTGGCGCGGCTGGACGAGTCCGGCATCGTCTACATCGGTGCCGAGGTGAAGGCCGGCGACATCATGGTCGGCAAGGTCACGCCGAAGGGCGAGAGCCAGCTGACCCCGGAAGAGAAGCTGCTGCGCGCGATCTTCGGCGAGAAGGCATCCGACGTGAAGGACAGCTCGCTGCGCGTGCCGCCGGGCATGGACGGCACCGTCATCGACGTGCAGGTGTTCACCCGTGACGGCATCGAGAAGGACAAGCGCGCCAAGCAGATCGAGGAAACCGAGGTCAAGCGGGTGCGCAAGGATCTGGACGACCAGTTCCGCATCCTGGAAGGCGCGATCTACAGCCGCATGCGCACCCAGCTGGTCGGCAAGACCGCACAGAGCGGTCCGGGCGGCCTCAAGCGCGGCACCGAGATCACCGACGCCTACCTCGACGGCCTGAAGAAGGACGACTGGTTCAAGATCAACGTCAAGGACGAGGACGTCACCGAGTTCCTCGAGCGTGCCGCCGACCAGATCAAGCGCCACAAGGAAGAGTTCGACAAGCGCTTCAAGGAGAAGCAGGGCAAGATCACCCAGGGCGACGACCTCGCGCCGGGCGTGCTGAAGATGGTCAAGGTGTTCCTGGCCGTGAAGCGCCGCATCCAGCCGGGCGACAAGATGGCCGGCCGCCACGGCAACAAGGGCGTGGTTTCCAACGTGGTGCCGGTCGAGGACATGCCGTACATGGCCAACGGCGAGGCGGTGGATATCTGCCTCAACCCGCTGGGCGTGCCTTCGCGCATGAACATCGGCCAGATTCTGGAAGTGCATCTGGGCTGGGCCGCCAAGGGCCTGGGCAAGAAGATCCAGAAAATGCTCGAGGCGCAGGAGAAGGTGGTCGAGATCCGCAAGTTCCTCGACCAGATCTACAACACCCACGTCGCCGGCGCGGTGCAGCACGTCGACCTGAAGTCGCTCACCGACAAGGAGATCCTGGCGCTCGCCACCAACCTGCAGGAAGGCGTGCCGATGGCGACGCCGGTGTTCGACGGCGCCGAGGAGACCGAGATCAAGGCGATGCTGAAGCTGGCGGATCTGCCCGAGTCGGGCCAGACCACGCTGTACGACGGTCGCACCGGCGAGGCGTTCGATCGCCCGGTCACCGTGGGCTACATGCATTACCTGAAGCTCAACCACCTGGTTGACGACAAGATGCACGCACGCTCCACCGGCCCGTACTCGCTGGTCACCCAGCAGCCGCTGGGCGGCAAGGCGCAGTTCGGCGGCCAGCGCTTCGGCGAAATGGAAGTCTGGGCGCTGGAAGCCTACGGCGCGGCCTACACCCTGCAGGAAATGCTGACGGTGAAGTCCGATGACGTGCAGGGCCGCAACCAGATGTACAAGAACATCGTCGACGGCAACCACGAGATGTCGGCAGGCATGCCGGAGTCCTTCAACGTGCTGGTGAAGGAAATCCGCTCGCTCGCCATCAACATCGACCTGGAAGAGGTCAAGTGATCGACGGGGTTCGGGATACGGGATTACCAGACATTCGTCTGTTAAAAGCCGGGATTTGCAAAAGCAAACCCGGTCCCGGCCCCGGATCCGGCGAACCTGATCTTGTTCGAACTGCGGACCTCGACCCAAGAATTTGCTCCGACCGGAGATTCAAATGAAAGACTTGCTCAACCTCTTCAACCAGCAGCGTGCGACGCCGGATTTCGACGCGATCAAGATTGCGCTCGCGTCGCCGGAGCTGATCCGCTCGTGGTCGTACGGTGAAGTGAAGAAGCCGGAGACGATCAACTACCGTACCTTCAAGCCGGAGCGTGACGGCCTGTTCTGCGCGGCCATCTTCGGTCCGGTGAAGGACTACGAGTGCCTGTGCGGCAAGTACAAGCGCATGAAGCATCGCGGCGTGGTCTGCGAGAAGTGCGGCACGGAAGTGACGCTGGCCAAGGTGCGTCGCGAGCGCATGGGCCATATCGAACTGGCCAGCCCGACCGCCCACATCTGGTTCCTCAAGTCGCTGCCCTCGCGCATCGGCCTGATGCTGGACATGACCCTGCGCGACATCGAGCGCATCCTGTACTTCGAAGCCTTCGTGGTGATCGACCCGGGCATGACCGCGCTGGAGCGCGGCCAGCTGCTCAGCGAGGACCAGTACCTGGAGGCGACCGAGGAACACGGCGACGAGTTCGACGCGCGGATGGGTGCCGAGGCGGTATTCCACCTGCTGAAGTCGCTCGACCTGCCGGGCGAAGTCATCCGCCTGAAGGAAGAGATCGCTTCCACCAATTCCGAGACCAAGCTGAAGCGGCTGACCAAGCGCGTCAAGCTGATCGAGGCGTTCCTGGAATCCGGCAACAAACCGGAGTGGATGGTGCTGACCGTTCTTCCCGTGCTGCCGCCGGATCTGCGTCCGCTGGTGCCGCTGGATGGCGGCCGCTTCGCGACCTCCGACCTGAACGACCTGTACCGTCGCGTCATCAACCGCAACAACCGCCTGAAGCGGCTGCTCGAGCTCAATGCGCCGGACATCATCGTGCGCAACGAGAAGCGCATGCTGCAGGAATCGGTCGATGCGCTGCTCGACAACGGCCGCCGCGGCCGTGCCATCACCGGCACCAACAAGCGCGCGCTGAAGTCGCTCGCCGACATGATCAAGGGCAAGCAGGGCCGCTTCCGCCAGAACCTGCTCGGCAAGCGCGTGGACTACTCCGGTCGTTCGGTGATCGTGGTCGGCCCGACCCTGCGCCTGCACCAGTGCGGTCTGCCGAAGAAGATGGCGCTCGAGCTGTTCAAGCCCTTCATCTTCGCCAAGCTGCAGGCGCGTGGCGAAGCCACCACCATCAAGGCGGCGAAGAAGCTGGTCGAGCGCGAAGAGGCCCAGGTGTGGGACATCCTCGAAGAGGTGATCCGCGAACATCCGGTACTGCTGAACCGTGCGCCGACCCTGCATCGCCTCGGCATCCAGGCGTTCGAGCCGAAGCTGATCGAAGGCAAGGCGATCCAGCTGCATCCGCTGGTCTGCACCGCGTTCAACGCCGACTTCGACGGCGACCAGATGGCTGTCCACGTGCCGCTGTCGATCGAGGCGCAGCTGGAAGCGCGCACCTTGATGATGTCGACCAACAACATCCTGTCGCCGGCGAACGGCGAGCCGATCATCGTGCCGACCCAGGACGTCGTGCTGGGCCTGTATTACCTGACCCGTGAGCTGATCAACGCCAAGGGCACCGGCATGGTGTTCTCCGGCATTGGCGAGGCACGTCGCGCATACGACAACCGTGCAGTCGAGTTGCACGCCAAGGTCAAGGTGCGCATGAAGCTGGTGCATATCGCCGAAGACGGTACCCGCACGCAGCAGACCAGGATCGTCGATACGACGGTCGGTCGCGCCTTGCTGGCCGAGATCATGCCCGAGGGCCTCCCGTTCGAGCTGGCCAACACCGAGCTGACGAAGAAGAACATCTCGCGTCTGATCAACTCCAGCTACCGTCTGCTGGGCCTGAAGGACACGGTCGTGTTCGCCGATCAGCTGATGTATGCCGGCTATCGCTACGCGACTCGTTCGGGCATCTCGATCGGCATCGACGACATGCTGATTCCGGCCGAGAAAAAGCCGATCCTGGAAGAGGCCGAGAAGGAAGTCGTCGAGATCCAGCAGCAGTACCAGTCCGGTCTGGTCACCGCCGGCGAGCGCTACAACAAGGTGGTCGACATCTGGTCGCGCACCAGCGAGCTGGTGGCCAAGGCGATGATCGACGGCATCGGCACCGAGAAGGTGGTCGATGCCGACGGCAAGACGGTCAACCAGAAGTCGATGAACTCGCTGTACATCATGGCCGACTCCGGCGCGCGTGGCTCGGTGGCGCAGATTCGCCAGCTGGCCGGCATGCGCGGCCTGATGGCGCGCCCGGACGGCTCGATCATCGAGACCCCGATCAAGGCCAACTTCCGCGAAGGCCTGAACGTGCTGCAGTACTTCAACTCGACCCACGGCGCCCGCAAGGGCCTGGCCGATACCGCGCTGAAGACCGCCAACTCCGGTTACCTGACCCGTCGCCTGGTCGACGTGGCGCAGGACGTGGTCATCACCATGGACGACTGCGGCACCGAGGACGGCATCACCATGCAGCCGATCGTCGAAGGCGGCGACGTGGTCGAGCCGTTGCGCGACCGCGTGCTCGGCCGCGTGGTAGTCGAGGACGTCTACGCCCCGGGCGACGACGACCAGCCGATCGTCACCCGCGACACCCTGCTCAACGAGGCACTGGTCGAGAAGCTGGACAAGGCCGGCGTGCAGATCATCAAGGTGCGTTCGCCGATCACCTGCGAAGCCGAACATGGCGTGTGCAAGCTGTGCTACGGCCGCGATCTGGCCCGTGGCCATCTGGTCAACATGGGCGAGGCCGTGGGCGTGGTGGCCGCGCAGTCGATCGGCGAGCCCGGCACCCAGCTGACCATGCGCACCTTCCACATCGGCGGTGCGGCTTCGCGTGCGGCGGCGGTGGACAACGTGACGGTGAAAACCACCGGTTCGCTGAAGTACAACAACCTGAAGTCGGTGCAGCACAAGCAGGGCCATCTGGTGGCGGTGTCGCGTTCCGGCGAACTGAGCGTGATCGACGCCAGCGGCCGCGAGCGCGAGCGCTACAAGGTGCCGTACGGCGCCACCATCGCGGTCAAGGACGGTGCGGCGGTCAAGCCGGGCCAGACCGTGGCCAACTGGGACCCGCATACCCACCCGATCGTCACCGAGGTGGCCGGCGTGGTGCGCTTCATCGACTTCCTCGACGGCGTCACCGTGCAGAGCCAGACCGATGAACTTACCGGCCTGGAGTCGGCGGTGGTCACCGATCCGAAGCGCCGCGGCGCACAGGCGAAGGACCTGCGTCCGATCGTGCGCCTGGAAGACGCCAAGGGCCGCGAGCTGAAGCTGCCGGGCACCGACATCGCCGCGCAGTACTTCCTGCCGGCCGGTGCGATCGTGTCGATCCAGAACGGCGCCGAGGTGGGCGTGGGCGACGTGATCGCGCGCATTCCGCAGGAAAGCTCGAAGACTCGCGACATCACCGGCGGTCTGCCGCGCGTGGCCGACCTGTTCGAGGCGCGCAAACCGAAGGAGCCGGCGATCCTGGCCGAGCGTTCGGGCATCGTCAGCTTCGGCAAGGACACCAAGGGCAAGCAGCGCCTGGTCATCAAGGACGTCGACGGCAACGAGCACGAGGAACTGATTCCGAAGTGGCGTCAGGTCATCGTGTTCGAGGGCGAGCATGTGGAGAAGGGCGAAACCGTCGTCGACGGCGAGCCGAGTCCGCATGACATCCTGCGCCTGCTGGGCGTGGAGCCGCTGGCCGGTTACCTGGTCAAGGAGATCCAGGACGTGTATCGCCTGCAGGGCGTGAAGATCAACGACAAGCACATCGAGGCGATCATTCGCCAGATGCTGCGCAAGATCGAGATCGTCGAGCCGGGCGACAGCCATTACCTGCGCGGAGAGCAGATCGAGCGCGTGCGGATCAACGCCGAGAACGAGCGGGCCGTGGCCAAGGGCGAGCGACCGGCCGAATACCAGTCGATCCTGCTTGGCATCACCAAGGCTTCGCTGGCGACCGAGTCGTTCATTTCGGCCGCCTCGTTCCAGGAAACCACCCGCGTGTTGACCGAAGCTGCGGTGCGCGGCACCCGTGATACCTTGCGGGGCCTGAAGGAAAATGTTATTGTCGGCCGTCTCATTCCGGCAGGCACGGGCTTGGCGTACCACGCATTGCGTCGTCGCCAGGGCGGTTTGACCGCCACGGAGCTCGAGACGCTTTCCGGAACCACGCCTGCGACCCCGGTCGCAGAGGTGACCGGTGCAGATGGTGGTGCCGAGTAAGCCCGTTCGAGGCTTCACTCGCTGACATACGAAATGAGGCGCAGGGACGCGCCTCGTGTTCGGGTCAAGGACGGCAGGGCGTCAGCTTGCCCATGGCAGGCGGCTCATGTTAAATTCCCGCTTCTTGGCAGACCGAGCTTGATCGGGCTGCCTTTATGTTTTCAGGAACAGCTACGCATGACGACAGTCAACCAGTTGGTGCGCAAGAACCGCAGTCCCAAGACCTACAAGAGCGGTTCGCCGGCCTTGCAGAGCAGCCCGCAGCGCCGCGGCGTCTGCACGCGCGTTTACACCACCACCCCGAAAAAGCCGAATTCGGCCCTGCGCAAGGTCGCCAAGGTGCGCCTGACCAACGGTTTCGAGGTCATCAGCTACATCGGCGGTGAAGGGCACAACCTGCAGGAGCACTCCGTGGTGCTGATCCGCGGCGGCCGTGTCAAGGACCTGCCGGGTGTGCGCTACCACACGGTGCGCGGCAGCCTCGATTGCGCCGGCGTGACCAAGCGCCGCCAGTCGCGTTCCAAGTACGGCGCCAAGCGCCCGAAGAAGTAACGCCCGGGCCTGCCAGGCAGGCGGGCAGGGTCGACCGCCCGGGTTGCCGGGTCGGGCACCTGCAAGAGTGAGACATCTGGAAAGTGCGGCCATGGACGGGCGCTTTGGCTTCGCAGGCGGGATGCCTGCAAAAACATCGATGCGGCCATAACGGCTGCTTTTCGTGCGGGCAGGGTTGCCTGCGAAAACAACGGACAACAAACATGTCGCGCAAAGGTTCACATCCCGCCCGTCTGGTTCTGCCGGATCCCAAGCATGGCAGCCAGCTGATTGCCCGCTTCATCAACATGGTGATGAAGAGCGGCAAGAAGTCCGTGGCTGAGAGCATCGTTTACGGTGCGCTGCAGCACATCGGCGAAAAGAATGCCGAGCCGGTGGCCCTGGTCGAGAAGGCACTGAACAACATCGCCCCGGCGGTCGAGGTGAAGTCCCGCCGCGTGGGTGGTGCCACCTACCAGGTGCCGGTCGAGGTGCGTCCGGGCCGTCGCATGGCGCTGGCGATGCGCTGGGTCATCGATGCTGCCCGCAAGCGCGGCGAAACCTCGATGCCGCGCAAGCTGGCTGCCGAGCTGCTGGAGGCCTCCGAAAGCCGCGGCGGCGCCGCCAAGAAGCGTGAAGAGACGCACCGCATGGCCGAGGCCAACAAGGCCTTCTCGCACTATCGCTGGTAATTGAAGTTGCGCTTGCCGCCAAACAGTGGCGGCGAGCGACAAAAGCCGCCGTCCATGGCGGACCAGGGATACCGGGCCGCTTCAATGGCGGCCAAAAGCAAGCCGCCTTCAAGGGCGGATTTCTCACAAGCTCTCGGCCCGGGCGGCCGCGTCCAGACATGGGGCAGGGCTGCCCGGCAAAGGTAATCATCCATGGCACGCAACACTCCCCTCGACCGCTACCGCAACTTCGGCATCATGGCCCACATCGATGCCGGCAAGACCACGACCACGGAGCGCATCCTGTTCTACACCGGCGTCAGCCACAAGATCGGCGAGGTGCATGACGGCGCGGCCACCATGGACTGGATGGAGCAGGAGCAGGAGCGCGGCATCACCATCACCTCCGCGGCTACCACGGCCTTCTGGAAGGGCATGGATGGTTCGATGGAGCAGCATCGCTTCAACATCATCGATACCCCCGGACACGTCGACTTCACCATCGAGGTGGAGCGCTCGCTGCGCGTGCTCGACGGCGCCGTATTCGTGCTGTGCGCGGTCGGTGGCGTGCAGCCGCAGTCCGAGACCGTGTGGCGCCAGGCCAACAAGTACAAGGTGCCGCGCCTTGCGTTCGTCAACAAGATGGATCGCACCGGCGCCAATTTCGAGAAGGTCGTCGGCCAGCTGAAGTCGCGCCTCGGTGCCCACCCGGTGCCGATGCAGGTGCCGATCGGTGCCGAGGACAACTTCACCGGCGTGATCGACCTGTTGCGCATGAAGGCGATCAGCTGGGACATGGAAACCCAGGGCATGAAGTTCGAGCTGAACGACATCCCCGCCGAGCTGGCCGACAAGGCGGCCGAGGCGCATTCCTTCATGGTGGAATCCGCTGCGGAAGCCACCGAAGAACTGATGAACAAGTACCTCGAAGGCGGCGACCTCTCCACCGAGGAGATCATTGCCGGCCTGCGCCAGCGCACGCTCGCCAACGAGATCATTCCCGTGTTCTGCGGTACCGCGTTCAAGAACAAGGGTGTGCAGGCGATGCTCGACGCCGTGGTGCAGCTGTTGCCGTCGCCGGCCGACCGCCCGCCGGTGGCCGGTATCGACGAGAACGAGCAGGCGGCCACGCGCAAGGCCGATGACGCCGCGCCGTTCTCCGCGCTGGCGTTCAAGATCATGACCGACCCGTTCGTGGGCTCGCTGACGTTCTTCCGTGTCTACTCGGGCACGCTGAACTCGGGCGACGCCGTGTACAACCCGGTCAAGAGCAAGAAGGAGCGCATCGGCCGCATCCTGCAGATGCACGCGAACGAGCGTCACGAGCTGAAGGAAGTGCGTGCCGGCGACATCGCCGCCGCGGTCGGCCTCAAGGACGTGACCACCGGCGACACGCTGTGCGCGCAGGATCACGTGATCACCCTGGAGCGGATGACGTTCCCGGAGCCGGTGATTTCGATGGCGGTCGAGCCGAAGACCAAGTCGGACCAGGAAAAGATGGGCATCGCGCTGGGTCGCCTGGCTGCCGAAGATCCGTCGTTCCGCGTCCGTACCGACGAGGAATCCGGTCAGACCATCATTTCCGGCATGGGCGAGCTGCACCTGGACATCCTGGTCGATCGCATGCGCCGCGAGTTCAACGTCGAGGCCAACGTCGGCAAGCCGCAGGTGGCTTACCGCGAGACGATCCGCGCTTCGGACGTCAAGTCGGACTACAAGCACGCCAAGCAGTCGGGCGGCAAGGGTCAGTACGGCCACGTCGTGATCGAGCTGTCGCCGATGACGGAAGAGGAGCGCAAGAGCCCGGACGTCAAGGACGATTTCCTGTTCGTCAACGAGATCACCGGCGGCGTAATCCCGAAGGAGTTCATCCCCTCGGTCGAGAAGGGCCTGCGCGAGACCATCACCAGCGGTCCGCTTGCCGGGTTCCCGGTGGTGGGCGTCAAGGTGAAGCTGGTGTTCGGTTCGTACCACGACGTCGACTCGTCGGAAATGGCGTTCAAGCTGGCCGCCTCGATGGCGTTCAAGCAGGGCTTCAACAAGGCCAATCCGGTGCTGCTCGAGCCGATCATGAAGGTCGAGGTGGTGACTCCGGAGGAATATGTCGGTGACGTGATGGGCGACATGAGCCGCCGTCGCGGCCTGCTTCAGGGCCAGGACGACACGCCGTCGGGCAAGACCATCGACGCGATGGTTCCGCTGGGCGAGATGTTCGGATATGCGACCACCATCCGCTCGCTGACCCAGGGTCGTGCAACCTTCACGATGGAGTTCGACCACTACGCCGAGGCACCGAACAACATCGCCGAGCAGGTGATCAAGAAGGCCTGATTGGCGCGATCGTCCTGATCGCAAGAGCAAGATCAAACAGCGGCCATCCATGGCCGTACTCTTCAAGAAAAGCAGTGCGACCTTCGACGGGTCGCGTAGGTTGAAAGCGACGCGGCGGACGCCGCACTGACGAACGTTCCAGCTAGAGGTCTCAAGTCATGGCAAAGGGTAAATTCGAACGCACCAAGCCGCACGTCAACGTCGGCACGATTGGTCACGTGGATCACGGCAAGACGACGCTGACGGCGGCGCTGACGAAGGTCGGTGCCGAGCGTTTCGGTGGAGAATTCAAGGACTACAGCGCGATCGACGCGGCGCCGGAAGAGAAGGCGCGCGGCATCACGATCTCGACCGCGCACGTGGAATACGAGTCGCCGACCCGCCACTACGCGCACGTCGACTGCCCCGGCCACGCGGACTACGTGAAGAACATGATCACCGGTGCGGCGCAGATGGACGGCGCGATCCTGGTGTGCTCGGCCGCGGACGGCCCGATGCCGCAGACGCGCGAGCACATCCTGCTGTCGCGCCAAGTCGGCGTGCCGTACATCGTGGTGTTCCTGAACAAGGCGGACATGGTCGATGACGCCGAGCTGCTCGAACTGGTCGAGATGGAAGTGCGCGAGCTGCTGAGCAAGTACGACTTCCCGGGCGACGACACCCCGATCATCCATGGTTCGGCGCTGAAGGCGCTGGAAGGCGACCAGAGCGAAATCGGCGTGCCGGCGATCATCAAGCTGGTGGACGCGCTGGACAGCTACATCCCCGAGCCGGTGCGCACGATCGACAAGCCGTTCCTGATGCCGGTGGAAGACGTGTTCTCGATCTCCGGCCGCGGCACCGTGGTGACCGGTCGTATCGAGCGCGGCGTGATCAAGGTGGGCGACGAAATCGAAGTGGTCGGCATCCGCGACACGCAGAAGACCACGGTCACCGGCGTGGAGATGTTCCGCAAGCTGCTGGACCAGGGCCAGGCGGGCGACAATGCCGGCCTGCTGCTGCGCGGCCTGAAGCGCGACGACGTGGAGCGTGGCCAGGTGCTGGCCAAGCCGGGCACGATCACCCCGCACACGGACTTCGAGGCCGAAGTGTATGTGCTGTCGAAGGACGAGGGTGGCCGTCACACGCCGTTCTTCAAGGGCTACCGCCCGCAGTTCTACTTCCGCACGACCGACGTGACCGGTGCCGTGACCCTGCCGGAAGGCGTGGAAATGGTGATGCCGGGCGACAACGTGAAGATGGTGGTGAGCCTGATCCACCCGATCGCGATGGACGAAGGCCTGCGTTTCGCCATCCGCGAAGGCGGTCGCACCGTCGGCGCCGGCGTGGTGGCCAAGGTCATCAAGTAACGGTTCTTGCGGGAATTCCGGCATGGATGCCGGTTTGATCTTTGCCATCAGGGAGGATGGCTGAAGTAAAGGTCACGGGGTCGCGGGACGAACGGAACCACGCGCTGCCGGGACAACTCCCGCCGTTGAACCGGCCGCGGCTGCGCCGCGCCGGTTCACCCCGGGGCGAGTCGAGGGTGAAGTTGTTTCGCACCTCTTCACTAATCCCGGATTTACCGGTATACTTCGCAGCTCACTTGTCGGACAGACGTGTTTCTGGACGACCAACCGCGAAATGAGGCACAGGACGTGCTTCGAGTTCGCTGGCCGTGGATCGGCCTTCGCAAGTCGACGTGATCGCGGGGCTAGCCCTGTTGACACGTCGTTTTGCGCGAGATTCGGATTGTGCCAGGCGAGCGGATCGATGCTCGCCTGGTGTTTTTCAAAGGGGCCGGCAGATCTCGATGGCCCCGGACAAGTGGCAAAAGGGCAGTGCGGAGTGGTGAGAAGCCGCTCCGGCATCACAGAACGTTCTTTCGACAACAGGACACGGTTATGGCGAACCAGAAGATTCGCATTCGGCTGAAGGCATACGATCATCGACTGATCGACCGCTCCGCCAGCGAGATCGTCGAGACGGCTAAGCGCACGGGTGCCACGGTACTCGGCCCGATCCCCCTCCCGACCAAGATCGAGCGTTACACCATTCTGACGTCGCCGCACGTCGACAAGGATGCACGCGACCAGTACGAGACCCGTACGCACAAGCGTGTACTCGACATCGTCGACCCGAACGACAAGACCGTGGACGCGCTCATGAAGCTTGATCTCGCCGCTGGCGTCGATGTTCAGATCAAGCTCGGTTGAGCGACAGACAGGATACGAAGATGAGTATCGGATTGGTTGGCCGCAAATGCGGCATGAGCCGACTCTTCACTGAAGACGGCCGCTCGATTCCGGTGACGCTGATTGAAGCGACGCCGAACCGCGTGACCCAGGTGAAGACGGACGACAACGATGGCTACAGCGCCGTCCAGGTTTCCGCAGGCAGCAAGCGTGCGAACCTGCTGACGCAGCCGCTGAAGGGCCACTACGCGAAGGCGAAGGTCGAGCCGGGTCGCGGTCTGTGGGAGTTCCGCGTTGCTGCCGAGGATCTCGGCAAGTACGCGGTGGGCTCGGAGATCAAGGCGGACGACGTGTTCTCCGTCGGCCAGATCGTGGATGTCGCCGGCGTGTCGAAGGGCAAGGGCTTCCAGGGCACGATCAAGCGCTGGAACTTCAAGATGGGCGACGCTACCCACGGCAACTCGCTGTCGCATCGCGCACCGGGCTCGATCGGTCAGCGCCAGACCCCGGGTCGCGTGTTCCCCGGCAAGAAGATGGCCGGCCAGATGGGCAACGTGAATCGTACCCAGCAGGGCCTGGAAGTGGTCAAGGTCGACGCCGAGCGTCATCTGATCGCGGTCAAGGGTGCGGTACCGGGTGCCACCGGTAGCGACGTCGTCATCCGCCCGACGACCAAGAGCTGAGGAGAGACACCATGGAACTCAATGTCATGGGTGCCAAGCCGCTCAGCGTGTCGGACGAAGTGTTCGGCGGCGAGTACAAGAAGGCCCTGGTGCACCAGGTCGTGGTTGCCTATCAGGCCGCTGGCCGCGCCGGTACCAAGGCGCAGCTGTCCCGCGGCGAAATGTCCGGCACCACCAAGAAGTTCAAGAAGCAGAAGGGCGGCGGCGCCCGCCACGGTGACTACCGTGCCCCGATCTTCGTCGGTGGTGGTGTCACGTTCGCCGCCAAGCCGCGCAGCTACGAGCAGAAGGTCAACCGCAAGGCTTATCGCGTCGCGATCCGCTCGATCTTCTCCGAGCTGGTTCGCCAGGGTCGCCTGAAGGTGGTCGAGAGCTTCGGCATCGAGACGCCGAAGACCTCCGCGATGGTCGCCAAGCTGGCCGAGCTGGACGTGTCCGGTCGCGTGTTGCTGGTGTCCGAGGATGCCTCCGAATCCGTGTTCCTGGCTGCGCGCAACATCCCCTACATCCATGTGCTGGATGTGATGGGCCTGAACCCCGTCAGCCTCGTCGGCTCCGACCACGTGGTGGTCACGGTCGATGCGGTGAAGAAGATCGAGGAGTGGCTGGCATGAGCAACGAACGCATTCTCGATACGCTGCGTGCGCCGCATATCTCCGAGAAGTCGGCGCGTCTTGCCGAGCACAACCAGTATGTGTTCCTGGTCGCCCCCGCGGCGACCAAGGCCGATGTCCGCGCTGCGGTGGAAAAGCTGTTCGACGTCAAGGTCGAGCAGGTGAACCTCGTCAACGTCAAGGGCAAGGTCAAGTCCTTCCGTTTCCGCGCTGGCAATCGCCAGGGCAAGCGCAAGGCCTACGTGCGTCTTGCCGATGGCCAGGCCATCGACGTGTCCGCCAAGGCCTGAGCCAGGAGTTCTGTGAAATGGCACTAATCAACCACAAGCCGACCTCGCCGGGTCGCCGCGACGCAGTCAGCGTCCGCACGGAAGGCCTGTACAAGGGCGCGCCCTATGCTCCGTTGACCGAGGCGCAATCCCGTACCGGCGGCCGCAACCATCATGGCCGGATCACCACGCGTCATCGTGGCGGCGGTCACAAGCAGCATTACCGCATCATCGACTTCAAGCGTGACAAGGAAGGCATCGCCGCCCGCGTCGAGCGCATCGAATACGATCCCAACCGCACCGCGCACATCGCGCTGCTGTGCTACGCCGATGGCGAGCGTCGCTACATCATCGCGCCCAAGGGCGTGCAGGTGGACGATCGCCTGGTGTCGGGTCGCGAGGCGCCGATCAAGGCCGGCAACTGCCTGCAGCTGCGCAACATCCCGATGGGCAGCACGATCCACTGCGTGGAGCTGCGTCCCGGCAAGGGCGCGCAGATCGCCCGCAGCGCCGGCGCCTCGGTGCAGCTGGTTGCCCGCGAGTCCGGTTACGCCACGTTGCGCCTTCGCTCCGGCGAGATGCGTCGCGTCTCGGTCGATTGCCGCGCCACCATCGGCGAAGTCGGCAACGGCGAGCACAGCCTGAAGAAGCTGGGCAAGGCCGGCGCCAAGCGCTGGGTAGGCATTCGCCCGACCGTCCGCGGCGTGGTGATGAACCCGGTCGACCACCCGCACGGTGGCGGCGAAGGCAAGACCTCCGGCGGTCGTCATCCGGTCAGCCCGTGGGGCACGCCGGCCAAGGGCTACAAGACCCGCAACAACAAGCGCACGCAGCACTTCATCGTGCGTCGTCGTACCAAGTAACAGGAAGCCGACATGCCTCGCTCTTTGAAGAAAGGTCCCTTCGTCGACCTTCACCTCGCGAAGAAGGTGGAAGCTGCGGTTTCCGCCAACAACAAGCGCCCGATCAAGACCTGGTCGCGCCGCTCGATGATCCTGCCGGAAATGGTCGGCTTGACCATCGCCATCCACAACGGCCGTCAGCACGTGCCCGTCCTGATCAACGAGAACATGGTCGGGCACAAGCTCGGCGAGTTCGCGGTGACCCGCACGTTCAAAGGCCATGTCGGCGACAAGAAGGGCAAGTGATGAGCACTGAAGCCAAAGCGATCCTGCGCGGCGCCCGCATTTCGGCGCAAAAGGCACGCCTGGTGGCCGACCTCGTCCGCGGGCTTCCCGTGGGCCGGGCCAGCGACGTGCTCACCTATACCAACAAGAAGGCTGCGCACCTGGTTCGCAAGGTGCTGCTGTCGGCCGTCGCCAACGCCGAGAACAATCTCGGTGCCGACGTCGACGAGCTGAAGGTGTCCAGCATCTTCGTCGACGAAGGTCCGGCGATGAAGCGCATGTACGCCCGCGCCAAGGGCCGCGGTTCGCGCATCCTGAAACGTACCAGCCACATCACTGTGGTTGTCGGCAACTGACTGAGGATATAGACGATGGGTCATAAAGTTCATCCCACCGGTATCCGCCTCGGCATTGCCAAGGACTGGAACGCGAAGTGGTTCGCCAACAAGGGCGATTACGCCAAGTATCTCGTGGCCGACATCAAGGTCCGCGACATGCTGAAGAAGAAGCTGGCCGCCGCCGGCATCTCGAAGATCCAGATCGAGCGCCCGGCCAAGACCGCGCGCGTGACGATCCACACTGCCCGCCCGGGCGTGGTGATCGGCAAGAAGGGCGAGGACATCGAGAAGCTGCGCAAGGAAGTCAGCGACATGATGGGCGTCCCGACGCACATCAACGTCAACGAGGTGCGCAAGCCCGAGCTGGACGCGCAGCTGGTGGCAGAGTCCATCGCGCAGCAGCTGGAGCGCCGCATCATGTTCCGCCGCGCGATGAAGCGCTCGGTCGGCAACGCGATGCGCCTGGGCGCCCTGGGCATCAAGATCAACGTCTCCGGCCGCCTGAACGGCGCCGAGATCGCCCGCTCCGAGTGGAGCCGCGAGGGCCGCGTGCCGCTGCATACGCTGCGCGCCGACATCGACTACGGTTTCGCCGAGGCGAGCACCACCTACGGCATCATCGGCATCAAGGTCTGGGTGTACAAGGGCGAGATCTTCGATCTGGCCGCTGCCAGCCAGGAGTCGAAGGACGAACCGTCGCCGTCGCGCCGTGAAGGTAGCGAAGGCCGTCGTAATGATTCGCGTCGCGAGGCCGGTGAAGGCCGTCGCGAGCGGTCTGCGAAGTAAGGGAGAGTTGCCATGTTGCAACCCAAGCGAACCAAGTACCGCAAGCAGTTCAAAGGCCGCAACGACGGTCTGGCCCAGTGCTCCAACCTCGTCAGCTTCGGCGAGTACGGCCTGAAGGCGACCACGCATGGTGCGCTCACCGCGCGCCAGATCGAGGCGGCTCGTCGTTGCATCACCCGCTTTGTAAAGCGTGGCGGCAAGCTGTGGATCCGCGTGTTCCCGGACAAGCCGATCACCAAGAAGCCGATCGAAGTGCGCATGGGCGCGGGCAAGGGCGGCGTCGAGTTCTGGGTCGCCCCGATCCAGCCCGGCCGCATGCTGTATGAAATCGAGGGCGTCGACGAGACGACGGCACGCGAGGCGTTCCGCCTGGCCGCCGCCAAGCTCTCGGTGCAGACCCAGTTTGTGACACGGGCGGTGATGTGATGGCCAGCAAAGATATCAACAACCAGTCGGCCGACGAGCTGAACCAGCATCTGCTGGACCTGCGCAAGGAGCAGTTCAACCTGCGCATGCAGAAGGGTTCCGGCCAGCTCACCCAGCCGCACCAGCTTCGCCGCGTTCGGCGTGACATCGCCCGCACGAAATTCGTGCTCGGCAGCAAGAAGTAAGGGACGGCCGAGATGAGCGAGAACCAGAAGAAGGCACGCACCCTCGAGGGTCGCGTCACCAGCAACAAGATGGACAAGACGGTCACCGTCCTGGTCGAGCGCCAGGAGCAGCATTGGCTGCTGGGCAAGACCATTCGTCGGTCGACCAAGCTGCATGCGCAGGACGACCTGGGCGCGAACGAGGGTGACCTCGTGCGTATCGCCGAGTGCCGTCCGTTGTCCAAGACCAAACATCACCGCGTGGTTGAAATCATCACGCGCGCCAACGTCTAAAGGGAGGGTGCAGCCATGATCCAGATGCAAAGCACGCTTTCCGCAGCGGACAACAGCGGCGCCAAGGAAGTGATGTGCATCAAGGTGCTCGGCGGCTCCAAGCGCCGTTACGCCTCGATCGGTGACGTGATCAAGGTCACCGTGAAGGATGCCATTCCCCGCGGCAAGGTGAAGAAGGGCGAGGTGTACAACGCCGTGGTGGTGCGTACTGCCAAGGGCGTGCGCCGTCCCGACGGCTCGCTGATCCGTTTCGACGGCAATGCGGCTGTCCTCCTCAACAACAAGCTCGAGCCGATCGGTACCCGTATCTTCGGGCCGGTTACCCGCGAGCTGCGCAACGAGAAGTTCATGAAGATCGTCTCGCTCGCGCCCGAAGTGCTCTGAAGCGGAGTCAAGACAATGAACCGTATCCGCAAGGGTGATCAGGTCCTGGTGATCACCGGCAAGAACAAGGGTCAGCGCGGCGACGTGCTGCGTGTTGCAGGCGATCGCGTATTCGTCTCCAACGTGAATCTGGTCAAGCGTCACACCAAGCCGAACCCGCAGGCCAACCAGGCTGGCGGTATCGTCGAGCGTGAAGCCTCGATCCATCTCTCCAATGTGCAGCTGTTCAACCCCGCCACGAACAAGGGTGAACGCGTCGGTTCCAAAACGCTCGCTGATGGGCGCAAGGTCCGCGTGTTCCGTTCGAATGGCGAGGTCGTGGACGCGTAAGGAACACGATCATGACGCGCCTTGAAAAATTCTACAAAGACCAGGTAATCGGCAAGCTCACCGAGCAGTTCGGCTACCAGAACGTGATGCAGGTTCCCCGCATCACCAAGATCACGCTGAACATGGGCGTGGGCGAAGCGGCGGGCAACAAGAAAGTGCTCGAGAACGCCGTGGCCGACATGGCCAAGATCGCCGGCCAGAAGCCGATCACCACGAAGGCCCGCGTTTCGGTGGCTTCGTTCAAGATCCGCGACGGCTGGCCGATCGGCTGCAAGGTCACGTTGCGCCGTGCGCAGATGTGGGAGTTCCTCGATCGCCTGATCAACATCTCGCTGCCGCGCGTGCGCGACTTCCGCGGTGTTTCGGCCAAGGCGTTCGACGGTCGCGGCAACTACAACTTCGGCATCAAGGAACAGATCATCTTCCCCGAGATCGATTTCGACCAGGTGGATGCTCTGCGCGGCATGGATATCTCCATCACCACGACGGCGCGAACCGACAACGAGGCGAAGGCCCTGTTGACGGCCTTCAGCTTCCCGTTCCGGAACTGAGCGGTCATCCTTGACGAACCCGGCCGTCCGCGGCCGGACTCTTTGAAAGAGCAGCGATAAATTATGGCCAAGAAATCAATGGTGAACCGCGACGTCAAGCGGGCCAAGCTGATCCAGAAGTACGCCGCCAAGCGCGCCGAACTGAAAGCGATCGTGCTCAACCCGACGGCTTCGTACGACGAGAAGATGGAAGCGCAGGCGAGCCTGCAGAAGCTTCCGCGCGATGCCAGCCCGGTTCGCGTGCGGACGCGTTGCGCCCTGACCGGTCGTCCGCGCGCCGTCTACGCGAAGTTCGGCCTGGGTCGCAACAAGCTGCGCGAAGCCACCATGCGCGGCGACGTGCCGGGCCTGCGCAAGGCCAGCTGGTAATTCACAACCTGCAGGATCGGCGCGTCGGCTGTTCCGGCGCACCGATCCGACCGGCGGCACCGCATGCCACCGGTGGATGCGACTAACGCATCCGATGTTCGCCAAAACCCGAAATTGCTGCTATAGTCGGCGGTCTGCGCAACGCAGGCTGGCTTCTTTGCCGGCTCACAATCTGATTGATTTCCGGTTTTATCGGATATCGGTGCACTCTGAAGGATGTTTTCATGAGCATGACTGATCCCATCGCCGATCTGTTCACGCGCGTCCGCAATGCCCAGGCCACGGGCAAGCCGGTCGTGCGTATGCCGTCGTCGAAACTGAAGGTGGCCATCGCCGACCTTCTCAAGAACGAGGGCTACATCCTCGACGCCAAGACTTCCGTCGAGGAAGGCAAGCCGGTGCTCGAGATCAAGCTCAAGTATTTCGACGGTCAGCCCGCCATCGAGAACATTTCCCGTGTCAGCCGTTCCGGCCTGCGCGTTTACCGCGGCAAGGACGAGCTGCCGAAGGTCCTCGGCGGCCTGGGCATTTCGATCATCTCGACTTCCGCTGGTCTGTTGACCGATGCGCAGGCCCGTGCCAAGGGCCTGGGCGGCGAAGTCATCGGCCAAGTGGCATAAGGAGTCTTTCAATGTCACGTGTAGCCAAACAACCCATTTCCCTGCCGAAGGGCGTCGAGCTGACGATCGCCGGAGGCAACATTTCGGTGAAGGGCCCGAAGGGCACCTTGTCCGTGCATCAGCTGCCGGGCGTCACGGTCGCCGTCGACGGCGGCGTGGCGAATGTCACGCTGGGCGAAGGCGTGGACGACAAGTTCGGCGGTACGGCGCGTGCGCTGATCGCCAACATGGTCACCGGCGTCTCGCAGGGTTACGAACGCAAGCTTGAGCTGGTCGGCGTCGGTTATCGCGCTGCCATGCAGGGCAAGGCGCTGAGCCTCAGCCTGGGCTTCTCCCACCCGGTGGTGTTCGACGCGCCCGAGGGCATCAGCATCGAAACGCCGACCCAGACCGAAGTGCTGATCAAGGGCACCGACAAGCAGGTCGTCGGCCAGGTCGCAGCCAAGATTCGCGGCTTCCGCCCACCCGAACCCTACAAGGGCAAGGGCGTGCGCTATGCCGGCGAGAAGATCACCCTGAAGGAAGCCAAGAAGGCGTAAATGCGCTGTCCCTGCGCGTAGAGACCGGTCATCCATGGCCGGACTTTTCACAAAGAGCAGATGACAGCCATCCGAGCCGATCCGCTTTCGAGGAATTGAGAGATGAACAAGAACGAAAATCGCCTGCGCCGCGCCAAGTCCACCCGCAGCCACATCCGCAAGCTGGGCGTGGCCCGCCTGTCGGTGCATCGCACCGGGCAGCATCTTTATGCGCAGGTGTTCGACGCCTCCGGCAAGAACGTGGTAGCGGCTGCCTCCACCGTGCAAAAGTCGGTCGCCGAAGGCCTGAAGGGCACCAAGAACCTGGCTGCTGCGGCGGCCGTGGGCAAGGCTGTGGCCGAGCGCGCGAAGGCTGCCGGTGTGGAGTCGGTGGCGTTCGATCGCTCCGGTTTCCGCTATCACGGCCGCATCAAGGCGCTTGCCGAGGCGGCGCGCGAGGCGGGCTTGAAGTTCTGAGGCGCCGGGATGCGGGGCGCGGGATTCGGGATTCGAAAGAGCCCGCTTCCGCGAGTCGCCAATCCGGTTGCTGATCCTGGCAGCACATACAACTACAAGCGGCCAAGCCGCAAGCAAAAGCCCCGGATGGTCCGGGCACACGGAATAGAACATGTCTTCTAACGATCGCGAAAATTCGGACGGCCTGCTCGAGAAGCTGATTGCCGTCAACCGGGTGGCCAAGACCGTCAAGGGTGGCCGCCAGATGAGCTTCACTGCACTGACCGTGGTCGGTGACGGCGAGGGCAAGGTCGGCTTCGGCTATGGCAAGGCGCGTGAAGTGCCGGTGGCCATTTCCAAGGCGATGGAGCGTGCCCGCCGCCAGATGGTCAACATCGAACTGAACAACGGCACCCTGTGGTACGCCATCAAGGCGAACCATGGTGCGGCCCGCGTGTACATGCAGCCGGCTTCCGAAGGTACCGGCGTGATCGCCGGCGGCGCCATGCGTGCGGTGCTGGAAGTGGTCGGCGTCAAGAACGTGCTGGCCAAGGCCGTCGGTTCGCGCAATCCGATCAACCTGGTGCGCGCCACCATCAAGGGCCTGCAGGCGGTTGCCTCGCCCAAGAAGATCGCCGCCAAGCGGGGCAAGAGTCTGGAAGAGGTGCTGGGCAATGGCTAAGAAGAACGAATCCGCTGCCACCGTGCGCGTGCGCCTGGTCAAGGGCCTGCGCGGCGTGCAGGCGCGCCATCGCCTCAGCGTCAAGGCGCTGGGTCTGGGCAAGGTCAACGACGTGCGCGAGCTGAAGGACAGCCCGCAGGTGCGTGGGCTGATCAACACGGTCTACTACCTGGTCCGGGTCGAGGAGTAATCATCATGCGTCTGAATGACATCAAGCCGGCCGCCGGTTCCCGCAAGACCCGCCTGCGCGTGGGTCGCGGCATCGGTTCGGGCCTGGGCAAGACGGCCGGTCGCGGCCACAAGGGTCAGCATGCCCGCGCGGGCGGCACCCACAAGTTCGGTTTCGAAGGCGGCCAGATGCCGCTGAACCGCCGGTTGCCGAAGGTCGGCTTCCGCTCGAAGCTGAAGGCGCAGAGCCAGGAAGTATTCCTGTATCAGCTGGCCAACCTCAAGGGCGACGTGATCGACGTGGTCGCGCTGCATCAGGCTGGCCTGATCGACAGCCGCGCCAAGAAGGTCAAGGTGGTGCTGAAGGGCGAGATCGGTCGCGCGGTGAAGCTGTCCGGTCTGCTGGCCACGGCGGGCGCGAAGGCGGCCATCGAGGCGGCCGGCGGAAGCGTGGAGTAAGACGGTGGCCGTAGCCAAGGGCAACGCACTGGGCAAACTCGGCAAGCTGACGGAGCTTCGTCAGCGCATCCTGTTCGTGGTGGGTGCGTTGATGGTGTTCCGTCTCGGCTCGTTCATTCCGGTTCCGGGCGTCAACCCGGAGGCGATGACGAACCTGGTCAACGGCAACGGCCTGATGGACATGTTCAACATGTTCTCGGGCGGCGCGCTGGAGCGGTTCTCGGTCTTCGCGCTCGGCGTGATTCCGTACATCTCGGCGTCGATCGTGTTCCAGATGATGGGCGCGGTGGTGCCGAGCCTGCAGACCCTGCGCAAGGAAGGCGAGGCCGGCAAGCGCAAGATGACGGCGTACACCCGTTACGCCACGGTGCTGCTGGCGGCGTTCCAGTCCTTCGGCATTGCGGTTGCCTTGCAGGGCCAGGTGGCCGCGGGCGGCGCGCCGGTGGTATACACGCCGGGCTTCGGCTTCGTGTTCTCGTCCGTGGTCGGCCTGACCGCCGGTACCATGTTCCTGATGTGGCTGGGCGAACAGATGACCGAGCGCGGCATCGGCAACGGCATCTCGCTGCTGATCTTCGCCGGCATCGTGGCCGGCTTGCCCGGCGCGGTGGTGCACACGCTGGGCATGGCCAACAACGGTGAGCTGTCGCTGCTCATGCTGCTGGTGGTGTTCGGGCTGGTGCTGGCCGTGACCGCCTTCGTGGTGTTCGTGGAACGCGCCCAGCGGCGCATCACGGTGAACTACGCACGACGTTCGGGCGGACAGAAGGCCTACCAGAACCAGAGCTCCAGCCTGCCGCTGAAGATCAACATGTCGGGCGTGATTCCGCCGATCTTTGCGTCGAGCTTGCTGATGTTCCCGGCCACCGCGGTGAGCTGGTTCAGCACGGGTCATTCGTCGCGCTGGGTGCAGGATCTGACGCAGTCGCTGAGTCCGGGCAACCCGTTGTATGAAATCACCTTTTCGGTACTGGTGATCGGTTTTGCATTCTTCTACACCGCGATCGTGTTCAACGCGGAAGAGACGGCGGACAACCTGAAGCGCTCCGGCGCCCTGATTCCCGGCATTCGTCCGGGCAAGGCCACGGGCAGCTACATCGACGCGGTGATGACACGCCTGACGGCGGTCGGCGCGATCTACCTGGTGCTGGTCTGCCTGGTGCCGTCGTTCATGCAGCAGGCGTGGCACGTACCGTTCTATTTCGGCGGCACCTCGCTGCTGATCGTGGTGGTGGTGGTGATGGATTTCACGGCGCAGATCCAGGCGCATCTGGTCAGTCATCAGTACGAAAGTTTGCTCAAGAAAGCCAACCTCCGTCGCAGTTGACGCGGCGAGGGACGCTCCAGGTCGGAGAGTTGCGGTGCCTTGGCGCCGCAGGGCTTTCCTGTTCGGGTAATTCAGGTTAAAATTGCGCGTTTACCGCGCACGAAACGCATTCGGAGAGAGTACTCATGGCGCGCATTGCGGGTGTCAATTTGCCGGTTCAGAAACACGTCTGGGTCGGTCTGCAGAGCATTTATGGTATCGGCCGCAGCCGCGCCAAGCAGGTTTGCGTGGACGCGGGCGTGGTCCCGACCACCCAGATCAAGTCGCTGAGCGAAGGCGAAGTGGAAAAGATTCGCCTGGAGATCGCCAAGTACACCGTCGAAGGCGATCTGCGCCGCGAGGTGGGCATGGCGATCAAGCGGCTGATGGACCTGGGCTGCTACCGCGGCCTGCGTCATCGTCGCGGCCTGCCGGTTCGCGGGCAGCGTACCCGTACCAATGCGCGTACCCGCAAGGGTCCGCGTCGCGCAATCAAGAAGTGATTGCCTGCGGATTTGTGCGGTCACCGATGACCGCGAAGATCAAAAAAGCGGCCATCCGTGGCCGCACTCATCGAGAAGAGCCTTCAAACCATGGCTAAGCCGGTCAAGACCAAGAAGAAGATCAAGCGCGTTGTCACGGATGCCGTGGCCCACGTGCAGGCCTCCTTCAACAACACCATCGTTACCATCACCGATCGCCAGGGCAATGCCCTGTCGTGGGCGACCGCCGGCGGTGCCGGTTTCCGCGGCTCGCGCAAGTCCACCCCGTTCGCTGCACAGGTCGCCGCCGAGAAGGCCGGCCGCGCCGCGGGCGACTACGGCGTGAAGACGGTGGAAGTGCGCATCAAGGGTCCCGGCCCGGGCCGCGAGTCGGCGGTGCGTTCGCTGAATGCGCTGGGCTACAAGGTGCTCAACATCATCGACGTCACGCCGATCCCGCACAACGGCTGCCGTCCCCCCAAGAAGCGGCGTGTCTGAGGGCGGTCGTTTTCGATCGCGAGAATCAAGCACCGGCCGCGGCCGGACTATCTGAAAGAGAAGAAACATGGCCCGTTATCGTGGAGCTACCTGCAAACTCGCCCGGCGCGAAGGTGCGGATCTCAGCCTGAAGAGCCCGGCGCGTGCGCTGGATTCAAAGTGCAAACTGGAAAACAAGCCCGGCCAGCATGGCGCGAACAAGCGCATGCGCATGTCCGACTACGCCGTCCAGCTGCGTGAGAAGCAGAAGGTCAAGCGTATCTACGGCGTGCTCGAGCGCCAGTTCAGCAACTACTACACCAAGGCGACCACGCTCAAGGGCAATACCGGCGAGAACTTGCTGCGTCTGCTCGAGAGCCGCCTGGACAACGTCGTGTTCCGCATGGGCTTCGCGGTCACCCGCGCCCAGGCCCGCCAGCTGGTTGCCCACAAGGCGGTGCTGGTCAACGGCAAGAAGGTGAACATTCCTTCCTACCAGGTGCGCCCGGGCGACGCGATCGCGCTGACCGAGAAGGCGCGCAGCCAGCTGCGCGTGCAGGAAGCGGCCACCGTGTTCGACACCATGGACCTGCGCCCGGTCTGGGTCGAAGTGGATTCCAAGAAGTTCGAAGGCACGTTCAAGTCGGTGCCGGATCGCGGCGACCTGCCGTCCGACATCAATGAAGCATTGATCATCGAGCTTTACTCGAAGTAATTAACCGGAGCTCTGCATGGCAGTTTCGTCAACTAGTGTGCTGCGGCCACGTGGCCTCAGCGTCGAACAGCTCGGAGCCAACCGCGCCAAGGTGGTGGTCGAGCCGCTCGAGCGTGGCTTTGGCCATACCCTGGGCAACGCGCTGCGCCGCGTGCTGCTCTCCTCGATCCCCGGCAGCGCCATCGTCGAGGTGGAAATCGACGGCGTGCTGCACGAATACACCACGCTTGAAGGTCTGCAGGAGGACGTCATCGAAGTCCTGCTGAACCTCAAGGACGTGGCGATCCGGCAGCATTCGGGCGATGAAGTGACCCTGACCTTGTCCAAGAAGGGCAAGGGCGTGGTGACCGCCGGCGACATCGTGGTCGACCATACGGTGGAGATCGTCAACCCCGAGCACGTCCTGTGCCACCTGACCAAGGACATCGCGCTCAACATGCGCCTCAAGGTGCGTCGCGGCGTCGGCTACCAGCCGGCCAGCGCGCGCCAGCATCCTGACGACGAGGCGCGCCCGATCGGTCGCCTGCAGCTGGATGCCTCGTTCGCGCCCGTATTGCGGGTGGCCTACGAAGTGGACGCCGCGCGTGTCGAGCAGCGCACCAACCTTGACAAGCTGGTGCTGGACATCGAGACCAACGGCACCATCGACGCCGAGGACGCGGTGCGCAAGGCCGCCGAGATCATCAACGACCAGCTGTCGGTGTTCGGTGACTTCTCGCGTCGCGAAAGTGCCACGGACAAGGCCGAGAAGAGCGGCTTCGAACCGCTGCTGCTGCGTCCGATCGACGATCTGGAGCTGACCGTGCGTTCGGCGAACTGCCTGAAGGCCGAGAGCATCTACTACATCGGCGACCTGGTGCAGAAGACCGAGGTCGAGCTGTTGAAGACGCCGAACCTGGGCAAGAAGTCGCTGACCGAAATCAAGGATGTCCTGGGCGGGCGCAGCCTGTCCCTCGGCACCAAGCTGGAAAACTGGCCGCCGCCGGGGCTTTCGCACGGCATGCAGCTGGGCTAGGGCGATCCTCCTTGATCGCTGTTGTAGCCGGATATTGGCCAGGGTGTGTACAGCACCTTGGCCATGCAGCAGAAGCGGCCATCCATGGCCGCACTTTTCACAAGAGCCTGCTCCGATGGGGCTCACATAAAAGCGGGTAACCGCGGGGTGTCGGACACAAGCGCCGGCACTTCATAACAACAGACCTACAGAGAGTATTCCGTCATGCGCCACCAGAAATCCGGACGCAAGCTCAACCGCACCAGCAGCCACCGCGAAGCGATGTTCAAGAACATGGCCTCGTCGCTGTTCAAGCATGAGCTGATCCGCACCACCCTGCCGAAGGCGAAGGAACTTCGCCGCGTCGCCGAGCCGCTGATCACGATGGCCAAGACCGATGGCGTCGCCAATCGCCGCCTTGCGTTCTCGCGTCTGCGCGACAAGGAAGCGGTGGGCAAGCTGTTCGTCGAGCTGGGCCCGCGTTACAAGGAGCGTCCCGGCGGTTACCTGCGCATTCTCAAGTGCGGCTTCCGCGACGGCGACAACGCGCCGATGGCGTACGTCGAGCTGGTGGGGCGTCCGCAGGTCGAGTCCGTCGACGCGGAGTGAGATGCCGGCCGGACGACCTGACGGTCGCCTGCAGCGTCATGCAAACCCGGCCTGGTGCCGGGTTTTGCGTTTTCGGCCCGACGCCGGTCCGTCTTCGCGGTTGCTGCAGCGTTGCGTGCTGACAGCGCTGCGCCGAACGGGTAATGTCATCGTTTCGCATCGCAGCAAAGCCCCTATGAACCCATTGCGCTGGTCGTACCGCTTCAGTTTCGCCGTCGGTTTCCTGGTGTGCGCCGCCCTCATGGGCTTCGCGCTGTATGCCGAATATGCCTGGGAAATGACGCCGTGCCCGCTGTGCATCTTCCAGCGCGTCGGCTTCATCGTGATGGGCGTGTTCTTTCTGCTTGGCGCCTTGCATGCGCCGCGAGGCGGGCTGCGCTGGATCTATGCCGCGGGCGTGTGGCTCGGTGCGGTGTTCGGCATCGTGGTGGCGGGGCGGCACCTGTGGATCCAGTCGCTGCCCGCCGACCAGATTCCGTCCTGCGGGCCGCCGCTCGATTACATGTTCAGCGCGTTCCCGTTTGCCAAGGTGCTGCGCATGGTGTTTACCGGTTCCGGCGAATGCGCGGCGGTCGAGCCGATCCTGGGCTTGCCGATGCCGGCGTGGACGCTGCTTTGGTTCGTGCTGCTCGCCGTGCTGACGGTGGTGGCGGTGCGCCGCCGGACGTCGCACGCATGAACAAGCTGCGGGATTCCGACGTCGGCGTCGTGGCTGCTGATGTGGCTCGTGCCGGCACGGCGCCGTGGACGCCGGATTCCTGGCAGCGTCGTCCGGCCCTGCAGCAACCGAGCTACGACGACCCGGTCGAGCTGGCCAAGGCAGGTGCGCTCCTGGCCCGATTGCCGCCGCTGGTCACCTCGTGGGAGATCCTGGCGCTCAAGGAGGCGGTGGCCGAGGCGCAGGAAGGGAAGCGCTTCCTGTTGCAGGGTGGCGATTGCGCGGAGAGCTTCGCCGACTGCACCAGCCCGGTGATTTCCAACCGGCTGAAGGTGCTGCTGCAGATGAGCCTGGTGCTGGTGCACGGGCTGAAGAAGCCGGTGCTGCGGGTGGGGCGCTTTGCCGGGCAGTACGCCAAGCCGCGTTCGGCCGATAGCGAAACGCGCCACGGCGTGAGCCTGCCGAGTTTTCGCGGCGACGTGGTCAACAGCCAGGAGTTCACCGCCGCCGCGCGGCGTCCCGATCCGCAGCGGTTGATCCAGGCGCATGCGCATTCGGCGTTGACGATGAACTTCGTGCGCGCGTTGATCGACGGCGGTTTTGCCGACCTGCGCCATCCCGAATATTGGGACCTGGCCTGGGTCGAGCATTCGCCGCTGGCCGCCGAGTACCGGCAGATGGTCGCCGCGATCAGCGATTCGCTGCACTTCATGGAGACGCTGGCCGGCCCGATCGCCGGCTTCTCCAAGGTGGATTTCTTCACCTCGCACGAGGCGCTGCTGCTGCATTACGAACAGGCCCTGACTCGCCAGGTACCTCGCAATCCGGGCTGGTTCAACCTGTCCACGCATTTCCCGTGGATCGGCATGCGCACCGCTGCACTGGATGGCGCGCACGTGGAGTACTTCCGAGGCATCCGCAATCCGGTGGCGGTCAAGATCGGCCCCTCGGTGACTCCCGATCAACTGCTGCCGCTGATCGACGCACTCGATCCGCACGCCGAGCCGGGCCGGCTGACCCTGATCCACCGGATGGGGCAGGCGAAGATCGCCGATGCGCTGCCGCCGCTGCTGGATGCGGTGAAGCGCGAAGGTCGACGCGTGCTGTGGGTGGCGGACCCCATGCACGGCAACACCGAGAGCACCTCGAACGGCCACAAGACGCGCCGCTTCGACAACATCCGTGGCGAACTGGATCGGGCCTTCGACATCCACGCGGCGGCTGGCACGCGGCTGGGTGGCGTGCACCTGGAGCTGACCGGCGAAGACGTGACCGAGTGCATCGGCGGCGCGCGCGACCTCAAGGAGGGCGACCTGGATCGCGCCTACAAGTCGATGGTCGATCCGCGCCTGAACTACGAACAGTCGCTGGAGCTGGCGATGCTTATCGTGCGCAAGTCGACCGGCGGGGCGGGCTGACGCACTGCATGCTCAGCGCGGGGACGCCGCGGGCGGATCGCCCACGGTGGGCAGAAACTGCGGCGCTTGCCATGCCTTGGCGTGCTGCTCGAAACCGTAGGCGATCGAGATCAGCACCGGTTCGCTCCACTTCGCGCCGAACAGCACGATGCCGACCGGCAGGCCGTGGGCGAAGCCGGCGGGCACGGTGATCGACGGGTAGCCGGCCACGGCTGCCGGTTGCGAGGCGCCGCCCACGGTCGGATCACCGCTGACGATGTGATCGCCCAACACCGGGTCGGTGACGAAAGCCGGGCCCCACGACGGCGCCAGCAGCGCGTCCAACTGCTGCGATTGGAGCGCCGCGTCGATGCCTTCCGGCCCGGACAGGCGCTTGGCCGTGGCCAGCGCATCGGCATAGTCCTTGTCGCTGGGCGGTCCCTTCTGCTCGGCCTTTTCGAACAGTTCCTGGCCGAACCACGGCAGTTCTTCGGCGGCATGCGCCTGGTTGAACGCGATCAGATCGGCCAGCGTCTTCACCTTCAGGCCGTGGCGGCTGGCCAGATAGGCGTTGACGTCGTGCTTGAAGTCGTACAGCAGCACGGTGAATTCCCGGTCGCCGAGTTCGGCCAGGTGCGGCAGCGTGACCGGATCGACGACGATGGCGCCCTGCGCTTTCATCAATGCGATCGACTGCGCCAGCACGCGGTCGGCGTTCGGCTCGGCGCCGGCGAGCTGACGCACCACGCCGATGCGCTTGCCCCTGAGTCCGTTCGGGTCGAGGAACTTCGTGTAGTCAGTGGCGTGCCGGTCGGCCTCCAGGGTGGCCGGGTCGCGCGGGTCGCTGCCGGCGATCACGCTGAGCAGGGTCGCAGCGTCGGCGACGCTGCGCGCCATCGGGCCGGCGGTGTCCTGGTTGTGACTGATCGGCACGATGCCGCGGCGGCTGACCAGACCGAGGGTGGGCTTGATGCCGACGATGCCGTTCATTGCCGCGGGGCAGATGATCGAGCCGTCGGTTTCGGTGCCGATCGCCACCGTGGCGAGCTCGGCCGCCACCGCGACGGCGGAACCGGCGCTGGAACCGCAGGGATTGCGATCGAGCACGTACGGGTTCTTCGTCTGCCCGCCGCGCCCGCTCCAGCCGCTGCTGGCGTGACTGGAACGGAAGTTCGCCCATTCGCTCAGGTTGGTCTTGCCGAGGATCAGCGCACCGGCCTTGCGCAGCCGCTCGACCAGGCTGGCGTCGCGGGCGGCCGGTGCATCGATCAGTGCGAGCGAGCCGGCGGTGGTGAGCATGTGGTCGCCGGTCTCGATGTTGTCCTTGAGCAACACCGGGATGCCGTACAACGGGCCGTGGGATGTCGTGCGCTTGGCGTCGAGCGCGTCGGCCAGCGGCAGCACGTCGGGGTTCGTCTCGATCACTGCGCGCAGGGTGGGGCCGGAGCGATCGATCCGCTGGACGCGATCGAGCAACGCGCGGGCCAGCTGGCGGCTGTCCAGCGCGCCGGCATCCATGCGTTGCTGGAGTTGGTCGATCGACGCGTAGGCGACATCCGGCGGCGTGGCTTCCGTGGCCAACGCGAGGCCCGGGAGCAAGGCGATGGTCAGTGCGGCGATACGGACGGCTGGACGGTTCACGGTAACCCCCGATTTCGGGACACGGCGTGTGGTCGCCCGGCCAGCTTAGCGCCGTTGCGGTTTGGGCGCTGCGGCCGTCAGCGTACAATCGTCGGATGATCACGAACCTCAGCCTGCGTCACGCCAAGCCGTTCGGTGTCGCCATGCTGTTTGCGGCCGCCCTCGGGTACGGCGCCGCCAGTTGCGCCGCCGACCGACTCCCGATTCCCGATACCTTGCAGCAGCGCATCGCCGCCTGCACCACCTGCCATGGGAAGCAGGGCGAGGGGCGTGCGGCCAGCGGATATTTCCCGCGCCTGGCCGGCAAGCCGGCGGCCTACCTGGCGCGGCAGCTGCAGGATTTCCAGGACGGTCTGCGCAAGTACGCTCCGATGGAATACACCGTGCGCGAGCTGACGCCGACGTACATGCACGAAATCGCCGAGTACTTCGCCGCCCAGCGCGTACCGTTCGCGCGCTCGCCGACGCCTGCCATGCCCGCCGCGGTGTTGCAGCGTGGTGCACAATTGCTGGACAAGGGCGATCCGTCGCGACGCATTCCCGCCTGCAGCAGCTGCCACGGCAGCCAGTTGACCGGCGTGGAACCGTCGATTCCCGGGCTGGTCGGTCTGCCTTACGACTATGTCAGCGCGCAACTGGGTTCATGGCGCACGCACACCCGCGCCACGGTGGCGCCGGACTGCATGGCCGAGGTGGCCAGCCGGTTGAGCGAGTCGGACATCAGCGCGGTCGCCGCCGCGCTGGCCAACCGTGAACTGCCGACCGATACCCATCCGCTACCGGCCGGTACGGTGAAACCGCCGCTGCATTGCGGGGTGCTGGATGCGGCGATCGAAGCGGCACCGCCGGCCACGACGGTCAACTGAAGCTGCGGACGCGTCAGCGCGCGCCATCGCCCCGGTACAACGCACCCAGTGCCAGCCACGGCTGCAGGTTCCAGTGTCCGCGTGCCTGGCCGGAGGGCGAAGGCAGCACGAACAAGCGCGTGGCGCCGAAGGTTTCCTCCTGCATGCCGTAGTCGAGCGCGCCACCCAGCGCCGCGCGGGCGGCGTTCTTGCTGGTGAAGGCGAGCAGGCGCGGTCGGCAGCGCCGGATCTTGCGGCGCAGCGCGGCGGCGTCGAAGGCGTCGCGGGGCAGTGCGGCGTCGTTGCCGCTGTGGTGTTTGGCCAGGTCGGTGAGGCCGATGCCGAGCGGCAGCAGGTGCCTGAACTCGGCCGGCGCAAACAGGCGCGGGGTGAGCCCGGCGTCGAACAATGCGCGCCAGAACAGGTTGCCGGGATGCGCGTAGTAGGCTCCTTCGGCAGCCGAGCGCGCACTGGCGGCGGTGCCGCAGAACACCAGGCGCAATCCGGGTGCCAGCAGGTCGGGCAGGATGGTGTCAGGCCGGGCCGGCATGCTCGTCGAGCAGGAAATCGGTGTACTGGAAGCGCCCGTCGCGCAGCACCGACTCGCCCCGGCGCAGCCGCAGCGGGTGGCGGAACAGCGGTCCGGCGTAGCTCAGCGTGTGGAACTCGCCGTGTTCGCCGCAGGGATCCACGCCGGCCGGCAGGGTGTCGAGCAGGCCCGCATCGTAGTCGCGGCCGCAGAAGCCGGCGTCCAGTTGCCCGGTGTCCACGCAGCACAGCACGGCGCGGTGGCCCTCGCCCACGAAGCGGCGCGACAACGCCGCCGTGTCCTCGCCCCACAGCGGGAACACCGCGCGCCAGTTCTCGCGGCCGAGCTGGCGCACGCGGTAGTCGCGCACGTCCTCCAGGAACAGGTCGCCGAACGCGCAGTGGCGGATGCCGGGCCAGCGCATGCGGGCCTCGACCAGCGCGCGGGCGTGGGCTTCCTCGTAGGCTTCGTTGCTGCCGGGCCAGTCCAGCAGGACTTCGACCAGCGGCAGGCCGAGCGCGGCGGTCTGCGCCAGCAGCACTTCGCGATGGACGCCGTGCATCGCCACGCGCTGATAGTTGCGGTTGAGCGTGGTCAGCAGGCCGACCACCTGCCAGGCCGGGTCGGCCAGCAGCCGCTGCAGCGCCAGCAGGCAATCCTTGCCGCCGCTCCAGGCCAGCAGAATCGGGGTGGTCATGCGCGACTGGCTCCAGAGGGGCGGGAACGTCTCGCGCCGGAAGCGAGACGAAAACGGACCCATTTTGCAGTATCGGTGCGGCCGGGTCGATTTCCGCGCGCCGTTCATCGACAGCCTGCATGGCCAACGGCTATAAAGATGGCTTGTATCCTGGGGGTGTGCGGTGAGTGAAGAAATCCTGATCAACGTGACACCGCGTGAAACCCGGGTCGGCGTGGTCGAGAACGGCATGTTGCAGGAGGTGCACGTCGAACGGGCCTCGCGGCGCGGCTACGTCGGCAACATCTACAAGGGCCGCGTGCAGCGCGTGATGCCGGGCATGCAGGCGGCGTTTGTCGAGATCGGGCTGGAGCGCGCCGCGTTCCTGCATGCCTCGGATATCGTGCGCCCGGCGCTGTCGGCGGTCGAGGATGACGATGCCGGCAGCAACGGCAACGGCCACCTGCCCTCGATCAGCGAACTGGTGCACGAGGGCCAGGAGATCGTGGTGCAGGTGGTGAAGGACCCGATCAGCACCAAGGGTGCGCGGCTGTCGGCGCACCTGTCGATTCCCTCGCGCTACCTGGTGCTGCTGCCGCATTCGCGCACGCTGGGCATCTCGGCCCGCATCGAGGATGAAGTCGAGCGCCAGCGCCTGCGCGAGGTACTCGGCACGCTGATCGGTGCCGATGCAACCGATGGCAACCGCCTCGGCTACATCGTGCGCACCAATGCCGAGGGCCAGGGCGCGGAGTCGCTGGCATTCGACGTGACCTACCTGGGCAAGGTGTGGCGCGTGGTGCAGGAGAACATCGCCAAGGCGCGCGTGGGCGAGCGGGTCTACGAGGAGTTGTCGCTGCCGCTGCGCAGCCTGCGCGACATGCTCAACGAGGACATCGAGAAGGTGCGCGTCGATTCGCGCGAGACCTTCGAGCGGGTGGCCCGGTTCGTGCACAAGTTCATGCCGCAGCTGGACGATCGCGTCGAGCACTACGACGGCGAGCGCCCGATCTTCGACCTGTACGGCGTCGAGGACGAAATGCAGCGCGCGCTGAAGAAGGACGTGCCGCTGAAATCCGGCGGCTACCTGATCGTCGATCAGACCGAGGCGATGACCACCATCGACGTCAACACCGGCGCCTATCTCGGCACGCGCAACCTCGAGGAAACCGTCTACCGCACCAATCTGGAAGCCGCGCAGGCGGCGGCGCGCCAGCTGCGCCTGCGCAATCTGGGCGGCATCATCATCATCGACTTCATCGACATGACCGATGAGGAGCACAAGCGCCAGGTGCTGCGCATGCTCGGCAAGGGGCTGGCGCGCGACCATGCCAAGACCACGGTGTACCCGATGTCGGCGCTGGGCCTGGTCGAGATGACCCGCAAGCGCACCACCGAGAGCCTGGCCCGCCAGCTGTGCGAGCCTTGCCCGGCCTGCAACGGCCGCGGCGTGCTGAAGACTGCCGAGACGGTGACCTACGAGATCTTCCGCGAGATCACCCGTGCCGTGCGCCAGTTCAACGCGGAGAAACTGCTGGTGATGGCCAGCCCCTCCGTGGTGAACCGCATCCTGGAGGAGGAGTCCGCGGCGGTCGCCGAGCTGGAGGAGTTCATCTCCAAAAGCATACGCTTCCAGGCGGAAGAGCATTACTCGCAGGAACAGTTCGATGTGGTCTTGCTGTAAGTCGATGCCGGCCCAAGGCGCATGAACAAGGTGTGGCGTCGTCGATTGCACGGTGGCGCGCGCGGCCTGGGTTGGGTCGCGGGCGTGCTGGTGATCCTGTTCGCCGTGCTGACGGCGCTGGCGCAGTTGCTGTTGCCGCTGCTGGCGCGCCATCCCGAATGGGTGGCTGCGCAACTGAGCCAGCGCCTGCAGCGGCCGGTGGGCATCGCCTCGATGGCGGGGCGATGGACGGCGGGCGGTCCGGAATTCGTGCTGCATGACGTGCGCATCGGCCCGGCCGCCGGGACGAATGGCGCGGCACTGCAGTTGCCGGAGTCTCGCCTGAAACTGGACCTGGGTGGTTGGCTGCTGCCGTCACGGCATCTGTTCAACGTGTACCTGCGCGGCTTGCAACTGGATCTGCTGCACGACGCCAGCGGCTGGCGCGTCAGCGGGCTTGGCACCGCCGCCGGTGCGGACCAGCCGGCGCTCTCCCTGCGCCACCTGTCGCTGGATCTGTGGCTGGATGACCTGCGCGTGGTAGTGACCGATGCCACGCTGGGCGAGCACTACGCCTTGCTGTCGCGGCAGTTGCGGATCAGCTTGCAGGGTGACCGCATCCGCTTCGGCGGCAGCCTGCGGCGCGAGGGCGTGGCCGAGGCCAGCGTGCGCGCGGTGGGCGACCTGCGCCAGGACGAACGCTCCGGCAAGCTGTGGGTCAGCGCCGATGCGGCCCATCTGAAACCCTTGCTCGACGGCATCGACCTGAAAGGTTACGGGATCGAACACGGTACCGGCTGCCTCAGCGCATGGCTCGACTGGCGCCAGGGTCAACTGGGCGACAGCGTGGTGCGTGTCGACCTTGACACGCTGTCGGTGCGCGGACCCGCCGGCGGCGTGGCCGAGGTGGCGACGCTGCATGGCTTGGCCGGCATCCATGCCGAGGGTGCCGGTTACGCGCTGCGCTGGGCCGGCGACGACGGCAGTGCCGCGGTGGTGGAACTGGATCAGCCGGGCACGCCGCAATTGCGCGTGGAGGCCGCCGCGCACAAGCTGCAGTTGGCACCGCTGCTGCCATGGCTGGCGTTGAAGCCGGATCTGCCCCCGGGCCTCGCGCGCTGGCTCGGTCGCGGGCATCCGCGTGGCGAACTCGAGCGGCTCGCGCTGCACTGGACACGGGCCGGCGGATTGCAGCGCCTGGCAGTGGCGTTCGATCGGCTCGGCATCGATCCGGTGGACAAGTCGCCAGGCTTGAGCAACCTGCGCGGCACGCTGCGTGGGGACGCCGAAGCCTTCTCGCTGGAGCTGCCGGCGCAAGCCACCACGGTGACGTTTGCGCAGGTGTTCCGCCACCCGTTCGCGTTGTCGAACCTGTCCGGCACGCTGGCGTTCTGGCCGCAGGATGGCGACTGGCACATCGGTGCCGACAGTCTGGAATTCGTCGGCGCCGGCTATGCCGGCAGCGCGCGCGGCGAGGCGGTGCTGCCTGCCGGCGGCGGCGCGCCGTGGCTGGGTCTGTACGCGTCGATCGACCACGCCGAGGTTCCCGCGGCGAAACTGTTCTGGCCGGTCAACGTGATGCCGCCGGCGACCGTGGCATGGCTGGACCGCGCGCTGGTGGCCGGCACCGTCGAGCAGGCGCAGGTGCTGGTGCGCGGCGATCTGGCGGACTGGCCCTTCCACCACAACGAGGGTCGCTTCGAAGCGCGGGCCGAGATCCACGGCCTGACCCTCGACTACGGCGACGAGTGGCCGCAGGCCGAAGGCGTCGATGCGGTGGCCAGCTTCGTCAACGGCGGCATGCTGGTGCAAGCCGGCGCCGGCCATTCGCTGGGCGTGAAAGTGGACAGCGCGGTGGCGCTGATCCCGGACTTCGGCCAGCCCCTGCTTGACCTCAACGTGCGCGGTGGCGGCAGCGGTGCGAGCCTGCTGAACTTCTCCCGCAGGAGCCCGGTCGCCCGCCGCGCGTCCGATACGCTGGCCAAGCTCACGCTTGGTGGCCGCGGCACGTTCGAGTTCCATCTCAGCCTGCCGTTGACGCACATTGCCGATGCGCAGCTCGACGGCACCGCGCAGTTGCATGATGCCGACCTCGCGGCACCGGACTGGCAACTGGCATTGGCCGGCATTGCCGGTCCGCTGCGCTTCGACCTGCACGGCCTGCAGGGCGGGCCGCTGGATACCGTGTTCCATGGCCAACCCGCGCAGTTGCAGCTGGCGATTGCCGGCGCCAACGCCGCGCCGGACACGGTGTTCTCGGCGACCCTCCAGGGCAATTACCAGGTCGCCGAGCTGGTGCAGGGTTATCCCTCGCTGGCATGGCTGGCGGACCTGGCGCACGGGCGTGGCCCGTTCAGCATCGGCTTCACGCTCGCCCATCCGCCGGGCAGCGAGGAACTCGCGCAGACGCTCAGCATCGATTCGCCGCTCAGCGGCATCGCGCTGGCGCTACCCGCGCCGCTGGACAAGCCCGCCGCGGGCAACCTTCCGCTGCATCTGCAGATGAGCCTGCCGACCGCCGGAAGCGACGTGCAACTGGAGCTGGGCCAGGTGCTGCGCGGCCACCTGCGGCTGGCCGATGACGCCGCCGGACGACCGCTGGCCGGCACCTTGGCATTCGGCAGGCAGATGCCGCCGGCGCTTCCCACGCAAGGCTTGCGCATCCGCGGCCATGCGGCCCGGCTGGATGTCGCCGGCTGGGTCCAGCGTGCGGTGGCGGGTGCGGGCGGCGACGGCCCGGCGCTGGAAAGCATCGACGTCAGCACCGACCAGGCGATCGGTTTCGAGCGCCCCCTCGGTGCGCTGACCGTGCGTGCCGCGCCCCAGCCCGGCTTGCTAAGCGTGGACGTGGATGGCCCCGCCATGGCCGGCAACATCAAGGTGCCCACCGACGAACTGGACAAGCGTGGCGTCACTGCGCGCATGGAACATCTGCACTGGCCACGGCAGCCCGCCGCGTCGGCCACGGCGGCGAGTGCGCCTGCCGTCGCGGCGACCGCGGCCGCCCCCGGGCCGGCACCGGCGGCAATCGTCGATGACCCGGCGAACACCGGCATCAATCCCGCGGCGCTGCCGCCACTGCATCTGTGGGTGCGCGACCTGCGCCTGGGCGATGCCAGACTGGGCGAAGCGCGGCTGGAGACGTGGCCCACGCCCAAGGGCATGCACATCGAACAGCTGCGCGCGCTGTCCGAGCGCGTGCAGGTCACCGCCAGCGGTGATTGGGACGGCACCGCCACCGACAGCCGCACCCACATGCGGATCAGCTTCTCCGCCGAAGATCTCGGCGCGATGCTCTCGGCATTCGGCTACGACGGCCTGGTCGATGGCGGCCGGACCCGCGACGAACTCGATGCCAGCTGGCCCGGCAGCCCCACCGCGCTGTCGCTGGCCACGATGGACGGCACGCTCAAGGTGCAGGTCAACGATGGCCGTATTCCCGAGGCAAGCTCGCCCGGCGTGGGGCGCCTGCTCGGCCTGGTCTCGCTGGCCGACCTGCCGCGCCGGCTCACGCTGGATTTCGGCGACGTGTTCGGCAAGGGGCTGGGCTTCGACACGATCAGCGGCGATTTCCGCCTGGCCGACGGCAACGCCACTACCGACAACCTGATCATCAAGGGGCCGGCGGCCAACATCAGCGTCACCGGTCGCACCGGCCTGCGCGCCCGCGATTACGACCAGCAGATGGTGGTGGTGCCGCACGTCGGCAACAGCCTGCCGGTGGTCGGCGCGGTGGTCGGCGGCCCGCTCGGCGCGGCGGCCGGTTTCGCGGTGCAAGGCCTGCTCGGCAAGGGGCTGAACAAGGCGGCCAGCGCGCGCTACCGGATCACCGGGAGCTGGGACGACCCGAAGATGACCCTGGTCGAGAAGCACGACGTGGTGGTGCCGCCGAGCCTGTTGCTCGAACCCGCGCCGGCTTCGTCCGGCGGTATCGCGCCGACCGGGTCCGTGCCTGCTCCGGCCAGCGCCGGTTCGTCGGGGCCGTGAAGCTTTAAAGCCGCCCCCGCCAGCCCCATGTGGGGTAGTTCCGGATCGACCACAGGCACGTTGACCCATGGATTCACTGATCGCCCTCGCCGAAAGCAAGCTGCTGTCCCCCGGCGGCATCGCCACCGGCGACCTCGACCGCGTGTTCGGCCAGCTGATGGGTCCGTCGATCGACGCCGCCGACCTGTACTTCCAGCATTCGCGCAGCGAGTCGTGGACGCTGGAGGAGGGCATCGTCAAGGACGGCAGCCACTCGATCGAGCAGGGTGTGGGCGTGCGCGCGATCTCGGGCGAGAAGACCGGCTTCGCCTATTCCGACGAGATCGTGCTGCCGCAACTGCTGGAGGCGTCCAGGGCAGCCCGCGCGATCGCTCACGGCGGCAACGGCGCCGGCAAGCCGCTGGCACTGCACGACGCGCGCGCGCTGTATCCGGCGATCGATCCGGTGGAGAGCCTGCCCAATCCCGACAAGATCGCGCTGCTGCGCGAGGTCGACGCCTACGCGCGCTCGCGCGACCCGCGCATCAAGCAGGTCATCGTCAGCCTCGCCGCGACCATGGACACCATCCTGATCGCTGCCTCCGACGGCACCCTGGCCGCCGACGTGCGCCCGCTGGTGCGCATCAACGTGCAGGTGATCGCCGAAGCCAGCGGTCGCCGCGAGCAGGGCTATTCCGGCGGTGGCGGCCGTTACGGTTATCGCGAATTGCTCGAGAACGGACGTGCGCTGCGTTTCGCCGACGAGGCCGTGCGCCAGGCGCTGGTGAACCTCGATTCAACCGACGCGCCCGCCGGCCAGATGACCGTGGTGCTCGGCCCCGGCTGGCCCGGCGTGCTGCTGCACGAGGCAATCGGCCACGGCCTGGAAGGCGACTTCAACCGCAAGGGCAGCTCCGCGTTCTCCGGTCGCATCGGCCAGCGCGTGGCGGCGAAGGGCGTCACCATCGTCGACGACGGCACGCTCGCCGGTCGCCGCGGTTCGCTCAGCATCGACGACGAAGGCACGCCGACCGAATGCACCACCCTGATCGAGGATGGCATTCTGAAAGGCTACATGCAGGACAAGCTCAACGCGCGCCTGATGGGCATGGCGCCGACCGGCAACGGTCGCCGCGAATCGTTCACCGCGCTGCCGATGCCGCGCATGACCAATACCTACATGCGGGCCGGATCGCACGATCCGGCCGAAATCATCCGCTCGGTGAAGAAGGGCCTGTACGCGCCGAACTTCGGCGGCGGCCAGGTCGACATCACCAACGGCAAGTTCACCTTCTCCGCCTCCGAGGCCTACCTGATCGAGGACGGGAAAATCACCCGCCCGGTGAAGGGCGCCACCCTGATCGGCTCCGGCCCCGACGTGCTCAACCGCGTCTCGATGATCGGCAACGACCTGGCGCTGGACGAGGGTGTGGGTGTGTGCGGCAAGGACGGCCAGAGCGTGCCGGTGGGCGTGGGCCAGCCGACCCTGAAAATCGATTCGATGACGGTCGGCGGCACGGCCTCGTAATCCGGGCATGCGACGCGGCTGACTCCGTGCGCCGAACTGGCGTACCATCGCCGGGTCACGCCATCGAGCCACGGAGTTCGCCATGCCTCCCGCCGCACGCCTCACCGACATGCACGTGTGCCCGATGGTGACCGGCGTGGTGCCGCACGTCGGCGGCCCTATCGTCGCGCCGGGCGCACCCACCGTGTTGATCGGCGGCTTGCCGGCCGCACGGGTGAGCGACATGGTCACCTGCGTGGGCCCGCCGGACACCATCGTCATGGGCGCACCCAAGGTGTTGATCGGAGGCCTGCCTGCGGCGCGCATGGGCGACAGCACCGCACACGGCGGCACCATCGTGCTCGGCTGCTTCACCGTCATCATCAACTAGACGTCGTTCGGTTCCGGTATCCCGTCCGCGGCGGACGGGGCTTGTGCCGGACGCGACTGCGCGTGGCAAGGGGGCGACTTGAAGCGTGTTTCGTCGGATCGAAGCCGACGCCGGCCGCACGGCAGTGCGCTGGCTGCCGGTGTGCTGGCCACCCTGGGCGACGCGATCGCCGCGCATCGCGACGGCCAGCTCGACGCGGCGGAGGCGCTCTACGGCAAGGTCCTGCAGCGACAATCCGGGCAACCCGATGCCCTGCATTTCCTCGGCGTGCTGTGCCACCAGCGCAACCGCAGCGAGGAAGGCATCCGGCTGATCCGCATGGCGCTGCGCGCGACCCCGCAGCATGCCGATGCGCACAACAACCTGGGCAACATCCACAAGGAGTGCGGCCAGCTGGCCGAGGCCGAGGCCTGCTACCGGCGCGCGCTCGGCCACCAGCCGCGGCACCACGACGCGCTGAGCAATCTGGCCCTGGTGCTTGAGGCGCAGGGCCGCGTCGACGACGCCGGCGAGATCTACGCCCGCTTCCTGGCGCAGGAGCCGCAACTGGGCCACGCGCACTACCTGATGGGCATGTTCCGCCGTCGGCACATCAACCAGATCGAAGACGTGGAGGAAGCGGTGCGCTGCTTCACGCGTGCATCCCAGCTTGATCCGCGGAACCTGCGCGCGCGTGATGCGCTCGGCGTGTCGCTGTACATGCTCGGCCGCAGCGGCGAGGCGATCGAGGTCTATCGCGACTGGATGGCGCGCGAGCCCGACAACCCGGTGCCGCGGCACATGCTGGCCGCCTGCGGCGGCGAGGCGGCGCCTGCACGCGCGGAAGACGCTTATGTCCGCCAGGTGTTCGACGGCTTCGCCGCAAGCTTCGACGAGATGCTGCTGAAGAACCTCAACTATCGCGCGCCGCAGGTGCTCGTGGGCGCGCTGGCGGATCGTCTCGGTGCGCCGCAGGCCACGCTGGACGTGCTCGATGCCGGTTGCGGCACCGGTCTGTGCGGGCCGCTGATCGGACCGCATGCGCAGCGCCTGGTGGGCGTGGACCTGTCCGGCGGCATGCTGGAAAAGGCGCGCCAGCGCGGTGGTTACGACGAACTGGTGGAGGCGGAACTGGCCGGGTGGCTGCGCGCGAGCCCGCCCGTCTGGGATGTCGTGCTGTCCGCCGACACCCTGATCTATTTCGGTGACCTGGTGCCGGTGCTGTCGGCCGCCCATCACGCGTTGCGCCCGGGCGGCTGGCTTGCCTTCACGCTCGAGGTGCTGGACGGCGAAGGCGATCGTCTGGAGCTGTCCGCCAGCGGACGTTATCGGCACACGCGCGGGTGCGTCGAACGCGTGCTGTCCGCCGCCGGATTTCCCGATCCGTCGATCAGCGCGGATTCGCTGCGCAAGGAGTTGGGCAGGCCGGTGGCCGGCTGGGTGGTGCTGGCGCAAAAGCCCGCCGCGAACGGCAATTGAAGAGGCGCGCAAGCGCCGCAGGGCGCCAATGGACTCCCCAAACAGGCCAGACGTATGATACCGGGACTGGTTTGCCGGCCCATGCCGTCGGGACCGTTGGGGGAGGACGGACATGCCGCATCAAATGACACTGAAGTCAGATCTCGGTGACAAGCTGCAACCAGCCAGCTTTTCCGGCAGCGAACAACTGGGGCAGCTGTTTTCGTACAACCTCAAAGTACTCAGCAAGGATGGCGAAGTTGCGCTGCTGCCGTTGCTGGGCAGCTCGATGACCGTCACGTTCGACACCGGCGACTACACCCGGCATTTCAACGGCATCGTGGCGGAGATTTCGCAGACGGGGTTCGAGAGCTTTTCCGGCAAGCGCCAGGCGGAGTACGCGTTGACCCTGGTGCCGAAGCCCTGGTTGCTGCTGCACAAGATCGATTGCCGCATCTATCTCAAGAAGTCCGTGCCGACGATCGTCAAGGACGTGCTCGCCGAAATCGGCTACAGCGACGTCAAGCTGAGCCTGAGTGGCGACTACCCGGAGCGCGATTACTGCGTGCAGTACCGCGAGAGCTACTTCAACTTCATCAGCCGACTGATGGAGCAGGAGGGCATCTACTATTTCTTCCAGCACCGTGATGGCGTGCACACGATGGTGCTGGCCGATTCGCTCGGTGCGCACGGAGCCACCGGCGGCTTCGACGAATTGCCGTATCGGCCGCAGACCGGCACCAGCAAGGCGTCAAGCGAGCCGGCGATCACCGAGTTCAGCACCGCGCGTTCGGTGCAGACGATCAAGTATTCGCTGACCGACTACGACCCGCTGGACCCGAAGAAGTCGCTGCTGGGGTTCGAGTCGATCAGCAACGCCGACGGCAACCATCGGGTGCCCAAGCTCGATTCGTTCGACTACCCCGGCGACCACCTGACCGCCGCCGCCGGCAAGCATTACGCGCAGGTTCGGCTGGAGGCGATCAACGTCGCGCAGTCGCTTTGCACCGGCGCGACCAACGTCTGCGGCGTGCTGACCGGCGCGCTGTTCAAGCTGACCAAGTTCCCGCGCGCGGAGTTGAACCAGGAATACCTCGTGGTCGGCTCCACCGTGCACATCGAGAATGCCGCCGAGGTCTCCGGCGCGCAGGGCAGCAACCAGTTCTTCTGCCATTTCTCGGCGATCCAGAGTCGCCAGCCGTTTCGCAGCATGCCGACCGCGGTCAAGCCCGGCATCGTCGGCCTGCAGACCGCGGTGGTCTCCGGCAGCGACACCGCCGAAGACATCTCGGTGGACAAGTACGGCCGCATCCAGGTCACGTTCCACTGGAACAAGCCGGACAAGGAAAACTTCCACATCTCCTGTCCGGTGCGCGTGGCCTCCTCGTGGGCCGGCAAGAACTGGGGCGCGGTGAGCATTCCGCGCGTCGGCCAGGAAGTGGTGGTGAGCTTCCTCGAAGGCGATCCGGACCGGCCGCTGGTGATCGGCAGCGTCTACAACGCCGACAACATGCCGCCGTACACGCTGCCCGACAACATGACCCAGAGCGGCATCAAGAGCCGCAGCCACAAGGGCGGCGGCGCGGAGGATTTCAACGAGCTTCGCTTCGAGGACAAGAAGGGCAGCGAAGACTTCTTCATGCATGCGCAGAAGGACATGCATGTGGAGGTGGAGAACGACCGTGTCGTGACGGTGGACCACGACGAGAAGATGACCGTCAAGAACGACCAGACCGAGGACGTCACCGGCAAGCGCACGACCACCGTGGGCAAGGACGACAAGCTTGACGTCACCGGCAACGGCACGACCACCATCGGGCAGAAGTTCAAGCTCAGCGCGGGCACCGAGATCGAGCTGGTGACCGGTGCGGCGAGCATCGTGATGAAGTCTTCCGGCGCCATCGACATCAAGGGCGTGAACGTCAGCATCAAGGGCGTGAGCGTCAAGATCGACGGCGACGCCACGGTGGCGGCCAAGGCCGGTGCCTCGGCGGAGTTTTCCAGCAGCGGTGCGACCACGGTCAAGGGCACCATGCTGTCGCTCAAGGGCGACGCCATGGCGCAGTTGTCCGGCGGCATCATCATGATCGGCTAGAGGGCGCACAGATGTCATCCGTGATGCAGGCATCGATCCAGATGGAGTTGTCCGAGCCGGCCAGTGCGCTGCTGCGGCCGGAGATGACCGCGCACGCGGCGGTGCAGGCGCTGGTCGAGGCCGGCCAGGTGCAGGATGCGCTGAAACTGCTGGCGCGGATGCTGCCCAAACGCTACGCCGTGGCATGGCTGTGCCAGTGCGCACGCGACCAGACGCTCGATGCGGAAGACCGCGCCGGCGCCTCGCTGGCCGAGAAGTGGGTGCGCGAGCCGAACGAGAGCAATCGCCGCGCGGCGTTCGAGTTCGCCACCGCGGGCGGTTACAAGTCCGCCGGCGCCTGGGTCGCCGCTGCCGCGGGCTGGTCCGGCGGCAGTCTCGCGCCCGCCACGCAGGAGGCGCCGGTGCCGCCGGCCGACCATCTCACGGCATGCGCGGTGGTGGCCGCGATCAACATGCTGGCGGCGCTGGATGTCGATACCTTCGCCGCGCGTCGCGCCGCCTTCATCAAGCCGGCCTTGAGCCTGCTCAACGGCGACGGCGCGGCGGGAGCCTGAGGCCGGTCGCGCGCGTTCGCGGCTTGCCCGCTGCACCTCGGGACGATACGATGGCGCGGACGGTTTCCGCGCGTCAGTCAGGCCATGCCGGCAGTTCCGATCACGCGCTTCGCGCGTGGCGGCGACCGATCCACGGAGCCGCGGTTTTTCGCGAACAGTCAGCAGCCAGGTCGGACGGCGAGCCCGGTCGGGACGTGGATGGAATCCATCGTGCGCGGCGCCGGCTGATTCACCTTGACCAGGGAACACTCGAGCAAACCGATGTCGCAGAGCCTGATCCTCGCCGTTGCCGGTCATCAGGCTGCCCAATTCGGCAGCCGCAGCAGCGGGACGTTCGCGGGCGTCGGCGGCAGCATCGGTCGTTCCGAGGATTGCGACTGGGTGCTCGGCGCCTCGGGCGTGTCGCGCGTGCACGCGATGGTGCGCTACCTCAACGGCATCTACTTCATCGAGGATCGCAGCACCAACGGCATGTTGCTCAACGGTGCGCCGCTGGTGAAGGGCGAACCCTCCGCGCTGACCGACGGCGATCGCCTGCTGATCGACACCTTCGAGGTGGAAGTGCACCTGGGCGATGCCGGCGCCACGATCCCGCCGCCCGACCTGCTGGCGCCGCCGACCGCCGCCGCGATCGGTGCCGACATCGACCCGCTGGATTTCGGGCTGTCGTCGCCGATGGCGTCGCTGCCGCCGCAGCCCTCGCCGAACACGATTCCGGCCGATGCCGACCTGATCCCCGGTGCGGTCGGTGTCGGTGGTGCGCTGGACCCGCTGAGTTTCCTCGGCCCGGGCGATCCCGCTTCCGAACTGCTGTCCGGTGCCACCACCGGCAATGCCAGCGCCAGCTGGAACCACACCGCCAGCACGCAGGATCATTTCCACCCGCCGATGACCAACGAGCAGCGGCAGGCCAACCAGCTCCCGGAGAACTGGGACCTGACCATGGGCGACTTCTCCGCGCCGGTGCCGCCTGTGGCGGCGGCGCCGGTCGCCGCGGCGCCGCGCGTGATGCCCGCCGCGCCGATGCCGATGGCCGCGGTCGATCGCGCCGAGGCCACCGGGCCGCACGCCTTGCCGGCCGGCGTGGACGAGATCTTCCGCGTCGTGGTCGACGGCGTGATGGACGTGCTGCGTGCGCGCGCCGAGATCAAGAACACGTTCCGGCTGCCGGTCACCATCATCCAGCGCTCGGAGAACAACCCGCTGAAGTTCGCGCCCAACCCGGAGGAGGCGCTGCAGAAGATCATGGCGCCCAGCGGCGGCGCCTTCATGTCCGGCACCGCGGCGTTCGAGGATGCCTTCGACGACATCCGCTGTCACCAGATGGCGATGCTGGCAGGCGTGCGGGCGGCATTCGAGTCGTTGCTGGTGCATTTCAACCCGGATCGCTTCGAGCAGGAGGCCGATGGCGGCTCCAAGCGTTCGGCGTTCGCCGGCAAGGGCAAGTACTGGGAAAGATATCGCGAGCATTTCGAAGGCTTGAACAAGGACCCGGACGATTGTTTCCGGCGCCTGTTCGGCGACGAGTTCGCGCGTGCGTACGAAGAACAGTTGTCACGCCTGAAATCGGCGCGGAGAATGCGGCAGGCAACGCATCGCTAGCGGGTACATGGCGATTGCGGACGCGCCGCGTTCGATGGGGTGCAGGAAGGGCAGGGCCGCTCTTTCTCGACGGATTTCCGGGCGCCGGGGGCGCCACGGACGCGGATGTTTTTCCATGCAGCGTCGGTCGGCGACAGCGGGTCGACGCGGCATATCCCGGCAGCGTAGCCGGGGGAACTTCTGACAGGGGCAGCGCGACGCATGGAAAACAACAAGGTTGTGTGGAGTGAGGGGCTGTTCCTGCGCCCGCAGCACCTGCAGCAGCAGGAGCGTTACCTGGAGCGTTTCGTCGAACTGCGCGCCGGCGGCCTGCGTCCTTACACCTGGGGCTTCTCCGAACTGGAGCTGGAAACCGACCTGCTGGCGATCGGCAAGCTCGGCATCAAGCGCGCGCGTGGTGTGTTTCCCGATGGCACGCCGTTCGACATGCCCGGCGACGATCCGCTGCCGCTGGCGCTGGACGTCAACGACAACTGGCGCGACCAGACCGTCTTCCTGACCCTGCCGCTGCGCTCGCCGGCGCAGCCGGACAGCGGCCGGCCCGAGGCGCCGGCGGAAAAGCTGTTCCGTTATCGGGTGCGCGAGACCGAGGTGCGCGACGCCTCCGGCAGCGTCGACGGGCTCACCGTGCTGGAGGTGGGCGGGCTCAACAGCCGGCTGTTGCCGCAGTCGCAACCGCTCGAAGGGCTGGCGCAGATCCCGGTGGCGCGCATCGTCGAATGCCGCTCCGACCGGCGGGTGATCCTGGAAGAGGCGTTCATGCCGACGGTGCTGAGCTGCCAGGCCGCGTCGCGGTTGAGCACGTTTCTGTCCGAACTGCTGGGCCTGCTGCACCAGCGCGGCGAGGCGCTGGCCAGCCGCGTGGCGGTCACCGATCGCGGCGGCGCCGCCGAGATCGCCGACTTCCTGCTGCTGCAGGTGGTCAACCGCTATCAGCCGCTGATCGCGCACCTCTGTGCCGCGCCGATCCTGCATCCGGAGGATTTCTACCGGGTGCTGGCCGAGATGGCCGGCGAGCTGGCCACTTTCACTGCTGCCGGCAAGCGTCCACCGGCATTTCCGGCGTACCGCCATGAGGCGCTGTACGCGAGCTTCGAGCCGCTGATCGTGGCGCTGCGCACCAGCCTCAGCGCGGTGATGGAGCAGACTGCGATCCCGATCCCGATGCAGCAGCGCAAGTTCGGCGTGTGGGTGGCGGTGGTGCCGGACCTGAGCCTGATCGATACCGCAGCCTTCGTGCTGGCGGCGAAGGCGGACCTGAAGTCCGAAGACTTGCGCCGCCAGCTGCCGGCGCAGTCGAAGATCGGTCCGGTGGAGAAGATCCGCGACCTGGTGAACCTGCAGCTGCCGGGCATCCCGGTGGCGCCGATGCCGGTGGCGCCGCGGCAGATTCCGTACAACTCCGGCTACCTGTATTTCGAGTTCGACAAGAATTCGCCGATGTGGCGGAGCCTGAAGACGTCGGGCGGCATCGCGTTCCATTTTGGCGGCGAGTTCGCCGGTCTCGACCTGCAACTCTGGGCGATCCGAGGTTGAGCGCATGAGCAGCAATGGTCCCCACGACGACGATCCGCAGCAGGACCGGACCATAGTCCGCCCGCGCGGCGCACCTGCACCGGCTGCGCCGACCCCCGCGCCCGCTCCTGTTCCCGCAGCGCCTCCCGCTACCCGGCCGACTGCCGCGCCGGCACGGCCGGCGGCGGGTCACGCGCAGGTTCCCGCGGCTGCAATCGGCGATTTCCTGGGTGCCGGGCTCAATACCCTGGTTCAGGCGGCCAGCCCCTTGCTGCTGTTGTCGGTGCAGTTGCGCAACAGCGCGTCACAGCCCGATGCGGCGCGCCTGCGCGAGCAGGTCATCGCCCAGGTGCGCCAGTTCGAGAGCAACGCGCAAGCCGCCGGCATTGCGGCGCAAACCATCACCGCCGCGCGTTACGTGCTGTGCACCACGCTCGACGAGGCGGTGATGAACACGCCGTGGGGCGGGCAGAGCGGCTGGGCGGCCAAGACGCTGCTGGTGGCCTTCCACGGCGAATCGTACGGTGGCGAGAAGTTCTTCCTGATCCTGGATCGCCTGTGCGCGGATTTCTCGCGCCACATCGACCTGATCGAACTGATGTACATCTGCCTCACGCTCGGTTTCGGCGGGCGTTACCAGATCGAGGCCGACGGCCGCGCCAAGCTGGCCGACATCCAGGAGGAGCTCTACCGGCGCATCAAGGTGCAGCGTCCGCCGGCGGCGGACGAACTGGCACCGCACTGGAAGGGCATCGAGGACCGGCGCAACCCGCTGGTGCGCTACGTGCCGCTGTGGGTGATCGTGGCGGCCGGCGCCTGCATCCTGCTGGGCGCGTTCCTGTACTTCTACACCCGCCTGAACGAGTTGTCCTCGCCGGTCAGCGCGCAGGTGGCGCAGATCGGCTTGCGCAGCGCGGTGCCGCCGGACGAGTCGCGGCTGCGCCAGACCCAGCCCAAGGTCGAGCGCAAGAGTCTCAAGCAGCTGCTGGCGCCGCAGGAGCAGGCCGGCGCGCTGACCGTGGAGGAGAAGCCCGACGGCTCGGCGCTGGTGCGGCTCGATGCACCGGCGATGTTCGCCTCCGGCGGTACCGAGGTGACAGCGCGGCAGATCCCGATGCTGCACGCGATCACCGCGGCGCTGAACCAGGTACCGGGCCGGGTGGTGGTGGTTGGCCATACCGACGACCAGCCGGTTCACTCGCTGAAGTTCAAGGACAACTACGCGTTGTCGGCGGCACGCGCGCGTTCCGTGGTGCAGATCCTCAGCGAGGGCATCGACAACGCCGGGCGGCTCGAATCCAGCGGTGCCGGTTCGTCGCAGCCGATCGCGCTGCCGCCGGACCTGCCAGCCAACCGGGCGCGCAACCGTCGCGTCGAAATTCTCTACAGCCCGGAGGACTGAACATCGTGGGCAAGCTTCTTGCGCTGTTCAAATCCCGCCTGTTCATCACCCTCGTCGGCCTGCTGCTGCTGGGTTTGCTGATCTGGTTCGGCGGCCCCTACCTCGGTTTCGGCGAGTCGCATCCGCTGGAAAGCCAGGTCGTGCGGCTGCTGGTGATCCTGGTGATCGTGGTGATCTGGGCGGTGTGGCTGCAGGTGCGGCAGATGCGCGTGCGCGGCAAGGCGCGGCAGATGGCCAGTGACCTCAGCGAGCAGGGTGCGCCGGCGACTGCGGGCATCGACGATCGCGCCGCCAACGAACGTGCGCAATTGCAGGGGCGCTTCCAGGAAGCGGTGGACACCTTGCGCAAGAACCGCAGCGGCGGCACCAACCTGTACGCGCTGCCCTGGTACGTGGTGATCGGCCCGCCGGGTTCGGGCAAGAGCACCCTGCTGCAGAACTCCGGCCTCAACTTCCCGCTGTCGAACAAGTTCGGCAAGGAAGCGATCCGTGGCGTCGGCGGCACCCGCAACTGCGACTGGTGGTTCACCGACGAGGCGGTGTTCCTGGATACCGCCGGACGCTACACCACCCAGGACTCCGACCGCGGCGCGGATGCGTCGGCGTGGACGGAGTTCCTCAACCTGCTGCGCAAGTACCGCAAGCGGCGGCCGATCAACGGCGTGATCGTGGCGATGAGCCTGTCGGACCTGCTCACCCTGGATGAGGCCGGGCGGCAGCAGCACATCATGGCGGTGCGGCAGCGGCTGGACGAGCTGGCCAAGCACCTGCGCATCGGGGTGCCGGCCTACCTGGTGTTCACCAAGTGCGACCTGGTGGCCGGCTTCACCGAGTTCTTCGACGACCTCACGCCGGAGCTGCGCAGCCAGGTCTGGGGCATGTCGTTCCCGGTCGACCAGACCATGGCCGGCACCGCGGCCAAACAGTTCCTGGCGGAGTTCAACCTGCTGCTGGAGCGGCTCAATACGCGCATCCTCGATCGCCTGCATCGCGAGCGCGACCGCCAGCGGCGCGCCGCGATCCTGTCGTTTCCGCAGCAGCTGGGCGCCTTGCGCGAGATCACCCGGCAGTTCGTCGAAGGCGTGTTCACGGGCCATCAGTACGACGCGCCGCTGCTGCTGCGTGGCGCGTATTTCACCTCCGGCACGCAGGAAGGCACGCCGATCGACCGCATGATGGGCGCGGTGGCGCGCACCTTCGGGCTGGACGCCTCGCGCCTGCACGTGCCCGGCGCGCAGAGCCGCACTTTCTTCGTCGAGCGTCTGCTCAAGGACGTGCTGTTCCGCGAATCGGGCTTCGCCGGCACCGATCCCAAGCTGGAGCGCCAGAAGGTGCTGCTGCAGGCGGCCTGCTACATCGGCGTGCTGCTGGCCTGCGGCCTGCTGGTGTTCGGCCTGGCCACCAGCTATCGGCGCAACGGCAATTATCTGGCCGACGTGCACACGGCGCTGGCCAAGTATCCGGCGCAGAGCGATCTCTCGCTGGCGCCGAACCAGCAGGCGTATTTCGCGCTGGTGCTGGAGCGGCTGGAAGCGCTGTCCGCGGCGGTCGACGTGGCCGACCAGCACCAGGGCGACGTGCCGCTGTCGATGCGCCTGGGCCTGTACCAGGGCAACGCGGTGGGCGACGAGGTGCGCGATGCGTACTACCGCGAGCTCAACGCGATCCTGCTGCCCGGCGTGGCCTCGCAGTTCCGCGCCGGGCTGGCCGCCAACGCCGGCGACCCGCAGATGCTTTATTACTACCTGAAGGGTTACCTGATGCTGGGCGAGCCCAAGCATCTGGACCACGACCAGATCGTGGCGCTGGCCGGGGTCGAGTGGCAGCGCCTGTTTCCGAACGACCCGGTGCTGCAGAAGGCGCTGAGCAAGCACTTCGACGCACTGGTCGCGCACGAGGGGCGCCTGCGCCCGCTGAGCCTGGACGACAACCTGGTCGAGCAGGCGCGCAGCACGCTGCGCACCGCGGACCTTGCCACGCTGATCTACGGCAACCTCAAGCTCACCGCCGGCAGCGGCAACTACCCGCCGCTGCGGCTGGACAAGGAACTGGGCCTGCTCGGCAACGTGTACCAGCGGCGCAGCGGCAAACCGCTGTCCGATCCGATCCCGGCGTTGTTCACCCAGCCGGTGTTCAAGCATGAGGTGGACAAGGGCATCGAACAGTCGGTGGCGCAGTTCGCCGCGGACGACTGGGTCTTCGGCGCCACCAAGATCGACGCGGTGCAGAAGGCTCAGCTCGCGCAACAGGTGCTCGGGCTTTACGAGCAGGACTACATCAAGGCCTGGGACGATGTTCTCGCCGACCTGCAACTGCAGCCGATCAACAACATCCAGGACGCCAGCGCCATCGCCGCCAAGCTGGCCGGCCCCAACTCGCCGCTGAAGCTGCTGCTCAAGGTGGTGCGCGACAACACCAGCGATCTGATGCGCGCGCCGCCCGGCGATGCCGCCGACAAGGCCGAGGACGTGGCCAAGAAGCTGGCGCAAAAGCGTGCCACGCAAACTGCGCTGGCGCGGGCGCTGGCGCAGGCCGGGGCCACCGGTGCGGCGGGTGGCGATGCAGCCAGCGAGAAACCGGGCAAGGTCATCAGTGACCATTTCGCCGAGATCGACAAGCTCACCGAGGGCGCGCCCGGCGCGCAGCCGATCGACCAGACCCTGAAGACGCTGGACGACCTCAGCAAGACCTTGCTGACCATGGGCGATTTCAGCAACGCGGCCGGCCAGCCCAACCCGCAGTTGCTGCTGGCCCAGCAGGCTGCGGCGCAACTCCCGCCGCCGGCCTCCAACTGGTTTGCCGCACTCACCGGCAAGAGCCAGGCGCTGGTGGCCAGCGGCACCAAGAGCGCGCTGGACGACCAGTACCAGCAGGCCGTCGGCAAGGACTGCGCCGACTTCACCCGCGGACGCTACCCGTTCTCGCCGTCGAGCAACAACGACATCCCGCTGCAGAACTTCGGCGAGCTGTTCGGCTATGGCGGTCGCTTCGACAGCTTCTACAACCAGACCGCCGGCAAGCTGATCGACGCCAGTGGCCGCAACTGGCAATGGAAGACCGGGCCCGGCGCGATCAGCGGCTCGGCCGGAATGCTGGGTCAGTTGCAGGGCGCCGACCGGATCAAGCAGATGTTCTTCCGCAGCGGCAACCTGCCGGAAGTCGATTTCACCTGGCTCACGCCGGTGCTTGATGCCGGCATCGGCAAGCTGGTGATCGACGTCGACGGGCAGAAATACGAATACCAGCCGGGTGGCGCGACCAACGTCAGCATGAAATGGCCCGGACCGCAGCCGGGCCGCGTCTCCATCTCCGCCTACGACACCGCCGGCAACCTGCTCACCACGTTCGACTATCGCGGCGACTGGGCGTTCTTCCGCGCACTGCAGGCGGCCAACCTGCAGAAGCAGTCCGACCTGCGCTTCGTGGCCAGTTTCAATTTCGGCGGCCACGTGGCGAAGGTGACGCTGCAAGCCAACAACCTGAAGAATCCGTTCCTCAGCAACGCCCTGTCCAGCTTCCGGTGCGGAGGCTGAGCGCGTGCCGTCCGCGGCCGCAGGCTTCTTCGGCAAGCTGCCCTGCGCGGGAGACTTCGTGCAGCGACGGCTGCCGGCCAGCTTCGTCGATGCCTGGGACCGGCACTTCGAGACAGCCGTGGCGCACAGCCGCGACGCGTTGGGCGATACCTGGCACGAGGCGTTCCACGCCAGCCCGGCGTGGCGTTTCGCACTCGCGCCGGGCGTATGCGGCGAGGCGGCGTGGGTCGGCGTCATGGGGCCGGGCGCCGATCGTGTGGGTCGCTGTTTTCCGATGGTGATCGCCGCGCCGCTCTCCGACGTTGCTGCAGCCATCGGCGATGGCGCGGAATGGTTCGAACGCGCCGAGCAGTTGCACCGCGCGGCGCAGGCCGATGCGAGCATCGGCGTGGACGACTTCGACGCGCAGGTCGCGGTCTTGGGCAGCCCGCTCGATGCCGGCCAGACGCGGCCCGATCCGTGGCGTGAGGTGGACTGGACAGCGGCCAGCCACTGGCGCCTGCCGTTGCCCGCGCATGGCCGCGCGACAGCCTTGGCTGATCTGTGGAAGCGCCTCGGCGCCGTTCCCGGGCGCTGGTGCCTGTGGTGGACCGATGGCGCGGGGCGCGTCCCGGCCAGTGTGCTGGCGACCGATGGCTTGCCGGGCGCCGAGGCTTACGCCGGCTTGCTCGACGCCGGGCAGGGCACGGCCGCGTGGCAGACGCTGGGCAGCTTCGAGCTTGCAACTCCGCGCACAACCGCGCCACTGACGATGGACGCGCCACCACCGGTGGCCTCCATCAACTCCTGGCTGCCGGACGATCTCGACCTGCTTGCCGACCTGGGCGGCAGCTCGCCCGCCGCATCCACGGCCATGCCGCTCGGCGACCTGACCCTCGCGGCGGATGTCGCCGCGGCAGCGAACCCGCCGGTCGCCGCCCTCGCCGTGCTGCAACGGCCGGAGGTCGGCCTGAGCCTGGTCGCCGCCGAGGTCGGCGTGGCCGATCCGCGCCAGCAGGCCGTGGCGGCAGTGGCGGCGATTGCCGGCGACATGCTCGGCGCCGAACTGATCGGCGGCATGCAGGTGCTGCGCACGCGCATCATGGCGTTGAACCCGCAACTGCGGCAGTTCGGCGAGGATCTCGTCGACCCGGTGCCGGAGGATTGCGCGGTGATCGCCGCGCACGTGGCCGACGGCCAGGCCGCATTGCTGCGTATCGGCGCGGCGGCAGGCTGGCATTGGCGGCACGGCCGGCTGCAACCGTTCTTCGCGCGCAGCGATGCGCCACCGGCCGCCAGCGCGAGCAACAGCAGCGACGACCTCGACGACCTGCTGTGCAGTCCCGTGTCGCTGGCTGCGCCCGGCCTGGGCGCGACCGCGCAGCCGACTTGCGGCGAAGTCAGTTGCGCGCTGCAGGCCGGCGACCGGCTGCTGCTGATGGCCTCGCACCCCTTGCTGCAGCTGCCGCCGGACTTGCTGGCGCGCAGCCTGGCCGCAGGCACCTGCAGCGAGGCGCGCGCACGCATCGCGGCGGCTGCCGGACTGGGCGCCAGTCCCGACCACTGGCCGTTGGCGGTCATTGAGGTGCACGCATGACCACCCGTTATGTTTCCGCCGGCCGCACGGTGACCGGCAAGGTGCGCAAGCACAACGAGGACGCGATCCTGGTGCGTGATGAAGTCGGCCTGTGGGTGGTGGCCGACGGGTTGGGCGGGCACGCTGCCGGCGACTACGCCAGCAACATGATCGTCGAGCGCCTCGGCGCGTTGCCGCGTGCCGGCAGCGTGTTCGATTTCATCGAGTCGATCGAGGACACGCTGGTCGGGATCAATGCGGAGCTGCTGCAGACCGCGGCCTCACGCGGCGTCGACCTGATCGGTTCGACCGTGGTGGTGCTGGTGCGCGACACCGATTTCACGCTGTGCGGCTGGGTCGGCGACAGCCGCGCCTACTGCTACGAGAACGACCGCCTGCGGCAGATCACCCGCGACCACGTGCATGGCGGCGACGTCGACGTCACTCATTTTGGTGCCGCACCGCCGCCGGCTGCCGGTTCGGGCGTGCTGACCCGCGCCGTGGGCGCCGAGGACCAGTTGTTCGTCGACTGGGTGGTGGCGGGGAGCCAGCCCGGCACCACGTTCGTGCTTTGCTCCGACGGCATCAACAAGGAGATGTCCGACAGCGAGCTTCACGAACAGTGCCGCGTGCATCCGCAGCCCCAGGATCTGGTCGAGAGCCTGTTCGAGCTGGCCATGGGCCGCGCCGGGCGCGACAACATTTCGGCCGTCGTCGTCGGCCTGCAAGCATGAAGACAGCAACCAATCCATGAATTCCATTGCCGAACTGGTCAGCGCCTACCAGGCCGAAAAAATCAAGCTGCCCGCGCTGTTCGAAGCGCTGGGCGCGCTGCCGTCGTTGTCCGCCGACGAGCATCGTGCCGGCGTCGAATGGATCGGCCAGGAGCAGGCGGCGGGCCGGATCGATCCGCTGATCGCCAAGGCCTTGCTGGCCAAGCTGGCGACACTGCAGCCGGGCCCGGCGAGCCCGGACGAAGACGTCACCATGGTCAAGCCGACCACCCGGCGACCGCCACCGCCGTCCGCGGACGACGAGGCCACCCGCGTGGCGCCGCCCTCGCGCCCGCCGGCGCCGCCGCTGGACGAGGCCACCGTGGTCAAGCCGGCCTCGCGGCCACCGCAGCCGCCGACCGACGAGGCCACCATCGTCAAACCGGTGTCCAGCGCGCCGCTGCCGCCGCGCGAGGGACAGACCACCAGCCACACCGGCACCCAGGGCACGCGCCAGGGCATGACCGGCACCAGCTCCAGCATGGGCAGCCAGTCCAGCTGGCAGCACATCGGCGACGCGGAGACCGCCGACTTCGTCGCCGTCGGCTCGCTGCTCAAGGGTCGCTTCTATCTCGAACGCGAGATCGGTCGCGGCGGCATGGGCGTGGTGTACAAGGCGCGCGACGAACGCAAGGTGGAGGCGCGCGATCGCGATCCGTACGTCGCGGTCAAGGTGCTGAACGACGAGTTCCGCCGTCACCCCGATTCGCTGATCTCGCTGCAGCGCGAGTCGCGCCGCTCGCAGCAGCTGGCGCACGACAACATCGTGCGCGTCTACGATTTCGACAAGGATCGCACCATCGTCTTCATGACGATGGAGTACGTCGACGGCTCCGACCTCAAGCAACTGATCCGCGAAAAGGCCTACAACGGCATGCCGCTGGAGCAGGCGCGCCCGCTGATCGAAGGCATGGCCCGCGCGCTCAGTCGCGCGCATGCGGCCGGCGTGGTGCATTCGGATTTCAAGCCCGCCAACGTGATGGTCACCCGCGAGGGCGTGCCCAAGGTGTTCGACTTCGGCATCGCCCGCGCCGGCAAGCACATGGGCGATGCGGTGGGCGAGCAGACCGTGTTCGACGCCGGCACGCTCGGCGCGCTGACCCCGGCCTACGCCAGCCTGGAGATGATCCAGGGCAAGGACCCGGTACCCAGCGACGATGTCTACGCGCTCGGCTGCGTGGCGTTCGAACTGCTTACCGGCACCCATCCCTACGGCAAGGTCAGTGCCGAGGTGGCGATGCGCGAAGGGCGCAAGCCGCCGCCGGTGAAGGGCCTGACCAAGCAGCAGTACAAGACGCTGTGCGCCAGCGTGGCGTTCCGCGCCGAGGACCGCCTGAAGAGCGCCACCGAGCTGGTGGACGGCCTGCGCGACGTGGGCTTGCGCGAGCGGGCGCTGCCGTTCCTGATCTACGGCGTGCCGGCGGTGCTGATCGTCGCCGGCGGCGTGTGGGGCTGGGTCACCTGGCGCCACGACCATCACGTCAACGAAGTGATCCAGCGTTTCACGTTGACCCGGCCGGATCGCTACGCCAGCGAGTCGCAGGCGCTGCAGGCACTGGACACGCTCAGCGACGACGACCGCAAGCGCATCGTGGTCGACCAGAGCGACCTGATCCAGAAGTTCCTGCTCAGTCGGATCGACGCGTACTGGAACCCGACCGAGGGTCGCTACGACTACGCCGGTACGCAGAAGGTGTTCACGCTGCGCGACGACCTGAAACTGTATTCGCCCGCGCTGGACATCAAGCGCAGCGAGATCGAGAAGCAGCGCAACGACCTGCTCAACGCGCTCGACACGCAACTCAGCCAGCAGATCGGTGCCGGGGCGATCTTCGAGAACCAGCCGGACAACGTGGTCGCCACGCTGGACAAGATCCGCGCCATCGACCCGACCAGCGCGCTGCTGAAGAACACCGAGCTGGAACTCAAGTACGACGCGGCGATCGGCAAGTCGCTGGATGCCGGGCAGGTCGACCAGGCCGCGACCGAATTCAAGCTGGCCAGTCGTCTGTTCCCCGATTCCACGCGGATCAAGCAGCGCGGCGCGCAACTGGATGAGCTGGGCAAGGCGCTCGCCGCGCAGCAACTGGCGCAACAGCAGGCCGCGCAGTTGCAGCAGCAGCGCGAGCAGAGCCTGCTCTCGCTCAGTGGCCTGCTCGATCATCCCGACAACAGCGACGACTGGCGCAACCGCGCCGCCACCGCCTACCAGGGCGCCGCCAAGCTGCTGGCCGACGACGCCCGCCTGCCGGCGCAGGCGGAGCGCCTCAAGCAGGCGCTGGCCGCCCAGGCCGCCGAACGCCAGGGCGCCGGCGATCTGGACGGCGCCATCGCCATCGCGGGCTTCGGCGTCAACCTGTTTCCCGGCGATGCCGATCTGTCCTCGACTCGCCAGAAACTGCTGGAACAGCAGAACCAGCTGGCGCAGAAGGCCGCCAGCGAAGCCCAACGCAATGCGCTGGCCAAGCGCCGCGTCGACGATCTGCTGGCCAAGCCGCTGGGCACGGCCGTGTGGTTGCAGGACGTCAGCAGCGCGCTGGGTACCGCGCGCGAGCAGATTGGTGTCGGCGCACCGGCTTATGCCGAGGTGCGCGGCAACGTCGATGCCAGCCTGATCAAGCTGGCGCGCGAGCGGATCGCCGCTGGCGATCTCGATGAAGCCCAGCGCATCGTCCAGGCCGGTCAGCGAATGGACCCGGCCGAAGCCGGCTACGCCACCGTGCTGGCCGAGGTCGGTGCGGCCCGCAGCGCCGCGCAGGCGCGCCAGCAGCAACAGCAGGTGCAAGCCATTGCCGCTGCTCGCGCCACCCTGGCCGGGCTCGCCGCCAAGCCGTTGCTCACGCCCGACTGGCAGCAGGCCGTGGCCAGCGCGATGGCCTCACTCAAGGGCGATACCTCGCCGGAAACCACCCGCACGGTCGGTGCGTTGGCCACCTCGATTGCCGACGTGGCCGCCTCGCAGGCTGATCCGCAGCATCTGCCGCAGGCGCGCCTGGCGGTGGACTTCGGGCTGAAGTATGTGCCGCAGTCGCCACGCTTGCTGGCCGAGAGTGCCAAGCTGGATGCGCTGCAGGCCGACCTCCAGGCCAAGGCGGCGCGCGACAGCGCGGATGCGGAAGTGAAGTCGCGCATCGAGTCGATGCGCAGCGCGGCGGCCGCGGCGGACGTCGGCAAGGCGAGTCAGTCGCTGGCGCGGATCAAGGCGCTGCAGCCGGACAACCCGTTCCTGCAGAACGAGGGTCCGAAGCTGCTGGCCGATGCCTATCTCGGCCTGGGCCAGGAAACGTTCCAGAAGGGGCGCTACGAAAAGGCCGCCGAGGTGCTTGGCCAAGGCCTGCAGGTGCTCGGCGGCAATGCCCAGTTGCGTGGCGCGAAGGCACGCTACGACGTGGTGGCGGCGATCATGGCCGCGGCCCGGCAGCCGACCAGCACGGCCGATTACGCACGGTTGAAGCAGCAGCTGGCGAGCGTGCGGCGCAACGATCCGAAGGCGCTGGCCGCGCTCGAGTCGGACATGCGCATTCGTGGCCAGCTGACCGGCAAGACGCTGGAGGAGCAACTCGACCGGGTCAAGCCGAGTGCCGCGGCCGCACCGGCGCCGGCACCCGCACCCGCCACGCCCGTTGAGTCGACGCCGGCCACGGAGCAGGGCGCCCTGCCGGGGCGGCCCGTGCCGGTCCCCCGGCCCGGCGCACCGACACCGGCGCAGCCGGGCAAGGTCGCCAATGTGCCGAGCGGGCCGAGCGGCCCCGATCCGTGCGCCAAAGCCGGGATGGCCGGGACCGGCAAGTTCTGCCGCGACAGCTTCGGGACGTCGTATGGCCCCTTCATGGTGGTGGTGCCTGGCGCGGGCGGTGGACGGCCGTATGCGATGTCGCGTGCGGAGGTATCGATCAACGAGTTCAACGCGTTCTGCCGCGCATCCGGCAAGTGCGCAGCCAAGTCGGTCAGCGATCCGGATCTCGGCAATGCGCCGATCACCAACATCCCGCTCAGCCAGGCGCAGGCTTATGCGCGGTGGCTCAGCGATGTCAGCGGCTTCAGCTATCGCCTGCCGACGGATGCCGAATGGCTCAATGCCGCCAGCGCCGGCGGCCGCTTCAAGCAGGCCGAGGACAGCAACTGCGTGCCGCCTTCGGCTGGCGGCGGCGACGGCAGTGGCGCGCTGGTTTCCGCCCGCGGGCGTTCGCGCAATCCCTGGGGCCTGGTCAACATGACCGGCAACGCCTGGGAGTGGGTCGTCAGCGGTGGCAGCGTGGCCGTGCGCGGCGGCAGCTACACCAGCTATTGGTCCGATTGCAGCGTGGGCACCCAGCGCAGCGATGGCGGCTCGCCGCAGCGCGACGTCGGCTTCCGCATCCTCAGGGAGGTGAAATGATCGATTTCGCTGAACGCGGGCGTGCCGTGAACCAGGATCTGCGTGTGCTCGACGACGCCCATCGGCTTGGCCGGATCACCCGCGCCGAGTATCGCGCGCGTCGCCGGCGATTGCTGGAAAGCCTGTACGACCCCAGTGCGGTGGTCACCGCCCGCAACACCCTGGTGCCGCCGACGGCCACCACCACTCCGCGACCGCGCAGGGCGCCGGCGGCGCCGCGTGACGATGCCTCCGCCGACTCGGCCAGCCATGCCCTGACCAGCCTGCTGGCGATGCGACCGGCCACGCGCTGGAAGTCGGTGGCGGGCGGCGTGCTGCTGCTCGTCATCGCGTTGGGTGCGCTCGCCTACTGGTTGTTGCGCGGCTAGCTTGCGCCGGGCTTGCCGGTTCCGGCATCGGCTGCTGCGGCGCGTCACGAGGGCGGGACGGAGGGCGGAAAATCGCTCGCCAAACCGTCGCGTGCAGGCCTGCGGTGACTGGTTCCGCAGCGCGACGAGGGTGTATCCTGATCGGACGATCCAAGCCCGGGGGCAGCAATTGCCCGATCCGTGGGGGGCTTCGATTTCGCAGCTGGCGCGCCTTCGATGTCCAGGCGTGCCGTCAATGGAAAGATGATGCAGCCGGGGGAGTGTATCGTGCGAATTGTCCGTCTCGCCGCAGCGTTGACATCGGCCTTGGCATTCACCGGCGGCGTGGTTCACGCCCAGGAAGCAGCAACGGCTGCGCCAGGTCAGTCTTCACCCGCACCCACTTCGACTCCCGCGCAGACGACGCCATCGCCGCCGCCGGGCGGCGTCGTTCCGCCGGTACGCGATCGCGATGCGGCGGCCGTGCAGACGGTCGCAGTACGCGGCTTTCGCGTCAGCGGCGTCGGCAGCCATGCGCAACTCGGCATCACGCCGGCCAGCATCCAGGCACTGGCCGATGCGCAGTTCCGCGAGCTGGCCGCAGGCGCGGGCACGGCCGAGTTGAGCTTCGCCCAGATGCAGGGCGTCGCCGACAAGATCACCGAGCGTTATCGCACCGCCGGCTTCATCGTCTCCAACGCGTTCCTGCCGGCGCAGACCATCGGCTCCGACCAGGTCGTCGGCATCCAGGTGCTGGAAGGGCAGATCGGCAAGATCATCGTCAAGGGCACCAAGCGCTATCGGCCGGACGTGATCTCGGCGGCGGCGCAGGAATTGCGCGGCAAGCCCCTGCTGAAGAGCGACGTCGATTCCGCCTTGCTTTATGCGCGCGACCTTCCCGGCGTCACCGTGGCCTCGACCTTCCAGCCCGGCGAGCAGACCGGCGACACCGACCTGATCATGATCGCCCACGAGAAGCGGCCGGTTCAGTTCACTCTCGGCGCCAACAACTACGGCACCGACCTGACCGGCAAGTACCGCGTGCAGGCCGGCGTGGAATGGGCCAATCCGCTGCACCTGGGCGACACCTTCACGGCCAACGTCGATTACGCGCTCGACCCCAACGACAACATCTACGGTGCGCTGACCTACCGGGTGCCGTTCACGAGCACGCCGGGGTTGTCGGCGGTGGTCGGCGCCTCGCGCAACGAGCTGCAGATCAATACCGGCACCTTTGCCGCGCTCGACGTGAAAGGCCCCAGCTCGCTCTACTACGGCGGCCTCGACTGGAAGTACATCAATCGTGACGACCTGCAGCACGTGGCCACCCTGCACCTGCTGAGGGAACGCTCCCAGCTCGACAGCCTGGGCTTCCACCTGTCCGACGAGAAGTTCACGGTGGCGGAAGCCACCTGGGGCATGCTGCATACCGATCGCCGCTTCCACGGCGTGGACATCATGCAGGTGGCCCTGCGCAAGTCGATCAGGGACGATTCGCGCGAGCCCGACCTGATCAGCCCGCAGCATGACCGCAGCTTCCTCGTCGCGAAGCTCTCCTACACCCGGTTGCAGTTCCTCACCAAGTCGCAGCGCCTGAACTTCAAGTTCATCAGCCAGTACACCCGCGACGCGCTGGTGCCGCTGGAGCAGTTCGCGATGGGCGGCCCGGACAGCGTGCGCTCCTACCCGATCGCCGACGCACTGCGCGACCGCGGCTTCTACACCGCGCTGGAATACCACGTCGATGCTCCCGGTTTCGGCGACAAGGTGTCGCCGTTCTACGGCAGGCCGTGGCGCGAGCTGCTGGAGTTCGAGGTGTTCTACGACTACGCCAGGGGCTACTCGGCCGGCGCCAACCGCATGACCACGCCGGACAGCGCGGAGCTGAGCGGCGCCGGTGCGGGCTTCATCTTCCGCCTGCCGCGATTCAAGCAATTCGAGCTGCACTTCGACGCGGCCAAGACCACCAGTTCGCAGAACGCGTCCAACGGCAAGGGTTTCCACATCTATACCCGCTTCAGCTTCACGTTCTGAGGGATGACGACGACATGAGCAAGCACATCAGCACCCGGCGTGAATCGCGCAACGGCGCTTCCGTGGATCGGATCGCACGCTTGCCCTCCGGCAGCCTGCCGCTGCACAAGACCTGGCCGATCAGCTTGTGCATCGGGCTCGCGATCGGCTCGATCGCCGTCAGTCCTGACGCCTTCGCCGGCGGCCCCACCGGCGGCACGGTGGTCGGCGGCACCGGCAGCATCACCCAGAACGGCAACGAGACGGTGATCAACCAGATCTCGCAGCGACTGGCGCTGAACTGGGAGACATTCAACCTCAAGGCCAACGAATCGGTGCTGTTCAACCAGCCCGGCCGCTCGGCGGTGGCGCTCAACCGCATCCTAGATCAGAACCCCAGCCAGATCTTCGGCAAGATCAACTCCAACGGTCAGGTCTTCCTGATCAACACCCACGGCATCATCTTCGGCGCCACGGCACAGATGAATGTCGGCGGCCTGATGGCCAGCACGCTGGACCTCACCCCGAAGGATTTCCTTGCCGGCAACTACAGCCTCAACGCGGTCGGCGCGGGCGCGGGCATCGTCAACCACGGTCTGATTCAGGCCGCCAGCGGCGGCTCCGTCGCACTGGTCGGCGGCAGCGTGGCCAACGACGGCGTGATCCTGGCCAACTACGGCAGCATCAACCTCGACGGCGCCGAACACGCCGTACTCGACTTCGACGGCAACGGCCTGATCAACATCCAGATCACCGGCGAACTGAAGCAGCGCCTGGACGACAAGGAAGCGGCAGTCAGCAACTCCGGCACCCTCAAGGCCGAAGGAGGCACCGTGGTGCTGCAGGCCTCGGCAGCCAAGGATCTGTTCACCAACCTGGTCAACAACTCCGGCGTGATCGACGCCAGCGGCATCAGCACCGACGGCGGCGTGGTGCGGCTGGCGGGCAACGGCGGCAATGTGCAGAGCAGCGGCAGTGTCACCGCCACGGGTGACCATGGCGGGCGCATCGAATTGCTGTCGGACCATGACGTGATGGTCACTGGCGGCACGGTGGATGCTTCAGGTCGCCTGGGTGGCGGAGCCATTCGCGTCGGTGGCGGCATCCGTGGAGGCGAAGGCCTCGCCGTGGCCGCGCGCACGTACATCGGGCCGGATGCGTCGCTCAACGCCGATGCAACCGGCAAGGGCGACGGCGGCAGCATCGCCGTGTTCTCGCGCGACAACTCGGTCATCGCCGGCGGCTTGTCCGCGCGCGGCGGCATTGACGGCGGCAACGGCGGTTTCGTCGAGACGTCGAGCCACGGCGCGCTCACCATCACCGGTACGCCGCAGGTCTTCGCGCGCAGCGCCGACGGGTTGGGCGGCAACTGGCTGATCGATCCGAACAACATCACGATCGTCGCGGGCGGCGGCAACACCAAGATCAATGCCGCCAACCCCTTTGTGTCGACCAACGACGGAGCGTCGCTCGGCGTCGACCTGATCACCGCCGCCTTGACCGGTGGCGCCAGCGTCACGGTCACGACGGGTACGGGGGGCGCCAATTCCGAAGCTGGCGACATCACCCTCAATGCCGACCTCGACTACAACGGCAAGGGAACCAACTCGCTCACGTTCAATGCGGCGAACGACATCGTCATCAACAACAAGATATTCGATTCGGTGCTTGGCGGCGACGTGCTGAACCTGTCGTTGCTCGCCGGCCGCAACATTTCGCTCAACAACGACATCTCGCTGGGCGGTGGTACGGCCACGCTGACTGCGACTGCCGGCAGCATCTCGCGCACTGCGGGCACGATTTCCGGCAGCGCCCTGACTCTCACGGCGGGCGGCACCAATGGCGCGATCGGCGCATCGGGCGCCATCCAGACGGACGTCGACAGCATCGTGTTCAGCGCGAAGGGTACCGGCGCGGTCAACATCGTTGACGCCAATGGCGTGAATGTCAGCGGTACCGCCGGCAGCGGCAACGTCGGCATCACCACCACCACGAGCGATCTGGGCGTGGTGGGTTCGGGCATCGTCACCGCCGGTGGTGCGGTGACGCTCGGAGCCGCCGGCGGCGGCGCGCGCATCAACATCGGCACGGGCGTCGCAGTGGATACCACCAATGGTGTCGCTACCGGCGCAAACGTCAGCCTGGTTGCAGACAACGCCGACATACTCGGAACCATCAATGCCGGCACCGCCGGTATCGTGGCCATCCGGCAGGCTACGGCGGGACGGCTCATTTCGCTGGGCCCCGACGCTCCGTTTCCCGCAGATCCCCAGCTTGGCGTGACGAGTGCCGAACTGGATCAGATCACCGCCAACACGATCGTGATCGGTGACGCCAACAGCGGTGACCTGGCTATCACGGCGGCCATCGCTCCGGCCCACGCCACCACCCTCTCGCTGAATACCGGAGGGACCATCTCGCAAGTGGGGGGAGCCACCATCACGGTCGGCACCCTGACTGGCAGCTCGGCCGGTGCCACCACGTTGGGAGAGGCCAACCAGATCGGCAATCTCGGAAGTTTCACCGCCTCAAGCTTCAGTCTGACCAATGCCGCTGCGCTCACGCTTGTCGGCAACGTGACGACCAGCGGAGCACAAACCTACAACACGGCATTGGTGTTGGGCGGCGACCGCGTGTTGAGCGGCAGCGACATCACCTTTGCCTCGACTGTCGACGGCACGCATGCGTTGACCGTGAACGCCAGCGGAATCACCAGGTTCGACGCTGCGGTCGGCGGCACGACGGCGTTGACCAGCCTGATCACGGATGCCGCCGGCAGCGCCACGTTGAGTGGCAATGTCGCCACCAGCGGCATGCAGAGCTGGGGCGACGCGCTGACGCTCGGTTCCAATGTCATGCTGACTGGAACGACGATCAGCCTGGCGGCCGTGACAGGTGCCGGCAACAACCTGACGGTGACCGGCAATGCGGTGCTGGCAGGGGCGGTGGCTGGTGTGGGCGTGCTGCAGGTCAGCGGCACGACGAATCTCAATACCGCCAGCGTGAGCACCAGCGGTGACCAGGCCTACAACGGCTCGGTGACGCTGGGTGCCAATGCAACGCTGGCCAGCAGTGGCAGTGGCACGATCGGCTTCGGCTCCACGGTGAATGGCGCGCACACGCTGGCGGTGAACACCGGCGGCGCCGCCAGCTTCGGCGGCGCGGTCGGCGCAACGACGGCACTGACCAGCCTGACGACGAACAGCGGCACGTTCAGCGCGGTCGACCTGACCGTCAACGGCCCGTTGTCGGTCACCACCACGGCCGGAGGGATCACGCAGGGAGCCGGTTTCTACACGGTCAACGGAACATCGACTTTCAACGCCGGCAGCAACGCGATCACGCTGACCTCGCTCAACGACTTCATCGGTGCGGTGAGCCTGACCGGCGGCACCACGCAGATCACCGATGCCAACGCGCTGGCGCTGGGTACCTTGCAAACAGGCAGCCTGACGGTCAGCAGTGGCGGAGCGCTTGACCTTGGCCATGGTTCGGTTGCCGGCGACCTGTCGGCAACTTCAGGGACGTCCATAACGCTCAATGGAGCGCTTGCCGGACTCGGCAACGTGGCGTTCAGCGGATCTGCGCCAAGCGGTACTGGAAGCATCGCCGGCACCGGATCGATTACAGGCATCGGTGGGTCACCGTTTGCGCTTTTCGGCGCCAACCAGGGCACCTCCGGCGGGATCAGCTTCACGGGTTTCATCGCGGCCGACGCCACGGCGGTCACCGGTGCTGCGGGTTTCGACGATGCCAGCAAGGTCAGCCAGGGCATGACCTTCGTCAACGCCACCAGCGTGGGCGGCAGCGGCACGATCGCGAACGTGGTCGGCAGCTTCGCCGACAACACCGGGACCTCGTCGGCGAGCGGCATCGTCTACAGCGGCTTCGATGCGGTGACGGGCACCGGCGGCAGCGTGACCGGCGTGACCGGCAGCTTCAATCTCGGCACGAAGGTGTCCAGCGCGTCGACGCTCGACTACAGCGGCTTCGGCGTCACCACGCTGACCGGCAGCGGGGCCGGTGCCACGATCGCGGGCAGCGGCCAGACCTACACGCTGGACAACACGGTCATCGACCAGGGCAGCAGTGGTGGCGTGACCTGGACGGGGTTCGGCAACATCGCCGATACCAGCGGCACGGTGGCCTTCGGCACCGGCGGCAGCGTCAGTGGCAACGTGACGGCGGCGACGCTGAACTACGGCAGCCACAGCGGTGCCGTGACGTTCGACCTGGCCGATGGCAGCGGCGCGACCACGGGCATCGGCGGGACGTGGGCGGGCGTCACGGCGGTCACGGGCAACGGCAATGGGGCGATTACGGGCAGCAGCACCTTTGCCCTGAGCGGAGCCAACGCGGGCTCGGCGGGCGGTGTTGCCTTCACCGGCTTCACGGCCGCCGACGCGGCGACCATCACCGGTGCCGCGGGTTTCAACAGCGCGGCCAAGAGCAGCCTCGGCATGACCTTCGCCAACGCCACGAGCGTGGCGGGCAGTGGCGCGATCACGAACCTGGGCGGCACCGCGTTCAACCTGAGCGGCACCAAGACGGGCAATGCCGGCGGTGTCGGCTATAGCGGCTTCACCGCGGCCGACACGACGACGGTCACCGGTGCTGCGGGTTTCGACGATGCCAGCAAGGTCAGCCAGGGCATGACCTTCGTCAACGCCACCAGCGTGGGCGGCAGCGGCACGATCGCGAACGTGGTCGGCAGCTTCGCCGACAACACCGGGACCTCGTCGGCGAGCGGCATCGTCTACAGCGGCTTCGATGCGGTGACGGGCACCGGTGGCAGCGTGACCGGCGTGACCGGCAGCTTCAATCTCGGCACGAAGGTGTCCAGCGCGTCGACGCTCGACTACAGCGGCTTCGGCGTCACCACGCTGACCGGCAGCGGGGCCGGTGCCACGATCGCGGGCAGCGGCCAGACCTACACGCTGGACAACACGGTCATCGACCAGGGCAGCAGCGGTGGCGTGACCTGGACGGGGTTCGGCAACATCGCCGATACCAGCGGCACGGTGGCCTTCGGCACCGGCGGCAGCGTCAGTGGCAACGTGACGGCGGCGACGCTGAACTACGGCAGCCACAGCGGTGCCGTGACGTTCGACCTGGCCGATGGCAGCGGCGCGACCACGGGCATCGGCGGGACGTGGGCGGGCGTCACGGCGGTCACGGGCAACGGCAATGGGGCGATTACGGGCAGTAGCACCTTTGCCCTGAGCGGAGCCAACGCGGGCTCGGCGGGCGGTGTTGCCTTCACCGGCTTCACGGCCGCCGACGCGGCGACCATCACGGGCGCTGCAGGTTTCGACGACATTGCCAAGACCAGCCAGGGTATGACCTTCGTCAACGCCACCAGCGTGGGCGGCAGCGGCACGATCGCGAACGTGGTCGGCAGCTTCGCCGACAACACCGGGACCTCGTCGGCGAGCGGCATCGTCTACAGCGGCTTCGATGCGGTGACGGGCACCGGTGGCAGCGTGACCGGCGTGACCGGCAGCTTCAATCTCGGCACGAAGGTGTCCAGCGCGTCGACGCTCGACTACAGCGGCTTCGGCGTCACCACGCTGACCGGCAGCGGGGCCGGTGCCACGATCGCGGGCAGCGGCCAGACCTACACGCTGGACAACACGGTCATCGACCAGGGCAGCAGTGGTGGCGTGACCTGGACGGGGTTCGGCAACATCGCCGATACCAGCGGCACGGTGGCCTTCGGCACCGGCGGCAGCGTCAGTGGCAACGTGACGGCGGCGACGCTGAACTACGGCAGCCACAGCGGTGCCGTGACGTTCGACCTGGCCGATGGCAGCGGCGCGACCACGGGCATCGGCGGGACGTGGGCGGGCGTCACGGCGGTCACGGGCAACGGCAATGGGGCGATTACGGGCAGCAGCACCTTTGCCCTGAGCGGAGCCAACGCGGGCTCGGCGGGCGGTGTTGCCTTCACCGGCTTCACGGCCGCCGACGCGGCGACCATCACCGGTGCCGCGGGTTTCAACAGCGCGGCCAAGAGCAGCCTCGGCATGACCTTCGCCAACGCCACGAGCGTGGCGGGCAGTGGCGCGATCACGAACCTGGGCGGCACCGCGTTCAACCTGAGCGGCACCAAGACGGGCAATGCCGGCGGTGTCGGCTATAGCGGCTTCACCGCGGCCGACACGACGACGGTCACCGGCGCTGTGGGCTTCGACAGCTCGGCCAGGAGCAGTCTCGGCATGACCTTCGCCAACGCCACGAGCGTGGCGGGCAGTGGCGCGATCACGAATCTGGGCAGCACCGCGTTCAACCTGACCGGTACCACGGCAGGCAACGCCGGCGGCATCGACTACAACGGCTTCACCTCAGCCGACACCACCACGGTCACCGGTGCCGCGGGCTTCGACTACACGGCCAAGACCAGCCTGGGCATGGCCTTCGCCAACGCCACGAGCGTGGCGGGCAGTGGCGCGATCACCAACCTGGGCAGCACGGCGTTCAACCTGACCGGCATCATGGCAGGTACGGCAGGCACCACCAGCTTCAACGGCTTCGACGCGGCCGACACCACGGCCGTCACCGGCGCCGCAGGTTTTGACAGCTCGACCAGGAGCAGCCTGGGCATCGCCTTTGCCAATGCCACGAGCGTGGCGGGCAGCGGCGCGATCACGAACCTTGGGGGTACCGCGTTCAATCTGGTCGGCACCAAGACCGGCAATGCCGGTGGCGTCAACTACAGCGGCTTCACCGCGGCCGACACCACGTCCGTCACCGGTGCCGCCGGTTTCGACAGCGCGGCCAAGAGCAGTCTCGGCATGACCTTTGCCAACGCCACGAGCGTGGCGGGCAGTGGCGCGATCACGAACCTGGGCGGCACCGCGTTCAACCTGAGCGGCACCAAGACGGGCAATGCCGGCGGTGTCGGCTATAGCGGCTTCACCGCGGCCGACACGACGACGGTCACCGGCGCCGTGGGCTTCGACGACAACGGCAGGACCAGCGAGGGCATGGCCTTCGCGAACGCCACCAGCGTGGGTGGCAGCGGCTCGATCGCGAACGTGGTCGGCAGCTTCGCCGACAACACGCGTATCTCGTCAGCTAGCGGCATCGCGTACAGCGGTTTCGGTACGGTTACGGGCACCGGCGGCAGCGTGACCGGGGTGACCGGCAGCTTCGATCTCGGCACGAAGGTGTCGAGCGCCTCGGGCATCGACTACAGCGGCTTCAACCTCACCACGCTGGCCGGAAGCGGCGCCGGCGCCACGATTGCCGGCAGCAACCAGACCTACAACCTGACCGGCACAGACGCCGGCAACAACGGCACGCTGAGCTGGACGTCGTTCGGGAACCTGAGCGACAGCGGTGCCGGCACCTTCATGTTCGCGAACGGTGCGGGCGTGTCGGGCATGCTGACTTCCGCTGCCGCAGGCACATTGGATTACAGTGCGTACACGACCGCGGTGAATGTGGACCTGGGAGGCACGGCGACCGGTACCGGGGGCTGGAGCGGGATCACCGCGGCGAAGGGCGGTTCTGCCTCTGACACGATCAGCGGCAGCAGCCAGATCTACAATCTGACCGGCCTCAATGCCGGCAACAGCGGCACCGTGAGCTGGACCTCGTTCGAGAACATTGCCGATGCGGGTATCGGCACGTTGACCGCCAGCAACCAGACCTGGAGCCTGACCGGGCACAACCAGGGCACGGCGACCAATCTGGCAGGCGCCTTCTCCGGCATCGGCAATCTGATCGACACCGGCACCGGCCACTTCCTCATGCACTCGGGCGCTGACGGGGACATCTCCGGCAGCCTCGACGCCGGCATCGACGGAAGCCTGGACTATTCGGGCTACACCACCGCGGTCAACGTGAACCTTGCCGGTGCGGGCTCGACAGGCGTAGGCGGTACAAACTCCGGAATTTCAGCGGTAACGGCGAGTTCGAACCTCGGCATCAGCGGCAATGCGAGCAACGGGCTGACGATCACCACGACGGGCGCCGGAACCACCACAACCCTGGGCGCGACCACGGTCGGAGGCGATCTGAACATCACCGCCAGTGGGGCGGTCTTGCAGACCGGCGGTGCGCTGAGCGTTATCGGCACGAGCACCATCCATGGCGGTTCGAACGCGATCACCCTGACAGGCGGCAGCAACGACTTCGGCGGCACGGTGAATCTCACCGGCGGTGCCACCCAGATCAATGACCTCAATGCACTGACCCTTGGCACGGTGAACACCGGGGCGCTGACGGTGAGTGCGGGCGATCTCACCCTGGCTGGTGCGGTCAATGGCACGGCGGTCAGCCTGACCTCTTCCGGCGCGATCAGCGAAGGCGCAGGCGGCAGCCTCACGGCCACTTCGCTGACCGGTCATTCGGCCGGTACGACGACCCTTGCCGGGACCAATCACATCGGCTCGCTGGGCAGCTTCAGTGCGGCGGGCTTCGCGTTGATCAACGCCCAAGCCTTGACGGTGAATGGCCCGGTAAGTGGCGGTGCGGGTACCGCGCTGACCACGACCGCCGGCAACCTGACGATCAATGGTGCAGTGAGCGGCACCACGACAACGCTGAATTCCGCCGGTGGGATCAGCGAAGGCGGCAGTGGCAGCATCACGGCAGGCACCTTGAGGGGTCAATCCATCGGTGCGACTGCGCTCAACGGCGCAAACCACATCGGCACCTTGGGCAGCTTCAGTGCGGCGGGCTTCGCGTTGACCAACGCGCAGACCCTGGTCGTGGGCGGCACCGTCGACGGGGGGGCCAGCACGGCGTTGACCACGACGAGCGGCGACCTGGCGATCAACGGTCTGGTGAAGGGCGCCACCACCACGCTGGTCTCGGCGGGCGCGATCACCGAAGGCGCCGGCGGCAGCATCACGGCGAACCTGTTGACCGGTCATTCGATCGGAAACACCACACTCGATGGCAACAACCACATCAACATACTGGGCGGCTTCAGCGCAGACTTCAGCCTGACCAACGGTCAGACGCTGACCGTCGAAGGCCCGCTCGATGGTGGCCCGGTCGTGGCGCTGACCACGACGGCCGGCGACCTGATCATCAATGGCACGGTGACCGGCGCCACCACCACGCTGACCTCGGCCGGTGCGATCATCGAAGGCACCCATGGCGTCATCACCGCCGATAACTTGACCGGCAGCTCCGCTGGCAGCACCAGCCTGCTCGGCGCCAACCAGGTGGCAGCCCTGGGCGCATTCGTCAGCGGTGGCGACTTCGCCTTCAACACCATCCGGACCTTGACGGTGAATGATGCACCGTCGGCCAATGGTGGTGCCGGCGACCTTACGCTGACGGCCAGCGGGGCGAACTCGGACCTGATCCTGGCCAGCACCCTGACCGGCAACACGGTTACCTTGGGTGCAGGCCGCAATATCAACCAGACGGCTGGTGCGATCCATGCGAACACGTTGACTGGCAGTTCGGTCGGCAGTACCGCGCTCGGTGGCGCCAACCACATCGGCACGCTGGGCAACTTCACGGCGGCGAACTTCGCGCTGACCAACGCGCAGGCGCTGGCGGTGACGGGCTCCGTGGACGGCGGCGCGAGTACTTCGCTGAAGACCACCAGCGGCAATCTGGCGATCAACGGCACGGTGAAGGGCACGACCACGACGCTGGCCTCTGCTGGCGCAATCACCGAAGGCGCCGGCGGCAGCATTGTCGCCGGCATGTTGACCGGCAGCTCCGCCGGTGCCACCACGCTCAACGGCGCCAACCGCATCGGCACCCTGGGAGGCTTCACGGCCGCCAGCTTCGCCTTGACCAACGCACAGACATTGGCCGTCAGCGGCACACTGGATGGCGGCGCCAGCACCTCGCTGAAGACCACCAGCGGCGATCTGGCGATCAATGGTCCGGTGAAGGGAACGGCCACCTCGCTCACCTCGGCCGGCGCGATCACCGAAGGCGCGGCGGGCGTCATCACGGCCGGCACCCTGACCGGCAGTTCGGTCGGCGCGACCACGCTCAACGGCGCCAACCAGATCGGCACGCTGGGCAGCTTCACGGCAGCCAATTTCGCCCTGACCAGTGCGCAGGCGCTCACTGTCGACGGTCCGCTGGATGGCGGCGCCAGCACTTCGCTGAAGACCACCAGCGGCGATCTGGCGATCAACGGTTCGGTGAAGGGAACGGCCACCACGCTCACCTCGGCCGGCGCGATCAGCGAAGGCGCCAGCGGCATCATCACTGCCGGCACGCTTAGCGGCAGCGCGGTGGGTCCGACCGTGCTGGGCAGCGCGAGTTCGCCCAACAAGAACATGGTCGACACGCTGGGCAACTTCACTTCGCTGGCCGGCTTCAGCATGACCAACGACAAGACGCTGACACTGGCGTCGGTGGCCGGCAGCGCCTTCACGGTGAACGCGGGCACCTCGCCGTTCTACCTGTCGGTGACCCATGGCGACCTGTTCCAGCTCGGCACGACACCGCTGTATGACGGCATAGGCGTATGGGGTTCCACCGGGCGCCTGGGTTCCAGCTCCCAGCCGATCTACGTGGTGGGCACGGGCCTGCAGAACATCGCCAACGTCGGCCTGCCGCCCGCTTACTTCTATGCGGTGGACAGCTCCGGCAACCTGCTGCCGCTGGGCGGTGGTTTCGCCATCAACGTGCCGACCGCCTCCGGTGCGGGCAGCGCGCAGAACGGCAACCACGGCGACTCCTACATCGACCCGAGCGTGATCACCGCCAACTACCGCTCGTACGGCATCGTGCCTTCCGGCGTGCGCCTGCCGCCCGACCAGCAGAGCGGTTGCGATCCGGATCAGCCGGACCAGGCCGCCTGCCAGGACCCGGACGCACTGGGCATGGTCATGCCATGGCCGAAAGCGCCGCAGTGACCGGCATCGGCAAACTCGGCGCAGGCATCGCGGTGGCGATGCTTGCGCTGGGCCTGACCGGCCCCGTCGCGGGCCAGGCAGCGCCGCAGATCGCGCCGCGGCTGACCGGGGAACTGATCATCACGCAGCTGGACACGGCGCAACACGACCTCGCCGCACGTGCGACCGGGTCGCCTGGCTCCAGTCTCGCGGCAACCAGCCAGAAGCTGGCCGACCTGGGCCGGGACTTGCGCAAGGCGCTGGGCAAGGATCTGGCCAAGCCGATCGACATGCTGGGCAACGACGAGAAGGCGCAGGCCTACCGCGCCGAAGCCGCCGTGCAGCGCACGCAGGCGTTCCTGGAGGCCAGCAAGGGCTGCCTGGGCCAGGATGTCGCCGCGATGGCGGCTGCACTGGCCCGCACCGTGGCGTTGAAGGCGGCCGCCTCCGGCGGGTCGAAATTGCCGCCGGTGATCAATGGCGTGGAGACGCTGGATCGACGCCCGCTGTTCGTCCTGCATGGCGCCGGCGCCGGGGCAGCGTTCGCGCTGACCGGGGAAAACCTGCTTGACGCACAGTGCGCCAGCCCGGTGGTCAGCGCGACCGACGCACAGGGCAAGCCGCAGGCGGTGCAGCCGGTGGTGACCGGCGTGTTGCCCAATCGCATCGAATTGAAATTGCCTGCCGGTGCGCTGCCATCGGGCAGCTACGTGCTCAACGTGGTGGCGCAGCGCAAGGTGTTCCTGATGGGCTGCACGGCGCAGCCGCCCACCTCGGCCGCGCTGGAGGTGGCGCCCGCGCCGAAGGTCTCGGTGAGCTACGCGCTGACCCAGATCTGCCCGGCGCCCGGCGGCGGACAGGGTCGCGCCATGCCGGCGGTCACCGGCAGCATGCCCGAGGGTGTAGGGCGGGGCACGGTGGCCAAGTACGTCACCGTCGACGGTTGCGCCGATCCGCTCAGCTACGCGATCAGTGCGACGGTGACGTTCGGCGACGGACACGGCAGCACGGTGGGGCCGATCAGCCAGATCGCCTCGGCCGGCATCACGGCCGGGCTTCCGGGCGGCCTGTCGCTGAGCTGGGACCCTTCGGTGCACCAGCTCGTGGTTCGCCCCGCAGCCAGCAGTTGCAAGGGCGTTTACTGACGAGGCGCCGCGCCCGCCGGACTTGTTCCCGGCGGCGGGCTATTCGTCTTCCGGCGTACCCGACACCACGCGCAGTTCGGAAATGCCGCCCGGCGCGAGATCCCTGAGCAGGTCCATGAAATCCATGCCGACCAGCCGCTGTGCGCGCCGCAACAGCAGCGGTACCGGGCTGGAGGGTTCGCAGCGCGTGTAGTAGTCGCAGATCTCGTCGAGCCGGCGCATCACGTCCTGCGGCCCGGCGATCGGACCCGAGGCCCGCGCCGCGTTCGGTGCACCACCCTCCGCGCCGCCTTCGCCAGCCCCTTCGCCTTGCACTTCGGCCGGCAGTCGACGCGCCAGCTGCGGGTCGAGGAATTTCTTCAGCTCGTAGATGTCGCTGAGCAGGTTCTTGAAGTCCGGACCCATCGTGCCGACGTGGTCGTTGAACAGGGCGTCGATGGCCTTGGCATGCTCCAGTGACTCGCTGATCGCGGCGGTGGTCTGGACCAGCTCCTCCTCCGCGCAATCCATGCAGCACGCTTCCATCTCGGTGATGCTCGGCTCGGGGCCGTCGCCGGGCGTGGTGACCTTCAGCGTGCCGTTGGCGATGCGCAGGTCGCGCAGGCTGAAACGGCCCATGCGCGGCGACTGCACGAACGGCGTGGTGCGGAAATAACCGAGCACACCCTGCAGGTCGTTCAGCGGCACCACCGCGTTGACGCGCATGGTCGGGTCGTTGTCGTCCTCCGCGTCCAGCTGCGGATGCACGGTGTCCCAGAATTGTTCCAGCAGGCCGCGGATCAGCCCCAGCCCGGCGCTCCAGCCGGGCATGCCGGAGCTGCGCATCCAGGCCGTGGTCAGGTGCACCGCCGGGCGCAAATCCTTGGAGCGTTGCAGGATCGCCTCGGACAGCTCGACGACTTTCTCCCAGTCCGGCTCCTCGGCAGCCTTGACCGCGTCGCCCACGGCGCGCTCGGCCTTGGGCGCGGCGGCGCGCTCCAGGGCGAGAAACTCCGGGTCGTACTCGAGATCCGGTCCGGCCGGCGATTCGTCGGATACCGGGGCCAGCAACGGCTCCAGATTGTATCGCGCCATGGATCTCCCCCCGTGGTCGAATGGTCCCCCATTATCGCCCATCGGCGGCGCAAAACCAGTCGCAGGCGTGGTGGCCGGCGACGCCGGGATCAACGTGCAAAGCGGCGAATCCAGGCCACGTAATCATCGACGAAACCTTGCAGGAACTTGCGCGTGGAGTCGTTGGCGACGCTGCCGTCATCGGCGATCAGGTCCTCCTTGAAGTGGATGAATACCTCCGGCTGGGCCAGCGTGGGCACGTCCAGGTAGGCCAGCACGTTGCGCAGGTGCTGCTGCGCCATCGCGGTGCCGGTCGAGCCGATCGAGGTGCCGATCACCGCCGCCGGTTTGCCGGCGAACGAGTTGGTGCCCCAGGGGCGCGAGGCGATGTCGATCGCGTTCTTCAGCACGCCCGGGATCGAGCGGTTGTACTCGGGCGTGACGAACAGCAGCCCGTCCGCCCCTTCGATATCCTTCTTCAGCCGCGTGGCGGTGGCCGGGTAGGCGGCGTCGAAATCCTGCGAGTACAGCGGCAGGTCGTTGATCTGGATGTGGCGGAACGCAAGGTCGCCCGGTGCCAGTTTCTCCACTGCCCGGGCCAGTCGGCGGTTGAACGAATCTGCACGCAGGCTGCCTACCAGCACGGCAATCTTGATCTGGCTCATGTTCGGCTCCTCGTGGGGATGTGGAAGAATGGACGTCCAGCCAATGTACTGCGCCGTCGGGTTAAAAGCGCATGAACCCGGCCGCACCCGCGCTGGCAGCCTGTACTCTTTGCCGTTCGCCGCAGCGGCCGCCTTTCATCGACCGAATCGAATCGCCATGCAATCCATCGAAACCCTGATCGACGACGCCTTCGAGCGTCGCCACGCACTCACCCCATCCGAGATCGAAAGCCATCTGCGGCCGGCCGTGGGGCAGGTGCTCGACCTGCTCGAATCCGGCGAGCGCCGCGTCGCCGAGCCGGACGGCCACGGCGGCTGGACGGTGAACCAGTGGCTCAAGAAGGCCGTGCTGCTGTACTTCCGCATCAACGACAACCGCGTGGTCGACGGCGGCCCGGCGCAGGCGTTCGACAAGGTGCCGCTGCGCTTCGCCCACGGCAATGACGCCGAACTGCAGCAGCTCGGTGCGCGCGTGGTGCCCGGCGCGCTGGTGCGTCGCGGCGCGCACATCGCGAAGGATGCGGTGCTGATGCCCAGCTACGTCAACATCGGCGCCTGCGTCGGCGCCGGCACCATGGTCGACACCTGGGCCACGGTGGGTTCCTGCGCGCAGATCGGCGCGGGCGTGCACCTGTCCGGCGGCGTCGGCATCGGCGGCGTGCTGGAGCCGTTGCAGGCCAACCCCACCATCATCGAGGACGGCTGCTTCATCGGCGCGCGCTCCGAGGTGGTCGAGGGCGTGGTGGTGGAGAAGGGCAGCGTGATCGGCATGGGGGTTTTCCTGGGCCAGTCCACCCGCATCTACAACCGCGCGACCGGCGAGGTGAGCTACGGCCGCGTACCGGCCGGCAGCGTGGTGGTGGCCGGCAGCCTGCCGGCGAAAGACGGCTCGCACAGCCTGTACGCCGCCATCATCGTCAAGCAGGTGGATGAAAAAACCCGCAGCAAGACCAGCATCAACGACCTCCTGCGAGCTGCCACATAGGAGCCCGCTCGCGGTCGATGCCCTGGCGGGCATCGGGATTCGGGATTCGCAGAAGCAAGAGCATCGCCCGCGAGCGGGCTCCTACAGGAAGGAAGATCGGGATGACGACTGTTTATGGATTGCCCACTTGCGACACCTGCCGCAAGGCGCGCAACTGGCTGGTCCGCTTCGAGGTGCCGCATGATTTCGTCGACTACCGCGCCAACCCGCTGCCGGCGTCGACGCTGAAGGACTGGGCGGCGCAGCTCGGCGGCTGGGAAAAGCTGGTCAACAAGTCCTCCACCACCTGGCGCAACCTGCTGCCGCAGCGCAAGAACCCCGGCAGCGACCCGGAGTGGACACTGCTGCTGAAGGAATATCCCGCGCTGATCCGCCGTCCGGTGGTGGTGCGGGACGACGGCACGGTGAGCGTGGGCTTCACCGACAACGGCTTCAAGAAGCTGTTCGGGCGCTGACGTGTCGATGCGGCTTTCGAAGATCGGGTTGGTGGCGACGATCGCACTGTGGCTGGCGCTGGTCGCGTTCGGCAACCTCACCGACTACGGCAGCAACCTGGTCTTCGTGCAGCATGTGCTGGCGATGGATTCGATCTTCCCCGACGCCGCCATCCACTACCGCGCGATCCATGCACCGCTGCTGCAGCATGCCGCCTACGTTCTGATCATCGCCGCCGAAGCACTGGCCGCCGTCCTGTGCGGCGCAGGCGCCTGGCGCATGTGGCGCGCGCGCCGTGCGCCTGCGACGGCGTTCCGGTGCGCCGGTCAGCTCGCCGTGGCCGGCCTGGGCGTCGGCGTGCTGTTGTGGCTGGGCGGCTTCATGGCGATCGGCGGCGAATGGTTCGGCATGTGGATGTCCACGCAGTGGAACGGGCTGGGCAGCGCGTTCCGCTTCGTCGTCGTGTTGCTGCTGGCGCTGGTCTGGCTCGGCCAGCATGACGACGAGCTCGGTGATTGACGATGACCCACGGCCGCACCCGCCGCTTCCGCAACAACCTGCGCATCGAGCGCGACAACGCCGCGCTGTACGCGCGGCTGGCCGAGCTGGCCGACGACCCGCAACTTCAGCACGCCTACCGGCGCATCGCCGCGGGCGAGCGCGGCAATGCGCAATTCTGGGAGGCGCGCCTGCGCGAACTGGGCGAGGCCGTGCCGCGGCAGCGGATCGGCCTGCGCGTGCGCGCGCTCAGCTGGTTTGCGCGACGCTTTGGCACCGAGTTCGTGATGCCGACCGTGGTGCGGTTGGCGCACGCGGATCATGAGGCCACGCCGGTCGACCGCAGCGGCCACCGCGACCACTTTCCGTTGCCGCGTCCGGCCGGTCCGCACGGGTTGCGCCATCGCGCGCAGAGCGGCAACACCTTGCGCGCCGCCGTCCTCGGCGCCAACGACGGGCTGGTGTCCAACGTCAGCCTGGTGATGGGCATGGCCGGCGCCGCCACCGGCGATCGCGCCGTGCTGCTGGCCGGCCTGGCCGGCCTGGTCGCAGGCGCGTGCTCGATGGCCCTGGGCGAGTGGCTGTCGGTCAACAGCTCGCGCGAGTTCTACCAGGCGCAGATCACCGAGCGCGCCGAACGCCTGGCGGTGGCCCCGGAAGATGGCCGCGAACACATCGCCGGCATCTATCGCGACAAGGGGCTGGAACCGGCGGCGGCCGAGCACCTCGCCGAACACGTGACCGAAACGCCGCGCGCGGCGCTGGACATGCTGGTGCGCGAGGATCTCGGCGTCGACCCGGCCGAGCTGGGCGGCTCGGCCTACGGCGCGGCGACCTCCTCGTTCTGCCTGTTCGCCTGCGGCGCGCTGTTTCCGGTGGCGCCGTATTTCTTTCTGGGCGGACAAGCGGCATTGCTGGCCAGCGTGGCTTCCACTGCTGGCGGATTGGCGCTGATCGGTATCGGCACCTCGCTGTTCACCGGGCGCAGCATGCTGTTCTCGATCGCCCGGCAATTCGTCATCACCAGTGTCGCGGCCGCGATCACTTTTGGCGTGGGGCATTTGCTGGGCGTGGTGCTGAGCTAGCTTGGTATGCTGCGGCATCCCCCGGCACTGCGCAGGAACCCCATGTCCGACGTGCTCGAACTTGCCCGCGACCTCATCCGCCGTCGTTCGGTGACGCCGGAAGACGCCGGTTGCCTGCCCTTGATCGGCGAGCGCCTGGAACACGCCGGCTTCCGCGTCGAGCACCTGCGCTACGGCGAGGTCGACAACCTGTGGGTCACCCATGGCGCCGCCGGTCCGACACTGGCCTTTCTCGGCCACACCGACGTGGTGCCCAGCGGTCCGGAAGCCGCGTGGCAAAGCCCGCCGTTCGAACCGACCATCCGCAATGGCCGTCTATACGGCCGCGGCGCGGCGGACATGAAAGGCTCGGTGGCGGCGATGGTGGTCGCACTGGAGCAGTTCGTGGCCGCGCATCCCGATCATCGCGGCCGACTCGGCCTGCTGCTGACCAGCGACGAGGAGGGTCCGACCAATCTCGACGGGGTGCGCCGCGTGGTCGAGCATTTCCGCGGGCGCGGCGAGCGCATCGACTGGTGCGTAGTGGGCGAGCCATCCTCGAAGGAAACACTCGGCGACCTGATTCGCGTCGGACGTCGCGGCTCGCTGTCCGGCACGCTCGTCGTGCGGGGCGTGCAAGGCCACGTGGCGTATCCCGAGAAGGCGCTCAACCCGATCCACGCCTTCGCTCCCGCCCTGGCCGAACTCGCCGCCGAGCGCTGGGACGAGGGCAATGCGGGTTTCCCGCCCACCTCGTTCCAGGTCTCCAACCTCAACGCCGGCACCGGCGCGAACAACGTGATCCCCGGTGAACTCGTCGCGCTGATCAATTTCCGCTACTGCACCGCCAGTCGCGCCGACGACCTGCGCGCGCGCACCGAGGCGATCCTGCATCGCCATGGACTCGACTTCGCACTCGACTGGAATCTCTCCGGCGAACCCTTCCTCACCCCGCCCGGCGGCGTGTTGCGCGAAACCGTGGTGGCAGTCTGCCGCGAGCTGTGCGGCATCGATCCCGAACAGAGCACCGGCGGCGGCACCTCGGACGGCCGCTTCATTGCCCCGATGGGTGCCGAAGTTGTCGAGCTCGGCCCGGTCAACGCCACCATCCACAAGGTGGACGAGTGCGTGGACGTGGCGGAGCTGGAGAAACTGCCGGCGGTGTATCGGGCGTTGTGCGAGCGGTTGCTGGCCGGGACCTGAGCTGACGATGACGCTTCAACAGGCGAGTCTCGACCGCCGTTGCGGTGCCTGCATCAGGCAAGTCAACGCATCCGGATCAGCGCCTCAATGTCGTGGTTGGCCATCCGCATCTCGCCGCACCGTCGGCGGCGTGGCCTCGTGCGGCTGGCCGCCCTTGAGCCCCTGGCGGAAATCGGCGATGGCGCTGCCGAGGTCGCGGCCGACGTTGCGCAGCTTGCCGGTGCCGAACACCAGCAGCACCAGCACCAGCAGCACGATCCAGTGCGAAAAACTGTTCAGTCCGAGCATGGGTGAATTCTCGTCAGGGAAGGGGGTGGGCTGGCGTCGCCGGCGCGGCAGATGCAGCCGGTGAGTGCAGCGTGGCGGGCAGGGCGGAGGATGCCGCGGGTGCGGCCAGGCATTGCAGCGGGCCACGCGCGCCGGCGGCCTGGGCAGGGCAGCGGTAATCCAGCGTGGCCACCAGCGCGGGCGTGACTTCGTCGAAAGCGAGCACGGCGCCGCCGTGTTGGTGCACGAAGGCTTCCGCTGCCGCGCGGCTGGCGAATGGCGCCAGCGTCGGTCCCATCGAGCCGGGCAGCGGCTGCCAGGCCACGTAGAACGCGCGGCGCGCGTCGATGAAGCTGGCCGCGGCATGGCTGGGCTGGCGCCAGTCGATATGCGCGCTGTCCTGCACGTACAGCTCCTGCAGCGCGGACTGGTTCTCCGGTTGCAGCACGTAGGCGAAGAAATCGCGGGTGGAGTCGAACACCAGCGGCTTGGTGCGTCCGCTCACCCAGGCTTCCGCTCGGGGTCCAGGCGAGCCGTCCAGGTACATGCCGCACACGGCACAGGCGTCGTCCGGGTGGGTGTCGACCGCGTGCTGCGCAGGCGCGTGGCCGCCGTCGCAGCCGGCGAGCAGGGCCAGCGCAAGGGCCAGCGCGGCCGGGCGGGTGCAGCGGAGCGTGGGGTGGATGCGCATGCGGTTCTCCTCAGACTTCCTTGCGCCGGAACGCGAACAGCGCCCACGCAAACGGCAGCACCGCCCAGGCCAGCATCGCCAGGCCCAGCAGCAGCGGCGGGTAGCCGTGGTGGGCAGTCATGCCGGTGAGCAGGTCGTTGCCGGCGCCGTCGCCCAGCGCGGTCAGGTTGACCAGGCGGAACACGTCGACCGGGTTGAGCAGCAGCAGGTACGGATACACCGCCCGCTCGACCGGATTGCCGCCGCTGACCACCAGCAGCGCCAGCAGCGCGAGGTCGAACAGCACCACGCTGGCGAGCCAGCCGATCAGCGCCAGGCCGGCGGCGCGCGACTTGTCGGCGGTCTGCACGCTGATCAGGCAGGCCAGCCCGACGAAGCAGGCGCCCAGCAGCGAGGCGCTGAGGATGAAGCGGCCGATGTGCAGCCACGCCTGCAGCGTCTGCGCGGGCGGCTGCATCCACTGCATGATCGCCACGGCCACGCCGAAACCGGCGAGCGTGGCGGCGGCCAGCGCGCCGCAGTGGCCGAGGAACTTGCCGGCCACCAGTTGGCCGCGTGAGAGCGGGTAGCTCAGCATCAGCAGCAGGGTGCCGTCGTCGCGCTCGCCGACGATGGCGTCGTAGGCGATCAGCAGGCCGATCAGCGGGATCACGAACGCGCCCAGCGTGGTCAGGCTGGCCAGCGTGGCGTCGAACGAGGTGAAGCCCACGCGCCCGGCCGCGGCGCTGCCGAACCAGGCGATGCCCAGCGCCAGCAGCGCGAACAGGATGGTCAGCGCCACCGTCCAGCGGTTGCGGAAGTCGTCGCGGAACTCCTTCCCGGCGACGGTCAGCACGGTGTTCATGCGCAGACCTCCGCCGTGGTGTGCTGGCCGGCGCCCAGCCAGTCGTAGAGCTGCGCCAGGGTAGGCTCGCGCACGTCGAGGTCGGCCACCGCGGGGTCGGCCAGCAGTTCACGCAGCACCGGCAGCTTGCCGGCGCGCGGCACTTGCAGTTCCAGCAGGCCGTCCGGGCGCAGCAGTGCGGGCAGGCCGCGTGCGTCCAGCCGGACCAGCAGCCCACCGGCAGCGTCCTCGCGCGGGCGCAGCAGCAGGCGTGCGGGCAGCGCGGCCTGCTCGCCCAGCGCGTCGAGGCTGCCGGCGGCGAGCAGGCGGCCCTGGCGCAGGATCAGCGCGCCGTCGATGTGCGGCTCCAGCTCGGCCAGCAGGTGCGAGGAGAGCAGCACGCTGCGCCCGTCCGCGCGCAGCTCGCCGACGATGCGGTACAGCTCGCGCGAGGCCTGCGGGTCGAGCCCGGTGGTCGGCTCGTCCAGCAGCACCAGTTCCGGCGAGCCCAGCAACGCCTGGGCCAGGCCCAGGCGCTGGCGCATGCCCTTGGAGTAGCTGCCGATGCGCCGGTCGGCGGCGTGCGCCAGGCCCACGCGCTCCAGTAGCGCCGCGACCTGGCCGCGCGGCGCCTGCTTCAGCCGGGCCAGGTAGTCGAGCAGTTCGCGCCCGCTGAGGCTGGCGTAGAAGGTGGCGTTCTCGGGCAGGTAGCCGATGCGCCGGCGCAGCGCGTGCGCGCGCCACGGCGACTGGCCGAGCACATCGAGCCGGCCGTCGCTGGGCGCGATCAGGCCGAGGATCAGCTTGATCAGAGTGGACTTGCCGGCGCCGTTGTGGCCGAGCAGGCCGATCACCCGGCCGCGCGGCACGCAGGCGCTGATGCCGTCGAGCGCGGCCAGCGTGCCGTAGCGCTTGGCCAGCGCCTCGAATTCAATCGCGTGGTTCATGGTCGGGCCGGAAGGAGGAGGGGGCTTTCATCAGCGGGCGGCTGTCCTGCACCGAGGGCGGCGTGAACACGGGGAACGCGCGCTGCACGTAGCGCAGCAGCAGCACCGCGGGGCTGGACATCAGGTTGCGCGCGGAGGGGTATTTCCACAGCAGCACGTCGACGCCGTCGTTGGGGCGGAACGGCACGTCGCCGATGCCGTCGGCGTCCAGGTCCCAGCCGAGGTAGTCGCTCCAGAAATTGCCGCGGCCGCGCTCGGACCACTCCTGCGCCAGGTTCTGCACGTACTTCACCTGGATACGGTTGTCCACGAAGCGGTTGCCCCACAACCGGTTGTTCTCCGAACCGGCGGTCATGTGGATGCCGATCTGCGAGTCGGCGGCGAGGTTGTCGTGGAGGGTGTTGAACTGCGACAGGTAGACGAACAGCCCCTTGCCCTCGGTGCCGTCGATCAGCCCGCCCCGGGTGTCGCGCTGGCCGTTGATGCGGCGTACCTGGTTGCCGGCGATCTCGCTGTGCGAGATGTAGTTGAGCAGGAAGCCGTAGGATTCGTCGTCCTCGGCGGTGTTGCCGATCACCTTGAGGTGATCGGACGACATCAGCGCGTAGCCGGCCAGGTTGCCGCGGCTGATATTGCCCAGCAGCAGGTTGTGCTGGGAATACATGTAGTGGATGCCGTAGCGCACCTCGTGCACCACGTTGCGCGCGATGGTGTTGTGCGGGCTGACGTAGACGTAGATGCCGTCGCGCGAGTCGGCCACGTCGTTGCCCTCGATGGTGCAGCCGGTGTCGTTCCACAGGTGGATGCCGTCCCCGCGGTCGGCCACGCGCAGCGAGCGCATGCCGCGGATCACGTTGTGCGCGACGCGCACGTTGGCCGCGCCGTCGAGGTAGACGCCGAACAGGCTCTGCTCGATGTGGTTGCCCTCGAGCGTGACGTCGCGCGCCTGGCGCTCGACGAAGATGCCGGCGTTCATCGCGGTGAGATCGGTGCCGCTATGGCGGATGGTCAATCCACGCACGGCGACCTGCGCGGCGCCGATGCGCACCACGTCGCCTTCGCCGCCGCCGTCGAGGATCGCGCCGGGTTCACCGACGAGGGTGATGGGTTTGTCCAGCCGCAGGTGCACCGTGTGCACGCCGGCCGGCACGTTGATGGTGGTGCCAGGCGCCGCCGCGGCCACAAGCTGCTCCAGCGACTCGCGCGCATGCACCGGTGCCGCCAGCGGTAGCGCCAGCGCCAGGGCGGCAAGGAAACGAAGCGTATCCATGGGACGGAGAATCCGGCCGTGCCGCCGCGCACTGCGCGGCGGCACGACGCGGCTCACGCCTCGACCAGCATCCGCCCGCTCATCTCCATGTGCATCGCATGGCAGAAGAACGTGCAGTAGTACCAGAACACCCCCGCCTTGTCGGCGGTGAAGGTGGTCGAGGCGGTGGCGCCCGGGCTGATCTCCATGTTGATGCCGTAGTTGACGATGCAGAAGCCGTGGCTGACGTCCTCCACCGCGTCGATGTTGGTCACCACCACGGTCACCTCGTCGCCCTTCTTCACCTTGAAGCTGCCCATGCTGAAGATCGGCGCGGCCGAGGTCATGTACACGAACACCTTGCGGCCCTCGCGGATGACCTTGCTGTCGGACAGCACGTTGACGCCGTGCTTCTTCGCCATCGCCACCGTCTCGGCGAAGAACGGATCGTCGCGATCCCAGCTCTTCCTGACCTTGTCGATCAGCTGCCGGCGGTGCAGCAGGATCACGTCGTGCGGTTCGGCGTAGACCGGGCCGTCGGCGACCAGCTTCATGGTCTCGCCGGAGATGTCGATCAGCTGGTCGTTGTCCGGATGCAGCGGGCCGGTGGGCAGGAAGCGGTCCTTGGAGAACTTGTTCAGCGACACCAGCCACTTGCCGTCGGCATCGCGGGTCTCGCCCATCGAGGTGTGGCAGTGGCCGGGCTGGTAGGCCACGTCGATCTTCTGGCGCAGGTAGTTGACCTTCTTGCCGTCGTGGGCGGCGATCGCGTCGGCGATGTTCCACTTGGCGATCTGGCTGTCGATGAACAGCGTGGTGTAGGCGTTGCCGCGGCCATCGTAGGCGGTGTGCAACGGACCCAGGCCCAGTTCGGGCTCGGCCACCACCGTATCGCGCGGGTCCTTCAGCTTGCCGGCGAAGCAGTCGTCGATGCGGCTCCACTCCATCACGGTGACGGTGGGCGAGAGCTTGCCGTTGGCCACCACGTACTTGCCGTCGGGGCTGGCGTTGATCCCGTGCGGGTTCTTCGGGATCGGGATGTAGAGGGTCAGCGGCGAGCCGTGGCGACCGTCCAGCACCGGCACCTTGGAGCTGCCGATGGTCTTGAACTCGCCCTTCTTCACCGCTGCCTCGATGCGCGCGATGTTGAACACCACAGCCCAGTCGCGCTCGGCCTGCATCGTGCCGGGCAGGTCCATGCCGCCCTCGCTGTTGTAGCAGGTGGAGATGGCGTACTTGCCGGCGTAGTCGGCCTCGGTGTTGTCCAGGTTGCCGTCCACCAGCACCTGCCAGACGACTTCCATGGTGTCGCCGTCGAGCGCGCTGAACATGGTCTGGTACTTTTTCGGATCGTCCAGGTCGCGGCCGTCGTTCGGTGCCGGGATCAGGAACTCGCCGTTGGCGAACACGTAGCCGGTGCGCGGTGCGCGCTGCACGCGCAGGCCGTGGATCGCCTGCACGTTGGGCACGTCGGTGATGCGGTCGGTGCGCATCACGTCGCAGCGGATGCGCGCGACGCGGGTGTGCGCCTTGTCGTTGATGAAGATGTAGCGGCCGTCGTAGTGGCCGTCGGTCTGGCTCATGTGCGGGTGGTGGCAGTCGCCGCCGGGCGGGAAGTTCGGCCCCAGCACGCGCTTGCTCTCGTTGGTGACGCCCCAGCCGATGGTGAAGTCGGGGTTGAACACCGGGATGCGCATCAGCTCGCGCATCGAGGGCACGCCGACCAGGCGCACCTCGCCGGACTGGCCGCCGCTCCAGAAGCCGTAGTACTCGTCGAGCTGGCCGGGCGGCACGTGGTCGGAAGCGGCTTCGTGCTCGCCGTGCTCGCGCTGGCGTTCGCCATCGTGTCCGGCGGCGGCACCTTCCGCGCCACCGTGGTCCCCTTTGCGACCGCAGCCCGCCAGTGCCAGTCCCGCCGCACCGGCCAGGCCGGCCAGCGCGCTGGTCCTGATGAAGTTGCGACGCGCGGGGTCGGCGCCTTCCTCGATTGCTTCGGGTTTGATTTTCGATTCGTCGTGCATGGCTTCCATCCGCAGAGGCAGGTGAGGTGGGGATCAGTCGACGACGGGCGCCGGCTCTCGGGTTTCCGGCGCGTTCGCCGGGGTAATCAGCGCGATCGGTGTGGGCAACGGCCGCGCGGCGCGTTCGCGCTTCTTGCGTTGCTGTACTACCGGCGGGCACTTGTGGTCGTTGACGCGGGTGACCTGGCAATCCAGGCAGTAGTGGCATTCGTTGAAGTCGATGCGGCCATCCGCATGGATCGCCTTGACCTCGCACTCGTTGGCGCAGACCTGGCAGGGGCTGCCGCACTCGGGGCGTCGGCGCAGCCATTCGAACAATCGCCAGCGTCCGGACACGGCCAGTCCGGCACCCAGCGGGCAGACATAGCGGCAATAGAACTTGTGGTTGAACGCGGATACGCCGACCAGCAGCACCGCGTAGAGCACGTAGCTCCACGAGCGCGCGAAGTGCAGCGTGAACGTGGTCTTGAACGGCTCGATCTCGGCGTAGTGCTCGGCCGTGTTGAGCGACTGCAGCGACATGCCGAACAGCACCAGCAGGATGACGTACTTCAGCGCCCACAACCGCTCGTGCACCGCCCGCGGAAACTCGAACTGCGGCACGTGCAGCCGCTTGGCCGCGTTGTTCACCAGTACCTGCAGCGCGCCGAACGGGCACAGCCATCCGCAGTACACGCCGCGCCCGAGCAGCAGCAGGGTGGCGGCGACGAATACCCACAGGATGAAGATCAGCGGGTCCATCAGGAAGGTTTCCCAATGGAAGCCGTGCAGCACCGACTGGATGAAGGTGAAGATGTTCACCACCGACAGCTGCGCCAGCCCGTGCCAGCCGATGAACACCAGCGTGTAGATCAGGAAACCGGTGCGCACGCGTTCGAGCAGCACGGGCCGCGTCACCAGCCAGTCCTGGAACAGCAGGACCAGCGTCAGCACGGTCAGCCCCGCCAGCAGCACGGCGATGTCGATGCGCCGGCCGTACCAGATCTTCTGCCACAGTGCGGCGTCGGCCGGCAGTGCATTGGACTGCGAGTCGGTGCTGCTCTCCGGTCGCGTGGTGTAGACCGCCGGCATGCGGTAGTCGCGGGTGAAGGTGTGGTAGATGCTCTGCAGCGGGCCGACCTGGCGGTTCACCATCAGCTGCAGCGTCCACGGCCGGGTCGCGTCGAAACCGCTGCCGCTGTTGCGCACGATGAAGATCGCCTGCTCGGCGAACGCCGGCTTGCCACGCAGCGGGGTGTCGTTCAACTGCACCAGGTCGGTGTCCTTGAACAGCACCAGCTTGCCGTCCTGCAGCACGTGCACGCGGTCGAAGATGCCGCCGCGCACGTAACCCACGCCCTTGAACGAATAGATGCCGTTGGCCATCACCGCGATCGCCGAGTCGCCGGGCTTGAGCTGCTTCATCAGGTCGGCGTGGGCGGTCGGGCCGAGCAGGTTGCGGCCCACCGTGGGCGGGGTGACGTCGGCGAAGTACAGGTCGATGAAGACATCGCCCTCGTGGCCGGGCGCCGGCGCGGTGGGATCGTCGACCAGGCCGCTCTCCGGCTGGCCCTTGAAGGCGTCGGTGATCGCCTGGCGCTTGAGCTGCAGGTGGGCGATCGCGCCGTTGCCGGTCAGCGTGTCCCAGTCGGCCCGCTGGTAGTAGTCGGTGCGCACCGCCGCGGTCCTGGCGTCGGTGTCGGTCGCGCCGGCGATCAGCTTGCGCGAGGCGGCCACCTTCAGCGCCGAGTTCATGATCGTCTCGTTGACCACCATCGAGGTCACCGTGGCGCTGCTGATCGCGTCGATGCGCACGCTGCCGCTGGCACCGCCGCCGACCACGATCTGGTCGTCCACGCGATGGCCGATGTAGCGCGCCACGAAGTCGTACAGCTTCTGCACGGGGATGCCGACCAGCAGGATCGGCTCGTGCTGCTCCAGCACGCGGGCGTCGCGGATGCTGCCGTCGGTGCCGATCGACACCAGCAGGTTGATCGGCGCGCCCGAGTACGCCGGCACCGGCGCCACCATCACCGTCTCGAACACGTAGCCGATGATCTTGTCGCCCCGGTACACCGCGGCCGCCGGCGGCGTGCCTTCGATGTCGCCGTAGCGGGTGGCCTGCGGAAATACCTCGTGCAACTGCGGGTGCTTCGCATCGATGCCGGCCAGCGCGGCGGGTGCCGGCAACAACAGGCACAGCGCCAGCAGCAGGCGGGTGACGAGCGGGCGTGACAAGCGCATCACGCGCGCTCCGCCGTGCCGGCGATCAGCGGCAGGTCGCGCGAGCGCCAACGCTGCCCGCCCGTGCGCGAGAACGCCAGCCACTGCTGGTCCTGCGCGTCCATCAGTGCAGACAGGCGCGGCAGCTCCAGCGAGAACGCCGCCGTGCTCATGCCGTCGGCCAGCACCGAACGCTGCGCCATCACGGTGACGCTGGAATAGCTTTGCGGCGACCAGCCGGTGCGCGGGTTGACGATGTGGAACAGGCGCCGGTCGGCGGAGAAGAACACGCGGTAATTGCCGGACGTCGACACCGCCGCGTTGCGCAATTGCAGCACCACTGCCACGCGGCTGACGTCGCGTGGATCGACGATGCCGACGTTCCAGTGCCGCGCCGGGTCGTTGCCGCAGATCGCCTGAATGTCGCCACCGGCGTCGATCAAGCCGTACTCGATGCCGGCGCCGCGCAGCGCGGCGATGCCCTGGTCGACCACGTGGCCCTTGGCGATGCCGTCCAGCGTGATCGCCATGCCCGGGCGCAGCAGCCGCGCGCCGCGCGCATCGAGTGCGAGGTCGCGGTAGCCGACCAGCGCGTCGCGGCTTTCAGCCACGCGCTGCTCGTGCGCGTCGGTGGCCGCCGTGCCGCGCAGCGTTTCGAAGTAGCGCAGCACCGGCAGCACGGTCGGGTCGAACGCGCCGTCGGTCAGTCGCGACAGCGACAGCGCCTGGCGCAGCACCGCATCCAGTTGCGCCGGCACCTGCGCCAGCCGGCCCTCGCGGTTGAGTCGCGCCAACGGGCTGGCGGGATCGAAGCGAGTCAGCTGCGCGGCGGTCGCGGCCATGCGCGCGAACGCCGCCTCGATCGCCACGCCCGCGGCTTGCACGTCATCGGCCAGGCAGGTCACCGCCACCGAGGTCTGCATCAGCGTGCGCTCGCGGCGCACCTGCCACAGGTTCTGCTTGCGCTTGAGCACCGCCCAGCCGCCGCCGGCCAGCAGGCCGCCGGCGATGGCGAGCTGGCCGGCCTGCTTCAGCCAGCGCCGGCGTTCGGGCGAACGCAGGTCGTCGGAAGCGGAGGGACGGTGCATGGGATGTCTCCCGGGATGAGTGATTGAACGCGTGCGGGCGGGCGAGGTCAGGCCGTGGCAGCCACGCGTGGCGGCGGCTCGGCGACGACGTCATCGCGCTCGGCATCGCGCACGCCCAGGCGCCGCTGCAAGGCCGGGCTGGTGGTCGTGTACTGCAGGTTCACCTTGTCGCCGGGGTGCAGGTGCGCGTGCACGGCGAACGCGCACAGCGCGCTTTCATGGAAGCCCGACAGGATCAGCTTCTTCTTGCCCGGGTAGGTGTTGATGTCGCCCACCGCGAAGATGCCGGGCACCGAGGTCCGGAAGGTCGCCGGGTCCACCACCAGTTGCTGGCGTTCCAGCGCCAGTCCCCATTCGGCGATCGGCCCCAGCGCCGGATGCAGGCCCCAGAACACCAGCAGGTGCGAGGCCGCGATGCGCTGGACCATGCCGCTGCGCGTGCGTACGCGCACCTGCGCCAGTGCGTCGTTCGCCGTTTCCAGGCCGACGATGTCGCCTTCGCAGAACTGCATGCGCCCCTCGTCGCACAAGGCCTGCATGCGTGCCACGCTGGCCGGCGTGGCACGGAAGCTGGACGAGCGGTGCACCAGCACCACGCTGCGCACGCGCTCGACCAGCTCCAGCGCCCAGTCCAGTGCCGCGTCGCCGCCGCCGGCGATCACGATGTCCTGGTCGTCGAACAGCGCCGGCTGGGTCACCTTGTAGTGCAGCGTGCGGCCCACCAGCGGCGCGGCTTCCGGCAGGTTCAGCGTGCGCGGTGCGAACGCGCCCAGGCCACCGGCGATGATCACCGCGCCTGCGTCGAACGCCAGCCCGCCGCTGGTCTGCAGGCGGAAGCGACTGTCCTGCATGCGTTCCAGCGAGGTGACGGTGTGGCCCAGGTGGAACTGCGGCGCGAACGGCCGGATCTGCTGCTGCAGCCGCGCGATCAGCTCGTGCCCGCTGCACACCGGCACCGCCGGGATGTCGTAGATCGGCTTGTCCGGATACAGCTCGATGCATTGCCCGCCGGCATGCGGCACGGCATCGACCACGTGCGCATCCAGCCCGAGCAGGCCCAGCTCGAAAACCTGGAACAGGCCGACCGGGCCTGCGCCGATGATGACGGTGTCGCAGCTGATCATGGATCGCGCCCGCTTGTGGACAGGGCGGATCATGCGCGTGCGCCACGCGCTCACGTTTGACTGTGGTCAACTTGGCCCGGGTGGCCCATGCGGTCGAATGTCGCGCCGGCATTGACGCACGCCGCGCGACGGGGTGCCTCCGCGATCAGTCGAGTTCCGGCGGCGCACAGCGCTGCCGCATGCCGCCGGTTACCTCAACCCAGGCGTGCCCACGCCCGCACCGGGAACGTGCCCATGCCTGCCATGCGCATCGGCACGGCGGAGAAGCGCAGCTTCTCGGCGGGCAGCATGGCGAGTGAGGCGAGGTTCTCGACGATCGGGATGCCGGCGGCCAGCAGGATCGAGTGGGCGGGGCGTTGCGGATCGCCGGTGTCGTCGATGTTGAGCGCGTCGACGCCGACCAGCACCGCGCCGTGGTCGCGCAGGTACTCGGCGCCGTCGCGGCTGAGGAAAGGTTGCGCCTGCAGGTAGGCACTGGTGCCCCAGCGAGCGGCCCAGCCGGTATCGAGCAGTACGGCGCGCCCGCGCACGTCCAGTGCCGCGAGCGCGGCGCGGTCGATGCTTCGACCGCGCATGCCCTGCAGGTGGATGACCACGGCATCCACGTCGGCGATGTCGCCGAGCGGCAGCTGGGCGACGTCGGCGGCGCCGGGGTAGCGGTGGGAGGGTGCGTCGATCGCGGTGCCGGAGTTGGCCACCATGTCGATGCGCGCAATCTGGAACGTCACGCCCTCGGCGTAGCGGCCGATGCTGGCCTGGTGGCTGAGATGGTCCGACACGCGGGGCGCGGGCAGACCGGGGTAGACCTCCTCGCCGCTGTGCACGACGTGGGCGAGGTCGATCAGGTCCGGCCGGACGGCGTTGCCCGGCGCGGCTTGCGGCTGGCGCTTGTGACGTTCGCGGATGATCGACTTGTTGAGGATGCGCACGGCGCCGACCATCAGCAACCGCATGTCGCGCACGATGTAGTCGGCCAGCGCCGCGTCGTCGATGTCGTCGCCGTCGATGTCGAGCCGGAATCCCTGGCCCTGGATGCCGCCGCCGTTGGAGAAGTCGACTTCGAAGTCGAAACAGGCGCGGCATTCTTCGGTGAATCGACTCATGTGGTTTGCTCCGGTCTCGCCTACATTCTCCCGTGTTCCAGCGGTCGCTGGCGATGCATCAGGGCCCATTCGGCGTGTTCGGCCAGGGCGGCCTCGCCCAGCGCGTGGAGGATGGCGCGTTGCTCGGTGGCGTTGGTGGTCAGGGCCAGCGCCTTGCGCGCCTCGTCGAAGATGCGTTGCATGAAGCGGTATTGCTTGATGAGTTCCTTGTCGGCCTTCTTGAACGCATAAGCCTCGCGCACGGCGGCGAGGATCGACAGCACGCCCATGATGACCACCAGCGTGTTCTTGGTATCGGCGGCCAGGCGGTGTGCGAGCGCCGCCAGCACGATGCTGATGCCGATGCCGGCAAGCAGGCTGGCGAAGCCCAGCATTTCGGTGAAGCGATGCTGGCGCGTGCGCTGCGCAGCCTTGCTGCGGAAGTAGTCCACCTGGCCACCATGTGCGCCGTCTCCGACCCATTCGCTGATGACCTCGCGCAACTCACTCTCCGGGTTGCCGCTGCCCGGCACGCGGCAGAGTGCGGCGCTGCGCATCACGTTGCGCGTCCAGCCAAGCTCGATGTCCTGTTTCTGCATGAAGCTGTCCTGTGCAAACTCGGGGTCGCCGGTGAGCGAGATCCCGGCACGGCGCCAGTAGCCTTGCACGCGCAGGCCTTCCGCCAGTGCCCGGTAATCCAAGTATTTGCGATGCCAGCCGCGTCGCCGCGCGAGCGTGGCCAGCCATACGCCGCCGGCGAACAGCAGCAGGAATACGTAGATGAAGTCGTCCTGGTCGGGCAGGTTGTCGTAGATCGTGAAGGCGATGGCCATGACTGCCGCCAGCGTGTAGAGGGTTCGCATCGCCAGCAGCACACGCTGGCGGAAATGCACCGCCAGCCAGTCCGCCGCACGGAACAGGGCCGCCTCCGGCCGTGCCAGCGTTGCGGTGTCGCTTGGCGACCCATCGGCACCGGCACCGCCGTGGATCTCGCTGCGGTATTTCAGGCAATCCGCGTCGAACTCGGCCATGCGCGCGAAAGTCTGGTGGAACATCGCAGGCATCGGAACGTCGGGCAATGAAACTTCGGTCTGCGTGCGCCACAGCAGCTGCCCTGGCTGCAGTGGCGGGAGCGGCGCGCCGTCGTCGGTATCGCGCGAGCAGACGATCTGGCAGACCAGCCGCTCGTCGCCGCTGCCCAGCAGGTGATGACGGCCGCCGCAGCGGCGCTCGGTCAGGCCCGGCATCACGCCGCTGAGAAAGAACTCCGCCACCTGGGCGGTACCGCCGAGCCGGGTCGACGCTTTGCCGTCCCAGATCGCCAGCAACAGATGGCAGTGCCGCGCAATGAACACGCCGGCCCGTCCGTACTGCCGATCGCGCTGGGGGCCAGGATTGCCGATGCCGCGGGAGGTGCTGTCCGGCAGCAGCGGCAGCTCGATCACCCGGGCACGCGCGGCGAGTGCATCGAAACGGTCGCGGGTGGCCGCGTGGTGGAAGTCCTCGACATAGAGTTCGCGCGGCAACGGCAGCGGCGCGATCAATCGCGCGCCGAGCGCCAACGCCTCTTCCGCCACCAACTGGTCGCCGCCCTCGGCCAGCGCGGACAGCACCACCAGCGGCAGCGCGGGAAAATCGCGCTGCAGTTGCGCCAGGAATTCCCGCACGCGGCGCCGCACCAGGTCGACTTCGCGGGCGGGAATGTTGCGGTGGCTGGTGACGCCGATCACCAGCGGTACGCTGGCAGGTGCGAGGAGGCGAGGTCGATGTTCCATGGTGGGCAAGGGGTCGCGTCAGGTAATTTCGATTTTCGGATGGCGCCAACGCCTTGAGCGGATGAAGGCGGCAAGCCTTGCTCAGGCCTGCCGCCTGCGCCGCCTTGCTAGTTGTTTTTGATCCTCGGGTCTGTGGTGGTGTCGGGAGATACGCAACTCTGACTGCCAATCGCACAGGCGAACCAGTTGCTGATGGCATCCATGACCGAGTCCGAGGAACCCGCGGCCGGCGTACCGGCACTGGCAAGTGCCGAAGTCGCCGCCAAGGCGATGCCAAAAGCTACAGACAATGCGATGCGCTTTTTCATGGTTTCATCCTCACGTTATGCGGAAATGCCTCATTGAACATCGATTATTTCGGTACAAGAGCCGGCGTGTTTCGTTATCCGCTCATGGCTGGTCTGCTTCAGTTCGCTAATCGGTCGGCATCGGGCGCGCAGATATTGCGGTGGCTGGTCACGCCGATCACCGCGATACGCTCGCAGGTGCGAGGGGGCAAGATCGATGTTCCATGCGAGGCACTGGGTTAGTGTCAGAGGTTCTTGATCTGTGGGTTGGTCGTTGTGTTCGGCGAGAGCGTGCCCAACTGTTCCACGTTCTGGTCGGAGTCGCGGTTGCTATCCTGGGTCTGGTCGTCTGGCTGCGGTTCGGCCGGGATGTTCTGATTGTCTTTGCTGGTCTTTGGCATGATGGTCTCCAGGCTTGACTGGTATGCGATGTTGCCGTTCGGATCGAGGTACCCTTGGCATTGCTTCCTCGCTGTCCCTGCGCCAAAGCGCCTGCATGGTGGCGCTACAGGTTCTTGATCACCGGATTCGTCGTGGTGGCCGTAGGCAGCGTGCTGATGGTCGAGTATGGGGCGCCATTGATCGTCGCGCAGAGCTGGTAGATCCACTCGCCGCTCGAGCTGGTGCTGTCGTTGGCATCGGTGATGGTGATCTTGTCGCCGTTGTTCGCGAGTTGCGCCTGACCGAACACGCCGGATGGAGGCGATTGGATCCAGGCGAACCCGGGATGGGTCGGATCGCTGATCGCATTGAATGATCCCGGGCTCACGCCGGGGCCGCTCAGGTGCCAGGTGATCGTCACCGACTGGCCGTGGGCGATCTGGTTTCCGTTACCCGACTGGTCGACGTCGAGGCTGCCGTTTTTCAGTGTCACCTCAAGTGTTACGTTGGGCATGTCGTACTCCTGCAGGGATCGATGGGCGGCGTGGAAGGCGGGCCGCAGCGCCTTGATTCAGGGCTTCGGGTGCGGCGTGCGCACCGCTGCCGTGACGGGCGCCGGAGTGCTGGCGTCGACCTGCATGATCTGCGCGATGCGCGTCGCGAAGGCGGGGTTTTCCGGGTAATCCACGCGGGCACGCCGCAGGATCGCCAGCAGCGCCGGGTCGCGGTAACCGGCATTCCAGAGGCGCTCGATCAGCAGCCTTGCTTCGGCATTTTTCTGCAGGCCAAGCAACGCCTCGACCTGCAGCGCGAGCAGGCGCGGATCGTCCTTGCCGTCCTTCACCGATTGGCTCGCCTCCCATGCCTCCTCGCGCAGCCGTCGTGTCGCTGCTGCGTCGCTGGCGGTGTCGGCGAGCAGCAGCTTCGCGGACAGCGTATCCAGCACCAGGCCGCGGTCATCCGGTTCCTTGGCGAGTAACGGTTGCAGGATGTTCATGGCGACCTGCACCTGCGCCTGCGCCGCCGCGGACTGTCCGCCGGCAAATGATTGCGCGGCCTGCTCGCTGCGTGCCGCGGCGTCAATCTGCTGCCATGTAACGTTTGCTGGATCCTGTCGAGTGAGCCTGGACAGGATGGCCAGCGCTTGTGCGGCCAGCGTCCGTGCCGCCGGCAGGTCCCCGTGCAGGCGTTTCAGGCGGCTCAATTGCACGAGATAGAGCGCCGATTTTGCCTGAAAGCCGGTTTGCGTCGGCGCGATCGCGATCAGCTGGGCGGCGATGTCGACCGCCTGCTGGAGGTCGCGGATGCCCGCGTCGACGTCGCCGGTCAGGGCCAGCGTGCGGCCTAGGATCGCGCGCACCCGCAGCATGTTTTCGCGCTGGTCATTGTTCTTGGGGTCGGCGGCGGCAAGCCGGGTTTCGATCGCGTCGTCGGCGTGGTACTCGGCGATCGCCTCTGCCAGATCGCCACGCTGCAAGGCCAGCTTGCCGAGATTGTTGTGTGCAATCCCCAATGCAGCCGACCAATCAGTGTTGACGGGATTGGCCGCGACCAACCCGCGACCCAGTGCCAACGCGTTCCGGTAGGCGCTGGCGGCGGCGGCCGGCTGCCCGCGTGCTTCCAGCACGTGACCGATATTGCTGTTGACGTTCAGCAGTTCGAACTTCAGCGACAGGTCATTGCCGGCACGCGCCTGTGCCTGCTGCAGCACGTTCTGCGCGGATTCGAAATCCCGCCAGGCGGCGTCCAGCTTGCCCTGATACCAGTCGGTCATGCCGACGAAGGACCACGACCGGGCATGGGCGACCTGCCGCGCCGCGTCGCCGGGTGCTTCCTCGGCGAGGCGCCCGGACAGCTGCAGGGCTGCCCGATACGACTCCATCGCGCCGGACAGGTTGCCTTGATCCAGGCGCACGCTGCCGATCTTCTCCAGTGCCTTGGCGCGCTGCTCCAGGGTCTCGTCGGTGACATCCGTGGCCGGCAGCGACTGGAAGTAGGCCATCGCTTTGTCGTCGACGCTCTGCATGATGTCCAGCCGGGCTGCTTGCGCCAGCTTGTCGTTCAGATCGCCGAGCATGAAGCCGACCAGCGCCTCGGCCTGCTTCTGCCGGCGCTGCGCGGCCTGGCTGGCTTCCACCGCGGCGTGGCGCGAAACGATGGCGAGGACCGCCAGCGTGGTGGTCACCGTCATCACGGTCACCGCCAGCGCCGCCACCATCGTCATCCGTCGCGCGCGCCGCCGCAGCTCGCGCTGCTTGAGCACGTCGAAGCCCACGTCGAGCATCCCGGCGATCAGCTTCAGCTTGGCGTTCGCCTTGCCGTCCTTGTCCGGGCGGGCGTCGGCGGCGATGGGCTCGGCGCGTTGCGTGGCGAGCAGGCCGGTGGCGTCGAGCTCGAAGCGCAGCGCGGGGGCGAAACATTCCTCCGCCTCGCGGCCGGGCAGGTCGCTGGCGTTCGGTTCGCCGTCCACGATCAGGCAAAGGATCCGCTCGTCACGACCGAGGCGCTTGTACGCCAGCACTTCCTCGCTCACCCAGTGCGACGCCGCCGAATGCGGCGAGCAGATCACGATCAGGTTGGCCGATTGCTCCAGCGCCTCGATGATCTTGCGGCCGAGGTCGTGCGCGCTCGCCAGTTCGTCGCGGTCGCGGAAGATCGGCGTGAGGCGTTTCGGGATGGGGCCGGCCGTGGTGATCTGCCCGACAAGGCGTTTCGGCACCGCATAGGTTTCCAGCGCCTTGTGGAGCCAGTCGGCCCAGGTCTTGTCCTGGTGGCTGTAGCTGATGAAGGCGTAATACCGGAACCCTGGAGATCCCGTGCCCTGCGTCATGACATCCGGCACTCCCGTGCCTGGTCATGCAGTCCCTTGCGGGTTGTCCCCGCGTCGAGACGGCCGGCAGCAGCTCAATCACTACCGTGTCGGTGGTCTGTGCGTCGGCGCAACATAGCACCAATCATGAGAACTGCGTCACACTTTTCGGCACGCCGCGCCGGGTGGCGGGGTGGCGGGAGCCATGCCGCCCCGCGGGGGCGACGCGCCGGACCTGCGAGGCCCGGGCGCCCGGGCATGCGAGGTCGTGGTCAGCCGGCTTCCGGTTGCAGCGTCAGCGTGTGCGTGGCCTGGCCCGGCAGCAGCGGAGTGGGACGCCCCTGAACCCAGTCCTGGTGCCCTGCGCCGAAGAACGGCGAGAGCGGGTTGTCGCTCTGGCCGCCGGGCATTTCCAGGATGCCGCGGTCTTCGTGGCCGGGGGAGACGTCGAGCCGTTCGGAGGCGCCGAAGCCCGGTACCGCCACGCGCGGCATGTTGTGGTCGCCGGGCAGCGGCTGGTCGGGCATGTCGATGAAGCGCGCCAGCCATGCGGGCAGGGCGGCGGCCAGCGGATGCCTGATGTCGCTGCGATTGATCTCGCCCCAGTGGCGCGCGGCGAGGCCGCCGGGTTGCCGGTCGAGCTGCCGCGCCACCTGGAGCGCGGAGTCGGTGAGCAGGGCAGGCCAGTCGGGATACTTCGGATCGAGCAGCCAGTCGGGTCGCGCGTGGATCAGCATCCACACCGCCGCTTCCGGGCTGTGCTCGCCGGGCCAGCGGAAATCCGCATGGCGTTGTTTCACCCGCGCGACGAACGGCGCCAGCACCGCCTGGCTGACCTGTGTGCGGAAAGCGCGCACCAGCCGGTAGTCGACGCTGTCGACGGCGGCGCGGCCGCGCCAGTGGCGGGTGAGCCGGCTCATTTGCTGCAGCAGCGGGTCGTGGCTGTCGGCCAGTGTGCGTTGCAGCAGCGCCTGCCAGCGGGTGAGGAACAGCGCGTGGTCGTCGAGCTGGATGTCGAGCAGGTCGCCGGGGGTGAAGCTGGCGCGCGCGTGCAGGTCGTCGCGGATCTGCTGCGCGCGCGCGCCGAGATCGTGCCCGCCGTTGCCGAGCAGGCTCAGCGCGGCGCCGTCGACGGTGCGGTTGTTGGCGGTCCACAGTCTGCCGTCGGCGGGATTCTCGATGCGCGGGTACTGCGCGGGCGCGGCCCAGCCCTGCCAGCCGATGCCGGACGCGGACCAGTCCGACGGCAGCAGCGGGTCGATGCCCACGCGCAGCGGGATGCTGTTGCCGGCGATGGTCCAGCCGATGCTGCCGCTGCTGTCGGCCACCAGCAGGTTCTGCGGCGGCATGCCCAGGGTGGGTGCGAGCTGCAGCGCGTCGGCCACGTTCGCCACTTGCTCCATCCGCAGCAGGCCGAGGTTGTAGCTGCGTGGCTGTTGCGCGATCCAGGCCAGCGCCAGCGGCGTGCCGTCGGTGTCGGTGGCCATGATCGGGCCCCAGCGGGTGTCCTCCACTTTCAGGATGGTGTCGGGCTGGCCCTTGACCTGGATGTGCTCGTCGTGGGTTTCCAGCGCGGCCCAGCCGTCAGGCACCTTGTAGCGCGTGGAATCGGCCGGATCACGCCGCACGCGCACCCAGTCGGCCCAGTCGCCGTAGCTGTTGGTGAAGCCCCAGGCGACCTGGCCGTTGGAGCCGGCGATGATCGCCGGCGTGCCGGGCAGGCTGACGCCGTTGACGTCGCGCCGGCCGTGCGGTGCGCCGGCGTCGGGATAGCGCAAGCGGGCGCGGAACCAGATGTTGGGTACGCGCAAGGCCAGGTGCATGTCGTTGGCCAGCATCGCCGCGCCGTTGCCGGTGAGCCACCCGGCCACGGCGAAGTTGTTGCTGCCGGGGCGTGGCGCATCCAGCGCGGGTGCCACCGCGGCGGCCAGGCCCGCGGTGGCCGCATTGGCCGGCAACTGGCGCAGGTCCAGCACGTCCGCGCCGGGCACCACTGGCGAACGCGACAAGCGCCCGCGCAGCGGCGCCTCCCAGTCGGGGTCGGGCGCGAGCAGGAAATCCACCAGCGATGCCGGCAGCACGTCGCGCATCTGGGCAAGGCGCAACTCGCGCTCGTTGCGCCCGCCGCTGTTGAGGTCCAGGTACATCGCCGCGATGACCAGGGCGCTGTCCTGCGGCTGCCACGGCTGCGGCTGGCTGCCCAGCAGCAGGTATTCCCACGGCCGCACGCGCAGGTCGGCCAGCCCCGCGTTGACGCCGGCGGCGTAGCGGCGCAGTACGTCCTTCTGCGCCGGCGGCATCGCGGCCCATGCCGCGTCGACCACCGCGCGCAGGCGATGGCGGCGATGGTCGAGATCCACCGGCAGCGCCGCCGGCCCCACCAGCGCGGCCAGCTCGCCCGCACTCGCGCGGCGCATCAGGTCCATCTGGAAAAAGCGCTCCTGTGCGTGCACGTAACCCATCGTCCAGGTGACATCGGCGCGGTTGCCGCCTTCGATGGTGACCGTGCCCAGCGCGTCGCGGCTGATCGTCACCGGCGCCTGCAGCGCCGCCACCGCGCGCGTGCCGTCGAGCCGCGCGCGACCGCCGGCGAGCAGCCACCACGCCGCGGCGAAGGCAACCAGCAGCAAGGCCAGCAGGCTCGCCAGGACGGCGCGTGCGATGCGCCAGGAGCGTGAGGTCACGGGCATGTCGTCATGGGGTGGGTGGTCACGGATCAAGGCTTGGCGAACACGGCAAAGATGCCGGCGTACGGCTTGACCATGAAGGCCGGCGCGCCGGCGTAGCCCGCGCCGTCCACGTAGATCTGCGAGATGCTGCCGTCCAGGTACAACGCATCGCGGCAATGCAGCTTGTCGCGGAACAGCCGTCCAAACGTGTGGAAGTTCACCGGCGCCTCGCTCACCGCGAACACCACTTCATGCGGCGACGGCGCGCACACGCCGCTGCGCCACTTGAGGCTGGCGGAGTCGTCGATGAACTGCTCGTTGAGCCTGCCGTCGATCAGCAGCATCGGGCCGGACTGGGTCGCCGCCTGCACTGCCTTGTCGTCGGCCTTGAACGCCTCGCTGGTGCGTACCGCGGCATGGCCGTCCGGGTAGATCGCGAACACGCCATTGGGCAGCAGCGAGAAATTGCCCGATGCGGGATTGCCGTGGACCAGGTTCAGTGGCACCAGCGTCTTGCCGTCCTCCACGTACAGGCCCAGCGGCGCAAACTTGTGGTCGTAGATGCCGGCATTGGCCGCGAACAGCAACCGTTGGCCATGTGCCTCGCCCCACTGGCGCAGGCTCTCGACGCTGCCGAACGGCTGGCCATCCTGCGGATTGCGCCAGTGCAGGCCCAACTGTTCGCGCTTGAGGTTGATGTGCACGACCCGGTACTGCTGCCCGGCAAACGCCACCTCGTCGCTGTCCAGCGCCCGCGCCTTCGACGTGCAGCCGGGCAGGGTGAGCAGCAGGCCGAGCAACACCGCGGCCGGCATCCAGCGGCGGCGGCTTCGGGCGGTCGAGTGGCATGGGATGCGGAAAGTCATCCCCTGATGGTCGCGGCGCAGCGGCGATCGCGCAACCCCGCGCGCGCAACGTTCTCCCGCCGTGGGTCCGGCGCGTCGCCATTCGCCGTTAAACTCGGGTTTTTGCCGCGAGAGCGCGATGCCCTACACGCCGATCGTCGCCACCCTGGGTTACGTGTTGTCGCCGGATCGCAGGCAGGTGCTGATGATCCACCGCAACACGCGGCCGGACGACCAGCACCTGGGCAAGTACAACGGGCTGGGCGGCAAGATGGAGCCGGGGGAGGACATCGCCACCTGCATGCGGCGCGAGATCCGCGAGGAGGCCGCGATCGAGTGCGAGTCGATGCGCCTGCGCGGCACGCTGAACTGGCCCGGCTTCGGCAAGCACGGCGAGGACTGGCTTGGCTTCATCTTCCTGATCGACGCCTGGCGCGGCACGCCGCTGCAGGGCAATCACGAAGGCGCGCTGGAATGGGTCGCGCGCGAGCGGCTGCTGGAGCTGCCGATGTGGGAGGGCGACCGCCATTTCCTGCCGCTGGTGTTCGACGACGACCCGCGGCCGTTCCATGGCGTGATGCCGTATCGCGACGGCCGCATGCAGTCGTGGTCGTTCAGCCGGTTCTGAAGTCGCCTCGCTTGCGCCCGCTCCTCCGCAGGAGCCCGCTGGCGGGCGATGCTCTTGGCTGGGAGACTCGCAAGAGCAAAAGCATCGCCCGCGAGCGGGCTCCTGCGGTGACGTGCGCATGGGCGGGATCACGCCACGTCGGCCAGCCACGCCTCGCTGGAAAACCGCTCGCGCGCCAGCGCTTCGGCGCGGGCCAGCTCGCCGGCGCGCAGGACGTCGTCGGCGAGTCCGTGGCGCTGGCGGAAGGTGGCGATCATCCGCTCGATCACCGCCTCGCGCGGCAGGCCGGTCTGGCTGCGCAACGGGTCGACCCGCTTGGCTGCGCTGGTGGTGCCCTTGTCGGACAGTTTCTCGCGGCCGATGCGCAGCACGTCGAGCATCTTCACCGCGTCGATGTCGTAAGCCATGGTGACGTGGTGCAGCACCGCGCCGCCGCGATGCGCCTGCGCGGCGCCGGCGATCTTGCCGCCTGCGGAAGTGATGTCGTTGAGCGGCTGGTACCACGCCTTGATGCCCAGCGTGCCCAGCGCCTCGATCACCCACTCGTCCATGCACGCATACGCCTGCTGGAACGACAGGCCCTTGATCAGCGACAGCGGCGCGCAGATCGAATAGGTGATGGTGTTGCCCGGCTCGATGAACATCGCGCCGCCGCCGGAGATCCGCCGCACCACCTCGATGCCGTGGCGCCGCGCGGCTTCCATGTCGACCTCGTTGCGCAGCGACTGGAAGCGGCCGATCACCACCGCCGGGGAGGCCCACTCCCAGACGCGCAAGGTCGGCGGACGATGCCCGGCGCCCACCTCGTGCACCAGCACGTCGTCCAGTGCCATGTGCAGGCTGGGCGATTGCGGCGTGGTGTGGATCAACTGCCAGTCGTGGTCACGCCATTCGCTGCGCATCATGCGGCATCTCCATCCACGGCACGGCGCACGGCAATCGCGATCGCCTGCGCGGAAAGGCCATACATCATCACATCGTCCGCCAGCCCGTGCTGGATGGCGGTGGCGAGGGCAGCCTCGTCGGCATCCTGCGGCCGGCCTTCCAGCGCCCGGTTGATCGCGTGCAGCGCGCTGTCCGGCTCCAGGAAGAAATCCCCGCTCACCTGCACGCCGGCAAGCCGGCCGTCGCGAACCTCCAGGTCGACCACCACCAGCTTGCCGCCGGGCATCTTGTATTCGCCGTGCATGGGCGCGTTCCGCGTATCGTCTGGACAGACGTGCAGTTTGCCTCGTTGTCGGCACCGATGCCAAAGACGGCGACTTCAGACCGCCGCAATGTCCGTGTCTCCGACGAGCACGTCCAGGCCGTGCCTCGGGATCGGCTCAATCGGGCGCTGGAAGAACCCGCTTCGTGAGTCGCGGTCCAGGGTTTGGACGTTGGCTACGACCCCGGCCACACCAGCGAGCGGTGAATCTGCGCGCCGGCCCAGGCGCCGTCGCCCACCGCAAGCGAAACCGAGTGCGGGATCTTCGCGGCGTCACCGCAGGCGAACACGCCCGGCACGGTGGTCTCCCTGGTTTCGCCGGTGGATATCTGCAGGCCCATCGGCGTCTCGACCAGTTCACAACCGAGCTGTGCCGCGATCGGCGTCGAGGGTTCGTTCCGCGGCGCGGTGAACAGGCCGGCGAAGCTCATGCGTCGTCCGTCGGTGAGCACGACGTCGGCGTCTGCGTCGATCCGCACGATTCGCGTCGCTTCGACCGTCACGCCGCGGCGCGCCAGTTCCCGCGCGGCAGCCTCGTCGAGTTCGAACGTACCGTTGGGGAAGAACGTGGTGTTTCCCCACTCCGGCAGCAGTTGCGCCTGATGGATCGACATCGGCCCTGTCGCGATGACGCCGATGCGGCCCTGATCCAGTTCATAGCCGTGGCAATACGGGCAGTGGAAGATGCTCCTGCCCCAGCGCTCGGCCAGGCCGGGGATTTCGGGCAGCCGATCCGACACGCCGATCGCCAGCAGCAAGCGCCGGGCTGAATGCGGGGTGCCGCCACAGGCCACCTGGAAGTCGTCCCTCGTGCCGGTTGCTTGCTCGACCTCGCCATCCAGCCAGGTCAGCGTGGGATACGCGTGCAGTTGCTCGCGGGCAACGCGGGCCAGTGCGGCGGGATCGACGCCGTCCTGGCCCAGGAATCCGTGGGAATGACTGGCGCTGCGATTGCGTCGCTTGCCGCCGTCGATGATGAGCACGCTGCGGCGCGCCCGCAGCAGCTGCAGGGCCGCGGCCATGCCCGAGTAGCTGCCGCCGATGATGATCACGTCATGCTTCATGCCGGTGCCTCGACCGACGGGCGCCATGGCGGCGCGCGAAATCCGCGGCCAGCGCGGCCAGGGTGACCGACTCGAACCGCTGCAGCAGCAGTGCCTCGGCGTCGGCGAAGGCGGTGTCCAGCGCCGCATTGATCGCCTGCTCGACGAGGCATTCGGGATGTTCATTCCGGTTGCCCACGGCGAACAGTGCAGGCTCGCCCAGCGCTTCGTGCAACTGGCGCAGCGTGACCTTGGAGAGATCCGCCGAAATGCGCCAGCCGCCGGCGTGTCCGCGATCCGCCGTGACCAGGCCGGCCTCGCGCAGCAGGCCCATGGTGCGGCGGACCACCACCGGATGCGTGCCCAGGCATCGCGCCAGCGCGTCGGACGTCATCGGCGCATCGCGCTCGGCCATGTGCAGCAGGGCGTGGAGTACGGCGGAAAGTCGGCTGTCTCGTTTCATGTAACAAACGATGTTACGTTAGTGCCTCCATGTCAAGCGGGCGAGGGCAGCATGTCTTCTTTCAACGATCCCCAGGCGGTGGCGCGATACACGGACGGGCCGCTGCGGCAGGTGCCGGGATTGCATGCGCTCCACCAGATGACCGGCCTGCTCCTGCACGAGCACGTGCCCTCCGATGGGCGCGTGCTGGTGCTCGGCGCCGGTGGAGGTCTTGAGCTCAAGGCCTTTGCCGAGACCTACCCGCACTGGCGTCTGCTCGGCGTCGACCCGTCGGCGCCGATGCTGGAATTGGCCGTCCAGACGCTGGGGCCGCTGGCGCCGCGGGTGGAGTTGCTGGAGGGCACCATCGATGCGGCTCCGGCCATCGAATTCGACGGCGCGGTTTGCCTGCTGACCATGCACTTCCTGTCCGTCGCGGAGCGCCTGCAGGCGCTCCGCGAGCTGAGGCGCCGATTGAAGCCGGGCGCCCCGCTCGTGGTGGCCCATCACAGCGTTCCCGCTGCTCCCCACGCAAGGAAGCGCTGGCTGCAAAGGCACGTGGCCTTCATGGCTTCCAACGGCATGCCGGTTGCGGACACGGCCAGGACCATCGAAGCGATGGCCAGCCGTCTCCCGCTGCTTTCTCCCGAAGCCGAGGTCAACTTGCTGGAGCAGGCCGGCTTCGAGCGGCATGAGCTGTTCTATGCGGCTTTCACGTTCAAGGGATGGGTGGCGTATGCGGCTTCGTGAAAATCCTCCAACCTCACGCCTCGATCGGCAAAGGCTTGTGCGACAGACGGACCGCAAGGATGCCGGGCGTCATCGTCTTGCCGGCCGGCAGCCATTCGATCGGGTCGCCGCGGGCGCACCGAATCCGGCGGGAAGCCACATGCTTCAGCGCGCGGTCATTCCGCCATCCACGCGGTAATTCGCGCCGGTCAGGAACTTGCCGCGATCCGACACGAGCAGCGCAACGACTTCGGCGATGTCCTCAGTGGCGCCGATGCGGCCAAGCGGCAGAAGCTGCAGCCACGCGTCCGTGGAAAATCCCGGCGTCGTCCTGGCGAATTCATCGGAACCCGGTGTCGCGATGACGCCGGGGGACACGACGTTCACGCGGATTGCCGGCGCGAGCTCCAGTGCGAGCGTGCGCGAGTAGTACTCGAGCGCGGCCTTGGCGGCGCCGTAATGCACGAAGGGGGCGAACGGCATCGCTGCCGCCGCGGAGGAAATGTTCACGACCGCTGCAGCTTTCGACTCCCGCAGCGCCGGGAGCAGGGCGTTGGCAAGGCGGATCGCCGCCTGGAGGTTGAGCGCGAAGCTGTCGGCCCATGCCTCGTCGGGGATCGTCCATGAGCCTTCCAGGAAGGCGTGCGCGCCGCCCGCGTTGTTCACCAGGATGTCGAGGCCGCCGAGTGCTGCGAGGGCCTGCGTCGCGACGGCCGCCACGCCTTCGCTCGTGGCGACGTCGCCGGACACGAACGTGGCGCCCGCGGGCATGTCCTTGTCGGCTTTGCGCGCGACGACAACGACCTTGGCGCCGGCATCGAGCAGGCGCTGGGCCACCGCCGCGCCGATGCCACGCGTGCCTCCGGTGACGAGGGCACGGCGGCCGGCGAGTTCTTTCGGCAAATGGGGATGGTTGGACATGATGATGTTCCTGTGTGGTTGGTCGATATTTCCCGGGAAGTGATCCGGATGATCACGATCTTTTGCGCGCGGCAAGGTTCTGCTCCCGGGGAGCGGGTCGCCTTGCAGGGCGCATGCGTCGCTGTCAGGCCTTCACGAACCGATAGGCGAAGCGATCGGTCCGGCCCTCGATCGATGGGTCGATGCTCTCGCCCCGGCTGCTTCGCCAGGGCCCGGGCGCGGCCGACCGGATCGTTCTTGAGGTGAGCGACCTCGGCCGGCACGAAGCTGCAGACCCGTCCCTCGGGACCGACGATGTCGGAAAAGAGGCCGGTCCAGTCCCCGTCGCCCGGATCCACGTCGATCACGGTCGAGCCAGCCTCGGCTCGGGCGAAACGCAGCAACTCGGATTGTCTGGAGTGCGGGGAGATGGTGGCCTCCGAAGTGGATGACTCTGAAAAACGGGTGGGGAGCCGGAAGGGCATGCCGCGTCAGATCTGCGCCAGCCCGCCATCGACGGCGAGCTCGCTGGCGGTCATGAAGCCGCTGTCCGACGACGCGAGAAAGGCCGCCGCTGCTCCGATCTCCGCCGGTTCGGCCATGCGCTGCAGCGGGTTCATCGAGGCGAACACCCTCATGCCTTCCTCGCCCACCGCGGCCTTGGCCAGTTCGGTCGCCGTCGGCCCGGGCGACAGCACGTTGACCCGGATGCCGGTGCCCTTCAGGTCCTGCGCGAAGGTCTTGGCGAGGTTGCGCACGGCGGCCTTGCTCGCGCTGTAGACGCCGAAGGCCGGGGCGCCGGTGGTGCCGGCGCTCGATCCGGTCAGGATGATCGAGCCGCCCGGGCCCATCAGCGGCAGCGCCTTCTGCACCGTGAAGATCGTGCCCTTCACATTGGTGTCGAAGGTTTCGTCGATGTGTTCGGCGGTGATCTCGCCCAGCGGAAGCAGGCTGCCCGTCCCGGCGTTGGCGAACACGATGTCGAGCGTTCCGCGTTCGGCCTTCACCGCCGCGTAAAGCCGGTCGAGATCGGTCGGGTCCGAGACCGAACCCTGCACTGCGCGGGCGTTGGGGCCGAGTTCGGCCACCGCGGCGTCGAGCGCTTCCTGCCGACGGCCGTAGATGAAGACGAAGGCGCCTTCGTCGATGAAGCGCTTTGCCGCCGCGCGGCCGATGCCGGTGGCACCGCCGGTGATCACCGCGGTCTTTCCATGCAACTTGCTCATGTCATGAATCCTGGATGGGATTGCAACTGCCGAAGCAGTGATGGGGATGGCGCGCCGATCGCGATCCTTGTCGCGATGGCCGTACGCGCTCAGGGCTGCTGCTTGAACAGGTCCTGGAAAATCAGCGGGCCCCAGACGCGGCCGCGTGCCTGCACCAGGGTGCCGCCTTCGTCGAACCTGCCGAGGTTGACGGGGGCGAAGCCGAGTCGCTTGGCAAAGTCCGCCACTTGCGCGGTGGCCGCTTCGTCGTCGCCCGACAGGAACACCACCCGGTGGCCGCCCTGGACGTTCGGGTCGGTGGCCAGCGTGCGCGCCAGCAGGTGATTGAAGCCCTTGACGAACCGGGCGCCGGGGAACGACCTGGCGGCGAAGGCGGAGGAGGGGAGGCCGTCGAGCGTTTCGACGGGGGCATTCGTGTTCATCGCGTCGATGATCGTCTTGCCCTTCCAGTCCGGAAGCGCCTTGCCGACGTCCTGGTGCGCCTCGAACAGCACCGCCAGGATGATCACGTCCGCCTTGACCGCTTCCTGCAAGGTCCCGGGGATGACCTTGGGGCCGATCGCCTGCGCCTGCGGCAGCAGGGCTTCGGGCGGCCGCCGACTGGCGACCGTGACCTCGATGTCGTTGCGGGCGAACGCGCGGGCGAGGGCCTGGCCTATGGAACCGAAACCGATGATGGCGTAGCTCATGGGGATGATCCTTCTTGAGTGGAGTGATCCGGCCTGTTCGAGCCGGTTGCCCAACCCATCTGGGTCGCTTGACGCATCAATCCAATTGACGAAATATCGCTTGATACGATCTATTTTTTGGATAGCCGATGCTCGACAACGTCACCATCAACCAGCTGCGTGCGTTCGTTGCGGTGTGCGACCAGGGCAGCTTCTCGGGTGCCGCGCGCAAGCTCGCGCGGGCGCAGTCGGCCATCAGCCACGCGATCAAGGCGCTGGAGAGTGCGTTCGACGTCGAGCTGTTCGAGCGCAACACGCGCAAGGCCCAGCTCACCGCGGCGGGGCGCAGCCTTCTGCCGGACGCCCGGGCGGTGATCTCGCGTACGGAGGAAATGAAGAACCGCGCCGGCGCGATCGCCAAGGCCGGCGTGCCGCAGGTATCGGTGGCGGTCGACGCCTACTTCCCGCGCGCCCACCTGGTCGACGGCTTGCGCACGCTGCAGGAAGAGTTTCCGACCGCCGCGATCAACCTGCGCATCACCACCATGCAGGGCGGCGAAAAGCTGGTGCTCGAAAAAGTGTGCGCGCTGGCCGTCACCATCAACGACGTGCCGGAAGTGAACCCGCAAGCCATCGAACGCCACTGGCTGCGCGAGGAGGAGATGGTGACGGTATGCGCGCCGTCCTATCCGCTCGCTTCGACACCCAAACCCATCCCGGTGGATGAGTTTGGCCGATACATACAGGTCATCGTCACGGACAACCAGCCCGGCGCCGAAGAGAGCCAGCAGGGTGTAGCCGGCAAGCGCCAGTGGCTGGTCAACGACCTGGGCGCCAAACGCGACCTGCTCAAGGCCGGCCTCGGCTGGGGACACTTGCCACGGCACCTGGTCAGCGAGGATCTGGCAAGCGGAGCGCTCGTCGAGCTTGAGCGTCGCGCCTGGCACATGGGTCCGCTGACGTTCGTGATCTCGCAGCGCCGGGGTCACGATTTCTCGCCGTGCGAGTTGCGGCTGATCGAGTTGCTCGGGAAACCTCGGCGTTCGCTCGTTTGAAGAAGTGGGAGAAAAGTGTCGGGGGCAATGCGCGACGGATGATGAGGAGTGGAATGGCAGGTTGAGGCCAATCAAAGGAGACCTGGTGAGCTGGGCCGGGTTTGACTGATCCTCTCGGACGCACACAGGGTGCCGAGCGAGAATTGCACGTCGAAGTCATGCATTTTCCTGAAGCCCGCGGAGCTCCCGCTTTCCGCGGCCGATCCCGATGCCGAGTCGGTGCTGCCCATTGATGCCGAGGAGGTTTCCATCTGCGTGGAACAGGCACTGCCTGCCTTGACCTGGTCATCCGCTACGGATGCATCCGGGGAAGTGGGCGAGGGCCGGGTGGAATTTTCCCGACCCGGTGGGCATGCGACCCGGTCACTGGCGCCGCACTGCTCGCGTCGCTCGGACTGCACCCCGCTGGTACGGCGGCTGTGCGATCAGTTCGGTTGGGTCGCCTTTGACGAGTCGCCCCTGCTGTTCAAGCCTCACCGTCCACCCCGGCACCGGGTTGAGGGAGACGTGGCTCATTGCCTTTTTCAGCTCCCCCATTCCGCAACCACGCGCGCGGGGACATGCCCACAGACTGGGTGAAAACCCGCGACAGTGACGACGCGTTGCGATAGCCGAGCTGCAGGCTCGCCGTTTTCAGCGAAGCGCCTTGGCGAAGCAGGGCCTGCGCGACGGCAACGCGCCATTGCGTGAGGTATTCGACCGGCGTGTGGCCGACGTGCTGCTTGAAGGCGGCGGCAAATGCACTGCGCGACATGCCGGCGGTCTCGGCCATGGCGGCCAGCGACCAGTCTGCGCCGGGCTGCTCGTGGATCGCGGTCAGTGTGCGCGCCAGCTTCGGGTCCGACAGGCCGGTCAGCATGCCCGGCGGCAGTTTCGCCTCTGCGGGATGGTCGAGCAGCCAGCGCAGCAGTTGCAGCACCAACACGTCGAACAGGCGGTCGGCCAGCAGGCGCTGGCCGCAGCGTACCCGCTCGGCTTCCGCGAACAGCAGCGCCAGCGTCTGCTCCAGGCCGTCCACCGCCCGCAGCGGCAGCACCAGCAGCGGCGGCAGGGCGCGCGCCAGCGGATGCCGCGCGCCGCCATCGAAATCAAGCGTGGCGCAGACGAAATCCGAACCCTCGGCCGGCGGGTTGTGGAAGCTGTGCGCCAGCGGGCGCGGGTAGAACAACAAGCTCGGTTCGGCAACCTCGATGCGGCGCGGCACACCGCTGCGCGGGCGATGCGTCACCACCAGTTCGCCCCGTCGCAACACGTGCAGGAAACCCCGTCCCGGCCGGGCGTCGAATTGTGCCAGCCCGCACAGCGCCCCGGCATGAAACAGGTGCGCCCGCACGTGGAAGCGCTCCATCAGTGACGACAAGCGGTCGAGGGTAGCCATGGTTTGCTTCCGCATCCTGGACGATCAGTGGTATTTCATGGACAAAATAACACCTGTAGAGGGCGCTCCGGGGCGACGCTGGCCCCACGTCGCCAAGCACCCGCCAAGGCGGCACATCCCCGATGAGGAGTCGCCATGTCCACACACCCGCCGTTGCATCCACGTCAGCCGCTCGGCACCCGCGCGCGTCTTGCCATCGCCGTGGCACTGCTGCTGGGCGGTTCGGCCAGCTTCGCCCATGACGGCACCACGCACGCTGGTGGCATCGCCAGCGCACCGGCCAAAGCCGTGCAGGCACCGTTCGACATCGTGCATACCAGGGTCAGCACCGAGGGAAACATCGCCACGTTTCACATCGCCGTATCCGGCAAGGCCGGCGACAGCAAGCCGGTGAAGACCGGCAAGCTCGCCGGCAGCAGCGTGTTCTCCTACGTGTGGCCGACCACGCTCGATCCCTACCTGGTCGGCTTCGAGCATGGCAGCGGCATTCTCGCGTTCGCGGTCACCGCCCATCCCGACTTTGACGACACCCCGCTGTTCGACGAGAACGGCGATGGCGACCCCGGCAACGATGGCAACCTGTGGCACTCGCACTGGGTGGTGCTGCAGCCCGACGACGCCTGCGGCAAGGGCGCGCTGAAGGTGGTCGACATCGCCGAGGGCAGCAAGCCGCGACTGCCCAGGACCTGGCCAGGCCTGCCGATCCTGATCGACAGCCCCGGCTGGAGCCCCGTCTTCGACGACCACTCGCTGGAGGTGCGGGTGCCGTTCGACGACATCGGCGCGGTCGACGCTGCCGGTTTTGACGGTGTCACCGCCGCCTTGCGCGTCAATGCCAGCGTGCACGACCCGCTGCTGTGCGTTGTCGACGTGTTCAAGGTGGCTTCGGGCGACTTGTCACGACCGGGCAGGGTCAATCGCTGATCGGGGAGGGGCGGCGGCTGGCTGTTCTGTCGTGCGCGGTGCGCCTCGTCTCGCGCATCGGCCAGCCGCCCTGACCCTCCGCCGACGTATTCCGCCAAGCAGGTGATTCGCGCGACTGCGTGGTGTGGCAGTGAGGGGGTGAGACGGGCGCGCTTCGTCCCGACGGCCGCGGGGAGTACCGTGCATCGCATCGGCTGCGTCGCCAGCCATCTGCTTTCCCCTGCTTCATGCCCGACGACCTGGCCTACCTTCCCGTCGATACGCCGCTCGGCGTTTTCCTCGTCGCCGAGCGCGACGGAGCCCTGAAAGGCGGCTGGTTCGAGGGGCAGAAGTACTTTCCGGCCATCTCGCCGGAAGCCGGGTGGCGGAAGGCCGCGACGCCCTTGTTGCACGAGGCGGGGCGGCAGCTGGACGCCTATTTCGCCGGCGAGCTGACGCACCTGGAGATGCCGCTGGCGCCGGAAGGCACCGCGTTCCAGCAGCAGGTGTGGCGCGCGCTGTGCGCGGTGCCGTACGGGGAGACGACGACGTACGCGGCGTTGGCGCGGGCGATTGGCCGGCCCGAGGCGTTCCACCCGGTGGGCGCGGCGGTGGGGCGCAACCCGATTTCGCTGTTCGTGCCTTGCCACCGCGCGCTGGGCAGCAACGGCTCGCTGACCGGCTACGCGGGCGGGCTGGCCCGCAAGCGCTGGCTGCTCGATCACGAAGGACGCGAGCGCCGCTTGTTCGATTGAGCCGGGAATGACGGCCCCGACCAGGATGCCTTGTCGGGCGGCTTTGGCATCCAGGTGCAGATCACGGCGGCACGCGGCCGCCGCTTGAACCCGGCGCCCTCCGCCCGATTTGCTGCCGTTGATTGGCCGGGTCGCGAGGCTCGCGAGCGGTCTCGGACCTTAGCCCTGCACTGGCTGCGGCTCGCCCATCCCGCCCTGCAGCGCCTGTCGATCGATCTCCGCCCGCAGCAACGCCGTCGCGATATGGATCTCCCTGCTGCCGGCCTGGTTCAGCGTCTGGATGAATCGTTCCAGGCTGCCTGATGCGACACCTTCACGCAATGCGGGCAGCATGACGAGCCAGTCGCCCTTGATGCCCCGCTGCTCCAGGTAGATGTCCATCAATTTCTCCGCCTCGAACCAGAACGGGGATGTTCCGACCTTGACGGGTATGGCGATGGTATTCACGCTCCAGGCACCCCACTCCGCGACGTGGGTGCCGGCTTGGGGTGCTCCGGCCCTCGCGAGCCCCCCGCACAGCAGCGACAGGGCTGCCTCCCGCGCCTGCGCGCTGATCCCCGCCTGCAGCAGCGCGGTAACCGCGGCGGCTCGTTGAAGGGCCACCGCCATCCACAGGGCGTGCTCGCGCTCCTCGTCCGAGGTGCACCGCGCCACGACCTGGGTGGCGGCCTGGGGCGTGTCGTCGTTCCACAACAATTCGATGATCGCCTGCTTGAACTCGAACTGCCTGCTCTGTGCTTCCGTTGTCATGGGCGTTCCTGGTGTGCTCGTGATTTCGTGGTACGACGGCGGCAACCGGCAGCGTCCGCGTAGACAGTCGGCGCGAACGCCTGACGGTCGTGGGCAGGTTCAACCGCGTCTTCCGCGCTGGTGGCGGTGGTTGCCGATACCGGCAGGTGCCGCAGTGGAGAAGGACTTTCGCTGGCGCCGCGTGCCGCTGCCAGCTTGCGGGGGCGGCCTGCGCCTGGCCTATTGCTTGGTGCGTCAGCGAGAGGAAGCGATGAAGCTGTTCGGTGCGTAAAGCACCCAGTCGGCTTCCTCGCCGTTCACCGCCACGTGGGCATTGAACGCGACGCAGCTGTGATCCGGGCAGGGACTGGCGTACGCCATGTTGCCCGGGGCGGGAGCGAGCAGCGCATAGTCATGCCTGGCATTGATCTCGCGGCAGAACTCGGGTGCGCCGCCGATGATCTTGATCACCACCGGGTTTGCATAATATCTGTGGTCCAGCACCTGCAGCTTGAATTCTTCGGAGGTACAAGCCCAGGCGCCAGACTTGAAGCTGACCGAAGTGGCCTGGGCGGGCGGCGCAAGCAGCGCTTCCTGCGCGAGGGTCGGCATCAGGCCGTTCCTCCCGAAATGCCAGAGAAGAATGCCGCCAAACACCACCAGCCCCACCAATGCCCGCTTCAACATCTTTGTCTCCCCCTCGATCCTCCATGGATCGTCGTGACGCAGAATTGCACCGCATTTCAGGGGCGTCAAACCAGGCAAGCGAAACCGGGGCGGAGAAAGTCAGTGCCCTCTGCTCGATGTCCGCGTGCTTCGGCGGCCCCGGACGGCGCAAGCTCACCAGGTGGCCGATGGTCTTTTCCCCCATGGCCTCGATTGACTTCCTCCATCCCGCTTTCGGCGGCAGTTGAACCCGGCGCGTGCTGTCGCCAGAATGGCGCCGGCGGCGCAGGTGGCGGTCGCACAGGGTATGGGGAATGTACCGGTCGGCTGTGCCGTCGGATTGCAGCGCCCGCGAATCGGGCGCGAGGGGACGCTCATTTGATTTTCTACGCAACGGGCCTGCTGCTCGTCGTCGGCGCGGTCTGGCTGTTCAATCGACTGGTGCGGCTGCGCAACCAGGTTCGCAACGCGTGGAGCGATGTCGACGTGCAGTTGCAGCGTCGCCACGATCTGGTGCCCATGCTGGTCGAAGCGGTCAAGGGTTACGCCAGCCATGAGCGGCAGTTGCTGGAACGTGTCGCCGCCGAGCGCAGCGCGGCGATGCGCGGCGGAACCCCGGCGCAGCGGATCGCGCCCGAGATTGCGCTGGGCCAGCAGCTGGTGCGCCTGGTCGCGCTGGGCGAGGTTTACCCGGAGCTCAAGGCCAGCGGCAACTTCAGCCAGCTTTCGGACGAGCTGGTGGAGGTGGAGAACACCTTGCAGCACGCCCGGCGCTTCTACAACGGCTCGGTGCGCGAGTACAACACGGCGCGCGAAACGTTTCCCACCTTGCTGATCGCCGCGCCGCTCGCCTTCAGGCCCGCGGAGTTCTTCGCCGCCGACGCCGATGCCAGGGCCAATGTCCAGGTCAGGCTCGGGGAGCCTGCATGAGGCTTGCCGGCGGTCTCGTGCGGCATCGGATCTCGCGCATGTTGTGCCTCGTTGCCGTGGCGCTTGCCGCCGGCAGTGCGATGGCGCAGGACGCCGGTCAGTCCGGTGTCGAACCCACCACGATGACGCGCGATACGTCGATCTGGGTCAACCACGACTACTCGATCGAGGTCAGCGAGACTACGGAGGTCAACGCGGCGACCCCGTGGGAGTTCCATCGCGACCTGGTTCTTCCGGGCCGCAAGCTCGCACTTCGCGACGTGTTCCTGATGGGGGCGGCCGAGAACGGCGACGGGGTGACGACCGAGGTTGCGCCGCTGGGCGATGGCGTGCGTATCACCGTGCATCCGACACGTCGCGTGGGGATGCAGTTGTTCGAACTCGATTACCGCGTCCTGTACAAGGCGGTCGACGATGGCAAGCTCGTTTGGCCGCTCACCTCGGCCACCGATCGACTGTCGCTGCAGCGTGCGAAATTGGTGGTGAAGCTGCCGCGGGAAACGCCTTCCAGTCAGATCCATGCGCAGTTCCAGCTCGACGGTGCGCCTGTCACGGCAGGGGATCGCCGAGTCACCGGAACCAAAGTCGACCTCGGTTGGCACGATGCCGTCGCGCCGGGGCAGGTGTTGGGCGCGGTGCTCACGTTTCCCGAGGTGGCCGAGGCATCGACCCCCCTTTTGTCGGCGGGGCCGGCCTGGATGTTCAACGGCACCGTGTGGCTGGCGGTGCTGGCGTTGTACTACCTCCTGGCGAAAATTTTCTTCACCGGCGGCGGCGAGGGCAAACCCGTGATCGTGGAGTACGAGCCGCCGACCGGCTGGTCCGCCGGCGCCGTGCGGTTGCTGTGGCGCGGTGCCTGGGATGAAAAATGCTTTGCCACCGGCGTGCTCGGCATCGCCGCCAAGGGTGGGCTCACGCTGGCCCGGCAGGACGATGGCACATGGGTGGCAACGCGAACCGGCGGTGACCTTGCCCCGGCCTTGACGATGGACGAACACCGGCTGCGTTCGGCGTTGTTCGCGTTTGGCCCCACGGCGGAGTTCTCCGAGGCCCATGCCGACAGCACCGGCCTTGCCGAGCTTGCTTTCCGGCGTGCGCTGGAGAATCGCTGCGCGGGCGAACGTCCAGGCGATCCCGCCTGGCTGTTGATCCCCGGCTGGCTGACCGCGCTGACCGGCGCCACGCTGTTGTTCTTCGGCATCGACAGCCGCTTCGTTATCTTGGGCGAGATTGCGGCTCCCAGCCTCGTCGGTGCGCTCGTCGTGGCGATGCTGATGGACGTGGTCCCGCTTGCGCTCCTGCGCGCCACTCGTGCGCAGGTGTACGTCGTGGCCGCGATCGCCGCGATCGGCCTGCTGGGCGGCGGCGATCGGCTGGACTGGCTGGCGGGCGCCGCGCTGCTCGCCGGCCAGGTCGCCGCGGGGTGGTGGTTGCTGCGCCAACCGCCGCGGGAGACGCCGTTGCGGCGCAAGCTGCACGGCTTCCGCTGGTACCTCGGCACCGCCGAACAGCAGGACATGGATGCGCGCTACAAGCCGTCGCTCCATCCCGAACTCCAGGCGAGCCTGCTGCCGTACGCGATGGCGCTGGATGTGGCGGTGACGTGGAACGCCCGCTTCGCGCATTCGCTCGAAGAGGCGGGAGGGCAAGAGGATTTTATTGCCAGCCTGAATCCCGACCATGACGACGCCGCGCTGGAACTGCTGGCTTTTGCACAGGCGATGGCGCGTCGCATCCCGAAATGAAGGGCGCATGCGATGGAAACGCGGCGGCCGGTCGCTGGACAGGCCCGGGAGGCTAGGGCGAAAGCTTGCGGCAAGTCACGGGCCAGCCTGCGTCCCGTAGCCATCCCGCCGGAAACACGACAGCGCGCCGATTCGCGGATGCCCGCACCCCGGACGACTGTCGAGTCCGGTGCGCCGCCAGTGAAGCAGGGAAGATGTACGCTGCGTGGTTGAAGTGATGCCCGCGGCAGCTGGCGCCGCGGGTCGTGCAGCAGGGATGGAGATTGCGATGACGTCCGCAGCAGCCCCCGAGTGGCGCACCAGCGCCTGGTTGAACACGCCCGAGCCATTGACCCTCGGCCATTTTCGCGGGCGGGTGGTGCTGCTGCACGCGTTCCAGATGCTCTGTCCGGGTTGCGTGGCGCATGGCATTCCGCAGGCGCAGCGCGTGGCCAAGCTGTTCGAGGGCGCGCCGCTGGCGGTGGTCGGCTTGCACACGGTGTTCGAGCACCACGCGGCGATGGGGCCGGAGTCGTTGCGCGCGTTCCTGTACGAATACCGCATCGCGTTTCCGGTCGGCATCGATGCGCCCGGCCCGGCCGGCGATCCGATTCCGTGCACCATGCGCGCGTATGCCATGCAGGGCACGCCGACCACGATCCTGATCGACGCGCAGGGACGGCTGCGTCGCCAGGTGTTCGGCCAGCACGATGACCTGCTGCTCGGCGCGGAGATCGGCACGTTGCTGGCAGAGCTGGAGCAGTCGCGCCCGCAGATGGCAGACGCGGCGCCCGCGGCAGAGGCTTGCAGCGAAGATCGCTGCGGGATCACGGCGGGTGCGCGGCAGCCGCCGTCGTAGCGGCGCCTGGCACGGCAGAAGAATGATGAGGAAGCGCGGACTAGGCTGATCGCTCCGGCGCATCGGGACGCAGATCCATCGCGCCCGGTGTGGTGTGCACCAGCGGCACGAAGTTGTCGTCCGGCGTCACTTCGCGCTTGCGGCGCATGAAGCGGTACAGCGCGTAGCCGGCCAGCAGGCTGTCGAGCACCGCGAACCAGCCGAACAGGAGCGTCGGCCGCGTCAGGCTCATCAGCGTGCCCGCCAGCAGCGGCCCCACCGCCGAGCCGATGCCGTTGACCAGCAGCACCGTGCTCGATCCGGACAGCAGCTCGTCGCGGCGCAGATAGTCCACCAGGTGCGCCACCGCGATCGGGTACACCGCGAAGCTCATGCCGCCGAAGGCGAATACCAGCAGCATGGCGATGGTGTGGCCGGCATTCGGCAACACCAGGTTGGCCAGCGCCGCCAATGACGCGGTGGCGCTGATCAACGCCAGCGCCAGGCGCCGGTCGATGCGGTCGGACAACCGTCCCAGCGGCAGTTGCAGCACCACGCCACCGGCGATCGCCACGCTCATGTAGGTGCCGACTTCGGCCGCGCCGAGACCGCGCGCGGCCGCATACAACGGCAGCAGGCCCCAGAACGCGCCCAGCACCATGCCCGAGATCAGTGCGCTGACCAGCGCGGTCGGCACCAGCCGGAACATGCGCCCGACCTGGACGCGCGGCGCGGCATGGATGGACGGCTGCGGCTGCGGGGTCATCACCACCGGCAGGTTCGCCGCGCAGACCAGGATCGCCACCACGCAGAACAACACGAAGCCCTCGCCGCCGATGTGCAGGAACTGCTGCGCGATCGCGCTGGCACCCAGGTTCAGCATCATGTAGACGGCGAACACCGAACTGCGATGCTTCGGATCGGCGGCGGTGTTCAGCCAGCTCTCGATGATCGCGTACAGGCCCACCAGCAGCAGCCCCTGCAACACGCGCAGCACCAGCCATGCCGCGTAGGCCGAGGTCAGTGCCTGCACCAGCACCACCACCGCCAGCAGCGAGGTGCAGAAGGCGAAGGTGCGGATATGGCCGAAGCGATGCGTCAGCCGGGGCACGGTGTAGGTGCCGACCAGGAAACCGGTGTAATAGGCCGAGGTCAGCACGCCGATCATCGCCACGGAGAAGCCCAGCACCTCGCCCTGCAACGCGATATGCGTGTGCAGCAGGCCGACGCCCATCAACAGGAACACGGTGCTCGACAACAGCGGTGCGGTGGTGCGGATGCTGCTCAACATGCGAAAGACCCGGGGATGGCACGCGCCGCGCGACCGGCGAAGCCGGTGCGGCTTCGGCAGGGTAACCGGACGGGAAAGCGTTTGTCGCCGCCCGGCAGTGTGCGGGCCATGGCGTACGCACGGCGAAGCGTGGCCCGGAACAATCGACACGACGGCGTTGAACGCGTTGCGCCGCCCCGGTCCCGTCGACTTCCCAACCCCAGGAGCGGGCTCCTGCGAGGGCGTGGAATTCCGGGGGCCGTGGCGCCGACGACGACGGCCGCGCACCTTGGCCGGAATGACGGCACGATGAGACGGCGAGGGGTCTCTTCGCTATCAGTATCGTGCCGTCGTCAGCGGCGCATCGGCCCACTGCCATGCGGTCGCCTGCAGCTTCGAGGTTTCGCGCGCGGCGTCGACCTGACCGAGCTTTTGCTGGGCCTGCGCCAGGCCGAACAGCGACCAGCCGTTGAGCGGGTAGGTTTTCAGGTCCTGGTTGAATGCTTCCGCCGCGCCCGCGGCATCGCCGGTTTCGAGCAGCGCGGCACCGAGGTAGGGGCGGACCGGGAGCGGCCAGTCGGCCGGTTCGTTGTAGGCCAGCGCATCCTCGGCGGCTGCCGCTTCGTGCAGCGCGGCGATGGCCTGCGCGTGCTTGCCTTGTGCGCGCAGCAGTTCCCCGCGCAGCAGGGCGTCGGCCACGCGCAGCACGCCATCGGCGTGGTTGATGTCGAAGAAGCTTACTTTCGCCATTGCCGGATCGACGGCGATCGCATGCAGGGCGTCGGCTTCGCGAGCGGCTTCGATCAGGGTGCCCTTGCGCGCGTGTGCCATGCCGCGGGCGAAGTGACGGATCGCCGCGGGGTATGGCAGTTCCGGTGACGCGGCGGTGTCGGCAAGAATCGCGTCCCAGTCGCCGAAGCGGACTTGCGTGAGCAGAGGCGTGACCACGAATTGCTGCATGAACTCCATTGGCGCCGCGCCCATTGCGGCACGGTCGGCGCGCCGGGCAGTCTGCTCGGCCGCCTGCAGCGCCAGCGTGCGCGAGCCGGTCAGGCCTGTCGTCATCGTGGCGAAGTGCCAGTTGTGCGGCACGTAGCCCAGCGGATAGACGCCGTTGCTGCCGCGGCACATCGCCAGGAAATCCTTGTCGGCGGTGGTGGCGGCGAGGTTGGTCAGGGTCGCGTCGTGGTAGCGGCCGACGCGGATGTAGGTGTGCGCGGGCATGTGCACCAGGTGGCCCGAACCGGGCGCCAGCGCGGCCAGCGCGTCGGCGTGGGGTTCGGCGCGCTGTGGCTCGGGCGAGGATTCGGTGGCGTGGATGTAGTAATGCATCGCACCGATGTGGCGCGGGTTGCGCGCCAGCACGCGTTCCAGTTCGCCGAGCAGGCGCGGGGTGAACCGGGCCGGAGTGCCGTCCTTTTCCCAGTACGCCCAGGGCGAGAGATCCATCAACGCCTCCGCGTACAGGGTGGCGGCATCGTCGTCCTCGGGGAATTGCGCGACCACGCGCGCCATCGCTTCGGCATAGGCGCGGTCCAGCGGTGCGCGATCTTCCGGCGCCGGGTCGGCATAACGCAGTTGCAGTGCCTGGATCAGCGCGCGATCGACCGGACGTGCGGTGGCGGCCAGGCTGGCCGCGCGCGCGGCGAGGGCGGTGGCGTCCTTCGCGTGGGCTGGGTCCATCGGCAGGTTGATGTTCGGCCCCAGCACCAGCGCCTGGCCCCAGACGCACATCGCGCATTGCGGGTCCAGTCGCGCCGCCTCGGCGAAGTTGCGCCCGGCCGCCTCGTGGTTGAAGCCGTACGCCATGCGCAGGCCCTGGTCGAAATGGCGTTGCGCCAGGGGCACCGGGGTGGCCACGTCGTGGTGCAGGTCGCCGAAGGTATCGAACAGCGGCGGCGCAGCGGTTTCGGGCGCGGATGCGGCGTCGCCGGCCGCCCTCGGCGCGGGATTGCAGCCCGCCAGCAGGACTGCCAGCAGCGGCAGGAACAAGCATCGACGGATCATCGTGATTCTCCCATGGTCGGTTCGGAAACAGGGGGGAAGCAGCGGACAGAGTAGCCGAGGTTTGCGGAAATGGATGCCCGATTTTCTCAGGCCACGCACGGGCCGGTTCACTGCCCCTGCGGCCGATTGGACGTCCATCCATACCTTCCACGTTCACATTGTCCCTGACAGCTTTGGCTCTCCGGCCGGCTGTTGCGGTCCCATCCGGGAAAGCTCACCATGCGCGACGTGCACGAGTGCCTTGTCGTACTCGACCGCATGAGTGTGCGATGGGGTAGTGAGGGGAAGTACCAGTTTTGGGGCAGGCACGAACGCCGCCGTTTGCCTGGATGTCCGCCTGGGACACCGGCGCCTGTGCCATTGGACTCACCTGTGCTCTCGGCACCGCGACCCACTCGGTGACCGAGCCCGGTTGAGCCATCCGTTGTGGAAAGAACCAATCGGGGATGCCATGACCACGAATCACGCGCAGGCGCTTGACCTACCCACCAGTCCGAACCTCATGGCGGCCGTCGACCGCTGGATCTGGGTCTTCATGGCGGCGTTCTTCATCGCCATCACGCTGACCGGATTCGTGCCGGACTCGCTGCAGAAAGTCGCCATGGTCCGGGCCGGGGCAAGGCCGCCGTTCCCGCCGGTACTGCATGTGCATGCCGTGTTGATGGGCTCGTTTCTGGTCCTGCTGCTCGTCCAGTCCTGGCTGATGGCGACCGGCCGGCGCCAGCGGCACATGCTGCTGGGGCGCCTGGCTTTCGTGCTGGTCCCGGCCATCATCGTCACCGGTTTCCTCCTGGTCCCGACGATTTACCGACAGGTCTGGAACGGGGCGCACGTCGCGCCGTCGCCGGTGCGTGAACAGCTCCAGCAGACGCTCCTTTTCCTCGACAACATCGCCTTGCTGCAGCTGCAGGCCGGCATCCTGTTTGCCGCTTTCATCTGGCTCGCCTTGCGTGTGCGACGCACCGATCCGGACTTCCACAAGCGAATGATGTTCCTGGCCACAGCCTTGCCGCTGCAGGCGGCGATCGATCGCATCGGCTGGTTGCCGCCGATCCATCCCGGTCCGTTCTCGACCGACCTCTACACGCTGCTTGCGGTGTCGCCGCTGTTCCTGTGGGACGTGGTCAGGCAGCGCCCGGTGCAGCGGGTCTATCTGGTCTGGCTGGGCCTGTTCCTGCCGGTGGCTGTTGCCGTCAACCTGTTGTGGGACATGCCGGGCTGGCACGCGCTGGTGCCGAAGGTGCTGGCGCCCTGACGGAGGCCGGCGCGGTCGCGACGCATCGCGCGGGTAACATCTGAAGCGCGGGACGCTCGACGCGTGGTCCGCCGAGTCGTCCATTGCGTTTTCCCGTCATCCGGAGGCATGCATGTCGCGAGTGTTGCTGTGCGGTGCCACCGGCCTGGTCGGGCGCGAGGTGCTGCGGATGGCGCTGGATGATGCCGCCGTCACCCGGGTGGTGGCGCCGACGCGGCGGCCGCTGCCGGCGCATCCCAAACTGGTGAACCCCGTGGTCGACTTCGAGCAGCTGCCGGCCGATGCCGCGTGGTGGCAGGCCGATGCGGCGATCTGCACGTTGGGTACCACGCTGCGCGATGCCGGCTCGCCTGCGGCGTTCCGGCGGGTGGATTTCGATTACGTGCTGGCGTTTGCGCGACTGGCGCGGGCCGGTGGCGCGCAGGCCTTCGCGCTGACCTCGTCATGGGGTGCCGACGCGGCATCGCGCTACTTCTACCTGCGCATCAAGGGCGAGGTGGAGCAGGCGGTGCAGGCACTGGGTTATCCCTCGCTGACCGTGCTGCGGCCCTCGCTGATCGGCGGCGAGCGCGAGCGGCGGCGGCTGCGCGAGCAGCTCGGCATGCGTGTGCTGCAGGCGCTGGCGCCGATCGTGCCGCGACGCTGGCGCATCGTCCCGGCGCCGCGAATCGCGCAGGCATTGCTGCAGTCGGCGCTGGCGATGACCCCCGGCTGCGCGGTGATTTCCCCGGAGCAGTTGCTGTCGCCGGCATGAAGCGGCGGGCGCCGGCCTACAGCGGATGCTGGCGATAGAACAGCTCGAGTTGCCGGTAGACCTCCGGCAAGTGCTCGCGCAGGTTGGCCGGAGCCTCGAAAAACTGCTCGCTGCACACGGCGAAGAACTCGGCCGGGTTTTCCAGCGCGTACGCGTCGATCGGCAGCTCGTCGCCGTTGTTGCGTGCCTGCTTGAGGCGATGCCATGCGTCGGAGAACACCTGCGACCACCGCCTGGCATCCATGCGCCGGTGCAGTGGCGGGAAGCCGTTCGCCTCGCCGTTGAGCATGTCGAGCTTGTGCGCCATCTCGTGGATGACCACGTTGTGGCCGGGCTTCTTTCCGCTGTCCAGCACTTCCGCCCACGACAGGATGACCGGACCACGGCCCCACGCCTCGCCGGCCAGCAGGCTGTGGCCCTGGTGGACCACGCCGGCGGCGTCCACGTGCTGGCGCTGCGGCATGAATGCATCCGGGTAGACGATGATGCTGTGCCAGCCGTCGTACCAGTCCATGCCCAGTTTCAGGATGGGCATGCAGGCATGCGCCGCCAGCAACACGCGGTCGACGTCGCCCAGCGGCAAGCCTTCCACCGGCTCCAGCGATTTGCGTTCGAGGAACAGCGTGGCCAGCACGCGCAGCGCAGCCTGGTCCGACGCGCCCAGCCGGCGCGCTGCGGTGCAGCGTTGCAGCGCCTCGCGCCAGAGCGCTTCGGCGATCGGGTGCCGGGTGACGGTGCGCCGTGCGCGCCAGTTGCGGAAGATGTCGAACATGGCCACATGCTGGAGGGGGAGCTCCGGAACATCTGGGCCGTCGCGCCGTTACTCAAGCGGGCGGGCGATGCATAAGCACGGGCGGTGCGGCGATTCAGACCGGCGCGGGGTGCGCTTCCAGCGTGGCCTCGAACTCCGCCGGCGGCAGCGGGTGGCCGATCAGGTAACCCTGGAACACGTCGCAGCCCTGGGTCAGCAGGAACTGCCGTTGCGCGATGGTTTCCACGCCTTCGGCGATCACTTCCAGGCCCAGGCCGCGGCCCATGCCGATGATGGTCTGCGCCACCATCGCGCCGTTGGCGTCCTCCGGCAGGCAGGCAACGAAGGACTGGTCGATCTTCAGCTGGTCCAGCGGCAGGCGCGAGAGATAGGTCAGCGAGGAATAGCCGGTGCCGAAGTCGTCCAGCGAGATGCGGATGCCTTGCGCACGTAGCGCGGTGAGCTTGACCGCCGCCTCGGCGAGGTCGTCCATGATGGTGGTTTCGGTGATTTCCAGTTTCAGCCGCGACGGATCGGCACCGGTGGCCGCCAGCGCCTGGCACACGCCGTCCACGAAGTGCGGCTGGGCGAACTGCCGCGCGCTGACGTTGATCGCCAGGGTCAGCGACTGCGTGGCCGGCCGGCTCGACCAGGCCACCAGCAACTCGCAGGCGCGCTGCAGCACCCAGTCGCCCAGCGGCAGGATCAGCCCGCTCTCCTCGGCCACCGGGATGAACACGGTGGGCGACACCGCCACGCCGCGGCGCGTCCAGCGCAGCAGCGCTTCGGCGCCGAGCACGCGGCCGTAGCGGTCGACCTGCGCCTGGAGGTTCAGTGCCATCGCGCCTTGGGCGATCGCGTCGCGCAGGTCGTGCACGAGGCCGTCGCGCTGCGCCAGTTCGGCCAGCATCTCCGGCTCGAAGCGGCATACCTGGTCGCGGCCGGCCGCCTTGGCGCTGTACATCGCCAGCTCCGCCTCGCGCAGCGCCGATTCGGGCGTGTCGTGGCCGGCCGCCAACTCGGACCAGCCGATGCTGGCGGTGATCGTCACCGGCGCGTCGCTGGCCAGCCGGAACGGCTCGTGCAGCGCCTCGCGCACGCACTCGGCGCACTCGCGGGCGCGCTGCGCGCGTTCGCTGCGGTTGCTCCGCTCGCACGGCAGGGCGAGCGCGAACGTGCCGCCGCCCAATCGCGCCAGTACGCAGCCGTCTTCCAGCAGCCGGCGCAGGCGCTGCGCGATCAGGGTCAGCAGGTGATCGCCGGCGGCGTGGCCGCGCAGATCGTTGACGCGCTTGAAGTGGTCCAGGTCGACCAGCAGCAGCAGCGCGCGAAAACCTTCGGCCTGACCCAGCAGGTGCTTGAGGTGGTTGCGCAGGAAATGCCGGTTCGGCAGATCGGTGAGCGGGTCGAAGAAGGTCATGTGGTCGACGCTGGCGTGGGCCTCGCGCTCGCTGGTCAGGTCGACCATGGTGCAGACGCGGTGGGTGACCTGGCCTTGCGCGTCGGCGACTGCCGAAGTGGCCGCGCGCACCACCCGCGGCTGGCCGTGCTTGACCTGGATCCAGCGCTCCTCCTGCCAGAAGCCGTCGGGGCCGAGCTGCTCGTGGTGCTCGTGCGCCGGCGCGTTGTCGTCGCGGCGCGCCCAGACCTGCGACGAGGGCTGCCCCCGCACCTCGTCCAGGCGATAGCCGGTGAGCCGGGTGAACGCCTGGTTGACGCGCTGGATGGTGCCGTGGGCGTCGGTCACCATCAGCGCCTCCTGGGTCTGGAAGGCCACCGCGGCCAGACGCAGTTCGCTGTCGGCGCGTTTGCGCTCGGTGATGTCCTGCGCGTAGAGGATCGCGTAGAGCGCCGCGCCGTCCTCGTCGTGGATCACCGAGCAGTCCAGTTTCGCGGGAAAGCGACGCCCGTCGCGGGTGATCTGTTCGGTTTCCCAGACCAGGTGCGCGAGGCGGTCGGCCTGCGCCCATTGTTCGTGCTGGCGGGCAAGGACGTCGGGCGGGAACAGTGCGTCGACAGGCGTGCCGACCATTTCCTCGGGCGCGTAGCCGCGCTCGCTGGCGAACACCGGGTTGACCGCGGTCAGCAACCGCGTGCGCGAGTCGCAGATGGCCACGCCGAAGGCGGCGTTCTGGAACGCGTGCGCCCACAATCGCAGTTGCGCCTCGCTGTGCAGGCGCCGGGTGACGTCGCGCGCCACGGTGAGCACGCCGTGGATCGCGCCGGTGGGATCGTGCAGCGGCACCTTGCTCAGTTCCAGTTGCCGGCTGTCGCCGTCCGGTGCCTCGTACGGCACGATCGCATTGCTCGGCTGTCCGTTCGACAGCACGCCCTGGCTCATCGAGCGCGATGCGGCGGCGAAGCGCGTGTTGCGCTCGTCGAAGGCGTCGAACGTCGTGCGGCCGAGCAGCGATTCGCTCGTGCGCCCGAACAGGCTGCAGGCGCGGTCGTTGCAATCGGTGAGCACGCCCTTGCCGTCGCTGACCCACATCGCGTCCGGGCTGGCGTCGAACAGGGCGCGCAGGTTGCGCTTCTGCGCGCGCAGCTCGCGGGTACGCACGGCCACCGTGCGGCGCAGCGACCATACCCACAAGGCCAGCAACACGGCCAGCGCCAGTCCCACGATCAGCGCGATGCGCGCCGTCCGCGCGAAAGGTTGCGACATGGCGGGACGATCCAGCCAGCGCTCACGCAGGGCGGCGCGTTCGGCCGGCGTGATCATCGCCATGCCGCGCTCCACCGTCTGCAGCATCGCGCTGTTGCCCGCGCGCACGGCGCGGCGGGGCTGGCCGGTATAGAGGATGTAGGCGAGGTAGAACTTGTCCAGCGCGGCGTAGCGGTAGAGGTAGTAGTTGGCCGGGTTGGTGTCCATGCAGAACACGCCGATGTTGCCGCCGACCGCAGCCTGGATGATCTCCTTGTAATTGGTGTATTCGTGCAGGTCGGTGATGCCTTGCCTTCGCATGTGTTCGGCGCAGGCGTCGCCGCGCTCCACCGCCACGGGAAAGCCGCGCAGGCCGGTGCTGTCGGTGATGCCGCGGATGCTGCGCGCCACGTAGATGCCCACGGCCTGCTTCGCGTACGGTGCGGAGAACTCGTACAGGGGCACGCGCTCCGGCGTGAGGTAGATCATGTCGATCACGTCGGCCTTGCCGGCCAGCAACTCCTTCTGCGCTTCGCTCCAGGCCATCGGCTCCAGCTCCACCTGGATGCCGGTGCGCTGCTGGAACAGCCGCCACATGTCGACTTCGTAGCCCTGCGGCTTGCCATTGCCGTCGAGGAACAGGAAGGGCGGGTAGTTGTTGTCGGTGACCACGCGGATGCGCGCGGGGGTGGGCGACATGGCGGCGGACGTCGAGGCGCTCGGCGGCGGCGACGCGGCCACTGCCGCAAATGCCGCGGCCAGGCCACAGAACGCTCCTCCGATGCATGCCGTGCGCCATCGCTTCATGCAGATGCCTCTTGCGGTCGCGGTCCCCGTTGCGAAGTTCAACCATACCCCAATCGGCGCGGTCCGGCGCAGGCCGGCCCGGTTCGCCGCGGGGCATCTCTGCCTTGTAGCGGCGTCGCCGGGAATCTCTTGAACATGGCGCGCATGCCGTGCGCGTGAGCCGGCGGCTGTTCCGGCCTGGCGCCGAGGCCAGCCGGCTGGTGCCGAACCCGGCGGTGCGCCGCCGGGCCGCGGTCATCCGCCGCCGCATCGCCGGCAAGGGCCATCTGCTCGACGACTCCCCCGCAGCTTTGTTTCAAGGCGTACCTGCATGCCGAGAGTGCGGCGACGGTGCCACGCCGCGAAACGCTGTCGCAATTTGCGGCGCGACGGTGTTCTTCCGTGAGGACAGCTTCTGTCGAACGGAGGATGCACCCATGAACACGACATGCGCGATCGCCTTGCTGGCGCTTTCACTGGAACTGGCCCCGACCCCCGCCGCGGCCGCGCCGCCTGCTGTTGCCGCCGTGCAGCTCGCGCCCGGCGACCTGAAATGGATGCCGGCGCCGCCGGTGCTGCCCAAGGGTGTGCAACTGGCGGTGCTGAGCGGCAATCCGTTCGCGGAAGGGTTCACCACCCTGCGCCTGAAGATCCCGCCGCACACCGTACTCGCGCCGCACTGGCACCCGACCGCGGAGGGTTTCACCGTGCTGCAGGGAACCTTCCACATCGGCATGGGCGACCAGGTGGACAAGGCCGCGGCCAAGGCGCTGCCGGCGATGAGCTACGCGTCGCTGCCGGCGATGCATCACCACTACGCCTATACCGCGGACGAGGGCGTGGTCATCGACCTGAGTTTCTACGGGCCGTTCCAGATCCACTACGTGCATCCGGCCGACGATCCGTCGCGGGTGGCCGCGACGAAGCCCTGACGGCGGATCGTGCGGCGTCCTAGGTCCTAGATGCCTGCGTGGTACGGTCGGCCGGCCACGCAGTTGTCTACTTCCTGCTGGCTGATGTGCGCGTAGGGCCGCAGGTTCACCACCGCTTGCACCATCCGGTCCTGGCGCTGCACCACGTCAGCCAACGCAGCGCAGAATTCGGGGGAGTGGGACAGAGCGAGGCCTTGCTGCTCCAGTTTGTTCTCCATCTTGTCCAGGCGGCCGGTCATCATCGCGAACACGGTCCTGGCCATGACGTGCCGGGTCATGTGCGCGGCCTTGTCCAGCGAGAGATCCACCAGCGCGATCACCGCCTCGCGGTAGCGCAGCGCCTCGGCCTTCTGCGCAGCGGAGAGCGCCAGCGGATCGTTGCCGATCTTCACCGCGCCGGAGGCGTCGATGCTGGCGTCGGGATGGCCCTTGGCGTTCATGCCCAGCGGCTCGCGATGCACCTCGGCACGCGCCGATTCGATCTCGCGCGTGGCCACGCCCGAGCAGCCCGTGCCAAGCATGGCCACGAGGATGAGGAGGGCGCCAGCCAGGCGCGGTCGATTTGCCTGAAACATGCGGGATTCCCGGGGCGGTTACTGCAGCACTTTTTCCGCGTCGACGATGGCCACGCCCTGCATCTGGCCCAGCAGGCTGTCGAACCACGGCTTGTGGGTGGCGCCGACGATGCACAGCACGCGGGCACCGGGACGTTCGCGAAATGCCGCGCGCACGTTGGCCACCATGCGCAGGTTGCGCGTCTCCCAGCCGGCGACGTAGATGCGCGCCAGGTGGCCGGGCGACTCATCGCGCATCGCCGCGCCCATGTCGGCGTCGATCTGCCTGCGCAGGACCTCGGGCCGGTTGATGAAGCGGTACAGCGCGAGCATGTCGCCGCGACCGGTGAGCGTTTCCTGTTGTCTGCGATCGGCCGCCACTTCGCCCGCGCTGGCGGCCCAGGCATTGCGGATCGCGTTGGCGTAGGCGGGCACGTCGGGCACGTCCACGTTGTCGCCGGAGTGGTCGTCGACCGGATACACGCGTTGCAGGCCCAGCCGTGCGGCGAGGCGCGCGGCGATCTGCAGGTCCTCGCCGTTTCGCGTCTGCAGTTCGCGCAGGCGGGTAGCCAGCGCATCGTCCAGGCCATCACCGGCGTGTCGTTCGGCCTGTGGCAACTGCAGCCACTGGGTCAGCGCCGAGGCATCGTCGCCGCTGGCGAGAAACAGCGCGGCCAGGTGCCGGCGCTGCGCCGCGTGCGGCCGTGCCGGCCAGTGTGCGAGCGACTCCTTCACCGCGGCCACCGCAGCGGGAACGTCCAGGCCGGTGGCTTTCTTCGCCGCCGTGGTGTCGCTGCAATAAGTGGCGACGTCCTGCGCCGCGTAGAGCGCCGGGTTGCGCTTCATCATCGCGCAGCTTTCGCCGGGGATCGCCTCGACGGTGATGATGTCGGGCCTGAACTTGGCCAGCTTCGCCAGCACCGGCTGCAAGGTATCGGCCTTGAACCCGTCGGGCATCTGCGACAGGTGCACGCTGCCCAGCACCAGCACCTGCGACGACGGACCGGCCATGCCCTGGTCCAGCCCGGACAGGTCGACCTGCGCCAGCGCCGTGCCCGACCACAGCAGCGCCGCCAGCAGGCCACAGCTCGTCCATCGATTCGTCATGCGTCGCTCCGTGGCGGCAGGTGTGGGGAAGTATTGGCGCTGGGCCCGACCTCGCCGGCCATTGCATCCGCGCGACCGCGCGCCGCCGTCACGCCATGGTGCGGGCATGCACCGACACGGGCACGTGCGAAAAGTCACGAGGGATGTCGGGAGCGCCGCAGGAAAAAAAGCGAGGCGCGCGGCGTGGGTTCATTCCGCACGGCAGTGTGCAAATAGGAATGAAGCGTGGTGGGTATCACCTGACCCGGGGGAACGCGGTAGCGGGTCATTCGCGCCCCGGTTCGCGGCGCGTGGACGTGCGGCGGCCGCGCTGCGGCGCGGTCGCGGTGTCGTTGCGTGCTGGCATGTCGCTTGCTGGACATGGCGTCGGGGGCGGGCGATCGGACTCCGGCGGCGGGCAGGCCGCCGGGTTCCGGTTGTCGCAGCCGCCTTCGCCCGGGCAACCGGCAATCCAGCGCAGGAGGCTTCTTCATGGCCACGACTCGCAAGATCACAAGCAACGCGAACAGGGGCTCGGCCAAACTGTTCGCCCTCAAGCCGCACGATCACGCCGGCATCGCCAAGGCGCTCGGCGTGGCACGCGGCGATTACGAAGTGAAGTGGTGGTGGAAATACGGACAGCCGGCGATCGACCTGATCCAGGCACAACTGGAGGTCAACGCCAAGCAACTCGGCCCGGTGGTCAGCCAGCTGATGCGGCTGAACGGTCCGACGCTGCAGGTCAGCGCATCGTGCTTCCCCTACGGCATCCCGGTGCCGGAGTGGTTCCGGCTCGAAGTGAATATCCGCAACGCCGGTCGCTAGAGGCCGACTGATGCATCCACGCGGCCGGGAGCCATCGCCCGGCCGCCGTTGCCTTGCCGCGAGAACGTCATGGGCCCGACCGGCGACGTCGTCAACGTCATCCAGATCCACCCCACGCTGCGCTGCAACCTGCGTTGCCGGCATTGCTACTCGACCTCCGGTCCGGAGCAGCGCGGCGAGCTGGACGTGGAGCTGCTCGAGCGCTTCCTCGCCGACGCAGCGGGCGAGGGTTACAACGCGATCGGCATGTCCGGCGGCGAACCGCTGACCTGGAAGCCGCTGCCGCGCCTGCTGGCCTGCGCGCGGTCGCTGGGTTTCGCCACCTCGGTCACCAGCAACGGTTTGCTGCTCGATGCGCGGCGGCTGGCGCAACTGGCGCCGCATCTCGGGCTGCTGGCGATCAGCCTCGATGGCGTGCCGGAGAGCCACAACCGCATGCGCAATCGCGCGCACGCGTTCGAGCAGATGCGCGCCAGGCTCGACCTGCTGCGCGCCGCCGGCGTGCCGTTCGGTTTCATCTTCACGCTGACCATGGACAACCTGCCGGAGCTGGATTGGGTCGCCGGCTTTGCCGCGACCGAGGGTGCGCGGTTGCTGCAGATCCATCCGCTGGAACAGGTCGGCCGCGCCCGCGAGTACGAGCTGCGTCCGCCGGACGACCTGGAGCTGGCGTACGGGTTTCTCGAAGTGGCGCGGCTGCAGCGGCAGTACCACGGGCAGCTGACCTTGCAGTACGACGTGGCCGATCGCCAGCTGATCGCGCGCGAACCCTGCCGCGCCTTTGCCGGCCCGGCGGTGGCCGCGGACGTGGCCGCCGATGCGCGGCTGGCCGCGCTGGTCTCGCCGCTGGTGGTGCAGGAGGATGGCTGGGTGGTGCCGATCCAGCACGGCTTCGCCACCACCCATGCGATCGCGCGACTCGATCGCGGCCCGTTCCGCACGCAGGCTGCGCGCTGGAAGCGCGAACGCTATCCGCGCTTCCGCCATCTCGCCGAGCAGGTCTGGGCCGGCATGCGCGACGCGCCGGAGCACCTGCCGTTCACCAACTGGTATGCCGCGATCACCACGGCCAGCGCGCATCGACCGGCGCGGCGGCCGCTGACGACGCCGGTGCGGTTGACGGCCTAGGCGAACTTTCGGGGGACGACATGCGCAGATGCATCACCATGGGGTTGATCGCGGGCCTTGCCTGCCTCGGCAGTGTCGATGCGCTGGCGCAGCCGCCAGCGCAATCGCTGCAGCAGTTGCACAAGCACGAGGCATTGGTGCCGGTGGCGAAGGCGGCGAGCAGCGTCACGCATGTGTCTGCCCCGAGTGCGGAGCAACACGTGGCGTTGAGTGATGCGATGCTGCACGTAGTGGCGGGGCAGCCGCCCCTGCCGGCGTCGGCAACCACTACCAGGCCGGCCGCCGTACTCAGCCCGGCTGCCGCACGGGCGGCGCAGAAGTTCCATCTCGACCCGCTGGCCCTGAGCAGCGGCGAGGTGAAGGCGGTGTCCGGCAGCCATGTCGAAGTGGTCAATCCCGATACGGTTGCCGAACAGGCACGGCCGGGTTCGGTCTTCGTCACCCGCACCGGTACCGGCGCGACCCGGGTGGCGCTGTCGGCGCCGCTGCGCGCGGCGCTGCCGGCCGGGGCGCAGACATCCGCCGTGCGGCTGGGTTATGTGGTGAGCGCCACCACCGGGGCGGAGGCCAGCCCGGTGCGGCTGGCTGCGCTCATCGCCGACAACACCGGGCTGGTGCTGGACGCTGCGCATTCCGCCTGGCGCGGCGGCTTCTCGGTGGCGCTGTCCAATCTCGACGATCCCGCCGATCGGCGCCCGCTGAACACGCCGGTCACCGTGGCGATCACCGCGGCCGGTGCCTCCGACGTGACGCCCGCGCCGCTCAGCATCGCCGACGTCGGGCGCTGGCATGCGGTGCGCGTGACCGTGCCGGATTTCCCCGGCGACCGCTACCACGTGTCGGTCAGCGCCGACCCGCAGGATCGCGGCAACGCGATCGACCTGCCGGTGGTGAAACCCACCATCGAGGTGATCGCCGCCAACCCGCAGATCGCCGGCTGGGGCATCGGCCAGACCGCGATCACGCTGCGCGCCCGCGGCCTGGTCACGCCCGACGGCTATCCGGTGACGCTGCGCAACGAGCACGGCTCGCTCGACCCCACCTACGTGAAGCTCGACGCGCAGGGCGTGGCCACCGCGCGGCTGCGCTCTGATTCGGCCAGCTCCACCAGCGTGAGTGTCGCCGACGCCGGCGTGGTTTCCCAACCGGCCACCGTGGTGTTCACCGCGCCGTGGCTGTTCCTGGCCGCGGCTGTTGCCGGCGGTCTCCTCGGTGCGTTCATCCGCGGCAAGGGGCGCCGCCGAGCCTGGTACGCGTTGGCGATCGGCGTGGCGTCGGCGATCCTGATGACGCTGGCCTACGCAGTCGGCATCGACTGGGTCAGCCGCGCGCTGCCGTCGGCGCACCTGGCCACCTCCGGCGAGGCGGTGATCTTCGTGCTGGGCGCGATCGCCGCGCTGCTCGGCGTGGGCGTGCTGCTGCCGGCGGGTGGGGGAGGGAAGGACGCTTGATCGGGGGACGCAGACGGCGGCGATAATGACGGGATTCTCCTGTGCGAGGCGCCGCGATGTCCGTTCAATCCGACGAGGCCGCTGCGAGCCCGCTGCCGCGCATCACCGGGCGCAGCAGTTCCCACTACACCCGTCTGGCACGCATGTTCGCGCACGAGCTGGACGTGGCCTGCGAGTTTGCGCCGGTGTACGACCTGGCCTCGCTGGACGAGCGCAGCTACACGGGCAACCCCGCCCTCAAGTTGCCGGTGCTCAGTCATGGCGGGACAGTGGTTTTCGGGACCGAGAACATCTGCCGCACGCTGGCGGAGCTCGCCCCGCGCTCCGCCGTGATTCTCTGGCCCGAGAATCTGCGTGACGCGCCGGCGCGCAACGCGCAGGAGCTGGTCTGGCACGCGATGCAGGCCCAGGTGCAGCTCGGGTTCGGCACGCAGATCGCGGGGCTTTCGCCGGACAGCATCTACTTCGTCAAGGCGGCCACGGGCCTGCGCAACGCACTGGCGTGGCTTGACGAGCGGGCGCCCTCGATCATCGCCACCCTGCCGCCGCACGATCTGGGCATGCTGGAAGTGTCGCTGTTCTGCCTGCTCGAACACCTGGCCTTCCGCACCACCGTGCCACTCGCGCCGTATGTGCGGCTCGGCGATTTCGCCCGCGTCTTCGGGCAGCGGGCTTCGGCGCGAAGCACGGCTTATCGGTTTGACACGCCCGCTCGGGATTGAAGCGGTCGGCCCCGGCGAAGCGCTGCGCCGAGCCTGGCGACGTCAGCTCGCCTCCGCGCGCACCAGCCACACCTCGCCGCGGCGTGCGCGCGGCAGTCCGTTGAACAAGGCGAACCAGGGTGCGAGCAGGCGCACGGTCCAGCCCAGCCGGCGGATGCGGCGGAACGGGCTGGAGACGGCGCGTTCGGCGTGGATGGTGAAGCCGGCTTCCTGCAGCGCCTTTTCCAGCACCCAGGGGCTCAGCGGCGTGATGTGGCCCTGTTCGCGGTAGTCGATGTCGCGAAACCACTGGAACTGGCCCGTGCGCAGGAACAGCGCCTGCGAGACCGGGTTGGCGATGTTCGGCGTGGACAGCACCAGTTGCCCGCCGACCGGCAGCAGGGCGCGGATCTGTCGCAGCACCTCGCGCGGGTTTTCCAGGTGCTCGACGATTTCCAGCGCCATCACCGCGTCGAAGCCCTGCGGCCATTGCGCGGCGAATGCGCCGTTGAGGTCGGCCGCGACGAAGGGCACGTCGGTCGGCTTGAAGCTTTCGGGAAACAGGTCGCTGGCGGTGACCTGGAAACCCAGGTCGGTCAGCCGCAACGACATCGCGCCGCTGCCGGCCCCGAACTCCAGCACGCGCGCCCCCGCGCTGGCCGCGCCGACCAGCAGTTCGGTGGCCGCCTCATGCAATCCGGGGGCGGCGTAGATCGGCAGGCCCTTGTACTCGCGCATCGGCTGGCCCGCGAAGCCGGTGCGGAAGTTCTCGGCGCGCGCGCTGGCCTGGTCGGCCACGGAGGGAGTGGGCATGGGCGTCGTGGTGGGCGGCTGGAGGGTTGAGGGGCGGCGGTCACACGCGCCCGGTCACCGGGATCAGGGCGCCGGTGATGGCGGCGGACTGTTTCGACAGCAGGAACACGATCACGTCGGCCAGTTGCTCCGGTTTGACCCAGCGCGTGAAGTCGGCCTTCGGCATGTCGGCGCGGTTGGGCGGCGTGTCGAGGATGCTGGGCAGCAGCGCGTTGACGGTAATGTCGCGCTCCTTGAGCTCCTCGGCGAGCGATTCGGTGAAGCGCATCACGCCGGACTTGGAGGCGGTATAGGCCGCCACGCCGGCGCCGGCCTTGAGCGCGGACGCGGCGCCGATGTTGATGATGCGTCCGCCGGCATGCAGGTGTTTCAGCGCGGCCTGGCTCGCCGCGACGGCGGTGCGCAGGTTGACCCGGTAGAGCAGGTCCCAGGTGTCCGCGTTGCCGTCGGCCACGCTCTCGTAGCGAAACATGCCGGCGATGTTGACCAGCGCGTCGAGCCCGCCCATGGCCTCGGCGGCAGTGTCCAGCGCGTTCGCCGCGGCGGCGGGATCGGCCAGGTCGACGCCGCCGATGCAGCTGGCCGCGCCGATGCCTGCGCTCGGTGCGGGGGCACGATCGATGGCGGCGACGCGGGCGCCGGCGGCCAGCGCCGCCTGCACCGTGGCGAGGCCCAGGATGCCGAAACCGCCGGTCACGGCGACGCGCAGGTGGTCCAGTTGCATGGTGTTCTCCCGAGGCTGTCCGCCGGACAGGATAGCCTGCCGCGCAGGCCGTACAAAGAAACGCCAGCCGATCAGCCGAACGGCAGTTCGATCGACGGGCTCTGCGGGGTGAACCAGCGTGCGCCGTCGTCGGTGATGTGCATGTCGTCCTCCAGCCGCACCCCGAACTCGCCGGGGAGGTAGATGCCCGGCTCGTCGCTGAAGGTCATGCCCGTTTCGAGCGCGCGCTTGTTGCCCTGCACGAGGTAGTACCACTCGTGCATGTCCATGCCGATGCCATGGCCGAGGCGGTGGCTGAAGTACTTGTAGCCGGGGCCGTAGCCGGCGTCGACGATGACCTTGCGCGCGGCGGCGTCCACCGATTCCATGGTGGCGCCGGGGTGAGCGGCCTTCAGCGCCGCCTGCTGCGCGCGGTGCACGATGTCGAACACGCGCTTCATCTTGTCGCTGGCCTTGCCCAGCACGAAGGTACGGGTGAGATCGCTCTGGTAGCCGCCGACCTTGCAGCCGTCGTCGAGCATGATCACGGTGCCCTCGCTGATGTGCTGCGGCAGCGGCGAGCCGTGCGGCGAGGCGGTGAACGCGCCGACGTTGACGCTGGCGTCGCCGCGCAGGCCCTGGCGTGCGTAGGCCGCGTCCACCAGGGCGGAAATCTGCTGCTGGGTCATGCCCGGCTGCAACGCCTTCCACACCGCGTGGTACACCGCCAGGGTGGCGTCGTTGGCCAGTTGCATCAACGCCAGCTCGGCCGGGCTCTTGATCGCGCGGCAACCGGCGGTGACCGGCGTGGCGCTGACCAGCTTCACGTGCGGCGCCGCGGCGGCGATGCCGAACTGCGTGGCCGAGCGCAGTTGCTCCTCGATACCCAGCGTGCCGGTGGCCATGCGCCATTCGGCGAGCACGCCGGCGATCAGCGCGTACGGGCTCTCGAACTCCTGCCAGGTGCGCACGTCCTTCCTGCCGAAGGCAATCTGCTCCAGCGTGCGTTCGCGCTCGAACGCCGGCGTGATGTAGACCGGGTCCCCCGATTTCGGCAGCAGCATGCCGGTGGTGCGTTCGCTGACCCACCAGTGCATGCCGGTGAAGTATTCGAGCGAACTGCCGCCGCCCATGAACACCGTGTCCATCCCGTGCTCGGCCATCAGCCGCTGCGCCTTGCGCAGGCGTCCCTCGCGCTCGGCATCGGTGATCGGCACGGCGCGCGGCGCCACCGGTTCCAGCGCCAGGATCGAGGGCGGCAGTGCACTGCCCGTGTCGCTCGCACTGGCGGTACCGGCGCCCAGCAGCGGCAGCGCAGCGGCGCCCAGCGCGGAGTGTTTCAGGAAGCGGCGTCGCGATGGCTGGAGGGTTTCATCGTGGCTCATGGGTGTTCGCCTGGCATGGAGAATGAAAGGTTCGCACACCCGGCGCGGTCACGCGCGCGCAGGCGGTCGCACGTCGGGCAGGAACACCGCCAGCAATCCCAGCAGCGGCAGGAACGCGCAGACCTGGTACACGAACACGATGCCGTAGTGGTCCGCCACCACGCCGAGCACGGCCGCGCCGATGCCGCCGAGGCCGAACGAAAGCCCGTAGAACATGCCTGACACCATGCCGACGCGGTGGGGCATCATGTCCTGCGCGTAGACGATGATCGCCGGGAAGGCCGATGCCAGCACCACGCCGATCACCACGCTCAGGCCCACCGTCCATGCCAGCCCCACGTGCGGCAGCAGCAGGGTGAACGGCGCGATGCCGAGTATCGACACCCAGATCACCTGCTTGCGCCCGATGCGGTCGCCGAGCGGGCCGCCGAACAGGGTGCCGGCGGCCACGGCCATCAGGAACACCGCCAGCAGGTGCGTGGCGGTGGTCATCGACAGGCCGAAGTGGTGGATCAGGTAGAACTCGTAGTAGCTGCTGATGCTGGCCAGGTAGAAGAACTTGGAGAACATCAGCACCATCAGCACGCCCAGCGTGCGGCGCACCACCGGCGCGGGGAAGGGCGGCTGGTCCGAGGCCAGGCGCTTGCGCACGCGCTCCTCGATGTGTCGGCTGTACCAGCGGCTGACCTGCAGCAGCACCACGATGCCCAGCAGCGCCGCCAGCCCGAACCAGCCCACGTGCGCGCGGCCCAGCGTGAGCACCACGCCCGCCGCCATCAGCGGCCCCAGCGCCTGGCCCAGGTTGCCGCCGATCTGGAACACCGACTGCGCCAGGCCATAGCGCCCGCCCGAGGCCATCCGCGCCACCCGCGAGGATTCCGGATGGAACGCCGACGAGCCGCAGCCGATCAGCGCCACCGCCAGCAACAGCACCGGGTAGCTCGGCGCCACCGACATCAGCAGCAGGCCGGCCAGGGTGAAGCACATGCCGACCGGCAGGGTGTACGGCAGCGGGTGCCGGTCGGTGACCATGCCGACCACCGGCTGCAGCAGCGAGGCGGTGAGCTGGAAGGTCAGCGTGATCGCGCCGATCTGGAAAAAGCTCAGCTCGAACTCGCCCTTGAGCAGCGGATAGATCGCCACGATCACCGACTGCATCATGTCGTTGAGCACGTGCGCGAAACTCACCGCGCCCAGCACGCCGTAGCGCGTCCTCGACAATGGCGTGGTGGTGGCCGCGGCGATCACCGGTGGCGCGCCGCCGGCTTCGCTGGCGGTGGCGAGGGAAGAAGTGTTCGACACGGTGTCTTTCATGCGGGGAAGCATCACGGGTGGAGGGGAGTTGCCGTGTCCACGCCGCACGCCGGATCGGGCCGCCGGCCGCACCGGGCAGCGCAGTCACGCGGTCGGCCATCAGCACCGCTCAGGATACGCCGCGGGTCGCCGTCGTCCAAGCAAATGCCTGCGTCGTGCGCATTCGCTTTCCGGCAACCCGTGCCGCGTCACGCGGAAGCCTTGTCGTGGAAAGCAGGTCGCGTGCTACCTGCCGGTACATGGCCGCAGGTTCCTGCGGGCAGGGGCACGCTGCCATGCGCCAGGGCAGTGGTGCTAGTTTGATGCACTTCCCGCCGCATCACGGAGTCGCCCATGCCCGCTCGCCCTTCCGCCCGCTCGTCGGCCATGCGCCGGCTGGCCTGCACTTGCATGCTGGCGACTTCGCTGGCGCTGTCTGCCGGCACCGCGCTGGCGCAGCAACAGCGCAGCCAGCAGGTACCGGACCCGCAGGACACGCCGTACGCCGGCACGATCGCGCTGCATGTCGATGCCAGCGACACGACGCAGGGCATTTTCCGGGTGCAGGAGACGATTCCGGTCACGACCGGGCCGCTGACCCTGCTGTACCCGCAATGGATCCCCGGCGACCACTCGCCCACCGGCCCGATCGACATGCTGGCCGGGCTGAAGCTGAGTGCCGGCGGCAAGCCGCTGGCGTGGAAGCGCGACAAGTACAACGTCTACGCGTTCCATCTCGACGTGCCTGCAGGCGTGTCCAGCCTGGACGTGCAGTTCCAGTACCTGTCGCCGCGCCGCGGCGGCTTCGAGATCACCGACCGCATGATGGACATGGCGTGGAGCAAGGTCGCGCTGTATCCGGCCGGGCACTACACGCGCGGCATCACCTTCGAGCCCAGCCTCACGCTGGCGCCGGGCTGGCAGCTCGGCACTGCGCTGGAGACGTCGGTGCGCAAGGGCGATACCGTCACCTTCAAGCCGGTCACCTTCAACACGCTGGTGGATTCGCCGGTCTACGCCGGCCGCCATTTCAAGCGCGTGGACCTTGCCCCGGGCAGCAAGGTGCCGGTGCACCTGGACATCGTCGCGGATGCGCCGAAGTACCTGGAGATCACGCCGGCGCAGCTCGAGGCGCACCGCGCGCTGGTAAGCCAGGCGGTGAAGCTGTTCGGCTCGCAGCACTATGACCACTACGACTTCCTGTTCTCGCTGTCGGACGTGCTGGCCGGCAACGGCACCGAGCACCACCAGTCCAGCGAGAACGGCCTGGACGCGGACTACTTCACCGCCTGGTCCGACAACGCGCCCAACCGCGACCTGCTGGCGCACGAGTACACGCATTCGTGGAACGGCAAGTTCCGCCGTCCGGCGGATCTGTGGACGCCGAACTTCAACGTGCCGATGGGCGATTCGCTGCTGTGGGTGTACGAGGGCCAGACCCAGTACTGGGGCTTCGTGCTGACCGCGCGCTCCGGCCTGTGGACGGCGCAGCAGTTCCGCGATGCGCTGGCGATGGTCGCGGCCAATTACGACCGCAACCGGGTCGGCTTCGGCTGGCGCACGCTGGAGGACACTACCAACGATCCCACCGCTGCGCTGCGCGCGGCGCTGCCGTACCGCAGCTGGCAGATGAGCGAGGAGTACTACAGCGGCGGCCAGATGATGTGGCTGGCGGTGGATGCAAGAATTCGCAGCCTCACGCACGGGCGCAAATCGCTGGATGATTTCGCCCGTGCCTTCTTCGGCGTCGACGACGGCAGCTTCGTCACCAGGACCTATACCTTCGACGATGTGGTGGCGGCACTGAACGGCGTGGCGAAGAACGACTGGGCGAGCTTCCTGCACGCGCGCGTGGACACGCTGGATCCCCCGCTGGCCAGCGGCCTGGCCGCTACCGGCTGGAAGCTGGTCTACACCGACCAGCCCAGCGCCTATGAAAAGCAGTACGAGAGCCGCCCGGAATCGCCGCGGCACATCTTCAACTTCGCCTGGTCGATCGGGCTGACGCTCACCAAGGGCGGCGAGATCAACGACGTGCGCTGGGACGGCCCGGCGTTCAAGGCCGGCGTGAGCACCGGCGCCACCGTGGTCGCGGTGAACGGGCAGGCGTACGGCACCGACGTGCTCAAGGACGCGATCACCGCGGCCAAGGGCAACCAGGCGCCGATCAAGCTGCTGCTGAAATACCAGGGCAGCCTCCGCGCCGTGGCGGTGGACTACCACGGCGGGCTGCAATATCCGCACCTGCAGCGCATCGAGGGCACGCCGGATTACCTCGGCGACATCATCGCGGCACGGCAGTAGATCGGGCGAACCACCCGGCACGGAGGAAGGCCATGAAACCACGTCACTGGATTGCCATGCTTGCCTGCGCCCTGGCGATGGGTGCGAGCAGTGCCGCGCCGGCGCGCGACGCTGCGCTGCGCGTGATGACCTTCAACGTGCGCGTGCCGGTGGACCAGGGTGCCAACGCGTGGGAGAACCGGCGCGGGCTGATGGTGCAGGTGATCCGCGCGCAGCACCCGGACGTGCTCGGCACGCAGGAGCTGACCGAGGAGCAGGGCGAATACCTCGCCGCGCATCTGCCCGGCTACGCCTGGTTCGGCCAGGGTCGCGAGGGTGGCAGCAAGGGCGAGCACATGGGCGTGTTCTACCGCACCGATCGGCTGGAGGTGCTGCGCTCCGGCGATTTCTGGCTGTCCGACACGCCGGACGTACCCGGCAGCATCACCTGGGGCCAGCCGTATCCGCGCATGGTCACCTGGGCGCGGTTCCGCCTGCGCGATGGCGGCGGCACGTTCGACTACCTCAACACGCACTTCCCCTACCGCGACCAGGACGTGCGCCCGCGCATGCTCAGCGCAGCCGAAATCCTGCGCTGGATCGACCAGCTGCCGGCCGATGCGCGGGTCATCCTCACCGGCGATTTCAACTGTGCGCCGGACACGCCGGTGCACGCGAAGCTGACCGCCGGCTTGCATGACGCCTGGATCGAAGCCGCCACGCGCTCGGGCCCGGCAAGGACGTTCCACAACTTCACCGGCACGCCCGACCGGCGCATCGACTGGATTCTCAGCCGCGGCTTCAAGGCGCGCACGGTGAGCACGGTGACCACGCATGAAGGTGCGCGCTATCCCTCCGATCACTTCCCGGTGGTGGCCGAGCTGGTGGCGACGCCGCCCGCAGTCCAATGAGCGATGCCCGGCCTGCACGAGCCCGCTGGCGGGTGATGCTGTTGGGGCGGGGGTCAGGGATTCGGGATTCGGGATTCGCAAGGTGAAGAGCATCGCCCGCGAGCGGGCTCCCGCGGGGCCCCGCCGGGTTTGAGTCGTCCTGCATTTGACCTGGCGGTGCATTCTTCACGACCGCCATGCCAGCGACGCGAGTCATGTCGCTGACCTGCGGCATGACGACCGGTGAGGCTGACGACTAGAATCGAGCGGCTGTCGCGCCGGTGAATGCAGCCTTCGCCCATTCTCCGGCTGACGCAATCGCGTTCGCCCCACCATCGGAACCACCATGCGTTCGACCCTCGGCTTGCGTCTGCTTTCCCTCGTGCTGTGCCTGGCTGTGCCGCTGCCGCTGCCGCTGTTGGCCAAAGATGCGCCCAGCGTGGGCCAGCAACGCGAGGACGTGCTGTTCTGGACGCAGGCGCAGCGCACGGCGCAGTTTCCGCGCATGTACGAACTGTTTCCCGCCGACCGCGTGGCGCACGGCAGCCACGTGCACGCCTTGCCCGAGGGTGAGCCGCTGGTTCCGCGCTGGGACGCCGCTGGCGTCACGCTGGCCGGCTACATGAGCGAACACTACCTGGCCGGCGTGATGGTGCTGCAGCACGGCCGCATCCGCCTGCAGCGCTACGCGAGCGGCTTCGGGCCAGCGCAGCGCTGGACGTCGTTCTCGGTGGCCAAGTCGGTCACCTCGACCCTGCTCGGCATCGCGCTGCGTCGCGGCGACATCCACGGCATGGACGACACGCTGGAGACCTACATCCCGCAATTGCGCGGCACCGCCTACGCCAAGGTGACCGTGGAGCAATTGCTGACGATGACCTCCGGCGTGCGCTGGAACGAGGATTACGACGACCCGCATTCCGACGTGGCGCAGATGTACCGCAGCGCCTGCGAGAACGGCCAGCCGCATGTGGTCTCGTACCTGGCGAAGTTGCCGCGTGCGTATCCCGCCGGCACGCACTGGAACTACAACACCGCCGAGACCGACCTGCTCGGCATCCTGGTCCAGCGCGCCACCGGCCAGTCGCTGGCGGGCTATCTGTCGCAGACGATCTGGAAGCCGTACGGCATGGCCTCGGACGCGTACTGGCTGAAGGACGAATGCGACGGCAGCGACACCGGCGGCAGCGGGCTCTCCGCCACCCTGGCCGACTACGCGCGCATCGGCCAGTTCATGCTCGACGGCGGCCGCATCGACGGCCAGCCGGTAATCGCCGACGCGTGGCTGCACGGCGCCATGCGCAAGCAGCAGGAGGTGGCCAGCCCCGGCCACGGCTACGGCTACCTGTGGTGGACCGATGCCGACGGCAGCTACGCCGCGATCGGCATCTTCGGCCAGATGGTCTACGTCGATCCGGCGCGGCAACTCGTGATCGTGCAGGTGGGTGCGTGGCCGCAGGCGACCTCGAAGGCGCTGGTGGCCTCGCGCCGTGCCTTCATCAAGGCCGTGCAGCGCGGCGCGGATGCACCCGTTGGCGAGCGCCGGTCTCCCAGCCATTCCCGCTGAGCGTCCCGTTCGCCCCGGCCCACCACCGGGCGCTGCATGGTTCCCGCGAGCTTCGCCTGCCCGTCTCCATTGATCCCGCTGAGCGTAGCCCGTGCAGCGGGCGGAGTCGAAGCGCCGCCGCACCCGCTCACCGCCGTATGGCAAGCACCCCGTCCAGCGCCAGCTCCGCCCGGAACCCCGCCTGCTCCAGCCGGCGCGCCACCTCGCGCGGCACGTCGCGTCCGCTGGTCAGCTTGTTCGGGCTGCCGGTGTAGTGGAACAGCCGCCCGCCGCGACGCAACACCCGCGCCAGCTCCCCGTAGAACACCTGCGAGTACAGCCCGCCGGCGATGCCGAAGCGCGGCGGATCGTGCAGCAGCGCATCGAACGAGGCATCGGCGAGTTGCCCGATGGCCTGCGACACGTCGGCGTGCTCCATCTGCAGACGACCGTCGCTGGCGGCCGGGTCGGGCGACCACGGGTTGAGCGTGCGCAGCCACAGCACGTCGACGTTCTTCTCGAACGACTGGACGCGCACCACGCCGGACTCCAGGCAGCACGCCGCGAAATAGCCAAGGCCGCCGCAGGTATCGAGCACCGCCTTGCCGCGCGGTTCGACCAGCGCCACCTTGCGCTGCGCATCGGCGAGCGGCGAGGCCTTGGCCGTGGGCAGCATCTTGATGCCGTCGATTTCGAACGTGGGCACGCCCCACTCGGTGGGCACCAGCTTGATCAGCGAACCGGCGAAGCGCGCCACCGGCGCGAAGTCATCGCCATCGAAAAAGTAGACCGTGCGCTCCTTCAGCTTGCCGGGGTAGGGATGGAGCGCGTCGCGCCAGCGCCAGCCGTCGGCCAGCAACGCAACCGTGTCGTGGCTGAGGCCCAGGTCGAGCGAACCGGTCCAGGTGGCGGCGCCGGCATCGCGCGCGGCGAGCAGGTCGTCGGCGATCGGGCGGGTCAGCAGCGGACCGTGATAACGGGACAAGTGGCGATTCCTGTGCTGGCAAATCGGGCCGGCTGGCCGGGCGGGCTAGTTATCCCGTCACGGGGATGGTACAGGCCCGCGCCGGTTGCCTTGCGTTGGGCAGACGGCCCGGCGGAGGCCGGAAAGGTTTGATCCTTGCCGGCTGCGGCGTATAGTAGCTATACACATGACTACTAATAAGCCAGGCAGCGACATCCTGCACGCGCTGCACCAGCTCGGCTTCACCGAGTACGAGGCGCGCGCCTATGCGGCGCTGGTCGCCGGCGGCGAGCTCAACGGCTACGCGCTGGCCAAGGCCAGCGGCATTCCTCGCGCCAACGTCTACGCGGTGGCGGGCAAGCTGGTGGCGCGCGGGGCGGCCGTGCGGGTCGAACGCACGGCTGGCGCGGCCTATGTCGCCACGGCGCCGAAACAGCTCCTGCGCGACATCGATGCCGATCGGCGCAGGGCGTTGGGCGATGCCCGCGAGGCGCTGTCGCGGCTTTCCCGCGAGCGTCATCCGCCGATGGTATTGAACCTGCGCGACGACGAAGTACTGGAGCGCGCCGGACAGCTGATCGAAGCCAGCGCGACCAGCCTTCGCATCGCGCTGCAGCCCACCGAGGCCGCGCACCTGGCCGCGCCGTTGCGTGCCGCACGAGAGCGCGGCGTGGCCATCACCACCTTGTGCCTGGAAGGTTGCGAGGTGGAATGCGGCGGCTGCGTAGGTGACCTCCATCGCTGCGCCATGGTTTCCGGCGGCGCGCGCTGGCTGCTGGTGGTCAGCGACGATCACGCGGCACTGCTGGGTTATTTCACCGGCAGCGGCATCACGGCGATATTCACCGAGCAACCGCTGGTGGTTTCGCTGACGGCGGCCTACATCCAGCAAAGCGCCACGCTGGCGATCCTGGGCAGCGAGCTCGCCGGACGTTTCGAAGGCCTGCTGTCGGCCGAGAGTCGCCGCCTGCTCGACGGTCTGTACCCGGCCGGAGATTTTCTCGCGCACATGCGCGAACTGAGTGACGCCACGCCACGAACGGCGTGACGCGTTTCCATGCAAGAGGAGTGATGACCATGAACATGCGCAAAAACGTATTGGTAGCAGCGTTGGCCCTGGGCGGCATCGCCTTTGCCAGCGTGGCGATTTCCGCCGAAGCCCCGGCCGCGGCACCGCAGGCGCAGATGAACGCGTCGGCGATGAACTGGTTCGGCGGCGAGACTTACCTCGGCGCTCCGGCACTTGATGTAACCGCCGCGCTGGTCAAGGCCGGTGGCGGCGCCGACAACTTCAGCTTCTCCACGGCACTGGTCTCGATGCTGGGCGAAAAGACCGTCAACGCGGAGGTGGCCAAGCTCACCAAGCAGTACGGCCATGAGAGCGTGACCAACTTCATCAACGGCATGACCTTCGCCGTCGACGACGGCCTCAAGCGCGCCACCGAAGCCGGCGTGACGTTGCCTGCGGCGCCGGCCGACCTCAAGGGCGCCAAGCTCGCCGGCACCCTGGTCAGCGCCGGCACGGCTGCCGACGGCAGCTGGTGGTCCGGCCTGCTGTTCGACAAGGCGCTCTCGCACGACATCCACGTCAAGGTGATGCAGGACATCGACGCCAAGTACGGCCATGGAGCCGACGAGAACACCCACAAGATCCTCAACCAGGCGATGTACGACGTCGCCCAGGCGCTGAAGGCGAAGAACGTGAAGCTGGCCTCATTGCACTGAAGGCTTTCCACGGAATCGATGCAGAAACGGAGGCACAGGCCTCCGTTTCCCTTTTCAACCCGGCGCGTCGCCGGTGGCTTCAGCGCTCACCGGAACCGGCAGCATCGGGTGCGTGCGGCCCAGCGTGATGTTCTTGCTGGTGCGGCCCCATCAGCTCGCCTGGCTCATGCAGGCCGGGGACGCGTGGCGCGTCGTTGCTCATGGGAGGCTCCGCGGCGGGAAAACCGCAGCATCGCGCCGCGGCCTTCAAGGGTGCACGGTGCCTCGGCATGGAGTCACTCCGCGGCCGACATCACCGCCTTGAGCTTGTCCTGGTCCATGTACTGTTCGAGGTCGGCCATGCCCTTGGCAACCTCGGGGTTCGAGAACAACTCCCTGCCGGCCACCTGTCCGAGCATGTTGAAGGCCGCGCCCACGGCGCCGCTCCCCTCGTACTTGACGGCGGCCTGCATCTCCTTCTTGCAAGTCACCGTCAGCAGCGTCTCGAACAGCTGCGCCATGTCGATGTTGAACTGCTTGCGTTGCGCTGCGGGTATGGACACGTAGCGCGAGACCGCCGGGTTGAGTGACATGGCGGAGAACATCCAGTTGACCAGCACGGCCTTCTGCTCGGACGTCGTGCGCGATACCAGGCACTTTGAAAGGTCGTCGGTGTATACGCCGGCCGAGGCCGGTCGCGGCGCAACGGCCATGAGCGTGAACAGCGCCGGCGCCAGCAGGGTGGCAGTACGTCGATTCCTCATCCTTGTGATCTCGCTTGAAGTCGGTGATGGATCGGTGGCGCGAGGTCTCGCGCGCAACCGCCGGGAAGGAGAGCACCCCTGTCTGCGACACCGCCGGCCATGCGGCCGCGGCGCGCTGGAGAGCAACAGGGAAATCCCCGCGAGCACTATAGCCGCAGACATGGGCCAGGCGAAGCGCGTGTACTTGATCCGATGGTCCGCACCATTCATGGGGCGAGGTATCGGCGGAAAACAAACGTGATCCGTCAGTGCTTGCCCAAGGGTTGCAACCTGGCCACCTTCGACGACGCCTTCATTGACAGGTGGTTCGTGGGCCTGGCTTGGGCATGCTGTGGACTCCTGAGAAGTCAGTTCAGGTGTCCACTAAACCGTAGGAACCGTCGGTTTCGGGCTCAATGAATGGTTAGGCCGCAGCCTGACCAAGCAACCACTTTGCGATGCTCTGCCATGCCGGACTCTCAATTGCCGCCAGCTCAATCATATGGACTGCGATCATTGCGCCGCCCGCCCAGAGATAGACCGGATGCACACGTTTGATCGTCAGCAAGTCACGTGCAATTGCAACCAGCAGCACGGAATCCGCGATGATAGAAAAGACCAAAAACGGATTCTCCACCGAGGGGAAGATATGGCGGAACCTTACCCAGGCCGGTCCGAGCAGTGAAATGGTGGCTAGCAGCACAAGTCCCGGCGGGGACGGTGGTGGCGATGGAAGCCTGCAGCGGGGCCCATCACTGGGCACGGCGGTGTGAAGAGTACGGGCTGCGGCCGCGGCTGATGGCTGCCCAGCTGGTCAAGCCGTACCGCAAGAGTCAGCGCAGCAAGAACGACCGCAACGACGCCGAGGCGATCGCCACGGCCGCCCGCCAGGGCAACATGCGTTTCGCGCCGATCAAGACCATCGACCAGCAGGCCCGGCTGTCCTGGCATCGGGTGCGCGAGGGTTACAAGGCGGAGAGTCTGGCGATCGGCAACCGCCTGCGCGGCCTGCTGGCCGAGTTCGGCATCGTGATGGGCAAGAGCGACAAGGCCCTGCGCCGGGTGCTGGCCGATCTGGATGCACACACCGCGCTGCCGGCAGAGTTCAAGGCGTTGATCCGCAGCGTGGAGGCCCACTGGACCCAGGTCCGCACGGCCTTCGACGCGTGCGATGCACGCATCGAAGCCCATGCGCGCGATGACGAGCGGTGCGTGCGCCTGCGCGCGATCGTCGGCATCGGCGCGCTCACCGCGGACGCCCTGATCGCCAGCCTCGGCAAGGCGCAGGAATTCCGCAACGGTCGGCAACTGGCGGCGTGGCTCGGCATGGTGCCGACCCAGCACTCCAGCGGCGGACACACGCGGCTGGGTGCGATCAGCTGTCGCGGCGATGGCTACCTGCGCACGCTGTTGATCCAGGGCGCGCGCAGCAGCCTGCAACGGGCCAAGGCGGTCGCCACCGAAAAGGCCACGCCCGAACAACTCTGGATTCGATCCCTGGCGGCGCGGCTGTCCTTCGGCAAGGTGCTGGTCGCCATCGCCAACAAGCATGCGCGCCAGCTGTGGGTGATGCTGGCCCACGACGTGGACTACGATCCCTGCGCCAGCCAGCGCCACCCGATGCATCGCCCCGCCCAGCTCGCCTGAGGAACCTCTTCTTTCGATTCACGGTCAGCGCTACGCGGCAACAACGGGTCAGACCCACCCGGAGAGAACCTGACTAACATTCTGGCCGTCCAAACGTGCTTCGGCCGATCCCCGAGCACCGACGACACCGCTGAACGAATGAGGTCTCCGGGCGCGGTTTATACCCTGGTCCGAGCCGGCAACATCGACTCAACAAGACCGTCTAAGGAAATGCAGTCTGGCAACGTTCGACGCCGCATCCCACTGACCACGCAGCACACACGAAGCACAACACGACCACCGGCAGTCGCCCGAAAGCTCAGGGCAAAAGCATCATGCGCCCGGGGTTGACGGGAAGTCTCCTAAGGAATTGTTAGAGCTTATCCGACAGTGCCGATTTCCCCGCGCTTGTGAGCCGTAGCTGCCAGTTATCAGGGACGTCGCGAAGATGGATGCCGGGGTCTCGCGTATAGTTGAAGGTGGCGAAACCACTCTCGGTAAGAAGTGCGATGGCTCGGTCTAAGCTGACGTTGAGGCGATTCTCGACAACTTGGCGGAACAGCTCTTGGTTTGCCTCCGGCCTGGTGAAATAGCCCGTGGCCGCGACGGCGCAGAGGAGCTCATTGGCTGTCATACGAGATCCCATCAGTGAGCTCTAACGCTAAGTAGACCCCAAAAATGGGGTGTTGCTCGGAGTATGCGGCTCCACTTCCCATCGTTCAAGCGGGGGATTTCTGCGACGGATCATCCGGTTGCGCCGCGGTGTGGGGGCGGGTACGGGGTTTGCGGCTCGGTGTTATCAGGCACTTTTGAGGGTGTATGAGTTACACCCTCGGGAGTGGGGGTGTAACGGGGGCGAAAGTGCCGGGTTTTCGTGTGGTGGGGCGCCGGATTTTCGGACGCGGTCTGGCCAGCGGGCCAATGGGGCCTTGCGGTGCGACGTGCGCCTGGGTCGCCGGATCGTGTCGGGACCGGCAATCATCCGGTAGCGGTCGGGTCAGCCGCCGCGACTCCACTCGCGTGCCGCCTCCGAAAATGCCACGCAATCCGCGAAGCGGTTGTACAGCGGCGCGGGCGAGATGCGGATCACGTCGGGTTCGCGCCAGTCGCCGATGACGCCGTGGGCCATCAGATAATCGAACAGTGCGCGGCCGCGTTCGCGGCCTTCGATCACGCGGATGGAGAGCTGGGCGCCGCGGCGTTCGGGGTCGGCGGGGGTGACGACCTGCAGTACGTCGGCCAGTTGCGTCTGCACCAGCCATTCGAGGTAGCCGGTGAGCGCCAACGATTTTTGGCGCAGGGCATCCATGCCGGCGCGGCGGAAGATTTCCAGCGACACGCGCAGGGGGGCCAGCGCCAGGATCGGCGGGTTGGAGAGCTGCCAGCCGTCGGCGCCAGGCGTGGGCACGAACCGGGGGCCCATCTGGAAGCGCGTGGTCTTGTCGTGGCCCCACCAGCCGGCGAAACGCGGCAACACGGCCTTGGCGTGGCGCTCGTGCACGAAGGCGCCGCCGACGGCACCGGGTCCGCTGTTCAGGTATTTGTAGCTGCACCAGATCGCGAAGTCGGCGCCGCTGTCGTGCAGTTGCAGCGGCAGGTTGCCGACGGCGTGGGCGAGGTCGAAGCCCACGGTGCAGCCGTGCCGATGCGCCAGCGCGGTGATGGCCTTGAGGTCGAACGCCTGGCCGGTGCGGTACTGCACGCCGGGCAGCATCACCAGGGCGATGCGCGAGCCGTGTTCGGCCAGCACGCGTTCGATGGCGGCGGTGGAAACAATGCCGTTCGGCTCGTCGGCTTCCAGTTCGATCAATGCCGTGGAGGGATCAAAACCGTGGAAGCGGATCTGCGATTCCACCGCGTAGCGATCGGTGGGGAAGGCGCCGGCCTCGATCAGGATCGCCGGGCGTTCGGCGGTGGGGCGGTAGAAACTCACCATCATCAGGTGCAGGTTCACGCCCAGGGTATTCATGGCCACTACTTCGGTGGGCAGCGCACCGACCACGGCGGCGAGGTCGTCGCGCACGAACTCGTGGTAGTCCATCCACGGCAGGCGACCCTTGAAGTGGCCTTCCACGCCCAGCTCGCCCCAGTAGTCCAGCTCCGCGTTGACCGCCTCGCGCACGGCGCGCGGCTGCAGGCCGAGCGAGTTGCCGCAGAAATAGGCGCTGTCGCGGCCTTCGTGCGGCGGGATCAGGAACTCGTCTCGGAACACGCGCAGCGGATCGGCGGCATCGCGGGCGGCGGCCCACGCAGCGGTGGGCTGGTAGTCGGGCATGGTGGTGTCCTGTTTCGGTGGGAGCGGCTGGCGCGCTTTTCGTCGGCGTGACGGAGAGCATCGTGCGCGAGCGCGCTCCTGCAGGGGTTGCGGATCTATTTCAGTTGGACGGCCAGCGCATCGCAGCCCTTGTCGAAATCGGCCTGCCATGCGCTGCCGGCCTGGGTACGGGTCGGGCGCACGCAGCGCAGCTGGATCGCGTAGCCGTGCTTGAACCAGTAGTGCTCGGTGTAGCTGAAGGCGGTGCCGTTTTCCTGCGCGGTGTAGAGGTTGCTGTTCGGTACCGGCGGCACCTTGTCCTGCTGGTAGCCGGGCAGGGCCAGCGCCTTGGCCGTGGCCTGGGCCATGAACTGGTGGAAGCTGCTGATGTCCGGCACCCGGGTCACGGTGACGGTGACGCGGGCCAGGCTGCTCTTGCCGGTGGGCGAGGGGTCGGGCACCTGGAACACCTGCGCCTCGGGGTCGCCTTCGGTCTGCATGATCGGGAGCCAGTTGGCGGGCGTGTCGAAGGTGATGTTGCCGCCGGCCATGCTGACTTCCGCGGCGTGCGCCGTGCCGGCCAGCAGCAGGGTGGCGACGAGCGCCAGTGTGGTCGTGCGAAGCAGGTTCATGCGGACTCCGGTCGAGAAGGGTCGGGGGCAAAACGATGCCTGGGCAGGCCCAGCCACTCCAGCGCGGTGCCATGGAACAGTCGCTCGCGCCCGGCCTCGTCCAGGCCGAGCGCCTCGATGCCGCTGCCCGGCACCTGTTCGCCCAGCGGGAAAGGATAGTCGGTGCCGAGCATGACCTGTTCGACGCCGGTCACATCCAGCAGGTAACGCAGGGCATCGTCGTCGTGCACGCAGGAGTCGAAATAGAAGCGCTTGAGGTATTCGCGCGGGTTGCGCGGGTTGTCGGTGGCCACCAGATCCGGGCGCATGCGAAAACCGTGCTCGATGCGGCCGATGGTGTACGGAAAACTGCCGCCGCCGTGGGCCAGCATCACGCGCAGCTTCGGCAGCCGCTCCAGCACGCCGCCGAAGGCGAGGCAGCAGGCGGCGCGGGACTGCTCCGCGGGCATGCCGACCAGCCACGGCATCCAGTACTTGGGCATGCTGGCCATGCCCATCATGTCCCATGGATGCACCAGGATCGCCGCGCCGAGATCGGCGGCCGCCTCGAAGAACGGGAACAGCTCAGGCGCGTCCAGGTTCCAGTCGCCGCAGTGCGAGCCGATCTGCACGCCTTGCAGGCCCAGCTCGTCGATGCAGCGCTCGAGTTCGCGCACCGCCAGCTCCGGCGCCTGCAGCGGCACCGTGCCGATGCCCGCGTAGTGGCGCGGGTAGTCGCGGCAGATGCCGGCCATGTGATCGTTCAAGTGGCGATGCAGTTCCAGCGCCTGGTATCCCGGTGCCCAGTAGGAGAACAGCACCGGCACGGTGGAAATCACCTGCACGTCGACGCCGAAGCGCGCGTAGTCGTCGATGCGCGTCTGCGGATCGAACGCCGAATCCCACACTTCGCGGAAAAACCTGCTGTCCTTGTAGATGCGGTGGCGGCCGTCGGTATGGGTCATCACCGGGAAGCGGTCGTCGCCGTACTTGGCTGCCAGGTTCGGCCAGTCGCGGGGCAGGATGTGCGCGTGGGTGTCGATCTTGAGCATCCGTGCAGTGTAAAACCTCCGGGCGCCGCCGTCGCCTCACCGTTTTTGCGGGAGCGCACCTGTGCGCGAGCTCTTTCGCCACGGGAGGATCCAGCGCGCGCAGGGTGCGCTTCTACCGGTCGGGCAGGGCCGGCTCGGGCCGGTGGCGGTTGATGACGTGGGCAAGCGTATCGATGTTGTCCACCAGGCGATCGCTGATGCGGCCCAGCAGGTCGACACTGGCAGCGTCCGCGCCCGCAGTGCGGCGAACCAGCGCGCGTTGCGCGGCACGCAGGTCGGGCAGCCCGGTGAGCGGTGCCTGCTGGCGCAACGCGCCGGAGATGGCATGCAGTGCGCGGATGCATTCCCCGATAAAGTCGGCCAGCCCGGTCGACGGCGGCAACCTGGCGAGGTCGCCCAGCATCGCTTCCAGCGTCATCGCGGTGCGCGCCAGCCGGTTGCCGTTGGCTAGCAGCTGGCGTGCCAGCGCCAGCAACGCAGGAGGCGTCGCCGGCTCACTGCGCATGCGCTCGATCGACGCCTGCGCATTGATCCGGGCCGTGCGTGCGGCGGAGCGAATTTCGCCGCGCACCACGCCGCCGCATCCGGCCAGGTGGCCCAGGTAATCAGCATAGGCGTCGAGCATGCTGGCCAGGGCCTCGCGCGCGCGACTGCGCTCCCAGGTCGGCCACGCCACGTAGGCGAACAGCGCAATGCCGCAGCCCAGCGCGGTGTCGATCACGCGGTCGAGCACCGCGGCATCGGGTGCCACGCCCTCGAACGAAAGCAGGATCACCACGGTGCCGGTCAGTGCGGCCACCGCGATGCCGTAATGCGCGCCGGCCAGGTAGCGGAACGCCATGCACAGCACGGCCATCAGGGCGAGATGCGCCCATGGCTGGTCGGGCGTGATCGACAGCAACATCGTGGTAAGCACCAGACCGAGCACGGTGCCGAGCACGCGCAACAGGCCGAAGTTGAAGGTGGCGGCGAAATCCGCGCGCAGCACGATCGCCGCCGTCATCGGCACCCAGTAGCCGTGCGGGAGATCCAGCCAGCGCGACAGCGCCAGCGTTGCGGTGAGGCACACTGCCATGCGTACGGCGTGGCGGAACGCCACCGAGCGCGGCGTGAGGCTGGCGCGCAGGGTGGCCCGGATCGCCGTGCTGCGCAGGGTCGCCGGCAGGCGCGTTTCCGCTGCGCTGGCGCGCAGCTCGCCGCGGCTGCCGGCCCAGTCGGCGTTGCGCACGGCTGCCGCAAGCTGACCGATCAGCGCATCCCGATGCGGCGCCAACCCGTCACCCTCGTCGTGCCGCGCGCGCAGGGCCTGCAGCAGCGTGTCGGCGCGTGCGGGCGAATCGCCGTGCTCCAGCGCGTCGGCAATCGCCGCGAGCACCTCGGCCGCGCCATCCCGGAAGCCGGCCTGCAAGGCAGGGCCGGCATGCAGCTCGGCGATGGCGGTGAGTTCCAGGCGGATTCGCTCGGCCAGTTCCAGCAACACGCCGAAGGCTTCCATCGCGCGCCCGTGGGCGCGGTGGCGCCCCAGCAGGGTCTGCTGAAGGGTGGTCATCGCCTCGGTCAGCGCCGGCACGTCGGTGGCGTCGTGGCGTGTTTCGCGCGCCAGCGTGGCCAGCCCGCGGTACACCTCGACCAGCGCATGGCGCTCGGGCCAGTAGCGCTGCAGCGGCCACGCCGCCAGCGAGAACGCGGCCAGCAGCAGGCCGCCGGCGAAGATCAGCGCCGCGCCGCCCAGTGCGCCGGGCAGCGGCTGCGGGGTGGCGGCGGTGATCACCAGCAGGATCATGCTGGTCATGCCGGCGCGTGCCGTGTCCGGGCCGAACACCACCAGCAGGCCGCCGAAGAAACCGAGCGCCGCCGTAATCGCCAGCAGTGGCAGCAACTGGTCGCCGAGCAGGAAACCCGCCAGCGAGGCCAGGCCCGCGGCCAGCGCGTTCAGCAGCAACTGCCGCAGGCGCTGGCGATACGGCCCGGGCTGGTCGGAGAACATCGCATTCAACGCGCCGCTGGCCACCGCCAGGCCGATCGTCTGGTGACCCGTCGCCATGCCGGCAGCCAGCGGCAGCACCACGGCAGCGGTGTTGCGCACGACCACCCGCCACGGCACGTTCGGCCGCTTGACCTGGGTCAGGCTTTCGATGGCGTGCGCGCGCAGGGAGTAGCTGCTGGATGACATGGGGCAGGAAGCGGGGGCGGGCAACGAGTATGGCAAAAAGGCGCGCGGCAGATGCCGCGCGCCTTGTTTTCCGTGCCGCCGGTGCACGGCGCTGTTGCTGCGCGCCGTGGCGGATCGCGAGGGGTGTCCGCCCTACGCGCGGCCGGCGAACTCGCCGGTGAGCGTGTTAACCCACACCTTTTCGTCGACGCTGATGTACTCGGGCACCTGCACTTCGATGCCGGTGTTGAGCTTGGCAGGCTTGTTGCGCTTGGTGGCGCTGGAGCCTTTCATTTCCGGCGCGGTATCGACCACGGTCAGCACCACGCTGGTCGGCACCTGCAGGCCGACCGGGGCGTCGTCGATCAACTGCACGTAATAGCCTTCCAGATCCTCGACGATGTAGCCGGCGTTGTCGCCGACCAGTTCCGGCGAAAGCAGGTACTGGGTGTAATCCTCCGCGTCCATGAACACGAACGCGTCGCCGTCCATGTAGGAGAAATTCGCCGCGCGGCGAACCAGGTCCATTTCCTTCAGGTCGTCGTCGGCGCGCAGGCTGAGGTCGTACTTGCGCGCACCGGGAATCGAATACATGGTGAAGCGGAAGGTGACGTTGCCGCCCCGCGCGGTGGGCGCGCTGCGCTCGATGTCGCGCACCTGGTAGACGGTGCCGTCGTGCTCGACCACGTTGCCTTTCTTTACGTCGGAAGCTTTCATGGGTTTGGGGCCGGGAATAGGGAATGGGGAATAGGGAATGGCGAGAGCGGTACTGGGCGACAGTGGGGCAGGGTGGCGGGAACCGGCTTTTCCTATTCCCTATTCTCCATTCCCTATTCCCTGGCGGCTACTTCGCCGCCAGCCGCACCGCGCCGTCCAGCCGGATCGTCTCGCCGTTGATGTAGCGATTGCCCAGGATGAAAGCGACGGTGCTGGCGTATTCGTCCGGCCGTCCCAGCCGCGAGGGGAAGGGGATCGAGGCGGACAGCGATTGCTGCACGGCCTCGGGCATGCCGTCGACCATCGGGGTCCAGAAGATGCCCGGCGCGATGGTGGCCACGCGGATGCCGAAGCGCGCCAGCTCGCGCGCCATCGGCAGGGTCATGCCGACCACGCCGCCCTTCGATGCCGAATAGGCGGCCTGGCCGATCTGGCCTTCGTAGGCGGCGACGCTGGCGGTGTTGATGATCACGCCGCGCTCGCCGTCCTCGCCGGCTTGGTTGTTCTGCATCAGCGCCGCGCCGGCCTTGGCCACGTTGAAGCTGCCGACCAGGTTCACCATCACGGTGCCGGAGAAGTTGGCCAACGGCATCGGGCCTTCCTTGCCCAGCACGCGGCCCGCGCCGAGGATGCCGGCGCAGTTGATGACCACGTTGAGTCCGCCCAGCGCGTGATGTGCAGCGGCCACGTTGGTGGCCACGCCCTCTTCGGAGGTGACGTCGGTGCGGAAGAAGCGGGCGGCGTCGCCCAGTTCCCTCGCGGCGGCCTGGCCCTTCTCGTCGTTGACGTCGAACAGTGCGACGCGGCCGCCGTGGTCGACGAAATGCTGCGCCACCGCGTGGCCGAGACCGGAGGCGCCGCCGGTGATGATGGCCTTGACCTGATCGAGCTGCATGGGTGATCCCCCGAAACGGATGCGGAAAGCCGCCAATGGTAGCCGAGCCGCCGCGTATGCTGCAGGCTGAACGCAAAACACGCCCGGCTGGCCGATTCATGCCCGGTTGGGGGTGTCGGCACCAGCGTGTCGTCTGACCGCACAGCATCGTCAGGCGGTTGTCGGTACGATGCACGCGGTTCCTGGCCCACCAAGTGGAGATCCATCATGAAAAAGTTGCTTGCTCTGTCTGTTGCATGCGGCACGATGCTGATGCTGGCCGGCAGCCCCGTATTGGCGCAGGAACACGGTCGGGGCCACGACCGCGATCGCCACGGGCAGAACGACCGTGACCGCAGCTACGACCATGATGGCGACCGTTACGTGCGCTACGATCGCGACAACGACCAGGGGCGTGGCCACGGTCGCGGCCATGGCCGCTACAAGAACTGGCACGACCGCGGTCGCCACGAGGGCTGGTACAAGCGCGGCGGCTACCTGCCGGTGGAATACCGCAGCACCCGCTACGTGGTATACGACTGGCGCGACGCCCGCCTGCGGGAACCGCCGCGTGGCTACCACTGGGTGCGCAGCGACAACGGCGACTTCCTGCTGGTGGCGATCGCTACCGGCGTGATCGTCGACCTGCTGCTCAACCAGTAAGCCGGCTTGACCGTGAAGGCGTGCCCGCATCCGCGGGCACGCTTTTTTTTTTCAGGCAAACCGGCGCAGATATGCGGGAGAGCAAGGCGGGCAGTGCCCGCTCTACGCGTTCGGGTGGTCTTCCAGCAACTCTTGCAGCGTGGCCTGTGGCAACTGCGGGAAAGGGGTGACGGGCGCGGGCGGATTCGCCGCCGCCTGCAGCTCCTTCTGCCATACGCCCACGTCCCACCACCGGCCGAGCTTGTAACCGCACTGTCGCCACACGCCGGTCGACGTGAAGCCCATCGCCTCGTGCATCGCCACGCTGGCCACCCCGGGCAGGGTGATCACGCCGACGGCCTGGGTGATGCCCTGCAGCCGCATCACGTCCAGCAGCACGCCATACAGCTGGCGCGCGATGCCGCGGCGCTGTGCGTCGGCGCGCACGTAGATCGAGGTTTCGGCGATCCAGTCATAGGCGGCGCGTTCGCGGAAGCGGCCGGCGTAGGCGTAGGCCAGCACCTCGCCGGCTTCTTCCCACACCAGCCACGGGTAGTGGTCGAGGCGCGCGCGCAGGCGTTCGCGCATGGCGTCCACGCCGGGCAGTCCGGTTTCGAAGGTGGCCACGCCGTCGCTGACCGATGGTGCGTAGATCGCGTGAATGGCGGCGGCGTCTTCGTCGCGGGCAGTGCGAATGGGTGTCATGGGCTCACAGCTCGCGGATGAAGAAGCGGTCGCAGCTGAAATGCCCGGTGCCGCCCATCGGCGCGCACAGCGCGGTGAAGCCGCTGCGCTTGTACAGCGCCTGCGCCGCGTCCATGCCGGTCAGCGTCTCCAGGTAGCAGCGCCGGAAGCCGTGCGCGCGGGCCGCGTCGAGGCAGCGCTGCATCATCGCCGTGCCGGCACCGATGCCGCGCGCGGCGGGCAGGAAATACATCTTGCGCAACTCGCACACGTCCGGCTCCGCGTTTTGCAAGGGCGCGACGCCGCCACCGCCGATCACCGTGCCGTCGCGCTCGAGCACGAAATAGCTGCTGCGCGGTTGTGCGTAGGACTCGTACATCGTGTCGACTTCGGCGTCATGGATCGCGAAGCCGGGGCCGTCGGCGCCGAACTCGGGCATCACGGCGCGGATGATCGCGGCCATCGCCGCGTTGTCGCCCGGTGCGATCGGGCGGATCAGGAAGTTTTCGCTCATGGGGTGTGGTCGGGAGTGAGATAGGGGAGGCCGGCCTTCATCACGAAGACCGGATGCTGGAGTGCGTCGATCTGCGTGCTCGGATCGCCGCTGAACGCGGCGAGGTCGGCCGCCAGGCCGGGTGCGATGCGGCCCAGGCGCTGCGACTGGCGCAGGATTCTTGCCGCCACGTCGGTGGCCGCGTGCAATGCCTGCGCGGGCGTCATGCCGCCGGCGACCATCGCTGCCGGCTCGCGCCAGTTCTCGCCGTGCGCGAACACGCCGACGTCGCTGCCGTTGCCGATCGTGACGCCCAGTTTCAGCGCGGTGCGGAAGGCGTGGTCGGCTTCGCGCATGCGCTCGGTCGGTTCGCTCTTGCCGGGCACGTAATGCTGGAAATATTCCGCGGTGGACTCGACCGCGGTGAGCGTGGGCTCGTAGGCGATGCCGTGCTGCTTCATCAGCCTGAAAGTGGCCTCGCTGGCGCCGTAGCCGTGTTCCACGCTGTCCACGCCGGCCTCCACCGCCATGCGCACGCCGGCGTCGCTGGCGGCGTGCACGGCCACCGGGCGACCGATCTGGTGCGCGGTGTCGACCAGCGCCTTCAGTTCGGCGGCGGTGAAGGTGGGCGCGGTAGCGCCGTCCGGGCCGACCCGGTAGTCGCCGTAGATCTTGATCCAGTCGGCACCGCGCGCGGCCTGTTCGCGCACCGCGGCCATCGCGGCATCGACGCCGCTGACTTCCTGCGCGCCGCCGGGCAGGGCGATGTCCGGACGGAAGCCGCGCGGGCCGGGGCCGTAACTGGCGGTGGCGACGATTGCGCGGGTGGCCACGAACAGGCGCGGGCCGGGGATCAGGCCTTCGTCGATGGCGCGCTTGACCGACACGTCGGCGTAGCCGGCGCCTTCGGTACCGAGATCGCGCAGCGTGGTGAAGCCGGCAAGCAAGGTGTCGCGCGCATGCTTCGCCGCCAGCAGCGTGCGGTAATCCTGCGGCTCGGTCAGCACCTGGTCGTTCCACAGCGTCTCGTTGTACGGATGCAGGAACAGGTGCGAGTGCAGGTCGATCAGGCCGGGGGTGAGCGTGGCGCCGGGCAGCTCGACCCGCTGCGTGCCGGCCGGCACGTCGATGCCTGCACGCGAACCCACCGCGGCGATCGTGCCGTCGTGCACCAGCACCGCCCAGCCCGTGTGCGCGGCATCGCCCTCGGCCGTCCACACGCGCTCGGGCAGCAGCAGCCAGTCGCCTTTCGGCGTGGCGGCGCTGGCGGACAGGCTGCAAAGCAGGATCAGCAGTGCCGCTGCCGCCCGCCACCAGGTCATCAGGCTCGTGCGCATCGCTTCGTCTCGTCAACCGAAAGCCGATGATAGTGATCGCGATCGGGATTTCGCGAGTGGCTCAGGCCGCGGCGGCGCGTGCCCGGGTGACCCGGCTGGCGGTTTCCTTGTGCAGTTGCGCGGCCAGCCAGGCGCCGGTGGCGACCAGCAGGTCGAGGTCGATGCCGGTTTCCATGCCCATGCCGTGCAGCATGTAGACCACGTCTTCGCTGGCCACGTTGCCGGTGGCGCCCTTCGCGTACGGGCAGCCGCCGGTGCCCGAGACCGCGCTGTCGATCACGCGCACGCCCTCCTCCAGGCAGGCCAGGATGTTCGCCAGCGCCTGGCCATAGGTATCGTGGAAATGCACGGCCAGCGCGGCGATCGGCACTTCCTGCGCCACCGCGTGCAGCATCGCGCGCGCCTTCGCCGGCGTGCCGACGCCGATGGTGTCGCCCAGCGAGATTTCGTGGCAGCCCAGCTCGTGCATGCGTCGCGCCACGCGCACCACGTCGCTTGCCGGCACCTCGCCCTGGTACGGGCAGCCGAGCACGGTGGAGACGTAGCCGCGCACCTGCACGCCGTCGGCCCGGGCCTGTTCCATCACCGGGATGAAGCGCTCGATGGATTCGTCGATCGAGGCGTTGATGTTCTTGCGGTTGAACGCTTCGGATGCCGCGGTGAACACGGCGATTTCGGTGGCGCCGACTGCGCGCGCGCGCTGGTAGCCCTGCAGGTTCGGTACCAGCACCGGGTAGCTCACGCCCGGCACCTTGCGGATGCCGGTGAACACCTCGGCGGCGTCGGCCAGTTGCGGCACCCACTTGGGGCTGACGAAGCTGGTCGCCTCGATGGTCTTTAGGCCGGTGGCGGAGAGCCGGTCGATCAGTGCGATCTTCACCTCGGCCGGCAGCAACGTCTTCTCGTTTTGCAGGCCGTCGCGGGCGCCGACTTCGACGATGCGGACGTGGTTGGAGGTGTTCATGAAAAAGCTCCGGAGGACGCGATGTCCTTCTCCCTCCGGCGACTGAAAGGAGTCCCCTTGGGGTGAGAAGGTGCCCCGAAGGGGCGGATGAGGGTGCGAGGCTAATGCGGACATTTCGCTCCGGCCGAACCCTCACCCCAACCCCTCTCCCACTGGGAGAGGGGCTTGGAAGCTACACGGCGAAGCGGACCAGCACCGCGTCGGCCTCGACAAACTCGCCCTGCGCGGCATTCACGCTCTCGATGGTGCCGGCGCGCGGTGCCTTCAAGGCCAGTTCCATCTTCATTGCTTCCATCACCAGCAGTTCCTGGCCCTGCTCGACTGCGTCGCCGGCTTGCACCTTCACCAGCACGATGCGGCCGGGCATCGGCGCGATCACCTGGTTGCCGCCGGCGGTGTCCTTGGCTTCCCACGCGAACGCGGCCGCGCGACCGAGGCTGTAGCGCTGGCCGTGGGCGTCGTGCAGCAGCACGTGCGCGGCGTCGACGTGCAACGGCACGCGGCGCGCTTCGCCGTCGAAGCGGGCACCGAGGTTGTCGTCCGACAGGAGCGCGCCTTGCACCTCGCAGGTCGTTTCGCCGCGGCGCAATTGATAATTGCCGGCGTGCCCGCGCGCCTCGATCTCGAAGCGCTGGTCGCGCCAGGCCAGCGCCACGATGCGCTTGCCGGCGTGGCCGACGCGCCATGCGTCGGCGCGGGCCCAGGGCGAATGCGGGTCGGTCGCGTTGCCGGCCACGTGCGATTCGTCGTGCAGCAGCACGGCGGTCGCGGCGGCAAACAGCGCACCCTCGGCCGGAGCCGCGTCGCCGACCAGGAATTCGTCCAGGTGGCGATCCAGGTAACCGGTGTCGATGCGGGCCTCGACCACGGCCGGATGGCGCACCAGTCGTTCGAGAAAGGCGATGTTGGATTTCGGGCCGATGATCTCGCATGCCGCGAGTGCCTCGCGCATGCGCTGCAGCGCCTTCGGGCGATCCCCGTCCCACACGATCAGCTTGGCAATCATCGGGTCGTAGAAGATCGTCACCGTGTCGCCTTCGACCACGCCACCGTCGAGGCGCACGTGTTGCGAGGGAGTCGGCAAGCGCAGCGACTGCAGCTTGCCGGAGCCGGGCAGGAAGTTCTGGTCGGGGTCTTCGGCGTACAGGCGTACCTCGATCGCGTGGCCGTGCGAGACCACGTCCTGCTGGGCCAGCGGCAGCGGTTCGCCATCGGCGATGCGCAGCTGCCATTCCACCAGGTCCACGCCGTGGGTCAGCTCGGTGACCGGATGCTCGACCTGCAGGCGGGTGTTCATTTCCATGAAGTGGAAGTCGCCCGCGGGACCGACGATGAACTCCACCGTGCCGGCGCCCACGTAGTTCACGGCGCGCGCGGCGGCCACGGCGGCGGCACCCATGGCGGCACGCTTTTCCGGGGTGAGGAAGGGCGAGGGGGTTTCCTCCAGCACCTTCTGGTAGCGGCGCTGCGCGGAGCACTCGCGCTCGCCCAGGTGGATGATGTTGCCGTGGCGGTCGCCGAAGATCTGGAACTCGATGTGGCGCGGGTGCTCCACGTAGCGTTCCAGCAGCATCGAAGCGTCGCCGAAGGCAGCCTGCGCCACGCGCTGCGCGGTGGCCAGCGCCTCGGGGAACTCGGCGTCCGAGCGCACGATCTGCATGCCCTTGCCGCCGCCACCGGCCGAGGGCTTGATGATCAGCGGGTAGCCGACCTGGTGTGCCTGTTCGGCGAGGAAGGCATTGTCCTGGTTGTCGCCGCTGTAGCCGGGCACCAACGGCACGTCGTGCCTGGCCATCAGCTGCTTGGCGGCGGCTTTCGAGCCCATCGCGTCGATGCTTTCGGGGTCGGGGCCGATGAACACGATGCCGGCGTCCTTGCAGACGCGCGAAAAGGCGGTGTTCTCCGACAGAAAGCCGTAGCCGGGGTGGATCGCCTGCGCACCACTCTTTTTCGCGGCGTCGAGGATCGCGTCGATGCGCAGGTAGGACTCGGCCGGCAGCGGACCGCCGATGGGCCAGGCCTCGTCGGCCAGCCGCACGTGCTGGGCATCCTTGTCCGCCTCCGAATACACCGCGATGGTGTGGATGCCCAGCCGCCGGCAGGTGCGGATCACCCGGCAGGCGATTTCGCCACGGTTGGCGATCAGTACGCGTTCGAACATGTGGATTCCTTGGCCGAGGCAAAGCCTTGGCAAATTAACAGATGCGCCTGCGCGCCGATGCGCGGCGCAGCAATCGCGTTACTCGCCTTCCCAGTAGTCGCGTGCGTCGGCCGTGCGTCCGATGTGGCGAAAACGCGCCGCCGTGGCGTCGGCGAAGGCGCCGAACTTGCCTGAGTCGGGGTATTCGCAAACTTCCGCCGGTGCGACGGTGCTGATTGCGAGATAACGCATTTCCGTGGCGCCGGTGTTGATGATCTGGTGTGCGGTTTCCGGCCCGCCGGTGGGGCAGGCGATGATGTCGCCCGCCCGCACGGGATAGCGCGTGTCGCCGTAGCGCAGCTCGCCGTCGCCGTCGAGGATGACGAACATTTCCTCCTCGGCTCTGTGGCTGTGGAAGGGACAGGCGCTCTTCCCTGGCGCGACCACGGTGAGATTGCAGCCCAGCTGGCGCGCGCCGATGCGGCTGGCGACCTCACCCCAGCGCAGGTCGTAGCGTTCGGCGGTGGCACCTTGTGGCAGGCCGGCGGGGATCGGTGTGTCGGCGGCGGATTGCACCACCACGTCGGCGAGGTTGAGGACCGGTTTGGTCATGCTCGTGGCTCCGTGGTCAACCGGCGACCCATGACGGCGCGCGCTTGTCGAGGAACGCGCCCAGGCCATGCTGGCCTTCCGGCGAGACGCGCAGGCGGGCGATCAGTTCGGCGTTTTCGGTGTCGATGCGCTCGGCCGTGACCGAATCGGCGCCGCCGATGCGCAGCGCCAGTTGTTTGGCTTCGCGCTGGGCCAGCGGGCCGGCCTTGGCGAGGAAATGCAGCTGGCGCTCGATCGCCGCGTCCAGTTCCGTGCCGGTCACGACGGCATGCAGCAGGCCGATGCGCCGGGCCTCGGCGGCCTCGAACACCTCGCCGCTGACGAACAGCCGGCGCGCCTCGCGCAGGCCGATCGCGGCGATCACGTAGGGCGAGATCACCGCCGGCACCAGGCCCAGCTTCACTTCCGACAGCGCGAACTTGGCGCCGTCCACGCCGATGGCGATGTCGCAGCAGGCGACCAAGCCCACGCCGCCACCGTAGGCCGCGCCGTTGACGCGGGCGATGGTGGGTTTGGACAGGAACTGCAGCGAGCGCATCAGCCGCGCCAGGCGCAGCGAATCCTCGCGGTTCTCCTGTTCGCTGGCGGCGGCCATGCCGCGCATCCAGTGGAGATCCGCCCCGGCCGAGAACGTGCTGCCGCTGCCGCTGAGCACGACGCAGCGCACCGCCGGGTCGGCATCGGCCTGGGCCAAAGCGTCGGTGAGTGCGGCGATCAGGTTGTCGTCGAACGCGTTGTGTACCTGAGGCCGGTTCAGGGTGAGCCAGGCCACGGCGCCGCGGCGCTCGTTGAGGATGGAGTCGGTCATCGGTCGTCCCGGCAAATAACCCGATGATAAACGCAGCGCGCCGCGAGCACCGGCGCGATGCAGGCCGGCGTGGTGCGGGCGCCGGGGCAAAGGAATACAATGCGAACCATTCTTGTTTGGATTCCGCCCGTGCGTCTGTCCGAATTGCCCAAGGGTGCCCTTGCCGTGGTCGAGCGCGTGCTCGATGTGCATGCGGCCGATCCGATCGCCCAGCGCCTGCGCGACCTCGGTTTTGTCGACGGCGAACCGGTGCGGGTGGTGGCGGTCGGCCCGATGGGCGGCGACCCGGTGCTGATCCAGATCGGCTTCACGCGCTTTGCGCTGCGGCTTGCCGAGGCGGCGCGGGTCAGCGTGCGCACTGGGGTGGCTGCGTGAGCGCATCGACCCTGCGCATTGCCCTGGTCGGCAATCCGAATTGCGGCAAGACGGCGCTGTTCAACCTGCTTACCGGCGGGCGCCAGAAAGTGGCCAATTACGCCGGCGTCACGGTGGAACGCAAGGAAGGGCGGTTCATGGCGCCGTCCGGCCGACTGCTGCAGATCCTCGACCTGCCGGGCACCTACAGCCTGGAGGCGAACAGCCCGGACGAGCAGATCACCCGCGACATCTGCGCCGGCACCTATCCGGGCGAGGCGGTGCCTGACCTGATCGTCTGCGTGGCCGACGCCACCAACCTGCGCCTGCACCTTCGTTTCGTGCTGGAGGTCCAGCGCCTCGGCCGGCCGGTGGTGCTGGCGCTGAACATGATGGACACGGCGCGCTCGCGCGGCATCGTCATCGACGTGTCGGAACTGCAGCGCCGGCTGGGCCTGCCGGTGGTGGAAACCGTGGCAGTGAAGCGCGGCGGCGCGCAGGCGCTGATCGAACAGGTCGACGGCGAAGTTCCCGCCGCCGCACCGCGGCGACCCAGCGATGCCGCCAGCCGCGCCGACCTGCATGCCCAGGTACGCGAACTGCTGGCGGCCACGGTGACGATGCCGCGCGTCACCGCCGAGATCGACGACGCACTGGACCGCTGGACCCTGCACCCGGTGTTCGGTCTGGCGATCCTGGCGGTGGTGATGTTCCTGGTGTTCCAGGCGGTGTATTCGCTGGGCAAGCCGATGACCGACGCGATCGGCGACGGCTTCGGCTGGCTGGGCGCTCACGTCGCCACGTGGATGCCGGCCGGGCCGCTGCAAAGCCTGGTCAACGACGGGCTGTTCGGTGGCCTCGGCACGGTGCTTGGCTTCCTGCCGGAAATCCTGGTGCTGTTCCTTTTCATCATCGTGCTGGAGGAATCGGGCTACCTGCCGCGCGCGGCGTTCCTGCTGGATCGGCTGATGCTGTCGGTGGGGCTGACCGGGCGCTCGTTCATCCCGCTGCTGTCGAGCTTCGCCTGCGCCATCCCCGGCATCATGGGCACGCGCAGCATCACCGACCCGCGCGACCGGCTCGCCACCATCCTGATCGCGCCGTTGATGACGTGCTCGGCGCGGCTGCCGGTGTACGCGCTGCTGATCGGCGCGTTCATCCCGATCCATTACGTGTTCGGCGTGTTCAACCTGCAGGGCATCGTGCTGTTCGCGCTGTACCTGGCGGGCATCCTCGGCGCGATGCTGGTGGGCTGGGTGATGAAGCACATCCGCCGCGACAAGAGCGAGCATGCGCTGATGATGGAGCTGCCGTCCTATCGCGTGCCCAAGCTGCGCGACGTGGCGATCGGCCTGTACGAGCGCGGCATGATCTTCCTCCGGCGGCTGACCGGCGTGATCCTGGGCCTCACCGTGCTGATGTGGTTCCTCTCCACCTTCCCGGGCGCGCCGGAAGGCGCGACCCTGCCGGCCATCGACTACAGCTTCGCCGGCTACATCGGGCGCGGCCTGCAGTACGTGTTCGCGCCGATCGGCTTCAACTGGGAGATCAGCCTGGCGCTGATCCCGGCGTTTGCCGCACGCGAGACCGCGGTGGCGGCGCTGGCCACGGTCTACCTGGTGGGCGGCGAATCCGGCGGGCTCGGCCAGGCGCTGGCCGGGCAGATCCCGCTGGCCAGCGCGCTGTCGTTGCTGGTGTGGTTCGCCTATGCGCCGCAGTGCATGTCCACGCTGGCGATCATCAAGCGCGAGACCGATTCCTGGCGCAACGTGGCGATCTCGTTCGGCTACATGTTCGTGATGGCCTACACCGCGTCGTTCATCGTCTACCAGGTGACGAGGGCGCTGACGTGAGGAGCCGCCCATGAGTGCCGGCCTGTTGCTGCAGTACGTGGTGATCGCGCTGGCCGTGCTGGCCAGCGTGTGGATCGTGCTGCGCAAGCTGGCCCGGAAAACGACCAACCGCTGGCTGGCCGCCGGCTCCATCCATTTCAACCAGCCCGGCCGCGGCGCCCTGGCGCGGGCGTTGGGCCGGCGCCTGCAGCCGATCGAAGCCACCGGCGACTGCAGCGACGGCTGCAGCACCTGCGACGCCTGCGGCCCGAAACCGCCGGCGGCGGCGCAGCCGGGCGAGGCGATGCCGCTCGAATTCCGCCCGCGGCAGTAGGGCGGGCGGTGCCCGCCGCTCCTGTCGATCGAGTTCCTTCAGCGGCAGCCCCTGCAGGGTGCGTTCGCGCAAAGGCCGGACGGTCGCGCACCGTCACCGGCGAAGCGGCGGGCGGTGCCCGCCCTGCGAGTACAGCGAAGAGCGACTCCACCGCAGCCCTCTCCTGCGCTGCAGGGGAGGGGCAAGGCGCGGACACGAAAAAGCCGGCTTGCGCCGGCTGTTTCATGCAACCCGAATCGCGTGGCCGGCTTACGCCAGTTCGCGGATCTTCGCGTTGAGGCGGCTCTTGTGGCGGGCGGCCTTGTTCTTGTGGATCAGGCCGCGGGCGGCGTAGCGATCCATCACCGGCTGGGCGACGGTGAATGCGGCAATGGCACCGGCCTTGTCCTTGGCCTCGATGGCCTTGACGACCTTCTTCAGGGCGGTGCGGACCATGGAACGTGCGCTGATGTTGCGCAGGCGGCGCTGTTCGGACTGGCGCGCGCGCTTCTTCGCGGACTTGATGTTGGCCAAGGTAGAACTCCGGGATGCAGTGTGTTGGGTGGAAAAAGACGCCAATTATGCGGTCGATTCATCGACGCGTCAATCACTTGGCCGGCTTTATCCGCAGCCGGCGTGGCGCGCGGCGGCGGGGGCGCCGGCATTTTGCCATAACCGGGCCGTGATCCTGCCGGCGCGGGCTGTCAAACTGTGCGCCCCGTGCGAACGACGCCGAAGGTAGAACCGCCGCCCATGAAGTCTCCCAGCATGCTCCGCGGGCTGCTCTCCTTCAGCAGCATGACGATGATTTCGCGGGTGCTCGGCCTGGTGCGCGACATGTCGATCAACGCCGCGTTCGGCGCCAACGGCGCCACCGACGCGTTCTGGGTGGCGTTCCGCATTCCCAACTTCATGCGCCGGCTGTTTGCCGAGGGCTCGTTCTCCACCGCCTTCGTGCCGGTATTCACCGAAGTGAAGGAGAAGGGCACGCATGCGCAGCTGAAGGAGCTGATGGCGCGGGTGTCGGGCACGTTGGGCGGGGTGCTGCTGCTGATCACGGCGCTGGGCATCATCTTCGCGCCGCAGGTGACTGTGCTGTTCTCGCCCGGCGCGATCGACGAGCCGCGCAAGTTCGAGCTGACCGTCGAGCTGTTGCGGCTGACTTTCCCGTTCCTGCTGTTTGTGTCGCTGACCGCGCTCTCCGGCGGGGCGCTGAACAGTTTCCACCGCTTCGGGCTGCCGGCGCTGACGCCGGTGATCCTCAACCTGTGCATGATCGCCGGCGCGCTGTGGCTGTCGAAGAAGCTGCAGACGCCGATCCTGGCGATGGGCTGGGCGATCCTGGCCGCGGGCATCCTGCAGTTGCTGTTCCAGTTGCCGGCGCTGCGGCAGCTCAACCTGCTGACCCTGCCACGATGGGGCTGGCGCCATCCGGAGGTGCGGAAGATCATGCGGCTGATGGTGCCGACCCTGTTCGGCTCCTCCGTGGCGCAGATCAACCTGCTGTTCGACACGGTGATCGCCTCGCTGCTGGTCGTCGGTTCGCAGAGCTGGCTGTCGCAGGCGGATCGTTTCCTGGAACTGCCGCTGGGCGTGTTCGGCGTGGCGCTGGGCACGGTGATCCTGCCGTCACTGGCGCGCCATCACGTCACCACCGACACCGCCGGCTTCTCGCGGGCGCTGGACTGGGGGCTGCGGATCACCCTGCTGATCGCGGTCCCGGCGATGTTCGCGCTGATGCTGCTGGCCGGCCCGCTGGTGGCCACGCTGTTCCAGCATGGCCACTGGACCGCGCACGACACGCACATGGCGACCTTGTCGATCACCGCGCTGAGCTTCGGCCTGCCCGCTTTCGCGCTGGTGAAGGTGTTGCTGCCGGCGTTCTATGCGCGCCAGGACACGCGCACGCCGGTGCGCGCGGCGGTGGCTTCGCTGCTGACCAACATGCTGTTGAACGTGGTCTTCCTGGCGCTGCTGTTCGAACTGTGGGCGCCGGCCGGCTTGAAGCAGCTGTCGTGGCTGGATGGCATCGCCCGCGTGCCCGGCCTGCACATGGCGCTGGGCTTGGCCAGCGCAGTAGCCGCCTACGTCAACCTGTGGCTGCTGTGGCACTGGCTGAAAAGGGCGGGCGTGTACCAGCGCCAGCCGGGCTGGTCGCGCCACTTGCTGCGGCTGGCCGCGGCCTGCGCGGTGATGGTGGCGGTGCTGTTGCTGGGCCGCTGGCTGTGGCCGGACTGGGTCCACGGGGTGCCGGTGCTGACCCGGCTGTGGCATCTGGCCGTGCTGGTGCTGGCCGGCGGGGCCAGTTATGTCGCCGTCCTGTTTGCCGGCGGCTTCCGCCTGCGCGATCTGCGCGCGGCGTGAGGCCGCGACACCGACCGTTCTATATACTCGCGCGATGATGAGACTCTCCAGGGATGTCGCCGGCCCTTGCCTGGCGCCCGGTGGCAGTGTGGTCGCGGTGGGTGCGTTCGACGGCTTGCATCGCGGCCACCAGGCGCTGCTGGCGCAGGTGGTCGCGCGCGCGCGCGAGCTGGATGGCAGCCCGCTGGTAGTGAGCTTCGAGCCGCTGCCGCGCGCGTTCTTCTCGCCGCGGCCGGTGCCGCGGATTTCCAGCGTGCGCGACAAGTTGCGCGGCTTCGCCGCTGCCGGCATGCAGCAGGCCCTGCTGCTGCGCTTCAACCGGGCGCTCACCGCGATGTCGGCCGAGGATTTCGTCCGCCGCGTGCTGGTCGAGCGGCTGGCTGCGCGCGAGGTCTGGGTGGGCGCGGATTTCCGCTTCGGCCACAAGCGTGCCGGCGACGTGGCGCTGCTGCAGGCGATGGGTCCCCAATGCGGCTTTCTCGCCTGCACGATGCCGGAAGTGCAGTGGCACGATGCGCGGGTGTCGGCCAGTCGCGTGCGCGAATTGCTCGCGGCGGGCGAGTTCGCCGCGGCCGAGCCGCTGCTTGGCCGCCCTTTCGTGATCGACGGCAAGGTGCAGCGCGGCAACCAGCTCGGCCGCACCCTGGGTTATCCCACCGCCAACATCCATCTGCGCGATCGGGTCAGCCCGGTGCTGGGCATCTTCGCGGTGCGCGTGGGCCTGGGCGAGGGCGAATGCAGCTGGCCCGGCGTGGCCAGCCTCGGCGTGCGGCCCACCGTGAACCGGGTCAGCCAGCCGCTGCTGGAAGTGCATTTGTTCGATTTCGAGGGCGACCTGTACGGCCAGCGCATGGCGGTGGAGTTCGTCGGCAAGCTGCGCGACGAGCAGAAGTTCGACGGACTGGAACCGCTCAAGGCGCAGATGGCGCTCGACGCGCGCCGGGCGCGCGAGCTGCTGGGCATGAATCCGCGGCTGGTCGGGGCGTGAGCGTGTTCCCGAGTATTCCTGTGCGCCCGCGCATCCATTAACTTAGAAGCCTTTGCCCGCCCATGGGCGGGCCGCAACACCTTCAACGGCACCTACGCGATGACCCACGATTACAAGAGCACCATCAACCTGCCGCATACGGATTTCCCGATGCGCGGCGATTTGCCGAAACGCGAGCCGGGCTGGCTGGCGCAGTGGGAGCAGGTGGGCCGCTATGCGCAGATCCAGCAGAAGACTGCCCATCGCGAGCGCGCGTTCGTGCTCCACGACGGCCCGCCGTATGCCAACGGTGCGATCCACATCGGCCATGCGGTCAACAAGATCCTCAAGGACATGGTGGTCAAGTCCAAGCTGCTGGCCGGTTACCGCGCGCCGTACGTGCCGGGCTGGGATTGCCACGGCCTGCCGATCGAGATCGCGGTGGAGAAGAAGTTCGGCAAGCCGGGCGACAAGCTCGACGCCGCCGCGTTCCGGCAGAAGTGCCGCGAGTACGCCACCGAGCAGGTCGACACGCAGCGCGCCGGCTTCAAGCGGCTTGGCGTGCTCGGCGACTGGGAGCACCCCTATCGCACCATGGATTTCAAGTACGAGGCCGACATGCTGCGCGCGCTGGCGCGCATCGTGGCCAACGGCCACGTGCTGCGCGGCGCCAAGCCGGTGTACTGGTGCTTCGATTGCGCCTCCGCGCTGGCTGAGGCGGAGATCGAATACGGCGACAAGGTTTCGCCTGCGGTCGACGTGGCCTACGACGCGGTCGATGCGAAGGCGCTGGCCGCGAAATTCGGCGTCGACGCAGGCGATGCCATCGTCGCCATCCCGATCTGGACCACCACGCCGTGGACGCTGCCGGAAAGCCAGGCGGTGTCGCTGGGCGCGGATCTCGAATATGCGTTGATCGAAGGGCCGGCGCGCGACGGCCGCCGCGTGCTGCTGGCGGTCGCCAGCGCGCTGGTCGACAACGTGGCGCAACGCTACGGCATGGAGCAGGCGACCGTGCTCGGCCATGCCGAAGGCAAGGCGCTGGAACGACAGATGCTGCGCCATCCGTTCTACCCGCGCGAAGTGCCGGTGATCCTCGGCGACCACGTCAGTGCCGAGGACGGCACCGGCGCGGTGCATACCTCGCCCGATCACGGCGTGGAGGATTTCGTGGTGGCGCGCGAGTACGGCATCGGCCTGCTCAACTATGTCGGTTCGCGCGGCGCGTATCACGCCGACACCCCGGCCGCCGACGGCGTCGAGCTGGCCAACATGCACATCTGGAAGGCCAACGACGCCATCATCGACGTGCTGCGCCAACGCGGCGTGCTGCTGGCCTTCGCCAGGATCGAGCACAGCTACCCGAACTGCTGGCGGCACAAGACGCCGGTGATCTACCGCACCACGCCGCAGTGGTTCATCTCGATGGAGCAGGCGAACCTGCGCAAGACCGCGCTGGCCTCGATCAAGGACGTGCGCTGGGTGCCGGGCTGGGGCGAGGAGCGCATCGCCGGCATGGTGGCCGGCCGGCCGGACTGGTGCATCTCGCGCCAGCGCACCTGGGGCGTGCCGATCGCGCTGTTTGTGCACAAGGTCACCCAGGAGCCGCACCCCGATTCCGTCGCGCTGCTCGAACAGGTGGCCAGGATCGTGGAGCAGGGCGGTGTCGATGCGTGGTTCGCGCTCGATCCGGCCACGCTGCTGGGCGATCAGGCGAACGACTACGAGAAGGTCACCGACGTGCTCGATGTGTGGTTCGATTCCGGCGTCACGCATTTCGCCGTGATCGGCCAGCGAGCGGAACTGCAGCGCGGCAGCGCGGACGAGTACAAGGTGATGTATCTGGAAGGCTCCGACCAGCACCGCGGCTGGTTCCAGTCGTCGCTGCTGACCTCCTCGGCGATCCACGGCCGCGCGCCGTATGACGAGGTGCTCACCCACGGCTTCACGGTGGACGCCAACGGCCGCAAGATGTCCAAGTCGCTGGGCAACGTGGTGGCGCCGCAGAAGGTGATGGATACGCTGGGCGCCGACGTGCTGCGCCTGTGGGTGGCCTCCGCCGACTATCGCAACGAGATGTCGGTTTCCGACGAGATCCTCAAGCGCGTCTCCGACAGCTACCGGCGCATCCGCAACACCGCGCGCTTCCTGCTCGGCAATCTGGACGGCTTCGATCCGGCGCAGCATCTGCTGAAGGTGGAAGACAGCCTGCTGCTCGACCAGTGGGCCGTGCAGCAGGCGTTCGACGTGCAGCAGGCCGTGGTGGCGGCCTACGAGCGTTACGACTTCCCGGAGGTGGTGGCGCGCGTCCAGAACTTCTGCACCAACGAGCTGGGCGCGCTGTACCTGGACATCACCAAGGACCGGCTCTACACCATGCCGACCGACAGCCGCGGCCGGCGCAGCGCGCAGAGCGCGATGTACCGCATCGCCGAGGCAATGGTGCGCTGGCTGGCGCCGATCCTGGGCTTCACCGCCGAGGAAATCTGGCAGCAGTTGCCGGGCGAGCGGGGCGACAGCGTGCTGTTCGAAACCTGGTACGACGGTCTCGCATCGACCCAGGCTTCGCCGGAGCAGCGCCGCTACTGGGCCGACCTGCTGGCGATCCGCGACGGCGCTTCGCGCGTGCTCGAAGGCATGCGCAAGGCCGAGCAGATCGGCGCGGCGCTGGAGGCAAAGCTCGTCGTGCATGCCGACGCTGCACTCGCGGCGCGCTACGCCGACGTGGCCGACGAACTGCGCTTCTTCTTCATCACCTCCGACTTCACCCTGGCACCTCTGGTGCCGCGTGGGGACGACGCGATGAAGGTGGAACTGGAGGGCGGCGAGGCCTGGGTTTCCGCCAGCGTCAGCAGCGCGGTGAAATGCGTGCGCTGCTGGCACCGCCGTGAAGACGTTGGCAGCCACGCCGAGCATCCCGAGCTGTGCGGCCGCTGCGTCGACAACGTCGAGGGACCGGGCGAGGATCGCCGCTGGTTCTGATCGCAACCTCCTTTTGTAGGAGCGCACCCTGTGCGCGATGCTGTTCGGTGATGCGGCGAAAGAGCATCGCGCACAGGGTGCGCTCCTACAGGCAACCTGGTAATCCATCTCCATGACCAAACCCAACGCGCTTCCCTGGCTGCTGCTTTCTGCCATCGTCATCGCGCTCGATCAGCTGAGCAAGTGGTGGGCGATCCATGCGCTGCAGCCGATGGGCACGGCCCATGAGGTCATCCCCGGCTTCCTGAACTGGACGCTGGCGTTCAACACCGGGGCCGCCTTCAGTTTTCTCGCCGATGGTGCGGGTTGGCAGCGCTGGTTTTTCGTGGTGCTGGCGGTCGCGATCAGCGCGGTGCTGGTGGTATGGCTGGCGCGCACGCCGCGGCGTGACTGGCGCACCGCCTTGCCGCTGGCCTTCATCATCGGCGGCGCGATCGGCAACCTGGTCGACCGCCTGCACGCGTCGCAAGTCACCGACTTCATCCACGTGTACTTTCGCCAGTGGAACTATCCGGTGTTCAACCTGGCCGACTGCGCCATCACGGTCGGCGCGGTGATGCTGGTGGTATTCGGTCTGTTCGCCGACAAGCCCGCAGACAGCGTGCGATAATCCAGACCCGTGCGCAGGAGCCCGCTTGCGGGCGATGCCCTTCGAGTGGAAAGCATCGTCCGCAAGCGGGCTCCTGCGGAATTCCATATCGAGGTCGTCTTGGACATCCTGCTCGCCAACCCCCGCGGCTTCTGTGCCGGCGTGGATCGTGCCATCGCCATCGTCGAACGCGCACTGGAATCCTACGGCGCGCCGATCTACGTGCGGCACGAAGTGGTGCACAACCGTTACGTGGTCGACAAGCTGCGCGCCGACGGTGCGGTGTTCGTGGAGGAGCTGCACGAGGTGCCTGACGGCGCCACCGTGATCTTCAGCGCGCATGGCGTGTCGCAGGCGGTGCGCGAGGAGGCTGCACAGCGGCAGCTGAAGGTGTTCGACGCCACCTGTCCGCTGGTGACCAAGGTGCACATGGAGGTGGCGCGACTGGGCCGGATCGGCCGCAGCGTGGTGCTGATCGGCCATGCCGGCCACCCGGAGGTCGAGGGCACGATGGGGCAGTGGAACCCGGCCAACCACGGGCAGATCCTGCTGGTGGAGTCGCTGGAGGATGTCGCCACGCTGGTGCCGACGTTCCCGCACGCGCTGTCCTACGTCACCCAGACCACACTGTCGGTGGACGACACCAAGGCGATCATCGAGGCCCTGCGCGCGAAATTCCCGAGCATCGAGGGGCCGCGCAAGGACGACATCTGCTACGCCACGCAGAACCGCCAGGACGCCGTGCGCAGGCTCGCCGACTCGGTGGACCTGATGCTGGTGGTCGGCTCGGTCAACAGCTCCAACTCCAACCGCCTGCGCGAGCTGGCCGCGAAACAGGGTGTGCCCTCCTACCTGATCGACGGCGCCGAACACATCGAGCGCCACTGGCTCGACGGCGTGCAGCGCATCGGCCTGACCGCCGGCGCCTCCGCGCCGGAAAAACTGGTACGCGACGTGATCGCCCGCCTGCAGTCGTGGGGTGCGGGTGCGGTGCGCGAACTGGACGGTGAGCCGGAGAGCATCACCTTCGCCCTGCCCAAGGAGCTGCGAGTGGTCGGCACCAGCGGCTCGGCCAGCTTCTGACGACCTTGTTACGGGGAGGTCGCAGGGCGGCACCGCCCGCCAGCTCCCGCATCGTCGCGAGAAGCGGCGGCACCGTTCGCCGACTCCGGCATCGCCGACCCTGCGCGGTTGCGCGGGGACGGCGGGCACCGTAAAATCCACGGCTCTTTGCCGGAATAGCTCAGTTGGTAGAGCGGCGCATTCGTAATGCGTAGGTCGTAGGTTCGATTCCTATTTCCGGCACCAGACACGGCACACGCAAGCGGCTCGATCTCCGGATCGGGCCGCTTGCTTTTGCGGCCGTGAAACCCGGTGCAGGCACGGCCGCGGATGTCCGTCCGTGGGGTGGCGCCGGGCCCCTCGACGGTCAATTCTCGACCAGCGACCACGCCACCGTGCTCCCCGCGCGCATCGGCACGCAGGTGGCGTCGCCCAGAGCGAGCTCGGCCGGTACGGTCCAGGGCTTGCGTTCCAGCAGCAGGCGCTCCTGGTTGCGCGGGAGGCGATAGAAATCCGGGCCGTGGAAGCTGGCGAAGGCTTCCAGTCGGTCGAGTTTGCCGGCCTGGTCGAACGCTTCGGCGTACAGCTCGATCGCGGCGTGCGCGCTGTACACGCCGGCGCAGCCGCAGGCTGATTCCTTGGCGTGGCGCGGGTGCGGCGCGCTGTCGGTACCGAGGAAGAATCGTGGATCGCCGCTGGTCGCCGCCTTCACCAGGGCGGCGCGGTGGGTTTCGCGTTTCAGGATCGGCAGGCAATAGTGGTGCGGGTTGAGGCCGCCGGCGAACAGTGCGTTGCGGTTGAGCAGCAGGTGGTGCGCGGTGATCGTGGCCGCCAGGTTGGCCGGGGCGGCGGCGACGTACTCGGCCGCGTCGCGCGTGGTGATGTGTTCCAGCACCATGCGCAGGGCAGGGAAGCGTGCGCGCAGCGGCATCAGGTGGCGTTCGATGAACACGCGCTCGCGGTCGAAGATGTCGATCGCGGGGTCGGTCACCTCGCCATGCAGCAGCAGCGGCAGGTCGTGGCGCTCCATCGCCTCCAGCACGTGGGCGACGCGCTCCAGGTCGCGCACCCCGTCCTGTGAATTGGTGGTGGCTCCGGCGGGGTAGTACTTCACCGCGAACACCGTGCCGCTGGCCTTGGCCCGCTCGATCTCCTGCGCCGGCGTGGCCTCGGTGAGGTACAGCGTCATCAACGGCTGGAAGTTGGTGCCGGGCGCCAGGCTGGCGAGGATGCGGCGTCGGTAGTCCTCCGCCTGCGCCACCGTGGTCACCGGCGGCTTCAGGTTGGGCATCACGATGGCGCGGCCGAACCGGCGTGCCGTATCGTCGACCACCGAGGCCATCGCGGCGCCGTCGCGCAGATGCACGTGCCAGTCGTCGGGGCGGCAGATGTCGAGGCGGTCAGCGGTCATTGGCAGGAATCCGTGTCGCGGCGTGCGGGCGGAGTGGCGGGGCGGGTGTGGCGAAGAGGCATGCGGATTGTCCAGAAGATTTGCGGCAGTGAGTTGGACCACTGGCCATTATCGCCCGCCAGCGCATTGAAGCCTCCCCCTTTGGTCGCTGGCGAGAGAAGGCGAGGAAAGCCCCTCTCCCTGCGGGAGAGGGGTTGGGGTGAGGGTTCGGGGCCGAGGCGTGGCTGCAGGTTTCTCCCCGCACCCTCATCCGGCCCTTCGGGCCACCTTCTCACCCGCAAGGGGACTCCCTGCGGTCGCCGGAGGGAGAAGGGCTTTAAAGGCTTCCCCGCCGCGTGATCGGGTTCACCCTTTCCGACAACGACCGCGCCGCTCATCGGCCAATTCCTACCGCCGGTCGGCTGGGGGCTGGCCGCGCCTCGCGCGATGGGTACATTGCACTCAGGGGTATCAGGGAGAATTCCATGCAAGTCCTGTCGCGTCAGCGAGGCATCTCGTTGATCGAGGTGATGATGGCCGTGCTGATCTTCAGCATCGGCCTGATCGGCTTGGCCAGCCTGATGGTGATGGCCACGCGCTCCAACCACGCCGCTTACGTGCGCACCCAGGTGGTATTCCTCGCCAACAGCATGGCTGCGCGGATGAGCGCCAACCCGATCGGCGTGTGGAACGGCAACTACAACAGCGGCAGTTATCCGGTCTCCTCCAGCTCGATCGGCTGCGGCTCCGGCTCGGCCTGCGATGCAGCGGAGCTGGCCACCCACGACCAGCGCCTGTGGAGCAGCCAGTTGAAGACCTTCCTGCCCGGCCCGTCGGCCAGCATCGACTGCGGCGGCGTGGGTACCGCCGGCTACGACCCCACCTCGCAGCTGGCCATGCAGCCGCCTTATGGCGGCAGCTGCAAGATGAAAATCACCTGGAACGAGCAGGGCACCGGTGACCAAACCAAGCGTGCCAGCGAGCCACAGTCCTTCTCGTGGGAGTTCCAGCCATGAGCGCGTTCCGCATGCTGCCTCGCCATTCGCGCGGCTTCACCTTGATCGAACTTATGGTGGCGATGGTGCTGGGCCTGCTGGTGGCCGCTGGCATCGTCACCGTGTTCGCCTCCACCTCGAGCAGCAACAAGGCGCAGAACCAGCTGGCGCAGTTGCAGGAGGCGGGGCGCTTCGCAGTGACCCGCATGGGCACCGACCTGCGGATGGTCAACGGACAGTACTGCACCAACACCGGCGGCGTGGCCAAGATCGGCACGGGCGGCAATGCGCTCGATCACATCCGCGCGCCCAAGGTCTACGCCAAGAACCTGATCGGCGCCGCTGGCGCGGTCAGTGGCGCGTTCGGCGACGTCACCACCGCCTGGGGCGCCGGTTCGTATCCGGCTGCACCCGCGGCGCCGTACACGATGCCGTCGTTCCTGTTCATGCGTGGCTACGAGTGCACGCTCACCGCCTGCACGCCGGTCGATCCGAACACCACCATCAGCACCATCCCGGCGATGGGTACCGCGATCAACAATCGGGTCAAGGGCGCCGACGTGCTCACCGTGCGTTACGTCAACCCTGCCGCCGGCTGGGCCATCGTCCCGGCGGGCGTCACCGGCAGCACCTTGGCCACCAGCAGCAGCGCGGCCACCATCACCTCGATCACGCTGGTCCAGCGTACCGGCGAACCGCCGGTGAGCAATGCCGCCAACGGCGACCTGTTCATGCTGGCGGACTGCTCCAACGCGCAGATCTTCCCGGCCACCGCCAGCAGCGTCGGCGTGATCACCCCCTTGGCCAACACCACCGATGGCTTCGGCACCGGCGCGGCCAACCTGCCGACCGCGCAGGAGCCGGAGTCGGCGCCCAAGGTGTTCGACGTCAACCGCGATTTCCAGACCGTCACGTATTACCTCAAGCTGGTCAGCGTCAACAATGACGGCAACGCACCGTTCACCGGTGCACTGATTCGAAGGGTCAACGGCGGTACGGCCGGCCGCGGCGGCTCGGAGGATGAGCTGGTGCGAGGCGTCGAGCGGCTGGATTTCCGCTACGGCGTGCAGGACAACACCGGCAAGACCAGCTTCCTCACTGCCGCCCAGGTCGACGCCGCCCCCGCGGCAAGTTGCCCACCGGCCGAGTTGAATGCGATCACCGCCACCGGTTGCCTGTGGCGCAGCATCAAGAGCATCGAGGTCAGCCTGCTGATGGACGGCCAGACGCCGCTGTACACGCTCACCGGCAACCAGCTGAATTACCGCTACAGCGCCGACGCCAACACCGGCCTGCTGCCACCGTCCGGTCATGCCATCAAACCCAGCGACCAGGGCTTCCCCGACCAGTTGCTGCGGCGCGAGTTCAGCGTGCTGGTGCCCGTGCGCAACTACAACCCGTGATGAAAGCGGCGGCGCCCACCGGTGCCGCCGCATGATGTTTTCCTGGAGCCAAGTCATGGCGATGCCGAACAAACCACGATCAATGCGAACCGGCCCGCACGCCCAGCGTGGCGCGGTGCTGGTGGTGGCGCTGATCTTCCTGATCCTGCTGACCATCCTGGCGATCAGCGCCTCCGGCCGCTCGCTGTTGCAGGAGCGCATGGCCGGCGGCCTGCACAACGCGCAGCAGGCGGACATGAGCGCGCTCACCGCGCTGCGCGGGGCCGAGTGGAAGCTGTGGACCAGCACCACCAACGTCACTGCCCATCTCAATTGCGGCACCGGCATCTTCACCGACTGCTACGTCTACGACCCGGCCAACCCGATCGCCAACGTGGTCGACTTCCGCACCAAGCAGGGCTGGGTCACGGCAGGCTCCACCGAGTACAAGGGCTACGGCGGTTCGGTCGACTACACCGGCGCCACGACGGGCGATCTCGCGCAGAACCCGCGCTACATCATCGAGGACCTGGGCGTGGAGCTGCCGCCGGGGGTCAGCGGCGGCCTGCATGAATCCGGGGCCACCGGCAGTTCCGGCACCGGCACCGCCAGTTCCAGTCGGCACATCTATCGCATCACCGCGCGCGCCACGGGCGGCAGCGCCAACACCGTGCGCGTGATGGAAAGCACCTTCGCGGCCAAGAGCAACTGAGTCGGAGTATTCAAGCCATGTCTAGTCGTCGGTTTCTTCCCGGACGCATGTCGTCGGCGCTGATGGGCGCCGTGCTCACCGCCGTGGGTGGCCTTTCCGCACCGGCCCCGGTGCCCGCGACGCTGTCGGTGATGGCGCTGGTCGCCGCCGGCAGCAGCTTCGTTTCCGCGCCCGCTTCCGCGGCCACGGCGGCGACGAGCGGCATCGTGGAGCTCAGCCCCACGCCGCCCAACGTGACCCAGGCGGTGCCGCCGAACATCGTGGTGACGTTCGATGATTCGGGGTCGATGGCCAGCAACTACATGGGCGACAACCGGCCGTTCGATGGTGGTAGCTGGAGCGGGCCGTGGCGCTGCGCCGGCGTGATCGATCCGCGCACCACGTCCAGCAGCGACGTCCGTTCCAAGGCCATGAACGGCGTGTACTACAACCCGAACGTCGTGTATTCGCCGCCAGTGAAGGCAAACGGATCGTTGTTCCCGAATGCGGACAAGACGTTGGCTGCGGTGTGGCTGGACGGCGTTGGCGTCAACCGACCGTATTCGCCGGTGACGGCCGACACCTACTCCAGCTACCGCAACAACCCCAATGGCACGACCGATCCCACCGGCCTGACGGATCTCACCGGTGTTCTCACCTACAAGACCACTGTCACCTACTACGCCATGTTCGGAACTACCTGCGCGGCGAACGCGGACACGGGTAGCTGCCAGACGAACACCTCTGACACTTCCAGTGGCGGCACCCACCGTTTCTGGACGGACAACGTCGCCAACACCAGCGGCAGCGGTATCGCCACCGTGTATTCGGGCACCAATCTGAAGACTCGGGACAGCAGCGGTTCCGGATACACCCGGAGGGACGGCGACAAGACCAGCGCCACCGCGAATTACGTTACCTGGAAAGTCTCGACCACCGACACCTCGACGGTGACCAGCGACAATCGCTGGAAGTGCGGTTATGGCAGCTCGCCGATGGACGGCAGCAGCGCTGACTCCGATGGCAACACCTATCCGAACGGCGGCCCGTACTACTACCGCTACAAGTCCACGGCGCCCACCATCACGGTCGATACTTTCGGCAACCCGGACAGCGCCGGCCGCGCCAATCTCTACACCAGCGCCAACTGGGAGGCTGTGGCCGTCCCCAACACGACCGTCACCATCAACGGCCAGTCGGTCAACCAGTGGCAGAACTTCGCCAATTGGTATGCGTACTACCGCACGCGCAACCTGATGACGAAAACCGCGTTGTCGCGCGTGTTCGGCTCGCTCGGTGCAACCACGGTCACCGGCGGCTTCGGCAACAGCATTCGCGCCGCGTGGCAGAACATCAATGACGGCACGTTCAAGCTGCCTAGCAGCGCGATCATAACCAGCCTGATCGATGCGTCCGGATGCGATGCGAGTTCGACGACAACCTCCAGTCCTTCGGCCATCCAGCAATCCGGCGCGATCAAGACTCCGCCCGATTGCTACCGCAGCGCATTCTTCAACTGGATGTTCCAGACCGACGCCAGCGGCAGTACGCCCAACCGCGCTTCGACCATTCGCGCCGGCAAGTTCTTCCAGCGTGGCAATGGCAATACCGGCGGCACCGGCAACCTCCAGGATCCGTACTGGGATCCGCCCAAGGTCAGCGGAGCCGACGGCCTGGAGCTGGTGTGCCGGCAGAACTACCACATGCTGGTGACTGACGGTTACTGGAACGAGGGCGATCCAACTCTGCCCACCCCGTTCCAGACGTCGCAGTCGGCCGTCTCGGGCAATTTGCCTGACGGCACCGCCTATCCTGCCAATACCGCCGAGTCCCGCGTGTATTGGGACGTGCAGGGCAGCGTCTACACCTCATCGCTGGCCAATATCGCGTTCAACTACTGGGCGACCAATTTGCGCCCCGACCTGTACAAGCCATCCCAGGGCAAGATCGTGCCGCCGTACATGCCCGACACCACCACGGGCGTGGTCACCGGCGCCACCTCGCCGGCCCTGGAGAAGTATTTCAACCCGAAGAACGATCCCGCCAACTGGCCGCACCTGGTGCAGTACATGGTGACCCTGGGCGTACCCGGCAACCTGACCCATTCGACCGACGCCGACTGCACGGATGCCAACAACGATCTATGCCGTCTGCGGCGCGGGCAGACCAACTCCAGCGGAAGTACGGGTTGGCCGCGGCCGATCAACAACGATCCGGCAGCGATCGACGACACCTGGCACGCCGCCATCAACAGTCGTGGCGACTACTTCAATGCAGCCAATCCGCAGAATCTGGTCGACCAGCTGACCAACATCCTGACCAACATCAGCGCACGCAACGTGCCGGCGACCACCAGCGCGCTGAACACCAGCGTGCTGGTGCAAGGTGCGATCGGCTTCACTGCCGGCTACAGCTCGGGCGATTGGACCGGCCTGTTCCAGGCCATCACGGCGAATGTCGACGGCACCGTGGCGGGCCTGCAGTGGGATGCGGGCGTGATCCTCACCGACGCGACGAAAACCCCGCCGGCCAATCGGCAGATCCTCAGCGCCAAGGAAAAGGCGGATGGCTCGTTCGATGGTGGTACCGCCTTCCGCACCTTCACCGGCCTGGACAACCTGACCGCCAGCACGGGCAGCAGCTATCTGAGCGCGCAGGCCCTGCTCAGCGGCCTGCCGGCCAGCACCGGCAGCACGGACACGGGCCAGGCCCGGCTGGATTACCTGCGCGGTTCGAGGGCGCTGGAGAGCACTGTCTACCGCACGCGCAGCAGCCTGCTCGGCGCCATCATCAACTCGCAGGCCCTGTACGTGGGGGCGCCGTCGAGCGGCTACCACAGCGGCTGGCCGGCAGGCTCGCCCGAGGCCACCGCGATGGCCAACGACAACACCACCTGCGTCGTGACGGCGCCCACCCTGACCACCTGCCACAGCTACGAGGCATTCGCGAAGATCTACCAGGATCGGACGCCGGCGGTTTACGTGGGTGCCAACGACGGCATGCTGCACGCGTTCAACGCCAAGATGGTGCTGGACTCGTCGACGCCACCGGTGGCAGTGCCCGACACCGACGCGGGCAAGGAGATGTTCGCCTACGTGCCGCGCACGGTGTATCCGAACCTGGGCAATCTCACGGCCAGAACCAATTTCAAGTTTGCGCCGACCGTCGATGCCACTCCGGTGACGCGTGACGTGTTCTTTGGCGCCGATACCTCCACCCCGGCCGTGACCACCAAGGGCTGGCATACGTTGCTGGTGGGCGGCTTGCGCCTGGGCGGCCGCGGCGTCTATGCGCTGGACATCACCAATCCCGGCGACGTCACCGAGGCGAATGCCAGCCAGAAGGTGCTGTGGGAGTTCAACGCCGATACGCCGGCGGTGAGCGGCGTGGGCGATCCGGCCGACCTGGGCTACACCTTCGGCCAGCCCAACATCGGCCGCCTGGCCAATGGCAAATGGGTGGTGCTGGTGCCGGGTGGCTATTTCCCCGACTGCAGCAAATCCGATCGTCCCGCGAACTGCGTGACGCTGGCGGCAGCCTCCAAGGGCTACAGCGCGCTGTTCGTGCTGGATGCGCAGACCGGCGCGATGATCCGCGAACTGAAGACGCTGACCACGATCAGCGGTGTCACCAGCGGTGGGTTGTCGTCGGTAGTGCTGGGCGACTACAACAACGACCAGATCGACGACGTGGCGTTTGCCGGCGACCTCAACGGCAACCTGTGGCGCTTCGACCTGACCGATCCCAACCCGGCCAACTGGCAGGCGCATGTGACGCTGGCGTTCAAGCCCGCCGTGCAGGGCGACCAGCCGATCACGGTGATGCCGCGGCTGTTCCCCGATCCGGCCACCAACCGCTTCATCGTGGTGTTCGGCACCGGCAAGTACCTGGGTGCGGACGACAACACCAGCAACAGCGCCAAGACCCAGTCGATCTACGGCATCCGCGACAAGCTCGACAGCAGCGGCAACCCGATCACGGCGGTCAAGGCCGACCTGGAGCAGCAGACGCTGTACGAGGCGCAGTCCGCCAACGGGCTCAACACGCTGCGCGGCCTGACCGACAATCCGCTGACCCTGGCGCAGAACGGGTGGTACATCGACCTGGATCTGTCCAGCGCGCCGGGCGAGCGCATGGTGGTCACCGCCGGTGCGTTGTTCAACACCAACCGTGCCATCATCACCACTCTTATCCCGGGCAGCCAGGACCCCTGCAGCGCCACGATCGGCGGCGCCCTGATGGTGCTCAACGCGGCCACCGGTGGCGCGGGTGGCGGCCTGTCCAGCCCGTCCGGTCCGACCGGTGGCTGGAACACAGGGGTAAGTACCGTGGGCGGCCTGGTCAACAATCCGCCTACCGGTGGCTCGGTGCCGGTGGCGTCGGTGATCGGCGGCGGCAAGCTGCTGATCCCTGGCCTGGAGCTGCAGGGCGGCGGCAACCTCAACATCGATGACGCGATCTGGCGTCGACGCTCATGGCGGGAGTTGAACAATGACCTGTGACGGCAAGCCAAGGGGAATGGCGATGGGGCGCATGCGCGGCTTCACCCTGCTCGAACTGATGATCGTGGTGGTGATCATCGCGGTGCTCGCCGCGGTGGCGATCCCGACCTACGGGCGCTACGCGTTCCGCGCGCATCGGGCGGACGGGCAGGAGCTGCTGCTGCGCGTGGCCACGGCGCAGGAGCGCTACTACTCCACGGCCAATGCCTATGGCGGCCTCACGGACATCGGCTTCGACAATCCGGCGATCTCCGAGAAGGGCTTTTACTCGGTGACGGTGGTAGCCAGCTCCTCGTCGCAAGCCTTCGTGGCCACCGCCACGCCGGTCGGCGGGCAGGCCAACGACGTGTGCGGGCCGCTGACGATCGACAACGCGGGCGTGAAGACGCCCGGCCCGGCGTCGGCCTCCTCCAACAGCAACGGCAGCTGCTGGTGATCGCCATGAATGCCATGCCCAACCGCGCGCGCGGCTTCAGCCTGCTGGAGCTGATGATCACGATTACCGTGATGGCGATCCTGCTGGCGATCGCCGTGCCCAGTTTCCGTGACGTGATCCATCGCAACCAGGTCAGCTCGGCCAGCAACGCCTTGCTGGCCAGCGTGAACTACGCGCGCAGCGAAGCGATCACCCGCGGCCAACTGGTGTCGATGTGCCCGGGCGACAAGACCTCGGGCTGCACCTCGGGCGGCACGGTGTACGACCAGGGCTGGATCGTCTACACCTACCCGGCCGGCGCGGCCTCGGCCAACAAGGCCTACGCAGCAGCCAGCTCGATCCTGCTGCGCGCCACCGATCCGCAGACCAACGTGTCGATCCAGGCCAAGAGCGGCACCATCGTCACCTTCGGCCAGCAGGGCCAGCTCAAGCCGAGCACGCCGCTGGTGTTCGCCACCTGCTACCGCAGCGGCAGCAGCGGTACCGGCACCATCACCGCCAAGGTACCCGGCGTCCAGCTCGATGTGAACGGCTCGGGCAGCGTCACCACGAAATCGCTGACGACCGGGAGTTGCACGCCGAGCTGAGCCGGCCCAGGCATTGAACATGGCGCCGTCGCGGATTCCGCGGCGGCGCTTTTTTTTGACACGAGTGTCATCGAAGTCCCTGCGGCCGAGGCTCATCTCCAACAGTCCTGCGGTTCACGCTCAAGGCGATTGGCAGCGAGCGGTGTCGAGTTGCGAGGCGGCGAGGCGCTCACGTAGATCGCCTGGCGCGCGAGATGGCGGTGTAAACCAATTCGCGCGTGAGGATGCGGTTGTCTTCGTCGGGCGGCAATTCAGGCGGATGGGAACGCCCTCGATTCTGCATTTTGCGCGGGAAAACGCTCCTTCTCCGGGCCGTGTTCGGTCCCTGCGCCCTCCCGGGCTTTATGCCACGGCTTGCAGGCGCTGCACGGTCGGCTGCTTCCGTTGCTCGGCCAGCGACAGCTCGTAGTTGGCCTGCAGCGTCATCCAGAACCGGGCGGTACTCACGCCGGCGCGCTCCAGCCTGATCGCCAGATCCGGGCTGATCCCGGCACGGCCGTTGATGACGCGCGACAACGTGGTGCGGGACATCCCGAGCCGGTGTGCGGCATCAGTGACTTCGATGCCGAGCGGCAGCAGCACGTCTTCGCGCAGAAGCTCTCCGGGGTGCGGGTGATTCTTCATCATGGCCATGACCTCTTTCAGTGGTAGTCCTGATAGTCGACCAGCTCCACGTCGGTGCCGACAAACCGGAACGTGACACGCCAGTTGCCATTGACCCACACGGACCAGTGGCCTTTCAGTGCCCCTTTGAGTGGATGGAGTTTGTAACCAGGCTGGTTCAGTTCAGCCTGTGACGTGGCTGCGTCGAGCGCCGCCAGAATGCGACCGAGCTTGGGAACGTGCGCAGCCTGCACTCCACGAGCAGAACCTGTCCGGTACAGGGTTTCAAGTCCCTTGTGGCGGAAGCCGATTATCATGGCTCAAGTGTAGCGTGTGGCGATACACGCTGCAATGAAGGTCACATTCTTTACGGCGAACGGATGGCAGCATGCTCCACCCTCCAGGTGCGTTTCCTGCCTTCGCGGGAATGACGGTGGGGAAAGATCGATGGTCGGGGCGACAACGGGATGACGAAGGGGCGGCAAGGAGGCTGCAAAGGGGGAGTGGCGGCAGGGAAGGGCCGCCGTGTGGCGGTCAGCCGGCGAGGTGCGCGGGGTCGTCGCGATCGCCGCCATCCTGCGCCAATCGCTCGGCCAGGCCGGAGTGGCGGCGGGTACGGCGCGCCACCGCGTCAGCGATGATCGCTTCGCTGCCGAGCAGGCTGAACCAGCGGCGGGCGCGGGTGATGCCGGTGTAGAGCAGTTCGCGGGTCAGCACCGGGTTCATGGCTGCAGGCAGCACCAGGGCGGCATGCTCGAACTCGGAGCCTTGCGATTTGTGCACGGTGAGCGCGTAGGCCGTTTCCACTTCGGGCAGGCGCGAGGGAGCGACCAGGCGCAGGCGCGTGCCGCCGCCTGCTGCCGCGGCGAGGAAGGCCACCGCCAGCCGGCTGCCGCCACCGGCGACAGGCAGCCGCAGGCACAGCCCGATGTCGCCGTTCATCAGGCCCAGCGCGTAGTCGTTGCGGGTGACCATCACTGGGCGACCTTCGTACCAGCCGCTGCTGGCGTCGATCAATCCCTGCGCGTGCAGCGCTTCGGCGACGAGCTGGTTGAGCTTGTCCACACCATGCGGGCCGTGGCGCAGCGCGCACAGCAACTGAAATCGATTGAACGCCTGCAGAGCGCTGGTGGCCCAGTTCGCGTGGGCGTCGTCACCGGCGTCGGTGGCCGGGCGGCAGGATTGCAAGGTATCGAGGTAGTGGCGGTAGCCGCAGGCGCCGCCGGGCGCCGCGGTGCCATGGATGACGAGCGCTTGCAGCGTGCCGACGTCGGCAGCCGGCAGCCAGGCGAGGTCGTCGCAAGGTGCGCCCAGCAGCGCCAATGTGGCGGCCGCATCACCCATGTTCACGTCCTGTGCCAGCCGGCCGATGCCGCTGGCGGCGCTGAAGCGATGGCTCACGCGCAGCATGGCGATGTGTTGATCCAGCGGCTGCGCATCGGCCTGCACGAAGTCGCCGATGTCGTCGCCGCTGGTGGCCGCGATCCACCGTGCGGTAGTGGCATCGTAATGACCACCGTCGGCACGCCGGCACAGGTCGCCCAGTACCGCGCCGGCCTCCACCGAGGCGAGCTGGTCCTTGTCGCCCAGCAGGATCAGCCGCGCCGACGCGGGCAGCGCGTCGAGCACGGCGGCCATCATGTCCAGGTCGATCATCGACGCCTCGTCGATCACCAGCACGTCCAGCGGCAGCGGGTTGGTGCGGTCGTGGCGGAAGCGCCGGGTATCGGGGCGGGCGCCCAGCAGGCGATGCAAGGTGGCCACCTCGGCGGGCACGGTGGCGCGCACGGCGTCGTCCACATCCAGTCGGGCGAGCTGAGCGCTGATCGATGCATTGAGCCGCGCCGCCGCCTTGCCGGTGGGTGCGGCGAGGCGGATGCGCAGCGCCGGCGCCTGCGCGCGCCATTGCAGGGTCTGCAGCAGCCCGAGCAGGCGCACCACGGTGGTGGTCTTGCCGGTACCGGGGCCACCGGTGATCACGCCGAAGCCGCTGCGCGCGGCCAGCGCACAGGCGATGCGCGGCCAGTCGGGTGCGTCGCCGGCAGCGGTCGGGAACAGCCGCGCCAGTTCCTCGGCCAGGTACGGCGAGGGCAGTTCCGCGCGCGCGACGCGGTCCAGGATGCCTTTCGCCACCTGGCGCTCGTGATTCCAGTAACGGCGCAGGTAGAGTCGCCGGCCGTCGAGTACCAGCGGCGCACTGGCCGGTTCGCCACCGTTGCCGGCGGCGAGCAGCGAAGACGCGGGCAGGCCGTCGCGCAGCGTGTCGGCCAACGCACGCCAGTCATCGGGCCAGTCCTGTTCGTCGGCCAGCGCGTCGAGTTCGGCGAGGTCGAGGCATAGGTGGCCGTCGGCCAGTTGCCGGCTGAGCACCGCGGCCAGCCATGCGAGTGCGGGTGCGATGTTCGCTTCCCGCTCGATCAGGAAGCGCGCAAAGGCCACGTCCAGCGGGCGCAGCCGTTGCTGTTGCAATGCGTGGTCGAGCAACGAGGAGAGCATGTCATGCCGCATGGGCGGTGCCCCCCGAGGCGAAGAGCTGGTCGAGGGCATCGACCAGGGCCAACGGCAGCCGTTCGCGATGCACGCCGCGACCCCTGCCATCCACCCCGCGCAGGTAGAGGTAGAGCACGCCGCCCATGTGGGTGTCGTAGTCGTAGTCGGGCAGGCGCGCCCTGAGCTGGCGATGCAGCGCCAGTGTGTAGATGGCGTACTGCAGTTCATAGCGGCTCTGCAGCACCGAGGTGCGCATGGCCTGATCGGTGTACGCGGCGGCGTCCTTGCCGAGGTAGTTGGATTTGTAGTCGGCCACGTACCAGCGGCCCTCATGCTCGAACACCAGGTCGATGAAGCCCTTGAGCATGCCGTTGACGAGGTTGGGCGCCAGTGCGGGACGTGGTGCGCCATCCAGCGTGTGCGCGGTGACGAGGCGATCCAGCGCCTGCGCCTGCACGAGATTGGCCTCGAACCAGAACTCCAGTTCGGCTCGGTAATGCAGCGGATCGGCAAGCGCGGTCAGCGCCATGTGGGTGCCGCCAGGCAGCGGCAATGGCGTGCGCAGCAGCGCGGGCAGCCAGGCGGTGAGCGGTTCGATCCAGTGCTTCCAGCCGCGTGCCTGGCAGCGGCGGGCGAGGGTGTCGCGCAGCAGCGGCGACGGTGCGGCGGCGCGTGCGAAACCTTCCTCGGCGCAGTGCTCCAGCAGCTCGTGCAGGAACGTGCCGGGCGCGGCGCCACGCTCGAAGCCGTGAATGCCAGGCGCGGATGCGGAGGCCTCGATGTCGGCTTCCGTCTGCACGGCTTCGGCCAGCGTGGCCTGGCTCGCGGTTTCCGGTGCGGCGTGCGGTGCGGTTTCGTCGTGCCGGGCCAGTGCGCTGTAGCTGGCGATCCACCACGGCGTGTGCGCGGGCAGCGTGCACTGGCGCGCGGGACGTGGCTGGCTGGTGTTGTCCTCGGGCTGGCAGCGCCGGGTTCCCGCGGCTTCGGGAAGGGTGACGAGCTGGATGGCGGACTGGCCCCGGGTCAGCGTTTGCAGCGTGGGCATCAGCTCGCCGGCCTCGATGATGTTGCCGCCGGCCAGCACGTAGCCGAAGGCGGATTTGTGCAGGCCGGAATCCTTCTTTGCGCCGTCCTTGAGGCAGCCCACGCCCAGCCAGCACAGATAGCGGCCGCGGGTGAGTGCGACGTAGAGCAGGCGCAGGTCTTCCTGCAGGCGCGCGATCTCGGCGGCTTGCCAGGCGTCATTGCCGGGGCGCAGGTCGAAGTGCGCCACGGCGTGTTCGTCGTGCCAGAGCAGCGGTTTCTTGCCGTCGGTTTCCCTGTAACCGCAGACAAAGGGCAGCAGCACCACCGGGTACTCCAGGCCCTTGGATTTGTGGATGGTCACCACCTTGATCAGGGCGGCTTCGCTTTCCAGTCGCACGATCTGTTCTTCGGGTGCCTCGCCACCGGCGGGGTTGGCAATCTGCGCGGCGAGGTGGCGGATCAGCGCGTGTTCGCCGTCCAACCCGGTAGCGGCTTGTTGCAGCAGCTCGGCCAGGTGCAGCAGGTTGGTGAGCGCACGCTCGCCGCCATCGCGTGCGAGCAGGCGCGCGGGCACGCCGAAGCGGTGCAGCAGTTCGTGCAGCATGGCCAGCACGCCATGGCGTCGCCACAACGCATGCAACTGGCGGAAGTGCTCGCCGCAGGCTTCCCAATGGGCCTCGTCGGTGTTCAGGCGATCCAGCTCGGCCAGGCTCTGGCCCATCATCGGCGTGGCCAGCGCGGTGCGCATGGCGCGGTCGTTGCCGGGGTTGGCACAGGCGGCGAGCCAGGTTTGCAGCTCCTTGGCCTCGCCGCTGGCGTAGACCGATTGCTTGTCCGAGAGGTACACGTGGGCGAGGCCGCGCGCGTGCAGCGCCGCGCGCATCGCGGCGGCATCGTTCCTGTCGCGCACCAGAATGGCGATGTCGCCGGGTCGCAACGGCGTGAGCCGGCCCTCCTCGCCGACGAAGCCGCAGCGGCCTTGCCGCGCGGCGGTGAGCCATTCCACCAGCTGCGCGGCGGCGTGGGCGGCAAGCGTCTCGCGATAGTCGCCGGCGCCGATGGTGGTGGCGGACGTCTGGACGGCCATTTGCATGGCCGGCAGGTCGGCGCCGTCGAGTTGAAGCCGATCCTTGCGGCCCCTGGCGTTCACCGCGACGAAGGGAAGCTTTGCGCCGAAGCCGAAGGCGCCCGTGACGCGCCCGTTCGTGGCGTGCTGGTCGGCGAACTCGAAAACGTGGTTGACCGCCTTCACCAGCGCATCGGTGGAGCGGTAGTTGGTGTCCAGCGTCCAGTGCGGGCTGGCGGCCTTGTCGCGCGCGGCGAGGTAGGTGTGGATGTCGGCGCCGCGAAAGCCGTAGATCGCCTGCTTGGGGTCGCCGATCAGCAGCAGCGCCTTGCCTTCGGCGCCGTGGAAGACGCGCTGCAAGATGCGCCACTGCAGCGGGTCGGTGTCCTGGAACTCGTCCACCAGCGCCACCGGGTATTGCGTGGCGATCAGGCGCGCGAGGGTATCGCCGGTAGCTCCGCGCAGGGCGGCATCCAGGCGCTTGAGCATGTCGTCGTAGCCGAGCAAGGCCTGCTTGCGGCGGGCCTGGTCCGTACGCTGCGCCACCCAGGGCGCCGCATGCGCGAGCAGCAGTGGCGGCAGCGACGCGGCCTGCCGGCGCGCGGCCAGCAGATGCTCGACCGCCGCAAAGGCGTCATGCGTGGGCGGCTGCTTGCCGGCCATCGTGCGCTCGGCGAAATAGGCCGGCGTGAAGCGCTCCAGCGTGGCGTCGTCGAGCGCGTTGCCCTGTGCCCAATCGAACATGCTGGCGAGATGGCCGGGCAAGCCACGGGCTTGCAGTCGGCGGCCGTCGAACACTTTGGTTTGCGAGGCCGCGAGAAGCAGCGCTTCAATGGCATCGGCGTGCTGCAGCCACAGGCTTCGCGCCTGCATCTCGGCGGTGTGCAGGGCCTTGGCCTGCGCGGTCAGCAGGTCGCCGGGATCGCGCAAGGCAGTCAGCGGCTGGCCGTCCAATTGCAGACGCTCGAGGTGGGGCAGCAGCGGCTTCAGCGCGGCCTGCAGCGCGTCGGGCGTATCCCACGACTGCGCGTACAGCGCGGCAGCTTCGATGCCCAGCGTCAGCACATGGCCGCGCCAGTAGTCGCGCACGGCTTCGGCGAGCAGGTCCGCCTCGTCGGCCACGGCATCCGCGCTGGCCGTCTCGCCGCTGGCGAAAGCGTGCTGGGTGAGCATGCGCTGGCACCAGCCGTGAATGGTGAACACGGCGGCCTCGTCCATCCACTGCGCGGCGAGTTCCAGCTGGCGCGCGGCGCGGGCGCGCGGTTCGGTGCCGGGGTATCCGGCGATCAGCTCGCGCAGGAAATCATCCGGCGCGGCCTGGTCGCGGAAGGCGGCGGCAGCTTCGGCCAGGCGCGTGCGGATGCGCTCGCGCAGCTCGGCGGTGGCGGCCTTGGTGAATGTCATCACCAGGATCTGCGCGGGCAGTAGCGGCGCGCCCCCGCCGTGGCCAAGCACCAGGCGCAGGTACAGCGCGGCGATGGTCCAGGTCTTGCCGGTGCCGGCGCTGGCTTCGATCAGCTGGGTGCCGGTCAGCGGCAGGCGCAACGGGTTCAGGGCTTGCGCGGCGCTCATGCGGTTTCTTCCATGACGCATGCGGCGTCCAGCAGGGGGCGGTACAGGTGCAGCCAGCGTTCGAAGCCGGCGTCGTGCAGGGTGGCGAAGTCGGGCCAGCGGCGGGCGAGGGCGGGTTCCTCGTCGACCTCGCCGTGGCCGTGCGGGCCATCGCTGTGGTCGTAGACCCTGCTGGCATGGACGAAGGGATCTCTCTGCTTGTCGGGGCCGGCCCCCTGGTTCGCAGCCTCGACCTGCAGCCAGGCGAAGGCGCTCTTGCGCACGATCGGCAGTGGCGTGGTCATGCCGGTGGCAAAGGCGGCGAGCAGGTCGTCGAGGTGGTGCTTTGCGGTGGCGACGTCCAGCGGCAGCAACTGCACCAGTGCGTCCGGTGCCACGATGCAGGTGGTGGCGGGCAGTGCGTTGGCGTTCGCCAGCAGGTGCGCGACCCAGTGGGCGAGCAGCTTGTCGTGGCGCAGCGCCTTCTTGTCCACGAGCTTGCTGGCCGTGGCGATGAGGCGGGTGAGATTGCCGTGCTCATCCTCGCGCAGGTCGTCCAGGCCGTCTTCCACGATCAGGCCGTGCGCGGTGGCGCGCAGCAGGCAGGTGTTGCCGGTGCGCGGGTAGTGCGCGTCCAGTGCCTGCCAGCGCGTGGCGACGCGCTCGACGGCGGCTTCCATCGGCTCCAGCGTCAGCGCGCCGAAGCTGCCCGGCGGCAGCGCACCTTGCTCGTGCAGGCGTTGCATGGCTGGTGCCACCGCGTCGTGGCCGTCATGGATGGCGGTGCGCAGCAGGGCGTCGGTGAACTGGTGGTTCTCCAGATGATCCAGCGCGAAGGGCTCGTTGTCCGTGTCGACCTCATCGTCGCCGGCAAAGTGCACCCCGAGGCGTTCGGCATAGAACACCTTGGCGGGCGACTTGAGGAAGCGCTGCAGCAGGGCGAGGTTCAACGGCGTTTCGCGCTGCCAGGGCTGGAGCGGGGCGTCGCCGCCGGCCGGTGCGACCTGGCGTGCGCGCTGCCATTCGCCGGCATAGGTGAACAGTCGCGCATCGCTGGCGGTATCGAAATAGCTGGGACTGAAGGCTTGCAGCGGGTACTCGGTGGTGAGGGACAAAAGGGGGTCGGAGTCACTTTTCGTGGCGGCCGACGCTGGCGAGCGGTCATCGGAAAAGTCACTCTGCCCCTCTATTTTCCACCCCGCGGCGAGGTAGTCGCGCAATTGCCCCACCAGCACCGACGGCGGCAGCTCGCTGTTGTCGCGAGCGCTCTTGCCCACCCAGCTCACGTACAGTGCGTCGCGGGCGGCGAGCAGGGCTTCGAGGAAAAGGTAGCGATCGTCTTCGCGGCGGGAGCGGTCACCGGGGCGTGACTGGCCGGGCGTGGCCATCAGGTCGAAATCCGGCGCGTTGGCGCGGCGCGGGTAGGCATCGTCGTTCATGCCGAGCAGGCACACCACGCGGAAGGGAATGGCGCGCATCGGCATCAGGGTGGCAAAGCTCACCGCGCCGCCGAGGAAGCGTTGCGAAAGATGGCTTTCGTCCACCGCGCCCAGCCAGTATTCACGCACGACGGCAAGTGGCAGGGCGTGGCCGAAGCCCGCCTCAAGGCAGGTTTGCTCCCATGTTTCCAGCGCATCGGCCAGACGTTGCAGCAGGATGGCGTCGCCGTCGTCGCGGCCGGCATCGAAGAACGCCGCGAGCAGGCCGCGCAGGCGATCGCCCCACGCCGCGGGCGTGGCCGGGGTGGCGAGCAGGCGGCCGTAGTGGTCGAGCTGATCCAGCAGTTGCGCCAGCGGGCCGACCAGGGCGGCGTCCAGTCCGGCCACTTCGCCGTAGGGGGCAATGCCGTCCAGTGATTCGCCATCGCCCACCGCGTAGCCCAGCAGCATGCGGCGCAGACCGAAGCGCCAGCTGTTCTGTTCCTCCGGCGGCAGGCCCAGGTTTTGCTTTTGCGGGCCGTCAAGGCCCCAGCGGATGCCGGTGCCTTCGATCCAGCGGCGCAACACGGGCAGGCCGGCCTCATCCAGCTGAAAACGGCAGCGCAGTGCGGGCGTGTCCAGCAGGTCGAAAATGTCGCCCGCGGCGTAGCGTGATTCGGGCAGGCGCAGCAGTTGTTCCAGCGCCACCAGCAGGGGCGCGGTGCCGCGCGCGGGGCGGTCGGCGATGCTGCAGGGCATGTGGCGCGGGTCGTTCGGCGGCAGGCGGCCGAACACGGCCTGGATGTGCGGTGCGTAGGCGGCGATGTCGGGCACCATCACCATCACGTCGCGGGGCGCCAGCGGCTTGCCATCGCGCTCGGCCTGCTCGAACCGGGCGAGCAGGTTGTCGTGCAGGATCTCCACTTCGCGCTGCGGGTTGTGCGCAACGTGGAAGCGCAGCGAGTCGTCGCCGGCGATCAGCTGCCGGCGTTGCGCGGGGTGGGCGGGCAGCGGCTCCAGGTCGAGGATCGCCTGCTGCACCTGGTGCAGCAGGGTGTCCGTGCCGGGATCGTCGAACAGGTCGATGTCGCGGCCCAGTGCGGCGAAGCGTGCGCGGTACGCGGCCGGCGCATCGAAGCTGTCCAGCAGGCGGATGTAGTCACGGCCCTGTTTGCCCCAGGCGGCCAGCAGCGGGTTGGCGTGCTGGTGCAGGTCTTCGAAGCGCGGTTCGGGCGGCAGGCCGGGCTTGCCGGCGTGGCGGCGCTGCGCCGCCTTGAGCAGCTCGCGATCCTCGATGATGTCGGCCCAGTAGTGGCGACACGGGTTGGCCACCACCAGCAGCACCTGGCTGAAACGGGCCAGCGCGGTGAGCGCCTCCAGGGTCTGCTGCGGCAGGGAGGAGATGCCGAACACCACGATGCGCCGCGGCAGCGCCGCCGGCCGTTCGGCTGCGGTGGCGAGGCGCTCGACGAAGCTGCGATGCACGGCGGCGCGATGCTGCCGGCGTTCGGCGAGACCGACGTCGTCCAGCAGCAGGCGCCACAATCGCGGTTGCCAGCGCTGGCTGGCCTCGATGGATGTGCGCCGGCCACGCAGGTCGTCGCGCAGCACGTCGTCGCCGTGTTCCCAGTCGTCCAGCCAGTCCGCGCGATAGACCTGGTACTGGTCGAACAGGTCGGCAACCTGCGCGGCGAGCTGGTACTGGCGCAAGCCGTCGGCTTCGGCGTGCCCGGCCAGCAGGTAATCGCGCAACGGGCCGAAGTCGGGGTCGTCCACGTGCTGCGGAATCAGCCGCAGCAGCCGCCAGGTCAGCCGCGACTTGTCGAACGGCGAGGTGGTGGCCACCGCCTCGCGGCCCAGCACCGCGCGATAGGCGGTCCACAGGAACCGCCCGGGCAACTGCATGTCGATCGCCGCGCTGATGCCCAGCCCGCCATCCGCCGGTGCGCGGGCCAGCGCCAGCTTCAGCCACTGCGCGATGCCGTTGCTCTGCACCAGCATCAGCTCGTCTTCCAGCGGCCGCAGCGGCGTGCCTGCCAGCCAGGCGGCGAGCAGATCGCGCAGGTCTTCCAGGCGGTTGCCGTGCAGCACCATCAGGCCCGCTTCGATCGAACTCCCGGCAGAGATCGTGGCGGTGCTCACCGGGGGCGTGGCTCGTGTGCGCTCATGCGGCGATTGTCTCCAAAGTGGAGCGGCATTGTCGCCCGTCCGGGTCTCGACGCCTGCGACGGGTGGGCCGTGTCGATCCGCAGCGCGCTGGTTCGTCGGTGAAGTGAAGCCGGCGCACGGTGATCCGGCCCCACGGGAGATACTTGCGATGCGATGCATGGTGATAGTCAAGGCCACCGCCGAATCGGAAGCCGGCGTGATGCCGAGCCAGGAGTTGCTGGCTGCGATGGGCAAGTTCAACGAGGAGCTGGTCAAGGCCGGCGTGATGCTTGCCGGCGAAGGGTTGGCGCCCAGCGCGCGCGGTGCACGGGTGACGTTCTCCGGCAAGCAGCGCCATGTCGTCGACGGGCCGTTCACCGAGACCAAGGAGCTGGTCGCCGGCTTCTGGCTGTGGCAGGTGAAATCGCTCGACGAGGCGATCGCCTGGGTGCGGCGTTGCCCCAATCCGATGGAGGGCGAGTCGGTGATCGAGATCCGCCCGGTGTTCGAGGCGGAGGATTTCGGCGAGGCGTTCACGCCCGAGCTGCGCGAGCAGGAAGCCCGCCTGCGCGCGCAACTGGGCCACGAGTAGGGCGGGCACCGCCCGCCAGCGCGACGGGCGGCAGCCCCCACCAACGGCGCTTGCGCCCGCCGCGGACCGGTGCTGTGATCGGCGGTCATGAGCATGACCGACACCCATCGCACCATCGACGCGGTCTGGCGCATCGAATCGGCCCGGCTGATCGCCGGCCTCGCGCGGATGCTGCGCGATGTCGGGCTGGCCGAGGAACTGGCGCAGGACGCGCTGGTGACGGCGCTGGAACAGTGGCCGCAAACCGGCGTGCCGGACAACCCCGGCGCCTGGCTGATGACCACCGCCAAACGCCGTGCCATCGATCGCCTGCGCCGGCACAAGCTGGTCGAACGCAAGCACGAGCAACTTGTGCACGAATGGGATCGCGAACACGAATCCGCCGAGGCCGTCGCCGAACGCACGCTGGACGACCCGTTCGGCGACGATCTGCTGCGGCTGATCTTCACCGCCTGCCACCCGTTGCTCTCGATGGAGGCACGGGTGGCGCTGACCCTGCGCCTGCTCGGCGGGCTGGGCACGGACGAGATCGCGCGCGCCTTCCTGGTGCCGGAGGCAACGATTGCCCAGCGCATCGTGCGGGCCAAGCGCAGCCTGGCCAAGTCGGACGTGGCCTACGAAGTGCCGCGCGGCGACGAGCTGGCTGAGCGGCTGGCCGCCGTGCTCGGGGTGATCTACCTGATCTTCAACGAGGGCTATGCGGCCACCACCGGCGACGACTGGATGCGCCCGGGCCTGTGCGAGGACGCGCTGCGCCTGGGCCGCGTGCTGGCCGGGTTGATGCCGCGCGAGCCGGAGGTGCATGGGCTGGTGGCGTTGATGGAGATCCAGGCCTCGCGCGCCCGCGCGCGCACCGATGCGCGCGGCGAGCCGATCCTGCTGCTCGACCAGGACCGCGCGCTGTGGGATCGCCTGCTGATCGGCCGTGGGCTCGCCGCGCTGGAACAGGCGCGCCGGTTGGGCGGCGAGCTGGGCCCGTACGCCCTGCAGGCGGCGGTGGCGGCCTGCCACGCGCGCGCCGCCACGGCCGCGGAAACCGACTGGTCGCGGATCGCCGCGCTGTACGCCGTGCTGGCCCGGGTCGCGCCCTCGCCGGTGGTGGAGCTCAACCGCGCGGTGGCGGTGGGCATGGCCAGCGGTGCGGCCGAGGGCTTGGCCCTGGTCGATGCGCTGGGCGACGAGCCGAGCCTGCGCCATTACCACCTGCTGCCCGCCGTGCGCGGCGATCTGCTGGCGCGGCTGGGGCGCGGCGAGGAGGCGAGCCGGGAGTTCGAGCGCGCCGCCACGCTGACCCGCAACCGTCGCGAGCAGGCCATGATGCGCGAGCGGGCGCGTGCCTGCCGGTAGCGGCGCTGATCGGCCCGTTCTGACCCAAACGGCATGGATTTCCCCGGCCGCTGTCCGGCGGCATGGCGCGGGAATGCGGGCGATGCCTGCAGGCAAGGGGTTTCCGTGGTGCGGTTGCGGTGGCGTGGAACTTGCTTCTACTGCGCCGTGAACCTGTTTCCGGCGGGCTCTCGGTGGGGCGCAGCGCCTGGCTGCCGCCCGTCTTTCGGCCATCGGCCGGCTGAGCGGGGCGTCGGAGAGGATATTTGGGGGGAATGATCGGCATGGCGGTGCAGGGGCAGGATCGGCAGGATGGCGAACTTCGCGAGCGCTTCTACCAGAGCGTGGCGGAGACGCTTACCCTGCTGCACCCGGCCGCCGGCTACGATCGCCGCCGCGCCCTGCTCGAAGTGGCCACCACCGTGGTCAGCACGATGGATCTGCCGCTGGTGTGGATCGGCCGGCGCGAACTGGGCCAATCCACGCTCGAGCTGATCGCCGCCGGCCCCGCCGCGGAGTACGCCAGCGTGTGGCCGGTCAGCGACGATCCGCGCGAACCGGGCGGCCGCGGCCCGGCCGGAGCCGCCTTGCGCGACGGCCGTCCGCAGCTGGCCTCGATCGACTCGCCCGGGGACGCGGACTGGCAGGGCTCGGCCCATGCCTACGGCCTGGACTCGGTCATCGTGGCCGCCGCCGGCACCGCCGACGGTGGCCAGTTGGCGCTGGCCGCGTACTCGCGCCGCGGCGGGCCCGCGCTCACCGACGAACTGCTCGACTGGGCGCAGCGCCTGGCCGACGAGCTGGCCCGGTTCTGGGACGACCAGGCGCAACTGGAACGCAACCTGCGGCTGGGCCGTTTCCGCGATGCGCATCGCACGATCCAGCGCGCGCTGCTGGCGCACCCCGAGCCGGCGGCGATCTACATGACGCTGGCCAATGCACTGGTCAAGGACGCCGCGGCCAGTGCGGTGATGGTTTATGTGCCCGAGGGCGAGGTGTTGCGCCGGGAAGTGGGTGCCGGGCCGCTGGTCGAGCGGCTGGCGACGCTGCCCGAACCGCCGCGACAGGTCGACGAACCGCCGATGCCGGTAGCTACCCAGGCGTGGATGGAGGGTGAACCGGTGGTGCGGCTGCGCCCGTCGGCGTGGCCCGACGTGTCGCTCGTGTGGCACGGCGAGTCGCTGGGCGAGGTGGCGGCGATCGGTTGCTGGCCGATCTTCCAGACCCTGCCCCGCGACAGCGGTGTCGAGTACCACGCCGCCGCCGTGTTGTTGCTGGCGGCGGCCGAGATCGACGCGTTCGATGCCGACCTGTGGCGCCTGCTCGACGAGATTTCCGACACCGTCGGCCTGGCGCTGCGCCAGTACTCGCAGCGCCAGGCCCTGTTCCGCGAACAGGAGCGGCAGACCTACCTGGCGCTGCACGACGCACTGACCGACCTGCCCAACCGGCGCGCACTCGATTACCACCTCGAACGCGCGCTGGCGCGGGCGGCCCGGCACCACCATCTGGTGGCGGTGGGCATGCTCGACCTGGACGACCTCAAGCCGATCAACGACCGCCACGGCCACGCCGCCGGCGACCGTGTGCTGGTCGAGGTGGCACATCGCCTGCACGACGCACTGCGCTCGGAGGATTCGGTGGCGCGCGTGGGCGGTGACGAATTCGTGCTGGTGCTGGAGGACCTCGCCAGCGAGGACGACCTGGCCATGCTGCTGGAGCGGCTGTGGCAATCGCTGCAGCAGCCGATCGCGCTGGGCGGACAGAACAACATCGACATCACCGTCAGCCTGGGCGTGGCCTTGTATCCGACCCACGCGCAGGACAGCGGCGAGCAACTGCTGCGGCTGGCCGACCAGGCGATGTACCAGGTCAAGGCACACAAACAGCAGCGCGCCAACTGGTGGGCGCTGGCGCGCAGCGAAGGCGCCCCCGTTGCGGCGGCGGGCGATGAGGCCGGCATCGCCGAGGCGCATGGCCCGCAGGCGGCCGCGGTGCTGCGCGCGTGTGCCGAGGTCTGGCAGGCGCAACTGCCGGTGGTGGCGCAGCGCTTCCATGCCGCCCTCGGCGCCCATGAAGGCATCGCCGGCCTGCTGGCGAGTTTCCCCGCGTCGGCGCGGGAGGCGTTCGAGGAACGCCTGGCGCGCCATCTGCAAACCCTGTGTTATCCCGAGCTGGAAGAAGCCGGCCAGCGCGCAGGCGCGATCCGCGCCGGTATCTGCCAGGCCGCGTGCGGGCTGGAAGAAGCGTGGCTGGCCGAGGCGATCGAGCAATTGCGCGGGATCCTCGCCGGCACCCTGGGACGCGGTCCGCGCGCCCAGCGCGATGCGCTGGCGATCGTGCTGCAGCGACTGGCGATGGACCAGCAATGGCAGCTGGAAAGCATGCGCGACCTGCAGCGCCGGCGTGACGCGGCGCTGGCGAAGATCCACGCCGCGGCGTGGTCGGCGCACGACAGCCTGGACCTGCTCGAAGACGCCGTACAGGTGCTGGCGGCGCACGAGGAACTGGTCGTCTGCGCCGCCGGTCGCCCGGATGCCTCCGGCGACATGGTCAGCGAGCTGGTGGCCGGCGCGGTGCCGGCCGAATACCTGCGCATCACCAACCACGGCGTGGCGCCGCCGCTGCAGGTCGATCGCGCCGCGGCACGGGCGGAAGAACCGCTGCGCCGCGCCTGGCAAAGCGGCGCCGTCGAACGCAGCGCGCACTACGGCAGCGATCCGGTGATGGCCTTGTGGCGCGACACCGCCGAACGCCACGGCATCGTTTCGCAGGTCGCGGTGCCGCTGTGCCTGGCCCCGGGCCGACCGGTGGCGCTGCTGGCGCTGTACAGCGGTTATGCCGGCGGCTTTCGCAGCGAGCACCAGCGCGCGTTCATCGCGCAGATCAAGCAGGTACTGGAACTGGCGCTGCTGCGCATGGCGCCGCAACGCCAGTTGGCGACCCTGCTGCCGGCCTTCGTGCGCCAGCGCTGGCGCAGTCTGCTGGCCGGCGGTGCGCTGCGCATGCACTACCAGCCGATGGTGCGCCTGGCCGACAACCAGATCGCCGGCTTCGAGGCGCTGGCGCGGCTGCGCGACGCCGCCGGCGGCCTGCAGCTGCCGGCCAGTTTCATGCCGGCGCTCGGTGCGGCAGGGCTGATGCGGCTGTTCCGCGACGGCATCATCCAGGCGGTGGCGCGGCAGCAGTCGCTGGCACGCAGCGGGCTGGCGCTGGGCATGTCGGTCAACGTGCCGGTGGCGGCGCTGCGCGATGCCCGCTACGCGCGCACGGTCGAGACCATCCTGCAGGCCAGCGGCTGTCCGCCCGACGCGCTGCGTTTCGAGGCTTTCGAGAACGCCAGCGGCATCGGCTGCTGGGCGTTGCTGGCCGAAACCGGCGTGCAGTCGCTGAAGTCGATCGAGCACCACGCGCCGGGCGACGACCGCGCGCTCAGCCGCAACCTGGTGGCGCGGCTGAGCCAGTCGCCGTTCGACCGCATCAAGGTCGACCACGCCATCATCGGCCAGGTCCGGTTCGATCCGCTGGGCACCCTGCGCGCGCTGCGCCAGTTGATCCGGGTCAGCCACGACCTGGGTCTGGAGGTGGTCGTCGAAGGCCTGGAATCGGCCGGCATGCTGGAGGCCGCCGCGATCCTCGGCGCGGATTTCGGCCAGGGCTTTGCGCTGGCCCACCCGATGCCGGCGGAGGCGTTGCCCGGGTGGCTGGGGACCGTCCGTCCTCCGCGGCCGGGCGCATCGCCACGCCATGCGCTCGGCGCGCTGGCCAGCGCGCTGCGTTGGGAGGAGCGTTTCGCCGCGTTGTTCGACGTGCCCGATGCGCTGCGTCGCCACGTCCATGCCGGCGGCGGCGTCGGGGACTGGCTGCGCACCGCCGAGGGCGTCGGCGCGCCGTTGCGGCTGGCCTGGCGCGAGATGCTCGACGGCGCCGCCGCGGGGCCGTTCGACCCCGGCCACGGCCGGCGCCGCGACCGGCTGTTCGCGCTGCTGGTCGAGCACGCGCTGGCCGAGGAGCAGGCCCCGGCCCGTTGACCGGCGCGGGCCGATCTGCACAAGCGCAAATTGATGCGGCGACGGACCGATTTCCGGTAGGCTGATGATCGTTGCACCGAATCACCCACGACTGCCGCTTTGCCGGTGACTCCCGGCTTGTGCGGCAGGCAAACGCGCCGACACGATCCACGACGACGAGGAGCCGCCGAGGGAGTCCATGCCGAACCGAGCTGCCGTGCCCGGCGAACTGCGCGAGCGCTTCTATCGAAGCGTGGCGGAAACCTTGAGCCTGTTGCATGCCGCTCCCGGTCACGATCGCCGCCGGGCACTGCTGGAAGTCAGCCGCATCCTTGCTGCCACCATGAAGCTGCCGTTGGTGTGGATCGGCAGGCGCGAGAGCAACATGCACGCGGTCGAGGTGCTGGCCGCCGCGGGGCCGGCGCAGGCCTATGCCGAGACCCTGCGCTTGAGCGACGCGATGGACGAGCCCGGCGGCCGCGGCCCGGTCGGCATCGTGCTGCGCGAGGAGCGCGCCCGCGTCACCCCGGTGGCCTCCGCCGAGTTTGCGCACTGGCGCGCCGCCGCCCGCCAGCACGGCTTCGGTGCCTGCATCGTGGCCGCCTCGCGTACCCGCGACGGCGGCCAGCTGGTGCTGGCCTCGTACTCGCGCGAGGGCGGCCCGGCGCTTGGCGAGGAGCTGCTGGACTGGGCCCAGCGCCTGGTCGACGAGCTGAGCCGGTTCTGGGACCACCAGATGCTGCTAGAACGCAGCATCCGCATGAGCCGTTACCGCGATGCGCAACGCACGATCCAGCGCGCGTTGCTGGAGCAACCCGACCCGGAAGCGATCTATCCCACCTTGGCGCGTGCGCTGGCGGACATCGCCGGCGCTGCGGCGGTCGACGTGTTCGCCGCCGTGGAGGGCCAGGACACCTTGCGCCGGGTGGCCCTGGTCGGGCCGATCGCCGAGGTGATGCTGACCCTGCCGATGCCGCCGCGGCACCAGGACGGCCCGCGCACCATCGCGCCTACCCAGGCGTTCATGCAGGGCACGCCGGTCATCCGGCGCAAACCCACGGCAGGCACGCCGAGCGACAACCCCTGGCGCACCGAGCTGAGCGAGCACGCCAGTGCGGTCGGCTGCTGGCCATTGTTTGCCGGGCCCGTCGATGGCACCGACCCGAATGCGCGCACGCCGACCGGTGTATTCGTGGTGGTGACCGCCGAACCCGATGCGTTCGACGAGGAGATGTGCCGGTTGCTCGACGAGATCGCCGACGCCGCCGGGCTCGCCCTGCGCCAGCATGCGCAGCGCCACGCCCTGCGCCAGGAGCAGGAGCGGCAGACGTACCTCGCCTCGCACGACGACCTCACCGACCTGCCCAACCGGCGCGCGCTGGATCGCCATCTGGACGCGGTGCTGGCCAGCGCGCGGCGGCAGGGACGGCGGGTCGCGGTCGGTCTGCTCGACCTGGACGATCTCAAACCGATCAACGATCGCCACGGCCACGCGGTGGGCGACCGAGTGCTGGCCGAGGTGGCCGAGCGGCTGCGGCTGCTGCTGCGCGGCGGCGACTACGTGGCGCGCTTCGGCGGCGACGAGTTCGTGCTGGTGTTCGACGACCTGCAGCACGAGAGCGACCTGGACGACCTGCTGGAACGGATCGGTGCCGCGTTGCTGCAACCGGTGCCCATCGACGGCCGGCTGCTGCCGATCGGCGCCAGCCTGGGCATCGCCACCTATGCCAGCGACGGCCATGCCAGTGGCGAGCAGTTGCTGCGCCTGGCCGACCAGGCGATGTACCAGGTCAAGGCGCGCAAGCGCCATCGCACGCGCTGGTGGGCGATGGCGCGCTCCGACGGCGCGCTGGCCACGGTGGAACCGGAAGGGCCGGTCGCACCCTACGGCGAGCAGGCCACCATGTTGCTGCGGGCCTGCCGCGACAGCTGGCAGCCGCGGCTGCAGGCGGTGGTGGAGAGTTTCTGCGCGGCGCTGCTCCAGCACGAAGGCATCGGCACGCTGCTGCGCGCGTTGCCGGACGGCGAGTACCGCGCGCTCAAGCTGCACATGCTGGCGCATCTGCAGGTGCTGGCCCGCGCGGACCTGGACCTGGCCGCCCACCGCAAGCGCGCCACGCGCACCGGCCTGTTCCACGCCGCCTGCGGGCTGGAGGAAGTGTGGCTGCTGGAGGCGATCGAGCAACTGCGCGACGACCTGGTCACGGTGCTGGCCTCGGCCGACCGCCGCGCGCTGGACGTGGTGCTGCAACGGCTGGATGCCGAGCGGCATTGGCAGCTTGAAAGCATGCGCGCGCTGCAACGCCGGCGCATGGCGCTGCTGGCCCGGCTCAATGCGTTGGCGTGGTCGGCCGAGGGCTATCTTGGCCTGATCCAGGGCGTGGTCGACATCCTCGCCTCGCACCAGGAATTTGCCGCCTGCGCGGTGGGGCGCCCGGACGATTCCGGCCGACTGACCTACGAGGCGGTGGCGGGCAATGCGTTTGCGGCCTACCTGCGCGCGCTGAGCGCGGGCGAGGCATTGCCGATCCGCGTCGATCCCGATCACCCGGAGGGCGGCGGGCCGAGCGGGCGCGCCTGGCGCACGGTCAGCATCCAGCGCTGCGTGCATTTCGGCAGCGATCCGGCCATGGCCAGCTGGCGCGACATGGCGCTCGGGCTCGGGGTGGTCTCCAGCGTTTCGATCCCGCTGTGTCCGTCGCGCGACAACCCGGTGGTGGTGCTGTCGCTGTACAGCCCGTATGCCGGCGGCTTGCAGAGCGAGGATCAACGTGCCTTCGTGGAGCAGGTCAAGTCGGTGCTGGACCTTGCGCTGGCGCGGCTGTCGCCACCGCGGCAGGGCGCCGAATTGCTGCCGTTCTTCGTGCGCGAGCGCTGGCGCGCGCGGATCGCCACCGATGCCTTGCAGATGCACTACCAGCCGCTGATCCGGCTGGCCGACGGCGCGGTCACCGAGTTCGAGGCGCTGGCGCGCTTGCGCGACGTGGACGACCAGCTGCTGGCGCCCGGCCGCTTCCTGCCCGCGCTGGATGCCGATGACCTGATCGTGCTGTTCCGGCATGGCCTGGCGCTGGCCACCGCCTGCCGGCAATCGCTGTGCGGTGCGGGCCACCCGCTGGACATGTCGGTGAACGTGCCGGCGGCGGCGCTGGAAGATCCCCGCTACGGCACGGCTGCCGCCGCGGTCCTCGCCGACAGCGGTTGCCCGCCCGCGGCGCTGCTGCTGGAGATCCTCGAATCCCCGCTGGCCAGCGAACACCCCGGCTCGCTGGACGAGCCGGGCATGCAATCGCTGAAGGCGCTGGGCGTTCGGCTGGTCGAGGACGACCTCGGTGCCGGCTACAGCTCGCTGATCCGGCTGCGCCAATGGCCGTTCGACCGCATCAAGATCGACCAGGCGATCGTGCTGCAGGCCAGGCGCGACCCCTTGAACACGCTGCGTTTCATCCGCCAGCTGATACGCATCGGCAACGACCTGCGGCTGGAGGTCGTGGTGGAAGGGCTGGAAACGCCCGACCTGATCGAGGCGGCCTCGCTGCTGGGTGCCGATTTCGGCCAGGGCTACGCACTGGCCCGGCCGATGCCGGCCGAGGCGCTGCAAGGCTGGCTGCGCGCGCATCGCCCCGCTCCGCGGGCGCAAGTCCCGCTCACCAGTCTCGGCGCGCTGGCCAGCGAGTTGCTGTGGGAGGAGCAATTCGTCGCGCTGCCGGCCGAGTCCGCGTTCTGGGCCACCCACAGCGGACGCACCTGCGGCCCCGGCGAATACTTCCACCTGGCCGATCTCGACGACAGCCTGGGCGCCAGCCACCACGCCATGCACGTAGCCGCGCTGAAAGGCCCGCAAGACCCGCACTACCGCCGCCTGCGCGAAACGTTTCTGGCCGCACTGGTCGCCCACGTGCTCGAATCGTCGGGCTGATCGTGCCGGGGCAGGCGAGATCCGTGTCGCTTGCCCGGCCCAGCCATTGATCACCGGGCGCCGGCCATCCCAGCGTCGGTGCCGCGCCGGAGTTCGCGCGATGGTTGACCGGCTCGGCATGTATCCCTAAAATTGCGCGTTCTCGGCGGGCGATTAGCTCAGCGGTAGAGCACTGCCTTCACACGGCAGGTGTCGCAAGTTCGATCCTTGCATCGCCCACCATACAGAATCGCGAAAAGGCCACCCAGCGGGTGGCCTTTTTCGTGTTCGCGGCGAAGGAGACGGCCTTGCCGATCGCCGCCGGCTGCGGCGGCGTGCAAGGAGCGATGGTGGCGAATTGCTAGACTTGTCGCCTTTCCCGACGCAAGCGCACGCTCATGGCATTCCTCGACACCGAACTGGTTCGCATCCTTCACGCGCTGCAGCAGTTCGAGCTGACGCCGTGGAAGATCGTCGGCTTCGCCGGCACGCTGATGTTCACCAGCCGCTGGTTCGTCCAGCTCTACTACACGCGCAAGTACAAGCGCGTGGTGATGCCGTTGGCGTTCTGGTGGCTGTCGGTGTGCGGCAGCGTGTTGCTGCTGGCGTACTTCGTGTTCGGCAAGAACGACTCGGTGGGCATCCTCTCCAACTTCTTCCCGGTGTTCGTGTCGGTCTACAACCTGGTCGTGCACCTCCGCCATCGAAAGAACGGCATGACCGGCGACGCCACCGCTTGAGTTGACGCAGGGCGGGCCCTGCCCGCCGCCAGTGCCCGCCCTGCCCGGGCGATCGGTCAATCGGGGTCGTAGTCGAGGTTGGCGGCGAGCCAGCGTTCGGCCTCGGCCTGGCTCCAGCCTTTGCGTTTGGCGTAGTCCTGCACCTGTTCCAGGCCCAGGCGGCCGACCACGAAGTACTGGCTGCCGGGGTGCGAGAAGTACCAGCCGGAGACGGCGGCTGCCGGGTACATCGAGAAACCTTCGGTGAGTATGATGCCGGCGTTGTTCGTGGCGTCGAGGAGCTTGAAGAGCGTCGCCTTCTCGGTGTGATCGGGACAGGCCGGATAGCCGGGGGCGGGGCGGATGCCCTGGTATTTCTCGGCGATCAACGCCTCGTTGTCGAGGCTTTCGTCGGGCACGAAACCCCAGAACTCCTTGCGCACGCGCAGGTGCATGCGTTCGGCGAAGGCTTCGGCGAGTCGGTCGGCCAGCGCTTTCAGGATGATCGCGGAGTAGTCGTCATGGTCGGCGTGGAAGCGCTCGAGGTGCGGCTCGATGCCGAGGCCCGCGGTGACGGCAAAGCCGCCGATCCAGTCGGGCTTGCCGAACGACTTCGGCGCGATGAAATCGGCCAGGCACAGGTTGGGGCGTTCCACCGGCTTGTCGGCCTGCTGGCGCAGGTGGTGCAGCGTGGCCAGCGGCTGGGTGCGGGTGTCGTCGGTGTAGATCTCCACGTCGTCCATGAGGTTGGCGGCCGGCCAGAAGCCGATCACCGCGCGGGCCTTCAGCCACTTCTCGTTGACGATCTTGTCCAGCATCGCCTGCGCGTCGGCGAACAGTTCGCTGGCCTGCGTGCCGACCACGGCGTCGGTGAGGATGGCGGGATAGTGGCCGGCCAGTTCCCAGGCCTGGAAGAACGGTGTCCAGTCGATGGTTTCGCGCAGCTCGGCCAGCGGGTAGTCGTCGAACACGGTGAGGCCGGGCTGCACCGGCTGCGGCGGGTCGTAGTTGGCCCAGTCGCAGCTGAAGCGGTTGCCGCGTGCGTGCGCCAGCGTCACCAGCTTCTTGCCGGGGCCGCGGTGCTTGTGGCGCTCGCGCACCTCCGCGTACTCGCTGCGCACCTTGGCCAGGAAGCCGTCGACCAGCTCCTTGCTGACCAGCGATTGCGCCACGCCGACCGCGCGCGAGGCGTCCTTCACCCACACGCAGGCGGTTTCGTAGTGCGGCTCGATCTTGATCGCGGTGTGCGCGCGCGAGGTGGTGGCGCCGCCGATCAGCAGCGGGATGCTGAAGCCGCGCCGCTTCATTTCGCGGGCGACGTTGGCCATCTCCTCCAGCGAAGGGGTGATCAGGCCGGAGACGCCGATCATGTCGGCCTTCTCCTCGATCGCGGTGTCGAGGATCTTCTGCGCCGGCACCATCACGCCGAGGTCGATCACCTCGAAGTTGTTGCAGGCGAGCACCACGCCCACGATGTTCTTGCCGATATCGTGCACGTCGCCCTTGACCGTGGCCATCACGATCTTGCCGTTGCTCTTGCTGGTGTTGCCGCTGAGTTTTTTCTCCTCTTCCATGAAGGGCAGCAGCCACGCCACCGCCTTCTTCATCACGCGGGCGGATTTCACCACCTGCGGCAGGAACATCTTGCCGGCGCCGAACAGGTCGCCGACCACGTTCATGCCGTCCATCAGCGGACCTTCGATCACGTCCAGCGTGCGGGTGACGGTCTGGCGCACTTCCTCGGTGTCTTCCACCACGAACTGGTCGATGCCGTGCACCAGTGCGTGTTCCAGCCGCTTGCGCACCGGCAGTTCGCGCCAGGCCATGGCGTTGCTATTGTCCTGCTCGCGCGCGCCTTTCTTGTGCTTCTCGGCGATCTCCATCAGCCGCTCGGTGGCGTCGGCGCGGCGGTTCAGCACCACGTCTTCCACGCGCTCGCGCAGCTCGGGTTCCAGCTCGTCGTAGATCGCCAGCTGGCCGGCGTTGACGATGCCCATGTCCATGCCGGCCTGGATGGCGTGGTAGAGGAACACGCTGTGGATCGCCTCGCGCACGGCGTCGTTGCCGCGGAACGAGAACGAGACGTTGGAGACGCCGCCGGAGAGGTGCGAGTACGGGAAGCGCTTCTTCAGTTCCTTCGCCGCCTCGATGAAGTTCACCGCGTTGTCGGCGTGCTCCTCGATGCCGGTGCCGATCGGGAAGATGTTGGAGTCGAAGATGATGTCTTCGGGCGGAAAGCCCACTTCTTCGGTGAGCAGCTTGTACGAGCGCTCGCAGATTTCCAGGCGGCGCGCCACGCTGTCGGCCTGGCCGTTCTCGTCGAAGGCCATCACCACGGTGGCGGCGCCGTAGCGCAGGATTTTCCGCGCCTGCTCCAGGAATGGTTCTTCGCCTTCCTTCAGCGAGATGGAGTTGACCACGCCCTTGCCCTGCAGGCACTTCAGGCCGGCCTCGATCACGCTCCACTTGGAGGAGTCCACCATCACCGGGATCTTGGCGATGTCCGGCTCGGCGGCGATCAGGTTGAGGAACTTCACCATTGCCGCTTCGGAATCGAGCAGGCCTTCGTCCATGTTCACGTCGAGGATCTGCGCGCCGCTCTCCACCTGCTGGCGGGCCACTTCCACCGCTTCGTCGTAGCGGTCTTCCTTGATCAGCTTCTTGAACTTGGCCGAGCCGGTGACGTTGGTGCGCTCGCCGATGTTGATGAACAGCAGGTCGGGGGTGATGACCAGCGGTTCGAGGCCCGACAGGCGGGTGTGGCGCGTCATGGTCATGCGGCCTCCGCTTGATCGACGCAAGGCAGCGCACGCGGCGCGCAATCACGCACCGCCTCGGCGATCGCCTTGATGTGAGCCGGCGTCGTGCCGCAGCAGCCGCCGACCAGGTTGAGCAGGCCGTCGCGGGCGAAGTCGGCGATCACGCCGGCCATGTGCTCGGGCGTCTCGTCGTATTCGGCGAAGGCATTCGGCAGGCCGGCGTTCGGGTGGGTGCTGACATGGCTTTCGGCGATGCTCGCCAGGGTCTGGATGTGTGGGCGCAGGTCCTCGGCGCCGAGCGCGCAGTTGAAGCCGACCGACAGCGGTTGTGCGTGGCGTACCGAGTAGTAGAACGCCTCGGCGGTCTGGCCGGAGAGCGTGCGGCCGGAGCGGTCGGTGATGGTGCCGGAGATCATCACCGGCACGCGCGCGCCGCGCTGGTGGAACAGTTCGGACAGCGCGAACAGCGCGGCTTTCGCGTTCAGCGTGTCGAAGATCGTCTCGACCATGATCACGTCGGCGCCGCCGTCGATCAGGCCGCTGGCCGCCTCGGTGTAATTCGCCGCCAGCTCCTCGAAGGTCACGTTGCGGAAACCCGGGTCGTTGACGTCGGGCGACAGCGAGGCGGTGCGGCTGGTCGGGCCGAGCACGCCGATCACGAAGCGTGGCTGCTGCGGCGTCTTCGCCGTCATCGCGTCGCAGGCGGCACGGGCCAGCTTTGCGCCTTCCAGATTCAGCTCGTGGGCCAGGTGCTGCAGCTTGTAGTCGGACTGGCTGATGCGGGTGGAGTTGAAGGTGTTGGTCTCGACCAGGTCGGCGCCGGCTTCCAGGTAGGCGTCGTGCACGCTGCGGATGATCTCGGGGCGGGTCAGGGTGAGCAGGTCGTTGTTGCCCTTGAGGTCGCAGCCCCCTGGATGGTCATGGGCATGACCGTCGTGCGCGTGCGCGTGGCCGTCGTGGCCGTGCTCGAAGCGCTCGCCGCGAAAGCCCTCTTCGTCGAGGTGGTGCGCCTGCAGCATGGTGCCCATGGCGCCGTCGATGATCAGGATGCGTTGGCGCAGCGCCTGTTTCAGGGCGGCGACGCGATCGGGGTGGAGCCAGGGCAGGGTGTTCATTGCAACGTCCTTGCAGACAAGAGGGTCAGGCGCGCTTGCGCGCCAGCAGGCTGATGACTTCGAAATGCGGCGCCTTGCGCTCGCGGCTGAGCCGGTTGCCGCTGAGCACGTCGAGCCCGGCGCTGCGCGCGTAGCCTTCGAGTTGCTCGATGCGGAAACCGAGATTGCGGTGGTCGAACGGCTCGACCGCGGCGCGGTGGTCGTGCTGGCCCAGCGTCACGGCCAGCAAGCGGCCGCCGGGGCGCAGCAGGCGGGCGGCCTCGGCCACCGCCTTGGCGGGGTGTTCGGCGTAGGTCAGCGCGTGCAGCATCAGCACCAGATCGAAGCGCTGCTCGCCCAGCTCCAGCGCGTGCATGTCGCCCTGGATCACGCGCACGTTGGCGAACGACTTCAGTCGTTTCGCGGCGGCCTCGACCACGCGCTCGCTGGAATCGACGCAGACGATCGAGTGCGCATGCGGCGCCAGCAGCTCGGCGGTGATGCCGTCGCCGGAGGCGATGTCGAGCACGTCGCCGGTGCCCAGCAGCTGCAGCAGCGAGCGCGCCAGCGTTTCCCAGGTGCGGCCGGGCGAGTAATGGCGCTCCATGTCGCCGGCGACGGTGTCGGCCCAGCCTTCCTCGCGGGCGCGGTTGGCCAGCACGCCGGGCAGTCGTGCGGTGTCCTCGCGCAACAGGGCGTCGTCGATGCTGGCGCGCAGCGAAACCACCAACGCGTGCTGCGCCTCGTCGCCCTCGTTGTTGGCGCGGTAATAAGCCGAGACGCCGGCGCGGCGGTCGCGCACCAGGCCGGCTTCCTTGAGCTTGGCCAGATGCGTGGATACCCGTGGCTGCGCCAGATGCAGCACCGCGGCCAGTTCGGCCACGGTCAGCTCCTCGTTCTCCAGCAGGGCCAGCAGGCGCACGCGGGTGGGGTCGGCGAGCAGGCGCAACACGCTGGACGCGGTGGCCAAGTCCATGATTATCCCTGTATCGCGATATAAAGATGTATAGGCTAGGCCGGGCTTTGCCATGCGTCAAGCGGGCTGCGCGGGGCCGATCGGCCATTTGCCGCTAAAATCGGCGGCTCGATTGCCTCAAGGAGCCCACCCGTGGATTTCCGTTTTACCGAAGACCAGTTGTCGATCCAGTCGATCGCCCGTGATTTCGCGCACAAGCGCATCGCGCCGGTGGCGGCCGAGCTGGACGCGAAGGGCGAGTTTCCGCTGGAGAACATCCGCGAGATGGGCCGGCTCGGACTGATGGGCATCGAGGTGCCTGAGGCGTACGGCGGTGCCGGCATGGACCCGATCGCCTACGTGCTGGCGATGATCGAGATCGCTGCCGCCGACGCGGCCACTTCGACGGTCATGTCGGTGAACAATTCGCTGTTCTGCAACGGCATCCTCAAGCATGGCACCGAGGAGCAGAAACAGCAGTACGTGCGCGCCATCGCCACCGGCGAGGCGATCGGTGCCTATGCGCTGACCGAGCCGCAATCGGGCTCCGATGCCTCGGCCATGCATACCCGCGCCACCAGGAACGCCAACGGCGACTGGGTGATCAACGGCAAGAAGAGCTGGATCACCTCCGGCCCGGTGGCGCGCTACATCGTGCTGTTCGCGATCACCACGCCGGGCATCGGCGCCAAGGGGGTGTCGGCCTTCATCGTCGATACCCGGCTGCCCGGCTTCCACGCCGGCAAGACCGAGCCCAAGCTCGGCATCCGCGCCTCGGCCACCTGCGAGATCGAGTTCACCGATTACGTGTTGCCAAAAGCCAATTTGCTGGGCGAGGAGGGCAAGGGCTTCTCGATCGCGATGGGCGTGCTCGATGCCGGACGCATCGGCATCGCCTCGCAGGCGGTCGGCATTGCCCGCGCCGCGTACGAAGCCACGCTGCAGTGGTCGCGCGACCGCAAGGCGTTCGGCCAGCCGATCGGCACCTTCCAGATGACCCAGTCCAAGATCGCCGACATGAAGTGCAAGCTCGATGCGGCCACGCTGCTCACCCTGCGCGCCGCGTGGACCAAGGGCGAGGCCGAAAAGCACGGCGGCCGCTTCGGCACCGAGGCGGCCGTGGCCAAGCTCACCGCCTCCGAAGCGGCGATGTGGATCGCCCACCAGGCCGTGCAGATCCACGGCGGCATGGGCTATTCGAAGGAAATGTCGCTGGAACGCTACTTCCGCGACGCCAAGATCACCGAGATCTACGAAGGCACCAGCGAGATCCAGCGGCTGGTGATTGCACGGGCGGAGACGGGATTGCGCTGAAGAGCGAGAAGTGAGTGGAGAGGAGTGAGGAGTGAGAGACAGCCTGCCTGCATCCCCCATCACTTCGCTCATCTGAAGCAACCAACAAAAAGGCCCCGGTTGGAACCGGGGCCTTTTTGTTCGGAGCAAGCGGTACGCAGGAGTACCGTGCTTTTCTCTCACTCCTCACTCCTCTCCACTCACTCCTGCCTCAATGCCCCCGCTGCGGATCGGAGTCGAACGTGTGCGGTGCGTTCAGGCCCGGGCGGGGGATATCGCCATCGAGTCTGTCGCCGAGCAGGCGACGCACCACCACGTAGAACACCGGGATCAGCAGCACGCCGAGGAAGGTGGCGAACAGCATGCCGCCGATCACGCCGGTGCCGATGGCGTGGCGTGCGTTGGCGCCGGCGCCGGAGGAGACGAGCAGCGGGAACACGCCGAGGATGAAGGCCAGCGAGGTCATCAGGATCGGGCGCAGGCGCAGGCGGGCTGCGTCGACCGTGGCCTCGCGCAGGCTGCGTCCGGCCTGCTGCTCGGCCACCGCGAATTCCACGATCAGGATCGCGTTTTTCGCGGCCAGGCCGATCACCGTGATCAGGCCGATCTTGAAGTAGATGTCGTTGGGAAGGCCGCGCAGCAGGGTGAACACCACCGCGCCCAGGAACGCCAGCGGCACGATCAGCAGCACCGAGACGGGGATCGACCAGCTTTCGTACAGCGCGGCCAGCGCCAGGAACACGATGAAGATCGACAGCACCATCAGCAGGGTAGCCGCGTTGCCGGAGAGGATCTCCTGGTACGACTGCCCGGTCCAGTCGTAGCCGAAGCCCTTGGGCAGGTCGTTGCGGATGATCCGTTCCATCTCGCTCATTGCCTCGCCCGAGGCGTGCCCGGGCGCCGGCGAGCCGACGACCTCGACCGCCGAGTAGCCGTTGTAGCGGGTCAGCGAGGGCGATGACACGTCCCACGTCGAGTGCACCACGTTGGCCAGCGGGATCATCTGCGCGGTGCCGTCGCCGGCCAGCTTGGAGCTGGGCGTGAAGATGTGCTGCAGCGCATCCGGGCCCATGCGGTAGGGCGCGTCGGCCTGCATGATCACGCGCTTGATGCGCCCGCCATAGGTAAAGTCGTTGACGTACACCGGCGCCAGCATCAGCCCGATCGCGTTGTAGATGTCGCCGATCGACAGGCCCATCGACTGCGCCTGCACGCGATCCACCTGCAGGTGCAGCTGCGGTGCTTCCTCCAGCTCGTTCGGACGCACGCCGGCCAGCTTGCTGTCCTGGTTGGCCTTGCCGATCAGGGTGTTGCGTGCCGCGGTCAGGGCGTCGCGACCGGCACCGCTGCGGTCCTGCAGGTACATGTCGAAGCCGCCGAACTGGCCCAGCCCCTGCACGGTGGGGATGTTGATCACGAAGATGCGCGCATCGCGGATCTGGTGCAGCTTGCGGTTGGCGCGCTGGATGAACTCGCTGGCGCCGACATCGCGGTCGGCCCAGTCCTTGAGCTTGATGAAGGCCATGCCGGCGTTCTCGCCGGAGCCGATGAAGCTGAAGCCGGTGACCTGCATCACCCCGTCCACCGCGGGGTCCTTGCGCAGGATGTCGCGCATCTGCGTCATGACCTCGGTGGTGCGCTGCTTGGTTGCGCCCGGCTGCAGCTGGATCACCGACATCGCGTAGCCCTGGTCTTCCTCCGGCAGGAAACTGCCGGGCAGGCGCGTGTAGAGGAAGCCGCCGAGCAGCGCGACCACCACGAACGCCAGCATCCACCGCGGCGCGTGGCCGATCGCGACGCCCACGTGGCGGGTATAGGTGTGCGTGGTCCAGTCGAACAGCCGGTTGAACTTGCGATAGACGACGTTCTTCTTCTTCTCGTGCTCCGGCTGCAGGAAGCTGGCGCACAGCGCCGGCGTGAAGCTCAGCGCGAGGAAGGCGGAAAAGCCCATCGACAGCGCGATGGTCAGCGCGAACTGCTTGTAGATGATGCCGGAGGCGCCGGGCTGCAGCGACGAGGGCACGAACACCGCCGCCAGCACCACGGTGATCGCCACCACCGCGCCGGTGATCTGGCCCATCGCCTTGCGCGTGGCATCCTTCGGCGAGAGACCCTCCTCGGTCATGATGCGTTCGACGTTCTCGATCACCACGATCGCGTCGTCGACCACGATGCCGATCGCCAGCACCATGCCGAACAGGGTCAGCTGGTTGATGGTGAAGCCGAGCACCAGCATGCCGAGGAAGGTGCCGAGCAAGGCCACCGGAATCACCAGGGTGGGGATGATGGTGGCGCGGAAGTTCTGCAGGAACAGCAGCATCACCAGGAACACCAGCACGATCGCCTCGATCAGCGTGTGCACCACCTCGTTGATCGAGATGGTCACGAAGGTAGTGCTGTCGTACGGGCTGAACCAGGTCACGCCCGGCGGGAAGCTGGGCGCCAGCTCATCCATCTTGGCGCGCACCGCGGTGGCCACGTTGAGTGCGTTGGCGCCAGGCAGCAGCTGGATCGCGAAGGCGCCGATCGGCTTGCCGTCGTACTGGGTATCGAAACCGTAGTTGCCGGGCCCGAAGCTGATGCGCGCCACGTCGCCCAGGGTGACGGTGGTGCCGTCGGTGTTGGTGCGCAGGATGATCTCGGCGAACTGCTGCGGCGTGGTGAAACGGCCTTCGGTCGACACCGTGGCGCTGAAACCCTGGCCGGGGATGGCCGGGTCCGCGCCCAGCGCGCCGGCGGCGAACTGCACGTTCTGCGAACGCACGGCGGCGAGCACCTGGCTGGCCGACAGATTGTAGCCGTGCAGCTTGTCCGGGTTGAGCCAGATGCGCATGGCGTACTCGGAGCCGAACTGCCGCGTGCTGCCCACGCCCGGCACGCGCGAAATCTGGTCGAGCACCTGCGAGCCGACGATGTCGTTGAGGCGGTCGCGGTCGATGCCCGGGTTGGTCGATTGCAGCGCCACCACCATCAGGAAGCCGGCGTTGGCCTTGGCCACCACCACGCCCTGCTGGGTCACTTCGGAAGGCAGTCGCGGTGTGGCCAGCGCCACCTTGTTCTGCACCTGCACCTGGGCGATGTCGGGGTCGGTACCGCTCTCGAAGGTCAGCGTGATGCTGGCGCGACCGCTGGCGCTGGACGAGGAGCTGAAATACAGCAGGTGGTCGATGCCGGTCAGCTGCTGCTCGATGACCTGGGTGACCGTTTTCTCGGTGGTGTCGGCGCTGGCGCCCGGGTAGCTGGCGCTGACCGTGACCGACGGCGGCGCGATGTCCGGGTAGGATTCCACGCCTAGGTTGAGGATGGCCAGCACGCCACCGAGCGAAATCAGGATGGCGACCACCCAGGCGAAGACAGGGCGGTCGATGAAGAAGTTGGGCATGTCGGCGCTCCGTTACTGGCCGTTCGCGGAAGCGCCGCCCGCCGGCGCCGTGGACGTCGCGCCGGCCGGCGCATCGCGGTGCCAGGGACTCGGCTTGGCCGGCTCGCCTTCCTTCACGTTCTGGATGCCGGAAACCACCACCTTGTCGCCGGCCTTCAGGCCGCCGCTGATTACCCAGTCGCCGTCGCGCATGTCGGCCGTGGTGACGTCCTTGCGCACGACCTTGTTGTCCGCACCCACGGTCATCACGTAGGCGCCGGTGGTGTCGCGCTGCACCGCCTGCTGCGGCAGCACGAACACCTTGTGACGCTGGCCCAGGTTGGCCTGCAAGGTCACGTACATGCCCGGCAGCAGCTTGTGCTTCGGGTTGGGGATGGTGGCGCGCAAGTCCACCGAGCCGGTCGCCGGGTTGACCGTGGCGGCGGAGAAATCGACCGTGCCCGGCTCGGCGTAGGTGCTGCCGTCGGGCAGGGTGATGCGCACGCTGGCCTTGTTCTGGCCGGCCAGGGTGACGTTGCCCTCGCTCTGCGCCTGGCGCATGTTCTCCAGCGATTCCACGCTGAGCGTGAAGTTCACGTACAGCGGGTCGATCTGCTCGACCGTGGTGAGCAAGGTGGCCGCCCCGCTGCCCACCAGCGCGCCCTCGGTCACCTGCTGCTGCCCGGCGCGGCCGGCGATCGGCGCGGTGACGTTGGCATAGCCCAGGTTGATGCGCGCGGTCTCCACGTTGGCGCGCGCGGCCTGCACGGCCGCGGCGCTGCTGCGCTCGGCGGCCAGCGCGTTGTCGAGGTCGGCCTTGGACACGTAGCCCTTGGGCGCCAGTTCGCGCACGCGCTGCGCGGTGACCTTGTTGTTGGTCCAGCTGGCCTGGGCCTGCGCCAGCGAAGCCTTGGCCGCGTTCAACTCGGCCTGCAGCGGCGCCGGGTCGATCTGGAACAGCAACTGGCCGCGCGTGACGTCGGTGCCTTCCTCGTAATCGCGCTTGAGCAGCACGCCGGCCACCCGCGCGCGCACGTCGGCGCTGCGATAGGCGGAAAGGCGCCCGACCAGGTCGCGGGTCAGCGGCGAGTTCTGCGGTTGCACCGTGACCACGCCCACCTCGGGCGGCGGCATTTGCGGCGGACCGTTGCTGGTGCTCTTGCCGCAACCGGCCAATACCAGCAGGCACAGGCACAGCAGCGGCGAGCGCAGTGACGAAGGCTTCATGGGGACTCCGGTTCTCTTTCTTGTTCGGGGTGTGGGGAGGGGCGTCGCATGCGCCGCGCGGGAATCCGTTTCCGCCGCGCATCGGGTGTTGCCGGTGGCGCCCGAAACGCCGCCGTGGCGGCGCTTCGGAGATGTCACAACGTACAAACTGGACTGCGCAGTATACATTTTCCGGCGGCGTCGTTTCCAGCGCGGGTCGCGCGCGCAACCTCGCATGGTCGGAGGCAGCGGTCGATGAATATCCGCCGCCGCGCCACGCGCCGTTCGACACGCCGTTCGACACGTTGTTCGACATCCGCGCGGGCCGCGTTGCGCGGCGGATCATCCGCGCCGCGTGCGGCGCCTCGCAGACGTTCGCCCCGCCCCGCGCGCGGGTGGATTCGGGAGGTGCCGCGGCGTATCCTTCCGAGGATTTATCGCGGCCCTTCCCACCTCCGTCCAACTAACAGCAGATGCCATGAATGCGACCCTTGCGGCAAATGACCCCTCCCTCCCGTCCGTAGTGCTCGCCGAGCTGAAAAAGAGCGGCATGTCGCCCCAGCGCCTGACCCAGGCCGAGGTGTTCTGCACCGCCTTCTTCGCACGGGTCGCCGGCAGCGATGTCCAGCTGCACACGCCGGTGCAGTGGGCGGCGCTGGTCGGCAGCCTGCTGGAGTTCATGCAGCAGCGCCCGGCCGGTCGCGCCGCGGTGCGCGTGCTGAGCCCCGCGGACCTCCACGCCGGGCGCAGCCTGCTGCAGGTGGTCACCGACGACATGCCGTTCCTGATCGACACGGTGAGCATGGTGGTGTCGACCAACCTGCAGATCCACGCGGTGATCCACCCGGTGCTGACCGTCTCGCGCGACGCCGCCGGCGCGCTGCAGGAGCTGGGCGGCAAGCAGGGACACGCCGAGTCGGTGATGCATTTCGAGATCGACCGCGCCGCCGATGCCGCCGAGCAGGAACAGCTGAAGGCGCAGGTCGAGGCGGCGCTGGAAGACGTGCGCGCCGCGGTCAACGACTGGAGCGCGATGCGCGAGCAGGCGCTGGCGATCGCCGCCGAGCTGCCGCAGCGCAAGATCCCGCTGGACGAGGCCTCGGCGAAGGAAGCGGCTGCCTTCATGCGCTGGCTGGCGGAGGACAACTTCACCTTCCTCGGCTACCGCGAATACGAGGTGGTCGATGCCGACGGCGACCGCGTGTTGCGTTCGCTCGAAGCCTCGGGCCTGGGCATCCTGCGCAAGACCGACAGCGCGCTGGCCCCGCGTTCGCTGCGCACCCTGGCCGCCAGCGAGCTGCCGCAGTCCGGCGCCACCGACGCGATCATCCTGACCAAGACCAACGCGCGCTCGCACGTGCATCGCCCCGGCTACATGGACTACATCGGCGTGCTGCAGTTCGGGCCTGATGGCCGCGCGGTCGCCGAGCAGCGCTTCCTGGGCCTGTTCACCTCCAGCGCCTACATGGCGCGCCCGCAGGACGTGCCGCTGGTGCGGCACAAGGTCGAGGCAGTGCTGGCCCGCTCGGGCCTCAAGCGCGATTCGTACTCCGGCAAGTCGCTGCGCCACATCCTGGAAACGCTGCCGCGCGAGGAGCTGCTGCAGGGCACCGAGGAGGAGCTGTTCAACACCTCGATGGGCATTCTCGAACTGCGCCAGCGCGCACGCACGCGGCTGTTCGTGCGCCGCGACCGCTACGGGCGGTTCTTCACCTGCATGGTGTTCGTGCCGCGCGACCGCTTCAACACTTCGGTGCGCGAACGCATCGAGGCCACGCTGGGCATGGCGCTGCACGCGGTGCAGAGCGATTCCTCGGTGGAGATGGGCGAGTCGGCGCTGGCGCGGCTGACCATCGTGATGCGGCCGAAGATCGGCGACCAGCCTGCCTGCGACGTCGCCGAACTGGAGCACGCCGTGGCCGCGATCGTGCGCAACTGGCACGACGAGGTGCGCGATGCGCTGGTGCGCCTGCGCGGCGAACACGAGGGCGTGGTGCTGGCCAACCGCTACGCCCGCGCGCTGCCGGCCGGCTACGTCGAGGACGTCAGCCCGGCGGTGGCCGCGGAAGACATCCACGAGTTGTCGCAGCTGAGCGGCGAGCACGGCATCCGCATGTCGTTCTACCACCCGCCGCAGAACCCCGAGTCGCTGCGCTTCAAGGTGTACCGCAACGGCAGCGACATCTCGCTGTCCGAGGTCCTGCCGCAGCTGGAGAACCTCGGCTTGCGCGTGCTCACCGAGCATGTCTACGAGATACCCGGCGACACGCCGTTGTCGATCCAGGATTTCGACGTGCAGCCCACCGGCAAGCTCGCCTTCAGCGTGGAGCAGGTCGGCGCGCTGTTCGAGGATGCGTTCGAGCATGTCTGGCGCGGCGCCGCGGAGAACGACGGCTTCAACCGGCTGGTGCTCGGCGCCAAGCTCGATTGGCGCCAGGTGGCGATGCTGCGCGGCTACAGCAAGTATCTGCTGCAGACCGGCGTGACCTTCTCGCAGGCGTACATGGAGGAGACGCTCAACCGCTATCCGGCGATCGCCGGCTTGCTGGTGGAGCTGTTCCTGGCCAAGTTCGACCCGCGTCGCGAGGCGCTCTCGCCCGACGAGCTGAAGATCGCCGGGGCCACCCTGGCGGTGGAGATGCGCACGCTGATCCCGGCCAACGTGCAGGCCGCGCAGCCCGGCCTGATCGACGAGCTGGGCGCCGCGCTGGCGCGTCCGCGCGCCGAGCAGGTCAAGGTCGTGGAAGCTGCCATCGGCGTGCTGCTGGAGAACGTGGCCAGCCTCGACGAGGACCGCATCCTGCGCAGCTTCGTGGGGCTGATCCGTGCCACCTTGCGCACCAGTTTCTTCCAGCAGTGGGAGGGCGCGTACCGCGACTACATCAGCTACAAGATCGACTCGCACCAGGTCGCCGAGCTGCCCAAGCCGGTGCCGTACCGCGAGATCTGGGTGTGCGCCCCGCGCGTGGAAGGCATCCACCTGCGCTTCGGCGCGGTCGCCCGCGGCGGCCTGCGCTGGTCCGACCGCCGCGAGGATTTCCGCACCGAGGTGCTGGGCCTGGTCAAGGCGCAGATGGTCAAGAACACGGTGATCGTGCCGGTCGGCTCCAAGGGCGGCTTCTTCGTCAAGAAGTCCCCCGACGGCGACCGCGACGCGGTGCTGGCCGAGGGCATCGCCTGCTACAAGCTCTTCATCAACGGCCTGCTCGACATCACCGACAACCTGGTCGAGGGCAAGGTGGTGCACCCGCACGACGTGGTGCGCCACGACGCGGGCGACCCCTACCTGGTGGTGGCCGCCGACAAGGGGACGGCGAAGTTCTCCGACATCGCCAACGCCATCTCGATCGAGCACAACTACTGGCTGGGCGACGCGTTCGCCTCCGGCGGGTCGCACGGCTATGACCACAAGGGCATGGGCATCACCGCGCGCGGTGCGTGGGAGTCGGTCAAGCGCCACTTCCGCGCACTCGGCCGCGATTGCCAGAACGAGGATTTCACCTGCGTCGGCATCGGCGACATGTCCGGCGACGTGTTCGGCAACGGCATGCTGCTGTCCGAGCACATCCGGCTGCTGGCCGCGTTCGACCATCGCCACGTGTTCCTCGACCCGAACCCCGACGCGGCCCGTTCGTTCGTCGAGCGCAAGCGCATGTTCGACGTGCCGCGCTCGAGCTGGGACGACTACGACAAGTCGCTGATCTCCGCCGGCGGCGGCGTCTACCCGCGCAGCGCCAAGTCGATCCCGATCTCGCCCGAGGTGCGCGTCGCGCTGGGCCTGAAGCCCGACGTGGAACACCTGGCGCCGAACGATCTGCTCAGCGCGGTGCTCAAGGCGCCGGTCGACCTGCTTTGGAACGGCGGCATCGGTACCTACATCAAGGCCAGCAGCGAAACCCACGCCGACGTGCGCGACCGTGCCAACAACGGCCTGCGCATCGATGGCGCCGAGGTGCGCGCGAAGATCATCGGCGAGGGCGGCAACCTGGGCATGACCCAGAAAGGCCGCATCGAGGCGGCGCAGAAGGGCGTGCTGCTCAACACCGACTTCATCGACAACTCCGCCGGCGTGGACACCTCCGACCACGAGGTCAACATCAAGATCCTGCTCAACGACGCCGTGCAGCGCGGCGAGCTGAGTTTCGATGCCCGCAACGAGCAACTGGCGTCGATGACCGACGAAGTGGCCGAGCTGGTGCTGTGGGACAACTACCGGCAGAACCAGGCGATCACGTTGATGGAGCACCAGTCGATCGGCCGCATCGGTTCGATGGCGCACTTCATCAAGACGCTGGAAAACGAGGGCACGCTGGACCGCCAGGTGGAGAACCTGCCGTCCGAGGCCGAACTGGCCGAGCGCAAGAGCCGCGGCCTGGGCCTGACCCGGCCGGAGCTTGCCGTGCTGCTGTCCTACGACAAGATGCGGCTGTTCCAGCAACTGCTGGACTCCGACGTGCCGGAAGACCCGTACCTGTCCAAGGAGCTGGTGCGCTACTTCCCCGCGCCGCTGCACGAGAAGTACGCCGAGCACATGCAGCGCCATCGCCTGAAGCGCGAGATCATCGCCACCGCGGTGACCAACTCCACGCTCAACCGCATGGGCGCGACGTTCATGATGCGCATGCAGGAGGACACCGGCAAAGGCCCCGAGGCGATCGCCAAGGCGTACACCGCGGCGCGCGAGATCCTCGACGCGCGCCAGTTGTGGGCGCAGATCGAGGCGCTGGACAGCAAGGTGGCCGAGGACACCCAGGTCGACGCGGTCAAGCAGATCTGGTCGCTGCTGCGCCACATGACGCGCTGGCTGCTCAACCGCCCCGGCGGCTCGCTCGACATTGCCGAAAACGTGGCGCGCTATCAGACGGGCGTTTCCGCCCTGCGCCAGGTACTGCCCGAGGTGCTCACGCCCACCGGCAAGGGCGACTTCGCCTGCACCCAGGAGAAATGGGAAGGCCTGGGCATGCCGGCCGAGCTCGGCCAGCGACTGGCCCGCATGCCGGACCTGCGCGCCGCGCTGGACATGGTCGAAGTCGTGCAGCAGAGCGGGCAGCCGATGGAAAAGGTGGCGCGGGTGTTCTTCGAACTGGGCGAAGTGCTGGATCTCGAGTGGCTGCGCGGCCAGATCGAGGCCTTGCCGGTGGAAGGTCACTGGCATGCGCAGGCACGCGGCTCGCTGCTCGACGAACTGAGCCACCAGCATCGTGCGTTGGCGCTGCAGGTGCTCGGCATGGCCGGCGCCACTGGCGACCTCTCGCCGGTGCAGGCCTGGCTGCAACGCGACGACGCCACCTTGCAGCACACCCGCAACATGCTGGCGGAAATCCTCACCCAGAACGCGGACTACCCGATCGCCTCGGTCGCCGTCCGTCGCCTGGCCCAGCTGGCACAGGTGCCGGTGGGTTGAGGGCAGGGTATCGGGAGTAGGGAATAGGGAATAGGGAATAGGGAATAGGGAATAGGGAATAGGGAATGGCAAAGGCGGCGGCGAGCAGGCTTGATCTGATGCGCGCGTTGCAGGGATGATCGGAACGGTCGGCTTGCCGGCTCTTCCGATTCCCTATTCCCTATTCCCGGCCTCCCATGCGCATCGCCTTCGTCGCCAGTGACACCAGTGTCGCCCAGCAGGCGAGGCGCAAGCTGGTGGAGCGGTACGGTGACGTGCCGGCGGTCGAGGCGGAGCTGATCGTGGCGCTGGGTGGCGATGGTTTCATGCTGCGCACCTTGCACCTGCACCACGCGCTGGACGTGCCGGTGTATGGCATGAAGCTGGGGCGGGTCGGCTTCCTGATGAACAAGCACAAGCTCGATGGCCTGCCCGAGCGGGTGGCGCGCGCGCACGCGGCGGAGCTGCATCCGCTGGAGATGCTGGTCACCGATGCGGACGGCGCCAGCCATCAGGCGCAGGCGTTCAACGAGGTGTCGTTGTTGCGCCAGAGCAATCAGGCCGCGCACCTGGAAGTGAAACTCAACGAGACGGTGAAGCTGCCCAACCTGGTCTGCGACGGCATCATGGTCGCCACGCCGGCGGGCTCCACCGCCTACAACCTGTCCGCGCACGGGCCGATCCTGCCGCTGGACGCGAACGTGCTCGCGCTCACCCCGATCAGCCCGTTCCGCCCGCGCCGCTGGCGTGGCGCGATCCTGCCGCACCGCACCCAGGTCACGCTGCGCATTCTCGATCCGGGCAAACGTCCGGTCAGCGCCACCGCCGATTTCCATGAAGTGCGCGACGTGCGCGAGGTGGTCGTGCGCCAGGCCGAAGGACGCGGCGTGCGCCTGCTGTTCGACCCGGAGCACAACCTGGAGCAGCGCATCCTGGACGAGCAGTTCGCCGCGGAATGAGAAGTGAGTGGAGAGGAGTGAGAAGTGAGAGAAGGCCGACTCCGCTGTTGCTCGCTCTCACTCCTTACTCCTCTGCACTCACTCCTCGCCCTTTGCGGTAGATTCGCGGCATGAGCCAGCCAACCGTCCACGATCCCGTATCCACCACCGACAACCGCCTGGTCGTCGCCATCTCCTCGCGCGCGCTGTTCGACCTCGGCGACAGCCACGCGCTGTTCGAACGCGACGGGCTCGACGCTTACCGCTCGTTCCAGATCGATCACGAAAACGACATCCTTCAGCCCGGCGTGGCGTTCCCGCTGGTGCAGAAGCTGCTGGGCCTCAACAAGCTGGCCGGCGACGTGCCGCCGGTCGAGGTGATCCTGCTGTCGCGCAACTCGGGCGACACCGGCCTGCGCATCTTCAACGCGATCCAGCACTACGGCCTGGAAATCAGCCGCGCCGCGTTCACCAGCGGCGCGCCCACCTCCGACTACATCGCGCCGTTCAAGGCCGACCTGTTCCTCTCGGCCAACGCCGAGGACGTCGGCCGCGCGCTGGCCGCCGGCGTGGCCGCGGCGACGATCCTGCCCAGCACCGCGCCGCCGCGCATGAGCGAGCAACTGCGCATCGCGTTCGACGGCGACGCCGTGATCTTCGGTGATGAGGGCGAACGGGTATCGCGCGAGGAAGGCCTGGAAGCCTTCCATCGCAGCGAAACCGAACACGCCGCCGAACCGTTGTCGGTGGGCCCGTTCCGCGGCTTCCTCACCGCGCTGCATCACCTGCAGACCGCGTTTCCGGCCGAGGACTCGCCGATCCGCACCGCCCTGGTCACCGCCCGTTCCGCGCCCGCGCACAAACGCGTGATCCTCACCCTGCGCCGCTGGGGCGTGCGCATCGACGAGGCGCTGTTCCTCGGCGGCCGCGACAAGGGCCCGTTCCTCGACGCCTTCGGCGCCGACATTTTCTTCGACGACTCGCCGGCGAACGTGGAGTCCGCGCGCAAGCACGTGGCGACCGGGCACGTGCCGCATGGGGTCAGCAACCGCTAGATTGCCCAGCTCGGAGCCTCTGTTCACACCGATTTTTTCGGTGTAGCTTTGAGCCGATTCCAACAGGGGGAATCGTGGTCCTCTGACCATCCGTGTCATCGCATTCCGTGAGACACGATCAGTGCAAAGTGGCACTGGGCATTCGTGAGTGTTGACACCCCTTGAAGGGATCGGCTTGGCTATGCGTTGCTTGGTCGATACCTACACTTGCTGGAAAGGAGGCCATGATGGCGCCAGGGGATAACGAACAGATCGAACAATCGCTGATCGACATCGCTGTCGAGAGTTGGCGCTTTTCACGCCTATTCAGCAAGGTGGTCGGCAAGCTCGACGCGGGTGAGTCAGGTCGCTACATCAACCAGACCCGCTACTTCCAGAAGAAGGTCGAGGAAAGCCTGGACTCAAACGGTCTGAAGCTGGTCAATGTCGAGGGGCAACCCTACGACGCAGGGATGGCGGCTTCTGCCTTGAACTTGGGGGATTTCGGCCCGGACGATGTGCTGCTCGTCGATCAGATGCTGGAGCCGATCATCATGGGGCCGAATGGTCTGCGCAAACAAGGCACGGTAATGCTCAGGAAGGTGGAAGCATGAAATACGTCGGTATCGACCTCGGCACGACAAACAGTGCCATCTGCTCGTTCGATGGGGACAAGATTCACCTTTACAAGAGTCCCGAGCAGCACGATGTAACGCCTTCTGCCATCTTCATCGACCGGCGCGGCAATAAGTATGTCGGTTTGCGCGCCTACAACAACGCCGCAAAGAATCCCGATAACGCGGCAGTGCTGTTCAAGCGACTCATGGGCACAAGTACCCCCGTGAAGCTACCAGCGGTCAATCTCACGATGACGCCGGAAGAATGTTCCGCCGAGGTGTTGCGCTCGCTCTTTGGCTATCTGCCGGAGGAGATTCGCGGCGATGGCGACACGGGCACTGTCATCACGGTTCCGGCCGCGTTCAACCAAATGCAGAAGGACGCCACGATGGCTGCCGCTGATGCGGCTGGGCTCGGACGTGTCGCGTTGATGCAAGAGCCAGTCGCTGCCGTGATGAGCGTCATGCGCCAGCGCAAGAACGACGGCATCTTTGTTGTGTACGACATTGGTGGTGGCACGCTGGATGTCGCTATTGCGGAAAGTATCGCAGGACGCGTGAGCCTGCTTGCTCATGGCGGCATTGCCATGTGTGGTGGGCGGGATTTCGACCGCATTCTGTTCGACAACGTCGTCAAGCCGTGGCTGCTCGACAACTTTGATTTGCCAGAAGACCTGGCGTCCAATCCGCAGTACAAATCGCTGCGCACCATTGCAACCTGGGCTGCTGAAAAAGCCAAAATCGCGCTGTCGCAAAGCGACGAGTCTGTGATCAGCCTTGCCGAGAATGAGTTGGGTGTACGCGACCAGGCTGGTGAAGAAATCTACCTCGATATTCCGATCAGCCGGAGTCTGTACGACGGTTTGATTGCGTCCAAGGTGGATGAGTCCATTCAGGCGACCCGAGAGAGCATCGAGAAGGCAGGTCTGAGTTCTCACGATGTTGAGCGGGTCGTCTTTGTGGGCGGGCCGGCACAGTACAAAAACTTGCGCGACAAGGTCGCTTTCGAGCTGGGCATCGCACCATCCACCGACGTGAACCCGATGACTGCCGTTGCCGAAGGAGCGGCAGTGTTTGCTGAGTCCATCGATTGGGCTTCGCAAAGTCGTGGGCGCAAGAGTTCCCGTGGCGCACTCAGCGCCGGTGGCGCGCTCGATCTTTCGTTCAATTACATCGCACGCACGCCGGAGCACAAAGCCAAGATCGTCGCCAAGCTGTCGCATGCGCCTGCGGGCATCGAATTTCAGATCGATAGCCTTGATACCGGCTGGTCGTCGGGCCGCGTCGCGCTAAGGGAAGGCGCAAGTGTCGAACTCAGTCTGTCCAAGCCCGGCGACAATATTTTCAAGGTGTTCGTGTTTGATTCGAACGGGGCTCCGATTGCGCTGGGCGAAGACAAGATCGTCATTGCCCGCACCGCCGCCAGCATTGACGCTATCCCTGCGTCCCACTCCATTGGCGTGGAAGCACGCGACAAGGTGGGCGGCCGCTCGGTATTGGACTACCTCGTGCGTGAGGGCGATCAATTGCCCAAGAAAGGCAAGAAGTCCTTCAAGGCAGGCGAATCCCTCAAGGCCGGAAGCGCCGGATCGATCAAGTTCAAGCTGTGGGAAGGCGAAATTTCCGATCCCATCAACGACAATCGCTTCATCGGCATGTTCGAGATCAAGGGCGCGGATTTCGACGACGGTGTCATCGCCGCGGGCGCGGAGATGGTCTGCGAGTTCGAAGTGCTCGATTCCGGCAACATCGTTCTGGAGGTTTCGGTTCCTTCCATCAGCGGCTCGTTCCAGAGTGGTCGCAACTTCTACTCCAGTCAGGAAGGCAAGCTCGACTACTCCAGTCAGGCCAAGAATATTCAGGAACAGTCGGAGCACACCTTGGAACGTCTCGAAGAGATGGCATCCAAAGTGGACGACCCGCGTCTGGAGCAGGCTCGCGAGAAATTGGAGCAGGCCAGCACGATTGAGTCGGGTGAGGCCGATCCGGAAACGGCAAAGCAAGCAATGGACAACGTGCAGGAGGCGAAGCGCCTGCTGGCGCTGACGCGCAAGGAGCACCTGAAAGACATCCGTCAGCTTGAGCTGGACAGGGCGGTCGATTTCTTCGAGAAGGTTGTGCGCGAGCACGCTCGCCCCACCGAGGCCACGTCCTTCGACAATCTGGTGAAGACCGCACAGCGCGCACTTGAAAACAACAGCAGTGACTTCGAGTCGCACTTGGACGATCTGCGCAGCCGCAACTTCATGATCTTGTGGCGTCAAGACTGGTTCGTGATCGACCACTTCAAGCGCCTGGCACAAGCAAGCTACCTTTTCTCTGACACCAGAGAGCATGCGCAGCTTGCGGCGCTCGGAACCGAAGCCATCAAGGCCAACGACATCGACAAATTGCGGGCAGTGGTTGGCCAGCTCTTCTCGATTCAAGTCGGCTCTGCGGGTGACGACGACATGATGGCCGGTGCCAATATCGTTCGGAGTTGATCTCATGGCCCTCGACGCATGGCTTCCCATCGGATTCAAGCTGCCAGACGGTGCGAAAGTACGCGCCGTGCTATTCGAAGGTTCGGACTGGCAGATTTACGAGACGATGGGCGGCGGCCGTGCCCTGATCGCACAGGGCACGTTGGCGCAACACTGGGGCGGGGCAGGACTGATCGACGAAGGAACGCTGGATGCCTTCCGGTTCGGTACCCGTCAACTTCGAACGATTTCCAGCGCGCCGAGCCAGACGCTTTGCCCGGTCAGCGAAGGCAAGTCTCCGGACAACAAGTCCGAGGCATTGGCCTTCGCGCTGGCGTTGAAGGCCACGCGCGACATCGACCCAGAGTCGGCACTGCAAGATGCCTTGTATGTCGAGAAGATCACGCGCTTGCTGCCGACCTACAGCATCAGCTCTAGAACCGGCGACGATGTCGTGCTCGGCTACTGGTTGACGGGTGGCACCAACATTCCAGCCAGCTCGTTCCGCCGCCTGCGTCAGTCGATGAGCTGGCTGGGCGCGAGCCACTTGAAGGATGTAGTGCAGGCAGCGGGCTTCGAGGTCGCCGAAATCATCCCGCTCGAACGCCAGCCGGACACGCCGACCGAGAAGACCGAGGCTGTTCCCGCTGAAGAGAAGATCGAAGCCAAACGCACCGCCCCAGAACCGAACAAGGTGTTCGAACTGGCGGGGCGACCAGAGTTGGCCGCCTTCTTCAACGAGCACATCGTTGACATCATCCTGCACCGCGAGCGCTACAAGGCACTTGGCATCGAGTTCCCCTCTGCGGTGATCCTGCATGGCCCTCCGGGCTGCGGCAAGACCTTTGCTGTCGACAGACTGGTGGACTTCCTCGGCTGGCCGATCTTCCAGATCGACGCCTCCAGCGTGGCCAGCCCCTACATCCACGAGACCGGCAAGAAGGTCGCGCAGGTGTTCGATAAGGCGATGGAAAACGCACCGTCTGTGCTCGTGATCGACGAGATGGAGGCGTTCCTCGCCGACCGCGAAATGGGCTCGGGCCATCACCGCGTGGAAGAAGTGGCCGAGTTTCTGCGCCGCATTCCGGAGGCAGTGAAGAACGACGTGCTGATCATCGCCATGACGAACCGCATCGAGATGATTGACCCGGCCATCCAGCGTCGAGGACGTTTCGATCACGTCATCAAGGTGGACTTCGCCAGCGAGGTCGAAGTGCTGGCACTGCTGGACAAGTTGCTCGCCTCCTTGCCAAAAGAGTCGGATGTGGACGCCAAGCCGCTGGCGAAAGAACTGGCTGGCAGGCCCTTGTCCGACGTCTCTTTCGTGGTGCGCGAAGGTGCGAGGCTGGCGGCGCGCTCCGGCAAGGATCGCTTGGATCAAACCAGTCTGTTGTCCGCTCTGCGCTCGTCACCGGCGCGGGAGCGTGAAGGCGGTGAAACCAAGCGACGTATCGGATTTGTTTAGGGAGAGGCAGTCGTGGTCGAGGGGGAAGACAAGAACAAGAAAGACGAGAGCAAGGGCTTTGCAGGCCTGTCTTCGCTTGTGTCCGATGTGGATACGTCGCCGCCGCCTGCCCCCAAGAAGGAGCCTGCCGCCGCTGCGCCGAGCGCCGGACATGCCGCCTCGCAGGCAGTCCGACCGCAGCCGCCAGCAAGCCAACAGCGTCCAACGTATCAGGAACCTGCTCAGCCTCCTCCTGGAGGCTCGTCTGGTGGCAAATGGGTGTTGGGCATCGCCGTTGTCATCGGCGTGCTCTGGCTGATCGGCCAGTCCAACACGACCACGACCACTTCCTCTGCTCCGGCCTATTCCCCGCCCGTGGGGACCTCCGCGTCGAGCTATTCGCCGCCAGCGCCAGCGCCATCGCTGCCGCAACCACAAGCACCATCGCGTCCCACCGAGTCCAGGCCGCCCGTCGGACAAGACCTCGTGTTCTCAATGGAGCAGATTCGGTATTGTCTGGCCGAAGACATCCGCATGGACGGCACGAAGTCCGCGCTCAACAACTACAGCGACCAAGAAGTGAATCGTTTCAACGCGATGGTCACCGACTACAACAGCCGTTGCGGAAGCTTCCGCTATCGGCGCGGCGCATTGGAAAGCGCGCGGAGTGACATTGCGCCTTGGCGAAGTGAAATTTATGCGGAAGGGCAAAACAGGCTGGCAGTTGGTGTCTCTGGTTCTAAGGCAGCCTCATCGGAGGCGGTCGAGCCAACGGGATCACATGTCATCGCTACGGCACCTCAGCAAGTCAGCACCTCCACTCAGCAACAAAATGAAGCTCCCGCCAAGGTAGCGGCTCAGTCTGAGTGGAAGTCTGCGATTTCTAACTGGGCGAAATTCCACTCAGATTTCCTCGCGGATTCTCACCGTATGCAAAGAATGCAAGACGCTCTCGATGCAATTAATTTGGAGACTGGCGGCTCCTTGAGCAATAAGGAGCTGATCAATGCAGCTTACAGGCGCGCCGCTATAGAGACAGGTTGGCTTACCGAGATTCCGTCTACGGCCGAAGGAAAGCCTATTTCAAAGTCCGATCCCATTTCGCCTCGCGGGACGCAGGTTGAACAAAACCGTGCAAAAGGCAAGGCAACTTGCGTCTATAAGCCAACTATGAGTAGCGACGATCTTCATGCGTGCGGGATTGATCCAGCAGCGCGAGGTGGGTAAATCCGATGGCAATCTGCTTCAGATGTGGTTCCGTAAAATTAAGCGCACTGGATGCTTGCCGGGACTGTAATGTTGCGCCGCGTACTAACAGCGAATGCGCCATTTCGCTGGTTCTCTCCGATTATCTGTCTTCCAAAGAGCAGCGCGCTCAATACAGTTCTGAGCTCCGTAACGGCGAGAATTTGTCCGTGCCGCGCGAAGCACTCGTGAAGGCGCTCGATGCGCTGAAGGACCCCCAGCTTCTTGCGATGCTCGAGGCGCAACCAGCAGCTCTCGCTCCAGCACCATCCGCCCCAGCAGTAACCCGCCAGCCTCCATCTGTGCCTTCGGCAGCCCCACAACGGGCGGCCCCGCCGCCACCGCCCATAAGGTCGGAGCGTCGACTCACCAAGACGGTTCTCCATCAGTCCCCGTTCGTCATCTTGGGCGTGACAACCCGCGATAACCGCAAACGCATCGTCGAGCTGGCGGAAGAAAAGTCTTTGGATCTAGATCAGGAAATCTGCCAGAAGGCGCGCTCCGACCTAACGAACCCGCGCAATCGGCTGAGCGTGGAAATGGCGTGGTTGCCCGGCGTCTCGCCTCGCAAGGCATCTCAACTTTTTGACAGCCTGGTTCACAACCCGATGGCGATTCGGGAAGAGTCTGGGCTGCCTACGTTGGCACACCTGAACCTGCTGGCCGCCGCATTTGAGTCTATCGATGGCGCGCACGATGCAGACGACTTGGCTGAGTTCATCATGGAGACCGCCTATCTTGCCGAGGAGCTGAGCCCCGAGGATGTCCTGCGCGACATCAATGAGGACCGCGCCGTCTCCGGCTTTCCGGAAGTGCGTACGCTCGACCAGATCGAAGCCGAGTTGAACGAGCGTAAGCGGTACTACCGCATCGCCATCAAAGACGCCCTCGACAGACTTCCGCCAATGACGCTCATCCAAGTGATGACAGAAGCCGTGGGTGGTGCCACCTCCGGCGGTGAAAATCATGCACCGGGGCTGATCGATGACCTCGTCGACAGCTACGAGGTGGAAACCCAAAGCATCCTGCAAAAGGAAGCAGAAAACGTTCACAAGCTCATCAAGGCAGCACGAGAATCAGCGGGTTCCGGCGAAGCCGCCGTCAAGTCCTACGTGGATAAGCTCAACGCGGTTGCCCGCAACTGGGACAAGATCGCGCAGCCCATCCAACTGAGTTCGAAAGCGCGAGGTATCGACCACGAGGCAAGTCGCACCTTGGCCTATGAAATCCGTAGCCTCGCCATCGACCTGTTCAACGAGCACGACATGCTCGCACAGTCGCAGCGGCTGACCGGGTTGATTCAGGAACTGTTTTCAGAAGTCCCTGAAGTTGCAGATCGGGTTGATGAAGATGCGGACGCACTTTCCGATATTCAGCAGCGCAGGAATGAAGTGTCCGCAATTGATCCGATCAGAAGACTTGTTGAAGAGGTTTTGAAGGCTATCGAGCGTAGTCCGAGCACGGCAAATAATGATGGGGAGCGGTTGCTCAGTGAAGGTCTGTCGCTCTTGAGGACCGCGCCGCTCAAGGCCAATTCTGCGACTTATCATGAAGCGCAGAACATTCTCGCGGCGGGCATCATGCAATGCGCCATTGCCTTCGGAAATCAGACCTCCAAGTGGGCACCTTGCATGTCGCTCCTGCAAAAAGCATTGGAGCTCGCTTCAGACGCAGGGCTTCGACAGAAGTTGACCGAAAACCTGACTATCGTCCGGGGGAACTACGATAGCCTCGGAGACCTTGAGCCGATCCGGAAGGCTCCTTCGCTACATACGATTAATGGTATCGGCACCACGCTTTATGGAAGTACAGATCCTAAGCCTGATGGGTCGCACATGGCGACCTATTACTTTGTGTTCTTCGCCATTCCCATTTTTCCGATCTCGCGCTATCGAGTCATCCCTACGGGCGGCGGCTACAGGTTTTTGGGGAAGGGACGGCTTCGACCGTTCGATTATTGGCATATCGCAATTTCGATTGGTTTGATCTTATTTATGTTTGCGCAGGGTTGATGAGGGTTGCAGGCAAATTCAGTTCTGAAGTGCATCACCCCAAGCGGTAGAGCGGCGCAGGTGCGGTAGCGTGCGCCGCTTCACCGCCAGGTGGAACTGCACATGAGCTACACACACCTGAGCCAAGGCGAACGCTATCAGATTCAGCACCTGCATAGGGGCGGCTTTTCAGCCCGGGAGATCGGCACGGAGTTGAAACGTGCAGCGACGACAATCAGTCGCGAGCTTCGACGCAACCCGGGCGACGCAATCACGTATCATCCGCGCTGCAACGTCGACAGCACTCGCCCGTCGCTGTCTGATTCAGCCGTAACGGTTTCCCGTACTGCGACAGATGACTGTCGTTCCCAAGGCGTTGCACAGTCGGGGGAATCAGATCATCCGCATGCGCTTCCACCAGCGCGTCACCTGTTCCTCGCGCACGAAGGTGAACAGGCCGGCGCCGAGGATGATCGCGATACCGATCGCCATCGGCCAGTCCAGCCGATCGTGGAACAGCACGTAGCCGAGCAGCACCGCCCACAGCATCTGGCTGTACTGGGTCGGCGCGACGTGGTTGGCCGGCGCCTTCTGGGTGGCCAGCATCAGCAACACCGAGGCCAGCGCGGCGAGCAGGCCGTAGCCGAGCAGCAGCCCCCACTGGGCCAGGTCCGGCCAGCGGAAGTTGGCCAGCATCAGCAGGCCGGCCACCAGCATCGAGCCGACCATGCCGGCGCCGTACAAGGTGACGCGTTTCTCGTGCGGCCCGGCCATGCGCAGCGCGATCATCGAGACGGCGCCGGAAAGCCCGCACACGATCGCCGCCAGATGCCCGATGCCCAGCACGCGGAAGCCCGGCCGCAGCACCACCAGCACGCCGACGAAACCGGCCACCACCGCCGACCAGCGGCGCCAGCCCACGGCTTCCTTCAGCACCAGCACCGACAGGATGGTGACGAAGATCGGCAGCAGGAAGATCAGCGCGAACGCCTCGGCCATCGGCAGCGCGGTGAACGCCATCACCGCCGCGATGCTGCCCATCGCGCTGGCGAGCGCACGTACCAGCCACAGGCCGGGGCGCTGCGCCCGCACCACGTCGCGCCAGCGGTCGTCGCTTCCCTTGATGAAGGGCAGGGCCGTCAGCCCCAGCGCGGCGCCGAAAAACACGGCCTCGTAGGCCGGCAGCGAGCCGCGCAGCGACTTCACGAACGCGTCGCTGGCGGCGAAGGCGGCAAAAGCCATGAAGCCGAGCAAGACACCTTTGAACATGGATTTTCGGGGGGGCAGATGTGCGGCGGAGAGAGGGGCCGGGACAGGCGCGCTCCATACGCACCCGTCGGGGCCGCCCGGCCTGTGCGGGCGCATGGGTCGCGCTACAATACCGGCTTTTACGCGCCCCCTCTGGAGCTTCCATGGCTGTCCGTCTGAATCCGCTCGATCTGTACGATGTCCGCGCGCTGCTCAGCGACGAGGAGCGCATGGTGCAGGATTCCGTCGGCCGCTTCGTCGACGAGCGCGTGCTGCCGATCATCGGCGACTGCTTCGACCAGGGCCGCTTCCCGAAGGAGCTGATCCCCGAGATCGCCGGTCTGGGCCTGCTCGGCGCGACGATCCCCGAGCAGTACGGCGGCGGCGGCATGAACGGCGTCAGCTACGGCCTGATCTGCCAGGAGCTGGAGCGCGGCGATTCGGGCCTGCGCAGCTTCGCCTCGGTTCAGAGCTCGCTGTGCATGTACCCGATCTTCGCCTACGGCAGCGAGGAGCAGAAGCAGCAGTACCTGCCGCGGATGTCGGCCGGCGAAGTGATCGGCTGCTTCGGCCTGACCGAACCGCATGGCGGCTCCGATCCGGCCAACATGAAGACCAACGCGAAGAAGGACGGCGGCGATTGGGTCATCAACGGCGCCAAGATGTGGATCACCAACGGCAACCTGGCGCACATCGCGATCGTCTGGGCGCAGACCGACGACGGCATCCAGGGCTTCGTGGTGCCGACGGACACGGCCGGCTTCAAGGCGCAGGAAATCCACAAGAAGATGAGCCTGCGCGCCTCGGTCACCAGCGCGCTGTTCTTCGACAACGTGCGCGTGCCGGACAGCGCGCGGCTGCCGAACGTGAAGGGCCTGAAGGGCCCGCTCGGCTGCCTGACCCAGGCGCGCTACGGCATCACCTGGGGTCCGATCGGTGCGGCGCAGGCCTGCCTGAAGGAAGTGCTCGACTACACCGCCGAGCGCATGCTGTTCGGCAAGCCGCTCGCCTCCAACCAGGCGATCCAGCTGAAGATGGCCGACATGGCCAGGCGCATCACCACCGCGCAGCTGCTGTCGCTGCAACTCGGTCGCCTCAAGGATGCCGGCAAGATGCAGCCGACCCAGGTGTCGCTGGCCAAGTGGAACAACTGCCGCATGGCGATCGACATCGCGCGCCAGTGCCGCGACATCCTCGGCGGTGCCGGCATCACCACCGAGCACTCGGCCATCCGCCATGCGCTGAACCTGGAATCGGTAATCACCTACGAGGGCACCGAGACCGTGCACGAGCTGGTGGTCGGCCGCGAGCTGACGGGGATCAACGCGTTCTGAGGCATGGGCGCCAGGCGCCTTCCCGGCTCGTCATCCCGGCGAAAGCCGGGAGCCAGTGCCTTTCCCCATGCCGGAAACACTGGATGACCAGCTTCGCTGTGGTGAAGCTTCTCCGGCGTTCGCCGGAGTGACGGCGCCAGGCATCGCCGCTTAGGCCGGAGTGTTGTATGGGTTGGCAAGACATCCGCATTGAAACCGATCGCCTCATCCTCCGCCCGACCCGGCCGGAGGATTTCGAGGGCTGGGCGACGCTGATGGCCGACGCGGAGAACGCGCGCCACATCGGTGGCCCGCAGTCACGGGCAGTGGCGTGGCGCGGCTTCCTGTCCATGGCGGGGGCCTGGGCGATGCAGGGCTTCGGCATGTTTTCGGTGATCGAGAAAAGCAGCGGCCGATGGATCGGACGGCTCGGGCCGTGGTGTCCGGAAGGCTGGCCCGGCACCGAAGTGGGCTGGGGCTTGTTGCGCGATGCCTGGGGCAGGGGTTATGCGACGGAAGGTTCGGTGGCGGCGATCGACTGGGCCTTTGCCCAGTTGGGCTGGACCGAGGTGATCCACACCATTGCGCCGGACAACCTTGCATCGCAAAGCGTCGCGCGCCGACTCGGCTCAAGCCTGATCGGTCCCGGCCGCCTGCCCGAACCGTTCCAGGATCTGCCGGTGGAGATCTGGGGGCAGAGTCGCGAAGCCTGGGAACGCCGCCGCGCATGAGCCATCTCTCGCCCGCGCTGTATGCCACCCTGGCCGACGTGGTGCCCGATCTGCACGTGCACTGCGTCGATCCGTGGTGCCTGATCGGCAGCGCCGCGGCGTTGGTGCTTGGTGCCGAGGTCAGCGTGGCCGACGTGGACGTGCTGACCTCGCGCGCCGATGCGGACACGCTGATGCAGGTGTGGGCGCAGCAGCGCGAACCCGCATTCGCGCCACCGGATGGCGACCGCTTCCGCTCGCATTTCGCCCGCTTCCGTTTTCCCGGCGCGCCGGTCGAGGTGATGGGCGGGCTTGAACTCCACCTCGACGGTCGCTGGCAGCCCGTGGCGCCGGGCAAGCTGGTGCTCGCCGGCGTGAACGGCCTCGCCGTGCCGGTACCGTGCATCGACGACCAGATCCGCCTGCTCGAAAGTTTCGGTCGCGAGAAGGATCTGCGGCGCGCCGCCGTGTTGCGCGTGCTGCGGGTACCGGCTTTTCCCTTGCCTGTTGTTTCATCCCGCTGAGCGACTCCGTTGTCGCCGGCCACCACTGACGAATCCGCCATGACCGCCATTCCGTTTGCCATCAGTTCCCGCCACAAGGGCTTCAACCGCGCCGAAGTGGTCGACCAGAACTTCATCGAGTTCGTGCAGCTGTGGCGCGGCGACGTGCATGCCGCACCGCGTGACGGCGAGGCGGTGCTGCCGGGCAGCGCGCTGGATGCACGCGGTTTTCGCGAACTGCTGGAATCGCAATTGATCTCGCGCCACCTCGACCTGATGGCGCGCGTGCTGCGCGTGCAGAACAAGGTGTTCTACACCATCGGTTCGTCCGGCCACGAAGGCAACGCGATGGTGGCGCGGCTGACCCGCCACACCGATCCGGCCTTCCTGCATTACCGCTCCGGCGGTTTCATGGCCGAGCGCTTCCGCAAGATTCCGGGGATGGACCCGGTGATGGATTCGGCGCTGTCCTTCGCCGCCAGCAAGGACGACCCGGCTTCCGGCGGCCGCCACAAGGTGTGGGGCAGCAAGCCGCTGTGGGTGCTGCCGCAGACCTCGACGATCGCCTCGCACCTGCCCAAGGCGCTGGGCACTGCGGTGGCGATCGAGCAGGCGCGGCGGATCGGCCACCAGCTGCCGATTCCCGACGACAGCATCGCGATCTGCTCGTTCGGCGATGCCTCCAGCAACCATGCCACCGCGCAGACCGCGTTCAACACCGCGGCGTGGACGGCGTACCAGAAACTGCCGGCGCCGGTGCTGTTCGTGTGCGAGGACAACGGCATCGGCATCTCGGTGAAGACGCCGAGCGGCTGGATTGCGGCCAACTACCAGCATCGTGCCAATCTCGACTATTTCTTCGCGAACGGCCTGGACCTCGCCGAAGGCTACGCCCAGGTGCAGCGTGCGGTGGAGCATTGCCGCGGCACGCGCCGGCCGACCTTCCTGCACCTCAAGACCACCCGCGTGATGGGCCACGCCGGCACCGATTTCGAGATCGAGTGGCGCTCGATCGAGGAGCTGTTCGCGGTGGAGGCGACCGACCCGCTGCTGCGCTCGGCCGGCATCGCGCTGGCGTCCGGCCTGTATTCGAAGGATGAATTGCTGAACCTGTACGAGGCCACCCGCAGGCGCTGCTTCGCCGCTGCCGAGGACGCGGATTCGCGCCATCGGCTGACCTCGCTGGAGGACGTGATGGCCCCGCTGGCGCCGTACACGCCGGCCGCGGTGAAGGCCGAGGCCACGCGTGCCGACTACGCGGAGAAGCGCCTGGCCGTATTCGGCGGCGAGGCGAAGCTGCCGGAGAAACTGCCGCCGCGGCACCTGGCGATCCAGATCGGGCAGGCCCTGCACGACCTGCTGGCGAAGTATCCCGAGGCGCTGCTGTTCGGCGAGGACGTGGCGCAGAAGGGCGGCGTGTACACCGTCACCAAGGGCCTCAACAAGACCTTCAAGGGCAGCCGCGTGTTCAACACGCTGCTCGATGAAACGATGATCCTGGGCCTGGCCCAGGGCTACGCGAACATGGGCATGCTGTCGCTGCCGGAGATCCAGTACCTGGCGTACTTCCACAACGCCTGCGACCAGATCCGCGGTGAGGCGGCGTCGCTGCAGTTCTTCTCCAACGGCCAGTACCGCAACCCGATGGTGATGCGGGTCGCGTCGCTGGGCTACCAGAAGGGCTTCGGCGGCCATTTCCACAACGACAACTCGATCACCGCGCTGCGCGATATTCCCGGCCTGGTGGTGGGTTGCCCGAGCCGCGGCGACGACGCGGCAATGATGCTGCGCACGCTGATGGCGCTGGCCAAGGTCGACGGTCGCGTGTGCGCCTTCCTCGAACCGATCGCGCTGTACATGACCAAGGACCTGTACGAGGCCGGCGACGGCCAGTGGCAGTTCGACTACCCGGCGCCGGACCAGGCGATGACGCTGGGCGAGGGCCGCATCTACAACGACGCGGCGAACGACCTGGTGGTGTTCACCTTCGGCAACGGCGTGCCGATGGCGCTGCGCGCCGCGCGCACGATCGAAGCGGAACTGAAGTGGAAGGTACGCGTGGTCGACCTGCGCTGGCTGGCGCCGCTCAACGACGCCTTCATCGCGGCGCAGGCGAAGACCGCCAAACGCATCCTGGTGCTGGACGAAGGCCGCAAGAGCGCCGGCGTGGGCGAGGGCGTGATCACCGCGATCGTCGAGGGCGGCTGCGGCGCCACTCCGATCAAGCGCGTGGTCGGTGCCGACACCTTCACCCCGCTGGCCGGGGCGGCGCTGCTGGTGCTTCCGGGCGAGGCCGACGTGGTGGCGGCAGCGCACGCGCTCGTCGGCTAGGCATGCTCTGACCACGTCTTTGCCCGTCGTTCCCGCGAGGCGCGTTTCAACAGTCGAAGGGCTGGTAGAGCTTGTCGCTGTCCGGCATCGTACCGTCACGCCGCTGGGTCAGGTACGGCAGGATCGGTGGCCGTGACCGGGCATCGAAGCCATCGCCTCCCGCAGGAGCCCACTCGCGGGCGATGCCTTTGGGGCCGGGATCGGGATTTGTAAGAGCCAACGCATCGCCCGCGAGCGGGCTCCCGCGACCATCGGTCGCGAGTGGGGTCAGGATCATGACTGGACAACCGCGCGCCTCCGCCGGGGTGACGACTTGTTCGGACCTTCGCTGGCTGGCGCGCCGCGCTTCAGCGATCCTCGCGCCGCGTCTCCACCACGCGCAGGCGCTTTTCGCCGGCGGCGTGCGCGGAGCGGTTCGTGAATTCGTCCATGCACACGCGATTGCGGCCGCGCAGCTTGGCGCGATACATCGCCTGGTCGGCGCGGTCGATCAGCAATTCGAGCGTGTCGCCGCGCTGGCGCATGGCCACGCCGATGCTGACGCTGAGCAGTTGCTGCTCGTCGCGCACCGGAATCTCCAGCCGGTGCACGCGGCGGCAAAGGCGGGTGGCCACCTGCATCGCCTCCTGCGCGTCGATGCCGTCGAGCATTGCCACGAACTCCTCGCCGCCGTAGCGGCCGAACAGGTCGCCCGGCCGCAGTTCCGCGCTGAGCGTGGTGGCCACCGCCACCAACGCGCGGTCGCCGGTGTTGTGGCCGTGGTGGTCGTTGAGCTGCTTGAAGTGATCCAGGTCGAGGAACAGCACGGCGATCGAAGGCGCCTGGCTGCTGGCCAGCAGCGCTTCGGCACGCTCGGTCCAGGCACGGCGGTTGAGCAGGCGGGTGAGCGCGTCGTGGTCGGCCAGCACCTGCACCACGTCGCGATCCTGGCGCAACTGCAGCGCGCGATCGGCCAGGCCCAGCGACAGCACCATCGCCTCGAAGGCGCCGCCGGCGAGGCTGAGATCGTTGAGCCAGTCGATGCGGGGCAGGGCGCCGTTGACCTGGGCGCTGGTCAGCGCGGTCAGCAGCAGCAACGGCGTCCAGCCGGCGAGGAAAAACCAGGCCTGGCGCGAGCCGCGCAGCGCGGCGATTGCCCCGGCCACCAGCAACAGCAGCGCGCCGATCATCAGCAACGGGTTGAGCAGGGCCTGTGCCATCGAGACCAGCAACGGGATGCCGCTGCAGCGCATCAGCACCAGCTGGATCATGCCCACGGCCACGGCGATCACCGGCACCTGCAGCAGCCGGGCATGGCGGCGCAGGTCGCAGAACCGCATCATGAACAGCGAGGCGAACGTCACCGACAAGGCCACCGCCACTGCGCCGACCATGGTGCTGGAGTCGACCAGCCATTGCCAGCGCAGCGGATGGAACACGAAACCGGTCTGCATGCCCTGGATCAGGGCGTAGCAGACGATGTAGCCGGCATACCAGGCGTAGGTGATGTCGCGCAGCATCAGCGAGAAGAACAACGCCATCATCACCATCGCCAGCATCACCGCGAAGCAGATGCTGGCGAACACCAGCCACTGGGTGTCGCGCTGCAGATACTCGTCCCACGACAGGATGCGAAAGCGGATCGGCGCGCTGACGGTTTGCGTCGGTTCCACGCGCAGCAGGATCGGCGTGGATGCGGACAGGTCCGCCGGCACGCGCCACGCCAGCCGGCCGTGGCCGTGGCCGTGGGCGCTGAAATCGTTCATCGCCAATCGATGCACCCGGTCGCCGTGGAACACGCTGATCGCACCCATCGGCGCCGGGTACACGGTGAGCACGCGATCCTCGTTGTTCCACGGCGGCTGCGCCGCGATCACCACCCAGCTGCCCAGCTCGTTGCGCGGAAAGCGTTGCAGCATGGACGGGTCGAAACTCTTCATGCGGCCGGCGTGGTAGGCGTCCATCACGCCCTGTGGCGTGTCACCGGCGACAACTTCCTGCCAGGCCCCATTCAGCGGCATGCCGTCGGCATGGGCTGCGCCGATCCCGAGCAGCAGCAAGCCGAGCCCCAGCATCCATGCGCGGATGCGTTGGCGGTGGCGTGCTGAAAATGTGACCGGCTTCTCCACTCGGCTTTCCCTGTTCTGCGCGACTTGCGGGGGAGCACGCGCGCAGGGCTTTTCTGTGGTCCGTGAGTCGATTTGTCCGTGGATACTGGCCTGCAGGGGTGCAAAGAAGGCCAACCTCCAACGCTGCACGATGTAAAGCCAGGATGTCAAGCACGGGTCATGCCATGTCGTGGCTTGCCGGGAGAGGCGACCGGCGGCGGCGGGGAGGGCGGGGCGATGCTCTGATGGTCCAGGGGAACGGCCTGCAGGGACCAAAGCGGACGCTTTGGGTCACTCCCGACACCCGGGTCGGCAAGGTGATTCCGGCAGCCCGGTCGTGGCTTCCCTGCCGACGGAGGAGTCTGAGCTTGCCGCGCTCAGCGCGGGCGACGCGCGCCCAGCAGCGCCAGCACGTCCTGTGCGCTGCGGATGCGTTCGCTGGCGCCGGGCAGGTCCAGGATCACCTTCAGCTTGTCCTGGCCATCCAGTTTGTAGACGCGCGGCTGGGTCTGGATCAGCTTGATGATGGCCAGCGGATCGACCTCCGGCTTCTCGCGGAACACGATGCGGCCGCCGTTGGCGCCGAAGTCGAGTTTGCGAATGCCCAGCGGCGTGGCCATCAGCTTCAGGCTGGCCACGGCGAACAACTGCTTCGTCGGTTCGGGCAGCAGGCCGAATCGGTCGATCATCTCCACCTGCAAGTCGCGCAGGTCATCCTCGCTGCGGGCGCTGGCGATGCGCTTGTACAGGGTCAGGCGCGTGTGCACGTCGCCGAGGTAATCGTCGGGAATCAGCGCGGGCAGGTGCAGTTCGACCTCGGTCTCGTGCTCGGAGCTCAGGTCGAAGTCCGGCACCTTGCCCGACTTCAGCGCGCGTACCGCGCGATCGAGCAATTCGGTGTACAGGCCGAAACCGATCTCCTGGATCTGGCCGGATTGTTCGTCGCCGAGCAGCTCGCCGGCGCCGCGGATTTCCAGGTCGTGCGTGGCCAGGGTGAAGCCGGCGCCGAGCTCTTCCAGCGAGGCGAGGGCCTCCAGCCGTTTCTGCGCATCGGCGGTGATCGACTTGCGGTCGGGCACCACCAGATAGGCATAGGCGCGATGGTGCGAGCGACCGACGCGGCCGCGCAGCTGGTGCAGCTGGGCCAGGCCGAAGTGGTCGGCGCGGTCGATGATGATGGTGTTGGCGGTGGGGATGTCGATGCCGGTTTCGATGATGGTGGTGCACACCAGCACGTTGAAGCGCTGGCGGTGGAAATCCGCCATCACGCCTTCCAGCTCGCGTTCGGGCATCTGGCCGTGGGCGATGCGGATGCGCGCCTCGGGTACCAGCTCCTCAAGCTCGCGCACGGTGCGCTCGATGCTCTGCACCTCGTTGTGCAGGAAGTACACCTGGCCGCCGCGCGACAGCTCGCGCTGCAGCGCCTCGCGGATCGTCGCCGGGTCCCACACCGAAATGAAGGTGCGTACGGCGCTGCGATGTGCCGGCGGGGTGGCGATCAGCGACAGGTCGCGCAAACCGGCCATCGCCATGTTCAGCGTGCGCGGGATCGGCGTGGCGGTCATGGTCAGCAGGTCGACTTCGGCACGCAGCTTCTTCAGCTGTTCCTTCTGGCGCACGCCGAAACGTTGCTCCTCGTCGACGATGACCAGGCCAAGGTTCTTGAACTTGATGTCCGACTGCAGCAGCTTGTGCGTGCCCACGATCACGTCGATCTGGCCGTCGGCCAGGCGCTTCAGCGCTTCGTTCACTTCCCTGGTGGACTTGAAGCGCGACAGCACATCCACGCGCACCGGCCAGTCGGCGAAGCGGTCGGCGAAGTTGCGGTAGTGCTGCTGGGCGAGCAGGGTGGTCGGCACCAGCACGGCGACCTGCTTGCCGGCGGTGGCGGTGGCGAAGGCGGCGCGCAGCGCGACCTCGGTCTTGCCGAAGCCGACGTCGCCGCAGATCACCCGGTCCATCGCGCGCGGCGCGGCGAGATCGTCCAGCACCGCCTCGATCGCGCTTTCCTGGTCGGGAGTTTCCTCGAACGGGAAGCTGGAGCCGAATTCCTCCACCAGCTGACGGTCGATCGGCAACGACTCGCCGCCGCGCGCCTGTCGCTGCGCGTAGATCGCCAGCAGCTCGGCAGCGACGTCGCGCACCTTCTCCGCCGCCTTGCGGCGCGCGCGCTCCCACGCGTCGCCGCCCAGCGAGTGCAGCGGCGCCAGCTCCGGCGCGGTGCCGGAGTAGCGGCTGACCAGGCCGAGCTGCGAGACCGGCACGTACAGCTTGTCGCCCTTGGCGTACTCGATGGTGAGGAACTCGCCCGCCATGCCGCCGACGTCCATCGACAGCAGCCCCTGGTAGCGGCCCACACCGTGATCCACATGCACGATCGGCGCGCCGACGGTGAGTTCGGTGAGATCGCGGATGATCGTGTCGGGATCGCGCGCCGTGCCACGCCGGCGTTTGCGCTCGCGCTCGTTGCGCACGCGCTCGCCGTAAAGCTCGCGCTCGGTGAGCACGGTCAACACCGGTTTGGTCAGTGCAAAGCCCTGCTCAAGCGGTGCGATGGTGATGGCGAAGCGCGGAAGGTTTTGTTCGTCATTCCGGCTTTCACCGGGATGACGAGCGAGAAAGGCCGACCAGTCATCGACGTGCTCGGGTTTCAGCCCCGCGCTTGCCAGCGTATCGACCAGCGCCTCGCGCCGTCCCGCCGAATCCGCCGCGATCAGCACGCGGCCCGGGTAGCCGGCGAGGAAATGCCGCAGCGAGGTGGCCGGCTCCTCGCCCTTGCGATTCAGCGGCAGCTCCGGCGCCGGCTGGGTGCCGGTGTCGATGGCGTGCTCGTGGCCGGGCTCGACCACGTCCACGCGCAGGCGCTTGTTGAGCTGCTCGCGCAGCTTGTCCGGCGGCAGGTACAGCTCGGCTGGCGGCAGTACCGGGCGCTCGATATCATGCGCGCGCTGGTCGTAGCGCTCCAGTGTCTGTGCCCAGAACTGGTCGGCGGCTTCCCCGGCGCCTTCGCCGAGCACGAACAGCGCGTCCTCGGCGAGGTAGTCGAACAGCGTGGAGGTCTGCCGGAAGAACAAGGGCAGGTAGTATTCGATGCCCCCGGGCGTGACGCCCTCCTTCATGTCCTGGTACAGCGGGCAGCGGCGCACGTCGATCGGGAAGCGCTCGCGCAGATTGGAGCGGAACTCCTTCGCCGCTTCCTCGGTGAGCGGAAACTCGCGGGCGGGCAACAACTCGACGCGTTCCACCTGCTGCTGCGAGCGCTGCGTCTCGGGATCGAAGCTGCGGATCGAGTCGACCTCGTCGTCGAACAACTCGATGCGGTACGGCTCGGCAGTGCCCATCGGAAAGATGTCCAGCAACGCGCCGCGCACCGCGAAGTCGCCCGGCTCGGCCACCTGCGGCACGTGGCGGTAACCGGACGCTTCCAGTCGGCGCTGCTCGGCGGCCAGGTCGAGCTGCTGACCCTTCGACATCACCAGGCCGGAGCCGGTGATGTGGGTACGCGGCGCGATCCGCTGCATCAGCGTGGCCACCGGCACCACCAGCACGCCGCGCTTGACGCCAGGCAGGCGATACAGCGTGGCGATGCGTTGCGAGACGATCTCCGGATGCGGACTGAACGCGTCGTAGGGCAACGTCTCCCAGTCCGGGAACTGCAGCACCGGCAGATCATCGGCAAAGATGCCCAGCTCCGCTTCCAGCGCCTGTGCGCGCTGGGTGTCGCGCGCCACCACCACCAGCAGGCCTTCATGCGTGCGCGCCGCCTCGGCCAGCAGCAAGGCGCGTGCCGAGCCGTGCGGCGGCAACCAGTAGCGGCGCTGCCTGGGTGTGGTGGGGAGGGGAGGATGCTTGATCGGGCTGGGCATAGCCGACAAGTGTAACGCGGCGCTCCAGTCGGGCCGTGCGGGGCGGGCACTGCCCGCCGCTCCCGATCATGGCGCCGTGATGAGTTGTCCTACAGTTTCAAGGTGATCAGCATGGTGCCCGGTTCGTCGGGAATCGCGCGCTGGGTGAAGCCGAGCTCCTTGCACAGTTGCAGCATCGGCCGGTTTTCCTGCAGCACGTAGCCCCACAGTTCGTACAGGCCACGGCGCCGGCAATCGTCGACCAGCCGCTGCATCAGCAGCGCGCCGAGGCCGATGCGGCTCCAGGCATGCTCCACCAGCACGGAGAACTCGGCCGTGTCGGTGGTATCGTCGACGTAGATGCGCCCCACGCCGCGCATCTCGGCCGGGTGGAGGGATTCGTCCATCAGCACGAAGGCGGTTTCGCGCGTCGGGTCGATCCGGCACAGTTGCTGCGCCATCGGCGTGGGCAGCTCAGACATCGCGTGCAGGAAGCGGCGACGGATCTCCTCCGGCGACAGGCGGGCGAAACAGCGCTGCATCGCCGCCACGTCACCCGGTTCGATCGCCCGCAGGGTGAGCTCCCGTTCGTCCTGCGTACGCACCTTCTCGCCGGCCGCCGGCGCGAGGGCCTTGCGGGCAAAGCGCAGGCTGCTTCGCGGTGGCAGCGAGGCATGCGGCGTGGGGGAGACGAAGTCGATCGCGGGAATCATGGGCGCTCCATACTTTTGCGTATTGTGTGCAATGCAGCATGATTATGCAACGGGCAACCGCCGACAGATCATGATGATGAGGTGAGCTTTGGCGTCACTTCCGGTCATTCATGTTGCGCCACAAGATGCGCCGCAGGACAAAGACAGCGCCTGCGCAACACCCCACAATGGATGCGGATTCCCCGGCGGAGCAGCCTGCATGACCGACCAGCCACCCCGCGGCATCACCGTGGCCCAATTGCAGCGGCTGTGCAGCCGCTGGCCCGGCGTAACGCGCGACATCAAGTGGGGCGACAACCTGGTGTTCAGCGTGGGCGGCAAGATGTTCGCCATGACCCATGCCGATGGTCGCGAGGGCGGGCGCCTGGCGTTCAAGGTGGCGGACGAGCGATTCCTCGAACTCACCGACCTGCCTGGTGTCATTCCGGCCCCGTACCTGGCGCGGATGCGCTGGGTGTCGGTCACCGAACCACGACGTTTCGCCACGGCGGAGCTGCAGGCGCTCATCCTCGACGCGTATACGCTGATCCGCACCAGGCTCACGAAGAAACTGCAGTCCGGACTGGGCCCGCTGCCCGTGCTCAAGGCAGGCAAGCCATGAAGCAGCATCTCGGCGCACTTGCGCTGCTGGTCGCCGACTACGACGAGGCGATCGCCTGGTACACCCGCGCGCTCGGTTTCGAGCTGATCGAAGACACCGACATGGGCGGCGGCAAGCGCTGGGTGTTGTTGGCGCCGCCCGGTTCCGGCGAAACCCGCTTGCTGCTGGCCAAGGCGAAGGGTGACGAACAGACTTCCCGCATCGGCAACCAGACCGGCGGCCGCGTGTTCCTGCTGCTGCACACCGACGACTTCCAGCGCGACTGGCAGCGCATGCGCGCCGAAGGCGTGCACTTTCGCGAGGAGCCGCGGCATGAGACCTACGGCACGGTAGCGGTGTTCGATGATCTGTACGGCAACGGCTGGGATCTGCTGGAACCGCGGCGTAACCCGCCGTAACCGTTCCCCGAGGCCACCCCCGTCCCTGCAGGAGCCCGCTGGCGCGGCGATGCCTTGAAAGCCGGGTTTCGGGATTCGGGATTCGCAAAAGCAACTGCATCGCCCGCGAGCGGGCTCCTACCAGATCAAATCGTCCGGCACCTGGAACTGCTTGTAATAGTCGTCGTCCGCACCATTGCCGCTACCGGCTTCGCTACGCGCGTGATCAAGCACGATCGCTGTCGCATCACGCTCGTATACCTTGTCGGCCGCAACACGCGGCAGCAATTCATAACCCTGATCATGCCGCACGATCACCAGCGTGCCGCTGGCCAACTGCGCACGCAGCGCCTCGTTCACCAGCACATCCCTGATCGTGCCGCCATCGGTGAACCGATAGGCAATCTCCCCATCGCGCTTCACCTTGTGCGCCTCGACAATCTGGCGCACCTGCGCGTGCGCTTCGTTCTGCCGCAGCTGCGCATTGCGCTCCGCCGCCAGCGCACGATCGCGCTCGGCCTTCTCCGCCTGCAACCGCTCCACCTCCACCTGCTCGGCACTCGGTGCCGCCGGCCCCTTGCCCTTGTGCTTCTTCGCCTGCTCGCGCACGACCTGCGCCGCCTTGGCCTTGTTGACCAGGCCGGCCTTGAGGAGTTGTTCTTGCAGGGGATTGCGCATGGGGCAGAGGGATCCCGGGCAGAAGTGCTAAAGAGAATTGTAGCGTGTGATCGGTATGCGACCGTCGTCAGTTTGGGTGGCGTGTGCAACTCCTCGCCTTTACGCACCTAGCCGAAAAGTCTTCGCTTCCCCGATGCGGTCGATCTTTTGCCGCCCGATGTAATGCTCGGCATCTCGTTGCTTGAGCAGCCGCCCGAGCCATCCGCGCCACATGTCCATGAAAGGCGGAAATCCGCTCCGGATGTCTTCTGCCGATGGTTGTCCGATGGAAGCTTTCCTGCCGAGTGTCCCGATGGCTTTACGGCACAGAACTTGGTGGGTATACTGTGTATATGAAGTATGCACAGATCGACCCCGAACTGTTCCTGTCGGTCAGCGACAGCACGCCGATGTACCAGCAGATCGTCAACCAGATCACCACCAAGGTGATGGCTGGTGATTGGCCGGCGGGCCAGCCGTTGCCATCGATCCGGGAGTTGGCGAGTGCCAGCCGGGTCAGCGTGATCACGGTCAAGCGCGCCTATGCGGAGCTGGGCCAGGCCGGGGTGATCGTGACGCGGCACGGCATGGGTTCGTTCGTGGCCGAATCGCGGGATTTGTCGACAACCTTGCTGCGTGCCGAGTTCACCCAGCACTTTGATGCCATGTTGGCCAGCGCCCGACGGCTTGGCCTATCCGCGGAAGATATCCGGCGACTGCTTGACGAGCAGGCCGACTGGTCCGCCGATTCCACTGAAGGATCCACACCATGACGACTGCATTCTCCCTGTCCGGAGTGACCAAACGCTACGAGAACTTCGCGCTCCGGGACATCGATCTCAGCATGCCCGAGGGGCAGGTCATGGGGCTGGTGGGAGTAAACGGCGCGGGCAAGACCACGTTGCTACGCATTCTCAGCGGTCTGGCACTGGCCGATGCGGGTGCGGTCGAGGTGCTTGGACATGCCATGCCGGCGCAACAAGTTGCCGCGAAGAAGGACTTGGGATTCGCGACGGAAGACATGCGCCTGTTCAAGACCCGGACCTTGCGCTGGCACATGGATTTCGTGCGTGCGATCTATCCGGGCTGGGACGAGGCGTACGCCACCGAGCTGCTTCGCCGCTTCGACCTGCGCGCGGAACAGACGATGACTGGGTATTCGCACGGGCAGCGCGTTAAAGCGCTGCTGATGCTCAATTTCGCCCGCCGGCCGAGGCTGCTGTTGCTCGATGAACCGACCACGGGCCTCGACCCGGTGGCGCGTGACGAGGTGCTGGAGGCGCTCGCCGATGTTCTTCGCGACGAAGCGCGCAGTGTGATCTTTTCCTCTCACAACACCAAGGACATCGAGCAGATGGCGGACACCATCACCTTCGTTCACGACGGCGCGCTGCTGGCGTCCAGGGAGAAGGAAGCATTCCTCGACGATTGGCGCCGGATCGTCTGCCTGGGAGCGTGGCTGCCGGACAAGATCGCGTGGCCCGAAATCGCCGCGGCGCGACAGAACGGTTCGATCCTGGAACTGAAGGTGCGCCAGTTCAGCGACGGATTGCTGAAACGCCTGCAGGCGAAGGGCGTGGAAATTCGCAGCACCGAGCCGATGAGCCTGGAAGATATTTTCGTCACCACCGTGCGCGCTGGAGGTGTGGCATGAATTTCTCGTCACTCAACCTGCCGGTGATCAAGCTCCTGGTGGCGAAGGACTGGCTCCTGTTCCAGAAACAACTCGCGGCCTGCGTGCTCGCCGGGATCGTGGCGCTGTGCCTGATCGGCATGGCCACCGGCTGGAGTTTCTATCTTGGCTCGCTGCTGCTGATCATCGTGCTGGTCTCTGCCTCGTGCTTCTCGATCTCCACCTCGTTGCTGGTCGAACGCAAGGAGCACACGCTGGCGTTCGTGATGAGCCTGCCGGTGACGCCGCTGGACTATTACCTGGCCAAGCTGGTCGGCAGCCTGGTCACGTTTCTCGTGCCGTTCTTGGTGATGCTCGCTGGAACGATGCTGGTGATCCTGTTCACACCGTTACCGGACGGGCTCGTCGTCTTGTCGTTGTTGATCTTCGGACACGTGCTGCTGGCGTACACCGTGTCGTTGAGCGTCGCCATGGCAGTCGAATCCGAGGGGTGGAACATTTTCGCCATGATCAGCAGCATGGTGCTGATCAATCCGTTCATCATGCTTCTGGGGCAGCTCCCGGCGATCAGCGACCACGTCAAGACCGACACCATCGTATTCGGCCCGGTCGTGGTGTCGATCCTGCTTGGCCAACTGGTGGTCGGCGTTGCGGTCCTCATCGCGACCGGCTGGGTGCATTGCCGAAAGAAATCGTTCTACTGAACTGATCCCCGTTCACGCTTAGCCCTTCGACAAGCTCAGGACAGGCGTAGCCCGCGCAGCGGGTGGAGTCGAAGCGCGGCCATGCACCATTCCGATGAATCCGTCCGACCTGTTCGGAGGTCTCGCCATGCACGACACAATGCGCTTTCATTACATGGACAACCTGCGCGCGCTGGCCATGTTGTCCGGGGTGGTTTTCCACGCCGCGCTGGCTTACAGCCCGCTCCTGCATCCGTATTTTCCCACGGCCGATCGCGCGCAATCGCCTGCCCTTGATTGGTGCATCTGGTTCCTGCACCTGTTTCGCATGCCGCTGTTCTTTCTGGTTGCGGGCTTCTTTGCGGCGATGCTCCTGCGCAAGCGTGGTATGTGCGGCATGTTCCTCAATCGCATGCGGCGCATCGCATTGCCGCTGGTGATCTTTTGCCCGCTGGTGCTCGCCGCGATGAGCTACAGCACGCTGCATGCGGCGGCGAGCGTGCAGAACCCGTCACCTGTGCTGGTGATGATCAAGCAGTTCTCGTTGATGGCGAACCCACCAGCACTGCCGCCCGGTACGGGCCACCTGTGGTTCCTCTACTACCTGTTGTTCTTCTATGTCCTGATCTGGGCGGCGAAAAGCCTGGAGCTGGGGGAGGTCGGGAACCTGGTGCGTGGCCTGAACCCCGCGTGGCAGTTGGCGTTGTTACCCCTGTTGCTGGTGCCGGCGCTCGCCTCGGTGACCGCTCCGCATCCCGCACCAGAAAGCCTGTTTCCCAAGTTCTGGGCTTTCGGGTTCTATGGACCATTCTTCGCGTTCGGCTATCTGCTTTTCGGCCACGAGGCCCTGATCGAGCGCTTCCGCCGTTTCGCATCGTGGCTGCTGCTGGCAAGCCTGGGCCTGTACGGTGTGTTCTGGTATCTGCTCAAGCGGCACGTGCCCACCGCCGCGGAGCCGTCTGCGACGCTGCCCATCGCGGCAGTCGAAGCCTGCGTCAGCGTCTGGATGACCTGCGTTTGCCTCGTCGCCGGCCGATCGTTGCTGAATCGGGGCAACTGTCTGTTGCGCTACCTCTCCGACTCGTCTTATTGGGTCTATATCATCCATCTCCCGGTCCTGTTCGTCATTCAGTACCGACTGATGGACATGGAGCTGTGGTGGGGGGCGAAGTTTGCGATCTCCGTCATGGCAACGTTCGCACTTTGCCTGCTCAGCTATCACGCTCTGGTGCGCAAGACCGTTATCGGAAAACTTCTTGGCGTCCGACCACCGGTGGCGGGACCAGCCACCGGGGGGTGATGGCGCGGGCGCTTGCGACGAACAACACGTTGTCACATGGCTTTCCCTCGCCGATGATCAATCCGCGTTGTCCGGCTCGAAGAAGCTCCAGCGCACGTCGCCGAACTCGGCCTTCATCGCGGCCTCGACGGTGTTGATGGCTTCGATGAGGCTGGCGGTGGGCTGCATGCGCGCCTTCACCGCCACCATCACGTCGGCGCCCATCTGCAGGGTGATCAGGTTGAGGACTTCGGCGACTTCGGGGCGGTTCTTCAGGAAGCCCATCAGCTCGTCGCGGCGGCGCGGTTCCACGCCCTGGCCGATCAGCAGCGCCTTCACCTCGATCGCCACCAGCACGGCGACGACGATCAGGAGGGTGCCGATGGCGATGGTGCCGGCGGCGTCGAACATCAGGTTGCCGGTGAACATGGTGGCGCCGATGGCGAGGGCGGCCAGGCAGAGACCGACGAGGGCGGCCAGGTCTTCGCCGAAGATCACCAGCAGTTCGCTGGAGCGGGTTTGGCGAAACCACGTCCACAGATCCTGGTCACCGCGGGCCTTGTTCACTTCCTGCATGCAGCCGCGCATCGAGATGCCTTCGACCACGATGCCGAACACCAGCACGCCCATCGCCAGCCACGGCCACTTGAGCGGTTCGGGATTCGTGAGCTTGTGCACGCCCTCGTAGATCGAGAACATGCCGCCCACGCTGAACAACAGGATGGCGACGAGGAACGACCAGAAGTACAGCGCACGACCCCAGCCCAGCGGGAATTCGTCGGACGGTGGACGCTTGGCCTGGCGGATGCCGAGCAGCAGCAAGCCCTGGTTGCCGCAGTCGGCCAGCGAGTGCACCGCCTCGGCCATCATCGCGCCGGAGCCGGTAACCACGGCGGCGGCGAGCTTGGCCACGAAGATGGCGAAGTTCGCGCCCAGCGCGAGGAAAATGGCCTTGATCGGGTTGGCGTGGCTGGACATGCGCGGGCTCGGGCGGGAAACGGGCGGCCATTGTAATGGACGCCAGCCGGGCCTCTCCGCGAGATGGCGGCGGACGCCTGCTGCCTCCGCGGCGAGGCCGTGAGGCGGGGTGCCCGCCTCCGGACAGCGACTCAGCGGATGCCGACGCCCACGCCAAGCCCGAAGTGCACGTTGCTGCGACCCTTCTGCATTTCCTCGGCGGTCCAGACGTGGGACTGCGCCACGTCGACCAGCGGGAACAGGTAGTCAGCCTGGCCAACCTGGCCGCCGCGGGTGCCGTTGAGTTTGCCGTCGACGGTCATCAGCGCGCCGGCGGGGTAGTCGAGCGGTTCGATGTAGCCGCGCAGCACGGCGATGAAGCGGCCGTTTCCGCTGTCATTCGCCTTCGGCCGCTGCGAGGAATCCAGCGGATAGGCCAGCAGCTCGATTTCGCTGTGGTCCTGGAAATTGCTGACGTGCACGATGCGCCCGCCCCAGATGACTTCGTTGCCGCTGTACTGCTCGGGCGTCTGCGCCACTTGCGCGGGGGTGGCGAGCACCGCGTTGCCGGTGGTCTTGTAGATCGGCGCGGGTGCGCAGGCGGCCAGCACGAGCAAGGCGGCGGGCAGGGCGAGCCGGATCAGCAGCGGGGCGGGGCGGTGGCGCATGGTCGTGGCTCCTGGACGGACGCGAAAGACGGGGCCAGCTTAGCGACGGTTCGGCCTGGGCGGTAGTCGCGAGGCGGGCAGGGGGCTGGGCGTATTCAGCTGGCTGCCGGCCTCGTCCAGCAGCCAGTCGAGTTTTACCGTGGCCGGACGCTCGCGCGCCAGCAGGCCGGCCAGCACGCGCAGCGGTTCGCGCAGGGCATCGTCCAGTTTCCACGGCGCGTTGAGGATGACCATGCCTGAGCCGTTGAGGCGCAGCGGCGAATCGTCCGGGTGCACCAGCAGCTCGGCGCGCAGGACGCGTTTCACCCCGCTGTGCTGCAGGCGGCGCAGGAACGGCTGTACCTGGCTGCGCAGCTTGATCGGATACCACACCGCGTAGACGCCGGTGGGCCAGCGCTGCAGCGCCGGCTTCAGGGCCTGCTCGATCAGCTTGTACTCGGCGTCCTGCGCCTCGTAAGGCGGGTCGATCAGCACCAGGCCGCGCTTCTCCTGCGGCGGCACCAGCGCCTTCAGCGCCTCGTAGCCGTCGCGCTCGTGCACGTGCACCTGAGGGTTGCCGCGGAACAGGTCGCGCAGCTTGCATGCCGCCTCGGTGTGCAGTTCGCACAACTGGGCGCTGTCGCCGGGGCGCAGCAGGCGGGCGACCTGCAGCGGCGAGCCGGGGTAGCGCTTCAGGCCCTGCGCGTTGTCGGCGCTGCCCAGGATGCCGTCGCGCCAGCGACGCAGCAGCGGCGGCAGTTTCTCCGCCGGGTGCAGGCGCGCGATGCCGTCCTTGAACTCGCCGGTCTTGCCTGCCTCGAAACCGTCCAGCGGATAGTTGCCGCTGCCGGCATGGGTGTCGATATAGCAAAACGGTGCGGGCTTGGCCTGCAGCGACTCGATCAGTGCCAGCAGCACGACGTGTTTCAGGACGTCGGCAAAATTGCCGGCGTGGTAGGCGTGGCGGTAGTTCATGGCGGTCACGGGAATGGGGACACCCAGTATAGAGGGCCGATGCCGTGCTCCCCCGGTGCTACGTAACCTTTCCTGCACATGGGCCGGTGCAGGCTCCGCTTGTTGCAGCGTTGCAACCGGCCGGACGCGCGGCTCCGGCCGTCCACCTGCGCGGAGAATCATCATGAAGTTCCTGCCAAGAATCATGGTTTCGACGGCCGCTGTCGGCCTTTGCCTGGCATTCGGCACGGTCAGCGCCCAGGACACCGGAGGGATGGCGCCGGCACCGGCGTCGAGCAGCATGGGCCATATGGGCGGCATGCATCACAAGATGATGCGCCACAACAAGAACGGCAGCATGCACATGATGCCGGCCACGGTGAGGTCGGTGGATGCCAAGACCGGCATCGTCGAGGCGGACGCGGGAGGCATGTCGCTACGCGTGCACTTCCCGCCGGCTTCGGTGGCCAACCTGAAAGTCGGCGACAAGATCACGCTGCACATGGGCTATACCAAGTAGTTCGTCGGGTGACCGACGAACCATGGCGCGTGCCGAACATGGGACCGATGGACCCATGTCCAGAGTTGAGACTGGCCGGCACCGACCCTATGCTGTGCCGATGAATCACCTGCTTCGCCATGCCGCACGCTTGCCGTCCCTCCGGGCGATGGCATGGTTGGCGTGGCTGATTCTCGTGCTGGCACCGGTGCACGGCATGCCGCGCGGGATGACCGGCGACGCGCTGCGGGGCGCGCCGGCACCGTCCGTCGCGCACGCGGTCGATCATGGTCCGGATGCCATGCCGGTCGCGTCCGGCTGCTGCGCCGACCACGGCCTCGGCCAGCACGACGCGATGGCGTCAGCCCATTGCGCGGCGGCGTGCGGCAGCCTGCTGCAGGCGGCCACCCTGGCTGCTCTGGTGCCGGCGGCGCCGGAACCGCTGCACGTTTTCCCTCCCTTCGCGTCCGCGCCCAGCGTCGTGCACGCGCCACCGCTGCGGCCGCCAGCCGGCTGATCCTCGTTCGCTGCGACCGTGCCTGCATGCCCGCCTGGCGGCGAGCGTGGACGGCGGCCCGTGTCGGCACCGGCCATCGGTGCCTTCCCCGAAGGAGACCTGCGTGCATCCATTTCCCCCCATGCCTGCGACCGACCTGTCGCGGCGACGTTTCGTGCAGGGCCTGGCCCTGGGCGGCGCGGCAGCCGGCCTTGGCCTGTTGCGGCCCGCGAACGCCTGGGCGCTGACCAGCCCGGGACAGCCCACCGTGCTCAGCGGCACCGACTTTGCGCTGGACATCGTCGAGCGCACCGTCAACTTCACCGGCGTGCCGCGGCCGGCGACCACCGTCAACGGCGGTGTGCCCGGTCCGTTGCTGCGCATGCGCGAAGGCACCACGGTGAACCTGCGCGTGAGCAACCGCCTGCGCGTGCCCACCTCGATCCACTGGCACGGCATCGTCCTGCCGTTCCGGATGGATGGTGTGCCCGGCCTCAGCTTCGACGGCATTGCGCCGGGCGAGAGTTTTCTGTACCGCTTCCAGCTGCGCCAGAGCGGCACCTACTGGTATCACTCGCACTCGGGTTTCCAGGAGCAGAACGCGCTGTACGGCCCGCTGGTGATCGAACCGGCAGGCCCCGAGCGCTACCCCACGGATCGCGACTACGTGGTAATGCTCAACGACTGGACCGACGAGGACCCCGAGCGCATCTACGCCAAGCTGAAAAAGCAGAGCGACTACTACAACTTCGCGCAGCCCACCGTGCCGGACTTCTTCCGCGATGTGCGCGAGAAGGGGCTGGGCCAGGCGCTGGCGAAGCGCAGGATGTGGAACGAGATGCGCATGAACCCGACCGACCTGGGTGACGTCTCCGGCTACACCTACACCTACCTGATGAACGGCACGACGCCGGCCGGCAACTGGACCGGCATCTTCAGGCCCGGCGAGAAGATCCGGCTGCGTTTCATCAACGGTTCGTCGTCCAGCATCTTCGACGTGCGCATTCCCGGCCTGAAGATGACGGTGATCGCCGCCGACGGCCAGGACGTGCAGCCGGTGCCGGTCGACGAGTTCCGCATCTCGGCAGCCGAAACCTACGACGTGATCGTCGAGCCGCAGGAGGAGCGCGCGTACACGCTGTTTGCCCAGTCGATCGACCGCAGCGGCTACGCGCGCGGCACGCTGGCTCCGCGTGCAGGCATGGAAGCCGAGGTGCCGGCGCTGGACCGGCGCGTGTGGCTGGGCATGCAGGACATGATGGGCGCGATGTCGCACGCGGACCATGGCGGCGGTGATGCCGCGATGCCCGGCATGGACCACGGCAGCATGGATCATGGCGGCATGACCACCGCACTCCCTGTGCACCACGCCCGCACCGAATACGGCCCCGGCGTGGACATGCGCGTCGACATGCCGCGCAGCAATCTCGACGATCCGGGCATCGGCCTGCGCGACAACGGCCGCCGCGTGCTGACCTACGCCGACCTGCACACCGTCGGCGGCCCGCTCGACGCGCGCGAACCCGGCCGCGAGATCGAACTGCACCTGACCGGCAACATGGAGCGCTTCATGTGGTCGTTCGACGGCATCAAGTACTCCGACGCCAAGCCGATCCATTTCAACACCGGCGAGCGCCTGCGCATCGTGCTGGTCAACGACACCATGATGAACCACCCGATCCACCTGCATGGCATGTGGAGCGAGCTGGAAAATCCGGATGGCCAGTTCCAGGTGCGCAAGCACACCATCAACGTGCAGCCGGCGCAGCGGATCAGCTACGCGGTGACCGCCGACGCGCCGGGCCGCTGGGCCTACCACTGCCACCTGCTGTACCACATGGAGGCGGGCATGTTCCGCGAGGTGGTGGTGGCATGAGCACGAAGCGTCGCGACACCTCGATTGTTCTGCGTCGCGCGGCGTGGCTGGCCGCGCTGCTGCTGGCCTTGCCGCTGGCGGCGACGGCGCAGAGCGCACCGGCTCCGGCCAGCAGCGCGGCGCCGACGGCGGTGGACCATGGCTCGGTGCACGGGATGGATCACGGCTCCATGCATCACGGCGCGCCGACGCCCGCGCCGGCGGCATCCACCCACGTCATGCCCGGCATGGATCACACGTCGGTGCACGGCATGAGCCACGGCCAGGCGCATGGCGCGGGCACAAACACGGAGCCGGCGCAGGGCGAGCACGCGCCCGCGGACGCACGCAGCGGCGATTATTCCGACGGCATCGCCGCCAGCCCCGCGCACGCCCTGCACATGCACGGCAGCACACCCGCCGGCATGCTGCTGGTCGATCAACTGGAAGCGTTCCACGGCCGCGACGGCAACGGCCAGTCGTGGGAGGCCGAAGGCTGGTACGGCAGCGACGCGGACAAGCTGTGGCTGCGCAGCGAGGGCGAACGCAGCGGTGGCAGGGTCGACGACGGCGAGGTCGAGGCGCTGTGGAACCACGCCGTCGCCGCGTTCTGGAGCACGCAGCTGGGCGTGCGCCATGATTTCGGCGCCGGCCCGCAGCGGGAGTGGGCTGCGTTCGGTGTGCAGGGTCTGGCGCCGTACTGGTTCGAGGTCGAGGCAACCGCCTACGTCGGGCCATCCGGTCGCAGCGCGGCGCGCCTGCGTGCGGACTACGAGCTGCTGTTCACCCAGCGGCTGATCCTGCAGCCGGAGCTGGAGGTCAATCTGCACGGCAAGTCCGACCCGGCACGCGGCATCGGCAGCGGCCTCACCGATGCCAAGCTGGGCTTGCGCCTGCGCTACGAGATACGGCGCGAGTTCGCGCCGTATCTTGGCGTAGTCTGGACGCGCCGCTTCGGCACCACGGCCGATTTCGCCCGCGCTGATCATCAGGCAGTCTTCGACCGGCAGTGGGTCGCCGGCCTGCGCATCTGGTTCTGAGGAGAGCCCATGAAACGACTCATCATCACCGTCGTGATTCTCTGCGTGATCGCCGCCGCCGGCGTCGGCGCCTTCGTCTGGTCCGGCGTCTACAACATCGGCGCCGACGACCACCACACCAAACCCGTCTACGCGTTGATGCAGGCGCTGCGCGAGCGCTCGATCGAACATCACGCAAGGGACATCGTGGTGCCGAACCTCGACGATCCGCAGCTGATCCTCAACGGCGCCGGCCAGTACGCGGCCATGTGCACCGGCTGCCACCTGGCGCCGGGCATGGCCGAAAACGAGATGCGTCCCGGCCTGTACCCGCTGCCGCCCGAGCTGGCGAAATTCCGGCCCGACCCGCGCGAAGCGTTCTGGGTCATCAAGCACGGCATCAAGATGAGCGCGATGCCGGCGTGGGGCGCCACCCACGACGACGCCACGATCTGGAGCATGGTGGCGTTCCTGCAGAAACTGCCCGGCATGACGCCGGCGCAGTATCAGGACATCGTGGCCCGGGCACCGCAGGACCACGACATGGATGAAGCGGGCGGCCACAGCCACAGCCATGGCAGCGCCGCTGACGACGATGCGCATGGCGCAGCGGTGATGGAGGGCATGGCGATGGCCGGCGACGCGGGCCACAGCCACGCTGACGCGGATGGCGATGCCGACGAACACGATACCGCGCCGGCGGTCGAGGCACCGCTGTCGATGGAAGGCATGACGCCGGGCGCGGTGCCGGCGGCGGAAACGGTGGCGCGGGCCTTCCAGGCCGCGTTGCAGCGTGGCGACCGCGAAGCTGTACTCGCACTGCTGGCGCCCGAGGTCCGCGTCAGCGAAGGCGGTCACACGCAGACACGCGACGAATACATCGCCGGCCATCTGGGCGAGGACATCAAGTTCCTGAAGGCTGCGAAGCTCACGCCGGTCTCGTTCGGCTCGATGCCGATGGGCGACACCGCGATGGTCGGCAGCGAAAGCGACATCGAGGTCACGATCAAGGGCAAGCCGACCACGCTGCGCAGCCGCGAGATGCTCAAGCTCGGCAAGGACGGCGACAGCTGGAAGATCGTGTCCATCCAGTGGCAAACCACCCCGGCAACCGGAGAATGACGATGAAACGATGGTTTTCCCGCATGGGCATCAGTTTGCTGTTTGCCGTGCTGTTCGCGCCGGCGGCGATGGCCGCGAACGCGTTGGACGTGTACAGCGACCCGTCCTGCGGCTGCTGCGGCGCCTGGGTCGATTACATGCGCGCGCAGGGCTACACCGTCACCGTGCACCAGGACCAGCCGATGGCGACGGTGAAGGCGCGCTTCGGCGTGCCGCCCGGTGCGATGTCTTGTCATACCGCGGTGATCGAGGGCTACGTGGTCGAGGGGCACGTGCCGGTGGAGGACATCCGCCGTCTGCTCGCCGAGCGGCCGGACGCCATCGGCATCGCCGCGCCCGGCATGCCGATGGGTTCGCCCGGCATGGAGATGGGTGCACCCGAACGCTACGACGTGGTGCTGATCGGCCGCGACGGCTCGACCCGGGTGTATGCGACGCATGGCCCCGCCGGGTGAGCCAAGTCGGTATCGTGCTTGCAATCCGCCGACTTGACCCGCGTCAATGACCTGCCCGTTGCCGACATTACAGTGCCCGTGAGATGAAACCCGCCTTCCGCCTCCGCCCCGTCGTCCGTCGCCGCCTTGCGTGGCTGGTGGTCGTGCTGCTGCTGTGGCAGCAGGTGGCGGTGGCGGCGTATGTCTGCGTCGCCGCACCGGTGCCACCGGCCACGGCTGCGCTGGCCGTGGCGGTGCATTCCTCCTCCATGGCAATGGCCGACGATTGCGCGGACATGGCGACGCCGGTCGATCCGCTGTGCCGGCAGCATTGCCAACCCGATCATGCCACCCAGGTCGACGCTCGCACCGCCTCGGTGCCGGCCAGCGCGCTGCCTGCGCTGCCGCCGGTGCTGCCGTCCATGACGGCCGTGACGTTGCCGTCCGAGCGGGCGTTGATTCAGCGCGAGCGTTTGCGAGCGCCGCCACCGATTCCCCGCTTGTTGTTCTGCTCGCTCCTGATTTGATCTGACACGTTGCGGTATCCACCGACGTGGTGCCGTGCCCGCGTGGCGCGGCGCAAAGCTCAGATCGACGGAGTGTTCATCCATGTTGTCCATTCATTTCGCCCGGCACCCGATGGTGACGGGCCTGGCCGCGCTCCTGTGGGTGGCCGTGGCCGCGGCGGCGCAGGCCGCCGAACCGCCACTGACCCTGGAAGCGGCCGTTCGGCAAGGCCTGGCGCGAGCGCCGCAGCTTGAGGCGCGTGCCGCCGACATCTCGGCCACGCGCGAGGACGCGGCGCGTGCCGGCCAGCTGCCGGATCCCACGCTGACGTTCGGGCTTTCCAACTACCCGGTCACCAGCCCGGGCGCTTTCAGCCTGCGCTCGGACGAGATGACCGTGCGTACGGTCGGCGTGATGCAGGCCATTCCGTCGCGCACGGCGCGTCGCGCGGAGCGCGCCCTGGCCAGCGCGCGCATCGATTTGGCGCAGGCCGACAGCGTGGCCACCGCGCAAAGCGTGCGCGAGCGCATCGCCGATGCCTGGATAGACGTGTGGGCGGTCGAGCAGCAGCGTGCGTTGTTGGCTGACCTGCACGACGAGGCGGCGTTGGCTGCGCGGATCGCGCAGGCCCGCCTGCGCGGTGGTGAGGGCAGCGCGGTCGACGCGCTGGCAGCGCAGGCCGAGGTCGCCACACTCGACAATCGGTTGGAGGCGGTCGACGCCGATCTCGCGGCCGCACAGGCAGGCTTGCAGCGCTGGGTGGGAACGCCAACCCGCACGCTTGGTGCGGCGCAGGACTTCGGTCAATTGCCGGTGGATGCCGCTCGCCTGGCGTCCAGCATCGACCGGCAGGTGCCGTTGCAGGCGTGGGCTGCGCGCGAACAGGTGGCGCAAGCGGCGCTCGAGCGGGCGCGTGCGGCCAGGCACCCGGATTGGAGCGTGAGCGCCAGCTATGGCAAACGTGCGCCGGGCCTGTCGGACATGGTGATGCTGGAGGTGGGCGTCAGCCTGCCGCTGTTCACGCGCAACCGGCAGGACCGCGGTATCAGCGCCCGGCAGGCGCAATGGGACGCCGTGCAGGCCGATCACGAGGACGCGCGTCGTGCCCAGCGCGAGGCAGTGACGCGGGCGGTGGCTGCCTGGCAAGGCTGGGGGCGGCAGATCGTGCGCTATCGGCAAACCCTGCTGCCGCTGGCACGTGATCGTGCGAAAACCGCGCTGGCTGGTTACCGCGGCGGCGGTTCGCTGCAACCGTGGCTGGATGCGCGCCGCGCCGAGATCGAGCTGCGCCTGAGCTACGCCGATGCACTGGCCGCTCGCGCACGGTCGTGGGCTTCGCTTGCCTATCTGCTGCCTTCGGAGGTGACGCCATGAAGCGTCCTTGGGTCGTTTTTGCCGCCATCGTCGCGGCGATGGCATTGCTCGTCGCCGGCTATCTCGGCGGCCGTCGCCAGGCCGCTACCGTATCGACGCACCTGCCGGCGACCGCGCCGGACACGGCCGGCAAGGTGCTGTACTGGTACGACCCGATGGTGCCGGAGCAGCATTTCGACAAACCCGGGCTGTCGCCGATGGGCATGGAAATGGTGCCGAAGTATGCCGATGGCAGCGCGGCGGCAGGTACCGTGCGGATCGATCCGTCCACCGTGCAGAACCTGGGCGTGCGCACCGCGCCGGTCGAGCGCCGCGTCCTGTCGAGCGCGCTGCGCGTGCCCGGCACGGTGGCGTGGAACCCGCGCGAGGCCGCCACGGTCAGCGCCCGCGTCGATGCGGTGATCGGCAAGCTGCGGGTGCGCGCGCCGTACACGCAGGTGACGGCAGGCGAGCCGCTGGCCGACCTGCTGGCGCCGCAGTGGAGCAGCGCGCTGGCCGAGTACGACGCGCTGCAGGGCGCGCAGTCGGCCGACGCGAAGGCCTTGCGCGGGGCCGCACGCGAGCGCCTGCAGGTGCTGGGTCTGAACGCTGCGGACATCCGCGCGGCACGTCGCGGCGCGGGTGCGGCGATCACGCTGCATGCGCCGCAGGCCGGCGTGGTCACTTCGCTGGAAGTACGGGAGGGACAACGGGTGAGTGCCGGGCAGACGCTGATGACGTTGAACAGCCTGGCCACGGTCTGGATCGAAGCGGCGCTGCCGCAGGCGGTCGCCGGTGCGGTGCGCGCCGGCACGCCCGTCGCCGTCACGGTCGATGCATTTCCCGGGCAGGTGTTTCACGGCAGCGTGGAGACCTTGCTGCCGGATGTCGACAACGCCACGCGCACGCAGCGCGCACGCATCGTGCTGGCCAATCCGGACGGACGGTTGAGCCCGGGCATGTTCGTCACCGTGCAACTGCATTCCGCCGATGGCAAGGCGGTGCCGGTGGTTCCGGACGACGCGCTGATCGCCACCGGCCGGCAGACGCGGGTGATCGTGGCTGAAGCGGACGGCCATTTTCGTCCGCTCGCGGTGCGCACCGGGCGTTCGGCCGATGGTTACACGGAGATCCTGGATGGCGTGCACGGCGGCGAGAAGGTCGTCGTGTCCGGCCAGTTCCTGATCGATTCGGAGGCCAGCCTGTCCGGCGCGCTGGAGCGCCTGGGCGATGGCCGGGGCGGGCCCGCAGCAGCTACCAGCGCCGCGGACCGCGCCATGTCCCATCCGATGCCGATGCGAGGCCATCCATGATCGCCGCGCTGATTCGTGTCGCGATCGCGAACCGCGTGGCCGTGTTGCTGGCCGCGCTGGTGCTGGCCGCGGCCGGCGTGTTCTCGGTCATGCGCACGCCGCTGGACGCGCTGCCGGACCTGTCCGATACCCAGGTGATCATCCGCACCAGCTGGGCCGGGCAGTCGCCGCAGGTGGTCGAGGACCAGGTCACCTATCCGCTGGCCACCACCATGCTGTCGGTGCCCGGCGCCCGGACGGTGCGCGCGTATTCGTTCTTCGGCGACTCCTACGTCTACGTGTTGTTCGACGACAGCACCGACCTGTACTGGGCCCGCTCGCGCGTGCTGGAGTACCTGAGCCAGGTGCGCAGCCAGCTGCCGGCCGGGGTCAACCCGTCGCTGGGCCCCGACGCCACCGGCCTGGGCTGGGTCTACGAATACGCGCTGGTCGACCGCACCGGCAGGCACGATCTCGGCGAGCTGCGCGCGCTGCAGGACTGGTTTTTGCGCTATCAGCTGAAGACCGTGCCCGACGTCGCCGAGGTGGCCAGCCTCGGCGGCATGGAGCGCGCCTGGCAGATCGTGCCGGACCCGCAGGCGCTGGCCGCGCGCGGCATCACGGTGGCGCAATTGGCGGATGCGGTGCGCGCGGCCAACGGTGCCAACGGTGGCTCGGTGATCGAGCAGGGCGAGGCCGAGTTGATGGTGCGCAGCGAAGGCTACCTGCGCAGCCGCGCGGACTTCGAGAACGTGCCGATCACTACCAGCGCGAACGGCGTGCCGGTGCTGCTGCGCGAGGTCGCCACGGTGCGGCGCGGGCCGAGTTTCCGGCGCGGCATCGCCGAACTGGATGGCCAGGGCGAAGTGGCCGGCGGCATCATCGTGCTGCGCTCGGGCAAGAACGCGAAGGCCGCGATCGGGGCGGTCAAGGCAAAGCTCGCCGAACTCAGGCGCAGCCTGCCGGCCGGCGTCGAGATCGTGCCGACCTACGATCGCTCGCAGCTGATCGACGCGGCGGTGAGCAACCTGTGGGGCAAGTTGTTCGAGGAATTCCTGGTGGTCGCGCTGGTGTGCGTGCTGTTCCTGGGCCATCTGCGCTCGGCGCTGGTCGCCGTGGTCAGCCTGCCGCTGGGTGTACTCGTCGCGTTCATCGCGCTGCACCTGCAGGGCGTGACGGCGAACCTGATGTCGCTCGGCGGCATCGCCATCGCGATCGGCGCGATGGTCGATGCAGCGGTGGTGATGATCGAGAACGCGCACAAGCATCTGGAACACTGGCGCGACGCGCACGACGGCGAGGAGCCGCAAGGTGCGGCGCGCTGGTCGCTGCTCGCCGACGCGGCGGCGGAGGTCGGGCCGGCGCTGTTCGTCAGCCTGCTGATCATCGCGCTGTCTTTCATCCCGGTGTTTGCGCTGCAGGGGCAGGAAGGCAAGCTGTTCAAGCCGCTGGCGTTCACCAAGACCTACGCGATGGCGGCGGCGGCCGGGCTGGCGGTGACCCTGGTGCCGGTGCTGATGGGTTACCTGATCCGCGGGCGCATTCGCCCGGAGCGCGCCAATCCGCTCAACCGCGGCCTGATCGCGCTGTACCGGCCGATCCTGGAAGCGGTGCTGCGCCATCCGAAAGCGACCCTGGCGCTGGCCGGGCTGTTGCTGCTCACCGCACTGCTGCCGCTCGGCCGGCTCGGCAGCGAATTCATGCCGGCGATGGACGAAGGCACGCTGCTGTACATGCCCACGGCGTTGCCGGGATTGTCCTCGGGCAAGGCTGCGCAACTGCTGCAGCTCACCGATCGCATGATCAAGACCGTGCCCGAGGTCGACCACGTGTTCGGCAAAGCTGGCCGTGCCGACACGGCCACCGATCCGGCGCCGATGGAAATGTTCGAAACCACCATCACGTTCAAGCCCAAGGACCAATGGCGACCGGGCATGACGATGGCGAAGATCAAGGCGGAACTGGACCAGGCGGTGCAGGTGCCGGGCCTGACCAACCTGTTCGTGCCGCCGCTGCGCAATCGCATCGACATGCTGGCCACCGGCATCAAGAGCCCGATCGGCATCAAGGTGCTCGGCAGCGATGTCGGCAGCTTGCAGAGGGTGGCCGACCGGATCGAGACGGTGGCGCGCGGCGTGCCCGGGGTGAGTTCGGCGATTGCCGAGCGCGCCGCCAACGGGCGTTATGTCGACGTGCGCATCCGGCGCGCCGATGCCGCACGTTACGGCCTGACCCAGCAGCAGGTGCAGCAGCTGGTTGCAACGGTGGTCGGCGGCGAACCGATCGATCAGGTCGTCGAGGGGCGCGAACGCTACCCGATCGTGTTGCGCTATCCACGGGCGGCGCGCGATTCGCTGGCCGCGCTGGCGAAGTTGCCGATCGTCGCGGCGAACGGCGCGCAGTTGACGCTGGGGCAGGTGGCCGACATCGAGGTGGCGGCCGGACCGTCGATGTTGAAAAGCGAGAACGGCCAGCTGGCGACTTACGTCTACGTCGACACCGCCGGCCGCGACCTCGGCGCGGTGGTGGCTGACTTGCAGCGCGCGGTGGCCAGCGAAGTCAAACTGCCGGCGGGCGTCACCGTGGCGTGGTCGGGTCAGTTCGAATATCTGGCGCAGGCGATGCGCCGACTGACCCTGGTGGTGCCGATCGTGCTGCTCATTGTGTTCGTGCTGATCTACGCGGTGTTCCGCCGGATGAGCGAGGCCGCGTTGATCATGGCCAGCGTGCCGCTGGCCCTGGTGGGCGGACTCTGGCTGATCTGGCTGCTTGGGCATGCGGTGTCGGTGGCGACCATGATCGGCTTTATCGCGCTGGCCGGTGTCGCCGCCGAATTCGGCGTGGTGATGCTGCTGTACCTGCGCCATGCGTGGGATCGCCAGTTGGCGGCCGATCCGGCGTCGGGTGTCGCCGAACTGGACGAGGCGATCCGCGAAGGCGCGGTGCAGCGCGTGCGGCCGAAGGCGATGACCGTCGCGGTGATCCTTGCCGGCCTGTTCCCGATCCTGCTCGGCCACGGCGCCGGCTCCGAAGTCATGCAGCGCATCGCCGCGCCCATGATCGGCGGCATGCTCACCGCGCCGCTGCTGTCCATGCTGGTCATCCCCGCCGCATTCCGCCTGCTGGTCCTGCGCCGGTTGCGTCGGGCCGGCCAGATGATCGCGCCGACGCAAGCGGAGTAGGGTGGATGCCATGACGACCGAACCCATCCTGCGCAGCACGCTGACTTGTCCGCATTGCGGCCACCAGGTCACCGAAACCATGCCGACCGACGCCTGCCAGTTCTTCTACGACTGTCCCGGCTGCGGCGAATTGTTGCAGCCCAAGCCGGGCGATTGTTGCGTGTTCTGTTCCTGGGGCAGCGTGCCGTGCCCGCCGGTCCAGCAGCAGAAGGGCTGCTGCGGTTGATCGCCGCGGCGAGCGGGCAGCCGGTGGTGCGTCGAATCGCCGGTTGCCTTCACGGTTCTTCCTGCGCATAGTGAGCGGGTCATGAGCGTCCTTCGCACCCTTCGCCGCTTGCCCCGTCGTCGCCCCGTCATGGTGCGCACGGTGCTGCTGCTCGCGTTGGCGATGGTGCTGTCGGCCTTGATGCCGAGGTGGATCACGCACGGCCATGACGGCGCGCACACGGCAGTACATGCGATCGCCGCCGATGCCGCTGCCGATCACCACCATGCCGATGGCGACGGCGAGCCGATGGTGCCGTTGCCGGACGGCTCGCACGTCCATGCACATTACCTGGCCGGCGCCGCGGCAACCCTGCCGCAAGTCGTCGTTGCACTGTGCGCACCGGTGCAGGCAGACGCCTGCGCGCCTCGGCAGGATGCTTCCGCACCCGACGGTTCGCTGACCCGCCTGCATCGCCCTCCCATCGTCTGACGGCAACGTCCCGACGGCCGCATCGCGGCCTGAACTCGTTGACTGTGCATTCGATGGGAGAACATCGTGTTTTCTTTACGCTGTCTGTGCCTCCTGCTGCTGGCGGGCGGTTTCGGTGCGCCTGCGGTGGCGGGCGAGACCCTTTCGCTGCCGCAAGCGGTAGCTCGTGCGCTTGCACACAACCCGGCCCTTCGCGCCGGCGACCGGACGGTCGTCGCCGCCGAACGGCAGGCGGACCTTGCCGGCCTGGCGCCGCCGTGGGTGGTCGGGGCGGATGTGGAAAACGTGGGCGGTACCGGATCGGTCGTCGGCGTCCGGGCGGCAGAAACCACGCTGCGGCTGGGTCGTGTCATCGAACGGGGCGGCAAGCGCGACGCGCGCCGGGCGGTGGGCGCCATCGACATCGAGCGGTCGCGCAATGCGCTGGATCAGACCCGCCTGGAACTGGCTACCGAGACCACCCGGCGTTTTGTCGAAGTGCTCGCCGACCAGGCGCGCAGCACCGTGGCGGCGCAGGATCTCGCCCTCGCGCACGAGCTGACCGCCACCGTGCGTCGCTGGGTGCAGGCGGGCCGCAGTCCGGAGTCGGATCTCGCCCTGATGCAGATTGCCGAGACGCGGGCCGACATCGAGGTGGAGCACGCGGCGCATGAACTGGCCGGTGCCCGGGTTTCGCTGGCCGCGCTGTGGAATACCGTCGAGCCCGATTTCGACACGGTGGCCGGCAACCTGTTCGAGCTGCCCGCTGTGCCGTCATATGACGTCATCGTTTCGCGCCTGCCCGACAACCCCGGCCTGCGCGGCCTGGCGCTGGACACACATGCGGCGCAAGCGCGTGAACGCGTAGCCGCCGCCAGTGCCAGGCCGGACGTCACATGGCACGTCGGCGTGCGGCGGCTATCGACGTTCAACGACACCGCGCTGATCGCCGGCATCTCGCTGCCGCTGGGCAGCGCCAAACGCTCGGCGCTGAGCGTGGCCCAGTCCGTGGCCGAGACCGAGGCGGCGGACGCGCGCGCGCAGGCGCAGCAGATGGACGTGCGCCAGCGGTTGTTCTCGACCTACCAGGAACTGGTGCACGCGCGCACCGCCTTCGAAGCGCACCGCGACCGCATGATCCCGAAGGCCGAGGCCGCGCTGGCGCTGACCCGCAAGGGCTTCGAGGCCGGGCGCTTTAGCTTCGTCGCGCTGTCGCAGGCCCAGCGCACGCTGCTCGAGCTGCGCAACGCGCAAATCGACGCCGCCGTCCGCTACCACACCTTGTTGACCGACATCGAGCGGATGACGGTCACTGCCGGAGTTCCGTCCCCATGAAAATCCTCTCTATCAATCGCGCCGCGCTGGCGCTGCTGATCCTCGCCCCGCTTGCCCTCGGCGCCTGCAGCGATCGCGCGGCGCAGGAACCGGCCGAAGGCGAACACGCGGCCGCTGAAGCCTTCGAGCGCGGCCCGCACAACGGCCGCCTGCTGCGCGACGGTCCGTTCGCGCTCGAAGTCACCGTGTACGAGACCGGCGTGCCGCCCGAGTTCCGCCTGTATGGCTACCGCGACGGCAAGCCGTTGCCGCCGGGCGCGCTGCAGCCGGTGGTCGAGATCAGACGTCTGGACGGCGAAACCACCCGCTTCACGTTCCGCCCGGAAGGCGACGCACTGGTCGCCAACGGCACGGTGGTCGAGCCGCACTCGTTCGACGTCAAGGTCAGTGCCACCCACGAAGGCAAGACGCACGCGTGGACCTACGCCTCGTATGAAGGGCGCGTCACGATTCCTGCGGCGATTGCCGCAGCGTCAGGGGTGAAAACCTCGGTGGTGGGCCCGGCCACGATCCGCGACGCACTGCCGCTGATGGGGCGCGTGGCGATCGACCGCAGTCGCCAGGCCCTGGTACGCGCCCGCTTCCCGGGCATCGTGCGAGCGGTGCCGGTGAACCTGGGCGATCGCGTGCGCCGCGGGCAGACGCTGGCCACGGTGGAAGGCAACGACAGCATGCGCCGCTACGCCGTCACCGCTCCGCTGGACGGCGTGGTGCTGGCGCGCAACACCAACGTCGGCGATGTCGCCGGCGAGGCACCGCTATTCGAGATTGCGGATCTGTCCTCGGTCTGGATCGAACTCCATGCGGTCGGGCGCGATGCCGATCGCCTGCGGCCGGGGCAGGCGGTGAGCGTGCGCCCGGCCAGCGGCGGCGAAGCGCTGGGCACCCGCATCGATACGCTGGTGCCGGTGACCCGGGCGGGCATGAGTGTGGTGGCCCGTGCGCGCATTCCCAACCCGGACGATGCCTGGCGCCCGGGCATGGCGGTGGTCGGCGAGGTTGTCGTCGCCGAGCGCGAAGTGCCGTTGGCGGTGAAGGTCTCGGGCCTGCAGCGCTTTCGCGACTTCACCGTGGTGTTCGCCCAGGTCGGCGACACCTACGAGGTGCGCATGCTGGAACTGGGCGATCGCGACGACAGCTCGGCCGAGGTGCTCGGCGGTCTCAAGCCCGGCACGGCCTACGTGAGCGAGCAGAGTTTCCTCATCCGCGCGGACATCGAGAAGTCCGGCGCCAGCCACGACCACTGAGGACGCCCGCATGCTTGAACGACTCGTACGCGCCGCGATCGCGCATCGCCTGCTGGTGCTCGTGCTGGCCCTGGGGCTGGGCGCGCTGGGCGTCTGGAACTATTCGAAGTTGCCGATCGACGCGGTGCCCGATATCACCAATGTCCAGGTGCAGATCAACACCGAGGCGCCCGGCTATTCGCCGCTGGAAGCGGAGCAGCGCCTGAGCTGGCCGATCGAGACGGCGCTGGCCGGCCTGCCGCGCCTGCAGCAGACGCGCTCGATCGCCCGTTACGGGTTGTCCCAGATCACCGCGGTGTTCGAGGACGGCACCGACGTGTATTTCGCGCGGCAGCAGGTGGCCGAGCGGCTGAAGGAGGTCGGCGCGCAACTGCCGGCGGGCATGCAGCCGACGCTGGGGCCGGTGACCACCGGCCTGGGCGAGATCTTCATGTACGTGGTCGAGGCCGACCCCGAGGCGCGGCGTGCCGACGGCGAGCCGTGGACGCCGACGGACCTGCGCACGCTGCAGGACTGGGTGATCCGGCCGCAGCTGCGCAACCTGGCCGGGGTGACCGAGGTCAACACGATCGGCGGCTTCGTGCGCCAGTTCCACGTCACCCCCGACCCGGCCCGGCTGGCCGCCTACGGGGTGAGCCTGGTCGACGTGCAGCAGGCGCTGGAACGCAACAACGCGAACGTCGGCGCCGGCTACATCGAGCGCTTCGGCGAGCAGTACCTGATCCGCGTGCCCGGGCAGATCACCGAACTCGACGGCCTGCGCGAGGTCGTGGTCAAGCGGCAGGACGGCGTGGTGCTGCGCGTGCGCGACGTGGCCGAGGTCGTCGAGGGCCAGGAGCTGCGTACCGGCGCGGCGACCGAGGACGGCCGCGAGGCCGTGCTGGGCACCGTGTTCATGCTGATCGGCGAGAACAGCCGCGTGGTGGCCCGGCGGGTCGCGGCCGAGCTGCAGGACATCAACCGAAGCCTGCCGGCCGGCGTCAGCGCGCGCGCGGTCTACGACCGCACGCAGCTGGTCGACCGGGCCATCGCCACGGTGCAGAAGAACCTGGTCGAAGGCGCGCTGCTGGTGATCGTGGTGCTGTTCCTGCTGCTGGGCAACCTGCGCGCGGCGCTGATTACCGCGGCGGTGATTCCGTTGACCATGCTGATGACGATCAGCGGCATGGTCGGCAACGGCATCTCCGGCAACCTGATGAGCCTGGGTGCGCTCGACTTCGGCCTGATCGTCGATGGCGCGGTGATCATCGTGGAGAACTGCCTGCGCCGCTTCGGCGAGGCGCAGCACCGCCTGGGCCGCCTGTTGCGCCGGGACGAGCGTTTCGCGCTGGCGGCGAGCGCCACGGTGGAGGTGATCAAGCCGAGCCTGTTCGGCCTGTTCATCATCGCCGCCGTGTACCTGCCGATCTTCAGCCTCTCGGGAGTCGAGGGAAAGATGTTCCACCCGATGGCGTTCACCGTGGTGATCGCGATCACCGCGGCGATGGCCCTGTCGCTGACCTTCGTGCCCGCGGCGGTGGCGATGTTCGTGAGCGGCCGCGTGGCCGAGAAGGAGAACCGGGTGATGCTCGCCTTGCGCCGCGCCTATGCGCCGCTGCTGGCGCGGGTGATCGCATGGCGGGTGGCGGTGGTCGCCGCCGCGGCCGTGCTGGTGGTCGGCGCCGGCCTGCTGGCCGGCCGGCTCGGCGCCGAGTTCATCCCCGACCTGGACGAAGGCGACATCGCCCTGCATGCGCTGCGCATCCCCGGCACCGGCCTGACCCAGGCGATCGGCATGCAGGCGCAACTGGAGGCGCGCATCAAGCAGTTCCCCGAGGTCAGCCACGTGTTCGCCAAGATCGGCACGGCCGAGGTGGCGACCGACCCGATGCCGCCGTCGGTCGCCGATACCTTCATCATGATGAAGGATCGCAAGGACTGGCCCGATCCGCGCAAGCCCAAGGCGGAACTGGTCCGCGAGCTGGACGCGGCGGTGCGCGCGATACCCGGCAACAACTACGAGTTCACCCAGCCGGTGCAGATGCGCATGAACGAGCTGATCGCCGGCGTGCGCGCGGAGGTGGCGATCAAGGTCTTCGGCGATGATCTCGACACGCTGGTGAAGCTGGGCGAACGGGTGGAGAAAGTCGCCGCCGGCGTGGCCGGCGCGGCCGACGTCAAGCAGGAACAGTCCACCGGCCTGCCGCTGCTGACGATCCAGCCCGACCGCGTCGCACTGGCGCGCTACGGCCTGTCGGTCGCCGACGTGCAGGACACGGTGTCCATCGCGATGGGCGGCGGCACCGCAGGCCAGGTGTTCGAGGGCGACCGGCGCATCGACATCGTGGTGCGCCTGCCGGAGGCGCAGCGCAACCGGCTGGAGGCGCTGGGTGCCTTGCCGATACCGCTGCCGGCGCACGACGACCCGTCCGCCCCCGCCACCGTGCCGCTGGGCGAGGTGGCGCGCATCGAGCTGTCCACCGGGCCGAACCAGATCAGCCGCGAAAGCGGCAAACGCCGGGTGGTCATCACCGCCAACGTGCGCGACCGCGACCTGGGCTCGTTCGTGGAGGAGTTGCGCGACGCCGTGGCCGCCGAGGTCGTGCTGCCGCAGGGCTACTGGATCGACTACGGCGGCACCTTCGAGCAATTGATCTCGGCCGGCCAGCGCCTGCAGATCGTGGTGCCGGTCGTGCTGCTGCTGATCTTCGGCCTGCTGTTCATGGCGTTCGGCTCGGCGAAGGACGCCGCGGTGATCTTCAGCGGCGTGCCGCTGGCGCTGACCGGCGGTGTGCTCGCGCTGTGGCTGCGCGGCATCCCGTTCTCCATTTCCGCCGGCGTCGGCTTCATCGCGCTGTCGGGCGTGGCGGTGCTCAACGGCGTGGTGCTGGTGTCGTTCATCCGCCGCCTGCTCGACGAAGGCCGCAACTTGGACGACGCCATCGTCGAAGGTGCGCTGACCCGCCTGCGGCCGGTGCTGATGACGGCGCTGGTGGCGTCGCTGGGCTTCGTGCCGATGGCGCTGAACGTGGGTACCGGCGCCGAGGTGCAGCGCCCGCTGGCCACGGTGGTGATCGGCGGCATCCTGTCCTCGACCTTGCTGACCCTGCTGGTGCTGCCGGCGCTGTACCGGTGGGTGCACGGGGGCAATGCGCGGCGCCGGGTATCGGCCAGCTGAGCGGCTGTTGGCCATTTGAGGAGATCGCGAACAGCCGCGTTCCTGGTCGCCATTCCCGCGAAAGCTCCTGTCGCCTTCGCGGGGATGGCGTCATCGGGGCGAGGTTCCTTCAGGCATGCCGATGGCGGTGGTGGATGTCCGGATAGTGCGGGTGGCTGTGCACCAGCGGTTCGTGCACGTGCGGGTGGGTGTGGGGCTCCTTGCCGTCCCACGGGAAGTCGTGGGCGTGCTGGTGGTGCTCGTCGTGGTAGTGGCGATGGCTGTGCGCCAGCGCCTCATGCGCGTGTTCGTGCGCATGCCGCTCGCTGACGTGCAGCCATACGCCGAGCACCATCAGCGCGCCGGCCAGCCAGAATACGAGCGGCGGATGTTCGGCGATCAGCAACAGCGACAAGCCGGCACCGACGAACGGAGCGGTGGCGAAGTACGCGCCGGTGCGCGCCGTGCCCAGGCTGCGCAGGGCGAGCACGAACAGCACCAGGCTCAGGCCGTAGCCGACGAAGCCGAGCACTCCGGTGGCGAGCAGGGGCAGCACGGCAGGGAAGCGGTAGCCCATCATCAGCGCCAGGGTGAGCGTGATGATTCCGGCCACGCCGCCCTTGATCGCGGCGATCTGCACCGGATCGCCGCCGGCGACGGGGCGTGTCAGGTTGTTGTCGATCGCCCAGCACAGGCATGCGCCGGCGATCGCCAGCGCGCCCCACGGAACCTCGCTGCCGGCCTGGCGCTGCCAGGACAGCAGCACGCTGCCGGCAACGATCGCCAGCATGCCCAGGAACACGCGCCGATCCACATTCTCGCGAAACACCACCCAGGCGAGCACGGCGGTCAGCACGCTTTCCAGGTTGAGCAACAGCGAGGCCGTGGACGCGGGCGTCTGCGCCAGCCCCAGCATCAGCAGGATCGGACCGAGCACGCCGCCGAACAGCACCGCGCCGGCGAGCCATGGCGCATCCCGTCGCGTCAGTGGTGCCTCAGCGGCGCGCTGGCGGCGCAGCTTGCGCAGCAGCAGCCATAGCGAAAGGCCCAGCCCCGAGCCGGCGTACAGCAGCCCGGCCAGCAGCAGCGGCGGCGTCGTGTCCAGCAGCAGCTTGGCCAGCGGCGTGCCGAGGCCGAACAAGGCTGCCGCGGCCAATGCCTGCAAGATGCCGCGGTGGTGCTGGTGGTTGGCGGTCGTCATGTGTTCGCCCCGATGAATCAACGCTGGCGCGCCGTGGCAGCGTAGTGCGCGAGGTTCGCTCAGTCGACCATGCTGTGGCTTTCGGTGGTGCCAAGCAGCTCCGGCTGGGTGGTGACGCGCTGCTTGCGATGCAGCAGCGGATGCACGAACACTGCGGCGAGGATCACCGCCACGCCGAGATAGAACCAGTGATCGAGTTCGTGCTGCTCGCCGAGCAGCACGATCGCCAGCACGATCGCGTAGACCGGTTCCAGGTTGGTCACCATCTGGGTGCCGAACGCCGTCATGTGGCGCAATGCCACCAGCGCCAGCGTGAACGGCAGCAGGGTGCAGCCGAACGCCAGCGCCAGCAGCAGCAGCGCGTCGTGCAGGCTCGGCAGCACGAACAGCGCGCCCTGGTGCGGCAGCAGCGGCGCCAGCAGGGTGAGGAACGCGGTACCGGTGCCCAGCTCGATGAAGGTCACCGTCAGCGGATCGCCCGATTCGACCATGCGCTTGTTGAGCGAGCCGAACAGCGCCACGAACAGCGCCGACAGCACGCCCACCGCGATGCCGATGCGCATGTCCACCGGCACGCCGCCGACCACCATCACCACGCCCGGCACTACCGCCACGCCGATCAGCAATTCGCGCGGATCGAATTTGCGCTTGGCGAGCCACGGCTCGATGAAGGCCAGGAACACCGGCCCCAGCGCGATGCAGGTGGCGCCCACCGAGGCATTGGACAGCTTGATCGCGGCATAGAAGGTCAGCCAGTGCAGCGACACCAGCACGCCGATGCCGGCATATGCGCCGATCAGCCGCCATGACATCGCCCGCAACTGGCGCCGCACGCGCGGCACCAGCAGCAGCGCACCGGTTACCAGCAGCATGCGCCACCACACCAGCGGCAGCGCCTGCAAGGTGATCAGCTTGCCCAGGATCGCGGTAAAGCCCCACAGCAACACGCAGAAATGAATCTGCAGACGAGCCTGATTGACGGGGTGCATGGGCGTACGCGCGAAGGGAGTCGCGGCATTCTAGCGCCACGCCTCGCTCCGCATGGACCGTGCAGGAGCGCACCCAGTGCGCGATGCTCTTCGTCACATGACGACAGGCATCGCGCACTGGGTGCGCTCCTGGCAAGGACGGCCGCGCAGGGCGGGCACTGCCCGCCATCATCGCGCTACACCGTCATCGGCGGGCGGTGCCCGCCCTGCGGTGCGTCATTTCGTGGCTGGAGCCTTCGGCTCGGCGTTGCGCAGCTGCTCCAGCACCGCGCGGCAGGTGTTCTCGCCGCCGTCCTCGCTCTCGTGACTCGGAGCGATCAGCGCGACCAGCGCAGCGGCAGGCGCGGCGACAGTGCCCAGCGCGACAGCGCCAGCGCTGCGCAGCAGCAGCGGACCCTTCTGCACGCCGACGTCGGGATGCTTGAGCGTGCCGCGCACGTACAGCGGCGAGCGCAGGGAGAGGATGCGCAGGCCCTTGGTGTGCGGTTTCACGTCGAGGTCGAGTTTCTCGCTGGCGAGATTCACCGTGCCATCCACCTTGATCAGCGCGTCGTCGGTGTCGAACACGAACAGGCGCATGTCGAACAGGCCGTTTTTCGCGACCATGTCGGTGGCGGCGCAGTTGATCTCCACCGTCTTGTCGCCGAACAGCTTGCCGATGATGATGTTGCCCACGTTGAGGCCGGCGGTTTCCAGCAGCGTCTTGCTGATCGCGCCGTCGTTCATCAGCAGCTTCAGCTCGCCGTCGGCGCTGCCGAGCAGGGCGGCGATGGAATTGCCTTCGGCGGTGAGGTTGGCGTCGCCGTTGATCTCGCCGAAGCTGGTGCGCATCGGCGAGAACTGCGGGAACAACTGTTTCAGCTTCAGGTGGCGCGCATGCAGCTCCAGCACGCCGGGCATCGGCGCGCGGCTGCCGTCGAGGGTGATGTTGCTGCGCACGGTGCCGCCGGCCACGCCGAAGGTCAGCGGGTCGAGGTAGAGCGCGCCGTTGCTCAGCACGAGGTGCGTGTGCAGCGAGTCGATCGGCAGCGCCTTGCCGTGCTCGATGCGGGTGGCACTGAAGTCCACGTCGGCGTCCATGGTTTGCCAGCGCCCGGTGCGGAACGGCGCTACCGGCAGCAGCTTGTCGGCCGGCTGCGAGCTGTCGGGACGGTCGACCCTGGCGGTGTCGGAGTCCGCGCCGATCAGTGGCGCCAGGTCGGCGAAGCGCAGCAGGTTCGAGTGCAGCTTGCCGCTCAGTTTCGGTCGTTCGCCGCCAGTGACGAACAACAGGTCGCCGGCGAGGTCGCTGCCACCGACGTGGCCGCGGAAGTCCTGGTAGTGATAGCGGCCGGAGCCCTCGCCCAGCCTGGCGCTCAGGTGGCCCTCGGTGGCGTAGGGCGGCGTATCGGGCAGGGTGATGCCGGTCAGCGGGTACAGCTTGGCCATGCTGCTGCCGGAGAACCACAGGCGCAGATCAAGCGCGCCCAGTTGCAGCGGATCGGTCAGCGTGCCGACCAGGGCGATGTGGCTGTCGCCGATGTGCACGTCGGCCTGCACCGGAAAGGGCCGGCTGGCGTCCTGCAACGCCAGCACGGCACCGGTCTTGCCTTCGCCGGTGAGCGCACCGCCCTGGTACGTGCCGCTGGCTTGCCAGGCGAACTGGTAGCTGGTCGCGCTGGCCGATTTGTCCCTGGGCACTTCCGGCGCCTTGGCGGCGGCCTTGCCGGTGGTCTTCTGCGCCTGCTTGCGGGCGTCGGCGCTCTGTTGCGCCACGATGTCGTCGTAGGGAATCGCCGCCTGCAACGGTTTCACGGCGACCTTGAGCCTGGTCTGCGTGACCGCGTCATCCAGCCGGATCACGCCGTGGTCGAAACCGACCGAGCCCACGTCCAGATGCCATGCCGACGGCCCGGATTTCTTCGGTGAATTGAAGTGCCAAGTGGCGCGGCCGTCCTTGTCGCGCTCCAGGTCGATGCTGGGGTTCACCAGTTGCACGCTGGGTACCTCGATGCGATGCATCAGCAGCGCCCACGGCGAGAGCCGGAAGCGCAGCGCATCCAGCTGCGCGAATGGCGTTTGCGCGGCCCAGTCGGGGTTGGCGATGCGGATGTCTCGCGCGGTGAACTCGGGCCACGGCATCCAGGCGGCGGGGCCGCTGCGGCTGCGGTCCCGGCGCCAGTCCAGCGTGAGGTCACCGTTGATGGAAAAGGGCCGGCCGATCGCCTGGCTGACCTTGTCGCCGATGAACGGCCGCAGCCGGTTCCAGTCGAACGTGGCGATCACGATCAGTGCCACCACGAGCAACGCCAGCACGACGCTGCCGATCACCACCAGTGACTGGGTGCCACGCTTCATGGGTTCGCTCCGCGGTCCGCGACCTGCGCACCGGGTTGGCGCATGCGCAGGTCATTCCACGGAAGTCATAACCAGGTCGATGACAAGGTTATGTGCTCGACCGTCGTTGCCGTTCAGCTTTTACCCGCCGGGGTGATAGCTGCGTTCGGTGTGGCCCTTCAATTGTTCCGGCCAGAAGTACACAGTGCGCAGGTTGCCGGTGGTGTAGCGCTCCGCCTCGTCGTTGAAGTGCGGAGAATCGGGGTGCCCGCTTTCGCCGCCGGCGGTGATCGCCCGCGCATGCACCTTCGGCCCGAACTCGACGGCAGCCACGAAGCTGTTGCCGCCGGTGCCGTAGTAGCGCTTGGTACCCGGCCAGCGATGCGCGCCGAACGAGGCCAGCGAACCCCAGCGCGAGGAGGTGAACGGCACCGGGATGCTGGGCTTGGCGTCGTCGAATTTCTGCACGATGTCGCCGTTGATGCGCTGGAAGCGGTTGATCTCGCCCCACGGCACGCCCCAGCTGCCGAAGTCCTGGGTCAGCCGGTCGGAGGCTTCGACCAGCGCATGGAGGCGCGCCTTGGCGCCGGCCTTGGCGGCCATCCGGTCGTAGATCGACAGGCCTTCGGCGGTGTCGGCCTTGCTCACTTCGTCCCACAGCGTATCGCCCCAGAACACCGCCAGCGAGGTCGGCATCGAGGCGATGCCCCAGCGGTAGTCCCAGTCGCGCAGCAACTGGATCGGCCCGGCGAGTTTCGCGCGCAGGGGATCGTCGGCGGGCAGCGCGTCGTAGTCGGCGATCAGGATCGGCAACTGGCGCGCGAACGCGGGCAGGTAGGAGTCGAACGCGGCGGTGATCAGCGAGGGCAGGGTGACCTGCCTGATGTTGGTGAGCAGGCGGATCGCGTGCAGGCCGCGCGGGTTCTCGCCGAAGGTGTCCATGTAGCGCGGGTAGTCGGCCTGCTTCGGGCTGTACGCGCCGGCGGCGGAATACGGCCAGTTGTTGGTGTTGAAGGTCCAGCCATTGGGCGGGTTCACCACCTGCGGCAGCTGGTCCAGCGGCGTCAGGCCCTGCCAGTCGGTGGCCGGATCGCTGCCGTCCACGGGTTTGGTGTAGTCGAAGCGGTTGTCGCGCCTGGGCACGAATTGCGGCAGCAGGAAGGCGATCTCGCCCTTGTCGTCGGCAAACAAGGTGTTGTTGGACGAGTTCGCCTTCAGCTCGGCGACCTTCATGTAGCTGGCGAGATCATGCGTCCTGGTGCGCAGCCAGCTCTGCTCCAGCGCGGGGATCGGCTTGTTCATCAGTGCTTCGGCGATCCACTTGCCGTCCGCCTCGCGCACGATCGGGCCGTGATGGGTGAAATGCGCGGTGAACGTGCGCTGCGCCAGCGCGCCGCTCTTGTCGCGATACGACAAAGTGATCTGGCGTGACGTCACCGGCCGCAGTTCCTTGCCGTAGCGGTAGAACAGCTTGCCGTCCCGGTGCACGATGGTCTCGGCGAACTCGTCGACCACGTCGACGCCGGTCGAGGTATGCATCCAGCCCACGTGCGGGTTGAAGCCCTGGTAGATGAAGAATTGGCCCCAAGTCACCGCGCCGTAGGCATTCAGCCCCTCGTCGCTGGACATCTGCAGTTCGGAGCGGAAGAAGAACGAGGTGTGCGGGTTGATCAGCAGCAGCGCGTGGCCGTCGGCGGTGAGCTTCGGCGCGATCGAGATGCCGTTGGAGCCGGTCGGCTCGATCCAGCTGGGTTGCGTGTGCACCTGTGCCAGCGGCGCGTCGGCCGGGCTGCCATAGAACGCCTTCAGCGGTGCCAGCTCCACCCGCTCGATGTCGCCGCCGATGCTGCCTTCGGTGAAGGACAGCGCCATCCACGGCTCGAAACGGGTGAGCACGCGCGGGTGCACGTCGGGATGGGTGGCGAGGTAGTAGTTGAGCCCGTCGGCCCAGCTGTCCATCAGCTGGCGCAGCCAGCGCGGGCTTTGCGCGTACAGCTTCTTCAACTCGGCCGGATCGATGAACAGGCGCTGGCGCAGGTCCTGCCACAGCGCAGAGTCGTCGGCGTCCTTCGCCTCGGCCAGCCGGCCCAGCGCGATCAGGTAGTTGGTCTCGACCCGGTTGAAGTCGTCCTCGGCCTGGGCGTAGGCCATGCCGAACACCGCGTCCGCATCGGTCTTGCCGTGCACGTGGGCGATGCCCCAGTCGTCGCGGGTGATCGTCACCGCCTGCGCCTGGCGCTCCCAGCGCGACTGCTCCGGGGTGGCCGCGGTGGCGGTTTGCAGCAGGCTCCATGCCAGCAGTGCGGCGATGACCAGCACGGTCGACGCCCTGTGCGCCCGCGCGATGCCGCCGAGGATGCGTGTATTCATCTGTTGCCCCTTGATGACCGACCGGTCTGCCCAGCGTAGCCCATTCCGCCCGCACCGCGCTGTCGCCCGCTCAGCCGCCGAAACGCTCGCGCAAGGCAGCACGGTGGCGTCGGCTGCAGGGGATGGTGGCACCGTCACGCATGGTCAGGCGGGCGTCGCCGGTATCCAAGGGCTCGATCTGGGCGAGGTAGTCGAGGTTGACGAAATAGCCGCGGTGCACGCGCACGAAACGCGCCGGGTCCAGCCGCTCCTCGATCGCCGCCATGGTGCTGCGCAGCGGGTAGTCGCGACCGTGCACATGCAGGTTCACGTAATTGCCCGAGGCCTGCAGCCATTCGACCTCGCTGGCATTGAGCAGGAATTCCCGCCCCAGCTTGCGCACCAGGAAGCGTTCGGGCCGCTCGACCGGTTCGGCCGGCTGCCCCTCGTCGGGGGCGGCCAGCAAGCGCGCCTCGCCCTGCCAGCGGATCAGCCACAGGCGCGACAGGCACAGCAGGGCGATGATGACGAAATAGGTGCGGATGTCCTTCAGATACTCGTAGCCGTAGTGCGCGCCGAACTGGTCGTGGGAACCGACCAGCGCGTAACAGAGCCGACGCAGCGCCACCATGCCGGTGACATGGATGAGGCTGAACGGGACCGTGGCCAGCAGGTGGCGCGGCAGGCTGTGCCGCCAGGTATCGACGCGGAACGGCCAACGGCGTTCCAGCGCGATCACGAACGGGATCAGCGCCAGGATCAGGAGGGCGCTGCTGAACTCCCACACCCAGGGTTTCCACGTGTCCACGTCGGGATGATCGGTCAGCGCAACCAGCGCATTGAATCCGGCGTTGAGGATGACCAGGGCCACCCAGAAGCCGACTTCGATGGGTCGCCGCCAGCGCTGGAAATCGTCGAAGCTGAGGCCGGGGCGTTCGTTCATCCGGCGATTCTACGCAAAGCCCCGCGACCCGTCCCCGCAGCCCTGCCGTCCGTCCCCGTGACGGGTCGATCCGTCACCTGGCGGGCGACAGCGCGGCCGGAGGCGCTGCAAGATGGAGCCCTCGACCCCACCATCGGAACGCCCATGAACCGCCGCGATCTGCTCAAGGCCGCTGTCGCCGCAACGCTCCTGCCCTTGGCGCTGTCGCCGGTCGCCCGGGCGCTGGCCGGTACCCGCAACCATCTTTCCCGACTGCTGCGCCGGGTGCGGCCGGGCGATCCGGCGTGGCCGGACGCCGACGCCTGGGAAACGCTGAGACAGCAGGTCGGCGGACGCCTGCTGAAACTGCAATCGCCATTCGCGCCGGGGGCGACTGCCGCTGCCCGGGCCGAGGCGCTGGCGCAGATCAAGAATCCGTTCTACGTCGGCGACAACCCCGCGCTGACCCAGACCAGCGGCTGGCTGGATGCCTGGGCCTCGCAGCCCAGCACGTACGCCGTGGCCGCCGAGAGCGCGGCCGATGTGGTCGCCGCGGTGAACTTTGCCCGTCGGCATCATCTGCGGCTCGTCGTGAAAGGCGGCGGCCACAGCTACCAGGGCACCTCGAACGCGCCCGACTCCTTGCTGGTGTGGACGCGGCACATGCACGACGTGACCCTGCACGACGCCTTCGTCGGCCACGGCTGCGCGGGCAAGCAGGCCGCACAGCCGGCGGTGAGCATCGGCGCCGGCGCGATGTGGATCGACGCCTACGACGCTGTAACCACCAGGGGCGGCCGCTACGTGCAGGGTGGCGGCTGCACCACGGTGGGCGTGGCCGGGCTGGTGCAGAGCGGCGGCTTCGGCAGCTTCTCCAAGCATTACGGCACCGCGGCGGCGGGCCTGCTGGAAGCCGAAGTCGTCACCGCCGACGGCCAGGTGCGCATCGCCAACGCCTGCACGAATCCGGATCTGTACTGGGGCCTCAAGGGTGGCGGCGGCGGCAGCCTTGGCGTGGTCACGCGCCTGACCCTGCGCACGCGCGAGCTGCCGGCGTTCTTCGGTGGCGTGTTCGGCACGATCGAGGCCACCACCGATGCCGCCTATCGCACGCTGATCGCCCGGGCGATCGCGTTCTATCGCAGCGACCTGTTCAATCCGCACTGGGGCGAGCAGATGGGCTTCAGCGGCCGCAAGTTGGAACTGAGCATGCTGTGCCATGGGCTGGACCAGGCGCAGATGGAAAAGGTCTGGGCGCCGTTCCTCGACTGGGTGAAGGCGCGCGCGGAATATCGCTACGCCGATCCGATGAAGATCTTCGCGATGCCGGCGCAGCACATGTGGGACGTGGATTTCATGCGCCAGAATGCGCCCGGCGTAATGGTGGCGGACAACCGGCCCGGCGCGCCGAAGCACCATGCCTACTGGGCGACCAATGTGGGGGAGGCGGCCTGGTTCCTGCACGCCTACCAGTCGGCGTGGTTGCCGGCCACGCTGCTGCACGAGGATCGCCAGGGTGCACTGGTCGATGCGCTGTTCGACGCCGCGCGCGAATGGAGCGTGGGCCTGCATTTCAACAAGGGCTTGGCCGGCGCGCCCGCGGCGGAAATCGCCGCAGCGAGAGACACCGCGACCAACCCGCAGGTGCTCGATGCGTTTGCGCTGGCGATCATCGCCGGCGGCGGTGCACCGGCCTTTCCGGGCATGCCGAAACCGGATCTGGCGAAGGCGCAGCGCGCCGCCGCCAGCATCGGCACGGCGATGGCCGCCCTGCGCAAGGTCGCGCCGAACGCGGGCGCCTACGTCTCCGAGAGCGATTACTTCCAGCGCGACTGGCAGGCCGCGTTCTGGGGCACCCACTACCCGAAGCTGCTCGCCGTGAAGCGCCGCTACGATCCTGACGGCCTGTTCTTCGTCCACCACGGCGTGGGCAGCGAGGGTTGGAGCGGCGAGGGGTTCGTGCGCAAGGATTGACCGGATATCGAGTTCAGAAGGGAAGACGAGGATGTAGGCCGAGCAGCTGTCTTAGTGATCTGAGGACAGCTTGCTTCGGCGGGCAAGCACTTCACCTCCCTCCTGGGGAAGATGGCGCGAAGCGATGGATGAGGGTTCGGGGTTCCCAGCGCGCGCTTCGGCCGCCCCTCGCCCCTACCCCTCTCCCGAGGGGAGAGGGGTTCAACACCTTCACGCGGCGCGTATGCACGCCGCTTCCTGTCCTCCAGTGACGCAGATGGCGTTCTTATGGCTTTTACGCCTGACTCAGAGCCCGTTGTTGTTGGCGGCGTCGGCGAACTGTTTCAGGTAATCCTCGAATGCACGCTGGTAGGCCAGTTGCCAGTTGGCTTCGCGAGCGACCTGGATGGAGTTGTGGCCGTATCCCTTCACGGTCACCTGGCGATGCCCCTGCGGGCTGTCGATCTTGAGCAAGGTGTCCAGCTTCGCCTCGATGCTGGCGCTCCAGAACCCGGGCGTGAACCACGCCCAAAATTGGCGGATGTCGACGCTGACATGTGGCGCACTCGCCGGGGCGCTGGCTGCATCCACGACGCTGTAGCCGCGGCTGGCAAATGCATTGGTCAACAACTGCCGGGTCACCGACTCCACGTTCTGGCCGGGCTTGAGCAGGATGTCGCCGAATGCCTTTCCGAAGCCGCCACGCTTGCGCGCGATGGCCTGCTTGCGTTGCGTTGCATCCAGCGCGTAGCTGGCGCCCTTCTTCAAAGATGGCGTGCTGGGGTCGTCCGGATCGGTTTCGAACACGCGCACGTCATGGATGGCGTCGATGACCACTGGTTTGCCGCCACTGACCACGGCCGAACCCGGCGATGGCACGTCGAGCGACATCCGGGTGCGCGTGGTTGCGCAGCCTGAGATGAGGGCAAGGACAAAGACGGCGACGAGGCCGTGAACGAGATGCTTCATGCGTTTTCCCCTGTAGCGATGATGTCGTGGATCTGAATGGAACGAAGGAGTTGTCGCAAATGTCGCGACGAAAGGGAAGCTGATGCTTGACTCTAGACCTTGATCCAAGGTCTAGACTATGCCCATGAACACGCAAGCCTCCTCCCTGACCATCGGTGCCGTCGCCAGGCGCGTCGGCGTGGCGATCGACACGATCCGTTATTACGAGCGCGAAGGGTTGTTGCCCGAGCCGCAGCGGCGTGCCTCCGGCTATCGCAGTTACGGCGAGGGCACGATCACGCAGCTGCGTTTCATCCGCCGTGCCAAGGATCTGGGCTTCACGCTGGAAGAGATCCGCGAGCTGCTGGCGCTGTCGGCAGATCGCCAGCGCGGGGTGAAAGCGGTGAAACAGCGCGCGCAGAAGCGGCTGGCGGCGATCGAGCAGCGCATCGCCGAGCTGCAGCGGGTGCGCGACGGCCTGGCGGAGCTGGTGGCATCGTGCCCGGGGCACGGCAAGCCGGAGCAATGCCCGATCCTGCGCGCGCTCAGCGGTGAGGAGGTGTCGCCATGAACGCGCATGCCTGCTGCCACGGCGGCGACGACACGCCTTCGGCGGTGATTGACCCGGTTTGCGGCATGACGGTCGATCCGGCCACGTCGAAACATCAGTCGATGCACGACGGGCAGGCCTTCCATTTCTGCTGCGGCGGCTGCAAGGCCAGGTTCGAGGCGGAACCGGCGCGTTACCTGGCCCAGCCTGCGGCGCACCATCATGACCCCGCCTCACACGGGGCTGCGCATGGCGCACACCTGGCGAAGGACCCGGTCTGCGGCATGAGCGTGGACCCGCACACCGCGAAGCACCGCGCCGACCACGACGGCCATCCGTATCACTTCTGCTCCGCGCGCTGCCGCGAGAAGTTCGTGGCCGACCCGGCCGCGTACCTGGGCGAACGCAAACCCGCGCCGGCCGTGCCTGCGGGCGTGATCTACACCTGCCCGATGCACCCGGAAGTGCAGCAGGTCGGCCCCGGCTCTTGCCCGAAATGCGGCATGGCGCTGGAGCCGATGATGCCCTCGCTGGACGAGGACGACGGCGGCGAGCTGCTGGCGATGACGCGGCGTTTCCGGTGGCTGGTGGCGCTGACCCTCCCGGTGTTTGCGCTGGCGATGGGGCCGCATCTGTTTGGCTGGCATCTGCCCGCGCCGTGGGATGGCGTGGCGGTGTGGGTCGAGGCGGTGCTGGCCAGCGTGGTGGTGCTGTGGGGCGGCGCGCCGTTCTTCGCGCGCGGCTGGCGCTCGCTGAAACCGTGGTCGCCGAACATGTACACGCTGATCGCGTTGGGCACCGGCGTGGCATGGTTGTACAGCGCGGTGGCGTTCCTGCTGCCGGGGATTTTCCCGGCGGGGTTCCGCGATGCGCATGGTCGTGTTGCGGTGTATTTCGAATCGGCAGCGGTGATCGTCACCCTCGTCACGCTGGGCGATTTCCTGGAGCTGCGCGCGCGGCGGCGCACCGGCGCGGCGCTCAAGGCGCTGCTGGGGCTGGCGCCGAAAACCGCGCGGCGGATCGCTGCCGACGGCAGCGAGGCCGACGTCCCGCTGGAGCAAGTGCAGGCCGGCGACGTGCTGCGCGTGCGCCCCGGCGAGAAGGTGCCGGTCGATGGCGTGGTGATCGAGGGCGAGAGCCATGTCGACGAATCGATGCTCACCGGCGAGCCGATGCCGGTGGTCAAGGCCAAGGAGGATGCGCTCACCGGCGGCACCGTGAATCAGGATGGCGCGCTGACCATGCGCGCGCAGAAGGTCGGCGGCGAAACCATGCTGGCGCAGATCGTGGCGCTGGTGGCGGCCGCGCAGCGCAGCCGCGCGCCGCTGCAGCGCGTGGCCGACAAGGTGGCGGCGTGGTTCGTGCCGGCGGTGGTCGTGGTGGCCGTGCTGGCGTTCGCCGCGTGGGCGATGGTGGGGCCGGAACCGCGCCTCACGCATGCACTGATCGCGGCGGTGTCGGTGCTCATCATCGCCTGTCCGTGCGCGCTGGGCCTGGCCACGCCGATCTCGATCATGGTGGCCAGCGGGCGCGGTGCGCAGCACGGCGTGCTGTTCAGGGACGCCGGCGCGATCGAAACCCTGCGCGGCATCGACACCCTGGTGGTGGACAAGACCGGCACGCTGACCGAAGGCAAGCCGGCACTGACCGAACTGGTGGTCCTCGGCAACCAGCCGCGCGAACACCTGCTGGCGCTGGCCGCCGCACTGGAGCGGCCGAGCGAGCATCCGCTGGCCCGCGCGATCGTCACTGCCGCCGAGGCCGAAGGCGTGGCGGCACCGGCGGCCACGGAGTTCCGCTCGCTGACCGGGCGCGGCGTCAGCGCGACGGTGGATGGCAGCACGGTGGCGCTGGGCAATGCCGGGCTGATGGCCGAGTCGCATGCCGCCATCGGCGACGATGCCAACGCTCGCGCGGAACAACTGCGCCAACACGGCGCCACGGTGATGTTCCTCGCCGTCGACGGCAGTCTCGCCGCGCTGCTGGCGGTGGCCGACCGCATCAAGCCGGACACGCCCGCCGCCATCCAGGCGCTGCATGCCGCCGGCCTGCGCATCGTGATGCTCACCGGCGACAACGCCACCACCGCGCAGTCGGTGGCGCGCACGCTGGGCATCGACGAGGTGCATGCCGACGTTTCGCCCGCCGACAAGGCCGCCGTGGTCAACGCGTTGCGCGCCGAAGGCCGTCGCGTGGCAATGGCCGGCGACGGCATCAACGACGCGCCGGCACTGGCCGCGTCCGATGTCGGCATCGCGATGGGCAGCGGCACCGACGTGGCGATGGAGAGCGCGCAGATAACGCTGGTGAAGGGCGAGCTCGGCGCCATCGTGCGCGCGCGCCGGTTGTCGCAGGCCACCGTGCGCAACATCCACCAGAACCTGTTCCTCGCCTTCGTCTACAACGCCGTCGGCGTGCCGCTGGCGGCCGGCGTGCTGTATCCGTGGTTCGGCATCACCTTGTCGCCGATGATCGCCGCGCTGGCGATGAGCCTGAGTTCGGTGTCGGTGGTGAGCAACGCGCTGCGGTTGCGTGGCGCGGGATTGTGAGGGCAGTGCCGGCTGTCTGATCGGTGCGTTCCTGCGCCGGGTTCGGCGACAATGGGCGACCCCTTCGCCTGTTCATCGAGTAACCCGTTCATGCCCCGCACCCTCGCCGAGTGGTTGAGCTATCAGGATCGCGTCAACCTGCACACCATCGAACTGGGGCTCGATCGCGTGCGCGAGGTATGGCAGCGCATGGGCGCGCCACGGCCGGCGCCGCGGGTGATCACCGTGGCCGGCACCAACGGCAAGGGTTCGACCGTGGCGCTGCTGGAGGCGATGCTGAAGGCTGCCGGTTGGCACGTCGGCGCCTTCACCTCGCCGCATCTGCTGGCCTACAACGAGCGCATCGGCATCGACGGCGTGCCGGTCACCGATGCCGCGCTGATCGAGTCGTTCGAACGCATCGAGGCGGCGCGCGCGGAGATTCCGCTGACCTATTTCGAGTTCGGCGCGCTGGCGGCGGTGGACTTGTTCGCCCGCGCCGGTGTCGACGTGGCGGCGCTCGAAGTGGGGCTGGGCGGCCGACTCGACGCGGTCAACATCATCGATGCGGACGTGGCCGTGATCACCACCGTGGATCTGGACCACATGGAGTGGCTGGGCCCCGACCGCGACAGCATCGGCCGCGAGAAGGCCGGCATCGCGCGCCGCGGTCGGCCGGCGATCGTGGGCCAGCTCGATCCGCCCGATGGCCTGCTTGCAGCGCTGGCCGAACGTGGCGCGCAGGTCGAGCGCGCCGGCATCGATTTCAGCGTGGAGCGCCACGAGGACGGCTGGCGCTGGCGCCATCGCGACGGCAGTGCGATGGAGTTGCCCGATCCCTATCTCGCCGCGCCGGTGCAGCACGCCAACGCCGCCGCCGCGATCGCCGCGTTGCATGCACTGGGCGACGAGGCGTTCTCGCCCAGCACCCTGTTCGCCGCGGCCAGCGCCGGCCTGCACGACGTGCGGATCGCGGCGCGACTGCAGGCGCTGGGCGGCGAGCCGCCGGTGTTCGTGGACGTGGGCCACAATCCGCAGGCCGCGCGGGCGCTGGCCGAGTGGCTGGACGCATCGGCGCATGGCGCAGTGCATGCCGTCTATGGTGCGCTGGCCGACAAGGACGTGGCCGGGGTGATCGGCGCGCTGGGTGCGCGCATCGCGCACTGGCATCTGGCCGGGCTGGAGCAGGTTTCGCCGCGTGGCATGGACGTGGCGGCGCTGTCCGAGAAGCTGAAAGCCACCTTGCCGCAAGCATCGTTCGACGCCCATCCCGACGTGGCTGCCGCACTGGCTGCGGCACGCCAGGCCACGCAGCCGGGCGACTGCATCCTGGCGTTCGGCTCGTTTTTCGTCGCCAGCGCGGTGATGGCTGAACATGCGCCGTGAGCCGCCGCATGGCGCCGGGCGCCGGCAGGTATAATCGCCATATTGCGCATCGCGTTCGCCGCCTGGGAGCGAAAACTTGAAAACACGCCTGCTGGGAGCTGCCGTCCTGATAGCGTTGGCGGTCATCTTTGTGCCGATGTTCTTCACCGACAGCCCGCCCACCCCCGGCGGTGACCGCTCGGTGAGCCTGGCCATTCCGCCTGCGCCCGACCGCGACCTGCAAACCAGGACGATGAGCCTCGACCCGTCCGCCGCCGCCAGCGTGCCGGCCGGCGCGGCGACCGCCGCGGCGTCGGGCGACCGCATCGCCACGGTCACCATCGACTCGAACCGCCCGCGCGACGTGGAACTCGACCCCCAGGCAGGCCGGACGCCCGCGCCGACCACGGTGACGACCGGCAGCGGCACCTCGCCGGCGCAACCGGTGATCCCGCAGCGCGACACGGGTGCCGCGCCGATGCCGAAAGCCACGGTCGCAGCGAAACCCGCGCCGGCCAGCGAGCCGACCCGGCCGGCGGCCAAACCGGCCGAGCCGACGCCCGCACCCGCGCTGGCACCGGTCGCGGCGGCTGCGGCACACGGCAGCTACACGATCAACCTCAGCGCCTACGCCAGCGCCAGTGGCGCGGCAAAGTTGCAGAGCCGGGTGCGCGCATTGGGCTACCCGGTATCGGGCCGCGTGATCACGCGGGCCGGGCAGTCGCGCACGCTGGTCACCGCCGGTCCATTCGAAACGCGCACGGCCGCCGAGGCGGCGCGCCTGAAGATCACCCAGGCGATTCCCGGCGTGCCGGCCAAGGTGGAGCAGGACGGCGATGCCGCGGGGACGTCCACGAGCACCACGCCGACGGCCACCCATGCCGCCAGGGCCGGCGGCTGGGCGGTGCAACTGGCGGCGGTGAGCAGCCAGGCCGACGCGACCGCCCTGCGCGACAAGTTGCGCGCGGCCGGCTTCGACGGTTTCGTCGACTCTGTGCAGTCCGGTGGCCGTACCCTGTGGCGCGTGCGCGCCGGCCCGCAGACCCAGCGTGCCGATGCCCAGCGCGTGCACGACCAGATCAAGGCCAAGCTGGGCATCGACGGCAATGTCGTTTCGGTGCCCTGAACGACACCGCGGCCGCGGTGATGAAGGTACGCCGGCGACGCGGTCATATGCCGGGCGCGGCGTCCGCGCGAGCCGGTTGAACGGATGAACTGGCTCGACGGAATCATTCTGGCCATCCTTGCGCTGTCGGTGCTGATCGGCCTGATGCGCGGACTGGTGGCGGAGGTGTTGTCGCTGGCCACCTGGATCGCCGCCTTCTGGATGGCGGCGGTGTTCGGGCCGGATGTGGCGGCCTTGTTCCAGAATTCGATCTCGCTGCCCATGGCGCGGATCGGACTCGGCTACGCGATCTGCTTCTTCGGCATCCTGTTGCTGGGCATGCTCGTGCGCTTCGCCGCCCGGCGGCTGATCTGGAGCACCGGCCTGACCGGCGTGGATCGCGTGCTGGGCGTGTTGTTCGGTTTCGTGCGTGGCGCGCTGGTAGTCACCATCCTGGTGTTCCTGGTAGGGCTCACCGCGGTGACGCGCGAGCCGTGGTGGCAGCAATCCGTGCTGTTGCCGCAGTTCCAGGTCGCCGCGGCGTGGCTGGGGCAGAACATCCCGGCCAGCGTGGGCGATCACCTGCATCCCGATGCAGTGCTGGACAAGCTCAAGTCGGCGCCGGTGCTGCCGCACGGGCCGGCCGGCTCGTCGACAGCGCCGAGCCTGCTCGAGCGCGTGGCTCCGGCCGAACTGCTCAAGCGGGTGGACGGCTTGAGCGAGCGGCTGCACGCCCCCATTTCCGGACGGCAAGGCGCTCCCGCTGCGCCGGCCAGCGCCGCCAGCACGCCGCCGCCCGCGCGGCAACCATAGAATCAGCATTCCCGAAACAGGCCATCCATCATGTGCGGAATCATCGGCATCGTCGGTACCACGGAAGTGGCGTCGGCGCTTTATGACGGCTTGACGGTGCTGCAGCATCGCGGCCAGGACGCGGCCGGCATCGCCACGGTCGAGGGCTCGCGCCTGCGCCTGCACAAGGGCAACGGCCTGGTGCGCGACGTGTTCGGCCAGCGGGCGATGGGCGAGTTGCGCGGGCGTATCGGCATCGGCCATTGCCGCTATCCCACGGCCGGTTCGGAAGGTTCGGCCGAGGCGCAGCCGCTGTACGTCAATTCGCCGTATGGCATCGCCTTCGCGCACAACGGCAACCTGGTCAATACCGACGCACTGCGGCGCGAGATGTTCGAAGGCGACCGTCGCCACATCAACACCGATTCCGATTCCGAGGTGCTGCTCAACGTGCTCGCGCACGAGCTGCAGATCCAGGACCGCATGGAGCTGACTCCCGACCACATCTTCAAGGCCGTGGCCGGCGTGCATGCCCGAGCCCGCGGCGGCTACGCCTGCATCGCGCTGCTGCTGGGTTACGGCCTGGTGGCGTTCCGCGACCCGCACGGCATCCGACCGCTGGTGCTGGGCGAGCGCGTTACCGCCGAAGGGCACGAGTACGCCGTGGCCTCCGAATCGGTGGCGCTGGACGTGCTGGGTTTCAAGCGGTTGCGCGACGTGATGCCGGGCGAGGCGGTGATCATCACCGACCAGGGCCAGTTGCACAGCCGCCGGTGCGCCGAGGGCGCGGTGCACACGCCGTGCATTTTCGAGTACGTCTACCTGGCGCGGCCGGACTCGATGATCGAGGACGTCTCGGTATACAAGGCGCGTCTGCGCATGGGCGAGAAGCTGGCCGCGAAGATCCTGCGCGAGCGCCCCGACCACGGCATCGACGCGGTGATCCCGATCCCCGACACTGCGCGCACCGCCGCCAGCGCGCTGGCCGGCGTGCTCGGCGTGCCGTTCCGCGAGGGCTTCGTCAAGAACCGCTACATCGGCCGCACCTTCATCATGCCGGGGCAGGGCGAGCGGGTGAAATCGGTGCGCCGCAAGCTCAACGCGATCGACCTGGAGTTCAACAAGAAGAATGTGCTGCTGGTGGATGATTCCATCGTGCGCGGCACCACTTCGAAGCAGATCATCCAGATGGCGCGCGATGCCGGGGCGAAGAACGTCTACTTCGCCTCCGCCGCTCCGCCGGTGCGCTACCCGAACGTGTACGGCATCGACATGCCCTCGACCAGCGAGCTGGTCGCTGCCGGTCGCACCGAGCAGGAAGTGGAGAAGCTGCTCGGCGCCGACTGGCTGATCTACCAGGACCTCAAGGATCTCGAGTGGTCGGTGCGCGACGGCAACGCGAACCTCGAGCACTTCGATACCTCGTGTTTCTCCGGCGAATACGTCACCGGCCTGGACGACCAGTACCTGGAACAGATCCAGATGCTGCGCTCCGACGACGCCAAGGCTGCGCGGCGCGCCGTGTAAACCGCAGGAGCGCACTTGTGCGCGATGCTTTTCTGCCGGGATTCGGGAAAAGCGTCGCGCACAGGGTGCGCTCCTGCAGGGAAACCCATGTCCGATCTGCATGCCGCCGCCAAAGCCTGCCTTGACGCCAGCGAGCCCGACGAGAAGTTGCGTCTGACGCGTGAGACGTGGCGCGCCTTCGAGCGCGGCGAATTGCAGGCCGATGCGTCATCGCCTGCGCCCGAACCGATCGGTCCGCCGGGTCGCCCCGAGCGGCCGCGGCTGGTCAATGCGCGTCAGCTGCCGCAGCGCGGGCTGGGCAGTGCCGAAGGCCGCATTGCCCTGGTGCATGCGGTGGCGCACATCGAGTTCAACGCGATCAACCTCGCCTGGGACGCGGTCTACCGCTTCCGCGGCAAGCCGCACGACTATTACCGCGACTGGGCCAGCTGCGCCCACGACGAAGCGCGTCACTTCGCGATGCTGTCCGCGCGGCTGGGCGAGCTGGGCCACGCCTACGGCGATTTCGACGCCCACGACGGCCTGTGGCAAATGGCCGAGAAAACTGCCGACAGCGACACCGCGCGCATGGCCTTGGTGCCGCGCGTGCTGGAAGCGCGCGGGCTCGACGTCACCCCCGGCATGATCGAGCGCCTGCGCCAGCTGGGCGACGAGGGCACCGTCGCCATCCTGGAAGTCATCCTGCGCGAGGAAGTTGCCCACGTCGCCGCCGGCACGCGCTGGTATCTGCATTGCTGCGAGCGCGACGGTATCGAGCCGGTGGAAACGTTCTTCGGATTGATCCGCGACTACATGGGCGTCGACCTGCGCGGGCCGTTCAATCGCCCGGCGCGGATCGAGGCGGGGTTCACCGCGCAGGAACTGGACAGGCTCGCCAGTCTCGCCGCAGGCCTGCACAAAGATCGCGAACCGGTCGAACCGTCAGCGACGCGCAACCGGGCGTAACGCTCAACGTCCGGGCACTTGTGGACCCGGCGGTATCGACGGAATCACCTCCGCTGGTGCCGGCGAGTTTGGGACGATTTGCTGCTTCGCTTCCGTCCAGGCGGCGCTGCTTTCCATGATCGAGGTGCGCGTTGCGCCGGCGGTTTGCACATGCGCCATTCGCGCAGGCAAGCTGTCCTGCAGCGCGAATGCACGCTCGCCATCCCCGCTCAACGCGACCTGATCAATCCGTTCCAGGCCCTCGCGGCGTGCGGTCACGGTGAGCGCCGCGGCGAGATTCCTGCTGCGCGTATCGGAGTGTCGGCTGAGCTGTGCGTCGATCCGGCGCACTCCCGCCAGCGCCTGCTGGTACAGCGTGTGACCCGGGTGGCGCAGTTCGTCCAGCGGAATGACGGCGACGCGGTCCCTGTGCCGCAAGGCAAGATCGAGCGCGCGCTGCGTCCGCGCTCCGACCTTGCCGTCGACGACAAGCTGATGATCGCGTTGGAAGGCTTTGTGTCCCTTCCCGGATCGGCCATATAAAGCGAAGGGCTAGGTTGAATATGGTCGGCGACGGTCGACCAGGGTCGGAGCCTAGGGGAGAGCCGCCGGGAAACCGGTGCAGGGACCCCCGACCCGCCCAGATTGTTGGGGTGAACCCTGCGTAGCGACGCCGATCAGCTCGTGCGTCGCGCCGACGATGGTCCTCCCGCTCCAGCGGGGGTTGGCCGACCCGGCAAGGGCCCCCTCCGCACCCGCGGGGCTGGGGAGCCTTTGCCTTCGGTCGGTCGGCAGGAAAGAGCAAAGACTGAAGGCAAGGGCCAGAGCCTTGCTGGGGGAGAGCCCTCCATGGTCATGCATCAGGAAACCGGGAAGAGCTATAGCCCAATGGGGTTTGTCATACCCCTATCAGGAAGCCCGATAACAGATAGATGGAAGACGAAAAACGGAGCGCCGTGCCGAAATCAGACCTTGAAGCACTCCTTGGCCGCAGCTTCGATGGAGGTGTGGTGGACGGCAGCAGGCGAGCCAGCCTTCATCTTCCAGACGGTATAGCCACCCTTGGCCGGCTTCTCGCCCAGCTTGGATTGCTTGCCCTCCGTGATGAACCTGGTGAGGATCTTGGTGATCCCTTCGTCCTGGATGTCGAACAGCTTTCGCGCCACCGCGTCGGTCAACAAGTGCCCGCCCTTGGTGTCCAGGCAGAACACGAACTTACCCTTCCAGGCGATAAAGTCCGGGTAGAACGAGGCGCTGTCGCCTTCGGTCAGAAGCGGGATACGGAACCCGCCATTGCTGGGGTTGCGATGCCAGACGTGGCCCAATTCATCCAGGGCATTGGCGAACAGCAACTCGAACTTGTTGAAACCGCTGTAGCGCTCATACAGCCCATTGACGAATGCAGGCGCCTTCTTGGGCACGCGCATGGGAGGAAAGACGAAGGGCTTGGCGCTTTCGTAAACCAGATCGGTGCGCTGGTAGTAAGCGGATACTATTTCCTGAGCCAATTTCTCCGCCCACACATGGGCGTTGCTGTTGGCCTCCACCCGCAAGTCGAATTTGGGCGACTGGAGATCCACCACCGCCTGGGCGCCACGCGAGCGGCTACGGATGGCCATGTTCACGAGCCAGCGCAGCCGCACCCGGTTGGAGTGACCACTTGTCTGCCACTCGGCCGCATCACTCTTACCCAGGTCCTCCAGATCCACAAAAGCAGACTTCTGGTGGGCCTCGCCCAAGGTGTCGGGGTCGCCCTCCTTGATGGTGGGGAAGTGCGAGATCAACTCCCCGATTGCTGCGATTGCATCGTCGGCGTCGGCATTGACATGGTGCAGCACCACTTCCACATCGTCTTTGGCGTGGAGTTCGTCCGAGCCTCCATCCCCGGCCCCATAGGACTGGACAATTTCGATGGCCGCGCCGCCCTCGCGCAGCTTGACCTTGACCGCATCGATGGTGTCGGTGAAGACATTCTTCTTGTCCACGCGCAAGAAGAAGTGGGCGGAGTTGAGGATCGGGGTGTCGTAGTGCTTGGCGTCGAACTGGCGCAATACCCGGCCGATGATCTGTTCGACCCGGATCTTGGACCCCATGCTCTTGTCGATGTAGCCCAGGTAGCACGCCGGATCATCCCAACCTTCCTGGAGCCCCTGGTTGAAGATGATGTGCTGGAAGTCGCCCGCCTGGAACTCATCGAAATCGTTCTCGCCTCTGGAGAACAGATTCACTTCTTCGGGCTTGGTGCCCTCGATGAATTTCAGGTCGGCATAGATCGCGATCTTGGCCGGATCCACCTTCTTGGCTTCCACCAGGTAGCGCCAGATCCGGATGGGGGGCGCATTGCGGTGTGCAAACGGCTTGGTGGGGTCGTCGCGATCGCCCTCATCGGTGATATTGGTCTTGCAGACATAGATGGCCTTGGGCGTGATGGTCAAGGCGCGGGTCGCGATTTCCTGCTCGATCAAACCAAGCCGCTCAAACAAGTCGTCCAGGCAACGCTCCATGGATGCCGTGCTGCCGTCGAACTGGATGGCCGTCTTGATCAACTCGGCCTTGATCACGGCGTTGCTATCAACGGCTGTGGTGGCAAACGCATGGGGTGCGACTGCACCGGTATTGTCCATGGCGTTGAGCTTGCCAAAGTAGGCGGGGCCATCGTCCTCTTCGGCTGTTTCTTCGACCCACTGGAGCAGGGGGTTGAGGACGGACTTGGCGAAGTTCGTCGGCAACTGGAGCGTGGCGGACGCCAGCAGGTATGCGTCGGGTTCAAGTTCGGCCAGGATCGCGGTTTGCTGGTCGGACAGGTTGTGGCCTTCGTCGTAGACGATGATCAGTGGGCGGCGAACACCATCACTGTCTCGCTCGATCAACCGTTCCCAGGGCGATTTGTCGCCGAACAGGTCTTCATCGGTCTTGTAGATGTTGAGTGCGCCGTCGGCCTGTTCCTTGTTGTTGAACAGCCCGGTGGTGGCCATCACGATCAATGGCACCGTGCCATCGCTGATGATGTTGGGCTCCAGGTCCGCGGCGTGGATCACGCGGAAGTCTTCAACGATCGCGGAATACTTCCCGCCATCTTCAAAGTTCGTGTATGTCTGCTGGACGACGGAACGGGCCTTGGACATCCAGAACACAATGGGCTCGGCCGGGAAGTGCAGGCGCATGAGCGTCACCGCTTCGGCCAGGATCGGCGTCTTGCCTGCGCCAGTGATGGCCGACAGCGCTTGGTAGAACGGTCGGGGCTTGGTGCCCTTGTGGACCGGGCGATGAGGGTGGTTGGCGAAAGCGGCGTAGCGGTTGGCGATCTGCCTGGCTGCGAGGATCTGGAAGGGTTTGAGTTCAAGCATCCAAGCCGTCCTCGTTGTTGTATGCGTCGGCCCTGGTGTTGAAACCTATATGCTCGAGCACGCGATCGGGGATCTTGTAGAACTCGATATCGTTGCCGGTATACGGCGCCAAGGCGGCATAAACGTGGTAGCGCGGTGCCAAGCCGTTGTCCTTGGCCTCTTTGGCAATTTCCTTGAACACCGCCCGAGTGAGCGAGGACGGCTGGTCGCCCGAGGTCCACACCAGGTAGAACCCTTCTTCGCGTGCGTTCACGGCGAAGAGGTGCTTGTGTTCGCCAACCGGCAGGCGCTTGAGGTAGGACCTGGCCTTCTCGGCCTTGTCCCAGTAGCTGGTCAGCAGGAGGTCGATCATTTCCTCCCGCTCCAGGGCGTTGACGGCCTGGGCATCGATCTTCTCGCGCTTGAGCGAGATGAAGCGGAACCCACCACCCAAGGGCTCGCGCTTTCCGGACTTCCAGTTGCCGGTGATCACCCGCTTCAAGCGATTGGCGGTCAAGGTCTTGGCGTAATGGTCGCCCTTGTCGGTATTGCCCTGCTCGATGAGGATGAAGCGGCGCTTGGCGCCAGCGTCTTTATTGAGCGCGAGCACGGCGTGGCCAGTCGTGCCGGATCCAGCGAACGGATCCATCACTATGCCGTCAGGGCGACACCAAAGCTGGATGATCTTGGTCATCAGCTTCATGGGTTTCACCGTGGTGAACCCGTGCCCTGGTCCTACGATTTCCGTTAGCTCCTTCACCCCGTCCGCGGACCGACCAGACTCGCTAAAGCCCCACGAAGTCGAGCCAACATCCAGTTCGCTGGTCACTTCGCTGTCGTCCGCCCAGTAGGTCGTGGGAACCTTGCCCTTCTTGATGTTCTTCAAGTAAGTCTTGACGCGCGGCCGGCCTTCTCCTTCCCGGCCGAACCAGACGAAGGGCCAACTCGGTTGCGCCAGTCGCTCAAGGGCCCGAGCCGACACCTTTTTCGGCACTTGGCCGACCTGGGCGCCCTTGACCATCAGTGCCGGTTGGCGCCCGTCGGAAATGCTGCGTTCCTCGTATGGGCTTCCCCACATCGCCAGCCACTGCATGATGTTCTTCTTGGGGTGGCGCCACGCGCCTTCGCCGGCCGGGTAGTGGATCTCGCCGGTAAAGGGGGACTGGATCGCGTAGTCGTCCTTGGCGGAATAGCTTTTCGCCGTCAAGTTCCCCTCACGCCACTCGCCTTGAACATCCTGGTCGATGTTTCCATACCGCTTGTTGTCGGCTTCGGTGCGTTCCAGGGAAGCGGTCTTCGCGCGGTCGATGCCCTTGGAGTAGACCAGGACATATTCAGTGGCGGTGGACACATGCTTGTTGTCCGGCCGAGCAGCTGCCGACTTCTGCCAGTTGATGATGCCTAGGCGGTTCTCTTCGCGGAAGATCTCATCCATGAGCATCCCCAAGCGATACAACTCCCGGTGGTCGATGCAGATAGCCATCACTCCACCCGGCTTGAGCATCGCGTGCATCATCCACAAGCGCGGCGCCATGAAGCGCAGCCACTTGCTGTGGCGCGAGCCGTCGTCTTCGGGCACCAGTTCGCCAAGGTCCGGATCGTTCGGATCCTTGTCCCACTTGTCGTTGTAGCGGAAATCCGAACCGGTGTTGTAAGGCGGATCGGTGAGCACCAAGTCCACTTGGCCGCGATACTTGTAGAGCGTGGTCATGGCCGACAGGTTCTCCCCGTCCCAGATCTCATTGAGGATCTGTTCTTGCTCGGGGCCGACCGATGCACTCTTGTTGATCTGGCACAGCTTGGGCTTGACCTGCCGGATGATCTGCCAGGGCGCCGTGCGCCCGGCATAGCTCATCACGATGCCGTCTTTGCCAGCAACTGCCAAGGTTTCGTCGTGCTCCGCCAGCAGCTTGATCAGCGCTGCCCTAGACAGGTCCTCGTAATTCATCCACTCGCCCCATTCGTCGTGATCATCGGCCGCCCTTGGAACACCTTCGGCCGAGGTTGAACTGTGGCGTCCAGCCCGGCCCCAGAGACCGGAGCGAGCGCCGGACCGTAGCCCAGCGCCATCTCACCGCCTGCGCCACCCCTAACAGTATCGCGGGCCGCTCTCGGTTGCGCGCTCGGCGCGTCCCTTGCGCCGTGCTCCACCCGACTGAGCCATCATCAGTAGCGGATGAAGCTGCCCGTAGCTTCTGGAGCGGAACCGATCTTTTTCTGCATATCGGCCTGAACATCACGCGCCCGCAATTCATCGACCTCAACGAGGATCTGCCGCCACACCATGGCCGACCGCTGACGCTGGGAAAGCATGCGGGGTCCAATGGTGCTGTGCGCCTTGCGGCGCTGGGACGGCATGTCCGGCGATCCGTCGGGTCGAACCAAGCCCACCCTGGCGTCCATGGCGGCCCCGAGGGCCGCGATGGGGACCCGCCAGCGAGCCCCATCCTTGCGCAGGCCCGAGATGAGGGTCCCGGTGTCCGGGGCCGCACGAACGGTCTCCACTCGTTTCTTGGTGTCCTTGCCTTTGCCATGGAGTACACGGGCTATCTCTTTCGGCGAAAGAGCGACCCGTCCATGAAACGCCTCTTGAAGGACACCGGTGTTCGACTTGGTGCCCATGCCGCAAGTCTACACCTCGGACGCTCGTGCACGAATGAGGCAAACAAAGGTGCAAATTGGTGCCTAGCGGAAGGGTCTGCCCCAAAAAACGCTAGCCACAAAAAAAGCCCAAAAAACGCTAGTTTTTCAGGCTTTCTGCTGCTGCTCGATTGGTCGGGGAGACAGGATTTGAACCTGCGACTTCTACGTCCCGAACGTAGCGCTCTACCAGGCTGAGCTACACCCCGTGGGAAGCCGCGTATCTTAATCGCCGGCCGAGGGCTTGGCAACTGGTCGGCTGGTCGCGGGGCGGTCGGGCAGCAGGCTGGCGAGGCGCGGGTGCAGCAGGTCGTGGCGCCAGCCATCGAGGGATTCGGGCCATTCGGCGGTGACCACGTATTCCTCCAGCACCTTGCGCGGGCACAGCAGGCCGGGCGGCAGGTCGAGTTCGGTGGCGAGCGTGTCGACCGACTGCTTCATCGCCGCCAGCGCCTGCTTGGCGGCGCCCTGCGGATGGCCGGGGATGCGGGCGGTGGCGTCGATCTCCGCCGGGGTGACGGCGGGAGCGAGAACCTCGAACAGCTCGCTGCGCTGGGCTGAGCGCAGTGCGCGCTGGCCACGGGCGCGTTGCTCCAGTTCGGCCAGCGTGACCGGCGGTTGCTGCGCCAGGCTGAGGGCGAGGGTGTCGTCCAGCATCCACGGGCGCGGTACGTCGAGGCGGCGGGCGCAGCTGTCGCGCCACAGCAGCAGCCGGCGCAGGCGGGCCTGCGCTTCCGGGCGCCAGTCGGCCGCCGCGCGCAGGGCGCGCTGGGGCTGCGGATCGCTCTCGCGGTGCACGCGGCGTTTCAGCCGCTCGCAATCCTGCGCGTGCCAGTCGCTGCGCCCGCGCTGCTGCAGACGCTCGGCGAGTTGTTCGTGGATGGCCTTGAGATACACCACGTCCAGGGCGGCGTAGCTGCATTGCGAGGCGGTGAGCGGGCGACGCATCCAGTCCGAGCGGGTTTCGCCCTTGTCCAGGTCCACGCCGACCAGCTCGGCCACCAGCGCGCGATAGCTGACGCCCAGGCCCATGCCCACGAAGGCGGCCGCGATCTGCGTGTCGAACAGTTGCTGCGGGCCAGCCGGCAGCAGCGGCGCCAGCACTTCGAGATCCTCGCTGGCGCTGTGCATCACGGTCACCGCTTTGCCCGCACCCAGCAGCGGTTGCAGTGCGGCGCCGATCGGAAAGGCCAGCGGGTCGACCAGCGCGTGACGGCCGTTCCAGCCCAATTGCAGCAGGGCCAGCTGCGGATGAAACGTGTCGCGACGCATGAATTCGGTGTCGAGGCCGACGGCCGCGTCCGCGGGCAGGGCAGCAAGCCAGGATTGCAATGCGTCGGCCTGGTCGATCCAGTCGGCAGCGGCGGTTTGGGACAGCGACATCGGGACTCCTTCGGGGGCGCCGGCGCGGATTGCCCTGCCGGCGGTTTGTGCCTATGGTGAACGCAGAGCCTGGGCGGGACGGGTCATCCGGCGACGAGGTGCGGCTTGCGGCGCGCGCTTCTGCCGGCATATCGGCGAGAATGGATGCACGCGTCGAACGTCGGTCGGCCGCGTACGATCTCCGCCGCCAAGGTTTTCATTGTTCATACTCCTTGGCACGATAACAGGCCGCAACCGGGACGCCCATCCATGCCACGCAATGCCATCCTGCGCCGTCAGCGTTTCTTCGGTGGGGCGCTGGGCATGATCGTGCTGGGCGTCGCGCTGACGTATCACTTTTTTCCGCAGTGGTTCCACGTGGCGCCGGGGCAGATGCCGCAGCGGGCGATGAGCCTGGGTGACGTGTCGCCCACCGGCAACCTGCCGCCGCAACGCGTGGCGGCGATCAACGAACTGAACGCCGGTCCGCCGCTGACGCTGGCCCCGACCGCGGTGATCGTGGCGCGCAACCGCAACAACGCCAGCCTGCCCGAGCAGAAATCGGCCGAGTCGCCGCAGGTGAAGGAGCTGCTGGCGCGCGCCCTCAAGGCGTTCCATGCCGGCCAACTGGCTGGCGATCCGGAGAGTGCCGCCGCGTTGTTCATGCAGGCGCTGAAGGAAAAGCCGGACAGTCGTCGCGCCGTGCAAGGCCTGTTCGACGTGCGCGCCCGGCTGGTGGCGGAGATCGACCAGGACATCGCCGTCGGCGACGTCGACGCGGCGAAGGAATTGCTCGATGCCCTGCGCACCCTGCCCAATGCGGAGCAGGAAGTCGCGCAACTGGAGGAGAACCTGAAGACGCTGGCCACGGTGCGCCCGATGCTGGCCGCGGCGGCGGCGCTGCTGCAGCAAGGCAAGGCCGACCAGCCCAAGGGCGACAACGCGCTGGAGTTGTACCACCAGGTGCAACAGCTAGATCCGCAGAATGCGGTAGCCGAGCAGGGGATTTTCCAGGTGCAGCGTGCGGTGCTCGATCGCGCGCTGGCGGCGGTCGCGCAGAACGATTTCGCCGGCGCGGAGAAGCAGCTGGCCCGCGCGCAGGCGATCCGTCCGGGCTCGCAGCAGATGCACGACGTGCAACTGCGCATCGACGACATGCGCCGCCAGCGCGCCGCGGGTGTGCTGGCGCAGGCGCGGCTGGCGCTGGATGGCGGCAACCTCGAGCTGGCGACCAAACTGGTCGCGCAGGCACGCGCGACCGATGCCGACCTGCCCGAGCTGGCGCAGGTGGACGAGCAACTGACCAACGCGCGCCTGTACGCGAACTACAAGCCCGGTCAGGTGTTCACCGATCGCTACGTCGACCTGCCCGGCAAGGGGCCGGCGATGGTGGTGGTGCCCACCGGCTCGTTCCTGATGGGGGCGGCGGCTGACAACGAGGATCGCACCGACGCCCAGTTGCCGCAGCACCGGGTCACCCTGGCCAGGGGCTTCGCCATCGCGCGCACGGAAATCAGCGTGGGCGAGTTCCGCGAGTTCGTCCGCGCCAGCGGCTACGTACCCGATTCGACCCGGCTCGGCGGCGCCAGCGTGTACGACGAGCGCAGCGGCGCCCTGCGCGACGATGCCAACGCCAGCTGGCAGGACGACTACGCCGGCCGCAAGGCCGGCGACAACCTGCCGGTGGTCAACATCTCGTGGAACGATGCGGTGGCCTACGCCAAGTGGCTGAGCGAGCGCACCGGCAAGCAGTATCGGCTGCCCAGCGAGGCGGAGTTCGAGTACGCGCTGCGCGGCGGCGCCACCAGCCGCTACTGGTGGGGCGACGCCGCACCCGACCAGAAGGTGGAGAACCTGACCGGCTCCGGCGACCGCTCGCGCAGCGGGCGTCGCTGGAGCAACGCCTTTCGCGGCTACCGCGACGGCTACTGGGGCCCGGCGCCGGTGATGAGCTTCGCCGCCAACCCGTTCGGCCTGTACGACATGGACGGCAACGTCTCCGAATGGGTCGCCGACTGCTGGCACGACAACTACATCCGCGCCCCCGACGACGGCAGCGCCTGGATCAACCCCGGCTGCCGCGTGCACGTATTGCGCGGCGGCTCATGGGGCAGCTCCCCCGACCAGGTGACCTCCGCCTACCGCCAGGGCGCCGACGGCGACGTGCGCAGCGGCCGCGTGGGCTTCCGCGTGGTGCGCGAGTTGTAGCAGCCCGTGCGCGCCCTGCAGACGTGAAAAACCCCGCGTGAAGCGGGGTTTTTCGCTACCTGGTACCGGTGAGAGGACTCGAACCTCCACTGTGTCACCACAAGCGGATTTTGAGTCCGCCGCGTCTACCATTCCGCCACACCGGCATGCGTGAGCGGGGAATTATGCCGGGTTCAGTGCACGCGGTCGAGACCCAGCTGGCGCACGTCGCGGCCGTACCAGCGGTCTTCGGGCAGTGGCTGGAATACCGAGCAGCGAACCATCGGGCCGGAGTAGACGTGCAGGCTCACGGTGACGGCGTCGTCGCTGGGGTTGCGGATGCTGTGGTATTCGTGCGGCGGGATCAGGCTGCCGGCGGAGCCGGTGCCGGCCTGGATCGAGCCGACTGCCTGGAAGCAGTAGCGTTGCGCATCGTGCTCCAGCAGTTCGTACTGCACGATCTCCAACGCGCCGTTCCAGACGCCCTCGACGCACCACATGCCATCGTGGTCGTGGATCGGCGTGCCCTGGCCCGGCCCCCAGGTCATCGCCACCACGCAGTAGCCGTGGTCTTCGCTGCGGTACAGCTCGCGGCGCGCGTAGTGCTCCGGGTTGGCCTCGAACACGCATTCGGGCAGGCGCACTGCCTGCTCGCGGATCAGCCGGCACAGGCTCTGGCGCAGGCTGTCGGTGAGTTCGTGGGTGGTGGGTTTGGCCACGGCGGCGTCGATCGCGTCGATCAGGGTGCGGCTGCCGGGGAAATCCAGGGTGAGCATGGCGGTCTCGGATGGGCGAGTGGCGGCCAGAGTCTACCAGTGCGGCGATGGCGCGGCCGCCAGGCGGTTCAGAAATCCGCCGATGGCGGGGCTGTAGTGCTCGATGTCGACCAGGAAGGCATCGTGGCCCTGGGGCGAATCCAGCGCCACGAATTCCACCCTGGCGCCGGCAGCCTGCAGACCTTCGGCGATCTGCTCCTGCTGCTGCAGCGGAAACAGGATGTCGGTGCTCACGCCGATCACCATGGCCTGTTCGATGCAGATGCGCTTGAGCCCGTCGTGCACGCTGCCGTGGCCGTACTCGGCGATGTCGAACCAGTCGCTGGCGCGCGACAGGTACAGGTAGCAGTTCGGATCGAAGGTACGCACGAAACGCCTGGCGTGGCCTTCGAGATAGGACTCCACCTGGAACTCGCGGCCGAACGGTTCGTCCTCGCGCTGCTCCGGATCGAGCCGGATGCGCGCGAAGCGGCCGTTCCATTCCATCGCGGAGCGGTAGGTGATCACGCCCAGCTTGCGCGCGATGCTCATGCCGATGTCGGGGTAGTTGGCGTCGTCGTAAACGCCTTCGTTCCAGTGCCGGTCGAGGCGGATGGCCTCGCGCTGCAGGGAGCGGATCGCGATGGCGAACGGCTGCGCCTGCGGCGCGGTATCCACGCTGATGTGCGCGCGCACGCTGCCCGGGTGCAACAGCATGTAGGCCAGCGCGCTCATGCCGCCCATCGAGCAGCCGATCAGGCAGGCCAGCTGCGTGATGCCGAGGCTGGCGACCACGGCGTGCGCGGCATTGGCCACGTCTTCCAGCGCCAGCTCGGGAAAGCTCAGCCGATAGGGCTCGCCCGTGGCAGGGTCGAGCGACGCCGGACAGGTGGAGCCCTTGTCGCTGCCCAGCGAGTTCACGCAGATCGCGAACCAGCGATCCGTGTCGATCGCCTTGCCGGGGCCGGCCATGTCCTGCCACCAGCCGGGCGACGGGTCTTCATCGCACGAGGTCATGTGTGCACTGGGCGACAACCCGGTGAGCACCAGCACTGCGTTGTCGCGCGCTGCATTCAGCGTGCCCCAGGTTTCGTAGGCGACGTGCGCGCCGTGCAGTTCCCCGCCGCGCTTCATCGGAAACGGCGAGGGCAGGTTCAGATAGCGGCGCGCGTCGCCCATCGTCAGTGCACCTTGTCGATGGTGATGGCGACCGGCGTCTTGCGTGCGACGTCGACCACGCCCGCATCGCCTTCGAGGTCGCCGGGCGCGGCGGTGGGCTGGCCGTCATGGCTGATCCGCGCGCCGACGAAAACCCGTGCCACCGACGACAGCTTGAACGCGGGCGTCATCGCCATGGCGTCGTTGAGAGTGACCGTGGCGGGCAGCTTGACCGGCTCGATCCGGGCCACCGCCAGCGGCATCGGCGGGCCATCCGGCGCGCGCGCGTAGACATAGAGCACGTCGCCCTTGGCCAGCTTGCCCTGCAGCGACGGCGCCAGGGTGACGGTGACCCGCAACGAAGCACCTGCCGGCACAGCCGCTGCGGCGCTGCCGGAGGCACCGGCCGGTGCGCCGCCGGCGCGGGCGTCGGCGATGGCGATCTGTTCGGCGACGGACTTCGCCACGCTGGAGCCGGGTTCGAGCTGCGGTTGCAGCAGGCGCCAGGTGGCGGCAGCGTTGCGGTAGTCGCCGCGCTGGAAGTCGCTGATGCCGAGCAGCCACAGCCCGCGCTGGTTGTCCGGGTGCTGCTTCACCGCACGCTGCAGCAGCTCGCGGGCGCGGCCTTCGATCTGGTGGTCGGCGCGCAGCATCGAATCGCTTTCGGCCCAGCCCACCATCGCCTCGGCGTTGTTGGCATCGAGCTTCAGCACGTGGTCCCACGCATCGCGCGCGTCGCCTGGCTGGCGCATCATCGCGCTGGTCTGTGCCAGCAGCATCCAGCCTTGCTGATCGTCGGGCTGCTGCGCCAGGTGCTCGCGCAGCTGGGCGATCGCCTGCGGCAGGCTGATCGGCGTCTGCGCCTGCGCAGAGACCCCGTTGAGTGCCGCCGGCGTGCCGACCTTGAGATAGAGCACGCCGGCACCCAGCGGCAGCAGCAGGGCGATGGACAGGCTCAGCACGAACACGCTGCGAGCGCGGCCGGAGCGGCGTCCCTCGCGCACCAGGGGCACCAGCAGGGCAGCCAGCGCCAGCGCGACCATCAGCGCGGCCACCACGATAAAGGCGATTTTCACCAATCTTCCCCGTTGTCGGCGCTGTCGCCGACGGTCTTTGTGTCAACGCCTTCGCGCCTGCGTTTGCGGATCGCCACCAGCACCACGCCGGCGCCGGCCAGCAGAATCGCCAGCGGCCCGAACCAGAGCAGCACGGTGCCCGGCTTCAGCGGCGGGTCGTACAGGATGTAATTCGAATAGCGCGCGACCAGGTACTGCTTGATCTCGTCGTCGCTCTTGCCTTGTTGCATCAGCTTGAAGATCTGGTTGCGCAGGTCGCGGGCGATCGGCGCATTGGAATCGGCCAGCGTCTCGTTCTGGCACATCGGGCAACGCAGCTGGTGGGTGAGATGCTGGAAACGCAGTTCCTGCGTGTGATCCGTGAACGGCATCGGCTCGATCGCCTGCGCGTGGGCGATGCCCGCGCACGTCAGCAGCGCGATGAAGAACGCGAACAGCAACCCGCGGGCTGGCGATGCCCGATACCCGATGCCCGGTTTCACGGCGTCTCCTTCAACATCGCGGCGATCGCCGGCTTGACCTTGGTCGCCAGCACGTCCGGGGTGATCGGCCCGATGTGCTTGAAGCGGATCACGCCCTTCGCGTCGACCAGGAAGCTTTCCGGCGCGCCGTAGACGCCGAAGTCGATCGCGGTCTGGCCGGACTCGTCGGCGATCAGCAACGCGTATGGGCTGCCGTGCGCCGCCAGCCAGGCCTTGGCGTCGGCCGGCGCATCCTTGTAGTTGTAGCCGACCAGCTTCACCCCAAGGCTCGGCGCTGCGGCGGTCAGCACGGGGTGTTCCACGCCGCACTCGATGCACCAGCTGGCGAACACGTTGAGCAGGTAGGGCTGGCCGAGCAGGTCGGCCTTGCTCACCGTCTGCGTCGGCTCGTACAGCTTGGGCAGGTTGAACGCGGGCGCGGGCTTGTTCAGCAGCGGCGTGGGGATCGCGTTCGGATCGTGGCGCGTGTTCCACCAGATGCCGAACCCGAACAGGCCCACCAGCAGCATGAAACCGATGAACGGCAGCAGGCGATTCATGCGCGGGTTTCCTGTGGCTGCAGGTCCAGCGAAGCGGTGGCATCAGCCGTGCGCTTGAGACGGAAGCGCTTGTCTGCGGCGCAGACGAAGCCACCCAGCATCATCAGCAAGCCGCCACCCCAGATCCAGCGCACGAATGGCTTGTAGTAGAGGCGCAGCGCCCACGCGCCTTCGATGTTGCCGGCGTCCATCGGCTCGCCCAACGCCACGTACAGGTCGCGGAACACGCCGGCGTCGACCGCCGACTCGGTCTGCACCTGACCGCGCGGGTAGGTGCGCTTCTGCGGGTGCATGACCGCAATCTGCTTGTCGTCGCGGGTCACCGTGATCACGCCCTGGTCGGCTTTCCAGTTCGGGCCGGTGGTGCGGTGCACGCCATCGAAGCGGAAATCGTAACCGCTGATGTGCTGCGTTTCGCCCGGCGCCATGCGCACGTCGCGGGTCACGCTGAGCGATTCGGTCAGCAGCACGCCGGCGACGAACACCCCCACGCCAAGATGCGCCAGCAGCATGCCGGCCATCTCGCCCGGATAACGGCGGCCGCGCGGCACGTCGCGCCAGCGCTTGTAGGCATACAGCAGCACGCCCACGCCCAGCCACACCAGCGCCGCGACGCCGACGATCGCCTTGAGCTTGCCGTCGACGAAGAACGCCGCCACGATCGCGCAGGCCGCCGCGGCAACGCCGACGCGCAGCAGGATCTGCTTCAGCAGCGGCGATTCGCCCTTGCCCCAGCGCAGGAACGGCCCGAACGGCATCAGCAGCACGACCGGCAACATCAGCAGCGGGAACAGGAAGCCGAAATACGGCGGGCCGACCGAGATCCGGCCCAGGTTCAGCGCGTCGCCGATCAGCGGGAACAGCGTGCCCAGCAACACCATCGCCGCAGCCACCGCGAACATCAGGTTGCCGATCAACAGCACGGTTTCGCGCGACAGCAGCTGGAACGCCTTGCCGCCGGCCACCTTGGGCGCTCGCAACGCGTACAGCAACAGCGAGCCGCCGACCACGATGGTGAGGAAGATCAGGATGAACACGCCGCGGCGCGGATCGGAGGCGAACGCGTGCACCGAGGTCAGCACGCCCGAGCGCACCAGGAAGGTGCCCAGCAGGGACAGCGAGAACGCGAAGATCGAGAGCAGGATCGTCCACGCGCGCAGCGAGCCGCGCTTCTCGGTCACCGCCTGCGCATGGATCAATGCCGCGCCGACCAGCCACGGCATGAAGCTGGCGTTTTCCACCGGGTCCCAGAACCACCAGCCGCCCCAGCCCAGCTCCGCATACGCCCACCAGCTGCCGGCGACGATGCCCAGGGTGAGGAAGGCCCAGGCCACGTTGGTCCACGGTCGCGCCCAGCGCACCCACGCCTGTTCCAGCTCGCCGCCGAGCAGGCCGGCGATGGCAAACGCGAAGGCCACGGAGAAGCCGACGTAGCCGGTGTAGAGCACCGGCGGGTGGAAGGCCATGCCGGGGTCCTGCAGCACCGGGTTGAGATCCGCGCCGTCGCCGGGCATCGGCAGCAGCCGGCCGAACGGGTCGGAGGTAAACACGATGAAGGCGAGAAAGCCCACCGCGATCAATCCCATCACCGCGAGCACGCGCGAGGCGAACACTTCGGGCAGCTTGTAACTGAACGCGGCCAGCGCCACCGTCCACACGTTGAGGATGAAGATCCACAACAGCAGCGAACCCTCGTGCGCGCCCCACACCGCGGCGATGCGGTAGTACCACGGCAGCTCCAGGTTGGAGTTGTCGGCCACGTACTGCACCGAGAAATCGAAATGCAGGAACGCCCACACCAGGATGCCGAAGGCGAACGCCACGAACACCGCCTGGCCCGCCGCCGCCGGCCGCGCCACCGCCATCAGCGCGCGATTGCCGCGCCACGCGCCGATCAGCGGCAGGACGCCCTGTGCCAGGGCGAGCAGCAGGGCGAGAATCAGTGCAAGTTGGCCGAGTTCGGGGGTCATGGGTTTGAGCCGGGAATAGGGAATAGGGAGTGGGGAATAGGTGAAAGCGAGGCACCACGCAGTTTCGGCGCGTTTCGGTGCAGCAATTGACAGCAGGGAATGGTGTGCACGGCTTTTCCGATTCCCTATTCTCGATTCCCTATTCCCGGCTTCTCGGCATGCGCCTTGGCCATCGCGTCCTTCAGTTCCTTGGGCATGTAGGTTTCGTCGTGCTTGGCCAGCACTTCGGTGGCGACGAAGCGGGCGCCGGCCATGTGGCCGGTGGCAATCACCGACTGGTTGTCGCGGAACAGGTCCGGGAGGATGCCGGTGTACTCCACCGGCATCGCGCCGCCGGCGTCGACCACGGTGAAGGTGACCTTGAGCGAATCGCTGGAGCGCTGGATCGAGCCGGCCTTGACCATGCCGCCGAGGCGAAAGGTCTTGTAGCCGCTGGCCTGGCCGGACTGCACCTGGCTCGGCGTGAGCAGGTAGTTCATGTTGTTCTGCAGCGCCACCACCACCAGCACGGTGGCTAGCGTGGCCGCGGCGAGGATCAGCAAGACGATGACGAGGCGGCGCTTGCGGGTGGGGTTCATGGGCATGGCAGGTCTGTGCCGGTCAGGCGGACGGCGTGGAAGGAGGTGAATGACGTTGCTGACGGGCACTCTGACGGGCCAGTCGCGCGCGAAGTTCCCGCAGCACGCGGTGGCGGCGCAGTCCCGGCGCGAGGCTGTCCGCAACGAGCACGATGAAGAACACCGCGTAGGCTGGCCACACGTAGGCGGCGTAGCCGCCCATCCTGAAGAAGGCGGCGGCCTCGCCGCCCGCGGCGAAAAATTGCTGCAGCGCGCTCATCGGTCGGCCTCGTCTTCGGCAATCTTGCGTACCCAGTCCTTGCCGCCTTCCATGTCCAGCAGGTCGGTGCGCGCACGGCGGAACAGGCTGCCGGCGTAGTAGAACTTGGTCGCCAGGGTCATCGTCAGCAGCGGCCACAGCATGTCCCACGCCATCTTCGACTGGCCGAACACGTTGACCGTGCTGCCCTGGTGCAAGGTGTTCCACCAGTTCACCGAGAAGTGCACGATCGGCACGTTGATGACGCCGATGATGGCCAGGAAGCCGGCGGCGCGCGCGCCCTGGCGGCGATCCTCGAACGCGTGGTACAGGCCGATGACGCCGAGATACAGGAACAGCAGCACCAGCTCGGAGGTCAGCCGCGCGTCCCAGGTCCACCAGGTGCCCCACATCGGCTTGCCCCACAACGAGCCGGTGACCAGGGTGATGAAGGTGAACGCCGCGCCGATCGGCGCCGATTGCATCGCCACCACCTCGGCCAGCTTGATCCGCCACACCAGCGCGACGAACGAGGCCACGCCCATCACCGCGTAGATGAACATGCTCATCCACGCACTGGGCACGTGGATGAAGATGATCCGGTAGGCGTCGCCCTGCTGGTAGTCGGCGGGCGCCAGCACCAGGCCGCCGTACAGCGCGACCGCGCCCAGCAGCAGCGCCAGCGCCATCGCCCACGGCTGCAGCGCGCCGGCGAAGCGGTAGAACGTCGGCGGCGAGCCGAGCTTGTGCAACCAGAGCGGAATCCAGTCAGACATCATGCGTCCAGGGCAATGCGAAGGGCGGCCGCGCAGGCCAGCGGCGCCAGCACCACGGCGAGCACCAGGGCGGCAGCCAGCCAGGCGATCGGTGCCAGCCACGGCAGCCCCTGTTGGGCGGCAGCCACCGCGCCGGCGGCGAAGATCACGGCCGGCACGCACAAAGGCAGCAGCATCAAGGCGAGCAGCATACCAGAGCGCCGCGTGCCGGCCGTCAGCGCCACCAGCACGGCACCGAGCAGGCTGAGCAGCGGCGTGGCCAGCAGCAGCGCCAGCAGCAGTACCGGAATCACCGCGCCGGGCAGGTGCAGCATCGCCGCCAGCAGCGGCGCGATCACGATCAGCGGCAGCGCGGTGGCCAGCCAGTGGGCGAGGATCTTCATGCCCAGCAGCAGCGCCAGCGGCTGCGGCGACAGCACCAGTTGTTCCAGCGAACCGTCCTCGATGTCGCTGGCGAACATCGCATCCAGCGCCAGCAGCATCGCCAGCAACACGGTGACCAGCACCACCCCGCCGGCAATCCGCTGCAGCAGGGTGTCTTCCGGGCCCAGCGCGAACGGAAACAGCGTGGCCACGATCACCGCGTACAGCACCGGCATGGCGATGTCGCCGCGGCGACGCCAGGCGAGCGCGAGGTCGCGCCGCAGCATCGCGGCGCAGGCGGTGCCGAGGCCCGGCCGGTTCATCGTCGTGCTCCTCCCTCTGCTTGTCCCAAAGGGATTTCCTTCGGTCGCAGGGGAGCGAGTTCACGCATGGGGTTCCCGGCCTCAATCATGCATGCGAATCCGTCGCGGTTCGCCGCCGTGGAAACTCACGGTGCCGTGGCTGGTGACCATCGCCGCGCCACCGGCGTCGGTGTGGCCTTCCAGCAACTCGTTGACCAGCGCGATGCCGATGCGGTCGAGGTTGGCGTAGGGCTCGTCGAGCAGCCACAGCGTGGCCGGCAGCAGCAGCAGGCGCGCCAGCGCGGCGCGCTTCTTCTGGCCGGCGGACAAGCGCCGCACCGGCTCGTCCTCGTAGCCGCGCAGGCCGATCCGGGCCAGCACGGAGGCAGCGTTGGCGCCCTCGCGGCAGCCATGCAGGCTGGCCGCCACGCGCAGGTTCTCGCGCGGGCTGAAGTCCGCCTTCAATCCCAGCTGGTGGCCGAGGAACAGGATGTCGCCGGCGGTGGCGTCGCGCTGCAGCGGCGCGCCGCGCCAGCGCAGTTCCCCTTCGCCGACATGCAGCAGGCCGGCCAGCATGCGCAGCAAGGTGGTCTTGCCGCTGCCGTTGTCGCCCTCGATCAGGGCCAGCTCGCCCGCGTGCAACCGGAAATCCAGCGGTGCGAACACCGGTTCGTCCTGGCGACGAAAACTCAAGCCCCGTGCTTCGAGCAGGGGCGCGGCGGCGGGCGTGGCGGTCATCTCCGTGATTGTCCGCAATGGCGATGGCGCTTGTCCATGCGGCGCACTGCCGCTGTCGCGCGAGTGCCGCAGGCGCGCGTACACCGGGCCGTACCCCGGGCCATGCCGGCGCATGTGCTGCCCGGCCCGGCGGCCCGGAGCGTCGGGCACGCCGGTAGCCGGATCGTGCCGGGCAGGCAGCGGCCCGCGTTCGTGAGCGCCGATGCCGGCCGCCGGTCGATGCCGGAACCCGCAAGCCGCATCTGCATCCAAATAGCCATGCAAGGGTCCTCATCTTCGTCCGCGGATGTCACGCGGATCGACTACGCCGCGCTGAACGACGCCGCGCTGGTCCTGCTTGTGACGCATGGCGACCATGAAGCGTTCCGGTACATCATGCAGCGCTTCGGCCCGCACTTGTACCGGATCGCGCGCGGCGTGCTCAAGGAGGAGACCGAAGCCGAGGACATCGTGCAGGAAGCTTTCACCAGGGCCTATGACAAATTCGACACGTTCCGCGGCGATGCGCCCCTGCGAACCTGGCTGATCAGCATCCTGCTCAACGAGGCGCGCAGCCGCTTGCGCAGGCGGCGCGCGACGGTCGGGCTTGAGCACGTCGACATGTCGTCGCCGGATCCTTTCTGGGTCAGCCGATCCGGGCTTGGGCGCCATGGTGGCGATCCGGTATCGTTCGCTGCCCGCGCAGAGATCCGTCTCCTGCTGCGGGATGCGATCGACGAGCTGCCCGAGCCCTATCGCACCGTCTTCAGGTTGCGCGAGATCGAAGCGTGCAGCGTCGAGGAAACCGCTGCTCGACTGGCCATCAAGCCGCAGACCGTGAAGACCCGGCTGCACCGCGCGCGCCGGCTGCTGCGCAAGTCGCTGGGCACCACGCTCGGCAACATGCTGGCCGACAGTTTTCCGTTTCTCGGCGTGCGCTGCGCGTGCATGACCGCCGTCGTGATGGCGTGGCTCTCGGCGGAACCAGCTTCCGGCGAGGGCGATTAGCTCCCCCGTGGCCCGGTTGCCGCTGCTTGGTCGCCAGATGCCGGTGCGATCCGCCATCGGCATCACGCCGGTGCAGGGCGCCGACGGGTCACCGCCGGCTTGCCTTGCTCCAGTGGCGATCGGGATTGCCTGAAGCGGGCATCCCCCGGCGGCGTCGGGGGATGTCCTCGGGTATCTGGCCAAACCGCGCCGCGGGGCCGGCTTGAACTGCCGGGTCGCGCCCTGCGGATCGTGTCGCATTCGTCCGGTCGGGCGCTCCCGCACGAGCTACAGCGACTTCACGTACTGCGCGACGTCGGCTACCTCCGCGCTGCTCAGGCCGAGCGCCTGCTTCGCGTTGTATTTCGCCACGACGTCGTCGAGCGTGGCCGCCGAGCCGTTGTGGAAGTACGGTGGATGCTGCCAGACACCCTTCAACGGTGCCGTGCGGTACTGCTTGGTCGCCGTGCGCGATGCGTAGCTTGGCACGCCGGGGGCCTCGGGTTCGCTTGCCACGTCGCTTGCCGGGTGCAGGCGTTCGTTGGCGTCGGTGAACTCGGGGCCGCTGTGGCAGGTGATGCATCCTGCCTTGCCCTCGAAAAGGACCTTGCCGCGCGCTGCGGCCGCGGCGTCGAAGCTGCCGGCCGGTGCGGGTGGCGCCGCGATCGACAGCTGATATGCCTGCAGCGCGGGCAGCTTGGCGGTGACCAGGTCGTCGGTACCGTTGGTGATGTTGATGCCCGTGCCGACGCGCGCATCGGTGAAGTTGCCGTGCCCGCCCATCTGCGTGACGGCGACATACCGGTTCCAGTAAGCCAGATCGTCGCCATCGCCGGTCGCGATGATCTTGTGGATGCCCTGCAGGCCGAAGGCCGGCGAGATCACCTGCGGACCGTTGATGCCATCGATGTTGTAGCGGGGGTCGTACATGCCCGGCCCCCACGAACTGTAGACGGCCTTTTGCGCCTGGGTCAGCGCCGGCGACAGCGAGATGATCAGCCCGGGATTGAGGTCGCGATTGGGCCAGCCATCCAGGCGCTTGCCGATACCCGGCGCAAACGAGTTGTCGACCGTGGAATGGCACAACGCACAGGTGATTCCGACGCGGGTCAGCGTGCTCTTGCCGTTGACGGTTTCCACGGTGCCCTTGATGCCCACCACCGCATCGAGGCTGATCAGCGCAAGCGTGGTGTCGGGACTGGTCAGGCTGATGCTGCCGTCCTGGATGCCTGCCACGACGGACGAAGGAAGCGCCTCTGCGTCCACTTTCAGGCCGACGGCCAACGCCGTCTTCGGATCGACGGCTGCAGCGATGACGTCGTTCATGTGCAGTGTGTCGGTCCACGTCGTCTCGTCGCCGAACGTGTCGAAGCGGAAGATCTGCTTGCCCTGGTCCAGGAACGCCGTGTCGGTCACGGTCGAGAATGTCCACACGTAATTCGTTGCCAACGCGGCGCCGTTGGTGCCCTTGACGCCGGTCGTGATGGTCGCGGTGCAGGTGACGTTCGCCGCCATGGGTTCGGCCACCTCCGACTGCGGCGGGTTGGTCGGCGATTCGGTGATGCGCACGAACGTGGCTTTCCTCGTCGCCGCATCGTAGGTGACGGACCCGAAGGCAGCCGCGCCGGCCGGGCAGTTCACGTTGAAGGTGGCGTTCTTCAGCGTTGCCGGGTCGATCGCCTGGTCGAACGTGGCGCTGACTTCCGCCGTATTCAGTACGCCCGTCGCTGCATTGGCCGGGGTGGTGGACACCACGGTCGGGGCCGGGACCGGAGGCGGCGTGGCCGCCTGGCCGTGGGGACTGGAGCCGCCGCATCCGGTGAGGCCGACGACAAGTGCGACAGGCAGCGCCGTCGGCAACCATTTCTTGTGCATGAATCTGCTCATCTGCATTCCCTCTTCATTGGATGCACCCAGTCAGGACAAAAACACTCCGCGCAGCGGTTTCCAACGGCCGCAGCAACCCATGCCGACCGCATCGGCCGGCACCATGGAACTGTCTCTGCGTATCGACGAATCCGCGCAGATCCATCGCTGCGCGGTACCCGCATTGCATCGCGTCGACGCCGGGGAACCAGTCCCCGCTCACCAACCGACGCAGCGGCACGAATAAGGTTCCCGTCGACGCACGGGACGGCGACAGAGGCATTGCGATCGGCGAACGGGTTTGCCTGCCGCACCGACGATGCGCATGCGCGTCATGCGGAACCTGCGGGCCGCTGCTTGCATCACAACGGAGACTTCAGCGCATCTTCGGGCCGATGTGCCCGCCGAACGCGTCGAGCCTGTGCTGGAGCCGTCTTGCCTTGCCGCCGTGCGCACGCGCAGTGCGGCCGGACATTCGAGCCGCAAGCTCTCTGCACATCCGAGGTGGCGCCACCATGCCGACACGTGTTTCGTCCCAACGCGGTTTCACCCTGCTTGAACTGATGGTGGTCGTGGTGATCCTCGGCATCCTCGCTGCGCTGGTCGTGCCGAAGGTGATGAGCCGGCCGGACGAGGCGCGCGTGACCGCTTCGCGGCAGGACATCGCCAGCCTGATGCAGGCCCTGCAGCTCTATCGTCTGGACAACCGGCGCTACCCGACCACCGAACAGGGACTGCAGGCGCTGGTGTCCCGGCCGGACTCCGGCCCGATCCCGCCGAACTGGAAGCCCGAGGGATACGTCGGGCGCCTGCCGAAAGACCCTTGGGGCCATCCCTACCAGTACCTGAACCCGGGCCTGCACGGGGAGGTGGATGTCTACGGTTTGGGGGCCGACGGTGCACCCGGCGGCGAGGGCAACGATGCCGACATCGGTTCGTGGACGCTGTGACGGAAGCCCGTGCCGTGCATGAAGCGATCGTTCGCCAGGGCAAACGCGGCTTCACGCTGCTGGAGATGCTGGTCGTGGTGCTGATCATGGGCATCCTGGCGGGAACCATCGGGGCACGGATGCAACCGGGCGATCGCGACCTGTTGCGGGTCGAGGCCGAGCGACTCGCGCAGCTGCTGGAGCTTGCCGCCCAGGAAGCGCGCATCTCCGGCGCCGCCATCGTGTGGACTTCCGACGGCAGCCACTACCGCTTCTGGCGCCAGGGTGGCGATGACGGGTGGTCCGAGATCCGTGACGACGATGTGTTGCGTGCGCGCAGCCTGCCGCACGGCATGCTGGTATCGCAGCTGCGCAACGAAGCCGCCGCGGCGCAGTCGACCATGCGTCTGCAGTTTCCGTCCGACGGCTCGATGTCGGCGTTTTCGATGGACCTGGCGCTCGGTGCCGACCATTACGGCATCGCGGCCTCTCCGGTCGGCGACTTGCGCATCGCACCCGGGCAGGGGAAGACCTATGGCGACATGGCAGCGCAATGACGCGCCGGGATTCACGCTGGTCGAAGTGCTGGTCGCCATGACGATCGTCGCGGTGTCGCTGCTTGCCGCGTTGCGCGTGGCCACGCAGGGCGTCAGCCATGTCGACGAACTGCGTGGGCGACTGCTGGCCGGGTGGGTCGCGGCCGATCGCCTCGCCGAGCATCGTGCACGCGGCGACTGGTTGCCGGTCGGCGTGCGAACCGGTGTGCGGCACCAGGGCAATCTTGAACTCGGCTGGCGCGAGGAAGTATCCGCGACGCCGAATGCGGCATTCCATCGCGTCGACGTCTTCGTCTTCGTGCCGGCGCAGCCAGCGCACTTCCTTGCGCATTCCACGGGTTTTGTCGTGGATCCCGCGGAGAGCGGCCGATGAACGCCCACCGGTTTCGCGCTGCCCCCGGATTCACCTTGATCGAGCTGCTGTCGGCGCTGCTCGTTCTGTCGCTGCTCACGCTGATGGCCTATCGCGGACTTGGCGTGGTCATGGCGTCGCGCGACCGCATCCAGGCGGAATCCGCGCAATGGCGGCAGGCGGAGTCGTTCTTCGTCCGCTTTGCGCGCGATATACGGCTGGCCGCGCCGCGCCCGGTGCGCAGCGATGCCGGCACCTCGCCAGCGTGGCTTGGTCGACCCGATGCAGCACAGGCGCCACTGCTGGAGTTCACTCGGTTCGCCGGGACGGACGGCGTCGACGTACCGCGGCGCATCGGCTACGGAGTGAACGGCGCGCACCAGATCGAACTGTGGATCTGGCCGGGGCTCGACCTTGCCGCAACCACGCCGCCGACCCGCTACGTGGTACTCGATGACGTGACCCGCCTGAGCCTGCAATACCTCGGCCCCGCGTTGACCTGGAACAATACGTGGCCGACGACGCCGGCCGACCCCCCGCTGCCGCTGGCCGTACGCATGCAAGTGGTGCTCGGTTCGGGCGAAACCGTGGTGCGCGTGTTCGCGCTGCGCTCATGAACGCCGGGCAGCGCGGTGCGGCCTTGCTGATGGCGATGGCGATCATGGCGGTGGCTGCAGTGGCGGCAACGGCCATGCTGGTCGCGCTGAGCACGTGGTCGCGCCAGGCCGGGTTGGCCGCCGACCATGTCCAGGCCGAGGAACTGGTCACGGCGGGAGGCGACTGGGCTCGCGCAATGCTGTTCGACGACCGTCGCGCCAGCGGCGACGTCGACCACGCCGGAGAACCGTGGGCGCTGCGCCTGCCGCCGATCCCGTTCGAGAATGGCGAACTGGCCGGCCACATCGAGGACCAGCAAGGCCGGTTCAATCTCGACAACCTGGTCCGGAACGGCAAGCTCGATGTCACGCAGTACGCGCGTTTCCAGCGTCTGCTGGCCATCCTCGGCTTGCCGGCGGAGCTGGCCGATGCGCTCGCCAACTGGGTCGACGCCGACAGCGTGGCGCAGCCCGCCGGCGGGGCGGAGGATACGTACTACCGCGGGCTCGGCCATCCTCGTCTGGCCGCCAACCGGCCGCTCGTCGATCTGGACGAACTGGGTCTTGTACGTGGCTTCGACGCCAGTGTCCGCGCGCGCCTCGCGCCTTTCGTGACGGCGCTGCCGGCGACCACCGCGCTCAACGTGAACACGGCGTCCGCCGAGGTTCTCGCTGCCGTGGTCGATGGCCTGGACCTGGATTCGGCGCGGGTACTGGTCGCCCGCCGCAACGGAACTTTCTATCGCAACAACGCCGATTTCCTTGGCCAGCTCGGCAAGGACGCCACGGTACCCGGGCAGGACATCCGCGTCGGCAGCGATTACTTCCTGGTCACGCTGCGGGTGACTTACGGCAAGACGCAGGCCCGCAGCCAGCTGCTGTTGGCGCGGACGGACGCGGCGCGCTGGCCCGGCGTCGTATGGCGGAAGCTCCGATGAGTCTGCTGCGCATATTCTGTCCGCTGTCGGCGGCGCCCACGTCATGCCGATGGGTGCTGCTGGACGAGCACGCCGGTGTGCATTCCGGAAGTGGGGCACTGGCACAGTTGCCGAACACGGCATCGCGGGTCGAACTGGTGCTTGCCGCCAGCCAGGTCTTGATCACCCGAACGCGATTGCCTCGAGTGGGCAGGCGCAGGTCCGCGGCGTTGCTGGCCTATGCAGCCGAGGAACAACTGGCATCCGACCCGGACGCCAACCAGGTGAGCATGCTGGGGCGGGTCGGGGACGACGACGTGCTCGCAGTGGTTGACCGGCAGCGGCTGCAAGGCTGGCGCGACGCGCTTGGCGCGGTCGGTATCCGCGTCGACGTCGTGTATTGCGAGACGCTGATGTTGCCGGTGCAGCAAGGGGAGTGGAGTCTTGCCTGGAGCGGGCAGGAAGGCTATGTGCGCATCGGCGAACTCGAGGGCGGCGCCACCGATTGCGGCGATCGGCAGACGCCGCCACTGGTGCTGCAGTTGCTGCTTGAGCAGGCGCGGGCGCGCGATGCCGTACCCGCGTCGATCGCGCTGCATGTGACGACGCCGGCGGCGCGGCCCGATCCGGAGGCATGGCAGCAAGGCCTGGGCGTCAGCGTCCGGTTCGCATCGGAACCGGATTGGCGCATGGCGCCGGCGTTGGCCGGCATCCGGATCGATCAGGAACGCGGGCACTGGCGCCCGTCCGTCGCCATGCTCGCACGCTGGCGACACATCGGCTGGATTCTGCTCGCGGCGCTGCTGCTGCATTCGGCAGCCTTGCTGGTCGATCGCGTGCGGCTGGCGAGCGAACAGCATGACCTTCGCCAGCAGATGGAGGCGCGCTTCCGCGCGCTGTTCCCCGACGCCGTCGCGGTGGCCGACCCGGCATTGCAGATGCGGCGGCAACTGGCCCAGGCACGGCGCGCCGCGAACCAGCCGGATGGCGGCGATTTCCCGGCCATGCTCGGCAAGGTGGCAGCAGCGTTGGCGGAGGTGCCGGCCGCGGAGCTGCGCGCGCTGTCGTATGAGGACGGACGCATGGTGCTGGAGTTCGCCGCTGCGGACGGCGCGCTCACGCGTCGCGTCGAGGCTCGCCTGGCGCAGGCCGGGTTGGATGTCGACGCGCCGCAGGAGGCGCGTCGTGCCGGGCGCGGCACCGTCACGCTGACCCTGAGGTCGCCATGAAGCATGCCTTGAACCGACTGTGGGCGGCGCGATCCCCGCGGGAACGTGGGCTGGTTGCCGTCGTGGCGATCTGCCTTGGGCTGGTGGCGTATGCGTGGCTGCTGTACGCGACGACACAGGCGCGCTTGCGGCTGCTGCCGGCGGTCGCCCAGCTGCGTGCAGACGCGATGCGTCAGAGCGGGCAGGCGGACGAGATCGTGCGCCTGCGCGCGATGCCACCGCTGCCTGCGTCGACGACGGACCTGCGCCAGCTGGTGCAACGCCAGGTCGACGCCAGCGGACTGACCCGTTCGCTGGCGAGCATCGAGCTGCCGGATGCGCGCCACGTGAAGCTGGTATTCGCCAATGTGGCCTTCGCCGACTGGCTGGGTTGGGCAGACACCATGCGCGCGCAGCAGCTGCGCCCTGTCGCAGTGCGGATCGAATCCGGTTCCGCGCCCGGCCAGGTGGGCGTGACCGTCACCCTGGAGCGCCCTGGCCGATGACGCGCCGACTGACATGGCGGGGACCGATTGCCAGCGTCTGCGTGGCGATGGCGGCCTATGCGGCGTTTCTGGTCCTGCTGGCGCCAGCTACGCTGCTCGATGCGGGCCTGCGGCGCGCCAGCGCCGGGAAGCTGCGTCTTGCGCAGGCGCACGGCAGCCTGTGGTCCGGCAGCGGGCGGCTGGAGATCCGCGATGGTGCCGGGTCGGGCGGCGTCGGCAAGGATCTTTCCTGGACGCTGCAACCGCGGGCCCTGTGGCGCGGGCGCCTCGACTTCGAGGTCGCCATCGATCACGCCGACCGGGGCTTCCCCGTGCGCATCTCGGCGCACAGTATCGAGGTATCAAGCGTCGACTTCTCCTTGCCGGCCAGTGCGCTTGGCCTCGCCGTGCCTCGCATGGCGCCGCTCGGCCCGCGCGGCGATCTCGCCCTCCATGTCACGCAGTTCTCGCGTTCCGGCGACACCGTTTCGGCCGATGCTGTCGTTACGTGGAAGGATGCCGGTTCCGCCCTGACCCGGGTCGCACCGCTCGGCACCTACGAACTTCGTGTCCACGGCAATGCGGGATTGTTGAAGGCGACATTGCGTACCGGCAGCGGGCCGCTCCATCTCGACGGCAGCGGGTCCTGGCGCGGCGACGGCCCCGCGACGTTTTCCGCCACCGCGCGGGTCGATGCGCAGCAGCGCCCGCAACTGGCGCCGCTGTTGCGGCTGATCGCCGTCGAGCGCGACAACGGCGATTTCGACCTGCAACTCGGCCCGCCGCTCGGCGGCGCACCCGCCGGCGCGCGGCCATGAGTTTCCGGCGGGCCATCGACATGGGAACCCTGTTGTCCCCGCGACCATCCAACCCGTGCAGGCAGAGGGAACAAAGGCATGTTGTCCGGACGATCGAATCTTGCGCGAACGGCGCTCGGCGCTGCATCGAAAGCCGGCGCGCTGTCGTTGCTCGGTCTCGTGCTGGCGTACTGGACCTGGGCGTGGTGCGCGCCGGCACCGCTGCCGCGGGCCATGGAGATTTCCGGGCCGGCCGATCGCCTCGCTGCTGCCGGCAACCTGTTTGGCCGGCTGCCCGCCGATGCGCAGGCCGAGGTGCCGTCCGGGCTGGCGATCAGGCTGCTGGGCGTCATGGCTGCCGAGCCGCAGGGCGCCGGCTACGCGCTGCTGCAACTCGATGCGAAGAAAACCCGACTGGCCCGTGCCGGCGAGTATCTCGCGCCGGGCATCCGGCTCGAGAAGGTACTTCCCCAGCAGGTGATCCTGCAGCGCAACGGATCGCGCGAAACGCTGGCCTGGCCACACCCCTCCCAAGCCCCTGCCACCACCACGAGCACTTCCCGATGAAACGCCATGGGTCAACTTCCCCCTGCGGGCAGCCATGAACCAGCACACGCTGCAAGCGGCCATCGTGGCCGTGGCCTTGTCCTGCGCGTACGTTCCGGCGTTGCGCGCGATGGCACAGGCGGCGGAAAGTCCGGCGCCGGTCAAGACCGTCACGCTCAATTTCGTCGATGCGGACATCGAGGGTGTGGTGAAGGCGATGGCGGAAGTCACCGGCAAGAACTTCGTGCTTGATCCGCGCGTCAAGGGCACCGTCAACATCATCTCGGCGCGGCCGGTGGCACGCGATACCGTGTACGAGGTATTCCTGTCGGCCTTGCGCCTGCAAGGTTTCGCGGCGGTGGAGGACCACGGCCTGGTCAAGATCCTGCCGGAGGCGGACGCCAAGCAGCACAGCAACGTCCAGTCGAGCCGACACCCCGGCAGCGACGGACTGCAGACGCGGGTGTTTGCCCTGGCGCATCAGTCGGCGGTGCAACTGGTGCCTACGCTGCGTCCCCTGGTGGCGCCGAACAACACCATCACCGCGCTGCAGGACAGCAACTCGCTGGTCATCACCGACTACGCCAGCAACCTCGAACGGCTGGCGGGCATCATTGCCGCCGTCGACCAGCCGGACGAGGCCGGCGCGACGATGATTGTCCTGCAGCATGCTTCCGCGCTGGACGCAGCGCGGACCATCAACAATCTGTTTGCGGCAGCGCCGCAGGCGTTGCAGACGCTGCAGGGAACGGACCCGACCCAGCGCGTGGCAGTCATCGCCGATGCCCGCTCCAACAGCCTGCTGGTGCGCGCGGCCGATCCGGCGCGACTTGCCCAGGTCCGGAAATTCGCCGCACTGCTCGACTCCCCGACCAGTGCCGCCGGCAACGTTCACGTCGTCTACCTGAAGAACGCCGAGGCCGTGCAGCTCGCGGAGACCTTGCGCGGCATCTACTCCGGCAGCGCATCATCGCCGGGACAGATATCCGGCGCGGCGGCGCCAGCCGAGGCGGTGTCGCCGAATGCGACTGCCGGTGTTGCCATCGGCGGCGGCGCGCAGGCGGCATCGGGCGGCGGCGGCATGCCGGCGACGGGAGACGCCATGCCGCAAGCTGCAACCGTGCCAGGCATCATCCAGGCGGACGCCGCCACCAACTCGATCATCATCACGGCGCCCGATGCGGTCTACAACAACCTGCGCGCGGTGGTGGAAAAACTCGATGCGCGGCGGCTGCAGGTCTATGTCGAGGCGCTCGTGGTCGAGCTTACGGCGAACAAGGCCGGCGAGTTCGGCATCCAGTGGCAAGACCTCGGCGGCATCGGCGAGTCGGGTACGCATGTGTTCGGCGGCACCAACTTCGGCGGGGCGGGGCGGAACATCATCGGCATCGCGCAGAACCAGGCCAGCGCCGGCCCCGGGCTGAACATCGGCACGGTGCACGGCAGCGTGACGGTGGGTGGCGTTCAGGTCCTCAACCTCGGCCTGCTCGCGCGTGCACTGGAAACGGACAGCAACGCCAACATCCTGTCGACGCCGACCCTGCTCACCCTCGACAACGAGGAGGCGAAGATCGTGGTTGGCCAGAACGTCCCGTTCATCACCGGCCAGTACGCAGTTTCGGGTGCGGCAACCACGCCGTCGCCGTTCCAGACCATCGAGCGCAAGGATGTCGGGCTGACCCTGAGGATTCGCCCGCAGATATCCGAAGGCGGAGTCGTGCGCCTGCAGATCTACCAGGAGGTTTCGAGCATTGCCGACACCGCCAATCCCGCCGGGGTCATCACCAACACGCGCTCGATCGAGTCGACTGTTCTGGTCGACGACGGACAGATCATCGTGCTCGGCGGGCTGATGCAGGATTCCGTCAACGGCGGCGTAGCCAAGGTTCCGCTGCTGGGCAGTCTGCCGTTGCTCGGCGGCCTGTTCCGCTACAACAACCACTCGCGTACCAAGACCAATCTGATGGTATTCCTGCGCCCGACCGTCCTGCGTGACGCACAGGGGGCGGGTGCCTTGACCGGCGAACGCTACGACTACATCCGTGGTCAGCAGATCCACGCCGAGCCGACTCGCGGCGCAGTGCGCGGCAACGATCCTTCGCCACTGTTGCCACCCCTGCCGCCGGCATCGGCCGGCCAGGACAATCGGCGGTGATCGCGGGATGCTGACGAAGCCGCCCGTGCCGTATGCCTTCGCCAAGGCCAACGGCATCGCCGTCACCGGACTTGGCGACGGTGTCGCCGAAGTCGTCGTGCGCCATGGCGCGTCGGCTGGCGCGCTGGCCGAGCTGCGACGCGCACTCGGCGTGCCCATTCGTGCGCAGCGCGTCGGCACAGGCGAGTTCGACGAGCGCATCGCCACCTTGTACAACGGCGCCGACGAAGGCGCGGCTGCGCTGGCGGACGACCTCGCACAAGACATGGATCTGTCCCGGTTGCTGCAGGAAATACCGCGCGTCGAGGACCTGCTGGACAGCCAGAACGACGCGCCGCTGATCCGCCTGATCAACGCCTTGCTGACCCAGGCGTTGCGCGAAGGCGCTTCGGACATCCACATCGAACCGTTCGAGTCGCGCTCGGTGGTTCGGCTGCGCATCGACGGTACGTTGCGCGATCTGATCGAGCCCGCACGCGCGCTGCATACGGCCATCGTGTCGCGCGTGAAGATCATGGCGCAGCTCGATATCGCCGAGAAACGCCTGCCGCAGGACGGCCGCATCGCGCTGCGCGCCGCCGGCAAGCCGATCGACGTGCGGGTGTCGACGATCCCGACCGGCCACGGCGAGCGTGTCGTGCTGCGCCTGCTGGACAAGCAGGCCGGCCGGCTCGAACTGTCCCGGCTGGGCATGGACCCGCCCACCCTCGCGCAAGTGGACGCGCTGATCCGCGAGCCGCACGGCATCATCCTGGTGACCGGTCCCACGGGTTCCGGCAAGACCACCACGCTGTATGCCGCGCTGTCGCGGCTGGATCCCAAGGCGCTCAACATCATGACCGTCGAGGATCCGATCGAGTACGACCTCGACGGCATCAACCAGACGCAGACCAACAGCCGCGTCGACATGAGCTTCGCGCGTGCCCTGCGCACCATCCTTCGCCAGGACCCGGACGTGATCATGATCGGCGAAATCCGCGACCTGGAGAGCGCGCAGATCGCGATCCAGGCCAGCCTCACCGGGCATCTGGTGCTCACCACGCTGCATACGAACGACGCGGTGAGCGCCGTCACCAGGCTGGTCGACATGGGCGTCGAGCCCTTTCTGCTTGCGTCCAGCCTGATCGGCATCGGCGCCCAGCGCCTGGTGCGCAAGCTCTGCGTGGAATGTCGTGTGCCACTGGCAGCCGATGCCATGCAGTTGCGCAGCCTCGGTCTGGCGTCTGCACCGGGCAATTTCCATGCGGCGGTCGGTTGCCCTGCGTGCAACCGCTCCGGCTACAAGGGCCGTACCGGCATCTACGAATGGCTCACGGTCGATGACGAGCTCCGCAAGCTCATCCACGACCGGGTGGACGAGCAGACGCTGCGCGAACACGCCGGCGCGCATGGCATGGGTTCGCTGCGCGACGACGGCATGCGACTGGCCGCCGAAGGCACGGTGAGCCTGGAGGAAGTGCTGCGCGTCACCCGCGAGCGGTAGCACCATGGAGGCGTTCCGTTACCGGGCACTCGATGCCGCCGGTCATCCCAGGTCCGGCCTGGTGCAGGCGGATTCACCGCGTCAGGCCCGCACCCAGTTGCGCACCCGGGGCTTGTATCCGGAGCGCGTCGAGCGTGTTCGCAACCGGGAGCGCGCGGCGCCGCCCTGGTCACGCGGCATCCCTGCGGCCGAACTGAGCCTGCTCACCCGCCAGCTGGCCACGCTGCTCGCTTCCGGCCTCACGATGGAGCATGCATTGGCCGCGCTGATCGAGGAGGTTCCGGCGCCGAAGACGCGGGAAGTACTTGGTGGCGTCAAGGCCGAGGTCACCGCTGGCCTGTCGCTCGCCGGCGCCATGGGCAGCTACGGGCGGGATTTCCCCGGTTATTACCGCGCGCTGGTGCGCGGTGGCGAGGAATCGGGCGCGTTGCCGGACGTGCTGCAACACCTTGCCGACTACCTGGAGGCGCGTCAGGCGCTGCGCCAGAAGACCAGTCTCGCCCTGCTGTATCCGGCGCTGGTCACCTTCGTGGCGATCTGCGTGGTTGCCGGATTGCTGGTCTACGTCGTGCCGCAGATCGTGCAGGTTTTCCAGCAGTCCCGACAGAGCCTGCCGCTGCTCACCCGGGGGCTGATTGCGGTCTCGGATTTCCTGCGCGGAGCGGGGCCTTGCCTCGTCGTCATCGGCCTCTGCGCCGCAGTCGGCGTGCGGGCCGTTCTCCAGCGCGAGCGCCACCGGCGCCGCTGGCACGCTCTGGCGTTGCGCTTGCCCTGGCTCGGATCGGTCATTCGGAGTCTGAATGCCTCGCGCTTCGCCAGTACGCTGGCCATCCTCGTCGGCGGTGGCGTGCCCTTGCTCGCGGCACTCGACTACGGTGCGCAAGCCATGTCCAACCTGGTCATGCAAGGCGGCATCAAGGCTGCCATTGAGCGCGTGCGCGAAGGCGATACGCTGACACGCGCGCTGGATGCCGCGCATGTCTTTCCACCGCTGATGATCCACCTGGTCGGCAGCGGCGAAGCCAGCGGCAAACTGGAACACATGCTCGAACGCGCCGCACAGCTCGAAATGCAGGCTCTCGAACGACGTCTGGCGGTTCTGCTGACGTTGCTCGAACCGATGATGATCCTGGTCATGGGCGGCGTCGTGCTGATGATCGTGCTGGCTATCCTGCTGCCGATCATGGAAATCAACCAGCTGGTGCATTGAAATGCATGTGGTCCCTGATCCCGCCCACCTCTCCTGGTGTCGGGTCGACGGGCGCGTGCGGACGCGTCATTCCATTACGCGCAAGCGGGCCGTACCGTCGGCGCGGCCGTGAAGGTAGGCCAGTTGCTCGTGGCGACGGGCCAGCGCGTCCAGCGTCGCCCGGTCGGGACCGGTCACGAACAGGCTGGGCTCATGCCAGCCGCTGGTGCCGATGCCGATCCCCGGACGGATCGCCGCCCCCGGCCATTCGCGCAATGCGGCGAACAGCTGCTCCTGCGCAGCGAGGTTGTCCGCCAGGTCGCGCGGTTCGCCGCGCGGGTTCCACGCCGTGATGAACCCCCAGGCCTGGGCACCGACCAGCGCGTGCAGCGCAACCGGCAACGGCTGGTCGATGCGGATATCGGCCCATTCCACAGGGTCGAGGCAGACCAGGTAACGAGTGGCGCGGAAGGCGGCAAGCAGCGATTCATCCATGGCGCAGTGGCGGCAGCGGCGGCAGGCGGGAGCGCAACAGACTCGCCGCGGCGTCCAGGTCGATGTCCGCAACCCGGGGCGTGTCGCGCAGCAATTGTTCCAGCAGTTCATCCTGTGCGCGGCCGCGTGCAAGCGCGTAGGCGTAGGGCACGTGGGTGAACGTCACCAGGCGATAGCGCGCCATGTAGTGGCCGGGAATGCGCTCGGCCAGCTTCGCGCCGAGTTCGCGCTTGGCCAGGTAGTGCGGATCGGCCACCGAGTCGCGCATCTCGATGTAGTTCTCCACCGCCATCGCGGCGATCGCGTCGGCGTTCGGCTGGCGCACGCGCTGGAATTCGGCGAACACGTCGGCGCTGTCGTCCGGCGCCCCGGCCAGCAGGTCCGCGAGCACCACGGTGTCCTCGAAGCCGCAGTTCATGCCCTGGCCGTGGAACGGCACGATCGCGTGCGCCGCGTCGCCGAGCAGCAGCGCGCGGCCGTCCAGGTGCCAGCGCTCGAGGTACAGCGTGGACAGCGTGCCGACCGGGTGGCTGTCGAAATCCTCTCCGAAGCGCGGGATCAGCGGCAGCAGGCCCGGGAACTGCTCGCGGAAGAATGCGCCCGCGGCCGTGGCGTCGGGCAGGGTGGCGAAGCTCGGCGCGGCGCCCTGCGCCGGCAGGAACAGGGTGACGGTGAAGCTGCCCTCGGTATTCGGCAGCGCGATGCACATGTAGCCGCCGCGCGGCCAGATGTGCAGCGCGTGCGGCTCCAGCGCGAACTGGTCGCGGCCGCCGCTGTGCTGCAGCACCGCGGCCGGCAACTCGCCGGCTGGCGGGATCTCCAGTTCCTTGTAGCCGTGGCCGAGCGACTCGATCCGCTCGCCCAGCGGCGCCTGCGCGTTCATCGCCGCGCGCACCGCGGAGCCGGCGCCGTCGGCGCCGACCAGCAGCCCGGCATCCAGTTCACGCTGCACGCCCGCCTCATCGGCGAGCCGGATGCGCTGACGCCCGAAGTCGGCGCCGACCAGCGACTGGCCGAAATGAAAGCGCACGCCGGCCGCCTCGGCCGCATCCAGCAGCAGCATGTTCAGCGCGCCGCGCGAGACCGACCAGATCACCTCGCTGTCGTCCACGCCGTAGCGCTGCAGGCCGCTGTTGCCATCGCGGTCGTGCACCATGCGCCCGCGCATCATCACCGCGCGCTGCAGCACGTCGTCGGCCAGGCCGGCCGTGCGCAGCGCCTGCAGGCCGCGCTCGGCCAGCGCCAGGTTGATCGAGCGACCACCCAGGAAACCGCTCAGTCGCGGATCGGGGCGCTTTTCGAAGACGTCGACGGCGAAACCGCGCCGGGCCAACTGCTGCGCCAGCAAGGCGCCGACCAGGCCGCCGCCGATGAGGGTGATGGGTTGCTGCGCCATGCTGCGGTCCGGAGAAGGAATCCGCACACTGTTCCGCAAGCGCCGCGCGACTGCAATCCCGGATCGTCCGTTTCGTGCCGGCATGCCTCCGGCAGGCTGTCGCGGCAACGAGAAGGGCCGGCCCTTGCGGACCGGCCCTCGTTCAACGGCAGGCTTGCCGGTTGCCTACTGGCAGGTCACGCCGACGGCATTGAATGCCGCCACCACGTCGCTGCGCGAGTAGCCGTAGTCGTCCGCCGCGTTCTCCACGCCGCAGGCACCGGCGTTGAACGTGGAGGTGGCCGACCAGTACATCGCGTTGGCGTGCGCGAAGACTTCGAAGGCCTTCCTGGTGTTCCAGTTGGACGACTTGGCCAGCGTGCAGAACGCCTTGTTGTAGACACCGCTGGAATAGTGCACGTCCAGCGAGCTGGTGTAGTTCGCCGCGTTGTCGATCGAGGCGCCGTCCAGCTTCGGCGTGCACATCCAGCGCAGCGCGGTGCCGTTCTTGATGATCTCCGCGCCCACCAGCCAGTCGTTGTGGCCGCGGTCGAAGTACTCGGCCGCTTCGCCTGCCATGTCCGAGAACGCCTCGTTCATGCCGCCGGACTGGCCGGAATACTGCAGGCCGGAGTTCTGCTCGGTGAAGCCGTGGCTGATTTCGTGGCTGGTGACGTCCAGCGAGGTCAGCGGATAGAAGTAGCTGGCGCCGTCGCCGAAGTTCATCGACGAGCCGTTCCAGAACGCGTTCTCGTAGTTGCGGCCGTAGTGCACGTTCATCACCAGCGAGAAGCTCAGCGGCGGCGCGCCGAGCCAGTTGTTGTACATGTCGTGCACGACGCTGCCGAAATGGTGTGCGTCGTTGATCGGCGAATAGGCCCCGTTCACGGCATCGCCGCTGCTGTTCGGGCAGATGAAGCTCCACAGCGTGCCCGTGCGCGTGCTTTTCGCCATGTTGTTGGTCTTCACGTCCGGGTTCTGCATGTAGCAAGTGGAACCGGACTGGGTGACGGCAAGCGCCGCATAGTCGGTGCCGTAGAAATACTGGCCGGTCTTCTGGTTGCCGCCGGCGCCGGTGGCCAGTGCCGGCGTGCCGGTGCTGCCGCCACCGCCGCCGCCCGGCTTGCCCTTGGTGGTGAGGCCGTCCCAGGACTCGATCACTTCCCCGGTGTTGGCGTCGATGATCGCCATCGGGCGCGTCGGCTGACCGCTGCGATCGACGAAGAACGAGGTGAGATAGGCGAGACGGGCGCGGTTGCCCTCGGCGTAGACGTACAGATCGCTCTTCGCGTTCTGGATGTCGCTGTCGCGAATGCCGTTGACGCCGATGCCGAGCGGCAACAGGCCGGCGTGCGCGCGCAGCAGGCCGATGGCGCGAGTGCCGTTGATGGCGGGGGCGACCGAGGCGATGTCGTGGCCGATGCCGCGGGAAATCTCGCCGCTGACGCCGAGCACGTTGCCGCTGCCGTCACGTTCCACCACGACCTGGCGACCGTATACCGGTATGCCGCGGAACGTCTGCTGTTCGCGGGTTTTCACGGTGCCGTGGGTGGTGCGTGCCTGCAGTCGCGGCGACAGCGCGGCGTCGGCATCCAGGCCGATGCGGTTGGCCAGGGCGGCGGGCGCGAGCTTGCCCATGGATGGCGCCTGCACGCGTGCGTGCGTTGCTGCGCCGGCATCGGACATGACGGTCAGGCCGATGGCGCCCAGCAGCGCCGCGGCAAGTGGTTTTTGCATCATCAGTGGTTCCCCTCCTCGTGATTTGAAAAGACGCCCGGCAGGTTTCCCTGCCGGTGCGTCTTGCAGTCCGGTGCGCGAGGAGTCCCCCCCAGGACAGACGGCGACCGGATCGCAGGAAACTACGACTTCTTGCCATTTCCGGTCAATGACCGGGTTCCAGGGCCGCACGGACGCGGCGTCGCGACGCAGGAAGTTTCGGCCGGGTCAGCGCGGCCGCCGAGGTGCAAGGGATACGGCATCTGCGTGAATCATTCTCATTTGCAGTTGATGCGCTCATTCGCGACAATGGCGCCTTCCGTTTTTCCGTCGCCCCTGGCCGGGCGCTGCCTGGAATCCGCTTCGCCATGCATACGCATTGTCGTCGTCCATCTTCGTTCTGCCTTGCCTGGTTGCTGGGCCTGGGCATGCTCGTCGTCGCGGCCACGGCGACGGCAGCCGCACCCGCGCCTGCCGCGGACAAGGCGCAGACGATCGTGCACATGCTCGATTACATCAGCGTGGACTACCCCCAGTTCGTGCGCGACGGCAAGGTGCTCGACCAGAGCGAGTACGCCGAGCAGCTCGAATTCGCCACGCAGTCGCTGGCGTTGCTGCAGCAGTTGCCGGCACAGACGGGGCAGGCGGAACTGGTGGGCAAGGCGCAGGCCCTGCGCGCGGCGATCGCGACGAAGACCGATGGCAAGGCGGTGGCCGCGGCGGCCAATGCGTTGCGTTGGGACATCATCCGCGTCTGGCAGCTGAGCGTGGCGCCTCGGCAGGCGCCGGACCTTGCCGCGGGTGCGCGCCTGTATGCCGCCGATTGCGCCGCCTGCCACGGCGTCAGCGGCCATGGCGACGGCGTGCTGGCAGCCGGGCTCGATCCGGTGCCCAGCAATTTCCACGATGCGGCAAGGATGGATGCGCGCAGCATCTACGGGCTGTACAACACCATCACGCTGGGCGTGGCCGGCACGCCGATGCGGCCGTTCCCGGAACTGTCCGAGGCCGAGCGCTGGTCACTCGCGTTCTACGTCGCCGGCCTGCGCGCCACGCCCGCGCAGTTGCAGGCCGGGGCCACGGCTTGGCAGCAAGGCATCGGCAAGGCGCAGTTCAAGGACTTCGGCGACCTGGTGACGCGGGCGCCGAATGACGTGGCGCAGCGCGAAGGCGCGCAACTGGTGGCAGTGCAGGCTTACCTGGCCGCCCATCCGGCGTCGATCCAGGCCGCGGCACCCACGCCGATGGCAACCACCCGCGACAAGCTCGACGCCAGCCTCGACGCCTATCGCCGCGGCGATCGCGACATGGCGCGGCAACTGGCCATCGGTGCCTACCTGGAAGGTTTCGAACTGGTCGAGGCCAGCCTGGACAACGTCGACGCCCCGCTGCGGCGCGAGGTGGAGACCCGGATGATGGCCTTGCGCACGACCATCGCCCAGGGGCCGCCGGTGGCTGAGGTCGCCGCGCAGGTCAAGCGCATCGACGGCCTGCTCGACCGTGCCGAACAGGAGCTTGCGGCGGGCGAGCTGTCGCCGCTGACGGCCTTCCTCAGCGCGCTGCTGATCCTGCTGCGCGAGGGTCTGGAGGCCATCCTGGTGCTGGCGGCGATCATCGCGTTCGTGCACAAGACCGGGCGCCGCGATGCGATGCCGTACATCCACTTCGGCTGGATGGCGGCGGTGCTGCTGGGCACGGCGACGTGGGTGGTATCGAGCTATCTGCTGGCGATCTCCGGCGCCAATCGCGAGGTCACCGAGGGCGTCACCGCGCTGATCGCCGCGGCGATGCTGCTGTACGTCGGCTACTGGCTGCACAGCAAATCGTACGCGCAGGCATGGAGCGCGTTCATCCGCACGCGGGTGAATGCCGCGCTGGGCAAGGGCACCTTGTGGGCGATGGCCGGCGTGGCGTTCCTGGCCGTGTACCGCGAGCTGTTCGAGATCGTGCTGTTCTACCAGACCCTGTGGGTGCAGGTGGGCAGCGAGGGGCAGCACTACGTGATCGCCGGCATGCTCACGGCGGCGCTGCTGCTGGCGCTGGTGGCCTGGGCGATCCTGAAGTACAGCGTGCGCCTGCCGATCGGGCCGTTCTTCACTGCGACCTCGGCCTTGCTGGCGCTGCTGGCGGTGGTGTTTGCCGGCAACGGCATTGCCGCCTTGCAGGAGGCCGGCGTGGTCGGCGCCGACGCCGTGTCGTTCGTCTCGATCCCGTTGCTGGGCATTCACCCGACGCTGCAGGGCCTGCTGGCCCAGGCGTTGGCGCTGGCGCTGACCGCCGGCGGCGTGTGGCTGGCGCGGCGGCAGGCACTTGCTGCCGCCCGCAACGCGGGTTGAGCCGGGACGCTCAGAAGCTCATGAAGTAACCGCCGTTCACCGGCAGGTTGGCGCCGGTGATGTAGCCGGCGTCGTCGGCGGCGAGGAAAGCCACGGCGCGGGCGATGTCCGCCGGCGAGCCGAGCCGGCCGACCGGAATGCCGGCGATGATCTGGGCGCGGATGTCGTCGGGCACGGCCGCCACCATCGGCGTGTCGCAGTAGCCGGGCGAGACGGTGTTGACGGTGATGCCCTTGCGCGCGGTCTCGCGCGCCAGCGCCATGCTGAAGCCATGCACGCCGGCCTTGGCTGCCGAGTAGTTGGTCTGGCCGAACTGGCCGGTCTGTCCGTTGACCGAGCTGATGTTGACGATGCGACCGAAGCCGCGCGCGCTCATGCCGTCGACCACGTGGCGGCAGATGTTGAACACGCCGTCCAGATTCACCTGCATCAGCTCGTGCCATTGCTGCGGGCTCATCTTGCGCAGGCTGGCGTCGCGGGTGATGCCGGCGGCGTTGACCACGATGTCGACGCTGCCGTGGCGGTTTTCGACCTGCGCGAGCGCCTGCCGGCAACTTTCGAAATCGCTGACGTCGAGCGGTGCGAACTCGACCGCGCCACCGAATTCGGAGAGTTCGTGGTGGAAGGCGGCGACCCGTTCGGTGCGCGCAGCCAGATCGAGCGCCACCACCTGGCGCCCGGCGCGGGCAAGGTGGCGGCAGATTTCGGTGCCCAATCCGCCGATGCCGCCGGTGACGATGGCAACGCGTCGTGGAGTGTCGGTCTGATTCATCGGGATCGCTTCGCTGGCCGGCTCACGCTGCGTGGCAGCACATGTTGTGCTGCAGCGTCCGGGAAAGGTTGGGGCGCCGGCGACGGAGCGGGGCCGTCGCGGCGCGCGGGATTCAGCCGGGCTTCTTGCCGCTGCGCGTGCCGGCCGGCGGCGGGGTCGGCATCACCTTGGCGGCGGTGTCCATCAGCCCGCGCTGCATTGCCTGGAACGCCGCCATGTTGCGCTCGGTCAGGTCGTTCAGCGTGTTCCAGGGGGTTTGCCCCATGAGGTTGTTGAGCTGGCTGCGGAACTGGGTCTGCTGGTCGAGGAACACCTGCAGGCTGCGCTCCAGATAGGGGCCCATGAAGCCCTGCAGCGAGTCGCCGTAGAAGCGGATGATCTGGCTGAGCAACTGCGGCGACAGCATCGGCTGCCCCTTGTCCTCGTGCTCGGAGATGATCTGCAGCAGCACCGAACGGGTCAGATCCTCGCCGCTCTTGGCGTCGCGGACCTCGAAATCCTCGTTGTCCAGCACCAGCTGGCGGACTTCCTCCAGCGTGATGTAGCTGGAGATCTCGGTGTCGTAGAGACGCCGGTTCGGGTACTTCTTGATGATGCGTTTGTTTTGTGCCATGCGCCACAAGCTAGCAGAAGATATTGCGGCGCACCAGTCGGCGCCGCCGTTTCATGCTGCGGCATCCGGGCGCAGCAAATCCGCCTGTTTCAGTGCCCCGGGGCACCGCCGGCATTGCCGAACGGCGGGCGCGCCAGCCACAGCAGCGGGATCATGGCGAGGAACAGCACGGCGCAAACGAGGTAGACGTCATTGACCGACAAGGTCAGCGCCTCGCGGGTGATCAACTGGTCGACCACATCCAGCCCCTGCCGCATGGAAAAGCCGCCGTGCTCCAGGTGCTGCAGGAAACTGGTCGCGGCGGGCGCCGCCGGCGTGATGTGTTCGGTCAGCACGGCATGGTGGTATTCGCCGCGATGCTGCCACAGCGTCACCGTGGCCGCGGTCGAGACGCTCGACGCCAGCGTGCGGCAGAAGTTGGCCAGGCCCGAGGCGCTGGCGACCTGGTCCGGGTTCAGGCCGGACAGGTACATCTGGTTGAGCGGGATGAAGAAGCAGGCGATGCCGATGCCCATCACGAAGCGCGGCAGCACCAGGGTGCCGAACGAGGCGGAGCTGTCGAAGCTGGCGAACCAGAACGAGGTCACCGCGAACACGATGAAGGCGAACGTCACCACCGCGCGCAGCTCCAGCCGCTGGATGTTGGCGCCGATCACCGGTGCCATCAGGAACGCCAGCACGCCCACCGGCGCGCTGGCCAGGCCGGCCCAGGTGGCGGTGTAGCCGAGGTCGATCTGCAGCCACAGCGGAAACACCACATTGATGCCGAAGAACGCCATCATGCCCAGCGACAGCGCCACCACGGCCACGGTGAAGTTGCGCCGCTTGAACAGCGCCAGTTCGACCACCGGATGTCTGGCGTGCAGCTCCCACACGATCAGGAAGGTGAGGCAGACCAGCGCGATGATGCCCAGGGTCAGGATCATCGGCGAGGCGAACCAGTCGTGGTCGTTGCCGTTGTCCAGCATGAACTGCAGCGCGCCCACGCCGACCACCAGCAGCACCAGCCCGATCACGTCGATCGGCATCTTGAAGGTTTTCGTCTCGCGTTTGTGCAGCAGCGCCCAGGTAATCAACGCGGCCAGCGCACCCACCGGCACGTTGATGTAGAAGATCCACGGCCACGAGAAATTGTCGGTCAGCCAGCCGCCGAGGATCGGGCCGAAGATCGGCGCCACCACTACCGTCATTGCCCACAGCGCCAGCGCCATGCCCTGTTTCGCCTTCGGGTAGCTCGACAGCAGCAGGGCCAGCGACAGCGCCACCATCGGGCCGGAGCCCGCGCCCTGCAGCAGGCGGCAGATCACCAGCATCGGCATGCTGGTAGCCATGCCGCAGAGCATCGAGAACAGCACGAACAGCGTCACCGAGCTGATGAAGGTGCGCACCTCGCCGAAGCGTCGCGCCAGCCAGCCGGTCAGCGGCTGCATGATCGCGCTGGCCAGCGCGTAGGAGCTGATCGTCCAGGTGCCCTCGCTGGGACTCACGCCGAGGCTGCCGGCGATGTGCGGCACCGAGACGTTGACGATGGTCATGTCCAGCACTTCCATGAAGGTGCTGAAGGCGACCGCGATGGTCAGCAGGACCAGGGCGCCGCCTTGCAGCGGCTTCAGGGGCGTGGTGTCGTCGGGCGTGGCGGCCATCGGCTCGACTCAGCGGGCGTCGCGCGGCAGGTTGGCGCGGATGACCTGCTCGGCCTCGGCGTCGGCCTTGGCGGCCATCTGGGTATAGACGTCGGTCTGCGCCACCGGCTGCTGCGCCGGGGTGGCGGCCAGCACGCTGCCCTTGTCGTCGGTGATGTCGATGGTGACCTCGCTGGACAGGCCCACCCGCAGCGGATGCTTGTCCAGCTCGGCGTTGTCCAGCGAGATGCGCACCGGCACGCGCTGCACCACCTTGATCCAGTTGCCGGTGGCGTTCTGCGCCGGCAGCAGAGAGAACACGCTGCCGGTGCCGGCGCCCAGGCCGATCACCTTGCCGTGGAACACCGAGTCGTCGCCGTAGAGATCGGAGACGACCGTCGCCGGCTGGCCGATGCGGATGTGGCGCAACTGGCTTTCCTTGAAGTTGGCCTCCACCCACAGATCGTGCAGTGGCACCACCGTCATCAATTGCTGCCCGGGCTGCACGCTGTTGCCCAACTGCACGCTGCGCTGCGCCACGTAGCCGGAGACCGGTGCGTAGATCGCGTTGCGCTGGGCGGCGATCCACGCGGCGCTGAAATTCGCGCGGGCCTGCATGACGCCCGGGTTGCGCGCCACGTCGGTGCCTTCGATTGCCGCATGCGCCGCGGCTGCCTGGGCCTGCGCGCCGGCCAGCGCGGCGCGCGCCTGCGCCACGCCGTCGCGCAGGTGCTGCACGATTTCCGGCGATTCGGCGTGCGCTGCCAGCAGCGGCAGGTGGCGTTTGAGGTCGGCGTCGGCCTTCTGCAGCGCGAGCCTGGCTGCGTCGACCTGGGCGTCGGCGCTGCTGGCCGAACTGGTTTGCTGGCGCACGCCGCGCACGGCCTGGGCCAGTGCGCTGCGTGCCTGTTCCAGGCGCACCTTGGCGTCGGTGGGGTCCAGCCGTACCAGCACCTGGCCGGCTTCGACGCGCTGGGTGTCGTCGGCGAGGATCGCCACCACCGTGCCGGGCACCTGGGCCGAGATGGCCACCTGGTTGCCGCCGACGTAGGCGTTGTCGGTCTTGACCCGGGTGGAGAACACGAAGAACCACAGCGCGAACCAGGCGAGCCCGGCGAGGATGAACGCGGCGGCCACGATCAGCAGCGCGCGCCGACGCTTGGCCGGGTCCTTCGCGGCCATGCCGCTGTCGTTGGCGTCGACAGACGACCGGTCGGTTTCAGTGGTGCTCATGGGCGGGCTCCAGCGGTAACGGAAGAGGTGGCATCGGCGTTGCGGTCGGCGGCGGAGGCGTCGCGATAGCCGCCACCCAGCGCCTTGACCAGCGCGAGGTCGGTCGCCACGGCTTGCGCCTGCAACTGCACGGCCGCGTCGCGCTGCTGCAGCCATTGCGCCTTGGCCACCAGGCTCTCGCGGGCGTCGCGCACGCCCTGGGCGGCGCGCGCCTGCGCGTTGGCCAGCAGTTGCCGCTGCGCATCCACGCGGGTGCGCTGGACCACGCGCCGCGCGGCGATCTGTTGTGCGCCGAGCGCCTGCGTGGCGACTTCACGGGCGGCACCCAGCACCGTGCTGTCGTACTGCGCGATTGCCGCGTCGAGCTGGGCCTGGCTCACACCGTAGTTCGCCTTCAGCGCGCCGCCATTGAAGATCGGCAAGTGCAGCGCCGGGGCCAGCGAGAACGTGCGGCTGCCGGCGGTGAACAGCTTGCCCAGGTCGATGCTCGACAACCCGGCCATCGCGCTGATGCTGAAATCCGGGAAGAACTCGGCGCGGGCGGCGTCGGTCTGGCGCAGCGCGGCTTCGACCTGCCAGCGGCTGGCGGCGATGTCCGGGCGGCGCGCGATCAGGTCCAGCGCGGCGTTGGCGGGAATGCCCTCGTCGACGCGCGGCAGCGGTCGCGGCTGCAGCTCGGGCAGCTGTTCCGGTGCCACGCCGAGCAGCGAGGCGAGCGACACGCGGCGGATCTTCGCCGAGCCTTCCAGCGCCACGCGCATTTCCTGCACGGCGGCCAGTTGCGCGCGCGCCTTCTGCGCTTCGTCCGGCAAGTCCACGCCCTGCTTGACGCGCAGATCGGCGATGCGGCTGAACTGCTGCTGCGTGGCGAGCGCTTGATCGGCCAACTGCAGGCGCGCCTGGTCGGCCTGCCAGCCGAAGTAGGTATCGGCCACGGCGTATTGCAGTGCCAGCGCCGCAGCGCTGCGCTGCGCTTCGGCCGCGTGCGCCTGGTCGAGCGCTGCTTCCAGCGTGGCGCGCTTCTTGCCCCACCAGTCGAAGTCGTATTTGAGCTGCGCACCGAGGTCGGCCTGGTTGTACCAGCTGAGGCCGAGGAACTGGCTCGGGATCAGCCCGTGGTCGCTCAGCCGTTGCCGCGCCACCTGTGCGCTGCCGTTCACCGACAGCCCGAGCTGCGCCGCTGCCAGCCTCGCCGACTGCTCCGCCTGGGCCACTCGGCTCTGCGCCACCGCGAGGTCCGGCGACTGGCGGGTGGCGCTATCCATCAGGTTGTCCAGCTGCGGATCGTGGTATTGCCGCCACCACTGCGCCGCGGGCCAGCCGGCGCGCTCGGGCGCCTGCAGCCCGGCCAGCGGCACGTCGGCACGCAGGTCGGGTGAGAGCAGCCTGGCCGGTGCAGCGCAGGCGGCCAGGGTCAGGGCAATCAGGGCGGCGAGCATCGCGCGTCCGCCCGGCAAGGCGTGCTTCATGCGGGAATCCTTCATGGCAGGCGCTGTTCGCCCAACTGGTCGAGATTGGCGGCGAGCTTGCGCAGCAGCCGGTCGAACTGACGCATGTCGCCGGCGCTGAAGCCGCCGAACATGGCGCCCACCTGCGGGAACATCGGCGGCAGCATCTTCTGCACGAAGCGCCGGCCGGCAGGGGTGATGCGGATCAGTACGCGGCGGCGATCCTCCTTGCTGCTGCCGCGGGTGATCAGGGCGCGCTTGACCAGCGCATTGGCGATGCGCGTCATGTTGGTGGCGCCCTGGGTGGTGAACTCGCACAGCTCGCCCGGCGTGGAACTGCCGTCCGGCCGGCTGTACAGGATCATCAGGGTCAGGAACTCGCTGTGGTTGAGCTTGTTCGGCTTGAGCTTCGCCTCCAGCTCGCGGTCGATGGTGGCGCCGAGCATCAGCATGAGCCGGCACATCCGCGCTTCCGCCACGGGCATTTGCGGGACGAGCTGGCCGACCCGGTCGATGCCTTCGTCCATCATCGCGATGCAATTTGCGAGAGTCGCCATTTCACTGATTTATAATTCACCAGTGAAGTAAATTAGCAGGCGCCGATGGCCCGGGGCAAGTGACAATTGTCACGGGTTCCGGTCGAGGCCGAACAGGCGGCGGGCATTGGCGGAGGTGGCTTGCGCCACGTGCTGCTCGCTCTCGCCGCGCAGCTCGGCCACGCAGCGCAGGATCTCGACCAGTCGCGCCGGTTCGTTGCGTTGGCCGCGGTGGCCGGCGTCGGGCTGGTCCGGCGCGTCGCTTTCCAGCAGCAGGAACTGGATCGGCATGGCGGCAACGATGCGCCGCAGGCGCTGCGCGCGTTCGTAGGTCACCGGGCCACCGATGCCCAGGTGGAAGCCGATGTCCCAGAGCTTTGCTGCCTGTTGTTCGCTGCCGGAGAAGCTGTGCACCACGCCGCGCGCGCTGGGGCAGCGGCGCAGGCTCAGGCTCACCTCTTCCAGTGCCTGGCGTGCGTGCACGATGACCGGCAGATCGAGTTCGCGCGCCAGCCGCAGCTGGATTTCGAAGAAGCGTTGCTGCAGGTCGCGATCGGACCCCGCGCCGTGGTAGTCCAGGCCGATCTCGCCCACGGCGACCGCGGGGTGATCGCCCAGCCAGTCGCCGAGGCGCTCCAGGTGCTCGGGCCGATGGCGGTCCATGAACAGCGGATGCAGGCCATAGGCGGGATGGATGCCGGGTCGGTCGTCGCACAGGGCATGGATGCGCGGCCAGCTTTCGGCGTCGGTGGCCGGGACCACCAGTTGGCCAACGCCGGCCGCTTCGGCACGCGCGATGACCGCGGCGCGGTCGGCCTCGAACGCCTCCAGGTCGAGATGCACGTGGCTGTCGATGAGCAGTTGCATGGGGAAGATCCGTGAATGTGGGCGCGACTGCACGGCAAGTGCGTGAAAACCATGTCATAACTTCGAGCTAGCTGCGATTCAGTCTGGCATCGGTTCAATTGACTGCGCAGGTTGTTACGTCCGCTGCACATCCCGGGCGGTAGGCTGCGCTCAAACAGAGGAGTAGGAAGTGATGAACACGTTGATGGTCAATGTACTCAAGGCGGCGATCGCCGCGGCGCTGGTGACGGGAGTATCTGCCTGCAACCGCAGTGCGGACGCCGGCTCGACCGGTGCGGACGGCATGGCCGCGAGCGCCGATGCCGGGGTGAAGTACGGCAAGGTCGTCTCCGTCGACCCGGTGCGCACGACGGTGAACAACCCCAAGCAGGTCTGCCATGACGAGACCGTCACGCACACCGCACCGCCGAAGGACCAGCATCGCATCGCTGGCACGGCGATCGGCGCGGTGGTCGGCGGCCTGGTCGGCAACCAGGTCGGCGGCGGCAAGGGCAAGACACTGGCCACCGTGGCCGGCGCGGTCGGCGGCGGCTACGCCGGCAACCGGATCGAGGCGGCGCACCAGAAGGGGCAGGTCACCACCAGCGTCGAACGCCGCTGCGACACGGTCAACAACACTAGCAGCAAGATCGTGGGCTACGACGTCCGCTACGTCTACGACGGCGTCACCCGTACGGTCCGCATGGATCACGACCCCGGTGATCGCGTTGAGGTGAAGGAAGGCGTGACCGTGGTATCCGACGCTCATTGAGCTCATTCACCCCACAGGAGCACCTGATGACTGCACGCATTGCAAAACTTGCACTGGCCGCATCGATGACGACGGGCCTCGCCCTCGCCGGTTGCGCGACCCAGCCTTACGGCAACAGCAACAACGGCTACTACGGAGGCCAGTCGTCGGCTTACGGCAACCAGCCGGTTCGCTGCAACACCTGCGGCGTGGTGCAGGAGGTCCAGCAGGTGTATCTGGAGAACAGCGGCAACGGTGGCACGCTGGGTGCGATCATCGGCGCGGTGGCCGGCGGCGTGGTCGGCAACCAGGTCGGCAAGCGCAGCGGTGCCGACAAGGTGGCCTGGCGCATCGTTGTCCGTCTGGACGACGGACGCTACGCCACCGTGACCCAGCGCGAGAACCCCGGCCTGCGCCAGGGCGACTACGTCGAGGTGCGCGGCGATCACGTCTACCCGCGCTGATCGTCCTTGACATACGGACGTCTGGACGTCCAAAAGAAAAGGCCACCGGAAGGTGGCCTTTTCTGTGTCTGCGATACCTTCCGCTCAGTTCACTGCGTAGAAGGCGTGGTCGCCGATCGTCACGCTGGGGCGGTTGTGCGACCACGAAGGTGAGATGGCGGTGGTGGCGAAGTGGTCGGCGTGCGGCACCAGCATGCGACGCTGCGCCAGCGGCAGCTGCCAGTTGTGGATCGAGTTTCCGGCAACGTCCCACGCCTTCACGAAGGCGGACAGGTTGCTGATCTCGAATGATCCGGACGTGGTGGTTGTGGCGAACTGGTGCGGTGCCGTGACCACTTTGCACACGGTATCGCCGTAGTGCCCGCGATCACGTCGGCGCAGCGCCACCTCGGCCACCGCCCACTGGCCGTCGGTGGGCTGGCTGCGTGCTTCGAGATAGACGGTCGTGGCCAGGCAGGCCTGGTCAGCTACCGGCTGGGGCATCAGTGTCGTCAGCCACAACAGCAGGGAAAGTTTCATGTTCTGCCTCCAGCGTGCTGTACGCGCGAAGCCGGGTTTCAGCTTCTTGCGCCGTTGCGGTGGACGGGCGGGCAGGCCGTTCCACCTGGATCTGCCGCCCGGGCCGAAACTTGTGGCCAAGGCGCTTTGCCACGGGATTGTGGCGATTCGAGCGGCTCTGCGAAGCCGGCCGGAAGGGTTGTGCCGGGAACGGCGCCGTCATGGGCGTCGCGTTGCTTCCGGCGGCTTTGCCTCGAAGGATGGCAAGGCCTGCTCTCATCCGGCGTTGCTGCTGCCGGGTCGCGCCGATACGGATTCATCCGGTTCGTCGCGTCAATCGACACCCCGTGTACCGGGTGCCGCGATATTCGATCGGCGGAGCCTAGTGGCGGGAAGCGCCGCTGGCAAGTGCCGCGATGGGCGGATTTAACTTGCACTCACGTGTCGTTGACAAGTGCCATCGCGGAAAAATCCCCGCGCGTTTGCATGTCACGTTCATGCGGACCATGACTCCTGCAGCGTCAATGCAAGTGCACGCTGGAATGATGGCGTAGCGCCTGCGCGAAGTTGTGCGGCAATGTCGTCATCCAGCACCAGCAGCACGTCGGACGCGCCGTCGCCGTCAACGACATCCAGCACGCAACCGACCTCGCGATCGTCGATGCGCAACGCGTCGCCGGCCTGCACCGGCTGCGACGTCGTGCCGCGGTGCAGGTGGCGCTTGTGGCCACCGCGAAAATGCAGTCGCGCCACGATTTCCTGGCCGGGATAACAGCCCTTGTCGACAGCCACCGCGTCGAGCCGCTGCAGCGACAGCGCAGCGGGCAACGACGTTCCGAGCGTCGACGCCGGCAGCCACGGCCAACCGTCGCGCAACTGCAGCGCGCGCCATGCGTCGTCCGTGGAATCGGTCGTGGAAACGTGTAGCGCATGCGAGCCGCAACCCAGTGAGACGGCATCGCCTTCCATCGTCACGGCATGCAACGCTTGCATGGGGCCGGTGGTCAAACTGCGCGCCGGCAGTGCGGTCAACCGGAGTCGGGAGCGAAATACGAATCGTTGCAGTGCTTCGACCATCGCCGCGGCATCGCCACCGCGCAGCAGCAGCAGATAGCGTTGTTGCTCCAGTCGCGCCAAATGGAACAGTGCGCGGACCCGGCCCTTCGCATCCAGCCATGCGCTGAATTGCCAGCAGCCCACGGCGAGGCCATCCACCTTGCTGCTGAATTGCGCATGCGCAAATGCGGCTGCATCGGGACCTTCTAGCAACAGTGTTTCGGCGATCGGGGATGCGTGCATGGTGCAGGGAGTTGGGGGCAGTCGCGCCATTGCGCAAGTGAGCGGCATCGCGGTGACACAGTGCGGTGTCCGCGGGCCGATGGTTGTGCTGTCTGGGGGCAAGTACTAATCTTCAGCGGCTGACAAACACCATGTCCAATACCTCAGTTCCCATCGAAACCACGCCTGCCCCAGTCGAGCCGGAGACGACCGCCAAGCCGGCCGATCCGCCGCCCGACAAGGCAGTCGTCGAGCGCCCCGCTCCGGACCCCACGCGCTACGGCGACTGGGAAAAGAACGGGCGCTGCATCGACTTCTGAGCGGGAGCGCCCGGCACGGGGCGCGGCATCAAGGGGCGAATGCAGCAGGGATATCAGCGATTCCACAGAGGATAGCCGCCATGGCAGAGAAGCAACGACCGCTTTCCCCGCATCTGCAGATCTACCGCAAGCAGGTGCAGATGATGACCTCCATCACGCATCGCGCCACCGGCATCGCCCTCGCGGTCGGCGGCTTGCTGGTGGTCTGCGGCCTGCTGCAGCTTGCCGCCGGCGAAGATAGCTTCAACCGCTTCAAGGGCATCATCGGCAGCCCGGTCGGGATGGTGCTGCTGTTCGGCTGGAGCTGGGCGCTGTTCTATCACCTCTGCAACGGCATCCGGCACCTGATCCAGGATGCCGGACTCGGTTACGAGATTCCCCAGTTCGTGCGTTCGAGCTGGCTGTCGGTGGCCGGCAGCATCGTGCTGACCGCTGCGACCTGGGCCTGGGTAATGATGGCCGGAGGTGCGGCATGAACCTGCGTGTGGGAACCGACGACGTGCGCAGCCAGCTGCGCAATCCGATGAAACTCGCCCGCGGACTCGGTTCGGCGAAATCCGGCGTGGAGCACTGGTGGGTGCAGCGGTTGACTGCGGCCGCGCTGGTGGTGCTGGGCATCTGGTTCGTGATCACCGTGCTCGGCCTGCTGCACGCGGATTACGCGGCGGCGCGCGCGACGGTGGCCAAGCCGTGGAATGCGCTGCTGCTGATGGTGTTCGTGCTGACCATGTTCTGGCATGCCGTGCTGGGCTTGCAGGTGGTGGTCGAGGATTACGTGCACACCCGCTGGAAGGAGGTCGTGCTGCTCGTGGCGATCAAGTTCCTCGCGGTGCTGGGCGCACTGGCTGGCGTGCTGGCCGTGTTGCGCGTGGCGCTGACCCCCTGAGACGAAAACGCGAGGCCGGGATTCCATGGAAAGCTACAAGGTTCAGCAGCATCTTTATGACGTGATCGTGGTCGGCGCCGGCGGCGCCGGCTTGCGCGCCACCTTCGGTCTCGCCGAGAAGGGTCTCAAGGCGGCGTGCATCACCAAGGTCTTCCCGACGCGTTCGCACACCGTGGCGGCGCAAGGCGGCATCGCCGCCGCGCTCGGCAACATGAGCGAGGACAACTGGCGCTTCCACTTCTACGACACCGTGAAGGGCGGCGACTGGCTCGGCGACCAGGACGCGATCGAGTACATGTGCAAGCACGCGCCCGAAGCGGTGATCGAGCTCGAGCATTACGGCGTGCCGTTCTCGCGCACCGAGGACGGCCGGATCTACCAGCGTCCGTTCGGCGGCATGACCACGCACTACGGCAAGGGCACGGCGCAGCGCACCTGCGCGGCCGCCGATCGCACCGGTCACGCGATCCTGCACACCCTGTACCAGCAGGCGCTTGCGCACGATGCGACCTTCTTCGTGGAGTACTTCGCGATCGACCTGGTGTTCGACGCCGAGGGCGTGTGCCGCGGCGTGCTGGCGCTGGACATGAACGAAGGCACCATGCATTTCTTCCGTGGCCACGCGGTGGTGCTGGCCACCGGCGGTTACGGTCGGGCCTACCTGAGCGCCACCTCGGCCCACACCTGCACCGGAGACGGCGGCGGCATGGTGCTGCGCGCGGGCCTGGCGCTGCAGGACATGGAGTTCGTGCAATTCCATCCCACCGGCATCTACGGTGCCGGCTGCCTGATCACCGAGGGCGTGCGCGGCGAGGGCGGCTACCTCACCAACTCCGAGGGCGAGCGCTTCATGGAGCGCTACGCGCCGCATGCGAAGGATCTCGCCTCGCGCGACGTGGTCAGTCGCGCGATGACGGTCGAGATCAACGAGGGCCGCGGCGTCGGCGAGCACAAGGACCACATCTTCCTCAACCTGATGCATCTCGGCCCCGAGGTGATCCACGAGCGGCTGCCCGGCATCGCCGAGTCGGCGCGCATCTTCGCCGGAGTCGATGTCAGCAAGCAGCCGATCCCGGTGTTGCCGACCGTCCACTACAACATGGGCGGCATCCCCACCAACTACCACGGCGAAGTCGTGCAGAAGCGCGGCGACGACGTGGATGCCGTGGTGCCCGGGCTGTTCGCGATCGGCGAAGCGGCGTGCGTGTCGGTGCACGGCGGCAACCGGCTGGGCTCCAACTCGCTGCTCGACCTGGTCGTGTTCGGTCGTGCCGTGGCGCATCGTTGCGCCGAGATCATCCAGCCCGGCACGCCGCACAAGGATCTGCCCGCCACCGCGCTGGACAAGGCGCTGGAGCGCTTCGACCGCCTGCGCAACGCCAACGGCAGCACGCCCACGGCGGCGATCAGGCTGAACATGCAGCGCACGATGCAGCGCTACGGTGCGGTGTTCCGCACGGGCGAGACGCTGGACGAAGGCAGCCAGAAGATCTCCGAGGTGTTCAAGACGTTCGAGGACGTCAAGGTCAGCGATCGTTCGCTGGTGTGGAACACCGATCTGATCGAGACGCTGGAACTCGCCAATCTGCTCGAGCAGGCGGTGGCGACCATGCACTCGGCCGCGCAGCGGCCGGAGAGCCGTGGCGCGCACGCCCGCGAGGATTTCCCGGAGCGCGATGACGAGCACTGGCTCAAGCACACGCTGGTGTGGGTCGACCGCGAAGGCGCCACCCGCTTCGACTATCGTCCGGTGCACCTGGACACCTTGACCGACGAGGTGGCTTCGGTCCCGTTGGCCAAGCGCGTCTACTGAGTCGTTGCGTTCGATGTCACGTCCCGTTTTCGAGAATATGGAAGGGCAATGCCATGGGTGAATTCACGCTGCCACGGAACTCCAAGATCCAGCCCGGCAAGCATTACCCGGCCAAGGATGCGAAGAAGCCGCGCACCTTCCGCATCTATCGCTGGTCACCGGACGACGACAAGAATCCGCGCATCGATACCTACGAGATCGACCTGGCCGCATGCGGTCCGATGGTTCTCGACGCCCTGCTGAAGATCAAGAACGAGATCGACCCGACGCTATCGTTGCGCCGTTCCTGTCGCGAGGGCATCTGCGGCTCGTGCGCGATGAACATCGACGGCACCAACACGCTGGCGTGCATCTGCGCGATCGACAGCGTCGCCAGCGGCGACGTGAAGATCTACCCGTTGCCGCACATGCCCGTGGTCAAGGACATCATCCCGGACCTCACCCATTTCTACGCGCAGTACGCCTCGATCAAGCCGTGGATTCGCACGCAGAGCCCGGCGCCGGGCAAGGAGCGCCTGCAGTCGCCGGAAGATCGCAAGAAGCTCGATGGCCTGTACGAGTGCATCCTGTGCGCCTGTTGCTCCACCAGCTGCCCCAGCTACTGGTGGAATGGCGACAAGTACCTCGGTCCGGCAATCCTGCTGCAGGCCTACCGCTGGATCGTCGACTCGCGCGATGAAACCACCGGCGAGCGCCTGGACGACCTGGAAGACCCGTTCAAGCTGTACCGCTGCCACACCATCATGAACTGCACCCGCACCTGCCCCAAGGGGCTGAACCCGGCCAAGGCGATCGCCGAGATCAAGAAGCTGATGGTGGAGCGGCGCAGCGCATGATGCGTCGTGGATAAGGGCCGCCTGCGCTGGCGTGCCCGCCGCGGCACGCGCGAACTGGATGCCATGCTGGGCGGCTGGCTCGACGAGCGTTTCGAGCAGGCCGACGAGGCACAGCGGCAGGCGTTCGACGAATTGCTCGACACGCAGGACCCGGAGCTGTGGGACTGGATGATGGGCCACGCCCGTCCCGACAGAGCCGACTGGCAGATCATCATCGATGACATCCGCGCCCGCCATCGGCTTTGATTATTCCCCGTCGCGGCTGCTGCCGCGCAGCCTGCTGCTGGTGGCGACGCTCGCCGCGATCGCCGTGCTGGTCAGCGCCTTGCCGCCCTGGCTGCGCGCGGTGACGGTGGTTGCGCTGGCACTGGCGGCCTGGCAGGCGTGTCGCCGATTGGCGATGACTGTCGTGGCTGCCGCCGGCTGGAGCGCAGAGTCGGGCTGGACCCTGCATACCGTGGACGGCGAGGATCATCCCGCCAGCCTGGCTTCGTTCCGCGTGCTGGGCGATCTCGTGTGGCTGCGCATGCAATCGGCGCAGCACGGCATCTGCGTGCTGCTGCTGGCGCCGGACAACAGCGACGCCGACATCCGCCGTCGCCTGCGCATGCGCCTGGCGACGATGCAGCCGGGTGAGGCGCTGCCGCGCTGGTGAGGCAACTTCGTCGAATCGGCGCGGTCTTGTCGAATGACCGATAATGCCGGTCCGGGCGGCCCGCCCCGTGCCATCACCACAAGCGAATCGCCCATGTTCCGACCGCTCGAACTCTTCATCGGCCTGCGCTACACGCGCGCCAAACGTCGCAACCAGTTCATCTCCTTCATCTCCACCGTGTCGATCGTGTGCATTGCGATCAGCGTGATCGCGTTGATCACGGTGATGTCGGTGATGAACGGCTTCGACTACCAGATGCGCTCGCGCATCCTGGGCGCGGTGTCGCAGGCGACGATCACCAGCGTCGACGGCCCGATCAAGGACGTGCCGCGCGCGCTGCAGGTCGCCCAGGCCAATCCGCACGTGCTGGGCGCGGCGCCGTTCGTCGAATCCGAGGCCATGCTGATCGGCCAGCGCTCGGCCGGCGTGCGGGTGCGCGGCATCGACCCGGCGCAGGAGCCGAAGGTTGTCGACATCGGCCAGCACATGATCGAAGGCTCGCTCGACGACCTGCGTTCCGGCGACTGGAACATCGTGCTGGGCCGCGATCTGGCGATGCAGCTCGGGGTGGGGGTGGGCGACCGCGTGACCATGGCGGTGCAGGAGTTGCGCGCCACGCCGATGGGCGGCATCCCGCGCATGCGCAGCTTCCACGTCACCGGCACGTTCCAGCTCGGCATGGAGCAGTTCGATTCCGGCCTGGCCCTGGTCAACATGCGCGATGCCGAGAAACTCAATGATCTCACTGGTCCGACCGGCATCCGGCTGCGCCTGGACGATCTGTTCAGCGCGCGCCCGGTGGCGCGCGAACTGGCCAGTCAGTTGGGGCAGTACTACGGCGTGCGCACCTGGATGGACGAGAACGCCAACCTGTTCCATGCGCTGTCGATGGAAAAGCTGGTGATGTTCATCATCCTGTCGCTGATCGTGCTGGTGGCGGTGATCAACCTGATCTCGATGCTGATGATGCTGGTCACCGACAAGCAGGCGGACATCGCGATCCTGCGCACGCTCGGCGCCACGCCCCGCAGCATCATGGGCACCTTCATGGTGCAGGGGTTGCTGGTGGGCTTCGTCGGCATCGGCTTCGGCGTGGGTTTCGGCGCGCTGCTGTCGTGGAAACTGCCGGGCATCGTCAAGTGGATCGAGCACACCTTCCACGTCACCTTCCTGTCGCCGGACGTCTATTACATCAGCGAGGTGCCGAGCCGGCTGGACTGGCAGGACGTGGGCTGGACCGCGCTGCTGACCTTCGTGTTCGCGCTGCTCGCCACCCTCTATCCCGCCTGGCGCGCCTCGCGCACGCAGCCGGCGCAGGCCTTGCGTTATGAGTGAGAAATCCATGTCTCCCACCCGCGAAAACGTGCTGCGCGCCAGCCATGTGGCCAAGACCTACGCCGAAGGCGGCCTGCGCACCGACGTGCTGAGCGACGTCAGTTTCACCCTGAAACGCGGCGAGACGATGGCGATCGTCGGCGCCTCCGGCTCCGGCAAGAGCACCCTGCTGCACATCATCGGCGGATTGGACACGCTGACCGCCGGCGAAGTGGAGGTGGATGGCCGCGTACTGTCGAAGCTCTCCGACGCCGAGCGCGGCCGCGTGCGCAACCGGTCGCTCGGCTTCATCTACCAGTTCCACCACCTGCTGCCCGAGTTCACCGCGCTGGAGAACGTGTGCATGCCGTTGCTGATCCGCGGCACCGCGATCGCCGAGGCGCAGCGGCAGGCGGTCGGCTTGCTGGAGCGGGTCGGCCTGGGCGCGCGCACCCACCACAAGCCATCGGAACTCTCCGGTGGCGAGCGCCAGCGCTGTGCGGTGGCGCGTGCGCTGGTGACGCGGCCGGCCTGCGTGCTCGGCGACGAGCCCACCGGCAACCTCGACGAGGCGAACGCGGCCCAGGTCTACGAGCTGATGCTGGAACTCAACCGCGAAATCGGCACCAGCTTCATCCTGGTCACGCATGATCCGCACCTGGCCGCGAAGATGGATCGCACCCTGGTGTTGCACAACGGCGTGCTGCGGGAAGGTCCGGGCGCCTGACGTCAACGGCAGGAGCGCACCCCGGCGCACGCCTACAGCACTTTCAGCATCAGCGTCGCCGCTTGCACGCTAGGCTCGACGGTCTCCAGGACGGAACGGGCGACGCGGCATGGCGCGACACGGGGCGATCACGGCGGCGCTGGCCTTGCTGGCAGGCGTGTTGCTGGTGCAGGCGTGGCCGCGCCTGCCGTCGGTGTGGATCTGCCTGCCGCTCATCGTGCTGGCGTTGGCCTGGGCGTGGCGTTATCCGCGCTGGCGCTGGCTGTGCGCCCTGCCTCTGGGTGTCGCCTGGGCGCTGTGGTGCGGCACGCAGGCGATGCAGGCCCGGCTGCCGCGCGCGCTGGAAGGCCGCGACGTGCTCGTCGTCGGCAGTCTCGACGGATTGCCGCTGGCGCGTACCGATGCCAGCCGCTTCACCCTGCGGGTCGAAAGCGCCCAACTGGACGGCCGGCCGCTGGCCTTGCACGGCCTGCTCACCGTGTCGTGGTACGAGGGCGCGCCGCCGCTCGCGCCGTGCACGCGTTGGCGCCTGCTGCTGCGCCTGAAGCGCCCGCGCGCGCTGCTCGACCCCGGCAGCACCGACAGCGAGCGCTCGGCGCTGGAGCGCGGCATCGTCGCCACCGGCTACGTGCGCGAGGATGAAGGCAATCGCCGCCTCCCGGGTCCGCGCTGGTGCGTGGACGGCACGCGCGCGGCGATCGCCCGCGGCATCGCCGCGCGCGTGCATGACCCGCACGATGCCGCGCTGTTGCGCGCCTTCGCGGTCGGCGACACGCGTGGCCTCGACCAGCAGGACTGGGCGGTGGCACGGGCGAACGGCGTCTCGCACCTGATCGCGATCTCCGGTTTCCACGTCGGCGTGGCGGCGGTGTTCGGCGTGTGGCTGGCCTGGCTGGTCTACGCGTTGTGGCCGCCAGCGGCGCTGCGTCTGCCGCGGCCGCAGGCGCAGGCCGCCGCGGCGCTGCTGTTCGCCGTGGTCTACAGCGCGCTGGCCGGCTTCGGCCTACCTACCGTGCGCACGCTGTTGATGATCGCGGTGGTGGCGCTGGCGCGTTGCAGCCGGCGCGGCAGCAGCGGGGCGCAATCGCTGGCGCTGGCGATGATCGCGATCCTGCTGGCCGATCCGTTGGCGGTGCTGGCGCCGGGATTCTGGTTGTCCTTCGTCGGCGTGGCGTTCCTGATTCTCTGCCTGCAGGCGCAAGGTCGCGGTTGGCGTGCCTTCCTGCACGAACTCTCCGCCGGCCAGTTGCTGATGACCGTGGCGCTGCTGCCGCTGACCCTGTGGTTCTTCGGCCAGGCGTCGCTGGTCGGTGCGCTGTCCAACCTGGTCGCGGTGCCGGTGGTGAGTTTCGTGATCGTGCCGTGCGCGCTGTTCGGGATGCTGCTGTTGCTGCTGTGCCCGCCGCTGGCCGCGCCGGTGCTGTGGCTGGCCGCGCGGATCGTCCACGCGCAATGGTGGCTGTTCGAGCGCATGGCCACCTGGCCGGGGGCGCACTGGTATCTGCCGGCGGTGCAGCTCCACGCGCTGCTGCTGGCGGTGGTCGGTGCGCTGTGGATGTTCATGCCGCGCGGGGTGCCGCTGCGCTGGCTCGGGGCGGCGCTGTTCCTGCCGCTGCTGTTGCCGCCGCGCAGTACGCCGGCCGACGGAGCGTTCCGGTTGTGGGTGCTCGACGTGGGGCAGGGGCTGGCGGTGCTGGTGCGCACGCACGATCACCTGCTGGTCTATGACACCGGTGCGCGCTATCCCTCCGGTTTCGACCTCGGCGAGGCCGTGGTGCTGCCGTCCATCCATGCGCTGGGCCTGTCGCGCGTGGATATGTTGATGATCAGCCATGGCGACAATGATCACGCCGGTGGCGCGCAGACGGTTGCCGAGGCGTTTCCGCAGGCACGCCGGCTGGCCGGTGAACCCGCCCGCATGCGCGTGCCCATGCAGCAATGCGCGGCCGGACAGGCGTGGCAGTGGGATGGCGTGCGCTTCCGCGTGCTGAGCCCGGCGCCCGGCGGCGGGGACCGCGACAACGACAGCTCCTGCGTGCTGCTGGTGGAGGGACGCGGCGGGCGGGTGCTGCTGCCAGGCGACATCAGTTCGAAGGCGGAACCGGCGGTGGCTGCGGCGGTGGGGGCGGGCCCGCCGCCGGTGCTGGTGGTGCCGCATCATGGCAGCAAGACTTCCTCCGGTGCGGCCTTCATCGCGGCGTTGAGGCCGTCGCTGGCGCTGGTTTCCGCCGGTTGGCGCAATCGCTTCGGGCACCCGCGTGCGGAGGTCCTGGCGCGCTATGCCGAGGCGGGCGTGCCGTTGTTCAACACCGCCGTGGAGGGGGCCGTGGAGGTGGAGTTTCCCGCCGACGGGACGCCGCGACGGCAGCCGGGCTGGCGCCGGCAGCAGCCCCGCTACTGGCGCGAGTAGCATGGTGCGACGCCGGGATTGCCACGCCTGCCGCAGTACGCGCGAACGACGCTGCTATCATGCGCGCTTCCCCGGAGCGTGGTGCGGCGAGGACTGAAGGTGCTTGATATCCTGATGGCGGGCGGCTGGGCGATGGTGCCCATCCTGATCTGTTCGGCGGTCGCCCTGGCGATCGTGCTGGAGCGTTGCTGGACGCTGCGCCGCAGCTCGGTGCTGCCGCCCGGGCTGGGCGACGAGGTACGCCAGTGGGCGCGCTCGGGCCAGCTCGATCCCGGTCATCTGGAAGCCCTTGCCAACGGCTCGCCGCTGGGCGAGCTGCTGGCAGCCGCGCTCGCGGTGCGGCGGCAGCCGCGCGAGATCATCAAGGAGCGCATCGAGGACACCGGTCGCCACGTGGTGCACCGGATGGAGCGCTATCTCAACACGCTGGGCACGATCGCCCTGATCGGCCCGCTGCTGGGCCTGTTCGGCACCGTGATCGGCCTGATCCGCATGTTCATGGAGGTGATGGGCGGCGGCATCGGCGATCCCGCGCGGATGGCCGGCGGCATCGGCGAGGCGCTGATCTGCACCGCGTCCGGCCTGACCGTGGCGATCCCCGCCTACGTGCTGCACCGCTACTTCCGCTCGCGCGTGGCCGGTTACTGCGTGCTGATGGAAAAGCAGGCCACAGCCTTGCTGGACGATCTCACCCTGACCGCGCCGGCACCCGTCGCGCGTGCGCGTCGCGCGCCGGCACCCGCCGCGCCGAGCGCGAGCTGAGGCACCGTCGATGCGCATCGGCAACGACCGCCGCGGAGACGATTTCGAGATCAACGTGATCCCGTTGATCGACGTGCTGCTGACCCTGCTGATGTTCTTCGTGCTCACCAGCACCTTCGTGCAGCATTCGCGGCTGAAGGTGACGCTGCCGCAGGCGAGCGTGCAGGAGCGCGACATGAACGCGCCGGCGCTGACCATCATGATCGACCGCGACGGCCGCTTCTTCGTCGGCAGCGACGAGGTGATGGGCGAGGGCATCGAGGCGCTCAAGCAGAGCCTCGCGCGCCATGCCGGCGACAGCCGCGACCAGGCGGTGACGATTCGTGCCGATGCCATGACGCCGAACCAGAACGTGGTGACCGCGATGGATGCACTGGGCCAGCTCGGCTTCACCCGCCTGTCGATCGCCACGACGCCGAGCAAACCGGGCGCCGCGCAATGAACGCGGACCAGGCGACCGCGGCAGACGCGGGCAGCTGGCCGACCTACAAACGCCTGCTCGGCTACACGCGACGCTACTGGGCGATCGGCCTGGTGGCCTTCGTCGGCATGCTGGCCGACGGCGGCGGGTTGGCGCTGTTCACCGGGCTGATCAAGCCGATGATCGACAACCTGTTCGCGCAGAAAGACCCGTACCTGATCTTCTGGATGCCGATCTGGATCATCGCGATCTTTCTGGTGCGCTCGCTGGGCACCTTCGTCAGCGATTACGGCATCTCCTACATCGGCCGGCACGTGGTGCAGGCGCTGCAGCTGGAGGTGTTCGCCGCGTACCTGAAGCTGCCGGCGCCGTATTTCGGCAGCGAGCCGTCGGGCCAGCAGATCTCACGCATCACCTACACCAGCGAACAGGTCGCCGCGGCGTCCAGCAGTGCGGCGAAGATCGCCATCACCGACGGCTTCACCGTGATCGCGATGCTGTTCGTGATGCTCTATTACAGCCCCTACCTGACGCTTTCGCTGCTGGTGATGGTGCCGGCGATCGCGCTGGTGGCCACGGTGGTGGCGCGCCGCTACCGGCAGATCAGCCGGCGCATCCAGGGCAGCATGGGTTCGGTCACGGGCACGGTGGAGGAATCCGTGGGCGCGCATCGCGAGGTGCGCGTGTACGGCGGCCAGGCGCATGAGGCCGAGCGTTTCGACCAGATCACCCGGCATACGCGGCGGCTCAACCTGAAGATCGCCGCCACCAACGCGGCGTCGAGCTCCACCGTGCAACTGGTGGCGGCCAGTGCGCTGGCGGCACTGGTGTTTCTCGGCACGCGGCCGCAGGTATTGGTCAACATGACGCCCGGCGTGTTCTTCGCCGTGCTCACCGCGATGGGCACCATGCTGCCGTCACTGAAGCGCCTCACCAACGTGCAGGCGAACATCCAGCGCGGACTGTCGGCGGCCGAGGACATCTTCGACGTGATCGACCTGCCGCCGGAGCGCGATGCCGGCACGCTGGAGCTCGAGCGCAGCCGCGGCGAGCTGCATTTCGTCGACGTCGGCCTGACGTATCCGCGCAGCCATGTTCCCGCCCTGCAGGAAGTCAATCTCGATTGCGCGCCCGGCACGGTCACCGCCCTGGTCGGACGCTCGGGCAGCGGCAAGAGCAGCCTGGTCAGCCTGCTGCCGCGCTTCAACGTGCCCGGCGCCGGGCGCATCGTGCTCGATGGCGAGGATTGCCGCAGCTACACGCTGGCTTCGCTGCGCAGGCAGATTGCCTGGGTCGGCCAGAGCGTGGTGCTGTTCAACGACACCGTGGCCAACAACATCGCCTACGGCGAACTGGCCGGCGCCAGCGAGGCGGAGATCGTCGCCGCGGCCGAGGCGGCCAATGCGATGGAGTTCATCTCGCGCATGCCGCTCGGCATCCACACGCCGATCGGGCAGAGCGGCAACCTGCTCTCCGGCGGCCAGCGCCAGCGCATCGCGATCGCCCGGGCGATCCTCAAGAACGCGCCGATCCTGGTGCTGGACGAGGCCACCAGCGCACTGGATACCGAGTCCGAACGGCTGATCCAGCAGGCGCTGACACGGCTGATGAAGGATCGCACCACGCTGGTGATCGCCCATCGCCTGTCCACCGTGGAAGGCGCCGACCAGATCGCGGTGATGGATCAGGGCCGCATCGTCGAGCGCGGCACCCACGCCGAACTGCTCGCGCTGAACGGGCAGTATGCCGCGCTGCACCGCATGCAGTTCCACGACGCCGCGGCCGTAACGGCCGGCGGCTGAGACGCCCGTCATGGCGCTGCCCGACACGCTCGCATCGGCCTGGTACGGCGGCGGTCGCGCGCCGTGGTGGACGTGGCCGCTGGCTGCACTCTACGGCGGCGTGATCCGGCTTCGTCGCGCGTTGTACCGCATCGGCTGGCTGCGCCGCGAGCGCCTGCCGGTGCCGGTGGTGGTCATCGGCAACCTCACCGCCGGCGGCACCGGCAAGACGCCGCTGACGATCGCGGTGGCCGCCAGCCTGCGCGAGCACGGGTTCCGGCCCGGCGTCGTGAGTCGCGGCCACGGCGGCACGCAACGCGAGCCGCTGCTGCTCGGCGGCTCGCCGGACCCGCGACAGGTCGGCGACGAACCCTGTCTGATCCGCGCCAGCGGCGTGCCGGTCGCGGTCGGGCGCGATCGTCCCGCGGCGGCAAGGCTGCTGCTCGACGCCGGCTGCGACGTGGTGGTGGCCGATGACGGCCTGCAGCATTACGCGCTGGCGCGCGACGTGGAGATCTGCGTGATCGACGGCGTCCGTCGCTTCGGCAACGGCAAGCTGCTGCCGCTCGGCCCGCTGCGCGAGCCGCTGGGCCGGCTGCGCAGCGTGGACCTGCGCGTATGCAACGGCGGCACCGCCGAGGCCGGCGAATATCCGATGAGGTTGTGCGGCGACGAGGCGGTGGCGCTGGAAGGCGGCGAGCGTCGCCCGCTGGCCAGCTTCGCCACCGGGCCGGCACATGCGGTGGCGGCCATCGGCAACCCGCAGCGATTCTTCGAAAGCCTGCGCGCCGCCGGCATCGAGGTGATCGGGCACGCCTTTGCCGACCACCATGCGTTCAGCGCGGACGAGCTGGATTTCGCGGACGGCCTGCCGCTGTTGATGACCGACAAGGATGCGGTCAAGTGCCGGTCGTTCGCACGGCCGCACTGGTGGCGCGTGCCGGTGCGGGCGGAATTGCCGCCGGCCTTCCATGCCGCCTTGCGCGAACGCCTCGCGCGGTGGTGATCCGAAGAGTCCTGGCGCGGCGACTCCCTACGGCTGGGTGCCCGCCGCGCGCTGCGCAGGCTTGCGCCGCGATACTGCCTCGCCGGCCACGTAGACCCGCCGCGCCAGGTTGCCGCCGATCCAGTAGCACAGTTCCGCCGGCTGGCGCGCATTCCAGATCACCACGTCGGCGCGCTGGCCAGCCGCCAGCGTGCCGCGATCGGACAGACCCAGCGCGCGCGCGGCGTTGACGGTCACGCCGCGCAGCGCTTCTTCCGGGGTCAGCCGGAACAGCGTGCAGGCCATGCCCGCCGCCATGCGCAGCGACAGCAGCGGCGAGGTGCCGGGGTTGCAATCGGTGGCCACCGCCAGCGGCACGCGTTGTTCGCGCAGCAGGTCGATCGGCGGCAAGCGGGTTTCGCGCAACGCATAGAACGCCCCCGGCAGCAGCACCGCGACGGTGCCCGCGGCGGCCATGGCGCGCACGCCTGCCTCGCCCAGATGCTCCAGGTGATCGGCCGACAGCCCGCCGAACTCGGCCACCAGGGCGGCGCCGTGCTGGTCGGACAACTGCTCGGCGTGCAGCTTCACCGGCAAGTCGAGTTCGCGTGCCCGCTCGAACAGACGACGAACTTCCGCGACGCTGAAGCCGATGCTCTCGCAGAAGCCGTCGACCGCATCGACCAGGCCTTCGCGCGCCAGCGCCGGCAGCATCTCGTCGCAGACCAGCGCCAGGTAGTCGGCCCGGCGATCCTTGAACTCCGCCGGCAGCGCGTGCAGGCCAAGGAAACTGGTGCGTACGCTGATGCCCAGCTCGCGGCCGAGCCGGCGCGCCACGCGCAGCATGCGGCGTTCGCTGTCCAGTTCCAGGCCGTAGCCGGATTTGATCTCCAGCGTGGTCACGCCGTCGGTCAGCAGCGCGCGGGCGCGCGGCAGCGCCTGCGCGTAGAGAAACTCTTCGCTGGCCGCACGGGTGGCCTTGACGGTGGAGGCGATGCCGCCGCCGGCGCGGGCGATCTCCTCGTAGCTGGCGCCATTCAGGCGCAGGTCGAACTCGTCGGCGCGCTCGCCGCCGAACACCAGATGGGTGTGGCAATCGATCAGCCCGGGGGTGACCAGGGCGCCGTCCAGCGATTCCACTTCGTCGGCCAGCGCCACCGGCGCGTCCGGCAGTTCGTTCATCCGCCCCAGCCAGGCAATGCGCCCGTGCTGCATGGCGATGGCCGCGTGCTCGACCAGGCCATACGGCGTTTCGCCGGCGAACGTCGCCAGGGTGGCGTTCAACAGCAGGCGGTCCCAGCGTGGTTGGGTCATCGGTATCGCTCCGTCATGGTTTGCCGGGATGCTGCGGTTGGCCGGACTCGGCGGAGTCGGGGTAAGCCGTGGTCTCGGCGGCTGCGGGCAACGGTCTGGCGGGCTGGTGGTGGGCCCGCTCGGCCTGCTGCTGTCGCTCGGCGTCGCGCACCATGCGTTCGGCGAAGTCCCGATATACCGGGGTCGGGCAGAACAGCGATGCGGCCGCGCGAGCAAGCAGACAGGCTGCCATGATCGGAATCACCATGTCCTGGTTGTCGGTCAGCTCCATCGCGATCACCGCCGAGGTCAGCGGCGAACCGGTGACACCGGCGAGGTAGGCGCTCATGCCCAGCAGCACCACCGCACCGGCGGGCGCGCCCGGCAGCAGATGCGCGATGTTCTGGCCCAGGCCGGCGCCTACCGCCAGCGCCGGCGAAAAGATGCCACCGGGGATGCCGGCCCAGTACGAGACCACATTGGCCAGCAGCTTGGCGATGCCGAAGTCCTGGCCCGGCATGGCGGCCGTGCCCTGCACGATCGCGCGGGCCTGGTCGTAGCCGGTGCCGTAGATGCTGTTGTGCGTACACACGCCGAGCACCGCCAGTGCCAGGCCGCAGCCGGCGGCGAACAACACCGGCCAGCGCGCACGAAGGCGACCGACCTGCGCCAGCGGGCCGCGTCGACTGAGAAGGATCAGGCGCGCAAACAGGCCGCCGAGCAGGCCGCAACCGACCCCGGTCAACAGCACGGCCAACCAGGCGCTGCCCAGCGGCAGGCTCGCGTCCACTTCGCCGAAGTATGAGTAGTTGCCCATGACGCCCAGCGACACCACGCCGCCGATGATCACCGCGGTCAGCAGCAGGCCGCTGAAGCGGTGCTCGAACGTCCCGGCCAGCTCCTCGATTGCGAATACCACGCCGGCCAACGGCGTGTTGAACGCCGCCGCGATGCCGGCTGCGCCGCCGGCGAGGATGAAGCGCGATGCAGCCTTGGGATCGCTGAAGCCGAAACGCCTGCCGATGGAGTAGAACAGCGCTGCGCCGACATGCACGGTCGGGCCTTCGCGCCCGATCGAGGCGCCCACCGCCAGCGACGCCAGGGTCAGCACCATCTTGCCGGCGGCGACCGGCAGCGACAGCATGCGCGTGCGAAAGCCGCCGTCCTCGATGTGCAGCGAGGCGATCACCTGCGGAATGCCGCTGCCGCGGGTCGCGCGCAGGCGCCCCTCCGTTGCCTGAGCGAGCAGCCCGAACACCAGCGGAGTGAGGATGAGCGGTATCCAGATGCCGTGATCCAGGATGCGCAGGAACAACTGGTAGGACCAGACGCTGGCCTTGGCGAACAGGATCGCGGCCAGCGCCACCAGCACGGCGCCCGCCCACAACACCAACCGGCGTTTCCAGTGGTGCGGCGCAAAGAACTCATGCCCGAGCAGCGCCTGCAGGCGGGGATTGGAGGATGCTGGAGCGGACTTGGGCGGTTCTGGCATGGCGCGATTATCGCAGACGGCCGCGGCAGGATTGATGCCGCCAGCCCTGGCCGTCCGATACCGGTGCCAACGCTGTCGCACCGCGAGTCGCCATCAGCGTGGCCGCCAGCGGGTTTCGTAGAGATCGAAACGGCGGTCCTTGAGGTTGGTCACCGCGCCGGCGTTGCGCGCGCGGGCCAGGGTTGCCAGGTGCAGGTCGGCGAACAGCACGGTCTCGATGTTCGGCGTGGAGTCGGCGGCGATGCCGTCGCGGGCGAAGCCGAAGTCGCTGGGCGTGAGGATGCAGCTTTGTCCGTACTGGATGTCGAAGTTGTTGACCCCGGGCAGGTTGCCCACGTTGCCGGACAGCACCACGTAGCACTGGTTCTCGATCGCCCGCGCCTGCGCGCAGTAGCGCACGCGCAGGTAGCCCTCGCGCACGTCGGTGCAGAACGGCACGAACAGGATCAGCGCACCCTGGTCGACGAGGTGGCGCGCCACCTCGGGAAACTCCGAGTCGTAGCAGATCATCACCCCGATCGGGCCGCAGTCGGTGAGCACGGTGGCCGCGCTGTCGCCGCCGGCGATGTTCCACACGTTGCGCTCGCTGGGCGTGGGGTGCAGCTTCTCGCGCTCGTGCAGCGAGCCGTCGCGCAGGCACACGTAGCAGACGTTGTGGATGTCGCCGTTGGCCTGCTCGGTGGGATGCGTGCCGGCGATGATGTTGATGTTGTAATGGACGGCCAGACGGCTGAACAGCTCCTTCACCTGCGGCGTGTAGTGGCTGAGCTTGCGGATCGAATCCACCGGCGACAGCTCGGTGTTCTCGATCGACAGCAACTGCAGCGTGATCAGTTCGGGGAAGGTGACGAAGTCGGCGTTGTAGTCGGCGGCGATGTCGGTGAAATACTCGACCTAGGTGGCGAACTCCTCGAACGAGGCGATGCGCCGCTGCTGGTACTGCACTGACGCCACCCGCACCGCGTCGGGCAGGCGCTGCGGCGAGGGGATCGAGGGCGTGTCGGGCTGGTCGAGCAGTTGCGGGTTGCGCCAGACCAGGTGCACGGCGTAGCCCAGCGACTCGTGGTCGGAGGGCACGTAGCCGCGCAGCAGGCCGATCACCTCGAAATCGTTGGACAGCTGGAAGCTCAGCGTGAGGTCGCGCCGCCGGCCTTCGGTCACCGCCTGCACGTAGGACTCGGCACTGCCGTAGCGCGCGATGTTCTTCGCCAGCCCCGGAATGCGCCCGCCGAACACGATGCCGCGCAGCTTGAGATTCATGCACAACCGCTTGCGCGCGCGATACAGCCGCTGGCCGATGCGCATGCCGCGGTAGTCGGGGTGCACCACGACTTCCAGGCCGTACAGCCAGTTGCCGTCCGGCTTGTGGCGCGAGGCCATGCCGCCGCCGGTGATCTCCATCCAGGTGTGCGGCGCCAACGCGGTGGCTTCGTCGATGCGGAAGGTGGCGCAGTAGCCGACGATGCGATCGTCGTACTCGACCACGAACTGGCCTTCCGGGAAGTGCGTCTGCTGTGAGCGCAGCATCTCGGCCGAATGGCCCCATTCCGGGCCGTAGACCCGCCCGGTGAGTTCCACCAATTGCGGCACGTCGACCGGCCGCGCCTGGCGCAACAACAACCGCGGGGTGTTTTCACTGGATTTGCCTGCCATGCGGGCCATTATGCATGGGCGTGTCGAGGCTCGGGTGAAGGCGCGGCAGAGGCACGGTTACACTGGCGACCATCGCAACGGAGACCATCGATGAACGAAACCAGCCGCAGCACCAGCTACCGGGCCGGACGGTTGTGGCGAGACGGCGAATGGCAGCGCGATGCCAGCTTCGCGGTGGACGCCGGTGGTGCGCTGGTCGACGCGAGCGACGGCATCGAGACGATCGGCCAGTGGGTGTTGCCCGGCATGCCGAACCTCCATTCCCATGCGTTCCAGCGCGCGATGGCGGGCCTGGCCGAACGCCGGGGAAGGGCGGACGACAGCTTCTGGAGCTGGCGCGAGGCGATGTACGGCTTTGCCGCGGTGATCGACCCGGAGTCGCTGCAGGCGATCGCCGCGCAGCTCTACGTCGAGATGCTCAAGGCCGGCTACACCCGCGTGTGCGAATTCCACTACCTGCACCACCGGCCCGACGGCACGCCGTACGCGCAGGCCGAGGCCATGTCGCTGGCGCTGGTCGAGGCCGCGCGCGAGGCCAGCATCGGCCTGACCCTGCTGCCGGTGCTGTACATGAGCGGCGGTTTCGACGGCCGCGCGCTGGGCGAACGGCAGCGGCGCTTCGGCCACGACGTGGATGGCTACCTGCGCCTGCTCGACACGCTGCAGGCGCACGCCGATCACGACCTGCGCATCGGCACCGCGCTGCATTCGCTGCGCGCCGTGCCGGAGGCGGCGTTGCGCGAAGTGCTCGCCGACTCGCGGGTGCGTCGCGGGCCGATCCACATCCACATCGCCGAGCAGATCGGCGAGGTGCAGGATTGCCTGGCCATCCGCGGCGCCCGCCCGGTCGAGTGGCTGTTCGACCACGCCGAGGTCGATGCCCGCTGGTGCCTGGTACACGCCACGCACCTGACCGAGGCGGAGACCGCACGGATCGCCGCCAGCGGCGCGGTGGCCGGGTTGTGTCCGACCACCGAGGCGAATCTCGGCGACGGCCTGTTTCCGCTGGCGGCCTACCTCGATGCCGGGGGCACGTTCGGCATCGGCTCGGATTCGCACATTTCCATTTCGCCGGTGGAAGAACTGCGCTGGCTCGAATACGGCCAGCGACTGCTCACCCGTCGCCGCAACATCGCCGCCCGCCAGCCCGGGGCCAGCGTGGGCGAGACGCTGTGGCGCGGCGCTCTGGCCGGCGGCGCGCGCGCCAGCGGCCTGCCGGGCGGCGAGTTGCATGCCGGCGCGCCCGCCGACCTGATCGTGCTGGACGAAAACTCGCCGCTGCTCGCCGCGCGCGATGAGACCTCCGTGCTCGACAGCTGGCTGTTCGCCGGCAACACGCCGCTGGTGCGCGACGTGATGCGGGCCGGTCGCTGGGTGGTGCGCGATTTCCGCCACCATGACGAGGAACGCATTGCAGCGCGGTATCGCACCGCCGTGCAGCGGATCGCCGCCGGCTGAGTCGACGGCGGCCGGCTGAACGGTTGCCATCGTGCGCCACACCCTTGTCATCGCCCGCGCGCGAATGCCGTTGATGGGGGCACTTCCCTCATCTGGAGCGTGCCATGCGTCGATTCCTGCATCGTGTTTCCGCCGCCGCCCTGCTGTTGCTGTTTGGCGCGACGCTGGCCGGCTGCGTGGTGGTGCCCGCGCGCGGGCGCGCGTGGGTGCCGGGCCACTGGGCGGCACCGCATGTCTGGGTGGGCGGGCACTGGCGTTATCGCTGAGCGTGCCAGCCGGCGGCGTGACCATCGGCAGGGGTGACGGCGCTGGCGCGGGAGTATGTTGCCCGCTCGCATGCGGCATGCCGCCGCAGTCGGGAACGCGCATGAATCAGGCACGCCGCTCGGCGGGCGCCGCCATCCTGCGGGGTGGCCTGGTGGCCGGTACCATCGACATCGGCGCGGCGTCGCTGATCAACATGGTCGACCCGCTGATCATCCTGCGCGCGATCGCCAGCGGCCTGCTCGGCCGTGCGGCGTTCGCCGGCGGGTTGCCGGTGTCGCTGCTGGGCCTGGTGCTGCAATGGGCGATGTCATTGCTGATCGCGGCGATCTTCGTGCTGGCCGCGCAGCGCCTGGCGTGGATGGGCCGCCGCTGGATCACTGCGGGACTTGCCTACGGCGTGGTGGTCTTCGTGGTGATGGAGTTCGTGGTGGTGCCGCTGTCGGCCGCGAAGAATCCGCACTTCACGGTGCTGTCGCTGCTGGAGAACGTGCTGGCAATGCTGCTGTACGGCCTGATCATCGCGTTCTTCGCGCGGCGGGTGCGCCAGGCTATCCGACCCTTCCGGTTCGTGCCGCAGCGCAGGCAGTGATGACGACAGCCCCCAAGCCTGCGGCAGCACTTCCGTCCACGGATGCCGCCGCGCGCTACATCCATCACGGCACGCCAGACTTCCGCCGCACCAATCTCGCCCTGTTCGCCGCCGGCTTCGCCACGTTCGGCCTGCTGTACTGCGTGCAGCCGCTGATGCCGGAGTTCAGCCGCCACTACGGGGTGAGCGAGGCGGGCGCGGCGCTGTCCTTGTCGCTGACCACCGGGGTGCTGGCGTTCGCGATGCTGTTTGCCGGCGCGCTGTCGGACGCGTGGGGACGCAAGTCGCTGATGGTCGCTTCGCTGCTCAGCTCGGCGGTGCTGGTGCTGGTGACTGCGATGATGCCGGACTGGTACGCATTGCTGGTGGTGCGCACGCTGCTGGGGCTGACCCTGAGCGGGCTGCCCGCGGTGGCGATGACCTACCTCAGCGAGGAGATGCACGTCGAGTCGATCGGGCTGGGCATGGGCCTGTACATCAGCGGCAGTGCCGTGGGCGGCATGGGCGGGCGGCTGATCACCGGCGTGCTGGCGGACTTCTTCGGCTGGCGCATCGGGGTGGCCGTGGTCGCGCTGATCGGCATCGTGGCCGCGCTGGTCTTCTGGCGCATGCTGCCTGCCTCGCGGCATTTCACGGCGCAGCCGCTGCGCTGGCGCACGGTCGCGGGTCGCTTCAACGGCATCTTCCACGACCGCGGCCTGCCGTGGCTGTTCATCGAGGGCTTCCTGCTGCTGGGCGCGTTCGTCACGGTCTACAACTACCTCGGCTACCGCCTGCTGGCGCCGCCGTACAACCTCAGCCAGGCGGTGGTGGGCCTGATCTTCGGCATCTATCTGGTGGGCACCTTCAGCTCGGCGTGGATGGGCCACCTGGCCGGCAAGCTGGGCCGGCGCAAGGTGCTGTGGACGGCGCTCGCGCTGATGCTGGCCGGAGTGGCGCTGACCGTGGCGCAACCGCTGTGGCTGGTGATGGCCGGCCTCGTGGCGGTGACGTTCGGTTTCTTCGGCGGCCACTCGATCGTCAGCAGCTGGGTCGGCCGCCGCGCCGGCGCGGCGAAGGCGCAGGCCGCGTCGGTGTACCTGTTCTGCTATTACATGGGCTCCAGCATCGCCGGCGCCAGCGGCGGCCTGTTCTACGCCGCGCACGGCTGGGCCGGGGTGGCGCTGTTCGTCGGCGTGCTGGTGCTGCTCGGACTGCTGGTCGCGCTGTGGCTGTTCCGGCTGCCGCCGCTGGTCAATGTGGCGACCGCGCCGACGCCGATGAGCAAGGGCGCGATGGGGTAGGCGGGCGGTGCCCACCCCAGGGGTGCAGTGCGTCGCTGCCGGCGCTTTCGCTCTACCGAATCCCCTTCACAAGCATCCCCTTCACCGCGTCGTAATCGCCGTCGTTCGCGGCGGCGGGCAGTCGGAGCAGGTGGGTCATCAGCGGATAGACGTCCACATTCGGGAAGGCGGGGATCTTCGCGCCGACGCGAAACGCCGGGCCGTGCGCGATGAAGATCGCCTGCATGGCAGGCTCGGCGTTGTCGTAGCCGTGGTTGCCCAGGCTGGGCGGGTCCTTCTTCGCGGCCAGCTTGGCGCGGCTGGCGATGCGCCAGTGCACGTTGGCCAGGCAGATCAGCTGCGGCACCCGCGGATTGCTTCCGTAGTCGAAGCGCGCCGGTATGCGGCGCTTGTCCCAGCAGCGCATGTGTCGTTGCGGCCGTTCCAGCTTGCGTTCGATCGCCGCGAACCGGGCGCGGTCTTCCGCGCTGTCGGAGCGCGGATTGAAGCCGGCGACGATGCCCTCGCTCACCAGTTGCACCTGGTCCAGCGGCAGCAGGTCGTCCAGCAGCACGGTGTTGCCGGCGGGCACCGCGGCCATGCCGTGGTCGGACAGCACGATCAGGTTGATCCGCTGGAACAGCCCGCGCTGCTTCAGGCCCTGCAGCAGTCGGCCCAGCGCGGCATCCGTGGCGCGCAGCGCGGCGTCGACCTGCGGCGAGTCCGGGCCGTGCTCGTGGCCGGCGTGATCGACGGCATCGAAATACAAGGTGAGAAAGCGAGGCCGCAAGGCGGGCGGCAAGTCGAGCCAGGCCAGCACCTGGTCGACCCGCGCATCGGCGCCGACGCTGTCGTCGAACGGGTGCCAGTAGTCGGGATGGCGGCCGTGGATCCCCGCTTCCGAACCCGGCCAGAACATCGTCGCGGTGCGCATGCCGTGTTCGTCGGCGGTCACCCAGATCGGCGTGGCCTCGTCCCACCAGCGGCCGTCACTGACCGCCTTGCGGTTGCCCAGCGAGAACTTGCCCAGCTGCGGGTCGAACATGGTGTTGTCGACGACGCCGTGATGGTCCGGGCGCAGTCCGGTGACCAGGGTGTAGTGGTTCGGAAACGTCAGCGAGGGAAACGAGGGTTGCATCGAGGCAGCCTGCACGCCGTGCCTGGCCAGCTTCTCCAGGTTGGGGCTGAGGCCGCGATCGATGTAGTCGTGGCGATAGCCGTCGATCGAGATCAGCAGCAACGGTGAGGGTTCGCTTGTCGCGGCGCGGACGAGCGCGCGATCGGTGCCGGAAAGATGCGCGCAACCGGCGCACGCGGCGATGGCTGCGCAAAGCAGCAGGCGGAACACTGTATTCATGCGGGTCGTTGCACACTCTGGCCAAACCAACGCCCATGGTCGCGCAGAGTCATGACGATTGCAGCCCACGCATCTCCAACCCGCATGCTCGCCTGTACGGCGATGCTGCTGGCGCTCGGCTCTTCCGCTGTCGCGGGCGCCGGGCAGGTCACGCCGCCGACACCGGTGCGCGCGTACGCGCCGGCGCAGCGCGACGCGTCCCGCCATGCCGTGCGCCAGCAGCAGCTGCGCGATCAGGTGCGCCAGAGCGAACTGCAGCAGCAACTGCAACAGAACGTGTCCGACAACGCGAAGCGTCCGGGCGCGAAGAACAAGCTGCTGCAACGCCAGCTCGAGCAGGCCGACCAGGCGCGGCACGAGCGCGACCGCGCTGCGCTCAGGGACCTGCTCGACCGGCAGCAGGCCCACTCCGTGCTGCCGCGGGTGATCCCGCCGGATGCGCCGGCGCCGTCGCGCAGCGGCGGTTGATCAGCGGCGGTTGATCAGCGCGCCGCGCGGCGCCCGTCGTCAGCGCCGAACAGGTCGCCGTGCGCGATGCGGCGTTCCCACCCCAGCAGGAATCGCTTCGCCGGCAGGCCGCCGCCGAAGCCGGTGAGGCTGCCGTTGCTGCCGATCACGCGATGGCAGGGCACCACGATCGGCAGCGGGTTGCGCCCGTTCGCCGCGCCGACCGCGCGCATCGCCTGCGGCTGGCCGATACGGCGCGCCAGCTCGCCGTAGCTGATGGTCTCGGCGTAGGGGATGCGCGCCAGTTCCTCCCACACCGTCAGCTGGAACGCCGTGCCTTGCGGATGCAGCGGCAGGTCGAACCCGGTTCGCGTGCCCGCGAAGTATTCCTCCAGTTGCTCGCGCGCGAATGCGAGCGCCGACGACGAGCGCACCCAGTGCGGCGAAACCGGCCGCGGGTGCCGCTCGGTCTCGAAGCGGATCTCGCGCAGCCCCTGCGCGTCGGCCAGCAACAGCAGGCGGCCGACCGGGCTCGGCATCCCGTCGACGTGGATCGTTTCGGCGTTCATGGTTTGCTCCGTTGGGCGGTCGCGGCGTCGCCGACGCTGCGCCACAAATGCATCACCGCGTAGGCGCGCCACGGTCGCCATGCCTCGGCCAGCGCGGCGAGCGCCTTCGTGCCCAGTTCGGCGCCGTCGCCGGCCGCCGCTCGGCGCAGGATCAGGTCGGCGGCGGGGAATGCATCGGGGTGGCTCAGCGCGCGCATCGCCATGTAATGCGCAGTCCATTCGCCGATGCCGGGCAGCGCCACCCAGCGCGCGACGAACTCCTGCAGCGGTTGCTCCACGCGAAAATCCACGCGGCCGTCGAGCAGCGCCTGGGCGATGCCGCGGATCGCGGCGGCGCGCGCGGTGGTGACGCCGAGTTCGCGCAGGTCCGCGTCGGCCAGTTGCGCCGGGGTCGGAAACAGCCGTTCCAGGCCGTCCGGCAGCGGCAGCGCGAGCACCGAGCCGTGGCGCTGCACGATGCGCGAGGCCAGCGTACGTGCGGCCGCCACGCTGACTTGCTGGCCGAGCACCGCGCGCACCGCGATCTCGAAACCGTCCCAGCCGCCCGGCAGGCGCTGGCCCGGGTGCCGGCGCAGCATCGGTTTCAGCACCGCGCTGGCGCCCAGCGTCGCCGCGATCACGCGCGGGTCCGCGTCGAGGTCGAACATCCGCCGCGCTCGCGTGACCAGCGGCAGCAGTTGCGCGGGCCGTGCGCCGTGCAGTTCGAGTTGCAGCGCGTGGTCACCGCCCGGCGCCGCGGACAGACGCAGCCAGCCGGCATCATCCGCGTCGCCGAAGACGCGCGCGTAGGCGTGCTCGTCCACCCGTTCCACGCCGGGCAGCGCGCGCGTGCGCAGGAATGCCAGCAAGGCCGGGAAGTCGTATGGCGGGCGATAACCCAGGCGCAGCACCAGCGTGGCGCCGGCCGCAGCGCGCGGTTGCCGGCGCAGCTCGCGCGGCGGCATCCGGTTCGCCGCCGCAAACGCGGCATTGAAACGGCGCAGGCTGCCGAAGCCCGACGCCAGCGCCACCTCGGTCACGGGCAGCGCAGTCTCGGTCAGCAGTTGCTTGGCGAACAGCAGGCGGCGAGTGGTGTGCACGTCGATCGGCGGTGCGCCCAGATGCGCCACGAACAGGCGGCGCAGTTGCCGCGCGCCGACGCCCACGCGCGTGGCCAGCTCCGCCAGCGGACGCTCGCTCAGCGCGCCGGCATCGATCAGTTTCAGCGCACGCGCCACCACGTGCTCGCCGCGATGCCAGCTCGCATTGCCCGGCGCCAGTTCCGGCCGGCAGCGCAGGCAGGGCCGGAACCCGGCCGCTTCCGCGGCCGCGGCGCTGGCGTAGTAGCGGATGTTTGCCGGTTTCGGCGGCGGCGCCGGGCAGACCGGGCGGCAATAGATCCGCGTGCTGGTGACGGCGGTGAAGAACAATCCGTCGAAGCGGGCGTCGCGGCTCAGCCGCGCCTGTTCGCAGACGGCCAGCGCGGGCAGGATGGCGGCGGGTGATTCGGACATGGGCGCAGGCTAGCACTGCGGCGGCCGCGGAACTGGCCGTTTTCGGACCTCAATGCCGGATCGTCGGCAGCACCACCGCGGTGGGTCGCTGGCAGGCGCGCTGGCGGCTGCGGCGGAAGTCCCCCGCCTCCTTGTCGCTGGCGGGGCGGCCGCTGTCGCCACCATCGAACGCGACCCGCCACGAACCGTCCGGCGCGCGCCGCCATGTCGTCGAGAAATGTCCGATCGCGTAACGCGATGCCGCGTTCGCGCCCAGGTTCTCGAACAGGTACGGGCCGCTGGACGTCGCCAGCGTGCCGTCCGCGCTCGCGACCACGTACTGCGGATACCAGTCCAGCCGCACGGCCTTGCCGGCAAGGATCGCCGCCCAGTGCCGCACGATTGCCTGCGATCCGCGCACGGGCGTGTCCGCATTTGCGTCGAACACGCTGTCGTCGGCGAGGAACGCGGCGAATGCCGCGGCATCGTGCCGCTGCACGCTGCGGGCAAACGCCAGTTCGCGTTGCCATACCTCGCAGGCGGCGCGATCGGCCGCAGCCATCGCGGCGGACGCCGGCGCGCCGGGCAGGGCGGCAAGCAGCAGGATCAACCCCATCGAGCGTGACATCGGCGACTCCGGCGGTCGGGTTGCCGCGCAGCTTCCATCCGCCCCAGGCGTGGCGCCAGTGCCGGAACGCACGGGGCCATTGACGCAGCGCCGCGGGCATGGCCAGGTCAGCCTGGAGGCCTGCGCGAGCGTGGCGCTGCGCAAGCACACCGGCATCGACGCCGCCCGCAGCCCGCCCTCAGCCATGCCGACGGCCGCTCAGCGCCTGCGTTCGACGGGCACCCCGCGAAACGCGCGCTCCACGCCCTTCGCCCACCGGACGTTCAGGCGGAGGTGATGCCGAGCAGCCCGCCCACTGCGCCGAGCAGGGCGCGGCGATCGTAGGGCTTGGCCAGGAAGGTCGTGTTTTCGGGAAAACAGGTGAAGCTGTTGCGTGGATCCGCCGAGATCAGCATGACCTGGATGGACCGATGCCGTCGGGCGCGCAGCGCCAGTTCGATACCGTCGATGCCGCCGGGCATGTGGATGTCGCTCACCAGCAGGTCGATGGTGGAATCGTGCATCAGCATGTTCAACGCGCTGGTGCCGTTGCCGGCGGTCACGACGTGGTAGCCCTCGGCCTCCAGCACCATCGCGGTGGCGTCGCGGGCGCTGCGGTCATCCTCTGCCAGCAGGATGGTGTAGTTCTGCGCATGGGTCATGGCGATCTTCCGCAGACGGGGACCGACCATGATCTGTCCGGTGTAAAAGCCCGGTGAGGGTGGAATCTGTGTAGGCTGTAGCTCCCCGGGGGCGGCGACGCATGAACCGACTTGAGCGCTATCGACAGCTGGTCGGGTTCTTCCCCGATGGCATACATGAGCTCGACGTGTCCGGTCACATCGTCGGCATGAACGACAGCGGCCGCGCCGCGCTGTGCATTGCCGACCCGGTCAGCGCGATCGGGCAGCCGCTGGCCGCGTTCTGGCCCGAGGGAGCGCGTGCCGCGATCGATGCAGCGCTGGCGAGCGCGCGCGAGGGGCGCTCGGTCGAGTTCACCCAGGTGCTGCCGTCGGCCGACGGCGAAGATGGCTGGTGGGAGATCAGCGTGCATCCGTATCTGGATGCGCGACAGCGGGTGGACGGCATCGTCGTGATCAGCCATGACGTCACCGAGCCGGTGCAGGCAACGCTGGCCCTGGACACGGTGATCCACGGCCTGCACCGGCGGCTCAGCCTCAGCGAACTGGCCGGCGAAAGCGATGCCGCCCGCTATGAGGCGCTGGCCCGGCAGCTGGCGCGCGCACGGGTGTTCCAGCGGGAGGGAGCCGGCCGGGAGGCGTCGCTGAAGCTGCAACTGGGCCTGGCAAGCGCCGCCCAGGCGGTGGCCGAGCACGCCTCGCAGCAGGCGCAGAAAAACGAGGCGATTGGCCAACTGGTGGCGGGCCTCTCGCACGACTTCGCCAACATGCTGCAGATCGCCATGGTGGCGCTCAGCAGCATCGAGGACGATCCGGCCAACCTCGACGAGCGGCAGCGTCGCATGCTTGGCTACAGCATGGAGGGTGTACAGCACGCCGCGCTGCTCGCCAAGCGGCTTCTTGCGTTTGCCCGTGTGCACCGCTATGCGGCAGCGCCGGTGGAACTGACCGCGATCGTTCGCGACATCGAGGGTTTCGCCAGGCAGAGCCTGGGCGCCGGCATGGATTTCCAGGTTGGGCCCGTCGCTGACGAGCTGCCTACCCTGGGCGACTGCCATTCCATCGAACAGGCCTTCATCAACCTGTGCATCAATGCACGCGACGCATGTCGCGGGCAGGGCAGCATCCGGGTCGACCTGGGCGAGCTGATCGTGGGCGAGGCCGAGAGCAGCACGCTGCGCCAGGCGGGCGACTACGTCACCTTGGCCGTCACCGACAATGGCAGCGGCATGGAGGAAGCCGTGCGCGAGCGCCTGTTCGAGCCGTACTTCACCACCAAGCCCGAAGGCAGCGGCACCGGCCTGGGTCTGGCCCAGGTGTACGGCGTGATGCGGCAGGCCGGCGGTTTTGTCGACGTGGAATCCGCACCGGGCCAGGGCACCACGATGACCCTGGCGTTCCCGCGCCTGCGCCTGCCCGCAGCGGGCTGACCCGGCAGACCACCGCATTCGGGCCGTGCGGCCGCTGACCTATACTCGGCGGTCTGACTCACCGGAGCGCATCGCCATGAACGCACCCACCCGCATCGACACCACCCGCACCATCCGCGCGCCCCGCGGCAGCGAGCTTTCCTGCAAGAGCTGGCTCAGCGAGGCGCCGTTCCGCATGATCCAGAACAACCTCGATCCCGAGGTGGCGGAGAACCCGGCGGAGCTGGTGGTGTACGGCGGCATCGGCCGCGCCGCGCGCAACTGGGAGTGCTTCGACGCGATCTTGCGCAGCCTGCGCGAGTTGAACGACGACGAGACCCTGCTGGTGCAGTCCGGCAAGCCGGTCGGCGTGTTCCGCACGCATGCCGACGCGCCGCGCGTGCTGATCGCCAACTCCAACCTGGTGCCGCACTGGGCCACCTGGGAACACTTCAACGAGCTCGATAAAAAGGGCCTGATGATGTACGGCCAGATGACCGCCGGCTCATGGATCTACATCGGCTCGCAGGGCATCATCCAGGGCACCTACGAAACCTTCGTCGAGATGGGCCGCCAGCATCACGGCGGCAATCTCAAGGGCAAGTGGCTGCTCACCGCCGGCCTCGGCGGCATGGGCGCGGCGCAGCCGCTGGCCGCCTCGCTGGCCGGCATGTGCAGCCTCAACATCGAATGCCAGCAGAGCCGCATCGACTTCCGTCTGAAGACCCGCTACGTCGACGAGCAGGCCGGCAGCCTCGACGACGCGCTGGCGCGCATCGCGAAGTACACGAAAGCCGGCGAGGCGAAATCCGTCGCGCTGCTCGGCAACGCCGCCGACATCCTGCCGGAACTGGTCAAGCGGGGCGTGCGCCCCGACGCCGTCACCGACCAGACCAGCGCGCACGACCCGGTCAACGGCTACCTGCCGCAGGGCTGGACGCTGGAGCAGTGGTTCGAGCGCCGCAAGGCCGACCCGGTCGGCACCGCGCGCGCCGCCAAGCTGTCGATGAAGACCCACGTGGAGGCGATGCTCGCGTTCCACGCGCAGGGCGTCCCCACCTTCGACTACGGCAACAATATCCGCCAGATGGCCAAGGACGTCGGCTGCGAAAACGCGTTCGCATTCCCCGGCTTCGTGCCCGCCTACGTGCGCCCGCTGTTCTGCCGCGGCATCGGCCCGTTCCGCTGGGTCGCGCTGTCCGGCGACCCGGAAGACATCTACAAGACCGACGCCAAGGTCAAGGAACTCATCCCCGATGACGAACACCTGCACCGCTGGCTCGACATGGCCAGGGAGCGCATCAGCTTCCAGGGCCTGCCGGCGCGGATCTGCTGGGTGGGGCTGGGGCTGCGCGACAAGCTCGGGCTGGCGTTCAACGAGATGGTGCGCAAGGGGGAGTTGAAGGCGCCGGTGGTGATCGGGCGGGACCATCTGGATTCCGGCTCGGTCGCGTCACCGAACCGCGAGACCGAGGCGATGAAAGACGGCAGCGACGCCGTCAGCGATTGGCCGCTGCTCAACGCGATGTTGAATGTGGCCGGTGGGGCGACATGGGTGTCGCTGCATCATGGCGGCGGAGTGGGGATGGGGTACTCGCAGCACTCGGGCGTGGTGATCGTCTGCGACGGCACGGCCGAGGCGGACAAGCGGATTGCGCGGGTGCTGTGGAACGATCCGGGTACTGGGGTGATGCGGCATGCGGATGCGGGGTACGAGATTGCGGTGGAGTGCGCGAAGGAGCAGGGGTTGAAGTTGCCGATGGTTTGAGTGCCAGCTACGGCATTGCCGTACATACGGCAATGCCGTATGATCGGGCAAGACGGAAAGGAGTCTGTCCATGTTCGAGTTCATCGAGTCGCCGCTCTTCGAGCGATTGATCTATGACTATCTCGACGATGAAGGCTATGGCGCGTTGCAAGCCGCGTTGTCGCAATGGCCGGAAGCGGGCGATCTGATCCCGGGTTCGGGCGGATGCCGGAAGTTGCGCTGGCATCTGCCTGGCAAGGGCAAACGCGGCGGCCTTCGCGTCGTTTACTACGTCAAGTTGCGCGATGGACGCATCTGGTTACTGGCTGTTTACGGCAAGAGCATGCAGGAGAATGTCCCCGCGCATGTCCTCAAGGCCCTGAAAGAGGAATTCGTTCATGGCGAAAATGACTGAAGCTCAATTGGCCGAGCGTGACAGCAAGCGCAACCTCGGCGAAGAACTGCTGCAGGCGGTGCGCGACATCAAGGCTGGCCGTACCGGTCGCATATTCCGCGTCGAAGTGACCCAAGCCACCGAAGCCCGTGTCAAGCTGGGCCTGTCGCAAGCAGATTTCGCGGCCATGCTTGGAGTATCGGTACGTACACTGCAGGATTGGGAGCAGGGCAGGCGCGAACCGAGCGGTGCGGCGAAGGCGCTGCTGAAAATCACCGTGGCCGCGCCGAAGACGGTGCGCAAGGTGCTCGCGGCGGCTTGATAAGTGAACCTGATCCCGTTCTTGAAATCTTGAAGGCCTGCAGCGATTGCGGGCCTTTTGCTTCTTCAACTTCCAAGCACCACACAAGCATCGGAGCATTGTGTGACGAACACCATGCTTGTATGGTCGGCGGAGCCACATGCCAAAGGGGGACTTGGAATGGCTGCCATACCGAAGAAAGTCGCGGAGCGTCTTGTCGTTGGCCTTAAACGCTATCAGCCCATCTTGGCCGCCGCGAAAGCTCGCGACGTTGGCGAAGCAGATACCGTCACGATCATCAAGGACATGCTGGCCGACGTGTTCGGATACGACAAGTATTCGGATGTCACATCGGAGCACGCCATCCGCGGCACGTACTGCGACCTCGCGATCAAGATCGATGGGCATCTCCAGACGTTGATCGAGGTCAAGGCCATAGGTCTTGATCTGAAGGAACAGCACGTCAAGCAGGCCATTGACTACGCGGCGAATCAGGGCGTGGACTGGGTTCTGCTCAGCAACGGTATGACGTGGCGCGTGTATCACCTGATCTTCGCCAAGCCAATTGATCAGGAGCTTGTACTGGAAATCGACTTCTGCGCGCTCAACCCTCGCGTCCAAGGTGACGTCGAACTGCTCTATCTCTGGTGCAAAGAGGGTTGGCAGCGATCGGTGCTTGGGGAATATCACACCCAGAAGCAGGCACTATCCCGATTCTTCATCGGTGCGATGCTGCAGACAGATGTCGTGCTGGATGTGATCCGTCGCGAACTCCGCCGCATATCTCCCAACGTGCGCATTGATTCGACGCAGATCAAGGATGTGCTGATCAACGAGGTCATCAAGCGCGACGTACTTGAAGGCGACAAGGCGGATGAGGCGCGCAAGAAGGTCGCGAAGTCTGCAAACAAGATGCTGAGGGCTGCGTCGGCCAAGCCAGCACAAGCGGATGTGGCTACTGCTGAAATGCTTTAAATGAACCTGATCCCTTTTTTGGCCGATGACGTGAACGGCGCCGCAGAAGACAAAAAGGTCCTTTATATGGGACTTTTCTTTCCGGCGCCTTTGTTGTCTATCAGGTGCCTCTCTAGTATGTTCACGTCATTTCACTGAACGGTATTCGGGGCGGCTTTTTTTGAAGCTGGCCGCACTATTTGGGTGAGATTCGACATTCGGAGACTTGGCCCGTGGGTACTGTAGAAAAATTCTTAGGCGCAAGCTCGTGAACGAACTTCTGAATAAGCTATCGTCCTACAATATATTTAACTACCTGTTTCCTGGGGCGATCTTCTCGATCCTTGCGGATCGATTCCACATTCTTGATTCGCCGAACGACATAATAAGGCAGCTTCTCTGGTATTACTTCGCCGGAATGGTAATTAGCCGCATCGGTTCAGTCATACTGGAGCCGATCCTGCGGCGCGCGTCATTTGTCAGGTATTCCGACTATTCCAAATATCTACGTGCATGCTCTTTGGATCCAAAGCTTGATCTAATGGTGGAAGTTTCCAACACCTATCGGACACTTGCTACTGCGTTCGTGATTCTTTTTCTCGGTGTGTTTCTCGATCGGATTGCGAAAGCATTCGACATGCCCGTCTTTTGGATGAACGCGGTAGCGCTACTGCTGCTCAGTGTTTTATTTCTATTCTCTTTCAAGAAACAATCGGATTATGTGACTAAGCGAGTAAACCACAACGGAGGTGCCTAGTGGCCATCGTGAAGAGCTTCGCCGTCGGTAACGGTGACATGTGCTACATCAAGCATAATAGCGATAACTTCACCATCGTCGACTGCAATCTCACTGGCGATCGAAATGATGAGATAATTCAAGAACTAAAGGAGCAGGCTGGATCAACAAGAATGCGCCGATTCATTTCTACTCATCCTGATCAGGATCATTTTGGTGGAATTGAGAAGCTCGATGCAGAATTTTCCATATGGAATTTTTACGTAATCAGGAATCATGCTGTCAAGGAAGATGAGACAGAATCATTTAAGTACTACTGCAAGCTGAGGGACGACGAAAAGGCATTCCATATTCATAAGGATTGCAGTCGAAAGTGGATGAATCAAAGCGACGAGACCCGTTCGACTGCTGGCGTCAATATTTTGTGGCCAGACACGTCAAACGAGCATTTTAGAGAGGCGCTAGCCGATTGCGACGCGGGGGTGAGCTTCAACAATACCTCAGCGGTAATCCGTTATTCTGTCGAGAATGGCGCGTCAGTAATGTGGCTTGGGGATCTTGAAACTCAATTCATGGAGAACATAGTAGATAGCATTGCTCTCCCGAAGACGACGATTGTCTTCGCTTCGCACCATGGTCGAAAATCCGGGAAAATTCCTGATTCTTGGTTGGAAAAGCTAGATCCTCAAGTAATCATAATCGGTGAAGCCCCATCGCGACATCTGCATTACTACACCGGCTACAAGACGATAACGCAGAATATGGCGGGTGACATCACAATAGACATTGTTGATGACAGAGTTCATTTTTATGTTTCGAACGAAAACTATAGTCACGCTGAATTGACTGACGAAAGCCAAGCGATGTTTGAAAATTATATCGGAAGCATAACAGTGGAAACTGAATATACATTGGATGGATGACGATTTAACGGAAGAACGGCACGCCGCGAAAAAGGTGTCACCATTTCGCCGTCCGCGCCCGCGAAAAGGTGTCAGGGACAATTTCGGGGCGGCAACAGGCGTCGTCAAATTGTCCCCGTTCAAAGATGTCCGTCAAAGCCAGGCCATCTCACTCTGACCCCGGTTTTATTTCGGCAGCCCCGCCAGCCACGCCAGCACCGCGTGTGACAGCTCGATGCGCTTGTCCGAATAGGCGTGGTCGGTGGCGAAGTGCTGCGTAGTCACGTGCGTGTCGCCGGCGCTGCGCAAGGCAGCGGCGAAGGCGCTGTTCTCCCGGGTGAGGCCGTCGTCGGCCGTGAGGATCAGCGCGTTGCGGTTTTTCAGTGCATCCACCTTGTCCAGGAACGGCCAGCTCATGGCGTGGTCCGACAGCTCTTTGGCCAGCCCGTCCGGTGTGCATCCCGCCAGCGGCGCCATGCCTTCTTCGGCCAGTCCGTGGGCCATGGCGGCGATCGCGTCGGAGCGCTTTTCCTTCTCAAGAAGGGCTTGCATGCGCCCGGACATGTCGGCGGCCGAAATGGTGGCGAAGGCCTTGATCGCGGGGTCCGCCGCAGCGGCCTCGACGGTCATGAAGCCGCCCATGCTGTGGCCGATCAGCACGATGCGGTTGGGATCCAGTCGCAACGACCGGGCTACCTCCGGCTGGCGCAGGTAGGCGATGGCGGCCCCGGTATCCTCGATGCTGTGCGCGAACGAGAAGTCGCCCGGCGTGCCCCACGAACCGCGGTAATTGAAGTACAGGACATCCCAACCGGCGCGTCGCATGTCCTGCGCCAGATCGAGGTTGCGCTCGTTGCCGGGAAACCCGTGCAGCAGGATCACCACCGGATGGGGACCCGCACCCGCGGCGATGTAGACCAATGCGTTCATCAGCTCCCCATGGCTGGGGATCTGCATGGTCTGCATGGAGGCGCGATCAGGCGCGTGGGCCATTGCCGCATCCTGAGGCGTACCCGGAACCGGCGGCATCCCGGCGCGGACGGCTCCAGCGGCGAGCGCAAGACAGGCGCTGAGGAACACAACCCTTGCGTGCTTCATGGCATTCCCCTGAGCGGAATTGGACAAGTCTGGTACGGAAGGAGCGCCGAACGCCAACCTTGCCAGACTACTCCGCCGAACGAGGCCATCTCAATCCGGCCCCGTTCGTTCCTGTTTCCAAGGAACGAGCCGCCGCGAGCCTTGCGAACTCGCGGCGGCCTGTTGTCACAAAGGTCAGGAAAAACGAGGGTCAGAGTCTGAGGTTTCCCCACGTTTTCATGCCGGTACATGCAGTTGATCCAGCAACTGTGGACTGGGACGCCGTAGCTGATCGATGAGCTCGCTCAGACGCGTGCTCGACCATCGTCGCACCAGCGCCTCGTGCCCCAGTCGCATGACAGAGTAGAGACGTCAGGGACAAGGGGACGGAGGTAATTGAATCCGAACGGACATCGGGCAACTGCTCCAAAGGACGCGGCGGAGCTGATCAAGCCGCCGGCAAAGCAGGCACAAGACTGATACCGTTCGCCGTATGGTGTGGTCCAGTCCGGCCACGCGCTCGTTGTCGGCAGACGGCCATCCAGGGGGACGCATCGATGAACAGGATCATGACGGCGGCGGCGCTTGTATTGCTGACCGTGTGCACGGCGCGGGCAACGATTCCGCCGACGTCGAAACTCGCCGATCGGGCCGCCGAGCCGGCGGCAGGTGTCGTCCAGTTGGTGCAGAAGGCCTTCGCTGACGCCAGTCACAATGACACGGCGTCCGCACAGGCGGAACTCGACAAGGCGATTCGTGCCGAGGGTTTCAACGACCTTCCGACGGATCTGCGATACCGCGCACTGCTGGTTGCCAGCCTGATCGCCACCCAGAACGGCCAGGACAAGAGGGCTCACGAAACGGCCGTACGGGCGACGGCTTTTGACGAGGCCGATGAAACGGCATGGATGACCCGCCTCTCCAGCGCGTTCTCCACCGGCGATTACAGCGATGCAGGGCATAGCGTGGCGGTCTTTGCCCGGCGCTGGCCGGGAAAACTGGGCGACGTGAATTCAGGCGCGATCAGGCAACTTCATTACCAGTACCTGCAGGCGCAGAACCCTGACACGGACCGGGAGATGCTGGACGCGCTGTTCGATGCGGGATGGTCGCAGAGCGGTGTCGAGCCCGGCAACTTGTGGCGTGACCTGGCGCTGCTGCACATCGAACGCAACGACATCGCGCGCGCTACGGCGGTGGCCTTGCGGATCACCTCGGCCCAGGCGGCGCTCAGCATGCGCGTGGATCGGCGCTTCGACCCCATCACCCTGAAGCGCTCTCGGAATTTCGATATTGATCGCCTGGTCGCCGCGGAGATCGAGGCAGCGCAGGAACGGGTGAAGGCCCAACCGGACAAGCTTGAGCCCATTGCGGACCTTCAAGAGCTGCTGCTGATCACCGGCCAGAATGCGCGCGTGCTTTCGATCAGCGACACGGTACTCGTTCATGCCGGGCGCGGAGACGGCCCCAAGACCTATACGGACTTTGACGACAAATACCCCTGGGTGCTCGACAACCGTTCACGGGCGTTCAAACGGCAGGGACGTTGGGACGATGCCGTGCGCGTCGAGGTATTGGCAGCGCGGCGCCCCGAGCATGGCGGCATGAACGTGAGCCAGTTGATCAATCTCGGCGGGTTGTACGTCGATCTCGGCTTGCCCGACAAGGCAGCCGATGCCATCGTCGAACTCGGCGACATGAGTCCCTTCGGTCGCATGCAGCTGGAAAGCGTGAAACTGCGAATCGCCGTCGCGAAAAGCGATGCCGCCGCCATCGCTGCCTCCATGAGCTATCAGCGCGAGCATCGTGCCGATGCCATTGCCACGTGGGAGGACGCCCTGCTGCTCTGCGGGAAGCTCGACGAGGCTGCATCCCTGCTCATCGAGCGGCTGCAGAAGCCCGCCTGGCGGAATGCCGCACTGGTCGACATGCAGCATTACGCCGATGTCACCGAGACGCCGACGGAAAAGCTGATTCACGACCGTTGGATCACGGTCACCGCGCGGCCCGATGTTCAGGCCGCCATGCAGAAGGTCGGCCGGGTGGAGCGGTTCCACATAGCGGGGGCGCTGCGTTGACCCGTCAATTGAAGGGGGCGTGGCCAGTCAAATTCGGTCGTCGTCTGGCAGGGCCCGTCGCCTGCCTGGCTTGATTGGCCACGTCCCCTTTTCCAGGGAGCGCGGCCGCTGGGCGTGCGCATGGCGCACACTGTCGCCATCACCACTGGTTCAAGCCGAGGAGCCGAACCATGACTGACGTTCACGTCATCCGGGAAGAAAACGGCCGGCATGGCCGCTATGTCGCAACGGTGGCGGGTATCGAGGCTGAAGCGGAACTGGTTTTCACGCATCGCGGGCCGGGGCTGATCAGCGCGGACCACACCCTGTCGCCGGAGAGCCTGAAAGGAACCGGCGCGGCGTCGGCGCTGGTCGATCGGCTGATCGCCGACGCGCGCGGGCAGGGTTTCCGGATCATTCCGTTCTGCCCCTATGTCCGTGCGCGCTATCTGAAGAACCCGGCCTGGCAGGACGTGATGACGGTGGCGCCGGGTGTGGTGCCGGAACCGTGCACTGACCAGGCATGACGTATGGCGCGGAGGCATCCGTGCCGTGCCCTGTTCCCCGTTCTTCAGGTTGACGGCGGGCGCGCCGATTTCAGCCCGGCAGCGCAGGTGAAGGAGGTCGCAGCGAAAAAAAAGGAGGCGCACTGCGCCTCCCACCATCAATTTATATCAGTCACCGGGGCTTGCGGCAAGGCTGCCGGGGCGTCTGAGAATCGCCGGCCTGCCGATCGGGCAGCAAGCATGAGGTACGCCGGGGATGCATGACGACGACGAGTGGGTTCCGGTTTCCCACGGGAACTGCCATCGCGTGGAAGGGCCGTTCTACCACGGGACGAAGGCGGATCTTTCCCTGGGTGATTTGCTGATGGCCGGGTTCACCTCCAACTACGACGTCCGCGTCGTGATGAACCACATCTATTTCACCGCCGTAGCAAAGGGGGCCGGCCTTGCCGCGGAGATGGCGCGCGGCAGGGGAAGGCCGCGGGTCTATGTCGTCACGCCGACCGGTGCGTTCGAAGACGACCCCAACGTGACGAACAAGAAATTCCCCGGCAACCCCACTCGCTCCTACCGAAGCGCGGCGCCGCTGAGGATCGTGGGCGAGCTCGAACGCTGGGAGCCCTACGACGCGGAGTTCATCCGGGAACTGAAGCGTCGCGTCGAAGCCGGTATGGGGGAGATCATCAATTGACACGTCGAGTCATTTCGGCGTGAGCCGATACAAGCCGCCGGGGCCGGCGTCCTCCAGCATCCACAGCGAGCCGTCCAGCGCTTCCTTGATATCGCGCACGCGCTTGCCGACGTTCCAGCGGTCGACCGCGGTGGTGCCGCACTTGCCATCGAACGTGACGCGGATGATGGCCTCGCTGGCCAAATGAAAGGGGACGTGAAAAAGAAGGGGCGTGGCTAATTGAATTCGGTCGTCGTCTGGCAAGGCCAGCCGCCTGCCTGGCTTGATTGGCCACGTCCACTTTTCCCGGTACCCCCTTCGCGTGACACTTTCCGCGGGAAATACTTTCCGCGTGCCCGCTTCGAACATCTGTAGCAGAATCCTCCCGCGGCGGTGCGCAGCCGGCAGTGCATCGTGCGACATCGATGCCGGCCACCGGGGACCAGGGGAAAGACATCATGGCGCTCGATCGGAGATTTCTGCTCTGCGGTTTTGCCTATGCCATCGCGGGCATGGGGCTTGGCATCTACATGGCGGCTTCGCACAACCACGCCTTGGGATGCTCTGATCTATTGATCTCGACATAGCCGTCCAGACGGCCGCGCGGAAACTCTATTTTTGCTGCGGTAAAAACGGCTTTTGAAACTGAACTGCCGCCATCATGGCGCCGATTTACCTCGAACCCCCCGATTTCCAGCCTTACGAGCGCACCTCTCCTGAAGATGCCCACAAGATTCGTCGCGCCATCCACAGATTCGACAGCGCGAACAGCGTCAGCACTTGAGACGTGTTCTTGAGCAGTCCCTTGAAGCGCACCTTCTGGTAGCCAAACTGCCGCTTCACTACCCGGAATGGGTGTTCCACCTTGGAGCGAACGGCGGCCTTCATGTGTTCGGTGTGCTTGACCGCGTCCTTCAACTCGCCTTCGGGCATCGCCTTGATACCGCCGCGCTTGGCCGCGATGTACCACGTGCGGCCGCGCTTGGGGGCTCGTTTCTCCGCTCCCTGATAGCCGGCATCGGCGTACACCGTCTTCTCCTTGCCGTGCAGCAATTTGGCCACTTCCATTACGTCGCCAACGTTGGCTGGTGTCGTGGTCACTGTGTGCACCAAGCCCGATTCCACGTCCACGCCGATATGGGCCTTCATCCCGAAGTACCACTGCTGGCCCTTCTTCGTCTGGCGCATCTCCGGGTCACGCTGTTTGCTCGCGTTCTTGGTCGAGGACGGTGCCTGGATGATCGTGGCGTCCACGATCGTTCCCTGACGCAGCAACAGGCCTTTGCCGCTTAGATGGCCATTGACCGCGGCGAGCATCTTCGCCGCCAAGCCGTGCTGCTCCAGGAAGCGGCGGAACTTCAAGATCGTTGTCTCATCCGGAATCGCATCTTCGTTCAACTCCAGCCCCGCGAACCGGCGCATCGACTCGATCTCGTACAGCGCATCCTCCATCGCCGGATCGCTCAGCGCGTACCACTGCTGCATGAAGTGGATGCGCAGCATCACCGACGGCGGCATGGGCGGGCGGCCGCGGCGACCGGCGGTGGGATAGCTCGGTTCGATCAGTGCCAGAAGATCAGCCCATGGCACGACCTCGTCCATCTCGCCAAGGAATTTCTCCCGGCGGGTTGGCTTCTTCTTAGCATCAAAACTCAACGACGCGAACGAACGCTGCTTCATCGGGGATGTGCTTCCTGGGACTCGTCGCTATGATGCCGCAGACGGGGAATAAATCAGAGCATCCCTTGTTCGTGGCGCACGCGCACATGCTGCTGCTGGGTTTTGTGGTGTCCTTCATCTACGCGTTGATCCACAAGCTGTGGCTCGTCGGCGCGGGGGGCAGGGTCGCCGGCTTCCAGTTCTACCTGCATCAGCTGGCGGTGCTGGTGTTGTCCGTGGGCCTGGTCCTGCTATATGGCGGCGTGGTTCCGGAACCGGCGATCGGGCCCCTGCTCGGTGCGGCGGCGGTGGGTGTGCTGGTCGCCCTGCTGTTGATGGCCTGGCTGGTGCTGCGAATCAAAGGGGACGTGGCCAAATAAATCCGGTCGTCGTCTGGCAGGGCCAGTCGCCTGCTTGGCTGAATTGGCCACGCGCCCTTTTTTCTGGACGTCCCTGCATGCTTGCCTGGACAGCCTCATTCGTGCGGGTCACGGCTTGGGCCGCGGGGTGGTTGCCACGCTGGGTGGCAGGGTCGGCAGCGCGACCTTCGGCTGGTCGCCGGTCAGGGCCCCGAGGAAAACCTCGATCTTGCCGACCTCCTCGTCGCTCAGCTTCGCGCCGAGCTGGCTGCTGCCCATGATCGCGACGGCCTGGCGAAGATCCCACACCTTGCCCGTGTGGAAATAGGGCGCGGTCAGCGCGATGTTGCGCAGCGAGGGCACCCGGAACACGTATTCGTCGCTGGCCGTCTTGGTCACCGCGAAGCGCCCCTTGTCCCCCGGCGGGAGAATGTCGGCACCGGGCCGCTCGACCACGCCGAACGGGGCGTACATGCCCCCGCCGATGTTGATGCCGTTGTGGCATGCCGCGCAGCCCTTGTTGATGAACAGCGCCAGGCCTTCCTGCTGGTTTGCGTCGAGCGCCTTCTCGTTGCCCTTGAGGTAGCGATCGAACGGCGCGTTCGGCGTGATCAGGGTGGCCTCGAACAAGGCGATGGCCTTGCGTACGTTGTCGAACGTAATCGGATCGGGCACGGCCGGATAGGCCTTGGCGAACACGGCGGCGTAGCCGGGAATCCCCTTGAGCTGTTCGACGACATGTGACTCGGTGGTGTCCATCTCGACCGGGTTGACCAGCGGACCGCCAGCCTGCTGTTCAAGGTCCTTGGCGCGCCCATCCCAGAATTGGGCAACGTCGAACACCGCGTTGTAGACGGTCGGCGCATTGCGACCGCCATGCTGCCAGCGATGACCCAGCGAAGTCTCCTGCAGGTCGACCCCGCCCATGCCGACCATGTGGCATGAGTTGCAGTTGATGGCATGGCTTTCGGACAGCCGTGGCTCGAAGTAAAGCATCTTGCCTAGCTCCACCCTGGCCGGGGTCGCCGCATTGCCCGGCAACGGCGGCGCATTGGCGGGTATCGGTTTGAACAGACCCTGGGCCTGCTTCATCAATGCCGTTTGCGACCATGCCTGGCCTGTCGCCAGGGAGGCGAGAACCATCAGTGAAACCAGCTTGATCGGCGACATGAGCTGACTCTCCGAAGTTGGGGGGCAATCGAAACCATCAATGTCCGTGGCGTATCCAGGAAACCCTGGCGATGCGGGAACGCGGCGCGGAACAGACGACACGGTGGATGACGCCGGGGTCGTCGCCATGCCTGTCGTCCTGGCCCAAGCGGAGTCGCCGGCCTTGCCTGTCGATGCCGGATCGCGCTGGCAACACCCGCATGCTCGGTTCATCGGCACCGATGGCTGTTGACCGAGATCAACAAAAGCGATTTCGAAACGAAGGCAGGCGTCCGGCCCGCGACCATCGCTCCGTGCTGTCTGCAACAAGGGCATGCGGGAACAAAGGAGACGCGTCCAATTGAATTCGTGCTCGTGCGTCGGTCGAGATTGCGGATGGACCCACCGGGGAATTGAACATGGCGGGCTCCTGGCCGCGGAGCGAAAAACGGCCAGCCGGGTTGTGCCGGCTGGCAAGCCTCGTGAGACCAGCGTATGGTCCGCACACGGCGCTGACTCAGGGGTGAGGCACGGCCTGCACACGGGAAGGCAGCGTCTTCGCGGCTGCGGTGCCGCAAGGCGTGGAATCGTCGATCGCCTGCAAACCAACTTCAATCCACCAGGGGTCCCCACTCATGTCACGTTTCCGTCTTTTCTGCCGCGCCCTGGGCGTGAGCTTCGGCCTGGCTGCTGCCTGTGTGTCGTTGCCGGCTTTCGCGGGCGATCCGGTAGCGGTGACCTTCGCGGCCAACAGTGTCTGGGCGCAGGAAATCGGCAACCTCACGCATTCCGACAGCTCGCTCGATTACACGGTGGCGATCGCGGCGGGCAAGACGTTGCAGCTCAATCTCCTCACCCGCAATCCCAACGTGCGTTTCAGGGTGGAGGACCGGACCAACGACAAGCTGCTGCTGGATTCGCGCAAGACCGGTGAGTCCACCTGGACCTTGCCGAACGCGCCGGCTGCCACGTATGCGATCCATGTCTACATCGATCCCGCCGCGATACCATCCGGCGACACCGCCAAGTACGCGTTGCAGGTCGGGCAGTACGGGGCCGAAGACATGCAGGTGCCCACGAGCGCGGTGACATTCGAAGCCGGCAAGCCGTGGGCGCAACAGGCTGTGGTGTTGTCGCCCGGCGCCACCGCGCACAACTTCACCGTGGCCATCGCGGCGGGCATGACGGTGAAGATCAACCTCATTTCGGACAACCCTCGGCTGTATTTCAAGGTGACCGACCAGACCCACGACAAGGCGCTGGTCGACACGAGCACGACCGGAGCGAACACCTGGACCGAGTCGGTGGCGACGGCGACAAATTACGTGATCCAGGTGTATCTCGACCCGTCGGCGACGCCGTCCGGTCAAACCCGATTCGCCCTGCAGGTCGGGCAATACCCGTCAGCGAACACGCAGCCCGCCGGCGCGACTACGGCCGCGGCGGCTTCCACGCCATCGATGTGATTGCGTTCGAAGCGGCCGGCGGCCGCTCCGGGCGTGACAGAGCAAAATAAGGGGTCGGCGTGCGCTTTCGACACGCCGACCCCTTCTTTCATGGTGCGCCGCTGCGCTCAGTCCGTACCCGAGCGCAAACCGTCGAAATACGCGGCGATCTCTTCCGGAAACGCGTAGCGCTCCTCCGGTATGGGCGAGCCGGCGTCGATCAGCGCTTCCGCGCAGGCCAGCCAGTCGCCGCCGGGGGTGGTCTCGGCCCGGGACGCGAAGCTGAGCGTGCCGTAGACGTTGTCCTTGAAACCGTGGCGCTCGTCGTAGCGCGCGCCATGGGCGAGCAGGAAGCGTGCGAGCGATGCGTTGCCGCGGAATACCGCCCAGTTGAGCGCGCTGCCGTCGATGTCGCCGCCGCGCGTCGTGATCGGCCAGCCTGCCTCAACCATCACGCGCACTGCTTCCTCCTCGTTGCCGGCGGCCATTTCCGGCAGCAGGCGCAAGGCGGCCGACGGCAGTTTGCCGATGAGGCCCGGGTCGTCGGCCAGCATCGCCTGCACGTTGGCGCGATCGCCTCGCGCGCACGCGCCGAGGAAGGCGTCATGCGGGCGGTCGTCGGGCACTGCGCCGGCTTGCACCAGTTGCCGGGCCACTTCGACGAGGCCAAGGCTGCACGCCAGGCGATAGGCGGAGATGCCGTGCCCGTTGCTTGCCGAAGGATCGGCGCCGGCGTCGAGCAGCAGGCCGATGGTCGCGGGCGAGCGACGGCGGCGGATCGCGTGCAGCAAAGGGCTGCCGTCCGGGCCGGGCTCGTTCGGGTCGCCGCCGTGGGCGAGCAGCAGGCGCACCGTGTCGGGATGCTCATGGTCGAGCGCGCGGAACAGCGCGTTGCAGCCGGTCACGCGGGCACCGGCGTCGAGCAGCAGGCGGACAATCGTGCTGTCGGCGATCTCGGTGGCGTGGTAGAGCGATTCGTTGTCGTTGGGGTTGGCGCCGGCTTGCAGCAGTCGCCGCGTGAGTGCGATGTCGTGGTTGCGACCGGCGGCGCCGTACAGGACGCTGAGCGAATCGTGCGGCAGCTCCGGATCGGTCCATCGCGCATCCGGGTCCGCGCCGGCATCGAGCAGCAGGTCCGCGCAGGCACGAATGCCCGGCGCGCAGGCGGGCAGGGCGATCAGCCCGGAAAAGGTGGCGCAGGCGAGCGGCGGCATGCCATTGTCGGCGCGCGCCGTCGTGGCCCAGGCGGGATCGGCTGCGAGGGCGGCCTGCACCGTGGCGACGTCGCCGATGGCACAGGCAAGCGCGGGCGCGCCGACCAGCAGGTCCGCATGTTCGCGCAGCAGTCGCTCGGCCAGTGCGGGTTTGGCCGTCTGGTAGCCGTGGCCGAAGACCCAGTGCATCCACTGGCGTTTGCGCGCGTGCATGTCGACCGAGGCGGCCTGCAGCGCGACGTAATCCTTCAACTGCGACCACGAGCCGAAACCGTACTCGCGTGCGATGCAGGACTGCGCGTCGTGCAGGCGCAGTTCCATGGCGGCGATGGCGGCGTGATCGAGCCGGGCGGCGCCGGGCAGGGCAAGGCGAACGCGTTCGAGCGCGTCGGGATCGCCGTGGCGGACGTCCTCGAGCAGCCGCTTGGCCTGTTTCTTCAGATGGTCCAGATGCGGACGGGCGGGCAGGTTCTTCATGACAACCTCCATGCAATGAATGCCGAAGGTCCGCAATCCCGGCTGCATAAAGGTCGATGGTGGCCAGCGATGGACAAGTGGGTTGAACCCTTCCCGCGGACCCGGAGGCGGCTTGCGACGCCGGGGCGTGAGCATAGACCAGGAGGGAAGCGGGGCCAATCGCCAGGTAGCGTGGGTGTGGCACCCGGTTCGATGCGGGAATCAAACAGGGGCCGAGGCTGATCAAGTTCGATTGTCGTCCGCCACGGCAAGCCCCGCTGTTTCGTTGCACGTGCGTCAGGACCACTGCCCGTCCATGGGCTATCCGCCTGGACGTCACTCGGGCAGGGCTTGCCCCGATCCGCCAAGCTCGGCCGGGAAGTCTCTCAGCTTGGGCAAGCCGTCCTTCATCCGCAGCACGGTCTCGGCATAGTTCACGTGGACGGCGGGTACGAAGTCGAGATCCGGAATGGTGGCGGCGTAGACGTCGGTCAGGCCCAGCGTCGGATGGTCGGTCATCAGGTGCCCGCCGCATTGCTTGCAGAACTGGCGGTCGCTGGTTTCCGTCTTCTGGAAATGCCCGACGAATTCCGACCCCTTGGTTACCCTGACGCTGGCGGGTTTCCACAACGTGAATGCATTCACCGGTCCGGCCGACCAGGAGCGGCAGGAGCCGCAGTGGCAGTACCCCATTGCTTCGGGCGCGCCGGAGACCTCGATCTCCACGGCACCGCAGAAACAGCTACCCGTGTGCTTGTCTGTCATGTCGTTTCTCCAGCGTGTCGGTGGTGTTTCCCCTTGCCCTGATCGGGCGAATCATACGGCTGACGCGGCTCCGGGAGGGGCGAGGCAATCGAGTCGGCTCCCCCCGCTCGCCCGCTGCGGCTCTCTTCGGTGGCGAGGTGGCGTTGTCCTCACCGGAGCGTGCGCTGACTGATGCGACGGCGGAGGTTTTGGGAGGGCAGGACGATCATATCGTTTTTCATTGCGAATATATCGTTTTGCGATATATTGCGGTCACTAAACGATACGTGGAGAGCAGCGATGGGGGATTTTGCGGTGCTGGCGCTGCGCGCCGTGATTGCGATCGCGCTGGCGGGTTCCCTGGTGGTGCAGGGCGTGATCGCACCGTTGTTGTGGCATGACCTGGAATCGGCGCGCGCGGACGTGCGCATTCCGCTGGTGGTGATCGTCATCCTCGGCGTGTTGACGATGCAGGTGACTGCGGTCTGCATCTGGCGGTTGCTGACCATGGTCCGGCGCGGCACGGTGTTCTCGTCCGCGGCCTTCCGCTACGTCGACATCGTGATCGGAGCCATCGCGGCAGCCTCGGCGCTCACGTTCGGCATGGCGGTGGTGGCCGCGCACGCCAACCGCATCACGCCCGGCGACGAAATCGCCCCGGGCCTGATCGCCATGGTCTGCGGCGCATCGCTGGTGATCGCCGGCGTGGCGCTGATCGTGCTGGTGCTGCGGATGTTGCTGGCGCAGGCGGTCGCGCTGGATTCGCAGGCCAGGCAGCTCAAGTCCGAACTGGACGAGGTGATCTGATGGCCATCCTGGTGGACATCGATGTCATGCTGGCCCGCCGCAAGATGGCCGTCGGCACGCTGGCCGAGCACATCGGCATCACGCCCGCCAACCTGGCGGTGCTCAAGAACGGCCGTGCCAAGGCCGTGCGTTTCACCACCCTGGCTGCGTTGTGCGAGGTGCTGGAATGCCAGCCGGGCGATCTGCTGCGTTGGGAGCCCGACGACGCCGCCGGGACGTCGGTGCGCTGAAGAAGCGACACGGGCAATGTGCGTTCGTACTGCAGGAAAGGTCACGACGAATGGCCAGGTTGCCGGGACCAGGATTGAACGAAAGCGGTACGGCAGCTTCACGTTGTCGTGGAGGTGGTGTTCGTAGCATGGCCGGACTACTCCCGGGAGCATGTCATGGCCGATGAAAATGCCGGCAAGCAACTCGATCACGTGACTGACACGCTGGCGCAGCTCAAGGAGATGCGCCACTACGCCAGGAACAATGTGGAGCACCTGACGGCGATCTGGCTGTTGTTCGACGGTGAATTGTCGAAGCTGAAGCAGACCGACAAGATCGACGATCTGATGAACCGCCAGGGCCAACTCCATGATGCACTGGAGGCGGTGATTGCGGATCTGGAGGCATTGCAGCAGAAACTGCAGCCGCCACCGGAGGGCGCGGCAGGCTGAGGGCCAGTTTCGCGCCCCGGTCCGGTGCTTGCGTACCGGAGGGGTATTACCACAGCAACAATTAGGAGCTGCGTGCCTCCGGAGTACCGTCTGGAACCTTCACCACCGGTCGCGGCCTGAACGCCTTGCGGGAAGCCGGCTGGAAGCTGTGCACGTTGAGTTTCGACGGCAAGCTCACCCGGCGGGGACGGCAGTTGGATGGCTGCCTGGCACGGATGAGCTGAAGCGTCGGCCGCATGATCTGCAGCCTTCCCGGAGATCCTGTTCCGCCGAAGGCGCCGGGCGCCGAGGCGCCTCAACCGTCGGCGGCGTGCTTGCCGGTGAACACCGCCAGCTGCGCGGCGAACGCGCGCTTGTACGCGGGCCGCGCTTCACCGCGGGCGACATAGGCGGCGAGGTGCGGATATTCGGCGAGCATGCCGGATGGCTTCAGGCGCAGCAGCGTGTGGACCATCATGAGGTCGCCGGCGCTGAACGCGCCGTCGAGCCAGTCGGCATCGCCCAGCCGGACGGCGAGCTGGCCCAGCCGGTTGCGGATGCGATTCTTGATGAGCGGCAGCCGTTCTGCGGCCCATGGCTTGTCGCCTTCCAGGAACCTGGCGGTCTGCAGATCGAGGATCGGCGGCTCCACCGTGTTGAGTGCGGCAAACATCCACATGATGGCGCGCGCCCGGGCATTCACGTCGTTGGGCAACAGACCGGCGTGGTGTTGCGCGAGGTGGAGCACGATCGCGCCCGACTCGAACAATGTCAGCTCGCCTTCCTCGTAGGTGGGGATCTGCCCGAACGGATGCAGCGCCAGGTGGGCAGGCTGCTTCATAGTGCCGAACGAGACGAGGCGGACCTGGCAGGCTTGGCCCACTTCCTCGAGTGCCCAGCGCACGCGCATGTCGCGCGCGAGGCCCTGCCCGCGATCCGGCGAGCTTTCAAAAGCGGTGATGGTGGGGATCACGGCGAGACTCCGGGTGGATACGCGATGTCATGTCGGGTGGCGGCAGCGCTCGGTTCGCTGCGCAGGCGGTGGGGGCCAGCGCCGGCGGTTGAAACGCATCAGCCGCGCCGGGCCGCCTCGATCGCGGCGATGTCGATCTTGGTCATGTCCATCATCGCGTTGAACGCGCGCCGGGCGACGGCGGGGTCGGGGTCGCTGATCGCCGCCATCAGTGCGCGCGGGGTGATTTGCCACGACAGGCCCCACTTGTCCTTGCACCAGCCGCAGGCGCTGGGCTGGCCGCCGTTGTCGATGATCGCGTTCCACAGGCGGTCGGTTTCAGCCTGGTCGTCGGTCGCCACCTGGAACGAGAACGACTCGTTGTGCCGGAAGGTCGGGCCACCGTTCAGGCCCAGGCACGGGATGCCCATGACCGTGAACTCGACCGTCAGCACGTCGCCTTCCTTGCCGGAGGGATAGTCGCCTGGCGCCCGATGAATGGCGCCGACGGTGGTGTCGGGGAAGGTCTTGGCGTAGAAGGTGGCGGCCTCCAGGGCGGCGCCGTCGTACCACAGGCAGATCGAGTTCTTGCTGGTCATGCGTGTTCTCCGGGTTGTGGGCGGCGTGGCTTGCATGATCTGCGACGAACGAGTGGCGGGCAGATCGACATCCCGCTATTCCGCCATGCGCGGCTGGCGACATCAGGCCATGTGCGTCGATGTGCCGTGGCAAACTGCACGGACTGCGGCCGGTTGCGGCCCGACGAGTGCGAGGTCGATCGTTTTGCATCCGGACGTTGTGTCATGAACAGTCATCTGGAGACGGTGGCGTTTCCGCTCGGTCGCCGGGCGCGGCAATGGTTTGCCGAGCAGCAGTTCGACGCGGCGCGGGAGGCGCTGGAATCGCTGCTTCGGCAGGTCCCCGCCAACCCGTTCGTGCAGATGGATCTTGCGGCGGTGCTGCTGCGCTGTGGTCGCCTGGGCGACGCCGCGATCTTGATGCTCGATGTCGCGCAATCCGACGATCCGCAGCCGTCGCTGGACATCCAGTTGGCGCGCGGGCTTTCCGCTGCCGGCGAGGTCGTCGCGGCGCGATCCTGCCTGGATCGGCTGGAGCGGGCCGCGGATCTGCCGGCCATGCTGCTGGCCGAACAGGCCCATTTGCGCTGGGGCATGCGGGACATCCCCGCCGCGCGACGGATGATCGATCGCGCGGTCGCCGCAGGTGTCGACGCGCCGCGCGAACTCCATCTCCAGGCCATGCTGCGGCAGTTCGCCGGCGAAACCGACGAAGCGGGCCGCCTCCTGGATGCCTGCCTGGATCGCTGGCCTGCCTTCGGCGATGCGGCGCTGGCGCGGGCCAACCTGCGTACGCAGACGGCGCAAACCCACCACCTCGATTTTCTGCGCCTGCAGCTGCAGCGGCTCCCGGCCGACGCCGGAGCTCCCGCGCAACTGGCCAATCGCGCCGCGTTCGAGGCGGCCGTGTTCAAGGAACTGGACGACCTGGGACGATACGATGAGGCATGGCCAGCGCTGCAGCGATGCAATGCGCTGATGCACCGGGTCAGGCCGTACGATGCGCAGGGCGAGACCGCGGTGGTGGACGCCTTGATCCGGGTTGCCGGTTCGCTGGGAAGGTCGGCGGCGCCGGGCGCGCAGCAGGAAGAAGGGCCGCAGCCGATCTTCATCGTCGGCATGCCGCGCTCCGGAACGACGCTGCTCGACCGCATGCTGTCCAGTCATTCGCAGGTGGCCTCGGCCGGCGAGATCATGGATTTCCCGCAACAGTTGCGCCGGGTCGCCGGGGTGGTCCCGCATGGCGCGGCAGGCACGCTGGCCGCGATCGAGCGCGGTGCGGAGCTGAACCTGGTCGATCTCGGTGCGCGCTATCTCGCGCAGACGCGCTGGCGGGCACCGGGGTCTCGCTACTTCATCGACAAACTGCCGACCAACATACGCATGGTCGCCCACATCCGCCGCGCGTTGCCGCATGCGCGCATCGTGCACGTGGTGCGCGATCCGCTGGAGGTGTGCTTCTCGAACCTGAGCATGATGTTCGGGAACCGGGCGGCGTACAGCTACGACCAGCGTGCCATGGTTCATTACTACGGCCAGTACCGCCGCCTGGCGCGGCATTGGCAAACCACGATGCCCGATTCCATGATCGAAGTGGCCTATGCGGATCTCGTCCGCGAGCCGGGCGTCGCCTTGCGCAAGGTTCTCGACCATTGTGGCCTCGCGATGGAGGAAGCCTGCCTCCACCCGGAGCGGAACGCGGCGCCGGTGGCCACGCCCAGCGCCGCCCAGGTTCGCGAGCCGATCCACGGCCGGGGCAGCGGCCGCTGGCGCCCTTACGCGTCGCACCTGGACGTGTTGCGCGGGGCGGTGCTCGACATGGCGTGAGCTGCTGTGGCGCGGCGCGTATCGCGTCGCGAAGACGGGGCGGTGTTTCGAGGGCCTCGTGCGGCGCTTCGCGGCCTGCGCTTTTGCGACGCAGCCCGGCTTTCCGCCACGTGCTACTGGCGGCGCTTGGAGATGTACATCGCGCGGTCGGCGTGCGCCAGCAGCGCCTCGGCGTCGGTGCCGTCGCGGGGGTAGCAGGCGATGCCGATGCTGGCGTCGGGGCGGAACGGGCCGTCGGGCAGGGTGCAGGGCAAGCCGAGGCGGGCGCGCAGGTCGTCGGCGATGGTGCGGGCGGCCCGGCTGTCGCGGCAACCCGGCAGCAGCGCCACGAACTCGTCGCCGCCGACGCGCGCCACCAGGTCGCCCTGGCGCAGGCCCTGTTGCAGCCGCTGACCCACTTCGCGCAGCACGCGATCGCCGGTTGCGTGGCCGGCGCGGTCGTTGACTGCCTTGAATCCGTCGAGGTCGAGGTAGAGCACGGCCAGGCCAGAGCCGGTTTCCGCCGCGTTGGCGATGGCGTACTGCAGTTCGACGTGCAGGCGGTGACGGTTGGGCAGGCCGGTCAGCAGGTCGTGGGTGGCGCGATGTTCCAGTTCGCGCTCGTTGCGGCGCAGCTCGGTGACTTCGTGGGCCACGCCGATGCGCACGCCGTACTCCGGCAGCCAGCGTGCCGACCACTGGATGTCCACGCTGTGGCCGTCGCGGTGGATGTAGCGGTTGCGGAAGTGGCGTTGCAGTTCGCCGGCCATGACCTGTCCGGCTTGCCGCAAGGTGGCCTCGCGGTCTTCCGGATGCACCAGTTCGAAAATGCGCCGGCCGAGCACCTCGGCTGGTGCGTAGCCGAGTATCCGTTCGAAGCTCGCGTTGACGTAAAGCAGGCGTCCCTCCGCATCGACCACGCAGACCGCATCGGGCATCAGGTCCAGCACTTCGGCGAGCGGGGGAAGCTTGGCAATCATGGAGTGGCGTGCGGTCTTCGGGCATTACCGGTTGGCTTGCAGTATGGCCAACCGGGCAGGCCGAGGCTACCCGTCGAACCGCCGGGAGCGGAAGGCGCGGGTTCGGCGGCACTCAGCCTGGCAGGCTGACCACCGGCACGAAGCCGCCGAAGATCATCCGCTTGCCGTCGAACGGGCAGTTGGCGGCTGCCTCCATGCGCGGGTCCTTCATGATCTTCTCCATGCCGGCGTCGCGGGTGGGCTTGTCGGGCCACTCGATCCAGGAGAACGCCACCGCTTCGTCCGGCTTCGCCTGCACCGCGCGACGGAAATCGGTGAGCTTGCCGTCAGGCACGTCGTCACCCCAGCACTCCACGACGCGGAGGGCGCCGACCTCAAGGAAGATCGCGTCATAGGTGCGGGCGTGGGCGATGAACTGCGCGCGATTGGCCTCGGGTACGGCGATCACGAAACCGTCGATGTAGGACATGAGCGGACTCCTGCGGAGGACACGGCCGGGATGGCCGGTCTGCCATCGTGCGACGAACGAGCGGGCGCGGAATCGACGCCTGCGGCGAAGCGGGCCGATACAATCGGCGGACCACTTGCGACCGGGCAGCACGAGCATGCGCAGTTTCGACGATCTCCACGACGGGCACTGGCAGGCCGCGCTGCTGGACGCCTCGTATGGCAACGTGCGGCTGGTGTTCTCGCGCGCCGGCGCCGGCGAGATCCGTCAACTCGCCCTGCCGGCGGAGAACCTGCGCGTGGCCGAGGACGAGCTGGCCACGATGGACGATGCCCGGTTGCGCCAGCTGCTGGGCGAGTCCGAGCCGTGGGCGTAGCGCACGAGACGGCTCGATGCCGGGATGTCGAACCCTGCACTTTTTTTGCGGGCGGTTTGCCGGTACGGTTGGCGTTCGAGGGGGACAGGGCATGCTGATGCGGGCGGTAGAACCTGGGAAGGGGATGCGGCGGCGATTCTTGTCGCGGCCCGGCACGCTGGCCGTGGCGGCACTGTTCTTGTTGGCTTTCATTCTGTCCGAGGGGTGCGCCATGGGGTTGTCCAGTCCGCTGGTGCTGTTTTCCGAGGTGCATGGCACGGTGCTGAGCGGCGGCAAGCCGGTGCAGGGCGCCGAGCTGGTGCAGGAAGTGGTGTGGTCGGACAACAAGAACGACGTGCCGCCCGCACACACGCTCAGCGATGCGCAAGGCCGCTTCCACTTTCCGGTGGTGGAGCATCGCCCCGGCGTGCTGCGCGCGGTGCCGCACCAGCCGGTGGTGCTGCAGAAGATCACCATTCGCCACGAAGGCCGCGACTACACCGCCTGGCGGCACACCCGGAATTCCTACGAGCCGAATGCGGAGCTCGACGGCAAGCCGCTCAACCTGGAATGCGAGCTGACCCGCGCGCCCGATTTCGAGGGCACGCACTACGGTATCTGCAAGGCGATCTGAGCCGGAAGCTCAGTTGACTGGAAGCAAGCGGGGAGGGATGGGGATGTCGAATGACCTTTCACCGGCGCAGGCCGCCGAGATTGCGGACAGTGCGTACGCGTTGCGCCTGTCCACCGACATGGTGGATGCGGCGACCGCCGCGCCGACGGCGCGCGAGTCGTTCGACCTGCTGGGCGGCACGCGGCTGACCGGTTCGACCGGCCTGGGCAGCTCGCCGATCAGCCAGCGCACCGGCTTCGGCTACGTGGCGCGCGGCAGGAACGCGCGCGAACGCGAGCGCCTGGTCTCGATCCGCGGCACCTTCAAGACCAGCGCCTACGACTGGCTCAGCAACCTGCGCATGGCCGGCGTCACCGGCCCCAGCGGTTACATCGTGCACGCCGGTTTCTGGGCGGCGGCGCAGACCTTGCTGCCGCAGATCCGCCAGGCGATCGGTTCGCCGGCCGAGGTATCCACGATCCACGTGGTGGGCCACAGCCTCGGTGGCGCGATCGCCACGCTGGTGGCCGACAGCCTCGGCGACCTCGGCTGCAAGCTGCAGCTGTACACCTTCGGCGCGCCCCGCGCCGGGTTGGAGCCGCATGCGCAATACCTCACCCGGCGCCTGGGCGCCGATGCGATCCACCGCGTGTACCACGACACCGACCTGGTGCCGATGGTGCCGGTCTACCCGTACAGCCACGTGCCCTGGCGCGACACTGCCTACCGCATGAAGGGCCCGGGCAAGCTGGTGTCCATCGAGGCGCACTTGATGCCGCAATATCGCCGCTCGGTCGGCGACGCCGCCTGGCGGGCGCTGCCGGTGCTGCAGGAAGGGCCGGACAGCTTCGAGCAGGCCGAAGCCTGGCTGGGCATGGCCGCCGCGGTCGGCGGACCAGGCATGATGCTGTCGGCGACCGCGCTGCGTTGGATCCTCCGCGCGCTGGACTGGATACTCTCCGCGCTGGGCCACGGCGCAGGCCTGGCGGTGCTGGGTGGCGCCACCATCCTGGACACGCTGGCGCGGCTGCTCTACTCCGGCGCGCTGCAGTCGCTGCGACTGGCGGCGATGATCCGCAACCTCATCACCGCGATCATGCGTTTCATGGGCCGCGCCGTGGCAGCCACGGTCAACATCACCGTGGCCTTTGTGGAGTACGTGCTGGGCATGCTGTTTCGCGTGGTGTCCACGATGGCCCGGCAGGCAGTGGACGTGCTGCTGCGCTGAAGCGGTCAGCGGAGGTGGGCGAACAGCATCGCGATATAGGCGCCCACCAGCGTGGCACTGAAGACCACCAGCGCCTTGTGCAGCCACTCGCGCGAAGTCCACGCGCCCAGCAGGGAGCCGGCAATGAAAATCAGCTGGAAGCCTGCATCCAGCGTCCGGGGCAGGGCGCCGTGGAGCATCCAGCTCTTGCCGAGGCTGATCACCAGCAAAAGCACCAGCAAGGTATAGAACCAGCGGTGGTTGGCGTAGTAATGCCGGCGCAGGTCGACCGGTTCACCCGCAGTGATGTCCGGCAGGACCAGCCCGGCCAGCAGGTACAACGGCACGGTTTGCGCCAGCAGCACGGAGAAGCCGAGGAAACTCCAGTCCTGGCGCAGGCGCAGGTTGTACATGGCCCACCAGACTTGCACGTCGAGTACCAGCAGCAAGATGGCCCACGCCAGCGAAGGCCAGTACATCGTCGCGCTGGAGCGCGCCAGCATCAGGCCGCGCAGACCCTGCAACACCTGGGTGATCGCCAGGCCCACGATGATCGAGAGCAAAACGGACAGGTAGCTGAAAGCATCCATGTTCGATCCGGGCCGGTGTGGATTTGCGCAAACGCACTTTGCCCGAGCAGCTCGGCTCGCGCCAGCGATCAGCCGGCTTGCCCGGTTTCTCCGCCGCGATGCGGCAGCTTCCAGTCCGGCCGGATGAAGTGGCAGGTGTAGCCGCCGGGGTAATGCTGCAGGTAGTCCTGGTGCTCGGGTTCGGCCTCCCAGAAATCGCCGGCGGGGGCGAGTTCGGTCACTACCTTGCCCGGCCACAGGCCACTGGCCTCGACATCGGCGATGGTGTCGAGGGCCACCTGCCGCTGCGCCTCGCTGGTATGGAAGATCGCCGAGCGATAGCTGCTGCCGCGGTCGTTGCCCTGGCGATTCGGCGTGGTCGGGTCGTGGATCTGGAAGAAGAACTCCAGCAGCCGGCGATAGCTGATCCGCGCGGGATCGAAGATGATCTCGATCGCCTCGGCGTGGTTGCCGTGATGACGGTAGGTGGCGTTCGGCACGTCCCCACCGGAATAGCCCACGCGGGTGGACAGCACGCCGGGCTGCCGGCGGATCAATTCCTGCATGCCCCAGAAGCAGCCACCGGCCAGGAGCGCGCGTTCGCTGGTGGGGTTCATGCGTCGTCCCTCGCGTGGTCGAACAGGTGGAGAAACTCGCCGTAGCCCTCTTTCTCCAGCTGTTCCAGCGGAATGAAGCGCAGCGAGGCAGAGTTGATGCAGTAGCGCAAGCCGCCGCTGGCGCGCGGGCCGTCGGGGAAGACGTGGCCCAGGTGGCTGTCGCCGTCGCGCGAGCGCACCTCGGTGCGGAGCATGCCGTGGCTGGTGTCGTGCTTCTCCACCACGCGCTCGCCCTGCACGGGGCGGGTAAAGCTGGGCCAGCCGCAGCTGCTGTCGAACTTGTCCAGCGAGCTGAACAGCGGTTCGCCGGAAACGATGTCGACGTACAGGCCGGGCGCGGCGTGCGCGTTGTAGAGATTGTCGAACGGGCGCTCGGTGGCGGCCTCCTGGGTGACCCGGTATTGCTCGGGCGTGAGCCGGGCTAGCGCTTCGGCGGTCTTGCGGTATTTCGACATGGGAGCCTCCGGGGATGGTCGACCTGCACGCTGGCGAGCAGCGGGCGTTGCTGACTACATGGGGTTCGTCGGAGGCGTGCCAAGGTTACTCCCCGGCGATCAGATGACGGCCAGTGGTTCGGCGTCCAGCACGAACGCCAGGGCATCGCTGCAACGCGCGTCGACCTTCAGGCTGAGCAGCGCATCGGCGCGCGTGCGGCCGAGCGTCACCGCCGCCACCGGCTTGCCGGCCCTCGCCGCGGCCTGCACGAAACGGTAGCCGGAATAGACCATCAGCGAGGAGCCGACCACCAGCACGCCACCCGATGCGTCGAGCGCCTGCGTGGCCGCTTCCACGCGCCCGCGCGGCACGCCCTCGCCGAAGAACACCACGTCCGGCTTCACGATGCTGCCGCAGCGAGGGCACGGCGGCACGGCGAAGCGGGTGAAGTCCTGGCCGTCTAGGTCCGCGTCGCCGTCGGGGGCGATGGTGGCGTCGAGGTGTTGCCAGGCCGGGTTGCGTTCGACCAGCTGCTGCTGGAATGCATCGCGCGGCAGGCGCCAGTCGCAGGCCATGCAGCGCACTTCGTCGAGCCTGCCGTGCAGGTCGACCACGCGCTCGCTGCCGGCGCGCTGGTGCAGGCGATCGACGTTCTGGGTGACCAGCAGCTCGATGTGCCCGCGCCGCTCCAGTTGCGCCAGGGCCAGGTGCGCAGGATTCGGGCGCGCTTGCCCGAAGTGCGGCCAGCCGATCAGGCTGCGCGCCCAGTAGCGTTGGCGCGTGGCGTGTTCGTGCATGAAGGCCTGCAGCGTCACCGGCGGGGGGCGCTTCCACTCGCCCTCGCGGTCGCGGTAGTCGGGAATGCCGGAGTCGGTACTGACACCGGCGCCGGTCAGCACGAACAACCGCGGGTGGGTCTCGATGAATTGCTGCAGCGGAGTCATGTCTTGCGAGCCGGGTGACGCGCCGAAAGCGACCGCCCGAGCATAGCCGCCCCGCGGCGCTTGCCGCGGGTGCCCTCAGTGATGGTCAGGCTGCCACCGCCTCGGGTTCGACCGCCGCCGCCACGGGGCTGCGGATGATGTGGTCGAACGCGCTCAGCGCGGCGGTGGAACCGGCGCCCATCGCGATCACGATCTGCTTGTACGGCACCGTGGTGGCGTCGCCGGCGGCGAACACGCCGGGCACGGAGGTCTGGCCGCGTTCGTCGATGACGATCTCGCCGCGGGGCGAGAGTTCCAGCGTGCCCTTCAGCCACTCGGTGTTCGGCAGCAGGCCGATCTGCACGAAGATGCCTTCCAGTTCGAGCGTGTGCATCTCATCGCTGACGCGGTCCTTGTAGACCAGCGCGCTGACCTTCTGTCCGTCGCCCAGCACCTCGGTGGTGAGCGCGCTGACGATGATGTCCACATTGGGCAGGCTGCGCAGCTTGCGTTGCAGGACGTCATCCGCGCGCAGCTTGCTGTCGAACTCGATCAACGTGACGTGGCTGACGACGCCGGCCAGGTCGATCGCCGCCTCGACGCCGGAGTTGCCGCCGCCGATCACCGCCACGCGCTTGCCCTTGAACAGCGGGCCGTCGCAGTGCGGGCAGTAGGCCACGCCCTTGTTGCGATACTGGTCCTCGCCGGGCACGCCCATCTGCCGCCAGCGCGCGCCGGTGGCCAGGATCACCGTCTTCGACTTCAGCGTGGCGCCATTGGCCAGTTGCACCTCGACCAGACCGCCGGGTGCGGTCGCGGGCACCAGCTTCTCGGCGCGTTGCAGGTTCATGAGATCGACGTCGTAGTTCTTGACGTGTTGCTCCAGCGCCGCGCCCATTTTCGGGCCTTCGGTGTAGTCGACCGAGACGAAGTTCTCGATCGCCATGGTGTCCAGCACCTGGCCACCGAAGCGCTCGGCCGCCACGCCGGTGCGGATGCCCTTGCGCGCGGCGTAGATTGCCGCTGCGGCACCGGCCGGTCCGCCACCCACCACGAGCACGTCGAACGCTTCCTTGGTCTTGATCTTCTCCGCTTCGCGGGCGCTGGAGCCGGTGTCGATCCTGGCCAGGATCTGCTCCAGGCTCATGCGGCCCTGGTCGAACAGCTCGCCGTTGAGGAACACGGTGGGCACCGACATCACCTGGCGCGTTTCGACCTCGTCCTGGTACAGCGCGCCGTCAATGGCGACGTGCTGGATGTTCGGATTGAGCACGCTCATCAGGTTCAGCGCCTGCACCACGTCGGGGCAGTTCTGGCAGGAGAGCGAGAAATAGGTCTCGAACCTGTATTCGCCATCGAGGCTGCGCACCTGCTCGATCAGCTCGGCCGCCGCCTTGGACGGATGTCCGCCGACCTGCAGCAGGGCCAGCACGAGCGAGGTGAATTCGTGGCCCATCGGGATGCCGGCGAAGCGCACGCCGATGTCGGTGCCAACGCGGTTGATCGCGAACGAGGGTTTGCGTGCTTCGCTGTCGTCGCGGCGCAGGCTGATCTTGTCCGACAACGTCGCGATCTCCCGCAGCAACTCGTCCAGCTCGCGCGACTTGGCGCCGTCATCCAGCGCTGCGACCAGCTCGATCGGTTGCGTCAGCTTTTCCAGGTAGGACTTCAGTTGGGTCTTGAGGGCTTCGTCGAGCATGGCGAACACTCCGAAACGGATAAGGGGGATGCGGGAGGCTTGTGGCAGCGGCCGGCGCCATGGGGAGGGCCGACCTGACGGAGGGAGGGGCAGGCCGGACGCAGGCCGCTGGCACAAGCATCCTGTGCGGAGCCCGGGCGCACCGCGGCGCCCGGGTCCGTGACATCGTTGCAGCGAAAACTCAGATCTTGCCGACCAGGTCCAGCGACGGCGCGAGGGTCTTCTCGCCTTCCTTCCACTTGGCCGGGCAGACCTCGTTCGGATGGGCGGCGACGTACTGCGCGGCCTTGACCTTGCGCAGCAGTTCGGACGCGTCGCGGCCGATGCCGCCAGCGGTGATCTCGACGATCTGGATCTTGCCCGCGGGATCGATCACGAAGGTGCCGCGATCGGCGATGCCGTCGGCCTCGATCAGCACGTCGAAGTTGCGCGAGATCTGGTGGGTGGGGTCGCCGACCATGGTGTAGTTGATCTTCTTCACCGCGTCGGAGGTGTCGTGCCACGCCTTGTGCGCGAAATGGGTGTCGGTGGAGACCGAGTAGATCTCGACGCCCAGCTTCTGGAATTCGGCGTAGTTGTCGGCCAGGTCCTCCAGCTCGGTCGGGCAGACGAAGGTGAAGTCGGCCGGATAGAAGAACACCACCGACCACTTGCCCTTCAGGTCGGCTTCGCTGACTTCGATGAACTTGCCGGCCTTGAGGGCCTGGGCCTTGAACGGTTTCACTTCGGTGTTGATCAGGGACATCTGCTTGGCTTCCCGTGGTGGTTGGACAACGAAAGGAATGCTACGAGCCCGTCGCCAATTTATCTAATTGATTGTTGGCATGGGTTTGATTGGCTGTAGCTATCGGATTGACGGTACTGTGCAGATGCGGGCGAAGCAGCCGGCTTCAAGCCCTTCGAGCCGCAGCGGACGGGCTTACGGGCCCGTCGTCGCGAAACGGTCGCGCAGCTGGTTGTCCACCACCGTGGCGGTAACGATGTCGCTGCCCACGTTCACCGTGGTGCGCATCATGTCGAGCACGCGATCGACGCCGATGATGATGCCGATGCCCTCGGGCGGGATGCCGAAGGTGGCCAGCAGGCCGGCGATCATCGGCAGCGACCCGCCGGGAATGCCGGCCACGGCCACCGCGCTCAGCACCGACAACAGCATCAGGATGGCCTGGTGGGTCAGGCTGAGTTCCACGCCGAACGCCTGCGCCACGAACAGCACCACGCAGCCCTCGAACAGGGCAGTGCCGCTCATGTTCATGGTCGCGCCCAGCGGCAGCACGAAGCCGGCGGTGCTGGGGTTTAGCTTCAGTTCCTCCTGCGCCACCGCCAGCGAAGCGGGCAGGCAGGCGTTGCTGGAGCTGGTGGAGAAGGCGGTGATCAGCAGGGCGCGAATCTGCCGGAAGTACACCAGCGGCGAGCGCTTCGCCAGGAAGCGCAGCCACAGCGACATGGTGCCGAACAGGTGCAGCGCCAGTGCCACGGTGCAGCCGATCACGAATACCGACAGCGCCAGCAGTACATCCACGCCGACCTTGACGATCACGCTGTAGATCATCGCCGGCACCGCGTACGGCGCCAGCTCCAGCGCAAAGCCGACGATCCTGGTCATCAGGTCGGTGATGGTGTCCAGCGCCACCTGCACGCGCTTGCGCTCCTTCTCGCGCAACTGGGTGGCGGCGGCGCCTACCAGGATTGCGAACAGGATCAGCGGCAGCACGTCGCCGAGCGCATTGCGGCTGGGACCGGCCACCGCGCCGACCAGGTTGCGCGGCATGAACATCTCCACCAGCGTGCCGAAGCTCATGCTCGGCTGGGCCGCCCTGGTGTCGATCGTCTTCTGCGCACTGCTGCCGTACTCCTGCATCAGCTGGGCGCGCGCCTGCTCGTCCAGGTGATGGCCGGGCTGCACGGTGTTCATCATCACCAGGCCGATCGCCACGGCGATGCCCATGTTGAGGAAGAACAGCAGGAACGTACGTCCGGCGAGCGGGCCGAGCCGGTCCAGCCGGCCGAGCTGGGCCACGCCCGAGGCCAGCGAGCTGAACACCAGCGGGATCACCACGAAGAACAGCATGCGCAGGAAGATCTGCCCGAACGGGTCGAACACGGCCCCGGAAATCTTCTGCATCAACGCCAGGGTGGGCGGATGCCACTGGCCGATGCCGAGCGTGACCACGGCGGCAACCACGCCGATCACCAGGCCCCAGAGGATGCGTTTCGCGAGAGGAGTCGATGTGCTCATCGGACCGAATGTACGGGGCCGTGGCGGATTCGTCACGCGAGAAATTGCGATCGGCTGCCGGGCTGGTGCCCGCGGCCGGCGCGGGGGTGCCAGAAGGTCCAATCCCGGCCGTTGGCGCGGTGGGCTAAAATGGGCGTTTTCAAGGGAGGCCACATGACAAAGTCAGCATCCCCGGGTGCCCGTTTTCGCGCAGCCGTCGCCGCCGAGCAGCCGCTGCAGGTCATGGGCGCGATCACCGCCTACGCCGGCCTGATGGCCAAACGCGTGGGCTACCAGGCGCTGTATCTGTCCGGCGGCGGCGTGGCCGCCAATTCGCTGGGCATGCCGGACCTGGGCATCTCGACGATGGAGGACGTGCTCACCGACGCGCGCCGCATCGTCGATGCCACCGGCCTGCCGCTGCTGGTCGACATCGATACGGGCTGGGGCGGGGCGTTCAACATTGCGCGCACGATCCGCTCGTTCGAGCGCGTCGGCGTGGCGGCGGTGCACATGGAGGACCAGGTCGGCCAGAAGCGTTGCGGTCACCGTCCGGGCAAGGAAGTGGTGTCGAAGGACGAGATGGTCGATCGGGTGAAGGCCGCGGTCGATGCACGTACCGATCCGGGCTTCGTGATCATGGCGCGCACCGACGCGGCTGCGGTAGAGGGCATCGATTCCGCGATCGAGCGCGCGGTGGCCTATGTCGAGGCCGGCGCCGACATGATCTTCCCCGAGGCGATGAAGACGCTGGCCGACTACCGCCAGTTCAAGGCGGCGGTGAAGGTGCCGATCCTGGCCAATCTCACCGAGTTCGGCTCCACCCCGTTCTTCACCACCGACGAACTGCGCGACGCCGGCGTGGACATCGCGCTCTACTGCTGCGGTGCGTACCGGGCGATGAACAAGGCGGCGCTGAACTTCTACGAGACCGTGCGCCGCGAAGGCACGCAGAAGAACATCATTGGCACCCTGCAGACGCGCGAGGAGCTGTACGACTTCCTCGGCTACCACGCCTACGAGGACAAACTCGACGCGCTGTTCTCGCAGAAAGGCTGACCACCATTACGGTAGGCGCCCGCGAGCAGGCTCCTGCAGGAATCGAAAGCACCAACCCGCACCCTGGAGATTTCCGATGAGCGAACAAGTCCTGCCCAAGGCCAAGAAATCCGTCGCCCTGTCCGGCGTGGCCGCGGGCAACACCGCGCTGTGCACGGTCGGCCGCAGCGGCAATGACCTGCACTACCGCGGCTACGACATCCACGACCTGGCCGCCAAGGGCTGCTTCGAGGAAGTCGCCTACCTGCTGGTGCACGGCGTGCTGCCGAACTGGACCGAGCTGCAGAACTACAAGGCCAAGCTGAAGCGCCTGCGCGGCCTGCCGGCACCGGTCAAGGCCGCGATGGAACTGCTTCCCGCATCGACCCACCCGATGGACGTACTGCGCACCGGCTGCTCGGTGCTCGGCACCGTGCTGCCGGAGAAGGACGACCACAACGTCACCGGCGCGCGCGACATCGCCGATCGCCTGATGGCCAGCTTCGGCTCGATGCTGCTGTACTGGTACCACTTCAGCCACAACGGCAAGCGCATCGAGGCCGAAACCGACGACGAATCGATCGCCGCGCACTTCCTGCACCTGCTGCACGGCCGCAAGCCGAGCGAGCTGCACGCGCAGGCGCTGGACAAGTCGCTGGTGCTGTACGCCGAGCACGAGTTCAACGCCAGCACGTTCAGTGCCCGCGTCATCGCCGGCACCGGCTCGGACCTGTACTCGGCGATCACCGGCGCGATCGGCGCGCTGCGCGGTCCCAAACACGGCGGCGCGAACGAGGTGGCGATGGAGATCATCGCGCGCTACCGCAACGCCAATGATGCGGAAGCCGACATCCGTGCCCGCGTCGAGAAGAAGGAAATCATCATCGGCTTCGGCCACCCGGTCTACACCGTGTCCGACCCGCGCAACGAGATCATCAAGGAGATCTCGCGCAAGCTGTGCACCGATGGCGGCAACCCGACCCTGTTCGACGTCTCCGAACGCATCGAGAAGGTGATGGGCGAGCTGAAGAAGATGTTCCCCAACCTCGACTGGTTCTCGGCCAGCACCTACCACATGATGGGCGTGCCGACCGCCATGTTCACGCCGCTGTTCGTGATCGCGCGCACCGCCGGCTGGAGCGCGCACGTGATCGAGCAGCGTCAGGACGGCAAGATCATCCGCCCCAGCGCGAACTACACCGGGCCGGAAGACCTGGCCTACGTGCCGATCGACAAGCGCTAGGAAGCAGCAGGCAAGGTGGCGGGGAGCCAAACGGCTTCCCGCCTGCCTTGCGCCCGGGTCCGGTTTTCAGGGCTCGTCGTCGACGTGGCGCAGCAGGTCGCCGGGCTGGCACGCCAGTGCCGTGCAGATCGCGTCGAGCGTGCTGAAGCGTACGCCTTTCACCTTGCCCTGCTTGAGCAGGGACAGGTTTGCTTCGGTGATGCCGACCGCCGCGGCCAGGTCCCTGGATTTCATCTTGCGCCGCGCCAGCATGACATCCAGTTCGATGATGATCGGCATCAGACGAACGCCCGGTTCTCCTCGGCGGCGCGTGCCCCCTCGCGCACCATTTCGGCCACCGCATGGGCGAGGATGGCGGCGGTGAGCGTGCCCAGGAAGCCGATGCCGAGGCTGAGCTGGTATTCCGGGATCTGGGTGGCGGCGACCAGTCCGGCGGCAAACCCTCCGATGAGGTTGACCAGCAAGGCGTGACCCAGCCACGAGAAGCACCGTGCGACGACAAAGTTCAGCGGCGACGGTGCGCGCAACGCCTTGCCCAGCCGACGCAGGCAAACGATCGGCGCCATCCCGGCCACCAGGGCCAGCAGCAGGGCCGCCGAAAGTACGGCACCGTCGAAAGAAGCTCTCGGCAACAGGTGCCAGCGTTCAAGCAGTTGCTGCGCCGAGCCGGAGTCCATCCGGGTCATGCCGCTGACTTGCCAGAACAGGAGCGCCAGCAGCATGCAGCCGCCCACGGTACAGAAGGCGAGGATGCTGGCGAACGACATGATGTCGTTGGCACGCCGCTGGATGCGTGTCGTCCGCGCATGGGCGGGCTCGGCGGCGGGGCGAAGGGATTCGGTGCGGGCGGCAGACGACATGGGAGGTTCCTGGGCGGCAGATACTTATCGTATTACGATAATTAATATCTGCGCAAGAACATCGGCCGTGCGCGACAGCGCGCTGTCGCCTTGGTTGAATCGCGTAAGGTCCGGAGAAGGCCGGCCGGCGAGGCCGCGCCTATGCGCCGGCTTGCCGCAGTCGCCGCCGGCGACGCTGGACCAGCCAGCCGCCACCGCAAATGACCAGGATGGCCAGGACGTCGAGGCCATACGCGGCCCAGGCGTGGGCGTCGAACCACCCGCTGAGCAACTGGTCGTGGGCGATCATGCGGCCGGCGGTGATCGCAATCGCGGCGGCGCCGATGTACATGATGATCGGGAAGCGGTCGATCAGCTTGAGGATCAGGGTCGAGCCCCATACCACCAGCGGCACGCTGACCAGCAGGCCGATGATGACCAGGCCCAGGTGGCCCTTGGAGGCGCCGGCGATCGCCAGCACGTTGTCCAGCCCCATCAACGCGTCGGCGACGATGATCGTGCGCAGTGCGCCCCAGAACGTCTTGCCGGCCTTGATGTCCGGGCCGTCGTCGTTGCCATGATTCAGCAACTGCCAGGCTATCGGCAGCAGCAGCAGGCCGCCGGCGAGCATCAGGCCCGGCAGCTTGAGCAGGAACACCACGATGGCGGTGAGCGCGAAGCGCACGGCCACGGCGCCGAAGGTGCCCCAGAACACCGCCTTCTTCTGCAGATGCTTCGGCAGCCGGCTGGCGGCCATGGCGATGACGATGGCGTTGTCACCGGCCAGCACGAGGTCGAGCAGGATGATGGTGAGCAGGCCGGAGAGAAAATCGGGAGCAGCGAGGGTCATCGGGGGTTCCATGCGCGTCGAACAATGCGGCAGCCATGGACGCGCGCGGCCCATGCCCGCCACAAAAGTCTTGTTCGCAGGATGACTGCCGGACGACCGGAGCGAAACCTCGCTCGTGCTGACGATCGTCGCATCGCGGAAGGTGGACTTGCCGCGAGAACTACTCCCTTCTGGGCTGGCGGCGATTGTCACGGCCCGGGCGCGGTGCGGTCAAGCAACGCGTTCGACGACAGTCGGCTAAAATGGCGGTTTTCCCTCGCCACGAGATCCCGCCATGAGTGCGCACGACATCCGTTCCGCCGTCCGTCCCGATCCCGACCAGCCGCTGGTCGATATCGCCGATTACGTGGTCGATCACCAGATCGATTCGCGGGAGGCCTACGACACTGCGCGCTACATGCTGCTGGACTCGCTGGCCACCGCCATGATGGCGATGAAGTTTCCGGAGTGCGTGAAGCACCTCGGCCCGCTGGTGCCGGGCGCCACGCTGCCGGGCGGTGCGCGCGTGCCGGGCACCAGCCATGAGCTGGACCCGGTGCAGGCGGCGTTCGCGATCGGCACGCAGATCCGCTGGCTGGATTTCAACGACACCTGGCTGGCGGCCGAATGGGGCCATCCGTCGGACAACCTCGGCAGCATCCTGGCCGTCGGCGACTACCTCAGCCGCAAGGCGGAGCGCGAAGGCGGCCAACCGCTGAGCGTGCGCGACGTGCTTGGCTACGCGATCAAGGCGCACGAGATCCAGGGCTGCTACGCGCTGCTGAACAGCTTCAACCGGGTCGGCCAGGACCACGTGATCCTCGTGCGACTGGCCTCCACCGCGGTGGCCACCGCGATGCTCGGTGGCAGCAAGGAACAGATCATCACCGCCGTGTCGCACAGCTGGATCGACAACGGCGCGTTGCGCACCTATCGCCATGCGCCGAACACCGGTCCGCGCAAGAGCTGGGCCGCCGGCGATGCCTGCCGTCGCGCGGTGACCCACGCGATCAATGCGGTGTATCGCGGCGTGGTCGGGTATCCGTCTGCGCTGTCGGCAAAGACCTGGGGCTTCTACGATGTGGCGTTCGGCGGCAAGCCGTTCGAGTTCGAGCGCCCGTTCGGCAGCTACGTGATGGAGAACGTGCTGTTCAAGATCAGCTATCCGGCCGAGTTCCATGCGCAGACTGCCGTGGAATGCGCCATGCAGTTGCATGGCGAGGTGGCCGGCAAGCTCGATCAGATCGAGAAGATCGTCATCGAGACGCAGGAAGCGGGTTGCCGCATCATCGACAAGACCGGCCCGCTGGCGAACTATGCCGATCGCGACCACTGCATCCAGTACATGGTCGCCGTGCCGTTGATCTTCGGCCGCCTGGTGGCCAGCGATTACAACGACGACGTCGCCGCCGACCCGCGCATCGACGCACTGCGCGACAAAATGACGGTGGTGGAAAATACGCAGTTCACCCGCGACTATTTCGATCCGGCCAAGCGTTATATCGGCAATTCGGTGCAGGTATTCTTCAAGGACGGCAGCCATACCGGCAAAGTGTCCGTCGATTATCCGATCGGTCACCGCAAGCGCCGGGCCGAGGGCATTCCCGTCTTGCTGCAAAAATTCGAGGCGGCCATGCGCAGTCATCTGCCGGCCCATCGGGTCAAGGCGATCATGGATGCCACGCGCGATCCGGCGCACTTGGACTCCATGACGCTGCATCAGTTCCTGGGTCTCTTCACATTGTAGGCACGTCCGTCATGGAACATTCGGTTCGGTCGGAGATGAACCACTGCGTGGCGGCGAGTCGTTTAGCCAGTTTCGCCGCTCTGTGAAGGGATTGGCCCGGCACGATCACTTACCTGAATGATGTTGCACCGAATGGTTGCGAAAGCGTACGCGACGCAACTGCTACTTAACGTTTTTGCTACAATGCGGGTCGCTTGTCCAGGACACGCCAAGCGCGGGCCGGTAGGGCCTTGAATCGAGTTAAGTTCTGACGTGCGACTTTCTGGTATGGGTCGAACGGACTCAAATTTTAATAATCGAGGAGACACCTGATGAAACGTAAGGGCTTGTATTTTCTGATCGCGCTCGCCCTGGGCGGCGTAGGTGCCGTTCATGCGCAGGACACGGCTGCGGCACCGGCCGATGCCTCGAGCAGTGAAACCGCCATCTCGTCCTATGACGGGCGCTGGTATATCGCGCCGACGGTGGGGGGCTACGTCAACGACACCGAGCGCGATACCAATAGCCGCCAGATCTACTACGGCCTGGGTTTCGGTCGCTTCTTCTCGCCCAACATGTCGCTCGATTTCTTCGTCGACCGCACGAAGCGCAAGATGGACAAGGGCCCGGCCCTTGGCGGCGGTCACAGCAGCGATTCCTGGGCCAGCACCAATGTCGGTGCGGCTGCCCGGTTCTATGCCGGTGACTGGAATGCATGGCGCCCCTACGGCATGGTCGGCGTGATGGGCAGCCATCACCAGAACAAGCTGGACAATGGCTGGGCGCCTGCTGCACAGATCGGCGGCGGCGTGTCCAAGATGGTCACCGACAGCACCAACATCCGGTTGGAAGCGGGCTATCGTTTCGACTGGGACAAGGACACCCATCCCGCCAACAGCAGCTATGGTGACTGGTTCCTCGGCTTGACCGTTGCCTCGCGCTTTGGTGCGCCTGCCGCCGCTCCGGCGCCGGTAGCGGCACCGGTTGCACCCGCGCCGGCCGACTGCTCCACCCAGGACAGCGACCAGGACGGCGTGAACGATTGCGAGGACAAGTGCCCTGCCACCGCCGCCGGCACCATCGTGGGCCCGGATGGTTGCGCGCAGAAGGTGGTGATCGACCTGCGTGGCGTGAACTTCAAGTTCGATCGTCCGAAGGCCGGTGAAACCGATATCTCCAAGTCGCTCGCCGAGCCGACGGCCGATTCGATCTCGGTGCTGAACCAGGCCGTCGACACCTTGCAGCGTTACCCGCAGGTGCACGTGACCGTGGCCGGCTACACCGACTCGAAGGGCACGGACGCGTACAACCAGAAGCTGTCCGAGCGTCGCGCCTCGATCGTCTACAACTACCTGACCAGCCATGGCATCGATGCCAGCCGTCTGGAAGGCCCGATCGGCCACGGCGAGAGCAACCCCATCGGCGACAACGAAACCGATGCGGGCCGTGCGCAGAACCGTCGCACGGAGCTGCAGGTTCAGCAGTAAACGAACCGCGGTAGCTAACAGGGAAAAGCCCGGCTTCGGCCGGGCTTTTTTTGTCTTCGCCGGCGATGATTCTTGTTGCCCCGCGGCCCCGACCTATACGCTTGCACGATGTCCCGTCCTTCTTCCTTCCACCCGGCGCGCGCGACCGGGCCGACTCCGCCGCCGCGCTACGGGCTTGCCCGCGTGCTGTCCAAACTGGGCGTGTGCTCGCGCAGTCAGGCCGAGCAGTGGATTCGTGCGGGCCGGGTCAGTGTGGGCGGGCGGGTCGTCCGCGACCCCCAGCATCCGACCCTGATCGACCGCCAGGGGATCGCCATCGACGGCGAAGCCGTGGGCCGGGCCACGCCTGTCCACGTGGCCTTCAACAAGCCGCGCGGCATCGTGGTCAGCGCGGCCGACGAGCATGGTCGCGCGACGGTCTACACCGCGCTGGCGGCCGCCGGGCTGCCCTGGCTGGGTCCGGTCGGCCGGTTGGACAAGGCCAGCGAAGGACTGTTGCTGCTGAGCAACGACACCCGTTGGGCGGCTGCCATCACCGACCCGCTGACGCATCTGGAGAAGACCTATCACGTCCAGGTCGCGGGGCTGCCGGATGCTGCGGTGCTGGCCGCGATGCTGGCGGGCGTCGAGGATGCCGGTGAACGCCTGAAGGCGCGCCGCGTCACGCTGCTGCGTGCGGGCGCAAAGAATGCATGGCTCGAAGTGGTGCTGGACGAAGGCCGCAACCGACATATTCGCCGGCTGCTGGCGGCGCTGGGTTTCGACGTGATGCGGCTGATCCGGGTGGCGATCGGCCCGCTTGCGCTTGGCGAACTGGCGAAGGGCCAGTGGCGCCGGCTGGAAGAGCACGAGGTGCGTTCGCTGGCGGCGAAGCGGCCGTGATGGCGGCGCGGCCAGGCTGCGGCCGCACCAGTCTCGGTGTCAGCGCGGAATCACGCCCAGGGTTTGCCCGACCTTGGTGAAGGCTGCAATCGCCTGGTCGAGGTGTTCGCGGGTGTGCGCCGCGCTCATCTGAGCGCGGATGCGTGCCTGCCCCTGCGGCACGACCGGATAGAAGAATCCGGTGACATAGATGCCTTCCGCCAGCAGCGCGGCAGCCATCGCCTGCGCTTTGGGCGCGTCGTGGATCATCACCGGCACGATCGGGTGCACGCCCGGCTTGATGTCGAAGCCGGCGGCCGTCATCCGTTCGCGGAAATAGCGGGTGTTCTCCTTCAGCCTGTCGCGCAGATCGCCGGCGCTGGCCAGCATGTCGAATACCCTGATCGCGGCGGCCACCACGTGCGGCGGCAGCGAGTTGGAGAACAGGTAGGGGCGCGAACGCTGGCGCAGCAGTTCGACCACTTCCCGCGGCCCGGTGGTGAAACCGCCGAGCGCACCGCCGAGGGCCTTGCCCAGCGTGCCGGTGAAAATGTCGATCTTGTCCATCACGCCGTGCAATTCGGCCGAGCCGCGGCCGGTATCGCCGAGAATGCCGGTGCAATGGCATTCATCGATGTGCACCATGGCATCGTACTTTGCGGCCAGCGCGGTGATCTCGTCGAGTTTGGCGATGAAACCGTCCATCGAGAACGCGCCATCGGTGGTGATGAGCTTGGTCCGCGCGCCGGCCGCGTCGGCCGCCTGCAACTGCTTCTCCAGGTCGGCCATGTCGCTGTTGGCGTAACGGTAGCGGGTGGCCTTGCACAGCCGCACGCCGTCGATGATCGACGCGTGGTTCAGGGCGTCGGAGATCACCGCGTCTTCCTCACCCAGCAGCGGCTCGAACAGGCCGCCGTTGGCGTCGAAGCAGGCGGCGTACAGGATGGTGTCCTCGGTGCCGAAGAATTCGGCGATCTTCGCCTCCAGTTCCTTGTGCAGATCCTGGGTGCCGCAGATGAAGCGCACGCTTGCCATGCCGAAACCGTGGCTGTCGAGCGCATCCTTGGCCGCCTGGATCACCGCCGGATGATCGGCCAGGCCGAGGTAGTTGTTGGCGCAGAAGTTCAGCACCTTGCGGCCGCCTTCCAGCTCGATCTCGGCAGACTGCGGCGAGATGATGATGCGCTCGGCCTTGAACAGGCCGTACTCGCGGATGGCCGCCAGTTCGGTGGCGTAACGTGCTTTCGCGGATGGAGTCATGGAATCTCCGGGTGCAGAAGTGTGTGGCGTGGAGGTTGCGGCGGTGCTCAGTTCCAGGAGCAGACGACCTTGCCGCACTGGCCGGCATCCATCAGGTCGAAGCCCTTCTGGAAGTCGTCGATGTGGATCTGGTGGGTGAGCACCTTCTGCAGCGGGAAGCCGGTCAGCACCATCTGGGTCATCTTGTACCAGGTCTCGTACATGCGCCGGCCGTAGATGCCCTGCAGGGTGAGGCCCTTGAAGATCACCTTGTCCCAGTCGATGCCCGCCCCCTTGGGCTGGATGCCGAGCAGGGCGATCTTGCCGCCGTGGTACATGCAGTCGAGCATGTCGTTGAAGGCACGCGGGTTGCCGCTCATCTCCATGCCCACGTCGAAGCCTTCCATGTGCAGGTCTTTCATCGCGTCCTTGAGCGAGGCGTTGGCCACGTTCACCACGCGGGTGGCGCCCATGTCGGCAGCGAGCTTCAGGCGGAAATCGTTCACGTCGGTGACGACGACGTTGCGCGCGCCCACGTGCTTGGCGATGCCGGCGGCGATGATGCCGATCGGGCCGGCGCCGGTAATCAGCACGTCCTCGCCGATCAGGTCGAACTCCAGCGCGCAATGCGCGGCATTGCCGTACGGGTCGAAGAAAGCGGCCAGTTCGGACGGAATCTGGTCAGGGATCGGCCACAGGTTGGATGCCGGCATGGCCATGTATTCGGCGAACGCGCCGTTGCGGTTCACGCCGATGCCCACCGTATTGGGGCACAAGTGCTGGCGGCCGGCGCGGCAATTGCGGCAGTGGCCGCAGACGATGTGGCCCTCGGCCGAGACGCGGTCGCCAACCTTGTAGCCGGTGACGCCCGGACCGATCTCGACGATGCGGCCGACGAACTCGTGGCCGATGGTTAGACCCGGCTTGATGACGCGCTGGCTCCATTCGTCCCACTTGTAGATATGCAGATCCGTACCGCAGATCGCGGTTTTCTCGATCTTGATCAGCACCTCGTTGGGGCCGACCTCGGGCATCGGCACCTCTTCCATCCAGATGCCCTGTTCGGGCTTGCGCTTGACCAGGGCTTTCATTGTCTGCGGCATGGGAAATCCATCGGCTGGCCCGCGATGCGGGCGGTTAAACGTCAATTATAGAGCGCGGCGGCGCGTGACCGCTGTCCATGCGAATTTTCCGGTCGTGTGCGGCGCCTGGAGGCGCAAGTCACTGCGATGGCGCGGAAGGCACTTCGATGCGCTGGAAGCACATGCGATCGCCTGCCGGGACGAGTATGCGTGCGCGCTGAATGTCGCAGGCATGACTTGCGGCATATGCCGCACTCGCCCGGCTCGGGCATAAGTCGAAAGTTATTGCGCCACTTTCGCCTGCTTCCCGGGGCCGGCTTTCACCAGGAGATTCCCTTTGCGCCGTCTATTGCTCGCTGCCGCCGTATCCGTCGGCTTCATCTCGTCCGCCCATGCCGTCGAAGGCATGTGGCAGCCCGCCCAGTTGCCGGGTATCGCCGCCACGCTGCAGCAGCACGGCCTGAAACTCGATCCGAAAACGCTGACCGACCTCACCGCCTACCCGATGGGCGCGATCGTCAGCCTGGGCGGCTGCACCGCCTCGTTCGTCTCGCCCGAGGGTCTGGTGGTGAGCAACCACCACTGCGTCTACGGCGCGCTGCAGCTGAACTCCACGCCGGAGAACAACCTGATCGAGAAGGGCTTCCTGGCGAAGACCCAGGCGGACGAGCTCTCCGCCGGCCCGTCCGCCCGGATCTTCGTCACCGAGGAAATCCGCGACGTCACGAAAGAGATCACCGCCAAGCTCACCGATGCGATGAGCGGCGCCGAGCGCTACAAGGCGATCGAGCTGGCGATCAAGGAGCAGGTCAAGGCGTGCGAGAGCGAAGGCTACCGCTGCGACGTCTACACCTTCCACGGCGGCTACAGCTATCAGCTGATCAGGCAACTGGAAATCAAGGACGTACGCCTGGTCTACGCGCCGCCGGAATCCATCGGCAAGTTCGGCGGTGACGTCGACAACTGGATGTGGCCGCGCCACACCGGCGACTTCGGCTACCTGCGCGCCTATGTCTCGAAGGACGGCAAGTCGGCCGCCTTCTCGAAGGACAACGTGCCGTACCGGCCGAAGCATGTGCTCAAGGTGAATCCGCAAGGCGTGGAAGCGGGCGACTACGTGATGGTGGTCGGCTACCCAGGTCGCACCAACCGCTATCGTCTCGCCGACGAGGTGCAGAGCTCGATCGACTGGGTCTACCCGACCCAGATCAAGGTATACGAGGACACGCTGAACATCATCAACACCGCCGGCAAGGCTGACCCCAAGGTGGCGGTGAAGTACGCCAGCATGGTCGCCGGCCTGAACAACTACCTGAAGAATTTCGGTGGCCAGCTCGAAGGCCTGCATCGCGCCGATGCGGTCACGGTGAAGCGCGCGCAGGAAGCGCAGTTGGAGGCTTGGCTGAAGCAGCAGGGCGGCGCCGAGAACACCGCGCTGGCGGCCGACATCGGCAAGCTGCGCCAGCAGATCGCCGCCGACCAGGCCAATCGCGAACGTGACCTGGCCATCGGTCTGGTCAGCCGCGCCCAGCTGTTCGGCACCGCGGTACGCCTGACCCACCTGGCGAAGGAGCGTCCGAAGGCCGATCTCGACCGCGATGCCGGCTACCAGCAGCGCGACTGGGTGCGCATCGAGGGCGGCCTGAAGCAGATGGATCGCCGCTACGACCCGGGCGTCGACCAGCAGTTCATGGTCTACGGCCTCAAGCGCTACGTGGCCTTGCCGCAGGCGCAGCGCCTGCCGGCGCTGGACAAGTGGCTCGATGGTGCAAGCACCGAGGCGGCGATCAAGGCGAAGGTTGCCGCGCTGTACGCCGGCAGCAAGCTCGGCAACGTCGACGAGCGCATGAAGTGGTTCGGCGCCGACAGCAAGGCGATCGACGCCAGCTCCGACAGCATGCTCAGACTCGCCCGCGCGGTGCAGCCGCAGCTGAAGGCGCTGGAGGACGAATCCGATGCCCGCGCCGGGGAGATGAGCAAGCTGCGCCCGCGCTACATGCAGGCGATGATCGCGTGGAAGGACTCGCAGAAGCTGCCGGTCTACCCGGACGCGAACAGCTCGCTGCGCGTCACCTTCGGCAACGTGCAGGGCGTGGCGCCGCGTGATGGCGTGAGCTACGCGCCGTTCACCACCGCGCAGGGCATCGTCGAGAAGGACACCGGCGTCGAGCCGTTCAACCCGCCCAAGGCCGAGCTGGCCGCGATCAAGGCCAAGGCGTTCGACAGCTATGCCTCGCCGAAGCTGGGCACGCTGCCGGTCAACTTCCTCGCCGACCTGGACATCACCGGCGGCAACTCCGGTTCGCCGGCGATGGACGCGAACGGCCAGCTGGTCGGCCTGGCGTTCGACGGCAACTGGGAGTCGGTCAGCGGCGACTGGCTGTTCAACCCGCAGCTCAACCGCTCGATCCAGGTCGACGTGCGCTACATGCTGTGGGTGATGCAGCACCTCGACCACGCCGACAACCTGCTGAAGGAAATGGGTGTGTCGGCGAAGTAAGCCGTACATTCGTGCATGCATCAGGGCCCGCGTCATCGGCGCGGGCCCTTCCGTTTTCCGTGGGGCGAACCCGGTCATGCGCGGGGCCGCGCCAAACCCGGAGCGGCAGACGCCGGCATGGCGGGCGGCTTGATTCAGCCGGCCGGTCTTTCCTCGGGGCGCAGCGTCAGGACCCGCACGCCGTTTCGCGTCACCGCCACCGTATGCTCGAACTGTGCCGACCATTTTCCGTCCCGAGTGACGACCGTCCAGCCGTCGTCCTCGGTCCGCACGGTCCGGCGGCCCTGGTTGAGCATCGGCTCGATGGTGAACACCATGCCCTCCCGCAATACCAGACCGGTTTGCGGCCTTCCCCAATGCAACACCTGCGGCGGTTCGTGCATTTCACGGCCGATTCCGTGCCCGCAATACTCCCTCACCACCGAGTAGCCATTCCGTCGGGCGTGATGCTCGATGGCATGGCCCACATCGCCGAGCCGGGCACCCGGGCGGACAGCCCTGATCCCCTTCCACATGGCTTCATGCGCCACCTGCACGAGTCGCTTGGCCGCTGGCGTCACCTCGCCGACGAGGTAGGTCTTGCTGGAGTCGGCGATGAATCCATTTTTTTCCAGCGTGATGTCGAAATTCACGATGTCTCCGTCTCGCAGGATTTCCAACGGAGACGGGACACCGTGACAGACGACGTCGTTGCGTGAGGAGTTCAGTGCATGGGCATAGCCGTACTGCCCCTTGCTCGCCGGACGCGCAGCGAGTTCGTCCATGATGTAGCTTTCGACCAGGTCGTTCACCTGCATGGTCGACATGCCGGCCAGACTCAACTGGTCCACGTAGCCGAATACATCGGCCAATAGCCTGCCCGACTCGGCCATCAGCGCGACTTCTTCCGGTCGCTTGGTCATGCGGCACCGGGTGCGAGCGGCCGTGCCTCGACACCGGCGGCGTGGAGTTCCCGCATGAGAACCTCCTGGAAAGTCAGCGTGGGGCTCATTTCACACAACATGCCGACCTTGATCCAGAAGGCCGCCTGCGCGTTGATGGATCGGCACGTCACTGCGCTCGCCCTGCGAATCTGACTGTGCAGATCGTCGTCGATGTTCACGATACCCATAAAACGTTCCATATATGTTTCATATATGGATGATATATTTTGGGGGTGTGGCTGGGCAAGCGGCGGATGTCATGGCTCATGGTGGCGACGGCACACCCTTGGCATCATGTCTGCGCACTTTTCCACCTCGTGGGGTGAGTGCCGTCGGCCGCGAGGCCGCTGGCGGTGCGGGCAGGGCGGTGCTCTCGTCTAAACTGCCGCGATGCCCGTTGATTCCCGCCCCCTGGCCATCTTCCTGATGGGCCCCACCGCCTCCGGCAAGACCGCGCTGGCATGCGCGCTGAGCGAGCGGTTTCCGCTGGATCTGGTCAGTGTCGATTCGGCGCTGGTCTACCGCGGCATGGACATCGGCACGGCAAAACCCGACCCGGTGACGCTGGCGCGCCATCCGCATGCGCTGGTCGACATCCGCGATCCCGGCCAGCCGTATTCGGCGGCGGATTTCCGCGCCGATGCGCTGCCGGTGATGCAGCGGATCAGCGCGCAGGGCAGAGTGCCGCTGCTGGTCGGCGGTACCGGGCTGTACTTCCGTGCGTTGCAGCAGGGGCTGTCCGACCTGCCGGAAGCCGACCCGGCCACCCGTGCGCGGCTGGCCGCCGAGGCGCAACAGCTCGGCTGGCCGGCCTTGCATGCGCGGCTGGTGGCCCTCGATCCGGCCGCCGCCGGCCGGATCGGCTGCAACGACGTGCAGCGCCTGCAGCGTGCGCTGGAAGTGATCGAACTGACCGGCCGGCCGCTATCCGAATTGCAGCGCGGCGGGACGGCGGCGCGCTTTCCGTGGCGCGTGCTCAAGCTGGCGCTGCTGCCGACCGACCGGCGCGTGCTGCACGAGCGCATCGCCCGGCGTTTCGACACGATGCTGGCGGAGGGCTTTCTGGACGAGGTGCGCGCACTGCGGGCGCGCGGCGACCTGCACGCCGACCTGCCGGCGATCCGCGCGGTCGGCTACCGGCAGGCGTGGGAACACCTCGATGGCCAGACCGATGCGGCCACGTTCCGCGACCGCGCCATCTACGCCACCCGCCAGTTGGCCAAACGCCAGATCACCTGGCTGCGCAGCGACACCGGCATCCGGATCGTCGAGCCGGATCGGCCCGATCTCGGCGAGCGGGTGCGCGCGGCGGTGGACCTGTTTGTCGACGGCCCGGCCGGGGTCATGCCACCAGCGTGACCCAGTCCACCGTCGTGGAGCAAAAATCTTCTTTCATCAAGCATTTGAAAGCAGTTAACATCCGATCTTGTTGGGCCGGGGCGCCAGCGGCGTCTTTTCTCCGGTCTGGTCGTGGCAAGGGGAGAACAAGAAATGTCCAAGGGGCAATCGTTGCAAGATCCGTTTCTCAATGCGTTGCGGCGCGAGCGTGTGCCGGTGGCCATCTACCTGGTCAACGGCATCAAGTTGCAGGGCACGGTCGAGTCGTTCGACCAGTTCGTGGTGCTCCTGCGCAACCAGGTCAGCCAGATGGTGTACAAGCACGCCATTTCCACCGTGGTGCCGAGTCGCAACGTGCGCATCGGCAATGGTCACGATGGCCACGAAGGCCACGATCACCAGGCCGATACTTCGGCAACCGTCGAAGCGGGCACTTGATTGCGCGTGGGGTGATCCACATGAAGGGAGACTGTCCCCGCAGGATGCTGCCCCACCGTGTTTGACCGGCAAAAGAGAGGCGACCGCGCCGTCCTGGTACTTCCGCATTCGCGCGGCGAAGGCGATGCCGCGCGCCGCGCGGAGGAATTCTCCGAACTGGCCAAGTCGGCCGGTGCCGAGGTGTTGGCAACCATCGGCGCGCGCGTCGACGACGTCAATCCGCGTTACTACATCGGCAGTGGCAAGGCCGAGGAAGTCGCCGAGGCATCCCGTGCGCTGGAAGCCGACCTGGTGCTGGTCGACCACGTGCTCACTCCGGTGCAGGAACGCAATCTGGAGAAACACCTCGGCGTGCGCGTGGTCGACCGTGCCGGTCTGATCCTGGACATCTTCGCCCAGCGCGCACGGTCCCACGAAGGCAAGCTGGAAGTGGAGCTGGCCCAGTTGAAGCACCTGGCCACGCGACTGGTGCGCGGCTGGACCCATCTGGACGCCCAGCGCGGTGGTGCCATCGGCAACCGCGGTCCCGGCGAAACCCAGCTCGAAACCGACCGTCGTTTGCTGGCGGTGCGGGTGAAGATGCTCACCAAGCGGCTGGAAAAAGTGCAGACCCAGCGTGGTCAGCAACGCCGTTCGCGCTTGCGCAACACCGTGCCGCGGGTGGCGCTGGTCGGTTACACGAACGCCGGCAAATCCACCCTGTTCAACGCCTTGACCCGCGGCTCGGTCTACGCCGCCGATCAGTTGTTCGCCACGCTCGACCCTACGGTGCGCAAGATCGAGGACCTGGCCTGCGGCCCGGCGGTGATCGCCGACACCGTGGGCTTCATCCGCGAACTGCCGCATGACCTGGTCGCCGCGTTCCGCGCCACCCTGGCCGAGGCCCGCGACGCGGACCTGCTTCTCCACGTCGGTGACGCTGCCGACGAGGAGCGCGTGCGCCTGCATCGGGTGGTCGATGCCGTGCTGGAGGACATCGACGCCGGCGACGTCCCGCAGTTGCAGGTGATGAACAAGATCGACCTGGCCGGTACCGAGCCGCGGATCGAGCGCGACGCAACCGGCAAGCCGGTGCGGGTATGGCTGTCGGCCGCCACCGGCGCCGGCGTCGACCTGCTGCGCCAGGCGCTGGGCGAATTGCTTGGCGGCGACCGCGTGCAGTCGCCGCTGCATCTGCCCTTGTCCGCCGGGCGGCTGCATGCGCGCCTGAAGGCGGCCGGGGCGATCAGTGCCGAGCACGTGGACGAACACGGCTGGCAGCTGCGCATCGACGCGCCGCGCAGCGTGATAGCGCCGCTCAGCGGTGGTGAGGGCGCCGAGGCAGTGCTGTTGCGGGAACTGTTGAGTGCGGCCGGTTGATCGGCCGCGCCCGGACGGTTTCGGCTGCCTCTGCTAGAATACGCAGCGTTTGCGTCGGCCATGGCGGCATCGATGGCCCAGTGGTCACCTCGCCGTGTGCGAGGTGGAAGAAAGGCATGTTCCGGCCGTCGTTGCCGGCCTCCCGACGGCTTCAAGGAGACTGACTCGTGGCGTGGAATGAACCCGGAAAGAACGGGCAGAGCGATCCGTGGAACCGCAAGCGTCCTTCCGGCAAGTCGCCGCTGGACGACCTGCTGGCAAAGCTGAAGAACCGTGGCGGGAAGTTCGGCCAGGGCTCCGGCGGCATCCTCACCGGCGTGCTGGTGCTGATCGTGGTGGGCCTGCTGTTCAGCAGCTACACGATCATCGGCGCGCGCCAGCAGGGCGTGGTGCTGCGCTTCGGCCAGTACTCGCGCACCTTGCCGCCCGGCTTCCACCTGAAGTTTCCGCAGCCGATCGAATCGGTCACCAAGGTCGAGGCCACGCGTATCCGCTCGGTCACCGACAAGGTGGCCATGCTGACCCGCGACGAGAACATCATCACGATCGACTTCACCGTGCAGTACCAAGTGGATGATTCGCGCAAGTACCTGTTCTCGCTGACCGATCCGGACGGCACCATCAGTGCCGCCGCCGAAGCCGCCGTGCGCGGCGTGATCGGCGGCAGCGACATGGACCAGGTCCTGTCGGCGGCCGGCGCCAACCTGGTCACCCAGGCGCAGCAGGCGTTGCAGCGGACGCTGGACGTCTACGATTCGGGCTTGCGCGTCACCGAGGTGAGCTTCCAGAACGTGGCGCCACCCGATGAGGTGAAGGACGCCTTCGACGACGTCAACAACGCGCGCGAAGACAAGCAGAGCATCGAGAACGCCGCGCTGGCCTATTCCAGCAAGGTCGTGCCGGTGGCGCGCGGCGAAGCGGCCCGCATCGCCGCGGAAGCGGCTGGCTACAAGGCCGAGCGCGTCGCCCGCGCCGAAGGCGACACCGATCGCTTCAACCTGTTGCTGGCGCAGTACAAGGCAGCGCCCGAAGTGACCCGCAAGCGGTTGTGGCTGGAGACCATGGAAGAGGTGATGGCACACAACACCAAGATCGTCGACGACGCCAGCGGTCGCAACATCATCAACCTGCCCTCGACGCCGGGCGCCGCATCCCAGGCGGGGACGACCCAGGTCGGCGCGATTGTGCCGCCCCCCGCAACGGCAAGCAGTGCGAGCGACAAGGGAGCACAGCCATGAACCGCATCGTTGCCGCATTCGTTGCCGTCGTGGTGATCCTGCTCGGCTTGAGCAGCATGTTCGTGGTGAGCGAAGGCCACAGCGCATTGGTCCTGCAATTCGGTCGCATCGTGCACACGGACTACCAGCCGGGCCTGCATTTCAAGCTGCCCGTGCTGCAGCAGGTGATCCATTTCGACAAGCGCATCCTGTCGCTCGACGCGCCGCCCGAGCGCTACTTCACCTCCGAGAAGAAGAGCGTCAACGTCGATTTCTACGTCAAGTGGCGCATCGCCGACAACGCGGCCTATTACCGCGCCACCGGCGGCGACCAGCTGCAGGCCGCGCAGCGGCTCACCCCCATCGTCAAGGACGCGCTGCGGTTCGAGTTCAATGCACGCACCTTGCCCGACCTGATCTCCGGCGGGCGCAAGGACATCACCGAGCGGGTGCGTGCTCAGACCGATCTTTCGGCGCGCAAGAACCTGGGCATTGCGGTGGTCGACGTGCGCATCAAGCGCATCGACCTGCCCAACGAGGTCAGCGAATCGGTGTACAAGCGGATGCGTGCCGAGCGCCTGCAACTGGCCAATGAACTGCGTTACACGGGCCAGGAAGCGGCGACCCGGATCAAGGCCGACGCGGATCGCCAGGCGCAGGTGCTGGAAGCCGATGCCAACCGGGATGCCGCCAAGGTGAAAGGCGAGGGCGATGCCGAAGCCGCCGCGATCTATGCGCGTGCCTACAGCAAGGACCCGGAGTTCTACGCGTTCTATCGCAGCCTGGCGGCCTATCGTGCGTCGATGGAAACCGGCAACGGCGTGCTCATCCTCAAGCCTGATTCGCCGTTCCTGCATTACTTCGACGACCCCGTACCGCGGAAGTAGGCCGCATCGACCCGCGCAGCGGGCGTTTACCCAGGCAGCCCCGTGGCGGGGCGGCAAACTAACGAAACGAGAGTTCACATGGGCAAGTCAGTCGTAATCCTGGGCGCGCAGTGGGGCGACGAGGGCAAGGGCAAGATCGTCGACCTGCTGACCGAGCGGGTCAGCGCGGTGGTGCGCTTCCAGGGCGGCCACAACGCCGGCCATACGCTGGTGATCAAGGGCAAGAAGACCGTGCTGCACCTGATTCCCTCGGGCATCCTGCGCGAAGACGCGCTGTGCCTGATCGGCAACGGGGTGGTGCTGTCGCCCGAGGCGCTGATCAACGAGATCAGCGAATTGGAAGCCAACGGCGTCGAAGTGCGCTCCCGCGTCAAGATCAGCCCGGCGACACCGCTGATCATGCCGTACCACATCGCCGTCGACAAAGCTCGCGAGATCGCCGCCGGCGGCAAGGCCATCGGCACCACCGGCCGTGGCATCGGTCCGGCCTACGAGGACAAGGTTGCCCGCCGTTCGATCCGCGTTGCCGACCTGATGTACCCGCACGAATTGCCCGCGTTGCTCAAGACCGCGGTGGACTACCACAACTTCATCCTTACCCAGTGGCTGAAAGCCGAGCCGGTCGATTACGACACCGTGCTGAAAGATGCGCTGGCCTGGGGCGAGTACATCCGCCCGCTGGTCGACGACGTCGCCACCATCCTGCACGACGTGCGCAAGGGCGGCGGCAACATCCTGTACGAGGGCGCGCAAGGCGCGCTGCTGGACATCGACCACGGCACCTACCCGTACGTCACCTCCAGCAACACCACCGTCGGCGGCGCGCTGGCCGGCACCGGCGTGGGTACGCAGGACATCGACTACGTGCTGGGCATCTGCAAGGCCTACGCCACTCGCGTCGGCAGCGGTCCGTTCCCGACCGAACTCAATGACGAGATGGGCGAGCTGCTGCGCAAGAAGGGCAACGAGTTCGGCGCCAGCACGGGCCGTCCGCGCCGCTGCGGCTGGATCGACCTGGTCGCGCTCAAGCGCGCCACCCAGATCAACGGCATCAACGGCCTGGCGATCACCAAGCTCGACGTGCTCGACGGCCTGTCCACCATCAAGGTCTGCATTGCCTACGAATACCGGGGCAAGCGCCGCGAGCTGGCGCCGCTGGATGCGGACGGCTGGGACGAGTGCAAGCCCGTCTACCTGGAATTTCCCGGCTGGGAAGAATCCACCGCCGGTATCCGCGACTGGAACAAGCTGCCGCCCGCCGCCCGCGCCTATCTGCGCGCCGTCGAGGAGCTGTCCGGTTGCCGCCTGGCGCTGGTCGCAACCGGTGCGGACCGGGAAGACACCATCGTGCTGGATGACCCGTTCGCCTGAGGTCCGTACGCCCCGCCGCGCACTGGCGCAAGGCGGGGTTCGCTGATCAGGCGCGGTTGTGCGAGCGCATGGTGCGCTGCTTCTCGATCTGCCAATCGCGTTGCTTCTCGGTCTCGCGCTTGTCGTGCTCCTGCTTGCCGCGGGCCAGGCCGATCTCGACCTTGACCTTGTTGCCTTTCCAGTACATCGCCGTGGGCACCAGGGTGTGGCCCTTGCGTTCGACCGCACCGACCAGCTGGTCGATCTCCTTGCGGTGGAGCAGCAGCTTGCGGGTGCGCCGATCCTCGGCGATGACGTGCGTCGACGCGCTGATCAGCGGCGGGATCGAGCAGCCGACCAGGAACACCTCGTTCCTGAGCACCACCGCATAACTGTCGCCGAAATTGATGCGGCCGGCACGCAGCGCCTTCAGCTCCCAGCCTTGCAGGGCAACGCCGGCCTCGAAGCGCTGGTCGATGTGATATTCGAAGCGCGCGCGCTTGTTCAGCGCGATGGTGCCGCCGCCCTTGGTGTCCTTGTCCTTGCTCTTGGCCATGTCCGCTAAACTTCGGGCCACTGGGCGGCCGCATTGCCCGCCGCCCCATTGGGGCGACGCATTTGTCGAGATGGCGCCTCGGGGCGGGCGCTCACTTGATCTTCGCATTCATGGATGAATGCACAAGCCCGAGAGGTTGTCGTGATCGAAATACGTCGCAGCGCGTTGGTGAAGTACTCGCCGGCGCAGATGTTCGAACTGGTCAATGAGGTGGAAGCATACCCAAAGCGCTTCGCCTGGTGTGCGGACGCCGAAGTGCTGGAGCGCGGCGACAACGTGGTGGTGGCCAGGCTGGATCTCAAGTTTGCCGGGTTCAGCCAGAGCTTCACCACGCGCAACGTGCTTTACGCGCCGCGGCGCCTGGAGATGAACCTGGTCGAAGGACCATTTCGCAGCCTGCATGGCGTGTGGGATTTCACCGCGCTGGGTGATGCCGGCAGCAAGGTCGCCTTTGCGCTTGATTTCGATTACGCGGGCAGGCTCGGCGGTGCCGCCTTGCGGCTCGGCTTCCAGGGGCTGGCCGGGCGCATGGTGGATGACTTCTGCCGCGAAGCGGAGCGCCTCCATGGTTGAGCCGTCGATCGGCATCGAGGTGGTGTTTGCCGATGGCGATTCGGTGGTGGTGCGTCGTCGCGTGCAGGTCGCCGACGGTTGCACGGTGGCCGAGGCGGTCACCGCCAGCGGCATCGCGTCGTCGCTGCCGGCAGGTGCCATCGATCCGGCCCGGCTGGGCATCTTCGGACACAAGGTCGTTGCCGGGCAGCGCGTGCGCGACGGTGACCGCATCGAGATCTGCCGACCGCTGACACTCGACCCGATGGAGGCGCGGCGCCGGCGTTCGCGCTGAAACCCTGCCGCCCGCGCGCCAGCCTCAATGGCTGCCGTCGGTCCCCTGGCCCAGGCCGCCGTCGTTCTTCTTGTCATCCGGTGACTGGCTCTTGTCGCCCTGGGTTTCGTTCGCCGGATAACCCGAGTTGTACTTGCGGCTTTCCCTGATCAGCTGCTGCGGATCGCGGGCGAAGAAGTCGCCTTCGGTGTGCACCAGGGTGTCGTTGTTGAAGGTCAGCTTGAACGTGCGCACCTTGGGCTTGCCGCCGCGGCGGGACTGGGTGGACACGTAGTCCCAGCGGCTGTTGTCGAACGGCGTGCGCACCGATGGCGTGCCGAGCAGCAGAAGGACCTGGTGCTTCGTCATCCCCGGTTTCAGCTGATCCACCATCTTTTCGTCCAGCAGATTGCCTTGCTGCACGTCCGGCGTGTACGCGATGTGGCAACCGGCGACGGCAAGTGCCAGCAGCGCAACAACCGGCAGGATGATCAGCTTTTGCATGCGTGTTGCGTCCAGGGTCGTGAAGGTGTCGGATGATACACTACCGGCTCGGGCTCGCCGTGCGTGGAGAGAGGCTATGGAACAGGAAACCAGAGAGCTGCGTCGGGTCGGTCTCAAGGTGACCCATCCGCGCATGCGCATCCTGCAGGTGTTCGACGACGAGAGCGAACGCCACTTGACGGCCGAGGACGTGTACAAGCACCTGCTGGCCCAGAAGGAGGACATCGGGTTGGCGACCGTGTATCGGGTGCTGACCCAGTTCGAGGCGGCGGGGATCATCGTCAAGCACAATTTCGAAGGCGGCCAGGCAGTCTACGAACTCGATCGCGGCAAACACCACGACCACATGATTGACGTGGACAGCGGCAAGGTGATCGAGTTCATCAGCGAGGAGATCGAGCGCCTGCAGCACGAGATCGCCGCCAAGCACGGCTACGTGATCGAGGATCACAGCCTGGTGCTCTACGTGCGCCCGAAACAGCGCGCCCGCAAGGATTGAAGCCGGGCGCCCGACGCCTCGTTCGTATTCGTCATGCCACGAAAAAAACCGCAGGTGGACTCCTGTCCGCCTACGGTTGATGCCTTGCCGGTCGGATGGCGCGCGGTGCGCGCGCGTATCCATCCGGCAGCGGCGAAACGGCATCCTGCCGTTTTCTCAGAATCACCGTCCCCACGGTGACCCTGATCCGCCATCTCACGACGGCGGTTCCCCCACATCGATGACGACATCCTAACGATGTCTTCACGTTGCGCATATCGGAAAAATTCCTAGTCCAGGCGACTGCGTTCGGTGCTGCTTTTGCTGCCTCGCAGCAAAATACGCAGGTGCACTCCAGGGTGGTCGGTGCGCAGGCGGAACTGTCCGCCCAGCGAGGTCACCCGGTCGCGCATGCCCTGCAGGCCCCGCCCGCCGCGCGGCAGGCGATGGGGCAGGCCGGTACCGTCATCACGCAGATCGAGCAGGGCGACGGCGATGCCGTTGCGTTCGCCGATGCGCAGCCGCAGGCGGAATTCACTGGCGCAGGCGTGCTTGACGGTATTGGTGGCGCTTTCCTGAGCCAGCCGGTAGATCGCCGTGCGGGTGTCATCGTCGAGCAATCGCGGGTCGCCGTGGAGTTCCACGTGGTAGCGCATGCCGGCACTGGTCAGCAGGTCGCGGATCGGGCCTTCATCCAGCGCGCGCAGCAGGCCGAACTCGTCCAGGATCGCCGGGCGCAGGTCGTCCAGCAGGCGATGCAGGGCGCGGCGCATGTGGGCCAGGATGGTGTTGATCGAGATGCTCACGTCGTCCATCCCGACCTCGTGCAAACGCGCCTGGGCCAGTTTCACGTGGGTCTGGATCGCGGTGATGTTCTGGCCCAGTTCGTCATGCAGTTCGGCCGCAAGATGCCGCCGCTGGTTCTCGTCGGCCTGCAGGTTGCCGCGTGCGGCGTCACGCAGCTGTTGGGCCAGATGATCCAGGCGGCGATTGACGGCCCCGAGGTAGACGTTCTGCTCCGCCACCCGTTCGCTGCTGCGCCGCAGGGCGTCGGTGGCCGAACCGAGCATCAGCGCGCCGGTGCCTGCCACGGCCAGGAACAGGTAGGCAGCGGCGGTCGAGGGCGTGTGGCCCAGGTGCACGTCCACCAGGGTCATGCCCAGACTGGTGATCAGCATGGCGAGGCTGGCGCCGCGCCAGCCATGGCGGAAGGCGAAAAACAGCACCGGCGCCAGCGACAGCACCCGCGCGAACTGCGGCTGCGGCGCGGCGCGCTCGGACAGCACCAGCAGGATGGCCATGGATGGTGCCAGCACCAGCAGCACGTCCGTCAGCAGGCGCATCACCGAGGCACGCTCCAGCCGCGTGTGCAGCAGCATGATCAACACCGGCGCCACCAGCAGGATGGCCAGATAGTGGCTGAGCAATTCCTCGGCGATGACGCGGATCATCAACTCTGGCGTTTCCGACCAGTTGGTGAATGCGAGCAGCGCGGCGTCCGCGGCGGTCGTGACCGTGACCACCAGCACCACCGAAAGCAGCAGCCGGGTCACGTCCTGCGGGCTGTGCAGGCTGGGATGCAGGTGCAGCCGGCGCAGCAGCCACATGCAGGCCATCATCACCAGGAATGCCGGCAGCACGTCTGCCAGCACGCCGCTGATGTGCAGCGGTGATCCATGCCACCAGGCGGCGCCGGCACAGGCGAGCAGTTCCGCGGCGAGCAACCAGCCCCAGTGGCGCAACGGTACCAGCAGAAGTGCGGTGAAACGCAGGCCGTAGGGCAGCATCCAGTAGGGTTGTGCCGTGGCGCCGAGCAGCAGCCACAGCACCAGATAACCTGCGCCGATGAGCGGCCCGGAATCGGGCAGGAGAGATGGCTTGAATCGCATCCGGCGATGGTACATGCGCCGTGCGCGGGGTGGCGTGCCGGGGTACTTGGCCTGGCGTGCTGTCCCGGGCGCGCCTTCCTGTGTCAGAGTAGGAAGATGTACAGCATCGTTCTGGTTGACGACCACGCCATCGTTCGAGAGGGCTTCAAGCGCCTGATCGAGCTGGAATCGGACCTGGAAGTGGTTGCCGAATGCCGCAACGGCGACGACGCGGTGGAGGCGGTCGGCCACTGGCGCCCGGACCTGGTGGCGCTGGATCTTTCCTTGCCCGACGGCAGCGGTTTGCCGTTGATCGAGCATCTGCTCAGCGTGCATGCGGCCACTCGCGTGGTCGTGTTGAGCATGCATGATGGCGACGCTTACGTTTCCGAGGCGTTGCGCCGCGGGGCCAGCGGGTTCGTCACCAAGGGCGTCGCGCCGGAGGAACTGGTGGCGGGCCTGCGCGCCGTGATGCAGGGCGAGTGCTTCCTCAGCTCGGACCTGCGCCAGCGCCGCACCGAGCGCCCCAACGACGCGCTCGATCCGGTCAACCGGCTGACCGCCCGCGAGCGCGAAGTGTTCCTGTTGCTGGCCGGGGGGCGCACGCCCAAGCAGGTCGCTGCCGACCTCGGCATTGGCCAGAAAACCGTGTACATCCACCGTGCCAGCCTGATGGGCAAGCTCGGCGCCGGATCGGAACTGGACCTCTATCGCATGGCGACCGAGCGCGGCCTGCTGTCGACGACGGTCTGAGGACAGCCGCCTTCAGGTCGCCTGCGCGCGCTCCAGCATCTGCCTGGCGTGAGCCCGGGTCTCGCGGGTGATTTCCACGCCGCCGAGCATGCGAGCCAGCTCGTCGCGCCGGCCTGCGGCGTCCAGTTGTTCGATCCGCGTGCGGGTGGTGTCGCCGTCGCTCTGCTTGCTCACCCGCAAGTGGGCGTGACCTTGCGCGGCGACCTGCGGCAGGTGGGTCACGCAGAGCACCTGGCGACGGCTTCCCAGCGCACGCAGTTTCTGGCCGACCACCTCGGCGACCGCGCCGCCGATGCCGCTGTCGACCTCATCGAAGACCATGCTGCCGATCGAATCCTTGCCCAACGTAGCCACTTCGATGGCCAGACTGATGCGCGCAAGTTCGCCGCCGGAGGCGACCTTGCGCAGCGGCCGCGGTGGCTGGCCAGGATTGGCGCTGACCAGCAGCTCGCAGCGCTCCCGGCCCTGGGCGTCGGGTTCGTCGCCGGGCGTCGGCACCAGCTCGACGCGCAGTACGCCACCGGCCATGCCGAGTTCGCCCATCAGCGCACTGACTTCCTCGCCGAGCTTCGTCGCGGCAGCCATGCGCGATTGACCCAGCAGGTCCGCCGCGCGGGAGTATTCCTGTTGCAGGCGCTGAAGCTGACCGCTCAACTGTTCCAGTGCGTCGCCGGCGCCTTCGAGTTCGGCGTGCTCGGCGCGCAGCGCCAGCAGCCTCTCGTGCAGGGCTTCCGGCGGCAGCCGGTGGCGGCGCGAGAGCGCGTGCAGATGGCTCAGCTGCTGGTCGAGCGCGGCGTAGCCGGCCGGATCGAGGTCGACGTCTTGCGCATAGCGGCCCAAGCCGTCGGCGGCTTCGCCCAACTGGATACCGGCGTTGTCGAGCAGCTCCAGCCAGGGTGCCAGCCGGTCGTCCAGGGCGGCGAGTTTGCCCAGCTCGGCATGCGCACGACCCAGGGCCCGGCGCAGGGCGAACTCGCCCTCGCCATCGAGCAGTTCCACCACGCCGGCGCTGCCTTCCGCCAGGCGGTCGGCGTTGGCCAGGCGCTTGTGGTTGGCCTCCAGTTCGGCCAGTTCGGTGGGTGGCAGCGCCCATTGCTCCAGTTCCGCCAGTTCATGGCGCAGCAGCTCCAGCCGAAGTTCGCGATCCTCGCCGCCACTGAGCTTGTGCATGCGCTGGTTCAACTCGCGCCACTGCTCCGCCTGGCGGCGCACCTGGGCGATCAAGTCATCGTGGCCCGCATAAGCGTCGAGCAAGGCCAGCTGATGGGCCCGCGAGAGCAGCGCCTGGTGTTCATGCTGGCCGTGGATCTCGACCAGCAAGGCGGCCAGCTCGCCGAGCTGGCGCGTGTTGGCGGGGCGGCCGTTGATCCAGGCGCGGGAGCTGCCTTCGGCACGCAACACTCGCCGCAACTGGCAGTTGCCGTCTTCGTCGAGTTCCTCCCGGCGCAACCATGCCTGCGCGTCGGGCAGTCCGGTCAAATCGAACTCCGCGGCCAACTCGGCGCGGTCGCTGTCCGCGCGGATCATGCCGCTGTCGGCGCGTGCGCCGGTCAGCAGCATCAACGCGTCGACCAGCAGCGACTTGCCGGCGCCGGTCTCGCCGCTGACCACGGTCAGGCCGGGGCCGAAAGACACCTCGGCGGCCTCGACGACGGCAAAATGGCGGACATAGAGCGAAGTGAGCATGGGCAGTTCGGCATTGGAATGGGAGAATTGTAGCGGGAGCCCGGGTGGGCAAAACACCGCATTCGCTTGCAAGCCGCGCGTGCAGACCTTATTTCTGTCGGGTCTCAGGAACTGCTACGGACATGATCCTTCCACACGGCCATGACCTCGATGCCCGCACGCGGCGCCTGCTGCGCGCGCTGATCTCCCAGTATCTGGTCGACGGCGAGCCGGTGGGGTCGCGCACGCTGGCGCGCTCCTCGGGGCTGGACGTCAGTCCGGCGACGATCCGCAACATCATGGCCGACCTGGAAGACGCCGGCCTGGTCGCTTCGCCGCACACCTCGTCAGGCCGCGTACCCACGCCGCGCGGCCTGCGCCTGTTCGTGGACAGCCTGATCGAGTTGCAGCCCTTGCCGCGCGCCGAACTGGCGCGCTTGCAGAGCGAACTGCCACCGGGGCCGGCCACCACGCGCGACCTGCTCGGCAACGTGTCGACTTTGCTCTCGGCGATGACCCGCTTTGCCGGCGTGGTGACGGTGCCGCGCCAGGCCGACTTCCCGCTGCGCCACATCGATTTCGTGGCCCTGCCCGATGCGCGGGTGCTGGTGATCCTGGTGTTTACCGACAACCAGGTGCAGAACCGCATCGTGCAACTGCTCAAGCCGTTGCCCGCCGGTGAGCTGGAGCGGGCGGCCAATTATCTCAACACCCACTTCGCCGGGCTGCGCGTGGACGATATCCGCGCCCACTTGCTGGCCGAGGTACGCGAAACCGGCAGCGAGCTCAACCGGCTGCTGGCCAGTACGGTGGAGCTGGCCACGGCCTCGTTCGCGCCGCAGGCCAGCGATGCCGACATGCTGGTCAGCGGGCAGACCAACCTGATGGCCTGCGCCGAGCTGGCCGACCTGCAGCGGCTGCGCGACCTGTTCGACGCGTTCCAGCAGAAGAACGAGCTGCTCCAGCTGATGGAAGTCTGCGCGAAGGCGCCGGGGGTACGGCTGTTCATCGGCGAGGAGTCGGGCTTCGCGGCACTGGATGGTTGCAGCGTGGTCACGGCCAGCTATGGCGCGCAGGGGCGAATGCTCGGCGCGGTCGGCGTGATCGGACCCACGCGCATGGCCTACGAGCGGGTGATTCCGGTCGTGCAGGCCACGGCCGGATTGCTGAGCGACGCCTTGAATCGGGTCGCGGTGACCCTATAACCGGCAGCAGAGGCGGGATTTCTGGTTGATTTGGATGGCGGGCCACGGTGCCGGCCGCGAACTTTTTGTTGGGAGTGACGCATGCACGACAACGACACCCAGGCGCATGACGAGGCCATGGACCCCGGGTCGGCACCAGCCGTCGACGGCGACCAGTTCGCCAAGCTGCTGGCCCGCGTGGCCGAACTGGAGGCGATCAACGCCGAGCTGCAGGAAACGGTCTTGCGCGAGAAGGCGGAGATCGAGAACCAGCGTCGGCGCCTGCATCGGGACCTGGAGCAGGCCCGGCGGTTTGCCAACGAGAAACTGCTGAACGAATTGCTGCCGGTATACGACGGACTGGAGAGCGGCCTGGCAGCCGAGGGCGGCGACGTCGCCTCGATACGCGAGGGCCTCGGTCTCACCCTGAAAGCGCTGCTCAAGGTCGCCGGGAACCACGGCATGGCGCAGGTCGATCCGATCGGCCAGCCGCTCGATCCCGAGCGCCACCATGCGGTGAGCATGGTCGCGGCCCCCGGCCAGGCGCCGGGCACCGTGGTCAGCGTGCTGCAGAAAGGCTACGTGCTGAACGATCGCCTGCTGCGTCCGGCGCTGGTCGCCGTGGCGAAGGACTGAGCGCATCGCACGCCGCCGTCGGCATTGAATCGCTGCGGCAGAACCCCATCTGGAAACCATCGCGGCCGCCGGGCCGCCAATAGATTCGGAGCATGAACATGGGCAAGATCATCGGCATCGACCTGGGCACCACGAACTCCTGCGTGTCCGTGATGGACGGCAGCACGACCAAGGTCATCGAGAACTCGGAAGGCGATCGCACCACGCCCTCCATCGTCGCCTTCACCAAGGACGGCGAGGTGCTGGTCGGTGCCTCGGCCAAGCGCCAGAGCGTGACCAACCCGAAGAACACCTTCTACGCGGTGAAGCGCCTGATCGGTCGCAAGTTCAACGACGCCGAGGTGCAGAAGGACCTGAACATCGTGCCGTTCGGCATCGTGGCGCACGACAACGGCGACGCCTGGGTGCAGACCTCCGACGGCAAGAAGATGGCGCCGCAGGAAATCTCCGCCAAGGTGCTGATGAAGATGAAGAAGACTGCCGAGGACTACCTCGGCGAGACGATCACCGAGGCGGTGATCACGGTGCCTGCCTACTTCAACGACAGCCAGCGCCAGGCGACCAAGGACGCCGGCCGGATCGCCGGCCTGGAAGTGAAGCGCATCATCAACGAGCCGACCGCGGCCGCGCTGGCCTATGGCCTGGACAAGAAGGGCGGCGACCGCAAGATCGTGGTGTATGACTTGGGCGGCGGCACCTTCGACGTGTCGATCATCGAGATCGCGGAAGTCGACGGCGAGAAGCAGTTCGAGGTGCTGGCCACCAACGGCGACACCTTCCTCGGCGGCGAAGACTTCGACATGCGCGTCATCGACTACCTGGTCGAGGAGTTCCAGAAGGAGCAGGGCATCGACCTGCGCAAGGACCCGCTCGCGCTGCAGCGCCTGAAGGATGCCGCCGAGCGCGCCAAGATCGAGCTGTCCTCCAACCACCAGACCGACGTCAACCTGCCGTACGTGACGGCCGACGCGTCCGGTCCGAAGCATCTCAACATCAAGCTGACCCGCGCCAAGCTGGAAGCGCTGGTGGAAGACTTGGTCAAGCGCACCATCGAGCCGTGCCGCACCGCGTTGAATGACGCCGGCCTGCGCGTGTCCGACATCAACGACGTGATCCTGGTCGGCGGCCAGACCCGCATGCCGAAGGTGCAGGAGGCGGTGAAGGACTTCTTCGGCAAGGAGCCGCGCAAGGACGTCAACCCGGACGAGGCCGTCGCCGTGGGCGCGGCTATCCAGGGCGGCGTGCTGGGCGGTTCGGTCAAGGACGTGCTGCTGCTCGACGTCACCCCGCTCAGCTTGGGCATCGAGACCATGGGCGGCGTGATGACCAAGCTGATCGAGAAGAACACTACCGTGCCGACCAAGGCCGCGCAGACCTTCTCCACCGCCGACGACAACCAGACCGCGGTGACCGTGCACGTGCTGCAGGGTGAGCGCGAGCGCGCCAGCGCCAACAAGTCGCTGGGCAAGTTCGACCTGCAGGGCATCGAGCCGGCGCCGCGCGGCATGCCGCAGATCGAGGTCACCTTCGACATCGACGCCAACGGCATCCTGCACGTGTCGGCCAAGGACAAGAAGACCGGCAAGGAACAGAAGATCGAGATCAAGGCCGGTTCGGGCCTGTCCGACGAGGAAATCCAGCGCATGGTCGCCGACGCCGAGGCGAACAAGGAAGAGGACAAGAAGTTCCACGAGCTGGTCGCCACCCGCAACAAGGCCGACCAACTGGTGCACGCCACCCGCAGCGCGTTGAAGGAGCATGGTGGCAAGGTGCCGGCCGACCAGCTGTCCACGATCGAAGGCGCGTTGTCGGATCTGGAAAAGGCCAAGGATGGTGACGACAAGGCGGCGATCGAGGCCAAGGTCGAGAAGCTGGAACAGGTGGCCCAGGCGCTCTATGCCGCGGCGCAGGGCGGCCCGGCCGATGCCGGCGCGCAGTCCGCGCCGGGCGGCTCGGCGCAGCCGGACGACGTGGTCGATGCCGAGTTCACCGAAGTGAAAGACGACAAGAAGTAAGCGGCATCGTCATCGGCACGGCCCGATGGCCAGCCCGCGCCAGGAACGTTCCTGGCGCGGGCGGTTTTGCGGATGGTGCCATGGGGCGGACGAGCATGTGGATGCATGAATGAGCAAGCGTGATTACTACGAAGTGCTGGGTGTGGAACGCACCGTCACCGAAGTCGAACTGAAGAAGTCCTTCCGTCGGCTGGCCATGAAGTACCACCCGGATCGTTGCCCCGACGACCCGACCGCGCAGGACAAGTTCAAGGAGGCCAAGGAGGCCTACGAAGTGCTGTCCGACGAGCGCAAGCGTGCCTTGTACGACCAGCACGGCCACGCGGCGTTCGAAGGCGGCATGGGCGGCCGCGGCGGCGCCGGGTTCGGCGACGTGGGCGACATCTTCGGCGACATCTTCGGCGACATCTTCGGCAGGAATGGCGGTGGCCGCGGCCGGCCGCGCCGCGGCTCGGACCTGCGCTACATCATGGATCTCGACCTCGAGGAAGCCGTGTTCGGCGTCAGCAAGCAGATCGAGATCCCCACCCAGGTCAATTGCCATCACTGCAACGGCAGCGGTTCGGCCGACGGCAAGGTAGCCAAGTGCGCGACCTGCCATGGCCACGGCCAGGTACGCATGCAGAACGGCATCTTCTCGATCCAGCAGGCCTGCCCGCATTGCGGCGGTACCGGCCAGGCGATCGAGAACCCTTGCCGCAAGTGTCACGGCGAGGGGCGCATCGAGGAGACCCGCACCCTCTCCGTGCAGATTCCCGAGGGCGTCGACAACGGCGACCGCATCCGCCTGAGCGGGCAGGGCGAGGCCGGCCCGGCCGGTGCGCCAGCCGGCGACCTCTACGTGGAAGTGCGCGTGCGTGAGCATGCCATCTTCCAGCGCGACGGCAGCGACCTGTATTGCGAGCTGCCGATCCGCTTTTCCCAGGCTGCGCTGGGCGCGCAGCTGCCGGTGCCGACACTGGAAGGCGAAGTCCCGATAAGCATTCCGCCGGAGACGCAGACCGGCGCGCAGTTCCGCCTGCGCGGCCGCGGCGTCAAGTCGGTGCGCAGCAGCCGCCACGGCGACCTGATTTGTCGGGTGGTGGTGGAAACGCCGGTACGCCTGACGCGCCAGCAACGCGAGCTGCTGGAGTCGCTGGAGGCCACGTTCAGCGGCAGCGATGCCGACAAGCACACGCCGCGCGCCAAGGGCTGGGTCGACGGCGTGAAGAAATTCTGGTCCCGCGTGACCGCCTGAGGCGAAGCGGGCCTGCGGCCGCCACCCCGCGGCCGGGCTGCGCGGTTAGCATGGACGCCTGACCCCGAGGAATGCTGCGCCGATGACACGCCCCTTTCGACTTGCCGTGAACGGTGCCTCCGGCCGCATGGGCCGCGCCTTGCTCGACTTGCTGGGTGCCGACGGCGACGCCGAACTGGTGCATGCCGTGGTGGCGCCGGGGTCGATCCACGCCGGCCAGCCCGTGCCCGGTGTGGCAAACGGAACCCTTCGTTACGCGCATGACTGGACGCAGGCGCCGCCGATCGACGTCATTGTCGATTTCAGCACGCCTGCGGCGCTGGGAGCTGCGCTCGACCATTGTCTGGAGCGCGGCATCGCACTGGTCAGCGGCACCACCGGCATCGACGGCGCGCTGACGTCGCGGTTGGCCGATGCCGCGCGGCAGATCGCGGTCCTGCGCGCCGCCAACTTCAGCCTCGGCGTGGCGATGCTGGCGCGGCTGTTGCGCGAGGCGGCGTCGGCCCTGCCGGCCTGGGATCTGGAGATCGTCGAAGCGCACCACGGTCGCAAGCGCGATGCACCATCCGGCACCGCCCTGGCGCTTGGCGAGGCGGCGGCGGCCGCACGCCACACCACGCTGGAGGCTGCGGCGGCATTCGAGCGTGGCGGCGAGCGCGTCGACGGCAGCATCGGTTTCGCCGTGATCCGCGGTGGCGACATCGTGGGCGAGCACCAGGTCATGCTGATCGGTCAGGGCGAGCGGCTGGAGCTGGTCCACCGCGCCACCGATCGCTCGATCTTCGCGCGTGGCGCGCTGCATGCGGCGCACTGGCTCGCAGGCCGGCCAGCCGGTCAGTGGCGGCTGGAGGACGTCATCGCCACGCGGCCCTGAAGCATTTCCTCCGGCGCTGCCGGAGCCTGATCCCGGCTCAATCGCGATGTGCGGCGTTGCGGCCCCGGCTGGCGCCGAACTTCCGGTCGAGGCCGCCGAAAACCTTCTTGAACGCCCGCGAGAACTTGCCGCGACGGGTCTTGCGCAGCTTCTCTTCCTCGCTGGTGAGCCAGGCGACCTGGATGACGCGGCGTTCGCCCTCGTACGGCAAATGGCCGTGGAAGGAGTTGTCGCAGCGCTTGAACACCGCAAACTCGCCGTACAGTGGAATCAGCTCGGGCATCACCATCGCGTCGATGTCGTCCATGCTGTGCAGGAATCGCAGGCAGCCGGCGCTGGTGTCAGGCCATTGGCCGTTGAGGTAGAGCAGGGCGGTGGCGATCTTCGACCGGCTGTCGGTGTGGATCGTGCCATGGCGCTTGTTGAGCATGCGACACAGGGTAACCAGGGTGGGATAGCGGTCCAGCTCCTCGATGCCCAGGCGCTTGCCGATGGCGCGGGCGAACTCCGGGGAGGTCAGGCCCTCGATCAGCGCATTGACGCTGGCGCCGCAATCGGCCGGTTCGTAGGGGAAGAATCCGGCGCTGGCATAGCGCGGGAAATCGCGATCGAGATCCGCACGCATCTCGTCGGGCAGTTGTCCGTGGGCGACCATGAACGGGAAAGGCTGGTGCCGGATCGTGGTATCCGGGCGATCGAGACGCGCGGGGTCCAGCAGTACGACGGCACCCATGGGACGTCCAGCTCCATTGAAATGAGGCCTAGTGTACCGTTCGCGCTCCATACGCGACGCACCGGGCATCGGCCGATTCATGCTGCCGCAAGGTGGACAGGAACGTGCCCGCAGCCTATCATTGCGACCCGCCCGGAAAGCTTCCCCTCCAAACTCCACAAGCCAGCAATACTGCGGCTTGCGGACTTTGCTGCATCAAAAAGGCGGTCCTTGTTATGTCGCATCCTGCCCTGCTGGCCCTCGAAGACGGCAGCATTTTTCATGGCCACGCCATCGGCGCCGTTGGCGAAACGGTCGGCGAAGTGGTCTTCAATACCGCCATGACCGGTTATCAGGAGATCCTCACCGATCCCTCCTACGCGCGCCAGATCGTCACGCTGACCTACCCGCACGTCGGCAACACTGGTGTCAACGAGGTGGATGTGGAGTCGAATCTCGTGCATGCCGCCGGCCTGATCGTGCGCGACGTGCCGCGGCGTGCCAGCAACTGGCGCTCCACTCGCAGCTTGCCCGACTACCTCGCCGACCACGGCACGGTGGCCATCGCCGGGATCGACACGCGCCGGCTGACCCGCATACTGCGCGAGAAGGGCGCGCTGGCCGGTTGCATCGTGGCGGCCGCGCAGGTCGACGCGGAAGATGCCCTGGCCAAGGCGCGCGGCTTCTCCGGCCTCGCCGGAATGGACCTGGCCAAGGTCGTGGGCACCGGCAAGCCCTACAGATGGAATCAGGGCTGCTATGACCTCGATCGCACGGCGTTCAACCAGCCGGCCATGCAGTTCAAGGTGGTGGCCTACGACTTCGGCACCAAGCTCAACATCCTGCGCCTGCTGGCCGAGCAGGGTTGCGACATTACCGTGGTGCCGCCGCAGACTCCCGCCGCGGAGGTGCTGGCGATGCAGCCCCATGGCGTGTTCCTTTCCAACGGCCCGGGCGATCCCGCTGCGTGCGATTACGCGATCGAGGCGACGCGCGTCTTCCTCGACGCGAAGATTCCGCTGTTCGGCATCTGCCTGGGCCATCAACTGATGGGGCTGGCGCTGGGCGGACGCACGCTGAAGATGAAATACGGCCACCACGGCGCCAACCATCCGGTGAAGGATCTGGACGACGGCCGCGTGCTGATCACCTCGCAGAACCACGGTTTCGCGGTCGATCCGGCCAGTCTGCCGGCCCATGTGCGGCTGACCCACCGCTCGCTGTTCGACGGTTCGCTGCAGGGTTTCGCGCTGACAGATCGCCCGGCCTTCTGTTTCCAGGGCCATCCCGAGGCCAGCCCGGGACCGCATGACATGGGCTATCTGTTCCAACGTTTCGCCAAGCTGATGCAGGAGGCTCGCTGAGATGCCCAAGCGCAATGACATCAAGAGCGTGCTTATCATCGGCGCCGGCCCGATCGTGATCGGCCAGGCCTGCGAGTTCGACTACTCCGGCGCGCAGGCCTGCAAGGCGCTGAAGGAAGAAGGCTTCCGCGTCATCCTGGTCAACTCCAATCCCGCCACGATCATGACCGATCCGGACACCGCCGACGCGGTGTACATCGAGCCGATCAACTGGCAGACGGTGGAACGCATCATCGCCAAGGAGCGCCCGGATGCGGTGCTGCCGACGATGGGTGGGCAGACCGCGCTCAATTGCGCGCTGGACCTTGCCGACCACGGCGTGCTGGAGAAGTACGACGTCGAGCTGATCGGCGCCCGGCGCGAAGCGATCCGCATGGCCGAGGACCGCGAGCTGTTCAAGCGGGCGATGACCGAGATCGGGCTGGACAGCCCCAAGTCGGACGTGGCCAAGAACTTCGAGCATGCAGTGGAGATCCAGGCCCGACTCGGTTTCCCGGTGATCATCCGGCCCAGCTTCACGCTGGGCGGCACCGGCGGCGGCATCGCCTACAACAAGGAAGAGTTCGAGACCATCGTCAAGCGTGGCCTCGACATGTCGCCCACCCACGAGGTGCTGATCGACGAATCCGTGCTGGGATGGAAGGAGTTCGAGATGGAAGTGGTCCGCGACACCGCGGACAACTGCATCATCATCTGCGCCATCGAGAACCTCGATCCGATGGGCGTGCACACCGGCGACTCGATCACCGTGGCACCGGCGCAGACGCTCACCGACAAGGAATACCAGCGCCTGCGCGATGCCTCCATCGCGGTGCTGCGCAAGATCGGCGTGGATACCGGCGGCTCCAACGTGCAGTTCGGCATCAACCCCGACGACGGTCGCGTGGTGGTGATCGAGATGAATCCGCGCGTGTCGCGCTCCTCGGCGCTGGCGTCGAAGGCCACCGGCTTCCCGATCGCCAAGGTCGCCGCCAAGCTGGCGGTGGGCTACACGCTGGACGAATTGAAGAACGACATCACCGGCGGTCGGACCCCGGCCTCGTTCGAGCCGTCGATCGACTACGTGGTTACCAAGATCCCGCGTTTCGCCTTCGAGAAGTTTCCCGCGGCCGATGCGCGCCTGACCACGCAGATGAAATCCGTCGGCGAGGTGATGGCGATCGGCCGTACCTTCCAGGAGTCGCTGCAGAAAGCCTTGCGCGGGCTGGAAATCGGCAAGACCGGCCTCAATCCCACCGGCCTGGACATCGGCACCGACGACGGTCTGGCGGTGCTCAAGCGGGAGCTGCGCGAGCCGCGTCCCGATCGCGTGTTCCACCTGGCCGATGCGTTCCGCGCCGGCCTGTCGCTGGAGGAGGTGTTCGAGCTAAGCCGGGTCGATCCCTGGTTCCTCGCCGCGTTCGAGGACATCGTGCTGGCCGAGACGGAGATCACCCGGCAAGGCATTACCGCGCTCGACGCCCCGCGTCTGCGTGAACTCAAGCGACTCGGCTTCGCCGACGCACGCATCGCCGAGCTGCTCGGTACCGACGAGGCCTCGGTGCGCCACCTGCGCCACACTCTTGGCGTGCGTCCGGTGTACAAGCGGGTGGATTCCTGTGCCGCCGAGTTTGTCACCGGCACCGCCTACATGTACTCGACCTACGAGGAAGAGTGCGAGGCGCTGCCCACCGATCGCGACAAGATCATCGTCCTCGGCGGCGGCCCGAACCGCATCGGGCAGGGCATCGAGTTCGACTATTGCTGCGTGCATGCGTCGCTCGCGCTGCGCGAGGACGGCTATGAAACCATCATGGTCAACTGCAATCCGGAAACCGTGTCGACCGACTACGACACTTCCGACCGGCTGTATTTCGAGCCGGTGACCCTGGAAGACGTGCTGGAAATCGTCCACCTCGAAAAGCCCAAGGGCGTGATCGTGCAGTACGGCGGGCAGACCCCGCTGAAGCTGGCGCGTGCGCTGGAAGCGGCCGGCGTGCCGATCATCGGCACCAGCCCCGACTCGATCGACCTGGCCGAGGATCGCGAGCGCTTCCAGCAGATGATCGAGAAGATCGGGCTGAAGCAGCCGCCGAACCGCACCGCGCGCAACGCCGACGAGGCGCTGGCGCTGGCCCGCGAGATCGGCTACCCGCTGGTGGTGCGCCCGAGCTACGTGCTTGGTGGCCGCGCGATGGAAGTCGTGCACGACGACGCCGACCTGTCGCGCTACATCCGCGACGCGGTGAAAGTGTCGAACGATTCGCCGGTCTTGCTGGACCGCTTCCTCGACCACGCGGTCGAAGTCGACGTGGACGTGATCGCCGATGCCGCTGGCACCGTGCTGATCGGCGGCATCATGGAGCACATCGAGGAGGCGGGCGTGCATTCGGGCGATTCGTCCTGCTCGCTGCCGCCGTATTCGCTGAGCGCCGATATCCAGGACGAGCTGCGCCGCCAGGTCAGCGCGATGGCGAAGGAGCTGAAGGTCGTCGGCCTGATGAACACCCAGTTCGCGATCCAGGGCGAGACGGTCTACATCCTGGAAGTGAACCCGCGCGCCTCGCGCACGGTGCCGTTCGTGTCCAAGGCTACCGGCGTGCCGCTGGCCAAGATTGCCGCGCGCGTGATGGCCGGGCGTTCGCTGGAGAGCATGAACGCGACACGCGAAGTGATCCCGTCGTACTTCTCGGTGAAGGAGGCGATCTTCCCGTTCCTGAAGTTCCAGAACGTCGATCCCATCCTGGGACCGGAGATGCGCTCCACCGGCGAGGTCATGGGCGTCGGGCGCAGCTTCGGCGCGGCGTTCGCGCGTGGCCACGAGGCCGCGGGCATCCGGCCGCCGTCGTTGGGCAAGGTGTTCCTGTCGGTGCGTGACGGCGACAAGGAGCTGCTGTTGCCGGTGGCCGCCGAAGTCATCGCGCGCGGGTTCAGCCTGGTGGCGACCGCCGGCACCGCCAGCTACCTGACCGCGCATGGCGTAAAGTGCGAGCGCATCAACAAGGTGATGGAAGGCCGGCCGCACATCGTCGACGCGATCAAGAACGGCGAAATCGTCTACATCGTCAACACCACCGAGGGGAAACAGGCGATCGCCGATTCCTTCTCGATCCGCCGCGAGGCGCTGCAGCACCGCGTCACCTACTCGACCACGGTGGCTGGTGCCCGCGCGCTGGTGCACTCGCTGGATTTCCGTGGCGGTGGTGAGGTCCACAGCCTGCAGGAACTGCATCAGGAGCTGAGCGCATGAGTCGTGCCCCGATCACCAAAACCGGTTCCGAACGCCTGCGCGCGGAACTGGAACGGCTGAAATCCATCGAGCGCCCGCGCATCATCGCGGCCATCGCGGAGGCTAGGGCGCACGGCGATCTCAAGGAGAACGCCGAGTACCACGCCGCGCGCGAACTGCAGAGCTTCACCGAGGGGCGCATCGCCCAGCTCGAAGGGCTGCTGTCGACCGCCGAAGTCATCGACGTGTCGCGGCTCAATGCGGGCAAGCGGGTGGTCTTCGGCGCGACCGTCGACCTGGAGGACGAGGACAGCGGCACCCCGGTGACCTACCAGATCGTCGGCGACCTGGAGGCGGACATCAAGCAGAACCTGATTGCCGTCTCCTCGCCGATCGCCCGCGCCCTGATCGGCAAGAGCGCCGGCGACAGCTTCGAGTTCACCGCGCCCAACGGCGTCAAACACTACGAAATCATCGACGTCCACTACGACTGAGGGGTTGGAAAGACTCAGCCTCGACGCCAAGGGCGGGGATGGTCGCGTGCCGGCCTGCTTTCGTCATTCGCGCGAACACGGAATCCATCTTGCGGTCCGCCCGGGATCAGGACAGCTTTCGCATGAGCGCCCCTTCGGCCGTCGTGAAGCACCTCGAGGGCCCGATTCCACACGCGCACAAAAAAAGCCGCATGAGCGGCTTTTTTGCCGGCACGTGCGCGATGACTCAGCGCTGGCGAGCCTTGAAACGGGGGTTGCTCTTGCAGATCACGAACACCTTGCCGCGACGACGCACGATCTTGCAATCGCGGTGCCGCGCCTTGGCGGACTTCAGAGAATTAAGCACCTTCACGGCAGGCTCCTGACACCAAATGAAAAACTCAAGCTCGCAAGTATAACGAGGCTCGCGGCAGCTCACAAGCCTGGCGCGACAGCCACTTCCGTGACGGTGGCCAGGAACTGTTGCAGCGCCGGTGAGGGGTCGTTGGCCCGGCAGGCCACGGCCAGCAGCAGAAAGGCGTTCGGGTCCTCCAGCGGCACATAGGCAACACCGGGCAGCCGCACCGTCCGCAGGCTGGACGGCACCAGCGCCAGTCCCAATCCGGCGGCGACCAGCGCCAGCAAGCCGTTGATCTGCTGGGCGTGCTGGACGATGGCGGGCTGGAACCCGGCGTGTTGCGCCAGCGTCACCAGGCGGTCATACAGCGTCGCGGCGAGCGCACGTGGCTGCGACACGAAGGCATCACTGGCAACCTCGGCAAGGTCGACGCTGCTGCGTCCGGCCAGCCGGTGCCCCGCCGGCATGGCAAGCAACAGCGGCTCGCGGTCGATCACGCTGAGTCTCAGGTTGCGCGCGTCCTGCAGGTGCGCCGGCTCGCCGCGGACGAAGCCGGCGTCGATCTCGCCGCCCAGCAGCGCGGCGAATTGCGGCTCGGTGTACATCTCGTCGAGTTTCAGTCCCACCTTGGGCGCCACTTGTCCGTAACGGAGCAGGATTCGCGGCAGTGCCGGGTGGAACGATGCCGACACGGTGTAGGCCAGGCGCAGGTGGCCGCTGTGGCCGGCGGCAGCGGCGACGACCTGGCTGCGCGCCTCGTCTGCCTTGGCAAGGAGGTGCCTGGCCTGTTCGAGAAATACCCGGCCCGGTTCCGTCAGCGAGACGTGGCGTTTGCTCCGCTCCAGCAGGCGCACGCCCAGATCCTGCTCCAGTGACTTGATCTGCTGCGACAGGGGCGGCTGCGAAAGATGCAGGCGCAAGGCGGCCCGCGTGAAGCTCAGCTCCTCGGCGACGGCCACGAAGTAGCGCAACTGGCGGAAATCAAACATATAGCAAAGTCGAATAAAAACGAGCGTAAATATATATTGGATACTTTATTCGGTCGATCATAAAATCACCGCGTCGCCCCACTATCCCCTCCCCCAGTGGCGGTGGCCCTCGCCCCGCAGCGACGCTGAATACGACATCTGGTTCAACTCCCCCCCTGAACCCATGTCGATGCGTCGCACCATGCGGGGCGCTTTCTTTTGCGGTGCCGCGCTGGCGTCGTCGCGGCCCGTTCAGAGTCGCGCCGCCAGCGCCGTGCCCTGCGCGATGGCGCGTTTGGCATCGAGCTCCGCGGCCACGTCGGCCCCGCCGATCACGTGCACGCTCATGCCCGCGGCGATGAGGGCATCGGCCAGTCGACGATCTGGCTCCTGGCCGGCGCAGACGACCACGTTGTCGACCGGCAGGACCTGCGGCTTGCCGTCGAGCGTGATGTGCAATCCGCGGTCGTCGAAGCGCTCGTAGCCGACCTTGCCCAGCATGGTCACCTGCTTGGCCTTCAAGGTGGCGCGATGCACCCAGCCGGTGGTCTTGTTGAGTCGGGCGCCGGGGCGTCCTTCGCTGCGCTGCAGCAGCCAGACCTGTCGCGCTGGCGCCTCCGGTCGCGCGTCCAGCAGGCCGCTGCGAGCGTGCAGCGCCATGTCCACGCCCCATTCGCGCGTCCAGCGGGCGACGTCGGTGGTGGGCGAGGGCGCGCGTTCGACGAGAAACTCGGCCACGTCGAACCCGATCCCGCCAGCGCCGATGATGGCTACTCTTGCGCCCACGGGTCGGTCCCGCGCCAGCACGTCGAGATAGCCCAGCACGCGCGGGTCGTCGCTGCCGGGGAAATCGACCTGGCGCGGGGTGACGCCGGTGGCAACGACCACCTCGTCGTAGCCGCCATCGCGCAGCATGGCAACGTCGGCGTTCTCGCCCAGACGCAGCTCGACGCCGGTATCGCGCAGCTGGTGGCCGAAGTAGCGCAGGGTTTCGTGGAACTCTTCCTTGCCCGGGATCCGCTTGGCGACGTTGAATTGCCCGCCGATCTCGTCGGCGCGGTCGATCAGGGTCACCTGGTGGCCGCGCTCGCCCAGCGTGCTGGCGCAAGCCATGCCGGCGGGGCCGGCGCCGATCACCGCGATGCGCTTGGGCACACGGGTCGGCTCGATCTTCAACTCTGTTTCGTGGCAGGCGCGCGGGTTGACCAGACAGCTGGCGCGCTTGTTCTGGAACACGTGGTCCAGGCAGGCCTGGTTGCACGCGATGCAGGTGTTGATGCGCTCGCTGCGGCCGGCCCTGGCCTTGTTCACCCACGCCGGGTCGGCCAGCAGCGGGCGCGCCATCGAGACCATGTCGGCGTCGCCATCGGCAAGGATGCGTTCGGCCACCTCCGGCATGTTGATGCGATTGGTGGCCACCAGCGGGATCGAGACCTCGCCCATCAGACGGCGCGTGACCCAGGCGAAACCGGCGCGGGGCACGCTGGTGACGATGGTCGGCACGCGCGCCTCATGCCAGCCGATGCCGGTGTTGATGATGCTGGCGCCGGCGGTCTCGACGGCCTTGGCCAGGGCCGCGATCTCGTCCCAGTTCTGGCCGTCGTCGACCAGGTCCAGCATCGACAGGCGATAGATGATGATGAAGTCGCGGCCGACGGCCTCGCGTGTGCGCCGCACGACCTCCACCGGAAAGCGCATGCGTCGCTGCGCATCGCCGCCCCATGCATCGTCGCGCCGGTTGGTGCGCGCGGCGATGAATTCGTTGATCAGGTAACCCTCCGACCCCATCACCTCGACGCCGTCGTAGCCCGCTTCCCGGGCCAGTTGCGCGCAGCGGACGAAGTCGCCGATGGTGCGCTCGACGCCGCGTGGCGACAGCGTGCGCGGCGTGAAGGGCGTGATCGGCGACTTGATCCGCGACGGCGCCACGGACAGCGGGTGATAGCCGTAGCGCCCGGCGTGCAGGATCTGCATGCAGATGCGGCCGCCTTCGGCATGGACGGCGGCGGTGAGCTTGCGGTGGCGCGGCTTGTGCCAGGGCATCGTGAGCCGACCGCCGAAGGGCTTCAGCCAGCCCTCGATGCTGGGCGAGATGCCGCCGGTGACCATCAGTCCCACGCCGCCGCGGGCGCGTTCGGCGAAATAGGCGGCCAGTTTGTCGTAGTCGCGGGCGCGATCTTCCAGCCCGGTGTGCATCGAACCCATCAGGATGCGGTTGGGCAAAGTGACGTGGCCCAGATCCAGCGGGGCGAACAGCTTGGGATAGTTCATGCGATCCACGCGGCTTCAAACGATCGTATGAATGTGCCGGCAATGGGCCTGCAAAAGCAAGCGGGGCGGGAGACGGAGCTGTCAGGCCAGCAGTTGCTGCACCAGCGCGATGTAGCGGCGCATGGCTTCCTCGACAGGAACGCCGTTCAACTGCGCCCAGGCTTCGTGCTTGGCAGTGCCCACGAAATCGAAAAAGCCCGGCTGGGTCCGCTTGAGGTCGCCCTCGGTGCCCTGCTTGTACAGGGCGTAGAGCTTGAGCAGGGTGTCGTTGTCCGGCCGTTTGGCCAGGCCTTTGACATCTTCGGCAGCTTGCTCGAACTCTCGACGCAGATCGTTCATGGGGCAATGGACCTGCGGCGGGCGGGAAACGGGATGGATAGCACGCGTTCGGAAGTGGGTCAACGCGTTAGACTGCGCGTTCTCCACGCCGCCAGGATGCTTCGATGAGCCATGCCGCCGCCGTTCCCGTGCTTGCCATCGACGGGCCGTCCGGGTCGGGCAAGGGCACGATCAGTGCGCTGGTGGCAGAGCGGCTGGGCTGGCGCCTGCTGGATTCCGGGGCGTTGTATCGCGCGGTGGGCTACGCCGCCGGCATGGCCGGGCTGGACCTGTCCGATGCCGATGCGATGGCCCGCTGCGCCCAGACGACGAAGATCCAGTTTCGCGCCGCCGAGACGGGAGGCGGGGCGCGGGTGATCGTCAACGGTCACGATGCCACCGACGAGTTGCGCACGGAAACGGCCGGTGCCGCGGCGTCGGCGATCGCCTCCATGCCCAGCGTGCGCGAGGCCCTGGTGGCGCTGCAGTTGGGCTTTCGCAAGGCGCCCGGGCTGGTGGCGGACGGGCGCGACATGGGCACGGTGATCTTCCCGGATGCCGCGTTCAAGGTTTTCCTCACCGCGAGCGCCGCCGAGCGGGCGAAAAGACGCTATAAGCAGTTGAAGGAAAAGGGGCTCAGCGTTACACTTGCCGGCCTTCAGCGCGAAATTGAGGCGCGTGACAGCCGCGATGCATCGCGTGCGGTCGCGCCACTCAAGCCCGCCGATGATGCGGTGCTGGTGGACACCACCGGCATGGCCATCGACGAGGTCGTGGCGAAAGTACTTGCCGTCGTGCAGTCCTGAGCGGATTGCGCGGCGGCTTTTGTGCCCCTGCCGCGGCAGGGGGTTTTGAACCACGGTGACAACGTTCGGCCCCGCAGGGCCGTCGCGGCCACCCCCAACCGGTGGACCGGGAAGTTCGTGCGCAACAACCAACCCAGCGCAGCGGACCCAAGGTCTTTTCCCACTATGGAATCAACATGACTGAAAGTTTTGCCGAACTGTTTGAACAGAGCCAGCAGGCCATCTCCAAGCTGAAGCCCGGCGCCATCGTCACCGGCATCGTCGTGGAAATCCGCAACGACGTCGTCGTGATCAATGCAGGCCTGAAGAGCGAAGGCATCGTCCCGATCGAGCAGTTCAAGAACGAGGAAGGTGTGCTGGAGGTGCAGGTTGGCGACGAGGTGAAGGTAGCCCTCGAAGCCCTGGAAGACGGTTTCGGCGAGACCAAGCTGTCGCGCGAGAAGGCCAAGCGCTCGATGGTGTGGGACGACCTGGAGCAGGCGTTCGACAAGGAAGAGACCATCGTCGGCATGATTTCCGGCAAGGTCAAGGGCGGTTTCACCGTCGACATCAAGGATGTCCGCGCGTTCCTGCCCGGTTCGCTGGTCGACGTGCGCCCGGTGCGCGAGCCGACCTACCTCGAGGGCAAGGAACTCGAGTTCAAGATCATCAAGCTGGATCGCAAGCGCAACAACGTGGTGGTCAGCCGCCGCGCCGTCGTCGAGACCGAGTTCTCCGAGGAGCGCGAGAAGCTGCTGGAACGCCTGGTGGAAGGCGCCGTCGTCAAGGGTGTGGTGAAGAACCTCACCGATTACGGCGCGTTCGTGGACCTGGGCGGCATCGACGGCCTGTTGCACATCACCGACATGGCGTGGAAGCGCGTGCGCCATCCGTCCGAGGTGGTCAACGTCGGCGACGAGCTCGACGTGCGCGTGCTGAAGTACGACAAGGAGCGCAACCGCGTGTCGCTGGGCCTGAAGCAGCTGGGCGACGACCCGTGGGTGAACATCTCGCGTCGCTACCCGGTCGGCAGCCGCATCTTCGGCAAGGTCTCCAACGTCACCGATTACGGCTGCTTCGTCGAGATCGAGCCGGGTGTGGAAGGCCTGGTGCACGTGTCCGAGATGGACTGGACCAACAAGAACGTCAACCCGGCCAAGGTGGTGCAGGTCGGCGACGAGACCGAAGTGACCGTGCTGGACGTGGATGAAGAGCGTCGCCGCATTTCGCTGGGCATCAAGCAGACCCGCTCGAACCCGTGGGAAGCCTTCGCCGCCATGCACAAGAAGGGCGACAAGGTGTCGGGCCAGATCAAGTCGATCACCGATTTCGGCGTGTTCATCGGCCTGGAAGGCGGCATCGACGGCCTGGTGCATCTGTCCGACATCTCCTGGCAGGTGTCCGGCGAAGACCTCGTGCGCGACTTCAAGAAGGGCGAGGAGATCGAGGCGGTGGTGCTGGCCGTCGACCCGGAGCGCGAGCGCATCAGCCTCGGGATCAAGCAGATGGAGCAGGATCCGTTCGGCCAGTTCATGGCGGCCAACCCGCGTGGCACGATCGTCAACGGCACGGTCAAGGAAGTCGACGCCAAGGGTGCCGTGATCGACCTGGGCGAGGGCGTGGAGGGTTACCTGCGCGCCAACGACATCGCCAAGGAGCGCATCGACGACGCTACCCAGCACCTGAAGGTGGGCGACAAGGTCGAGGCCAAGTTCACCGGCATGGATCGCAAGGGTCGCCAGCTGGCGCTCTCGATTCGCGCCAAGGACGAGGAAGACGCCCCCGAAGCCGCGGTCGACTACTCTTCGGCCGCCAGTGGCACGACCAAGCTCGGCGCGTTGTTGAAGGAACAGTTCAACAAGGCCGACTGATCTCTCGTTGCAGGCACGACGCGGGGCGGCACGTCGCCGCCCCGCTGTTTCACGTCACGGACATTGGGGCCCATGACCAAATCCGAATTGATCGAAGCGCTGGCCAGGCGCCAGACCCACCTCGCGTTCGCCGACGTCGAGATGGCCGTCAAGAGCGTCATCGAACAGATGAGCCTGGCGCTGGCCCAGGGCGAACGCATCGAGGTGCGCGGCTTCGGCAGCTTTGCGTTGCACTACCGGCCGCCGCGGATGGGGCGCAACCCCAAGACCGGCGAAGCCGTGGCCCTGCCAGGCAAGCACGTTCCCCATTTCAAGCCGGGCAAGGAATTGCGCGAGCGCGTCAATCTTGACCTGGAGAACAGTGCCGGTTGAGTCCATCGACCGGAGAATGCGAGGCAGGCGGCGCGAGCCGGTCCTGCCTTCTTTTTGCCTGCAGGACGGCTGGCGGCGGCAGCGCCTGTGCCCGACTGCGCCAATCGGGTAAAGTTCGAGCATGCGATTGCTTGCCCTCATCATTCTGGCCGTTTTCGCCGCCGCCGGCATCGTGCTGGGCGCGCTGAATGCGGAAATGGTCGGCTACGACTTCGGCTTTGCCCAACTGCAGTTGCCCAAGGGAGCCGCGCTGCTGGGCGCCCTGGTGGTGGGCTGGTTGCTGGGCGGGGTGACCGCGTGGCTCGGTGTGCGGCCACGGCGTTCGCGACGCACTACGGGCGCGGACAGGAAGCCGCCGGCCAAGCCATGAATCCCCTGTATGTGCTGGCCGCACTGCTCCCCGTCGCCTTCGTGCTGGGTTGGTGGGCTTCGCGCCTGGTGGTTGCGCGGCGGGCCGGCGTCGACGTCAGCACCTTGTCGTCGGATTATTTCCGCGGCCTGAACTACCTGCTCAACGAGGAGCAGGACAAGGCCATCGAAGTCTTCCTGAAACTCGCCGAATACAACCGCGACACGGTGGAGACGCACCTCGCCCTGGGCAACCTGTTTCGCCGTCGCGGCGAGGTGGATCGGGCGATCCGGCTGCACCAGCACCTGGTCTCGCGACCGGGCCTGTCCGACGCAATGAAGACCGTGGCCCTGCTGGAGCTCGGCGAGGACTACATGCGCTCGGGCCTGCTCGATCGTGCCGAGGCCTTGTTCGCCGACCTGGTGGCGATGAACTCGCACGCGCCCTCGGCGCTGCGCCATCTGATCTCGATCTACCAGCACGAGCGCGACTGGCACAAGGCGATCGAGCACGCGCGGCGGCTGGAGGTGATGACCGGCGACGACGAGGCGCCGATGATCGCCCAGTTCTACTGTGAGCTCGCCGAGCGCGCGCGTCAGCATGGCGCCCGTGCCGAGGCGCGGGAATACCTGCGCCAGGCGTTCGAATGCCAGCCCGATTGCGTGCGCGCCTTCATGCTCACCGGACGCCTGCATGCCGAGGACGGGCAGCATGCCGAGGCCATCGACGCGCTGGAGGCGGCGATCAGGGCCGACAGCGCCTTCACTCCCGACATCCTGCCGCCGCTGCTCAACAGCTATGCCCGCGTGCGGCAGATGGACCGCGCCGAGACCTTCCTGCGCACCCTGATGGCGCGCTATCACGGCGTTTCGCCGATCCTGGCGCTGACCAACCTGTATCGCCAGCGCGACGGCGAGCGCGTGGCGGTCGACTTTCTCACCGCGCAGTTGCGCCAGCGGCCGTCGGTGCGCGGGCTGATGACCCTGCTCGACGCCACGATGGACAAGATCGAAGGCGAGGCGCGCGAGAATTTCCTGATCCTGCGCGATCTCACCCGCAAGCTGCTCGAAGGGCAGGCGATGTACCGCTGCAACCGTTGCGGGTTCGGGGCCAAGGCGCACCACTGGCAGTGCCCCAGTTGCAAGAGCTGGAGCACGATCCGGCCGATCCACGGGGTGGCCGGCGAGTGACATGGCCATGCTGATGACCATCGGATGGTTGCTGGCAGCCTTCCTGGTTACCGCACTGCTGGTACGCGCCGCGGTCGGTTACGCGCATCGGCGCGGCATGCTCGACCTGCCCGGACAACGCCGCTCGCATCAGGTGCCGACCCCGCGCGGCGGCGGCATCGGCATCGTCGTCGCCATGCTGGTGTGCCTGCCCGGCGTCGCCTGGAGTCTGCACGCGGCGGTTCCCGCGCCCGGGCTGCTCGGGTTGTCGTGCGTGGCCTTGCTGCTGGTGGCGCTGGCGGGCTGGTGGGACGACCATCATCCGCTTCCGGCCTGGCCGCGACTGGCCGTGCAATTGGTTGCCTGCGCCTTGCTGTGCGTCGGGCTGCAGGCCTGGTCGCCGGCCTGGTGGTGGTTGCCGTTGTTGCTGGTCGGCGGCGCGTGGAGCATCAACCTGCACAACTTCATGGATGGCATCGACGGTTTGCTGGCGCAGCAGGCGGCTTTCGTGGGCGGCGGCCTGGCCGTGCTGGCGTGGGCAGCGAACCTGCCTGCGCTGGCGCTGGCCGCGGCCTGTCTGGCGGCGTCGGCGCTGGCGTTCGGGTGGTTCAACTGGCCGCCGGCGCGGATCTTCCTGGGGGACGTGGGCAGCGGCAGCGTGGGCCTGCTGGTGTTCGCATTCAGTGCGATGCTGTGGCGGGCGAATCCGGCGTGGCTGTGGCCGGCGTTGATCCTGTCGTCGGCGTTCGTGGTGGATGCCAGCCTTACCCTGTTGACGCGGATGTGGCGGGGGCGTCGCTGGTACAGCGCCCACCGTGAACACCTGTATCAATGGCTGGCGCGCCGCGCCGGCAGCCATGCATCGGTGGATGCGGCCTACCTTGGCTGGAACCTGCTGGTAGCGGCCCCGATGACCTGGTTGGCCTGGAGTCATCTGCACGCCGCCTTGGCGATTACCATGGTCGTTTATGCAGGGGCAGCGATCATGTGGTTGTATCTGAAACGTCGCCTGGTGCGGCGCCACCCGAGCAAGGGCCTCCATGTCACTGCGTAAGCTTGTCGGCTTCATTCACCCGCGGGTAGCGGTCGTCGTCCACGATCTGCTGATGGCGGCGCTGGCCTGGTGGATCGCCAAGTGGCTGCGCTACACGCTGCGCCCGGACGAGGTGTTCGGTTTCCAGCTGCTCGAGTTCCCGATTGTGCTGCTGGTGCAGGGGCTGATCTTCCGCTGGACCGGGCTGTACAAGAGCGTCTGGCGCTTCGCCAGCCTGCCGGATCTGGTGAACATCGTGCGTGCCGCGGTCATCGGCACGCTGGCGATCGGACTGTGCCTGTTTCTGTATGACCGCCTGCTGGGCGTACCGCGCTCGGTGTTCGTGTTGTATCCGGGGCTGCTCGCCGTGTTGCTGGGCGGTCCCCGGCTGGCCTATCGCTACTGGAAGGACAGCCGCGCCGATCTGTTCAAGGGGAGCGACGCCAAACGGGTGCTGATCGTGGGCGCCGACCGCGCCGGCGAAGTGCTGTCGCGCGATCTTCGCCGCGACAACCGCTATGCGGTGGTCGGCTTTGTCGACGACGCGCCCAGCCTGCGTGGCGCCAGCATCAACGGTCGCCCGGTGCTGGGCCGGCTCGACGAGCTGCCCGAGCTGGTGCGCAGCGCGGCCGCCGACATGCTGCTGATCGCCATGCCCGGGGCCACGACGGCCGAGATGCGGCGCGTGGTGGCCCTGTGCGACAGCACCGATCTGCCCTACCGCACGGTGCCGCGCATCGAGGACATCGTGGCGGGCCGTGCCCAGCTGAACCAGATCAAGGAGGTGGCGATCGAGGATTTGCTCGGCCGCGACACGGTGGAACTGGACTGGACCGCGATCCGCGAGACCCTGAGCGGGCGGCGCGTGCTGATCACCGGTGGTGGTGGTTCGATCGGCTCGGAACTGTGCCGGCAGGTGGCGCGGCTCGGTGCACAGGCGCTGACCGTGGTGGAGGTGAGCGAGTACAACCTCTACCGGATCACCCAGGAGCTGCGCAACCATTTCCCGGAGCTGATCCTCGACGGCATCCTGGCCAATTGCTGCGACCAGGTGGCGATGCGCAAGGTGTTTGCGGAGGCGCAGCCGCAGGTGGTATTCCACGCCGCGGCGTACAAGCACGTGCCGATGCTGCAAGGCCAGCTGCGCGCCGCGTTCTGCAACAACGCGCTGGGTACCCGCACGGTGGCCGACGCGGCCTGTTCGGTCGGGGTGGCGTGTTTCGTGCTGATCTCCACCGACAAGGCGGTCAACCCCACCAGCGTGATGGGTGCCTGCAAGCGCGTGGCGGAAATCTACTGCCAGAACCTCGACGCGCAGACCGATACCCGCTTCATGACCGTGCGTTTCGGCAACGTGCTGGATTCGGCCGGCTCGGTGGTGCCGCTGTTCCGCCGGCAGATCCGCGACGGCGGCCCGGTCACCGTGACGCACCCGGAAATCTCGCGCTACTTCATGACCATTCCCGAGGCCTGCCAGCTGATCCTGCAGACCGCCAGCATTGGCAAGGGCGGCGAGATCTTCGCGCTCGACATGGGCGAGCCGGTGAAGATCCGCGACCTGGCCGAGCAGATGATCCGCCTCGCCGGCAAGAAGCCGGGCAGCGAGATCCCGATCGTCTACACCGGCCTGCGCGCGGGCGAGAAACTGTTCGAGGAGCTGTTCCATCCGCTGGAGAACTACAGCGCCACCACGCATGCCAAGATTTTCCTGGCGCAGCATCGCGAGGTGTCGTGGGAGTTGCTGCAGGCCCTGCTGCACAAGGCCGCCGAGGCGGCCGACATTTTCAATGAGGAAGAACTTCGCCGCTGCGTGTCCAGCCTGTTGCCCTCGTTCCGCTGGAGCGAAGCGGCGCAGCCTGACAACGTGGTGTCGATCCGCCGTGCCAACCCGGAGATCAATGAGTGAGCAAGCCCCTGCGCAAAGTGGTGTTTCCCGTAGCCGGACTCGGCACGCGCTTCCTGCCGGCGACCAAGGTGGTCGCCAAGGAAATGCTGCCGGTGCTCGACAAGCCGCTGATCCAGTACGCCGTCGACGAAGCGGTGGATGCAGGTGCCGACACCCTGGTGTTCGTCACCAACCGCTACAAGCACGCGATCGCCGACTACTTCGACAAGGCCTACGAGCTGGAATCGAAGCTGCACGAGAAGGGCAAGGCCGAGCTGCTGGCGCTGGTGCAAGGCACCTTGCCGCGGCACGTGCGGGCGATCTTCGTGACCCAGCCCGAGGCGCTCGGCCTGGGCCATGCCGTGCTGTGCGCCAAGCCGGTGGTCGGCGACGAGCCGTTCGGCGTGATCCTGCCTGACGACCTGATCTGGAACGGCGCCGGCAAGGGCGCGCTGCGGCAGATGGCGGAGCTCGCCGAGGCGCAGCAGGCCGGCGTGATCGCGGTGGAGGAAGTGCCGCACACCGACACTGACAAGTACGGCATCGTCGATGCCACACCGGTCGACGATCGCAGCGCCCTGATCCGCCACATGGTCGAGAAGCCCAAGCCGGCCAACGCACCGTCGAACCTGGCCGTGGTCGGCCGCTACGTGTTGCCTGGCCGCATCTTCCAGCTGCTGGAGCAGACCACGCCCGGTGCCGGCGGCGAGATCCAGCTTACTGACGCGATCGACGCGCTGCTGAAAGAGCAAGGCAAGGTGCTGGCCTACCGCTTCGAAGGCACCCGTTTCGATTGCGGCAACAAGGCCGGCCTGGTGCGCGCCACCATGCACATGGCGATGCAGGACCCGAAACTCGCGCCCACCGTGCGAGAGTTCCTCGGCCAGCTTTGAACCACGGCTGCCACGACTTCCTGGCATGAAGGATATGCTTGCCCGGTCACGGACACTGGTGCCGCCTGTCGCTGCAGCATGAAATCCCCCTCGCCCACGTCCTACTACCGCGCCACTGCCACGCCGTACCCGGCCTGGGAGCCGCTTCAGGGCAGCACGCACGCACGTGTTGCCGTGATCGGCGGCGGCTTTGCCGGCTTGAACACCGCGCTGGGCCTGGCCGAGCGCGGCGTGCGCGACGTGGTCCTGCTGGAACGTGAGCAGGTCGGGTTCGGCGCCTCCGGTCGCAATGGCGGTTTCGTCTTCGCCGGCTATTCGCTGGGCGAGCAGGCGCTGCTCGACCAGTTGGGCGAAGCGCGAGCGCAGGCCCTGTTCCAGCTGACCACCGCGGCGGTCGGGCGCATCCGACGACGTGTCGCCGACTACGCCATCCCCTGCGACGCGGTCGACGAAGGCGTGATCTGGGCCAACTGGTTCCGTGACCCCGCGGTGCTGCGCCGGCGCCAGCAACTGCTGGCCGAACACTACGGCGTGAACTGGCAGTGGTTGCCCGAAGCGGAGTTGCGCGCACGCATCCGCAGCGAGCGTTATCACGACGGCCTGTACGAGCGTGATGCGCTGCACCTGCACCCGCTCAACTACGCGATCGGCTTGGCCGCGGCGGCGGCCGAGCAGGGTGTGCGCATCCACGAGCACAGCGGCGTGCGCCGCCTCGCGCGCGAAGGCCGGCAGTGGCGCCTGCGCACGGCGCAAGGTGAGCTGCTGGCCGATGAGGTCGTGCTGGCCTGCGGCGGCTACCTGGCCGGCCTGCAGAAGCCGATCGACCGGGCGATCCTGCCGATCGCCACCTACGTGATGGTGACCGAACCGCTCGGCGATCGACTGGACGAGTGCCTGCACACCCGCGCGGCGATCTACGACAGCCGCTTCGCGTTCGACTATTACCGCGCGCTGCCGGGTACGCGACTGCTGTGGGGTGGGCGCATCTCGGTGCTCAACCGCTCGCCGCGCGGCGTGCAGCGCCTGCTGACGCGGGACCTGCTGCGGGTGTTCCCGCAACTGGCCGGCGTGCGGATCGAGCACGCCTGGTCGGGCCTGATGAGCTACGCACGGCACCAGATGCCGCAGATCGGCGGCAGCGGCGACGGCCTGTGGTGGGCGCAGGCGTTCGGCGGCCACGGCCTGGCCCCGACCTGCGCGGCCGGTGAACTGCTGGCGGCGGCGATCGCCGAGGGCGACGATGGCTGGAAACGTTTTGCCAACTACGGCCTGGGTAGCACCCATCGCCCGTTCGGTTATCTGGCGGCGCAGGCCAGCTACTGGTGGCAGCAGAGCCGCGATTGTCTGAAGACGAGGCTGGAAGGATGAGTGCAGCGAATTGCCCCGAAATCAGCTGGGCCGATTTCGAGAAAGTGCTGGTCGTCGCCGGCACGGTGATCCGGGTCGAACCGTTTCCCGAAGCGCGCAAGCCGGCGTGGAAAGTGTGGGTGGATTTCGGCCCCTACGGCGAGAAGAAGACCAGCGCGCAGATCGCCGCGTTGTACCAGGCCGACGACCTGCTCGGCCGACAGGTCGTGGGCGTGATCAACTTCCCCGAAAAGCAGATCGGCCCGTTCCGCTCGCAATTCCTGCTCACCGGCTTTCCCACCGACGAGGGCGTGGTGCTCACCGCGGTCGAACGCCCGGTGCCGAACGGTACGCGGCTGGCCTGAGCGAGCCGCGCCCGCAATTTGCCAGCGATGCGCCCGCGCCAGCGCCGCGTCGTCGGCGAGCATGACGGCCTCGTCCCCACGGAATCCCCGGCATGAATCCATCTCTCCGCGCGCTATGGTTTGTTGTCACCTTGACGGTGGCGGGTTTCGCGCAAGCGGATGAGGCGCGCTGGAGTGCGCCGCAAAAGCCCTTCCACATTCATGGCAACAGCTGGTACGTGGGCACGCAGGGATTGAGCGCGATCCTGATCACCTCGCCGCAGGGCCATGTGCTGATTGACGGCACGCTGGAAGGCAACGTGCCGCAGATCGAGGCGAACATCCGCGCGCTCGGTTTCCGCTTGCGCGACGTGAAGCTGATCCTCAACTCGCACGCCCACTTCGACCACGCCGGTGGCATCGCGCGTTTGGCACGTGACAGCGGCGCCTCGGTGGCGGCCAGTGCGGCCGGGGCGAAGGAGCTGCGGTCCGGCGGCAACGACCCGGACGATCCGCAGTACGGCATGGCGACACGCTATCCGGCGGTGGCATCGGTGCAAGTGGTCGCCGATGGCGCGGCAGTGCGGGTGGGGCCGATCGCGGTCACGGCGCACTACACGCCCGGCCATACGCCTGGCAGCACGTCCTGGACCTGGCGCTCGTGCGAGCAGGGGCGCTGCCTTGCGCTGGCCTATGTCGACAGCCTCACCGCGCTCAGCCGCGACGGCTTCCGCTACAGCGACGACCCGGCGCGCGTGGCGGCTTTCCGCCGGTCCTTTGCGACCGTCGCCGCGCTACCGTGCGACATCCTGATCACCCCGCATCCCGAAGCCAGCGGCTTCATGCAGAAGATCGCCGCACGCGATCGCGAGCACGACTCCGCGGCCCTGATCGACGCCGGTGCCTGCCGCGCCTATGCCGCGGCGGCGCAGCCGCGTTTCGAGGCGCGGCTGGCACAAGAGCGGCGCGACGCACGCGCAAAGTGAGCTGCCAGCGGCGGGCGCTCAGCGCCCCAGCCACACCTCCAGCCCCTGCGCGTTCAGTTCGATGTCCATGCCCAGCAACTGGCGCAGCGCGTCGCGTCCCTGCTGCCAGCCATGGGCCTCCGCCCGGGCGGCATAGAACCCGATGAGCGATTCCACCAGCACGGCATGCCGCTCGGGCGAGCCGTGCGCGGCGCGGGCGAGGGCCACCATCGCGTCGATCTGCGCATGCAGGTCGGCGGCCAGGCGCTCGACGCTCTCCACCCGGCCGTAATGGGTGAGGTACATCGCCTCGGGTTTCAGCGCGAGCAGCCGCTCGATCGACGCATGCAGCGCCTCCGGATCGAACTGCACCGGCGAGGTGGTGGGCAGGATGAACGGACCGTTCGCGGTGTCGAAGTCGCGATAGGAGAGGCCGAACACGTCGCCAGTGAAAAAGACGTTGGCGCGTGCGTCGTGGATGGCGATGTGGTGGCGCGCGTGGCCCGGCGTATCGAGGCAGCGCAGGGTGCGGCCGGCAAGGTCGACGACGTGGCCGTCCGCCGCCTCGACCACGCGCTCGGCAGGCACCGGCCGCAAGCGTCCATACGTCTGTTCCATCACCGACTCGCCGTAGACCGCACTGGCGCCGGCCCACAGCACACTGGGGTCGATCATGTGGCGCGCTCCGCGCGGATGCACCACCAGCTTCGCGTTCGGCAGTTGCGCGATCAGCTCGCCGGCGCCGCCGGCGTGGTCCAGGTGCACATGGGTGAGGATCAGCCAGTCGACGTCCGCCGGTGCGATGCCGGCCTCATCCAGTGCCGCCAGCATGCGCGGCACGGCGAAGTTGGTGCCGCAGTCGATGAAGGCACCGCGGCCGTTCTCCACGATGAGGTAGGCCGCATCGAACCGCGGTCGCACGAAGCCGGTGTCGATGGTGTGGATGCCGTGGGTGGGTGTCATGTCTGCCTCGCGAACCGGACGATCCGACGAGGGTAGCAAGCCGCGGCGGTGCGGGCACCTGCACCATGGTCGAGCGCGGGAACCTTTGGGCAACCCGCCGCATCGGATCGAATGTTGCTCACTTCATCAACGTGCCAATCGGGGGAACGACATGCTGCTCTATGCGATTCTGGTTTTTGCGATCGCCGCCATCGGCGGCCTGGTGCTGGCTTCCAGCGTGCTGCGCGGCAAGCTGGCGCCGTGGGCAATTTCCTTGCTGCACGCGCTGCTGGGCGCCAGCGGCCTGGTGCTGCTGATCCTGGTGGTGCTGCAGGGTGCGGCGCCGGCGCGGCTCACCGCGGCGCTGGCCCTGCTGGTACTGGCCGCGCTGGGCGGTTTCTTCCTCGCCTCGTTCCATCTGCGCCAGCAGGTTGCGCCGAAGGCCGTGGTGTTGGTGCACGCCGGCGTCGCGGTGGCGGGTTTCCTGACCCTGCTCAGCCTGCTGCTGGCCTGAGTCGCTGCCATGCGCCATCCGCTGCATCCGGCCCTGGTGCATTTTCCGATCGCCTGCTGGTCGCTGGCCACCGCGACGGACCTGGCCAGCCTGGCCTGGGGCGAACCGGCGTGGCGCTTCGCCGGGGTGTTGCTGCTGGCGGGGATCGGCTTCTCGATCCCCGCCATGCTGGCCGGCCTGCTCGAACTGGCCAAGGTCGCCGAAGACAACCCGGCGCTCAAGGACGTCAACCGCCACATGCTGATGGTGATGGGCGCGCTCTGCTGCTACGTGGCCAGCCTGTTCCTGCGCCTGCACGGCACGCATTTCATCGCGCCGGGCCTGCTGGCGATCGCTCTGAGCGTGTCGGGTTTCCTGTGCTTGGCCGTGGCCGGCTGGCTGGGCGGCAAGCTGGTGTACGGACACCGGCTCGGCGTCAGCCCGCCCGACGAAACGTGAGATTGATGCGGGTCTCGCCCAGCAGCGGGTGATGATTCGGCTTCAGCGGCAGCACGCCGTGATAGCGCAGCCGCGCCGGACCGCCCCACACGACCACGTCGCCGTGCGCCAGCGGCACGCGTTGCGCGCGGTCCGCGCGCTGCAGGCCGCCGAACAGGAACACGGCCGGGATGCCCAGCGAGACCGACACGATCGGCTGGCCCAGGTCGCGCTCGTCGCGGTCCTGGTGCAGGCTCAACCGGGCGCCGGCCTCGTAGCGGTTGAGCAGGCAGGCATCCGGCACGAAGCCGGCGAAACCGGCGTGCGCCGCCGCGGCATCGGCCAGTTGCAGGAAGACCGCCGGCATCGGTGGCCAGGGCCGGCCGCTGTCCGGGTCGATCGGGTCGTAGCGGTAGCCACGACGATCGCTGACCCAGCCCAGCGGCCCCGCATTGGTCATCGCCACCGACATGCGCAAGCCACCGGGCGTGACCAGGTGGCGGAACGGTGCCTGCGCCGTGATCGCCTCGAGCGCCTGCAACAACGCTGCCTCGCTGGCCAGGGCAAAGCCGCGCAACACCATTGCGCCCTCGCACAGCGGCAGGTCCCGACGGAAAGGGGCGGGCGCAGCGGCGAACAGGTCGGTGCTGATCATGTGGCGTCGTGAAAGATGATGCCGAGCGTGTGGCGGCGCCCGCTGCGCACGCGGCTGACGCCGTGGCGCAGGTTCACCCGGTAGCTGCCGCGCCTGCCCTGCAGCGGCCGCTGATGCACCGCGAACAGCACCGCATCGCCCTGGCGCAGCGGCACCACCTCGACGCGCGACTGCATGCGCGGGCGCTGCTCGGTCAGCACGAACTCGCCGCCGCTGAAATCGCGCCCCGGCTCCGACAGCAGGATCGCCAGCTGCAGCGGAAACACGTGCTCGCCATACAGATCCTGGTGCAGGCAGTTGTAGTCGCCCGCGCCGTACTGCAGCAGCAACGGGGTGGGGCGCCGCTGGCCGGCGGCGTGGCAGCGCGCGATGAATTCGGCATGTGAGGCGGGGTAGCGCACGGGCAGTCCCATCGACGCGTTCCAGCGATTCGCGATCGGCGCCAGCTGCGGGTAGACCGCGTCGCGCAGCTCGGCTACCCGTTCGGGCAACGGGTAGTTGAAGTAGCGGTATTCGCCCTGGCCGAAGCCGTGGCGACCCATCACCACGCGGCTGCGGAAGCGTCCGTCGTCCGCGTACATGCTTGCCAGCGCCGCGCACTCCTGCGGCGACAGCAGGGCCTCCAGCATCGCGCAGCCGTGCGCGTCGAGTTCATCGGTGATCCAGGCCCAGTCGTACACCTGCAGCCGCGGGTCGGCCTCGGGGGCAGGACGCAACCGCGCATTCATGCCTGCGCCTCGCGCTCCAGCAGCGCGCGCTTGCGCTGCACGCCCCAGCGGTAGCCGGACAGGCCGCCGTCGTTGCGCACCACGCGGTGACACGGGATCGCCACGGCCAGCAGGTTGCTGGCGCAGGCCTGCGCCACCGCCCGCGTGGCCTTGGGCGAACCGATGCGCCGCGCGATCTCGCTGTAGCTGGCGGTGCTGCCGGCCGGGATCTCGCGCAGCGCCCGCCACACGCGCTGCTGGAACGCGGTGCCGCGCACGTCCAAGGGCAGGTCCAGGCCGATCGCCGGCGCCTCGACGAAGCCGACCACCTGCGCCACCAGTTGCTCGTAGTCGTGGTCGCCGCCGATCAGCCTGGCCTTGGGGAAGCGATCCTGCAGATTGCGCGCCAGCGCGTCCGGATCGTCGCCGAGCAGGATCGCGCACACACCGTGTTCGCTCTGCGCCACCAGGATCGCGCCCAGCGAGCATTCGCCGATGGCGAAGCGGATCTCGCTGTCGGCGCCGCCGGCGCGATAGCGGGAGGGCGTCATGCCCAGCACCTGGTTGGCGGTTTCGTAGAAACGGCTGCTGGCGTTGTAGCCCGCGTCGAAGATCGCCTCGGTCACCGACGCGCCGCGCTCCAGTTCGTTGCGTACGCGACGGCTGCGATGCGCCGTCGCGTACTGCTTCGGGGTCACGCCGGTGACGGCCTTGAACACGCGGTGGAAGTGGAACGGGCTGAGCCCGGTCGGTTGTGCCAGCTGCTCCAGCGTGGGCGTCGTCTCGGCCTGCTCGATCGCGCGGCAGGCGGCGGTGACCATCGCCGCATGCTGTTCCGCCAGCGACAGCTGGTCGGGCCGGCAGCGCCTGCACGGGCGAAAGCCGGCGCGCTCCGCCTCGGCGGCGGTGGCGTGGAACGCCACGTTTTCCGGCCGCGCGGCGCGCGCCGCGCAGGAGGGGCGGCAGTACACGCCGGTGCTGCGCACCGAATAGAAGAAGCTGCCGTCGGCATGCGCGTCGCGCGCCTGCACGGCGGCCCAGCGCGGGTCGGCGAGGGTGGCGGCACGTGCGGCCTGTTTCTCGGGAGTTTTCATGGCTGTTCCTTCCGTCGGATTATCGCTCAAGGCGCAATCTACGGACCGGCAGCCACCGCGGCACTCCGGGTCTTGCGATCGAATTGGAGCTGGCCGTGCCGGCGCCCGCCGGGGCGTCGGCACCGGGCGCCACGCGTGCCCGCATGCGCGAAGCTCAGGGCGCGGTATCGACCAGCACCAGCTCGGCGTCTTCCAGCGCGGTGACCTTCAGCGTCGACTCCTGGCGGATCGCGGCGCCGTCGCGGGCGTCCAGTTGCACGCCGTTGAGGTCCACCTTGCCGGTGGCCGGTACCAGGTAGGCGTAGCGGCCGGGGGCCAGCAGGTACTCGGTGCTTTCGCCGGCCTTCAGCGTGGCGCCCAGCACGCGCGCATCGGTGCGCAGCGGCAGCGCCTCGGTATCGTCCTTGAAGCCGCTGGCCAGTGCCACGAAGCGCCCGGAACGATCGCCCCTGGGAAACGGCCGCGCGCCCCACGACGGCGGCTGGCCGTTCTCGTCGGGGATGATCCAGATCTGGAAGATGCGCGTGGTCACATCCTCCCGGTTGTACTCGCTGTGGGTGATGCCGCTGCCGGCGCTCATCACCTGCACGTCGCCGGCCTCGGTGCGGCCGGCGTTGCCCAGGCTGTCCTGGTGGCTGATCGCGCCTTCGCGCACGTAGGTGATGATCTCCATGTCCGCGTGCGGGTGCGGCGGGAAGCCGGTCTGCGGCGCGATGGTGTCGTCGTTCCACACGCGCAGCGCGCCCCAGCCCATGCGATTCGCGTCGTGGTAGCCGGCGAAGGAGAAATGGTGTTTGGCGTTGAGCCAGCCGTGGTCGGCTCCGCCCAGGCGGTCGAAGGGTCTGCGTTCAATCACGGCGTTGCTCCTCATGCTTGATCGCGCCGGATGGCGCCTGTCCGCAAGATAAGGCTACGCAGTGCCGTCTGAAACCGGCGCGAAGGAAACGGATTGTCGTCGCTCCGGCACCAGTGGCTCACCAGTCGGTGGGGCGGTAGTCCTTCAGGAACTGGCCCCACACGTGCTCGCCGGTGTTGATGCCGTGGATGATCGGGTCGACGATGCGCGCGGCGCCGTCGACGATGTCCAGCGGCGGGTGGAAGCGTTCCTCGCGCACCTTCTTCGCGGCCAGTTCCGCGGGGTCCTCGTCGGTCACCCAGCCGGTGTCGACGCTGTTCATGTGGATGCCGTCGTTGTGGTAATCGGTGGCCGCGGTGCGCGTCATCATGTTCAGCGCGGCCTTGGCCATGTTGGTGTGCGGGTGGCGGGTGGTCTTGAAGCTGCGGTAGAACTGGCCCTCCATCGCCGACACGTTGACGATGTGCTTGTCGCGCTCGGGCGTGCGCAGCATCAGCGGCTTCAGCCGCGCGTTGATGATGAACGGCGCGATCGCGTTGACCAACTGCACCTCCAGCAATTCGACCGACGGCACCTCGGCCATCAGCAGCCGCCATGAATTGCGCTGGCGCAGGTCGACCTGCTGCAGGTCCTGATCCAGTCGGCCCTCGGGAAACAGGTGGCTCTGCGCCAGCAGTTCTTCCGGCAGCAGCGGCAGCTGCGACAGCTCGGCGGCGCGGCTCAGCCCGGGCAGGTCGGCGCCGCGACTGGCCAGCGCGCTGCTGCCGGGCAGGATCTCCGCGCCGCGCAGGCCTTCGTAATGGCCGACCAGCCGGCGCACGTGCACGGGCAGCTCGTGCAGCGCAGCGATCTCGCCTTCCATCATGTGTGCGTAGAAATCCGGCGGGCGGCGCACGGTCTGGCAGGCGTTGTTGATGATGAAGTCCAGCCGCGGCCGGGTCGCCACCAGCTCCTGGCAGAACGCCTCGACGCTGGGCGTGTGGCGCAGGTCGAGGCCGTAGACCTGCAGGCGGTGGCCCCAGTCGGCGAAGTCCGGCTCGGCCGCGTAGCGCGCCGCCGAGTCGCGCGGGAAGCGCGTGGTGACGATCAGCTCGGCGCCGGCACGCAGCAGCTTCAGGCCGGCCTGGTAGCCGATCTTCACGCGGCCGCCGGTGAGCAGCGCCACGCGACCGCGCAGGTCGGCCAGTTCGCTGCGCTTGGCGTAGTTGAACGCGGCGCACTCCGGGCACAGCTGGTCGTAGAAGAAGTGGATGGCCGTGTATTTCCGCTTGCACACGTAGCAGTGCTTCGGCTCGACTGACTCGCGCGGCTGCGCGGCGTCGGCCGCGGGCGGCACGTCGTGCGGCAGGAAACCTTCCGGCGCGAACGCGTTCGGCGTGGTGAACACCGGCTTGCGGCGCAAGGCGCGGATGCCGGTCTCGTTCAGCACAGTGTCTTCGGCCTGGATGCGCGCGGCGTGGCGTTGTTTCTCCGCGGCCTTGAGGCGAATCCGGCGCGCGCCCGGTTCGGGGTGGTACATCCGCGCCACGGCCTGGTGCAGCTGTTGGCGTTCCGCGACGGGCAGCCGCTCGAGCAGCCCGCGGTCGTCGGCAATGGTCTGCAGCAGCCGGATGGCGGCACGCGCCTGCGCCAGCAGTTCGGCGTCCGTTTCGTCGGCAGGGGGCGGGCAGGTCGTGGTCATGAGGGCGTCGGTCGTGGTCGAACAGGGCATCGCCGGCGCGCTGCGGGCCGGGTCGCACGCGGGTTGCGCGAGAAGCGAGCCGCCCATGATGCCTGTTTTTGCGCCAATCGCGGTAATCGGGTGTCGACGGGATCAACCCCGGAATGAGCTCTGTGCCACATTTCGTGCCTTCGACGTGTGCCATCGTGAGCGCGAGGCCGCCTGGTGAGGGCGGTCAGTCCATCAGATCCGGGGCATCGCGGCAGGACATTCGCATCAGCCCCGGCAAACAGGTCGGTTTGTGCGCAAGTCCAGTTCAGTTTTCCTCGCCCATTTCGGTCCATCGGTGATCGGCAACCCCGGGTCCCGCCTTCGTTTTCTTTTCCTGCCGGCGCGCGAGGCTTGCGACCGGCATGCGACTTACCACGGCCATCTGGTCAAGGCCGAAATCCTGCTCGACCGCATCGCCGCCGCCCAGACGGCCGGGTTGCGCGCGGTTGCGCCGGCACTGGACGATGCGGACGAAGCGCGCGCCACGGTCAAGCCGCCACGCGACCTGTTTTCCCCCACCACGCTCGAATATCGCCGCTGGTACACGCCGGATGGCAGCGCGCGGGCGCAACCGTTGACGCGTGAGGCGCTGGCCGGCCTGCTGGGCGCGGATGGCTTGTCGCCGCGCGAGGCACTGGACCGCGCCACCCACCGTTCGCATGCATTGCCTGCGGCGGATCAGGCATGGCTGATCCGCCGACGCAGCCTGCCGGTGCAGCAGCGTCCGCTGAATCGCCGCGAGTTCCACGAGCTGGTCGACGCGCTCGACGGTGCCTGGCAGGCCCCGGCCGGTGCGCCGGAGGTGACGCGCCACAACCGGCGGCTTGCGCTGCAGGTGGCAACGTCGCTGGCCGGCATGCTCGATGAACATGTCGCGCCGCCGTTCCGCGTCGAGGCATTGAACGAGGCGTTCAACGAACGTCTGCTGGTCCACCTGCGCCAGAGCATCGACGCATTTTGCCGGGCCAACGCAGTCTGCGCGGTGCTGCTGGCGGGGCCCAAGGCGTGGTTTGCCGCCAAGGCCGCCCGCATGCGTGCCGAACATCAGGTCGCGCTGGTGTTGTCGACGCGCGCGCACTCCAGCGGGGGCGGTCCGCGTGCCGGGAACGCGCAGCCCGCGGGCATGCCGCGGGCTGCAACCGGCTGAGCCTGCCCTTCGGGCTCAGGCCTCGGCAGCTTCCTTGTACGCATCCACCGGGATGCACGCACACATGATGTGCTTGTCGCCGTAGACGTTGTCGACGCGGGCGACCGGCGGCCAGTACTTCTGCAGCTTCAGGCTGGCCAGCGGGAAGGCGGCCAGTTCGCGCGGGTAGGCGTGGGTCCACTCGCTGGCGCTGACCATGGTGGCGGTGTGCGGGGCGTTCTTCAGCGGGTTGTCCTCGCGGTCCAGCTTGCCTTCCTCGATCGCGCGGATCTCGTCGCGGATCTGGATCATCGCGTCGATGAAGCGGTCCAGCTCGACCTGCGATTCGCTCTCGGTCGGTTCCACCATCAAGGTGCCGGACACCGGGAAGCTCAGCGTCGGCGCGTGGAAGCCGAAGTCGATCAGCCGCTTCGCCACGTCCTCGGCGCCGATGCCGGTGGCGTCCTTGAGCGGGCGCAGGTCGAGGATGCACTCGTGCGCCACCAGCCCGTTGCGACCGGTGTACAGGGTGGGGTAGTGCGCTTCGAGCCGCTTGGCGATGTAGTTGGCGTTGAGCAGGGCCACTTGCGTTGCCTTGCGCAGGCCCTGCTGGCCCATCATGACGATGTACATCCAGCTGATCGGCAGGATCGAGGCGCTGCCGAAGCTTGCCGCAGAAACCATGCCGACCGGGCTTTCCTCGCCGAACTTCCTCGGCAGGAACGGGGCGAGGTGCGACTTCACCGCGCACGGGCCGACGCCCGGGCCGCCGCCACCGTGCGGGATGCAGAAGGTCTTGTGCAGGTTCAGGTGCGAGACGTCCGAGCCCCACTTGCCGGGCTTGGCCACGCCGACCAGCGCGTTCATGTTGGCGCCGTCGGTGTACACCTGGCCGCCGTGCGCGTGGACGATGTCGCAGATGGCGACGATGTCTTCCTCGAACACGCCGTGGGTGGACGGGTAGGTGATCATCAGCGCGGCGAGGCGATCGGAATGCTGCTCGGCGGCGCGGCGGATGTCCTCCACGTCGACGTTGCCGTTGGCGTCGCACTTGGTCACCACCACGCTCATGCCGCACAGGTGCGCGGAGGCCGGGTTGGTGCCGTGGGCGGATTCGGGGATCAGGCAGATGTCGCGATGCGCGTCGCCGCGCGAGCGGTGGTAGGCGCGGATCGCCAGCAGGCCGGCGTACTCGCCCTGCGCGCCGGAGTTCGGCTGCAGGCTCACCGCGTCGTAGCCGGTGCATTCGACCAGCATCGCTTCCAGGCCGTCGATCAGTTCCTTGTAGCCCTGCGCCTGGGCGGCCGGCGCCAGCGGATGGATGTTGGCGAATTCCGGCCAGGTGACCGGGATCATCTCGGCGGTGGCGTTGAGCTTCATGGTGCACGAGCCCAGCGGGATCATCGTGCGATCCATCGCCAGGTCCTTGTCGGCCAGCGCGCGCATGTAGCGCAGCAACTCGTGCTCGCTGTGGTGCGTGTTGAACACCGGGTGGGTGAGGAAGTCGCTCTTGCGCAGCAGCGTGCGTGGCAGCGCGTCGTGGACTTCGGCATCGAGCGCGTCGATGTCGATCGCGGCACCGAACAGGCCCGCCAGTGCGACGACGTCGGTGCGGGTGGTGGTCTCGTCAAGGCTGATGCCGAGGCTGCTGGCGTCCAGCTCGCGCAGGTTGATGCCTGCAGCGCGGGCCTTGGCATGGACAGCGGCGGCGTCGATGCCGGTGATGTGCAGCGTATCGAAGAAATCGCCGCCCACCTTCACGCCGGCCCGACGCAGCGCGACGGTCAGGATCGCGGCCAGGCGATGCGTGCGGCGCGCAATGCGGGTGAGCCCGGCGGGGCCGTGGTAGACCGCGTACATGCTGGCCATCACCGCCAGCAGCACCTGCGCGGTGCAGATGTTGGAGGTGGCCTTCTCGCGGCGGATGTGCTGCTCGCGCGTCTGCAGGGTGAGGCGGTAGGCCGCCTTGCCCTCGGTGTCGATCGACACGCCGATCAGGCGGCCCGGCATCGAGCGCTTGTACGCGTCGCGGCAGGCCATGAACGCGGCGTGCGGGCCGCCGAAGCCGAACGGCACGCCGAAGCGCTGCGAGTTGCCCACCACGATGTCCGCGCCCCATTCGCCGGGCGCGGCGATCAGGGTCAGCGCGAGCAGGTCGGTGGCGACCGCGACCACGCCGCCGCGCGCGTGCACGGCGTCGGCGATCGCCTGGTAATCGTTGATGCTGCCGAAGGTGTCCGGGTACTGCAGCAGCACGCCGAACGCATCGGTGCCGGCCGCGTCGCCATCGGCGCCGACCACCAGTTCGATGCCCAGCGGTTCGGCGCGCGTGCGCACCACTTGCAGCGTCTGCGGGTGCACGCCGCTGGACACGAAGAACACGTTCGACTTCGACTTGCACGAGCGCTTGGCCAGGGTCATCGCCTCGGCCGCGGCGGTGGCCTCGTCCAGCAGCGAGGCGTTGGCGATCTCCATCCCGGTGAGGTCGGCGCACATCGTCTGGAAGTTGATCAGCGCCTCCATGCGACCCTGCGAGATCTCCGCCTGGTACGGCGTGTACGCGGTGTACCAGGCCGGGTTCTCCAGGATGTTGCGCAGGATGACGTTCGGCGTCAGCGTGCCGTAATAGCCCTGGCCGATGAAGCTGCGGAACACCTGGTTCTTGCCGGCGATCGCGCGGATCCTGGTCAGCGCGGCCTCCTCGGTGATCGCTTCGGGCAAGGCCAGCGGGGCGGCGGACTTGATCGAGCCGGGAACGATGGCGTCGGTCATCGACTCCAGCGAATCGTGGCCGATCACGCGCAGCATCTGTGCGATCTCGGCGTCGTCCGGACCGATGTGGCGTTCGATGAACGCGCCGTGGTGTTCGAGGTCGCGCAGGGAGGTCGGGTTCTTCGAGGTCATGAAAGGGCATCCGCAGACAACGTGCCGTGCCGCACGTGGGGCGCCCCTCTGTCCTTTTGCCTGAGAGTTTGGAAACGCGGCGGCGTTTCGTGCCCCTTCGGCGGCGGATTCAACCGCTCTCTCCAGAGTGTTGACGCGTGGTGGTGTGGGGCCTGAGCGATTACGGGCGTTGCGTCTTCGGCAGCCGGTGCTCCGGTCGGGAGCGCGCGGCTTCTCCCACCATGCGTTTTACCCCGACGATTATACAGGTCGGGCACGTGTGCGGCGGGCGCGGTTCAGGTGGAACCGGCACTATGCTTGGCGCCCCGTCCAGTGGAGGAACCCGCATGCTCCGCATCGGCGAGATCGACCACGTGGTGTTGCGCGCCATCGACCCGGTGGCCATGCAGCGCTTCTATTGCGACGTACTGGGTTGCCGCGAGGAGCGGCGCCAGGACGAGATCGGCCTGGTGCAACTGCGTGCCGGCGCCTCGCTGATCGACCTGGTGGCTATCGACGGCAAGCTCGGCCGTCTTGGCGGCGCTGCACCCGCGGCGCAGGGCCACAACATGGATCACCTGTGCCTGCGCGTGGAGGATTATGACGAGGCGGCGATCCTGGCCCATCTGCGCGCGCACGGCGTGCGTATCGGCGAGTCGGGTTCGCGCTATGGCGCACGCGGCGAGGGCCCGTCGATCTACCTTTACGACCCGCAGGGCAACATGATCGAGCTGAAGGGGCCGGCAATCGCTTGAAGCGCGAAGAACTGCGCTCCCCGCACGCTCAGGGTGAGCGGTGTGGGCCGGAAGGCGGCCTTCCCGACTTCAATGCAGGCCCGGAAAAGACGAAGGCCGCCTTGAAAGGCGGCCTTCGTTTACAATTGGTGCCCAGAAGAGGACTCGAACCTCCACGGAGTTGCCCCCGCTAGCACCTGAAGCTAGTGCGTCTACCAATTCCGCCACCTGGGCAAGGTGCCACACCGCTCAGCGAGCTGCGTGAGCCGCGTAATGTAGGCATCGACCGCTGGCTTGTCAACTCTTTTTCACCCTCATCGCACGCGCCGTGTCATTCTCTGCGCCGCGTGACACCACAAGGATACTTAGTGACCAGAAAAACTCCCCCCACGTCCGGCCGTTCCCCGGATGCGCGCCCCCCGAAGAAAACCGGCAGTCGCTCGTCGCGCGGGCCATCCGCGCCGGACAAGCGCGGCAAGGCTGCCACCGGCGCCGTGCGCGACCCGCATGCCAATCGCGAGGCACAGCGCTATGCGCGCCCCATCCCCAGCCGCGAGGCGATCCTCGCCCTGCTGGAAGAGCGCGGCGAACTGCTGACCGAAGCGCGCATCGCCGACGCGCTGCAGATTCACGATGAAGTCGACCTCGAGGCACTGCGCAAGCGGCTCGCGGCGATGGTGCGCGATGCCCAGTTGCTGCTGGGCCGGCGCGGCGGCTACGCGCCGACGCGCAAGCTCGACCTGATCGCCGGCCGCGTGCTGGCCAACGCCGAGGGCTACGGGTTCCTGCGCCCCGACGAGGGCGGCGAAGACCTGTACCTGTCGCCGCAGCAGATGCGTACGGTGCTGCATGGTGATCGCGTGCTGGCCAGCGTGGTCGGCATCGACCGTCGCGGCCGCAAGCAGGGTGCGATCGCCGAAGTGCTGGAACGTCGCTCGCCGCGCCTGGTCGGCCGCGTGTTGATCGAGGACGGCGTCACCCTGGTCACGCCCGACGATCGCCGCCTGAACCAGGACGTGATCATCAAGCCGGGCCAGGAGCAGAGCGCCGAGTCCGGCCAGATCGTGGTGGTGGAGATCACCGACCCGCCGACGCCTTACCGCGGTCCGCTGGGCGAGATCCGCGCGGTGCTGGGCAATCGCCTGCAGCCCTCGCTGGTGGTGGAGATGGCGATCGCCAGCCACGACCTGCCGCACGAATGGCCGGCCGAAGTGTTGCGTGATGCGGCGCAGGTGGAAGCGGAGGTGACCGCTGCCGAGCGGGAAGGCCGTACCGACATCCGCAAGCTGCCGCTGGTCACCATCGACGGCGCCGATGCCCGCGACTTCGACGATGCGGTGTATGCCGAGCCGAGGCGTGGTGGTGGCTGGCGGCTGATCGTGGCGATCGCCGACGTGTCGCACTACGTGCAGGCAGGCAACGCGCTGGATCGCGAGGCATACGAGCGCAGCACGTCCACCTATTTCCCCGGCTTCGTCGTGCCGATGCTGCCGGAGACGCTTTCCAACGGCATCTGCTCATTGAACCCGAAGGTCGAGCGGCTGTGCATGGTCTGCGACATGACCGTCGACGCCGAGGGCAACGTCGCCCGTTCGAAGTTCTACGACGCGGTGATGCGCTCGCATGCGCGGCTGACCTACGACAAGGTGTGGCAAGCGGTCGGCCTGCGCGAGAAGGACGCACGCCACGAGGTCGCCGACGTGCTGCCGCAGCTTGAGAACCTGCACGCGCTGTACAAGGCGATGGCGGCGCAGCGCAAGCGCCGCGGCGCGATCGACTTCGAGACGCCGGAGGTGAAGTTCCGTCTCGACCAGACCGGCGGCGTGGAGTCGATGGGTGCCACCGAACGCAACGACGCGCACAAGCTGATCGAGGAGTGCATGATCGCGGCCAATGTTCAGGCCGCGCTGTTCCTGGAGAAGAGGAAAATCCCCGCGCTGTTCCGCGCACACGAGCCGCCGCCGGCGGAGAAATACGAGGACCTGCAGCAGTTCCTGCGCGAGTTCAAGCTGCGCATGCCGCCGGTGGAGGAGGTGACCCCGGCCGACTTCTCCGAGATCCTCGCACTGGTGCGCGATCGCCCCGAGCGCGAACTGATCCAGAGCGTGCTGCTGCGCTCGCAGAGCATGGCCGCCTACCAGCCCGACAACCGCGGCCACTTCGGCCTGTCGCTGCAGGCGTACGCGCACTTCACCTCGCCGATCCGTCGTTATCCCGACCTGCTGGTGCATCGCGCGATCCGATACGCGCTGACCGGCGGCAAGCCCAGCGACTACACCTACACGCCCGCCGAGGTGGCGGCGATGGCCGTGCATTGCTCGCAGCGCGAGCGTCGTGCCGAGGAGGCCGAGCGCGACGTGGACGAGCGCTTCAAGTGCGCGTGGATGGAGAAGCACATCGGTAGCGAGTTCGACGGCGTGGTCACCGGGGTCACCTCGTTCGGCCTGTTTGTGGAGCTGGACGAATCGAAGGTTTCCGGCCTGGTGCACATCAGCCAGCTGGTGAACGACTACTACCACTTCGACGCGGTGCGCAAGCTGCTCAAGGGTGAGCGCACCGGCGCGCAGTTCCGCCTCGGCGACCACGTGCGCATCCAGGTGCTGCGCGCCAGCCTGGAGGATCGCAAGATCGACTTCCGCCTGGTCTCGCCGCGCACGTCGGCCCCGGCCCCGGCCCCGACCGGCAGCGGCAAGGCGTATGACTATGCCGCCGCGGGCGAGCGCTATTCGCTGCCGAAGAAGGCGGCCGCCACGACCAAGGCACCGGGCATGTTCGGTCGCGCCGCCAAGGCGATCGGCCGCGCATTCGGCCGCAAGGAGGCCGAGGTTGCCACACCGGCGCCGGCCCCGCGCAAGGTGGCGGCGAGCGATAATCCGCCGCCGCGTGCACAGTCGCCGGCAGGGCGCCAGCATGCCGGCGGCCAGCATCAGGGCCGCAGGGTCGAACCGTCGTCGGATCGTCGCCCGCGCAAGGACGGTTCCGCCAGGCGCGCGCCGGCCCCGGCTGCCGTCCCGCCGGCGCCGAAGAAGCACGGCGGCCGCAAACCGAAACCGAAAGGCAAGCCATGAGTGAGAGCTGGATCGTCGGCATCAATCCCGTCGAGGGCGCATTGAGCAACGATGTCGAGCGCGTGCGTGAGCTGCTGGTGGAGAACGGCCAGCGCAACGCCCGCGTGCTGGAGCTGGCCGAGCGCGCAAAGAAGCTGGGCATCGCGGTACGCCACCGTCCGCGCGAGGAGCTGGACAAGCACGCGGGCGAAGCGCGCCACCAGGGCGTGGCGGCGCGTTACGAGGCGGCGCCGGCCGCGCACGAAAGCGACCTTGCCGGCCTGCTCGAACGCGACGGCAGCGATACCCTGGTGCTGGTGCTGGACGGTGTCACCGATCCGCACAACCTCGGCGCCTGCCTGCGCAGCGCCGCCGCGGCGAAAGTCACCGCGGTGATCGTGCCGAAGGATCGCGCGGTCGGCCTCACGCCGGTGGTGCGCCGCGCCTCGGCCGGCGGCGCCGACCGGGTACCGCTGATCGCGGTTACCAACCTGGCGCGTACGCTGCGCGAGCTGAAGGATGCCGGCGTGTGGATCACCGGCCTGGCGGGCGACACCGAGACCACGATCTACGGTATCGACTTCAAGGGACCGGTGGCGCTGGTGCTGGGCAGCGAAGGCGAGGGCATCCGCCGGCTCACCCGCGAACTGTGCGATTTCGTGGCGAAGATCCCCATGCCCGGTTCGATGGAAAGCCTCAACGTCTCCGTCGCCACTGGCGTGGCCTTGTTCGAGGCGTTGCGCCAGCGCGGAGCGAAGCGATGACTTTCTTCTGGTACGACTGGGCCGGCTATCTCGGCGTGGCGCTGGTGTTGCTGGCCTTTCTGCTGCTGCAGGGGCATCGCCTGCATGGCAACGGGCTGATCTACCAGACGATGAACATTTTCGGCGCGCTCGGTGTGCTGTTGTCGCTGGTATTCGGCAGCTTCAACCTGTCCGCCTTCCTGCTGGAGGCCGCCTGGATCGCCATCGGCGTCTATGGCGTGGTGAACAACTGGCGTCGTCGTCGCGCGATGCCGCCGCCGGCTGGCCACGCGCCATAGGTTGGCTGCCTGAATCCGCGTGCCGCCGGTTCCGCGGGTGGCCCGTCAGGCGATCGGGACGTCGCCACCTTGCGCAGCGGACGCGCCGAGGTCGAGGCTCGCCCGTTCCACCAGCTCCAGTTGCCGCCAGCGGTTGACGATGCTGCAGAACAGCTCGGCGGTGCGCTCGGCGTCGTAGACGGCCGAATGCGCCTCGCGGCTGTCGAAGGTCAAGCCCGCCGCCAGCACCGCCTTGCTCAGCACGGTCTGGCCATAGGCCAGGCCGGCCAGGCTGACCGTGTCGAAACAGCTGAACGGATGGAACGGATTGCGCTTGTACCCGCAGCGGCGCACCGCCTGGTTGAGAAAGCCCAGGTCGAAGGCGGCGTTGTGGCCGACCAGGATCGCCCGCTGGCAACCTGCCTCGCGCACCGCCTCGCGCACCACCTGGAAAACGTGGTCCAGCGCCTGGCGTTCGGGCAGGGCGCCGCGCAATGGATTGTCCGGATCGATCCCGGTGATCTCCAGCGAACGGGGATCGAGGTTGGCGCCGGGGAACGGCTCCACGTGGGTGGTGACCAGCTCCTTGGTGCTCAGGAAGCCGGCCTCGTCGATGCGCAGCGGTATCGCGGCGATTTCCAGCAGCGCATCGTGTTCGGCATCGAAGCCGCCCGTCTCCACGTCGACCACGACCGGCAGGAAACCACGGAAACGCTCGGCCATGCGGGCCACGGCAGGGTTGTTGACGATATCCATCGGCGCAGCATATCAGCCGCCGTGCGGTGCACCCGGCGCCTGGCCGATCGCCGCGAGCATCGCCTCGGCGGTGGACACGCGCAGTTCGCCCGGCGCTTCCAGCTGCAATTGCCGCACCACGCCATCCTCGGCATACAGCGCGAACCGGCGCGCGCGGATGCCCATGCCGAAATCGCTGCCGTCCAGTTCCAGGCCCAGCGCGCGGGTGAAGCTGGCGTTGCCGTCGGCCAGCATCAGCAGCCCGCGTGGCACGTGCTGCTCGGTGGCCCACGCCTGCATCACGTAGGCGTCGTTGACCGCGAGGCACATCACCGCGATGCCGCGCGCCTGGAACTCGGCGAACGCCGCCACGTAGCCGGGCAGGTGATGGTTCGAGCAGGTCGGCGTGAACGCGCCAGGCACGCCGAACAGCACGGCCTTGCGTCCGCCGAACAGCGCGCCTGTGTGCACGGGCCGGATGTCGCCGTCGATCATCTTGATCGCGACGTCGGGCAGGGTGTCCCCGGGTTGGATGGTCATGGATCGCTCAATGGTGAACAACGCTTGCATGCTAGTGGTTTTGGCGGTCGGGTGCCTTGAATCGCCGCGGCGAGCACCTATTTCCGGGGCAGGCGGCGATCACGCCGCAAACCCGTCAGAGGAGGCACTGAAATGAACGTGAGCCGTCAATCCGTGTGGAACCGCGAGTTCGGTACGCCGGACGATTTCCGCCAGGTCATGAGCCGCTTTTTCGGCGCCGGCGACAATGACCAGTCCACCGTGGAAACCAGCCAGTGGGCGCCGCGGGTGGACATCCGCGAGGAAGACAAGCGCTTCATGATCCTGGTCGACGTGCCCGGCGTGGACCCGTCCACGATCGAGGTGAGCATGGACAAGAGCATCCTCACCATCAAGGGCGAACGCACCGTCGACAACGAAAAGGACGGCGGCAGGCTGACCCGGCAGGAGCGCGTCTACGGCACCTTCCATCGCCGCTTCTCGCTGCCGGAGAGCGCCGACGCGGAGAACATCAGCGCGCATGGCCGTTTCGGCGTGCTGGAGATCGCGATTCCGAAGAAGCCCGAAACCACGCCGCGTCGCATCGCGATCGACACCGGCAACTGACCTGCGCTGCACACGCAACGCGGTATGAAGACCCGCCCCGTCGTGGATAATGCTCCGCGGCGGGGCGCAGCCTTTCAGGCTGCGGTACCGACGAAAAGGAGCGGGTGTGGAATTCAAAGATTATTACGAGATCCTCGGCGTCAAGCCTGACGCCAGCGAGGCCGACATCAAGGCGGCGTATCGCAAGTTGGCGCGCAAGTACCACCCGGACAAGAACAAGGACGCGGGCGCCGAGGAGAAGTTCAAGGCGGTCAACGAAGCCAACGAGGTGTTGAAGGACGCCGAGAAGCGGCGCTCCTACGACCAGTTGCGCGCCGGCGGTTATCGCCAGGGCGAGCAGTTCCGCCCGCCGCCGGGCTGGCAGGAGCAACAGGGCTTCGGTGGCGACGCCGGTGATTTCAGCGATTTCTTCGAAAGCCTGTTCGGTCGCGGCGCTGCGCATGGCGGCCATCGCGGCCAGCCGCGGCCGCGGCGTGGGCAGGACGTGCAGGCCTCGGTGCAGATCGACCTGCAGACCGCCTTCGACGGCGGCCCTACGCGGTTGGCCATGCACGATTCGTCCGGCGGCGAGCGCGTGCTCGAGGTGAAGATCCCCGCCGGCATCCAGAGCGGCCAGGTGATCCGTCTCTCGGGCCAGGGTCAGTCGGGCATGGGCGGTGGACCCAAGGGCGACCTGCTGCTGGAAGTGATCATCCGCGACGACCCGCGCTTTCGCCTCGACGGTCGCAATGTCGTCCACGTGCTGCCGATCGCGCCGTGGGAAGCCGCGCTGGGCGCGACCGTACCGGTGCCGACGCTGGCGGGCACCGTGGACCTGCGCATCCCCGCCGGCTCGCAGTCAGGCCGCAAGCTGAGGCTGAAGGGGCGCGGCATGCCGGGCAGCAACCCCGGCGACCAATTGGTGGAATTGTCCATCCGCACGCCGGCGGCCGACAGCGACGCGCAGCGCAAGGCCTACGAGGCGTTGCGCAAGAGCTTCGCGAACTACGATCCGCGAGTTTGAAGGTCCCGGGTTGTAGGGGCGGGCACCGCCCCCGGCCATCTCTCGAACGCCGATGGCGGGCTTTGCCCGCCCTGCGCACGACGCCTTCCGTCACGTGACGAAGGGCATCGCGCACAACGTGCGCTCCTGCAGAGCAGCGCGGACCACGGGGCGGGCAAAGCCCGCCATCGCCGTATCGCGGCGCGATCGGATCAGCTGCGCGAGGCGCGCTTGCGGTCGATCTCGGTGAGGTGCTTCTTGCGCAGGCGGATTTCCTTCGGGGTGACCTCGACCAGCTCGTCGTCGTCGATGAAGTCCAGTGCCTGTTCCAGGGTGAACTTGATCGCGGGGGTGAGCTGGATCGCGTCGTCCTTGCCCGAGGCGCGCATGTTGGTCAGCGGCTTGGGCTTGATCACGTTGACGGTGAGGTCGTTGTCCTTGGCGTGGATGCCGACCAGCTGGCCTTCATACACGTTGTCGCCCTCGGCGGCGAACAGCTTGCCGCGATCCTGCAGCGGCCCGAGCGAATAGGCGGGGGTGGTGCCGCCGGCATTGGCGATCATCACGCCGTTCTGGCGCTTGGCGATCTGGCCTTCTTCCTTCGGGCCGTAGTGGTCGAACACGTGGAACAGCAGGCCCGAGCCCTGGGTCAGGGTCTTGAACTGGTTCTGGAAGCCGATCAGGCCGCGCGCCGGGATTTCGTAATCCAGCCGCACGCGGCCCTTGCCGTCGGATTCCATGTTCTTCAGCTGGCCCTTGCGCATGCCCAGCTTCTCCATCACGCCGCCCTGGTGGATTTCCTCCACGTCGACCACCAACTGCTCGATCGGCTCCATCTTCTGGCCGTCGATCTCCTTGATGATGACTTCCGGGCGCGACACGGCCAGTTCGTAGCCTTCGCGGCGCATGTTCTCGATCAGCACCGACAGGTGCAGCTCGCCGCGGCCGGAGACCAGGAACTTGTCGGCGTCCGAACCCTGCTCCACCTTCAGGGCCACGTTGTGCACCTGCTCGCGCTCCAGCCGGTCCTTGAGCTGGCGGCTGGTGAGGAACTTGCCGCCGGAGAGATCCTTGTTGCCGGCGAACGGCGAATTGTTGACCTGGAAGGTCATCGAGATCGTCGGTTCGTCCACGGTCAGCGCGGGCAGCGCTTCGGGCGTGTCCAGCGCGCAGATGGTGTCGGAGATGGTCAGGTCGGCGATGCCCGAGATGGCCACGATGTCGCCGGCCTCGGCGGTTTCCTGCTCGATCCGCTCCAGGCCCAGGAAGCCGAGCACCTGCAGTACCTTGCCCTGGCGCTTCTTGCCGTGGCGATCGATCACCGCCACCGGCATGTTCTTCTTCAGGGTGCCGCGCTGGATGCGGCCGATGCCGATCACGCCGACGAAGTTGTTGTAGTCGAGCTGGCTGATGCGCATCTGGAACGCGCCGTCCGGATCCACGTCCGGCTTGCTGACGTGCTGCATGATCGCCTCGTACAGCGGGGTCATGTCGCCCTCGCGCACGTTCTCGTCCAGGCCGGCATAGCCGTTCAGCGCCGAGGCGTAGACGATCGGGAACTCCATCTGCTCGGGCGTGGCGCCGAGGCGGTCAAACAGATCCCATACCTGCTCGACGACCCACTCCGGGCGCGCACCGGGGCGGTCGACCTTGTTGATCACCACGATCGGCTTGAAGCCCATCGCGAACGCCTTCTGCGTCACGAAGCGGGTCTGCGGCATCGGGCCGTCCATCGCGTCGACCAGGATCAGCACCGAGTCGACCATCGACAGCACGCGCTCGACCTCGCCGCCGAAGTCGGCGTGTCCGGGCGTGTCGACAATATTGATGCGGTTGCCCCGCCACGTGATGGCGGTGTTCTTGGCCAGGATGGTGATGCCGCGTTCCTTTTCCTGGTCGTTCGAATCCATCACACGCTCGGCCAGCACGGTGCGCTCGTTCAGCGTGCCGGACTGCTTGAGCAGGCAGTCCACCAGCGTGGTCTTGCCGTGGTCGACGTGGGCGACGATGGCGATGTTGCGCAGATTTTCTATGGACATGGGATCGACTCGGGTGGCGCGTGCAGCCACCACGTGGGTAATTTGAGGGTTAACCGGTCGATTATACGGGTTTGTGCGCCCGCGTGTGGGCACCCGTGCGACAGCCGGTCAAGGCACGCGACACCACCCGCCTCGGCGAACGGCCGGTGGCATGGGTCGGTCATCGCCCGAGGCGGGCTTCGTCCCGGGGTTCAAGCGGCGGGCGGCGCGGGCGGAGTGCGCTAGACCACGCCCAGCAGGTAGTACGCGGTGATGACCACGGCCACGGCCAGGGTCTTGATCACGGTGATCGCGAAGATGTCCTTGTAGGACTGGCGATGGGTCAGCCCGGTGACCGCCAGCAGGGTGATCACCGCGCCGTTGTGGGGCAGGGTGTCCATGCCGCCGGAGGCCATCGCGGCCACGCGGTGCAGCACCTCCATCGGGATGCCGGCGGCGTTCGCGTTGTGGATGAAGGTCTCCGCCATCGCGCCCAGCGCGATGCTCATGCCGCCAGAGGCCGAGCCGGTGATGCCGGCCAGCGCGGTGACGGTGACCGCCTCGTTGACCAGCGGGTTGGGAATGGTGTGCAGCGCGTCGGCCACCAGCTTGAAGCCGGGCAGGGCGGCGATCACCGCGCCGAAGCCGTACTCCGAAGCGGTGTTCATCGAGGCCAGCAAGGCGCCGCCGACCGCCGCCTGAGTGCCTGCGGCCAGCCGCCCCATCACTGCACGCCAGGCGAACACCAGCACGCAAAGAATGCCTGCCAGCAGGGCGCCCTCGACCGCCCAGATCGCGGCGACCTTGGACACCTCCTGCACCACCGGCCTGGCGCTGCCGACCACGCTGGGCAGGAACGATTGCGTCTCGCCGTAGAGGTGCGGAATCCAGTCGGTGAACAGCTTGTTGCATACGCCGACCAGCACCAGCGGCAGCAGGGCGATCAGCGGATGCGGCAGGCGGGTGGCGTCGAACGGCTCCGGTTCGTTGACCAGGTTGCTGCCGTAGCCCTCGCCGGCTGCCGCGGCCTTGCGCCGGCGCCAGTCGAGATAGCCCAGGCCCACGACCAGGATGAAGATGCCGCCGATCGTGCCCAGCCACGGCGCGGCCCAGGTATCGGTGCCGAAGAACGCGGTGGGGATGATGTTCTGGATCTGCGGCGTGCCGGGCAGCGAATCCATGGTGAAGGTGAACGCGCCCAGCGCGATGGTGCCGGGGATCAGCCGCTTGGGGATGTCGCTGGCGCGGAACAGTTCCGCCGCGAACGGGTAGACCGCGAACACCACCACGAACAGCGACACGCCGCCGTAGGTCAGCAGCGCGCACACCAGCACGATGGACAGGATCGCCCGGCTGCGCCCGACCAGGCCGATCGTCGCCGCCACGATCGACTTGGAGAACCCCGACAGCTCGATCAGCTTGCCGAACACCGCGCCCAGCATGAACACCGGGAAATACAGCTTGAGGAAGCCGACCATCCTGTCCATGAACAGGCCGGTGAACATCGGCGCCACCAGCGCCGGCTCGGTCAGCAGCACCGCGCCCAGCGCGGCGATCGGGGCGAACAGGATCACGCTGTAGCCGCGGTAGGCCGCGAACATCAGGAAGCACAGCGCAGCCAGCACGATCAGAAATGCCATCCGTAGTGGCTCCCCAGTTTGGCGGTGGTCGGGACTCGGCGAAGGCACGAGTATCCGCGGCTGCTCCGGCATCGGGCACTGTACGAAGGTACAAGTGCCGTTGCGCCGGCAGCTGCCTAATCTGCCCGCATCAGCCTTCATCGTCGATGTGGGCTTCACTGCGAGGGGAAATCATGAAGCTCACGTCTTTGAGTGTGGCGATCGGACTGGCCACCGGTCTGTTCCATGTCCTGCCGGTTCACGCGCAACAAGCCGACAACGCCCCGGTCGCCACGGATACCGCCAAGCCGAAGAACGCCAAGCAGCTCGATACCGTGGTGGTCACCGCACGCAAGCGCGAAGAAACCCTGCAGGACGTGCCGATCGCGGTCAGCGCCTTTACCGCGCAGTCGCTGGAACGGCAGAACGTGCAGAGCCTGTCCGACCTGCAGGGCAAGGTCCCCTCGCTGCAGATTTATGCCGCGCGCGGCTCCAACACCACGCTCACCGCCTATATCCGCGGCGTCGGCCAGGCCGACCCGACCTGGGGCTTCGACCCGGGCGTGGGCATCTATCTCGACGACGTGTACCTGGCCCGTCCGCAGGGTGCGGTGCTGGACGTGTTCGACGTCAGCCGCATCGAGGTGCTGCGCGGCCCGCAAGGCACGCTGTATGGCAAGAACACCATCGGTGGCGCGATCAAGTACGTCTCCAATCCGCTGCCGGTGAAAGCCGAGGGTTCGGTGGAAGTCACCGGCGGCACCCATGGCGAGAAGGACGTCAAGGCGAGCCTGGGCGGCGCCAGCGCCGACGAGATGTGGCGCGGCCGCATCGCCTACGCCAGCAGCCACAACGACGGCTTCGGCGAGAACATCCTCACCGGCAGCCGCAACGGCAACAAGAACACCAACGCCGCGCGCGCCACGCTCGGCTTCTTCCCGTCCAGCACGTTCAACGTGCAGCTGTCGGTCGACGGCGTGCGCGACAACTCCAACCCGCGCGGCGCCAAGATGCTCGTGGCGAACAAGCTCGACCCGGCCTACCAGCCGCTGGACAGCGATTTCGACACCCGCAGCGGCTTCCCCCAGGTCAACCACACCAAGCTCTACGGCAGCGCGCTGACCATGAACTGGATCGCCAGCCAGGATTGGTCGCTGAAATCCGTCACCGCCGTGCGTGGTTCCCACACCGACACCAACATCGACTTCGACACGCTGCCGGAGAAGATCGCCGACGTGAACGCGGTCTACGCCGACCACCAGTTCACCCAGGAATTCCAGGCCAACTACGATGCCGGCGGCACCGTGCACGGCGTGTTCGGCCTGTACTACTTCGACGGTCATGCCGACGGCCAGATCAAGAACATCTTCCTCGGCTCGCCGCCGTATTCCACCCTGGGCCTGACCCAATTCGGCGGCACCGGCGGGCGCATGGGCACCAAGAGCTGGGCCGGCTACGGCGACTTCACCTGGGACATCAGTCCGAGCTGGAGCCTGGACGTCGGTCTGCGCTACACCCACGAGACCAAGACCGCACTGATCCGGAACTACGGCTACGCGGACGACACCTTCACCACGCCGATCGCCACGCTGGCCGACTTCAGCGGTTCGCACGCCAGCAGCAACGTGTCGCCCAAGGTCTCGCTGGACTGGAGCGTCAGCGACCAGGTCAAGCTCTACGCCAGCTACTCGGAGGGCTTCCACTCCGGTGGCTACAACATCCGCGCCAACTGCGTGGCGGTGCCTGCTTCATGCCGCCCGATCGACGACGAGAAGGTGCAGTCGTTCGAGCTGGGCAGCAAGATGAGTTTCTTCGACGGCGCGCTGATGATGAACACGGCGATGTTCCGCAACGTCTACTCGGACATCCAGCTGTCGGTGTTCAGCTCCTACACGCAGGCCAACGGCAGCCAGGGTTTCTTCGGTGACTTCACCAACGCCGGCAAGGGCCACATCGATGGCCTGGAGGAGGAATTCGCCTGGAAGCCGTCGGAGAACTGGACCTTCAGCGGCAACTTCGCCTACCTGCATACCAGGTACACCAAGTACATGACTGGCGGCGTCAACGTCGCCGACCAGCAGAAGTTCACCAACGCGCCGGAGTGGTCCGGCGGCCTCTCGCTGGAAAACAGCACGCCGCTGGCCAACGGCGGCAACCTCTCGGCGCGGATCAACTACACCTACCAGACCATGGTGTATCCGGAGACCACGTTGTCGCCGCTGATCGCGCAGTCCGCCTACGGCCTGTGGAACGCCGGCGTCATCTGGCAGGTCAACCAGCCCTGGTCGCTCAGCCTGCAAGGCACCAACCTGGCCAACAAGTCCTACCGCACCACCGGCTACAACATTGGTGCGCTGGGCATCTACACGGGCTTTTACGGCGCCCCGCGGATGGTCACGCTGAGCGCGAAGTACAAGTTCTGACGACACGGTTCCTCCCCATCCCGCGGAAGTGCCGGCGTGCTTCCGCGGGGTTTTTTTCATGCGCCGGCGCATCCGGTCGGCGTCGGGACCACGCTCGCCGCCAGGCATCGGCTGGCCAAACGGAGAACACGCATGCGCAAGACCCTCGGCTTCGTGACCTTGCTGCTGCTCGCCACCGTCGCGCGGGCGGGCGACACCCCGCCATTGCCCCGGTTGAAGATCGTTCCGGCGCGCACCGCCGTGGTCGGCCTTTCGTCCGGCGCGTACATGGCCAGCCAGGTGCAGCTGGCGTATCCGGAACTGTTCCCGAACGCGGCCCTGGTCGCCGGTGGTCCCTACGGCTGCGCCGGCGGCCAGCTCGGTGCGGCGCTCGGCAGTTGCATGAAGGGCGCGCCCGCACCGGATGTCGGTGCGCTGGTGGCCAAGGCTCGCCGGCGTTCGGCCGCCGGCGAGATCGGCTCCCTGAAGGATCTCGCGCGTGCCCGCGTCTACCTGCTGCACGGCAGGGACGACGCCCTGGTGGCGCCGGCCGTGGCCGAGGCCGGCGCCCGTTTCTACGAGCAGTTGCGCGACGGAACCCCCGCTCTCGCGGGCATGCGGGTGCGCGACGATGGCGATCGCGCGTTCGCACACAACCTGCCGGTGGCCGGCCGCGGCGACGACTGCGACAAGTCGGTGTCGCCCTACCTGGGCCACTGCGGTTTCGATGCCGCCGGCGAGATCTTTGCGCAGATGTTCGGCAAGCCGGCCCACGCGGCGGGCGAAGCACACGGCGAACTGCGCAGCTTCGACCAGGACGCCCTGCGTCCCGGTGACGCCGACGCCTTCCTGGCCGACACCGGCTACGTCTACCTGCCCGCCGCCTGCCTCGCCGGCAAACCCTGCGGCCTGATGGTGGCCTTCCACGGCTGCAAGCAGAACGCTGCCGCCGTGGGCAAGGCCTTCGTCGAGGACGCCGGCTTCAATCGCTGGGCGGACGTCTACGACGTGGCCGTGCTATATCCTCAGACACGCGCAAGTTTCGCGCCCTTGAATCCGCAGGCATGCTGGGACTGGTGGGGTTATTCGGGAGCCGACTACGACACACGCCAGGGCGTGCAGTTGCGCTGGCTGGTGAACGCGGCGCGCGCGCTGGGCTTGCCTGCCGGTCATTGATGGCCCCCCATGCGGACGGCTTCGGCAGTGTTGTGGGAGCGCGCTCGCGCGCGATGCTCTTGTTCCCGTCCGCTCCTGCAGATACCGGCGTACGAAAGCTGTTCGTTTTGAAGACATGGCACATCGGGACTAACGCATCGCGGCCGGGGTCGCCCCCGCAAGCAAGGGCACAGACGCCATGCTGAGCTCCAGCGTCATCGCGATCGCGGCGCTGTGCTGGCTGGGCCTGCTGTTCGGGGTGGCGTTGCTGGGCGAGCGGCGGCCGCACATTTTCGAGAAGCGATGGGCGATCGTGTATGCGCTGTCGCTGGCGATCCACTGCACCTCGTGGACGTTCTACGGCACCGTCACCCAGGCCAGCCGCTCCGGTTGGTGGCTGCCGCCGACGTTCGTGGGGGCGATCGTGATGTACCTGTTCGCGCTGAAATTCCTCGGCCGGATGGTGCAGCTGGTGCGCGAGTACAACGCCGGTTCGCTGGCCGACCTGATCGCGGTGCGGCTGGGCCGGCATTCGGGGTTGGCGGCGCTGGTCACCGCGGTGGTGGTGATCGGCATCGTGCCGTACATCGCGCTGCAGCTCAAGGCGGTGGCGATGAGCTACGGCATCCTCAGCCAGGGGCAACTGGCCGAATCCGAGCCGTGGCAGGACAGCGCGTTGTACGTGGCCTTGCTGATGGCGCTGTTCGCGATGCTGTTCGGTACGCGGCGCGCCTCGACCATGGCGCACAATCGCGGGCTGGTGCTGGCGATGGCGTTCGAGTCGCTGTTCAAGCTTGGCGCAATGCTGGCGCTGGGCAGCCTGTTGTTTGCCGCGCTGCCGGCGGATTTGCCCGCGCATGTGCCAGGGCCGCCGGACAGCGGCGGCTTCCCGGTGCTGATCCTGCTCGGCGCGTTGGCGATGTTCACCATGCCGCACCAGTTCTACGCCGGCATCGTGGAGTGCCGCAGCGACGGCAACCTGCGCACCGCGCGCTGGCTGTTTCCGTTGTACCTGCTGCTGATCTCGCTGCCGATCCTGCCGCTGGCGCGGCTGGGTGATGCGCTGCTCGGGCCCAGCGGGGTGTCGTCGGACATGTACGTGCTGGCCCTGCCGCTGGCACAGGGCGAGCGGGGGCTGGCGCTGGTCGCGTTTCTCGGCGGTCTGAGCGCGGCGACCAGCATGGTGGTGATCGCCACGCTGACGCTGAGCCTGATGGTGGTCAACCATTTCATCGCGCCGCTGCGCGTGCGTTCGGGTTGGGGGCGCGGCGAGCGCGTCGACTTGCGCGGGGCATTGCTCAATTACCGGCGCGTGGCGATCGTGGTGGTGATCCTGCTGGCGTGGGCATACAGCCGCCTGCTGGCGCGCAACGAGGCCCTGGCCGACATCGGCGCGATCTCGTTCTCGGCGCTGGCCGGACTGACGCCGGCCGTGCTTGCGGCGATGTACCGGCCGCAACTGGGCTCGCGCGCGGTGATGGCCGGGCTGGCTGCCGGCACCGTGGTGTGGATCTACGCGGTGTTGCCGGCGCTGCTGCCGGCGTCACTGCCGTGGCTGCGCGAGGGACCGTTCGGCGTGCACTGGCTGGCGCCGGACGACCTGCTCGGCCTGGGCGACTGGAACCGCCTCGGTCGCGCCGTGGTGGTCAGCCTGGCGGCGAACGCGGCGGTGATGCTGGCCGTTGCCGGCTCGCGCTACGGGCAGGGCGGACGGGCGGTCAGCGTCGGCCATGTCGACGTCGCCGAACTGCGTGCGCTGGCGGCGCGCTTCCTGCCGCCGGAGCGTGTCGAGCATCTGTTCGACGGTGCGCCAGCCAGCGGCTCGTCCGGCACCGCGCGGGTCAACCAGGTGGAGCACGAGCTGGCCGCGGTGATCGGCGCCGCCTCGGCGCGCCTGCTGCTGGAAGTGGCGCATCGGCAGGGCCGCGACGAGCTCGATACGGTGGTCGCGATCGTGGGCGAGGCGGCGCAGGATTTGCGCTTCAATCAGCGCGTGCTGGGCGCGGCGCTGGAGAACATGAGCCAGGGCATCTGCGTGGTCGACGCGGAGCTGTGTCTGGTGGCGTGGAACTCGCCGTATGCACGCCTGTTCAACTATCCACCGGGCATGTTGCGGGTGGGCCGCCCGGTCGCCGAGCTGACCCGCCACAACATCGAGGCCGGCATGCTCGGCCCCGGGGCGGTCGAGACACGCGTGCAGCGCCGGCTGGAGCACATGCGCGCGGGCACCCGGCATTTGTCCGAGCGTCGTTTTCCCGACGGCAGGATCGTGGAGGTCCGCGGCAATCCGATGCCCGGCGGCGGCTTCGTGGCCACCTTCACCGACGTCACCGCGTTCCGCCAGGCCGAGGCGGCGCTCAAGCGCGTCAACGAGACACTGGAACTGCGCGTGGATGAGCGCACCCGTGCACTGGCGCTGGCCTCGGCGGATGCGCAGGCGGCCAACGAGGCGAAGGGCCGCTTCCTCACCGCGGTCACCCATGACCTGATGCAGCCGCTGCATGCGGCGCAGTTGTTCGCGCATGCGCTGACCGAGCGCAGTGGCGACAGCCGCACGGCGCAGCACCTCAACGGCGCGCTCGCCGCCACCGAGGGCTTGCTGACCGGGCTGCTCGACGTGGCGCGGCTGGAGGGTGGCCGCCTGCATCCGCAGCTGCGCGCGTTTGCGCTGGCCGAAGTGTTCGATCCGCTCGGCGCCGAGTTTCGCGCGATGGCCGCCGATCGCGATGTCCGGTTGCGCGTGGTGAGTACGCGGGCATGGGTGCAGTCCGATCCGCAGCTGTTGCGGCGGGTGCTGCAGAACTTCCTGTCCAACGCGCTGCGCCATGCCGGCCACGGCCGCGTGCTGCTCGGCGCGCGCCGGCGCGGCGCCATGCTGCGGCTGGAGGTGTGGGATACCGGTGGCGGCATTGCGCCGGAGGAGCAGCAACTGATCTTCCAGGAGTTCCGTCGCGGCAGTACGGCCGGAGGGCAGGGCTTGGGACTGGGCCTGTCGATCGCGCAGCGCATGGCGGACCTGCTCGGCCATCCGCTCGGGCTGCGCTCGTCGCCGGGGCACGGCAGCGTGTTCCATCTCGAGGTGCCGCTGGCACCGCCCGCGCCGCACCGCGCGCCCTCTCCCGACACCATGCAGCCGCTGCCGGCGGGCCGCGCGCTGGTGCTGGACAACGAACCGGCGGCGCTGGCGGCGCTGACCACGCTGCTGGCCAGCTGGGGCTGGCAGGTGCACGCCGCGCGCAACGCGGCGCAGGCGTTGGCGGTGCCGTGGCGGCCGGACGTCAACATCCTGGACTTCCATCTGGATGGCGGCCAGAACGGCCTGGATGTCTGGCGACAACTCGCGGCAGGCCACCCTGACGTGCCCACGGTGATGCTCACCGCGGACCGCGACGGCGAACTGCGCCAGCAACTGCTCGATGCCGGCGCGGGCGTGCTGTACAAGCCGCTCAAGCCGCTGGCACTGCGGCAGACGCTGTTGCGCCTCGGTGCGCGCGGTGTACATGCGGCGCAACAAGTTGCGCGTACCCGCGTCGTCAGCGCGGGCACGGCGCCTTCGCCCACCGCGTCGCAGCCGGGCGATTCTTGCGGCGCCACTGCCGGCGAGACCTGATCTGGATCAATGCCGCACCGGAGATCGAGGCCTATGGTCATGGGGCTCGACGCCCGGGTGGGCGCCATACCGGATTCGACGGAATGGAACGATGCAGGCAAGCGCAGCGGCACCCCGCGCGATCGGACAGGCGGAAGACGACCGTGCGTTGACGGCGGTATTCACGGCGTACGTCACCACCGCCACGATCTGGCTGGTGATTGCCACGGCAGTCGGTCTGCTGCTGGCGTTCAAGTTCGGCGCACCGGACTTCTGGGCGGCCAAATACCTGACTTTCGGTCGCCTGCGGCCGATCCATACCAACGCGACGTTCTACGGCTGGGCCAGCATCGGCCTGGTCGGCGTGGCGTATTACATCGCCGCGCGCAGCTGCGGCACGCGCCTGTACAGCACCCGGCTGGCGTGGCTCGGACTGGCGTTGTTCAACCTCGCCGCGATCGCCGGCACGATTGCGCTGGACCTTGGCTGCAACGACGGCGATCTGGAATATCGCGAATGGCCGTGGCCGATCCGGCTGATCTTCCTGGCCGCCTTGCTGGTGACGGGATGGAACCTCATCGGCACCGTGCTCAGGCGCAGCAGCGAGGACATCTATCTTTCCAACTGGTACACCATCGCCGGCGTGTTGTGGACGTGCGTGATCGCCACCGTGGGCGTGCTGCCGTGGTACCAGCATGGCCTGGGCCAGGTGGCCATCTCCGGTTTCTACATGCACAACGCGGTCGGCATGTGGTTCACGCCTCTGGCACTGGGCACGTTCTACTACGCGATACCCAAGATCCTGAGCCGACCGATCTATTCCTACGCGCTTGGCGTGTTCGCGTTCTGGACCAACCTGCTGTTCTATCCGCTGCTCGGTGCGCACCATTTCCTGTTCAGTCCGCTGCCGTGGTGGCTGCAGACCACCGCGATCGTGTTCAGCGTGGCGATGCTGGTGCCGGTGTGGGGCGGCAGCGCGAACTACCTGCTGACCATGCGCGGGCGCTATCGCGACATGATCCATTCCTACCCGCTGATGTTCATCTTCGTGGGGGTGATCGGTTATCTGTTCGGCTCGACCCAGGGCACGGTCGAGGCGTTCCGCTCGATGCAGGCGATCTGGCACTTCACCAACTTCACGGTCGGACATTCGCACCTGACGATGTACGGCTTCGTCACGTTCGCGCTGTGGGGCGGCATCTACGCGCTGCTGCCGCTGGCCACCGGCAAGACCGCGGGACGCATCGGGCTGGCGGCGCATTTCTGGATGGCGCTGGTAGGCAGCTTCATCTACGTGATCTCGCTGTCGATCGGCGGCACGGTGCAGGGACTGGATTGGCTGCACGGCCTCCCGTTCATCCAGTCGGTGGTGGACATGCAGCCGTACTACGTGTGGCGTGGCGTGGGCGGGATGCTGATGTTCGGCTCGCACCTGGTGTTCGCGTGGAACGTGTGGCGCATGACCTCGGGCCAGCCCGGCAATGCCGCCTCGCCGGTGCTCGATGCCGACGCCACCGGGGAGGTCACGGCATGAAAAAGCTCCTGCTGATCGCCGGCGGGGCGCTGGGCATCTACATCGTCATCGTGCTGCTGGTGGCGGTGCTGCCAGCGATCGACTTGTCCGGCACACCGGCGGGCCCGGGCGTGGAACCGCTGACCGCGTTGCAGGCGGAAGGCCGCACGGTTTTTGTCGCCAACGGCTGCAGCTATTGCCATACGCAACAGGTACGCCCGCTGGACGAGGACAAGGTGTTCGGCCGGCCTTCCGCGCCGGGCGACTTCGCCTACCAGACGCCGGAGTTGCTGGGTTCCGAACGCACCGGCCCGGATCTCGCCAACGTGGGCGCCAGCAAGCCGAGCGACGTGTGGCAGTACATCCACCTGTTCGACCCGCGCGCCGTGGTGCCCGAGTCGATCATGCCGAACTTCAGGTTCCTGTTCCGCGTGGTGGACAAGGTGCCGCCCGGCGAGACCGCGGTGCCGATTCCGGAAGGTTTTGCACCGACGACGGGCAAGGTGATCCCCACGCCGCAGGCCAGGGCGCTGGTTGCCTATCTGCTGTCCCTGAAGCAGACGCCGATCCCGGGTTACACGATGAACGGCAGCATGGGCGGCGCGACGAACGCGGCGCCGATGGCGAAGGCCGGACCTGCGCCGGCGACTGCTCCGGCCGGTGCGTACCAGTACGTGGCGAGCAAGGGCGAGGCGTTGTTCACCGCCAATTGTTCCGCCTGCCACCAGGCCACCGGCACCGGCATCCCCGGCGCCTTTCCGCCGCTCAAGGGCAATGCCGCGGTGGACGATGAGGACCCGACCCTGCACATCCACACGGTGTTGCAGGGCGCGCACGGCGTCATCATCGGCGGCGTGAAATACGACAGCGCCATGCCGCCGTTCGCCGGCCAGCTGAGCGACGCGGACATTGCCGACATCGTCAACTACGAGCGCAGCTCGTGGGGCAACCACGCCAAGCCGGTCACGCCGGCCGAGGTCGCTGTCGTGCGCGCGAAGGGGCAATGACATGCATCACATGACCGGGCCGCTGTGGGGCAACATCGCGATCATCGGGATCGCCGGTGCCATCACGATCGGCTGTTTCGTCGCGATGTTCTGGATGATCTTCCGGCCCGGCGAGAAGGATCCGCGCCACCGCAAGAACGACATCCTGCGGCCGGATCGGTGAGGGAGGTATCCGCGATGGCCAAGCCGCACGTGCGCATCTACATCGACGACAACCCGAAGCCGGTGATCGATCGCGAGTTGCCCACCTCGCTGACGCTGGATACGCGCCAGCTGAGCGACGGTCCGCATCGTCTGATCGTCTGTGCCGAGGACCAGGGCGGTGCCGAAGGCATCGAGGAGATCCCGTTCGTCGTGCAGAACGGTCCCGGCATCCTGGTCTCCGGCCTGCGTCCGGGCTCGACCCGGCGCGGCGAGTTGCAGCTGCACGTGGATGCGTTCAGCACGGACGATCCGTTTGATCCGCGCCGCGCCGAGGCGCGTTCGTCGATCCCGGTGTGGGTGTGGGTGCTGAGCCTGTTCGTGGTGGCCTGGGCGGTGTTCTACGCCGCGCGCATGTGGGAGGTGCCCGCGCCCTATGCGAACACGCCGACCTACATGCAGCCGGCCGCACCGTCGCACGGTTGATCGCTGCCGCCGCGCGTGGCCGGTGCGACCACGGTGTTTTCACCGGTGCGCGCCCATCATGCCGGCGATCCAGCCATTCCCTGACGTGGATCAGCGCTGCGCCATGCGGCCGCGCCTAAGGTGAGGGTACGCGACGCCCGCTTGGCGCCATGCTGGGTGCACAACCATGAAACGATGCAGAAGGGCAGCGGAATCCGACGTGCGGCGGCAGACGCCGGGTGATGCGCGCCAGTCGCGCGAACGGCGCGAACGACGCATCGACGAGCAACTGGCGCAGAGCTTTCCCGCCAGCGATCCGCCCGGCTGGGTGCTCGGCACATCGCGGCCGCCACTCTGAGGCGATCGACCCGACCCCGCGCGTCCGGTCGCCGCAGGGCGAGCGGGCGTGCGCGTCCGAGAAACGAACAGGAGCAAACCCCATGGAGTCACCCATGTATCCCCCCTCCACCGTGGAACTGGCGCGCAAGCGCCGCGAGCTGGCGCCCGCGCCGCTGCAGGCCTTCAAGGCTTTCAGTGCCGCCGTGTTCGCCGACGGCGCCTTGCCCGACGTCACCAAGCAGTTGATCGCGGTGGCGGTGGCGCACACCACGCAATGCCCGTACTGCATCAAGGGCCATACCGCCGAGGCACTCAAGCAGGGCGCCACCGAACAGCAGATCATGGAGGCGATCTGGGTCGCCGCCGAAATGCGCGCCGGCGCCGCCTATGCGCATTCCGCGCTGGCGCTGGACGTGATGCAGCATGCGCACGAGGGCCACTGAGATGAGCGCCCGTTTTGCCACGGTCTCCGACACCATCCTCGACGCCATCGGCGACACGCCGCTGCTGAACATCGAGGGTGTCTACGCCAAGATCGAGTTCCTCAACCCGTCCGGCTCGATCAAGGCGCGCATCGCCAGGTACATGATCGAGCGCGCCGAGCGCGAAGGCCTGCTCAAGCCGGGCGACACCATCGTGGAGGCGACCAGCGGCAACACCGGCAACGCCCTGTCGATGGTGGCCGCGGTGAAGGGCTACCGCATGCAAGTGGTGATGCCCGAGGGGCTGTCCAGCGAGCGCGTGGCGATCTCCCGCGCATTCGGCGCCGAGGTGCTGTTCTGCGGCAATTTCCACGTCAACGAGGCGCTGGCGCGGGCGAAGGAACTGGGCCAGCAGCCCGGCTATTTCTGCCCCAGCCAGTTCGAGTCGGAATGGAACGTGGAGGAGAACCGCGAGATCCTCGGCCCGGAGATCCTTGCCCAGTTGCCCGCCGGCTGCGTGCCCGATGCTTTGGTGCTCGGCGTGGGCACCGGCGGTACGCTGATCGGCGTGGGGCAGGCGTTCCGCGCGGTCAATCCCGATGTGCGGCTGTTCGCGATGGAGCCATCCGAATCGTGCACGATCCTCTGCGGCGAGATCGCCGCGCACACCATCGAGGGCATTTCCGACGGCTTCGTGCCGGGCATCTTCGAACGCCACGCCAGCCTGGTGAACGAGGTGCTGTCGGTATCCAGCGTCGATGCGGTGGCCGAGATGAAACGGTTGGCACGCCGCCACGGCCTGTTCTGTGGCCCCAGCTCCGGCGCGCACATGCTGGCGGCGCAGCGCATCCGCAAGAACTTCCCCGAGTTGAAGACGGTGGTGACGGTGTTCTGCGACGAAGGCGAGAAATACCTGCACGAGTATTTCATGGCGCCGGCCAGCAGCGAGGTCGATGCCACGCATTTCGCCTGAGTGAGTGTTGGTACGTGACGGGGATTGCGGCGGGACGCCGTGCATTCACGGATGTGCCGCGACGAACCCCTTCGCTTCGGCCAGCGCCGGCAGATCCGCATCGGCGCTGTGCCAGATGGTCATCAGTTCCTTGTAGGTGACGGTGGCTGCCGCGGGGTCGCCGCTGGCCGATTCCGCGCGGGCGCGGCCGAGGAGGGACCGGGTGCGGCGGGGTGCGCTTTTCAGTGCGGTCCCGAATGCCGCGCGCGCCTCGGTCGCCTTGCCTTGCCTGAGCAGCTGTTCGCCCAGCAGTTCGTGTGGCGGCTTGATCGGCACCGGCGGACCGAAGTCGAACGCCAGTGTTTCGTAGCGGCGGGCTGCGCGGCGGATGGCATCCAGGCCACTCTGCGGCTTGCCCTCGCCGATCGCCAGCATGCCGCCGAGGTCCTCCCGGAGGATGGCCAGGTAGCTGGTCGTCTGGGCGTCGCCGGAGGTCTCGCTGCCGGCGTGCCGCGCCGACAGCGCGGCCAGCGATTTCTGCGCAGCCGGCAGGTCGTGGCGTTCGATCGCGGCATAGCCCTCGGTGAAATCGTTCCAGCCGGCGTCCGGGCCCATGCCGGTCGTATCCACCGTGGTGTGCGCGGCCGGGCCGTTGCCGTCGCCGGATTCGACCACGGCGATCGCGCGCATCTGCAGCAGCGACTTGTTGAGCATTTGCGCGAACTTCGTCGGCGTGCTTTGCATCGTGGCGAGCCGGTCGGCGTGGGCGTTGGCCCAGGCTATCGAGGGTTCGATCGACTGCCGGCATGCCTGCAGCGCCCTTTCAGCATCGCGGAAACGACCCTGCTGGTAGTAGGCGTACTCCAGCCATTCCATGTAGTGACCGCATTCGGCGGGCGGGCGGCCCGCGGCTTTGGCCTGGGCATTGACCACGCGCATCGCCACCTCGTTGGCTTTCGCCACGTCATCCCACAAGCCGAGCGCCATGAAGATGTGCGACGTCATGTGCTGGGCGTGGGCGGCGTCGGGCGAGATCTTCGACAGCGCGTGCGCAGGCTCGAGCGCGCCGGCGGCGTGCGCGGGATCGTCCATTGCGTGAATCCAGTAATGCGCCGCGCCGGGGTCCTGCGGGTTCAGGCGGAAGATGCGCTCGGCAATGGCACCGGCGCGCAGATAGGCCGGGATGTCGCGCACGCCTTCGCTGCGTCCCATCAGCGCCAGCGCGTGGAAGAGCTGGGCGTTGTTGTCATGCGGCCAGGTCCTGGCCAATCGCTCCATCGCCTGGTCGTACTGCGCGTCGCGTTCCGGCTTGGTGCCGTGGCCGGAATACAGGATTTCCACGGCGGCGAGATAGGCCTTCTCGCGCGGCGTCGGCGCCTTGGCGGCGCGCGCGGCCGGGGTAGGGCCGAGCCGGTCGAGTGCCGCGCGACCGGCATCGGCATCGAGCTGGTTCCAGATGCCGTGGTTGTACGTCATCGCTTCACCCCAGCAGGCCATGGCGAAGCCCGGGTCCAGTTGCCGGGCCTCGCGGAATGCCTTGGCGGCATCCGGATACTCGAACAGGTGCAACAGCAGCGCGCCGCGCAGGAAGGCGGTTTGCGCAGCCGTCGAATGGGTCGACGTGGGGAACGAGATGCTGCCGAGGCCGGCGATGGTTTGCATCGGGGTGGCTTCGCGCGCCTGGGCGCCGGTCAGCAGGCCCGGCCACAGGATTCCGCAGACGAAGGCGACGAGAGCCAGGACGACGAGACGAAGACGACGCGACAGATTCATGATTGACATCCTTCTGCTGGATGAAGTCACGTGCGGCGGGCGAACCCGCCGGCGCAGGGGACGAGATCATGAGGTAGCGCCCATCCTCCGGGAACGGGGCAGAGGCGTCTCGGTCTGGGCGCGCGCAGTGTGCGCCTGGCCGGCCACGGATGGAATCCCGCCAAGGGCGATGTCGTGGCGTGGTGTCGCCGCGTGCGGCTATCCCACCCGTCCTGGCTCCCCCAGGTCGAGCGATCGCAACAGCATGCCGGCCTGCGTGCGATTGCGCACCCGCAGCTTCTCGAAGATCGCCGTGACATGTGCCTTCACCGTGCGCTCCTGGATCGAGAGCCGGTCGGCGATCTGCTTGTTCAGCAGCCCCTCGGCGAGCAGGGCGAGCACCCGCGACTGCTGTTCGGTCAACCGGGCCAGCCGGCCGGCCAGATCGGTGTCGGTGGAATCGGCGGGCAGGGCGGCGACGGCGTCGGCGAGTGCGGCGGGCAGCCAGCTGCCGCAGTCGAGCACCTGCCGGATCGCTGCACCGATCTCGGTGGGGCTGGCGCTCTTGCAGATGAAACCAGCGGCGCCGTGGTCGAGCACGCGGCGCACCACGTGCGGTTCGTCGTGCGCCGATACCACCAGCACGGCAACCGCCGGATGCTGGCCGCGCACCGCGGCCAGGCCGGTCAGTCCGTGGCTGCCCGGCATGTGCAGGTCGAGCAGCACCAGGTCGATGTCCGGGTCCGCACGCAACGCGGCCAGTGCGGTGGCCAGGTCGGTGGCCTCGCGCACGGTGCAGTCGGGCAGGTTGTGCTCGGCGGCCTGGCGCAACGCGGCACGAAACAGCGGGTGGTCGTCGGCGATCAACAGACTCGGCATGAGCGCCAAGGTAGCCGGACGAACTGCCGGCGTCGAGTTGCCGTGGCGGCGGCGCTGGACCTTCGTACGATGGCAACGCGTCGCGTGCCTGCTTATGGTGTGGCAATGAATGCATCCCTTCGCTGGTTGGCCGCGCCGTGCATCTGCGTGCTGGTTTCCGTCATGCTGTCCGCTTGTGTCGAAGGGGCGACCACGCGAGGGGCGAAGATGCATGAGCTGGAACTGGGCAAGGTGCTTGCCACCGAGCACCGCGGCCACGATGACCTGCTCAGCGCCGGCCTGGGCCTGAGCGGATTGGCCGGCTTGCCGGCGCCGTTCGCCAATCCGCTGGCGCCTACCGCGGCGGAGCTGCGCCGCCGGGCGATCCAGGCCAGCTGGAAAGGCATCGCCGATCTCGGCCCGCTGGGCGGCTACGGCCGCGTGTACGGCGGCGTGCCGGACGTGCCGGGGCGCGAGTACCAGATGTTCGCTCGGCTGCCGGGGGCGCGTTCGCCGCATCGGGTGCTGCTGCAATTGCCCGACGGATTCGACCACGCGAAGCGCTGCCTGGTGGTGACCGCCTCGTCCGGTTCGCGCGGCATCTACGGTGCGATCGCCGTGGCCGGCGCGTGGGGTCTGCCGCGCGGTTGCGCGGTGGCGTACACCGACAAGGGCACCGGCTCGGGCTATTTCGATTATTCCGACGACAGCGGGGTGGCGCTGGACGGCCGGCGTGCGAAACGCGGCGAGCAGGAACTGGAGTTCGAGCCGCCGCCGGCAGGTGCCGGTACGGGCATCGCGGTCAAGCACGCGCACTCCGGCGACAACCCGGAGGCGGACTGGGGCCGCGACGTGATCCAGGCCGCGCAGTTCGGCCTGACCATGCTCGACCGCGCCTACCCGGGCGAGGCGCCGTTCACGGCGCAGAACACGAAGATCATCGCCACCGGCATCTCCAATGGCGGCGGCGCGGTGCTGCAGGCGGCGGGGCTCGACCATGACGGGTTCTTCGCCGGCGTGGTGGCGCTGGAACCCAATGTCTACGCCGCGGATGGCGGCCGGCCGCTGTACGACTACGCGACCGAGGCGGCGATCTGGCTGCCATGCGCGCTTGCCGACGCCCGCTTCGACGACACCCCCATGGCGCGCGGGGCAACCCGTCAGCCGCCGCCGGCGTGGTCGTTGCGCTGCGCCAGCCTGCGCGCGCAGGGCAAGCTGCAAGGCAGCATGCTGGCCGAGCAGTCGGCGCAGGCGCGCCACTATCTGCAGCAGCGTGGCTGGAACGACGCGGCGATGGCCACCGCGGCCAGCACCACCGCGTTCGACCTGTGGCGCGTGGTCACCGCCGGTTACGCCTCGGCCTATCTGCGCCGCGGCCCTGCCGACATGCCATGCGGGTTCCATTACGCGCCGATGGGTGCCGGTGCCCTCCCGGGCGTGACTGATCCGATGGCGCGCGCGGCGTGGTGGGCCGACGCCTCGGGCATTCCTCCCGGCAATGGCGTGGGGCTGTTCGGCGGCGTCAACGTGTCGCCCGATCCGACTCTGCTCGGCGAGGATTGCCTGCGCGCGCTGTGGACCGGCGACGAGCCGGCCGCGCAGATGCTGCAGGCCTCCATTGCTGCCACGGCGGCCAAGCTGCCACGCGCCGACTTGCCGCTGTGGGTGGTGCACGGTGCCGACGACGGCCTGCTGCCGACCGCCTTCACCTCCGAACCCTATGCCGCCTGGCTGCGCGAAGAGGGCCGCCGGCTGCTGTACTGGAAGGTGCCGCACGCCCAGCATTTCGATGCGTTCCTGCCGCTGCCAGGCTTCGGCGAACGCCATCTGCCGCTGCTGCCCTACGGCTACGCCGCCCTCGACCGGTTGTGGGCGCATCTGTACGAGGGGGCTGTCTGGCCGACCAGCGTGCCCACCCCTGCAGGCCACCCGCGCGGCGCGTCCGTGCTCACGCGGGAGTCGCTGGGGCTGGACTGAGGCGCTGCCTCGTGGGGGCGGGTGTTGACCTGACCGGAAAAACGGCGCGACCATGTTCAGTGTTGCGGCAAATCGTCGCAGGCGAGGGACAACAAAAATCAGGGGCTCAATGACGGCGAAGCGGCCGGTCGCGAATGCGGCCGATACCGGCGAACCGCCTTACGTCGGGAGCAGAACTTGATGAACAGACACATGCGATTGGTCTTGTCCGCGGCGATTGCCGCCTGCCTCGTGCCCGGACTCGCGCTGGCACAGGATGACGACTCGGCGCAAACCACGGCACCGCCTGCTGCCAGCAAGGCGCCGGCCAAGCCCAGTACCGCCAATACCAAGAACCTCGAACAGGTGGTGGTGACGGGCAACGCGGCCACCGGCGGCCTGAAGAAGATCGACACCAGCTACACGATCACCACGGCAACCGCCGAGCAGATCAAGATGGCCAACCCCAAGAGCACGGCCGATCTGCTGAAGATCGCGCCGGGCCTGTGGCCGGAGTCCACCGGTGGCCAGACCGGCGCCAACATCGAGATCGCCGGCTTCCCCGGCGGCGGCGATGCGCCGTTCAACACGGTGCAACTGATGGGCTCGCCGCTGTACGGCATGCCGACGCTGTCGTTCTTCGAGCAGACCTCGATCTTCCGCCTCGACGACACCGTCGATCGCGTCGAGATCATCCAGGGCGGGCCCTCGGTGGTATTCGCCGACGGCCAGATCGGCGCCAGCGAGAACTTCATCCTCAAGCAGGGCACCGAGGTGCCTTCGGGCAGCGTCGGGGTGACCTGGGGCAACGAGAACCTCAAGCGCGTCGATGGCTTCTTCGGCTTTCCGATCGCGCAGGACTGGTATGGCAGCGTGGGCGGTTTCTACCGCGATTCGGACGGCGTGCGCGATCCGCAGTTTCCCGCCGACAAGGGCGGCCAGCTCACCGGCACGCTGACCCACGACAGCGACAACGGCACGATGACGCTGTACGCGCGCTACCTCGACGACAAGAACCAGTTCATCACGCCGATTCCGCTGATCCAGACCGGCACGGACAACTTCCATGCCTATCCGGGCTTCGATCCGCTGACCGACACGTACAACAGCAAGGCCATCCAGCACGTGTTCCTGCGCGGCTATCCCGGTGGGGGCCGCAACGCCGACCTGGCCAACGGCCGCGGCGCCAAGTTCGGCTTCTTCGGCGGCAACTTCGACTACGACCTGGGCAACGGCTGGCGGCTGTCGAACAAGTTCCTCATCGACGGCGGCGACGTCGACACCAATGCGCTGTTTTCCGGCACCAACCCGGGCAGCATGAACGACATGCTGTACACCGACCAGAGCCAGATCGGCGCGTTCAACCTGGCGCCTGGTTCGGCCACCGCCACCTACGTGGGTGGCGGCGCGGTCGATCCGAACCAGAGCGTGATTCACCAGGGCTGGTGGTTCATCCACAAGCACCTGAAGAACATCAACAACGACTTTCGCCTGAGCAAGGAGATCTTCGACGGCAACACGCTCACCGCCGGCCTGTACCTGGCGCACTACACCATGGATGACGAGTGGGCACTGGGCAACCAGATGCTGATGACCAACACGCCCAACGCACGCCCGATCACGGTCAGCTACGTCGATGCCAACGGCGTCAACCAGCTCACCGACAACCAGGGCTTCCTCGACTACGGCGGCTTCAACATCACCGAGCATGGCAACGCCAACAACAAGGCGTTCTACCTGTCCGACATCTGGCGCCTGGGCAAGTGGCTGATCGACCTGTCCGGCCGGGTGGAGAACCAGAACGCCACCAACGACGTGTGCAACCTCACCAACGTCAACCTGGACGGCGACCCCAACACCAAGTACGACAACGCCGTGCCGGTATGCAACGGCAGCTTCTCGCATACGCGCTACGACAAGACGCATCCCTCGTGGACGTTCGGCGTGAACTACGAGCTGGCCGACAACATGAGCGTGTATTTCCGGGCGAACAAGGGCGCGCACTTCCCCGATTTCGACAACGGCATCCGCGGCAATGCGTCGGACAACGTCGCGCCGGTGCAGAAGATCCAGAACGTCGAGGGCGGCTTCAAGTTCCAGTCCAAGCAGTTCTATGCGGACATCAGCGTGTACCACCGCCAGTTCATCGGTCTGCTGTACCAGCCCACCGACGCCGGCGGCGTGCCGAACGGCCCGCAGAGCACCTACGGTTCGGATTCCAAGGGCGTCAACGTCAACACCGCGTGGAGCCCGACCGAGAACCTCAAGTTCCAGCTGATCGGCGACTACCTCGATGGCCACTACTCGCACAACAGCTCATGCCTGCCGTACACCAACCCGGTGGCCGGCAACGGCTGCGCGCTGATCAACGGCGTGCAGCTGCAGCGCCAGCCGAAGGTGCGCTACATGTTCACGCCCAGCTACAAGATCCCGTTCGGCTGGGGCGACGTGCTGGCCTTCGTCACCTACACCCACGTCGGTCCGCACACGCAGGACATTTCCGGCCTGCAGCAGCTGGGCAGCTACCACACCTGGGATTTCGGCGTGGTCGCCAACCTGCAGCAGAACTGGCAGGTGCGCGTGCAGGGCACCAACATGACCAACGAGCTGGGGCTGACCGAGAGCAACTCGCGCATCTTCGGTTCGGCGGCCGGAACCACCGGCGTGATCCTGGCCCGTCCGCTGGAGGGGCGTGAAGTCAACATGGAGGTCAAGTACATGTTCTGACCTGCGCAGGTGGCGCTTCCACGGGTGCGGGAGTGCCACCCATTTTCCCGGGGTCATTCCCGCGAAAGCGGGAATGACCCCGGGGTACGCAGCCTTCCGGAAGCCGGGCAACAAAGAGGCATGCCCCATGAAGAGTTTTTCCGCCGGACTCGCGGCGTTCCTGCTCGCCATCACCTTGCTCGCTGCGCCGGCATCGGCCGCCACCGATCCGAGCTTCCTGTTCACCGCCACGGCGAAGGATTTCGCCAGCTACTTCCCTGGTTACCTCGCCAACGGCTACTTCTCCACCATGACCTCGCCGCGCGGCACCGAGCCGAACGCGTCGTACATGGTCGCCTTCATGGATTACAAGCCGGGCGACATCTCGCGTCCCGCGGCGATTCCCGGCTGGAGCGAAATCGACTACAACCCCGGCGGTGGCTGGCTCAACCGCACGCGACTGGATGCGCGCATCTTCCAGCGCTACGCACAGACGCTGGACATGCACGACGCCACGCTGACCACGCGCTACCGCTTCGCTTACGCCAACAAGGCCAGCGACATCGAGGTCACCAGCTTCGTCAGCCAGGCCTCGCCGCACCTCGCGGCTATCCGCATGGCGATCACGCCGCAGTTCGACGGCCAGGTGCAGCTGAGTTTTCCGATCCGGTTGTGGTCCGAGCACCAGCCGCGCTTCCCGATCGCCAGCATGGGCGGCGAGGAAATGATCGCCGCGGTGATCGCCAGCGGGCAGAGCCTGGACAACAAGCCGGTACCCACGCCCGACCGTGCGCCGGTGTGGTATCCGGGCTACACCCAGGTGCGTTCCGCCGAGGGTGATGCGAAGGCGCTGACGCTCGCGCTGAAGGGCAGGGCACAACACGGACTCGGCATGGCCGAGGCGGCCGCGATCGGGCTGCCCGAAGGGCCCTCGCCCGACACGGTGAAGCTGGAACGGACTTCCACCAGACTCTCGCTGGACATCACCGCCACGCTGCACAAGGGCCAGCGCTACGTCTTCACCAAGTACGTGGCGCTCTCGCGCGACGGCTGGGGCGACGACGGGGACGTGCTCGGCCTGGCCAGCGCCGCGCGCAAGGCCGGCTTCGACCGCCTGCTCGCCGATCACCGGGCGGCCTGGCACAAGCTGTGGCAATCGGACATCGTGATCGACGGCAAACCGGCCGTGCAGAAGGCGGTGCACGCGGACCTCTACTACCTGTTGTCCAACACCACCGTCGACACCGCCTGGCCGATGGGTGCCTGCGCGCTGACGCCCAATTACGCGGGCCATGCGTTCTGGGACAGCGACTCGTGGGTGTTCCCGGCGCTGCTGCTGTTGCACCCGGAGCGCGCCAGACCCATCGTGATGTTCCGCGACCGCACCACCGAACCCGCGCGGGCGCGTGCCCGCCAGTACGGCGTGCAAGGCACCATGTACCCGTGGGAAGCCGATCCGCAGACCGGCGTGGACGTCACCCCGCACTTCGCTTGGGAGGTCTACCGCGAGGTCCACGTCAACGCCGACATCGCCATCGCGCAATGGCAGTACTACCTGGCGACGGGTGACAAGGCATGGTTGAAAACGCATGCGTGGCCCGTGCTGGAGGGCATTGCCACGTTCTGGACCAGCCGCGTCACCTACGACAAGTCGCACGACCGCTACGAGATCCACCACGTCACGTCGCCCGACGAGGCCTACAACGACGTGCCGAACGACTCCTTCACCAATGCCGTCGCCCGCAAGGCGCTCGAGATCGCGGTGAAGGCAGCGCGCGTGGTGGGCGCCAAGGCGGACCCGCGCTGGAGCGAGATCGCCGCGAAGATGTACATCCCGTTCGACGAGGATGAACAGCGCCATCTGGATTTCGACAAGTCGGTGCCGCACGACAAGATCACCTGGATGGGCTCCTCGCTGGCCTGGCTGATGTATCCGAACCTGGACTTGCCGATGTCGCCGCAGGTGCGCCGCAACGACTTCGACTTCCAGCTGCAGGCGCTGAAGAGCCACGGCGACGACCCCAACGAGATGATGATGGTGATGCTCGCCGTCGGTGCCGCAGAGCTGGGCGACGGCAAGGCGGCCGGCGAATGGATCGACCGCAACCTGGTCGGCTTCCTCAAACCCCCGTTCAACGTGCGCACCGAGACCGCCGCCAACAACGCCGGCTACATCCTGGCCACCTCGGCCGGCTTCGTGCAAAGCATGCTGTACGGTCTGACTGGGCTGCGCATCGACGACGACGGGCTGAGCGCGAAGTACGCCCCGGTGTTGCCGCCAGGCTGGAACGCCTTGACGCTCAAGGACGTGAGGTTCCGCGGGCGCCGCTACGACATCCGCATCAGTCGCGACGCCGACGGCAAGGTGGTGCTCAGCCGCCAGCCGTTGCGTGCAACTGGCATGCGCCACCCTGATCCATTGCAGGAGGAAGCCCGCCCATGAAAGTCGTCTCCCTGTTCGCCGCCATGGCGCTGGCCTTCGCTACCGCGGCCGGTGCCGCCACGCCCGACCCGGCGCAGACGCAGGCATACATCCACAAGGCCTGGGACACGCTGACGCGCTCGCTGGACGATTGCTCGGCCCTGCACGATCCGAAAATGGATGCGCGCCCGGTGCTCTACCTGCCGGCCGGCTTCCCTGCGCCCGCAGCGATGGCCGACATCAGACAGCGTTGCAAGATCGACGTGCACACGCTGCCTCGGCGCATCGAAAAGCTCGGCGACCTGATGCCGTCCGCGCTGCCGGCGGAAGGCCTGCTCTACCTGCCCAGGCCCTACGTGGTGCCGGGCGGGCAGTTCAACGAGATGTACGGCTGGGACAGCTACTTCATCCAGCTCGGCCTGCTGGCGGACGGGCGCGTCGAGCTGGCCCGCGACATGACCGACAACATGCTGTTCGAGGTCGAGCACTACGGCGGCGTGCTCAACGCCAACCGCACCTATTACCTGACCCGTTCGCAGCCGCCGTTCCTGTCGCGGATGATCGGCGACGTGCTGGCCGCGCCCGGCGCCTTCAAGGGCGAGGCCGAGCGGCATGCATGGCTGGTCCACGCCTATCCGCTGGCGGTGGCCAACTACCGCATCTGGACCCGACCCGAGCATCGTGCCGGCGACACCGGCCTGGCACGCTACTTCGACCTCGGCGCCGGCCCGGTGCCGGAGATGCACGGCAGCGCCTACTACCGCGGCGTGATCGACTGGGTGCTGGCGCATCCGAAGGACGACCCCGGCTACCTGGTCAAGGCCGCCGAGCATCCCGACGCCGCCGAGACAGCGCGCCTGAAATCCACCAGTTGCGACATCGAGGCGTCCCATGTCTGCGCCGGCGCCTGGTCGCAGGGCCATCGCCTGAGCGCCGACTACTACCTGGGTGATCGCGCCATGCGCGAGTCCGGCTTCGACACCAATTTCCACTTCGGTCCGTACGGCGGCACCACCCATCACTACGCCGGCGTGGGCCTCAACAGCCTGCTGTATCGCTACGAGCGCGACTTGCACGACTTCGCCCTGCAACTGGGCAAGGTGGCCGAGGCCAGGCAATGGGCGGACGCCGCCGCGAGGCGCAAGGTGGCGATGGACAAGTACCTGTGGCAGCCGGAACGCGGCATGTTCATGGACTACGACTTCACCATCAGCAAGGCATCGACGCAGCCCTATGTCACCACCTACTGGCCGCTGTGGGCCGGGCTGGCCAGCAAGGCGCAGGCGGCCGCGCTGGAGAAGCACCTGGCCGTGTTCGAGCGCAAGGGCGGCCTGTCGATGGACGACCTGGGCAGCGGCGCGCAATGGGACGAGCCGTTCGGCTGGGCGCCCACCAACTGGCTGGCGATCTCGGGCCTGGACGCCTACGGTTTCCATGACGACGCCCGCCGCCTGGCGCGCAAGTTCACGGCCACGGTGGATACCGGTTTCGCCCATGACGGCACCATCCGCGAGAAATACAACATGGCGCTGGGCAACGCGGACGTGAAGATCACCGCCGGCTACACCACAAACGTGATCGGCTTCGGCTGGACCAACGCGGTCTACCTCAAACTGCACCGGTTGCTGCAGGCGGCGCCAAAGCCGGCGGCGGCGCACTGAGGATCATCCGTTCACGGCTGCAGCCGGCGGCTGGGTTATCCTTTCGGTCTTTCGCCCCAGCCTCAAGGATCGCCATGACCATCAACGTCACCTTCACCACCAACCGCGGCCCGATCCACCTGCGCCTGCACGAGGACAAGGCACCGGTGACGGTCGCCAGCTTCGTCAACCTGGCGCGCCGCGGCTACTACGACGGCCTGTCGTTCCATCGCGTGATCGCCGATTTCATGATCCAGGGCGGGTGCCCCGAGGGCAGTGGCCGCGGTGGTCCGGGCTACAAGTTCGAGGACGAGTTCAATCCGTCGCTGCGCCACGACAAGCCGGGTGTGCTGTCGATGGCCAATGCCGGTCCGCGCACCAACGGCAGCCAGTTCTTCATCACCCACGGCCCGACGCCGTGGCTGGACGGCAAGCACAGCGTGTTCGGCGAAGTGCTGGACGCGTCCGACATGGACGTGGTCAATGCGATCCAGCAGGGTGACACGATCGAGAAGGTCACCGTGGAGGGCGACGTCGACGCCTTGCTGGCGGCGCAGGTCGACCGCGTCAAGGAATGGAACGAGGTGCTGGATCAGCGCGGCTGAGCTTGCCGCCGGATACGCAGGAAATCGCCGGCCGGAGCCGGCGATTTTTTTGCGCGAATGAGTCATGGCTCCACTACTTTCACCGGCCTATGATCGGCGGGCTACACGCGTGTTCATTCATCAAGGAGAGCGACCATGTCATTCCTCAATGATTTGCTTGGCGGTCAGGGACAGCAGGCCGGCGGTGCCGGCTCGATGATTTCGGTGGCCAGCGACCTGTTGCAGCGGGCTGGCGGCGTGCAGGGCCTGATCAGCATGCTGCAGCAGCACGGGCTGGGTGGCGCAGTGCAGTCGTGGGTGAGCAACGGGGCGAACCAGCCGGTATCGGGCGATCAACTCGGCCAGGCGCTGCAGCATGGCGGCATGGGCTCGCTGGTGCAGGAGGCGGCCAGCAAGCTCGGCGTCGATCCCGGCGTGGTGCTCAACGGACTTTCGCAGGTCTTGCCGCAGGCGGTCGACCACCTGACACCGGATGGCCAGGTGCCGGCAGACGGGCAGGGCGGCGGCTTCAACCTCGGCATGCTTGAAGGGCTGGCGGGCAAGCTGCTGGGCTGAGGCTGCGGAGCGTCCCGGCGGGGTGATCGCCCCGCCGGGAGGCCGGTCAGGTCGACTTGCGCTTGAGCAGGTGGTAGAGCAGCAACAACACGATGGCGCCGACCACCGAGGCGATGAAGCCGGCCGATTGCCCCTCCTGGTACCAGCCGAACAGCTGCTGGCCGACCCAGGTCGCCAGCAGCGAGCCGACGATGCCGATGATGGCGGTGATGATGAAGCCGCCCGGGTCCTTGCCCGGCGTCAACAGCTTGGCCACCACGCCCACGACCAGTCCGATCACGAAAACCCAGAGCCAATGCATGCGGTTCTCCTTGTAGCGGGTTGACTGCGAAGCCCGGTGCGCGGGCGCATCCATGATGCCCCGATTGGACGGCGGTGGCGCAAGCGCATGGCAGACGAGCGCCCGGGGCGGGCGGCGTGGTAAAATTGCGGCCTTTGTTTCCTCACTGCGTGAGACAGCAATGCCCCAGCTCGCCAAGCGTGTCGGCCGCGCCAAACCCAGCGCGATCATGCTCATCGCCGAGAAGGCCAGACAGCTCAGGGCTGCCGGCCGCGACATCATCAGCTTCTCCATCGGCGTGCCGAACTTCCTGCCCGGCGAGCATGTCTACGCCGCCGCGCGCGAGTCGCTCTCGCACGACTCCGGCCAGTACGGCAGCAACCGGGGCGCCGACGCGCTGCTGGACGCATTCCTCAGGCACATCGAGGCGCTCGGCTTCAGCGGCTACACGCGCACGAACCTGTCGATCGGCATCGGCGCCAAGCAGGTGCTGTACAACCTGGCCGAGGCGTTGCTGGACGAAGGCGAGGAGATCTGCTTCGCCGCGCCGTACTGGACCACCTACCGCGACATCGCCGACATCGTGGGCGCGAAGATCCACGTGATGCCGTGCGGGGCGGAGCAGAACTACAAGCTCACCCCGGCCCAGCTCGACGCCGCGCTGGCGCGCAAGCCGAAGGTGTTTCTGTTCAACAACCCGTCCAACCCCACCGGCATGGTCTACACCGGCGCGGAAATCGCCGCACTGGCCGAGGTGATCGCCCGGCACCCGGATACCTGGGTCATCACCGACGACATCTACAATGCGATGGTGTTCGACGGGCTGGGATACCACAACTTCGTGTTCGCCAGGCCGGAGCTGCGCGAGCGGGTGATCTTCGTCGATTCGGTCTCCAAGACCTACGGCATGCCGGGCTGGCGCGTGGGCCTGCTGGCTGGCCCCGAAGTGGTGGCCAAGGCGGTCACCACGCTCAATTCCAATCACATCACCAGCCTGCCGGAAGTGATCACCGCCGCGGCCGTCGCAGCCTTGTCCGGCCCGCAGGACGTGCCGCAGGCCAAGTGCAGGGAGTTCGCCGGCCGGCGCGACACGGTGTTTGCCGCGCTCACGGCGATTCCCGGCGTGGCCTGCCCGCGGCCGCAGGGGGCGTTCTACGCGTTCCCGGACATCTCGGTGGCATTCGGCAAGCGCCACGGCAGCATGAAGATCGACAACGACGTGGAGTTCTGCGCCGCGCTGCTGGAAGCCAAGGGCGTGGCCTGCGTGCCCGGCTCGGCCTTCGGCGAGCCGCGTGCGATGCGCATTTCCTACACCTGCCCGCAGGCCCAGTTGCAACTCGGCCTGGACCGTATCGCCGAATTTTTCGCCGAACTGACGTGAATCAGTGCCTGCAGGAGCGCACCCTGTGCGCGATGCTCCTGTCGCGAAAGGCATCGCGCACAGGGCGCTCCCGCACAAGAATGAACACCCCCAGAAGGAGTCATCGTCCATGAAAGCCCCCGTTCGAGTTGCCGTTACCGGTGCTGCCGGCCAGATCGGCTATGCCTTGCTGTTCCGCATCGCCGCCGGCGATATGCTCGGCCCCGACCAGCCGGTGATCCTGCATCTGCTGGAGATCACCCCGGCCCTGCCGGCGCTGCAGGGCGTGGTGATGGAACTCAACGATTGCGCGTTCCCGACGCTGGCCGGCGTGGTCGCCACCGATGACGCCAATGTCGCGTTCAAGGATGTGGATTACGCCCTGCTGGTCGGCGCGCGCCCGCGCGGCCCGGGCATGGAGCGCAAGGATCTGCTGGAAGCCAACGGCGCGATCTTCGCACCGCAGGGCAAGGCACTGAACGCGCATGCCAGGCGCGACGTGAGGGTGCTGGTGGTCGGCAACCCGGCTAACACCAATGCCCTGATCGCCCAGCAGAACGCGCCGGACCTCGACCCGAAGTGCTTCACCGCGATGGTTCGCCTCGACCACAACCGCGCCAAGAGCCAGCTGGCCGAGAAGACCGGCAAGCACAACACCGACGTGAAGAAGATGACGATCTGGGGCAACCACAGCTCCACCCAGTATCCCGACCTGCACCACGCCACCGTCGACGGCAAGCCGGCGCTCAGCCTGGTCGACCAGGCCTGGTACGAGAACGAGTTCATTCCCACCGTGCAGCAGCGCGGCGCGGCCATCATCAAGGCACGCGGCGCCTCGTCGGCCGCCTCGGCTGCCTCGGCGGCGATCGACCACATGCGCACCTGGGCGCAGGGCACGGCCGAGGGCGACTGGGCCTCGATGGGCATTCCTGCCGATGGCTCCTACGGCATCGCGCCGGGCGTGATCTACGGCTACCCGGTGACCGTGAAGAACGGCAAGTACGAGATCGTGCAGGGCCTGGAGATCGGCGCCTTCTCGCGTTCACGCATGGACGCCACCGACAAGGAACTGCGCGAGGAGCGCGCCGGCGTGGAGCACCTGTTCGCCAAGTAATCCCGCCGCGATGCCGGCCTGCCCTCTGCGCAGGGGCGGCGGGCCACGGCGGCACTCCAACGGGCCGGCTTGCGTCGGCCCGTTGTCGTTTCGTCGCTGCCGCAAGCGGCAGCGGTCAGTTCGGTGCCTCGGGCAACTCCGTGGTGCCGGCGGCCTGATCGCCGCGCTTGAGCAGCCAGGCCAGGATCGGCGGCGTAACCATGGCGGTGAGCAGCGACATCGCCACGATGATCGCGTAGATGCGGTTGTCGAACACGCCGGCGGCCAGCCCCAGGGTGGCGACCACGATGCCCACCTCGCCGCGCGGCACCATGCCGAAGCCGATGATGGTGGCGCTGCGCGTGCCCAGCGTGAGCGAACCGAGCCAGCCGCCGGCCAGCTTGGATACCACCGCGATCGCGGTGACCACCGCCAGCATCCACAGCGCCTCGGCGCTGGCCAGTTCGTGCAGGTCGACCTTGCTGCCGGTGACCACGAAGAAGAACGGGGTAAGCAGGGCGAGCAGCGGGGCCGTCTGCTTTTCCAGGGTGTGCTGCTGGCGGGTTTCCGAGGCGATCATGCCGGCCAGGAACGCGCCGATGATCGCGGCCAGGCCGAAGCGGGTGGACAGCCAGGCCAGCCCCAGGCACAGCGCCAGCACGATCATCAGCGGCGAATGCGGGCCCAGCGGCTTGTCCAGCCAGGCGGAGTTCCAGCGCATCACCCGCGCGCCGCCCCAGCCAATCACCGCGATGAAGCCCGCCGCACCGGCGAGTACCACCAGCAGGTGCGAGGCGTCGACGCTGCCGCCACCCTGCAGTGAAATCACGACGCCGAGCAGCAGCATGGCCAGGATGTCATCGATCACCGCCGCACCCAGGATCACCTTGCTCTCGATCCGCTGCAGTGCGCCCAGCTCCTGCAGCACGCGCGCGGTGATGCCGGCCGAGGTGGCCACGAAGGCCGCCGCGACGAACAGCGAACGGTCCCAGTCGAAGCCGTTGCCGTGGGCCCACACGCTGCCCATGCCGAATGGCACCAGCACGCCGACCACGCCGACCGCGAACGCCACCGCACCGACCTTCTTCATGTCTTCCAGCCGGGTTTCCAGGCCCACCGCGAACAGCAGCAGGATCACGCCGATCTCCGCCAGCACGTCGAGCGGGGTGCCGGTGGCGATCTGCCCCGGGCTGATCCAGCCGAGCAGGGAAGGGCCGATCGCGCAACCGGCGGCGATCTCGCCGACCACGCCGGGCAGCTTCAGTCGTTGCGCGATCTCGCTGCCGATCTGGGCGGCGACGAACACGACAAACAGGGTGAACAGGATTTCGCTGGCGTGGTGCATGCAATACGTGCCCGAGCTTGCGGCAAAGACTGCATGCTACACGCAGCCTCTCGCCGGGCGGCGCCTTGCCGCGGTTCAACCTGCCGCCGCGCCGGCTCGCGACAGCGGGCGATCGTGCCGCAGCCGGCCGAACACGCGGCTGGCCGCCGCCGTGACCAGCGCCAGCAGCAGCACCGTCCAGCGGAACGCCTCGACATAATCCGCGCGCTCATGCCCCTGCAGCAGCGCCTGCATCAGCAGCGTGGACAGCGCGATGCCGAAGCTCATCGCGAGGTATTGCACGGTCGAGGCCATCGACGAAGCCATCGAGGCGTGCGCGATGTCCAGGTCGTGGTAGATCAGCGTGTTCATCGCGGTGTACTGCAGCCCGGCGAAGCCGCCGTAGCAGAACGTCAACGTCGCGATGGCCCACACCGGCGTGGCCGGTCCGAGCAGGGCAAACGCCGCCAGCAGCACGGCCACGATCAAGGTGTTGCCCAGCAGCAGGCGGCGGTAACCCAGGTGCACCAGCACGCGATTGATCGCCCATTTGGCGCAGATCGAACCCAACGCCTGCGGCACCATCATCAGGCCGGCCATCAGCGGCGACCAGCCGCAACCGACCTGCAGGAACAGCACCAGCAACAGGAACATGCCGGAGATGCCGAGCCGGGTGAACAGGCCGCCGGCCAGCGCCACCCACACGCTGCGCACCTTGAGCAGGGTCAGGTCGGCGACCGGAAAGGCGGTGCGTCGGCTGTGCCACACATAGGCCAGGCCCAGCAGCACCGCCGCCAGACTGCATTGGCCGATGCGCATCCACGGCACCGGCGTGGCGCCGGCCAGCTCCGAGGCGATCAGCAGCAGGGCCGAGGCGGCGGCGAAAAGCCCGAAGCCGAACAGGTCGAAACGGTGTGCGCGCTCCAGCCGGTAGTCCGGCATGTCGCGCCGGTTCATCCACACCCCGGCGATCGCCACCGGCACGTTGATCAGGAAGATCAGCCGCCACGAGGTGAACTCCACCAGCGCGCCGCCGAGCAGGGGGCCGAGTACTGAACCCAGCAGGCCGAAGGTGGCCACCGTGCTCATCGCGCGCACGAACTCGCGCCTGTCGATGCTGCGCACCAGCACGTAGCGCCCGACCGGCATCAGCGAGGCGCCACCGATGCCCTGCAGCACGCGCGCGGCGACCAGTTGCGGCAGCGTCTGCGCCAGCCCGCACAGCAGCGAACCCAGCCCGAACACCACGATCGCGGCGCCGAACACCCGCCGCGTGCCCAGCCGGTCGCACAGCCACGGACTGGCCGGGATCAGGATCGCCAGGGTCAGCACGTAGCTGGTCAGCGCCGTGCGCATGCCCAGCGGGGTTACCTCCAGCGCCACGGCCATCATCGGCACCGCGGTGTTGACCACGGTGGAATCCAGCGCCTGCATGAAGAAGGCCGCCGCGACCAGCCACAGCAGGCCGCGGAAGCGCTCGCGCGTGGACGGCTCGGGCAAGGCGGCCGAAACCGTTGCTGAAGGGGCGTCCGCGGCGGCTGGGCTGGCCATGTCGGGCATGATAACTGTTGTGACAGCTTGCATTTGGCGCCGGGATTTTGCACAGTCACGTCTGATGCACCTGCCGCCGGTGATGTGCCAGGCGCGGCAGCGGATAACCGACCTCACGCGCCGGGACACCATGTTCTGGCGCGTGTTTTTGTGCGGCTGGAGCCGCGGGAACCAGGAATCACCATGAGTCATTCAGCAATCACCGTGTCGCGCATCGACCTGGATCGCATCGAAGCCCTGCTGGAGCGGCTGCCGGCAGCCGAGGCCGACAAGCTGCAGGCGCTGCGCGCCGAGCTGGATCGCGCCGACGTGGTCGAGCCGGCGGACATGCCGCCGCACATCGTGACGATGAACTCCACCGTGGTCTTCGAAGACGAGTCCGACGGCGAAAAGCTGACCCTCACCCTGGTCTACCCGGCCGGCGCCGGTGCGCCCGGTACGGTCTCGATCCTCGCCCCCGTGGGCAGTGCGCTGCTGGGCCTGGCGCGCGGCCAGCAGATCGACTGGCCGATGCCCGACGGGCGCAAGCGCCGCCTGAAAGTGCTGGAGATCACCTACCAGCCCGAGGCCGCCGGCCACCTGCACCGCTGAGCGCCGCGCGCGCGGCGGGCGCACCGGCGGGTCGCTAAACTGCGCGGAGAAGGAGACCCGCATGGCCGCACCCGCCGTTCCCGCCGACATCCTGGCCCGCGCCGCCGCACTGCGCGCGCAGATCGAGCAGGCCAATTACCGCTACCACGTGCTCGACGACGCGGACATCACCGATGCCGCGTACGACCGCCTGATGCGCGAACTGGAAGCGCTGGAAGCCGAACACCCGGCGCTGGCCTCACCCGATTCACCGACGCGCAAGGTCGGCGCACGCGCGCACGGCGGCTTTGCCGAGGTGCGCCACGCGATCCCGATGCTGTCGCTCGGCAATGCCTTCGAGCAGGACGGCGAGACCGATCGCGAACGCTTCCACGAGGTGGCCGAGTTCGAGCGGCGCATCGAGCAGACGACAAAACGGACTGAACCAGTTTTCTCGGTCGAACCCAAGCTCGATGGCCTGGCGATCAGCCTGCGCTACGAGCATGGCGTGTTCGTGCAGGGCGCCACCCGCGGCGACGGCGAAACGGGCGAGGACGTCACCGCCAACCTGCGCACGGTGCGGGCGATCCCGTTGAAGCTGCGCGGCAAGGACTGGCCCGAGGTGCTCGAAGTACGCGGCGAGGTGATCATGCTGCGCAAGGATTTCGAGGCGTTCAACGCGTACGCCCGCGCCCATGACGAGAAGCCGCTGGCCAATCCGCGCAACGGCGCTGCCGGCTCGCTGCGCCAGCTAGACCCGGCGATCACCGCGAAGCGGCGCCTGAGCTTCTTCGCCTACGCGATCGGCGTGGTCGAGGGCGGCGAGCTGCCGCCGACCCATTCGGCCACGCTGCGGCAGCTGCGCGCGTGGGGGTTCCCGGTGTCGCCGGAAGTGGGCACGGCGCGCGGCTTCGACGGGCTGATCGCCTACTACCGCCGCATCGGCGGCAAGCGCGACAGCCTGCCGTACGACATCGACGGCGTGGTCTACAAGCTGGACGATTACGAAGGCCAGCGCGAGATGGGTTTCGTCTCGCGCGCGCCGCGCTGGGCGATCGCGCACAAGTTTCCCGCGCAGGAGCAAACCACCCGCCTGCTCGACATCGAGGTGCAGATCGGCCGCACCGGCGCCGCCACGCCGCGCGCGCGGATGGAGCCGGTACAAGTGGCCGGCGTCACCGTCACCTACGCCACGCTGCACAACGCCGACCAGGTCGCGCGGCTGGATGCGCGCATCGGCGACACGGTGATCGTGCGCCGTGCCGGCGACGTGATTCCGGAAGTGGTGCGCGTGGTCGAGGACCAGCGCCCGCCCGGCACGGTGCCGTGGACGATGCCCGCGCAATGCCCGGTGTGCGGTTCGGCGCTGATCCGCGAAGAGGGCGCCGCCGCCTGGCGCTGCTCCGGCGGACTGATCTGCGCGGCACAGCGCAAGGAGGCACTGATCCACTTCGCGTCGCGTCGTGCCATGGACATCGAAGGCCTGGGTGAGCGCTTCGCCGAGGCGCTGGTGGAGTTCGACATCGTGCACTCGCCAGCCGATCTGTACGCGCTCACCGTCGACAGCTTCGTGGCGATGAAGCAGGCGATCGACGAACGGGATGGCACCACGCCCGAAACGGTCAAGGCCGGCAAGGTGGCGACCAAGTGGGCCGAGAACCTGGTCGCCGGCATCGAGGCCAGCAAGCACACCACGCTGGCGCGCTTCCTGTTCGCGCTGGGCATCATGCATATCGGCGAGAGCACGGCCAAGACGCTGGCCGCGTGGCTGGGCCGGCTCGATGTCGTGCGCGCCATGCCGGCGCCGGTACTGCGCGTGCTGCCTGACGTTGGCGCCGAAGTGGCCACCTCGATCGCCGGCTTCTTCGCGCAGGCGGGCAACCAGCAGGTGGTCGATGCGCTGCTCGAGGCCGGCATCGTGTTCAGTGACGAGAGCGCGCCTTCGCCGCAGCTGCGCGAGCGGCTGAATCTGGGCGTGCTGCTGGACATGGCCGGGATCAACAAGCTCGGTCCCAAGAGCAGCAAGCTGCTGGCGCAGCATTTCCCCACGCTCGATCGCCTGCTCGCCGCGGGCGCGGCGCACTGGATCACCGCTGGCGTGCCGCAGGCCGCGGTGGCGGCGTTGGAAGCCTTCCTGGCCGATCCCGCTGCACAGGCTGCGTTGCGCGATGCCGAGGCAGCGATGCACCGCCTGCTCGATGCGATTCCCGCCGGCGCGGCTGTGGCCACGGCGCCGCTGGACGGGCAGACCTTCGTGCTCACCGGCACGCTGGCCTCGCTCAGCCGCGACGAGGCAAAGGATCGGCTGGAGGCGCTGGGCGCCAAGGTGTCCGGATCGGTCTCGAAAAAGACCAGCGTGGTGGTGGCAGGCGTTGAAGCCGGCTCGAAACTGGACAAGGCGCAGGAGCTTGGCGTGCCGGTCTGGGACGAGGCGCAGTTGCTGGCGTTGCTCGACGAGCACGGGGCGGGTTGATGAGTCTCGCCCTGCCTGACGCCCTGCGCTTGCGTGCACGGCTGTACGCCCTGATCCGCGCGTACTTCGCCACGCGCGACGTGCTGGAGGTGGAAACCCCGGTGCTGTCGGCAGCCGGCAATACCGATCCGAACATGCAGGGTTTCAGCACGACCTTCAGCGGCCATGTCGATGCCGGTGCACGCGAGCGCTGGTTGCGCACCTCGCCGGAGTACCCGCTGAAGCGGCTGCTCGCGGCGGGTGTCGGCGACTGCTACGAGCTGGGCCGGGTGTTTCGCAACGGCGAGGCGGGCGGGCGTCACAACCCCGAGTTCACCATGCTGGAGTGGTACCGGGTCGGTTGGGACCATCGCCGGCTGATGCAGGAAACCATCGTGCTGGTGGAGGCTGCGCTGGGGCTGGTGGGGCGGCGCGCCGAGGTGCGGGTGACCACGTACCGGCAGCTGTTCCTGGACGGGCTGGGCATTGACCCGTTGCATGCGCCGGTGGACGAACTGCGTGCGCCGCTGACCGCGTTCGGCATCGGCCCGGACGGGCTTGGCCGTGACGACTGGCTCGACCTGTTGATCACCCACAAGCTGCAGCCGGCGTTTCCGCGCGACCGCATCACGGTGATCCACGACTATCCGGCCAGCCAGTGTGCACTGGCGAAGATTCGCCCCGGCGAACCGCCGCTGGCCGAGCGCTTCGAGCTGTATCTGGGCCGTTACGAGCTGGCCAACGGCTACCACGAGTTGAACGATGCGGCCGAGCAGCGCGGGCGCTTCGAGCGCGACAACGCGGTACGCCGCGAGCGCGGCCTGCGCGAGATCCCGCTGGACGAGAACCTGCTGGACGTGCTCGATGCCATGCCCGCTTGCGCCGGCGTGGCGCTGGGCGTGGAGCGTCTGTTGATGTGCCTTGCCGACACCGACGCTATCGCCGACGTGTTGGCGTTTCCGTTTGCCCGGGCGTGAGACGCGGCGCGCGACCGGGCCGGCCGCACGCCTTGTCGCTCAGGCGGAGTCGCCCCTGATCGCCGGTTGCTGCGGCCGGTCGCTCCACAGGTAGCGGTAGACCAGGCCGCCGATGATGCCGCCAAGGATCGGCATCACCCAGAAGAACCACAGCTGGTGCAAGGCCCAGTCGCCCTGGAACACCGCCACGCCGGTCGAGCGCGCCGGATTCACCGAGGTATTGGTGACCGGGATGCTGATCAGGTGGATCAGGGTCAGCGCCAGGCCGATCGCGATGCCGGCGAAACCCGCTGGCGCACTCCGATGCGTCGCGCCCATGATGATGAAGATGAAGAAGCCGGTCATCACGATCTCGCACAACGCCGCCGCCCCCATCGAATAGCCGCCCGGCGAGTGCGCGCCGTAGCCGTTGGAGGCGAAGCCGCTGGCGGCGGCGTCGAAGCCGGGCTTGCCCGAGGCAATCGTGTACAGCACCAGGCCGGCCACGAGGCCGCCGAGGACCTGCGCGACGATGTAGGGCAGGACATCCTTCGCCGGGAACCGGCCGCCGGCGGCCAGGCCACAGGTCACCGCCGGGTTGATGTGGCACCCGGAAATGTGGCCGATGGCGTAGCACATGGTCAGCAGGGTCAGGCCGAAAGCCAGTGCGACGCCGGCGAAACCGATGCCGAGTTCCGGAAATCCGGCTGCCAGCACGGCGCTGCCGCATCCACCCAGAACCAGCCAGAACGTGCCGAAGAATTCGGCGGCGCAACGTTTGCTCATGTTCATCGAAACTCTCCTTGCAGCATGTGAAAGAGACGAGTCACTCCATGAAGCAGGCAATTACCGCGACTGGGCCCGGGCCCCCTCGGCCAGTCCCGCCGAATACTAATCGGAAAGCGGCAGAAGCTCCGGGCGCCAGGCCGATCGGGCGGGCCGGTTTTTGGGGTATGTTGCCGCGGCGGCCATGGCGGCCTTCAGGAAACCGACGATGTTCGAGCAGGGTCTCGTGTTGCATGGCGACATCGGGGATGACCGGGTGCTCGGTCGCCGCGACATCCGCATACTGATCCTGGCGGCCCTGGGCGGCGCGCTGGAGTTCTACGACTTCGTGGTGTTCGTGTTTTTCGCGATCCCGCTGAGCCAGCTGTTCTTCCCGCACGACACCGCGCCGTGGCTGGCGCAGCTGCAGGTGTTCGGCATCTTCGCGGCGGGCTACCTCGCGCGGCCGCTGGGCGGCATCGTGATGGCCCACTATGGCGACAAGCTGGGTCGCAAGCGGATGTTCACGCTCAGCGTGTTCCTGATGGCGGTGCCCACGCTGGGTATCGGCCTGCTGCCGGTATATGCGCAGGTCGGCATGCTGGCGCCGCTGGCCTTGCTGTCGCTGCGGGTGGTGCAGGGCATCGCGGTGGGAGGCGAAGTACCCGGCGCGTGGGTTTTCGTGGCCGAGCACGTGCCGGCGCGACGGGTGGGATTTGCCTGCGCCAGCCTCACTTCGGGGCTGACCGTGGGCATCGTGATCGGCTCGCTGGCGGCGGCGGCGATCAACAGCCGGATGAGCCCGGCGACCGTGCTCGATTGGGGCTGGCGCGTGCCGTTCCTGGCCGGCGGCGTGTTCGGTTTCTTTGCGGTGTGGCTGCGGCGCTGGCTCAGCGAGACGCCGGTATTCGAGGCGATGCACGCCCGGCGAGAGCTGGCCAGCGGCCTGCCGCTGCGGCAAGTATTCGAGCAGCATTTTCCCAGTGTGCTGCTGTCGATGCTGGTGACCTGGATGCTCACCGCGGCGATCCTGGTGATCGTCCTGATGACGCCGTCGCTGGTGCAGTCGGTGTTCCATGTGGCGCCGGCGCGGGCGTTCCTCGGCAACACCGTGGCCTCCGTCGCGCTGGCGTTGGGCTGTCTGGGTTATGGCGTCCTGGCGGATCGAATCGGGTTTGCGCGCGCGCTGCTGTTCGGCGCGGCCGGCCTGGTGGTGTGCAGCTACGCGCTGTATCTGGATCTGCGCTCCGGGGCGGCGCATTTCCTCGTGCTGTACGCGCTCGCCGGGCTGGCCGTCGGCGTGGTCGGCGTGGTCCCGGCGCTGATGGTGGTGGCGTTCCCGCCCGCGGTGCGCTTCTCCGGATTGTCGTTCTCGTACAACATCGCCTACGCAGTGTTCGGCGGCATCACGCCGCCGCTGATCGGCCTGCTGGTGAAGCAGTTCGGCGTGCTGGCGCCGGCGCATTACGTGGCGTTCGCCGCGGTGATCGGGATGGGCGTGGCGTACACGCAACTTCGTCGCCGGCATGCGTAGGAGCCCGCTTGCGGGCGATGCTTTTCCCTGCGCGCACGAAGACAAGAGCATCGCCCGCGAGCGGGCTCCTGCCGTGGGCGATCAGAACTCCAGCTCCTGCGCGGCGCACAGATAGTCGACCAGCGGCGCGACGCGCTTGAAGGTGGCGACCGTCCACGGCAGCAGTTCGTCAGAGCAGGCCAGCGCTTCGCTGAAGCCGGTGCTGGCGATGAAATCCTTGCGCTTGAGATCCTCGATCAGCTCATGCGCGGGGTCGTAGCCGCGCGGCGGGCGGATCAGCGATTCACCGGCGAGCTGCAGGTGCTCCCGGAAGGTCTTGCTTCGCGTGGCGCGCTTCCATGCTTCCGGATTGTCGACCAGGAATTCGCGGATGTGCTTCAGTGCGTCCGGTTCCGGATGCCACATGCCGCCACCGGCGAAACAGTCGCCGGGTTCGATGTGGAGGTAGAAACCGGGCGCCTGGATCTCGTGGCGTCGCTCATGGGTGAAACGCGAGCCCTGCCAGGATTTGTACGGCAGCTTGTTGTTGGAGTAGCGCGTGTCGCGGTAGATGCGGTACAGCGAACCGCCGTTCTTGCGCGGGTCGGCGCGGTAGTGCGGGCTGATCTCCGCCAGCGGCGGCTGCAGGTCGGCGATCAGGACGAGGAACGGCTCGCGCACGTGGCGCTCGTAGTCGTTCTTGTGCGCGTGGAACCAGTCGCGATGGTTGTTGCGTTCCAGAGCGCGCAGGAAGCGGAAGGTGGCGGGGGTGAAATAGCTCTTGGGCATGGTGGTTCGTCGAGGGTGGGGCGGGCATTGCGCCGGGCTTTGGGCGTGTCGCGGTGGCGGGCAGCGCCCGCCCTACGTTCCGTCGATGCTGTGGGCGAGTTGCTCGCCCCAGGCCTGCAACTGGTCGAGCAGGGGCAGCTTGTCCTGCGCGGCCGGATCGTGGCGCAGCTCGCCGAGGCGGGCGAAGTAGTCATCGAGCGTGAGTCCGGTCAGCGGCGTGTGGCGAGTCAGCCGTGCCTGGCGGAATGCACCCCAGCGCACGTGTTCCTCCGCGTCCAGCGTCTCGGGCCAGTTGCGCGCGCGGTAGCGGAACAGCAGCTCCGGATAGCGCGGGTCGCGGAATGGAAACGCGCGCGTGCCCAGTTCTGCCGGTGGCGTGGCACGTACCTGGGCCAGCAGGCGCTTGTCGGCATCGGGCAGGAAGCCGTTGTAGAGCGCCAGCTCCGCATCGTCCGGCGGAGGAAACTCCGCGGCGCGCTGGAACACGCGACGCAGCTTTTCGGCCAGCCCGTCGACCGCGCGCAAGGTGTCGCGATGCGCGAGGCAACGCTCCAGGTCGAGTTGCAGGCGCTGCTGGTCCACGCCTTGCAGCACCGACAGCGGCGCCAGCGCCGGTGCGTGGTTTGCCCGCACCGTGCGCAGCGGGATGCGTTCGATGCCTTCGGGGAGATCGGCACGCGGCGTGAAGATGCGGTCGGCGATCTCGTCTTCGTCCAGCGCCAGCCATTCGGCCGGATCGGTGGCCAGGTCGTACACGATCACTTCGCCGGCGCGGCCCGGATGCGCGGCCAGCGGCGCGATCAGTGCAAGGCAGTGGCGACTGGCCGGGTAGCGCGAGGAGACGTGCACCAGCGGCGTCATGTTCACCACGTCGAGCAGGTCGAACACCTTCTGCTTGCGGCGCAACGCGTAGTACCAGTCCCAAAGTCGCGGTTGGCGCACACGGATCAGCCGGGCCAGGTCGATCAGCGCACGGACGTCGGACAAGGCATCATGCGCCCGCTCCTGGCTTAGCCGGTTCGCGCTGGCCAGGTGCTCCAGCTTGAAACTCGGCGAGCCATCCTCGCGGGTCGGCCAGACAATGCCCTCGGGGCGCAGCGCCTGGCACATGCGCACCAGGTCGATCAGGTCCCAGCGCGAATTGCCGTTCTCCCATTCGCGGCCGTACGGGTCGTGGAAGTTGCGGTAGAGCATCTGCCGGGTGAATTCGTCGTCGAAACGCAGCGAGTTGTAGCCGACTCCGCAGGTGCCCGGTGCGGCCAGCTGTTCATGCACGCGGGCGGCGAAGTCGGCCTCGCCGACGCCCTCGCGCTCGGCCTGCTGCGGCGTGATGCCGGTGATCAGGCAGGCGTCCGGATGGGGCGGCATCTCCAGCGGGGGCTTGCCGTAGAACATCACGGGTTCGCCGACGATTTCCAGCTCCAACGTGGTGCGGATGCCGGCGAACTGCAGTGGGCGGTCGCGGCGTGGATCGGCGCCCGAGGTCTCGTAGTCGTGCCAGAAGAAGGTCTGCATCCGGCGATGATCGCATGCAGGCATCCGTCACGGGCAAGGCTGATAAACTGGGTCGCACAAGGAGATTCCATGAGCCAAGCCAACGAAGAAAACCTGATCTGGATCGATCTGGAGATGACCGGCCTCGACACCGACAACGATTCGATTCTCGAGATCGCCACGGTGGTTACCGACAAGAACCTCAACGTGCTGGCCGACGGCCCGGTGTTCGCGATACGCCATGAAATCGACCGGCTGGAATCCATGGACAGCTGGAACATCAACCAGCATCACAAATCCGGCCTGTGGCGCCAGGTGCTGAACTCGCAGACCGACCACGCGATGGCCGAGCAGGCCACAGTGGAGTTCCTGCGCGCCTGGGTGCCGCCAGGCAAGTCGCCGATGTGCGGCAACTCGATCTGCCAGGACCGGCGCTTCATGCACCGGCAGATGCCGCGGCTGGAGCGCTATTTCCACTATCGCAACCTCGACGTGTCCACGTTGAAGGAACTGGCGCGTCGCTGGGCGCCGGAAATCGCCAAGAGCGTGGGCAAGGAATCGGCGCACACGGCGTTGTCCGACATCCGCGATTCCATCGCCGAGCTGCGCCATTACCGGCGCTACATGGGCGAGCTGGGCGGCACGGGCGGATGAGCCCGCGGGCAGCAGGGCACGGCGCGGAGACATCAGCATGACGAACGAATGGTTTGCACCGGTACTGGACTGCGCCGGTCGCGCCCTGTCGCTGGATCGCCCGCGCGTGGTCGGCATCCTCAACCTCACGCCTGATTCGTTTTCCGACGGCGGCATCCACGCCAGCGTGGACGACGCGGTGGCGCACGGCGTGCGCATGGTCGAGGAGGGCGCGGACATGCTCGACGTGGGTGGCGAATCCACCCGTCCCGGCGCCGACGAGGTCTCCGTCGAGGAGGAGTTGCGCCGCGTGCTGCCGGTGATCGAGCAGCTGGCGGCGCGCACGACGGTGCCGATCTCCATCGACACCTCGCGCCCGCAGGTGATGCGCGCGGCGGTGGCCGCGGGCGCGGGCATGATCAACGACGTGTACGCGCTGCGCCGCGACGGGGCGCTGGAGGCGGCAGCCGAGCTGGGCGTGCCGGTGTGCCTGATGCACATGCTGGGCGAGCCGCGCAGCATGCAGGACGACCCGCATTACGACGACGTCGTTGCCGAGGTGCATCGTTTCCTCACCGATCGCCTGTTTGCCTGCGAGCTGGCGGGCATCGACCGGCGCAAGGTGCTGGTCGATCCCGGCTTCGGCTTCGGCAAGACGCTGGAACACAATATTGCGTTGCTGTGCGCACTGGATCGTTTCACCAGCCTGGGCAGCGGGGTGTACGCCGGTCTCTCGCGCAAGCGCATGATCGGCACCCTGACCGGCCGCGCCACGCCGGCCGATCGCGCGGCCGGTTCGGTGGCCGCGGCGCTGATCGCAGTGCAGCGTGGTGCCCGCATCGTGCGTGTGCATGATGTGTTGCCCACGGTCGATGCGCTGGCGGTATGGAGTGCGGTGCAGGCAGCCGACACGGTTCCGCGCCGGGACGATCGTCCGGCGGCGCCGCGCTGGCCCGACGACGATTGAAACGCCCGACTCGACGCGATCCCTTTCTTTCTCGGAATACCACGATGACAGAACGCAAGTATTTCGGCACCGACGGCATTCGCGGCCTGGTCGGGCAGTGGCCGATCAGCGCCGATTTCATGCTGCAGCTTGGTCGCGCCGTCGGCGCCGTGCTCGGGCGCGAGGGCGGCGAGCGGCCCACGGTGCTGATCGGCAAGGACACGCGCGTATCAGGCTACATGTTCGAGGCCGCGCTGGAGGCCGGGCTGGTGGCGGCCGGTGCCGACGTCGGCCTGCTCGGTCCGATGCCTACGCCGGCCGTGGCGTTCCTGACGCGCTCCATGCGTGCCCAGGCCGGCATCGTGATCAGTGCCTCGCACAATCCGCACCACGACAACGGCATCAAGTTCTTCTCCGCGGCCGGCGAGAAGCTCTCCGATGCGGTGGAACTGGCGATCGAGGCTGAACTGGAGGCGGCGTTCACCACGGTCGCCTCCGAACGCCTGGGCAAGGCCGTGCGCGTCGCCGATGCGGTGGCCCGCTACGCGGAGTTCTGCAAGGCCACGGTGGCCGAGGATTTCAGCCTGCGCGGGATCAAGCTGGTGCTCGACTGCGCGCACGGCGCCACCTACCAGGTCGCGCCGAAAGTGTTTGCCGAACTGGGCGCCGAGGTGGTGGCGATCGGCGACAAGCCCGATGGCTTCAATATCAACGATGGAGTGGGTTCGACCCATCCGGAGGCGTTGCAGCAGGCCGTGCTGGCGCATGCGGCCGACCTGGGCGTGGCGTTCGATGGCGACGGCGATCGGGTGATCCTGGTCGATCGGCATGGCGAACTCGCCGATGGCGACGACATCCTGTTCATCCTCGCCCGGCACCTGCGCGCGCAGGGCCTGCTGGCCGGTCCGGTGGTCGGCACCCTGATGAGCAATTTCGGGTTGCAGCAGGCGCTGGATGACCTCGGCGTGCCATTCATCCGCGCCAACGTCGGCGACCGCTACGTCATGCAGCAACTGCAGCAGCACCAGGGTGTGCTGGGTGGTGAAACTTCCGGCCACATCCTTTGCCTGGACCGGGCCAGCACCGGCGACGGCATCATCGCAGCGCTGGCCGTGCTGGAAGCACTGACGCACGCCGGCCATGACCTGGCCAGCGCGCGCCAGGGGCTGCAGAAGTTTCCGCAGGTCATGCTCAACGTGCGCGCCGAGGGTGCGCGCGAGTCGCTGCGGAGCGACGCGGTGCGCGCTGCATTGGGCGAGGTCGAGCGCGTCCTGCAGGGGCGCGGCCGGGTGGTGCTGCGCGCTTCGGGCACCGAGCCGGTGGTACGGGTCACGGTCGAGGGCGCCGACGCGGACGAAGTGCGGCAACTGGCGGATCGCCTCGCCGGAACGGTAAAATCCGCCGCCGAACGCTCGTGAACCTGAGGTAGTACCGGGTCGCCATGGATTGGCCCGACGTGCCCCGCCCCCTGCGGTGGCGGATCAATCGACCGCACGACCCTCCAATGGACGTTCACCCATGAAGCACGTTCCCACCCTCGACATCCGCCGTTACGACAGCGACCGCGACGCCTTCGTCGCGGAAATCGGTGCGGCCTACCGCGAATTCGGTTTCTGCTGCATCAGCGGCCACGGCATCGCGCGCGAGCTGATCGACGGCTCCTACGACGTGTTCCGGCGTTTCTTCGCGCTGCCCACCGACACCAAGATGAAGTACCACGTGCCGGGCAGCGGCGGTGCGCGCGGCTACACGCCCTTCAAGGTCGAGACGGCCAAGGACAGCCAGTACGCCGACCTCAAGGAGTTCTGGCATATCGGCCGCGAGATCCCGCGCGATTCGAAGTTTGCCGAGCTGATGCCGCCGAACCTCTGGCCGGCCGAGGTGCCCGACTTCAAGCGCTACGGTTACGGCCTGTACGAGGCGCTCGACCAGCTCGGCACGCGCGTGCTGCGCGCGCTGGCGCTGCACATCAGGCAGCCGGAGAACTTTTTCGAGGACAAGACCGACGTCGGCAACTCGATCCTGCGGCCGATCCATTACCCGCCGATCACCGACGAGAATGTGCCGAACGTGCGCGCCGGTGCGCACGAGGACATCAACTTCATCACCCTGCTGGTCGGCGCCAGCGCCGAAGGGCTCGAAGTGCTCACCCGCGAGGGCGAGTGGCTGCCGATCACCACCGAGGGCGACGCGATCGTGGTGAACATCGGCGACATGCTGCAGCGCCTCTCCAACCACGTGTATCCGTCGACCACTCATCGCGTGGTCAACCCGCCGAACGAGAACGCGCGCAAGCCGCGCTACTCGGTGCCGTTCTTCCTGCACCCGAACCCGGACGTGATGCTCGATCCGCTCGATTCCTGCATCACGCCGGACAACCCGCGTCGCTACGACACCTCGATCAGCTCGCACGAATACCTGCTGCAGCGGTTGCGCGAGATCAAGCTGATCTAGGGCCGGGATGCGGGGTGCCCCGTCGGGCGCCCCGCGATGCCGTTGCTACTGGTTTTCCAGCGCGTGGGTGTTCTGCAGGTTGCGGCGGATGTCCTGTTCCAGGTAGTCGATCCAGCCGTTGTAGTTGCGATGGATGCTGCGCTGAGCGCCCTTCTCGCGATAGTTCAGGTTGGTGCTGCGCAGGTAGGTGAGGTTCACCGCCGCGGCGTCGTAGGTGATGCGGATGGTGGCGGTATGTTCGCGAATGTGCAGCGTGCTGAGGATGTCGCCGTCGGCAAGATTGTCCAGGGTCCAGCCGCGGCCTTCGAGCGCATTGATGATGCTGGTCTTGACCTGCGCCTGGCTGACCCCGGCCGGCACGGCGATCGGTGCGGCGGGCTTCAGCGGCGCCGAGGTACAGGCAACGAGCGCCAGCGTGGCCAGAAACACGAGTACCGTCCTTTTCAGCAGTCGATCCATGAGAATTCCCCCGGTGTAATGTGAGTGCGCGGACATGCGCCGCCGGATCATAACCGACGAACGGAAGCCGTCGGCGGCAGCCTGATCCGGCGGGTGATTACGCCATCCAGAAAAAAACGGCGGTCATGCGCTTGGTCGCCGTTTCCAATCCCCAGTACGCGCTGGCGCTGTGGATCAGGTTGGCCTTGTAGACCAGCAGCCGGTTCCAGCGGTGCGCCACGCGCACGTCTTCGACGAACGCATCCGGGCGCACGAAACGGTTGCCCAGGGCCTCGGCCAGGTTGCGATGCGGCGCCAGCACGATGTTGCCCCCGAGCTGGCCGCCGGGCATGCGTTGGCGGAAGAAACTGGTGCCGCAGTGGTCCGGCACGTCCGGGTTGAGGTAGAGCACGGCGGCGTAGCGACACAGGTGCGAGGAATCGGTGTGCGGCTTCACCGAGCCTTCGACCGAGCCGACGACCTGCACGCAATTGTGGTTGAGCCGGGTGCCGGCTTCGCTCTGCTCGACCCAGACCCTGGCCGCACCGGTCAGTGCGCAGACTCGCGCATCCAGTGCCGCCAGTTCCCCATCGAGCAAGGCGGGCATGGCCCGCATGCCGGGCCAGACTTCACCCGTGTGCGGGTAGCCGAGTTCCCAGTCGGTGCGGGCCAGGCAGCGTTCGCGCACGTCACCGGCATTCGGCAGGACGTCGTCCACCACCCAGTAATCGCGGCCTTGTTGTGGTTTGCGGTAGGGGAGCGGGCGCATCTGCGTCGGCATCAGCGACATGTCAGTGGGTTTCCGTGTCGCGATAACGCGTGCCTTGTCGTGCCGACAGCCGCAGAGCCAATCGGTCCGGCATCAGCTGCAGCGCCGTCTTGATGAAACGGTTGATCCGGCCCGGGATGTAGACCGCGTCGCCACGCTCCACCGCGGCAATGCCCTGGCGCACGACCGCGTCGGCGGTCAGCCACATGTAGCCGGGCAGCTTGTCCATTTTTGCGCGCGTGCCGGTGACGTCGTGGAACTCCGACCAGGTGAAGCCCGGGCACAGCGCGCTGACATGGACGCCGCACGCGCTGTTTTCCAGTGCCAGCGCCTGCGAGAACTTGATCAGGTAAGCCTTGCTCGCCGCATACAAGGTGTGGCCGGCCGGCGCCGGAACATGCCCGGCCAGCGAGGCCACGTTGATGATGCGACCGTAGCCGCGCTGGCGCATGCCGGGGAGCAATCGCCAGGCCAGCTCGGTGGGCGCGGTGAGCAGCACGCGCAGGAAATCGGCATGCACCGGCCAGTCATTGGCGTCGAACCTGCCGGGCACGCCGTAGCCGGCGTTGTTGACCAGCCAGTCCACCCGCAGGGAGCGTTGCTCCATGGCATGGCAGAGGTCCACCACCGCCGTCGGCTCGGCCAGGTCGCAAGACAGCACCGTGACCGTGGTCGAGTGCGTCGCGTGCAGTTCCGTCGCCAGCTCCTGCAGGCGCTCGGTACGGCGCGCGGTGACCACCAGGTCATGGCCCCGTGCGGCAAGCTGGCGGGCGAACGCCGCACCGATGCCGGAAGAGGCGCCAGTAACCAGGCTGAGCGGGCGAGCAGGTGTCATCGGTGTTCCCTGTGAGTGCCGCCGCGCGTGACCGGCCGGTTTGCCGATGTCGCGGGCGCTGGCTAAGCTTGCCGTTTTGACGGCTACGGAAGCACACCATGCGCAAGAAACTGGTCGCTGGCAACTGGAAGATGCACGGCAGTCGCACGATGGCCGCCGCGCTCGTCGGCGAGCTTGCTGCCGCCAAGCCGGCGTCGATCGACGTGAACGTGTTCCCGCCTTTTCCCTACCTGGCCGAACTGGCCGCGCAGCACCGTGACAGCGGCATCGGCTTTGGCGCGCAGGATCTGAGCGAGCACGAAGGGCAGGGCGCGTTCACCGGCGAAGTGTCCGGCGCGATGCTGGCGGATGTCGGCGCGCGCTGGGTGCTGGTGGGCCATTCGGAGCGCCGGCAGTACCACCATGAGGACAACGAGCTGGTGGCGCGCAAGTTCGCCGCTGCAAGCGCGGCGGGCCTCACGCCGATCCTGTGCGTGGGCGAAACCCTGCAGCAGCGCGAAGCCGATGCCACCGAAAGCGTGATCGCCGCCCAGCTGCAGGCCGTGCTGCGCAGCTCGGGCATCGCCAGTTTCGACACCGCGGTGATCGCCTACGAGCCGGTCTGGGCGATCGGCACCGGCCGTACCGCCACGCCGGAACAGGCGCAGCAGGTGCATGCGTTCATTCGTAGCCAACTGGAAACCGAAGATGCTACACTTTCCCGTCTGACCCGACTGCTTTACGGCGGTAGCGTCAAGGCGGCGAATGCCGCCGAGTTGTTCGCGCAGGCGGACGTGGACGGTGGCCTGATCGGCGGTGCCTCATTGACTGCCGCGGACTTCCTGGCCATCTGCACCGCCGCACACCAGGCGCCCCAGGGCAGCTAGTACACAGGCTCGAATACAAACCTATGTTCGTCATTTTCAGCGTGTTTTACATCCTGATCGCTGCGGCCATGATCGTGCTGATCCTGCTGCAGAACGGTGCAGGCGCGGATGCCGGTTCCGGTTTCGGCGGCGGCGCGTCGGCTACGGTATTCGGCGCGCGGGGTTCGTCGACCTTCCTGACCCGCGCCACCGGCGTGCTGGCCGGGCTGTTCTTCCTGCTCAGCCTCGGCATGGGCATTTACCTGCATGCCAACGGCGCGCCACAGCCCGCCGGCGGCGGCCTGGGCGTGATGGCCGGTTCGACGGAACAGCCTGCACCCGCAGCGGCGACACCGCCGGCCGCAACCAACGGTTCGGAAGTACCCGCGGCCACGCCGGCCGCCGGCAAGGCCGTTCCGGCAGCGACGCCCGCCGCCACGAACGCAGCGCCGGCCCAGAGCCAGGGCGACGTGCCGCCGGCAAAGCCGTCGGAGCCAACAAAGCACTGAAGCAACACACCTGCCCAGGTGGCGGAACTGGTAGACGCACTACCTTGAGGTGGTAGCGCCGAAAGGCGTGGGGGTTCGAGTCCCCCCTTGGGCACCAACCCTGACCTTGGCCATCTGCGGCCAGGATCGCGAAAAGCCGCCGCAAGGCGGCTTTTTCGTTCGATGGCTGCGTGGGCCATGGCGCTTGCATCTCGATCGTTCCAGGCATGTGCACGGCGAGTTTCCGCACAGCTTCCGTAGGATTGCACCGACATATCGGCAGCGGACTGGCGTGCCATCCTGCCTGCGTTTGCGGGGATGAGGGTTGGGGGCTGATGTCCGGCGTCATGCAAGGGGATGGCTGCATGCTGACGATTTCGCTGCGCTGCTCGGGATACGGCTGGAGCGTGTGTCGGCACGACGCCGCACTGTTCAGCCAGTTGCCGCTGCGGCAGGCGATCGAACTGGCGCGAACCGTTGCGCGTGACGAACACCGGCGTTCGCGCCAGCCGGTCCGCGTCGAGATGGCGGGTGCGCGCGGGCATGTCGTGCTGGCCCGTTTCGCGAAGGCGGTCGACGGTCGGGGGATGCATCCGGCCCTCGACACCCGCTGCACAGGGGCCTGATTGGCGGGCGCGCGCGGTCGGTGCAGTTCAGTGCAAGAATCTGTGCCGGCCGCTTGCAATGGGGTGGCAGCCGGCCTACTTTCAAACAACCCAACCAAGGAGGGCGTCACGTGATCAGTGTGGTCCTGGTGGACGATCATGAGCTGGTGCGCACCGGCTTTCGGATGATCCTGAAACAGCAGCCGGACATCGAGGTCAGCGGCGAGGCGGGCAGTGCGGAAGAAGGCTTGCGCCTGATTCGCAACCTGTCGCCGGACATCGCCCTGGTGGACGTGCACATGCCCGGGATGAGCGGGATCGAGCTTACCGAAAGGGTGAACCGATCCAAGCTGTCGACCCACATCGTCATCGTGACCGTGGTCGACGACGCGCGTTTCCCCAAGCGCCTGCTCGATGCCGGCGCGCTGGGTTACCTGACCAAGGGGTGCAACGCGGACGAGCTGGTGGCGGCCGTGCGACAGGTGGCTGGCGGGCGTCGCTACCTGGCCCCGGCGGTGGCCCAGCAGCTTGCGTTGGCCACGCTCGACGGCAGCGCCTCGCCGTTCGATGCGCTCTCCAGCCGGGAGCTGGAAGTGGCCATGATGCTGGTGCGCGGCAAGCCGCTCACGATCATCGGCGAGCAGCTCAACCTGAGCCCGAAAACCGTCTCGACCTACAAGCAGCGCCTGATGGAGAAGTTGCAGGTGGACCATGTGCTCAGCCTCGCGCATCTGATGACCGTGCACGGACTGATCGACACGCCCAGCCATCACGTCGGCAATTGAACGCGGTTCGGTACGCTGATCGCCGGTACCGGATTCCAGGCACGAAAAAAAACCGGACTCGCGTCCGGTTTTTTCGTTTCGACACTCGGGTGGATCAGCCGTGCGATTCACCACTCGAACGACCGTCCTCCGGCCGCGGCTCCGCTCGCGGCTTGTCGGCTTCGCTTGCCTGGACGTGAGGCGTCGCGTTGCCGGATGAGGCGAGCAGGTCGCCCTGCTTGGGCAACGATGCGGCGACCGGTGCCTGCGCGTGGGTCGTCGGGCCCGTGGATGGCTCAAGCGGTGTCGTGGCAGGCGTGACGACAGGCGACGCCGGCGCGGTGGTCGGCCGAACGGTGTCGGCCGCTGGGGTGGCCGGCGTCGGAGTCGCCAATGGCGCGGCCACCGGTGCCGCAGCGATTGCCACGCGAACCGGCGATTCGGTCGGCCGCGGGCCGGCGGGCAGGCTGGATGCCCCCGTCTGGGCCACCGCCGGTTCCGGGCGGAGGGACGTCGCATCAACAGCGACGCGATCAGCATGGCGCGGCAGCGGCGACTCGACCCGAACCTGGGTATCGGCACTGCGCGGTGGCGTCGCGGCAGCGGACAGGGTGGCCTGGGCCGGCGCCGGTTCGGCATCGGTCGATGGCGCAGCGGAATCGGGGATCGGCGGCAGCGTCGGCAGGATGAAGCTGGCGGCGGGCAAGGCAACAGCCGGCTTGTCCATGGACTTGTCGGAAGGCACGGTGCCGGTCGCCGAGAGGATCTTGTCGGTTGCCGGTTCCCACGCGCTCGTCGGTGCAGACGACGAAGGTGCGGTCACGGCGGAGATGCCGGCAGGGGCCGGAGCGGGGTGCGACTCCGTCTCCTTCGATGCTGCGGCCAGCGCATCCGGTGTCGCGGCGGGACGTGGCGTGCGGCGCGCCGCGGCGGTCACGGTGTCGGCGGTAGCCGGCGCCTTGCCGGGCTCGTCGCGGTCCTCGTCGTCCAGGGCTTCGGCTTGCGTCGAATCCAGCGAACCGTCGACGGCGGTCGTGTCGTCATGACGGCGACGGCGACGGCCGCCACGGCGGCCGCGGCGGCGACGCGACGTGCCGGCATCACCCTCGGCTGCCGAGTCGGTCGGATTCTCGTTCTCGCCCGGCGCCGTCGGAACCACTTCGGCGGCACCGGCGGCGAGCAGGGCTGCGGCCTTGGCAGCCTCATCCGTTGCCTCGATGGGCGCGCGCTCGGCACGCTCGGGGCGCGGCGCCCGCTCCGGACGCGGCTGTTGCGGTGCGCGTTCGGGGCGTGACGCGGCGGCGGACTCGACGGCCGGCGCGGGCCTGGCCGGCCGCTCGGCACGCGCGCTCTGGCTCTGCGGCTGAGCGGGCGAACGCGACGCCGCTTCGTTGGTGCGTTGGCGATTGTTGCGCGCTTGCTGCTGGGCGCCGGACTTCTGGCTTTGCGGCGATGGCGAGTCGCGGCGCGGCTGGCGGGCGGATGATGCCTGCGTGCCATTCGTGCCGCGCGTGGCGTTGCGCGGACCGTTCTCCTCGCGGCGATTGCGTGCGCTGCTGGTCGGTGCCGGGGCGGGCGTGGGCGCGGCGGCTTCGGCATTGCGGAACCAGCCGAACAGGCGCGAGAGCAGGCCGCCGGTCGGAGCGGCGACGGCAGCACGCGGGGCAGGCATCGGGCGTCGCGGCGCCGGCTGCGTTGCCGCCACCGGGGCCGGCACTTCCTCGCGCACCGGGGCAGGGCTGCCCGGCACGATGCCGCTCACGGCGGGCTGCTCGCCGCTGCCCAGGGTCTGGCCCATCTTCGGCAAGTCCGTGGCGGTCACGGCGGTGAGCATTTCGTAGCTGGGCTTGCTGTGCTCGCCCATGTCCGCTTCGCGGATGCGCTGGATCTCGATGTGCGGGGTCTGGAGCTTTTCGTCGGCGACGATCATCACGTGCACCTTGTGGCGCAGTTCGATCTCCACCACGCTGGCGCGCTTTTCGTTGAGCAGGAAATTGACCACGCTCGAAGGAGCCTGCACCAGCACCTGGCCGGTGTTGTCCTTCATTGCGTGTTCCTCGATCAGGCGCAGGGTCGACAGCGACAGCGATTCCACGCCGCGGATATGGCCGTGGCCTTCGCAACGCGGGCAGGTGATCTGGGTAGCTTCGCCGAGGCTGGGGCGCAGCCGCTGGCGCGACATCTCGAGCAGGCCGAAACGCGAGATCCGGCCGACCTGCACGCGGGCGCGATCGAGCTTCAGCGCTTCCTTCAGGCGATCCTCCACCTCGCGCTGGTGGCGCGGACTGTCCATGTCGATGAAGTCGATCACGATCAGGCCGCCGGCATCGCGGATGCGTGCCTGGCGCGCCACTTCCACCGCGGCCTCGCAGTTGGTGTTGAACGCGGTCTCCTCGATGTCGCTGCCCTTGGTCGCCTTCGACGAGTTGACGTCGATGGCGGTCAGCGCCTCGGTCTGGTCGATCACGATCGAGCCGCCCGACGGCAGCCGCACCTGGCGGTCGAACGCGCTTTCGATCTGCGTCTCGATCTGGTAGCGGGTGAACAGCGGGGTGTCGTCCTGGTACAGCTTGAGCTTGCGCAATGCGTTCGGCATTACCTGCTGCATGAACTCGCGCGCGTCGTTGAACAGCGGCTCGTCGTCGATCAGGATCTCGCCGATGTCGCTGCGCAGGTAGTCGCGCAGGGCACGGATGAACAGCTTGGATTCCTGGTAGATCAGGAATGGCGCCTTCTGCTTGCCGGCCGCCTCGGAGATCGACTTCCACAGGGTCAGCAGGTAGTCCAGGTCCCACTGCAGTTCTTCGGCGTCGCGGCCCAGGCCGGCGGTACGCACGATCAGGCCGACGTCATCCGGCACGGTGACGTGGTCCAGCGCCTCCTTCAGCGCCTGCCGGTCCTCGCCCTCGATCCGGCGCGACACGCCGCCGGCTTTCGGGTTGTTCGGCATCAGCACCATGTAGCGGCCGGCCAGGCTGATGAAGGTGGTCAGCGCAGCGCCCTTGTTGCCGCGCTCTTCCTTCTCCACCTGCACGACCACTTCCTGGCCTTCCTTGACCAGCTCGCGGATGCTCGACTTGTGGTGGTCGAGGCCCGGCGTGAAGTACTCGCGGGAGATTTCCTTCAGCGGCAGGAAGCCGTGGCGCTCGGCGCCGTACTCGACGAAGCAGGCCTCGAGCGAAGCCTCGACCCGGGTGATTCGGCCCTTGTAGATATTGGACTTTTTCTGCTCCCGCGAAGGGATTTCGATGTCCAGGTCGTACAGGTTCTGGCCATCGACAATGGCCACGCGCAACTCTTCACGCTGAGTCGCGTTGATCAACATGCGTTTCATGGTGGTTATCCTCGGCTTGGCCGCGCGTCGCGAGCCACGGTGGCGCCTGGAATGGCGGCCTGCCGGGAATCGCGCCGCAGCGGTTAAGCGGCAAAAAAACGGCACCGTTGCCGGTGTCGGGGATGATTCGGTCAGCTGCGCCTGCTGTCGCAATGCCGTATGGCAACGGACAAACACCAGCCCAAACCGTTACGATGAAAGGGAGCCGCGACCGGCTACCCCAAGGGCAACCGGCGCAATCCTCGCCGACGTCACGGGCGGGCACTCCACCCGATCCAGGCAACAGACGGATGGAAACCAGCGCCCGGCGAGTATCCTATCTAAGCAGGTTTTTTTCAATGCAGACGGCAACTTCCCGGGACGCACCTCACGGTGTACGTCAAGTCGAGATCGGCCCGGAGCGCGACGGGCAGCGCATCGACAACGCCCTGGTGACCCTGCTCAAGGGCGTACCCAAGAGCATGATTTACCGACTGTTGCGCACCGGACAGGTGCGCGTGAACGGGAAACGGGCCAAACCCGATACGCGTCTCGCTGACGGTGATACGCTGCGTATCCCGCCGGTGCGGATGGCCGACAAGGTCGAGGGTCGGGGGCCGGCCGAGGGGCAGGTGGCCGAGGTCGCCGAGGCCGTCATCTTCGAGGACAAGCATTTCCTGGTCATCGACAAGCCGGCCGGCGTGGCCAGCCACGGCGGCAGCGGGATCAGCCATGGGGCGATCGAGCTGCTGCGCGCGGCGCGTCCGCAGGAACACCTGGAGCTGGTGCACCGGCTCGACCGCGATACCAGCGGCGTGCTGGTGTTAGCTCGTACCCGGGCGGGATTGACCGGGCTGCAGGCGGCGATCCGGGCCGGCGAGGTTACCAAGCAGTACCTGTGTTTGATGCTGGGGCACCCGGCCAAGGCCAGGTTCGACGTCAATGCGCCGCTGCTGAAGTCGATCATGCAGGGCGGCGAGCGCATGGTGCGGGTGGCCGAGAGCGGCAAGCCGTCGTTGACTTTCTTCCGCGAAATGGAGCAGTACCCCAGCGCGCGCCTGATGCAGGCCACCCTGGGAACCGGCCGCACCCACCAGATTCGCGTGCATGCGGCGCACATCGGCCATCCGCTGGCTGGCGACCCCAAGTACGGCGATCGCGAGATGAACAAGCGCTACCGCGAGATGGGTCTGCACCGGATGTTCCTGCATGCGGCCCACCTGAGCTTCGACCTAGACGGGCGTTCCTACAGTTTCTCGGCGCCGCTGCCGGCGGACCTGAAGGATTTCCTCGACACGCTGGCCGTCAAGGGCAAGCGGCTGGTCTACACCCGCGAGAAGTCGCGTACCGACTTCTGATCAGCACTTGTGAAGACAACCACTTCCTGTGGTTTTCTTCTATCGCGAGCCCGGTACATGCCCGGACTCGCTCACGCGAATCAGACACTGGCGGGCCTGCTCCGCGTCCGGCGATCGGCCGACCGCTCCATGCGTTGCCTCAACTCGGGCATCCATGCCCTCGCTCTGGCCGGACTTCGAGGTTGAAAAGTCACAACCTTTCAGCGCGCCAGCAGGGCATCGACCCGTGCGGCGCAGATGAAGTCGTTCATCGACAGCCCGCCCACGTCGTGGGTCGACCACAGCAGCCGGCAGTGGCCATAGCCCGCCTCGATGTCCGGGTGGTGATCCTCATGGTTGGCCATGAAGCCCACGGCATTGATGAAGCCCAAGGTGCGGTGGAAATCCTCGAACTTGAAATCCTTGACGATGGCCTTGCCGTCGTCGCGCAGTTGCCAGCCCGGCAATGCGTGCAGGAGCTTGGCGGCTTCCTCGGCAGCGAGCGCGTGCTGCTTGCCCTTGCGCGGTTGGCAGTGCTGGTTCGACAGTTCGGTGGCGTTCATCGCAAGGCTCCATGCAGGTTTGAAGTGAGAAGGGAAGGGTCGAAGCTGGCACGCGAAAAGTCAAAGCGCATGGCGACGCCAGCCATTGGACTCGAAACTGGACTAAAATGGTGCTGATTCACCGGTGAGGGCTTGCCGCCCTCGGTCCATGAACAGCGGAGCCAGGCATGATCGACATTTCCCCGCGGGCGCAGCAGCACTTCCTGCGCCTGCTTGACCAGCAAGGCATCGAGGGGCTGGGCATTCGCCTGCGGGTCACGGCGCCGGGCACGCCGGCGGCCAACTGCGAGCTGGAGTTCTGCGAGCCTGCCGATCTGGCAGGTGGCGAATGGACGATCGAGTGCGCCGGTTTCGAGTTCCATGTCGATGGCGACAGCGCCAGCTGGCTGGACCAGGCCAGCATCGACTTCGAGCCCAACGCCACCGGCGGCCAGCTCAACATCCGCGCGCCGAAGATCAAGGGGCACGTGCCCGGCGTGGATGCCGGCGTGATCGAGCGCGTGCGCTACGTGATCGAGGCGGAGATCAATCCGCGGCTGGCGTCGCATGGCGGGCGGGTGACCTTGCTGGAAGTCGATGCCGATGGCGCGGTGGTGCTGCAGTTCGGCGGCGGCTGCCATGGCTGCGGCATGGTCGATGTCACCTTGAAGCAAGGTGTGGAAAAGACCTTGCGCGAGCAGGTCCCCGAAGTCACCGCGGTGCGCGACGCCACCGATCACTCCGGCGGCGAGAAACCGTACTACAGCCGGCACGAGGGCAAGTCGGCGATGGCCTGAATCCGGGCCCGCCTATCCCGCAGTCAACAAAAAGGCCCGCATGGCGGGCCTCTTGTTGCCACGTCGGCGAGCTTCAGTTGTCGCCGCCGATATGACCTTTCAGCGTGTCCAGCTTGCCGGGCAGGCTGGAGAAGTAGGCCGAGATGTCTTCGATGTCCTGGTCGGACAGCGTGGCCACCATGCCCTTCATGATCGGATTGTCGCGCTGGCCGCTCTTGTACTCGTGCAGGACCTGCTGCAGATAAAGGTTGTACTGGCCGGCCAGCCGCGGGTATTGCGGATCGACCGAGTTGCCGTCCGTGCCGTGGCAGGCGAAACAGGTGGCGGCCTTCGTCTTGCCGTTGGCGGCATTGCCGTTGGCGAACGCTGCGGTGGAAGCGAATGCCAGCACGGCGCCGAAGGAGATCAGGGTAAGCACACGGTTCATGCGGAAGATCCTTGGCGATTACTTGGCGAGGCTGGAAAGATAGGCGGCGATGTCCTGGATGTCCGTGTCGGACAGGCTCTGCGCCTGCGCATCCATGGTCGGATGCTTGCGGTCGCCACTCTGGTAGCCATGCAGCGCGTTGACGATGTATTGCTCGTTCTGGCCGGCGATCTTCGGCACCGGGTATTGCGGATAGGCATTGGTGTAGCCGGGCACGCCATGGCAGCCGGCGCAGGTATACACCAGCTTGCGACCGGCGGCCTTGTCGCCTTCGGCATGGGCGCTGGTTGCAGCGAAAAGAGCCGTGGCCGCAACGAGGCCAAGCATGTGCAATCGAGTCATCGAGTTCATTCCCACTGGTACGGCGACTTGGGTGATGCAACCGCGCAAGTATAGACGTTGCCCTCGCGCCTGAACAACACTCCGCCGAATCGGACCTGCCATGGGAGCGAGGTTCGCGCTTCGAAATGGCCCCCGGCAAGGCGCTTGCCGATGCGTCCCCGTCAAGACCGCGCGGCCGGACATGAACGGATCGCGCGAACGGCGCCAGCCTCGATTGCGGTTGCCGGCGACGGACCCATATACTTCGCGCGAGTCACCATTTTCCCCGGGGGTGTTCTGGCTTCGACGGGGGCAGTGAGATGGCTTGGTGCATGCCGAGGGGGCAGCTTTCCTCGTTAATCCAGCAGCAAACTCATAGTTGCCAACGACGACAACTACGCTCTCGCCGCTTAAGGCGTAAGCCCCGAACCCACTTGTGCTCATGCTCGTCGGTGTAGGGTCATTATCATGAGATCGCTGAAGACTGTCGCCTGGCGGTCGTAGGCAAGATCAATCAGGCTGGTTTCGCGGTGCGCTTTGCCCGCCGTGCTTGTCGCGAAACGAGATCGAACGGTGAGCTAAGCATGTAGATCCGGGCATTGAACGCCTTCGGACGCGGGTTCGACTCCCGCCACCTCCACCAATGCAAACCCATCAGGCGAGTGATTCGCCTGATGGGTTTTTTGTATGCGGGCACTGGTCCTTGGCCCGCCCGCATCGGATGCCGATTGCAGCGACGGCCCCGTCTGCCCGGGAACGGGACTGAAGGGCCGTGCCGCGTGCGGCGAGTCAACCCGGGTGCTCGCGATCCGTTGAAGGCGGGCGACGTGCGCCGGCGTGGCGCGCGAGAGTTTTGGCTTCGTGGCTTCCGGGAGAGGATGATGGGTCGCAACTTTCGTTTGGCGTTCCAATCGTTCGCATGGATGAGCCTGGCGCTGTTGCCGTTGGTGGCGACGGCGCAATCCGGTGCGTTGCGCGAGCGGCTGTTGCAGCGGCATGGTGCAACGGCGCAGCACGAATCGCGCGGGCCGGTGAAATTGCCGCCGGGCGCACGGTTGGTGCAGGACGTGGCCTACGGCAGCGATCCGCGCCAGCGTTTCGATGTGTATCTGCCGGCGCATGCCAGCGCAGCACCGGTGATCTTCATGGTGCACGGTGGCGGTTGGCGGCGTGGCGACAAGGCGGCGCGTGGCGTGGTCCAGAACAAGGTCGATCGCTGGTTGCCGCGCGGCTTCGTGGTCATTTCGGCGAACTACCGGTTGCTGCCGGATGCAACGCCGCTGCAGCAGGCGCAGGATGTGGCCCGCGCGCTGGCACTGGCGCAACGCAAGGCACAGAGCTGGGGAGCCGATCCTCGCGCGTTCATCCTGATGGGGCATTCGGCCGGCGCGCATCTGGTGGCCCTGCTGAGTGCCGAACCGGCGCTGGCGCGCGAGCAGGGCGCGCAGCCCTGGCTGGGCACGGTCTCGCTGGACAGCGCCGCGCTGGATGTCGTGCAGATCATGCAGGGCCGGCACCCGCGCCTGTACGACGATGCCTTCGGTTCGCAGCCCGCCGATTGGCTGGCAGCATCGCCGTACCAGCAGATGCGTGGCCGCATGGCGCCGTTTCTGGCGGTGTGCTCCAGCGAGCGGCGGGAGTCCTGCCCGCGTGCGCACGATTTCGTGCGCAAGGCGAAGTCTTTCGGTGGAGAGGCGCGCGTGCTGGAGGAAGGCCTCTCGCATGGGCGGATCAATGCCGAACTCGGCTTGCCTACGGATTACACCGATGCCGTCGAACGCTTCATGCGCGGCCTCAGTCCCGCCGTCGAACAACGACTTGGCTCGGCGCAGCCCGCGACGTCGAGCCGCTGAGTTGCCGGCCGGCTCTCACAACGCCGAAAGGAATGCCACCAGATCGCTTTTCTGCCCGGCGCTCATGCCGATGTTGAAGCGGCTGTCGTAGAAATCGACCACGTCCATCAACGTCGCCGCCGAACCGTTGTGGAAGTACGGCGCGCGGGCGGCCAGGCCGCGCAGGATCGGTCCCTTGAACTTGCCGATGTCGACCCACTTGCCGGTCAGCATGGCCAGGCCCGGGTCGGTGGTGCGCACCACTTCGCCGGTGCTGTAGCGGGTCAGCGTGTACAGCGGCAGATCCGGCGTGCGCCGGCTGGCGTCGGCAATGCCGATATTGACCGGCAATGCCACCGAGTGGTTGCCGATGTTCGGCGCGTTGTGGCAACTGCTGCAGCTGCCGTGGATGACCGGCACGCCGGTGACGTCGTTGAGGCCGGCCACGCCGCTGATGTCGATCGGCATGTGGTTGAACAACTGCTCGCCGCGGGCGATCGCGGCGCGTGCGCGATCGCGCGGGTCGCGGCTCAGTGACGCGCGCGGATCGTTCCAGCTGTCGAACAGGCGCATGGCGCGCGGGTCGAACGGTTCGCCGGTGGGATCGTTGTCGAAAGTGTCGTTGATGCCGACCCAGAAGCGCTGTTGGCCCAGGATGCTGGCCCCGCCCATGCCGCCGTCGTCGTTGAGGCGCCCGGCCTGCCGGTCGATCGACTGCGCGGTGAACAGGTGCGATTCGAACTCGACGATCCGGTCGATGACGGCGGCATCCGGCACGCTGCCCGCCTGCTCGTGGCCGAGGATGGCATCGCGCGCCTGCGAGGCCAGGCTGGCGTCGATGTCGCCGATGTCGATGCCGGCATCCATCGGCGGCTTGAACGGGGCAAAGGTCTCGCGTCCGTCCCACATCACTGCGGTGTCCCAGATGAGATTGGTGGCTGGCAGCGGGCGGCGGAACAGCGACAACTCGCGCGCGCTGGCGTAGCCGTAGGGATCGTCCACGGCAGTGAGTCTGAACTCGGCGTGCGCCGGCATCGGCATGCCGATGCGCAGCACGCCGCGCTTGAGCAGCATGGCGTAGGCGATGCGCCGCGCGTAGACGCTGGAAACGTCCGCAAGCGGCGAAACTGCGCCGTCGACCAGGGCGAAGATCGGGTCGGTGCCGTTGCTCTGCCGGAAGCGTTCACGCACCTCGGCGGCGGAGATCGTCCAGCCCTCCGCCTGGCGATGGCAGGAGTCGCACGAGCGCCCGTTGCTGCCGAGGCTGGCGAAGAACGGGTTGTCGATGTCGATGCGGCCGCTGGGCGTGCTGGTCTGCAGCCAGCCGGACGGGTCGGCGGTGACGGCGTTGTCTGCTGATGCCGGCGCCGGTCGGCCGTCCTGGGCCGACGCCATGCCGGCAAACGCGAGCAGCAAGAGTGCAGCCACGGCAGCCAGCTGCCGCGCGGCCGCATGGATCGCGTGATGATGAAACATGGTGGTCGACCTCCCTGGTAGCTCGTGCGCACGCGCGCCCCTTGCGCGGGTGGACACTGCGCAGAACACCGACGCGGCGGCAATTGCGACATGCGCCAGACCAGGCGCGTGAACCATGTGGACAGCGGGTTGCCGAGGAGGTGACGGGTTTCCCGTCAGTTCGGCAAGGCGACGCAGGTGGCGATGGGTTGACGCAGCATCGCCTGCGGGCCGGCGAGCCCGGGATGGGCGGCAAGCCGGTTCGCTTCGATGATCGTGCTGGCCGCCCGTGCCCTGGCCGATGCCGCGGCGCAATCGCCCGTGCGCGCCGTTGCAATGGCCAGCCACAGCTGCGCGGCAAGCTGGCGTGGATGGGCCGGTGGCAATTCGCGGGCGGCGTTGGCGATCGCGGTGGCCAGCTCGGTCCTGGCCAGCTCCGGTTCGCCGCGCAGCAGTTCGACCCGGGCGCGCAGCGTATGCACCCACAGCAGCTGCGGGTCGTGGCGCGAAGCGGCGGCAGCCACGTCGCGATCGACGCTGGCCTGGAGATCGTCGGGACACCCCGCGCCGGGAGCCTCGGTGCAGGCGAGCAGCAAGCGCGCCTCGGCGATCAGCGGAGGCATCGGCCAGGAACGCGTGCGCAGGCCGACGATCGCCGCCGGCAGCAGTGTGCGTGCCTGTTCGGGATGGCCCTCCAGCAGGTCGATGCCGGCCAGTTCGCTGTCGATGCGGCCGATCCGCATGCGATTGGCCGGGCTGTCGCCGTAGCGTTGGCGCGCGGCGGCAAACAATTCGCGCGCACCGGCCAGATCGCCGGCTTCCTCCAGGCCGAACGCGGTGGCTTCGAGCGAATCGCCATGCAGCGCACTGGTTTCTCCGAAACCGTCCGCCGACCATGCTTGCGCCTGGCGGCAACGCGCCTGCGCAGCGGCACGATCGGCGCGCAACCCTTCCAGCACGCACGCCTTCTGCGCCGCGTACACCTGGGTGAGTTGCGGCTGGCCGCCATGGCGCGTGTACAGCGCCAGCGCTTGCGTGAAATGCCGGTGCGCCTGCGCCCAGTCGCCGGCGCGATATTCGGACGAGGCCAGGCCGGCCAGCGCCAGCGTGGACTCGTTGCTGGACGGGCCGAAATGCGCGAGTTCGAACTGCAGGGTCTTGCGCCACATCGGGATCGCCTCGTCGTAGCGCGCCAGGCCTTCCAGCGCGGAGGCGACGTCGTTGTAGCCGATGCCGACGCGGGCGTCGTCCGGTCCCCAGGTGGCGATCCGCTCCGACAGCGCTTCGCGGGAGAGTTGCAGCGCGGCGTCGGCATGCCCTTCGCTGTTCTCGACCGCGGCCAGCGGGCCGAGCAAGCGGATCAGGTCCTCGCCATGGATGCCCTGCGCGCGCATGCGCCGGCGGGCCAGGCGCAGGTCGGCGCCGCCGGCCGCGAAATCCTCCGTGCGCACCTCGGCGTAACCGCGTGCGGTGAGCGCGCGGATCGCCTCGATGTCGGTGGGCGCCAGCGCCCGCGCGGACAGGGCAACGGCCCGGTCTGCGAGCCTGCGCGGCTGCGCGGGTTCGCCGAGGTTCTCGTACAGGCGCGAGAACATCGCCAGCAGGTCCACGCGACCGGCGTCGTCCAGTTGCGGCGAGTGGTCGAGCTTTGCCACGCCGCGCGCCAGCAGCTCGCCGAGGCTGGGCTGCTTCGCGGGGGCAACGCCGTACTGGATCGGTGCGAACAGGTCCTCGACGAAGTCGCGCATCATGGTCGCGCGGATGGCTTGCTGGCGCGCAACGTGCGCCTGCCACAGCGCGGTGGAGAGCGAGACGAGCACGGCGAGCACGAGCACCGTCATGATCGCCACGCCGCCGCGATGGCGGTCGATGAACTTGCCGGCCCGATACCAGGGCGAGGGCGGATGCGCCAGCACCGGCAGGTGATCGAGGTGGCGTTCGATGTCGTCCGCGAGCGTGCCGGCCGAGGCATAGCGGCGCTCTGCGTCGGTGGCGGTGGCCATCCGCACGATGTTGTCGAGGTCGCCACGCAACTGGCGCCGCCATGCTCGCGCGGTGCGCGAGTTGCTCCTGCGCGAGACGGCGTCCGAACGCGTGGACGGCGGACCGGTCTCGCCGGCAGTCCGTCGCCGGCCCGACAGCAGTTCGTCGAGCAGGACGCCGAGCGCATAGACATCCGTGGCCGTGGTCACTGGCTCGCGGGAGAACTGCTCCGGCGCGGCATAGGCCGGCGTGAGCGCGCGGTGCTGGGTGCGGGTGGCGTCATCGGTGCGGTCGTCGAGCAGCTTGGCGATGCCGAAGTCGAGCAGCTTCACCTCGCCGTCGGTGGTGACCAGCACGTTGGAAGGCTTCAGGTCGCGATGCACGATCAGCGCGCGATGTGCTGCGGCCACCGCGCGGCACACCTTCAGGAACAGCAGCAGGCGCGGGCGCAGCGGCAGGCGGCGATCGCGCGCGTAGTCGGTGATCGGCACGCCATCGACCAGTTCCAGCACGATATAGGCCAGCCCCTGTTCGGTGATGCCGCCCTCGATCAGCCGCGCGATGCCCGGATGGCGCAGCCGCGCCAGCGCCTCGCGCTCGCGCCGGAACTGGTCGCGCGCAGCCGGCGTGTAAAGACCACGCGCCAGCAGCTTGAGGGCGACCTCCTGGCGCACGCCGGCTTCCTGGCGCGCGGCGCGGAATACGGTGGAGGAGCCGCCTTCACCCAGCACCTCGATCAGTTCGAACGCGTTGATCCGGCTGCCCGGCGGCATCGCCGCGGCGACACCGGCCTCGCCGATCACGCGCGCCGCGTCGACGGCGTCGCCGGGCAGCCAGTCGTCGTCGGCGGTGTCGGCGCTGAGCATGCGTTCGATCTCTTCACGCTGTTGCGGGTCGAGGCAGTGCGCGGCCAGCCAGTCCATGCGCGCGGCGCCGCTCAACTGCAGCGCTGTTTCGAACAACTCGCGCAATGTCGGTGTGGAGTCCACGTGGAGCGCCCTTGCCGAATGACCTGCCTGCGTTTAACCCCGCTGCGCGCCCGATTGCGACGTGACCGGCTCAGTCCATGTGCGCCTTGAGGAAGGCGCGGGCGAAGCGCCAGTCGCGGTCGATCGTGCGCCGCGCCAGGCCGAGGGTGTCGGCGATCTGCTGCAGGCCCAGCCCGGCGAAATAGTGCAGCTCCACCACTCGGGCGGCGCGCGCATCGGTCTGTTCCAGCGCGTTCAGCGCGGCATCCAGCGTCAGCGCCTGGGCGGCCGTATCCAGCGCGAGCCGGACATCGTCCTCGTCCAAGGTGACCTTCATCCATTGACCGCCGGCGCGCAGGCGCAGCCGGTCGCGGGCGCGGTTGGTCAGCAGGTGGCGCATGGCGCGCGCGGCGTAACTGAAGAACTGCGCCGGGTGTTCGAAGTGCAGTGCCTCGTTCTGGCCGATGCGCAGGTACAGCTCGTGCACCAGCTCGGTGGTGTCCAGCGTGGCGCCCTGGCGTCGATTCAATTGCCGGGCGGCCATCGCCTTGAGGCGCGCGTAGACCTCGGCGAACAGGGCGTCCGTCGAACCTTCGGCAAAGGATGATCCGGTCCCCGTCATGCTCTTGCGTGCACCGCCCCGACGCGGAGCTGGTCGGGGCCGATGGTACGCCTGTGCGGGCCGGACAGGAAAAAGGCCGGCGCCCTCGGTTGCGGACGATCCGGCCTCTTGCATGACGTGGTGGAGCGGATGGGGATCGAACCCACGACCTTCGCATTGCGAACGCGACGCTCTCCCAGCTGAGCTACCGCCCCACGTGAGCGGCGCATCTTAGCAGCGTGCGAGGCGGTTCGCCAAGTGTTGGTTGCGGCGGGAAGGCGGCCCCGGCTGCGTCGCGGCCCCCGCGTGCACGCGGGGGGAAATCGCCTCGTTCTGCTAATCTTGACGGCTGCCGTCGCTGTCGCTCGCACGGCGACCCGTCCCATCGTCAGCAGAGGATTCCATGGCGCTTACCCCGGCCCGCACCATGCCCGGCGTGCTCGAGCTGTTGCCGCTCGACCAGATCGCGTTCCAGCGCATGCTCGACGTGATCCGTCGCAATTACGAGCGTTTCGGCTTTCTCGCCATCGAGACGCCGGTGATCGAATACTCCGACGTGCTGCTGACCAAGAGCGGCGGGGAGACCGAGCGGCAGGTGTACTTCGTGCAGTCCACCGGCGCGCTGGGCAAGGCCGACGAGGGCATGCCCGAACTGGCGCTGCGCTTCGACCTCACCGTGCCGCTGGCGCGCTACGTGGCCGAGCACGAGCGCGACCTCAGCTTTCCGTTCCGCCGCTACCAGATGCAGAAGGTGTACCGCGGCGAACGCGCGCAGCGAGGGCGCTTCCGCGAGTTCTACCAGTGCGACATCGACGTGATCGGCAAGGACTCATTGTCGGTGCGCTACGACGCCGAGATCCCGGCGGTGATCTACAGCGTGTTCCGCGAACTGGCGATCGGCCCGTTCACCATCCAGCTCAACAACCGCAAGCTGATGCGCGGCTATTTCGAGAGCCTGGGCATCGTCGACGGCGAGCAGCAGATGCTGGTGCTGCGCGAGGTGGACAAGCTGGACAAGCGCGGCGCCGACTACGTGCGCGACACGCTGACCGGCGAAGCGTTCGGCTTGAGCGCCGAGGTTGCCACCAGCATCCTCGCCTTCGTGCAGGTGCGCTCGACCTCGCTGCAGGACGCGTTCGACAAGCTCGATGCGCTGGGCGCCGGCCCGGAAGCGATGGAGCAGGGCCGCAACGAGCTGAAGGAAGTGCTCGGTCTGATCCACGCGTTCGGCGTGCCGGAAACACATTACGCGCTGAACCTGTCGATCGCCCGCGGCCTCGACTACTACACCGGCACCGTCTACGAGACCACGCTGAACGACCACCCGCAGATCGGCTCGATCTGCTCCGGCGGCCGCTACGAGAACCTGGCCGGCCAGTACACCAAGTCGCACCTGCCCGGCGTCGGCATCTCGATCGGTCTGACCCGGCTCTACTGGCAGCTGCGCGACGCCGGCCTGATCGACACGGCGAAGAGCACCGTCGAGGTGCTGGTGACCCAGATGGACGAGGCGCAGCTGCCGGCCTATCTCGCGCTGGCCGGCGAGCTGCGCGGCGCCGGCATCGCCACCGAGGTGGTGCTGGAAGGCGGCAAGCTGGGCAAGCAGTTCAAGTACGCCGACCGCGCCGGCATCCGCTTCGTGGTGGTGCTGGGCGAGGACGAGCTCGCCCGCGGCGTGGTGACGGTGAAGGACCTGCGCCGCGAGGACCAGTTCGAGGTGGCGCGCGGCGAACTGGTCAAGACGCTGCGGGTGGAGCTGGAGCAGGCTGCGGCAATGGGGTGAGGGCGCTATTGCCTTTGACGCCGTCATTCCCGTGTTGGCGGGAATGACGGCAACAACGTGGAGCATTACTGCAGTGGGTGAAACGATTCTTCTCGATGGCAGCAGCCTGACGCGCACGCAACTGGTGGCGGTGGCGCGGCAGGGCGCATCGGTGGCGCTGGATCAGGCGCAGCTCAAGCGCGTGCAGCGCGCCGCCGATTTCCTGGCCGACAAGGTCAATTGCGGCGAGCCGACCTACGGCGTGACCACCGGCTTCGGCAGCAACGCCGACAAGCTGCTGGGCGCGCATCGCGTGCGCGACGAGCTGCCGGGGCATCAGTCCGCCGACGGCACGCTGATGGAGGAGTTGCAGCACAACCTGATCATCACGCACGCCGTCTGCGTCGGCAAACCGTTTGCGGCGGAGGTGGTGCGCGCGATGCTGGTGATCCGCATCAACACCTTGATGCGCGGCCACTCGGGCATTCGCGTGAGCACGCTGGAAGCGCTCGCCGCGATGCTCAATGCCGGCGTGGTGCCGGTGGTGCCGGAGAAGGGCTCGGTCGGCGCCAGCGGCGACCTGGCACCGCTGTCGCATCTGGCGATCGTGCTGCTCGGCGGCGGCGAGGCATTCTACGAAGGCGAGCGCATGCCGGGCGCGCAGGCGCTGGAGCGTGCCGGCCTCAAGCCGATCCGGTTGTCGTTCAAGGAAGGGCTGGCGCTCAACAACGGCACCGCGCAGATGCTCGCCACCGGCGCGCTGGCGCTGGACGTGCTGGGCGATCTGCTGGACGTCGCCGATCTCGCCGCGGCGATGACACTGGACGCCTTCGCCGGCCGCAGTGGCGCCTTGCGACCGGAGGTGCATGCGCTGCGTCCTCATCCCGGGCAAGTCGAGACTGCGGCGCACGTGCGCGAATTGCTGGACGGTTCCACCTTGCTGGACATTCCGTATCACCTGGTGCCGCGCTTCAAGCCGTGGAGCGCCGATGCCTGGAGCGAGCCGGACGACCAGGCGCTGAGTTTCGACATCGGCTGGGACTGGGTGCCTGCCAACCAGCGCCACGGCCGCGAGGCGTTCTACCAGCGCTTCCTGCCGTTCAAGGGCGGCAAGAAGCACCAGCCGCAGGATGCCTACAGCCTGCGCTGCATGCCGCAAGTGCACGGTGCGGTACGCGATGCCTGGGCACAGGCTTGCCGCGTGTTCGACATCGAGCTCAACTCGGTCACCGACAACCCGCTGATCTTCCCGGACAACGCGGACGCGCAGTTCATCGAGGAGCAGGTGATCTCTGCCGGCCACTTCCACGGCATGCCGCTGGCGCTGGCGATGAGTTACGTGAAGGCGGCGATCCCGGTGCTGGCGTCGATTTCCGAGCGCCGCCTCAACAAGCTGGTCGACCCGGCCAACAACGACGGCCTGCCGGCCTTCCTCACCGGAAACGAGGACGGCACCGACTCCGGCTTCATGATCGTGCAGTACACCGCCGCGGCCCTGGTCAACGACCTCGCCACGCGCGCGCATCCGGCCAGTGTGTATTCGGTGCCGACCAGCGCGAACGCCGAGGATCACGTTTCGATGGGGGCGAACGAAGCCCGCCACGTGCTGGACATGGTGGAGGATCTGAGCCACGCGCTGGCGCTGGAGCTGTACACCGCGGCGCAGGCGCTCGACTACCGCCAGGAAATGCTCAACGCCGCGCGCCGGCTGGCCCGCCGCGGCGGCTGGCAGGCATTGGCGGCCAAGGTGGCCAATGCGCCGCGCGAGGGCCAGCCGCACTACGAGCAGTTCGTCGCCGAGGTGCAGCAGCTCGCCGATGCCCTGACCGGCGCCGGCGATTTCCACGCGGGCGCACGGGTGCGTCAGGCACACGCGATCCTGCGTCAGCGCATTGCCTTCATGCATCGCGATCGCGCGCTGGACGGCGACGTGGCCGCGGCCTGCGCGCTGGTGCAGCAGGGCGCCTTCCGCGCCACGGTTTGAAACACACTTCCACGGAGCCGAGCATGAGCCTGATCCAGACCCCCGTTTCCCACGGCGAACTGATCGACAAGATCACCATCCTCGAAATCAAGTCGCGACGGATGACCGACGACGCCAAGCTGGCCAACGTGCGCAACGAGCTGGACCTGCTCAACGCGATCTGGGCCAACGACGCGGCGTCGCGGATCGACATCGGCGAGGAGCGCGCCAGTCTGCTCGCGGTGAACGAGCTGCTGTGGGATATCGAGGACAAGATCCGGTTGAAGGAACGCGCGCAGGAGTTCGACCGGGACTTCATCGAGCTGGCCCGCTCGGTGTATTTCCGCAACGACGAGCGCGCCGCGTTCAAACGCGCGATCAACCTCAAGCTCGGTTCGCAGCTGGTCGAGGAAAAGTCGTACCAGGATTACCGCGCCGGCTGACCGACCGCCGGCCGGCCGCTTCACGAAAAACGGCGCCCGCGGGCGCCGTTTTTCGTGCAAATGGGAGACGGGTCAGTGGGGCAGGAATTCGTCCAGCGCCTTGACCAGTTCCTCTTCCTTGATGGGCTTGGTCACGTAGGCCTTGGCGCCCTGGCGCATGCCCCACACCTTGTCGGTTTCCTGGTCCTTGGTGGTGACCAGGATGATCGGGATGTGCGCGGTGTCGGCGTTCTTGCTGATCGTGCGGGTGGCCTGGAAGCCGTTGAGGTTGGGCATGACCACGTCCATCAGGATCAGGTCGGGCAGTTCCGCCTTGGCCACCTCGACGCCAGCGGCGCCGTCTTCGGCCGACAGCGTCTCATGCCCGAGTTTCTCGACGATCCGCTTGATGCCCAGCAACTGGGAGGGGGAGTCGTCGACGATCAGGATGCGTGCCATGGGTTGGGGGTTCCCTGCGGGTTTCGATGATTCTAAGGCGTGACGATGGTACTTCCAAGCACGTCGCTGTCAAACCGGATGGTCGATGTGCACGAGCGTGCGGCCGAAGGAATCACCGGCAAGCATGCGCTCGAACGCCTGCGGCAACTCTTCCAGTGCGATGTCGCGCGTGCCGATGCGCTCCAGGTGCCGCGGCTTCCACTCACTGGCCAGGCGCCGCCAGATGTCGTCGCGAATGTCCCGCGCGGTGCCGGCCGAAGCCACGCCCAACAGGCTCACGCCGCGGATGATGAAGGGCATCACCGTGCTGTCGAACGCGATGCCGCCGGCGTTGCCGCAGATTGCCACGTTGCCGTAGGGTGCGATGAGCGGCAGCAGGCCGGCGAGCATGCGGCCGCCGACGTTGTCCAGCGCTCCGCCGAAGCGGGCCGAGTCCATCGGCTTGCCGCTGAAGGCGAGCTGGTGGCGGTCGATGCAGTCCGTGGCGCCGAGGCTGCGCAGGAAGTCGAAGTGGTCCGGCTTGCCGCTGATCGCGTGCACTTCGTAACCGGCGCGGCTGAAGATGTCGATTGCCAGCATGCCGACGCCACCGCTGGCGCCGGTTACCGCGATCGGGCCGAGCGCCGGTGTTTGCCGGTTGTCCTGCATGCGCAGCAGGGCCAGTGCGGCGGTGAAGCCGGCGGTGCCGAGGATCATGCTCTCGCGCAGGCTCAAGGACGCCGGCAGCGGGATCGTCCAGCGCGCGTCGAGGCGTGCGTATTCGCCATAGCCGCCGTCGCGCGTCTCGGACAGGCCGCTGCCGGTGCACAGCACCGCGTCGCCTTCCCTGAACGCCGGATCGGTCGAGGCGACCACGTGGCCGGCCACGTCGATGCCGCCGTTGAGCGGATAGGTGCGCAGGATGCGGCCCTTGCCGGTGCCGGCCAGCGCGTCCTTGTAGTTGACCGAGGAATACGCGACCTTGACCAGCACCTCGCCGGGCGACAGCGCACCGGTGTCCATGGTCTCGATGCCGGCGCGGTAGCCGGCGTCGTCGTTGTGGATGCGGAACGCGCGGAAACGGGTCATTTCGACCTCCTGTGGAATCAGGCGTCGACGCTGCGGGAGGAAATCCACTTGGGCGTGTAGCTGCCTTCGTAGTCCCGCATCCAGTCGAGCAATGCGGCGATGTCGTCGCCGAACCAGATGCTGTCGCGCTGCGCCGCCTTCACGAAGGATTCGTCGACCATGTGCTCCATCAGCGTGCGCAGGTCGCGGTAGTAGCCGCGCACGTCGAGGAAGGCGCAGGGGTAGCGGTGCAGGCCGAGCTGGGCCCAGGTCAGCATCTCGAACATCTCGTCCATCGTGCCGAAGCCGCCGGGCAGGGCGACGAAGGCGTCGGACAGCTCGTACATACGCGTCTTGCGCTGGTGCATGGTCTCGACCACCACCAGTTCGCTCAGACCCGGATGGGCCACTTCGAGCTCCACCAGTTGCCGAGGAATCACCCCGATGACCTTGCCGCCGCCGGCGAGCACCGCGTCGGCCACCACACCCATCAGGCCGACCTTGCCGCCGCCGTAGACCAGCGCGATGCCACGTCGAGCCATCTCGCTGCCGAAGGCGCGTGCCTGCTCGGCGTACTCGGGATGCCGGCCGCTGCTGGAGCCGCAGTAGACGCAGATGGCGGTGGGTTGGGCCATGGGCTTACCTGGGTGGAGAGTGGAGAGGAGTGAGAAAAGAGTGTGCGCTTGCATGCTCTCTCTCGTTTCTCACTTCTCTCCACTCATTTCTGAAAAAGAGCGACCCGCCCATGTCGCCACGAGCGGGCCGCGTTGGCTCTGCGCGGGCTTCAGTTGCCCTTGTGGATGGCGCGTTTGTCGACCGACAAGGCGGCTTCGTGCACGGCCTCGGACAGGGTCGGATGGGCGTGGACGATGCGGGCGAGGTCCTCGGAGGACCCCTTGAACTCCATCGCCACCACGCATTCGGCGATCAGCTCGGAGACGCCCGGACCCACCATGTGCACGCCCAGGATGCGGTCGGTTTCGGCGTGCGCGATCATCTTCACCTGACCGACCGCCTCGTTCATCGCGACGGCGCGGCCGATCGCGGCGAACGGGAAAGTGCCGACCTTGTACGGCACGCCCTCGTCCTTGAGCTGCTTCTCGGTCTTGCCGGCCCAGGCGATCTCCGGCTCGGTGTAGATCACCCACGGGATCGTGTCGTAGCTGACGTGGCCGGCCTTGCCGGCGATCCACTCGGCGACCGCCATGCCTTCCTCGAAACCCTTGTGCGCAAGCATCGGGCCGCGCACTGCATCGCCGACCGCCCACACGCCGTCCACGCCGGTGTGGCAATGCTCGTCGACCACGATGCGGCCGCGCTCGTCCAGCTTCACGCCGGTGTCGTCGGCCAGCAGGCCGGCGGTATAGGCGCGGCGGCCCACGGCGACCAGCAGCTTGTCGACGACGAGCTTCTGCTCGCCGTCCTTGTCGGTGTAGACCAGGTGCACGCCGTCCTTCTTCACCTCGGCCTTGTTGAGCTTGGCGTTGAGCTTGATGTCCAGGCCCTGCTTGGCGAATTCCCTGGCGGCGACCTTGGCGACGTCCGCGTCGGCGACGGCGAGGAATTCCGGCAGCGCCTCGATCACGGTGACTTCCGCGCCCAGGCGGCGCCACACGCTGCCCAGCTCCAGTCCGATCACGCCGGCGCCGATCACGCCCAGGCGCTTCGGCACGGCATCGAGTTCCAGCGCTCCGGCGTTGTCGATGATGTTCTTGCCGTCGAACTTCGCGAACGGCAACTCGATCGGCACCGAACCGGAGGCGAGGATCACGTTGGTGGCAGCGATGGTCTGCCTGGCGCCGTCGTTGCCGGTGACCTCGACCTGGTTGCCCTTCAGCAGCTTGCCGGTGCCGAAGAAGCTGGTGATCTTGTTGGCCTTGAACAGTTGCGCCACGCCGCCGGTGAACTGCTTGACGATCTTTTCCTTGCGGCCGATGAAGGTCTTGAGGTCGACCTTGGCGTTCTCGACGCTGATTCCGTGCACGGGAAGATTGTGCGCGAGGTTGTAGAACTGCTTGGAGGAGTCGAGCAGCGCCTTCGACGGGATACAGCCCACGTTGAGGCAGGTGCCGCCGAGTGCCTGCTTGCCATCCTTGCCGACAAAGGCATCGACCACGGCGGTCTTCAGGCCCAGCTGCGCGGCGCGGATCGCGGCGTGGTAACCGGCCGGGCCCGCACCGATGACGATGACATCGAATTTGTCGCTCATGATTTTCCTCTTTGCTCTTTCCTTCTCCCGCCGGGAGAAGGTGGCGCGAAGCGCCGGATGAGGGTGCGGGCGGAGCGAGGCGTTGCGGTATCACCGAACCCTCGCCCCAACCCCTCTCCCGGCGGGAGAGGGGCTCAAGCGATCACAGACCCAACAGCATCCGCTGCGGATTCTCCAGCTGGTTCTTGATGTCGACCAGGAACAGCACCGCGTCCTTGCCGTCGATGATGCGGTGGTCGTAGCTGAGCGCGATGTACATCATCGGCGCGGCGATGATCTGGCCGTTCTCGACGATCGGGCGCTCCTTGATCGTGTGCATGCCGAGGATCGCGCTCTGCGGCGGGTTCACGATCGGCGTCGACAGCAGCGAGCCGAAGGTGCCGCCGTTGGTGATGGTGAAGGTGCCGCCCTGCAGGTCGTCCAGCGACAGCTTGTTCGCGCGCGCCTTGGTGGCGTAGTCGGCGATGCCCTTCTCGACGTCGGCGAAGCTCATGTCCTGCACGTCGCGCAGCACCGGCGTGACCAGGCCCTTGTCGGTGGACACGGCGATCGAGATGTCCTGGTAGCCGTGGTAGATCACGTCGTTGCCGTCGACCGACGCGTTGACGAACGGATAGCGCTTCAGCGCCTCGGCCGCCGCCTTGACGAAGAAGCTCATGAAGCCGAGCTTGATGCCGTGTTCCTTCTGGAACGCGTCGCCGAGGGCTTTGCGCATCTTCACCACTTCGGCCAGGTTCACCTCGTTGAACGAGGTCAGCATGGCGATCGAGTTCTTCGACTGCATCAGGCGCTCGGCGATGCGCGCGCGCATGCGGGTCATCGGCACGCGCTCTTCCGGGCGGACGCCCGGGGTCGGTTTCGCGGCCGGCGCGGCGGCGGGAGCTGCGGCAGGGCGCGAACCGGCGTTGACCACGTCTTCCTTGATGATGCGACCGTCGCGGCCGGTGCCGGCGATGGCGGAGGTGTCGACCTTGCTCTCGGTGGCCACGCGCTGCGCGGCGGGCGAAAGCTCGGCGGCGGCCTTCGACGCGGCGGGGGCGGGCGCCGCGGCCGCGGGCGCCGGAGCGGCGGCGGCCGGAGCCGGCGCAGCCGCCGTGGCGCCTTCCTCGATGATCGCGATGACCTGCTCGCTGTTCACCGTGTCGCCGACCTCGTGCCTGATCTCCTTCAACACGCCGTCAACCGGCGCGGGCACTTCCAGCACCACCTTGTCGGTTTCCAGATCCACCAGGTTCTCGTCGCGCTTCACCGCGTCACCGGCCTTCTTGTGCCAGCTGGCGATGGTGGCGTCGGAGACGGACTCGGGCAGCACGGGGACTTTCAGTTCGATGGACATAAGAGGCTCTTGGGTTTGTGCGACTGTCGATGGACACAAGAAGCAGGGGCGGCCAATCGCGACCGCCCCGTTCGAAACGGATTACTCGGCGGCGTGGTCGGTACCGACCGGCTCGACCAGGGCCTGTTCGACCAGCGCCGCCTGTTCGGCGACGTGCGTGTTGTGGTGGCCGGCGGCCGGCGCCGGCGAGCGCGCGCGACCGGCGTACGACAGGCTGTGCTTGCTGCCCGTGCAGGCTTGCAGGTGATGGCGGATCTGGAACCAGGCGCCCTGGTTCATCGGCTCCTCCTGGCACCAGATCACTTCCTTCGCCGACGGATACTTGTCCAGCTCGGCGCTGACCTCCACGCGGGGGAACGGGTACAACTGCTCGACGCGCACGATCGCCACGTCGGTCAGGGCGCGCTTCTCGGCTTCCTCCAGCAGGTCGTAGTAGACCTTGCCCGAGCACAGCACCACGCGCTTGACCTTCTTCGCGGTCAGCTTGCGATGCTCGCCGATCACCAGCTGGAAGCTGCCGTTGGCCAGCTCGTCCAGGCTCGACACCGCCAGCTTGTGGCGCAGCAGCGATTTGGGCGTCATCACGATCAGCGGCTTGCGCGCGGCGCGCAGCATCTGCCGGCGGATCATGTGGAAATCCTGCGCCGGCGTGGTCGGCACGCAGACCTGCATGTTGTCCATCGCGCACAGCTGCAGGAAACGCTCCAGCCGGGCGGAGGAGTGCTCCGGCCCCTGGCCTTCGTAGCCGTGCGGCAGCAGCAGCACCAGGCCGCACAGGCGGTTCCACTTCGATTCGCCCGAGCTGATGAACTGGTCGATCACCACCTGCGCGCCGTTGGCGAAGTCGCCGAACTGGGCCTCCCAGATGTTGAGGGTGTCCGGGTCGGTGGTGGAGTGGCCGTACTCGAACGCCATCACCGCCTCTTCGCTGAGCAGCGAGTCGATCACCTCGACATCGGCGCCCGCGCGCACGGTGGCCAGCGGCATGTAGGTGTGGCCGTCCTTCTGGTCGTGCAGCACCGCATGGCGGTGGAAGAACGTGCCGCGGCCGGAATCCTGGCCGACCAGGCGCATGTCGAAACCGCCGTCGACCAGGGTCGCGTAGGCCAGGTTCTCGGCGAAGCCCCAGTCGGCGGGCTGTTCGCCGGCGGCCATCTTGCGGCGGTCTTCGTAGATCTTGGCCACGCGGCCCTGCAGGGTGAGGTCGGCGGGCAGGGTGAGGATATTGCTGGCCAGTTCCTGCAGCTTGCGCATGGGCACCGTGGTGTCGGTGGGCAGCGACAGCTTGCCGCCGATGAAGCGCGCCCAGTCGACGTGGCCGTCGCGGACGGGGCTGGGGTCCAGGTCGGTCATCGGTGCGCCGGCTTCCAGGCGCTCGCGGTAGGCGTCGAACTGCTTCGCCGCCTCGCCCTCGGCCAGCACGCCGGCCTTCACCAGTTGCTGCTGGTAAAGGTCGCGCGCGGTCGGACGCTTGCGGATGATCTGGTACATCACCGGCTGCGTGGCGGCCGGCTCGTCGGCCTCGTTGTGGCCGTGGCGGCGGTAGCAGACCAGGTCGATCACCGCGTCGCGGCGGAACCGCTTGCGGAAGTCGTAGGCCAGCCGGGTCACCAGGATCACCGCTTCCGGGTCGTCGCCGTTCACGTGCAGCACCGGCGCGTTGACCATCTTGGCCAGGTCGGTGCAGTACATGGTGGAACGCGCGTCCTCCGGATTGGAGGTGGTGAAGCCGACCTGGTTGTTGACCACGATGTGCAGGCTGCCGCCGATCTTGAAGCCGCGTGCCTGCGACATGTTGAACAGTTCCATGTTCACGCCCTGGCCGGCAAACGCGGCGTCGCCGTGGATCAGCACGGCCATCGACTGCGTGTGCGCGGTATCGCGGCGGCGGGTCTGGCGCGCGTGCACCGAGCCGGTCACCACCGGGTTGACGATTTCCAGATGCGAGGGGTTGAACGCCAGCGCCACGTGCACGCCGCCCTTGGGCGTCTTGACGTCGGCGGAGAAGCCCATGTGGTACTTCACGTCGCCGGAGTGGGCCGGGTCGTCGGGATGGTCGAAACGGCCCTCGAACTCGTCGAACAGGGTCTTCGGCGGCTTGCCCAGGATGTTGACCAGCACGTTGAGGCGGCCGCGGTGGGCCATGCCGATCACCAGCTCCTTGATGCCGTTGTCGCCGGCCGCGCGCACCACGTCGTCGAGCATCGGGATCAGGCTGTCGCCGCCTTCCAGCGAGAAGCGCTTCTGGCCGACGTACTTGGTGTGCAGGTAGCGCTCCAAGCCCTCGGCGGCGGTGAGGCCGTCCAGCACGCGCTGCTTGCCGGCCTTGTCCAGGCCGCTCTGGCCGGCGGATTGTTCGAGCCGGCTGTAGATCCAGTTGCGCTGCTCGTGGTTGCTGATGTGCATGAACTCCGCGCCGATCGAGCTGGCGTAGGTCTTCTTCAGCCGGTCGAGCAGGTCGCGCAGTTTCAGCCGCTGGCCGCCGCCAGCGTAGTTGCCGGTGTCGAATTCGGTATCCAGGTCGGCGTCGGACAAGCCGTGGAAGGCCAGGCCGAGATCGGGGGCCGGCATCTTGTCGGCCAGGCCCAGCGGGTCGAGGTCGGCGGCAAGGTGGCCGCGAGAGCGGTAGGCGGTGAGCAGGCGCAGCACGCCGGCCTGCTTGCGTGCGTACTCGTCGCTCATCGGTACGGCGGCGGCGCCGTTGCGGCCCTGCTTCTGCGCCGCCTCGATCCGCGCAATGGCGGCGCCATGCGGGACATCGCCCGATTCGCGACCCTTGAACGTCTCGAAATAACCTGCCCATTCGGCGGGAACGGCCGTGGGGTCGGCCAGCCATGCGTCGTACAGCGATTCCACGTAATCGGCGTTGCCGCCAGCGAGTTGGGAGGATTCGTAGAACTCGCGGATCAGGTTTGTACTCACGTCACCACCGGCAGAAAAAGAGGCTTGCAGCCATCCATGTGAGCTGAACGTCGCGGCTTGCGACCGGTTTTCAAGTCCGACCGGTGGCTCGTGCGGATGACTGGTATCAATCTGCACGATTATACCCTTCGCCCGCCACGGCACGGCAACCCGTGAAATGGTCGCAGACGGCCTGCGGCGCGGCTCCGCGGCCACGATGCACGGCCGCAAACGCGCAAGGGGTGTGGCCTGGTCGCGTTGTGCATCGTCGCGGACGCGGATGGCCACGAGCCAGCTGCGGTTCAGTCCGCGCGGCCGTCTCGCTCAGATATCCAGCCGCTGCAGCGCCGTGGCGCGCTCGGAGCGCTCCCACACCTCGTCGAATTGCTGTTGCAGCGGCGCGGCGCCGGCGCGGTCGTCGCGCGCCGCGCGTCCAGGTGGACGCTCCGCCGCGGGCAGGAACAGGTAACCGCCGACGTCGTTGAGCAGGCAGGCCGAAGGCCAGGCCAGGTCGACGTCGTCCACCGGCACGCGGATCTGGAACGCGCTGGACAGGCGCTGGGCCAGGCCGATCAGTGGATGGTCGGCCTGCAGCGCGGCCTGCGGCTCGTGCAGCAGCACGCGGATCAGCGCACTGCGGCCGGAGGTGGCGATGCGTCGCAACTCGGCCAGTTGTTCCGCATCGGCGAAGGTGTCGGCAGTGAGCGCGGGCAGGCGCACGGCCAGCTGATGACGCGCATCACGCAGCAGTTGCAGCCGCGCCTGCACGCATTCCGCCGCCGTGCCGGTCGCCAGCCGTCCGGGATCGCGACCAAGCGGATGCTCGACCGTCGCGTCCCGCTCGAACACCAGCCGCATGGCGCGGTGTGCCAGCCCCGCGTCCTCGAATTCGTCCCCATATGCCACGAAACCGGCGCGGGTGTAGAAGCCGATCGCGCTGACCTGGGCGTCCAGTGCCACCTCGGGCCAGCCCCGCGCGCGCGCCAGGCCCAGCAGCTCGCGCAGCAGCGCCGCGCCCACGCCCTGGCCGCGCCAGTCCGGCAATACCGCCATGCGACCGATCTTGTGTTGCGGCGTGAGCCGGCCGCAGCCGATCGGGTGGCCGGCATCGTCGCGGGCCAGCACGTGCCAGCAGTCGACGTCCAGCCCGTCGCGCTCGCGCTGCTCGCTCACGCCCTGTTCCTGGATGAACACCGTGGCGCGCAGGTCGAGCAGGGCGGCGCGCTGGTCCTCGCGCGACCAGTCGGCGATCTCGACGTGGAAGTGCTGCAGCTTCATCGGCGGCGGCGCGCCGGGCGCAGCAGCAGGTGGCCGTCGTTGACCAGGGCGAGCAGGAGTTCGCGGTCGGCGGCGACAGGCGTGCGGTCGAAGGCCAGTTCGCGTTCGGCACACAGCCGTTGCGCCAGTTCCACCGATGCGCCATAGGCCTGGCCACACACGTACAGCACGCCACCGGTCTTGCCCCCCGCCCAGGCCATGCGCGCCCAGGGGTGGCGCAGCAGCCGGGCACCGGCGGCGAGGCGCGCAGCGAACCGCTCATCGCTCAGTGGATGGTCCGGCGCCACCGGCACCTGCGCGTTGCGGTAGCGGGTGATGAAGCGGCCGAACCAGTCACGCAGCAGGTCCTCGCGCAGGGCGGCGGCAAATGGCAGGGCCGCCTTGAGCCGCTCCAGCGCGGCGCGGTCGATCTCGCCGGCATGCCGGGCCGGGGCCAGGTCGGGGTCGGCGTAGCGCAGTTCGTCCGGCAGCTGCTCGGCGATGTAATCGGCCAGGTCGCCGGTCAGTTCGGCCTGCGAGGGTGCGCGCATGCCGACGGAGAACGTCATGCACGGGCCGCCGAAGGCGACGCCGTCGTGCGGCACGCCTGGCGGCAGGTAGAGCATGTCGCCCGGGTCGAGCAGCCATTCGTGGGTCGGCTCGAACTGCACCAGTTGCTTGAGCTCGATGTCGGGCCGGAACGCCTTCGGTGCCAGCGGATCGTCGCTGATCGCCCAGTGGCGCTGGCCCAGGCCCTGCAGCAGGAACACGTCGTACTGATCGATGTGCGCGCCGACGCCGCCGCCGGGTTCGGCGTAGGACACCATCACGTCGTCCATGCGCCAGCTCGGCAGGAACCGGAAGTGTTGCAGCAGGCCGGCCACGTCGGCGTCCCACTTGTCCACGTCCTGCACCAGCAAGGTCCAGTTGCGTGGTGGCGTGGCGGCGAAATCGGCCTCCTCCAGCGGGCTCGACTTGACCCGCCAGCGGTCGCGCACCTCGTCGTGCACGATCAGCCGCGCCAGCGCGGTGGGCTCGCAGGCCAGGCCGGCGAGATCGTCCGGTTGCAGCGGCGGGCGGAAGCCGGGGAAGGCGTTGCGGATCAGCAGTGGGCGCTTCTGCCAGTAGTCGCGCAGGAAACGGGCCGGGCTCATGCCCAGCGGGCGCGTGGCGCTGCCGCGCACTTCAATCGGAAAAGTCGGGGTGGCGTTCATCCGGCCATTGTAGTGGCCGGCTCAGGTGAACAGGCGCACGGTGTTGTTGAGGCCCAGCGCCAGCACTGCCAACCCGGCCAGCGCGGTGGCGACGCGCGCCGGCACGCGTCGCACGAACACGGCGCCGAACGGCGCGGCCAGGGCGCCGCCGATGATCAGCCCGACCACCGCGGCCGCATGGCTGACGCCGATGGTGAGCAGGAAACTGAAGCTGGCGGCCACGCTGACCACGCACTTGGCCAGGTGCACGCTGCCGATCACCGCTCGCGGCTGCAGGCCGCGCGCCAGCAGCGTGGTGACGGTGATTGCGCTCCAGCCGCCGCCGCCGATGGCGTCGACCAGGCCGGCAATGCCGCCGGTGATGCCGGTGCCGCGCGGGACGTCCATGCGTGCGCCGGCCGCTCGTCGGCAGCGCAGCAGCAGGAAGCCGCCCATGCCCAGCAGGTAGGGCGCCAGCAAGGCGCGCAGCCAGGAAGGCGGTACGTGCACGGCGATCCACACGCCGATCAGCGCCCCCAACACGCCGGGGATCACCAGTGCCAGGAACAGCGCGCGGCGCACGTTGCCGGCCAGCAGGTGGCTGAGGCCGGAAGCACCGCAGGTGAAGGCCTCCGCGTAATGCACGCTGGCGCTGGCGGCCACCGGCGGCACGCCCAGCGCCAGCAGCAGGCCGGACGCGGTGACCCCGAAGGCCATGCCCAGCGCGCCGTCGACCAGCTGGGCGAGGGCGCCCACGACCATGAATGCAAGCAGTTCGCTCAAGCGCGTCGGCAACCACATCGGGTGGATGCGCAGTATACGGCGCGCCCGGCCGCGCGCAGGAAATGAGCAGCGGACATAACGACATGCCGACAGATGCTTTCCCCGAGTTCGAACCGAAACCTACCATTGTCATATGGACGTAAAGACGTCCAGAAGGAATGACCGTGAACGCTGCGCTGAAATCGCTGCCGCCTGCACCTACGCTCGATCCGGAGCGGCTGGCGCTGCTGGCCCGCTTGACCCACGGCCTGGCACCGGCCGACCTGTACTGGATCGCGGCGTACAGCGCCGCGGCCGCCGCTGGCGGCGCGGTTGCGGCCAGCTTGCCGGGCATGGGCGAGCAACCGGCGGACGCGGGCCGGCGGTTGACCATCGTCTATGGCAGCCAGACCGGCAACTCCCGCCGTGTGGCCGAGCAACTGGCGACTCGCGCCGAGGCCGCCGGTCTGCCGGTGCGCTTGTTGCGCGCCGGCGCCTACCCGCTGCGCGAGCTGGCGCAGGAGCGCTTCCTGAGCGTGGTGATCAGCAGCCAGGGTGACGGCGATCCGCCGGACGATGCGGTGGGTTTCGTCGAGTTCATCGCCGGCAAGCGCGCACCGAAGTTGCCGCAACTGAAGTTCGCCGTGCTGGGCCTGGGTGATTCGAGTTACCCGAAGTACTGCGCGGTCAGCCAGGCGCTGGATGCGCGGCTGGCCGAGCTGGGTGGGCAGCGCTTTGCCGAGCTGGGCGAGGCCGACGTGGATTTCGAGGCGGCGGCGGCAGGCTGGTCCGAACGCGCCCTCGCCGCAGCCCGCGAGACGCTCGACGTGCCCGCGACGGCTCCGCGTCAGGGCGCGGCACTGCACGCGGTGCGCACGGTGGCGACATACTCGCGCGAGCAACCGTTCGCCGCCGCCGTGCTGGAGAACCAGCGCATCGTCTCGCGCGACAGCGAGCGCGACGTGCGGCATGTCGAACTGTCGCTGGAAGGTTCGGGCCTGCGTTACGAAGCCGGTGATGCGGTCGGCGTGTGGCCGCGCAATCCGCCGGCGCTGGTCGAGCAGTGGCTGACGACGTTGCGGCTGGATGGCGCTGCGGAAGTCGAACATGGCGGCAAGCACCTGCCGCTGGCGCGCTGGCTGGCCGAGGAGCGCGAAATCACCCGACTGACCCGTCCGTTGGTCGCGGCGCAGGCCGCAGCCACGAGGCATGCAGGTCTGCAGCGCCTGCTGGCTCCGGAGCAGCGCGCCGAGTTCGCCGCCTTGCTGGAAAGCCACCAGCCGATCGATCTCCTGCGCGAGTTTCCCGCCGCGTGGGACGCCGCCGAACTGGTCGCCGCACTGCGCCCGCTGACGCCACGGCTGTATTCGATTGCGTCCAGCCCGAAAGCGGTGGGGCCGGACGAGGTGCACCTGACCGTGGCGGTGGTGGAATACGCTGCGCATGGCAGCACGCATTACGGCGCGGCATCGAGCTTCCTTGCCGGCGCGGGCGATGACGCGACAGTGCCGGTATTCATCGAACCGAACGAACGCTTCCGCCTGCCGGCCGACGGCAGCCGCGACGTGATCATGATCGGCCCCGGTACCGGCGTCGCCCCGTTCCGCGCCTTCGTGCAGGAGCGCGAGGCGACTGCCGCCAGCGGCCGCAACTGGCTGTTCTTCGGCAACCGCCACTTCGCCCGCGACTTCCTCTACCAGCTCGAGTGGCAGGACGCCTTGCGCCGCGGCAGCCTGAGCCGCCTCGACCTGGCCTTCTCGCGCGACGGCGTGGCTCGTTCAGAGAGTGCGCTCAGGGATGTGCGGGGTGTTGCGAGGGGCTCGCACAAGGTCTACGTGCAGCAGCGCCTGCGCGAGAACGGTCGCGAACTGTACGCATGGCTGCGCGAAGGCGCGCATCTGTATGTCTGCGGCGATTCCGCGCACATGGCCCGGGACGTGCACGAAGCCCTGCTGGAGATCGTCGCCACCCACGGCGGGTTGTCCGCCGAGGGCGCGCGGGCCTGGTTGGCCGATCTTCTGCAGCAGGGGCGTTACGCCCGCGATGTCTATTGATTGAACCGCGTCGTCATTCCCGCCTTCACGGGAATGACGAACAAATAAGCATGCAACCCGAACGCGAACTGGCTTGAATCCCCATGCCTTCCCACCTGGAAAAGATCAAGATCGAAAGCCGCCTCTTGCGCGGCACCATCGCCGAGGGGCTGGCCGATGCCCTCACCGGCGCGATCGCCGAGAGCGACACCAAGCTGCTGAAGTTCCACGGCAGCTACATGCAGGACGATCGCGACATCCGCGACGAGCGCCGCCGCCAGAAGCTGGAACCGGCGTATGCCTTCATGGTGCGCGCGCGCCTGCCTGGCGGCGTGATGACCCCGGCGCAGTGGCTCGCCTTCGACCGGATCGCCGGCGACTACGCCTCCAGCGGACTGCGCATCACCACGCGGCAGACTTTCCAGTGGCACGGCATCATCAAGCGCGACCTGAAGCCCGCCATCGCCGCGATCAACGCGGCCATGGCCAGCACCATCGCCGCCTGCGGCGACGTCAACCGCAACGTGGTGTGCAACACCAACCCGGTCGAATCGCCGGCGCACGAGGCGGCGTACGCGTGGGCGGTGCGCTTGTCCGAGCACCTCAAGCCGAAGACGCGCGCCTACCACGAGTTCTGGCTCGATGGCGAAAAGCTGGTGGGCGAGGAAGCCGCCAACGAAAGCGAACCGCTGTACGGCGCCACCTATCTGCCGCGCAAGTTCAAGATCGGGCTGGCGATCCCACCGCAGAACGACATCGACGTGTTCGCCCAGGACCTGGCCCTGATCGCCATCGTCGAACACGGCGAGTTGCTTGGATTCAACGTGGGCATCGGCGGCGGCATGGGCGCCACCCATGGCGACCCGGCCACCTATCCGCGGCTGGCCGACGTGATCGGCTTCGTGCGGCCGTCGCAACTCATCGCGCTGGCCGAAACCGTCATCGCCGTGCAGCGCGACTGGGGCGATCGCGAGGAGCGCAAGCATGCACGGCTGAAGTACACCATCGACACGCTTGGGCTCGGTGCGGTCAAGGCCGAGATCGAGCGACGGTTGGGCTTCGCGCTGGAGCCGGCGCGCGCGTTCCGTTTCGACAATAACGGCGATCGCTACGGTTGGGTCGAAGGCCATGCCGGGCGCTGGCACCTGACCTTGCAGGTGGAGTCCGGCCGCCTGCTCGACCGCGGAGCGCACACCTGGCTCAGCGGCATGCGCGAACTGGCCGGCGTGCACACCGGCGACATCCGGCTCACCTGCAACCAGAACCTGATCATCGCCAACGTGGCGGCCGCCGATCGCGCCGCGATCGACGCCCTGGTGGCCCGCCACGGCATGGACGGCTACAAAAGGCACAGCGCGATCCGCCAGCACGCGATCGCCTGCGTGGCGCTGCCCACCTGCGGCCTGGCGATGGCCGAGAGCGAGCGCTACCTGCCGACGCTGCTGCCGAAACTGGAAGCCTTGCTGGACCGGCACGGCCTGCTCGACACGCCGATCCTGCTGCGCCTGTCCGGTTGCCCCAACGGCTGCTCGCGTCCGTACCTGGGCGAGATCGCCCTGGTCGGTCGCGGCCCGGGGCGTTACGACCTGCGCCTGGGCGCGGATTTCCGCGGCCAACGCCTGAACCAGGTCTGGCGCGAGAACGTCGACGAAGCGGCCATCCTCGCTGCACTCGACCCGCTGTTCGCGCGCTATGCCGCCGAGCGCGAGGCGGGCGAGGGCTTCGGTGATTTCCTGCTGCGCGCGGCTGTTCTGCAGCCACCACCTGCGCGGCGCATCGCCGCCACGGTGCTCGCGTGAAACCGCTACCGGTGGACACTGCCCCCGACGCGCAGGCGCTTGCGGGGATCAACGCCATGCTGGCCAAGCGCAGCGCTGCGCAGCGGGTGGCGTGGGCGCTGGAGCACCTGCCCGGAGAACACGTGCTGTCGTCCAGTTTCGGGGCGCAGGCCGCCGTGTCGCTGCATCTGGTCAGCCGCCAGCGTCCGGACATCCCGGTGATCCTGATCGATACCGGTTACCTGTTCCCCGAGACCTACCATTTCGTCGACCAACTGACGGCGCGGCTCGGGCTCAATCTCAAGGTCTACCAGTCGCCGCTCAGCCCCGCGCGGATGGAGGCGCGGCACGGCCAGTTGTGGCGCCAGGGAGTGAGTGGCATCGACCAGTACAACCGCGTTCGCAAGATCGAGCCGATGCAGCGCGCGCTCGATGAACTGCATGCCGGCAGCTGGATCGCCGGACTGCGCCGGCAGCAATCGCGCAGCCGCGCCGCGATCGATTTTCTCGAACTCCGCCACGGCCGCTGGAAACTGCACCCGCTGGCCGACTGGAGCGACCGCGACGTCGGCCACTATCTCAGCCGCCATCGCCTGCCGTACCACCCGCTGTGGGAGCAGGGCTACGTCTCGATCGGCGACCACCACACCAGCCGTCGCTGGGAGCCCGGCATGGACCCGGAGGAAACCCGCTTCTTCGGCCTCAAGCGCGAGTGCGGACTGCACGGCATCGCGTGACGGTGGGTCCCCGCAGGGCGGGCAGTGCCCGCCGCTCCTGGTCTGGGTGCGTTGAAGAGCAGGCGGGCAGGGCCGCCCTGCGTCAATGCGCTGCTTTCGGCTCACGCACGGGGATGTCGACGCTGCACAGGCCGACCTTGCCGGACGACACCTTGTAGAAATCGTCATGCCGGTGGCGCTGGGCGTCGAGCAGGGCGGCGAAGGTGGCGCTGTCCGTGCGCAGCACCTGCACGGCCGGGCGCTGCGCCGGCGGCAGTTCGGAGGCCAGTCGCACGGATTCGATCGGCGTGCGTTGCGCGGGCTTGTCGTAGAAGCCCATCGGGCCGGTACCACGCGGCAGGGCGGACAGCAGCGGCATGCCTTCCAGCACGCGGCCGGCGATCGCCAGGTTGCGGTCGAGCCGGCGCGGGGACTGGCCGATCACCACGTACAGCTCGCTGCCGCTGCCGGTTTCCTGGCCGATGTCGCGTCCCACGCCGACCATGCCGTAGCAATGGGTCAGCCACTGCTCGCCGCTGGCCGGGTCGCGCGCGGCGGGGAAGCCTTCACTGAAACCGACCTCGGGTGCATAGACGTCGCCGTCGGGCAGCGGGGTCCATTCCAGCCTCGGGTCGATCGGCCGCGTGTATTCCGGCGGCAGCGTGGCGTGCGCCTTGCCCAGCGAGCGCGGCTTGCTGGCGGGATCGTTGTTGTCGCCCGCCGGGTCGCCCCATTGCGTGACGAAGTTGTCCTGCACCCGCACGATCGCCAGGCCGTCGTAATAGTGCTGGCGCGCCATGGTGCGGATGTTCGCCGCATGCAGCGGGGTGAAGTCCGGCGCCAGCTCGATCAGCACGCGCCCGGTCGGCAGCTGCATCACCAGCAGGTTGTGCGGGTCGGGCGTGCGCCATTCGGCCGCGGTGGACTTGGCCAACAGCTCGGCGCGGCTCGGCGTGGGCGCCTGGGTATCCGTGGCGGCGAGCGCCGGCACGGCGACCAGGCTGGCCAGCAGCGTCAGGGCCGCGAATTGACGACGTGCATGCATGGCTATCCCCTCAAGGTTTGCAACGGCGAGACCCGCAACTTAGCAGAGCGTCCGCGTCGCCGGCAGGCGCATGACTTCAGGCATATTCACTAGTCATAACTGCACACTAGAATGAATACCGTAACAGGTGACAGTGCGGGTGAGTGCGATGGATGACGGCAGTCAACTGAAGAAGTTCCAGAAGGAGCTGTCCACCGGCACGGTGGCGCTGGTCCTGCTGGCCGTGCTGGCGCAGTCGCGCCAGCCGATGTACGGCTACCAGATCGCCAAGCGGCTGGAGGCGGTGGGCGAGGGCGTGCTCGCCGGCAAGCAGAGCGCGCTGTATCCGGTGCTGCGCAATCTCGAGGCGTCGGGATTGCTGGCCAGCGAGGTCGAGCCTTCGATCAGCGGACCGCCGCGACGCTATTACCGCATCACCCGGCCCGGGCGCGACGCGCTGCGCGACTGGACCGCCGCGTGGATCGCCACCCGCGATTCGGTCGACAACGTCTTGCAAGGAGGGGTTTCATGAACGCGCCACGCACGATTGCCCAATATCTCGATCAGCTGCGCGCCGCGCTGCGCGGGGCCGACCCTGCGCTGATCCAGGATGCGCTCTACGACGCCGAGGAACACCTGCGCGCAGAGCTTTACGAACGCCCCGGACGCGACGATGCTCGAACAAGTGGTGCAGAGCTACGGCGCACCGGACGAGGTGGCCGAGATCTACCGCGACCAGGAGATCAAGGTGCAGCGGGCGATCCGCCCGCCGCCAGCACCGCCGCGTCGCTCGCTGGCCGGGCGCTTCTTCGGCGTGGCGACCGACCTGCATACCTGGGGTGCGCTGTTCTACATCCTGCTGGGGTCGGCCACGGGCATCGCCTATTTCACGCTGGCCGTGGGTGGCATCGCGCTGTCGGCGGGCCTGTCCGTGCTGATCATCGGCCTGCCGTTCATAGTGCTGTTCATCGGCAGCATGCGGGGGCTCTCGCTGCTCGAAGGGCGCATCGTGGAAGCGCTGCTGGGCGTGCGCATGCCGCGGCGGCCACCGTACCCGCAACGCGGCGTGCCGCTGCTGGGGCGGATCGGCGCCATGTTTACCGACCCGCGCACCTGGACCACGCTGTTCTACATGGTGCTGATGTTGCCGCTGGGCATCGTGTACTTCATCCTCACCGCCGTCTTGCTGGCCGTCGCGCTGGGCCTGCTTGGACTGCCGGTGCTGATGCTGTTTGGCCACGACTGGTTGCAGGGCCTGTACGTGGATCACACGATCCTGCTGGACTGGGGTTCCGGCCCGCACGTACCTGGCTGGGCCGAGGTGCTGGCGATGTTCCTGTTCGGCGCAGGGTTGCTGTTCGCCACCCTGCACCTGGTACGCGGAATCGGCCGCTTGCACGGCGCCATGGCCAAGCACCTGCTGGTGCGCGGCACAACCCGGGGTGCATCGTGATGGACGACCTGCTGGCCCGTTTCGATGGCGCATGGGATGGCGAAGAAACCATCGCCACGACCCGCTGGGGCGAGGGCGGCCCGGCGCTCGCGCAGATCAGCGGGCGGTTGGCCCTCGGCGGCAGGGTGCTGCTGATGGATTACCGCGAAACGCGGGACGGCCAACCCGCGCTGCAGGCGCACGCGGTATTCGCCGACGGTGCCAGTCCCGGCGACTTCGCGCTGCACTGGTTCGACAGCTACGGCTTCACTCCCGCAGAACCTGCGCCCGGATATCGCGACGGCGATCGGCTGGTGTTCGTGCGCAGTTCGTCGCGCGGGCAGACACGACATGTGTACCACTGGCTGGGCAACGACGAGTTCACCCTGGTGCTGGAAAGTTCGTTCGACGGCGGTACAAGCTGGGAGAAGGTCATGCAGGGCAGCTACCGTCGCGTCCCGTAGCCCCGGCGCGCCGGGGTAACCGGCGTCGTCGCGGCTTTCAGAAATCATCCACGAACTCGATGCCGGCGCTGCATTCGCTGGCCAGTATCTCGGCGTTCATGCGCACGTCGTCGGCCAGGCTGTCGCTGGCCGCGCCCACTTCGATGAGATAGGCATGTGCGTCGCTGTCGCCGGCCGAACCCAGCGAGCTGGAGTCGTCGCGGATGCCCAGCGCGGGGTCGTCGATTTCCTCGATGTGCTCGACGCCGTCGATGCCGTGCAGGCCGATGATGAGGGTGTCGGCGTCGGCGCGACTGCCGATCAGGCGAAAACGGATCATGGGCATGGTGTTGGCTCCGGGTGGTCGGGGGCGGGGCGAGCATCGCAAGCGAAACGCATGCGAAAAGTGATGCCGTGCCGCGCGCTACCATGGGCGTTCATCCGCCAGCCACTCCGGCCCGCGCCGGGAAGCCATGCCCAAGACCTACGACCGCAGCTATTTCGACAAGTGGTATCGCGACCCGCGCCACGCGGTCGGCTCCCCGGCCGAGTTGCGGCGCAAGGTGGCGATGGCGGTGGCGCAAACCGAGTACTACCTGGGCCGCACGATCCGCAACGTGCTGGACGTGGGTTGCGGCGAAGCCACGTGGCGGGCGCCGCTGCGCGCGCTGCGACCAGGCGTGGAGTATCGCGGGCTGGATGCCAGCGAGTACGTGGTGGCGCGTTACGGCCGCAGCCGCCGGATCGGCCTGGCGCGCTTCGGCCAGCTCGAACAGCTGCGCTTCGACACCCGCTTCGACCTGATCGTGTGCAGCGACGTGCTGCACTACCTCAAGCCAGCCGAGATCCGTGCCGGGCTGCATGGTATCGGCGAGATGCTCGATGGCGTGGCCTTTCTGGAAGTGTTCACCAGCCGCGACGACGTGGCGGGCGACCGCCAGGGTTTCATCGCGCGCGCTCCCGCCTGGTACTTGCGCGAGTTCGGCCGCGTGGGCCTGTTGCCGTGCGGATCGCATTGCTATCTCGGGCCGCGACTGGAGCAGCATGTGGCCGCGCTGGAGCGCGCGCGGCTGCCTGGCTGACGAAGGCCGGCGTATCGCCGGGCGACGGTTCCGCGCTATCGTGCGCGGCAGTTTTCATCGGGGGAGAGCACGAAGTGACCCAGCCAGTCTTGTCCAGCCCATCGCGCCGCGAGCTCACCCTTCGTGGCGTCATCATCGGCATCGTGATCACCGTGGTGTTCACCGCTGCGAACGTGTTCTTCGGCCTCAAGGCCGGACTCACCTTCGCCACCTCGATCCCCGCCGCGGTGATTTCCATGGCGATCCTGCGCGCGTTGAAGAACTCCACCGTGCAGGAGAACAACATCGTGCAGACGGTGGCCTCGGCTGCGGGCACGCTGTCGGCGATCATCTTCGTCCTGCCGGGCCTGGTGATCCTGGGCTACTGGAACGGCTTCCCGTTCTGGATGAGCTTCGGCATCTGCGCCACCGGCGGCATCCTCGGCGTGATGTACACCATCCCGCTGCGCCGCGCGCTGGTCACCGATTCCGCCTTGCCGTATCCGGAAGGCGTGGCCTGCGCCGAGGTGCTCAAGGTGGGCTCGGGCGATTCGCCGGAGGCCGCCGAGTCGGTGGAGTCCGGCGGTGCCGGGCTGAAGGCGGTGGTGGTGGGCTCGATCGTCTCGGCGGCGTTCTACGTGGTCGTGCAGACCAAGATCTTCGCCGCCGCGGTGTCCAGCTATTTCCGCATCGGTGATCGGGGTGCGGCTAGCGGTTTCGACTTCGGTCTCTCCTTCGCGCTGTTCGCGGTGGGACACCTGGTGGGCCTGTGGGTGGGCGTGGCGATGCTGCTGGGCGCGATCATCGGCTGGGGCTGGGCGGTGCCGCACTTCCTGCTGCTGCACCCGGAGGGCGGCGCGGCGGCGGAAGCGGCCCAGGCCACCTGGAGCCACTACGTGCGTTTCGTGGGCGCCGGCACCATCGGCGTGGCGGCGATCTGGACGCTGGCCAAGCTGGTCAAGCCGGTGATCGGCGGCCTGGCCGGCGCGATGCGCGCCTCCAGCGCGCGCAAGGCGGGCACGCTGCATTCGCTGCCGCGCACCGAACACGACATGCCGATCGGCCAGGTCGGCATCATCACCCTGCTGTGCCTGATCCCGGTGGCGTGGCTGCTGGGCCACTTCGCCAACATCAGCGGGCTGGGCGAGCACATGGCGCTGCTGGTGATCGGCGGCGTGGTGTTCGTGATCATCATGAGCTTCCTGGTTTCCGCGGTATGCGGCTACATGGCTGGCCTGATCGGCTCGTCCAACAGCCCGCTGTCGGGCGTGGGCATCCTGGTGGTGATCATCGCCGCGCTGCTGCTGGTGCTGGGGGTGAAGTCGCTGGTGCCGGAGGAGGCCGGCAAGGCGCTGGTGGCCTTCGCGCTGTTCATCACCTCGATCGTGTTCGCGGTGGCCTCCATCGCCAACAACAACCTGCAGGATCTCAAGACCGGGCAGCTGGTGGACGCCACGCCCTCGCTGCAGCAATGGGCGCTGGTGATCGGCGTGATCGCCGGCGCGCTGGTGATTCCGCCGGTGCTGGACCTGCTCAACCAGGCCTACGGTTTCCTCGGCGCGCCGGGCGTGGACCCCGCGCGCGCGTTGCCGGCGCCGCAGGCCGGGCTGATCTCGGCGCTGGCGCAGGGCGTGATCACCGGCAACATCGACTGGAGCCTGATCGCTATCGGTGGCGGCATCGGCGCGGTGCTGATCGTGGTCGACGAGGTGCTGGGCAAGACCAGCAAGTCGATGCGCCTGCCGCCGCTGGCGGTGGGCCTGGGCATCTACCTGCCCACCTCGACCACGCTGATGGTGGTGGTCGGCGCGATGGTCGGCGCCTGGTTCGACAAGCGTGCCGAGCGCGGCCCCAAGGCGGAGCCGACCAAGCAGTTGGGCGTGCTGCTGGCGTCGGGCCTGATCGTGGGCGAGAGCCTGCTCGGCGTGATCGTGGCGGCAGCGGTGGCGCTGTCCGGCAACCAGTCGCCGCTGGCCGTGGTGGGCGAAAGTTTCGCGACCCCGGCGATCTGGATCGGCGGCCTCGCCTTCACCGCGACGATCGTGGTGATGTACCGCTGGATCGCGCGGATGGGGCAGGGCGGCTGAGGTCGCCTTGCCGCGTGGCTGCCGTTCAGCGGCTGCCACGCGACTGGCCCTAAACTGGCGGCCTTTCCGGGGGGATGCGAGCCGCGTGGTGCAGGAACAAGTCGAACGGGCGCCGCGCGCGGACGGGATTCCCGATGGCCCCAGCCAGAGGGTCGCGTGGTTGCGCCACATCGCCGGCCCGCTGTTCTCGGTGGGCATGCTGTGCCTGGCGCTGTTCGCCCTGCATCTGCTGGCGCGCGAGGTGAATTACCACCAGGTGCGCCAGTACGTACAGGGCCTGTCGCACGAACGCCTGGGCCTGGCGGTGCTGTTTACCCTGGCCGGCTACGCGGTGATGACGATGTACGACCGCCTGGCGCTGGCCGCGATCGGACGTCGGCTGCCGTGGCGGCGGGTCGGCCTGATTTCCTTCATCAGCTACGCCTTCAGCAACGCCCTGGGCATGTCGCTGCTGGTGTCCGGTTCGATCCGCTATCGCTTCTACGTGCAGAACGGGCTGGGCAACGGCGAGATCGCCCGCGTGGTGCTGTTCTGCACCAGCAGCTTCTGGCTCGGCCTGCTGGCGCTCACCGGCACCACCTTGTTGTGGGTGCCGCTGCCGCCGGAGCTGCCGCTGGCCGGTCTGAGCCAGCCGTTGGGCGCGGTGCTGGTCGCACTGCCGCTGGCGTGGCTGGCTGGCGGATTGATCCATCGCCCGCTGCGCATCTGGCGCTGGCGCGTGACGCTGCCTTCGGTGGGCACCGCGTTGAAACAGATCCTGGTCGGCGCCTGCGACTGGGGCCTCGCTGCCGCGGTGCTTTACGTGCTGATGCCGGATGCGTTGAACAACGGCTTCGGGCACTTCCTGGCGATTTTCGTGATCGCCCAGATCGTCGGCCTGGTGAGCCACGTGCCCGGCGGGCTGGGCGTGTTCGAGGCGGTGATGCTGGCCGGCTTCGGCGCCACCGGCAACGCGCAGCTGACGGCACCGATCCTCGGTGCGCTGGCCGCGTACCGGGTGATCTATTACCTGCTGCCACTGTGCGCCGCCGCCGTGCTGGTACTGCAGCGCGAGGCGCAGGGCTGGCGCCGCAAGGCCGTGCTGGCACCATGGTTCACCGGCTTGCTGCCTTCGTTCTTCGCCGGCCTGACCCTGGTCTGCGGGGCGGTGCTGCTGTTCTCCGGCGCGACCCGCGCGCTGCCGGTGCGCATGGCGATCCTCGGCGAGCTGTTGCCGCTGTCGGTGCTGGAGGTTTCGCACCTGCTGGCCAGCGTGATCGGCATGCTGCTGCTGATCCTGGCGCGCGGCCTGCAACGACGGCTGGATGCCGCCTACTGGCTGACCCTGGTGTTGCTGCTGGCTGGCGCGGTGTTCTCGCTGCTCAAGGGCATCGACTACGAGGAGGCCGCGCTGATGACCTTGCTGGCGCTGGCACTGGCGCCGGCCCACCGGTTGTTCCATCGGCGCGCGTCGCTGTTCAGCACCAGCTTCGGCGTGGGCTGGATCGTGGCGATCGTGGCGACGCTGGGCTGCGCGGCGTGGCTGGTGGTGTTCAGCTACAAGCACGTCGACTACAGCGCCGACCTGTGGTGGCAGTTCAGCCTGCAACACGGCGGCGCGCCGCGCGCGCTGCGCGCGCTGGTGGCCGCGGCCGTCACCGGCATGCTGTTCGCGGCGGCCAGCCTGATCCGTCCGCAGAAACTGCAGCGCGAACGACCCGGCGAGGCCGAGTTGGCGCAGGCGCTGCCGCTGATCAAGCAGTTTCCCTCGGCGCAGGCACACCTGGCCCTGATGGGCGACAAGACCTTGCTGTTCGACGACGAGCACAAGGCCTTCGTGATGTTCGACACGATCGGACGCAGTTGGGTCGCGATGGGCGATCCGGTGGGCACCGACGAGGCCGCACGGCGCGAGCTGGTGTGGACCTTCCTCGAACAGTGCGAGCGAGCGGGTGGCTGGCCGGTGTTCTACCAGGTCAGCCCGGCCAACCTAGACCTGTACCTGGAGGTGGGCCTGAACCTGCTGAAGATCGGCGAAGAGGCGCGGGTGCGACTGGATGCCTTCAACCTCGACGGCAAGTCGAAGAAGGTGCTGCGCAACACGGTCAACAGGCTGCAGCGCGACGGCCTGCGCCTGGAGATCGTGCCGGCCGACGCGGTGGCCGGCCTGCTGCCGAAGCTGCGGCCGGTGTCGGACGCCTGGCTGCGCGACAAGCACGTGCGCGAAAAGCGCTTCTCGCTCGGTGCCTTCGACCCGCACTACCTGGCGCGCACGCCGATGGCGCTGGTGTGGCAGGGCGATGAGCTGGTGGCATTCGCCAACCTGCTGCTCAGCGACACCCGTGAAGAGGCATCGGTCGATCTGATGCGCCATCGCCCGGACGCCCCGGCCGGCATCATGGACTACCTGTTCGTGGAGCTGATGCTGTGGGCGCGCGCCGAGGGCTACCGCTGGTTCAACCTCGGCATGGCGCCGCTGGCCGGGCTGCACAGCCGGCGGCATGCGCCATGGTGGAACCGGTTCGGCGCGATGGTGTTCGGCCGCGGCGAGCGCTTCTACAACTTCCGCGGCCTGCAACGCTACAAGCAGAAGTTCGACCCGCAGTGGGAGCCGCGCTACATGGCGGTACCCCGCGGCATCGCCTTGCCGATGATCCTGGCCAACGTGGCCAGCCTGATCGCCGGCGGATTGGGAGGAGTCGTGCGCCGATGAGACGATGGAAGACCTGGCTGGCCGGTGTGCTGGTGCTTGGTGTGCTTGGCGCCTTGCTGGCGTGGCGGCCCTGGTCGTCGGTCAGCCTGGCCGATGCGGCCGTGGTCTGGCCGGTGGCCGCGCATGCCGTCGCACCGCCGGCGGGGAAGGACGACGTGATGGCGGTGATCGTCTCCGGCGATGGCGGCTGGGCCGACGTGGACCGGCGCCTGGGCATCGCCTTGATCGACCGCGGCGTGCCGGTGCTCGGCATCAACTCGTTCAAGTACTACTGGCGCGGGCACGACCCGCGGCAGACTGCGCGCGAACTGGATGCGTTGATGACGAAGCAGCTCGATGCGTGGGGCAAGCGGCGGATCTGGCTGATCGGCTTTTCGTTCGGCGCCGACGTGCTGCCCACCATCACCGACCAGCTCGGCGCCGAGAACCGTGCGCGGATCACCCAGATGGTGCTGCTCTCGCCCAGCCGCGACGTGACCTTCGAGATCGAGCTGCAGGGTTACATGATCGAACAGGGCTGGTTCAAGGAGCGCCTCAAGGACGCGTTGCAGTGGATCAACCCGATCGATCATCACGACCCGCTGCCGCCGCTGCGGGCGTTGCACGACCAGCCGCCAGTGGTGTGCTACTACGGCCTGGACGACGCGGCCGACAGTCTGTGCGACCAGCCCGGTCTGCCGACGTGGGTCACCGTGCACGCCAAGCAGGGTGGCCATCATTTCGACGAAGGCTACGGCCCGTTGGCGCAACAGATGCTGGACGAATTGCCGGCGTCACCGGGTACCGCCGCACGGCCTTGAGCACCGTGCAGGCGACAGGCGCGCAAAGGCGCCGCGATACACTGCGCGCCTGTTTCCCGGGTCAGGACATCGAGTGAGCATGGCGGGAGTATTCGCGACCCCCAGCGCAGCGCTGGCGGCGTTGTTCGTGCCGTTCGAGACGGCGCGGTTGAGTTTGCCCGCGGATGGCCGGGTGCTGTTCTTGCGTGCGCGCGCCAATGTGCGCCTGCGCGAGCTGGCGCAGCCGGGCTGGTTGTGCGAGCAGGGTTTCCTGCCGTTCGCGGAGGAGCTGGCGCGACAGGGCCTGCACGTCGGCGAACCGGCGGCCGACGAACGTTTCGCGCTGGTGCTGGTGCTGCCGCCGCGCCAGCGCGACGAGGCGCGCGCGCTGTTCGCCCGGGCGCTGCAGCACACCGCACCGGGCGGCACCGTGCTGGCGGCAATGGCCAATGCCGAGGGTGCGAAATCCGGTGAGGCGGATCTGCAGAGGCTCGCCGGCCCCGTGCAGCAATTGTCCAAGCACAAATGCCGCGTGTTCTGGGCCACGCGGGACGACGCTGCCATCGACCAGGCGTTGCTGGAGCCATGGCTGGCACTGGATGCACCACGCGAGATTGCCGGCGGCTGCGTCAGCCGGCCGGGGCTGTTCGCCTGGGACCGCGTCGACCGCGCCTCGGCGCTGCTGGCCGAACACCTGCCGGTGGAGCTGCACGGTCGGGTGGCGGACCTCGGCGCCGGTTACGGTTACCTCGCCTGCCAGCTGATCGCGCGTTGCCCGCGGGTCTCGGCGATCGACCTGTACGAGGCCGAGGCGCGCGCGCTGGAGCCGGCGCGCGTCAACCTTGCGCGGGCACAACGCGATGCTGGTCGCGAGCTGGCGGTGAACGTGCACTGGCACGACGTGACCCGCGGCTTGCCCGAACGCTACGATGCCATCGTCAGCAATCCGCCGTTCCACCAGGGCCGCGCGGACCTGCCGGAGCTGGGCCGCGCCTTCATCACCAGTGCAGCGGATGCGCTGCGACCGGATGGTTGCCTGCTGCTGGTGGCGAATCGGCACCTGCCGTACGAGGCGCACCTGGGCCAGCGCTTCGAGACCGTGCGCACGCTGGCGACGCAGGAAGGATTCAAGGTGATCGAGGCCACCGGAGTACACGCATGAAACTGGTCAAGCTGATCGCCAACCTCGGCTACGGCAGTCGCAAGGACGTGACCCGGCTGTTCCGCAGCGGTCGCATCACCGACGCCGATGGCGAGGTGCTCTACGCCGACGACGTGGTGCCGCTGGAAACCGTCCGCGTCGACGACGAGCCGCTGGACCCGCCGCCTGGCCTGGTGCTGATGTTGAACAAGCCGCTCGGTGTCACCTGCTCGCGCAAGGACCCGGGCCGCATCGTCTACGACCTGCTGCCGCCGCGCTACAGCGTGCGTACGCCCGCGCTGTCCACCGTGGGGCGACTGGACCGCGACACCTCCGGTTTGCTGCTGTTCACCGACGACGGCCCGCTGCTGCACCGGATCATTTCGCCGAAGGCGCAGGTGGCCAAGGTGTACGAGGCCACCCTCGCACAGGATCTGCGCGGCGACGAGGGCGCGCTGTTCGCCAGCGGCACGCTGCTGCTGGAATCGGAGAAGGAACCGCTGGCACCGGCGACACTCGATGTGCTGGGGCCGCGGCATGCCCGCCTGACCGTCACTGAGGGCCGCTATCACCAGGTTCGCCGGATGTTCGCTGCGGCAGGCAACCACGTGGAAACGCTGCAGCGGATTTCAGTCGGTGGACTCGCCTTGGGGGATCTGCCGTCCGGCGAATGGCGCGCCCTCGATGCCGCCGAGGTCGCGCTGATTTTCGCGTAGGCCCGCCGGCTGTCTTGCAATCCGATGGCGGGCGGGGTCCGCCCTACAACACGTGCACCGCCGTGGGGATGACGTTGCCGAACCATTTGTGGCGCTCGTCGCGGCAGCTCGGGCTGCCCATGGCGTACTTGCGGCAAATCGCGGGGCGGTCTTCGTAGATGGTGCAGCGGGAGGTGTTCGGGTCCACCGCGGCACACCAGCCGTCTTCGCCCTTGGCCAGGATTTCCATGCCGTGTGCGTCGTGATCGACCAGCCAGGCGGGCACGTGGTCTTCGGGCATCAATACCACGGTGAGACGACAGCACACGGCTTCGCAGGTCGTGCATTGCACGCCGGGGTCGATGCTTTCGCTGTAAGGGTCGCTATAAGGGTCGGGAATGTTTTTCACGCGCCAGCATGGCACGGCGGGCATGAACGCCGTGTGGTGGCGCAAGTTCAGCCGGTTTCGCCGCGCCACAGCTCCTGCCAACCCTCGACACCCAGCCGCCGCAGTGTGTCGATGTTGCGCCGGTAGATCGCGTCGGTGTCGCTCATCTGTTCCATCGCGCGTTCCACGCTCGCTTCGCGCAGCAGGTGCAGGGTGGGAAAGGGCGAGCGGTTGCTGAAGTTCTCGATCGCGTCGTCGGCGCTGTCGGCGAACCGGTATTGCGGGTGGAAGCCGGCCACCTGCCATTCGCCTTCGAGCCCCAGCGTCTGCACCGCGGCATCGGCCACGTCGAGAAAATCGTTGTAGTCGAGGAAGTCATTGAGCACGAACGGATGGATCAGCAGGCCCGTCTCGCATTCGTCCGGCGTCAGGGCGTTCAACGATTGCAGTTCGCCGCACAGGTCGTCGAGCAACGCATCGGTATCGCGTGCGTGGCTTACCCGCAGCCGCAGCTTGCCCTGCGCGTGGGGCGCGCGGGCAAACGGGCACAGGTTCAGCCCGACCACTGCACGCTCGATCCAGCGCGTGGTGGCGGCGAGGCAGGGCGCGTCTTCGGGCAGGGCGTCGGCGTTGAGGTCGGCGGGTGTGTCGTTCATGCGCTTCTCGCAGGCTGGGCGCGCCGACTATAGCTGTCCGCGATGCCGACGCCGTAGCGCCATGCTTGTAGGGGCAGACCCTGTGCGCGATGCTCTTCGTCACGTGACGCATAAAGTATCGCGCGCGACCAAAGAAAGTCCCTTGTGGACAGGCTGCTCACCTACAATCGGTCGGGTATGCCGATGTTCAAGCTTCGTTTCGACAACGCGTTCGTGCACGAGCTGCCCGGGGACCAGGAGGCAGGTGCGCGGCTGCGCCAGGTCGAGGGGGCGCTGTACTCGCGGGTCGATCCGACGCCGGTGGCCGCGCCGCGATTGCTGGCGCATTCGGTGGAGATGGCGGCGTCACTGGGTTTCAGCGAGGCGGATGTCGCCAGCGACGAATTCGCACGGGTGTTCGGCGGCAATGCCTTGCTCGGAGGCATGCAGCCGTGGGCGGCCAATTACGGTGGCCACCAGTTCGGCAACTGGGCCGGCCAGCTCGGCGATGGCCGTGCAATTTCGCTGGGCGAGGTGATCGGCGCCGCTGGCGAACGTTGGGAGTTGCAGTTGAAGGGAGCAGGCCAGACGCCGTACTCGCGCGGCGCCGACGGTCGCGCGGTGCTGCGTTCGTCGGTGCGCGAGTTCCTGTGCAGCGAGGCGATGCACCACCTCGGCGTGCCGACCACGCGCGCCCTGTGCCTGCTCGAAACCGGCGAGCCGGTGCTGCGCGACATGTTCTACGACGACCACGCCGCGCCCGAACCCGGCGCCATCGTCTGCCGTGCGGCGCCTTCGTTCATCCGCTTCGGGAATTTCGAGCTGCCGACCTCGCGCGGCGATGCCGCGCTGTTGCGACAGCTGGTCGATTTCACGATCAGGCGCGACTTTCCGGAGCTGTCGGGGCAGGGCGAGGCGCTGCATGCCGAGTGGTTCGCCCAGGTCTGCGCACGCACGGCCACGATGATCGCGCACTGGATGCGGGTGGGCTTCGTGCATGGCGTGATGAACACCGACAACATGTCGATTCTCGGCCTCACCATCGACTACGGCCCCTACGGCTGGGTCGACAACTTCGACCCGGACTGGACGCCGAACACCACCGACGCGCAGCGCCGCCGCTACCGCTACGGCCAGCAGCCGAACGTGGCGTGGTGGAACCTGAGCCGGTTGGCCGCGGCGTTGGCGCCGCTGTTCGACGACGTGGCGCCGTTGCAGGCCGGGCTCGACCGCTACGCCGAGGTCTACGCCGCCGCGGATCGCGTCAACATCGCGCGCAAGCTCGGGCTGGCCGAGTGCCGTGACGCGGATGTGGCGCTGATGCAGGATCTTCATGCGCTGATGGCGTCGGCCGAAATCGACATGACGCTGTGGTTCCGCGCACTCGCCGACATCGATCCGGCGAGGCCAACCCTGCAGCCGATGGACGATGCCTTCTACGATGAGGCGAAACGGCGCGAAACCGAGCCGGCGCTTGCCGACTGGCTGGTGCGCTATGCCGCCCGGCTCATCGACGATCCGCTTTCGGCCGACGTGCGCCGCGCGCGCATGCGGGCGGCCAATCCACGCTACGTGCTGCGCAATTACCTCGCGCAACAGGTGATCGACCAGGCAAGCGCGGGCGATCCTTCCGGCATCCGCGAGCTGCTCGACGTGATGCGCCATCCGTACGATGACCAGCCCGGCCACGAGGCATTTGCTTCGAGGCGGCCGGACTGGGCGCGGCACAAGGCGGGTTGCTCGATGCTGTCGTGCAGTTCCTGAAACGCACAAGGGCCGACATGGCCGACCCTTGCGTTCGCTGCGATTGGTGCCCCCGAGACGATTCGAACGTCCGACCTGTCCCTTAGGAGGGGACCGCTCTATCCAACTGAGCTACGAGGGCGGGGTGGCGATTTTCGCATGGATCGCGCGGTTCTGCTCCTCCCTTCCGCTTGCAGAGGCAGATTGCGGGGGCGCGCGCAGGGTCGCTGCAAACCGGGGCCGAGAGCGACCCGCCCGACCCTCGCCAGCGCGCAGGGAAGAAGCCATTCCTGCCACCCTGCTAGAATGGCCAATTGCCTACTTCATCCACGGCGCCAGCGGGCGCCGCACGACCAGGAGCCACGTATGTCGCATGCCATCCTCAAGTCGCTCGGTATCGGTACCGAACATTCGGGTACCTATCTCGGCCAGGGCGAGTGGTCGAAGACCACCGATGCCGGTGCCCTGCAGCCGGTGAACCCGGCCACCGGCGAGGTGATTGCGACGGTGCATGCCTCCAGCGCTGCCGACTACGAGGTCATCGTCAAGCGCGCGCAGGAAGCGTTCAAGGTGTGGCGCACCACGCCGGCGCCGCAGCGCGGCGAAGCCGTGCGGCTGTGCGGCGAGGCGCTGCGCAAGCACAAGGACGCGCTGGGTTCGCTGGTCGCGCTGGAGATGGGCAAGATCAAGCCCGAGGGCGACGGCGAAGTGCAGGAGATGATCGACATCGCCGACTTCGCGGTCGGCCAGAGCCGCATGCTGTACGGCTACACCATGCACTCGGAGCGCGCCGGCCACCGCATGTACGAGCAGTACCACCCGCTGGGCGTCGTCGGCATCATCAGCGCGTTCAACTTCCCGGTCGCGGTATGGGCCTGGAACGCGATGCTGGCTGCCGCCTGCGGCGACATCTGCATCTGGAAGCCCTCGCCGAAAACGCCGTTGTCGGCGATCGCCGCGATCAGGATCTGCAACGAGGCGCTGAAAAACGGCGGCTACCCCGACCTGTTCTTCCTGTTCAACGACGCCGGCAGCGACCTGGCGCAGGCCTTCGTCGACGACAAGCGCATCCCGCTGATCAGCTTCACCGGCTCGACCAAGGTCGGCCGCATGGTCGGCGAGCGCGTGGCGCAGCGCATGGGCCGCTCGCTGCTGGAGCTGGGCGGCAACAACGCGATCATCCTGGACGAGTCGGCCGACCTGAAGCTGGCGATTCCGGGCATCGTGTTCGGCGCGGTCGGCACCGCCGGCCAGCGCTGCACCAGCACGCGCCGCCTGTTCGTGCATGAATCCATCCACGACAGCGTGCTCGACACGCTGGTCAAGGCCTACAAGCAGGTCGAGGGCAAGATCGGCGATCCGACGCTGGCCACCACGCTGATGGGCCCGTTGAACAGCCAGGACGCGGTGCAGGGTTATCTCGCCGCGATCGAGAAGGCGAAGGCGGCTGGCGGCACGGTGGCCACCGGCGGCGCAGCGCTGACCGACCGCAAGGGCAACTTCGTGCTGCCGACCATCATCACCGGCCTGAAGAACGCCGATGAAGTCGTGCAGACCGAAACCTTCGCGCCGATCCTCTACGTGATGAAGTTCAAGCATCTCGACGAGGCGATCGAAGCGCAGAACGACGTGCCGCAGGGCCTGTCCTCGGCGATCTTCACGCAGAACCTGAAGTCGGCCGAGAAGTATTTGTCGGCGGCCGGTTCGGACTGCGGCATCGCCAACGTCAACATCGGCACCTCCGGCGCCGAAATCGGCGGCGCGTTCGGCGGCGAGAAGGAAACCGGCGGTGGCCGCGAGTCCGGCTCGGACGCGTGGAAGGTCTACATGCGCCGCCAGACCAACACCATCAACTACTCCGATTCGCTGCCGCTGGCGCAGGGCATCAAGTTCGACCTGTAAGTACGGGCAACAGGCTCGCGGCCGGTTCGCCGGCCGCGGTCGATCACGCTACGATGCTCTCGACGCCGACCCGGCGCATTCCGCGAGCAAGCCGATGAACGATCCCGTGTCCTATCGCGCCGCCGCCCCGACCAGCACGCTGGCGGTGGTGAGCCTGGTGTTCGGCATCCTGGCCTGGTGCGTGCTGCCGTTCTTCGGCGCGGTGGTGGCCATCGTCTGCGGACACCTCGCGCGCAGCGAGATCCGCAACAGCCATCCGGAGCACCGCCCCGAAGGTGACGGCATGGCGGTTGCCGGGCTGGTGCTTGGCTACGTGCAACTGCTGCTGTCGGTGCTGTTCGTGTCCTTGGTGATCGCGGTGCTGTTCTTCGGTTTCGCGCTCGGCGGCTGGCACGGATGGTGAGTGCGCCGCCGCCGTTCGATTTTCATGGCTGGCGCGTGCTGGTGGCCGGCGGCAGCCGCGGCATCGGCCGCAGCATCGCGCTGGGTTTCGCCCAGGCCGGCGCCGCGGTGTCGATCTGCGCACGCGGCGCGGCGGCACTGGAGGAAACGCGCCTGCAGATCGCCGCCCACGACGTGACCGTGCACGCGCAATCCGTCGACCTGGCGCAAGCGACGGCCATCCAGGCCTGGGTCGACGACGCGGCGAGCGCGCTGGGCGGCATCGACGTGCTGGTCAACAACGCCAGCGGCTACGGCTTCCGCGACGAGGACGAGGACTGGCTGGCCAACTTCAACGTGGACCTGATGGCGGCCGTGCGCGCCTCGCGGGCCGCGCTGCCGCACCTGGCCGGGTCGGCGCATCCGTGCATCCTGCACACCAGTTCGATCTCCGCGCTGCGGCCGCGTCCGGGCGGCCCGTCGTACGCGGCGATGAAGGCTGCGCTGAGTCATTACACGACCTCCCAGGCGCAGGCCCTGGCGCCCCGGCGCATCCGCGTCAACGCGATTGCGCCCGGGTCGATCGAGTTTCCCGGTGGCCTGTGGGACCAATGCCGCAAGGATGATCCGACGCGCTACGCCGAGGTGCTGGCGAAGATCCCGTTCGGTCGCTACGGCACGCCGGCAGAGGTCGCGCACGCGGCCTTGTTCCTCGCCTCGCCATGGGCCGGCTGGATCACCGGCCAGACCCTGGTGGTGGACGGCGGCCAGCTGCTGGCCGGCTGAGCGTGACCCGGCCGCCTTCGGCGCGCTGTCCGGCACGCTAAACTGCGCGACATTCCACCACTGCCGGCGTTATCGACTTGGCCCTCTACGACATCCTGCGTCCGCTGCTGTTCTCGCTCGAGGCGGAGTCGGCCCACCGGCTGACCCTGTACGGGCTGGGCGTGGCCCAGCGCAGCGGTTTCGCCCATCGCCTCGCCACCGTGCCGGCCGACCTGCCGGTGCGTGCGTTCGGCCTCGAGTTTCCCAATCCGGTCGGCCTTGCCGCGGGGCTGGACAAGAACGCCGAGCATCTCGATGCGCTGAACACACTGGGTTTCGGCTTCATCGAGGTGGGAACGGTCACGCCGCTGCCGCAGCCTGGCAATGCGAAACCGCGCCTGTTCCGGCTGCCCGCACACGAGGCGATCATCAACCGCATGGGCTTCAACAACGGCGGTGTCGACGCGCTGGTGCGCAACGTGCAGCAGTCGAGCTACCACGGCGTGCTCGGCATCAACATCGGCAAGAACAAGGACACGCCGAACGACAAGGCGGTCAACGACTACCTGGCCTGCCTGACCAAGGTGCATGAGCTGGCCAGCTACGTCACGGTGAACATTTCCTCGCCCAACACCCAGGGCCTGCGCGACCTGCAGGAACAGGCCACGCTGTACAAGTTCATCTCGCTCCTGCGCGCCGCGCAGGAGCGGCTGGGCTCGCAGCACGGTCGGCGCAAGCCGATGCTGCTGAAGATCGCGCCGGACCTATCCGGGGTCGAGCTCGATGCGATGGCCGAGGTGCTGCTGCGTACCGGCATCGACGGCGTGATCTGCACCAACACCACGACCGACCGCGCCACGGTGGCGGACGACCCGCGCGGCGGCGAGGCAGGAGGGCTCTCCGGCAAGCCGCTGTTCGAGCGTTCCACCGCCGTGCTGGCCGGCATGCGCCAGCGCCTGGGCGAGCGCATCCCGCTGATCGGCGTTGGCGGCATCCTCGACGGCAGCGACGCGGTGGAAAAGCTCGACGCCGGCGCCTCGCTGGTGCAGCTCTATTCGGGCCTGATCTATCGCGGCCCGCACCTGGTGGCCGAATGCGTCAACGAGATCCGCCGCCAGCGCGAGGCGTCAGTCGATGGCGTCTGAGCGCGTGGACATGGGCGGCTACACGCTCACCGAGAACGCGTCGCTGGCGCGGCTCAACACCTTGCGCGTCGATGCCCGGGCGAACCTGCTCGCCGACATCCGCGATGCGGGAAAGTTGCCCGAACTGCTGGACTTCCCGGCGATCCGCCAGGGGCGGCTGCTGGTGCTCGGCGAGGGCAGCAACGTGCTGTTCACCGACGATTTCCACGGCACCGTGCTGCGGATGTCGACGCGCGGCGTGCAAGTTGAAAGTGACGGCGACAGCGCGCGCATCGCGGTGGCCGCGGGCGAGCGCTGGGACGATTTCGTGCGCTGGACGCTGGGACAGGGCTACGCGGGGCTGGAGAACCTGATCCTGATCCCCGGCACCGTCGGCGCCGCACCGATCCAGAACATCGGCGCCTACGGCTGCGAGGTGGCCGAGTTCATCGAAAGCGTCGAAGCCTGGGACCTGCGCGAGCATCGCGTGGTGACGCTGGACCACGCCACCTGCGCGTTCGCCTATCGCGACTCGCTGTTCAAGCACGAGCCCGGCCGCTACATCGTCACCGCGGTGCGCTTCGTGCTGCCGCGCAGCCGGCCGTTGCGCACCGACTACGCCGGCATCGACGAGGAACTGGCGCGGATGGGCGTGGACAAGCCTGCGCCGTTCCACGTCGCCGAGGCGGTGGTACGCCTGCGCACGCGCAAGCTGCCTGACCCCGCGGTGATCGGCAACGCCGGCAGCTTCTTCAAGAATCCGATCGTCGATGCTTCCGTGGCGGAAGCATTGCAGCGCGAGCACTCCGACCTGCCGGCCTGGCCGCAGCGTGACGGTCGCCGCAAGATTTCCGCCGCGTGGATGATCGAGGCCGCTGGCTTCAAGGGGCTACGCGAAGGCGACGCCGGCATCTCCAACCGCCACGCGCTGGTGCTGGTCAACCACGGCCACGCCAATGGCCCGCAGTTGTGGGCGCTGGCGCAACAGGTGATGGACGGCGTGCACGGGAAATTCGGCGTGCGGCTGGAGCCGGAACCGGTGGTGATCGGCGCGGGCTGAGTCCGTGCCATCCGGGCTCCGCCCGGCGCCTTGTGTCGTTTTGCCTGAGCGCAAGTGCGCAGGCCCGGGGGCCAAGGGTGGTGCATTGCGCGTGCACTTCGACGCCGCTTGCTGTCCCAAGTCGCGCTCAGTGCGAACGGGGGGTGTGGTGGCCCATGCTGTTCTCCCTGAGTGCAGGCCCGCGGGGCCGAAGTCGAAGGGTGGGGCGCCGGTATCTTCGATCCTTCCCGTATTGCACACGGGCAGGTGCCCTGTCATTTTGACGCGCGGGCGACGGGTCGCCCCAACCGCATTCTGATTCGATCATGGAGGTTGGACATGCAGGTGTCGTCGAGCTGGCCGGTGCTCGTGTTGTGGACCTTCGTTGCCACCGTGGTTTGCGGCTGCAGTACGCAAGAGGAACGCAAGCCGGTTGGGGAGCCCCGGACCAGTTACGCGGAGATGGCGGCGCCTGCGAGCGCACCGCATTACACCTTGCAACCCGGGGATACGGCGGTGAAGCCCGTGCTGGACAAGCAGGTCTCGCCGGTGTACCCGCCCACCCTGGTTCGCCCGGGCGCTGCGCCGGTCACTGTCGTGGTGCAGCTGGTGATGGACGAGAACGGCCGCGTCCAGACCGTGCACCCGCAGCCCGGCACTGCGGATGGTCCGGCGCATGCCTTGTTCGAGGCTGCAGTCGAGCAGGCGGCCATGCAATGGACGTTCACGCCGATGTGGGTGCGGCATCCGTGGGGCGATGGCACGTATGAGGTGACGCAGAAACCTTTCAGCCTCTGGTACGTATTCGATTTCAAGATGGCAGGCGGCAAACCTGTCGTCGAATCGGGCAGGCGCTGACGACTGCTCGCCGCGCGATGCGGGATACCCCCGTGCCGCCCGCCGGTCATGGTGCCCGCAGGTTCGCCATGTGCAGCAGCACCCCGGCCAGGCTTTTCAGATCCTGCGCGTTGTGCGCGGCGACGCGGCGCAGGTTGCGGGCGGAGCCGCCGCGCAGGTAGGTGAGCCAGGCGGCGGGGGCCTCCGCGCCGGGCAGGTCGTCCTCGCGCACGACGCCGAGCAGCTGGCGCTCGGCGGTGGCGAGGCGACAGTTCGGCCACTGGTGTTTCCAGTCGCGGCGCACCGGATGCAGCAGGTCCAGGTGGCCGCGGCCGGCCAGCGGGTTCGGCAGGCGGGCGAGACGGTAGCGCGTTGCCAGCAGCGGCGCGTCGTAGCACTTGCCGTTATAGCTGACGAGCACGGTGTCCTCGTCCAGCCAGCCGGCGAAGGTGCGCAGCATGGCGGTCTCCGCCGCCATGGTGGTGATGGTGAGCTGGCGGATGCGCAGGCGGCCACCCTGCCAGTCGGCCGCGCCGATCATGAAGGCGCGGGTCCCGGTGCCGCCGGCCAGGCCGGTGGTCTCGGTGTCGAAGTGCAGCAGGCGATCGTGGTGCACGGGTTCCATGCGGGCGAAGCCGGCGTCGATGACCGGCGGCGGAACGAGCCAGTCGGCAAACGCCTCGGTGTAGCGCAGGCCGGGGGAAAGTTCGAAGCCGGGCACCTCGCGGTCGCGGGATGACGGCACCGCGGCGGTGCCGCGCTTGAGCCGGGCGTGGCGCTGGAGCAGCCGGCGCAGCTCGGGCGCCATCGCGGAAGAGGGCGGCGCGACGCGGGGGGTTCCCGGCGTCGCTGCATCCAGCGCATGGCGGGCAGGCACGGCGGCGTGGGCATGTCCCGCCTCGCTGCGCAGCTGGCGCAGCTTCGCGATGAGGGGGTTCACGCTCACAACGCCACCAGCAGCGCGAGCACGCGCAGGGCGAGGGCCTTGGGCGTGGCGACGGCCGGATCGTCGGCGGTCTGCTCGTCCGTCGCCAGTACCGGGCCGACACAGGCGGGGCAGCCGGCGCGGCAGTCGCAGCGTTCGATCAGGCTGACCGATTGCGCCAGCAAGTCCTCGCGACGCCGGAACAGCGGTTCGCTGTGGCCGATGCCGCCGGGGAACGCGTCGTACAGGTAGACGGTGGGCGTGAACGGCGCATCCGGCGCCAGCGCGGCGGGCTGGCCATCGCTGCCGCGCAGCTGGCCGCGACCGTGGAGGTCGGTGCTGGCGAACCAGGCGCCGTCGCCCGAGCCCACGGCTTTCTGCAGGTCGCGCGCCTCGGCCATCACCGCCACGGTGGCGACGATGTGCAGCGCGTAAGCCGCGCCGAGGAAACCGTCGAGCGCCTGCTGGCGTTGCTCGAACGCGGCTTCCAGCACCATCTGCGGCAGCTGCCACCACACCGCCGTGGTGTGCAGTTCCTGGTCGGGCAGGTTGACCGGGCCGTAGCCGATGTTCTCGTGCGAATAGAAGCGGATCTTCTTGTAGCCGGGCACCCGGCGCACCACGTGCACCTCGCCGTGATGGGCCTGACCGCAGCCGGCGTGCGCGCTGTCGAAACAGTCCAGCACCTTGAGCCGGGTGTAGTCGATGGCGTCGGTGTAGTAGTCGACGCTGGTGCGCGTGACGTAGGCCTTGCGGCCTTCCCAGTCCAGCTTCTCCACCTGGTAGGGCAGCGACTGGACCATGTGGATCGCGCCTTCGTACAAGGTGACCGCGGCGGCGGAGTAGTCGACTTCGGCGATGATGGTCTGGCGGCCGTCGGTGCGGTCGACCACCACGAAGTTGCCGTCGGCCACCGAGCGCAGCGACACCGCGATGGCCGGGTAGCTGTCGGCGATCCATTCCCAGCGATCGCCCTCGCGGTGCAGCACGCCTTCCTCGCGCAGCAGGTCGAGCCACGGCGTGGCGACCTCGGTGCCGAACATCTCGTCGCCGGTGAACGGCAGCTCGAACGCGGCGCAACGGATGTGGTCGAGCAGGATCAGCGGTTGATCGGGCTGGATGCGCGCGTGCTCCGGCGAAGCGCCCTGGAAGAACTCCGGGTGGCGCACCAGGTACTGGTCCAGCGGGTCGGAGCTGGCCACCAGCACGCCCAGCGCCGATTGCTGGCGGCGCCCGGCACGACCGAAACGCTGCCACGTCGCGGCGACGGAGCCCGGGTAGCCGTTCAGCACCACCGCGTCGAGGCTGCCGATGTCCACGCCCAGTTCCAGCGCCGAGGTGCTGACGATGCCGTCGATGCTGCCCTCGCGCATCGCGCGCTCGGCGGCGCGGCGCTCCTTCGGCAGGTAGCCGCCGCGATAGGCGCGGATGCGCGGGCGCTTGCGCGGATCGTGGTCGAACACGTCCTTGAGGTACTTGGTGAGCACCTCGACCATGCTGCGCGACTGGGCGAACACCAGCGTCTTCATGCCGCTCTTGATCGCCAGCCGCGCGATGCGGTTGGTCTGCGAGCGCGCCGAGGCGCGCAGACCAAGGTCGGGGTTCACCACCGGCGGGTTCCACAGCAGCACGTGCTGGTCGCCGGTGGGTGCACCGCTTTCGGTAATTGCGGTGACCGCATCCTCGATCAGCGCCTCGGCGTGTTCCCGCGGATTGCCGATGGTGGCCGAGCACAGGATGAACTGCGGGGTGACGCCGTAGAACGCGCAGACACGCTTGAGCCGGCGGATCACGTTGGCCACGTGCGAGCCGAACACGCCCCGATACGTGTGCACCTCATCGATCACCACGTAGCGCAGGTTCTCGAAGAACTGCGCCCACTTGGTGTGATGCGGCAGGATGCCCTGGTGCAGCATGTCCGGATTGCTGACCACGATGTCGCCATGCAGGCGGATCGCCTGTCGCGCATCGCCGGGCGTGTCGCCATCGAAGGTGAATGCCTTGACCCCCAGCGCGCCGGCCCGGTTCAGCTCCAGCAGCTCGGCCACCTGGTCCTGCGCCAGCGCCTTGGTGGGGAACAGGTACAGCGCCTTGGCGTGATCGGTCATGGCAGCGCTGATGACCGGCAGCGTGTAGCACAGCGACTTGCCCGAGGCGGTGGGCGTGACGATGGCCACGTGCGCGCCCGCCCGCGTGGCTTGCCATGCCTCGGCCTGATGGCTGTAGAGCTGCTCGATGCCGCGCGTGCGCAGCGCCCCGGCCAGCGCATCGGGGAGATCGTCGGGCAGCGGCGCGAACGTGCCCTCCCGACCGGGCACCACGAAGGCGCCGGTGATCCGCGCGGCATAGCGCTTCGACAGCCGCCGGGCCAGGCTGCGGCCGTCGCCCGGCCCGTCCAGCACGAGGTCGTCGCTGGCGTAGCGGTCGGGTAATGTGTTCATCGGCAGGCTCCGCGCGAAGGTCCGCGGATTAGGCCGCGTGCGCGTCTCACCGGGTGAGATGGCGCGTGGCCGTCAGGGCATCGTCAGCCGTCCTTGCGGGAGCGGGCCCGACCAGGAGCGTCAGGCGACTTGCGCGGCAGGCGACCGCTGACGTTCGCGCCAGTGCGGCACCTCGGCCCAGCCGTCGCGCGGTGGTTCGCCGGCCAGCGCGCGGCGCAGTTCGTGGCGACCGAGATGGGGTGCAAACTGGTGGATGAAGGCCAGCGTGTACTCACGCGGCACGCTGTCCCGGCGCAGTACCACCCAGGTCGTGCACGGCGCGAACAACGCATCGGCGGGCAGCGCGAGCAGGTCGGCGTCGCCCGGCTGCATGGCCATTTCGGCGAGGATGCCCACACCCATGCCGGCGCGCACGTAGGTCTTGATCAGGTCGGCGTCACCGGCAGTCATCGCGATCTGCGGTGACAGCCCGGCCTCCTCGAACGCGCGGCGCAAGGACGACTCCGGCCGCAGCGAGGAGTCGTAGCTGACCAGCGGCAGGCCCGCCAGCTCGGTCAGCGTGGGCGCGGCGGCGCGCCGCGCCAGCGGATGGTCGCGCGGGGTGACGATCACCCGTTGCCAGCGATAGGCGGCAAACGCCATGCCGACGGCCGGCGCGCTGCCGGCGCTGCTGATAATGGCCAGATCGACCTGACCGGCTTCCAGCCGGGCCAGCACGTCGGCGTCGCGGGTCGGCTCCAGATGCACGCTGACCTGGGGGAAGCTGGCATTGAGCGCGGCGATTGCCGCGGGCAGGGCGAAGCGAGCCTGGGTATGCGTGGTGGCGATGCGCAGCTCGCCGTGGGCCTCGTTGCGCAGGTTCGCGGCGATCGCGCGGATGTTGGTTGCCTCGGCCAGGATGATCCGCGCCCGTTCGATCACCTGCTCGCCCGCGTGGGTCACCGCATCCAGGCTCTTGCCCTTGCGCACGAAGAGCTGAAAACCCAGCTCGTCCTCAAGCTGGCGCAGCTGCTTGCTGAGACCGGGCTGGGTGGCATGCACGCGCTCGGCCGCCAGGGTGATGTTGAGGCCGGAGTCGGCGATGGCGATGAGATGGCGCAGCTGGGTAAGCGTCATGGGCAGGAGTCCGTGGGCGATGGTCGGGGGACGGATGGGCGATGCAGCTGCGCATACATCGTGCAATCCCCCGGCCGCCGGCGTGACGAGCCCCTGGCCGGTCGTCACGGATACCCTTGTCGATGGAATGACATACTTTCATATTGGACGTCTATACGTCCATTCGTGTTGCATGTCAATCGGGCCTTCCGGTCATGCCGCGACGGCATAAGCACCAAGGCACAAATCATTTGTGGTGCCGGTGGCGGCTTCGTAGCGTAGGCGAACCCCTTGCTCCGGCCATTCCTGCGCATGAAGCTCTACCCGATCTTTGCCTCGTTGTCGCAGCGCGCCGTGCTGGTGGTCGGTGGCGGCGCGGTGGCCGAGCGCAAGGTGGCAGCACTGCTGCAGGCTCGGGCGCAGGTGACGGTGAACGCGCCCAGCCTCACGCCGCGCCTGCAGCGCTGGGTGCGGCAGGGCCGTATCGCCCATCGCACCGATCCGTTCCGCGAGAGCTGGCTGGAGCGCGTGTGGCTGGTGGTGGCGGCCACGCCCGATCGCGAGATCAACGCGCTGGTGGCCAGTGTGGGCGAGTTGCGCCGGATCTTCGTCAACGTGGTCGACGATGCGGCGCTGTCCAGCTTCCACGTGCCGGCGGTGATCGACCGCGCACCGCTGACCATCGCGATCTCCAGCGGCGGCGAGGCGCCGATGCTCTCGCGCCTGCTGCGCGAGCGGCTGGAAGCGCTGCTGGATGATTCGCTGGGCGCGCTGGCCCGGCTGATGGCCCGGCTGCGCCCGCGCATTCGTGCCCGTTTTCCCGCACTGGCGGCGCGACGCGCCTTCTACGACAGCCTGCTGGCCGGGCCGGTGGTGCAATTGTTGCGCCAGCAGCGAGATGGCGAGGCGCAGGCGGCGGCGGAACATGCTCTCGCCGACGCGCCGTCGCCGGCCACCGGTTCGGTGGTGCTGGTGGGCGCCGGCCCCGGCGATCCGGGCCTGTTGACCTTGCGTGCATTGCGCGCGCTCAACGAGGCCGACGTGATCCTGCACGACCGGCTGGTCGGTGCCGGCGTGCTGGCGCTGGCCCGGCGCGATGCCGAGCGGATCGAGGTCGGCAAGCAGGCCGGCCGGCACCACACCACGCAGGAGGCGATCCACGCCTTGCTGCTGGAGCATGCGCGTGCCGGCAAGCGGGTGGTGCGGCTGAAGGGCGGCGACCCGTTCGTGTTCGGTCGCGGCGGCGAGGAGCTGGAGTTTCTGCACGCCCACGCGATTCCTTTCGAAGTGGTGCCCGGCATCACCGCCGCCGTGGCCTGCGCGGCTTACTCGGGGGTGCCGCTGACTCATCGCGAGCGCGCCCAGTCAGTGCGCTTCGTCACCGCGCATTGCCGCCATTCGCACGACACCGTGGACTGGCCTGCGCTGGCGCAGGAGCGGCAGACGCTGGCGATCTACATGGGCGTGAACGAGCTGGCGACCCTGCAGGCGCGCCTGGTCGAACACGGCCGCGCTGCGTCCACGCCGTTCGCCCTGATCGAAAACGGCTCGCTGCCGAACCAGCGCGTAGTCTGCGGCGTGCTGGGCAACCTTGCCGAGCGAGCCGCAGCCCACGCCGTGAGCTCGCCGGCGCTGCTGATCCTGGGCGAGGTGGCCGCCTTGGCGCCGTCGCTGGCCTGGTTCGGCGCCGCCCCGCTGGGCGCGACCGTGCACGCCTTGCCCGCCGCCGCGGCGGCGCGCGATGGCGTGCTCGAGGCGATCCATCGCGCCGCCTGTTGACCGATCCCGAATCGGCGCATCATCTGCCTTCGTCCATGCGCCCGTTCCTCACGTCCGATTCCCCGAGGAGACACCCATGATCTACGACAACATCCTGGACACCATCGGCCGCACGCCGATCGTGAAGCTGCACCGCCTGGCGCCCGCACACGTGAGCATCTACGTGAAGATCGAGGCGTTCAACCCGGCCGGTTCGGTGAAGGACCGACTCGCCCTGGCGATCATCCTGGACGCCGAGCAGCGCGGCACGCTCAAACCCGGGCAGACCGTGGTGGAGGCCACGTCCGGCAATACCGGCGTGGCGCTGGCCGCCGTGTGCGCGGCGCGCGGCTATCCGTTCGTGGCGGTGATGTCCGACACGTTTTCGCTGGAGCGGCGCAAGCTGATCCGCGCCTATGGCGGCAAGGTGGTGCTCACCCCCGGTGCGGCACGCGGTACCGGCATGGTGGAGAAGGCCGCCGAACTGGCGAAACAGCATGGCTGGTTCCTCGCCGACCAGTTCGAGAACCCGGCCAACCCGGCCTACCACCGCCAGACCACGGCGGCCGAAGTGCTCGGCGACTTCGCCGGCCGGCGGCTGGACTACTTCGTCAGCGGCTGGGGCACCGGCGGCACGCTCACCGGCGTGGGGGAGGTGCTGAAAGTGGCTCGGCCGCAGGTCAAGGTGATTGGCGCGGAGCCGGCCGGCGCCTCGCTGCTCGGCGGCAAGGAGTGGCAGCCGCACAAGATCCAGGGCTGGACGCCGGACTTCGTGCCCGCCGTGCTCAATGCCAAGGTGGTCGACCGGATCGTCACCGTCGACGACGTGGTGGCGCGCGACACCGCGAGGGAACTGGCCCGGCGCGAGGGTATCTTCACCGGGCTGTCCTCCGGCGGCACGCTGGCCGCGGCGCTTGAAGTGGCGAAGGACGCGCCGGCCGGATCGGTCCTGCTCGCGATGCTGCCCGACACCGGCGAACGCTACCTGTCGACCTTCCTGTTCGAGGGCGTCAACGAGGGTTCCGACGAGGTTTGAGCGCGGCTGCATGGCAACCGGGGCTCGCGCCCCGGGGCGCCTCGTCGGATACTCGACTTCGATCGATCCCGGGGGCGACGATGCACAAGAACCGACTCGAGGCGTTCAGCGACGGCGTACTCGCCATCATCATCACCATCATGGTGCTGGAGATGAAGGTGCCGCACGGCGAGACGCTGGCGGCGCTGCTGCCTATGGCGCCGGTGTTTCTCAGCTACGTGCTGAGCTTCGTCTACGTGGGCATCTACTGGAACAACCACCACCACATGCTGCAACTGGCCGGCCCGGTCAGCGGCGCGGTGTTGTGGGCCAACCTGCATCTGCTGTTCTGGCTGTCGCTGCTGCCGTTCGCCACCGGCTGGATGGGCGAAAACCACTTCGCGCAGGGGCCGACGGCGCTGTACGGCGTGGTGCTGCTGATGGCGGCGCTGGCGTACTGGATGCTGCAACGCGCGCTGATCCGCGCCGAGGGCAGGGCATCCGCGCTGGCCCGCGCCGTCGGCGGCGACTGGAAGGGAAAACTCTCGCCGGTGATCTACGCCAGTGCCATCCTCGTCTCGTTCCGCGCCGCGTGGATCGCGCAACTGCTGTATGGCGTGGCCGCCCTGCTGTGGCTGGTGCCGGACCGGCGCATCGAACGGGTGGCGGGACGGGCGCCGCACTGAGGCGAGTTCTGCCGGCGAGGTCGGCCGGCAAGTTTGGCCGGAAAAGCTTGGCCGGATCGGTCCGCTCCGGGTCCGGTGCAGGGCTCGTCGAGAAAGCAGCGGCTGCCTAGAGTGACGGCTCCCCCATGATGGAGTCGCCCCATGTCCGACACCCCCGCCTTGCTGGTCATCGACGTGCAGCAATCGTTCCTGCAGGCACCGTACTGGCGCGAAGACGACCTGCCGGCGTTCCGCGAGAAGTTGTTGCAGCTGATCGACGGCGCGAGCGCCCGCGGCTGGCCGATCGTGCGCATCCTGCACGAGGAGGCCACCGGTCACTTCAGTGTGGCGTCGGGGCTGGTGCAGCCGATGGCGTGGGTGCCGCAGGTGCACGACACGGTGTTCCGCAAGCAGGTGCACAACGCGTTCACCGGCACCGGCCTGCAGGCATGGCTGCGCGAGCGCGGCATCGGCCGCGTCATCATCAGCGGCATCCGCAGCGAGCAATGCTGCGAGACGACTGCCCGGGTCGCTTCCGATCTCGGCTTCGACGTCGACTACGTCACCGAGGCCACGCTGACCTTTCCGATGGTCCACGCCGGCAGCGGCACTCGCTACGATGCGCAGGACATCAAGCAACGCACGGAACTGGTTCTGGATGGACGCTTTGCCCGCATCCGCACCGTCGATGACGTCCTCGCCGATCACTGAGGTGTGCTTCGTGCTGCCACCGGACCTGATCCTGCTGGATCTGGCCGGTGCCGCAGACGCCTTTCGCATTGCCGCGGCGATGGGCTTGCCGGTGCGCCTGCGGCTGATGGCGCCGGTGGTGGCGGGCGAGGCGGCACCAACCGCGCTGGGCGTCAGTCTTGCCGGCGTCGAACCGCTGCCGGCGAAGTTGCCCGAGCACGTGCTGATCGTGGTGTGCGGTGCCACCGGCAGCACCGCGCGCCTGTTGTCGTCGGCGGCCGGCAAGGCGCTGGTGGCCTGGTTGCGGCGCCATGTCGTCGCTGGCCGACCGCTGGCCTGCGTCTGTTCCGGCGCGCTGCTGGCGGCGGCCGCCGACCTGCTCGACGGGCGGCGCTGCACCACGCACCACAGCCTGCTCGACGAGCTGCGCCAACTGGCGCCGGCGGCCGAGGTGCTGGACAGCCGCGTGTTCGTGGAAGACGGCGAGGTCTGCACCAGCGCCGGCATCACCGCCGGCATCGACCTCGCGCTGCACCTGATCGCCAGGCTCGGCTCGCCGCGCCTGGCCGTCGCCGTGGCGCGGGAAATGGCCGTCTACATGCGCCGCGCCGCCGGCGACCCGGCGCTGTCACCGTGGCTGGAAGGGCGCAACCACATGAACATGGCCATCCACCGCGTGCAGGATGCACTGCTCAAGGCGCCCGCGCAGGACTGGCCGCTGGCGCGGCTGGCCGACATCGGCCACCTGAGCGTGCGCAGCCTCACGCGCCACTTCCGCGAAGCCAGCGGCATGTCGGTCAACCGGTACCACGCGCGCCTGCGGCTGGCGCTCGCGCGGCAGGCGCTGGCCAACGGCGACAACGTGGAGCGGGCGGCCGAGTGCGCGGGCCTGGGTTCGGCGCGGCAGCTGCGCCGGTTGTGGGCAGCGCATGCCGACGACCGTCCGGCGTCGGTGCGGCCACGCGCTTGAGCGGGCCTAGAGCAGGCTTTCCAGCGGCAGCAGCTTGAGCATCTGCACCTCGACCCGGCGGCCGGTGGTGGCGCCGGGGTCGTGGTCGTAGGTCACCGGCTTGCCGTGTTCCGTGGCCTGCCATTGCATGGCGCCGCCATGCGCCGAGCCGTCCTGCTTCAGGATCACGCGGTAGGCCTGCTCGGGCAGCGTGGCGCTGTCGAAGAACGCGGTGACCGCCGCGGCCAGCAGCGGACAGTCGACGATGATGCCCATCTCGGTGTTGAGCAGCTTCGAGCGCGCGTCCATGTTCATCGAGCCGATGAACACCTTGCGCCGATCCACCACGATGGCCTTGGCATGCAGGCTGACGCCGGAGGAGGTGCCCCCGGTGGTGACCCGTTGCGGCGCACCCGCGGCAGGTCGCAATTCGTACAGCTGCACGCCGCTCTCCAGCAGCGGTCGGCGATAGCGCGAGTAGCCCGAGTAAACGATCGGCTCGTCGTTCGAGGCCAGCGAATTGGTCAGCACCTTGACCGTCACCCCGCGCCTGGCCAGCGCATCGAGATAGGCCGTGCCGCGCTCGCCGGGGATGAAGTAGGGCGAGATCAGCAGCAACTCGTGCTGCGTGCCATCCGCCATCGCCTTGATGTCCGGGCCGATGCGCAGCTCGGGCTGGTCCTCGGTCGCCTCGATCTTGGCCGGCTGGTCGGCCACCAGCGTGGCCGGTCCCCAGAACCACTGGCCTTTGCGGTCGGCGGAGGCGCCGTAGGGCAGGGCGTCCAGCGTGGCCTGGGCGTAATCCGATTGCGCGAACGCGCGCGCATCGTGCGCCAGTTCGGTCCGCAGTTTCGCCAGGTCGACATGATCGGCATGCTTGCCATGGAATGCCTTCACCGGATAAGCCGCGTCGCAGTTCCAGTACTCGTCGAAGGCCTGCGAGGCCTGTGGCACCACCGGGCCGATCGCGATCAGGTCGAGGTCGCGGAAATGGGTGTCCTCGCCCGCGTCGAAGTATGCATCGCCGATGTTGCGTCCGCCGACGATCGCCACGTTGCCGTCGGCGATGAACGACTTGTTGTGCATGCGCCGGTTCAGCCGGTGCGTGTCGAGCAGGAACTGGGCAGCCTTGGAGAATACCGACGGCTTCTTCGTGGCGAACGGGTTGAACAGGCGCACCTCGATGTTCGGGTGGGTATCCAGCGCGTCGAACAGGTCGATCGCCTGGCTGGCGTTGATGTCGTCCACCAGCAGGCGCACGCGCACGCCACGGTCGGCCGCGGCCAGCAGGCGCTGCGCCATCAGTCGCCCGGTCGCGTCGTTGTCGAAGATGTAGTACTGCAGATCCAGCGAATGCTGCGCGTGGTCGGCCAACGCCACGCGGCTCATCAACGCATCGGTGCTGCGGATCAGCAGGCGAAAGCCCGACTGATCCTGGTGTTTGTCGGTCTCGGCATGCACGTAGCGCGCCGCCGGCGTGCCCACGGTCGGCGGCAACGCCTTCGACACCGGCTTGACCACGGGCGCGGGCGGCGAGCAGGCCGCCAGGGCCACGCCGAGCAACACCGCGCCAAGCACACTGATGAGTCGCCGCATGTTCACCCGCCTTCTGCTGCGTGCCGATCACGGCTTCGCGGCAATCGTCCATCGCCAGCGGCGTACTTTGCGAAGGCGGTCGTGAAATCCATGCGACTGTGGAGCCTCGCCTGACCCGGGTACTCGGGTTTCCGCCTTTCGCCTATCCCCAGCTCGACAACGGCATGGCACCGGGCGCGAACATCCCCTGCGGTCCGAAGTGGAACATGCGGGAGCGGTCGCGTACGTAGTCGTGGCCTTTCTCGGCGAGCACGGACCGGTTCAGTTCTTCGTACCAGCGTTGCACCGTGGTGGCGTCGGTCAGCAGCAGGAAGGTCCAGTCGGGGAACACCACGGTGACGGGTTCGTCGCCGTGCCACGCGAACTGCGCCTCCGCGCCGTGCTGCACCATGTCGGCGCCGATCAGCTGGTTCAGCGAGCTGCGGATGCGCTCGAACTCCATGTCCGGGAGCAGCGGGGTGAAGTTCTTGACGCCGTGGAGTTGGCCTTCATGGCGTCGGTTGTCGGTTTCCTTGCCGCGAACGATCACATCCTTCAGATCGTAGTCGCCGTGGATGTAGACCCAGCCCTTGCCGGCGTGGTCGAGCTGCAGGCAGCCGTAGTGGCGGGATGCGGGGTCGACGTCGACGCGCCAGCGCCACTCGGCCGAGCAGGCGGCGGCGCGGCCCACGCCCCAGGCCGCCCAGCTTTCCGGGCGCTGCGGATCGCCCATGGGCGGCGTCTTGTTCTCGGCCGCCAAGTATTGCATGCCGTCGTGCCAGGCCTTCATCGCCTTGTCCCGCTTGGCTGACTTGAAAGCCCCGGGGTGCATGCCCGGGTGCACCACCAGCCCGGCGATGACGTAGTCCTGTTTCACCATGCGCCCCGCCACCGAGCGCATGGGGCCCGGCGGGTTGACGTCGGCGGTCTTGGCTTTCAACAGGGCCGGTTTGGGGTAATAGCCGGGCATGCCGACGTAGCGCAGCGAATCCTCGTTGGTATGACGCACGAGCAGGATGACCTTGCGCTCCCGCGCCACCATGAGGAACTTCTGCAGGTCGATGCCGCGCATTCCGATGCCGATACCCATGTTCGTCGTCCTTGTTGTCGTATGGATGGGGGAGTGTATGAGTTTTGAAAATCGAGATCGGAGCAAAAAGCCCCGGCGACGGGGTTCCGGACTCGGCGCGCAAGGCTATCTCTCCGTCAGTGGAACGATGGAACCCCGGCGTTGGCACTTCTTCGCGCGATGCCGAAACAAAAAAATCCCGCCATCGGCGCTGTCTGCTCAGACGACGATGTCGGGAAGGCCGGCGTCAAGGCTCTTCTGCTTGGTGGCGGGGCCACGACCTCCAACCGCGACGCCGGGCATCCCGACCACGAAAGCGCGAAGCCTTCCGCCTTGCCGTGGAACGTGAGCGTCTTCGCACTCCTGCGTTATGCTCGGCCGGTATTCCGGGGGAAATGGATGACCATGAAACGCTGGCCGATGGCTGCCGCCGTCATCTGCATGGCCGCTGCAGGCTGCAGCAGGACCGATGCAGACGTACCGTCAAACACCCGCCGACCGCAGCAGGCCGGCGCGACCAACCCGCTCGCCACCGCCGGCCACCTCGCCGGCATCGAAGCCGCCGGCCTGACCGGCGACCAACGCGCGATGCAAGGCCACGTCGACGCGATGCACAAGGACATGATGCGCTCCATGCATCTGCCCGACCCCTCCCGCCCGATCCAATCAAAGGGGACGGGGGTAATTAAGCTGGTTTGACCACCTCAAGTCACTGATGCTCCCACGGGACGGAATAGCTAACCTGTGGCGCTCCAGTCACGCGGCCCGTGGCTCCACCCGGCGCAGGATTTCGTCGCGTGTGGCCAGTGTCTTGAGATCGTAAGTTGCCTGCAGGTTCAGCCAGGACACCGCGTCGCCGCCGAAGTAGCGTGCCAGGCGCTCGGCAGTGTCGGCGCTGATGCCGCGGCGCTCGTTGACGATTTCGTGGATGCGGGTGGCCGGTACGCTCAGTGCCACGGCCAAGGCGTTGGCGCTCATCCCCAGCGGGGTGAGGTAGTCCTCGCGCAGGATTTCGCCGGGATGTACAGGGCGCATGCGATTGACGGGAAGTTTCATGTGGCTCTCTCAGTGGTAATCCACGATTTCGACGTGCTCGGGTCCGCTGGCTGTCCACACAAAGCAAACGCGCCACTGCCGGTTGATGCGGATGCTGTGCTGGCCAGCGCGATCGTGCTTGAGGGCTTCGAACTGGTTGCCAGGCGGTGAACGCAGAAACTCAAGCGTTTGCGCGGCATCGAGTTGCGACAACTTGCGGATGGCGGCGTCCTTGATGGCACGGAACCGACGAGGATCGCCACCCTCGAACAGCGCCTGCGTATCCTTGCAATGAAAGCTCCTGATCACGCGCTGACGGTATTACGTTTGACGTAATACGTCAAACGAGCACCGTATCCGCTGGACAACGCATCCCTTGGCCGAGAAGGGTTTGCAAGCGGATCAGATCCACTCAAACGCGAACGGCGCCGTATCGCTACGGCGCCGTTCCAGTTTCAGATTCCGGCCTTCGCCGGAATGACGAACTTCAGAGTGCCTCGAAGATTCCCGCCGCACCCATGCCGGTGCCGATGCACATCGTCACCATGCCGTACTTCTGTTTGCGTCGGCGCATGCCGTGCACCAGCGTGGCGATGCGCACCGCGCCGGTCGCACCGAGCGGGTGGCCGAGCGCGATCGCGCCGCCGAGCGGGTTGACCTTGGCCGGGTCGAGCTTGAGGTCGCCCATCACGGCGAGTGCCTGGGCGGCGAAGGCTTCGTTGAGTTCGATCCAGTCGAGCTGATCCTGGGTGATGCCGGTTTGCGCCAGTGCTTTCGGGATCGCTTCCTTCGGGCCGATGCCCATGACTTCGGGCGGCACGCCGGCGACGGAGAAGCCGACGAAGCGGGCAAGCGGCTGCAGGTTGTATTGCTTGATGGCCTTTTCGCTGGCCAACAGCACGGCGCCGGCGCCGTCGGACATCTGGCTGGAGTTGCCGGCGGTGACGGTGCCGCCGAACTGGCCGTTGCGGAACACGGTTTTCAACTTGGCCAGCACTTCGGGCGTGGTGCCGGCGCGCGGGCCTTCGTCCTGGTCGATGACGCGGTTGTCGGTGGTGATGCCGCGGCTGGCGAGATCCGGGTAATGGTCATCGAGCTGGAACGGGGTGATCTCGGCCTTGAACTCGCCGGCGGCCTGGGCAGCCAGGGCGCGGCGGTGGCTTTCGACGGCGAACGCGTCCTGCTGCTCGCGGCTGACTTTCCACTGCTTGGCGACGTTTTCGGCGGTGATGCCCATGCCGTAGGCGATGCCGATGTTCTCGTCCTGGAAGATCGCGGGGTTCATGGCGATCTTGTGGCCCATCATCGGCACCATGCTCATGCTCTCGGTGCCGCCGGCGAGCATCAGGTCGTCCAGGCCCAGGCGGATGCGGTCGGCGGCCATCGCCACCGACTGCAGGCCGGAGGAGCAGAAGCGGTTGACGGTGACGCCGGGCACGGTGTGCGGCAGGCCGGCCAGCAGCAGGCCGATGCGCGCCACGTTCATGCCTTGCTCGGCCTCGGGCATGGCGCAGCCGATGATGACGTCGCCGATCTGGTGCGGGTCGATGCCCGGCGCCTGCGCCATCACGGCGCGGATCACGTGGGCGAGCATGTCGTCCGGGCGGGTGTTGCGGAACACGCCGCGCGGCGCCTTGCCGACCGGGGTGCGGGTGGCGGCGACGATGTAGGCGTCTTGCACTTGCTTGGTCATGGTTCTTGCTCCGTGGCGTCGCGCATGAAGCAGCGACGGCTTTGGTTTTTGATCGTCATGCCAGCGAAAGCTGGCATCCAGTGTCTTGACGTTGTGTCTCGAGGCGCTGGATCCCAGCTTTTGCTGGGATGACGGCGTGGAGGGGTCTGGTCAATTCCTGAGCGGCTTGCCGGTGGTCATCGTGTGCGCAATACGGGCTTGGGTCTTTTCGGTTTTTGCCAGCTCCACGAAGTGCTTGCGTTCCAGTGCCAGCAGCCATTCCTCGTCAACGGTCGAGCCGCGCTCGATTACGCCGCCGCACAGGGTGTCGGCGATGCGCGAGGCGATGTCGACGTCGTGCTCGGAGGCGAAGTAGCCGGCTTGCAGGTTGGCCAGTTGCGCCTTGAAGGTGGCGGTGCCGACGTCGCCGGCGACGATGACCTGGGCAGGCAGGGGCGGGCGGTAGCCGGCTTCGGCCAGCGACAATGCCACCTTCTTGGCGACGTACAGCAGTTCATAGGCGTTGAACACGACCACGTCGCTGTCGCGCAGCAGGCCCATGTTCTTCGCCTCGATGGCGCTGGGGGAAACCTTGGCCATCGCCACGGTCTCGAACACCTTCTTCAGTTCCTCGAACGGATCGGCCGGATTGGCCCTGGACGCACGGACGGCCAGTTCATGCAGGCCGCCACCGGCGGGCAGCAGGCCGACGCCGGCCTCGACCAGGCCGATGTAGCTTTCCAGTGCCGCAACCGTCCGGGCGGAATGCATCTGGAATTCGCAGCCGCCACCGAAGGCCATGCCGCGCACGGCGGAGACCACCGGCACCAGGGCGTGCTTGATCGCCATGCTGGTGCGCTGGAAGTTGGCGACCATCTTGCCGAAGTCGTCGAACTTGCCGTCCTTCAGCAGGCCCAGCGCGCCCTTGAGATCCGCGCCGGCGGAGAAGGGTTCGCCGGTCTGCCAGATCACCACCGCCTTGAGCTTTTCCTCGGCCAGCCTGATCGCGTGCTGGATGCCGTCGAGCACGTGGTCGTTCACCGTGTTCATCTTGGTCTTGAACGAGATGATGCCGACGCCGTCGTCGCCCAGCGTCCACAGGCGGATGCCGTCGTTCTCCCACACCGTGCTGCCGGTATCGAACTTCTCGCCCAGGATCGGATCGGGGAACAACTGGCGCTGGTACACCGGGTGCCGCGAACGCGGCTTGTCGGCGTTGGCGCTGGCCGAATACGAACCGTTCTTGCCGTGCACGCCCGTGCGACCGTCGGTGACCCAGGCGGGCAGGGGCGCATCGCTCATCGCCTTGCCGGCCTTGATGTCTTCATTGACCCATTCGGCGACCTGCTGCCAGCCCGCGGCCTGCCAGGTCTCGAACGGCCCGAGCTTCCAGCCATAGCCCCAGCGGATGGCGAAATCCACGTCGCGCGCGGTGTCGGCGATGTCGGCCAGGTGATAGGCGGTGTAGTGGAACAGATCGCGGAAAGTGGCCCACAGGAACTGCGCCTGCGGGTCGCTGGAGGCGCGCAGCTTGCCGAACTTCTCGGCGGGGTCCTTGATCGCCAAAATCGCGGCGACTTCATCGGAGGGCCTTTGTTCGGACGGGCGGAAGTCCTGCTTGGCCACATCCAATACTTGGATGTCCTTGCCGACCTTCTTGTAGAAGCCGCCGCCGGTCTTCTGGCCCAACGCACCCTTCTCGATCAGGCCGGCCAGCCACGCCGGCGCCTTGAAGTACCGGTGCCAGGGATCGTCGGGCAGGGTATCGGCCATGGTCTTGATCACGTGGGCCATGGTGTCCAGGCCGACCACGTCGGCGGTGCGGTAGGTGGCGCTCTTGGGGCGGCCCACGGCCGGGCCGGTCAGCGCGTCGACGGTGTCGAAGCCGAGCTTGAACTGCTCGGTGTGATGCATGGTGGCGAGCATCGAGAACACGCCGATGCGGTTGCCGATGAAGTTGGGCGTGTCCTTGGCGATCACCACGCCCTTGCCGACGGTGGTGACCAGGAAGGCTTCGAGGCCGTCCAGCACGTTCTGGTCGGTGAGCCGGGTCGGGATCAACTCGACCAGGTGCATGTAGCGCGGCGGATTGAAGAAGTGCACGCCGCAGAAGCGGTGGCGCATTTCCTCCGGCAGCGCCTCGGCCAGCGTGTTGATCGACAGGCCCGAGGTATTGGAGGCGATGATCGCGGTCTTCGACAGGTGGCCGGCGATCTTTTTGTACAGGTCGAGTTTCCAGTCCATGCGCTCGGCAATGGCCTCGATGACCAGGTCGACATCCTTCAGGTGATCGAGATCATCGTCGTAGTTGGCCGGGATGATCGAGGCGGCCAGGGCCTTGTCGGCCAGCGGGGCCGGCGACAGCTTGGCCAGGTTGGCGATCGCCTTCAGCGCGATGCCGCTCTTCGGACCCTCTTTCGCGGGCAGGTCGAACAGCACGGTTTCCACGCCGGCGTTGGTCAGGTGCGCGGCAATCTGCGCGCCCATGACACCGGCGCCCAGCACGGCGGCCTTGCGGATGCGCAAGCCGAGGGTGGGGGAAGATGCAGCGGTCATTGGCTTCTCCGATGGTGCGATGGTGGTGACGCGATCAATGGGGCAGGCAGCGCTGGCGGGGTGAGTTCACGGGTGGCTCAGCCCGGCGGCGGCGAAGCGGATCAGGTGCTGGACGGTCTGCTCAAGATGCTCTTGTTCGCTGACGTCGCCCTTGCGCTGGATCATGCCGAAGCCCGACATGGCGTGGGTCAGCGCACCGGTCACGAGGTCGATGCGCCAGTACAGCTCGGCCTTGCCCAGGTGCGGCAGCAGCCGGGCGAATTCGGCGGTGAACTGGCGCATGACGTGGCCGTAGTTCTCCGACAGGAAACGGCGCAAGTTGTCGTCGTGCTCGGCGAAGGCGCGCGCCAGCACGCGCATGAACAGGGCGCCCTTGCCGTCGTGCGACAGCTCCAGCGCCGGGCGGATGTAGGCGGCGAGCACCTGTTCGAGCGTGGCCTCGCCGCCGGCCAGCTTGTGCAGGGCGGCCAGGCGATTGGCATTCAAGGCGTCCAGGCGCCGGCGGAATACCTCCTCGACCAGTTTCTCCTTGGAGCCGAAGTGGTAGTTGACGGCGGCCAGGTTGACCCCGGCGGCGGCGGTAAGCTGGCGCAGCGAGGCGCCATCGAAGCCGCGCTGGGCGAACATTTTTTCCGCGGTGCCGAGGATGCGATCCCGGGTGGAGCTGGTCGAGTTCACGGAAGCGGACGTCCTTTGGCAGCTGACGCGATTCAAACGATCGTTTGAGCATACGGGAAGCGCTTCCCGGGCGTCAAACGAGCGTATGGATCAGGCCTGCGCGATCCTTGCCAATGAGCTAGAATCTGTCAGACTTTAGTGGGCTAAATCCTCATTCCTTGTCGGAATTGGCTACCTTTGCCGGTAGTTGCCCGCTCAATCACTTTTCCCGAAATCCGTCAGCCGGAGCAGATCCCATGGCGCTGGAGCGCACCCTTTCCATCATCAAGCCCGATGCCGTCGCCAAGAACGTCATCGGCGAAATCTACGCCCGTTTCGAAAAGGCCGGCCTGAAAATCGTCGCCGCCCGCATGAAGCAGCTGTCGCGCGCCGAGGCCGAAGGCTTCTATGCCGTACATCGCGAGCGCCCGTTCTTCAAGGCCCTGGTCGAGTTCATGATCTCCGGCCCGGTGATGATCAGCGTGCTGGAGGGCGAAAACGCCGTGCTGGCCCATCGTGACCTGATGGGCGCCACCAACCCGAAGGAAGCTGCGCCGGGCACGATCCGCGCCGACTTCGCCGAGTCGATCGACGCCAACGCCGTGCATGGCTCCGACGCCGTGGAAACCGCCAAGGTGGAGATCGCCTATTTCTTTGCGGCGACGGATGTGGTTTCGCGTTAATTTCGTGCGTTCATCCTTGAACGCGAAGATCAGACAGCGGCCACTCGTGGCCGCACAGTAGAAACAAGTGCGTTCGTCCCTGAACGCGAAGATCAAACAGCGGCCATCCGTGGCCGCACTCTTCACAAGAGCCACTCTTTGAACTCAGTTGTCGCCAGCTCGAACAAGGTCAACCTGCTCGATTTCGATCGCCAGGGTCTGCGTGATTTCTTCACGCAGATCGGCGAGAAGCCGTATCGCGCCGAGCAGGTGATGAAGTGGATCTACCACGACCTGGAAGACAACTTCGAAAACATGACCGACGTGGGCAAGGCGCTGCGCGCCAAGCTCACCGAGGCTTGCTACATCGGCGCGCCCAAGACGCTGCTGGACAAGGTCGCCACCGACGGCACGCACAAATGGCTGCTGGGCATGGATTCGGGCAATGCGATCGAGACGGTCTACATCCCCGAGCCGACCCGCGGCACCTTGTGCGTGTCCTCGCAGATCGGCTGCGCGCTGAACTGCCAGTTCTGCTCCACCGGCGCGCAGGGCTTCAACCGCAACCTGTCCACCGCCGAGATCATCGGCCAGGTGTGGGTGGCGGCGAAGTACCTGGGCAACGTCACCCACCAGAACCGCCGCATCACCAACGTGGTGATGATGGGCATGGGCGAGCCGCTGGCCAATTTCGACAACGTGCTGAAGGCGATGAAGCTGATGCGCGACGACCTGGGCTTCGGCCTGGCATCGAAGCGCGTCACCTTGTCCACTGCCGGCCTGGTGCCGCTGATCGACCAGTTGTCCGATGCCATCGACGTGTCGCTGGCGGTGTCGCTGCACGCGGCCAACGACGAGCTGCGCACCGAACTGATGCCGATCAACAAGCGCTACCCGATCGCCGAGCTGCTGGCGGCCTGCCAGCGCTGGGTCGCGCGCAAGCCGCGCACCTCGATCACCTTCGAATACACCTTGATGAAAGACGTCAACGACCAGCCCGAGCACGCCCGCCAGCTCATCAAGCTGATGCGCAAGCTGCCCACGTGCAAGGTCAACCTGATTCCGTTCAACCCTTTCCCGGGTACGCAGTTCGCGCGCTCGGACGCGGCTGCGATCCACGATTTCCAGAGTCAGCTGCTCAATGCCGGCGTGCTGACCATGCTGCGCCGAACCCGCGGCGACGACATCGACGCGGCCTGCGGCCAGTTGGCGGGGCAGGTCGCCGACCGTACCCGGCGCAGCGCCGAACTTCGCAAACGGCAGAACCAGGGGGCTTTGCATGCGCTTTGACCGGGTGGTGATTCCCTGCTTGTTGTTCGCCCTGGCCGGCTGCGTCACCACGCATACCAACACCGGTGCGCTGGGCAAGCCGCTGCCGCAGGAGAGCAAGGCCGAGCAGGCCACGGACGCGGCGCGCATCCACACCGAACTGGGCCAGCATTACCTTGCCACCGGCGACCTGCAGACGGCGCTGAGCAAGGTGCAGATGGCGCTCCAGTTCGACCCGAACTACGCTCCCGCCCATACCGTCCTCGCCTACATCGACGCGCGGATCGGCAAGCTGGCCGAAGCGGAGCAGCACTACCGCAAGGCGGTGGCGCTGGAGCCGACCAAGGGTGCCTGGAACAACAACCTCGGCCAGTTCCTGTGTTCGCGGGGCAACTATGCCGAGGGCGAAACCTATTTTCGCAAGGCAGTGGCCGATCCGTTCTACGCCACCCCTTCGGAGGCCCTGGCCAACGCCGGCGTCTGCCAGCTGATGGCAGGCGACAAAACCAAGGCAGAAGCGGATTTTCGTGACGCCATCGCGCGAAATCCGCAGAATGGCGAGGCACTCTTCCAGCTCGCAAACCTTCTTTACCAGGGGAAAGATGCGTTTCGCGCAAGGGCATTCCTGCAGCGTTTCGACGCGCTGGGCAAACCGACTGCCGCCGCGCTGAAACTGGGGTACGACATCGAATCAAGCATGGGCAACCCGGAGGGGGCCCGCAATTATCTCAAGCGACTGCGCAGCCAGTTCCCGGACTCGGAACAGGCGCACGCCCTTGACTCCATCGACAACCCATGACGTCCATGCAGCAGTCTCCCATGTTCGACCACGCGCCTGACGGCACCCATTCTTCCCTCGCCCATGGAGCGGGGCAGGGAGCGATGGCCGGTGAATCGGCCCAGCCGAGTTTCGGCAGCCGGCTGCGCGCGGCGCGCGAGGCACGCGGACTCGATCTTGAGGCCTGCGCCAACGCGCTGCGGTTGCCGGTGCGGGTGTTGCGCAAGCTGGAACTGGATCAGTACGACGGCACCGACTCCAAGGTCTACCTGGGCAGCTACATCGCCAAGTACGGGCGCCACCTGGGCATCAACGACGCCTCCATCCAGCTCGAAGTGGACCGCATCCGCCAGGTCGACGCGCCGCTGGTGACCAGTGGCGGCATCTCCCATTCGCGCTTCCTGTTCGACCGCTACGCCACTGCGGCCACCTACGTGGTGCTGACGCTGGTGATCGCCGTGCCGACGCTCTGGTTCGGCGTGAAAAGCACGCTGGATCGGGACATCACCCATTTGGCCCCGCTGGACGCCGCCCCGGTGGCACAGCAGGAGCAAGCCGGCACCAGCACCCCGGCGATGGTTGCCGCCGACCGCGCCCGCCAGCCGGCGGCGCCGGTGCAGGCCGCGGCCGCCGACACGGCATCAGAGCAGCCGTTGCTGGCCTCGATGGCGCCGTTCCCGAGCCTCGCCAGCGACACTCGTCCGGCCGTGCCTGCGCCGCCGGCAGCGATGATCGCCGCCGGCAGCGGTGGCCATCAGCTGGAGCTGACGCTCAGCGCGCCGAGCTGGGTCGAGGTGACCCGTGCCGACGGCACGCGTCTCGAATACGGTTTGCTGCCGGCGGGCAGTCACGCCGTCTATCACAGCGACCAGCCGCTGAACGTGAGCATCGGCAACGTCGGCGGCGCCCAGGTCGCGATCGACGGGCAGGCGGTGGGAATGGATGATTTCCGCCGCGCCAACGTCGCGCATTTCCGCGTGCAAGTGCAGGACGGCAAGGCCTCCGCCACTGCCCTCTGATCGGCATCGCCGCCGCTGCCGGCGACCCAATTCGGTTATGCTTGCGCACTGCCCGCCTGCGACCAGGCGGGTCTGATCCACCCATTACCTGTGTTTACGCGCTGGACTGCGCCAAGCGGTGCGCGGCCTATTGAACGGTGATTGCATGGCATTTGAAGAGTACGACAAGTACGAACAGAGCGAGTTGGTACAGAAGTGGCTGCGCGAGAACGGCGTTTCGATCGTTGTCGGTGTTCTTATCGGACTGGTCGGCATCTTCGGATGGCAGCAATGGCGCAACCACCAGGCCCGCAACGAGAGCGCGGCCTCGCAGCTCTACCAGCAGGCCAAGGTGGCGCAGCTGTCGGGCAAGCCCGACGTGGCCGCCCAGTTGACCGACCAGTTGATGAAGGATTACGCCAAATCGCCGTATGCGCTGTTCGCGGTCAGCGACCGCGCCCGCCAGCAAGTGCAGGACAAGCAACTGGACAAGGCCCAGGCCTCGCTGGAGTGGGCCGAAAGCCACACCACCGAAGAGCCGCTGAAGTCGCTGACCCTGGTGCGCATCGCGCGGGTCGAATTGGCGCGCGACCAGGCCCAGGCCTCGCTGGCCACGCTCGACCGCGTGCCGCCCGGCAGCTTCCAGGGCATGGTGCAGGAACTCCGCGGCGATGCGATGGTCAAGCTTGGACGCATGGACGATGCACGCAAGGCCTACCAAGCGGCCATGTCGGCACTGAGCGAGGACGCCCCGCAACGCGGCGCCTTGCAGATGAAACTCGATGACCTGGCCGTGGCCGGGAAGCAGGGTGCATGAAAGTTCACATGATCAAACGCGCCATGCTGGTTTCGCTGGTTTCGCTGCTGACGCTCGCCGGCTGCCACTCCTTCAAGAAGGAGAACGTGCAGCCGCCGACGCCGCTGGCCAAGGATTTCAAGCCGACGGTGCAGGTGACGCGACTGTGGCGCGAACGAGTGGGCGACGGCGCGGGCGACAGTGGCGTGCGGCTGCGTCCGACCGTGGTCGATGGCGTGCTCTACGCCGACAGCACCGACGGCAAGCTGGCCGCCTTCGATGCGGCGACCGGCAAGACGCTGTGGTCGAAGAGTTCGCGCACGCACGGCTGGTTCGGCTGGGGCGACAAGAAGCGCAAGGACGCCCAATATGCGGGCGGTCCGGCGGTAGGCGGCGACCTGCTCGCGGTGGGCACGCTGGACGGCCACGTCTACGGCGTCAACGCAAAGGACGGCAGCCCGCGCTGGGAAGCCGAACTCAATACCCAGGTGCTGGCCTCGCCGGTGATCATCGGCAACCAGGTCATCGTGCGCGGCAGCAACGGCCGGGTTTATTCCCTTGACGCGGCCACCGGCGAGCGCCAGTGGGTGAACGACCAGGGCAACGTGCCGCTGCTGAGCGTGCGCGGCAACGGCGGCTTGCTGGTCGCCAACGGCGTGGTGTTCTTCGGCAGCGACGACGGCCTGCTGGTCGCGCTGCGCCTGGACAACGGCAGCAAGCTGTGGGAGCAGCGCCTGGCCAGCGGCGAGGGCCGCACCGAGATCGACCGTCTGAACGATGCCGACGGCGCGATCCTGCTCGACGGCAGCACCCTCTACGGCACTGCCTACCACGGCAACGTGGTGGCCATCGACGGCCCCAGTGGCCGCCCGCTGTGGTCGCATCCGTTCTCCAGCTATACCTCGCTGGCGGTGAAATACAATGCCATCTTCGGCGTCGACGATCAGTCGCGCGTGTGGGCCTTCGACAAGTCCGGCGGCGCCGACATGTGGAAGAACGACGCGCTCCGCTACCGTTGGCTGACCGGGCCGGCCGTGCAGGGCAACTACGTGGTGGTCGGCGATGCCGAAGGCTATGTGCACTGGCTGCAGACCGGCGACGGCGCGTTGGCCGCGCGCGAGCGGCTTTCCAAGAAGGCGATCCGCGCGCAGCCGCTGGTGGTGGGCGATGTCGTGTACGTCCAGGACGTGAAGGGCCACATCGGCGCCTACCGCCTGTCCTCGCCCTGATCGCGGGACGAAGTTTCCATGCTGCCCGTCGTCGCCCTGGTCGGTCGCCCCAATGTCGGCAAATCGACCCTGTTCAACGTGCTCACGCGCAGCCGCGACGCGCTGGTGGCCGACATGCCCGGGGTCACCCGCGATCGCCATTACGGTGCGTGCCATCTGGGTGAGCGCCCGTTTCTCGCGGTCGATACCGGTGGTCTGTCGGGTGTCGAGGAGGCGATCGACGTCCTTACCGCGCGGCAAGTGCGACTGGCGATCGAGGAGGCCCAGGTGCTGGTCTTCGTGGTCGATGCGCGCGACGGCCTGCTGCCGCAGGATCACGTGATCCTTGGCGAGTTGCGCCGCAGCGGCAAGCCGATCATCGCCGCCGTGAACAAGATCGACGGCCTGGATGAACAGGCCGCCCTGGCGGAATTCGCTGCCTTCGGCATGGCCACCACCTTGCCGATTTCCGCTGCGCATGGTCGCGGCACCGACGAGCTGATCCGCGCCGTGCTGCCGCTGTTGCCGCCGGACGAGGATGCCGCGAACGAGCCGGCCACGGAGGACGGCAGTATCCGCGTGGCGATCGTTGGCCGCCCGAACGCCGGCAAGTCCACGCTGATCAACCGCCTGCTGGGCGAAGAACGGCTGATCGTCTCCGACGTCGCGGGCACCACGCGCGACCCGATCCGCGTGCCGCTGGAGCGCGACGGCAAGCGTTACACCCTGATCGACACCGCCGGCATCCGACGCAAGGCGCGGGTCGAGGAGGCGGTGGAGAAGTTCAGCGTGATCAAGACGCTGCAGTCGATCGCCGCCGCCCAGGTGGTGGTGATGATGGTCGACGCGCGCGAGAACCTGGCCGACCAGGACCTTACCCTGATCGGCTACGCCATCGACGAGGGCAGGGCGCTGGTGATCGCGCTCAACAAGTGGGATGGCCTGGACGCCTATCAGCGCGAGGAATGCCTGCGCGCGCTGGATCGTCGGCTGGTGTTCGTCGACTGGGCCAAGCGCGTGCACATATCGGCGCTGCACGGTTCCGGGCTGCGCGAGCTGATGCGCGCGGTGGTGCGCGCGCACGCGTCGGCGACCAGGGAGCTGAGCTCCTCCGACCTGACCCGCACGCTGGAAAAGGCGTACGAAAGCTACCAGCCGCCGCTGGTCAACGGCCATGCGCCGAAGCTGCGCTTTGCGCATCCGGGCGGCACCAATCCGCCGACCATCGTCATCCACGGCACGCGCACCAAGCACATCGCGCCGGCCTACCAGCGCTACCTGGAAAACTTCTTCCGCAAACGCTACAAGCTCGAAGGCACGCCGGTCCGCATTGCCTTCCGCGAGGGCGAAAACCCCTACGCCGGACGCAAGAAGGTGCTGACCAAGGAGCAACAGCACAAGGCCCGCCGCCGGCTCAGCGAACTGATCAAGCGCACGCGCTGATCGTCGACGCTCAGGGAAGATCCGACGGCAGCAGCCCGTACACCGCCGCGTCCCGCGGTTGCCCCTCCACCAGCAAGCGCTGGCGCGCGATCGACTCGAATCGTGCGCCGATGCGCAGCGCCGTGGCGCGGCTGGCTGCGTTGTCCGGCAGCGCCACGATCTCGATGCGGATCAGCCCCAACTGCTCGAACCCGAAGCGCGCGACGCGCTGCGCCGCCGCCGTCGCCAGCCCGCGCCGCTGGCAGCCCTGGCGCATCCAGTAACCGAGATTGGCGCGGCGGTGGATCGGCTCGAACTGGTTGAGCCCCACGCCGCCCAGCAGCGAGCCGTCGGCCGCACTGCGCACCGCGAAGGCGAAATGGTTGCCGGCCTGCCAGCCGTCCTGGCAATGCGCGATCCATGCATGGGCGGCATCGTGGCCGTAGTCGGCGCGACACCACGGCAGCCAGCGCCCGACGCTGTCCACGGAGTCGCGCACGGCATCCACCAGGGCGTCGGCGTCAGCGTGGTTCCAAGGGAGCAACCGCACGCGCGCGTCGCCCAGCTCGATCGTGTATTGCGGGTCGTGTCCCATCAGCCTGCCTGGTTGCCGGCGCGCTGCCGTTTGTGCGCATGTCGTCCAGCCCGGATAATGCATCCTTTACGGCCAGGGATCAGCATGAGCGCACGCATACTCGACGGCAAACGCATCGCCCGGGAACTGCTGGAACAGCTGCACCTGCGCGTGGCCGAACGGGTCGGTCGGGGCCTGCCCGCACCGGGGCTGGCCGTGGTGCTGGTCGGCAGCGACGCGGCCTCGACGGTGTACGTGCGCAACAAGCGCAAGGCCTGCCACCAGGTGGGCTTCCGTTCCTTCGATCACGACCTTCCGGCCGAGACCACGCAGGCCGAGTTGTTCGCGCTGATCGACCGCCTCAACGCCGACCCGCAGGTGCACGGCATCCTGGTGCAGTCGCCGCTGCCGGCACACATCGACGAAGACGCGCTGGTCGACCGCATCGACCCGGACAAGGACGTGGACGGGTTCCAGGCAGTCAACGTGGGGCGGCTGGCGCTGCGCCGGTTCGGCCTGCGGCCGTGCACCCCGCGCGGCGTGATGACCCTGCTCGGCCACACCGATCGGCCGGTGCGCGGGCAGCATGCGGTGGTGGTGGGCGTGTCCAACCACGTCGGCCGGCCGCTGGTGCTGGAGCTGATGATCGCCGGTTGCACCACCACCTCGTGCCATCGCTTCACGCGGGAGCTGGAAAGTTTCGTGCGCCAGGCCGACATCGTGATCGTCGCGGTCGGCAAGCCCGGCCTGGTGCGGGGCGACTGGATCAAGCCCGGCGCGGTGGTGATCGACGTCGGCATCAATCGGCTGGAGGACGGCCGGCTGGTCGGCGACGTGGAGTTCGCCCCGGCCGCCGAGCGCGCCAGCTGGATCACGCCGGTGCCGGGCGGGGTGGGGCCGATGACCGTCGCCACCTTGATGGAGAACACGCTGGAAGCGGCCGAGGCACAGGCTGCCCGCGGCAGCGCCGGCTAGGTCGTTCGCTCAGCTGCGGTGGCCGGTGTCGTGCGCCTCGAGCGAACAGGGCGTCGCGACCACCTGGCCGCTGGCCGCATGGTCGGTCTGGATGGTCGTATGCGTGATCGCGAATCGATCGCGCAACATGGCTTCCAGTTCGCGGCGCACGTCGTGGCAGTCGACGTCGAGCTCGACGAAGACGTGTGCCGACAGCGCCGGCATGCCCGAGGTCACTTCCCACACGTGCAGGTCGTCCACCCGCGTGACCGCGGGCAGGGCGTGCATCGCCTGGCCGATCGCGTCCGGTTCCAGTCCGCGCGGCGCCGCCTCCAGGAAAACCCGGCCGGCGTCGCGCACCAGCCCGATGCCGGCCTTGAGCATCAGCGCCGCCACCACCAGCGCCGCCAGGGAATCGAACTGGTTCCACCCCGTCCACCAGACCAGCACGCCGGCCACCGCCGTGGCGATGAATGCATACAGGTCGGTGAGCACGTGCTGGTAACTGCCCTGGATGTTGAGGCTTTCCCGGTTGGCCTTGTGCATCGCCCACACCGCCAGCAGGTTCACGCCGATGCCCGCCACCGCCACGACGGTGACCAGCAGGCCGTGCACGGCGGGCGGGTGGATCAGCCGGCGCACGGCCTCGACCACGAACCACGCCGAGAGCAACAGCAAGGTCACGCCATTGGCCTGCGCGCTGAGAATTTCCACCCGCTTGAGCCCGAACGTGTAGCTGCCGCGCGCCGGTCGGCTGGCCAGCCGCATCGCCACCAGGGCCAGGGCAATCGCGCCGACGTCGGTCAGCATGTGGCCGGCATCGGAGATCAGCGCCAGCGATTGGGCCAGCATGCCGACCACCACCTCGACGATCATGAAACCCAGCAGCAACAGCAGGGCGATCGTCAGATAACGCCGATCGGCATCACGGGCCACGCCGTGGGCATGCGGATGACCGGCCGCATGGGGATGGGCATGGTCGTGTCCCTGTGCGTGATCGCGAGGGTGATCGTGGGGGTGATCGTGAGAGGAATGGGCGTGCACGGCGGCTCCTGCGAAGGTCGCCAAGATACATGCCGGGTGCGGTGCTATGTCATCACATTGGCCGCGCCGCGCGGGTCCGGCGCTGGCGAGGGCAGTGAAGGGAACGTATAATTCCCTCTTTGCAGCGGGACATTTCGCATGCGTATCCTCGCCGAGGCCCTGACCTACGACGACGTCTACCTGGTTCCGGGCCATTCCATCGTCCTGCCGCGCGACGTGAACACCTCGACGCGCTTCACCCGCGGCCTGCGGCTGAACATCCCGATCGTTTCCGCCGCGATGGATACCGTCACCGAGGCGCGCCTGGCCATCACCATGGCGCAGAACGGCGGCATCGGCATCATCCACAAGAACATGACCGCCGAGCAGCAGGCCGCCGAAGTGCGGCTGGTGAAGAAGTTCGAGGCCGGCGTGATCCGCAGCCCGATCACGGTCGGCCCGGAGACCTCGATCCGCGAGGTGCTGCGGCTCACCCACGCGCACAACATCTCCGGCGTGCCGGTGGTCGAGGGCAATCGCCTGGTCGGCATCGTCACCAGCCGTGACATGCGTTTCGAACGCAAGCCGGACGATCCGGTGCGCAATATCATGACCCGCCAGGACAAGCTGGTCACCGTAAAGGAAGGCGCCAGCCAGGACGAGGTGATGCTGTTGCTGCACAAGCATCGCATCGAGAAAGTGCTGGTGGTCAACGACGACTTCCAGTTGCGCGGCCTGATCACCGTGAAGGACATCCAGAAGGCGCGCGACAACCCGCATGCCGCCAAGGACAGTCACGAAGCGCTGCTGGTGGGTGCTGCCGTCGGCGTGAGCGGCGACACCGAGCAACGCGTGGCGGCACTGGTCGATGCCGGCGTCGACGTGCTGGTCGTGGATACCGCACACGGCCATTCGCAGGGCGTGATCGACCGGGTGGCCTGGGTCAAGAAGCACTATCCGCAGGTGCAGGTGGTGGCCGGCAACATCGTCACCGGCGAGGCGGCGCGGGCACTGCTCGACGTGGGGGTGGACGCGGTCAAGGTGGGCGTGGGCCCCGGCTCGATCTGCACCACTCGCGTGGTTGCCGGTGTCGGCGTGCCACAGATCACCGCGATCGACCTGGTCGCCACCGCGCTGAAGGACGAGATTCCGCTGATTGCCGATGGTGGCATCCGCTACTCCGGCGACATCCCCAAGGCCCTGGCGGCCGGTGCATCCAGCGTGATGCTGGGCTCGATGTTCGCCGGCACCGAGGAATCCCCGGGCGAGGTCGAGCTGTTCCAGGGCCGCTCGTACAAGAGCTACCGCGGCATGGGCTCGATCGGGGCGATGCAGCTCGGCTCCAAGGATCGCTACTTCCAGGACGAGGCCGACGCCGACAAGCTGGTACCCGAGGGCATCGAGGGCCGCGTGCCGTACCGCGGGCCGCTGCGCAACATCATCCACCAGTTGATCGGCGGCCTGCGCGCGTCGATGGGCTACCTGGGCGCGGCCACCGTCGAGGATGTGCGCAGCAAGGCGCAGTTCGTCAAGGTCACCTCCGCCGGCGTCACCGAAGCGCACCCGCACGACATCCAGATCACCAAGGAAGCGCCGAATTACCGCTTGAACTCGTGATCCGGCCGGGAAAGGTGGTCATTACCATGCCCGCCCCTCCCGCCACACGCCGTACCACACCGCCGTCATCCCGGCGAAAGCCGGGGTCCAGCGCTTTCCCAAGCGTCGCGGCACAAGTCACCGGGTCCCGGCTTTCGCCGGGATGACGGGCATGGGGAATCGTCGCCTCGCGTAGCTTCCTGCTTTCGCCGCGGCGACCGGCATGCAGCTTCCGTCACCCGTCGCACTCGTTGGCCCATCCTTTCCTGATATCCGTCCGCCGCCCATGACCAACATCCACTCCCACAAAATACTCATCCTCGACTTCGGTGCGCAGTACACGCAGTTGATCGCCCGGCGCGTGCGCGAGCTGGGCGTGTATTGCGAGATCTGGGCCTGGGACCACGATCCGGGCGAGATCGCCGCGTTCGGCGCCAAGGGCATCATCCTGTCCGGCGGGCCGGAATCGACCACGCTCCCGGGCGCGCCCAAGGCGCCGCAACAAGTGTTCGATGCGGGCGTGCCGATCCTCGGCATCTGCTACGGCATGCAGACCCTGGCCGCGCAGCTGGGCGGCGCCACCGAGGCGGCCGACCAGCGCGAGTTCGGCCATGCCCAAGTGGACATTGCGGGCACCAGCCGACTGTTCGAGGGCCTCACCGACCACGCGGACGCGCACCGGCTGGACGTGTGGATGAGCCACGGCGACCACGTGTCGCGTGTGCCGCCGGGCTTCGTGGTCACCGGCACCACCGCGCGCATTCCGGCGGCGGTGATGGAGAACCACGACAAGCGCTGGTACGGCGTGCAGTTCCACCCGGAAGTGACCCACACGAAGCAGGGCGGGGCGCTGCTCAAGCGCTTCATCACCGAGATATGCGGTTGCGCCACGCTGTGGACGCCGGCCAACATCATCGACGACCAGATCGCCCGCGTGCGCGAGCAGGTCGGCGACGACCACGTGCTGCTCGGCCTCTCCGGCGGCGTCGATTCCTCGGTGGTGGCCGCGCTGCTGCACAAGGCGATCGGCGCGAGGCTTACCTGCGTGTTCGTCGACACCGGCCTGCTGCGCTGGAAAGAGGGCGACCAGGTAATGGCCACCATGGCCGAGCACATGGGCGTCAAGGTGATCCGCGTCAACGCGGCCGACCGCTACTTCGAGGCACTCGAAGGCGTCTCCGATCCGGAAGCCAAGCGCAAGATCATCGGCGGCCTGTTCGTGGAGATCTTCGACGAGGAGTCGGGCAAGATCACCGCCGACGGCAGCAAGGTGAAGTGGCTGGCGCAGGGCACGATCTACCCCGACGTGATCGAGTCGGCCGGCAGCAAGACCGGCAAGGCCCACGTCATCAAGAGCCACCACAACGTCGGCGGCCTGCCGGCGCACATGAAGCTGAAACTGGTCGAACCGCTGCGCGAGCTGTTCAAGGACGAAGTGCGCCGCATCGGCGTGGAGCTCGGCCTGCCGCGTGAAATGGTCTATCGCCACCCGTTCCCGGGGCCGGGCCTGGGCGTGCGCATCCTCGGCGAGGTGAAGCGCGAATATGCCGAGTTGCTGGCGCGCGCCGACGCGATCTTCATCGAGGAGTTGCGCAAGGCGGACCTGTACGACCGGACCAGCCAGGCGTTCGCGGTGTTCCTGCCGGTGAAGTCGGTGGGCGTGGTCGGCGACGCGCGCGCCTACGAATGGGTGATCGCCTTGCGCGCGGTGGAAACCATCGACTTCATGACCGCTCACTGGGCGCACCTCCCGTACGAGTTTCTTGGCAGGGTTTCAAATAGAATAATCAATGAGTTGCGTGGTGTTTCTCGCGTTGTTTACGACATCAGCGGCAAGCCACCCGCCACGATCGAGTGGGAATAGGCAAATCAATGGCTTGCGTATGTCGGGAAAGGCCAGCTTGGCTCCAATCTTTCCCAGATAAAGTCGACAACTTATTGAGATGAAAGACGAAAAATCGGAAACCTCAAGTGGTTTCTCACCCGCCGATGTGCGCCACATGCAGCGTGCGCTGCAACTGGCCGCGCACGCCCGCGACAGCGAGAACGAGGTGCCGGTGGGGGCAGTGCTGGTGTTGAACGGCGAAGTCGTGGGGCTGGGCTGGAATCGCAACATCACCCTGCACGATCCGACCGCCCACGCCGAGGTGATGGCCATGCGCGCCGCCGGCGAGCAGCTCGCCAACCACCGGTTGTCCGGCGCCACGCTGTACGTGACGCTGGAACCGTGCTCGATGTGCGCGATGGCGCTGATCCACGCACGCATCAGCCGCGTGGTCTACGCCGCCGCCGATCCCAAGACCGGCGCGGCAGGCAGCGTGTTCGATACCTTGATCGACGCGCGGCACAACCATCGCATCGAGGTGGCCGGCGGGCTGTTGGCCGAGGAATCGGCCCGCATGCTGCGCGACTTCTTCCGCGCCAGGCGCTAGTGGCCGCGCGGCGCCGCCGCCACGGTGTCGATATCACCGTAGGCGGTATCGGGCGGCTTGCTGCCGAGCAGCCGCATCCGCATGCCCCAGGGCGCCACGAAGTCCAGCGCCATGCGGCCAGCCCACGGACCGGAAGTCAGTCGGTGTGGTGCGCCACTGACGATGACGCCACGCTGCCGAAGCCAGGCATCGGTGCGCAGGGTGCCATCTGCGAGGAACTGCAAGGTCTCGCCGGTGGCGGCCGAGCCGCGGGCAGGGGAGTCGCCACGCTCGACGAACAATTCCAGCATCGAACCGCTGCCGCAGGAAAGCAGGCGGGAGCCTGATGCCCCCGCCGCGATTGGCGCGGGGTCGCCAACCGGGTGGCAATTCAGTACGTCGTGGAAGAACGCCGAGGCCTGCCGCAGATCCGGCACGCCGATCCTGGCGTAGTCGCCATCGCCCAGAGTCGCTGCGCGCGCGCCTGCCGGCAGGGTCGCCAGCAGGCCGGCGGCGACGAGCCACCGGAAGAACACGATCTTGTTGTTCATGGCGGGGATTTCCGAAGAACTCGGCAGCCAGATGGTGCCGATCCCCCTCGGCAAAACCCGTGACTGATGACCGGTGTGTTTCCCCGGGCGAACAGTCCGCCAGCCCACCGCTGTTTCTTGCCGGGAACGGTGCGATCACCGCAGCGCCATTGATCCCGGGCCATTCCGGCCTGATTCCCTGGTCACGCCCGGACCGGTGTGCTCGTTGACCGGTCATTGCCTCGTCCACAGGACTCAACACCATGACACGCGACAACAGACAGAAACCGCGGCAGCCATACCAGCACCATCAGCGCGGCGTCTCCGGGCGTGCCGGTCGCGACGCCTCCCGTCAGGACACCGCCAGCATGGGCGGACTGAGTTTCGACGACGGTTACGACTGGTTGCAGCGGGTCGGCCGCACGAGAGCGACCCGGACAATGGGCAGCGCCTGAGGGCTGCCTCTCGCCAACGCCGCAAGGTCGGCGAGGGTGAAGGTCCGCCAGCCACATTGGGCGCCCGGCGCTAGATGCCGTTCTTTCGCGAGCGTGTGCCCGGCACAGAGTCGACCGAGATCGACAAGAGCACGTGCCGATAGCGTGTGGAGGTCGATGCCTCGATGATGTATTCTAAATTTTACATAATATACATTATGCGAAATTAAAGATAGCAGGCGACAGCCTCCACGGCAACCGTCCGCCAACGACGCATCGACCCTCTCCGCCACTGCCTCGCCAGGTGCCAATCAGCTTCTTCAGGACGTTGGAAGAGCCACCGCCTTCAAAGGACATCGTTCTTGCCTGGTCGAGGTGTTCGACCTGGGTCATGCGCAGTTGTGCGCGTACTCCGCTTGTCGGCGATGTTCTCGCTCAATCCGGTTCCGGCGGTTTGGACGGGATGAACGGCGAGACAGGATCGCTGGCCGGAAAGGTTTCCTCCAGTGCCTCGTCCTGGTTCTCGCTTTCCTTCTTCTTGCGTTGCCGCCGCGTTTCGGGAGTCTCCGGTGGCTCCCTGTCGTTCTTGCGCCCGGGATGTTGCCGGTCTTTGCGGTCGTGGGTTGCCATGCCTGCTGCTCGTGTGTGGAGGGGCGATGGCAGCCTGCGTTTTGCCGGGTGAAGCCTCGGTGTGGCCGGCGTGCACGTGCGGTCGCGGGCCCCGCTGCCGATGGCCGGACCAGGCCCGATTCGCTGCGATGGCGTGATGATGGCCGGGCCCTCGCGGGACACCGGATTCACGCCTGGGATGGAATGCTCGCCACTCCCTCCCCCGCCAGAACCGGAGCGCCCCGTGGATGCCATCCAACTGCTGAAAGCCGATCACAAGAAGGTCAAGGAACTGCTCGCCGAGCTTGCGAAAACGACCACCCGCGCCGCGAAGACACGCAGCGAGCTGCTCGCACAAATCCGCGTCGACCTGGAGGTCCACGCCACGATCGAGGAAGAGATCTTCTATCCCGCCTTCAGGAAGGCCGGTACGAAGGACGATGCAAAGATGTACTTCGAGGCGCTGGAGGAGCATCGCGCCGCCGGCGATCTGGTGCTTCCGGACCTGCTCGACGCCGACGTCGGCAGCGAGCAGTTCTCCGGCCGCGCCAAGGTGTTGCGCGAACTGGTCGAACACCACGTCAAGGAGGAAGAGGAGGAGATGTTCAAGGAGGCGAAGAAGCTGCTTTCGGCCGCCGAGCTCAAGGCACTGGGCGCACGCATGGAACAGCGCAAGGTCGAACTGGCCAAGCAAGTCGGTGGCTCGCGCGGCAAGGCTTGAACCGCGGATGCAACGGGGAAAGTCGGACACCCCGGACGGCGATCCCAAACCGCCGTCGGCGGCCTACAATGCGACTTTGACGGGCGCCAGGGTCACGGAAATGGAAGCGGAAATGGAAGACTGCAAGCGCGTGCTGGTGGTCGAAGATGACCCCGTGGTGGCCATGGTGATGGAAGACACGCTGCGGGCGATGGGCCTGGAGGTGCTGGTCGACCTCAATCTGGTCGACGCGCTCAACGATGTCGAGGCCAGCCGGCTCGATGCGGCGATGATCGACGTGGGCTTGCGCGGCGAGAATGCGTGGCCGGTGATGGCCGCCTTGCAGAAGCGCAACGTCCCGTTTGCGGTGATGTCCGGTGGCGACCTCAGCGGGTTGGCGCAGGAGTTTCCGCGGGTTCGCATGGTGAACAAGCCGGTGTCGGTGGATACGCTGCAGCAGATCGTGCGCGAGCTGCTGGCTTCGCCGCCCGCTTCGGCAGGCGGTTGAACAACCCGACCGGCTCAGTTCGCGTCGTCGCCGTCCGCGACATCGCCCAGCATCCGCTGCAACCGCTCGGTCAGCGCGCTCACCGTGAACGGCTTGGTGATCAGCTCCATGCCGGCGGCGAAACCCTTGCTTGAGGCCGCGTCGGCGGCATAGCCCGTCATCAGCAGCACTTTCAGTTCGGGCTGGCGCGCGCGCAGCGTGTCGGCCAGCGAGCGGCCGCTCATGCCCGGCAGGCTGATGTCGGAGATCAGCATGTGCAAGTGGCCGTGCGATTCCAACGCGGCGAGGGCGGCATCGGCGTCCGGCGCCTCCAGCACCGCGTAGCCCAGCTGGTGCAGTACCTCTACCACCACCTGGCGCACCACCTGTTCGTCTTCCACCACCAGCACCACTTCGCCGTTCGACGGGCGCGGGGTGGCCTCGGCCTGATCGTGCCCTGGGCGCGCCAGCTCGACATGGCGCGGCAGATAGAGCTTGATCGAGGTGCCCTCTCCCGCCGCGCTGCGGATGTCGCAATAGCCGTTCGACTGCCGTGCGAAACCATAGACCATCGACAGGCCCAGGCCGGTGCCCCGCCCCGTCGGCTTGGTGGTGAAGAACGGCTCGAAGGCGTGCTCCAGCACCTCCGGGGCCATGCCGGTGCCGTTGTCGACGACCTCGATGCAGATGTATTGCCCGCTGTCCGCCTCCAGCCAGTTGCTGCTCTCGATCGAGCCCGCGTCCAGGTTGCTCGAACGGATCAGCAGGTCGCCGCCGTCGGGCATCGCGTCGCGCGCGTTGATGGTCAGGTTCAGCAAGGCGCTTTCCAGCTGGTTCGGATCGCACAGGGTCAACCACAAGTCGTCCGCCAGCTCGAAGCGCAGCGTCACCGCCTCGCCGAGCGTGCGCCGCAGCAGTTCTTCCATCGACGCGATCAACGGGTTGGCCGCCACCGGACGCGGGTCCAGCGGCTGGCGGCGAGAGAAGGCCAGCAGGCGATGCGTCGTCGCCGCGGCGCGATTGGCCGAGTTGAGCGCGCCCTGGACGAAACGTTGCAACGTGGCGGCGTCGCCCGAGCTGGCGTGCAGCTGGATCAGATCCAGTGAACCGATGATGCCTTGCAGCAGGTTGTTGAAGTCGTGGGCCAGGCCGCCGGTGAGCTGGCCGACGGCTTCCATCTTCTGCGCCTGGCGCAGTTGCGCTTCGATCCGGATCTTTTCGCTGAGGTCGCGGATGAATACGTTGGTACGCGATTCGCCGTGCAAGGACAGGCTGCTGACGCTCAGTTCCACCGGGATCGTTTCGCCCACGCGGTTGACCATCTCGCTCTGCCGTGTCGCCCCGCGCCTCGCGCCCCGCGCCGGGCTGGGTTCGAGGTCGGCCAACAGTCGCTCGGGATGACCGGGCGGACCCACCAGGGTCGCCAGCGGCTTGCCGCGGGCCTCCGCGCGGGACCAGCCGAACATTGCCTCGGCCTGCGGGTTCCAGCGCACGATGCGGCCGGCGCCATCGAGCTGGGCAAAACCGTCCAGCGCGGAGTCGATGATGCCGCGCGCCAGTTGGTCGCTCTCGGCCAGCGCCGTCTCGGCCTGCCGGCGCCGCGAGATGTCGCGGGTGATCTTGGCGTAGCCGACCAGCACGCCATCGTCGTATATCGGGTCGATCACCACGCTGGCCCAGAAGCGGCTGCCGTCCTTGCGCACCCGCCATCCCTCGGCCACGTAATGGCCTTCCCGCCTGGCCGTTTCCAGCGCCGTCTGTGGCGTGCCGCGACTGCGTTCTTCCGGCGGATAGAAGCACGAGAAATGCTGGCCGATGATCTCCTCGGCGCGGTAGCCCTTGATGCGCTCCGCGCCGGTGTTCCAGTTGGTGATGATGCCGCGCGGGTCCAGCATGAAGATCGCGTAGTCGGTCACGTTGGACACCAGCAGCTGGAAATACCGTTCGCTGCGGCTCACGCCCGCCATGCCGGCTTCCGCGACGCGGGTGCGCTCGGCCATCCGTCGCTTCAGGTGGCTGTTCAGATCCTTGCTGGCCTGCCCTGCCTCACGCGGATCGGGGATGTCCACCAGCATGTTCACCGCGCCGGTCAGCACGCCCCCGTCGAACAACGGCGTGGAATAGGCGGCGAACGCGATCCGCCGGCCATCGGCCCGTTGTGCCAAGGCGATGTCGCCATGAATCGCCCGCGCTTCGCGCACCGCCCGCGCCATCGCGCACTGCTCGTGCGGCAGCGGCGCGCCATCGGCCTGGAACAGTCGCGCAAACAGACACCATTTCTCGCCCGGCATCGGGCGCCGCCCGGCTAGCTCCACGGCCGCTTCATTGAAGAAGGTGATGGCGCCTCCGGCATCGGTGCCATGCACGGCGATCGGCAAGGCCTGCAGCAGCTGCTGCGAGAGGCGACCGCGCTCCGCCGTGGCGCGCTGGCGCGAGTTCTGTTCCTTGACGTCGATGGTGATGCAGCGCGAGTGCACGAACTGGCCGCGCTCGAAGCGTCCACTGGAGCTGATCTGCACCTGGCGCACCCGGCCGTCACCGCCGATCAGCCGCGCCGGCCGCTTGTCCACCGATTCGCCGGCGCGCACCCGCGCGAGCAGCGCGCACAGATTGTCGTCGTCGGCATCGAAATCGGCCAGGTTGTGGCCCACATACTCGTCGCGGCGATAGCCCAGCAGGTCCAGCTCGGCCTGGTTGGCACGCAGGATCGTGCCGTCGGCCGCGACCAGCCGCATGCCCACCGCGGCATGTTCGAAAAAATCCTCCGCGTCGCTCATCCCCTTCCTGTCGCCGCCGTGCCCGGCCGCATGGGGTGGTGAGGTGGAATCTGCCATGCAACGCATCCCGTCCCGATTCGAAAGCAGCCTGTCCCGTCAGGAAGAAACCCCGCGTGCGGCGGCATGGTTCACGACCGTCTCACGGCGCCATCCCCAGTCTGTGGCGCGATCACTATGCACCGCCCCCGCGGGCGTTGCCAGCCACGCCAGTCAAGCCGACCGCCCGCACAGCCCACGCCAATGTCAGAACAACGCACCATCGTCACCACGCACCGGCACGCATCCGTGCTCGCCACGCGCCTGGCTGGCAACCGCAACCGCGTATCGGGCATGGCGGGCTGAGTCATGGCCTCCGCTTCGCACAAGGTGGTCTACGTCGCGCTGGGCGGCAACCTGATGATCGCGATCGCCAAGTTCGTGGCGGCCGGGCTGTCCGGCAGCTCGGCAATGCTGAGCGAGGGCGTGCACTCGCTGGTGGACACGGTGAACGAGGTGCTGCTGTTGTACGGCTTGCATCGCGCCGGCAAGCCGCCGGATCGCAGCCACCCGTTCGGCTATGGCCGCGAGCTGTATTTCTGGAGTTTCATCGTGGCGCTGCTGGTGCTGGCGGCAGGCGCAGGCGTGTCGTTCTACGAAGGCGTGATGCACATCCGCGAACCGGAGGCGATCAAGCGGCCGTGGATCAACTACGCGGTGCTTGGCGTGTCGTTCCTGTTCGAAGGCACTTCGTGGCTGGTGGCGCTGCGCGAGTTCCGCGCGCGCAAGGGCAAGCTGGGCTACTTCGAGGCGTTCCGGCTGAGCAAGGACCCCAGCACCTTCACCGTCCTGCTGGAAGACAGCGCGGCCCTGCTTGGCCTGCTGATCGCGCTGGCCGGCGTGGTGGGTGCGCAGGCCTTCGACGAGCCTGCACTCGATGGCGTCGCCTCGCTCGGTATCTCCGGCGTGCTGGCCTCGTTCGCCCTGCTGCTGGCGCGCGAGACCAAGGGCCTGCTGATCGGCGAACCGGCGCACCCGAGGGTGAGCGGTTCGATCCTCGCGATCGCTGCCGCGGACCCCGGCGTGCATGCCGCCAACGGCGTGCTGACCGTGCAGATGGGACCGAACCAGGTGGTGGCCACGCTGAGCGCCGAGTTCGAGGATGCACTGACCACGCCGCAGATCGAGGCGTGCATCAACCGCATCGAGGCGCAGGCCAAGACGATCCATCCCGAACTGCTGTCGCTGTTCATCAAACCGCAGACAGCCGAAACCTGGCGTGAGCGGCGCCGGTACGTCGAGGCGGCGGGTGACCAGCTGACCTCGTGAGCTGCCGCACGCGGCTGCCCGAAGCGGCGGTAGAACGGGCGCTGCACGCGGCCGGCCTGGAGGATGAAGCCACCGTGGTCACCGCGCGGCTCGAACCCAGCTGATCCGCGGCGGGAGGTCGTGAGCGCCGCACGGCGCCCAGTTCGACCACGTTGACCAGATTGCCCGCCTCGTCCCACAGCGCCTGGTCGTCCTGCCAGCCCAGCCAGCCCAGCTCGCACGCGGCGCAGCCGCACTCGCCGCAACGTTCGGTGCAGGTGCAAGCGGCCCGCCGGCGCACGTCGACCGCGCCATTCAATCGCAGGTAGCCATCCGGCGGCCAGCGACGGATGCCCTCGCGCGTCGGCAGCTCCGGTGGCGGGGATGGGGCGGCGTTCACCTGCACGGCCTTGCCGCCGACGGCCGGTCGCGCCCGGGGGGCGGCTGCAACGGTGGCAGCTCGGGTTCGTTCGGCGTGGGCTGCGGTTCCGTGGGATCGGGGAACGGCGGCGGCGAGGGATCGGGCGGCTGGTACTCGGGATCGCCGGCGGATGATGGCGGGACGCTGGACAGCATGATCGGCAGGGAGTGCGATGGCATGAGCGGTCTCCTCGGGACGTGGCTCGATCCTCGCCGTTTCCGCGCCGATTTCCCGTGAGATTCGCGCGACGCGATCGTGAGCAAGTTTCGCCGAAGAAGTGGCGCTTGCTGTTGACTCGCCAGGAGCGATCCCACCCCGGCCCTCCCCTGCGCGCAAGGGTACGAGCGCTGCATCAAGGGCCTTCGCCGGGGCGCCATCGCTGGAAGCTCGAGGGCATGGCCCGGCCGCATGCCCACGCGATGTCGACACCGCGCCGTGCAGGCTGGGTGCATGGCCGATATCTTCACCGTGTGGTGGCAGTTGTGGCAGCAGCATGTCGCGGTGCGGCTGGGCGTGACCGTGGTGGCCGGTTTGTTGCTGGCGCTGGTGCTGCGTGTCGCGATCCACGCCGTGCTGCGGCGGCTCGCGGGCGATCGCCCGGTGATCGCCGACCTGATGCAGCGCGCCCACGCGCCGCTGCAGTGGCTGCTGCCCTTGCTCTCGCTTTTGCTGATGCTGCGCTATGGCCCCGCACTGGACTCGGCACCGATGGCACTGGTCGAGCATCTGTTGCTGATCGGTTTGCTGGCCGCCGGCACCTGGCTGGTGGTGCGTTGCGTCGGCGCGTTCGAGGGCGCCGCGGTGCGGCGCTATCCGATGGATGCCGCGGACAACCTGCAGGCTCGTCGCGTGGTCACCCAGGTGCGCGTGCTGGCGCGCACTGCCGACGTGGTGGTGATCGTGCTGGGCACGGCGATCATCCTGCTCACCATTCCCGGCGTGCGCCAGCTCGGCGCCAGCCTGCTCGCCTCCGCCGGCGTGGCCGGGCTGGCGATAGGACTGGCGGCGCGGCCGGTGCTGAGCAACCTTATCGCCGGCCTGCAGATTGCGCTGACCCAGCCCATCCGTCTCGACGACGTGGTGATCATCGAAGGCGAATGGGGCCGCATCGAGGAGATCGCCGGAAGTTACGTGGTGGTGCGCATCTGGGACGAGCGCCGGCTGGTGGTGCCGCTCAACTGGTTCATCGAGCATCCATTCCAGAACTGGACGCGCCGCAGTTCGCAGCTGATCGGCACGGTGTTCCTGATGCTGGATTTCCGCACGCCACTGGCGCCGCTGCGCGAGGAGTTCAAGCGCCTGTGCGAGGCCTCGGAGCAGTGGGATCGTCGCGTATGCGTGCTGCAGGTCACCGACGCCACCGAGCAGACGATGCAACTGCGCATGCTGGTGAGCTCCACCGATTCGGGCCGCAACTTCGACCTGCGTTGCCAGGTGCGCGAGGGACTGATCGCCTTCGTTCAGGCGCACTACCCGCACGCGCTGCCACGCTGGCGCGGCGAGCTGGATCGTGGCCAAGAATCCGCCGCGCCGATGCCGCCGGCGCCGGCACCGCAGCGCGCACCGTCGGCCGAAGACGGCGGCCCCGAGCGTCGCGCCAGCTGAACGGCAGCCGACGTTCTGCGACGTCTTTCACGGCGTGCGGACCAGGCCGATGCCAAGGTCACGACGACGCCGACGACGGGAGTCACGCGCATGTTTCCCAAACGGGTGCTGCTGGTGGAGGACGACCCCGATACCCGCGAGATCACCGCACTGCTGCTGCAGCACGCAGGCTACACGGTGATCGTGGCGCACGACATCGCCAGCGGCGTGGCGGAGTCGGAAGCACGGCAGGATTTCGGCGTGATCGTGACGGACATGTATCTGGGTCGCGGCCAGACCGGCATCTCGCTGATTCGCAGCCTGCGGGACAGCGGCTCGCGCACCCCGATCGTGCTCACCTCCGCGCACGAGGAAGCATCCATCGCCGCCCGCGACATGAAGGTGCTGTTCCTGCCCAAGCCGTACGGCCGGCAGGCCCTGCTGTCGGTGGTGGCCATGGCGCGCGTGTGCGGCGTCTGAACGATGCTGCCGCCTCATCGCTGCGGCACGACAGTGTCACGCCCGCTTGCCGCACCGCGCGGTCTGCCGGGAGCTCGCCCGTGGCCCGGGAGATTGCGCCTGTCCCATCGGAATCGACCCGCGCACGGCGGCAGCGCCCGGTATCGGCACGCACGCCGAGCGGAGCAAGTGATTGGTCGCCGCCGACAGCCCCGGTTGCTCCCACCTGGCGTGCTCGTGGCAGTGCCAGCACCTGCACGCTGGTTTCGGCATGGTTCTGAACCGGGGTAGTTCAGCCTGCCTTGTGGCGGGAGGCGCGCTTTTTCGCTGACGCTTTTCTCGTCGCGGACTTCTTCCTGGCCGTGGTCGTGGTGGTTCGCTTGTCCCCTTTCCCGCCCGCCGCCGACTTCTTCGCCGGCGTGCGCTTGTTGCTGGCCAGGCTCTGCTGCAGCAGCGACATGAAGTCGACCACGTTGGTGGTGGCGTTCTCCGGCATCGTCTCCTCGTCTTCCGGTTCGGTGGTCACCACGCCTTTCGACTTCATCCGCTTCTCGATCACCTTGCGCAGGCGATCACGGAACTCGTCGCGGTACTCGGCCGGATTCCACTCGTCGCTCATCGACTCGATCAGCTGCTCGGCCATCTGCAGCTCCTTGGCCGAGATGCGGTAATCCGACGCTGTCCCTGCGGGAATCTTGTAATCCTCGGCGTCGACCAGCTCCTGTGGGTAGCGCATCAGCATCAGCATCAGCGCATCCCCCCGCGGCACCACTGCGGAGAGGTATTCGCGCGTGCGGATCACCACCCGCGCGATGCCGATGCGGCCGGTGCGCTTGAGCACCTCGCGCAGCAGCACGTAACCCTTCTCCGCCTTCTTGCCCGGCACCAGGTAGTACGGCTTCTCGAAGTATTCCGGGCCGATCGAGTCGGCCTCGACGAAGGCTTTCACGTCGACCGCCTCGCGCCCCTCGGCGGCGGCCGACTTGATGTCCTCCGGCTCCAGCACGACATAGTTGCCCTTGGCGTATTCGAACGCCTTGACGATCTCCTTCCAAGGCACCTCCTCCCCGGTCTCGGCGTTCACGCGCTCGTACCGGACCGGCGTGTTGCTGCGGCTGTCCAGCATACGGAAATGCAGGTCCACGCTGCGCTCGCCGGTCATCAGCGACACCGGCACGTTGAGCAGGCCGAACGACAGGGTTCCGCTCCAGATGGGTCGTGCCATGGCTTCAGACTCCGGCGGCGAGCAGGTCGACAGACTATTCCGGTTTGCGCGTGCAGGGGCTGTCAAACGTGCCGTGCGAATCACGCACACGCTTCACCTGCGGCGCACGCCGGGCGCACTACGGTGCGTCGCGTCGCCACCGCGGAGCCATCCGATGCCTGTCGCCGAACGCAGCAAGGCTGCCCGAACCGCCGTCGAACGCCGGCGTCCGATCCGGGCTGCCACCGGACAGGCCGAACGACGCAAGCCTGCCAGCGGTCCGGTGTGGACCTCGCCGAATTCGGCGGACCAGTCGGCGCAGAAGGTCGGCGAGTTCGGCGCATCCAGCGCGATGGGCCGCCCGGTGCAGCCGGAGCAATTGGCGCCGTCCCATGTCTTCCTCGCGGCGCCGTCGTGCGCCAGCTGCCTTTCCGGCGCGGTGCTGCCGGTGGCGGGCGGCCCGACCGGCTGAGCGATCATGGGCAACCTGCGCGACTATCAACGCAAGCGCGATTTCTCGAAAACGCGCGAACCGGCCGACAACGCGGCGGGACGCCGGGGCAGTCGCGCGATCTTCGTGGTGCAACTGCATCATGCCAGCCGCCGGCACTTCGATTTCCGCCTGCAACTGGGCGACGTACTGAAGAGCTGGGCGGTGCCGAAAGGACCCAGCTACGACCCGCAGGTGAAACGCCTGGCGGTCGAGGTGGAGGATCATCCGGTGTCCTATGCCGGCTTCGAGGGCGACATCGAACACGGCTACGGCAAAGGCCACGTCGACCAGTTCGACATCGGCGTGTGGACCACCGAAGGCGACGCCGAAGCGCAGTTGCAAAAGGGTCACCTGCGCTTCGAGCTGTTCGGCAAGCGGCTCAAGGGCGGCTGGCACCTGGTGCGCAGCGGCCGCAAGGAACGCCAGCCGGCGTGGTTCCTGATCAAGGCCAAGGACGCGTTCGCCGGCGACGTGGAAGCGGACGACCTGCTCGACGCGAAGATGATCCGCAGCACCCGCGCGGCCGCGACAACACCGGCGACCAGGGCGGCGGCAAAGAAGTCCACCGCACGCAAGAAAGCCGTGCCGAAGGGGAAAAAAGTGCCGCGCTTGCGCCTGGCCAAGGCTGCCGCCGCGCTGGACGGGGCGCGCCCGGCGCCACCCGGCACCGAGTTCTTCAAACCGGAACTGGCACGCCTGCGCGAGTCGCCGCCGCCAGGCGAGCAGTGGCTGCATGAGGTGAAGTGGGACGGCTACCGCATCCTCGCCGCGATCGCCGACGGCGAGGTGAAGCTGTGGTCGCGCAACGCGCTGGCCTGGAACGAGCGGCTGCCAGAGATCGTGCAGGCGCTCGAATCGCTGGGATTGCATTCGGCCCGGCTCGATGGCGAGCTGATCGCGCTCGATGCCCGCGGACACAGCGATTTCAACGGCCTGCAGGCCACCCTGTCCGGCGAAGCACAATTGTCGCTGGTCTACATGCTGTTCGACCTGCCCTACCTCGAAGGCAGCGACCTGACCCGGGTACCACTGCTGCAACGCAAGGCGCTGCTGCAACGGCTGCTGGCCCACGCGCCGAAACACCTCGCCTTCAGCAGCCATGCGGTCGGCGACGGTGAAGGCGCGTTCCGCACGGCGACCGAGCAGCAGCTGGAAGGCATCATCTCCAAGCGCGTCGATTCGATCTACCGACCCGGGCGCGGCGACGACTGGCTGAAGATCAAGCGGCTGGAAAGCGACGAGTTCGCGGTGGTCGGCTACACGCCGCCCAAGGGCAGGCGCAGCGGTTTCGGTTCGCTGCTGCTGGCCCGACCCGATCCGGAGGTGTCGAACGGCTGGATCTATGTCGGACGCGTCGGCACCGGCTTCTCCGACGAACAGTTGCGGCAGTTGAGCAAGACCATTGCCGACAAGAGCAGCAAGAAACCGACGGTGAAACTTGCCGCGATCGATCCGCTGCTGCGCGGTGCACACTGGGTCGAACCGAAGGCCGTGGCCGAGGTGTACTACCGCGGCATCGGCAACAAGAACCTGCTGCGCCAACCGAGCCTGAAGACCATGCGTACCGACAAGTCCGCCACAGACCTGCGCGACAGCGATCGCGCCCCATCCACGCGCTCCGCCAGCAACCGGCGACGGCGCGGCGGCGGGATGTCCGCCGCCGACATCACCATCACCCATCCCGACCGCGTGGTGTATCCCGAGGACGGCATCACCAAGCAGGAAGTGGCCGACTACTACACCCGCGTGATGGACTGGTTCCTGCCTGGCGTGGTTGACCGTCCCACCTCGGTCATCCGTTGCCCGGAAGGTACCGGGAAGGCCTGCTTCTTCCAGAAGCACATGATCGCCGGCCTCGAGCACGTCGGCAGCGCGAGGCTCAAGGAGGAATCCGGCGGGCAGGCCAGCTACATCTATCCGCGCGATGCCAACTCGGTGATCGAGCTGGTTCAGTTCGGCGTGCTGGAGTTCCACCCCTGGGGCGCGACCGTCAAGCAGCCGGACCTGGCCGACCGCGTGGTGTTCGACCTCGATCCCGGCGAGGACGTGGCCTGGGACCGCGTGGTGGCGGCAGCGCGGCTGGTGCGCAAGCTGCTGTCGCAAATGGGGCTGGAATCATTTTTGCGCACCACCGGCGGCAAGGGCCTGCACGTGGTGCTGCCGTTGAATCCGGGCTGCCCGTGGCCGCAGGTGAAGGGTTTCGCCCAGGCGTTCGCCAGCTCCTTGGCGCAAGCCCATCCGCTGGAGTTCATCGCCACCGCCAGCAAGGCACGCCGCGGCGGCCTGATCTACGTCGACTACCTGCGCAACAGCCGCGGCGCCACCAGCGTCGCCTCCTATTCGCTGCGCGCACGCCCCGGCGCGCCGGTGGCGATGCCGTTGCGCTGGACCGAACTGGGCAAGCTGAAAAGCGGCCACGATTTCGACGTCCATTCCGCGCCCCAGCGCCTCGCGCGGCTGCGCAGCGATCCGTGGGCCGGCATCGGCGAGCTGCGCCAGAACCTCGACGACGTGATGGAAAAGCTCGGCTGAGGATCGCCCGCGCCTTTCGCGCGATGCTCTTCGTCGCATGATGCAAAAGGCATCGCGCACGGAGTGCGCTCCCACGGATTCGCGACGAAACCATGCAGGGCGGGCCGTGTCCGCCCTGCGTCGGCGTTGGACCAGGTCGACGTCGACGGCGTTACGCGGTAGCGCCAAGCGCGTCGATGATCGCGTCGGCAAAGGCAGGGATGTCGCCCGGGCGGCGGCTGGTGATCAGCTGGCCGTCACGCACCACCTCGCTGTCCTGCCAGTGCGCGCCGGCGTTCTCCAGATCGGTGCGCAGCGACGGCCACGAGGTGACCTGGCGATTCTTGACCAGGCCGGCTTCGATCAGCGTCCATGGAGCGTGGCAGATCGCCGCCACCGGCTTGCCCGCGTCGTCGAACGCCTTGACCAGCGTGATCACCGCGGGCACCCGCCGCAGCTTGTCCGGGTTCATCACGCCGCCAGGCAGGACCAGCGCGTCGTAATGCTTGACCCTGGCCTCGTCCAGGGGCACGTCCACCGGCACGGCCCTGCCCCAGTTGCCATCGCTCCAGCCCTTGATCTCCCCGGCGTGGCCGGGGGCGATCACGTCGGTCTGCGCGCCGGCCTGTTCCAGCAGGCGTTTGGGTTCGGTCAGTTCGGACTGTTCGAAGCCGTCGGTGGCGAGGATGGCGATGCGGCGGCCGGTGAGGTTGAAGGACATGGGGCACTCCAGGATCGGAAAGCCGCAGCATCGCCGCTGCCACATGCAGGCAGCGTGCGGTTGTCGTGAGCGCGGCGTGACTCAAGCGCGAGCTACGCCCGCCACCCCGCCGCGAGAGAGCCCGCGGCATGACGAAGCAAACCGTCGTTCACCCCATCGTCATCCGCGCGAAAACGGGGTCATGTTCAGCCCTTCCGCCGCGACGCATCGTTGACGGCCCTTGCACCGGGACGCTGCGAAGGTGCAGGCGTCGCGCGATGCCGTCCGCGATCTCCGCAACTCCACGTGCACAAAGGAATACGAACATGTCGATTTCACTGCTGGTGCTCATCGTTCTCGTCATCCTGCTGATCGGTGCGTTGCCGACGTGGGGCTACAGCCGCTCCTGGGGTTATCGTCCGACCGGCGGCATCGGCATCATCCTGCTGATCGTGCTGGTGCTGTGGTTGCTTGGCGTTTTCCACTGAGCGCCCCGCCGACACCGTGATCGTCCTGGCCAAATCGGTGTAACCCGTGCGCGCGGCGGCAGAGTGCCAGGGCTGCCTGCCAGGGCGCCGTGCCACGCAGACCGCACCGGGACTCGGGATTTGCCAGGGAACGACGCTGCCGGCGACTCGAGTATCCGCAGTCCCGGGCAACGAGCGGCGAGCCGGCGTCAGCGCAGCGGTTCGGCGGCCCTGTCGCCCTGGCAACGGATCGGCCCGCCGTCGCGGCCGCGAGCCTGGGTGAAGCTGGAGCCGCGGCGATTGATCACGATGCCGTTGGCACATTGCTGGTTGGCGTCCAGCAGGTAACTGGCGGTGACGCGCTGCGCCTCCTGCTGCTGGCGCTGCAGCTGCACGGCGCGGCGGGCCTGGTATTCGCGCGCCTGGTCGGCGACCTGGCGGTAATTGCTGGCCAGCTCCTCGCGACGCTGGCGCAGGTCGCGCTCCAGTTCGTCGTGGCGCTGGCGCGCACTGGCACGGGCTTGTTCGGCCTGCAGCGCGGCGGCGCGCTCGGTTTCCTGGATCAGCTCGTCGGCATGGCGGGCGGCAAGCCAGCGCGACACCCCGTTCCAGCCCAGGATCGCCACGACGAGGGCGGCGACAGCGGCGGCGATTTTCCAGCGCAAGGCAATCGTCATGGCTCCCGCTCCCGCGCGGCGATTCAGCGACCGAAGATGATTTCTTCACCCTCGTGGTCACGGTCCCAGCCGCGCAGCTGGTCGCGGATGTGCGCGATGCCTTGCCGGCCGAGCGCATTGCGCTCCTCATCCAGTACCTGGCCGTCGAGCAGCTCGGCCAGTCGCTGCGCGGTGGGCAGCATGGCGTCCCAGGCGTCGAGCGCGGGGACCGGCCCGGGCAAGGTCATGAAGAAACTGACGCCGGAGGTCTGCAGCGCATCCAGCCGGGCCAGGTCGAAATTGCCCGGCTTGAGCATGTTGGCGACGCTGAAGATGGGGCCCAGCTCGCGCTTGCCATCCACCAGGCGGTGATAGATGCCCATGTCGCCGAATTCCAGCCCGGCCTTTTCGGTGGCGACGACCAGGTCCGGTCCGTTGAAACGCGTGCCGTCGCGCGCCACCACGAACAAGGTGACGATGCGTTCCACCGGCGTGTCGGCCGGGCGCCGACCCAGCTCCGAGCGCGGCACCGGCTTGGTGGCGGGCGGCGCCGGTGCCGGTGCGGCGGCGGGTTCGGCGGCGGCGGGTTCGGCGGGCGCGCGCAAGGTATCCACGATCGAGGCGGCGTGGCCGGCCAGGCGTTCGGTCAGGCGCTCGGCCGGCTTGGCCGCATGGCGTTCGCCGGAAAGCGTGGCGCCCAGGCGCTCCAGTTCCTCGCGCAGGCCGACGTCGAGCTCGCCTTGCTGCGGCGTCGCCGAGGTGTCGCCCAGGCTGAAGGCCGGGTCGTCGGCCAGGCTGGAGCCGCCCATGGTGGGCTCGCGCCGCGCGTGTCCGTGCGTGTGCGTATCGCCCGCTGCCCTGCGCTTGCCCTGCTCTTTCCGCGGCTGGCCGAACAGCCAGATCAGTGCCAGCACGATCAGCCCCACGATCAGCATCGGAATGCCGACGGCGGCGTTCCACGCAAAGGCAAGCAAAGGTTGCACGGTCATCATCGGTTCCTCAGGCAGCTCCCGCCAGTTTAGCCGCTTCGGCCAGGTCGACCTGCACCAGACGCGACACGCCGGGCTCGCGCATGGTCACGCCGCACAGCTGGGTGGCGGCTTCCATGGTGGCCTTGTTGTGGCTGATGAAGATGAACTGCACGTGTTCGCTCATCTCGCTTACCAGGCTTGAGAAGCGACCGACGTTGGCCTCGTCGAGCGGCGCGTCGACTTCGTCGAGCAGGCAGAACGGCGCGGGGTTGAGGCCGAAGATGGCGAACACCAGCGACACCGCGGTCAGCGCCTTCTCGCCGCCGGACAACAGCGAGATGTTGGACGGGCGCTTGCCCGGCGGGCGCGCCATGATCGTCACGCCGGTGTTGAGCAGGTCGTCGCCGGTGAGTTCCAGATAGGCATGGCCGCCACCGAACAGGCGCGGGAACAGTTCCTGCACGCCGGCGTTGACCTTGTCGAAGGTTTCCTTGAAGCGGTGGCGGGTTTCGCGGTCGATCTTCTTGATCGCGCCTTCCAGCGTTTCCATCGCGCTGACCAGGTCGGCCAGCTGGTTGTCCAGGTAGGTCTTGCGCTCGCTCTGTTCGGCATGTTCCTGGATCGCGGCCAGGTTGACCGGCTCGATCCGCGCGATTTTCTGGCCGATGTCGGCGAGCTGTGACCGCCACTGGTTGGCGTCGATGTCGTCGGCCAGTTCGGCCAGCAGGGTTTCCAGTTCGAGGCCGGAAGCGGTGATCGCTTCGGCCAGTTGTTCGGCGCGCAGCTGCAGCGCCTGGGCGGCGAGACGCTTCTCGGACAGGCCCTCGCGCAATGCCGACAGGCCCTGCTCGGCCAGGTGGCGCTGCTGTTCGAGCTTGCGGAATTCGAGGTCGCAGTCTTCCAGTGCGCGGCGCGCTTCCACCAATTGCTTGTCGACCAGCAGGCGCTGGTCCAGATACGCCTGACGCTCGGCTTCGAGTTCGGCGATCGGGTCGGAGCCGGCGGCGAGCTGTTCGGCGATCTCGTTGCGGCGCGCCTCGATCTGGCGCAGCTGGGCATCCATGCGACCGAGCGCCTGTTCCAGCGAGCTCAGCGACGAGCGCTTGGACTCCAGCGAGAGCGCCAGCGAGTGCGATTGATCGGCCGCCTCGCGCGCATTCATGCGGGCTTCCTCGCGCGCCTCGAGCAGGCTGCGGCGTTCGTTTTCCAGTTCGCGGCGCTGGTCTTCCAGGTCACCCATCAGGCCGACCGACTCGTCCAGCCGCGCACGCGCCTCGCGGGTCTGGCTCTGCAGTTCGTCGAGCTGCGTGGACAGGTCGGCCAGCTCGCCGTTGACCTTTTCGGCACGGGCGCGGGCGGTCTCCAGCTTGCCGCGGTGGCTTTGCAACTGGCCGGCCAGTTCGGACTGGCGACGGTGCGCGTTGTACAGCTCGCGCTGGGCGTCGTCGCGCGCGCGTTCGGTTTCGAATTTGCTGGTGCGCAGGTTGTCGAGCCGTTCGCTGGCTTCTTCCAGCTGCGCTTCCAGCATGGCGATCTGTTCGGCCAGCGTGCGCAGCTCGCGCTCGCGCGCCAGCACGCCGACCTGGCTGCCTTGCGCCCGGCGCACCCGCGCCCAGCCCGGACCGAGCCATTCGCCGCCGCGCGTCATCACGGATTGATACGGTGCCAGTGCGGACAGCGAGGCCACCTGCCGGTGGGCGTCGGCCAGCGATTCGGCAGTAAGTACGTGACCGAGGATGGCCATCGCCGCCGCCGGGCCGCGTACGTGGGCGGCCAGCGTGCCAGCGGCGCCGACGCCGCCCTCGGCGTTGTCGAGCAAGGCGATGTCGGCGTTGTCGAGCGCATCGAACTCCGCCGCCAACGCATGCGAGCCATCCACCAGCACCGCGTCCAGAAAACCGCTCAGCGCCGTTTCCACGGCGGTCTCCCAGCCGTTTTCGACCTGCAGCGACTCACCGAGGCGGCGTGACGTGTTCAACCCGAGACGAGCCAGCCAGCTGCTGGCAGCGTTTTCTTCCTGGCCGAGCGCGGCATGCTGCAGCGCTTCGAGCGAGGCGTGCCGGCCACGGGCGGCCTGCAGTTGCTGGCGGGCCTCGTTCAGCGCCGACTGCACCTGGCGCTCTTCTTCCTGCACTTTTTCATGGTTGGACTTGTACTGGTCGAGCAGGCTGCCCAGGGTTTCCACGCGCTCGCGCTGGGCGTCGTGTTCGCTGTGCAGTTGCTCGCCGGCGGCGGCCAGTGCGGCCACGTCGGTGGCTTTCTGCTCGGTTTCCAGTGCTTCGCGGCGGCGCGCCAGGTCGATGCCCTGGCGGTCGAGGTAATTGAGCTTGGTGCGTTCCACTTCGGCGGCGCGGTTGGATTCGCCGGCGTTGCGGGTGTGGCTGTCCCAGCGCTGTTGCCAGTCGGCCAGCCTGGCCTCGGTGCTGCGCTGGGCTTCGGCGGTGTCGTCCTGCAGCTGCTGCAGGGCTTCGAGTTTCGGTTCGCCTTCGGCCAGCGCCTGGCGCAGGATTTCGACCTGCGCGTGATCGGTGGCGATGTGCGCGGCCAGTTCCGCGTGTTCGCGCTCGCTGTCGGCGTGGGCGCGCTGCAGGCGTTCGGCGCTCTCCTTGTTGTGGCGCACTTGCTGCTCGACACGGGCGATCTCGGCGCCGACCTTGTAGACCTCGGCCTGTACCGCGTTCAGGTGCTCGCTGGCGTCGGTGTGGCGTTCGCGCATGACCTCGATCTGCGCCTCGATCTCGCGCTGGCCGGCCAGCTGCTTCTCGATCTCGATCTCGGCGGCGGACAAGCCGGCGCCTTCGCTGTCGTGCTGGCTCTTGAGGCCGCGGTATTCGAGCGCGCGCAGCTCGGCTTCCTTGCGTGTCTGCTCTTCCTTCAAGGCTTTCCAGCGCTCGGCGGCGCGGGCCTGGCGGTTCAGGTGTTCGAGCTGCTTGTCGACTTCGTCGCGCACATCGCGCACGCGGTCGAGGTTTTCGCGGGTGGCCTTGATGCGGCTTTCGGTCTCCTTGCGGCGCTCCTTGTACTTGGAGATACCGGCGGCTTCCTCCAGGTGCGTGCGCAGTTCGTCCGGGTGCGCCTCGATGATCTGGCTGATCATGCCCTGCTCGATGATCGAGTAGCTGCGCGGGCCCAAGCCGGTGCCGAGGAACAGGTCGGTGATGTCGCGCCGGCGGCAGCGCGCGCCGTTGAGGTAGTACGAGGATTGCCCGTCGCGGGTGACTTGGCGCTTCACCGAGATCTCGGCGTACTGGCCGTACTCGCCCTGCACCGAGCCGTCGGCGTTGTCGAAGATCAGTTCGACCGTGGCCTGCCCCACCGGCTTGCGCGTGTTGGAGCCGGAGAAGATCACGTCGGTCAGCGAGTCGCCGCGCAGGCGGCTGGCCGCGCTTTCGCCCATCACCCAGCGGATCGCGTCGATGATGTTGGATTTGCCGCAGCCGTTGGGGCCGACCACGCCGATCATGTTGCTCGGCAGGTGCAGGGTGGTCGGGTCCACGAAGGACTTGAAACCGGCGAGTTTGATCGTGCTCAGGCGCATGCAGTGTTCAACGGTAGGGTGCTACGGCCGGTGCAGCCGGATGACAGGGCACTGTGCCAAACGCGGGGGCCTGCTGCAATGCGTGTCCGCGTGAGATTTAGTGTAAAGAATACGATACAACTCATTGATAGATATTATTTCTCGACGGCATCTATGGAAACGGCATGGATCCCGTTGTCCATCAACCCCTGCAGCGCCGCGTAGACCATTCGGTGCCGGCGGATCGGCAACAGCCCGGTGAACGCGGGGCTGGCGATCCGCACGCGGAAATGGCCCTTGCCCTCACCCGCATGCCCGGCGTGCAGGTGGCCTTCGTCGACGATTTCCAGCTCGGTCGGCGCCAGGGCCTGGGTCAGGCGCTGGCGGATCTGCTCGATCATCGCCTCGCTCACGCCGGCAGGGCCTTGCGGAATGGCTTGATCTGCACCTCGGCGTAGACGCCGGCCGCCACGTAGGGGTCGGCATCGGCCCAGGCGCGGGCGTCGGCCAGCGACGGAAACTCGGCCAGGATCAGGCTGCCGCTGAAGCCGGCCGGGCCCGGATCTTCGGACTCGATCGCCGGGAACGCGCCGGCCACGAACAGGCGGCCCTCATCCAGCAGCGCCTGCAGCCGCGCGATGTGCGCGGGCCGCGCTCCCTTGCGCTTCTCCAGCGAGTCGGCAACGTCCGTTCCGATGATGGCAAACCACATGATCAAGCCTCCTGGTGGGATGGGTCGCGAGTCTGGCTCATGCGTGGCGCGCGGCTGCGGCCAGCTGCGCGGTGTCGACACGCACGAAAATCGAATCGCCCAGCGCGGTGAGCACTTCGCCCGCGTGGACCTCGCACAGCACGCGGGTCTTGCGCCCGACTTCGCCCTCGACGCGCGCCTTCAGCGTCAGCGGCACGTCCATCGGGGTGGGCTTGAGGAACTTGATGCCGAGGCTGCCGGTGACGCAGTCGATGCGCGGCTTGCTGTCCGGCGCGCGCTGCTCGGCACGGTAGTGGTATGCCATCGCGGTCCAGTTGGAATGGCAGTCCACCAGCATCGCGATCAGCCCGCCGTAGACCAGCCCCGGCCAGCCGTGGAAATCCGCTCCCGGCAGGTGCGTGCTGACCACGTGCACGCCGTCCTCGTGCCAGTGGCTCTTGATGTGCAAGCCGTGAGGATGGGCGCTGCCGCAGCCGTAGCAGACGCCGTCGGGCGCGGCCAGGTCCTGCAGCGCGGGCACGTCGGCGCTCATGCTTCCGGTCGCATGTACGGGAACAGCAGCACGTCGCGGATCGAGGACGCGCCGGTCAGCAGCATCACCAGGCGGTCGATGCCGATGCCGAGGCCGCCGGTGGGCGGCAGGCCCACTTCCAGCGCGCGGATGTAGTCGGCGTCGAAGTGCATGGCCTCGTCGTCGCCGGCGTCCTTGGCGTCGACCTGGGCCTGGAAGCGTGCGGCCTGGTCTTCCGGGTCGTTCAACTCGGAGAAGCCATTGGCGATTTCCTTGCCGCCCACGAACAGCTCGAAGCGGTCGGTGATGCCCTTGTCGGTATCGCTTTCGCGAGCCAGCGGCGACACCTCGACCGGATGGTCGGTGATGAAGGTGGGCTGGATCAGCGTGTGCTCGACGGTCTTCTCGAAGATCTCCAGCAACAGCTTGCCCCAGCCGTAGCCGGGCTTGACCTGCACGCCGAGGCGCTTCGCATGCGCCGCCATCGCCTCGCGGTCGCGCAGTTCTTCGCGCTTGATCTCCGGGTTGTGTTCCAGCACCGCGTCTTCCATGCGCCAGCGGCGGAATGCCGGGCCGACGTCGATCGCCGCACCGTCCCATTCCAGCTGCGTGGTGCCGAGCACGGCTTGCGCGGTATCGCGGATCACGCTCTCGGTGAGGTCCATGATCTCGTGGTAGGTCGCGTAGGCCTGGTACAGCTCCAGCATGGTGAACTCGGGGTTGTGCCGGGTCGACACGCCCTCGTTGCGGAAGTTGCGGTTGATCTCGTAGACGCGGTCGAAACCGCCCACGACCAGGCGCTTCAGGTACAGCTCCGGCGCCACGCGCAGATACAGGTCCAGATCCAGCGCGTTGTGGTGGGTGACGAACGGCCTGGCCGTGGCGCCGCCGGGGATCACGTGCATCATCGGCGTCTCCACTTCCATGAAGCGGCGCGACGGCGCTTCCAGCCATTGACGCATGGTGCCGATGATCCTTGAGCGCAGCATGAAGGTGCGGCGCGCTTCCTCGGTGACTATCAGGTCCACGTAGCGCTGGCGATAGCGCTGCTCCACGTCGGCCATGCCGTGATGCTTGTCGGGCAGCGGGCGCAGGCTCTTGGTCAGCAGGCGCAGGTGATCCACGCGCACCGAAAGCTCGCCGGTCTTCGTGCGCATCAGCGTGCCTTCGGCACCCACGATGTCGCCCATGTCCCAGCCCTTGAACGCCTCGTAGACCTCGCCAACCGTGCCTGCATGGATGAACAGCTGGATGCGTCCGCTGAAATCCTGCAACTGCACGAAACTGACCTTGCCCTGCACGCGCTTGAGCACGATGCGTCCGGCCATCCTCACCCGGCGCGCAGCCGCTTCGACGGCTTCGGCCGTGTGCACGTCCTTGTCGGCGAACTCGGTTTGCAGGTCGCCGGCGAAGCTGTCGACCTTGAAGTCGTTCGGAAACGCGATGCCCTGCCCGCGCAGCGCCTTGAGTTTTTCGCGGCGCTCGGCGATCAACTTGTTCTCGTCGGGAAGGGTGTCGGTGACTTCGCTCATGGATGGTTCCGTGGCTGCCAGCGCGCGCTGGACAGTGGATGTCTCGTGGATGGGGCGGCGCTCAATTGCCCTTGTCGAAAATCTGCTTGACGCCGCGTTTGGTGGAATCCCAGCCCTCGCGCGCGCCGTGGCCGATGGCGACGCCTGCCTTCTTCGCGCCATGGCCGATGCCGGTGCCGGCCTCTTTCGCGCCGTGCCCGATCTTCCTGGCCACATGCCTGGTCGCGTGACCGACATCGCGGGCGCCGTCGGCGACGCCGTGGCCGACCGCCTTCGCGTCCTGCTTGATGCCCTGTCCGGCGCTGCCCTGCGACGACTGCGCTGCCGCGCCGAACGCCATCAGCGCGACCAAGGCGATCAGGAAAATGCCGATCTTCTTGCTGTTCATGCGCGTCACCTCGTCAATGGGCGGGTCGAAGGGAATCGGGCGTCAGGCATCGATGCGCTTGGCGCCGGCCTCGAGGCCGGATTTCAGGCTTGCCTCGATGAACTCGTCGAGGTCGCCGTCGAGCACCTTCTGGGTGTCCGAACGCTCGATGCCGGTGCGCAGATCCTTGATGCGGCTCTGGTCGAGCACGTAGTTGCGGATCTGGCTGCCCCAGCCGATGTCGGACTTGGTCGCTTCCAGCGCGTCCCTCTCGGCATTGCGCTTCTGCACTTCCAGTTCGTACAGCTTGGCGGCCAGCATCTTCATCGCGCGGTCGCGGTTGGCGTGCTGGCTGCGCTCGGTCTGGCAGGCCACGACCGTGTTGGTGGGCACGTGGGTGATGCGCACCGCCGACTCGGTCTTGTTGACGTGCTGGCCGCCGGCACCCGACGAACGGTATACGTCGGTCTTCAGGTCGGCCGGGTTGATGTCGATCTCGATGTCGTCGTCCACTTCCGGCGACACGAATACCGAGGTGAAACTGGTGTGCCGGCGATTGTCCGAGTCGAACGGGCTCTTGCGCACCAGCCGGTGCACGCCGATCTCGGTCTTCAGCCAGCCGTAGGCGTAGTCGCCTTCCACCCGGAACGTGGCGGACTTGATCCCGGCCACGTCGCCGCCGCTGACTTCCATCAGCTCGGTCTTCCAGCCGCGGTTCTCGCACCAGCGCAGGTACATGCGCAACAGCATCTCGGCCCAGTCCTGCGCCTCGGTGCCGCCGGCGCCGGCCTGGATGTCGACGAAGGCGTTCATCGCATCCATCTTGCCGGAGAACATGCGCTGGAATTCCAGCTTGCCGACCTGGGATTCCAGCTTGGCCAGGTCGTCGATCACCGACTTGGCGGTGTCGTCGTCGCTGTCGGCGATGGCCATTTCCAGCAGGTCGCCGGCGTCATTCAACCCGGTGGTCAGCGTGTCGATGCCGTGGACGATGGTGTGCAGGCGGGCGCGCTCCCGACCCAGCTCCTGCGCGTTGGCCGGGTCGTCCCACACGGTGGGGCTTTCCAGTTCGCGGGTTACTTCTTCCAGGCGTTCGCGCTTGGTAGCGTAGTCAAAGATACCCCCTAAGCGACTCGACGCGGTCCCTGAGGTCGTCGATCTGCGCATGGATGGGATTGGTCTCGATCATCGGGAAATCTTGGTGGGAGGCAAGCGCACAAGAATAACAGACCCGTTTGCCGCCAGCGTCCCGCGTAGGGCGGGCACGGCCCGCCGGCCTTTCGATCGGCCGTGACCGGGAGCGGCGGGCCGTGCCTACCCTACGAGGGTCAGGCCAGCGCCTGGGCATGGACTCCTCTGACGGCACGACCCGACGGATCGGCCGCGTTCGCGAACCCCGGATCCCACGCCAGCGCCGCCGGCGACGAACAGGCGATCGACTTGCCGCCGGGCACGGTCGCGGCGCAGGCCTCGCCGGGGAAGTGCCGCTCGAAGATGCGGCGGTAGAAATACGCCTCCTTGGTCGCCGGCGTGTTGAACGGATAGCGCGCCGCGGCTGCCGCAAACTCGCGGTCGCTGACCGCCTGCTCCGCATGCGCCTTCAGCCCGTCGATCCAGCCGTAGCCGACGCCGTCGCTGAACTGCTCCTTCTGTCGCCACAGGATTTCCTTCGGCAAGGCGCCGTCGAACGCTTCGCGCAACACGTGCTTCTCGATCCTGCCACCGCCGGCCATCTTGTGCTTCGCGTCCAGGCCCATCGCCACGTCGATGAACTCCAGGTCGAGGAACGGCACGCGCGCTTCCACGCCCCACGCCATCATCGCCTTGTTCGCGCGCAGGCAGTCGTAGCTGTGCAGCGCGTCGAGCTTGCGCACGGTCTCCTCGTGGAACGCCTCGGCCGACGGCGCCTTGTGGAAGTACAGGTAGCCGCCGAAGATCTCGTCGCTGCCTTCGCCGGACAGCACCATCTTCACCCCCATCGCCTTGATCCGCCGCGCTAGCAGATACATCGGCGTGGCGGCGCGGATGGTGGTGACGTCGTAGGTCTCGATGTGGCGGACCACTTCGGGCAGCGCGTCCAGACCTTCCCAGAACGTGTAGACGAAGCCGTGGTGCACGGTACCCAGCGCGTCGGCGGCCACCTGGGCGGCAGCCAGGTCGGGCGAACCTTCCAGCCCGATCGCGAACGAATGCAGGCGCGGCCACCAGGCTTCACTGCGGTCGTCGTCCTCGACGCGTTCACGGGCGAACCGGGCGGCACAGGCAGCCACCAGTGAGGAATCCAGTCCGCCCGACAGCAGCACGCCGTAGGGTACGTCGGTCATCAGCTGGCGATGCACGGCCTGTTCGAAGGCTCGGCGCAAGGCGGGCGCAGCCACCTCGTGCCCTCGTGTGGCGGCGTAATCACGCCACGGTCTTTCGTAATAGCGCTGCAAGCCGCCACCGGCGCTGTCGTAGACATGGCCCGGCGGGAACGGCGCCACGTCGGCGCACACGCCGACGAGTGCCTTCATCTCCGAGGCCACGCACAACCGGCTCTGCGCGTCATGGCCCCAGTACAGCGGGCATACGCCGATCGGGTCGCGTGCGATCAGGTAACGCTGCGCCGCACCGTCCCACAAGGCGAAGGCAAAGATGCCGTTGAGCCTCCCCACAAGATCGCCGCCTTGCTCGCGATACAACGCATTGATCACTTCGCAGTCCGAAGCGGTGGTGAAATCGTAGTCGCTGCCCGCGCGCAGCTCGCGGTGGTTGTAGATCTCGCCGTTCACCGCCAGAGCCAGCGCGCCATCGCGCGATCGCAGCGGCTGCGCGCCGCTGGCCGGATCGACGATGGCCAGGCGCTCGTGCACCAGGATCACCCCTGCGTCGACGAATACCCCGCTCCAGTCCGGCCCGCGATGGCGCTGGCGCTGCGACAACTCCAGCGCCTGCCGGCGCAAGGCACCGAGGTCGTCGCCCGGCTGCAGGTCGAACATTCCGAAAATCGAGCACATGGCAAAAGTTCCTCGGTTGCTTGTTGTGGATACCGCTCTTCTGAAAAGTCGGCCATGGATGGCCGGATTGGCTCTGCGCGGAGGGAACCGCGCAAAAGTGAATGCACGGCCATGGATGGCCGGATTGGCTCTGCGCGGAGGGAACCGCGCAAAAGTGAATGCACGGCCATGGATGGCCGGATTGGCTCTGCGCGGATGGACCCGCGCAGAAATGAATGCACGGCCATGGATGGCCGGGTTGGCACTGCGCGGATGGAACCGCGCACAAAAAAAAGACCCGCACTAGGCGGGCCTCTTTCGCGTATTCGATGGAACTTGCAGCTACGCGCGGGCCCGCCAACGGTTGGCGTTATTGTTCGCGCGGTTATTGTTGTGGCCGGCCAGCACGAAGCCTCGCGCGGAGAGCGCGGCAAGGGTCAGGCTGCGGGCGACCATGGAGTTCATGGCCCCAACTTGAGCAGATTCCCCGGCGCTTGGCAAGTACGGCTACCACCCAGTTGCCGCAGAAGCCCGCTCGCGGGCGATGCTTTGGGGCTGTGATCAAGCAAAAGCATCGCCCGCGAGCGGACTCCTGCGGCAGAGGCGGGATCAGGGGCTGGTGATCCAGCGCCTGGCGTCGTCGATTTCCACGCCGTGAAACAGGCGGAACTGGGCGGGGATGGCGAAGCTGAAGGCCGTGGCGGTACCGCGCAGCCAGGGCACGTCAGTGACCAGCGCCACGCGGTCCCAACTGCTGAAGTGCCGCGCGCCGAGTTTTGCGTCGTTCCACATGGCGCCGGGGTCGAAGCCGGTGAAGTCGTCGGCAGTGACGTAGAGCAGGCGCAGCTTTCGATTGAGCGCGAACGCCGCCTCGACGTCCGGCACCACGATGTTCTCGTAGTCTTGCGCGGTGACCTGGCCGTGCGCGCGAAAACCCAGCGTGCCGGCAGGCAATCCTTCGATCTGTGCGATCACGGGCGTGCTCCTGGGGTGGGGTACACCAGTTTGGGTCCAGACACGTGAAAACCGTGCAAGTCAGGACAGGTTTTCGAGATTCCTGCACATTCGCGCTCAGGCGGGCTCGATATGCCGCAGCAGCAGGCGTGGCGTCTCGCGGCCCTGCCAATCGTTGATGGTCAGCTCGTAGGCGGTGCGCAGCCGAGGCGGCGGTGGCTGGCCGTCATAGGCATTGAACATCACCGCGTCGTGCACGGCGCCATCGCGCGGGTCGCGCAGTTGCAGGCGCAGATGGGTCTCGCCCATCACCTTCCAGCCGGCGCAGTCGAACAGGTTGTCGAACAGCGGTTCGGGGAACGCCTGGCCCCATGGGCCGGCGGCGCGCAACTGGCGGGCCAGCGCCAGCGTGGCGGCACCGGGCGGCAACTCGCCGTCGGTGTACAGCACCGCCTGCAGGCGTTCGGGCTCGATCAACTCGCGCGCGACCGCATCGAAGGCGGCGGCGAAGCGCGGGTAGTCGGCGGCTTTCAGGCTCAGACCGGCAGCCATTGCGTGGCCGCCGAAGCGTTCGATCAGGCCGGGCTGGCGGGCGTCGATCACGGCCAGCGCGTCGCGGATGTGGAAGCCCGGAATGGAACGGCAGGACCCCCGAAGGTTTTCGGTGTCGTCTTCGCTGGCCGGGGCGAAGGCGATCACCGGGCGGTGCAGCCGCTCCTTGAGTTTCGAGGCGACCAGGCCGACCACGCCGGCATGCCACGACGGCTCGAACAATGCCACGCCGATCGCATCGAGCGGCCCCAGGCCAGCCACCATCACCTCGGCCTCGGCCACCATCGAGGCCTGCAGGTCGCGCCGCTCGCGGTTGATCGCGTCGAGCTGCTCGGCGTAACGGCGCGCCTGTGCCACGTCGTCGGTGAGCAGGCAGGCCACGCCCAGGCGCATGTCCTCCAGGCGCCCGGCCGCGTTCAACCGCGGCCCGACTGCGAAGCCGAGATCGCTGGCGCACAGCGTGGTCAGGCTGCGCCTGCCCGCTTCCACCAGCGCGGCGATGCCGGCGCAGGCGCGGCCGCTGCGCATGCGCTGCAAGCCGGCCTCGACCAGCACGCGGTTGTTGAAATCCAGCGGCACCAGATCGGCCACCGTACCCAGGGCGACCAGGTCGAGCAGCACCGACAGGTCGGGTTTCGCCGCGCCGAAAGCGCCCTGCTCGTGCAACTTCGCACGCAGGGCGAGCAGCAGGTAGAACATCACCCCGACACCTGCCAGCGCCTTGCTGGGGAACGCGTCGCCGGCGAGATTTGGATTGACCATCGCATCACACGCCGGCAACCGCTCGCCGGGCAGGTGATGGTCGGTGACGATGACCTTGATGCCGCGCGCCTGCGCCGCCGCCACGCCGGCCACGCTGGCCACGCCGTTGTCGACCGTGACGATCAGCTGCGGGGTGGGCTGCATCGAGGCGACGAAGGCCGCGCTCAGCCCGTAACCGTGCACGAAGCGGTTCGGGATCGCGTAATCCAGCCGCCGCGCACCGAGCAGACGCAGGCCGCGCACGGCCACGGCGGTGCCGGTGGCGCCGTCGCAGTCGTAGTCGCCGGCGATCAGGATGGTCCAGTCATCGCGGATCGCCTCGGCCAGCAGGTCGACCGCCTGCGCCATGCCGCCCAGCAATTGCGGCGACAGCATCCGCGCCAGCCGGTGCTCGACCTGGCCGGGTTCCAGCACGCCGCGCGCGGCGTAGACCTGCTGCAGCACCGGGTGCACCGCATCCGGCCAGCCATGCGGCGTGCCCCGGCTTTCGCGCCGACGCAGCTGCAGCACGCTCAACGCCCTGCCCCGCGCCAGAAGCGCCAGCGATGAGCGGGTTTGTGCAGCCAGCGTTCGCCGCTGGCGAAATGCAGCGTAACGGGCTGGCGTTCGAGCAGCGGCTGCAGCAGCGGCCACCAGCGCGAGGCCAGCTCGTGCGCCGGCAGATCCTGCAGGTCGATCAGCCAGCCGGCACCCGCGGCTGCGACCGCATCGGCCGTGCGCAACGGATGCGCGATGCCGGCACGCGCGGCCAGTGCGCGCAGCAGCAGGTCGTCGCTGACCACGCCGGCCAGGGTACTGGTCGGCGGCGCAGGCAGGCGTCCGCCGCCCCACAGCCACAGACTGTTGACCAGCGATTGCCCGCGCATCCGTCGTTGCGCATTGAGCGGATGCTGGTGCAGCAGCACCTGGATGTCGTTTTGCAACACGCGCCAGCGGCGCCCGTGCGCGCCCTGCGGCAGGTGCTGCGCGAGGTCCTCGCCCAGCGCCTGCGATGGCGCGGCCAGGCCGGGCAGCGGCGTATCGGCCGGCAGGCGCAGATGCCAATGATCAGGGGTGGAAATCTCCAGTTGCATGCCGGCCTCGTCGAACACCGGCCGCAGCGTTTCGGCCAGCGCCTGCGCCTCGTCCAGGCCCAGGCCCATGCGACCGCAGGCCAGCAGGCGTACCCCGTTCATGTCCGGCTGCACCCAGGCCGGGTCGGCCGACAGCCACAGCGCATCGCCCGCGTCGCCGGCTAGAAACTGGCGGGTGATCGCCGCCGCGGGCACGTGCGCCTCGACGCCGGTGAAATGCCCGCCGAGGCCATCGAGATAACCGACGCCGCCATCCGCCAGGCGGTCGGCGCGCGGGAGCCACGCGTGCAGCGGATGGGTCGGCTCGACGTGCGCCAGCGAGGGCAGCCACAGTTGCAGCGACGGCTCCGGTTTGGACATCTCTTCAGGCCTCCAGTTGCTCGACCAGCGCCAGCCACTCGTTTTCCAGCGATTCCTTCTCGCCGCGCAGCTGCGCCTGGCGCTGGCCGATGCGCATCATTTCGCTGGTCGGGCCGTTGTAGGTGGCCGGGTCGGCCAGTTGCGCCTCCAGCGCGGCCAGCTCGGTATCGATGCTGGCGGTGCGCGTCTCGATCTTCTTCACCCGCTGGCGCGCGGCTTTTTCCTCGTCACGCTGGGCGGCAGCCTGGCGCCTGTGCTCCTCCGGCGAAACCTCCACCACCTTGGCCACCACCGGCTTGGCCGCCTTCTTGTTCGCGGCAGTGCGGGTCTTCAACCAGCGCGCGTAGTCTTCCAGGTCGCCGTCGAACGGCGCCACCTCGCCGTCGGCCACGCGCCAGAAGCTGTCGCAGACCATGCCGAGCAGATGGCGGTCGTGAGAAACCAGCACCAGCGCGCCGTCGAAATCGGCCAGCGCGTCGGCCAGCGCCTCGCGCATGTCCAGATCGAGGTGGTTGGTCGGTTCGTCCAGCAGCAGCAGGTTCGGCTTGTCCCACGCGATCAGCGCCAGCGCCAGGCGTGCGCGCTCGCCGCCGGAGAAACCGTCGACCGACTCGAACGCGCGGTCGCCGGCGAAATTCCAGGTGCCGAGAAAATCGCGCATGACCTGGGTGGCCGCGCCCGGTGCCTTGTCCAGCAGATGGTCGAGCGGACTGGCGCCTTCGCGCAGGCTTTCCACCGTGTGCTGGGCGAAGTAGCCGATCTTCAGGTCCTTGTGCACCTTGCGCTCGCCGCCGAACGGTTCCAGCTCGCCGACCAGGGTCTTCACCAGGGTGGATTTGCCGGCGCCGTTGGGGCCGAGCAGGCCGATCCGTTCGCCCGCCTCGATGCTGAAGCGCACGTCGGCGAGCACGATGTTCGCCACTTCGTCCGCGTGCGTGGAAGGATCGGCCAGGTAGCCGGCGGTGATGTCCTCCAGCTGCAGCATCGAATCGGGCAGTCGCTCCGGCGCGGGAAACTGGAAGCTGAAGGGGCGCTCGGCGCGTACTGCCTCGGTGCCGGCCAGCTTCTCCAGCCGCTTCATCCGCGACTGCGCCTGCTTGGCCTTGGTCGCCGTGGCCTTGAAGCGGTCGATGAAGGACTGCAGGTGCGCGCGCTCGGCCTGCTCGCGCTCGTGCGAGATCTGCTGCTGGCGCAACTGCTCGGCGCGCAGGCGCTCGAACGCGCTGTAATTGCCGGTATAGAGCTTGGCCTTGCCGTCGTTGAGGTGCAGCGTGTGGGTGATCACGCCATCGAGGAACTCGCGGTCGTGCGAGATGATCAGCAAGGTGCCCTGGTAGCGACGCAGCCATTCTTCCAGCCACAGCACGGCGTCGAGGTCGAGGTGGTTGGTCGGCTCGTCCAGCAGCAGCAGGTCGGACGGGCACATCAGCGCACGCGCCAGGTTCAGCCGTCCGCGCCAGCCGCCGGAAAATTCCTGCACCGCGCGCTCGTGCGTTTCCGGGGGAAAGCCCAGGCCATGCAGCAGGCGGCCGGCGCGGGCGCGGCCGTCGTAGCCGTTCAGTTCCTCGATGCGGTGATGCGCCTTCGCCATCGCCTCCATGTCGCCGCGATCGCCGGCTTCCGCTTCGTCGTTGATGGCGGCGGCCAGTTCCTCGTCACCGGCCAACACGTAGTCGATCGCGGCGTCCGGCAGCGCCGGCGTCTCCTGCGCCACCGAGGCCAGCCGCAGCTTGCCCGACATCTCCAGCTCGCCCGCATCGCTCTCCAGCCTGCCCTGCAGTGCGGCGAACAGGCTGGATTTGCCGCAGCCGTTGCGGCCGATCACGCCAAGGCGCCAGCCGCTCTGGATCACCAGGTCGATGTCGGAAAGCAGCAAACGACTGCCGCGGCGCAGGGCGAAATGTCGAAACGAAATCATGGAATGGGCGAGTCCTGCCCGCGCAAGCGGGCACTGCAGCCGCCCATGATAACGGCGATGGCTCGCCCATGGCCGCAGCGAATGCCCAATCCATCGCAATCGCCGCGACCCGGCATGGCGTAACATTGCCGGGTCTGATACAACGACGCCGCATGCAGCCTTGTATGGAGAGGGGAGCCATGGTCAAGTTCACGAGCAGTTTGCCGATCGCCATCCTGCTGGCCGCTGCCGCCGGTCTGGCCGTGTCGCCGCAAGCCAATGCGGCGCAATCGCGCGCGCATGGCGACAGCCTGCTGATCCACCGCGTGCAGCAGGAAAGAGGCATGAACCTGCCGCGCCGCGGGTTGAGCATGGCCCAGGTCGAGAAGACCTGGGGCGCGCCGCAGCGCAAGTTGTCGCCGCGCGGCGGCGATACCAGCAAGCATCCGCAGATCAACCGCTGGGAATACTCGAACTTCATCGTGTATTTCGAACACAGCCACGTCATCCACTCGGTGCTCAACACGCCGGCGGGCAACAACACCGATCCATCCGCGGTCCACTGATCCCCTTCATCCGGACGCGGCCCGTGTCGCCACGGGCCGCGTCTGCGTTTGCCTGCGCTTTACAATAGGCGGCCCATCCGCACGAGAACCCCGCCATGACCGACTCCACCCTGCGCCTGCCGGCAGAATGGGAACCGCAGGCCGCGGTACTGATCGCGTGGCCGCATGCCGGCACGGACTGGGCCGAACGGCTGGACACGGTGGAATCCACCTACGTGGCGCTGGCCGCCGCGATCACGCGGTTCCAGTCGCTGATTGTCGTGGTCGCGGACGCCGCGCTGCGCGCGCACGTGCAGTCGCAACTGCATGGCGCCGGCGTGGACCCTGCGAAGGTCCGCTTCATCGAGCTGCCCTACGACGACACCTGGCTGCGCGACTCCGGCCCGATCACGCTGAAGCGTGGCGACACCGGCTTCCAGCTCACTGATTTCCGCTTCACCGGCTGGGGCGGCAAGTTCGGCGCCGAACAGGACGACGCGCTGGTCGCCGGCCTCGTCGACGCCGGCGTATTCGGCCATGCCGCGCACAAGCGCATCGACTGGGCGCTGGAAGGCGGCGGCATCGAGAGCGACGGCGCCGGCAGCATCCTCACCACCTGGCGCTGCCTGGTGCAACGGCATCCCGAACAGTCGCGCGAGGAGATGAGCGCGATCCTGCGCGACAGCCTGCACGCCGACCGCGTGCTGTGGCTCGACTACGGCTACCTCGAAGGCGACGACACCGACGCGCACATCGACACGCTGGCCCGTTTCGCGCCCGGGGATCGCATCGTGTTCCAGGCCTGCGACGATCCCGCCGACCCGCACCATGACGAGCTGCAACGCATGGCCGACGAACTGGCCGCCCTGCGCACCACGGACGGCCGCCCGTACCAGCTGCATCCGTTGCCGTGGGCCAAGCCCATCCTCGACGAGGGTCGCCGGCTCGCGGCGTCCTACGCGAACTACCTGATCGTCAACGGTGCCGTGCTGGTGCCCGCCTACGACGACCCTGCCGACGACCAGGCCGCGCGCATCATCGGCACCGCGCATCCGGGCCGCGAGGTAGTGCAGGTGCCCTGCCGCCCGCTGATATGGCAGAACGGCAGCCTGCACTGCATCACCATGCAACTGCCGGCCGGGATGATCTGAGCGGCTGCCTCGACCCAGGCGGGCAAAGCGCGGCGCAGGCCGGCCGTTGCCGCCCCACGCACAACCGCCACGACGCGCTTCGCTACACTAGCGTGTCACGCCACAGGCGGCAGGAACCATCATGACCCGCAAGACCCTCAAGGTCGCGCTGCTGCAGGAAACCGACCGCGGCAGCCGCGACGCCAACCTGGATGCGATCGAGACCGGCCTGCGCGAAGCCGCCGCTGCCGGCGCCGAACTGGTGCTGCTGCAGGAGCTGCACAACGGCCCCTACTTCTGCCAGCGCGAATCGGTCGAGGTGTTCGACCAGGCCGAGAGCATCCCCGGCCCCGGCACCGAGCGCATCGGCAAGCTGGCTGCGGAACTGAAGCTGGTGGTGGTCGCCTCGCTGTTCGAGCGCCGCGCCGCCGGGCTGTATCACAACACCGCCGTCGTCTTCGACCGCTCGGCGGCGATCGCCGGCGTCTACCGCAAGATGCACATTCCGGACGATCCGGGCTTCTACGAGAAATTCTACTTCACGCCCGGCGACCTGGGTTTCGAGCCGATCGATACCTCGGTCGGCCGCCTGGGCGTGCTGGTGTGCTGGGACCAGTGGTATCCGGAGGCGGCGCGCCTGATGGCGCTGGCCGGCGCCGAGCTGCTGCTCTATCCCACCGCGATCGGCTGGGACCCGTCCGACGAACAAGCCGAGAAGGACCGCCAGCGCGACGCCTGGATCACCGTGCAGCGCGGCCACGCGGTGGCCAACGGCCTGCCCCTGCTCGCCTGCAACCGCACCGGTTTCGAGAGCGATCCTGCCGATGCCGCCTCGGGCATCCAGTTCTGGGGTTCGAGCTTCGTCGCCGGCCCGCAAGGCGAGTTCCTCGCCCGCGCCGGCACCGATGCCCGCGAGCTGCTGCTGGCCGACATCGACCTGGGCCGCAGCGAGAACGTGCGCCGGATCTGGCCGTTCCTGCGTGACCGCCGCATCGACGCCTACGCCGACCTGCTGAAGCGCTTCCGTGACTGAGCCTTTGCGATCATCCTTGATCGCGAAGATAAAAAAGCGGCCAGCCATGGCCGCAGTTTCAAGTTTTGGCTTGTGCCACAGGGGCGTCACCCCCATTCATGGCTTCTCTCCCCGTTGACTGGCGTGCCGTCCGCATGAGTGTTCCCGAAACCGCAGTCGCCCCGCCGGCAGCCCTCGAAGGACAGCCGCTGGAGCGCGTGCAGCGCGATGGCGTCGAGTACGTGGTGCTGGGCACCGCCCACGTCTCGCGCAGCAGCAAGGAAGCAGTCGAGGCGCTGCTGGCCAGCGAGCATTTCGACGCGGTGGCGGTGGAGCTGTGCGAAAGCCGCGCGCAGGGCATGCGCGATCCGGAAGCGTTCAAGCAGATGGACCTGTTCCAGGTGATCCGCCAAGGCAAGGCCGGCATGGTCGTCGCCAGCCTGGTGCTGTCTACCTTCCAGAAGCGCCTTGCCGAACAGTCGGGCATCCAGCCCGGCGCCGAGATGAAGGCAGCGATGGACGGCGCCGAGGTGCACGACGTGCCGCTGTGGCTGATCGACCGCGAAGTCGGCACCACGCTGAAACGCGCCTGGCGCAGCGTGGGTTTCTGGCAACGATTCGGCCTGCTCGGCGGGCTCGCCGCCAGCATCTTCGAGCGCAACGACATCGCCGAAGACGAAGTGGAAAAGCTCAAGCAGAGCGACCTGCTGGAAAGCGCCTTCAGCGAGTTCGCCAGCGGCTCGAAGCCGCTGTATGAAAGCCTGATCGGCGAACGCGATGCCTACATGGCGGCGCGACTGCGCGAGGAAGCCGCGCACACGCCGTCGGACGAGCCCCGGCGCGTGCTGGTGGTGATCGGCGCCGGCCATCTCAAGGGCCTGTGCACGCTGCTGCGCGAGCAGCACGAAGACCCGGCGCGTACCGTTGCCGAACTGGCGCAGACCCCGCCCAAGGCACGCTGGCCGAAATGGGTCGCCGCCGGCCTGGTGCTGCTGGTGTTCGCCGCCATCGCCTGGGCATTCCACCGCAATGCGGCGCTGGGCACGCAGGCGCTGATGGCGTGGATACTGTTCACCGGCGGCTTCGCTGCCCTGGGCGCGGTGGCGGCCGGCAGTCATCCATTGAGCGTCGCCGCCGCTTTCGTCGCCGCCCCGATCAAGCCGTTCCGCCCCGGCATCCCCGCCGGCGGCATCAGCGCGATGGCCGAAGCCTGGGTGCGTCGTCCACGCGTGGCGGATTTCGACAGCCTGCGCGAAGACATCGTGCACTGGACCGGCTGGTGGAAAAACCGCGTGGCGCGCACCCTGCTCAACTTCATCCTGGTCAGCGTGGGCACGCTTATCGGCGAGTACAGTGCCGGCTTCCACATCGTCAAGAGCCTGTTCTGACCCGCGTGCTAGCATTCGCGCCGCTGCGCGCGGCGCCCTTCGCGGCGAGCACACTCCGGCCCGGGTGGCGAAACTGGTATACGCAAGGGACTTAAAATCCCTCGGCCGCAAGGCCATGCGGGTTCGACCCCCGCCCCGGGCACCAGCCACCGCCAGACAGCAAAAAGCCCGCCGATGGCGGGCTTTTTGTCGGGCTGCCGTGACAGCCGCGATGCAATGGAGGCCTAGGTCGGAATCGAACCGGCGTACGCGGATTTGCAGTCCGCTGCATGACCACTCTGCCACCAGGCCGTTGCTTGATGCACGCGATCATCGTGACACGGAGATGATCGCATATTCCCCGGAAAACAAAACCCCGGCGATCCGGGGTTCCGTGCAAATCCTGGAGCGGGAAACGAGACTCGAACTCGCGACCCCGACCTTGGCAAGGTCGTGCTCTACCAACTGAGCTATTCCCGCATCGGAGCCGCAAATGATAGCAGAACCAGATCGCTTGTGAATAGCGCCCGGCCCTCCCGCGTGCGTCCCTGCGCCGTGGCTGATGGCCGGAAACGACAAGGCCCTGAACGAGTCAGGGCCTTGCGTCGCCACGGGCGAAATCTGGAGCGGGAAACGAGACTCGAACTCGCGACCCCGACCTTGGCAAGGTCGTGCTCTACCAACTGAGCTATTCCCGCATCGGAGCCGCGCATTCTAATACGTGAAACGGTGTCGTCAAGTCGGTTTGCCCGAGGCGTCGTCGCGCAGCATCGGCCAGGCTGCGCGCAGGTAGTACAGCCCGGACCAGATGGTCAGGATGCCGGCGATCACCAGCAGTCCTTCGCCGATGTGATACAGCCGCAGCGCCGTGGCTTCCTTCTCGTGCTGCACGATGAGCACCACCAGCGCCACCATCTGCATCACGGTCTTCAGCTTGCCGATCATGGCGACTTTCACGGTGGCGCTCATGCCGATCTTGGCCATCCATTCGCGCAGCGCCGACACGCTGATCTCGCGCCCGACGATGACCGCCGCGGTCACCGCCATCAGGATGCCGGACCAGCCGCTGCTCGGATGCGACTGCACCAGCAGGAACAGCGTCACCGCCACCATCAACTTGTCCGCCACCGGGTCGAGAAAGGCGCCGAACGCCGAGGTGAGCTTCATCCGCCGGGCGAGATAGCCGTCCAGCCAGTCGGTGATGGCGGCCAGGATGAACACGATGGCGGCCGTGATGTTGTGGCCACGGAACGGCAAGTAGAACACCACGACCATCACCGGCAGCAATGCCACGCGGAAAAGGGTCAGCCAGGTCGGCAAATTGATGCGCATGGTTCGTCCTGAGGATTTGTTGCAGTTTCGCACGCCGGCATGCCGCTGCCACGTGATGGTACCTGCCGGCATTCAGCCATGCAGGCTGGCATAGATTTTCTCGGCCAGGTTTCGGTCGATGCCCTTCACCTGCATCAACTCCTCGACGCCGGCTGCCTCCACGCCCTGCATGCCGCCGAAGGCCTTCAGCAGCAACGACCTCCGCCGCGCCCCGATGCCCGGGATGTCCTCCAGCACGCTGCGCTCGCGCGCTTTCTCGCGCCGCTTGCGATGGCCGCTGATGGCAAAGCGATGCGCCTCGTCGCGCACCGCCGCGACCAGGTGCAGCGCCGGCGAGGACGAGCCGGGATGCAGCTCGCGGCCCACGCTGCCCGCCTCATGTCGCGCCAGCACCAGGGTTTCCTCGCCGGCGCGGCGGCCCGGCCCCTTGGCCACGCCGACCACCTCGATGCCGTCGACACCCAGGTCGCACAACACCTCCAGCGCCTGTGCCACCTGGCCGCTGCCGCCATCGATCAGCAGCACGTCGGGACGCACGCCCTCGCCTTCGGCCACCTTGCGGAAGCGTCGGGTCAACGCCTGGTGCATGGCCGCGTAATCGTCACCGGGCGTGATGCCGGCGATGTTGAAGCGGCGGTAGTGCGATTTCTCGGGGCCTTCCGGGCCGAACACCACGCACGACGCTACCGTGAGCTCGCCCATGGTGTGGCTGATGTCGAAGCATTCGATCCGGCGCGGCATGCTGTCCAGCCCCAGCACCTTCTGCAGATCGTCGAAACGCGTGCCCAGCGTCTGCCGGCTGGCCAGCCGCGCGGTAAGCGAAGCCTGGGCATTGCGCTCGGCCATCTGCAGGAACTGCGCACGATCCCCGCGCACGCTGGACTTCAGTTCCACCACATGACCGGCGTGCTGGCCCAGCACCTCGGCGAGGAGGGCCTGGTCGGGCAGCGTCATGCCCAGGATCAGCTCGCGCGGCACCGGCCGGTCCAGGTAGTACTGCGCGATGAACTGCGCCAGCACGTCGGCCGGCGTGGCGTCCAGCGGCAGCCGCGGGAAGAAATCCCGCGTCCCCAGGCTGATGCCGTTGCGGAAGAACAGCACGCTGACGCAGGCCATGCCGGCCTCGATGCGACAGGCGAGCACGTCCATGTCGGCGCTTGCCCCGCGCACGTGATGCTGCGCCTGCAGCTGGCGCAGCGCGGCGACCTGGTCGCGCAGTTTCGCGGCACGCTCGAACTGAAGCGACTGGCTGGCCTGCTCCATCGCCGTGGCCAGTTCGTCGATCACCGCGTTGCTGCGCCCCTCCAGGAACATCTCGGCATGGCGTACGTCCTCGCGATAGTCCTCGACGCTGATCAGCCCCACGCACGGCGCACTGCAGCGGCCGATCTGGTACAGCAGGCACGGGCGCGTGCGGTTGCGGAAGTAGCTGTCCTCGCACTGGCGCACCTTGAACAGCTTCTGCATCAGGTTGAGGCTTTCGCGCACCGCATGGGCGCTGGGGTACGGCCCGAAATAGCGACCCGGCAGGTTCTTTGCGCCGCGGTGGAAGGCCAGCCGCGGATAGTCCTCGCCGCTGGAGAGGTAGATGTACGGGTAGCTCTTGTCGTCGCGCAGCAGGATGTTGTAGCGCGGCTTGAGCGACTTGATCAGCTGCGATTCCAGCAGCAGCGCCTCGCCCTCGGTACGCGTCACCGTGATCTCGACGCGGGCGATCTGCGCCACCATCGCGGCGATGCGCGCCTCTGTCGGCGGCTTCAGGAAATAGCTGCCGACGCGCTTCTTCAGGTTGCCGGCCTTGCCCACGTAGAGCAACTCGCCGGCCGCGTCGAAGTGGCGGTAGACGCCCGGCGAAGTGGCGAGCGTACGGACGAAGGCCTTGCCGTCGAAGGGGGGCGGTTGCGGGGACTGCATGGAGGGATTCTAGCGGCAGCGGATGGCGACGCTCCCGATATGGAGCCTCACCGGTGCGAGCGCAACCACAGCTCGGCGCGTTCCAGATCCGCCTCGGTGTCGATGCCCGGGGGAAACGGCTCGGGCGTCAGCCGCACGGCGATCGCGTGGCCGTGTTCGAGCACGCGCAACTGCTCCAGCGATTCGGTCTGTTCCAGCGGGGTGCGCGGCAACTGCGTGTAGCGACGCAGGAACCCGGCCCGATAGGCATAGATGCCGATGTGGCGCAGGAACGGCGTGCCGGACGGCAGCGTGTGCCGATCCGTCGCGAACGCATCGCGCGCCCACGGCATCGGCGCGCGGCTGAAATACAGCGCGCGCCCATTGCCGGTGCGCACCAGTTTCACGACGTTCGGGTCGAACAGCTCCTCGGCGTCGATGATCGGCGTGGCCAGCGTGGCCATCGGTGCGTCGTCGCCCGCCAGCGCCTGGGCAACGGCGCGAATGCCGACGGCCGGCGCGAACGGTTCGTCGCCCTGCAGGTTGACCACGATGCTGTCGTCGGCCCAGCCGAGCTGCTCCGCGCATTCGGCCAGCCGATCGCTGCCGGAGGCGTGGTCGCGGCGGGTCATGCAGATCTGCACCTCGCGCTGGCCGGCCAGCGCCTCGGCGATGCGCTCGTCGTCCACTGCCACCACGACACGGCCGGCGCCTGCTTGCAGTGCGCGCTGCGCCACGCGCACGACCATCGGCAGCCCGCCGATGTGACGCAGGGGCTTGCCCGGCAACCGGGTCGAGCCATGCCGGGCCGGGATGGCCACGATGAACGGAGATGAGGCGAGCGGCATGGGTCAGTTCCGGGGTGCGCGCCAATGCGCGCGCCCACGATACAACGAGTGTCGCGACGGGTTCAGCACATCTCGCGCAGGGCGAACCCGCAGCCATTGGCCAGCGCGCGAAAGCCCGGGAACGAGGTGGCCACGTGGCGGCAGTCGTTGATCCGCACCGGCCCGGTCGCGCGCAAGCCGGCCACCGCAAAGCTCATCGCGATGCGATGGTCGGTGAGGCTTTCCACCGTGCCGGCGCCGATCGGGCCGCCGTCGATGACCGCGCCATCCGGGGTCTCCTCGATCGCCACATCCAGCGCGCGCATGCCCGTCGCCATGGTGGCGATGCGGTCGGATTCCTTCACCCGCAACTCGGCCGCGCCGCGGACCACCGTGCGTCCCGACGCCGCGGCAGCAGCGATGAACAGGATGGGGAGTTCGTCGATCATGTCCGGCACCAGCGCGACGGGCAACTCGATGCCATGCAACGGCGCATGGCGGACCACCAGATCGCCCACCGGCTCTCCGCCGGCCTCGCGTTCCTGCTCCACCACGATGTCTGCGCCCATCAGGCGCAGTGCCTGCAGCAAGCCGGTGCGGCGTGGATTGAGGCCTATCCCCGGCAGGCGCAGCTGCGAACCCGGCACGATGCTGGCGGCAACCAGGAAGAATGCCGCCGACGAGAAGTCCGCCGGCACCTCGACGTCGACCGCACGCAAGGCGTGGCCACCGTCGAGCCGGACACGACCCGGCGTGAACTCGATCGGCCACCCGAACGCGGCCAGCATGCGTTCGGTGTAGTCGCGGGTCGGGTGCGGTTCGAGAATCTCGCTCGTGCCTTGCGCATACAGGCCGGCCAGCAGCAGGGCGGACTTCACCTGGGCGCTGGCCACCGGCAACTCGTAGCGGATGCCGCGCAGGGTGTTGCCGCCGTGAAGCCGCAGGGGCGGCAGGCCGTCCTGGCTGTCGATGCGCGCACCCATCCGTGTCAGCGGGTCGGTCACCCGGCGCATCGGTCGCTTCGACAGCGAAGCATCGCCCACCAGCACGCTGTCGAACGCCTGCCCCGCGAGCAAGCCAGCGAGCAGACGCATGCCGGTACCGGCATTGCCGCAGTCCAGCGGCTGCGTGGCGGCATGCAGGCCGTGCAGGCCGACGCCGTGAATGACGCGTTCACCCTCCGTCGGGATTTCGATGCGCACGCCGAGCTGGGCCAGTACCGCGGCCGTGGCGCGCGTGTCCTCACCCTCGAGAAAGCCGCGAATATGCGAACGCCCCTCGGCGATGGCCGCCAGCATCAGCGCCCGATGCGAGATCGACTTGTCGCCCGGCACGGCGACGCTGCCGTGCAAGGGGCCACCTGCGCCGCTGAGCCAGTCCAGCCGTGCGCTCAAGGCAAGGCCACCGGGTAGGAGCCGAGCACGCGGATCGACGCGGCCGACTCGCCGATGTCGCGCACGGCGGCCTGCAGCGCATCGTCGTCAATGTGGCCGGACACATCGATGAAGAATGCGTACTGCCACTTGCCAGTGTGCGCCGGGCGCGACTCGATCCGGTTCAGGCTGATGCCATGCTTCGCGAACGGGCTGAGCACGTCGTACAGTGCGCCCGGCTTGTCGTTGACCGTGACCAGCAGCGAGGTGCGGTCGTTGCCCGAAGGCGGGAACAGCGTGCGGCCGATCACCAGGAAGCGCGTGGTGTTGTCGGCGCGGTCCTCAATGCCCTGCGCCACCGTCTTCAGCCGATAGACCTTGCCTGCGCTTTCGCCGGCGATCGCCGCAACGTCATCGGCATGCAACGCCAGCCGAGCCGCCTCGGCATTGCTCGACACCGCGATGCACTCGACGTCGGGCAGGTTGATGCGCAACCAGGTTTTGCACTGCTGCAGCGACTGAGCATGTGCGTAGATGCGATGCACGTCTTCCAGCCTGCCGCTGCGCGAGTGCAGGCACTGGTGCACGCGCAGCTCGATCTCGCCGCAGATGGTGGCCTCGGAAGTGAGGAACATGTCCAGCGTCACCTGGATCATGCCCTGCCCCGAGTTCTCCACCGGCACCACGCCGAAATCGGCGTGCCCGGCGGCGACCTCCTGGAACACTTCCTCGATGCTGCCCAGCGGCAGGCCGTAGGCGGCATGGCCGAAATGCTTGCGCACGGCCTGTTCGCTGAAGGTGCCCTCCGGGCCGAGGAAGCCGATCTTCAACGGGTCTTCCTGCGCCAGGCAGGAGGACATGATCTCGCGGAACAGGCGCACCATCTCGGCATCGGACAGCGGCCCCTGGTTGCGGTCCACCACCATGCGCAGCACGTGCGCTTCGCGCTCGGGGCGGTAGTAGTCGATCGCCGAAAGCCCCTCGCCCTTCACCTTCGCCACCGTGCGGGCATGGTTGGCGCGCTCGGAGATGAGCTGCTGGATCTGCCGGTCGATGCTGTCGATGCGCTCGCGCATCTCGCTAAGCGGAGTCTTGGGGTCGTTCATGCCTTGGCCGTCTGGATGGAAAGAAGTCCATTTGCACGCGAGCATCCCATGCTCCGCGAATGATGTTCAACCATGGCGCGTGGCGAAGTCGCGCATGAAAGCGACCAGCGCCTCGACCGCCTCCAGCGGCACGGCGTTGTACAGCGATGCGCGCATCCCGCCCACTGCCTTGTGCCCCTTCAGCGCAAGCAGCCCGGCGGCCTCGGACTCCTGCAGGAATGGCGCATCCAGCGCACTGTCATGCAGGGTGAATGGCACGTTCATGCGCGAACGCGCGGCCGGCTCCACCGGGTTGCGGTAGTAGCCGCCGGAGCCGTCGATGCTCGTGTACAGCAAGTCGGCCTTGGCGCGGTTGGCTGCACCCATCGCGGCCAGCCCGCCCTGCGCCAGCAGCCACTGGAAAGTGAGCCCGGCAAGATACCAGCCCCAGGTGTTCGGGGTGTTCAACATCGAGTCGGCCGCGGCATGGTCGGCATAGCGGAAGATCCGCGCCATCGGCCGGCCCGCTCGTTGGAGCAGGTCGCGACGGATGATCATCAGCACCAGTCCGGACGGGCCGATGTTCTTCTGCGCGCCGGCATAGACCAGGCCGAATCGGCGCACGTCCAGTGGCGCGGACAGGATGTTGGAGGACATGTCCGCGACCAATGGCACCTCGCCTGTCTCGGGCACGTCGGGGAACTCCACGCCGTGGATGGTTTCGTTCGGCGTGTAGTGCACATAGGCGGCGCGCGGATCGAGCTGCCAGCTTTCGCGCGGCGGCAGCTGCCGATAGCCGGCGGCCTTCGCGCTGGCGGCCACGTTGACCCGCACGTACGGCGCTGCCTCGCTGATCGCCTTGGTACTCCAGTGGCCGCTGTCGATGTAGTCGGCGCTTTCGCCCTCGCCCGCCAGGTTCATGGGGATCTGGGCGAACTGCTGCGTCGCGCCGCCCTGCAGAAACAGCACGGCATGGTCAGCAGGGATACCCACCAGCGCGCGCAAGTCCGCTTCGGCCTGCGCGGCCATGGCGATGAAGCGCTTGCCGCGATGGGACTGCTCCATCACCGAAGCGCCGCTGCCCTGCCAGTCGGTCAGCTCGTCGCGGGCGCGTTCGAGCACGGCCAGCGGCAGCGCGGCGGGACCGGCACTGAAATTCCAGACTCTGCTCACGGGGTTTCCTGCGGCGTCGAGGTTGTTCCGCATTATGCCGCGGCGCAACATGCTTTCGTCAACCAGTGCTCAGAAGCGCACCAGCAGCACCAAGGCGATGGCCAGCGCCAGCGCGGCAGCCGTGGCGATCAGCCACCACACCTCGCCGGAAGGCCCGGCCGCTGCCTCGGGCAAGGGCGCCGCCCGCGGCGCGGATTCGACCGGTTCCGGTTCGGGTTCCATGCCGGGAGCCTCGAGTACGAAGCGGTGCATCGCCACGCCAATCTGGTCGCCGTCCTGCAGCGCCACGCATTGCGTCGCGACGCCGTTCACCCGCAACGGATGCCGCGCCGAGGGCAGGGTCGACTCCAGCATCAGCCGGCCCTCCTGCCAGCCGATGCGCAAGCCCACCGCCTCGCCCGCCGGCAGGCCCGGCAGGCAACGGCCGGCGGGACCGAACTCGAGCCCATCCTGCACTGGCAGCAGCCGCCCGGACAGCGGTCCGGCGACCGCGCGCAGCGCCACGATGCAGCGTTCGTGCGCCGGGACCTGACGCGGCTCACGCAGCGCGGGATCGTCGTCGTCGCGCAGCAACATGCGGCAATCGCCGATGCTGACGACGTCGCCCGGACGCACCAGCGCACGCTCGCGCACGGGCCTGGCGTTGACGTAGATGCGGTCGGCCGAGGGCAGCACCTGGAGCACCCAGCCGCGACGATCCTGCTCGATGCGAACGTGCCGCGCGGCCGCCTGGCCGGCGGCCAGCACCAGGTCATTGGCGGCGTCGCTGCCGATGCATAGTCGCGCCTGCGTCCAGCGGAAATCCTCGCGAGCGGCATTGGGAAATTCGATGCGCATGGCGTGCCAGGTCGATCAATCGCGAGACTCTACCATGCGCCTGCATCGCAGTAAGATGGCCGCTTTGCCGGAAGCATGCCATGCCGAGCATCCATATTCGCCGCGCCCACCAGTTGTCGATCGCCGAGGCCCGCGCCCGCGTCGAACAGGTGGCCGCGCGCATGCACGAGAAGTTCGGCCTGGCCGGCGACTGGCAAGGCGACACCCTGGGTTTCTCGCGCCCCGGTGTCACCGGTTCCATTGCCGTGGAGCGCGAGGCAATCGACGTGCAGGCGAGGCTGGGCATGATGCTGACGCCGCTGACCGGCATGATCGAACAGGAGATCCGGCGCAAGCTGGAGGAGCTGTTTGCCTGAACTTGCGACGGCCTTGATGATTCTTTAACCACGCCGCCATTCGTGGCATAATCGACGGCTTACGCAGCCATCTCGGCTGCGCGTGAAGCCCGGGACATATGGCCAAAGACGACGTCATCGAAATGGAAGGCACGGTCCAGGAGACCCTGCCCAACACCATGTTCCGCGTGCAGCTGGAGAACGGTCACGTGGTGATCGCGCACATCTCCGGGCGCATGCGCAAGCACTACATCCGGATCCTCACCGGCGACAAGGTCAAGATCGAGATGACCCCGTACGACCTGAGCAAGGGTCGCATCACTTATCGCATGAAGTAGGCCGCCCCGCAGGGCGGCATCGAGGAAAGCAGAAAGCAGAAAGCGGCGCCAGGCGCCGCTTTTGCTTTTCCGACACCAGCATCAGCCGGGCATCATTCGACGATGGCCGGCAGCTTGGCGGCGGCCTTGCACTCGACCTTCAGCTCGCCATCGGCCACGCTCAGCGTGACCACGCCGCCATCGGTGAGCTTGCCGAACAGCAATTCGTCGGCCAGCGCGCGCTTCACCTTCTCCTGGATCACCCGCGCCATCGGCCGCGCACCCATCTGCGGGTCGAAGCCGTGCTCGGCCAGCCAGCGGCGGGCATCGGCACCCACGTCCAGGCTCACCTTCTTTTCGGTCAGCTGGCTTTCCAGTTCGATCAGGAACTTGTCCACCACGCGCAGGATGTGCTCGAAATCCAGCGAGTCGAACTGGATGATCGCATCCAGCCGGTTGCGGAACTCCGGCGTGAAGATGCGGCGGATCACTTCCATCGCATCGGATTCGTGCTTCTGCTCGACGAAGCCCATGGTGCGGCGGGAAGCAATGGCCGCACCCGCGTTGGTCGTCATCACCACCACCACGTTCTTGAAGTTCGCCTCGCGACCGTTGGTGTCGGTGAGCACGCCGCGATCCATCACCTGCAGCAGGATATTGAACACGTCCGGGTGGGCCTTCTCGATCTCGTCGAGCAGCAGTACCGCGTGCGGATGCTTGGTCACCGCCTCGGTCAGCAGGCCACCCTGGTCGAAGCCGACGTAACCCGGAGGCGCACCGACCAGGCGCGACACCGAATGCCCTTCCATGTATTCGGACATGTCGAAGCGGATCATCTCGATGCCGAGCTGCATCGCCAGTTGCTTGGTCACCTCGGTCTTGCCCACGCCGGTGGGGCCGGCCAGCAGGAAGCAGCCGATCGGCTTGGACGGATCGGCCAGACCCGAGCGGGCCATCTTGATCGACGCGGCCAGCGCCTCGATCGCCGGATCCTGTCCGAACACCACCATCTTGAGGTTGCGCTCGAGGTTGCGCAGCACGTCGCGATCGGAGGCGGAGACCTGCTTCTCCGGAATCCGCGCCATCTTGGCCACGATGTACTCGACTTCGCTGACGTCCACGGTACCGGTGCGCTTGTCTTCCGGCAGCAGTCGCTGGCGTGCGCCGGCCTCGTCGATCACGTCGATCGCCTTGTCCGGCAGCAGCCGGTCGGGGATGTGCTTCACCGACAGGTCGACGGCCGCCTTCAGCGCGTCGTTGGTGTAGGCGACATGGTGGTGTTCCTCGAAGCGCGAACGCAGGCCCTTGAGGATCTCCACGCTGTCGGCCACGGTCGGTTCGACCACGTCGATCTTCTGGAAGCGGCGGGCCAGCGCACGGTCCTTCTCGAACACGCCGCGGTATTCCTGGAACGTGGTCGAACCGATGCAGCGCAGTTCGCCCGAGGCCAGCATCGGCTTGATCAGGTTCGAGGCATCCATGGTGCCGCCCGAGGCGGAGCCGGCGCCGATGATCGTGTGGATCTCGTCGATGAACAGAATCGCACCGGGCTGCTTCTTGAGCTGCGCGATCACGCTCTTCAGGCGCTTCTCGAAATCGCCACGGTACTTGGTACCGGCCACCAGGGCACCGAGATCCAGCGCCCAGATCGTGGCGCTCTCCAGCACCTCGGGCACTTCGCCGTCGACGATGCGCTTGGCCAGGCCCTCGGCCAGCGCAGTCTTGCCCACGCCGGCCTCGCCGACATACAGCGGATTGTTCTTGCGCCGGCGGCAGAGCACCTGGATGGTGCGCTCGATCTCGTCGGCGCGCCCGATCAGCGGGTCGATCTTGCCTTCCAGCGCCAGTTCGTTGAGGTTGCTGGCGAACTCGTGCAGCGGGTTGCCCTTGGGCTCGCCGCCCTCCTCGCCTTCGCGCTCGCCGCCGGACACGCCGGCCGCCGGCTCGTCGCCGATCTTGGCGATGCCGTGGGAGATGTAGTTGACCACGTCGAGCCGGGTGATCTCCTGCTGGTGCATGAAGAACACCGCATGCGAGTCTTTCTCGCCGAAGATCGCCACCAGCACGTTGGCGCCGGTGACCTCCTTTCGGCCGGACGACTGCACGTGGTAGACGGCGCGCTGCAGCACCCGCTGGAACCCCAGCGTGGGCTGCGTGTCGCGCTCGTCGCCCGGCGGCAGCACCGGCACCGTCTCGCCGATGATGCGGGTCAGCTCGCCGGCCATGCGCGGCAGGTCGACGCCGCAGGCGCGCAATGCGCCGAGCGCCGACTGGTTCTCCGTCAGCGCCAGCAGCAGGTGTTCCACCGTCATGAACTCATGACGCTGTTCGCGGGCCTGCTTGTAGCAGTGGCCGATGGTGACTTCCAGATCCTTGCTGAACATTCGGATCGTCTCCGCTAGCTTGTTGGGCGGCCTTCAGCGCCGCGATGGGCACGAAATGGGGGCGTTCAGAGCTTTTCCATAGTGCACAACAACGGATGCTGGTGCGAGCGGGAATACTCGTTGACGTGGGTGACCTTGGTTTCTGCCACTTCCCGCGTGAACACGCCGCACACGCCGCGTCCGCGGGTATGCACGTGCAACATGATTTGCACCGCCTGTTCCTGGTCCAGGGTAAAGAAATTGCGCAGCACCTCCACCACGAAATCCATCGGTGTGAAATCGTCGTTCAGCAGCAGCACCTGGAACAGCGGCGGTCGTGCCACTTCCGGCTTGGCGGTTTCCAGCGCCAGGCCGCGGCCGCTGTCTTGTTCGTGTTCGTTTTCGTTGGCCATGGTGTCGTGGGAGGCATTCGCTTTCGGTTGAAGTATACGCCGCCGCCAATCGTGCCCGGCGCGTCGGCGTTTACTGCAGGTAGTGGCACAATGGACACTTTTCCACCCCTGAATTTTCATGGCCGACCCCAAGCCCCGCCCCGAGATCTGGCGCCCGCACGTCACCGTGGCGTGCGTGGTGGCTGAGGCCGGGCGCTACCTGATGGTGGAGGAGGAGGTTGCCGGTCGACTGGTCTGCAACCAGCCGGCCGGGCACCTGGAGGACGGCGAAACGCTGGCCGCCGCGGCCGTGCGCGAGACCCTGGAAGAAACCGGCTGGACGGTCGAGCCGCAGCACCTGATCGGCGTGCAGCAATGGCGCAGCAGCGAGCACGGCGAGGCAGTGATCCGCTTCAGTTTCGCCGCCCGGGCACTCGGGCACGACGCCGATCGGCCGCTGGACACCGGTATCCGCCGCGCCTTGTGGATGACTCGCGACGAAATCGCCGGCCTCGGCGAGCGCCTGCGCAGCCCGCTGGTGCTGGCCAGCATCGACGCCTGGCTGGCCGGCCAGCGACTGCCGTTGGCCAGCCTGAGCTGGGTGCCGGGAGGGTCGCGCGGATGAAGGTGATGCTGGGCGTCTCCGGCGGTGTCGATTCGTCGGTGGCTGCCTTGTTGCTGCAACGGCAGGGCCACGAGGTCGAAGGCCTGTTCATGCAGAACTGGGAAGAGGACGACCGCGACGGTCCGTGCACCAGCGACGCGGATCGCAAGGACGCGGTGGCGGTCTGTGGCCGCCTGGGCATCCCGTTCCACGCGCGCAATTTCGCGGCGGAGTACTGGGATGGCGTGTTCGAGCACTTTCTTGCCGAATACCGCGCCGGCCGCACCCCCAACCCGGACGTGCTGTGCAATCGCGAGATCAAGTTCAAGACCTTCCTCGACGAGGCTCGCATGCTCGGCGCGGAAAAGATCGCCACCGGCCATTACGCCCGCGTCGATTGCGTGGACGGACGCCACCGGCTGCTGCGGGCGACGGACGCGGCCAAGGACCAGAGTTATTTCCTGCATGCGCTGGGCCAGCAGCAACTGGCCGCCACGCTGTTTCCGCTGGGCGGGATCGAGAAGCCGCGCGTGCGCGAACTGGCCCGCGAGGCGGCGCTGCCGACCCATGCGAAGAAGGATTCCACCGGCATCTGCTTCATCGGCGAGCGCGACTTCCGCAGCTTCCTGGCGCAGTACATTCCCGCACGCCCGGGCGAGACGCGCACGCCCGACGGCCGGCGGGTCGGCGAACACCAGGGCGTGATGTATTACACCCTGGGCCAGCGCAACGGACTCGGCATCGGCGGCCGGCATGGCGCCAGCGGCGAGCCCTGGTTCGTGGTGGGCAAGGACGTGGCGGCCAACGTGCTGGTCGTCGCCCAGGGCGGCGAGAACCACTGGCTGCTGTCGCGGCGATTGCATACCGAGGCACCACACTGGATCGCCGGCGAGCCGCCGGGCACCGAGTTTCGCTGCACGGCGCGCACGCGCTACCGTCAGACCGACCAGGCGTGCTCGGTCAGCGTCGGCGAGACCGGTCTTGCCGTCACGTTCGATGTGCCGCAGCGTGCCGTCACGCCGGGTCAATCGGTCGTTTTCTACGCTGGCGAGGTCTGTCTCGGCGGCGCGGTGATCATGGCAACCGATGCCGCCTACGGCGGCTTGCTGCCAGCCTTCACACTCACCACCACAGCGCAACTCAAGGAATCGCAAATCCGTGTTTGAAACCCTAGGCATGAACGAGGAACGCGTACTCGCCCTGGCCGGATTGTTTCAGGCCTGCTCGCTGGCCCAGCAACTGGCCAACGACGGACGCTGCGACGAGATCGCCATGCAGGCGGGCGTGGCCAGCATCTTCCGCATCGACGCGCCCTCGGTGGTGGCCGTGTACGGTGGCGTCTCGGGCGTGCGACTCGGCCTGCGCAACCTGGTCGCCCAGCTCGACGAGAGCGATCGCGACATGTCGGTTACCCGCATGGTGGTCACCGTGATGCGGCTGGAACGCAGCCTTGCCGGCCGCCCGGAGCTGCTGGAGAAGCTGCAGCAGGGCATCCAGGCGGCGCAGCGCCAGGTCGAGCATTTCGGACAGGATTCGAGCCAGGTCAGCGGCCGTCTCGCCGAGCTGTATGCCTCCACGCTGTCCACCTTGCGGCCGCGGGTAATGGTCAGCGGAAATCCGCAGCAGTTGCAGCAATCGGCCGTGGTCGAGAAAGTGCGCGCCAACCTGCTCGCCGCGGTGCGCTCGGCGGTGCTGTGGCGCCAGGTCGGCGGACGCCAGTGGCAGCTTCTGGTGCACCGGCGTCAATGCAGCATGCTGGCCCGCGGCCTGCTGACCGGTGTCACGCTGGACCACCGCTGACCGACGCGCGGCATGCCATGAACGCTAACAGGCCCCGGCCATGCCGGGGCCTGTTCGTTTCACCACAGCGGGATCACTCGCCCGCGGAAGCGTCTCCCGTGGCGCCCTCACCCGCTTCGCCGACCGGCGCATCCCTGGACTCGACGACGGCCTCGTCGCCGTTGTCCTCTTCCGCGTCCAGCCGCATCACGCTGACCAGCGTTTCGTCGGCGGGCAGCTTGATCAGGGTGACGCCCTGGGTATTGCGGCCCAGTTGCGAGACTTCCGCCACGCGCGTGCGCACCAGGGTGCCCTGGTCGGAGATCAGCATCAGCTCGTGCGCCTCGGTGACCTGCACCGCGCCGACCAGCGCGCCATTGCGCTCGGAGCACTGGATGCCGATGACGCCCTGCGTGCCACGGCCCTTCTTGGTGAACTCGGCCAGTTCGGTGCGCTTGCCGTAGCCCCGCGCGGTGGCGGTGAGGATGTCGCCTTCCGCCGCCACGATCAGCGATACCACCTCGGCGCCGCCGACCAGTTTCATGCCGCGTACGCCCGCGGCGGTGCGGCCCATCGAGCGCACGGTGTTCTCGTCGAAACGATTGACCTTGCCGTTGGAGGCGAACAGCAGGATGTCGCTGTCGCCGTCGGTCAGCTCGACGTTGACCAGTGCGTCGTCGTCGTGCAGCTTGATCGCCAGCTTGCCCTTCTGCAGCTGGAACGCGAATTCGGTCAGCGGGGTTTTCTTCACCGTGCCGTGCTTGGTGGCAAAGAACACGAAGCGATCTTCCGCATACTCGCGGATCGGCAGCACCGCCTGCACCTTTTCGCCCTCGCCCAGCGGCAGCAGGTTGATGATCGGCTTGCCGCGCGCGCCGGGACCGGCCTCGGGAATCTGGTAGACCTTGAGCCAGTAGACGCGGCCGGTGCTGGTGAAGGTGAGCAGGGTGTCGTGCGTGTTGACCACCCACAGCTGCTCGACCACGTCCTCGTCCTTCAGCGCCGAGGCCGAGCGACCCTTGCCGCCGCGCCGCTGCGAGCGGTAGGTGCTGGCCGGCTGGCGCTTGACATAGCCGGTGTGCGACAGCGTGACCACCATGTCTTCCGGGGCGATCAGGTCGAGGACGTTGAGGTCCTCCTGCGAATGCTGGATCTCGGTGCGACGCGCGTCGCCGAACTCGGCCTTGATCGCTTCCAGCTCCTCGCGGATCACCTGCAGCAGGCGGTCCGGGTTCTCCAGGATCTCGATCAGGCCGCGGATGGTTTCCAGGATCTGGCGGTACTCGTCGGAAAGCTTTTCCTGTTCCAGGCCGGTAAGGCGGTGCAGCCGCATCGCCAGGATTTCCTGCGCCTGCACGTCGGACAACTGGTAGCCATCGGCCTTCAGGCCATCGCGCGGGTCCATGTCCTCCGGTCGCGAGGCACCGGCGCCGGCCGCCGACAACAGCGCGCCGACCACGCCCGGCTGCCATTTCCTGGCCAGCATGCGCTCGCGCGCCTCGGCCGGCGACGCCGAAGTCTTGATCAGCTCGATCATCTCGTCGATGTTGGCCAGTGCGACAGTGAGGCCTTCGAGGATGTGCGCGCGGGCGCGGGCCTTGCGCAGCTCGAAGATGGTGCGGCGGGTGACCACCTCGCGCCGGTGGCGGATGAACGCTTCGAGGATGTCCTTGAGGTTCAGCAGCTTCGGCTGGCCGTCCAGCAGCGCCACCATGTTGATGCCGAAGGTGACCTGCAACTGGGTCTGCTGGAACAGGTTGTTCAGCACCACGTCGCCCATCGCGTCCTTGCGGATCTCGATGACGACGCGCATGCCGTCCTTGTCGGACTCGTCACGCAGCTCGCTGATGCCTTCGAGCTTCTTTTCCTTGACCAGCTCGGCGATCTTTTCGATCAGCCGCGCCTTGTTCACCTGGTACGGCAGCTCGTGGACGATGATCGTCTCGCGGCCGTTCGACTCGGTTTCGATCTCCGCCTTCGCGCGCACCAGGATGCGGCCGCGACCGGTGCGATAGGCCTCGATGATGCCGGAGGAGCCATTGATGATGCCGTGGGTCGGGAAGTCCGGGCCCGGGATGTAATGCATCAATTCGTCGATCGACAGCGCGGGCTCGTCGATCAGCGCGATGGTCGCCGCGATTACCTCGTTGAGGTTGTGCGGCGGGATGTTGGTGGCCATGCCGACCGCGATGCCGGCCGAACCGTTCACCAGCAGGTTCGGCACGCGCGTGGGCAGCACCAGCGGCTCGTGCTCGCTCTCGTCGTAGTTCGGGCCGAAGTCGACGGTTTCCTTGTCGATGTCGGCCAGCAGCTCGTGGCTGAGCCGCGACATGCGCACCTCGGTGTAACGCATGGCGGCGGCGCTGTCGCCGTCGACCGAGCCGAAGTTGCCCTGGCCGTCGACCAGCATGTAGCGCAGCGAGAACGGCTGCGCCAGGCGCACGATCGCGTCATACACCGACTGGTCGCCGTGCGGATGGTATTTGCCGATGACGTCGCCGACCACGCGGGCCGACTTCTTGTACGGCTTGTTCCACACGTTGCCGAGTTCGTTCATCGCGAACAATACGCGACGATGCACCGGCTTGAGTCCATCGCGTACATCGGGAAGCGCGCGGCCAATGATCACGCTCATCGCGTAATCGAGGTAGCTCTGCCGCATCTCGTCTTCGATGTTGACGCGAATGATTTCTTTGGCGGTTTCTGCCATGGATTGGCTTCCCTGGAGACAAAAAAAGGACGCTGGCGCCGCGTCTCAAGCGCGTGCGCGAGCGACCCGAAATGAACCGCTGGATTGTAGCATGGATGGCTGCAAAATGACAGGTTTTAAGCTTTTGAAATCAATGACTTGTATTGCCATCGCGAGACCGGCACGAGGCCATCGGAAATGTGCTCAAGAATTGAGCAGCGCGCCGGACGCGCCGGCCCCCAGCGAGGTCGTCTCGGCAACCAGCGGACGAACACGGCAAGCGCCGCGAGGACGGCCGAATGCCGCATCGGAACCCGGGGAATCAATGGCCGAACAAGGCCTGCATCGACAGGGTGTCAGGTCGCTCGATCACGCCGCGCTCGGTGACGATCGCGTCGATCAGCTCGGCGGGTGCGACGTCGAAAACCGGATTCCATGCCTGCGCTCCCTCCACCACCACGCGCCTGCCCCCGCTGGACAGAAGCTCGGCCGGGTCGCGCAGCTCGATCTCGATCTCCTCGCCGTTGGCGGTCGCCATGTCCACCGTCGACGACGGCGCCACCACCATGAACTTGACGCCATGGTATTTCGCGCTGATCGCCAGTTGGTAGGTGCCAATCTTGTTGGCGGTGTCGCCGTTGGCCGCGATGCGGTCGGCACCGACGATCACCCACTGCACGGCGCCGGATTTCATCAGGTGCGCGGCGGCAGAGTCGGCGATCAGCCGGGCGGGGATGCCCTCGCGTACGAGTTCCCACATGGTCAGCCGCGCGCCTTGCTGCCACGGACGCGTCTCGCCGGCATAGACGCGCGCGATCCGGTTTGCGGCGACGCCGGCGCGGATCACCCCGAGCGCGGTACCGTAACCGGCGGTGGCCAGCGAACCGGTGTTGCAATGGGTCAGTACGCCCGAGCCCGGCGCGATCAGTGCTGCACCGAGCTCGCCCATGCGGCGATTGGCAGCCAGATCCTCGTCCTGGATCAGCTGCGCCTCGTGCAACAGCGCACCGGCATCGGCACCGGCAGCGATGCGTTTTTTCATCCGGTCCAATGCCCACATCAGGTTCACTGCCGTGGGCCGGGCCGCGCGCAACTGCGCCAGTACCGGTTCCAGCGGAACGCCCTGCTGTGCCGCCATCGCCACGCCCCAGGCGGCGGCAATGCCGATGGCCGGCGCGCCACGCACGACCAGGTCGCGGATGGCCTGGGTGACCTGGGCCGCATCGCGGCAGTCGATCCAGCGTTCCTCGCCCGGCAGCAGGCGCTGGTCGAGCAGGCGCAGGTAATCGCCTTGCCACTGCACGGCGCGGATGGAATCGTGGGTATCGGCGGATGTGGTCATCCGGTGATTATCGCCTGTCGTGCGTGGATTCCGCACGACAGGCGATCACGTGCGTGCGCGCGATTCAGTCGCGCTGGCGCAACCACTGGTGGATCGCCGGCGGCACCTCGCGCTGGGCGCGGCCGGACACGTAGATGCCGATGTGGCCGCCCTTGAACGCGAGCTGGGTGTAGTCGGTGGTGCCCACGTGCTTGCCCAGTGCGCGCGAGGCATCCGGCGGCACCAGGTGATCCTGCTCGGCGAAGATGTTCAGCACCGGCTGGGTGATCATGCCCAGATCCACGCTCTGACCGCCGATGTCCAGCGTGCCCTTGACCAGCTTGTTGCCCTGGTAGAAATCCTTGATGAACTGGCGGAACGCCTCGCCGGCCTGGTCGGGCGAGTCGAAGATCCAGCGCTCCATGCGCAGGAAGTTTTCCAGCTCGGTCGGGTTGTCGAGGATGTCCACCATGCCGATGTACTTCTGCTGGTTCAGCCGCAGCGGCTTCAGCGTGAGGTAGACGTAGTTCATCAGCCCGGCCGGGATGTTGCCCATGGTGTCGACGAACAGGTCCACGTCCATCCGGCGGCACCAGTGCGACAGCATGTTGTCCGGCGTGTGGAAATCCACCGGGGTGACCATGGTGATCAGGTTCTTCACCTTGTCCGGATGCAGCGCGGTATAGCACAGCGAGAACGCGCCGCCCTGGCAGATGCCGAGCACGTTGATCGCGTCGAGACCGTGGCGTTTGCGTACCACGTCGACGCAGCGGTCGAGGTAGCCGTTGATGTAGTCGTCCAGGGTCAGCCAGCGGTCGGCGCCGTCGGGATAGCCCCAGTCGATCAGGTAGACATCCTCGCCCTGCTCCAGCAGGTTGCGCACCATCGAGCGGTCGGCCTGCAGGTCGGTCATCCACACCGTGTTGACCAGGGCGTAGACGATCAGCAGCGGGGTCTTCGAGGTCGCCTTGCCGTGGCCGGTGAAGTGCCAGACCTTCAGCTTGTCCTCGCTGTAGACCAGCTCGCGCGGGGTATTGGCGTATTCCGGCTCGCGCATGTTGCGCAGGTTGGCCATGCCGGCGGCCAGTTTGCGCTGGAAGGTGGCGATGTCGGCCAGGGCCTGGGTCGGGTCGATGCGCAATGGTGTCTGCATGGCTGCTCTCCTTATTTGCGCTTGCGCTGGCCGGAGCCCGATTTGGACGGGCTGGTGGGCTTGCGCGCCGCTTTCGCCGGCGCCTTCTTCACGGCGACCGCAGGCTTGGCAGCGGCGCGCTTCTTCACTGCGGGTACCGCCGGGCGATCGGCGAGCCGGCGCTTCAACGCCGCGAGTTCCCGGCGCAAGGCCATGATCTCCCCGGCATGGTCGGCGGACCCATCGGCCAGATTGGCACGGAATTCGCGGCGCAGCGCCTGCAGGCGTTCGCCGAGGCTGGACACTTCGCTGCGCGTGGGCACGCCGAGCTGCTGGCACATCTGCTCGGTCTGCTGTTGCTGGAGCTGGCGCACGCGCATCTGCGTGTTGACCATCTCGCCATAGGCATCGCGGAATTCGTCGGACAGCGCGATTCCCGCATAAGCCTCTTCGGAGGCGTCCACCCACAAGTCGTACAGCCCCTTGAGCGAATCGACCTGGCGCCCCGGTTCGGCCAACCGCGCCTGCAGGCGTTGCATGCCTTGCGCGTTGGCGCGCTGGATCAGCTCCTGATAGCGGGCGGATGCCCGCATCGACTCCAGCAAGGCCGTGGCCAGGGCTTGCTGCTGCATCTGCTGCTCGCGGTTCAGGCCGAATGCCGGGGTCGGCCCCTGCAAGCCCGACAGCTCACCGAAACCACCGCGCTGGGCCGCCTGCAGCCAGGACTGCCATTGCCGCGCGAAGCCCTCCGCGCCGGCAGTGTCGATGCCGCCGAAAGCCTGCGCGAACGGCTGACTGGCTCCACCGAACATCTGCTGCAATTGCTGACGCCAGTCGGTGGCCGGCTGGGCCGCGCCGCCGCTGGCCGCTGCCTGCATCCAGTCGAAGTATCCCTTCAGCCCGGCCAGGGTGCGTTCCAGCATGTCATTGCCCGCGGCAGGCGCCGGGGGCGGCGCGAACGGATTGGCCGCGGGAGGCTGCTGGAACTGGCGCGTCCAGGCGTCCCACGACTGCTGTGCCAGCGCCTGGTAATCCCTGATGAAATCATTCGCCGGATCGGCCATCGGTGCATCCTCGCGCAAGGTCCATCCATCCTAGCAAAAGCACGTTGCACAAAATCACCGGCCCCGAAACGCGCAAGGCCCGGCATGGGCCGGGCCTTGCGGAATTGCCTCGTGGCGGAGTTCAGACGCTGGCGCGCTCTTCCTCGGTCACGGCCTTCATCGACAGGCGGATGCGGCCCTGCTTGTCGACTTCCAGCACCTTGACCTTGACGATGTCGCCTTCCTTGAGCTTGTCGGAGACCTTTTCGACGCGCTCGTCGGAAATCTGCGATACGTGCACCAGACCGTCCTTGCCCGGCATGATCGTCACGAACGCGCCGAAGTCCATCAGCTTGGCGACCTTGCCCTCGTAGATGCGGCCCGGCTCGACGTCGGAAGTGATCTGCTCGATGCGCTTCTTGGCCGCTTCGCCCGCCTCGCGATTGACCGAGCCGATGATGATGGTGCCGTCATCGCTGATGTCGATCGTGGTGCCGGTCTCCTCGGTGATCGAGCGGATGGTGGCGCCGCCCTTGCCGATCACTTCGCGGATCTTGTCCGGGTGGATCTTGATGGTGATCAGGCGCGGGGCGAACTCGCTCATCTCGGTGCGGGCGGTGCTGAGCGCCTTGCCCATTTCGCCGAGGATGTGCAGGCGGCCGCGCTTGGCCTGCTCCAGCGCCACCTTCATGATCTCCTCGGTGATGCCGTCGATCTTGATGTCCATCTGCAGCGCGGAGATGCCTTCGGCACTGCCGGCCACCTTGAAGTCCATGTCGCCGAGGTGATCCTCGTCGCCCAGGATGTCGGACAGCACGACAAAGTCGTTGCCCTCCTTGACCAGGCCCATGGCGATACCCGCCACCGGCGCCTTCAGCGGCACGCCGGCATCCATCATCGCCAGCGAGGAACCGCACACCGAGGCCATCGACGAGGAACCGTTGGACTCGGTGATTTCCGAGACCACGCGCACCACGTACGGGAACTCCTCGATGCTCGGCTTGACCGCCTGCACGCCACGCTTGGCAAGACGGCCGTGACCGATCTCGCGACGCTTCGGCGCGCCGAAGCGACCGGCTTCGCCCACCGAGAACGGCGGGAAGTTGTAGTGGAACAAGAACGGGTCCTTCGACTCGCCGCCGGGAGCGTCGATGATCTGCGCGTCACGCGTGGTGCCCAGGGTGATGACGACCAGCGCCTGGGTCTCGCCGCGGGTGAACAGCGCCGAACCATGCGTCCGCGGCAGCACGCCGACACGGGCGGTGATCGCACGCACGTCGTCGAGCTGGCGGCCGTCGATGCGCACCTTGGTCTTCAGCACGCTGTCGCGCATGGTGTGGTATTCGAGCTCCTCGAATTCCTTGGCCATCGCGGCGGTGGACCAGCCGTTTTCTTCGGCCTGTGCCTTGAGCCCGGCCAGCACGTCGGCCTTGATCGCGGAGATCGCGTCGCGACGCTCGAGCTTGTCGCGCACCTGGAACGCGGCGGCCAGCTGGTCGCCGACCGCGCCCTTGACGGCAGCGGCCAGCGACTCGTTGCGCGCCGGTGCCTGCCAGTCCCACGACGGCTTGCCGGCCTCGGTGGCCAGTTCGGCGATCGCGCGGATGGCGGTCTGCATCTGCTGGTGGCCGAACATCACCGCGCCGAGCATCACGTCCTCGGACAACAGCTGCGCTTCGGATTCCACCATCAGCACGGCGCCGGCGGTACCGGCGACGACCAGGTCCAGCTGGGAGGTCTTCAGCTCGGTGGTCGACGGGTTCAGCAGGTACTTGCCGTTGGCGTAACCGACGCGGGCGGCGCCGATCGGGCCCTTGAACGGGATGCCGGCCAGGCTGAGCGCGGCGGAGGCGCCGAGCAGGGCCACGATGTCGCCGTCCACTTCCGGGTTCAGCGAGACGACCTGGGCGATGACCTGCACTTCGTTCTTGAAGTCATCCGGGAACAGCGGGCGCACCGGGCGATCGATCAGGCGCGAGGTCAGCGTCTCCTTCTCGGTCGGACGGCCTTCGCGCTTGAAGAAGCCGCCGGGAATGCGGCCGGCGGAATAGAACTTCTCGACGTAGTCGACGGTGAGCGGGAAGAAATCCTGGCCTTCCTTCTGCTTGGTCGCGGCGACGGCGGTGACCAGCACCACGGTGCCGCCCATGCTGGCCATGACCGCACCGGATGCCTGGCGGGCAATTTCGCCCGTCTCCAGCGTGACTTCGTGATTACCGTACTGGAATGACTTGGTTACTTTTGCCACGTGACTGTTTCCTGATCTGAATTGGGAAAGGCGCCCGCGCACGGGCGCTGCATGATCCTCGCGTCCGCGAACGGCGCCCAGCGTTACCGGCGCAGGCCGAGGCGTTCGATCAGGGTCTGGTAGCGCGCAAGATCGCGATCCTTCAGGTAGCTGAGCAGGCGCTTGCGCTGGTTGACGAGCTTGAGCAGGCCACGACGCGAGTGGTGGTCCTGGATGTGATCCTTGAAGTGACCGGTGAGATGGTCGATGCGGGCGGACAGCAGGGCCACCTGGACTTCAGTCGAGCCCGTATCATTCGGCACGCGGCCGAAATCAGCAATGATCTTGCTGGTCTGTTCTGCGGTAAGGGACATGGTTGTACGTTTCCTTGAAAGGCGATGCGAAGCTTGCGCTTGCATCATCGCGAGATGACGCAAGCGCAAGCTTCGCCCTGGTTGGAGTGAAAGCGTTGAAATAACTTGTCTATTCTACTGATGCCAGTGGTGTTACAACAAGTGCGCAGCCCGCTTTTCAGGCAAATCCGCCCGCTGGCGGCAGGTTGAAGCCGCGCAGGATGCGGCTGCGGCGCATGTCGTCCAGTTCGAGCACGGCGAGCAAGGCACCATCGGGCGCGAATGCCGCGCAGCGACCGGCGGGTACCGAGGGGTCAAGCTGGATCGGCTGGCCACGCGAAACGGCCATCGCCTGCGCCTCGTCCAGGTGAACCGACGGCAGGTCGCGCAGACCCTCGGCCACCGGCAGCAGATGGCACAGCAAGGCCTCGTCGCCCTGCTCCGCTGCCTGCTCGAGTTCGGCCATGGTGACCATGCGCGGATCGCGGAAGGGATCCACCCAGGTGCGCCGCAGCGAAGTCAGGTGCGCGCCGCAACCCAGGGTGGCACCCAGATCCGTCGCCAGCGAGCGCACATAGGTTCCCGAGCCGCATTCCACCAGCAACTGCAAGGTGTCGCTGTCGCGGGAGAGCAGCTCCAGTCGATGCACGACCACCTCGCGCGCCGGCCGTTCCACCGACTCGCCGCGGCGCGCCTTCACGTACAGTCTTTCGCCATCCTGCTTGAGCGCCGAATACATCGGCGGCACCTGACGGATCGCTCCACGCAGCGGTGCCAGCGCGGCTTCGATCAGCTCGGGGTCGAGTCGGGGCACCGGCTGGCGTGCGATCACCTCGCCCTCGCGGTCACCGGTGTCGGTGCTGATGCCGAGCCGGCATTCAGCCAGATAACCCTTGCTGGCGCCGAGCAAGGTGCCGGCCAGCTTGGTGGCCTCGCCGAAACACAAGGGCAGCAGACCGCTGGCCAGCGGGTCGAGCGCACCGGCGTGGCCGCCCTTGGCCGCGCGCAACAGCCGGCGAACGCCTTGCAGGGCCTGGTTCGAGCTCAAGCCGATCGGCTTGTCGAGCAGCACGATCCCGTGCAGGTCGCGGTACTGGATGCGGGGTGGTCTGCGCATTCGTGCCGCCAGACTCAGACCGCGTTGGCGTCATCGTCCGGCTTGGGTGCATCCGCCTGTTCGCGCAGCAGGCGTTCGATGCGCTCGCCCTTGTCGACCGAATCGTCGTACTTGAACTTCAGTTCGGGCACGCGCCGCATGCGCATGCCGCTGTGCGCCAGCGCGTGGCGAATCTCGTGCCCCATCTGGTTGAGCGCCTTCACCGCCGGCAAACCCTGCTCCGGTACCAGCGCGGTGACCCACACCGTCGCCCAGTCCAGGTCCCGGGTGATCTCGACATCGGAAACACTCACCGACGGCAGGCCGTGGTCGCGCACCGCGGCATGCACCAGCAGCCCAAGCTCGCGGCGCAGCTCGGCTCCGATCCGGTCAGTACGTTTGAAGTCGCGGGAAGGCATGATTGGAAAGCCGGGAATAGGGAATCGAGAATAGGGAATCGGAAAGGCAAAGGTGCGTCACGGGAGCATGGAGGCCAGGGAAGTCGGGACAGCCGCTCTGACTATTCCCGATTCCCTATTCCCTATTCCCGCTCGCACCTTGCGATGCCGCAGGCATCACAAGGTGCGAGCCACTTCCGTGCGCTCGAAGCATTCGATCTGGTCGCCGACCTTGACGTCGTTGTACTGCTTGACGGCGATGCCGCACTCCATGCCGCTGCGGACTTCTTCCACGAGGTCCTTGAAGCGGCGCAGCGATTCCAGCTCGCCCTCGAACACCACCACGTTGTCGCGCAGCACGCGGATCGGCTTGCTGCGCTTGACGTGGCCCTCGGTGACCATGCAACCGGCCACGGCGCCGAACTTGGAACTGCGGAACACGTCGCGCACCTCGGCGATGCCGATGATGTCCTCGCGCACTTCCATGCCGAGCAGGCCGGTGGCCGCCTGGGTGACCTGATCGATCACGTCGTAGATGATCGAGAAGTAACGCACGTCGAGGCCATTGGTTTCGATCACCTTGCGCGCCGATGCGTCGGCACGGACGTTGAAGCCGATCACCAGCGCCTTGGACGCAGCGGCGAGCGTGGCGTCGGATTCGTTGATGCCGCCCACGCCGGAGGACACCACGTTGACCCGCACGCGCTCGTTGCCGATCTGGGTCAGCGACTCGCGCAAGGCCTCCACCGACCCCTGCACGTCGCCCTTGACCAGGATGTTGAGCGTCTGCTGCTCGTCGCCCTGGCCCATCTTGGCGATGATGTCTTCCAGACGGTTGCTCTTGCTGACCATCCGCGTCTCGCGCCGCTTGAGCTCACGCTCCTGCGCCACTTCGCGGGCCAGACGCTCGTCCTCGACGCAGACGAAATCGTCGCCGGTCTCGGGCACGCCGGACAGACCGAGCACCTGCACCGGAATCGACGGACCGGCTTCGTCTACCTGCTTGCCGGACTGGTTGATCAACGCGCGCATGCGCCCGTACTCGATGCCGCAGACCACGAAGTCGCCCTTGCGCAACGTGCCCTGCTGAACCAGCACGGTGGCCACCGGACCGCGGCCGCGATCCAGGCTGGATTCGATCACCACGCCGGAGGCGCGGCCGTCGGCCACCGCCTTGAGCTCCATCACCTCGGCCTGGATCGAGATCGCTTCGAGCAGTTCCTCGATGCCCATGCCGGTCTTGGCCGACACCGGCACGAACTGCACGTCGCCGCCCCAGTCTTCCGGCACCACTTCCTGTGCAACCAGGCCCTGCTTCACGTTGTCGGGGTTGGCGCCGTCCTTGTCCATCTTGTTGACCGCCACGATGATCGGCACGTTGGCCGCGCGGGCATGCTTGACCGCCTCGATCGTCTGCGGCTTGACGCCGTCGTCGGCAGCCACCACCAGGATCACGATGTCGGTCGACTGCGCACCGCGGGCGCGCATCGAGGTGAACGCCGCGTGGCCCGGGGTGTCGAGGAAGGTGATCACGCCGCGCGAGGTCTTCACGTGGTACGCGCCGATGTGCTGGGTGATGCCGCCGGCTTCGCCGGATGCCACCTTGGTGCGCCGGATGTAGTCGAGCAGCGAGGTCTTGCCGTGGTCGACGTGACCCATGATCGTCACTACCGGCGGCCGCGGAACCTTCTCGCCTTCCAGCTCGATGTTCTGGGTATGCGCCGCGAGCGTCTCCTCGGCGTTGTTCTGGTTGTCCGCCACCGGCGTATGGCCGAGTTCCTCGACCACCAGCACGGCGGTGTCGTGGTCGACGGTCTGGTTGATCGTCGCCATCACGCCCATCTTGAACAGGGCTTTCACCACCTCGGAGCCCTTCACCGCCATCTTCTGGGCGAGATCGGCCACCACGTTGGTGTCGCTCACCACCACCTCGCGCACCACCGGTGCGGTGGGACGGGAGAACCCGTGCGTTCCGCCGGACACGCCGCTGCCGCGCGCCAGCAGGTCGCGACCGCCACTGCGCCCGCCCTTGCCGCGTTTGGTGCTGGAGGACGAGCGGCGTGCGCGATCGGCCTCGCTGAGGTGCATCTGGCCGCCGGCGAAGCGCTTGCTGCCGTCGCGCTCGTGCTTGCTGCCGACGTCCTCGCTGCGCTCGCGGCCATGCCGTGCCTTGCCGCCGCGAGCCGCATCGCTCGCTGCCGGCGCGGGCGCCGGTGCGGGAGCCGGTGCCGGGGCGGGCGGCTTGACCAGTTTTTCGCGCTTGCGCGGCTCGTGGATGCGCGGAAGGATCATGCCCAGCTCGCGCTGGTCCATGCGCTGCACGCCCGGCTCCTCGTCGACGGGTTCGCTGGCGACCACCGGCTCCTCGGCAGGCGCTTCCGGCGCGGGTTCGGCGAGATCCGCCGCGCTCTGCGCTTCGGCGGCCGTTTCGGCGCGCCGGGCTTCTTCCTGGCGCTGTTGTTCGTCGAGCTCGCGCTGGCGCGCGTCCTTCTCGCGGCGCTGCTCGGAATCCAGCCGTTCGCGCTCCTCGCGCTCGCGCTGCTGCTGCGATTCCTGCAGCTTGCGCACGGCCTCCTCGCGCTCGGGTTCGGCGCTGGCCTCCTCGGCAATCACGCTGCGCTTGACGTAGGTGCGCCTGGCGCGCACTTCCACGTTGACCGTCTTGGCGGGGCCGGCGGCGCCACGACCACCGGAGCCGGCCACCTTCAATTCGCCCACCGTGCGTCGTCGCAGGGTGATCTGGCGCGGTGCCGCATCCGCAACCTCGGCGGCGGCTTCGGCCTTGCCGTGGGTTCGGCGCAGGAATCCGAGCAGCTTCACCTTCTCGGTGCTGCTGATGACCTGCTCCTGGTCGGAGAATTTCATGCCCGCTTCGCCAAGCTGCGTCAGCAACTTGTCGACCGGCATGCCCAGTACCTGGGCGAGTTGTTTGATCGTGACGTCCGACATTCTGTTCTCTGCTCCGCCGTTCCCGCGCTTGTCATTTCGTGCGGCATCATGATCGCCGCCCTTTCCATCCCTGGTGAAGAACCCCGGGGTTCTTCCCGGCGCACCCGTCCGGGGTGCCGCCGTACCCGCGCTCAGCCACCCTGCTCCAGCCGCGCGATCATCGGCGCGCGGGCCGCCATGATCAGCGCCGCAGCGCGCTCCTCATCCATGCCCTCGATATCGATGAGGTCGTCCACTGCCAGGTCGGCCAGGTCGTCGACCGTGCAGACCTCACGCGCGGCCAGCGCATAAGCGGTTTCCTCGTCCATGCCTTCCAGGGCAAGCAGCTCGGCGCTGGGCTGGTGATCGTCGACGCCCTCCTCCACCGCCAGCGCCTCGGTCAGCAGCGCATCGCGGGCGCGGGCACGCAGCTCCTCGACGATGTCCTCGTCGAAGCCCTCCACGGCCAGCAGCTCGGCGCTGGGCACGTAGGCGATTTCCTCGATGCTGGAGAAACCCTCCTGCACCAGGATGACCGCGATCTCCTGGTCGACCTCGAGCTTGTCCATGAACAGGACGCGTGCCGCTTCCTGCTCGGCCTCGCTCTTGGCGGTGACCTGGTCCTGCGTCATCACGTTGAGCTGCCAGCCGGTCAGCTTGCTGGCCAGGCGCACGTTCTGGCCACCGCGGCCGATCGCCTGGGACAGCTTGTCCTCGGCCACCGCGATGTCCATTGAGTGCTTTTCTTCGTCCATGATGATCGACTGCACCTCGGCCGGCGCCATCGCGTTGATGACGAACTGGGCCGGATTCTCGTGCCACAGGATGATGTCGACGCGCTCGCCGTTGAGGTCGTTGGAGACCGCCTGCACGCGCGAACCGCGCATGCCGATGCACGCGCCGATCGGGTCGGTGCGGCTGTCGTGCGCCAGCACGGCGATCTTGGCGCGGTCGCCCGGGTCGCGCGCGCAGCCCTTGATCTCGACCAGGCCCTGGCCGACTTCCGGCACTTCCAGCTTGAACAGCTCGATCATGAACTCCGGCGCGGCGCGCGACACGAACAGCTGCGGGCCACGAACCTCGGATTTGACCTCGTAGAGATAGCCGCGCACGCGGTCGCCCACGCGCGCCGACTCGCGCGGAATGGTCTTGTCGCGCGGGATGAACGCCTCGGCGTTGCTGCCGAGGTCGAGATAGATGTTACCGCGCTCGACGCGCTTGACGATGCCGGTGACCAGTTCGCCGACGCGATCGGCGAAGGCGTCCACCACCTGCTGGCGCTCGGCCTCGCGCACGCGCTGCACGATCACCTGCTTGGCGGCCTGCGCGGCGATGCGGCCGAATTCGGCGTTCTCGACCTGCTCCTCGATGTACTCGCCGACCTGGGCGTCGGCACGCTCGTCCAGCGCATCCATCAGGCGCAGCTGGTACGCCGGGGATTCCATCTCGCCGTCGTCGGCGATGATCTCCCAGCGGCGGAACGTCTCGTACTCGCCAGTAGCGTGATCGATCGACACGCGGATATCCGGCTCTTCGTCCGGGTACCGCTTCTTGGCGGCCGAAGCCAGTGCGGCCTCCATCGCGTCGAAGATCACGTCTTCCGATACGCCCTTTTCGTTGGCGACCGCATCGACGACCAGCAAAAGTTCTTTGCTCATTGCTGCAACTCCACAGGCGCCAGGCGGCGTCCAATTGTTGATTTTTCTGCGCTCGTCCATGAACACGTGGATCAAAGGTCCGCCATCCGTGGCAGGCTTTTCAATGGGTTCTGCTAACTCTTCGCAGGGCGCTTGCCGCCGGGCTTGGGCTGGGGCGCATAGCCGAGCGCGACCCAGTCCGGCACCACGCGCGCACTCTCGACCTGGTTGTGCTCGAAATCGAAGGTGCGGCCTTCCGCTTCGAGCGAAATGCGGTCGCCCTCCACCACGGCCAGCTTGCCGCGCAGGCGACGGCGGCCATCCAGCGGTGCCTTCAGCAGCACCTTCACTTCCTGTCCCGCGGCCTTGCGGAACTGCGCCGCGGTGAACAACGGCCTGTCGATGCCCGGCGAGGAGACTTCCAGCACGTAATGGCCGGGAATCGGGTCGTCCACGTCGAGCAGCGCCGACAGCTCGCGACTCGCCTTCTCGCAATCCTCGATGCCGACTTCACGACGCTCCGCGCCATCCGCCTCGGGCAAATCAAGGTAAACGCGCAGGGTACTCTGCCCCTGCGATGGAGTGAACTCCACGCCAAGGCATTCCAGGCCCAGATCGGCCAGTACTTCGCTGAATCGTCGTGCCAGAGCCTGGGTATCCATCACTCACCTGAACTCGGTCGCGGAAACAAAAAATGGGCTCCAACGGCCCATTTCCCTAACTCGCCGATGATCGTCCTCGTGTCGCGTTCCATGTCCGGCGCTCGCGTTTCGCGCCGTGCGGTACATCCTTGCAGCCAACAAAAAAGCCTCACGAGGAGGCTTTCTTGCATCAAGAAAGATCTGGTAGCGGGGGCAGGATTCGAACCTGCGACCTTCGGGTTATGAGCCCGACGAGCTGCCAGACTGCTCCACCCCGCATCAGAGTCCGCAAAGTCTACCGGGATGGCGGGTTTCTTGCAAGCACGAAGATCGTCGCGCTGGCCGGAAAACCATCCGCCGACATGGGCGTCAGACGCCGAACGCGCGCTGGCACCATGCCAGCAGCGGCCCCCAGTACAGGCCGAGCGCAAGCAGCGCCAAGGCATTCACCGACAGCACCACGCGCAGCGAGGTGTCGGTCTTGACCTCCACCACCGCGCCTTCCTCCGGCGCATCGAAGTACATGACCTTGATGACGTAAAGGTAGTAGTAAAGCCCGATGAACGCGGTGACGACGCCCACGATGGCCAGCCACAACATGTCGGCGTGGATCGCCGCCTCCAGCACCAGCACTTTGGCCCAGAAGCCGAACAGCGGCGGCACGCCGGCCAGCGAGAACATCGCCAACAGCATCAGGAACGCCATCCACGGCGCCTTCTGGTTCAGACCCTTGAAATCGCTGATCCCCTCGCACTCGAACCCGGTCCGGGCGAGCACCAGCATCACGCCGAACGCCGCCGCGCTCATCAGCGCATAGCAGATCACGTAGAACAGCGCAGCCGAGTAGCCTTCAGGGGTTGCCGCCGAGAGGCCCAGCAACACGTAGCCCATGTGCGAAATGGTCGAGTACGCCATCATGCGCTTGAAGTTGGTCTGCACGATGGCGACCAGGTTGCCGATCACCAGCGATGCGGTGGCCAGCGCGGCCAGCATCGGCTGCCAGTAATGGCTGAGATCGCCCATCCCGACCTCGAGCAGGCGCCAGGCCAGGCCGAATGCCGCCAGTTTCGACACCGCGCCGATGAACGTCGTCACCGGCGTCGGCGCTCCGTGATAGACGTCCGGCAGCCACATGTGGAACGGCGCGACGCCCAGCTCGAAACCGATGCCCACCAGCATGAATATCAGGCCCAGCAGCAACAGCTTGGGTGCCGTGGTGTAGGCCATCACGCCATGCAGCTGCGCCAGATCCAGTGTCGGCGTGCCGCCCATGCCCGACGCGCCGTAGACCATCGACATGCCGTAGAGCAGCATGCCGGAAGCAAGGGCACTCAGCACGAAGTACTTGATCGCCGCCTCCGGCGGCAGGCGGGCATCGCGGTTGAGCGCGACCAGCGCATAGGACGACAGCGACAGCAGCGCCAGGCCGAGGTAGATCGTTACCAGGTTGCCGGCCGACACCATCACCATCACGCCGAGCGCGGCGAAAATCATCAACGCGTAGAACTCGCCGCCGAACAGCTTGCGGTCGATCATGTAGGGCCGCGCGTACACGAACACCACCGCGGTGATGCCCAGCGCGAAGACCTTGAGGATCTCCGCCACGTGGTCGCGCACGAACATGCCGTTGAACGCGGTTGCGGTCTGTTCGGGCTGGCCGGCGACCACCAGGTAGATCGCCACCAGCAGCACGGCGATGGAGATCCAGTGCAGCTGCGGGCGCTGCGCCGGTTTCATGAACGCGTCCAGCAGCAGGATCAGGCACACCGCCGCCACCAGGTAAAGCTCCGGCAGCAGGGTCAGGATGTCATAGAGAGTGGGCATGTTCGCTTCTGCTCAGATCTTGTGGACGGCAAGTTGCTGCACCAGGTGCGCCACCGAGCTGTCCATCAGGTGGATCAGCGGCTGCGGCCACACGCCGATGGCAAGGACCGCAACGGCGAAGCCGATCAGCACCCAGGTTTCACGCGGGGTCATCGGCGTCATGTGCTTGACGTGTTCGGTGGTCACCGGGCCCCACAGCACGCGCTTGACCAACCACAAGGTGTAGCCGGCACCAATGATCAGGGTGAACGTGGCAAACAACGCGATCCACGGGCTGGCGCTGAAGCTGGCCAGGATCACCATGAACTCGCCGACGAAACCGCTGGTGCCCGGCAGGCCGCAGTTCGCCATCGCGAACAAGACGTAGAAGAGGCCGAACCACGGCATCATGTTGATGACGCCGCCGTAGTCCTTGATCTGGCGCGTGTGGGTGCGGTCGTACATCACGCCGATGCAGGTGAACATGGCGCCGGAGACGAAACCGTGCGAAATCATCTGCACCATCGCGCCCTGCATGCCCAGGCTGGCCATGTCGGTATTGCCGCCTTCGCGCACCAGCATGAAGGCCATGAAGATGCCCAGGGTGACAAAGCCCATGTGCGCCACGGACGAATAGGCCACCAGCTTCTTCATGTCCTCCTGCACCAGCGCGACATAGCCGATGTAGACGATCGCGACCAGGCTGAGCACGATCACGATCCACGCGAAGTGCGCACCGGCGTCCGGGGTGATCGGCAGGATGAAGCGCACCATGCCGTAGGTGCCGATCTTCAGCATCACCGCCGCCAGCCACACCGAACCGCCGGTGGGCGCCTCGACGTGCGCGTCGGGCAACCAGGTGTGCACCGGCACCATCGGCACCTTGATCGCGAAGGCGATCAGGAAGCCGAAGAACAGCCAGGCCTGCTCCTTCATCGTCAGCGGCAGCGCCGCCAGCGTCGCCAGATCGAACGTGTGCGCCTTCTGGTACAGGTACAGCAGCGCGATCAGCATGAACACCGAACCGGTGAACGTGTAGATGAACAGCTTCAACGTCGCGTACACGCGCCGCGGACCGCCCCACATGCCGATCAGGATGTACATCGGGATCAGCACCGCCTCGAAGAAGGCGTAGAACACCAGCGCGTCGGTGGCGCAGAACACGCCGATCAGCAGGCCCTCCAGCAACAGCATGCAGGCCATGTACTGGTGCGGACGGTTCTGGATGACCTTCCACGCGCCGGCGATGACCAGGATGCCGACGAAGGTCGTCATCAGGATCAGCGCGACGGAGATGCCGTCCACCGCCAGGGTGAAATGCACGCCCCAGGTCGCGATCCACACATGGGTTTCCTGCAGCTGCATCACCGACCCTTCCGGGTCGTAGCGCAGCAGCCACAGGCTGATCACGAAGGTCGCGATGGTAATAAGCAGCGCCAGCCAGCGCGCCAGCATCGGCCGGGCGGAACCGGCCAGCAGCACCGGCACCGCGCCGACGATGGGCAGCCAGATCAGCAGACTGAGAAGATGATTGAACATGGAGCCTGCTTCCCCTAGTTGCCGAACAGTCGATAGCCGCCAAACAGCACGATCACGCCGATGATCATGGCGAACGCGTAGTGGTAGAGGTAACCGGTCTGGAGTCTCCGCAGCAATGCCGCGCCGCGATGGACCAGCCGCACCGACCCGTTCACCGCCACGCCGTCGATCACGCCGGCGTCGCTGAACTTCCAGAACAGGCGCCCCATCTTCTGCCCGCCGCTGGCAAACAGCGCGTACTCCACTTCATCCGCCCAGTACTTGCGGTCGAGCACCGTCCACAATGGCTTGAGCGCCTGCTTGATCCGACCGGCCAGCGCGGGATTGAACACGTAGATGTAGGTACAGATCACGAAGGCCGCCACCACCAGCAGGAACGGCAGCTGGGTGAAGCCGTGCAACGCCATCACCGCCGCGCCATGGAACTCCTGGCCCAGCTCGGCCAGCACGTTGTTGGCCTCGCCCACGTGGATCGCGCTGCCGAACCAGTTGCCGAACAGCATCGGCGCCACGGTGACGTAGCCGATCAGCAATGACGGGATCGCCAGCAGCACCAGCGGCACGGTCACCACCCACGGCGACTCCTTCGGCGCATGCGCCAGCACGCCCGGTTCATGGTGATCGTGATCGTCATGACCGTGACCATGCGAGGCGACGACAGTGAAGCGTTCCTTGCCGTGGAAGGTCAGGTACATCTGGCGGAACGTGTACAGGCCCGTGACCAGCGCACCGGCCATCACGCAGAAGTACGCATAGTTGGCGCCCCAGCGATGCGACAGGCCGACCGCCTCGATGATCGCATCCTTGGAGTAGAAACCCGAGGTGAACGGCACCGCCACCAGCGCCAGCGAGCCGATCCACATGGTGATCCATGTGATCGGCATGTACTTGCGCAGGCCGCCCATGTAGCGCATGTCCTGCTCGTGGTGCATGGCGATGATCACCGAGCCGGCACCGAGGAACAGCAGCGCCTTGAAGAAGGCGTGGGTCATCAGGTGGAATACCGCGCCGGAGTACATCGACACGCCCAGCGCCACCGTCATGTAGCCCAGCTGCGACAGCGTCGAGTACGCCACCACGCGCTTGATGTCATTTTGGACTATGCCAATCAACCCGGTGAACAGCGCAGTCGTGGCGCCGATCACCAGCACGAAGCTCAGCGCAGTCGAGGACATCTCGAACAGCGGCGACATGCGCGCCACCATGAAGATGCCGGCGGTGACCATGGTCGCGGCATGGATCAGCGCCGAGATCGGGGTCGGGCCTTCCATCGAATCGGGCAGCCACACGTGCAGCGGCACCTGTGCCGACTTGCCCATGGCGCCGACGAACAGCAAGATGCAGATCACGGTCGCCGCATCCCACTGCGTGTTCGCGGTGATCTGCAGCGTCTGGCCAGCCAGCCCCGGCGCCGCGCTGAACGCACTGGCGTAGTCCAGCGTGTGCAGGAAGGTCAACACCGCGGCAATGCCCAGCAGGAAGCCGAAGTCACCCACACGGTTGACCAGGAACGCCTTCAGGTTGGCGAAGATCGCGGTCGGCCGCTTGTACCAGAAGCCGATCAGCAGGTAGGACACCAGGCCCACCGCTTCCCAGCCAAAGAACAGCTGCATGAAGTTGTTGCTCATGACCAGCATGAACATCGAGAAGGTGAACAGCGAAATGTAGCTGAAGAAGCGCGTATAGCCCGGGTCGTCGCGCATGTAGCCGATGGTGTACAGGTGCACCACCAGCGAGACGAAGCCCACCACCACCAGCATCATCGCGGTGAGCCTGTCCACCATGAAACCGACGCTGGCGTTGACTTGCCCGATCTGGAACCAGGTGTAGAGGTTCTGGTTGTAGTTGTCCGCGCCGCCCACGGTGAGCTGGTACAGCACATGGAACGACAGCGCGACCGACACGATCATGCACGCGATGGTGACGGTGTGGGCGACCGCGCGACCCGCGCGGCCGAGGAACGGGCTGACGAAACCGGCCACCAGCGAACCGAGCAGCGGCGCCAGTGCGATGGTCAACAGGACGCTCGTGGAAAGACCCATGGGTTCAGCCCTTCATGCTGTCGATGTCGGCGATATTGATCGTGCTGCGCGTACGGAACAGCAGGACCAGGATCGCCAGGCCGACGGCAGCTTCCGCCGCAGCCACGGTGAGGATGAAAAACACGAACACCTGCCCCGACACGTCGCCCAGGAAGCGCGAGAACGCGACAAAATTCATGTTGACCGCAAGCAGCATCAGCTCGATCGACATCAGCAGCACGATCACGTTCTTGCGGTTGATGAACAGCCCGGCCACGGCGATGCAGAACAGCACGGCGCCGAGCACGATGTAGTGTGCGAGCGAAATCATGGCTTGGATTCTCCTGCGGTGCCCTCGTCGGCGGCGGCCGGCGTCGGGCGTACGGCGTCCATCTTGACGATGCGCACGCGATCGCGCGGATCGACCCTGACCTGCCGGCTGGCGGATTCGTAACGCGCACCGCGACGTTCGCGCAGGGTCAGCGCTACCGCAGCCACCAGGCCCACGGTGAGCACCAGCGCAGCCACTTCGAACGGCAACAGGAATTTGGTGTACAGCGCCTGGCCCAGCCACGCGGTGTTGGACATGCCGGCCACCGCAGCCGGGTCAGCGCCCAGGTCGCGCGCATGCATCGCCCGCACGCCGATCAGGCCGAGCATCTCGACCAGCATCACGATGGCCACGATCACCCCGACCGGCAGGAACTTCACGAAACCCTCGTGCATTTTCTCCAGGTCGATGTCGAGCATCATCACCACGAACAGGAACAGCACCATCACCGCGCCGACGTAGACCACCACCAGTGCCAGCGCGAGGAACTCGGCGTCCAGCAGCATCCACAGGCAGGCAGCGCTGAAGAAGGTGAGCACCAGCGCGAGCACGGCGTGCACGGTGTTCTTCAGCGTGATCACCGAGAGCGCCGCCGCCACCGTGACGAGGCTGAAGGCGTAGAAGCAGATGATTTGCAGCGTTTGGGGATTCATCGAAGGGCCTCAGCGGTACGGCGCATCTTGGGCACGATCCGCAGCGATCTGCTGTTCGAAGCGATCGCCGATGGCAAGCAGCTTCTGCTTGTCCACCACGTTCTCGCCGCGATTCTCGAAGTGGTATTCGTGGATCGAGGTCTCGACGATCGAGTCGACCGGGCAGCTCTCCTCGCAGAAACCGCAGTAGATGCACTTGAACAGGTCGATCTCGTAGCGCGTGGTGCGGCGCTGGCCGTCGCTCTCTCGCGGAGCCGAATCGATGGTGATCGCCAGCGCCGGGCAGACCGCCTCGCACAGCTTGCAGGCGATGCAGCGCTCCTCGCCGTTCGCATAGCGGCGCAACGCATGCAGACCGCGGAAACGATTCGACTTCGGGATGTGCTCCATCGGGTAGCGCATGGTGTACTTGGGCTTGAACATGTAGCGCATCGTCACGCCCATGCCGGCAACCAGCTCCGCCAGCATCAAACTCTTCAAATAACGGGTTACCGCGTTCATGGCTTACGCTCCCACCCCGATGCTGACCAGGTCGTAGTACTTCAGCAGACCGGCGACGAACACCCAGGCAATGGCAATGGGGATGAATACCTTCCAGCCCAGGCGCATGATCTGGTCGTAGCGGTAGCGCGGGAACGTGGCGCGGAACCACAGGAAGAAGAACGACATCACGAACGCCTTGATGAACAGCCAGATGAAGCCGCCTGCCCCCAGCCAGCTGATCCAGCCGGGCGCGTCGGCGGAGATCCAGCCCTGCAGCGGGCTGAGCCAGCCGCCGAGGAAGAAGATCGCCGACAGGAAGCTGACCAGGATCATGTTGGCGTATTCGGCCAGGAAGAACAGCGCGAAGGCCGACCCGGAATACTCCACGTGGAAGCCGGCGACGATTTCCGACTCGCCTTCGGCCATGTCGAACGGCAGGCGGTTGGTCTCGGCCACGCCGGAGACGAAATAGATCACGAAGACCGGCAGCAACGGCAGCCAGAACCAGTCGAACAAGCCCTTGCCGCCGGCCTGCGCGTTGACGATTTCGCTGAGGTTGAGGCTGCCGGCCAGCACCATCACGCAGACCAGGCACAGGCCCATGGCCAGCTCGTACGAGATCACCTGGGCCGCCGAACGCATGGCGCCCAACAGCGCGTAGCGCGAGTTGGACGCCCAGCCTGCGATGATGATGCCGTAGACGCCCATCGAGGTCATCGCCAGCAGGTAGAGGATGCCTGCGTTGGCGTTGGAGAGCACCATCTTGCCGCTGAACGGGATCACCGCCCAGGCCGCCAGCGCGGGGACCAGCCCGATCAGCGGCGCCAGGAAGTACAGGAAGCGGTTGGCCTTGGTCGGCAGGATCACTTCCTTGATCAAGAGCTTCACCACGTCGGCGAACGCCTGCAGCACGCCGCCGGGGCCGACCTTGTTCGGTCCCATGCGCACGTGCATCCAGCCGATGACCTTGCGCTCCCAGTACACGAACATCGCCACCGCGATCACCAGCGGCAGCACGATGCACAGGATGTAGATCAGCGGCCACATGACCTGGTTGATGAGTTGATCAGCCATGATGCCTATGCCTTGCTCAAGGTGATGGCTGCGCCGTGCGGCGGCAGCGTGGCGGTAAGGTCTTGGGCTGCCTCGATCCACACGGCGCCGTCGGGCACGGCCGCATCGACCAGCACCGGCAACTGCACCTCGCCGATGCGCGCCTGCGCGCCGGCGGTCAGGCCTTGCCGCCCCGCCTCGGCTTCATTGAGGCGGATCGCCGGCGCACGATTGAGCGGGTGCGCATTGAGCGCGGTGGCCCGGCGCAACACCGCATCGACGCGGTAGATCGGCCAGGTGGCCAACCGGGTCAGCGCGGCAGGCGCCGCACGCGTCGACAGGCCCTGGCGCGCTGCCTGCGCGCGCGCGCCGATGCCGTCGCGCAGACCGGCGATGTCGTCGAACTCGAAACCGGCCAGCTGCATCGCCCCGCCGAGCGCACGCAGGACCTTCCAGCCCGGCCGCGCCTCGCCCGGCGCCTTGGCACCCGCGATCACGCCCTGCGCCAATCCGTCGACGTTGACCAGGGTCGCGTCGATTTCGGCCAGCAGTGCAATCGGCAGGATGACGTCCGCCACCTCGCGCAGCGCGGCACCGCCGAAGGCGCTGAACGCCACGACCTTGTCAGCGCCGCGCAGCGCCTTCAGCGCCGCGGCGCCATCGGCGAAGTCGTGCGGCGGCTCGACGCCGTACAGCAGGTACGCCTTGCGCGGCTGCGCCAGCATGGCCTGGGCATCGAGCCCGCCATTGCCCGGCACCACGCCGATGCGACCCAGGCCGATGGCGTTGGCGCCCACCGGCACCTCATTGACGCCGGCACCGGTGGCTTCGCCGATGAAGTGCGCGATCGCGCGCAGCCACGAGGCCTGCGGGTGTGTCGCGGCGGCTTCGCCGAGGATCACCGCCGAGGTACCCGCCTTCAGCGCGGCAATCACCCCACCATCGCCCTGCCCGCTGCGGGCGCTGTCCAGCGCACCGGCCAGCGATGCCGGCGCCGTGGCACCGGCTTCCACTGCAGCCTTGGCCAGCCCCAGCATGGCGTCGACCAGCGCTTGCGGAGCGACGATCGTCTCGCCCGCCAGCTTGTAGTTGAAATCGAAACGAGCCGGATTCACCACGAAGACGCGCGCGCCCTTCTTGGTCGCCTGGTGCAGCCGGTGATTGACCAGCGGCAGTTCCTGGCGCAGGTCCGAGCCGACCAGCAAGGCGGCCTGTACCCTTTCCAGTTCGGCGACCGGCATGCCGAACGGTACCGCCACGGCGTGATCGGCAAAATCGAGCTGGCGCAAACGGTGGTCGAGGTGGGCACTGCCCAGGCCACGCGCCAGGCGCACCAGCAGGTCGCCTTCCTCGTTCGAGATCGACGGGTGCGCCAGGATGCCCAGCTCGCTGCCCGGCGCCTTCTTCAGTGCCTCGCCGGCGAACGCCAGCGCGTCCTCCCAGGTGGTGTCGTGCCACTGGCCGTCGCGCTTCACCTGCGGAGCATGCAGGCGATCGGGGGCGTACATGCCCTGGTGGCTGTAGCGGTCGCGGTCTGACAGCCAGCACTCGTTGATCGCCTCGTTGTCGCGCGGCACCACCCGCAGCACCTCGCCGCGGCGCGTGTGCAGCCACAGGTTGGAACCCAGCGCGTCATGCGCGCCGATCGACGGCTTGGCGATCAATTCCCAAGCGCGCGCCTTGAACTGGAACACCTTGTCGGTCAATGCGCCGACCGGACAGACGTCGATGATGTTGCCGGACAGCTCGGTTTCCACCGTCTTGCCGATGTAGGTGCCGATGACCTGGTCCTCACCGCGGCTCATGCCACCCAGCTCGTAGGTGCCGGCGATCTCGCTGGTGAAGCGCACGCAGCGCGTGCAGTGGATGCAGCGCGTCATCTCGGTGGCCACCAGCGGCCCGATGTTCTCGTCGGCCACCGTGCGCTTGCGCTCGGTGAAGCGCGACACGCTGCGACCGAAGCCCAGCGCCACGTCCTGCAGTTCGCACTCGCCGCCCTGATCGCAGATCGGGCAATCCAGCGGGTGGTTGATCAGCAGGAACTCCATCACGTCGCGCTGGTATTGCAGCGCGAGCTTGGAGCGGGTCTGCACCTTCATGCCCTCGGTGACCGGGGTGGCGCACGCGGGCAGCCCCTTGGGCACCGGGCGCCCGCCCATCTCCACCTCGACCATGCACATGCGGCAGTTCGCGGCGATCGGCAGCTTGCGGTGATAGCAGAAACGCGGGATCACGACGCCGACGGCATCGGCTGCCTCGATGATCATCGCATTCTTGCGGATCTGCACCGGCTTGCCGTCGATCTCGATGCTGACCAGGTCGGGAGCGGTGCTGGTTGGCTGCGTACTCATGCAGCAACTCCTTGGGGAGCAGGGAATGGAGAATGGAGAATGGGAGATGGAAAGGGCCGCCGGATGTCGCGGCGCGATTCCCTGTTCCCGATTCCCGATTCCCGATTCGCGCGGATGGAGAGCATGGTCATGCCTTGACCTCATCGCGCGAATCGACGATCGAGTGTCCGTGCTCCACGTAGTACTCGAATTCGTTCCAGAACCGGTTCAGGAATCCCTGCACCGGCCATGCCGCCGCCTCGCCGAAAGCGCAGATGGTGTGGCCCTCGATCTGCCCGGCGATGGCCTTCAGGCGGTGCAGGTCCTCCTGTGTGCCGTTGCCTTCGACGATGCGGGTCAGCACGCGATACATCCAGCCGGTGCCTTCGCGGCACGGCGTGCACTGGCCGCAGGACTCGGCCTTGTAGAAGCGCGAGATGCGCTGGCAGACCCTGACCATGCAGGTGGTCTCGTCCATCACGATCACCGCGCCCGAGCCCAGGCCGGAGCCGGCCTTCTGCAGGCAGTCGTAGTCCATGGTGCTTTCGAGCATGATCTCGGCCGGCAGCACCTTCATCGAGGAGCCGCCCGGGATCACTGCCTTGAGCTTGTGGCCGTTGCGCACGCCGCCGGCCAGCGCCAGCAGATCCTTGAACGAGGTACCGAGGCGGACTTCGTAATTGCCGGGGCGATTGACGTGGCCGGACACCGAAAAGATCTTCGGGCCACCGTTGTTCGGCTTGCCGAGGTTGAGGAACCAGTCCGCGCCGCGGCGCAGGATCGCCGGCACCGAAGCGTAGGTCTCGGTGTTGTTGATCGTCGTCGGCTTGCCGTACAGGCCGAAATTGGCCGGGAACGGGGGCTTGAAGCGCGGCATGCCCTTCTTGCCTTCCAGCGACTCCATCATCGCGGTCTCTTCGCCGCAGATGTAGGCGCCGGCGCCCAGGGCGGCATGGATGTCCACGTCGATGCCGCTGCCCTGCACGTTCTTGCCGAGCAGGCCGGCGGCATAGGCTTCCTTCAGCGCCGCCTCGAAGTGTTCGAACGGCTCGTGGTGGAATTCGCCGCGCAGGTAGTTGTAGGCCACCGTCGAGCCCGTGCAGTAGCAGGCAATGGCCAGCCCCTCGATCACCGCGTGCGGGTTGTAGCGGAGGATGTCGCGGTCCTTGCAGGTACCCGGCTCGGACTCGTCCGAATTGCACAGGATGTATTTCTGCATCGTGCCCTTGGGCATGAAGGACCACTTCAGTCCGGTCGGGAAACCGGCGCCGCCGCGGCCGCGCAGGCTGCTCTTCTTGATCTCCTCGACCAGCGACGCCGGATCGGGCTTCTCGGCGAGGATCTTGCGCCAGGCCTTGTAGCCGTCGACCTGCTCGTAGCTTTCCATCGCCCACGGCGTGTCGAAGTGCAACGTCGTGTAGACGACCTGGTGTTCCTGGGGTGCGGGTCCGACGGCCATCAGTGACTCCCCTCCGCGCCGTGGGCGGCCGGACCGTCGAGGGTCAGGCCATCCAGGATCGCGTCGAGCTTTTCGGTGGTGAGACGTTCGTGGTAATGCCCGTTGACCGTGGCGGCCGGGGCGTACACGCAGGCGGCGATGCACTCTTCCTCGGCCTTCAGGTAGACGCGCCCGTCGGGCGTGCTCTGGCCCAGCTTGATGCCGAGCTTCTGCTCGCAGTGGCGGACCAGCTCCTCGGCACCGTTGAGCCAGCACGAGATGTTGGTGCAGATAGCCACGTTGTTGCGGCCTACCGGCCGGGTTTCGAGCATCGAGTAGAAGCTCGCCACCTCATAGGCCCAGATGGGCGGCAGGTCCAGATATTTCGCCACCGCGGTGATCAGCTCGTCGGTGAGAAAGCCGCGGTTCTGCTCCTGCGCGCCGAACAGCGCCTGGATCAGCGCCGAGCGCTTGCGATCCGGCGGAAACTTGGCCACCCACGCGTCGATGTGCTTGCGCGTGTGCTCGGAAAGCACGAGGAGTGGATCGACGTGCTTCACCTGGTTGTAGTTGCCGGTGGCTTTCATGGATGGAACTCCGGGAATCGGGAATCGGGGCTCGGGAATCGGCAAAAGCCATCCCGCATCGCGACGATCCCGACTCCGTGACAGCAGTCGTGGCTGGTAGAAACATGAAGGCACGCGCGACCGAGATGCGCTCTGCCCATTCCCGATTCCCGATTCCCGATTTCCCGGATCATCGATCCACCTCGCCGAACACCAGGTCATAGGTGCCGATCATGGCCACCACGTCGGCGAGCATGTGGCCGCGCACGACGGTGTCCATGGAGGAGAGGTGGGCGAAACCGGGAGCACGCAGGTGCACGCGGAACGGCTTGTTGGCACCGTCGGAAACCAGGTAGCAGCCGAACTCGCCCTTGGGCGCCTCGACCGCGCAATAGGTTTCGCCGGCCGGCACGCAATAGCCTTCGGTGAACAGCTTGAAGTGATGGATGAGCGCTTCCATGCTCTCCTTCATCACCTCGCGATGGGGCGGCACGACCTTGTAGTCGTTGAGGATCACCGGGCCGGGATTGGCGCGCAGCCATTCCACGCACTGGCGGATGATGCGGTTGGACTGGCGCATCTCCTCCACGCGGCACAGGTAGCGGTCGTAGCAGTCGCCGTTGACGCCGACGGGGATGTCGAAGTCCACCTCGGCATATTTCGCGTACGGCTGCTTCTTGCGCAGGTCCCATTCCACGCCGGAGCCGCGCAGCATCACGCCGGTCATGCCCCACTGCTGGGCCAGTTCCGGGCTGACCACACCGATGCCGACGGTGCGCTGCTTCCAGATGCGGTTGGTGGTGAGCAGTGCCTCGTATTCGTCCACCTTCGAGGGGAAGTCGGCGGTGAACGCGTCGAGGAAGTCGAGCATCGAACCTTCGCGCCAGCTGTTGATGCGCTTGAGGTCGGCACCCTTGTGCCACGGCGACTCGCGGTACTGCGACATCTGCGCCGGCAGGTCGCGGTAGACGCCTCCCGGGCGGTAGTACGTGGCGTGCATGCGCGCACCCGACACCGCCTCGTAGACGTCCATCAGCTCCTCGCGCTCGCGGAACGCATAGAGCATCACCGCCATCGCACCCAGGTCGAGTGCGTTCGAGCCGATCCACATCAGGTGATTCAGGATGCGGGTGATCTCGTCGAACATGGTGCGGATGTACTGCGCGCGCTCCGGCGCCTCGATCCCCAGCAGAGTCTCGATCGCGCGCACGTAGGCGTGCTCGTTGCACATCATCGACACGTAGTCGAGCCGGTCCATGTAGCCGATCGACTGGTTGAACGGCTTGGACTCGGCCAGCTTTTCGGTGCCGCGATGGAGCAGGCCCACGTGCGGATCGACGCGCACGATGGTCTCGCCGTCCATCTCCATGATCAGGCGCAGCACGCCGTGCGCAGCCGGGTGCTGCGGGCCGAAGTTCATCGTGTAGTTGCGGATTTCCTGGGCCATCTTCAGTTCTCCCGCCACTTGTCGGCGGCTTCAGCCCGGGCCTGCAGCAGGTCGGCGTCGTCACGGATCGTGCGCGGCACCAGCACGCGCGGCTCGATCGACACGGGTTCGTAGATCACCCGCTTCTGCTCGGGGTCGTAGCGCACCTCGACATTGCCGATCAGCGGGAAATCCTTGCGGAACGGATGGCCGACGAAACCATAGTCGGTGAGGATGCGGCGCAGGTCCGGGTGCCCTTCGAAGATGATGCCGAACAGGTCGAACGCCTCGCGCTCGAACCAGTTCACGCCAGGCCACACCGGAGTCAGCGACGGCACCACCGGCAGGCTGTCGTCCGTGCAGAACACGCGCAGGCGCAAGCGACGGTTGTGCTCGATCGAAAGCAGCTGGACCACCGCGGCGAAGCGGCGCGGCTGGCTGTCGCCGCTGGGGCGATCGGCCCAGCTGAAGCGGCCCAGCGCCTGCCCTTCGACACCGCGCGAGAAACCCGAGCCGCTGACCGTGGTGGTGTCCCACTCGACCTGACCGTAGCCGAGGTAATCGATGCCGCACAGGTCGATCAGCTCGCCGAAGCGGAACGCCGGCTCGTCGCGCAGCGCGGTGGCCACCGCAACCAGGTCGGCGGCGGCCAGGTCGGCAATGATCTCGTTGCGCTCGGTGCTGACTTCCAGCGTGTCGCCGAAGCGCGCGACAAGCTGGTCGGCAAGCGACTTCGCGGAGGTATCGGACATGTCGGGCCTCACGAACGCGCGATGGTGCTGGTGCGACGGATCTTCTTCTGCAACTGCAGGATGCCGTGGATCAATGCTTCGGCCGTCGGCGGGCAGCCCGGCACGTAGATGTCCACCGGCACGATGCGGTCGCAGCCGCGCACCACGGAGTAGGAATAGTGGTAGTAGCCGCCGCCGTTGGCGCAGCTGCCCATCGAGATGACCCACTTCGGCTCGGGCATCTGGTCGTAGACCTTGCGCAGTGCCGGCGCCATCTTGTTGACCAGGGTGCCGGCCACGATCATCACGTCGGACTGGCGCGGGCTGGGGCGGAAGATCACGCCGTAGCGGTCGAGGTCGAGCCGCGCCACGCCGGCGTGCATCATCTCCACCGCGCAGCAGGCCAGGCCGAAGGTCACCGGCCACATCGAGCCCGTGCGCGCCCAGTTCATCAGCGCGTCGACGCTGGTGGTGGCGAAGCCGCGTTGCACGACGGGGTTGTCGCCGGCCGGGCGCAGGATGTCGTCGACCAGGTTCAGCGGCTCGGGGTTGTGCATCACCCGGCTGATGGAATCGATCACTCCCATTCGAGCGCTCCCTTCTTCCACACGTAAGCAAAGCCGATCACCAGCAGCAGCAGGAACAGCCCCATCTCGATCAGCGCGATCAGGCCGATCTGCTTGAACACCACCGCCCACGGAAACAGGAAGGCGATTTCCAGGTCGAAGATGATGAACAGGATGGCGAGCAGGTAATAGCGCACGTCGAAGCGCATGCGTGCGTCCTCGAATGCCTCGAAGCCGCATTCGTAGGGGGCGAGCTTCTCCGCCTCGGGGCGACGCGGGCCGGCGAGCAGGCCGACCACCAGCAACACCACGCCAAGGCCGGCGGCAACGGCGATGAACAACAGGACAGGCCAGTATTCGGCGAGCACGATGCAACCTACCTCCGCGCCGCTTGGGCGCATCAGTGACCGGTGGGAACTTGGATCAAGTGCTCACGGTCCGACGACTTCAGTTCGGTGCATCGGCGTGGCCTGGGCCTCCGACTACGCCGGCGGATCGAAGCCACCGGCGCCCGATGTCTCGCAAAACGCGTTTGCGAATCCGCGCATTGTATCAGTGCGATGGGGTACAACAAGCCTTGACGGCTGCTGCGTTGCGAACTAACGCACGGCTCGCGCCGGGCGCGTCACATGGTCTGCGTGGGTCGCTCGGAATTGAGCGTGCCGGCGAGGATGTTCTCGATGCGGCTGCGCGCGGCCTCCGCGTCGCTGGATTCGTTGAAATGGATGCCGATGCCGGCGGTACGATTGCCCTGCGCGCCGACCGGGCTGATCCACACCACCTTGCCCACCACCGACAGCCGCTCGGTCTCGTCGGCCAGGGTCACCAGCAGCACCACCTCGTCGCCCAAGGCATAGGACTGCGCCGTCGGCGCAAACAGGCCGCCATGCTTGAGGAACGGCATGTACGCGTTGTACAGCGACGCCGCGTCCTTGATCTTCAGCGAGATGATGCCTTGCCGGCCAGCCATCGGTTTCATGCCACGCTCCCCGCCGGGCCTGCGTCCCGGTCAACGGCGTCGATCTTAGCAGGTCGGCGCAGCGCGTCAGGCACTGCCGCGCGTCACTGCCCGGTCGTTTCGCCGGCCAGCAGCGACTGCCGTTCGTTGACCAGGTTGCCCCAGGTGGCCGGCGGCGCCCAGCCGGCAACCCATGCCGGCACGGAAGCGGCGGCCATCGGCCGCGATATCGAGAAGCCCTGCAACTGGTGGCAGCCCAGCGACGCCAGCAGATCCCCCTGCACCGGCGTCTCCACCCCTTCGGCGATCACCGCCTTGGCCAGCATGCGCGCGGTGGTGATCACGCCCGCGGCGATCGCCATGTTGCGGTCGTCATGCAGGATGTCGCGCACGAAACTCTGGTCGAGCTTGATGTGCTCGATGTCGAGCTGCTGGATGTGGCTCAGCGACGCCGAGCCCGTGCCGAAATCGTCCAGCCCCACGCGGATGCCGCGCCGCCGGCATTCCTCGATGACCACCTTGGCCCGCGCATGGTCCATGCTTGGCCCGGTCTCGGTGATCTCGATACCGAAGCCGACGTCCATCACGTCAGGATAGGTGTCCAGCGCGGCGTCGATGTCCGCGAAGAACGCCGGGTGCAACAGGTGGCGGGTGCTGATGTTGACCGACACCGGAACGGGCACGCCGGCATGCAACCAGCCCTGGCAGCAGCGCAGCGCCTCGTCCAGCACGTAGCGTCCGATCGGCCGGGCAAGTTGCGGGTCGTCCAGCACGTGCATGAAGTTGGCCGGGCCGATCAGCTCCTGCTCGCGATCGTTGAGGCGCAGGAGTGCCTCCATCCCGGCCACGCCGTTGATCCCGGGCAGGCCGTCGATGTAGACGATCGGCTGGAACAGGAGCTGCAAGCGCGACTGCTGCAGGGCCTGGGCGATCCGCTCGCGCATCGCCTGCAGACGCACCTGCTCCAGCTCCATGGCCGGCTCGTACAGCGAGCCGCGATCCTTGCCTGCCTCCTTCGCCTCGTACATCGCCATGTCGGCGTGGCGGACCAGCCCCTCGGCGCTGGAGCCGTCGAGCGGAAACAGGGTCCAGCCGATGCTTGCCGACAGGAACAACTGCTCCTCGTCCAGGTTGAACGGCACCCGCAGCGCCTGCAGGATGCAGCGGCTGATCACGTCCAGCTGCTCGCGGCTGTCCAGGCCAGGGATCAGCAACGCGAATTCGTCGCCGCCGAGGCGGGCCAGCACGTCGGCGTCACGCAGCATGCCGCGGATGCGCGAAGACGCCTCCGCCAGCACGCGGTCGCCGCCGCTGTGGCCGGCGGTATCGTTGACGCTCTTGAACCGGTCCAGGTCCAGGATGCCCACTGCCAGCAGGGAATCGTCGGCGGTGGCTCGGGTCCGCGCCTGTTCCAGCAGCTCGAACAGCAGCCGCCGGTTGGGCAAACCGGTGACCACGTCGTAGAACGCCAGCCGCTCGACGCGCGCCTCGTGCAGTTTCCGCTCGGTGATGTCGCGCTGCTGCCAGATGCAGCCCTGCGCCACGCCGTCAATGCAGATCGGCATGAAGTCGCGCAGCAGTACGCGCCCGTCGGCCAGCAGCACTTCCTCGTCGCGCGACTCCTCGTTGCGCGCCACGATGCCGGCCATGCGTTCGAGCTCGCGTTCGGGCTCGCAATAGAGATGACTGATGCGCGCGTGCAGCGCGGCCGACGGCAGGCCCTCCAGTTCGCCCGGCGATTCGGCCAGCCCGAACAAGGCACAGAATGCCTCGTTGGCGAACTTCACCAGCCCGTTCGCCGTCGTCACCAGCACCCCGGAATGCTGGTTGGACAGCACCGTGCGCACGTGCTGCAGGTTGAAACGCAGATCGCGCTCGGCCAGCAGCCGCGCCGCGTGCGCCCGCTGCATCTGCATGCCCAGGCCAAGCTCGACCGCCATCTCCGCGAACACCTGGACCTCGACCGGAGTGAATGCGTCGGCCTGGTCGGCACCGACCACGAACACGCCCACCACCGCCTCGCCCACGCGCAGCGGCAACGCCAGCACCGCGCCGTCCCCCAGCGTCGTGCCCGGCAGCGGCCATTCGCGCGGCGCGCCCGCGGCGTACTGGCGAACGCACGGCTCGCCGCGGCGCAAGGCGACGACCGCGGCATCGCCGGCATGCTTCTGCTCGTCCAGGGCGAGGCCCTCCCCCGGCGTCACCACGCCATCCATGCCGGCGTGGGCATGCAGGCGCAAGCTTGTGGCCGCGTCGTCGGCAAACAGGCCGATCCACGCGAAGCGGTAGCCGCCCACGCGACAGGCCACGTCGCTGCTCTCGGCCAGCAGCAGGGTTTCGTCAGCGCTGTGCGTGACCACCTTGATCATCTCGCTGAGCAGACGCAAGGCGCGGCGCTGGCGAGCCTCCTGCTGCACCGAGCGCTGCAACTGATGGCGTTGCGACTGCGCCTCCAGCCCCAGCCCGATGCTCGCGGCGGCCTGCTGCAGCAGCTCGGTCAACCGTGTCGAGAAGTACGCGGGGTCGGATGCGCGGATCACCAGTCCGGCGCGCACCTCGCCGAACACCATCACCGGTATCGCCATCGCGGCGACCACGTCATGGCGCTCGTAGGCGGTGCGCAATCGCTGCAGGCCCGGCACGCGGCGCAGATCCGGCTCGATCTGCGGCACGCCGCGCCAGAACGAGGGCCGCACCAGCGACAGCGGGGTCTGTTCGGGGTAGATGTCCTGCATGTCCGCGGCCACCGCCACCGGCGCCACCCGCTGGAACCATCCGGCCGCGTGGTCGGCCTCGCCGATCATCACCAGCATCGCGCCCAGGCGCCGCTGCAGCACCTCGATGATGGCGTCGTAGAGTTCCGGAGGTTCCACCGCGCGAACCAGCAACTGGCCGATCTCGGACAGCGCCGCGTAATAGCTCTCGCTGGTCGCAGCCGTGGCGCCCGTATTGACCCGCATCGCGTCCGGCTCTTCGAGGTGCATGCCGTCTTCCCCTGCTTGCGCAGCAACCTAGCTGGGTCGGTCCAAGGGCGCAACACCGGCGGCGGGGGTCGGCTCGTCGGCTTGGATCTGGCACCAGCCCCAATGGTCGAATATCCACGGCGAGCACAAGTCCAGCGACAGCCGCACGAAACACGGCGCCGCACGCGCAGCCGCGGGCAGCTGCAGGCGCAATGTGCCGTCCGCGTCATGTCGCAGCGGCGCGCTCTGCCAGGCCCAGCGCTGCGATGTTGCCGGGTTCACCAGGTCCAGCCGCAGCCAGCGCCACCACACGCGGGGCGGGTGCCACGGCAGGGCTGCCGGCATCGGAGCGTCCGGCTCGAAATAGGTTTCGTCGCGCTCCGCCATTCGGCGCAGGCGCTTGCCGCTCAACGCGAGTTGGCTGCGATGCGCCTGCAGGGCGGCGCGCTTGCCGGCGAGCTGGGCGGCCGTGGCAGGCATCTTCAAGGCGCGCCGATCCCCCTTGTCGCCATGCACGAGGTAGGCGAGCAGCGCCGGCGGCGTGGCGTGGCCGGCCAATGCCAGCCGCACCAGCACGTGCGCCGCGCTGTGGTCGGGATGCCGATCCTGCAATGACGGCACGGCGATCAGGTCGGGGGCGAAGCGGTCGATCGCATCGCGGATGGCGGCCACGGCCAGGTCGGTCGATCGCAGCAAGAGGCCGGTGACGCCGAGGTCGGGCCAGTCCAGGGATTGCAACGCAGTCGCCGGTACCCCCAGCGCGGCGAGCGCATGCTGCAATTCGGCCGCGCGCCGCTGCGCCCAGCGGCGCCGATCCGCCGCGCCGAGGCGCCAGCGGCGTTCCAGCGCGCGCTGCGGCCAGGGATTGTTGTCGCCGGCGGTCAGCAGCAGGATGCGCACCTCGCCACCGGCCGCCAGCACTTGCTGCAGCAGCACGCCGGTGGCCAGGGTTTCGTCATCGGGATGCGGCGCGATCACCAGCAGACGGGTGCTCGCGGAGAACTCTGGCCCGCCGTCGCCCCGGGCACTGTCCATCAGCGCCACCGGGACAGCAGCTCCAGCAGCAGCAGATCCGGGCGCAAGGGGCCGCGCAGGCCCTCGCGTGCACGGTTGCAGGCGTCGTGCCAATCGCCCAGCGCCGCCGCGTCCAGCGCGCTGCCCAGTGGCGGGCGATCGCCCAGCGAACGGGCGCGCAGTTCGTCGGCCGCGGCCTGCGCGGCAAACCACAGCCGTTGCGCCGGCTCGTCGTCCAGCCAGCGCTTGACCACCTCGGCCGCCTGGCCGCGCCCGCCGGCCAGCGCCGCCAGGTCGCGGCGGACTTCGGTGCGCTGCTCCAGCGCGCCATGCCGGCTCCATTGCATGGCGAGTCCCGGGTTGCCACCGGCTGCCGCCAGCGCCGCCCTGCCGTCGGCCACGCCTTCGCGCTGCAGCCAGGCCAGCGCCAGCGCCGGTTCGGGCAGATGGAACTCGATCCGCTGGCAACGGCTGCGGATCGTCGGCGGCAACCGCCACGGCGCATCGGCCAGCAGGATCAGCATGGTTTGCGCAGCCGGTTCCTCCAGCGTCTTCAGCAAGGCATTGGCCGCCGCGGCGTTCATCGCGTCGGCCGGGTCGATGGTGACCACCTGCCAGCCGCCGAGCTGGCTGCGCATGGCCAGCCGGGCGGACAACTCGCGAATCTGGTCGACCACGATCTCGGTGCGTGGCGTGCCGTCCTTGCGCAAGCCGAAGGTCAGTTCCACCCGGTCCGGATGCGAGCCGGCCGCGGTCAACCGGCAACCCCGGCAATGCCCGCAGGCTTCGCCGTGCACCGGCTCGGTGCACAGCAGGCCGCGCACGAAACGCTGCGCGAACGCACGCTTGCCCAGGCCGGCGGCACCACACAGCAGCAGGGCGTGCGGCAGCGCGCCGCGCTCGCGACGGGCCTGCAGCCGCGACCAATGATCCTCGTGCCATGGCAGTGCGTTCATCGGGCCGACCCTTCCAGCCACTCGATCAAGGCATGCGTGGCCGTCTGCAGCACCTGCCCGGGAGCTTGGCTGGCGTCGATGACGCGGAAGCGGTTCGGCTCCTGTGCCGCGCGGTCGCGGTAGCTGGCACGCACCCGCTCGAAGAACGCGTCCGCCTCGGACTCGATGCGGTCGGCCTCGCCGCGACCGGCGGCACGGGCGCGCCCGGCCGCGACCGGCAGGTCGAGCAGCAAAGTGAGATCAGGCTTCACGCCGTCGCAGGCCCAGCGCTCCAGTTCCTCGATGCGCGCGGCGGGCTGGCCGCGTCCACCGCCCTGGTAGGCGTAACTCGCGTCGGCAAAGCGGTCGCACACCACCCACTGCCCCGCAGCCAGCGCGGGCTCGATCACCTCGCGCACCAGCTGTGCGCGCGAGGCGAACATCAACAGCAGTTCGGTCTCCGCCGCCAGCGGGGCCAGCGCCGGGTCCAGCACGATCGCGCGCACCGCCTCGCCCACCGGCGTGCCGCCCGGCTCGCGCGCCTGCACCACCGACAGCCCGCGCTGGCGAAGGCAGGCCAGCACGCCGGCCAGCAAGGTGCTCTTGCCGGCGCCCTCGCCGCCCTCGAGGCTGATGAACCTGCCGCGCGCGGGACTCATCGGCAGCGCTTCCGCTGGTAGCAGTCGACGTTGCGGTTGTGCTCGGCCAGGGTGCTGGAGAACACGTGACTGCCATCGCCGCGCGCCACGAAATACAACGCATCGCCGGCGGCGGGATGCAGCGCGGCCGCGATCGCCGGCCGGCCCGGCAGGGCGATCGGCGTGGGCGGGAGGCCGGGCCGGGTGTAGGTGTTGTAGGGCGTGTCGGCGGCGAGATCGCTCTTGCGGATGTTGCCGTCGTAACGCGCGCCCATGCCGTAGATCACGCTGGGGTCGGTCTGCAGCAGCATGTGATGCTCCAGGCGCCGGACGAACACTCCGGCGATCTTCGCACGCTCGTCGGCGCGGCCGGTTTCCTTTTCCACGATCGAGGCCAGGATCAGCGCCTGGTACGGATTGGCCAGCGGCAAGTCCGGCGCACGCCCCGGCCAAAGCGCCGCCAGCGTACGCTCCATCGCCGCATGGGCGCGGCGCAGGATGTCCAGCTCGCCGTCGCCCTTCACGTAGGCGTAGGTCTCTGGCAGGAAGCGTCCTTCCGGCGCCTCGCCGCCGGCGCCGATGCGCTGCATGATCGTCGCGTCGTCGAGGCCGCTGGTGTCGTGCTGCAGCACGTCGGCCTGGGCCAGCGCGCGGCGCAGCTCGGCGAACGTCCAGCCGTCGACGATAGTGAAGTTGCGCTGCAGGACCTTGCCCGCCGCCATGTCCGACAGCAACTGGCGCGGCGTGATGCCGGGCGCGAGCGCATATTCCCCCGCGTGCAGTTTGCCGGCCACGTGCATCTGCTCGGCCAGCAATCGCCAGTACCACGGGCTGGCCGTGGTCAGACCCTGTCGCCGCAGCTCGGCGACGATGCCCCGGAAACTGGTGCCGCGGCTGACGTCGATGCTTTGCTGTTGCGGCGATACGTTCAACGCGGTCACGCTGAAACGATGGTAGTCGTTCCAGCCCACCGCCAGCGCCGCAGCGAGCGCCAGCGCCAGCACCACCAGCAGCAACCCGTGCAGCCGCGCAGCCCCGCGCATCGCTCGAACACTCATCCGCCCTGCTCCATCGAAAATCCCAGATCGCGCCAATGCTGCTGCAACCGGCGCGCCACTGCGCCGGGTGCCCAGGTCCAACGCTCCAGCGACTGTACCGGCACGATGCCGCGCACGCTCGAACTCAGGAACAGCTCGCTGGCCCCGGCCAGGGCCTCCAACCCGATCTCGGCCACGCGCGCCGACATCGCCTCCAGCACCTCGGCCCGCGCGACCCCGGCGATACCGCAGCGGTCCACGGCCGGGGTCAGCAACTCGCCATCGATCACCGCGAACAGGTTGGCCATGGTCGCCGAAATCACATGGCCGTGGCCATCGCACAGCACGCCTTCGGCGATCGCCGGATCGTTCCACTCGGCGCGCGCCAGCACCTGCTCCAACCGGTTCAGATGCTTGACGCCGGCCAGTCGCGGCTGCTCGGCCAGCCGCAGCCGGCACACCCGCATGCGCACGCCGTGGATGGCCGCCTCTCCCACCTGCGGCGCCGGGAACGCGGCCACCACGCGGGTGGGTCGCGGCGTTGCCGGCGGCGCATAACCGCGCTCGCCGATGCCGCGCGTCACGGTGATACGCACCACCGCATGCGCCATGTCCGCCCGGACCTGCTGCGTTTCGTGCCAGAGCTGGTCCGGGTCGGGCGCGGGAATCAGCAGGCGCTCGCAACCGGCCGTCAGCCGCTGCATGTGCCGCGCCCACAGCGGCGCGCGCGTGCCGACCAGGCGAATGCTCTCGAACAGGCCGTCGCCGTAACCGAAGCCGCGGTCGAGCACGCTGACCCGATCCGCGGCCACGCCGTCGACCAGCAGCCGCGCCGCCATCAGCCCGGCTTCCCGAGCGCGCGCAGCAGGCCGCGTGCCTTGGCGCGCGTCTCGTCCAGCTCGGCGGCGGCTTCCGAGTCGGCGACGATGCCCGCGCCGGCGCGCAGGCTCACGTGCTCGCCGCTCAGCGTCAGGGTGCGGATCAGGATGTTCAAGTCGAGCTCGCCATTGCAGTCCAGGTAGCCCAGCGCGCCGGTATAGGCGCCGCGCGGCGTGCGCTCCAGCGCGGCGATGATCTCCATGCAGCGTACCTTGGGGCAGCCGGTGATGGTGCCGCCGGGAAAGGTGGCGGCGATCACCTCGCCCGGCGTTACGCCGGCGCGCAGCCGTCCGCGTACATTGGAGACGATGTGGTGAACATGGGCGTAACTCTCCACCACCATCAGCTCGTCGACCTCGACCGTGCCCGGCGCGCAGACACGACCCAGGTCGTTGCGCTCCAGGTCGAGCAGCATCACGTGTTCGGCACGCTCCTTCGGGTGGGCGCTCAGTTCGCGGATGCGCGCGTGCTCGTCGTCGCCGCTCAGCCGCGGGCGCGTACCGGCGATCGGACGCGTCTGCGCCACGCCGCCGCGCACTTCCACCAGGCGTTCGGGCGAGGAACTCAGCACGGCCCAGCCCGGCTGTTGCAGCAAACCGGCGAACGGCGCCGGGTTGGCGCGGCGCAAGGCGTCGTAAAGCGCCGCCGGCTGGGGAGGCAGCGCGTAGCGTGCGTTCCAGCCGCGCGACAGGTTCACCTGGAACGTGTCGCCGGCCCGGAGATGTTCGTGAATGCGCTGCACGCCATCGAGGAAGTCGCCGGGCGGGTCTTCCTCGATGGTCTCGAGTGCGGGCAACGGCGGCCATGCCGCCGGCGATGCAAGATCGGCTTCGAGCCGGTCGAGCAACGGCTCGAAGCCGGCCTCGGCGACCAGCCAGGTGCATTCGTGCCAATGGTCGACGATGATCGCCGCCGGGCAGCGCACGGCCAGCGCCAACGGCAGCGTCGAGCTGGGCGGCAACTTCAATCGGGGCTCGATCTCGGCGGCCAGTTCATAGCTCAGCAGCAAAACCCAACCGCCGTGGAACGGCAACTCGTCGGCGCCAGCCGGGCACCGCCCGGCAAGCCACGCCCGGTCCAGCGCATCGAGAAAGCGACCCGGCTGCACGCGACCGTCCCTGTCGCGCAACACGCCATCGGCGACCAGTTCCAGGCGCTCGCCGGGAAACGCGAACAGGATGTCGTAGCGCGATTGCGCGCTGCCGTGCACGACGCTCTGCAACAGGCAGGGATAGCGCTCGGGGAGCGCCGCCGCCGGCGCGAGAAGATCGCGCCGGCCGTCCAGCCGGCGCCGATGGCAAGCCATGCCCGCGTCGGTCAAACGCGACGGAACGCCAGCGTGCCGTTGGTGCCGCCGAAGCCGAACGAGTTGGACAGCACCACGTCGAGCTTCGCCTCGCGCGCGACGTTGGGCACGAAGTCGAGGTCGCAGCCTTCGCCCGGCTCGTCCAGGTTGATCGTGGGCGGCAGCACCTGGTCGCGCAGCGCCAGCACGCTGAAGATCGCCTCGACGCCACCGGCCGCGCCCAGCAGATGGCCGGTGGTGGATTTGGTGGAGCTCATCGCCAGCTTGTATGCGTGGTCGCCGAACACCTTCTTCGCCGCCATCACCTCGCCGAGGTCACCCAGCGGCGTGGAGGTGCCGTGGGCGTTGACATACTGCACGTCGGACGGATTGAGGCCGGCGTCGTTCAACGCGGTCTGGATGCAGCGCGCCGCGCCTTCGCCGCCTTCGCTGGGCGCGGTCATGTGGAATGCGTCGCCGCTCATGCCGAAGCCGACCAGCTCGGCGTAGATGCGCGCGCCGCGCGCCTTGGCATGCTCGTACTCCTCCAGCATCACCACGCCGGCGCCGTCGGACAGCACGAACCCGTCGCGATCCTTGTCCCACGGGCGACTCGCCTTGGTCGGCTCGTCGTTGCGGGTGGACATCGCCTTGGCCGAGCAGAAGCCGGCCATCGCGGTGCCGGTGGTGGCGAACTCGGCGCCGCCGGCGATCATCGCGTCGGCATCGCCGTACTGGATCATGCGTGCGGCCAGGCCGATGTTGTGCGCGCCGGTGGTACAGGCAGTGACGCAGGCGATGTTGGGGCCCTTCAGGCCGAACATGATGGACAGCTGGCCCGAGACCATGTTGATGATCGAGCTGGGCACGTAGAACGGCGACACGCGGCGCGGGCCCTTCGCGGCCAGTTCCAGCGTGGTCGATTCGATCGTGTACAGGCCGCCGATACCGGCGCCCACTGCCACGCCGACGCGCGGCGCATTGGCATCGGTGATCTCCAGGCCCGAATCGCGCAGCGCCTGGGTGCCCGCCGCCACGCCGTAGTGGATGAACGGGTCCATCTTCTTGACGTCCTTGAGCGGCATCCATTCGGCGGGGTCGAAGCCGCTGACCTGGCCGGCGATGCGCGTCGAGTAGGCCGAGGTGTCGAAATGGACGACCGGCCCGATGCCGCTCTCGCCCTTGACCACCCGATCCCACGCGCTGGCGATGTCGTTGCCGACGGGCGAGATGATGCCCATGCCGGTCACTACTACTCGACGCTTGCTCATGCTTGTTCCTTCGTTGTTCCCGGGAAGCTGCCACGACCGATGGCCGGCGCGGCGCGCTCCGGGTGCGTCGTCCGTGGCGCCCGACGATGCGCGATGCACCATACGGGTTCGGACGTTGCGAAATTCAGAAACGAAAACTGCGCCATTCAGGCGCAGCATTCGATACCGCTGCCCATCCTTGCCGGCTCGCACGGGGCGTGCCAGGCGGGATGGACATGCCTCCGGAACCGATCAGTCCTTGGAGTGGGCCTTGATGTAGTCGACGGCCTGCTGCACGGTGGTGATCTTCTCGGCATCCTCGTCCGGGATCTCGGTCTCGAACTCTTCCTCGAGCGCCATCACCAGCTCCACCGTGTCCAGCGAGTCCGCGCCCAGATCATCCACGAACGAAGCGTTCGCCGTGACTTCATCTTCCTTCACGCCCAACTGCTCGACGACGATTTTCTTGACGCGTTCTTCGATGGTGCTCATGTTGCCCATACCTCTCAAGGGGTGATTGTTTGTCGGTACCGGTCCGACTGCATGGCTCAAGACCGGCGGCATTGTAGTGGCTAAGCGCCAGCGCTGCCACGATTCGCCGGCGATGGCTGGACCTGCCTGCCGCTGACCGACGCGAAAGGGCGATTGTCGCCCAAAACGAGGCCGCTGGCGACAGCTGCGTGCGCATGCCTCACGGCATGTACATCCCGCCGTTGACGTGCAAGGTCTCGCCGGTGATGTAGGACGCCGCAGGCGAAGCCAGGAATCCCACGGCCTTGGCGATGTCGCCGGCATCGCCCAGACGGCCGAGCGCGATCTGGCCGAGCAACCCGTGGCGGGTCTCTTCCGGCAGTGCGCGGGTCATGTCGGTGTCGATGAAGCCGGGCGCCACCACGTTGACCGTGATGCCGCGCGTGCCGATCTCGCGCGCCAGCGATTTGGAGAACGCGATGATGCCGGCCTTCGCCGCCGCGTAGTTCGCCTGGCCGGGGTTGCCGGTGAGCCCGATCACGGAGGCGATCGAAATGATGCGGCCCTTCTTCGCCTTCATCATGCCGCGCATCACCGCCTTCGACGTGCGGTACACGGAGGTGAGGTTGGTGTCGATGATCGCCTGCCAGTCCTCCTCCTTCATCCGCATCAGCAACTGGTCGCGGGTGATGCCGGCGTTGTTGACCAGGATCGAGACCGGGCCGAATTCCTTCGCGATGGCGTCGACCAGCGCCTCGACGGCGGCGCCGTCGGTGACGTCCAGCACGCGGCCGTGACCGCCGTGCGCAGCCATCCGCTCACCGATCGCGGCGGCGCCGCCTTCGCTGGTGGCGGTGCCGATCACGATGGCGCCCATGGCCGCCAGCTCGTCCGCGATCGCCGCGCCGATGCCGCGGCTGGCGCCGGTGACCAGCGCGATTTCACCTTGCAGTGGGTTGCTCATTGTCGGGTGTTCCTTCGGGGAATCGGAAAACTGAAAACTCACGCCCACTCGGCGCGGGCGGCATCGAGCTGGGCCGGATCGCCAAGCGGGCGCGCCTCGATGCTCTTGTCGATGCGCTTGATCAGTCCGGCCAGCACCTTGCCCGGCCCGCATTCGGCGATGTGCGTGGCACCGCCAGCGGCCAGTGCCTGCACGCACTCGGTCCAGCGCACCGGCAGGTACAACTGGCGCTGCAAGGCGCCGCGGATCTCCTCGACCGTGCCGTAGCTGCGCGCCTCGGCGTTCTGGATCACCGGCACGCGCGGAAGCTGCCAGTCGATCGTGGCCATCCGCTCGCCCAACCGATCGGCCGCCTCGCGCATCAGTGCGCAGTGCGACGGCACCGACACGGCCAGCTTGATCGCCTTCTTCACGCCCAGCTCGGCGAGCCGGACCAGCGCACGATCGACCGCCTCGGTGTTGCCGGCGATCACCAGTTGTCCCGGTGAATTGAAATTGGCCGGTGACACGACCTGCCCTTGCGCCACCTCTTCGCAGACAGCCGCGATCTGCGCATCATCGCCACCGAGGATGGCCGCCATCGCGCCCACGCCGGCCGGCACTGCAGCCTGCATCAGGCGCCCGCGCTCGGCCACCAGGGCGGCCGCGTCGTGCAAGGACAGCGAACCGGCGCAGACCAGCGCGCTGTACTCGCCCAGGCTGTGGCCCGCCAGTTGTGCCGGATCCACGCCACCCAGCTTCTGCCACACGCGCCACACCGCCACGCTGGCAGCCAGCAGCGCCGGCTGGGTGTGCTCGGTGCGGTTGAGCAGTTCCTCCGGCCCCTGCATGGCGAGGCTCCACAGATCGACGCCGGCGCCCTGCGAAGCTTCCCCGAACGCCGACTGCACCTCGGCGTGCGCAGCAGCCAGCTCGGTCAGCATGCCGACCGATTGCGAGCCCTGACCGGGGAAAACGAAAGCCAGCGAAGCGGAAGTGGAACTCATGGAGGCGCAAATCCCGTCGACGAAAACCGCCATGGTGCCAGCATCGACGGCCATACGCAGCTGTATTCCGCATTTTCCGGGACACAAAACACGATGCCGCCCGGCTGGGCGGCATCACGAAGAACTCGCCGGAACCGCGGTGGCTCAGTAACGCAGCAACGCCGAGGCCCAGGTGAAACCGCCGCCGAATGCTTCCAGCAACAGGTTCTGGCCACGCTGCACCTTGCCCGAACGCACCGCGTAATCGAGCGCGAGCGGCACCGAACCCGAGGACGTGTTCGCATGCTTGTCGACCGTCACGATGACCCGCTCCATCGACATGTTCAGCCGCTTGGCGGTCGCCTCGATGATGCGCAGGTTGGCCTGGTGCGGGATCAGCCAGTCGATGTCCGACTCCTGCATGCCGGCCGCCTCCAGCGTCTCGCCGACCAGGGCGTCCAGCGTCTTCACCGCGACCTTGAACACCTCGCGCCCGGACATGCGGATGCGCACGCCGTGATTGGGCTCGTCGCTGAAACCGGCCGACACGCCCACCGGGTTGTACAGCAGGTGCTTGTAGCCGCCGTCGGCGTGCAGGCAGGTGGCGTAGACGCCCGGTTCGCTGGACGCCTCCAGCACCACCGCGCCGGCGCCGTCGCCGAACAGCACGCAGGTTTCGCGCTCCGTCCAGTCGACCATCCGGGTGAGCGTCTCGGCGCCCACCACCAGCACCTTCTTCGACTGCCCGCTGCGGATGAACTTGTCGGCAACGCCCAACGCGTAGACGAAGCCCGAGCACGCCGCATTCACGTCGAACGCCGCGCATCCGTTGGCGCCCAGGCGATGCTGCAGCAGGCAGGCGGTGGAAGGAAAGATGAGGTCCGGCGTGGTCGTGCCGAGCACGATCAGGTCGAGCTCGGACGCCTTGACGCCCGCCGCCTCCAGCGCGTTCTGCGCGGCCCGGAAGGACAAGTCGCCCGTGGTTTCGCCGTCGGCGGCGATGTGCCGCTGGCGGATGCCGGTGCGGGTGCGGATCCACTCGTCGCTGGTGTCGACGATCTTTTCCAGATCGGCATTGGTGACGATACGCTCGGGCAAGGCGCTGCCGGTGGCGACGAGGCGGGAATAAATCTGGGTCATTCAACTTTCCATCGGCAGGGACTGCGGGATCGGCCGCTGGGCCGACGCCGTACGTTACGTGCCCGGGTGGCGGAACGCAAAAACGGCGCGTCGCCGCGCCGTTCCGGTTGATCGCCCGGCGGGACCCCGCAGGGCCCCGGCAACCCGGTCAATCCTCGACCGACACCGCGGCCTTGGCCTGGATCACCTTCTTGCCACGGTAGTAGCCGTCCTTGGTGACGTGGTGGCGCAGGTGCACCTCGCCGCTGGTCGGGTCGGTGGAAAGCTGCACGGTGCTCAGCTTGTCGTGGGCACGACGCATGCCGCGGGTGGACGGGGTACGGCGGCTCTTGGCAACAGCCATGGTAGTTCTCCAACTGAAACGTGGTGAAATGAAGCGGGATGATCGTTGATCGAACGGCCCGGATCAGGCGAGCCGGGCCGACGTTATTTCTTCAGCTCGCGCAATACCGCGAACGGATTCTCCGAGCGCCCCGATTCGGCATGATCCTGCGCCGGGTCGCGGCCTGTCACTTCGTCGGGCAACCGGCTGTCCGGGTTGACCGGGACCAGCGGCAGCGCCAACAGCAATTCGTCCTCTATCACATCCGCCGGTCGCAGGCGGCCATCCTCGGCCACCAGCAGCGGTTCGCAATCGGGCGGCAACCCCGCCTCGTCGCGTTCCTGGCCGATCAGCCCCAGCCGCGTGTGCACCGCAACCGGCAGCACGAACGGTTCCAGCGAACGCTGACAGATCAACGTCAGCGGCGCGCTGGCGCGAACATCCACGTAGCTGGTGCCGAGATCGTCGCGCCCGAAATCAAGCGTGAAACTGACCTCGCCACCGGTGCCGGCAAGTGCCTCGCCGAGGCGCCGCAGGCTCGCGATGGGCAGCGTTCCCTCGAATGAACGCCGCGCCGAGACCATGCGCCAAGCGTCCACGGACTCTGGCAGTGTCACGGACATAATCGCGGAATGGTAGGTTTGCCGGGTCGCCAAGTCAACCCGCGGCTGCGCCGGACCGCCGACGCCGACGTCTGTCAGGTGCATTTTGCCTGATCCCGCCCCGATGCGGCAGACTGGGCCACTCCCGCACGACGAAGCCGCGCCCTTGAATCCGTACCTCACGCTCAGCGTGGCGGCCTGCCTCGCCATCCTGATCCTGCTGGCCGGCACGGCCATGCTGCTGCGCAAGCACCAGAACCGGCGCGCCGGCAGCATCCGCGACCTGCTGGACCTCGCCGACCGGCTGGAGATCGACCTGAAAACCTGCCGCTCCGGCCTGCAGCAGGCGCATGCGGTGATGTCGCTGAACCCGGACCTGCCCGCCGCCAGTGAAAAGGACGCCCGTCACGCGGTCGATGCGGGGCTGCGCGCGCTGCTGCAGCAACGCTTGTGGATTCGCGACCGGTCCCCCGCCGCGAGCCAGCACGAACTGGACGAAACCGCCAGCTCGATGCGCGAGGCGCGCGACCGCCTGCAGCCGCTGCTGAAGGCACTGGCCCAGGCGCAAACCGAGCTGAACAGCGCGATGCGCGAGCAGATCCGCCGCGATTCGGACCACTGATGGACAAACTGCACACGCGACGCCGCATCGTGCTGGCCTCGACCTCCCGCTACCGCGCCGACCTGCTGCGCCGCCTGCTGGCGGATTTCGAGCAGGCCGCGCCCGATACCGACGAGACACCGCAGGCCGGGGAAGCTCCCGCGTCGCGTGCCCTGCGCCTGGCGATCGCCAAGGCAACCGCCGTGGCCGCGGATTTCGACGACGCGCTGGTGATCGGCTCCGACCAGGTGGCCGCGCTCGACGGCGCCATCCTGCGCAAGCCCGGCAGCGTGGAGGCGGCCCGCGAGCAGCTCGGCGCCAGCTCCGGCTGCGTCGTGCATTTCCACACCGCGTTGTGCCTGCTCGACACCCGTCATGGCCGCTCGCAAACCCACGTGGATGACACCCGGGTCCGCTTTCGCGAGTTGGGCAGCGCGGAAATCGAGCGCTACGTCACACGCGAGCTGCCGCTGGATTGCGCCGGCAGCTTCAAGTGCGAAGGATTGGGCATCAGCCTGTTCGAGGAAATCGACAATCGCGATCCCAGCGCCCTGATCGGCCTGCCGCTGATCGCACTCGCGCGCATGCTGCGCCAGGCCGGCGTCGCCGTGCCCTGAGCGGCGACGGGCGTGCCGCTACACTGCCGGACACACGGCGCGGACCGCGCCCGCCTTGGCTCCAGACCGTCGAGAAACCATGTCCGCCACCATCGAGCCCCGCGCCGAAGCCCTGCAACAACGCCTGCAAGCCGCGATCGACCAGGTCAATCGCGTCCTGCTGGGCAAGCCGCATCAGGTCAAACTCGCCTTCACCTGCCTGATCGCCGGCGGCCATCTGCTGCTGGAGGATGTGCCCGGCGTGGGCAAGACCACCCTGGCGCATGCGCTGGCCGCCACCTTCGGGCTGGAGTTCCAGCGCGTGCAGTTCACCAGCGACCTGCTGCCGTCGGACATCATCGGGGTCAGCGTCTACGAGCGCGACAGCGGGAGCTTCCGCTTCCATCCCGGGCCGATCTTCACCGGCCTGCTGCTCGCCGACGAGATCAATCGGGCCAGCCCCAAGACGCAAAGCGCGCTGCTTGAGGCGATGGCGGAGAACCAGGTCACCGTGGACGGCCAGACCCACGCGCTGGCCCCACCCTTTTTCGTCGTCGCCACGCAGAATCCGCTCGATCTCAACGGCACCTTCCCGCTGCCGGATTCGCAACTGGACCGGTTCATGCTGCGGCTGTCGCTGGATTACCCCGACCCCGGCGCCGAGCGCGCGCTGCTCACCGGCAGCGATCGCCGCGACATGCTGGCCCGACTCACCCCGCAGCTGGACGCCGAATCGCTGCTGGCCCTGCACCAGCGGGTGCAGGCCATCACTGCCAGCAGCGCCCTGCTCGACTATCTGCAGGCGCTGCTGGCCGCGAGCCGGCGCCATCCGGAGATCCGCGCGGGCCTGTCGCCACGCGCGGGCCTGGCGTTGCTGGGCGCTGCCCGCGCCTGGGCCATGCTCAGCGGCCGCAGTCATGTACTGCCCGAAGACATCCAGGCCCTGTTCGTGCCGCTGGCAGCTCACCGACTGCCGGCCACGCGGGGGGCCGACGGAGCGCAGCTGGCGCGGCAGTTGCTGACCGAGGTGGCGGTGGATTGATGCGAGGCCTGATGCAACGCCTGCAACGCCGGGCGGAAAAGCGCCTGCCGGCCTTGACCCGCTACCGCCGCCCGGAGCGGTTGCCGATCACCCTGCATCGCCGACGCATCTATATCGTGCCCAGCGGCTTCGGCCTCGGCTTCACCGTGCTGTTGCTGGTGATGCTGGTCGGCGCGCTGAACTACAACAACAACGCCGCCCTGCTGCTGACCTGCCTGCTCGGCGCAGCGAGTGCGGCGAGCATGCTGGTGGCATTCCGCAACCTCGACGGGCTGCGCCTGGATCACCTGCGCGCCGGCCACGCGATCGCCGGAGAGGCGATCGAGCTGGTGTGCTCGTTCCATTCGGATCGCCCGCGCGGCGCCCTCCGACTGGACCTGGACGACGAATCGACTGCCTTCGCCGTGGACAGCGCCGACGCCGCCCAGGTCCGCCTGCGCCTGCCGACCCACCGGCGCGGCTGGCAACCGCTGCCGCGACTGCGCCTGTGGACCAGTTGGCCGCTGGGCATGTTCCGCGCCTGGAGCTGGCTGCACCCGGAGCAATCCGTGCTGGTCTGGCCGCGCCCGGAGGCGACCGGTCCGGCGCCACGGGCGATGGCCGACGACGCCCGCCACATGCAACTTCACCGCGGCGAGGAACTGGCCGCGTTGCGCGACTATCGCGCCGGCGATCCGCAACGGCACATCGCCTGGAAACCCAGCGCCCGCCACGACGACCTGCTGGTGAAGGACTTCGAACAGCCGCGCAGCCGGCCGCAGTGGCGCCTGGACTGGCGGCAACTGCATGGTCTGGACGATGAAGCCCGCATCGCGCGACTGGCACGCTGGCTCAACGAGGCGCAGGCGCAGCGCTGCAGCTACAGCCTGTGGCTGCCGGGCACCGAGATCGGCAGCGGCAGCGGACTGCAGCACTACGTCCGCTGCATGGACGCGCTGGCGGCCCTGCCGTGAGCGGGCGCAGGAAACCGGGCAAGCCGGCGATCGCGCTGCCACAACGCGCGTTCGACCTGCTCTGCCTCAGCGCAGCCTTCGTGCTGGCGGTCAACGCCAGCCACCTGCCGTGGTGGCTCAGTGCCGCGCTTGCCGTGATCCTGGGCAGCCGCTGGTGGCAGCGTCACCGCCACCCCGGTCGCGTGCCGCAGGCGATCAAGCTGCCGCTGCTGACCCTGCTGACCCTGGCGATCATCGCCTACTACGGCAACCTGTTCGGGCGTGCGCCGGGCACCGCGCTGGGCATCGGCCTGCTGGTGCTCAAGCTGCTGGAAACCGAAACGCTGCGCGACGTGCGCGTCGGGGTGGGCTTCGCCTGTTTCACCCTGATGACCGCCCTGCTGTTCGACCAGGGCATGGTCAGCACGCTGGTGGTGGCGCTGGGACTGGTGCCCGCGCTGGCCACCCTGCGGGCGCTGGAACCCGCGCAACCGGCGACCGGCATGACGCGCAGCTTCATGCCCGCGCTGGCGCTGCTGGCGGCGGCACTCCCGCTGGCCTTGCTCGCCTTCGTGCTGGTGCCCCGGCTGGGTTCGCCGTTGTGGGGCGCACCCGGCCGCGACCAGGCGCGCACCGGCCTCAGCGACCGCATGAGTCCGGGTGCCTTCACCGAGCTGTTGACCGACGATCACCCGGCCATGCGGGTCACCTTCGACGGCCCACCGCCGCCGCCGGACCAGCGCTACTTTCGCGCCTTCGTCATGGCCAGGTACGACGGCGTGAGCTGGAGCTATGACGACGTGGCCCACGCAGCACCGGTGCCGCTCGAGGTCGAGCAGTCGATCGGCTACCGGATCAACCTGCTGCCCACGCACCGCCGCGTGCTGCCGACCCTGGACGTGCCGATCGAGGCGCCCGCGGGCGCGGTCATGCGCAGGGACCGCGTGGTGGTAGCCAGCCGACCGGTCGACGATGCGCTCAGCTATGCGCTCGATTCGGCGACGCGATACCGGCTCGAACCGCGGTTGGACGCGCGACCGCAGCGCTGGCTGCAGCTCCCCGCCCGCTTCAACCCGCGCACGCTGGCGCTCGGCCAATCCTGGCGCGAGCGCCACGGCAGCGACGACAACGCCATCGTCCGCGAGGCGCTGGCGCTGTTTCACGATGGCGGGTTTCGCTACACGCTCGCGCCGGCACCGTTGGGCCGCGACGCCATGGACGATTTCCTGTTCGCCACGCGCGAAGGCTATTGCGAGCACTACTCGTCCGCATTCACCGTGCTGATGCGCGCAGCCGGCATTCCGGCACGCGTGGTCACCGGCTACCAGGGTGGCTACTGGAACAAGCTGGGCAACTATCTGCTGGTGCGCAACTCCGATGCCCATGCATGGAGCGAAGTGTGGCTGGCCGGTCGCGGCTGGGTGCGCGTCGACCCCACGGCCGCCGTGCGCCCCGAACGGGTCAGCCTGGGCGCTGCCGCTGCCGCGGGTGATCAGTTGGACTGGTACCGACGCGACTGGCTGCAGCAGTTCCGCAATCGCTGGGACATTGTCAACCGGTGGTGGGACCAGGGCGTTGTGGCGTTTGATGCGCTACGTCAGCGCGGCTTGCTGACCCCGTTCGGCATCCGCGACACCGACACGAGGACGCTGGGTGTGCTGCTGGCCATCGGCAGCAGCCTGTTCATCGCCATCGGGCTGGCGTGGGCATTGCGGCGGCGGCAGCCGCGCGACCCGTTGCGGGAGGCCTTGCGCGCGCTGGAACGCAAGCTCGCACGGCAACGGATCGTCCGGCGGACCGGCGAAGGCCCGCAGCACTACCTGAGCCGCGCGGCACGTGCCCTGCCGGCGCAGCGCGGCCAGCTGACGGAGTTGATGCAGCAGTACCTGGAGCTTTGCTATGCCAGCGACGAACCCGCGCCTGAATCAGTCCACGCGTTCCGGCGCATGGTGCGGGATTTTCGGGTAACGAACGTGGTCAAATGACATCGATGCGATGGTGGACACCATCGTTCCTGACGGAGAAAACCTCATGTCTCTTTACCGTCCTCTCACCCTCGCCGCCGCGGTTGCCGTGCTGGGTGGTTGTGCGACGATCCCGCAACCGCTGCAGGGAAACTACGCCACCGTCTCCACCGCCAGTGCGCGACAGGGCGGCGCCGGCGACACCCCGGTTCGCTGGGGTGGCGAGATCATCAAGACCGAACCCGGCCCGCAGCAGACCTGCTTCTTCGTGCTGTCGCGCCCGCTGGACAAGCAGGCACGACCGCGCCTGGGCAATTCGGGCGAGAACGACGGCCGCTTCGTCGCCTGCCGTGACGGTTTCTACGACCCTGAGGTGTTCACCCGCGGACGCGAGCTGACCGTGACCGGCACCCTGCACGGCACCGTGACCAAGAAGGTCGGCGAGTACGACTACGCCTACCCGCGCATCGAGGCGAACGTGGTCTACCTGTGGCCCAAGCGACAGCCCCGCGCAGCCTACCCGCCAGGCTTCTACGACCCGTTCTGGGGCCCGGGCTTCGGCCCGTACTGGGGCAGCCCGTGGGGCTATCCGTACTGGGGCGGCCCGCGGGTGATCGTGGTGCGTCCGCCGGCACCGCCACCGCCGCCGAAGAAGTAACCATCTGCCTACGAAAACGCCGGCTCGCAGCCGGCGTTTTCCGTTTTTCGTCAGGTCCGCGCCGGTCAGCCCGGCGGCCAATGCATGCGGCGTCCGGCCAGCAGATGGACATGGATGTGGAAGACGGTCTGGCCGCCATCCTCGTTGCAATTGATCACGGTGCGATAACCCTGCTCGGCGAAGCCTTCCTGCTTGGCGTAGGCCGCGGCGGCCAGCAGCAGTTTTCCGAGCAGGGCCGCCTGTTCCGGAGTCGCGTCGTTGAGCGTCGCCAGCGACTGCCTGGGAATGAACAGCACGTGCACCGGTGCCTGCGGATTCAGATCGCGGAAGCCCAGCACCTCGTCGTCCTCGTAGACGATGTCGGCGGGAATCTCGCGGCGGACGATCTTGCTGAAAATGGTATCGCTCATGCTTGACTCCCTCGATCCGGCGGCGCGGTGGCCGTCATCAGTCCAGTATCTGGCGACCGCCGAACGCATGCGCCAGCGTGCTGCGGTCGACGTATTCCAGTTCGCCGCCCAGCGGCACGCCGTAGGCCAGCCGGGTCGGGCGCACGCCACCGGCACGCGCCAGCTGCGCGAGGTAGTGCGCGGTCGCGTCACCTTCCACGGTGGGATTGGTGGCGATGATCATCTCCTCGATCTCGCCCTCGCCCAGGCGCCGGGTCAGTTTCGCCAGCCCCAGTTCTTCCGGCCCGAGCCCGTCCAGCGGCGACAGCCGGCCCATCAGCACGAAGTACTGGCCACGATAACCGGTGGCCTGCTCGATCGCCGCCAGTTCGGTCGGCGACTCGACTACGCACAACACCTGTCGATCACGACTGGCACTGGCGCACAACGCGCACAGCGGCTCCTCGCTGAAATTGCGGCAACGCTCGCAGTGGCCGATCTTCTCCATCGCCTGCGCCATCACCCGCGCAAGCCGCGACCCGCGCTCGCGCTCGCGCTCAAGCAGATGAAACGCCATCCGCTGCGCACTCTTGCCACCCACGCCGGGCAGGCAGCGCAGCGCCTCGATCAGTTCGGCAAGAAGTGGGGAGCTGTTCATGGGCCCTTGGCCGCGAATGGGGAATCGGGAATGGAGAGTCGGGAAAGCACGGCTCGCTGGCTCCCGCGCCTGGTCTCGCGATTCCCCATTTCCGATTTCCGGCTCAAAACGGCATCTTGAACCCGGCCGGCAGGTTCATCCCGGCGGTGACGCCGCCGAGCTTGTCTTTGCTGGCCTGGGCAACTTTGTTGACGGCGTCGTTCACGGCGGCGGCGACGAGGTCTTCCGCCATCTCGGGGTCGTCGGCAAAGGTCTGCCGGTCGATCTGCACGCGGCGCACTTCATGCGCGCCGGTCATCACCACGCTGACCAGGCCGCCGCCGGCGCTGCCGGTGACTTCGAGTTTCGCGATCTCCTCCTGCGCGCGCTTCATGTCTTCCTGCATGCGCTGCGCCTGCTGCATCAACTGACCGATTTGTCCTCTCATCATCTGGCTCCGGGTTCGTTGCCCAAGGGTTTGACGGATTGCGGCACGACGCGGGCGCCGAAGTCGCGCTTCAGGCTCTGCACCAGCGGATCGTCCTCGATCGCCTGCTCGGCCGCGCTCTGCGCGCTGTCGCGTGCCTTGGCCGCGCGCGCCGCCGGGGTCTGCATGGCGTCGGCCTGGCTCTCGCTGACGAAGCGCAGGCGGATGGTCTCGCCCAGCGCCTGGCTGATGCGATCCTCCATCTGGCTGACCATGGGCTCCACCGCCATGCCCATGTGCGCCGGCTGCAACGCCAGCACCAAGGTCTGGCCGTCACGCTCGCGCAGCACCGCGTTCTGCGCCACCACGCTGAACGGCCCGCGCAGCTGGGCCCGTTCGATCAGCGCCTCCCAATCCGGCCGGCCGCTCGCATCGCGTGCGATCGGCGCGGGCGCCGGGGCCTGCGCGGCGGGCTCGCGCGGTGCTGGCGCGGGTGTCGGCGTGGCAGCGCGAGTATCTGCGGACGGCGGTGCGGGTGCACGCGCGTGCGCCTGGCTCGTCGGCGCACGCGGCGCCATGCGCGCCGCCGCGGGTTCGTCGCCCGGACGGAAAGCGAGCATGCGCAGCAAGGCCATCTCGAAACCGGTGCGGGCGTCGGGCGCCAGCGTGAGGTCGCGCCGGCCCGTCACTGCAATCTGGTAGTACAGCTGCACGTCCTCCGGCGTGATGCGCCCGGCGAGGTCGGCCAGCGCGCCGTCGGCGTCATCCGCTTCCGGCCGGTAGCCGGGAATCAGCTGGATCAGCTGCAGGCGATGCAGCAGGCCGGCGATGTCGTCGAGCACGCCGCCGAAGTCGGGCGAATAGGAGGCGATCTGCGTGCACTCGACCAGCAGCTGCTCGCCGTCGCCCGAAGCCAGCGCCTCCAGTACGCCGAGCACCTGCCCGCGCGCCACGCTGCCCAGCATGGTGCGCACGTCGTCGGCGTGCAGCGCGCCGCCGCCATAGGCGATGGCCTGGTCGAGCAGCGACAGGCCATCGCGCAGCGAGCCATCCGCGGCGCGGGCCAGCTCGCCGATCGCGCTGTCTTCATAGGCGATGTTCTCGGCACCCAGGATGTGCCGCATCTGGCCGGAGATCTGCTCCGGCAGCAGCCGCTTCAGGTTGAACTTCAGGCAGCGCGACAGCACCGTCACCGGCAGCTTCTGCGGGTCGGTGGTGGCGAGCAGGAACTTCACGTGCGGTGGCGGCTCTTCCAGCGTCTTCAGCAACGCGTTGAACGCGTTCTTCGACAGCATGTGCACCTCGTCGACCAGGTACACCTTGAAGCGGCCGCGCGACGGCGCGTACTGCGCGTTCTCGATCACCTCGCGCACGTCATCCACGCCGGTGTTGCTGGCCGCGTCGATCTCCAGCAGGTCGACGAAGCGGCCTTCGTCCACCGCCGTGCACACCGAACACTCGCCGCACGGATCGGCCGACTGCCCGCGCTCGCAGTTCAGCGACTTGGCGAAGATGCGCGCAATGGTGGTCTTGCCGACGCCGCGGGTGCCGGTGAACAGGTAGGCGTGATGCATGCGGCCGGTGTCGAGCGCGTTGGTGAGCGCGCGCACCACGTGTTCCTGCCCCACCAGCTCGGAGAACTTGCGCGGGCGCCACTTGCGGGCGAGTACCTGATAGGACATGACTGCCAACGTGGGGACAAAGGTCGATTGTGCCAAGTCGGCGCACGCAAGTCAGCAAACGTCCGGCCCGAAATGGTGGCGGCCCCGCCAGCCACACCCCGGCACCCGAGTCATTCGCTACCGTTGCTTCCTTCCGGACCTGGCGGAGTTTGCGAACTATCGTCGCGGGGGGACCGACGGGGCCACCATGGACGTTGCACGGCGCTCGCCGTGACTCACTTCACTCAATTGGCGGAGAGGGCGGGATTCGAACCCGCGATACGGGGATAAGCCGTATACACACTTTCCAGGCGTGCTCCTTCAACCACTCGGACACCTCTCCACTTTTCGAAGCAACCCGGCAAGGACGCCCGGATCTTCCTTGCGGGGCATCCCGCCCGACAAAGAAGCGGAAGGATAGCCGCAGGCCCGGATGCAGGCAAGCAAATCGAACGGGAGTCAACCGGCGTCGGCGCGCGGCGCGGCCGGCGCCTGCAACGCGACGCGTTGCCCCGGCGTGGCGATACGGAAACCGCGTGCCGCCAGCGCATCGCCATCGGCCGCGCTGCCGTAGTGGTAAAGAAGCAACTGTCGCTGCAGCGCCTGCGGGTATTCCCGCGCGATGTCGTCGATGCCGGTGTGCGACGGATTGCCGAGCAGGCTGCAGTCGTGGGCGACCAGCGCCGCGCCGCCGGCATGCCGCGCCAGCACTTCCGGGATCGGCCGGGTGTCGCCGGTGTAGACGAAACTGCCCTCCAGCGCCAGGCCGTACGAGGTGCCCGGCACGTGATGGCGGGTGGCGAACACGTCGAACCAGCAGCCATCCAGCCAGAAGCCGCGACTGCACGGCACCAGCTGGAACGCCTCCCAGAAATTGACTCCGCCTTCGGCCAGCGCACCGGGGTAATCGGCCACCCGCGTCTGCAGCCATGGCACCAGCGCGGCGTGGGTGAACAGGCGCATCCGCCCGCGCCGCGCCGGATCGAACCAGAGCCGGATGAACAACTGCTCCAGCTCCGCGACATGATCCATGTGGGTGTGGGTGATGAACACCGCGTCCGGCAGGGTGCCGTAGCTTGCCGTGTAGCGGTCGAGCGTGCCCGGTCCGCAGTCGATCAGCAGCACCGGCTTGCCCGCGCGCACGAGGACGGCGGCAGAGGCACCCAGCGCCGTCGCATGCGCGGCGCCCACGCCGAGAAAATGCAGTTGCCAGTTCATGCCGTCAGTGCGCGCTCGTGGCCATGCAGCAGAGGCTGCCAGATTTCGCGCTCGAACGCCTGCTCGCCTGCCGCGGCGGCGCCGAGCTTGAGCAACGACCGGCGCAGCCGCTGCAGGTTCGCCCGGCGCCAACCGGGTGCGGGCGCACGCTGGCGACCGCGGTCGAAGTCGATCAGATGCAGGCCGGCGGCCGAGACCAGGACGTTGTGCGCGTTCAGGTCGGCATGCCAGATGCCGGCCCGATGGAAACGCCCGACCACCGCGCCGACCTCGACCGCAAGCTCGCTGCCGAGGTCACCGCCGGCCAGGCACTCGGCGAGCGTCCGCGCGCCGGCGATGCGATGCGTGATGAGGTCGGCGCGATACAGCAGACCCTGGCGACGGTAACGCGCGGCGACCGCGCATGGCCCGGGCAAGCCCAGCCGCGCGATCTCGGCAAGCAGCCGGAACTCCCTGAAAGGCCGGCTGCGCCGCGCCCCCAGCCACAGGTAGCGATCGCCCAGCAGTGCCCGTACCAGTCCGCCACGACGATAGTGGCGCAGCACGCACTCGCCGAGCGGGCTCGCGATGATCGCCACGCCGCCGCGGCCGCCGGCCTGCATGCGCAAGGCGCCGCGTTCGCGCCAGTAATCCGGCGCAAACCAGTCGTCGTCGACTTGTGACGATACGGCGGCGTCACACAGAATCGCGCCGTGGGCGTCTTGCTGGATGCGTTCGGGCATCATGATGCCTTGTGACCGGACACCGATTCTAACCCACAGGCCCGCCCTGCCTTCCGCTGGCGCGGGCCAACGACCATCGCGATGAATGCACCTTCCTCGATCTGCCTGCTGCGTACCTCCGCCATCGGCGACGTCACCCACGTCGTGCCACTGGTGCGCACGCTGCAACAGGCGTGGCCGCAGACCGCGCTGACGTGGATCGTCGGCAAGCTCGAACGCAAACTGGTGGGCGACCTGCCCGGCGTGGAGTTCGTCACCTTCGACAAGGCCGCCGGCTGGGCCGGCCTGAGTGCAGTGCGTGCCGCCCTGCAGGGACGTCGCTTCGACGCGCTGCTGCAGATGCAGGTGGCGATGCGCTCGAACCTGCTGAGCCTGGCCGTCAAGGCGGATCGGCGCATCGGTTACGACCGCGCCCGTGCGAAAGACCTGCACGGCCTGGTCATCAACGAGCGCATCCCTGCACGCGGCGGCGAACACGTGCTCGACGCGATCGGCAGCTTCTGCGAACCGCTGGGCCTGCAACAGACGCAGGTGCGCTGGGACATCCCGATCCCCGGCGAAGCGCACGCCTGGGCCGCCACGCAACTGCCCGGCGACACACCCACCTTGCTGGTCAGCCCCGCCTCCAGCCATGCCTTGCGCAACTGGCGGCCCGAGCGCTACGCGGCGGTGATGGACCATGTCGCCTCCCGCGGCTGGCGGGTGGCCCTGATTGGCGGACCATCCGCATCGGAGCGCGCCATGGCCGACGCGGTGCTGGCCGCCTGCCGGCGCGCGCCGCTCGATCTCACCGGCAAGGACACCCTGAAGAAACTGCTGGCCCTGCTCGCTCGCGCGCAGCTGCTGCTGGGCCCGGATTCCGGTCCCATGCACATGGCCAACAGCGTCGGCACCCGCGTGCTCGGCCTGCATGCCGCCAGCAACCCGGAGCGCTCCGGCCCCTACTCCGATCGACGCTGGTGCGTGAACAAGTACGACGAGGCCGCGCGCAAGTACCTGGGCCGACCGGCAGCGGAGATTCCGTGGGGCAGCAAGATCGAACGCACCGGCGTGATGGACTTGATCGACGTGGATGCGGTGATCGACCGTTACGAGGCAGCCGCACGCGACCTCGGCCTGGCCTGACCTTCGCGCGTCGACGCGTCAGCCCTTGCCGCTGCGCACGCGCAAGCCCGGTCGCTGCCGCGCCAGCTTGCGCAACAGCTCGGCAAAGGCGTGCAGGTCGTCGTGCCAGGGCGAGGCATCGCGCCAGTACAGCGCGATTTCGCGACCGCCGGCCGAACCCTTGAGCCGCGCCAGCACGATCCCCGGCATCGAGGCGAGCCGCTCGTGCGCCAGCGCCGGTACCAGCGCGTAGCCACCGCGCAAGCTGACCAGCGCGGCGAGGCTTTCCAGGCTGACGTCCTGCACGTTGCCACGCTCACTGCCGTCGAGCCCGTCGGCATGGCTTTCCGCCATCAGGATCGCCTCGGCCTGGTCCAGTTGTTCCAGCGCAATGGACGGTCGGCCGGCCAGTGGATGATCGGCGCGCAGCATCAGCTCCCACGGTTCGAAGAACAGCGCCCGTGAGGCAATCCCGCTGACAGTCGATGCCGATGGGGCGAGCACCGCGTCCAGTTCACCCTCGTGCAGCCTGCGCAACAAGCCGCGTGGCTTGCCCTCGGAGATGCCCAGCCGGGCGCCGGGAAAATGCTGCGGAAACGGCGCAATCAGATGCGGCAACAGATATGGCCCCAGCGACGCCGGCAAGCCCAGCCGCAGCGCGCCGCCGAAAGCCACCTCGCCGGCACGGGCGACCTGCTGCAGGTGCTCGGCCGCCACCAGCACCGCATCGATCTGCTGCAACAGGCGTTGGCCGCCGGCGGTCACCACCACCCGCCGCCCGCCACGTTCGAACAGCGGTGCACCGAGCGCCTGCTCCACCTTCTGCACCTGGTGGGACAAGCCGGACGGACTGATGTGCATCGCGCGCGCGGCACTGTTGAAACTGCCGTTCCGATGCACCGCCTGCACCAGCGCAAGGTCGCGCAGCGAGACGGCGGCGAGGTGGGTCGAAATCATCGAACGCTGCATGTCGTCAAAGGCGTTTGTCTGTGATGGTCAAGGCGGGCATCCTGCAGGCACCGCGTGATTCCCCACCCGGGCGCCGGGTGCAGTCTAACCGGCGCAGCAGCCCGTCACGCGCCGACACGCCCGGGTTCCTCGACGCCGACATGCAACGTTTGAGCGATAATTCCCCTTTTGGCGGGGCCGGCCGCGCCGTTTCCGCATGCTTGCCAGTCGTCCCAGCCGCAGGATTCAGCCAGGAGCAGCACCATGAAAGACACGTTCGCCACCCGTGACACTCTCGAAGTCAACGGCAGGAAATACGCCTATGCCAGCCTCGCCAAGCTTGGCGAACGCTTCGACCTGAAGCGGCTGCCCTACTCGATGAAGATCCTGCTGGAGAACCTGCTGCGCCACGAGGATGGCGTGGACGTGACTTCCCGCGAGATCGAGGCGGTGGCCACCTGGGACGCCAGCAAGGAGCCGGATACCGAAATCGCCTTCATGCCGGCGCGCGTGCTGCTGCAGGATTTCACCGGCGTGCCGTGCGTGGTCGACTTGGCTGCCATGCGCGACGCGATGAAGGCGCTGGGCGGCGATCCCACCCTGATCAACCCGCTGTCGCCGGCCGAGCTGGTGATCGACCACTCGGTGCAGGTGGACGTCTTCGGCAGCGAGGACGCGCTGGAGAAGAACGTCGCGATCGAGTTCGACCGCAACCAGGCGCGCTACAGCTTCCTGCGCTGGGGCCAGAAGGCGCTGAGCAACTTCAAGGTGGTGCCGCCGCGCACCGGCATCGTCCACCAGGTGAACCTGGAATACCTGGCGCGGGTGGTGATGCACACCGAGATCGACGGCCAGGCCTGGGCCTATCCCGACACCCTGTTCGGCACCGACTCGCACACCACGATGGTCAATGGCCTGGGCGTGCTGGGCTGGGGCGTGGGCGGCATCGAGGCGGAGGCGGCCATGCTCGGCCAACCTTCTTCCATGCTGATTCCGCAGGTGGTCGGCTTCAAGCTGTCCGGCCGCCTGCCCGAGGGCGCCACCGCCACCGACCTGGTGCTGACCGTGACGCAGATGCTGCGCAAGCAGGGCGTGGTCGGCAAGTTCGTGGAGTTCTTCGGTCCGGGCCTGCAGCACCTGGCTCTGGCCGACCGCGCCACCATCGGCAACATGGCGCCGGAATACGGCGCCACCTGCGGCATCTTCCCGGTCGACCAGGAGTCGCTGAACTACCTGCGCCTGTCCGGCCGCAGCGACGAGCAGATCCAGCTGGTGGAGGCGTACGCCAAGGCCCAGGGCCTGTGGCATGACGCCAACAGCCCGGAGCCGGCGTTCTCCGCCGTGCTCGAACTCGACCTCGCCGACGTGAAGCCCTCGATGGCCGGCCCCAAGCGCCCGCAGGATCGCGTGTTGCTGACCGACGTGCAGAAGAACTTCCACGAAGTGGTGGGCCCGCTCACTGCCAATCGTCGCCGCGGCAATGGCGACGTCGACCGTTTCTCCAACGAGGGCGGCGCCAGCGCGATCGGCAACCCGTCCAACGCGATCGGCGATACCGGCGTGCTGGTGGAACGCAACGGCCAGAGCTTCCGCGTCGCTGACGGTTCGGTGGTGATCGCCGCGATCACCTCGTGCACCAACACCTCCAACCCGGCAGTGATGCTGGCGGCAGGCCTGGTCGCCAAGAAGGCCGCTGCCAGGGGCCTGAAGGCCAAGCCGTGGGTGAAGACCTCGCTGGCCCCCGGCTCCAAGGTGGTGACCGATTACCTGGAGCAGACCGGCCTGCTGAGCGAGCTGGAGAAGACCGGCTTCTACCTGGTCGGCTACGGCTGCACCACCTGCATCGGCAACTCCGGCCCGCTGCCGGTCGAGGTCAGCAAGGGCATCGCCGACGGCGACCTGGCGGTGGCCGCCGTGCTCTCGGGCAACCGCAACTTCGAAGGCCGCGTGCATGCCGAGGTGAAGATGAACTACCTGGCCTCGCCGCCGCTGGTGGTCGCCTATGCGCTGGCCGGCTCGCTCGACGTGAACCTTTCCACCGATCCGCTGGGCCAGGATGCGCAGGGCAAGGACGTGTTCCTCAAGGACATCTGGCCGAGCAACAAGGAAATCAGCGACCTGATGGCCAGCGCGGTCACCTCGGCCATGTTCAAGAAGAACTACGCCGACGTGTTCAAGGGCGACGAGCGCTGGAACGCGATCGCCTCGCCGGACGGCGCGCTGTACGCCTGGGACGAAGCTTCCACCTACATCAAGAACCCGCCCTACTTCGAAGGCATGACGATGGAGCTGGGCACGGTCGAGGACATCCACGCCGCGCGCTGCCTGGGCCTGTTCGGCGACTCCATCACCACCGACCACATCTCCCCGGCCGGTTCGATCAAGAAGGATTCGCCCGCCGGCCGCTTCCTGATCTCGCGCGGCGTGCAGCCGATCGACTTCAACTCCTACGGCTCGCGCCGCGGCAACGACGACGTGATGGTGCGCGGCACCTTCGCCAACATCCGCATCAAGAACCAGATGCTGGATGGCGTGGAAGGCGGCTTCACCCGCCACATTCCCAGCGGCGAACAGCTGGCGATCTATGACGCGGCGATGAAGTACAAGGAAACCGGCACGCCGCTGGTAGTCATCGCCGGCAAGGAATACGGCACCGGCTCCTCGCGCGACTGGGCAGCCAAGGGCACCCTGCTGCTGGGCGTCAAGGCGGTGATCACCGAGAGCTTCGAGCGCATCCACCGCTCCAACCTGGTCGGCATGGGCGTGCTGCCGCTGCAGTTCAAGGCCGGCGAGAATGCCAAGTCGCTGGGCCTGACCGGTCGCGAGAGCTTCGACATCACCGGCCTGGACAACGGCAACGCGAAGGAAGCCATGGTGACCGCCACCGCCGAGGACGGCAGCAAGAAGCAGTTCAGCGTGCACGTGATGCTGCTCACGCCGAAGGAGCGCGAGTTCTTCCGCCATGGCGGCATCCTGCAGTACGTGCTGCGCCAGCTGGCCGGCCGCAAGGCCGCCTGATCCGGCGACACCCCTGACAAGAAAACGCCCCGCTGGCCGGGGCGTTTTCTTTGTGGGGCACCGCAGCGTCGCCTGCGCGCCGGCTGCTAAATCGAACGCTCCCAGCTGGCGGTATAGCAGTGCCAGTCGCCGCCTTCCTCGCGCCAGCCCGAGGTCACCCTGTAGACCCCAAGCCGATCGGGCAGCAGGCGTCCGCCGCTGCTCAGGGTGACCGTGAAAGTCGCCACCATGCGTTCGCCGCGTGGCTCGACGGAGACCGGCCCGAGCAAGACGCCGACGTGTTCGCCGCGCAGCTTCAACAGGCCCACCATCGCCATCAACCGGCGCCGGTCCAGTTCGCCGGCGTTGCCATCGAAGTCCTCGCTCAATGACTCGCCCACGCCGCTGGCCGAACCGGCTTCCGCCGCCTGCGCCGTCGCAGTGATTGCGGCACGTATGCGCTCCTCGTCCGGCGTACGGTGGCAGGCGGCAAGCATCACCACGCACCACAGCAGTGCCGCCGACAGCAGGAAGATTTTTCGCGATCCGATCATCGATGGACTCCATGGCAACGCGGCTTGCCGCCGTGCGCGGGCGTATGCTCCAATGAACCGGCGCATGGGCCATCATGGATGCGTTCGGCATCCTGATTCCACCATCGGCGGCGCCATCACGGAAAACACGGGGAACCCCAGAGCATGAGCAACGAACGTCCCTGGCTGGAACACTATCCGGCCGGCGTGCCCGGTCAGATCGACGTCAACCAGTATGCTTCGGTCCCGGCGGTGCTCGAGGAAGCGTTCACCCGTTTCCGCGATCGTCCCGCCTTCGCCAATTTCGGCCGCCAGCTCAGCTATGGACAGATCGACGAGATGAGCCGCCAGTTCGCCGGCTACCTCACCGGCGTGCTCAAGCTCGGCAAGGGCGATCGCATCGCGATCATGCTGCCCAACGTGCTGCAGTATCCGATCGCGCTGTTCGGGGCGTTGCGCGCCGGGCTGGTGGTGGTCAATACCAACCCGATGTACACCGCGCGCGAGTTGAAGCATCAGCTGGAGGATTCCGGCGCCAAGGCGATCGTGGTGCTGGACAATTTCGCTGCCACGCTGCAGCAGGTGGCAGCGCAGACCCAGGTCAAGCACATCGTCACCACGGGCATCGGCGACCTGCTCGGCTTCCCCAAGGGCGCGCTGGTCAACTTCGTGCTCAAGCACGTCAAGAAGATGGTGCCGGCGTTCCACTTGCCCGAAGCCGTGCGTTTCCGCGACGCGCTGGCCCAGGGCGCAACGCACCCGCTGCAGCCGGTCACGATGGACCACGACGACATCGCCTTCCTGCAGTACACCGGCGGCACCACCGGCGTGGCCAAGGGTGCGATGCTGACCCACGGCAACATGATCGCCAACATGCTGCAGGCAGCCGCCTGGATCGGCACCGAGCTGGTCAAGCCCGGCAACGAAGTGATCATTACCGCGCTGCCGCTGTATCACATCTTTTCGCTGACGGCGAACGGCCTGGTCTTCACCCGCCTGGGCGGCCTCAACTGGCTGATCACCAACCCGCGCGACATGCCCGGCTTCGTCAAGGAGCTGGGCAAGTCCGGTTTCACTGCGCTGACCGGCGTCAACACCCTGTTCAATGGCCTGCTCAACACGCCGGGCTTTGCCGAACTGGATTTCTCCCGCCTGCACCTGACCCTCGGCGGCGGCATGGCGGTGCAACGCAAGGTGGCCGAGCGCTGGAAACAGATCACCGGCTGCACGCTCGCCGAAGCCTACGGTCTCACCGAAACCTCCCCGGCGGTGTGCATCAATCCGCTGAACCTGAAGGAGTACAACGGCTCGATCGGGCTGCCGGTACCGTCCACCGACGTGGCAATCTGGTCGGAGGCCGGCCAGCCGCTGCCGGTCGGCGAAGTCGGCGAGCTGATGGTGCGCGGGCCGCAGGTGATGAAGGGCTACTGGAAGCGCGAGGATGAAACCGCCAAGGTGCTCGGCGCCGATGGCTGGCTGCACACTGGCGACATCGCGAAGATGGACGAGAACGGCTACTTCTACATCGTCGACCGCAAGAAGGACATGATCCTGGTCTCCGGCTTCAACGTGTATCCGAACGAAGTCGAGGACGCGGTGATGGCGCACCCCGGCGTGCTGGAAGTGGCCGCGGTCGGCGTGCCCGACGAGCATTCCGGCGAAGTGGTGAAACTGTTCGTGGTGCGCAAGGACCCGAACCTCACCGAGGAAGCGCTCAGGCAGTTCTGCCGCGAGAACCTGACCGGCTACAAGCGGCCCAAGCTGATCGAATTCCGCGACAGCCTGCCCAAGAGCAACGTGGGCAAGATCCTGCGCCGCGAATTGCGCGACGAGAAGAAACCCGCGGGCTGAACCTTCGCACATCCACCTGCAAAAACGCCCGCAATCGCGGGCGTTTTTGCAGGCGCGACGGAACCGGCTCAACCGTCCTTCCAGTACTCCAGGATATCGGCGTAACCGCCCAGCAGGTTCCACAGCGGCACCTGCTTGTCCTCCGGAATGCGGCTGTAGGAAAAACCGATGTGATGATCGGAGATGCGCGCGACAGTCGCCTCCAGATGGATATGCAGGTTGTGCCCGAAAATCATGTCCAGCACCCAGCTCTGCCCGGTTTCGCCGGTCCAGCCCAGCGGGCGGCGCAGCAATGCTCCGGTCGCCGAGATATCCACCAGTTCGGTGGGGTGCGACTCGCCATGACGGCTGATCAGCACCGTCGTCTCGATCTGCATGCGTGCCGGACGCAACTTCTCCGGCTCGCCTCGATCATGTCCCTGTTTGTCGATCGCCATCAGTTTTACCGCCTGTCTGCGTTTGCGCCTGCCCGGGGCAGGAACGCACCACCCTCATGTCCGGCGACCGCACCGGCCCCATCGAAACCGGCTGTCGTGTGTCCGGCCTCCCTCCGCTCGTAGCAATTGCCGTGCCACGGCGTACGTACACCACCAAACCCCTCGCCAGGCCTCTTGCCGTGGGCAGACGCCGCATTTGCCGGCCGCCGAAAGGACACCTTCCTTTCAGCTGTGGACAGCCCCCTCCGGAAGGGCGCTTCGAGCGCTTTCGCGCTTGCCCCGCAGCGTCACATTGGGTCACGTGGGGCCACCGGCATCCCCGCGGTAGTGGCGGAACCCCCTATTCTGCCTGTTGCCGACGCGGACATGAACCCCGCACGCGCTTTTCGTCCACCCGCGACCGACTGGACTTGTGTCCGGCTTGCCATTACCCTGTGGCCACGCGTGGACCCATGGAACCTGCTTGCTGCCGGCCCTTCGGCGCTCCAGGGTTGTCCACCGAAGTACCCAGACTGACCGGCAAAGAGCCAGCGGCGCCGAAGTTGTTCGCCAGTTGGCTTGCTCTGTTGTCGTGGCCGACGACCCGCAACAGCAGCGCCTTGGTCGCTGACGACCCGCCTGACCGAACCACGACGCGTGGATTCATCATGCCGGGCGAAACGATGGCGCCGACCGCGCCTCGGTTTTGATGTTGCACGGAAACGGGATACCGGGACGCCGCCCAACGACGCGTTTGAGCGCGGGCACATGCCGGGCGCGAGCACCACGTCGCGCCTGCCCACGAACAACCATGAACATGCGCTACCCACTGCCAGCCGTGGAACACGGCTCTCCAGACAGGCCTTGATGAGCACTGAATCCGTCGTCGAGCAGTCCGATCCGGGCGCCGCCACGCCCGACGCATTTGCCGCGGTACCGCAACAACAGGAGATGCCGCTGGCCATCGTGCGCGGCGAACCGATGCTGCAGATGCCGCAGGATCTGTACATCCCGCCGGACGCGCTCGAGGTCATCCTGGAGTCGTTCGAAGGTCCGCTGGACCTGCTGCTGTACCTGATCCGCCGACAGAACCTGGACATCCTGGACATCCCGGTTGCCGAGATCACCCGGCAGTACATGACCTACATCGAACTGATGCGGGACGTGATGCGGCTGGAGCTGGCCGCCGAGTACCTGCTGATGGCGGCGATCCTGGGCGAGATCAAATCGCGCCTGCTGCTGCCGCGTCCGCCGCTGGAAGAAGGGTTGGAAGACGACCCGCGCGCCGAACTGGTACGCCGTTTGCAGGAGTACGAGCGGTTCAAGCGGGCGGCCGAGGACATCGAGGCCCTGCCGCGCATGGAGCGCGACAGCGTGGTGGTGCATGCCGACACCGGCGAGCGCAACGTGATCCGGCTGCCGCCCCCGCTGGAACTGACCGAGCTGCTGCTGGCACTCAAGGACGTGATGCACCGGGCCGAACTGTTCGGGCATCACGCGATCAAGCGCGAGGCGCTCAGCGTGCGCCAGCGCATGGGCGAGCTGCTGAGCCGGCTGGAGGACGACACCTTCCACCGGTTCGAGGACCTGTTCGACCTGGCCGAAGGCCGCCCGGGCATCGTGGTGACCTTCCTGGCGATGCTGGAGCTGGCCAAGGAAATGCTGATCGAGATCGTGCAGGAAGTGCCGCTGGCGCCGATCTACGTCAAGGCCAAGGCCAGCCATGAGGAGCCCGCCGAACTGCCGGCGGAAGACACACGAACGGGCGAATCGGCGCTGGCCGAACCGTCCGGCGACTGATCCACCCATCGACCGATCCATCCCTGGACCGACCCACGCCGACCCGGCACCGACTCGAACCCATGCAGATCGACCAACTCAAACCCATCATCGAGGCCGCCTTGCTGGCGTCGACCCAACCGATGACCCTGCCCCAGCTCGGCGACCTGTTCAACGAAGACGAGGACGTCGGCTCGCAGCAGATCGCCCAGGCGCTGGAATCACTGGCCGGCGACTGTGAAGGGCGCGGCATCGAACTGAAGGAGGTCGCCTCCGGCTTCCGCTACCAGGTGCGCCAGGACGTGCATCCGTGGATCTCGCGGATGTGGACCGAGCGACCCAGCCGCTACTCGCGCGCCCTGCTGGAAACACTGGCGCTGATCGCCTACCGGCAGCCGATCACCCGTCCCGAGATCGAGCAGATCCGCGGCGTGGTGGTGTCTTCCAACATCATCAAGACGATGGAGGAGCGCGAGTGGATTCGCGTGGTCGGCCATCGCGACGTGCCCGGCAAGCCGGCGTTGTTCGGCACCACGCGCGCGTTCCTCGACTACTTCAACCTCAAATCGCTCGATCAGCTGCCGCCGCTGTCGGAGATCCGCGACATGGAAGATCCGCAGATGCGCTTCGAGCCCGACCCGCTGCCGGCGCACGTCGGCCGCGACCTGCCCATCGACCCGGACGACGACGCGGACGACCAGGTTGCGGAAACGACCGATCCGGGCGAAACCGACCCCCCGCGCGAACCGCTGTCCGACGCCGAGTCAGGCACCGGATCACCGATCGACGCCCACCACCCCACCCTCGCCGCCGACGCCCAGGCGTCCAGCGGCTCATCCGGGCCTGACGAAGCTGCCGACCATCCCGGTTCGCCTTCCGTCAGCCCGTCGACCACGGCCGTCGAAACCGACGCCGACGATCAAGATACCAAGGAGCAAAGCGCATGACTGCGCCGCAAAAATCCGTTCTTACCCTGAAGCGCGACACCCGCGCAGCCACTGACGGACCGGCCCTGGAGGAACGCCTGCACAAGGTGCTCGCCAACGCCGGCCTCGGCTCGCGCCGCATGCTGGAACAACGCATCCAGGCCGGAGAGATAGAGCTCAACGGCAGCCCCGCCGAGATCGGCATGAGCGTCAAGGCTGGCGATCGCGTGGTCATGGACGGCAAGCAGTTCGTGGTGGCCACCGACAACCGCGATGACGCCGAAGTGCTGATCTACCACAAGCCCGAAGGCGTGCTGACCACCCGCGACGATCCCGATGGCCGCCCGACCGTGTTCGAGCAACTGCCGCAACTCAAAGGCGCGCGCTGGGTTGCCGTGGGCCGGCTGGACATCAACACCACCGGCCTGCTGCTGCTGACCACCGACGGCGAGCTGGCCAACGGCTTGATGCATCCCAAGAGCGGCATGGAGCGCGAGTACCTGTGCCGCGTGCACGGCGAGGTGCCGGACGAGGTCATCGAACGCCTGAAAGCCGGCGTGGAGCTGGAGGACGGCCCGGCCCGCTTCGACGAGATCGCCGTGATCAGCCGCGGCGGCAGCCACAGCTGGTTCCGCGTGGTGATCCGCGAAGGCCGCAACCGCGAAGTGCGCCGCTTGTGGGATTCGCAGGGCTTCCTGGTCAGCCGGCTCAAGCGCATCCGCTACGGCCGGATCGAGCTGCCGCGCAACCTGCGTCGCGGCGAATGCGAGGCGCTCGACGCCGACAGCGTCAAGCAGTTGCGCCAGACCAGCGGGCTCGGACTCCCCCAGCCGGTGCTGACGCTGAGCCCGATCCTGCACCAGCGCCGTGCCACCCGCGGCGTCACCGAATATCGCCCGGAGCACGGCACCGGCAGCGCCTGGACCAGCGGCCAGGACGAGGCGCGCGAGCTGCGTGCCTACGACCGCATTCGCGAAGAACCCGCACGCGGACGCAAATCCGCGCCGCGCAACGGCCGCGAGGTCAACGGCAACGTGGCGGCACCTGAGCGGGCGCCGGGGAATGCGAAGCGGCACGGCAAGGGCCGTCGTGTGGCACCGGGCCAGGAGCTGCCTTCGGTGCGCACCTGGTTTGCCGGCGAGTCTCGCGATGGCAGCCCCCGTCCCGGCGGTCGGCGCGGCTTGGCCGGTGCCACCACCGGCAACCGTGGCGCGGCGGGTGGCCGCTCACGCGGCGCCCCCGCTGCCGGCAGCCCCTACGCCGGCACGGGCGGCGGCGGCAACCGCGCGCCTGCCAACCGACCCGGCCACGCCGGTCGTGGCCAGGGCGGCAACCGCGCCCCGGGCAGCCCGCGGCCCAAGGGCCATGGCGGCGGACGCCCGCCGGGTCGCGGCGGCAACCGCTCCGGCAACCGTTGAGGGCGAGCGATGATCCGCATCTACCACAACAACCGCTGCTCCAAGTCGCGCGCCACGCTGGCCCTGCTGCAGGAACGCGCCGACGACGTCGAGGTAATCAACTACCTCGACACGCCACCCACCGCGACGGAACTGGTCGACCTGCTCAAGCAACTGGGCATGACCGCCCGGCAATTGCTGCGCACCGGCGAAGCGGAGTACACCGAGCTCGGCCTGGATTCGCCCTCGCTCGATGACCAGTCGCTGATCGCCGCCATGGTGGCGCACCCGCGCCTGATCGAACGACCGATCGTGGTGGCCAACGGCAAGGCCGTGATCGGCCGGCCGCCCGAATCGGTGCTGGCCATCTTGTAGGAGCCCGCACGCGCCCGGTGCCGGTCAGCGCTCGTCAATCCGCGTCAAGCGTGAATGAGTCCGCATCCATCCATGCCGGGAAGCGTTCGCGATGCGCCAGCAGTGGGGCCGGGTCGAGAGTGACGGTGACCACCTGCTCCTGCGCACCCAGTTCCACCAGTGCCTCGCCCACCGGATCGATCACCGCGCTGTCGCCGGCATAGGCGATCTCGTTGCCGTCCACGCCGACCCGGTTCACGCCGACCACGCAGGCGAGGTTCTCGATCGCCCGCGCGCGCAGCAGGGTACGCCAGGGATGCCGACGCGCAGCCGGCCAGTTCGCCACGAACACCGCCAGGTCGTAATCCATGCCACCACTGGCCGATGCGAGCCGGCGATTGCGCAACCACACCGGAAAGCGCAGGTCGTAGCAGACCTGCGGCAGGATGCGCCAACCCTTCAGCTCGACGATTGGGCGCCGGCTGCCGCTGCCGTAGCGGGTGTGCTCGCCGGCCATGCGGAACAGGTGGCGCTTGTCGTACTGCTCGAAGCTGCCGTCCGGGCGCATCCACAGCAGGCGGTTGTAGACCACCTCGTCCTCGCGGATCGCCACGCTGCCGCAGATCACCGCCCCCACCTCGACGGCCAGCGCGCGCAGCCAGGCGATGCCCTCGCCCTCCATCGTGTCGGCGCTGGCGCGGGTATCGTTGCTGAAGCCGGAGAGGAAGGTTTCCGGCAGCACCACCAGATCGCTGCCGCGCGCACGACGCACCAGCTCGCCGTAATAGTCGCGGTTGGCCGGCGCGTCGTGCCAGCGCGTGGCGCCCTGCACCAGCGACACGGTCAGCGGCAGCATCGTCACAGCCGGCACAGCCGCTCGGCGGCCGCCTCCATGGTGGCGTCGCTCTTGGCAAAGCACAGCCGCAGCAGGCGCGTGCCCGGCGGGCGTTCGCAGAACGGCGTCAGCGGAATCGTCGCCACGCCGCCGTGCTCCACCAGCCAGCGACTGAAGGTGAGATCGTCCTCGTCGCGGATCGCCGAGTAATCGACCAGCTGGAAATAGCCGCCCGGCACGTCGAGCAGCTTGAAACGCGAGGGCGCCAGCAGCGCGCGGAAGCGGTCGCGCTTGGCCCGGTAGAACGCCGGCAATTCCAGGTAGTGTTGCGGCGTGCTGGCCATGAATTCGGCAAATGCCACCTGCGCCGGATGAAACGTGCAGAAGGTCAGGTACTGGTGCACCTTGCGAAATTCGGCCGACAACGCGGCCGGCGCCACCGCATAACCGACCTTCCAGCCGGTGCAGTGATAGGTCTTGCCGAACGAGGAGACCACGATGCTGCGTTCGGCCAGTTCCGGGTGGCGCAGCACGCTCTCATGGGCACCTTCGTAGACGATGTGCTCGTACACCTCGTCGGACAGCACCACGATGCCGGTATCGCGCACGATCGCCGCCAGCTCGTCCAGGTCGGCCGCCGAGAGCACCGCGCCGGAAGGATTGTGCGGGGTGTTGATGAGGATCATGCGCGTCTTCGGCGTCACCGCGTCGCGCACGCGCTGCCAGTCGATCGCGAACGCCGGCACGGTCAGCGGGATGTGCACCGCGCGCGCGCCCTGCAGCTCGATCGCCGGCTCGTAGCAGTCGTAGGCCGGGTCGAACACGATCACCTCCTCGCCCGCGCGCACCGTCGCGGCGATTGCCGCGAAGATCGCCTCGGTGGCGCCGGAGGTGACCGTGATGTCGGTATCGACGTCGAGCTTGCGCCCGTACAGACGCGCGGTCTTCAGCGCAATCTGCTCGCGCAGGGCGGCGGTGCCGTGCATCGGGGCGTACTGGTTCCTGCCGGTGTTCATCGCCCGCGTCAAAGCATCGCGCAGCTCCTGCGGCGGTTCGAAATCGGGGAAGCCCTGGCCGAGGTTGACTGCCTGGTGCTGCAGCGCCCACTGGCTCATCACGCTGAAAATCGTCGTACCGACCTTGGGCAGCTTGGTTTCAATCATCGTCATCTGGCCGTTTGGATGTCCATAAGGGAATCAGCGTAGCGCATGGGCCGGGTCGCCTGCATCAGGCAGGCGGCAGCTCGGCCTGCGGGCGTTTGCTGCACTGCTGGTGTTTCAGCAACGTGGTTTCCGGCAGGCGCTCGGCCAGGAAATCGACCAGCGCGCGCACGCCCGGCAGCATGCCGCGCCGGCTGGGGTAGACGAAATGCATGATGCCCTCGGGCATGGTCCAGTCCGGCAACACCACTTCCAGTTCGCCGGCGGCAATCGCCGGCGCGCACACGAACTCCGGCAGCAGGGCCACGCCCAGGCCGCGGCGGGCCGCCTCCAGCAGCACGGCGAAATCGCCGGTGATCAGGCGCGCCTGCACCTCCACGTTGACCTGCTCCCCGCCGGCGTCGATCAACTCCCACGTCTGCGCGCCTTCGTGCTCGCGCATCGACAGCGCGGGCAACCGGGCCAGCTCCTCCGGCGTCGCCGGGCGCCCGGTGACCTTCAGCAGCGCGGGGCTGGCCACCAGGGTGGTGCTGGAATGGCCGAAACTGCGGATCACCAGGTTGGCGTCGGTGTCCAGCTTGCTGCGCACGCGAATGGCCAGGTCGAAGCCCTCGCCGATCACGTCGATACGGCGATCGTTCGCCAGCAGACGCACCTGCATCTTCGGGTACATCGCCAGGAAATCCGGCAGCAGGTACGCCAGCACGGTCTGCGCCAGCGAAACCGGGCAGCTCAGGCGCACGACACCGCGCGGCTCGGCGCGCAACTCGTCCACCGCGTCCTGCGCCGCCTGGGCCTCTTCCAGCACTGCACGGCAATGGGTGTAGAAGCGCTCGCCGACCTCGGTAACCACGAACCGGCGGGTGGTTCGCTGCAGCAGGCGCACGCCGAGCCGCTCCTCCAGCTGGGCCACCCGCTTGCTCAGGCGCGACTTGGGCACGCCCAGCGCGCGGCCGGCGGCGGAGAAGCCGCCGTGCTCGACCACCGCCGCAAAGAAGTACAGATCGTTCAGATCCTGCAAGGCACCGCTCAGTTGCGTCATCTTCGTATCCATCTACGAACCACGGCCATCGCGCCAGCGTAGCACCGCGGTTCGACTGCGCCAGCCGCCGCTGGAAATTGCCGGCCGGCATTGACACACTGGCGCACCCAACTGCCGGAACCTCCACATGACTCCGTTCCCGCGCGTGCTCCTGTTCGCCGTGCTGCTGGCGAGCGCCCCGCTGGGCCATGCTGCCAAGCTGCTGGTCAGCAACGTCAACGGCTACACGCTGGACAGCCACGGCCAGTTGCAGCAATTCCAGGCGCTGCTGGTCGATGACGGCAAGGTGGTGGCCACCGGCAGCACGGCCGAACTGCAACAGCGTGCCGATGGCGCCCGCGTGTTCGACGGCCGCGGCCGCACCCTGCTGCCCGGCCTGATCGATGCGCACGGCCACGTGCTGGAACTGGGCTACGCGCGCAACAGCGTCGACCTCAGCGAGACCCGCTCCCTCGACGAGGCGCTGGCCAAGGTGAAGGCCTACGCCCAGGCGCATCCGCAGGCGAAATGGATCCGTGGCGGCGGCTGGAACCAGGTGATCTGGAAACTCGGCCGCTTCCCCACCGCCAGCGAGCTCGATACCGCGGTCGCCAACCGGCCGGTATGGTTGAGCCGCGTGGACGGCCACGCCGCGTGGGCCAACAGTGCAGCGATCAAGCTCGCCGGCGTCACCCGCGCCACTGCCGACCCGGCCGGCGGACGCATCGAGCGCGACGCGCAAGGCAATCCGGCCGGCGTGTTCGTCGACGGCGCCACCGAGCTGGTCGACACCCACGTGCCGGCGCTGACCGCGGCGGAGAAAGCCGCTGCGCTGGACACGGCGCTGGCCGAGATGGCCCGCGTCGGCCTCACCGGCGTCAGCGATGCCGGCATCGATCTGGACAACTACCGGCTCTACCGGCAGTACGCCGACGCGCACAAGCTGACCGCGCGCATCTACGCGATGATCCGCGATACCGGCGAGTCCTTCGACGTCATCAGCAAGGACGGTCCGCTGATCGGCTACGGCAATGATTTCCTCACCGTGCGCGCGGTCAAGCTGTTCGCCGACGGCGCACTGGGCAGCCGCGGCGCCGCGATGCTCAAGCCCTACTCCGACGACCCGCACAACAGCGGCCTGCTGTTCATGTCGCCTGCCACCATGACGGCCAAGATCGACAAGGCATTCGCCAAGGGCTACCAGGTCGGCATCCACGCCATCGGCGACCGCGCCAACCGCGAAGTGCTGGACAGCTTCGCCGCGGCCTATCGCAGCCACCCCGACGCCAAGGCGTTGCGCAACCGCGTCGAGCACGCGCAGATCGTCTCGCTGGAGGACATCCCGCGCTTCGTGCCGCTGCAGCTGATCGCCTCGATGCAGCCCACCCACGCCACCTCCGACATGAACATGGCCGAGGATCGCGTGGGCCACGAACGCATCAAGGGGGCTTACGCGTGGCAGCGCTTCCTGAAACAGGGCACGGTGATCGCCGCGGGTTCGGATTTCCCGGTCGAGTCGCCCAACCCGTTCTTCGGGCTGTACTCGGCCGTCACCCGCGAAGACCATCAGGGGCAGCCGCCCGGCGGCTGGTATCCGCAGCAGGATCTGAGCCTGACCCAGGCCCTGCGCGCCTTCACCCTCGATGCGGCGTACGCCGAGCATGCGGAGAACCGCATCGGCACGCTGGAGCCCGGCAAGTGGGCCGACTTCATCCTGGTCGACCACGACGTATTCAAGGACCCGGCCAGCAAGCTCTGGAACACCAAGGTGCTGCAGACCTGGGTCGGCGGCAGGCAGGTGTACGCGAAGAAGGATTGATCACCTCCCCTGACGACCCGAGAAGGCCGGCTGCGAAGCCGGCTTTTTGTTTGGAGCAGGGAATAGGGAATGGGGAATAGGGAATAGAAAGAGCGGAAAAGCGCCGCCCTGATGCTCTTGGCTTCGGCTATTCCCTATTCCCTATTCCCTACTCCCCCGCCCCATAGGCCATCAGTCATGTAGTCAAATCCGAATTTCCCCTTGACGGCTCAAAAGTCGGTGATATAGTTCACTACAACACCACTCACCCAGAGCACCAAAGGAGGTTCGACATGAAAGCGTACAAACTGATCGCCGGCGCCGCGGCCATCCTGCTCACCTTCGCGAGCCTGCGCGCCGTCTTGTACAACGTCGACGCCTGGCAGCCGATCGGCAACAGCCACACCAGCACGCCGGCCCACGTCACCAACCTGGCCCCGGTCACCGTGCATCCGAGCGCCGCCGAACGGCGTGCCGCGGCACTGATCGACGACGGCAGCGCCGCCAACCTGGCCGCCGTGCCTGCCGACGCGCAGCTGCGTCTGGGCGAGGCGATCGAGCCGCTGGGCCTGCTCGGGTCGCAGTGGGTCATGCCCTACTATTCGTTTGGCAAGAAGTTCGGCCGCATCACGAAGGAATAACCATGACCATCGCCTGGAACGACAGCGTCCCGATCTATCGCCAACTGCACCAGCGTGTGGTGGCGATGATCCTGGACGGCGCCTTGAACGAAGGCGACCCGCTGCCGTCGGTACGCCAGGTAGCGGCGGATTATCAGATCAACCCGCTGACCGTATCGAAGGCGTACCAGGAACTGGTCGACGAACAACTCGTGGAGAAAAGGAGGGGTCTGGGCATGTTTGTCATCGAAGGGGCGCGCGATGCGCTGCTCAAATCCGAACGCGAGCGCTTCCTGCGCGAGGAATGGCCGGCGCTGCATGCCCGCCTCCAGCGCCTCGGACTGGATCTCAAGACCCTGATGCGGGAAGCCGGCAACCACCAGGAGCCATCAGCATGAGCGCGGTCATCACGGCCAGCGGCCTCGGCAAGCGTTACAAGTCGACGGTCGCGCTGGACAACGTCAGTTTCCAGGTCGAACCCGGTCGCATCGTCGGCCTGATCGGCCCCAACGGTGCCGGCAAGACCACCGCACTGAAGGCCATCCTGGGCCTGACCGACTTCACCGGCGAGCTGAACGTGCTGGGTTTCGACCCGCGCAAGCAGCGCGACCGGCTGATGGGCGAGGTGTGCTTCATCGCCGACGTGGCGGTGCTGCCGCGCTGGATTCGCGTGCGTGAAGTGGTCGACTTCGTCGCCCACGTGCATCCGCGTTTCGACCGCGCCAAGTGCGAGGCCTTCCTTGCCCGCACCAAGCTGCAGCCCGAACAGCGCGTGCGGCAGATGTCCAAGGGCATGATCGTGCAGTTGCACCTGGCGCTGGTGATGGCGATCGACGCCAAGCTGCTGATCCTGGACGAGCCGACCCTGGGCCTGGACATCCTCTACCGCAAGCAGTTCTACCAGAACCTGCTGGAGGACTACTTCGACGAGAACAAGACCATCATCGTCACCACCCACCAGGTGGAGGAAGTCGAGCACATCCTCACCGACCTGATGTTCATCCGCGACGGCAGGATCGTGCTCGACGCGGACATGGACGCCGTGGGCGAGCGCTACATCGAGGTGATGGTCAACGCCGACCGGTCCGAGGCCGCCCGTGCGCTGAAGCCGCTGGACGAGCGCCAGGTCTTCGGCAAGAGCATCTTTCTGTTCGACGGTGTCGGACGCGCGCAACTGGAAGCCCTGGGCGAAACCCGGCGGCCATCCATCAGCGACCTGTTCGTCGCCACCATGAAGGGAACCTACGCATGAACACCTTCCTGTGGTTGGTCAAACGCGAATTCTGGGAGCACCGCGGCGGCTTCCTGCGTGCGCCGGTGATCACGGCCGCGATTTTCCTGGTGCTCAACCTGATGGGCATCGTGACCGGCGAGGTGATGGGCCGGCAGATGGGCTTCCACCTGGGTATGGGCAGCAACAACCTGCACCTGCTCACCCAGGACCTGGACCAGCGGTCGATGGAGGCGGTCGGTGCCGGGCTGGACCTGGTGATGTACTCCTCCACCATGATCATCGGTATCGTGCTCGGCTTCGTGGTGTTCTTCTACTGCCTCGGCGCGCTCTACGACGATCGCCGCGACCGCAGCATCCTGTTCTGGAAATCGCTGCCGGTGTCGGACACCGCAACCGTGCTGTCCAAGGTCTTCTCCGCCACCGTGGTCGCGCCGTTGATCGCGGTGGTCGTGGGCGCCCTCACCGGGATCGTGATGCTGCTGATGTTCGCCATCACCCTGTCCCTGCATGGCGTCAGCGTGTGGCACCTGCTGGGCCTGTCGCACCCGCTGCAGGTGATCGCCAACCTGGTCGGCTCGATCCCGCTCTATGTGTTGTGGGCGCTGCCGACGGTGGGCTGGCTGATGCTCTGCTCGGCCTGGGCGCGCAGCAAGCCCTTCCTGTGGGCGGTGGCATTGCCGGTGGGCGTCGGCATCGTGATCGGCTGGTTCAACCTGCTGGGCACGCTGAATATCTCCAACGACTGGTACTGGCGTGGCGTGGTGGCCCGCATCCTGGGCAGCGTGTTCCCGGGTGGCTGGTTCAGCGAGGTCAGCGGCATCGGCGGCGACAACCCGGCGCAGGTGCTCTCCACCCTGAGCGTGATGCACAGCTACAGCGCGATGGGCTCGATGAACCTCTGGATCGGCGTGGCCGCGGCCGCCGCCATGCTGGCTGGTGCGATCTGGTTCCGCCGCTGGCGCGACGACAGCTGAGTTGCGTTCCAACACACGACTTGGAGAAGCACCCATGAAATACCTCACCCTCAACGCCCTCGCCCTGGCCTTGCTGTTGCCGCTGGCCGCCTGCGGCCAGTCGGACCACACGGACTCCCAGCCGGCCTCCTCGGCAACCACCGCACAAACTGCCGGTGACAAGGCGCCCACCTCGTGGGTGGCCCGTCGCGTCGACGACGCCATGCAGAAGGCCCGGCAGGAACTGGCGACCAAAAACATCGACGTGGACACCGTCCACATCGGCAGCACCCTGCGCATGGGCCGCTCGACATCCAACGCCCAGATCACGCCGCAAGGCGAGCTGCTGATCGACGGCAAGCCGGTCGCCGCCACGCCGGAGCAACGGCAGCTGCTGCTGGACTACCGCCACCGCGTCATCGACATCGCCGAGGCCGGCATGGCGATCGGCACGCAAGGCGCGGACCTCGGCATGCATGCCGCCAGCGCAGCGCTGAGCGGCGCGTTCAGCGGCAAGAGCGACGCGGAAATCGAGGCGGCGATCAAGCCGCAGACCGACCGCATCCAGGCCGCCGCCCTCGAACTGTGCAAACGCCTGCCCGACCTGCGCGCCGCCCAGCAGCAGCTGGCAACCACGATGCCCGCATTCAAGCCCTACGCGACGATGACGGAGGAAGACGTGCAGGACTGCGACAAGAACATTGCCAACTCGGGCCACAAGAAAGGCGTGACCGTGCTGTCGTTCTGAGGACGGGATTCGGGATTCGGGATTCGGGATTCGGGATTCGGGATTCGGGATTCGCGAGAGCAAAAGCAAAGGCGTCGCCCGCGAGCGGGCTTCTACAAGATGACGGAGGCTGCAGGAGCCCGCTCGAGGGCGATGCCTTTGCAAATCACCAATCCCGTATCCCGAATCCCTGGTTGTCTATTTTTCGTGGATGCCGCCGCGGGTCAGCGCCATCGGGTCGAGCAGCTTCTTCAACTCGTCCTTTTTCAGCCCGGTGGTTTCCAGCGCCACGTCCATGATCGGCCGGTGCTGTTTGTACGCCTGCTTGGCGGTGGCCGCGCCCTTCTCGTAGCCGATCACCGGGTTCAGCGCGGTGACCAGGATCGGGTTCATCGCCAGCGCCTGATTCACCCGTGCCTTGTTGACCTTGAACCCGGCGATGGACTTGTCCGCCAGCAGCACGCTGACATTGGCCAGGATGCCGATCGACTGCAGCAGGTTGTGCGCGATCAGCGGCAACATCACGTTGAGCTGGAAATTGCCGGACTGGCCGGCGATGGTGATCGAGGCATCGTTGCCGATCACCTGCGCGGCCACCATCGCCACCGCCTCGGGGATCACCGGATTGACCTTGCCCGGCATGATCGACGATCCCGGCTGCAGCGCCGGCAGCTCGATCTCGCCCAGGCCGGCCAGCGGGCCGGAGTTCATCCAGCGCAGGTCGTTGGCGATCTTCATCAACGCGACGGCCAGCGTCTTCAACGCGCCGGACAGCTCCACCGCCGCATCCTGCGCGGCCATGCCCTCGAAGTAGTTTTGCGCCGACTCGAACTTCACCCCGGTCAGCTTCCTCAGCTGCGCGGCCATCGCCGGGCCGAACTTCGGGTCGGCGTTGATGCCGGTGCCCACCGCGGTGCCGCCCTGCGGCAGTCGGCGCATGCGCTTCAGCACATCCTCGATCCGCTCGATGGCCGCGCCGACCTGCGCCGCCCAGCCCGACAGTTCCTGCCCGAAGGTGATCGGCATCGCGTCCATCAGGTGGGTGCGGCCGGTCTTGGGCGTGTTCTTCAGTTCGCGCGCGCGCTTGTCGATCGCCTTCTGCAAGTGCTTCAGCGCCGGCAGCAATTGCTCGCTGGCGGTCAGCGTGGCGCTGACGTGGATGGCGGTGGGGATCACGTCGTTCGAGCTCTGCCCGTAATTGACGTGGTCGTTCGGATGCACCTTCGCACCCGCGGCAACCGCCAGGTGCGCGATCACCTCGTTTGCATTCATGTTGGTGCTGGTGCCCGAACCGGTCTGGAAGATGTCGATCGGGAATTGCGCGTCGTACTGGCCGTCCGCCACCGCCAGCGCCGCCTTGCGGATCGCCGCCGCCTGACCCTTCTTCAGATGGCCCAGCGAAAGGTTCACGTCGGCCGCGGCGGCCTTGATCAGCCCCAGCGCACGGATGAACGGCCGCGGCAGGTGCAGGCCGGAAATCGGGAAGTTGTCGATCGCGCGCTGGGTCTGCGCGCCATACAGCGCGTCAGCCGGGACTTGCAGCTCGCCCATGCTGTCGTGTTCGATGCGGAAGCCGCTCATGGTTTGTTCCTTCGGTGGATGGGAGAAGCCAGATCCTGGAGAATTCCCCTCGCCCCAGCGCAAGCTGGGGCCCAGTGACTCGTGCCCTTGAAGACCAAAGGCACTGGATTCCTGCTCGCGCAGGAATGACGGGCAAAAAGCCGTTTGATGGCTCGCCACTATAAGCCGCAAGGCAGTGCGCCGCCGGCAATGTAAAATGCCCGTTTCCCCTCGCCGGAACGCCCCGATGTCCAACCACGCCCTGACCGCCCTGTCGCCGCTGGACGGCCGCTACGCCAGCAAGGTCGAAGCGCTGCGTCCGATCTTCAGCGAGTTCGGGCTGATGCATCGCCGCGTGCAGGTGGAGATCGAATGGCTGCTGGCCCTTGCCGCCGAGCCCAAGATCGTCGAACTCCCCGCCTTCGACGCGACCCACGTCGCCACCCTGAAAGCCATCGCGGAGGACTTCAGCGAAGCCGACGGCGAGCGGATCAAGGCGATCGAGGCGACCACCAACCACGACGTCAAGGCGGTCGAGTACTTCATCAAGGAGAAGATCGGCGCCGAAGCCAGCCTCGCGCAGGCGAAGGAGTTCGTGCACTTCGCCTGCACCAGCGAGGACATCAACAACCTCTCCTACGCGCTGATGCTGCGCGACGCGCGCCGCGGCGTGCTGCTGCCGCAGCTCGATGCGCTGATCGACACGCTGCGCCAGATGGCGCACGACAACGCCGGCCTGCCGCTGCTCTCGCGCACGCACGGCCAGACCGCCTCGCCCAGCACGCTGGGCAAGGAGATCGCCAACGTGGTGGCGCGCCTGGAACGTCAGCGCAAGCAGCTGGCGGCGGTCGAAGTCTCCGGCAAGATCAACGGCGCGGTGGGCAACTACAACGCCCACGTGATCACCTACCCTGAAATGGACTGGCGGGGTTTCTCGCAGCGCTTCGTCGAAAGCCTCGGCCTCGACTACAACGCCTACACCACCCAGATCGAGCCGCACGACAACGTCGCCGAATACTGCGACGCGGTGCGCCGCGCCAACATCATCCTGATCGACCTGGCCCGCGACATCTGGGGCTACATCTCGCTGGGCTACTTCAAGCAGACCTTGAAGGCCGGTGAAGTCGGCTCCTCGACCATGCCGCACAAGGTCAACCCGATCGACTTCGAGAACGCCGAAGGCAACTTCGGCCTCGCCAACGCGCTGCTGGGTCACTTCGCCGAGAAGCTGCCGATCAGCCGCTGGCAGCGCGACCTCACCGATTCCACCGTGCTGCGCGCGCTCGGCACCGCCTTCGGCCACACGCTGGTGGCGCTGGAATCGCTGAAGAAGGGCCTGGGCAAACTCAACGTCAACGCAGAACGCATCGCCGCCGACCTCGACACCAGCTGGGAAGTGCTGGCCGAAGCCGTACAGACCGTGATGCGTCGCTACGGCCTGCCGCAACCCTACGAGCAGCTCAAGGCACTGACCCGCGGCCACGGCATCACCAGGGATTCTATGCGCGAGTTCATCGCCGGGCTTGAACTTCCGGCGGATGCGAAACAGCGCCTGCTGGAGCTGACGCCGGCCGGCTACATCGGGCTGGCAAAGCGCCTGGCGAAGGAAATCTGATCGCTCCGCGCGGCACGACAACCGGCACCATCCCGCGCGCGATTGCGTCGAACCGGCAGTACGCCTTAGGCTCGGCGCTTGCGATCATCCCGGGGAAGTCGACATGCATCCATTGCGCGCGCTCACACTCTCTGCCGTCGTTGCCGCCACCTTTCTTGCCGGCTGCTCCGCCGACGCCTCGCTGTCGGGCCAGTCCACGCCGGCCGCCGCATCCAGCGTCCACGCGGCGGACGCCGGCCGCAACGCGGCACTGGCAACGGACGTCGACGCGTTTCTTGCCGGCTACTTCCAGCACTACCCGGTGTTCGCGGCCAACGCCGGCAAGCACGAGTTCGACGGCCGTCTGCCCGATTTCAGCGCCGAAGGCCTGAAGGCCAACGCGGACTGGCTGCATGCGCAAAGGAAGAGCTTTGCCGCATTCACCGATGACGAGCTGGACGCCCGCGGCCGATTCCAGCGCGACTACGTACTGGCGGTGATCGACGGCCAATTGTTCTGGCTGGAGGATTCGGGCGCACCGTACAAGAACCCCACCTTCTACACCGGCGACCTGTCGCCGAGCATGTACCTGACCCGGCCATACGCGCCTCTGGCGCAGCGCATGGCGGCCTTCGTGACTTACCAGGAGGCGCTGCCCAAGGCGCTGGCGCAGATCAAGGCCAACCTCAAGCTGCCACTGCCCGCCTCGTACATCGACGTGGGCGTCAATTCGTTCGCAGGCTTCGCCAGCTTCTTCAAGACCGACGTGCCCGGCATCTTCGCCCAGGTGAAGGACGATGCCCTGCAGGCGCGCTTCAAGGCCAGCAACGCCGCCGCCATCAAGGCCTCGCAAGAGCTGGCCGACTGGCTCAAGGCGCAGAAGCCGCACGCCACCCAGGACTTCGCGCTGGGCGCGGACAAGTTCGCGAAGATGCTGCATGCCACCGAACGGGTCGACCTTCCGCTGGACCAGCTCAAGGCGATCGGCGAATCCGATCTTGCGCGCAACCTTGCCTCGCTCAAGAGCGCCTGCGACAAGTTTGCCCCGGGCCAATCGCTGAAGGATTGCGTGGCGAAGGAGAGCGCCGACAAACCCGTCGGCGGAGCAGTCGAAGGCGCTCGCGCGCAGCTCGCCAGCCTGCGCCAGTTCATCGTCGACAAGGATCTGGTGAGCATTCCCGGCACCGAGCAGGCCAAGGCCGAAGAGGCGCCGCCGTTCAACCGCTGGAACTTCGCCTATATCGAGATTCCCGGCCCGTACGAGAAAAACCTGCCGTCGGTGTATTACATCGCGCCGCCCGACCCGACCTGGAGCAAGGCCGACCAGGCCGCCTACGTGCCGGGCAAGGCCGCGCTGCTGTTCGTCTCCGCGCATGAAGTCTGGCCCGGCCACTTCCTGCAGTTCCTGCACGCCAATCGTGCGCACTGGAAGTTCGGCCAGTTGTTCGTCGGCTACGCCTTCGCCGAAGGCTGGGCGCACTACACCGAGGAAATGATGTTCGACGCCGGCCTCGACGGCGCCACGCCGGAAGTCCACATCGGCCAGCTCACCAACGCCCTGCTGCGCGACGTGCGCTATCTCTCCGCGATCGGCCTGCACACCGGCGGCATGAGCATGGCCCAGTCCGAGCAGATGTTCCGCGACAAGGCCTTCCAGGACCCCGGCAACGCCCGCCAGCAGGCCGCCCGCGGCACCTACGACCCGGCCTATCTCAACTACACCATGGGCAAGCTGATGATCATGCAGCTGCGCAAGGACTGGATCGCGGCGCACCCCGGCCCGAATGCGCTGAAGGCCTTCCACGACCAGTTCCTCAGCTACGGCGGCCCGCCGATTCCGCTGGTGCGCCAGCAGATGCTGGGCGGCAAGGTGGAGGCGAAGCTGTGGACGGTGGATGAGGTGACGGACGCCAAGGCGACTGCGGCGGTCGAGTAGCCTGGAACACGGCATGTCGAAGGAGTCGACCCGTGCCACCGGCTACTGGAACAGCACCGCCAACCAGGCTGTCGCAGCAGCGGCAGATGCACTCGCCACGCGCATGGCGATATGGGGAAGAGCCGGCGGACAGTGCCTGGCCTGCGACGACCGGCTCCTTCGCCTGCAGGCGAAGGAGCCCGCGGCACATGCCTACGGCGCCGTCGGCATGATGTAACCCGGCGGCAAGGTGTGCTTCTCCCGCATCGCCTGCATGTAGCGGTCGCGCAGCATCGTCTGGCGGCTGACCATGGGAATCTTGCGGCCGGCGATGAATACCTGGTCGGCGAAGCTGGACAGTTCCAGCGGGTCGCCGCTCCAGATCACCACGTCGGCCAGCTTGCCCTGCTCCAGCGTGCCCACATCCTGGTCCATGCCGTAGATCCGCGCCGGGTTCAGCATCAGCGCCTTCAGCGCGTCGAGCCACGGCAGGCCGTTGGCCACCGCATTGCCGGCAGCCTGGGTGACATTGCGCGCGTTGTGGGTGTCGCCGGTGGCGAAGGCGATCATCACGCCGGCTTTCTGCAGACGCGCGGCGTTTTCCAGGGTCGAGCCCAGCGTCTCGAAATGTGCCGGCAGGTCTTCCAGCGGATTGAGCAGCACCGGCACGTGGGCGGCGGCGAGTTCGTCGGCGACCATCCAGGCTTCGGCGCCGCCGGAGACGATCAGCTTCAGCTTGAAGTCGCCGGCCAGCCGCAACGCCGCCTCGATGTCGCTGGCACGCTCGACGTGGAGCACCAGCGGCTCCTTGCCCGCCAGCACCGGGCCCAGCGCCTCCAGGTCCAGCCGTGTCAGCGCGTACGTGCGGCGCTGGTTGCTGGCATAGGCGCTGGTGTTGTCGGCGTAGTCCTTCGCATCCTGCAGCGCCTCGCGCAGGGCCAGCATGGCGGCCGCGCGCGAGCCGCCGGCCTGGGCGGCGCCGGTCTCGCCCAGCGCGGCGAACATCGCTGCCGCATCGCGATGGATGAAGCCTTCGGTGGAACCCAGGTCGATGATGGCGCCACGGCCGGCGATGATGTGCTTGTCGCCGTTGGTGGGCGACACCATCGCGCGGGTGACGCCGGCGATCCGGTTGACCGGGATCAGCATCGAGCGCGGGTTGATCGCGTCGGCCACGTCGAACGCGGCGCTGAAACGCGAGTCGCCGGCCGAGGCGTCGCGGGTTTCCTTCACCGCGCCCACCTCGACGATGCCGAACTGGCTTTGCGGGTCGAAGATGCCGGGCGTGACGATCTTGCCGGTGGCGTCGATGCGCTCGGCATCGGCGGGAATCTCGACGTTGGCGCCCACCGCGGCGATCCTGCCGTTCTTGACCAGCACCGTGCCGTGCTCGATCTTGCCGGCGGCGCCCAGCGTGTACACGGTGCCGCCGGTGATGGCGTAGGTCTTGCCATCGCCGGCAGCGTTGCCATTCGCAGGCGCCGCGGAACTGGCCGCCGCGGTATCGGCATGGCGGTCCGAACGGTCGGCCGGGCTGCAGGCGACGCAGAGCATCGCCAGGATCATGGCCAGGTATTTCATCGTGCGCCCTCCCCTGCGGCGTCGACATGCGGGTCGATGAAGCTGCCCAGCATGAAATCGGAGGTCGATTGCCGCTGCGGTTCGTCGCGCTCGTAGACCACGGCGCCGTCGAGGAACACCTTCTCGGTGCGCGCGTAGACGCTGAACGGGTCGGCGCTCCAGATCACCACGTCGGCATCCTTGCCCGGTTCCAGCGAGCCGATGCGGTCGGCCAGGCCCAGCGCCTTGGCCGGGTTGAGCGTCATCCACATCACCGCGTGCTCCTTGCTGATGTCGAGCCCGGCACGCCGCCCTGCTGCCAGCGCCTTGGCCACTTCCTGGTTGAGGCGCTGGATGCCGTTCTCGTCGTCCGAGTGGATCATCGCGCAGGCGCCGCCGGCATCGACCATCGCGATGTTGGCGCGGATGCCGTCCCACGCTTCCATCTTGAAGCCCCACCAGTCGGCCCACATCGCGGCACAGGTGTCGGCCTTGGCCAGCAGGTGCGGAATCTTGTACGCCTCGACGGCGTGGTGGAATGCGGCGATCTTGAAATCGAACTCCTGCGCCACGTCGAGCAAGGCGGCCATCTCGTCGGCGCGGTAGCAATGCATCTGTACGCGGATCCTGCCGCCGAGCACTTCGGCCAGGGTTTCCTTGCCCAGATCGCGCTTGGGCGGCGGGCCGGCCTCCGTGGCGCCCTTGGCCTTGACCTTGGCCTCCCACGCCTTCCACTCGCGGTCGTAGGCCTGCGCGTCGGCGAACGCCTGCCGGTAACCGGCGACGTCGCCCATCAACGTCGACGGAAACTGGTGGCGGCTGCCGTAGACCCGCATCGGATTCTCGCCGCAGGCCATCTTCAGGCCATACGGCGCATCCGGAAACTTCATCCCCTGCACGGTGGTGGCCGGCACGTTCTTCAACACCACGCTGCGCCCGCCGATCAGGTTGCCGGAACCGGGCAGGATTTCCAGCGTGGTCACGCCACCGGCGCGCGCGGTGTTGAAGCCCGGGTCCTGCGGCCACACCGAATGCTCGGCCATCACCTGCGGCGTGGTCGGATTGGTCATCTCGTTGCCGTTGGCGGTGGCCTCCACCGCGGGCGACGGATACACGCCGAGATGCGAATGCACGTCGATCAGCCCGGGCGTGACGAACTTGCCCTTGGCGTCGATCACCACGGCGTCGGCTGGCGCCTCGACCTGCTTGCCGATCGCCGCGACCTTGCCGTCGCGCAACAGCACCGACCCATCGTCAATGCGCTCGCCGGTACCGGTGTAGATCGTCGCGTGCCGGATCAGCGTGGTCTGCGCAGGCAGCGGCTGGTAGGTGGACGGGAAGGCGTCCGGCGGGAATTCGGTGGGCTGCGGTGACGCGGCCTGGGCGACCGCCCCGACGGATACCCCCAGCCATGCGGCAAGCATCGCCGCGCGCATACATGACGATTTCATCTTCGCTCCCGAGTCGGCCCCAATGCCACGCCAGCCCTGGCTGCGATGCGCGGCGCGTCCGTTGTCGCCACCGGCGAACCGTACAGGGAAGTGGCGGCAAAGTCTCGCCGGGGAATCACTCCAACAGGTGCTTCGACTCACCCCGCATCGACCGCATCGCTCGACTTCCGCCGCCCTCTTTCCCCGGACGCCCGCGGGCCGATCGCTCAATCCATCCGCGTGTACTGCAGGCTGACGGCCAGCGCCTCCTTGCCGTTGCGGGTCTCGTAGTATTCGTAGACGAAATGATCGCCGTCGGCGATGCGCATGACTTCGCGCACCGGCACCGGCAAGCCGTCATTGCCGGCCATCTCGCCAGTAAACGTATAGGTCCGGCTCGCCGCGTCGTAGCTGCCGTGGGCGAGGATCATCCCCGAGAAATTGGTGTAATGACCTAGCGGTTTCTGCTCAGGTCAGGCCGCTAAAGCATAAGCCTCAGCGGGTGTCTTCATGCCCAGCGCCTGATGCGGACGCCGGTGGTTGTAGAACTGGATCCAGTCGCCGATCACGCGGCTGGCGTGCTGCTGGCTTTCGAACCGATGGCGATGCGCACACTGCTCCTTCAAGGTGCGGATGACCCGCTCGACCATCCCGTTCTGCTGCGGGCAGTGCGGCGTGATGAACTCCTGCCGCAGCCCGTAGCTGCGCACCAGCCGGGTGTAACCGCGGCTGGTGAACACCAGGCCATTGTCGGAGCGCAGCAGAAACGGCGTCTGCACCTGGCCCAGAGTCCCGAACCGGGCGATCAAGGCCTGCTCCAGTGCCGCGGCAGCGGTGCTGGCCTTGCCGCTGCGCGAGAGCTGCCAGCCCAGCAGCTGCCGGGTGTAGCAGTCGATCACCAGCGCCAGGGTCAGCCAGCCGTCGCGTCCGCCCCAGATCCGGCACAGATCGGTCGCCCAGCGTTCGTCCGGCACCTGCGCCACCGAAGGCAGTGCCTGGATTCGGGGGCGGCAGCCGACGGATCTCTTGCGTACCTGCCAGCCTTTCAGCTGGAAGATGCGCTGCACGGTGTTCTTGTTCATGCCCAACAGACCCGCCACCGTCCGGTAGCCGAACGACGGTTCCTCCTCGATCAGCGCCTTGATCGGCTCCGCCAGCTCCGACCGGACTTTCGGCGACGCCTTGGTCGGCTGGTAGTACACGGTCCGCCGTGCCACGCCGAACCAGCGGCACAGCTTCACCATCGAGACCTCGAAGCCATCGTCCCGCAGCCCCTGCTGGATCGAGACCATCAGGTCTCGTCCTTGCCCAACAGGGACTGCAATTTTTTTCGGGCGCGCAACTCCAGCATGGCCTCGCCGTACGCCTCCTGCAGGTCCTTAAGCTGGCGCTCGTATTGCTCCCGGACGTCCTCGGGCTTCGCCCGCAGGGCGTTCTCCATCCCCCGCTTGCCGTCCTCGACCCAGCTCTCGATCTCCGACGGCGTCAGGTCGAACTGCCGGCTGGCTTCGGCCACCGTCGTCTTGCCCTGGATGATTTCCAGCACCAGCGCCGACTTCCGTCGCGCCGTCCAACGCTTGATCTCTTCTTCCATCACTTGGCTCATCGTGCTCTCCGTAAAAGGTAGCACCTGAGCAGAAAATCACTGGGTCATTACATTGGCGTCCATCCAGCTGCTGAAGTACCTGCCGGTGACAGCGTCCTGGCCGATGTATCCCAGGCCTTCGAACGGCTTGCTCGACGCGATGCGAGAGTGCGGCGGTAAAGTGCACTCTGACCCGGGCTTCGGCGTCTCGTAGCCCGTCCCGCCGCTCTTTAAGTAGTGATGGGAACCCTTCCCTACGCGCTTTGGTTTCAACCGCGGCGCGAAAAGTAATCTTTACCTGACCCGGCTCTTAGGGCGGCCCTTGCTCTGTTTTGCTACGCTTCGGCCATGGAATGCGTCATTGTCAACGTGGGAAAGAGGCGAGATGGCGGCTCCCGCTATTGGTGCACTGCGCATCATGCAAACGCGACTGCGAAATACGGAGTTGCAGCCGAAGAATGCGTCGCCGCACATGACGCCCCCATCCAGCCTCACGAAACATTGGATCTCGACCTTGGCGCATATCCAGGCGGTATCGCCCTCTGGGGCTCAGTTCCAGCCGTTTACGACACCACCACGCTTCCTGCGGATCGCGGCATTCATGTCCATGCTCGCCACGTGTTGGGCGGCAATAAGGACATCGACAAAACCTATCGGCGCTTGCGGATCCCTTACACGAAGGATCTTCTCTCCGGCGAGTGGTTCACCGTCGACGAGATAGACGCAATCAACTACATGGTCTCCGGCGTCTTCAGCTTCGAAACCATTGAAGTGACTTGCACCCATTGCGGTTTTCCTCATCTTGACAGGGACTGGTTTGCCGTTCATCCCCACCGTCGCCACCAATGCCACGGCTGCGGGTGCCAGTTTTCCGATATGACCAACGGGATAGGAAACCCCTTGGCTCAACTCAAGCATCGCCTGGAGAGAACTACGCGCCGGGCAGAGCTGGCTAAGGCCAGCATCAAAATCAGCCAAGACGACTATCCGGGTGGCATTCAAATATGGGGCTCAAACCCGGCGATCGTGTGGACTTTCGACAAGCCTGAAGAAGTCGGGATCCACGTTCATGGCCTCGAACAGGAAGGCCAAGAGTATCCGCCGGTTGACGACACCTATGCCGAAGTAATCATTGATGGGATTGCACTCGACCCTGACCAAGTTAGGCACTACATGGCACAGAGTGCGATGCCCCACCTTGAAGGTCGCATCGTGTCGCTCAACTGCCCGAAATGCGGCGAACCCCACTTTGATCGCGGAACCGATGCCTATGCCCCGCACATCGACCACTATTGCGTGCGGTGCGGCTCCATGTTTCAGGCGAGGCAGCAGATAAAGAAAACAATAGGCAATCCGTTCGTTGCTGTTCGTTCGCTACTAGCCAGCAAGACGTCTAGGCCTTTGCGAAACGATCGCCTTGGACTTCGTCCAGAAACGATCTAGCTAAGGCATGGAGAGAACAGCTCCAGGCTGGCCTCCGGCAAGTAGCCGCCCCTTTCGATCATCAGTTGATACGCGGCAAGCGCCTCATGTGGCGAAGCTTTTCCTGCGGCGCACAGCGCACGAAGTAACCCAATTGATCCCGTGACGCGATCTTCTGGGTCCAACCTGGCCTTGGCTTCCCGGCGAGCTTGTTTGTCGTCGCACGCGATGCAACAACCCATGATTCCTGCAGCCAAAATGCACTCTGTTTCTCCATCTCCCAACCGCATCTCCCGCTTTGCTTGAGAGAATGCTTTGGCCGTAATCACATTGTCGTCGACAAACCGAAGAAGCCCGGTAGCGACCACCTGCTCGACCTCTTCAGCTATGGACGGAATCTCTTCCAAGACCGCCTCACCCACCAAGAACTCGAAGCCATCCAACACCAAAACGTCGCCTAAGACCCCGCCGTTGGCTAGGTTGATCAAAGTAGAGGCGTCGAGGATGACGACCACGTCGTCAATTGGCGTTAGCGGAGAAGATGGCGGAAATCGGCACGTTGATGAGTTCAGCCGCTCTCCCTGCTGACATGCGTCCCTCCCGAACGAGTCGCGCTCCCTCACGAATTAGACGAGGCGAGGTTTGAAACAGCATCTCCTCCCGCGGAGGAAGATTCAGATCCTCGGCTCTGCGCTCTGGGTTGCCGTAGTCATCCGAGATCTTCTGATACAGAGCGCGCGCGCCTCGATGTGGAAGTAGATCGAGGTATTCACAGCGTCTAGCCGCCACCTCAAAACTGACATTGAAGAACCGCGCCAGGACAGAGATTTCGATATCGCCGAGCGGACCTTTGGCACCAAAATGATCTCGAACCGACGAAAGAGTGCGGTAGACCCCCTGTGCAGGCATCAAGAGGCAAGAAGCAAAGGCGTCGGCAAACCGCTCACCCTCCTTAAAGGCATCTCGGTCATAGCCACCGCCGACCACGTCGTCCATCAACGCGAAACTGTCATGGATCCGATCATGGCGAGCAACCAAATGACCAAGCTCGTGAGCCAGAGTGAACAGCATCCTCGGCTGAAAAGTCCTCGGCGCTAAGAGGATGATGGCGAGATTATCAACGATGGCAGAGATGCCCTCCACCCTTGGATCGCGCCCAAAGACGAGCAGGACCCCTAACTCTTCGACCACTTGAGGTAGATTTGGAAAGGGCTCTTGGTCATCAAGTGAGGCAAACGCACGACGAAAGATGGTGGCGAAATTTTCCGCATAGTCGACGGCTGGTGATAAACCTTTGAAAAGGTCGGGCCAACCATCATGTCGTTTGAGGGATGATGAAACTTCAAGGATGTCCCGAAGCTGCGCCGAAATGACGGCCATGGAAGAGGCGATATCGTCAACCCGCTGGCCAAGCGTCTGTCGAAGTAGGACTTGAACTCGCTCGCCTTCTTCATCTTGGCTGAAATCCAAAAGGGTGGACAGCGGGACTTTGAGCGCCCGTGAGATCTTCTTCATCTCAGACAACGACGCATCCGCTCCGCTGACAATCAGCGAGAGGCGGTCAATCGGTAAATGAGTTCGCCGAGAAACCTCATTGATCGTGAGGTGGCGGTTGCTCATATGTTCGGCGAGCGTGATCACCGCTTAGCTTCCGCTTTGATTTGAAGCAAAGCTTCACGCAGGCGGGTCGCCTGCTCTTCCGATAAGCGGCGGTTCCGACCAATCACGTCTCGCACACGCCGTACTCCGCGCTTTTCGAACACTTGGGCCAAGATGTCGACAGAATGCTCACGCCCCAGAGCAATTTCGCGCGCAGTTTCTAGCATCACTGGATTCTTGCCGACCAAGTAGTTCTGAATCCTGCGATCAAATTTGTCATGTCGATCGCGTTGATCATGGTCCCCGGCGGCATCCACGATGATGTTCCCGATCCGCTGTCCCGATGCATCAAAGTGAAGGCGATGCTCCGGATACTTCTCGTAAGCCAGTAGTTGGTTGGCGAGCTTGTCTTGGATCTCTAATCCGCCAATCACGTATTGGTTGACCAATTTCCCCATGCTTCCACTGACCACGAAAATCTGGTCGCCCAGTTTCACCAGGCGCCGAAGATCAGGGCGGCAGGTGCCCATCGTGGGCCTTGCTCCGCTCAGAACTGGATCAACTAGAGGCTTCCCCATGCCGGGATCTGATCCCGGGGATACAAAGATGTAGCTCGCCACGTCCACCTCCAATCCATGTCAGTGCGCCTTGAGGATTTTTCGCAAACACCTGATGTTCAAGAGCTTTGGCAGGAAAAAGTATGCCCCTCCTGAACCGCTTGGACAAGTTATCGGCCCAGCTCATACCGATTCTGATCTCAAGGCGGAGGCCTTGTCGCGGTCGCCACGGCGTCAGTTCCGGCGATGCCAACGGTTCCTGAGCCGCAGCAGCCGTAGGCGAACGAGGTCCGACTGTAGAGCCGGCAAAAGAGCCTGCACGCGCTCCCGGGCTTCCTCGGGGAGCACCGCTAGCAGCGCGGCCACCTCATTCTTCCCCGCGACGCAGAAGGCCTCCACCGCCGATGCGAACCTGGTGGGAGAAAAAGAGCAAAGGGGCAGGTTCGTTTACCGCATGCGGCTTAATGAACCTACCCCCTTTTCGCGTGACTCCTTTTCGCGTCCGCTTCTCTCGCGCACCTAGATGTTGATGGCCTTCGTTACACCCGGACTTAGGATGCCTCCTGTCTCTCACACCCAATTGGCAAACTAACTTCCTGTCTGCAAGAACAGGGTCAGGTTCACTTTCCCCTCGAGAATGGCGGAGAGAGTGGGATTCGAACCCACGGTAGTGTTACCACTACGGCAGTTTTCAAGACTGCTGCCTTAAACCGCTCGGCCATCTCTCCGAACTTTTCACGCTCTTCCGCGGAGGGTCGCCATGCTATCAGGAACTCCAGCACGGGTGCCGCTTACGGCGGGACCGGGATGCTATGGGAGCGCACCCTGTGCGCGATGCTCTTCGTCACGCCGGCAAAGGGCATCGCGCACAGGTGCGCTCCTACAACGGTTTCGGGCCTTTTCTCGACAACGCCACCAGACAGCCGACCAGGATCGCCACCGGAATCAGCGCGCCGAGCAGCGGCACCAGCAGCACCGGTTCGCGCACAACCATCGGCACCAGCTGGGTGGCGCTGGCGAAGGTGACGATGGCGAGGCGCCAGCGGCGGCTGTGGCGGGCGAACCAGAAGCTGGCGAGCACCAGCGTCATGGCGACTACGGACAGGTCGAGATCCAGCACCGGCATCTGCCACACGCCGTCGAAGCCCAGGCGCATGCCGATCACCGTGGCCAGCACCGCCAGCAGGAAGAAGCAGGTGTAGAACTCCACCCTGCCCCAGCGGCCTTGCGCGGATGCCGGCGCGTTCACGCGATGCTGTCCAGGCCGGCCAGGTAGGGGCGCAGCACCTCGGGCACGTCGATCGAGCCGTCGGCGTTCTGGTAGTTCTCCATCACCGCGATCAGGGTGCGGCCAATGGCGAGGCCGGAGCCGTTGAGCGTGTGCACCAGCTCGGGCTTGCCGGTTTCCGGGTTGCGCACGCGGGCCTGCAGGCGGCGGGCCTGGAAGTCCACGCAGTTGGAGCAGCTGGAGATTTCGCGGTAGGTCTGCTGGCTGGGCAGCCACACTTCCAGGTCGTAGGTCTTGGCCGCGCCGAAGCCCATGTCGCCGGTGCACAACAGCATCTTGCGGTATGGCAGGCCGAGCTTCTGCAGCACGGTCTCGGCGTGGCCGACCATCTCCTCCAGCTGCGCGCGGGACTGGTCGGCGCGGGCGATGTGCACCATTTCCACTTTCTCGAACTGGTGCTGGCGGATCATGCCGCGGGTGTCGCGACCGTAGCTGCCGGCTTCGGCGCGGAAGCACAGCGTGTGCGCGGTCATGCGCAGCGGCAGCGCGTCGGCGTCCTGGATGGTGTCGCGCACCAGGTTGGTCAGCGAGACCTCGGCGGTGGGGATCAGGTAACGCTTGGTCTCGCCGACTTCGGTGGCGAACAGGTCTTCCTCGAACTTCGGCAGCTGGCCGGTGCCCTGCATGGTGTCGGCGTTGACGATCACCGGCACGTTGCATTCCAGATAGCCGTGCTCGCCGGTGTGTAGGTCGAGCATGAACTGGCCGAGCGCGCGGTGCAGATGCGCGAGCTGGCCGCGCAGCACGGTGAAGCGCGCGCCGGAGAGCTTGGCGCCGGCGTCACCGTCGAGCCAGCCGTGGCGCTCGCCCAGTTCGACGTGGTCCTTCACCGCGAACGCGAACTCGCGTGGCGTGCCCCAGCGGCTGACTTCGACGTTGTCCTTTTCGTCCTTGCCCAGCGGTACTGAGGCATCCGGAATGTTGGGGATGCCCAGCGCGATCTCGGCAAGTTTCGCCTGCACGTCGCCGAGGGCCTGCTCGTTGGCCTTGAGCTTGTCGCCGATGCCGGCGACTTCGGCCATCAGCGGTGCCACGTCCTCGCCTTTCGCCTTGGCCTGGCCGATCGCCCTGGAGCGGGTGTTGCGCAGGTTCTGCAGCTCCTGTGTCTCCATCGCCAGCTGCTTGCGCGAACTCTCCAGCGCCTCGACGGCGGCCACGTCCAGCATGTAGCCGCGGGTTTCGGCGAGGCGTGCGGCGGTTTCGGCCAGATGCGAACGCAGCAGGGCGGGATCGAGCATGAGCGAGGTCCAGGTAACGGCTTGAACCGCGAATTATCGCTGCGCGTGGCCGGTGGCCGCAATGAATGCGGCCACGTCCCTGCTTTTGGTGGCCCTTCGACTTCCTCGCTCCTCAAAGCCGCGGCCATCCCTGGCCGCACCCCGCGTGCGGCGCTACGCGCCTACGCTCAGGGGGAACGGTTCGACGGGCGCTCGCCGCGACCCAGCCACCACGCCATCGCGGCGCCGGCGAGCAGCCAGCCGATCAGTTGCTCGGCCAAGGCGGCGAGCGTGAAATCGAGCGGGAAGCGGTACCAGTTCCAGTACGGGAGCATGCTGCTGAGCCAGGCAAACACGGCCGCCGCCGCGGCAATCGCCACACGGCGACGGAAGCCCACCACGGCCAGCCCCATGACGAAGGCCAGCGCCAGCGACGCCAGCGTGTCGGACGCCCACTGCCGCCCGATCTGCGGGCCCATCTGCATCATGTCGGTGCCGCGCGGCTGGTACACCACCCAGGCGTACGGCGAGCGCACAGCCTTGATCGAATAGGCGCGCACCACGGCCGCGTCGCCCATCTGCTTGGGATCGAGCGAGGGCAGCAGGTACACCCCTGGTTGATCGCCCAGCCCTTCCTGCAGTCCGCTCAGCGCCGCGTTCTCGTTGAGCGGCTGGTGGATGCCGACACTGCCCAGCCCCAGCGCCATGTGCGCGGCCACGCCCCAGAGGAACATCACGATGCCGCCGATCAGACCCGCCACCAGTACGCGCATGGTTCATCCCTCCCCGGTTGGTTGAGCCAATCTAGGTCGGGAAAGCGCGTGCGGCAAGGGCGTACGCGGTAGGAGCCCGCTCGCGGGCGATGCTCTTGCGAATCCCGTATCCCGAATCCCGAACCCGAAAGAAAAGCATCGCCCGCGAGCGGGCTCCTACGGATTGCGGGCTTTTTCGCGGGCGGCACGCAGGGCCAGCAGCTTTTCGCGCAGTTGCAGTTCCAGGCCGCGTTCGACCGGTTCGTAGAACACCGTGCCGACGAGCGCGTCGGGCAGGCACTGCTGGTCCAGCGCGATGCCGCCTTCGGCGTCGTGGTCGTACTGGTAGCCCTTGCCGTAGCCGAGGCCCTTCATCAGTTTGGTGGGCGCGTTGCGCAAGTGCATCGGCACTTCCAGCGTGCCGCCCTTGCGTACCGCGTCGCGGGCCTTGTTGTAGGCCATGTAGGCGGCGTTGCTCTTGGGCGAGATGGCCAGCCAGATCGCCAGCTGGGCCAGGCCCAGTTCGCCTTCGGGGCTGCCCAGGCGCTCGTAGGTGTCCCACGCATCCAGCGCCATGCGCCAGGCGCGCGGCTCGGCCAGGCCGACATCCTCCACCGCCATGCGGGTCATGCGGCGGGCGAGATACAGCGGATCGACGCCGCCATCGAGCATGCGGCACAGCCAGTACACGGCGGCGTCGGGGTCGGACGAGCGCACGGATTTGTGCAGCGCCGAGATCTGGTCGTAGAACTGCTCGCCCTGCTTGTCGAAGCGACGGGTGCGGTCGGCCAGCACCTGGCTCAGCGTGGCCTCGTCGATGGTGCGCTCGTGCGCGAGTTCGGCGGCGATTTCCAGCAGGGTCAGCGCGCGGCGCACGTCGCCATCGGCGGCCTGGGCGATCGAATCGAGCGATTCGTCGGACACCTGCAATTGCAGTTCGCCGAGGCCGCGCTCGCTGTCGGCCAGCGCGCGTTTCAGCGCGGCGATGATGTCGGCGGTGGAAACCGGCTCCAGCACATGCACGCGGCAGCGCGACAGCAGCGCGGAGTTCAGCTCGAACGAGGGGTTCTCGGTGGTGGCACCGATGAAGATGATCACGCCGCGCTCGATGTGCGGCAGGAACGCATCCTGCTGGGTCTTGTTGAAGCGGTGCACCTCGTCGACGAACAGGACGGTGCGTCGGCCCTGCGCGAAGTTCACCTCGGCCTCGGCCAGCGCCTTGCGCACGTCGGGCAGGCCGGACAGCACGGCGGAGATCGCACGGAAATCCGCCTCGGCGTAACGCGCCACCAGCAGCGCCAGCGTGGTCTTGCCGCAGCCGGGCGGGCCCCACAGCACCATCGAATGGATCTTGCCGGCCTCCAGCGCGCGGCGCAGCGCCTGGTCCGGGCCGACCAGCCGCTGCTGGCCGACGATTTCGTCGAGGCTGCGCGGGCGCATGCGTTCGGCCAGGGGCTTGAGCGCGTCGGGCTCGGCGAACAGGCCGGAGCCGGCCGGGGCAACGGGAGGATTCATGCGCCGATGATAAAGCATGCACTCGCGGCACCCGCCTGCCGAAACGCAGTGCATGCCGGTATCATGGCGTCGCCCGCGTTGTCTAGCCGATTCGACCGGGCGTGGCGGGGGACAACCAGAACGTGATCGTGCACGGAATCATTGACCACACCACGAAAACCGGACGCGCGCAGCGGCCCGGCGCCTTGCCGTGCCGGCATGGATGGCCGGGGTGAAGCGGCAGCCCTTGCGCTGCCCGTTGCTGGGCCTGCTGGGAGCGCTGCTGCTGTTGCTCCGGGCTGGCGCGGGCATGGCTGCTCCGGCCGATCCGTGGGCGCCGTTCGAGTCGCCATGGTTCGACAAGGTATCCAGTGCGGAAGGATTCCCGCCGGCCATCGTCACCGCGCTGGCGCAGGATCGCGAAGGCCTGCTGTGGGTGGGCACGATGGTCGGGCTGGCCCGCTATGACGGCTACCGCACCCAGCTGTTCGACGTCCGCGGCGAACCTGTCAAGGGCCTGCCCGACGCCTACGTGCGCTGCCTGCTGGCCCTGCCCGACGGCGGCATGCTGATCGGCACCAACGCCGGCGGCCTGGTGCGCTTCGATCCGGCGACCAACACCTTCCACGTCTATCCCGGCGGCCCGGACGGCATCTCCGACCGCAAGATTTTCGCCCTCGCCGACGACCACGCCGGCGGCGTGTGGGTGGCCACCGAACAGGGCCTGGACCATCTCGACCTGCGCAGCAACGCGATCCGCCACGTCGACACCGGCAGCGACACCGCGCCGCGCAACTTCAGCGTGATGCAGGACCGTGCGGGCAACCTGTGGCTGGGCAACAACGAGGGCCTGTTCGTGCGGCACGCAGGCAGCGATCGCTTCGAGCGTCCCGCGCCGCCCGCCGACGCCGTGGTGGCCACCGTGCTGGAGAACCAGATCTGGGCCATCGACGAGGACAGCGCCGGGCGCCTGTGGATCGGCAGCGGCCAGGCCGGCGCGGTGTACCGCGGCCCGCACGGAAACTGGCATCCGGTGCCGCAGTTCAGCGGCTATCGCAAGGGCGCCCAGCGCGCCACCGTGCGCGACTTCCAGGAGGCCGCGCCGGGCACCATGTGGATCGCCACCGACGGCAGCGGCGTGCTGGCCTACCGCCCCGGCGACGCCTCGCTGCAGCGGATCGAGCACGATCCGGCGGTGCCCTCCTCGCTGCCCGGCGACGCCGTGCGCGCATTGCTGCACGACCGCGCCGGCAACCTGTGGGCGGCCACCGACCTGGGCCTGGCCCGCGCCTATCTGGGCGACCGCGGCGCGTTCTCGGTGCTGCCATCGCCGCTGGAATCGAACATGCTCAGCGACACCAGCGTGCGCGGCGTCTACGTGGACAGTCGCGGGCTGGTCTGGATCGGCCTGAGCGCCGGCCGCATCGACGTGATCGATCTGCGCGCCGGGCAGATGCGCCACCTGCGGCTCGGCGGCACGCAGACGCTGCGCGACGTGCAGTCCTTCGCCGAGGCGGCGGACGGCTCGATCTGGGTCGGCACCCAGGGCCTGGCGAAGGTGGACCCGCACACGTTCGAGATCAGCTCGTCGGTGCTGCCCGCACTGGAGAATACGCCGGTGCTGTGCCTGCGCATGGATGGCAACCGCCTGCTGATCGGCACCTACGACGGACTGTTCCGCTACGACACCGGCACCGGCGTGCTGGACCACATCCGGCACGACCCGGACGACCCGACCAGCCTGGTCAGCAACACGGTGCGGCAGATCCTCAAGGTCGGCGACGAATGGTGGTACAGCACCTCGCGCGGCATCAGCATCGCCCCCGACAGCGGCGCCAGCCGCGGCTTCCGCACGCTCACCCATCGCGAGGGCGATCCGACCAGCCTGCCCGGCGATTCGGTGAGCGCGGCAACGCCCGGCCCGCGAGGGCGCCTGTGGGTGAGCACCTCCGGCGGGCTGGCCGAAAGCATCGGCAAGAACCCGTGGCGCTTTTCCAGCATCGGCGTCGCCGAAGGCCTGCTCAGCGACAAGGTCACCAGCGCGCTCAGCGATGGCCTGGGCCACATCTGGGCCAGCACCTCCAGCGGCGTCGCGCGCGTCGATGCCGGCAGTCACGCGGTGCGCAACCTGAGCTCGCGCGACGGCCTGCACATCCGCAGCTACCACTATGCCGACGCCGCCGCCCACGCACCCGACGGCTCGCTGCTGTTCGGTGGCCTGGGTGGCCTGACGGTGATCCGCCCGGCCATCCAGATCGACGACAACGACGACGCCCCGCTGGCGATCACCCACGCGGTGCTCGGCGCGGTGGCACTGCCGTTCGGCAAGCTGCCGCATGACGGCGACACGATCACGCTGGACCAGCGCAACCGCAACCTGCGCGTGGACTTTTCCCTGCTGGATTACCGCTCCCCCGGCGAAACCTCGTACAGCTATCGCATGACCGGCCTGGACGACGGCTGGGTCGACATCCCGGCCGGCGCCAAACCCGGCGCGAACTACACCAACCTCGCGCACGGCGACTACGTGCTGTATCTGCGCGCCAGCACGCAGGGCATGTACCCGCGCACGGTCGAAAGCCGCCTGCTGGTGAAGGTCGCCCCCCGCTGGTACGAGACCTGGTACAGCAAGCTGGCAGCGGTCGCGCTGCTGATCGGCCTGGTGGTGCTGCTGGTGCATCTGCGCACGCTCTACCTGCGCCGACAGGCGCTGCAGCTGCAGCGACAGATCAACGAGCACACGCGCGACCTGCGCGCCGCCAACCGGCGCCTGGACGAGCTGGCCAGCACCGACGGGCTCACCGGTATCTACAACCGGCGCCGCTTCCTGGAGCTGGCCCAGGCGGAATGCGAACGGTCGCGCGAGCAATCCATCTGCATCGCGCTGTTCGACCTGGACCGCTTCAAGCAGGTCAACGACATCCACGGCCACCTCGCCGGCGACGCCGTGATCCGCGGCGCGGTGGCGGTGATCCAGCGCCATTGCCGGCAGGGTGACCTGCTCGGACGCTACGGCGGCGAGGAGTTCGTGCTGTGCCTGCCCGACACCAGCGTGGCGCAGGCCAGCGAGATCGCCGAGCGCATCTGCGCGGCCATGGCCGGCACGGCCGTCAGCTATCAGGATCGGCCGATCCAGGTCACGGTGAGCATCGGCGTCACCGCGCTGCGTCAGGGTGAATCCATCGAGCAGTGGCTGTCGCGCGCGGACAAGGCGCTGTACGAGGCCAAGCGCAACGGCCGCAACCGCTACGCGGTAGCCAGCTGACATCCCCGCTCAATCGGCGCCCGCGGTGCCCCGACTCAAGGTGTATTGCCGGTATATGCCGTAGCCCATGCCGCACAGGCCGGTCAGCGCGGCCGGCACCAGCAGCGCGCGTTCGCCCATGGAGCGGAACAACAGTGCGCCGGCCGTGCCGCCCAGGGTGAAACAGGTCACCACCAGCAGGCACACGCCCACGCGCAGCGCATCCACCGGCAGGCCGCGCATCCGCTGGCCGATGTAGATTCCCAGGTCGGTAAACATGCCGGAGACGTGGGTGGTGCGGAACACCATGCCGCTGTACGTGCTGGCCATGCCGTTCTGCAAACCGATGCCGATCGAGGCCAGGTAGATGCCGCCCAAATCATTGGCATGCAGCAGCGGCACTGCCGCAAACAGCAGCAGCGACTCCAGCACCAGCGCCACGCCGTAGCGGCGGCCGAGTTTCAGCGTCTGCTGCTGCACGATCAATCCGCTGAGCAGCGCACCGAACACGAACGCCGCCACCGACAGGCCCCAATGCACCGCTTCGGGCCCGTCCGCCAGGCCCAGCGATGCACCGAGCAAGGTGGTCGATCCGGTCAGGTTGGTGATTGCCTGGTGGCGAAAGCCCAGGTAACCGGCCGCGTTGACGATGCCGGCGATGAACGCCAGCACGCCGCCACCGATCCACGCCCAGCGCGGCAACTGCCGCAGTACGGCCATCGCCGGCTCAGTCCCGGATCGGCTGGATGCTGATCTGCGGCACGTCGCCGATCACGTCGGCTCCCTCCGGCGGCACGAAGTTGAACGTGCCCGGCGGCAGCACCGGGTTGCGCTGCCACTGCGAGAAGCGGATCTCGGTGGTCGCGCCGAGCTGGTCGCGGAAGGTCATCCGGGCCAGGCCGTTCGCGTCGAAGCCGAGGTCGACCCAGGCGAACTGCGCGTCCTTGCTGGTGGAGGTCAGCCGCAACCAGGCGAGCCCGTCCTTTTCGCCGCGTTCGCTGGCGTTGAACTCCTTGTCCAGCTGCTTGAGGTCCGTCAGCACGGTCAAGGGACTGTGCGCCTCCTCGGTGCTCTGCCTGCGCACGGTGACCTGCTCCAGCTCCGGGTCGTACATCCAGACCCGGCCGCCGTCGGCGACGATGGTCTGCTTGTACGGCGTGGTGGTGTCCCAGCGGAACTCCCGCGGCGCCTCCAGGGCCAGCGTGCCGGCACTGGTCTTGCTGCCCTGGCCGTTGACGTTGGTCAGCGTCTGGCTGAAATGCCCGGTCAGCGAATGCAGGCCGGTGGCGAATGCATCCAGCCGCGCCCGCGCCGGGCCGGTGGCCGCCTGCGCGAGGCCAGCCACGCCCAGGGCAGACAGGGCGACGATGCAGAGAATGATGCGATTGCGGGTCATGGCCATTTCCGAATGGGTAAAGACAAGTGTGTCATCCACTGGCTTAATCAAAGGCTTCCGCGTCAATCGGGAACCACGTCGAAGGCGACCGACAGGCGGTAGTCGCCGGGAGCGGCCACGAATGGCACCGTGCCATGCCACATCCACGAAGGGAACAGGGTAAGCACGCCCGACACCGGCTTGACGCAGTGCCCGGGGGGCGATCCGGACGGCAGTTCGTGGCCGAACTTCAACCATCCGCCGCGGTCGTCATCGGACAGCGACGCCGGCACCTCGATGTGACAGGCCGAGGATATCCAGCCCTTGCCGTGGAAATGGCTCGCATGGTGCCCCTGTGACTTCAGCCGCACCGACCACATGCCGCTGAAACGATAGCGGCCGGTGCCACGCCGCGAAAAGGCGTCGGCACCCGTGGCCATCACCGTCTCCATGTAGCGGCGGATGGCGCCATCGACCGCCGTCGGAAACGCCCGCACCGCCCGATCCGCCGAGGGGCTGCCGGGCCGCAACTCGACCTGCGTGCCGGTGCGCGCCGACTGCGTGGGCGGGTGCGCCTGCAACGGGTCGTGCCGTGCGTGCAGGCTGGCCGCGAGGTCGTGCAGATAATGGTCGAGACTGGCCCAGCCCGGTGGCACGTCGATGCGACAGGAGTGCACCAGCCGCGGGTAGTCGTACAACGCCGGATAGCGCGGATCGCCCAGCGCATGCCACGCCGCGGCCTGCAGCGCGAAGGCGGACACGTCGTTGCGGTCCAGCGCCAGCAGTCGCCCGGCCAGGCTGGCCGCCGCTTCCGGCAGCCCGGCCGCGAGCAGGATGTCGCCGTGCAAGCGGTGCGCCTCCCGGCTGCGCGGCTCCAGTTGCAGCGCGTGGGTGATGAGCGCCAGCGCCCGGGGCGGGTCCAGTTGCAGCGCGCATTCCGCCGCCAGTACGTGCAGCGCGGCGTGCTGCGGGTGCGCTTCGAGCAGCGGCGCAAGCTCGGCGTACGCTCGTTCGGCCGCGCCGGTCTGACGCCACAGCCGGGCCTTGATCATGCGCAGCTCGACGCGCGAGCGGGCGTCGCTGCCCGCATCGAGCGCGATGGCCACCGCATCCATGTCGCCGCTGCGCATCCACACCAGTTCGGCCAGCGTGGTATGCGCCGCAAGGTGCTGCGGCGCTGTCGCCACGACCTGACGAAGCTCCGCTTCGGCCTCGACGAACCGATCCTGTTCGAACAGGGCGCGAGCCAGCACGTAATGCACGTGCGGATGGTCGAGCGACTGCGCGAGTGCGCCGCGCGCCACCGCCTCGGCTGCCTCGGGCTGGCCGCTTTCGCCGTGCGCCACGGCAAGCCCCAGCAGCATGCGCCCATCCCCGGGCGCGGCGGCCATCGCGACTTCGAACGCCGGCACGGCCTGCCGCGGACGCCCCAGCGACAGCAACAGCTGCGCGCGCAACCGCAGCGGCTCGACGACCCGGCAATCCGGCGTCGAGCCGAGGAATCGCTCGACGATCGCCAGCGCGTCCTGCGCGCGGTTTTGCTGAACCAGGCGATGGACGTCGCCGGCCAGCGACGCCCACGCGGCATCGTTCCCATCGTGTTGCGGCAAGTTCGACACCATGACCGACGTACGCGTCCAAGAGCAATCATGAAGGCCGTCGCGCGTCCGATCCACGGACCCGGCGCGCGCGGCAGGAGCGCATCATGCCGGTTTTGCGCCGGCAGCGGGATACCGGATCAATCCTTGGGCGGCGGCGGCGCCAGCACCTCGCGGTTGCCGTTGTGCTGCGGCGCGCTGACCACGCCGTCGGCCTCCATCTGCTCGACCAGTCGCGCGGCGCGGTTGTAGCCGATGCGCAGATGCCTTTGCACGCCCGAGATCGAGGCGCGGCGCGTCTGCGTGACCACCGCCACGGCCTTGTCGTAGAGCTGGGTGTCGGCGTCGCCGCCTTCCTCGCCGTCCTGCGGCAGGCCGGAGTCGTTGATGAACTTGCCGTCGCCGGTGGCCTGCACTTCCTCCAGCACGCCTTCGATGTAGTCGGGCCCGCCCTGCGACTTCAGCCAGGCGACCACGCCGTGCACCTCGTGGTCGTCGACGAAGGCGCCGTGCACGCGCTCGGGCGTGGCGGTGCCCGGCGGCAGGTAGAGCATGTCGCCGTGGCCCAGCAGCGCTTCCGCGCCGGACTGGTCGAGAATCGTGCGCGAGTCAATCTTGCTCGATACCTGGAACGCGATGCGGGTGGGAATGTTGGCCTTGATGAGGCCGGTGATCACGTCCACCGACGGGCGCTGGGTGGCCAGGATCAGGTGCACGCCGGCGGCACGCGCCTTCTGCGCCAGGCGCGCGATCAGCTCCTCGACCTTCTTGCCGACGATCATCATCATGTCGGCGAATTCGTCGATGAACACCACGATGTTCGGCAGCGGCTCCAGCGGGTCGGCCGCCAGGCCCGGCATGTCCGGGTTGGGCCGGAACAGCGGGTCGAGCAACGGCTGGCCGGCGTTCTCGGCGTCCTTCACCTTCTTGTTGAAACCGGACAGGTTGCGCACGCCGACCGCGGCCATCAGCTTGTAGCGGCGCTCCATCTCGGCCACGCACCAGCGCAGCGCGTTGGCGGCCTCCTTCATGTCGGTGACCACCGGCGCCAGCAGGTGCGGGATGCCCTCGTACACCGAGAGCTCCAGCATCTTCGGGTCGATCATGATCATGCGCACGTCTTTGGGGCTGGCCTTGTACAGCAGGCTCAGCACCATCGCGTTGACCGCCACCGACTTGCCCGAGCCGGTGGTGCCGGCCACCAGCAGGTGCGGCATCTTGCCCAGATCGACCACGATCGGCTTGCCGCCGATATCCTTGCCCAGCGCCAGCGCGAGCGGCGATTTCATCTGGTCGTACTTGTCCGAGCGCAGGATCTCCGACAGATACACGATCTGCTTGCGCGTGTTGGGTATCTCCAGCCCGATCACGTTCTTGCCCGGGATCACGTCGACCACGCGCACGCTCACCACGGAGAGGCCGCGGGCGATGTCCTTGTCCAGGCTCGACACCTGCGAACCGCGCACGCCGGGTGCCGGCTCCATCTCGAAACGGGTGATCACCGGCCCCGGATAGGCGCCGACCACCTTCACGTCGATCTTGAAATCCTTCAGCTTGAATTCGACCTGGCGCGAGAGGACTTCCAGCGTTTCCTCGGTATAGCCAGGCCCCTGCTCCGGCGCCTCGTCGAGCAGCGACAGCGGCGGCAGTTCACCCGGCGCGGCGGCGCCGGCGAACAGCGGGATCTGCGTCTCCAGCCGCGCGCGCTCGCTCTTGGTCACCGGCGCGGGCGCCGCCTCGATGCGCACCGGTTCGCGCCGGGCCTGCTTCACCGCGTCGGCCTTCTTGATCACCTCGCGCTCGCTGCGCGCCTGGCGCGCGGCCAGCAGTTGCGGTGCCTCGCGCAGCTTGCCGCGCAGCCAGCCGGCCAGCTGCAGCACGGCCTGGCCGGTCCAGTCCATCACGCCGAACCAGGACAGCCCGGTGGCCAGCGTCACCGCAATCAGGAACAGCGCCAGCAGCAGCAACGGCGCGCCGGTGGACCCGAACGCCGACAGCACCGCATGGCCCACCCACACGCCGATGATGCCGCCCACGCCCTGCGGCTGCACCGGCTCCTGCGCGAAGTTCAGATACAGCAGCGCCGGCCCGGTGATGAAGAAGAACACGAAGCCGACCAGCCGCAATGCCGGTTCCCACGGATGCTGCGGTTGCTGTCCGCGCTGGCGCAACACCTGCACGCCGAGCAGCAACAGCAGCAACGGGAAGCAGTACGCCACCAGGCCGAAGATCCATCGCAGCAGATCGGCCACGTAGGCACCGACGGTGCCGCCGAAGTTGCGCGCATGCTCCAGCTGGCCGGCATTGGTCCAGCTGGGGTCATGCGGGTCGTAGCTGAACAGGCATACCAGGAGGTACACCGCCAGCGGCAGCAGCAGCAGGGCGCCGGCTTCGCGCAGCCGGCGTTTCAACTCATCGCTGAGGCCTGCCTTGGGTTGTTGCCTTGCGTTCGCGCCGCGCGCCACCCGGGGTGCCCCTTTCTTCGTGACCAGGGTCAGAGCATACCTTGCAGCGCCGGATGTACCAGCTTGCCGCCGTCGATGTTGATGCCGACCTTGAGCGGCTCGAACTCGCGCCACGCGTTGCCGCCGGCCAGGCGCTGCACGTACGGCAGGATCGCCGCGGAGATCGCCACCGACGAGGTCTGCGGCACCGCGCCGGGCATGTTGGTGACGCAGAAGTGGGTAACGCCGTGCACGTCGTAGGTGGGGTGCTCCCAGGTGGTCGGCCGGGAGGTCTCGAAGCAGCCGCCCTGGTCGATCGCGATGTCCACCAGCACGCTGCCCGGCTCCATCGACTTGACCATCGCCTCGGTCACCACGTGCGGCGCCTTGGCGCTGGGGATCAGCACGGCGCCGACGACCAGGTCGGCGTCGCGCACCTCCTCGGCCACCGAGGATTCATAGGCGTACAGCGCGGTGACGTTCGGGCCCAGCGCCATCATCTCGGCCAGGCGATCCTGGCGCTTGTCGAACACCACCACGTTGGCGCCGGCCTGCGCCGCCAGCGCCGCGGCATTGCCGCCGGCCGCGCCGGCACCGAGCACCACCACCTTGCCGCGCGGGGTCGAGGCCATGCCGCCGAGCAGCTTGCCCTTGCCGCCCTGCGGACGATGCAGCAGCGTGGTGCCGCACTGGGTGGCGATGCGCCCGGCGATCACCGACATCGGGTGCAGCAGCGGCAGGCCGCCGTGATCTTCCACCGACTCGAACGCCACGCCGGTCAGGCCGATGTCGAGCAGGCTGCGGGTCAGCGCCGGCTCCGCCGCCAGGTGCAGATAGCAAAACAGCAGGTGGTGCTTCTTCAGCAGGGCCAGGTCGCCGGCGATCGGCTCCTTCACCTTGACGATCAGTTCGCCCGCCTCGTACAGCGCGGCGGCATCGGCCACGATCTTGATGCCGGCGTTGACGTACGCCTCGTCCGAAAAACCGCTCTTCAGGCCGGCCCCGGCCTGGATGAACACCTCATGGCCGCGACGCACCAGGTCGGCAGCAGCGGCGGGAACAAGGGCGACACGACCTTCGAGGGTCTTGGTTTCGGAGGGGATACCGATACGCATGGCAAAAGAATCCTGTGGGAACACGTGGAAAGTCCATCGCGCAACTGCCGCGGTGGTGTCGTTGATCTGCCGGCGACTTGAATCAGCCACGCGGATTCCCCATTCTCCGGGGGTCGCATTCGTTGTTGCCACCTGCAGGCCCGGTTTCGGTGAAACCCCGGCTGCAGCTGGAGCGAATAGCCGCTCAAGCCACCAGCAAACCCAAGGATTATACCTGCCATGCCCACCCCCAAGCACAGCCGCCTGCTGATCCTCGGCTCCGGTCCTGCCGGCTACACCGCCGCGGTGTACGCCGCCCGCGCCAATCTCAAGCCGACCATGATCACCGGCCTGCAGCAGGGCGGCCAGCTGATGACCACCACCGACGTGGACAACTGGCCGGGCGACGTCGAGGGGCTGCAGGGTCCGGCGCTGATGCAGCGCATGGCCGAGCACGCCGAGCGCTTCCACACCGAGATGATCTTCGACCACATCCACACCGCCGACCTCAAGCAGCGCCCGTTCCGGCTGGTCGGCGACTCCGGCGAGTACACCGCCGATGCGCTGATCATCAGCACCGGCGCCACCGCGAAGTATCTGGGCATCGCCAGCGAGGAGAAGTTCAAGGGCAAGGGCGTGTCGGCCTGCGCGACCTGCGACGGCTTCTTCTTCCGCGACCAGGACGTGGTGGTGATCGGCGGCGGCAACACCGCGGTGGAGGAAGCGCTGTACCTGGCCAACATCGGCCGCAAGGTCTACCTGGTGCACCGCCGCGACAAGCTGCGCGCGGAGAAGATCATGCAGGACAAGCTGTTCGAGAAGGAGGCCGCGGGCAAGATCGAGCTGGTCTGGAACCACACCATCGACGAGGTGCTCGGCGACGACACCGGCGTCACCGGCGTGCGCGTGAAGGACGTCAACTCCGGCGCCACCCGCGACATCGCGGCCACCGGCTTCTTCGTGGCGATCGGCCACACCCCGAACACCGGCATCTTTGCCGGCCAGCTGGACATGCACGACGGCTACATCCGCATCCACAGCGGCCAGAACGGCATGGCCACGATGACCTCGATCCCCGGCGTGTTTGCCGCCGGCGACGTCGCCGACCACGTCTATCGCCAGGCGATCACCTCCGCCGGCTTCGGCTGCATGGCCGCGCTGGACGCCGAACGCTGGCTCGACCAGCAGACGCCGGCGGGCTGACCTGCCCGCAGGAGCCCGCTCGCGGGCGATGCTTCTGGCCGGGATTGAAAAAAACAGAAGCATCGCCCGCAAGCGGGCTCCTATGGCACGTGCCGAGTCATGCACATCCGCTTCCACGACGCGATCGCCGAACTGCCTGCCGCGGCGTGGGACGATTTGCGCGGCGGGGCGAATCCGTTCGTGTCGCACGCGTTCCTGCATGCGCTGGAAGACACCGGCTGCATCCGTCCCGACTGGGGCTGGCAGGCACACCACCTGGGCCTGTACGACCACGATCGCCTGGTGGCCGCCGCGCCGCTGTACCTGAAAGGCAACTCGCACGGCGAGTTCGTGTTCGACTGGAGCTGGGCCAGCGCGTGGGAGCGCGCCGGCGGCGAGTACTACCCGAAGCTGCTCTGCGGCGTGCCCTACTCGCCGGTGCCCGGCCCGCGCCTGCTGGCTGACACGCCCGCGCTGCGGCAGGCGCTGGTCGAGGCGATGCGCACCGAGGCGAAGCGGCTGGGGCTGTCCTCGGTGCACGCGAACTTCCTGCTGGCCACGGAGGCGCCGGCCTTCGGCGACGACTGGCTGGCCCGCTCGGACGTGCAGTTCCACTGGCACAACCGCGACTACCGCCACTTCCCGGATTTCCTCGCCGCGCTGACGCACAAGAAGCGCAAGAACATCCTGCGCGAACGCACCCAGGTCGCCGCCAGCGGGTTGGCGGTCGAATGGCGCAGCGGCGACACGCTCGACGAGCACGAGTGGAATCGCGTGCACGCGCTGTACGAAGCCACCTTCGACGACAAGGGCAACCACGCGGTGCTGACCGTCGCCTTCTTCCGGCAGCTCGGCGAACTCGGTCCGCTGGCACAGCTCGCGCTGGCCCGCGCGGGCGGCGAGATCGTGGCGATGGCGTTGTTCGTGCAGGGCGACGGCGTGCTCTACGGTCGTTACTGGGGCAGCATGGTCGACGTGCCCGGGCTGCATTTCGAACTCTGCTATTACCGCGGCATCGAGTACGCCATTGCGCAGCGGCTGCACCGCTTCGAGCCCGGGGCGCAGGGCGAGCACAAGCTGGCACGCGGCTTCCTGCCCGCGCGCACGCAGTCGCGCCACTGGCTCGCCCACCCGGGCTTCCGCGCGGCGGTGGCCAGCGCGCTGGCGCGCGAGGCACCGGCGGTGGATGCCTACGCGGAAGAATTGCGGCAACACAGCCCGTACGCGCAGCACGACGAGGCTGCGCCATGATCCGCCTGCCCCTGCTCGATGCCGACGCGCCGGAGCGCTTTCCCGATCCCTCCCGCGCACTGGCCGAACCGAACGGCCTGCTTGCCTTCGGCGGCGACCTGTCGCCAGGCCGGCTGCTGGCCGCCTACCGGCAAGGCATCTTCCCCTGGTTCGGCGATGGCGAACCGATCCTGTGGTGGTCGCCGGACCCGCGCTGCGTGTTTCGCACCGACGCGTTGCGGCCGAACCGCAGCCTGCGTCGCCAGCTCGCCGGCAAGCGCTGGCGGGTGACGATCGACCGGGCGTTCGAGGCGGTGATCCGCGGTTGCGCGGCGCCGCGCGACAACAGCTCGGGCAGCTGGATCGTACCGGCCATGATCGACGCCTACCTCCACCTGCACCAGCTCGGTTACGCGCACAGCGTGGAGACCTGGGACGGCGAGCGCCTGGTCGGCGGCGTCTACGGCCTGTCTGTCGGCAAGCTGTTTTGCGGCGAGTCGATGTTCAGCGCCGAGAGCGGTGGTTCGCGGGTGGCACTGATCGCGCTGGCGCGGCTGCTGCACGAACAGGGCTGCCCGCTGCTCGATGCGCAGGTAGCCAACGCCCACACGCTGAGCCTGGGTGCGTTCGAGATGGCGCGCGCAGACTACCTGGCGCAGGCCGGCGTGCTGGCCGCGCAACCTGGGCGGGTCGGCAGCTGGACCGATCTCGGCCCGCGGCTGTGGCAGCCCGGCACGACTTTCAGCTAGCGCGCGTGGCGTACTTGCGCGCCACGTAGTCGTCGAGGATGTCGACGAACTCGTTGGCGATGTTGTCGCCGCGCAGCGTCATCGCCTTCTCGCCGTCGATGAACACCGGCGCGGCCGGCGCCTCGCCGTTGCCCGGCAACGAGATGCCGATGTTGGCGTGCTTGGATTCGCCCGGCCCGTTGACGATGCAGCCCATCACCGCCAGGGTGAGGTTCTCCACGCCGTCGTATTTCACCCGCCACAGCGGCATCTGCTCGCGCACGTGTTCCTGCACGGTCTTGGCCAGTTCCTGGAAGAACTCGCTGGTGGTGCGCCCGCAACCCGGGCAGGCGGTGACCAGCGGCGTGAACGAGCGCAGACCCATCGTCTGCAACAGCTCCTGCGCCACGATCACCTCGCCGGTGCGCGAGGCACCGGGTTCGGGCGTGAGCGAGATGCGGATGGTGTCGCCGATGCCCTCCTGCAGCAGCACCGCCAGCGCAGCGGCCGAGGCGGTGATGCCCTTCGAACCCATGCCGGCCTCGGTCAGGCCCAGATGCAGCGCGTAGTCGCCGCGCGCGGCGATGTCGCGGTACACGGCGATCAGCTCCTGCACGCCGGAAACCTTGCATGAAAGGATGATGCGCTCGCGCGGCAGGCCGAGCTCCTCGGCACGCGCGGCCGAATCCAGGGCGGAACGGATCAACGCCTCGCGCGCCACGTGCGCGGCATCCCACGGCTCGGCGCGCCGCGCGTTCTCGTCCATCAGCGCGGCCACCATGGACTGGTCCAGCGAACCCCAGTTGGCGCCGATGCGCACCGGCTTGCCGTAGCGCAGCGCCTTCTCGATGATCGAGGCGAACTGGCTTTCGTGCTTCTTGCCGAAACCGACGTTGCCGGGGTTGATGCGGTACTTCGCCAGCACCTCGGCGCAGGCCGGTTCGCGCTCCAGCAACTGGTGGCCGTTGTAGTGGAAGTCGCCGATGATGGGCACGTCCACGCCCATCATCGCCAGCCGCTCGGCGATGCGCGGCACCGCGGCCGCGGCGGCCGGCGTGTTCACCGTGATGCGCACCAGCTCGGAGCCGGCGCGGGCCAGCTCGGCGATCTGTTTCGCGGTGCTGGCCGGGTCCTCGGTGTCGGTATTGGTCATCGACTGCACCACGATCGGGGCGCCGCCGCCTACCTTGACCTTGCCGACCTGCACGCCCACGCTGGCGCGGCGCGGCGCGGGCGCCGCCGGACGGGGTTGTTGCGAAACGATCTCACTCATGGATTCAACCGGAATGTCTGGTCGCGGCAGGCCGCGACTGAAGATGCCAAGGATACTCGCCCGACCGGTAGCGCCGGCCTCCACCGCGATGACGTGGACGGAATGCCGCAGTTGCTTGATCGAGGTCAGCACTTCGCCGCATGCTTGCCGCCAAAATGCCCCGCTGTCCAGCCGGAAACTCCGATGCCGAACACCGAATACTACAACGACAAGGTCGTCCGCCAGTTCCTGCTCGCGGCCGCCGTATGGGGCATCATCGGCATGTCCGTCGGCGTCTATGCCGCCGCCGAACTGATGTGGCCGGTGCTCAATTTCAACGTGCCGTGGCTGACCTTCAGCCGCATCCGGCCCGACCACACCTTCGGCGTGATCTTCGCGTTCGGCGGCTCGGCGCTGATGGGCACCTGCTATTACGTGGTGCAGCGCACCGGCCACGCGCGGCTGGCTTTCAGGAAGCTCGCCGCATTCACCTTCTGGGGCTGGCAACTGGTCTGCGTGCTGGCGATGACCACGATGCCGCTGGGGCTGACCCAGAGCAAGGAATACGCCGAGCCGGAATGGTTCATCGACATCCTGATCGCGGTGGTCTGGGTGAGCTTCGGCGTGGTGTTCTTCGGCTCGCTGGCGCGCCGGCGGATCAAGCACATCTACGTGGCGAACTGGTACTACGGCGCCTTCATCATCGCGGTGGGCCTGCTGCACATCGTCAACAACCTGGCCATCCCGGTCTCGCTGACCAAGTCGTACTCGATCTACTCCGGCGTGGTCGATGCGATGGTGCAGTGGTGGTACGGCCACAACGCGGTGGCGTTCTTCCTCACCGCCGGCTTCCTCGGCATGATGTATTACTTCGTGCCGCGGCAGGCCAAGCAGCCGCTGTGGAGCTACCGCTTCTCGATCGTCAATTTCTGGGCGCTGATCTCGGTCTACATGTGGGCCGGCGCGCACCACCTGATGTATACCGCCCTGCCCGACTGGGTGCAGTCGGTGGGCATGGCGTTCTCGCTGGTGCTGCTGATGCCGAGCCTGGGCTCGGCGGCGAACGGCCTGCTCACCTTCAACGGCGTGTGGCATCGCCTTCGCACCGATCCGGCGGCCAAGTTCATGGTGCTGTCGCTGGTGTTCTACGGCGCCTCCACCTTCGAAGGCTCGATGATGGCGATCAAGACGGTGAACTCGCTGTCGCACTACACCGACTGGACCATCGCCCACGTGCACTCCGGCTCGCTGGGCTGGGTTGCGATGATCACCATCGGTTCGCTCTACGCGATGGCGCCGCGTGCGCTGGGCCGGCCGGAGATGCACTCGCGCCAGGGCATGGAGCTGCACTTCTGGCTGCACATCATCGGCACCCTGCTGTACGTGGGCTCGATGTGGACGGCCGGCGTCACCGAGGGCCTGATGTGGCGCGCCACCAACCCGGACGGCGCGCTGACCTACGGCTTCCTCGACAGCCTGCTCGCGATCAAGCCGATGTACCTGATCCGCTGGGCCGGCGGCGTGTTCATCCTGTCCGGCATGTGGGTGATGGCGTGGAACCTGTGGCACACCGCCGCCGATGCCCGCGCGCGCCTGATCAAGCCGATCCCGGTGCCGATTCCCGAGCCGGCGCCCCACCAGGTGCCCGCTCCCCTGCCGGCAAGTGCCGGCTGAGGAAGAGATCAACATGGCCTACAAACATTTCGAAGCGATCGAGAAGCACGCCGGCCTGCTCGGCATCGGCATCGCGATCATGGTCTCGCTGGGCGGACTGGCGGAGATCACCCCGCTGTTCATGGAGGCGCACTCGGTGAAGGCGCCGCCGGGCGTGCATCCGTACGAGCCGTTGCGCCTGATCGGCAAGGACGTCTACGTGCGCGAAGGCTGCTACCTGTGCCACTCGCAGATGATCCGCGCGCTGCGTTTCGAGACCGAGCGCTACGGCCACTTCTCCACCGCGGCCGAGTCGGTCTACGACCGTCCGTTCCAGTGGGGCTCCAAGCGCACCGGCCCGGACCTGGCGCGCGTGGGCGGCAAGTATTCCGATGCATGGCAGCGCCTGCACCTGATGGACCCGCGCCAGGTGGTGCCGCAGTCGAACATGCCCGGCTATCCGTGGCTGGCGCACAACACGATCAGTGCCGAGGACGTGCAGGCACGCATGCGCACGCTGCGCAAGCTGGGCGACCCGTATACCGACGCGCAGATCGCCGCCGCGCCCGAGGCCGTCAAGGGCAAGACCGAGATGGACGCGCTGATCGCCTACCTGCAGGGCCTGGGCATCGCCAATGAGCCGGCCCCGTCGGCAGCCAAGCCGGCGACCACCGACGGCGTCGCGGGAGCCACGCCATGACGCCGATGAGCCCGGTCTGGGGCCACGTTGCAGGGGTATTCATCATCCTGATGCTGGTGACCTTCATCGGTATCTGGATCTGGGCCTGGCGCAAGCGCCACCAGGCCACGTTCGACCGCATGGCACGCCTGCCGCTCGAACAAGACGAACAATCCGACAGCGATGTCGATGCCAAGGAGGATCGCCCATGAGCACCGGCTGGTCGTTGTGGGTCATGTTCCTGGTGGTGCTCAACCTGGGCATCACCTTCGGGCTGTTCCTGTGGGCGCCGCGGGCCAAGATCCCGACCCGCCCCGATGGCACCACCGGACACGTGTGGGCGCACGGCACCATCCTGGAAGGCCTCAAGAACCTGCCCACGTGGTGGATCGTGTTCTCCGGCTCGATGTTCGCCGCGGCGTTCATCTACCTGTTCCTGTTCCCCGGCTTCGGCAACCACAAGGGTGCGCTGGGTTGGACCTCGCACGGCCAGCTGGCGCGTGAAGTGGCTGCCAACGAGGCCAGGCTGGACCCGCTGCTGGACCGCTTCCGCCTGTACACGGTGGAGCAGCTGGCCGGCGACCCGCAGGCGCAGCAGATGGGCAAGGTGCTGTTCGAGGACAACTGCGCCGCCTGCCACCAGCGCAGCGGCAAGGGCAACATCCTGGTCGGCGCACCCAACCTCACCGACGGCGACTGGCTGTACGGCGGCACCGGCAAGGACATCACCACCTCGATCCACGACGGTCGCAGCGGCGTGATGCCGCCATGGGCGAGCCTGGGCGCGGACAACGTGAAAAACCTCGCCCAGTACGTGCTGAGCCTGTCCGGCGCCCCGCACGACGCGGCCAAGGCGGCAGCCGCCAAGCCGTTGTTCTCCACCTGCGCCGCCTGCCACGGCGCCGAGGGCAAGGGCAACCCGGCGCTGGGTGCGCCGAACCTCACCGACCACGTCTGGCTGTACGGCGGCACCCCGGCCGATATCGAGCAGACCATCGGCAACGGTCGCCAGGGCCACATGCCGTCGTGGAGCACGCGGCTGAGCGAAGACCAGATCCACGTCATCGCCGCCTACGTCTACCACCTGTCGCACCCGGTCGATGAAGACCAGCCATGACATCGGCGTCCGCACGGCATCGGCCTGGTATCGCCAGCCGGTGCTGTGGCTCGGAGCATTCATCTTCGCCGCCTCGCTGGCCGGCTGCGCATGGCTCATCGTGGTCAGCGTCCGCTACGCCGACACGCCGCTGACCACCAGCTCGCACGCGGTATTCGGGGTGCCGGTCGCCTCGCACAGCGCGCCACCGCCATCCACCGCCCCTCCCCCGCGCAAACCATGAACAGCGCGGCGACATGGGCCGATCCCCGGCTCGCCGCCCAGGTGCTGCGCGAGCGACGCGACGGCTTGAGCGAGATCGCCCTGCGCGTCGAGGCGCTGGACGATCCCCGCCGGCTGCTCTGGCTGGAGCAGCGCATCAACGCGCTTGCCGGCGTGCGCCGGGTCAGCGTCGACCGCGCCGCGCGGCGCATGCGGGTGGTCTGGGACACCCGGCGCACCACCCTGCCTACCCTGCTGGAGAACTTCGCCGCCGCCGGCTGTCAGGCGCGCCCGCTGCGCCTGGACGAAGTGGAAGACGTCCGCGCCGCCGAGATGCACGATGCGCTGAAGCGCATGCTGGTGGCCGGCATGTGCGCGATGCAGGTGATGAGCTACGCCTTGGTGATCTACCTCGGCGTGGTCGACTTCGTCGATTTCAGCACGCGCAACCTGTTCCGCTGGCTTGGCCTGCTGACCACCATCCCGCTGGTGGCCTATTCGGCGCAGTCGTTCTTCCGCGGCGCCGCAGAGGAACTGCGCGGCCGCCGCCTCGGCATCAACCTGCCGGTGGCGCTGGCGATCGCGCTGGTGTTTGCGGCCAGCGTGATCAACACGCTGCGCGGCAGCGGCGAGGTGTATTTCGATTCGGTCAGCATGTTCGTGTTCCTGCTCCTGGTCGGGCGCTACATCGAACTGCGCTCGCGCCATCGCGGCGACGCCGGCGGCGATGCCTTGCTGGATGCCACGCCGCTGCTGGCGCAGCGCCGCCGTGCCGATGGCGAACTGGAAACCGTGCCCGCGATGACCCTCGCCAGCGGCGACTGCGTGCACATCGACGACGGGGGCACCGTGCCGGCCGATGGCGTGCTGGAAAGCGCCGTGGTCGAGGTGGACGAAGCGCTGCTCTCCGGCGAATCGCGCCCGCAACGGCGCCAGCGCGGCGAGCGTCTGGTGGCCGGCAGCGTGCTGCTGACCGGGCCGGCGCAGCTGCGCGTGGAACATGGCGGCGCGCAGACCAGCGTGGCGCGGCTCGGCGCGCTGGCCGCGCGCGCGCGCCAGGCCCGCACGCGAATCGCCGGCAGCGATCGCGAAGTCACCCGCTTCGTGCGCCGGGTGCTGGTGCTTACCGTGGTGACCGCGCTGGGCTGGCTGCTGGTCGACCCCTCACGCGCGTTCGACGCGGCCATCGCCGTGCTGGTGGTGGCTTGCCCCTGCGCCTTCGCGCTGACCGTGCCGGTGACGCTGACCCGGGCGCTGGGCCGGCTTGCCCGCCGCCACGTGCTGGTCACCGACGGCAGCGCCCTGCTCGCACTTGCCGGCGTCGACCGTGCCCTGTTCGACAAGACCGGCACACTCTCCACGCCGCACCTGGATGACGAGGCGGTCGAACCGCTGCGCGGCGACAGCCGCGAGCAGGTGTTGGCCTGGGCCCTGGCGCTGGCCCGCGCCAGCTCGCATCCGCTGGCCCGCGCGCTGAGCGCCGCGGCGCGCCCGCGCGGCGTCACACCGGCGGCACAGGACGTGCGCGTGCACCTGGCCGCAGGTATCGAAGGCCACGTCGGCGACCGCGCGCTGCGATTGGGCCGCGCCCGCTACGCGCTGGGCGACGCGCATTACGATCCGCGGCTGGCCAGCGCGGCCATGGTGCTGGCCGACCAGCACGGCGCGCTGGCCCGCTTCGGCTTCCAGGAACGCCCGCGCGAGGATGCCGCCGCCACGCTGGCACGGCTGCGCGAGGACGGCATCGACGTGTGCATGGCCAGCGGCGACAGCGCCGATCGCGTCGCCGCGCTGGCCACCCGGCTCGGCATCGACGACTGGCATGCGCGGCAGCTGCCGGCCGACAAGCTGGCCCTGCTGCAATCCCTGCAGGCCGACGGCCACCGCGTGCTCGCCGTCGGCGACGGCAGCAACGACGCCCCGCTGCTGGCGGCCGCCGACGTCTCCGCTGCGCTGTCCAGCGGCACCGACCTGGCCCAGGCCCAGGCCGACCTGCTGCTGCTCGACGGGCGCCTGCAAGGCCTGCTGCACGCGCACGCGATCGCCGTGCAGATGCAGCAGGTGATCGCGCAAAGCCGCCGCTGGGCGCTGGGCTACAACCTGTTCGCCGTGCCGTTCGCGGCGTTCGGCCTGGTGTCGCCGTGGCTGGCCGCCATCGGCATGTCGCTGAGCTCGCTGATGGTGGTGCTCAACGCCATGCGCGTCGGCCGCGCACACGCGCACGACGCCAACCCCGGACACGCCGACCGCACCGCCGAGGCGGCGGCATGAACGTCCTGCTGGTGCTGATCCCGGTCACCCTGGTGGTGATCGGCGTGGCCGTGGCGCTTTTTTTCTGGGCCGTGAACCACCAGCAATTCGACGACCTCGACAGCCCCGGCGTGCTGCCGCTGATGGACGATCAGCCCGCGCCGGCCGAAGAGCCCGAGGACCCGTCCACGCTGCCGTAGGAGCCCGCTCGCGGGCGATGCTCCTGGCTTTTGCATATCCCGAATCCCGGCACGAGAGCATCGCCCGCGAGCGGGCTCCTACCAGTGGCGGGGCGTCCGGGCGCAGGGCCGGCAGTGCCCGCCATCCCTGCGCGACAGCGACGACAAGAGCCGGGGGGCGGTGCCGCCCTACGATCGCCGGCGCAGCGCGGCTTGCAGCAGGCGTCGCTGCAGGCGATCGGGCAAGCCCTTCGGCGCATCGAGACCCATCCGGGCCAAGGCGGCGTCTTCACCTTCGACGGCATCGCCGGGATGGATTGCCGCGCGCAGCACTTGCCAGCGGCCGCGCCAGCGACTGCTGCGCGATTGCAGCCATTCCAGCGCCGGCAACAGGCGCTGTTCGACCTCGTCGAAATCGCTGCCGAAGGGGAACACCGGCAGTTGGCCCTTGCGCCGGAATGGCATCAGCGATTCGTGCAGTGCATCGGGCTGGTGCCGGCGCCAGGCATCGGGTATGGCGAAATCCGCCGCCAGCTTGCCGCGCGATTTCGCCTCCGCGCACAGCGCGTCCAGAAAGCGCGCATCGCAGATCGACAGCATCGCCTCGATGCATTCGCTGTCGCTCTTGCCGCGCAAGTCGGCGACCCCGTATTCGGTGACCACGATGTCGCGCAGGTGGCGCGGGATCGTGGTCTGGCCGTAGCTCCAGCGGATCGTGCTCTCGATGCCGCCGCGATGGCGGCGGGTGGCGCGCAGCAGCAGCACCGAGCGCGCGCCCGGCAGCTCGTGCGCCATCGCCACGAAGTTGTACTGGCCGCCGACGCCGCTGACCACCGCGCCGTCCTCCAGCGTATCGGACACCGCCGCACCGAGCAGGGTCGCCATCATGCAGGTGTTGAAGAAACGCGCGTCGCGTCGCTGCAGCGTGGCCAATGCCTGTTGGTCGCCGTACAGCTGGTTGACGTTGGACACCGCGCACATGTCGATCGCGTCCGGGTCGCTCGCCTCGGTGGCGGCCAGCCATTCGTACAGGTCGCGCGAACCGAGGAAGAATGCGCCGCGCAGGTAATGGCCGCCGGGCGTGCCCGGATTCAGCCGGCCGGACAGCGAGGCGCGCTCCAGCGCAAGGTTGTCCCAGCTGCGCCGCTTCAGGATGCCGCCGCGCTGCAGGTGCATGAAGCCGTCCATCACCATCTCGCTGGCACCGTACAAGCCGGTCCCCAATGGTGCAAGGCCACCGAGCGCGCCTGCCTGCGCATGGGTGCTGCCGGCCGGGTCCAGCGCCACCAGCATGCAGCGCCAGGCGGTGTTCTGCTGCTGGCGCAGCAGCAAGGCCTTGACCAGGGCGTCGGACAACGCGCCGATGCCGATCTGCAGGCAGCCACCGTCGCGCACCAGGCTGCTGGCGTGCAGGCCGATCGCATATTCGGCCAGGTCGATCGGCAACCGCGGCAGCGCGAACAGGCGCGGCGAGGATTCCGGCTGCAGCTCCACGTCGAAGTAATCCGCCGGCACCTCGGCATCACCGCCCAGCCACGGCAGGTCGGGATGCACCACCGCCACGCACAGCGGCCGGCGTGCGCCTGCCAGCTGCAACTGGCGCAGGAAATCCAGGGTCAGGTCGGGGTTGCACGAGAGGCTGTAGCGCACACCCTCGGCGGTTTCGCGGCGTGCGACCAGCTGCACCAGCAGGTTGATGTCCTGCAACGCCAGGTCGCGCGCCACATGGGTGTAGTTCTGGCTGATGTAGTTGCGCTGCGCACTGCCCGAATGCAGCAGCGCGCCACTCTGCAGGTAGAACTCGTGCACCACGACGTTTGGCGGCAAGGCATCGCGCGCCTCGTCCAGGGCGTACTGCGGGTCGACCGCGTCGGCGCCGAAATGGCGATCGAGGAACGGCTGCAGGAAGCGCCGCTGCAGCCCCGCCTTCGGCTGCGGCCGGGTCAGCGACAGCGCGGTGTACAGGCGCATCGAACGCGTCGGGTCGCCGGCGGTGAGTCGGTACAACGCGTTGAGCAGGCCGTGCGGCTTGCCCAGGCCCAGCGGCGCGGCGATGCGCAGATCCGGCCCCAGCGCATCGGCGAGGTCGTGGGCGCAAGCGTCGGTGTCGCTGTAGCGCGGCTTGGCGGGCATCCTCCGATCATGCCAGAAGCCGCCGCCACGGCGCATCGACATCCCCATCGCCTACACTCGATGCATGCCCGACCCCTTGTCGCCGTCGTCGTCCTCGTCCAGTCGCCTGCTGGCGCAGCAAGCGCTGAGCCGCGCTGCCGGGGCACCGTTGCTCAGCGGCAACGCGGTGGACCTGCTGATCGATGCGGCAGCCAACTATGCCGCGTGGCTGGAAGCGATCCGCGGCGCGCGCCAGCGGGTGCTGCTGGAAAACTACATGGTGCGCGACGACGTGGTGGGCCGCGAATTCCGCGATGCGCTGGTCGAGCGCGCGCAGGCCGGCGTGTTCGTGGCCGTAGTGGTCGACTGGGTCGGCTGCCTGGGCCAGTCGCGCAGCGGCTTCTGGGCACCGCTGCGCGCGGCCGGTGGCGAAGTGCGCGTGTACAACCCGCTGCAGCTGGGGCAGACCTTCGGCTGGCTGAGCCGCGACCACCGCAAGTCGCTGGTGGTCGATGGCGTGACCGGTTTCCTTTCCGGCGTGTGCATCAGCGCCAGATGGCTGGGCAACCCCGCGCGCGACGTGCCGCCGTGGCGCGATACCGGCGTCGCCTTGCGCGGCCCGGTGGTGACCGAGCTGGAAGCGGCATTCGCGCAAAGCTGGAGCGCCACCGGCACGCCGCTGCGCGAATTCCCGAGCGCGGTCGAGCCGACCACACCCGCCGGCGACGTCGCACTGCGCCTGATCGCCACCCAGCCCTCCACCGCCGGCATGTATCGGCTCGACCAGCTGATCGCCTCGCTGGCCACCCGCACGCTGTGGCTCACCGACGCCTATTTCGTGGGCATCGCACCCTACGTGCAGGCACTGGTGGCGGCCGCCCGCGATGGCGTCGACGTGCGCCTGCTGGTACCCGGCAGCAGTGACATCCCGGCCGTGGCCAACATGTCCCGCGCGGGCTACCGGCCACTGCTGAAAGCCGGCATCCGCGTGTTCGAATGGAACGGCTCGATGCTGCACGCCAAGACCGCGGTGGCCGACGGGCAATGGGCGCGGGTGGGCTCGTCCAACCTCAACCTAGCCAGCTGGCTGGGCAACCAGGAGCTGGACGTGGCGATCGAGGACGCCACGTTCGCCGGCAAGCTCGCCGCCCAGTACGAGCACGACCTGGAAAACGCCACCGAAATCGTGCTGGCGCCGCACCATCGCCGCGGCCATGCCGAGAAAGTACGCACCAGCCAGGCGCGACCGCGCGTGCGCCATGGCGGCGGCAGCTCCGGGCGTGCCGCGGCGGGTGCGTTGCGCCTGGCCAACAGCGTCGGTGCCGCGCTTGGCCATCGCCGCGTGCTCGGTGCGACCTCGGCCAGGCCGTTGTTCCTGGCCACCGCGGCGCTCCTGGTGCTGGGCGTGATCGCGGCACTGTGGCCGGCCTGGATCGGCTGGCCGGTCGCCGTGCTGTGCGCCTGGTTCGCGCTGAACCTGGGCATCCGCGGCTGGCGCCTGCGCCGCCGCCAGCGCACGGCGCGCGAAGCCGACGCCCGCGGGGCCGGCCACGACACATGAGACATTTGTTCTGATTCACCTCCCAAGCGGATGTTTTTTCACGACTTCACCGTAGCGGCATGCTAGGCTCTTCGCCCCATGTCCGTCCCCGACACCCCCGCCCCCCGCCACGTGCTGACCCCCAGCTCGCTCAACCGGCTGGTTCGCGACCTGCTGGGCGACGCGCTGCCGCAGGTGTGGATCGAAGGCGAGCTGTCCAACGTGGCGAAGCCGGCATCGGGCCACCTGTACTTCACCTTGAAGGACAGCGGCGCGCAGGTGCGCTGCGCAATGTTCAAGATGAAAGCCTCCGTGCTGCGCTTTCGCCCGGTCGACGGCATGCAGGTGCTGCTGCGCGCGAAGGTCGGCCTGTACGAACCACGCGGCGAGTTCCAGCTGGTCGCCGAATACATGGAACCGGCCGGCGAAGGCGCGTTGCAGCGCGAGTTCGAGCAGCTCAAGGCCCGGCTCGACGCCGAAGGCCTGTTCGACCCGGCGCGCAAGCGTGCCCTGCCCCGCTACGCGCGCCGGATCGGCGTGATCACCTCGGCCACCGGCGCGGCGATCCGCGACGTGCTGAGCGTGCTGTCACGGCGCTGGCCATTGGCTGATGTCGAGATCTTGCCGGTGCCGGTACAGGGCCGCGAGGCGCCGCCGGCGATCGTGGCGATGCTGCGCAAGGCATCGGCCAGCGCACGCTACGACGTGCTGCTGCTGACCCGCGGCGGCGGCTCCCTGGAAGACCTGTGGGCATTCAACGACGAAGCGGTGGCACGGGCGATCCACGCCAGCGCGGTGCCGGTGGTTTCCGCGGTGGGCCACGAGATCGATTTCAGCATCGCCGACTTCGTCGCCGACCTGCGCGCGCCCACGCCCTCGGCCGCCGCCGAACTGCTGGTGCCCGACGCGGTGGCGGTCGATCGCCACCTGCGGCAGCTGCAGCGGCGCCTGGCTACCCTGCAGCAACGACGCATGCAGGGGAACGCGCAACGCGTCGACCATCTGCTGGCGCGATTGCAGGCGCAGCGGCCGCAGGCGCGGCTGCAACGCGATCGCGAGCGGCTGGTCCATCTCCACCGTCGCCTCCTCGGGGCAATGCGCGAACAGCAGCAACGCCGCCAGTCGCAGCTCGACCGCGCTCGGTCCCGCTTGCTCGAGCAACACCCGCAGCAGCGGTTACCCCTGCTGCGCCATCGCCTCGGCGAACTCACCCAGCGCCTGCGCCACGCCATCGAGCGTCGTCTGGAACGCGACCGCCTCACCCTGCAGCAAGCCGCCCGCGCTCTGCATACGGTCAGCCCATTGGCCACGCTGGAACGCGGCTACGCCATTCTGTTCGACGAGGCCGGCAAGGTGCTGCGCTCGACGCAAGGTGTCGAGACGGGCACCGCGCTGCGCGCGCGCTTGGCCGATGGAGAGCTGGGGCTGCGGGTAGAGGAACGTGAGGCCGCGAAGCCTCGCGGGTAATCGCGCAGCAACCGACACCCGTGCCGCCCAGGCTCCTAGCCTGCAAACATTCTCTCGATGGCGGCGACCGCCGTAGCCAGGCCGTCTTCGCGGGCGATACGCCGACCAAGCTCGGCTGCACGCGCGGCGACGGTTTCCCCCGCGACAAAATCGAGGGCCGCGGCAAGAGCCCTGGAGTCCGGAGTTGCCGCCGGGAGTGCCGCCGGCGCCACGCCCAGCCGACGAAGGCGATCCGCCCAGAACGCCTGATCCCCGGCGAACGGCATGACGATGGAGGGTTTGCCTGCCCGCAGAGCCGAGTGGGTGGTTCCCGATCCGCCGTGGTGGATCACCGCAGCCATCCGTGGAAACAGCCAATCGTGCGGGGTGGCGTCGATGCACAGGACATTGTCCGGCAGACGCACGTCGCCCATCCCGTTCCACCCCGGCCAGAACACGGCACGTCGCCCGTCCAGCGCCGCGACCACCGCACCGAGCATGGCAGCCATGTCGATGCCGGTCATGCTGCCAAAGCCCACATAGACCGGCGCGGTGCCGGCGGCAAGGAACGTCGCCAGAGCCGGAGGTGGCGTGTAGCTTTCACCCATGGGCGGCAGCCACTGGCCACACAGCGTGGCATTCGCCGGCCAGTCCTTGGGCGATGGCAGCAGCGTCGGCGAGATGCCGTAGAGCATGGGCAGATCCTTCCACACGGTTTTCCGCGGCGGCAGGGCCAGCACCTCCGCCCGTGCACGGTTGAGCGCCTGCTTGAAAGCCAGCCAGAACAGCTTGTTGGTGAACGCGAGGCTGGCCCGGTTCAACCAGGCGGGGACCCAGGCCGGCGGCAAGAAGGGCGAAGCAAACTCGCGCGACGGCGTAAGGGGGATCATCCCCGCGATGACGGCGGGAACCTCGAGGCGCTCGGCCACCGAAAGCCCGACGAAGCCGGCCAGGCCCGACGTCACGATGGCATCGCAACCTTCCGCCGCGGCCAGCGTCTCCCGCATCCACGCAGCCGTGTGCTTGTTGGTCAATGCCACCATGGCCTTGGCCGTGCCGCGCGGCCCTTGTTGTCCCCAGTCGGCAAACAGCTCGCGGATGTCGCCGGAAAGCGGCGTGGCTGGAATCCCGAGCGCATTCGCCGTGCCCAGGGTTCGCGCGTCACCCAGCAGAACCACCTCATGGCCCGCTTTGCGCAGGGCATGACCCAGGGCGGCCAGCGGGCGCGTATCGCCCTCGGTGCCGCAGGTCAGAAGCACGAGCTTCATGTCACGCTCCCATGTAAAGTAAACGTCGTATACTTTACATGCCACCGAGTGTCTGAGCCATGCCCTCTTCCCGTCCGCGTCCCCGGCCATCGAGCCGGGCCGATTTGCCCGAACACATGGGCCTCGTTGCGCGCCAATTGTTCGCATCGCACGGCTATGCCCAGGTGACCATGGAGCAGGTCGCCGCCCAGGCCGGCGTATCCAAGCGCACCCTGTACAAATACTTTCCGGCCAAAGAAGCCCTGCTGGAACACACGCTGGAAGCTTCCCTCTCGAAAGACCTCGCAACACGCGACTTCAGCCTGCACGAGCGTGCCGGCTTCCGCGCCGGCGCCACGGCACTGCTGCACGAATCGGCGCACTGGTGCGAACAGCACGCCGATATCCTGTTGCCCTACATCCGCTACAAGTTCGCCAATTTCGACCCGGGCGCCAGGCCGAAGGAAGATCGCGGCCTGCTTCCACTCTGGGTGATGCTGATCGAAGCCGCCCAGGATCGCGGCGAGCTGGCGCCGCAGCATCGCTCCGAACAACTGGGCATCTATTTCCACTACCTCTACCTGGGTGCCTTGATGCGCTGGCTCAGCGAGCCGGGCCTCGACCTGCGGCAAGAGTTCGACATGGTGATCGGGCTGTTCATGGACGGGGCGGCGGCCGGCGCGAATTGATGTTCGGCAAGCTGGCGCATGGCCATGCAGCCTTGTGTCGCCGCGGGGAGAGCCTCGACATCATGCCCGTGTGGCCGTCGCGGCCAGCGCGAAACCAGGTTCACCCACTGGCAGACGACAGCAGCTCACGACCCCTGAACAACACCACGCCCTATCCTTGCCGGATCGCAACCGCAGGCAAGCGCCATGTTGAACAAGACCTACCCGTACTACCTTGCCAACCGGCCGCAGACGTCGAAGGCCATGCTCGACGTGCGCGACAAGTACAACGGCAAGCTCGCCACCCGCGTCGCGGTACCGGACGCGAAGGCCACCGAGCAGGCGATCGCCGCCGCGGTGAAGGCGGCCAGGCCCATGCGCGAGTTCAAGCCGTGGGCGCGCCAGGCCGTGCTGCAGCATTGCGCGCAGCGCTTCGCCGAGCGCCGCGACGAACTGGCCGAGGCGCTGTGCATCGAGGCCGGCAAGCCGATCAAGGATGCAGCCGGCGAGGTGACCCGGCTGATCGAGACCTTCCGCATCGCTGCCGAAGAAGCCGTGCGCATCAACGGCGAGACGATCAACCTGGAACTGGCCAGCCGTCTGGACGGCTATCACGGCTACACCAAACGCGTGCCGCTGGGGCCGGTGTCGTTCATCACGCCGTTCAACTTTCCGCTGAACCTGGTCGCGCACAAGGTGGCGCCGGCGATCGCCGCCGGCTGCCCGTTCGTGCTGAAACCGTCGGAGAAGACCCCGATCGGCGCGCTGATCATCGGCGAGGTGCTGGCCGAGACCGATCTGCCGAAGGGCGCGTTCTCGATCCTGCCGCTGGACGGCGACCATGCCGCACCGCTGGTCGAGGACGAGCGCTTCAAGCTGCTCTCGTTCACCGGCGGCCAGATCGGCTGGGCACTGAAGGCACGCGCCGGGCGCAAGAAGGTAGTGCTGGAACTGGGCGGCAATGCCGCCTGCATCGTCGACGCCGACCAGGGCGCGCAGCTCGATCGCGTGGTGGAGCGGCTGGTGTTTGGCGCGTTCTACCAGTCCGGGCAGAGCTGCATCGGCGTGCAGCGCATCTACGCCCACGCGGATGTCTACGACGCGCTGAAGCGCAAGCTGGTCGCCGCCACGAAGAAGCTCAAGGCCGGCGACCCGCGCGACAAGGAGGTATTCCTCGGCCCGATGATCGACGAGGCGGCCGCCGAACGCCTGCACGGCTGGATTCTGGAAGCGAAACAGGCCGGCGGCAGGATTCTCTGCGGCGGCAAACGCGAGGGCAACATGCTCGACGCCACGCTGATGGAGAACGTGCCCGCCGATGCCAAGGCGAACCGCATGGAAGCGTTCGGCCCGTTCGCGCTGCTCGCTCCGTTCGACAAGTTCGACCAGGCGATCGGCATGGTCAACGACTCGGACTACGGCCTGCAGGCCGGCGTCTTCACCAACGATCTGGACCACGCCATGCGTGCCTGGAACGAGCTTGAGCAAGGCGGCGTCATCATCAACGACATCCCCAGCTTCCGCGTCGACAACATGCCCTACGGCGGCGTCAAGCTGTCCGGCCTGGGTCGCGAAGGCCTGCGCTACGCGATCGAGGACATGACCGAGATCCGCCTGATGGTGATGCGCGAAGGCTGATCCATGCCGGACCCTGCGCCACACGAAGGTCGCCGCCCGCTGCACGGCCGCGACGGAAGCCGGCGGTCACCGCCCGCCCTACCGCAAGGGTTTCATGACCGGTGCGTTCCAGCCCATCGCGTTGTAGACGCGGTACCGCAGCACGCCCAGGTACTCATGCAGGGCCACGTCGGTCAGCACCAGGTTCTGCGCCGAGGGCCACAGGCCCAGGTTGGCGTGCAGGTAATCCGCGCGCACCGGGGTGGCTGCTATACCGAAATGGTCGAAGTACAGCACGCTGCGACGCAGGTGCCAGGCGGAGCTGACCAGCCACACCTTCGGCGCGTCGAGCCTGGCCAGCAGCGGGCGCGAGAACTGCGCGTTCTGCCAGGTGTTGTTGCTGCGGGATTCCAGGATCAGATCCTCGTCCGGCACACCGAGCCCGCGCAGCACGCGGGCGTAGGAGACGGCCAGCGGCGTTTCCATGCGTTCCGGGTCGCCGCCGCTGACCAGCAATTTGCAATCGGTCCCGGCCGCGTGGCAGGCGTGGTACAGCACGGCCGCTTCGGTGATCCGTCCGTACGCGCTGATGCTCGGTTCGACCTTGTCCTGCGGCACATGGATCGAACCGCCGGTCAGCAACACGATCGCGTTGTGCGGTGCCCATGCCAGCGTCGGACGCAGCGCATACGGCGCCTGCAGGCGTTGCAGCAACAGCCGGGGCAACACGCCACATCCGGCCAGCAGCAACAGCAGCACCGCCAGTAGCGCGGCGCCGCCGCCCAGCCGACGCCAGCGACGCCAGAGCGCCAGCCAGGCGAGCAGGATCAACGCAGCGATGAGCGAAAGCAGCATGGTCGGGCCGACAGCACGAAGGCTCGCAGGTTAACCGATGCGAGGCCGCACGCAAGGCGCGCTTTCGTGACGGCGACAACTGCGCGAGGATGATCGACGCGCGCGATCGGCGCGTGCCGCGCAGGCGTCGCCATGACCACCCTCGTCTTCGTCCACGGCTGGAGCGTCACCAGCACCGCCACCTACGGACAGATGCCGCAACGCCTCCAGCAACGTGCGGCCGCCAGCGGCCTGGCGATGACCCTGGCCGACATCTGGCTGTCCGAATACGTGAGCTTCGACGACGCGGTAACCATGGCCGACCTGGTGCGCGCCTTCGACCACGCCCTGCGCGACCTGCACCTGCAGGACGCAAGCTTCGCCTGCGTGACGCACTCCTTTGGCGGCCCGGTGGTGCGCGAGTGGTTGCGCGCGCAGCGCATGCAACCCGGACGCCACAGCACCATCCGCCTGACCCACTTGGTGATGCTGGCGCCGGCGAACTTCGGTTCCGCATTGGCACAGTTGGGCAAGGGCGTGCTCGGCAAGCTGAAGGCGTGGTGGCACGGCGTGGAACCGGGCCAGCGCCTGCTCGACTGGCTGACGCTGGGCAGCCCGGGCTCGCTCGCCCTCAACCTGGACACCATCCACGGCGTGGACCCCGCGACCACCGGCCTGTATCAATTCGTGCTGACCGGCGATCGCCCCGACCGCGCGCTGTACGACTACCTGGTGCCCTATACCGGCGAGGACGGCTCCGACGGCGTGGTGCGCATTGCCGCGGCCAATCTCAATGCGCGCCACGCGGTGCTGAGCCGGGAGGGCAAAAGCGATGTCGGCGGCATCGACGAGCTGGCGTTGAGGGTGACCCGCGGCCCGCGCTTCGCCTTCAAGATCGTGGCCGACGCCGCCCACTCGGGCAGCGAACACGGCATCCTGCGCGAGGCGGCGCCGACCACCGTGGCCGACATCCTGCGTTGCCTGCAGGTGCGCAGCAGCGGCGACTACGCCACCCTGGCCGACGCCTTTGACGCCGAGAACGCCGCACGCGACGCGCACCGGGTGGAACTGGAACCGGCCGACCCGTTCCCCGCCCGCGTGCACATCCACGACCCGCGCAGCCAGCTGATCGTGCGCATCAGCGACGACAGCGGCGAGGCGCTGGCCGGCGCCGGCTTCCTGCTCACCGCCGGGCCGCAGGCCAGCCCCGACCGGATGCCGCCGGGCTTCATGCTCGATCGCCAGGTCAACTCGCGCCATCGCGCCACCACCACGCTGTATCTCGACCACACGCTGCTCGCGGGCGCCGATCGCGTGAGTCATCCGGACAACTCGCGCAAGACACTGCGCCCCGCCATGCCCAGTCACCGGCCCTACGGTGCCAGCGTCACGCCGCAGGATCTCGGCGGCCTGGTGCATCACGCGCTGGCGCGCAGCATTGCCGCCGATGACCTGTTCGCCATCCTCGGCCCGCACCAGACCACCGTGCTGGACGTGGTGCTCTCGCGCAAAATCCACGCCGGCGTGTTCCGCCTCATCCGCGACCTGGAGCCGCAGGACTTCCGCCAGCCGTCGCCCGGCCCGGTGATCGGCCAGCGCCGCTGACCTGATCGCGCGCGGGACGTCACGATGCGCGCCGGAGCTCCAGCGCGCCGATCACCGTAGGAGCCCGCTCGCGGGCGATGCTCCTTAACCGGCCAAGACCTGGATTTCGTCACGTCACAAGAGCATCGCCCCCTGCGCCGCACGAAGACGCCGAGCGAACGCACCGGATTACGACTTCGAGACCAAGTCGAGCCAACTCTCCGACGACCGCAAGACCGCCACCGTGGAGATCACCAGCGCCATGCGCATCGGCGACATGACCCTCGCCCGCTCCCGCTCGGTGGAACACCTCATCCGCCGCCTGGGCCGCATCCGCAGCGTCAGCAGCGAAGAAACCGTGTGGGCGTACCAGCCGGAATAGGCCGAACGTCGGTGAGTACCACCGATGCCTCGATCTGTCGTTCCGATATGTTCCAGTAGGCCCGCAGCAGCTTCGGCGCCTGCGCCGTCGGCACCGGTTCGAAACCGTGCCGCTGATAGAAGCGGATCGCCCAGTCGGCCGCGGACCATGTGCCCACCAGCATGCGCCGCGCACTCTGGCGGCGCAGGTGCGTGATCAGCTCCCCGCCGATGCCGCGGCCCTGCTGGCCGGGCAGGACGTAGGCGTGGCGGATCAGGTCGACGTCTCGCACCGCCTGGACACCCATCACGCCGACCAGCGCGCCATCCATTTCATAACCCCGGAATTCGACCCCGGCGGCGATCTCGCCGTCGAGCTCCCGCAACGTCATGTATGGCTCGTGCCAGCAATCGTCGGGAATCACGCCCCGGTACGCCTCGGCAGCGGCCTGGATGATCGCAAGTATCGTCGCGCGCTCGTCGTCGCGACAGCGCCGGATGATCGCCGGCGCGACGCCTTCGGTGGTTGTCGGGGAAACTTCGCCTTGGTTGGGGTCGATGATGGCGTTCTGCATGTGCCGCACTCCTGTCGGTTGGACGGGTGCAAGCCTGACGACACCGACGTGGGCGGTCTTGGACAAAAGTGCGGGCGCGGAATCAACCGGCGGCGGCGTAGCGGCTCGGCGTAACGCCGAACTGCCGGGTGAAACAGCGGGTCAGGTGGCTCTGGTCGAAAAAGCCGGCAATCGCCGCCGCCTCGGCCAGCGCATGGCCGTTGCGAATGAGCCGGCGCGCCAGAGCGACCCGCCGCTGCAGGATGTAAGCATGCGGCGGCAGCCCCAGCTCGCGCGCAAAGCCCCGAAGCAACTGGTAGCGACTGAGCCCGGCCTCGTCGGCCAGGCTTGCCAGCATCAGCGGCGCGGCCGGGTCGTCATCGATCCTGTCGCGGACCTGGCGGATGGAAGCCACCGGCCCCGGCGACGCCATTCGGCCGCCCGCCGCATTGGCCTGCATGCCCGCAGCCAGGCGCAGGAGCGCCGTCTCGCAGGCCATCGCATTGCTCGATCCGCCCGCAGGCACATGGGTGAAGATGTCGTCGAAAAGCCGGCGCAATCGCTCGTCCTTGAATACCGGTGCGGCGAACGCCAGCGATATGTGGGCGCCATCGTGGATATCGTCCAGGACGTTGCCCAGCAGCTCGGGATCGACATACAACATCCGCCACGACCGCGGCTGTCCATGGATTGCGCGGCCGTCATGGACTTCGCCCGGGTTCACGAAAATCAGGCTGCCCGGCCCGGCTTCGACCTGACCCCGGCCGCTCGACGATGCATGTCCGCCGGTGTCGAGGACACCAATGCCGTACTGGTCGTGCGTGTGGCGCGGATAGCTGCGCGCCGTGGATGCCGTCATCGCGTCGATGCCGGCCAGAGGGAAACGGTGGTAGAGGATACGCTCGCTCATCCGCACTCCAGAGGGCTGCGGTGCCTCGGGCCATGGGAGCCAGCCCGGCGCCGGCTGGCAACGGTGCTCAGCCGTTGCCGCGCACCCGCACTGTCAACCCTTTCAGGAAATTGCGCAGCAGCTGATCGCCGCACAGCTTGAAGTTCTTGTGGTCGCTCTGGCGAAACAGTGCGCTGAGTTCCGGCTTGGAGACGGGGAAACCGGCGGACTCGAGGATCTGGTGCATGTCCACATCCTTGAGTTCGAACGCCACGCGCAGCTTCTTCAGTACCACGTTGTTGGTGACGCGCTTCTCCGGCGGGCGCAGCGGGCGGCTTTCGTCCTTGCCGCGGCGGTGGAACACCAGTCCGTCGAGAAACAGCGCCAGCAGCTTGGTGCTGCATTCGACGTAGCCGGGCTCGTCGTCCTTCTTCAGCATCGCCTGCACTTCTTCCTTCGTCACCGGCGCGGCGGCGTCGGCCAGGTGGATCAGCTCCACCACCTTGCCGTCGCTCAAGTCGAGCATGTAGCGGATGGAGCGCAGTACGTCGTTGTTGATCATGTCGTTCCGAAGGGGCGTGCGTAAGGCCGCCATGCTACCGCGACGGTCCGGCGAGTTTCAGTCGGCACATACTCAACCCCCTTTCCGTTCGCGCTGCGTTTCATCTTCCACACCCGGAGGAGAACCGACGCGATGAAAACGAATACCCTGTGGCGCAGCGTATTGATGGCCTTGCTGGTGATGCTTGCCGGCTGCGGCCACCGGCCAACCGCCGAGCCGGTCAAGACCGGCCATGCCGCCAGCGCCGCGGCAACGCAGAATGACCAGTCGGCCCGGACCACGCCGGCACCTTCCACCCGCCCGTTGCAGGAAACCGCACCCAGGGCGGCGAACGACACCACACTGCCCTCGCCGCCACGACTGCCACCGCCGCCGTATGTGCAACGCCGGGCAACCCCGCCTTCGCCTCCCGCACCGCCACCGATGGTCGCGGCGCCATTGGCAGCAGGCAAACGCATGGCCCCCGCCATGCCGACGATGGCGTCGATCATCATGTCCCCGAACCAGCCATTGCCCGGCGACATCAACACCGAAAACTACACCCACCGCGATGCCAATCCGGTGCAGCTGGTGAGCGAACACCCGGTGTCCACCTTCAGCATCGACGTCGACACCGGCGCGTACACCAACGTGCGGCGCATGTTGAATGCCGGCCGCCTGCCGCCAGCCGACGCAGTGCGTGCGGAGGAGTTCATCAACTACTTCGATTACCACTACGCACCGCCGGCGAATCGCGCGCGGCCGTTCAGCGTCATCACCGAACTGGCGCCGGCGCCGTGGAATGCGCAGCGACAACTGTTGCTGGTCGGCATCCAGGGTTATCGCGTGCCGAAGGCGCAGATCCCCGCCGCCAACCTGGTGTTCCTGATCGATACCTCCGGCTCGATGAACGAGCCGGACAAGCTGCCGCTGCTCAAGGCTTCGCTGAAACAGCTGGTGCGCGAACTGCGCAAGCAGGACCGGGTGGCGATCGTCACCTATGCCGGTTCCGCCGGCGTCGCCCTGCCTTCCACCGCCGGCGACCAGCACGCCACCATCGATGCCGCCATCGACAGCCTCGGCGCCGGCGGTTCCACCAATGGCGGGGCCGGCATCGAGTTGGCCTATGCGCAGGCCGGACAAGGCTTCATCAAGGACGGTGTAAACCGGGTAATACTGTGCACCGACGGTGATTTCAACGTGGGCACGGTCGACGAGGAAGCCCTGAAAACCACCATCGAGGACCATCGCAAGAGCGGCGTGGCGCTGACCACGCTGGGCTTCGGCGAAGGCAACTACAACGATGCGATGGCGGTGATGCTGGCCGACGTGGGCAATGGCAGCCACCACTACATCGACAACCTCGCCGAAGGCCGTCGCGTGCTGGTGGACGAGATGTCCGCGACGCTGCTGACCATCGCCAGGGACGTGAAGATCCAACTGGAGTTCAACCCCGCCCAGGTGCAGGAGTACCGCCTGATCGGCTACGAGAAGCGCCTGCTCAAGCGCGAGGATTTCAACAACGACCAGGTCGACGCCGGCGAGATCGGCGCCGGTGCCAACGTCACCGCGATCTACGAGATCACCCCGGCCGGCTCTGCCGGCGCGCGGATCGATCCGCTGCGCTACGGCGACCGCGCCGAGCCGCAAGGCCACGGCAATGAATTCGGCTTCCTGCGCCTGCGCTACAAGTTGCCGGGTCAGTCGGCGAGCCGCCTGATCGAACAGCCGATCGCCGCGCAGGCCGAGGCTGAAGCCAGCGAGCGGCTGCGCTGGGCCGCCGCGGTGGCCGCGTTTGCCGATGCCTTGCGCGGCGGCAAGTACCTCGACGGCTACGGCTACCGCCAGATCGCGCAGCTCGCCAACGGTGCCCGCGGCCAGGATGCCGACGGCTACCGCGCCGGCTTCGTGCAGTTGGTGAAGCTGGCCGAGGGCCTGGCCACGCCCGCCCCGGCCAACCCTGAAACTTTCCTGCGCTGAGCCATTCGGCCCCGCCGCGTCGACCGCCGTGACGACCGCAGCCTGCTCCCCCGCTGCCGCCTTCCCCCACGACGATCGCGCGGCGGCGCCGATACCCGTCGCGCCGGCGCCCCTGCACGGGTCGCCCGGACACCGCCGATTTGTCTTACCCTCGCACTCCATGGATGCCCCGGTCGACCCCGATGCGATGCTGATGCTGGCCTACGCGCGCGGCGATCTTGCCGCGTTCGAGGCGCTGTACGCGAAGCATCGCGGCGTGCTGTACCGGTTCCTGCTGCGCAGCCTGCGCGATCCCCAGCGCACCGACGAGCTGTTCCAGGAAACCTGGAGCCGGGTGATCGCCGCCCGCGCGCGCTACCAGCCGCAAGCGAAGTTCAGCACCTGGCTGCTGCAGATCGCGCACAACCTGCTGGTCGATGCGCTGCGCCGCCAGCGCCCCACCGCCGACGGTGAGGAAGCCGAACTGGCGCTGTCCCGCGTCGCCATCCCCGAACACGAGCAACCCGAGCACGCCTGGTCCGATTTCGAGCGCCGCCGCCATCTGCAGCGCGCGATCGAGCAGTTGCCCGACGAGCAACGCACCGCCATCCTGTTGCGGCTGGAGCAGGAGCTGAGCCTGGAGGAGATCGCCGAAGTGACCGGCAGCGGCCGCGAGACCGTGAAGTCGCGCCTGCGCTATGCCATGACCCGCCTACGTGAAGCGCTGTCCGAATGAGCACGCCCCTGCCACCGAACGATCCCGCCACCCCGGACGAGAAGCTGCCCGGCGAAGCCGAAGTGGCCGCGCTGTACCGGCATCTGCCGCGGCGCGAGCCCGGTCCGGAGCTGGACGCGGCCGTGCTGCATGCCGCGGCGCATGCGCTCGGCGTCGACCGGGCGCCGTTGCACGTCGAACGCCGCAAGAACCCGCGCGAGTCCGGCGACTGGGTACACCCCAAGCCGTTGTCGGCGATCAAGGCTCGCGCGATCCCGTCGGTCGACCCGGCCGCGCGCGCACGCCGTCGCCCCATGCCGCACTGGCTGGTGGCGCTGGGCAGCGCGGCCAGCCTGGTGCTGGTTGCCGGCCTGGCCTGGCACATGCGCTCGACGTCGCCGGCTTCGCCGCTGCCGACCGAAACGGCCGCGCCGGCGCAGGCCGTCACGCTGCCCACTGCCGGGCAAGCTGCCGATCGCGCCGCTGCCGCTGCGGCGCCGTCACCGCGCACGCAGGCAGCGGAAGCGGCCAGGCGCCAGTCGATGGCTGCAGGGAAACAAGCCGTCGCCCCTGCCGTCGTCGCGGAAAGGACGGCCCCACCGCCGCCGGTGACGCCGATGGCCAAGGCGTCATTGCAACCGCAGATGACCGCAGCCCCACCGTCACCACCGCCACCGCCGGTGCCGGCAATGCTCCAAACGCCCGCTCCCGCACCGGCAGCACCGCCCGCGCCGCCAGCGGACACCGTCGCGAAGGAAGCCGCACCAGTGACGGTTGGCGTCATCACCCCGGCCAAGGAGCTGGCGCGGATCGAGCAGCTGTTCGCGCAAGGCGAGGAGCACGAGGCACGGCAGCGCCTGCTCGATTTCCACCACGCCCACCCACAATGGCCGCTGCCGCCGGAGCTGCAGGCGAAACTGCCCAAACCGTGAGCGAACCGCTGTCCACCCTCGCCGCGCGTTGCCGCCACCAGCAGGAGATTCGCAAGAGCCGGTTCCTTGCGTTGGCCGCACCGGTGGGCTCGGGCGAACAGGCGCTGGCATTCCTGCGCGAAGTCGCCGACCCCGCTGCCACGCACAACTGCTGGGCATACCGCATCGGCCCGGACTACCGCTTCAACGACGACGGCGAACCCGGCGGCACCGCGGGCCGGCCGATCCTGCAGGCAATCGAAAGCCAGACCATGGACCGCGTGATGGTGGTGGTCACGCGCTGGTATGGCGGCATCAAGCTCGGCGCCGGCGGGCTCGCGCGCGCCTATGGCGGCACCGCCGCCGAATGCCTGCGCCTGGCCGAACGCGTGCCGATCGTGGCGATGGCGCGGTGTGGCCTGCGCGTGGAGTTCGCCGCACTCGCCCTGCTCAAGGCCCGCCTCAGGGACCTGCAGGCCGAGGTCGAGTCGGAACACTTCGACGCCGACGGCGTCACCCTGCAATTGGAACTGCCGGCAAGCCGCGCGGAGGAACTGACGCTGCTGGTACGCGACCTCACCCGCGGTCGCAGCGAAGCACGCCGGATCGACTGATCGACGCCACCTGCAGAGCCTGCTTGCGGGCGATGCCTTTGGGGCCTGGATTCGGGATTCGCGAGAGCAAAAGCATCGCCCGCGAGCGGGCTCCTGCACAAATCCAAGGCGGCACCGATTGAATCGGCTGGCTTGCGCCCCACCTCAGTGGCTGCGTGCCGCCGTGCACATCTCCCACCTCCTGCGAGTATCCATGAGCGACGCCACCGACACGCCCCGCCCGTCCCGCCGCCTCGGCGCGCTGCGCGGACTGTGGCCGTTCCTGAAACCGCACCGCGCGCTCGCCATCGGCTGGCTGGTGTTCCTGGGGTTGTCCTCGGGCGCGTCGCTGACCTTGCCGCTGGCGTTCCGCCACATCATCGACAAGGGCTTCGGCCACGCCAGCCAGACGGCGATCAACGAGACCTTCATCGCCTTGTTCGGCGTGGCGCTGGTCCTCGCCGTGGCCACGGCGGCGCGTTATTTCTGCATCACCCTGCTGGGCGAACGCGCGCTGGCTTCCCTGCGGCAGACGCTGTACGCCCAGGTGATCCGGCTGGACGTGGCGTTCTTCGAACGCAGCCGCGTCGGCGAATTGCTGTCGCGCCTCAGCGCCGACACCGAAGTGGTGCAGACGCTGATCGGCTCGGGCGTGTCGGTGGCGTTGCGCAGCGTGGTGATGCTGGTCGGCGCCAGCGCCATGATGGTATGGACCGCGCCCTCGCTGGCCGGACTCACCGCGCTGGTGATCCCCGCGGTGATGCTGCCGATTCTCGTCTTCGGCCGCCGCGTGCAGAAACTCTCGCGCGCCAGCCAGGATCGCCTCGCCGACGCCGCGGCGATCGCCAACGAAACCCTCAATGCGTCCACTGCGGTGAAGGCCTACGCGCGCGAGAACATCGAAAGCACCCGCTACAGCCACGCGATCCTGCGTGCACTGGCCACCGCGCGCCGACGCATCGGCATGCGCGCGCTGCTGACCATGGCGGTGATCGTGCTGGTGTTCGGCGCAATCACCCTGGTGCTGTGGGCCGGCGCGCGCCATGTGCTGACCGGCACGCTGGACCCCGGCGTGCTGGGCCAGTTCGTGCTCTACGCCGTGTTCGCCGCCGGCTCGGTCGCCGGGCTCTCCGAGGTCTGGGGCGACGTGCTGCGCGCGGCCGGCGCGATGGAGCGCCTGGGCGAGCTGCTCGACGAGCGTCCCGAAATCGTCGCACCGGCGCAGCCGCTCGCCCTGCCCAAGCCGCTCCGCGGCGCGCTGCGCTTCGACGGCGTCAGCTTCCACTACCCGAGCCGCCCCGACGCCCCCGCGCTGCACGACTTCACGCTGGACGTGCGCCCGGGCGAAACCGTCGCCCTGGTCGGCCCGTCCGGCGCCGGCAAGAGCACCGTGTTCTCGCTGCTGCTGCGCTTCTACGATCCGCAGTCCGGCCGCATCTGCATCGACGGCGTCGACCTGCGCGCGGTGACGCTGGACGACCTGCGCGGCGCGATCGCGCTGGTGCCGCAGGAGACCGTGATCTTCAGCGGCAGCGCCGCCGACAACATCCGCTTCGGCCGCGACGGCGCCAGCGACGAGGAAGTGCACGAGGCGGCCCGCGCTGCCGAGGCGCACGACTTCATCAGCGCCCTGCAGGACGGCTACCAGGCCGAGATGGGCGAACGCGGCGTGCGCCTCTCCGGCGGCCAGCGCCAGCGCATCGCAATCGCGCGCGCCATCCTGCGCGACGCCCCGCTGCTGCTGCTCGACGAAGCCACCTCGGCGCTGGATGCGCAATCCGAGGCGGCGATCCAGCAGGCACTGGAGCGCCTCGAAAAAGGCCGCACCACCCTCGTGATCGCCCACCGCCTCGCCACCGTGCAACGTGCCGACCGCATCGTGGTGCTCGACGGCGGCCGCATCGTGGCGCAAGGCACGCACGACAGTTTGCTGGCCGAAGGTGGCCTGTATGCCGAATTGGCACGGTTGCAGTTCGTGGCCTGATCCGTATCCCCCAATCCCGAATCCCGGCCTTCCATGCCTATCGTCCTCACTCCCTTCGCCCGCACCCGACTGTTCCCTCGCGATCGCCGCCGCAGCGCGATCCAGGATTGCACCGCCGAGGAGTTCGAGCAGCGCCTCAATGCCGAAGCGCCGTTGAAGGTGCTGGATGGCTACGCGCCGTTCTGCAAGCTGCACGTGCACCGCAACTGGACGTCCACGCGCTGCACCGCCACGCCGATCACCGAGGCCAACCGCCACCTGCTGCGTTCGGCCTACGAGGCGCGCAGCACCGACGAATTGCCGGTGCTGGTGCGCTGGTTCGAAGGCATCGACCCGCCGGTCGCCAACTATCTGCTGCCAATCCTCTACAGCCGCGAACAGCTGGCGAAGGAAGGTTCGCCGATCGACGCCGACTGGGGCGTGGTCGGCTGCCTCTACACGGCCGAGCCCGAAGAGATCCCGATGGTGCCGATCACCATGCTGCGCAATGCGCTGGGCGTGGAAGAAGGCGGCTCGGGCGTGCCACTGGATCGCGCGGCCTATCGGCGCGCCGTGGCGTTCTGGGAACGGCACGCGAACTGGCGCTGAGCAAAGCAAGCCACGAAGAGCGACCTCGCCCCGGCCCTCCCCTGCCATCGCAGGGGAGGGAGCATATGCGGATCAACTGGCCAGCGAGCTGTTGTCGATCACGAAGCGGTATTTCACGTCGCCCTTGACCATGCGGTCGTAGGCCTCGTCGATCTGCTGCGCGCCGATAATCTCGATGTCGGAGACGATGCCTTTGTCCGCGCAGAAATCCAGCATCTCCTGCGTCTCGGCGATGCCGCCGATCAGCGAGCCGGCGATCGCGCGACGCTTGAAGATCAGGTTGCCGATGTTCGGTGACGGATGCGGGTCCGACGGTACGCCGACCAGCACCATGGTGCCGTCGCGCTTGAGCAGACTGGTGTACGCATCCAGCGAATGGCTGGCGGCCACGGTGTTGAGGATGAAGTCGAAGCTGACTGCGTGCGCCTTCATCTCGTCGGCGTTGCGTGACACCACCACCTCGTTCGCACCCAGGTCCAGCGCCGCCTGGCGCTTGCTGTCCGAGGTGGTGAACGCCACCACGTGCGCGCCCATCGCGTGGGCAAGCTTCACGCCCATGTGTCCCAGCCCGCCGATGCCGACCACGCCGACCTTGCTGCCGGGGCCGACGTTCCAGTGCCGCAGCGGCGAGTACGTGGTGATGCCGGCGCACAGCAGCGGCGCGACCGCTGCCAACTGTTCTTCGGGATGGTGGATCCTCAGCACGAACTTCGCGTCGACCACGATGCGCTGCGAGTAGCCGCCCAGCGTGTGGCCGGGCGCGTCCTTCGTCGATCCGTTGTAGGTGCCGGTGAAGCCGTTCTCGCAGTACTGCTCAAGCCCTTCGTCGCAAGCGGCGCAATGCTGGCAGCTGTCGACCATGCAACCCACGCCGACCGTCTCGCCGACCTTGAAGCCGGTCACTTCGCTGCCCACCGCGCTGACGTGGCCGACGATTTCGTGGCCGGGTACGCAGGGAAACAGTGTGCCGCCCCACTCCGAGCGCACGGTGTGCAGGTCGGAATGGCAGACGCCGCAATAGGCGATCTCGATCTGCACATCCCGCGGGCCGGGTGCGCGGCGCTCGATGTCGATGGGTTGCAGGGGCTTGTCGGCGGCGTGCGCTCCGTAGGCTTTGGTGGTCATGGTATTTCCTTGGGGCTCGGGAATGATGGGGAATCGGAGGATCAGCCCTACACGATATTCCTCAACGGCCATCTTCTCCATCCGTCCGCCGCGAAAGCCGGCGCCAGGCGCCCTCCGGACCGGCATGGCACCGCCTATCGCCCCGATTGGAAAATCCGAATGGCTTGTTCACGCACCTGGAGGCACACTCGATGGACTTACCCCCCGGCTGGCCCTCATCGAAGGAGGCAATCCCCATGTCCCATGACCCGACCAAGCCCGGCAGCGGCTCCACCACCGGATCCGGTGCACCCGCCGTCAGCGACCGCAACTCGCTGACCATCGGCCCCAATGGCCCGATCCTGCTGCACGACGTTCACTTCCTCGAACAGATGGCGCACTTCAACCGGGAGAAGGTGCCCGAGCGCCAGCCGCACGCCAAGGGCGCCGGCGCGTTCGGCGTGCTGGAGATTTCCGAGGACCTCTCCCGCTACACGAAAGCGGCGCTGTTCCAGAAGGGCGCGAGCACCGAGATGCTGGCGCGCTTCTCCACCGTCGCCGGCGAATCGGGCAGCCCCGACACCTGGCGTGACGTGCGCGGCTTCTCGCTGAAGTTCTACACCGACGAAGGCAATTACAACCTGGTCGGCAACAACACGCCGGTGTTTTTCCTGCGCGATCCGATGAAGTTTCCGCACTTCATCCGCAGCCAGAAGCGCCTGCCGGATTCGGGCCTGCGCGACAACCACATGCAATGGGACTTCTGGACGTCCAACCCGGAAACCGCGCACCAGGTGACCTACGTGATGGGTGAGCGCGGCCTGCCGCGCACCTGGCGGCACATGAACGGCTACGGCTCGCACACCTACCTGTGGATCAACGCGGCGGGCGAGAAATTCTGGGTGAAGTACCACTTCCACACCCGCCAGGGCATGGCCTTCTTCAACAACGCCGAAGCCGCCGCGATGGCCGGCGAGAATGCCGATTTCCATCGCGCCGACCTGTTCAACGCGATCAAGCGCGGCGAGTATCCGGTGTGGGACCTGTCGGTGCAGGTGATGCCGTATGCGGAAGCGAAAGACTATCGCTTCAATCCGTTCGACCTCACCAAGGTTTGGTCGCACAAGGACTACCCGCTGATCAAGGTCGGCACGATGACCTTGAATCGCAATCCGGAAAACTTCTTCGCGCAGATCGAGCAGGCCGCGTTCTCGCCGGGCAACACCGTGCCGGGCATCGGCCTGTCGCCGGACAAGATGCTGCTCGGCCGCGCGTTCGCCTACGCCGATGCCCAGCGCAACCGCATCGGCACCAACTTCCACCAGCTGCCGGTGAACCAGCCCAAGGTGCCGGTGAACACGTACATGTTCGACGGCCAGATGGCCTACCACCACAGCGGCAACGCCCCGGTGCATGCACCCAACAGCGGCGGGCGCCCGTGGTCGGACGACACCGGCCCGGTCGAAAACGGCTGGGAAGCCGACGGCGAGATGGTACGCAGCGCATACACGCTGCACGCGGAGGACGACGACTTCGGCCAGGCCGGCACCCTGGTGCGCGAGGTGTGGAACGACGCCCAGCGCGCGCAGTTCGTCGATCAGGTCGCCGGCAGCCTGCTCGGCGGCGTGCGCAGCCCGGTGCTGGAACGCGCCTTTGCTTACTGGAAGAGCGTGGACGCGAAAATCGGCCAGCAGATCGAGGACAAGGTCCGTGCCGGCAGCGCATCGGAACCGGCCGAGGGCATGGGCGAAGGTTGATCGCCCTCACACCCTGTCGACTCCCGTCACACCCGTAGGAGCCCGCTCGCGCGCGATGCTCTTGTCGGATGTCGGGGTTCGACAGCCGCAAACCAAAACAGCATCGCCCGCGAGCGGGCTCCTACGGGCGACGGCTTCCCGGTGGCACTGTCTGCTGAACCAGCATTCATCACGTTCACGCAGCCATTTCACCGGCACTGCTTCCATCGGACTCCCCATGAGTCGGCGCCCGGCCAGTCCTGGCCGGCTGGCGACATCACCGAAGAAGGAGTCACTGATGACCAAGCACACACTTCCGCTGTTGATCGGCCTGTCCGTGTGCACGGCAGCCATGGCGCAGCAGGCGCCCGCCCCCGCGCAATCCGGCACCACCACGCAGATCGTCACCACGACCACTCACTGGGGCACGCAGCCGCCGGAAGGCGCGCTGACCGAGGACGCCATCAAGACCGCGATCGCCAATGCCGGCTACAAGGAGGTCAAGGGACTCAAGTTCGAGGACGGCGTGTGGCGCAGCCAGGCACGCGGCGGCAACGACCAGTGGGCGAAGATCACCGTGGGACCGGTCAGCGGCAAGGTCTACGTCACCGACGCCCCGTCCAGGCTGAACAAGGACGAAATCAAGGCCAAGCTCACCGCCGCCGGCTACGAGAAGATCCACGACGTGGAATACGAGCACGGCCTGTGGAGCGCCGAAGCCGACACCGCCCGCGGCACCGATGTCGAACTGCTGGTCGACCCCGACGACGGCAGCGTGGTGGCCAAGTCGCGCGACTGACATGGCGTTTGCCGACACTGAAAACCCGATGCCTTGATGGCATCGGGCTTTTCATTTCAGGGGCGGCTCAATCGAAATGCTCCATGTCTTCCGGCAAGCCCAGTCAGGAATGCTGACGCCCTTCGTAGACCGATACCTGCGGCGGCGGAAAACTCGGGTCGGCGCCATTCAGCCAATTGCGCACAGGCCTACTAAGGTATAATGGTCGCCGTGAAGTCCGCCAAGCCGACCATCCCCAACAAGAAGCCGCTCCGCGCCGCCAAAGCGCCCAGCCAGCGGGCCATCGTCCGTGCAGTGGCCAGTTCCACCGCTATCGAAACCGGCAAGAGCATCCGCCAGGTCGAAGAGTCCTTGCTCGGCAAGAACCCCAAGCTTCGCGGAATCGCACTGGCAAGCTGACTCCTCTCAGTTCACCAGGGCCGCTTCAACCAATCGCTGCATCGGCCGGTAGTCGTTCGCCATGCCGGCTCGAATGGCGCCGAAATACGCTGCCTTGTCTGCCTCCCACGCGCTGTAGTCGAGTGGCCCGCGCCCCGCCTGTACCACCATGACGTCGGCCGTTAGGCGCGACAGCCGCCCATTCCCCTCGCGAAATGGGTGAATCAGGATGAGTTCTACGTGGGTCATGGCGATCGCTTCGATCAAAGAAGCATCATCAATGTCATGGCAAGGCGTGAAACGTGCAAGACAACCGTGTTCAAACACCGTCAACAGACGGGGAACCTGCGTTGCCGCGGCAAAATGGAAATCGCCCTTGCCCATGTTGACCGAGCGCTCCATGCCGGCCCAGTCATATACATTGCCGAGCCACCGACGATGCCAGGTTTTCAAGTCCGCCACGTACAGGCGTCGATCAGGCAATACCTCCAACAGCACCGCCCGGTAGATCTGCCCCAATAACTGCAGTTCGACTTCGTCCATCTCGTCTGGATCGGTCACGCCCAGCTTGTTCCGCAAGACCCGGTCGTCCGAGCCAGGCTCGTAGCTGCCTTGGGCCTCACCGGCTTCGTAACGGTTACTCATGCAGACGCGTCCCCTGCCGCGACCCAGGCCGTCACCTCAATGTCTCGAAGCCCCGACGAACAATATCGGCCATCAGCTTGCGCCGCTCCACCAGAAAATCAGCATAATTCATCTGCGGCCAATCAATCGGCAAGGCATGTAGCTCATGCATCCGCTGCCATTCCTCCCCGCTGAAACGTGCCTTGATCTGTGGCACGTAATCGGTCGGCGGACTGTCACTGATATCAATGTTGTCCGGCCATTCCAGAAGTGCGTAGTTCGCCATCTGATTGATGACCTTGCGGTCTTCCTCGCCCTGATTTTGCAACCAGGCGACAGGAAATAGATGATGCCGCTCAAGGGACTTCTTTTTTGTCTTCAGCGCCGGGTCGAGCAGATCGCTAACCTTTTTGTGCGAAAACAGTACCGGCGCGTTCAAACGATTCTGCGCAGCCACGTAGGCGAACAGCTCCGGATTGCGTGCCGACGAGCTGTTCAACGCAGCGGGCAAAGTGATCGCCCAGAAGTCGCCTGTAAGCTGACTGGTCATCAGATCGTCGAGAATCGCAATGAATCGCTCAGCCTCACTCACGCCACGCAAGCGGTTGAGGTCGCTGTCCATGATTGTTTCGGGCGAATTGCTGTAACGGCCAGTCAAACTGGCGAAATAAAACCAACGCCCGATCACCTTCTGCAACTGGTGCTCGGGAACTTTGCACTGGGTACGGCCGATCAGATAGAACGCATAGGCATACACCAATGCCATCTGCGATGAGATCATCTCGCGGCTGCGGAATCCTGCGCCAATCAATGCGCTCAGGAACTGATGCCAACAAGTCAGATCCAGCACCTTGGCCTGTGCTTGCTGCAGAATCTGAAACTGCGCATCCCGACGAGTGGCGGAAAACTGTCCTGTCTCCAAATCCTTGCCACGCAGCACCTGATATACGCTTTTCAGGCGGCCACGCGAAAAGCCAAGCGCTACCGACACACGCAGTAACTGGTCGGGATCAGGCTCAATGAAGTGATTGAATGGCGAAGCCGCACTGCCTGCCGCCGGTGGCTGACGCGAAGCACGGCAAAAATGCTCCAATGCCGCCCTGCCCGAATCCCAAAACACCGACAGCAGAGTCAGCAGGAAGTCTGCCTGGTTGAGCTTCACGCCCTCGCTATTGATACGAACAAAAATGTCGGCGACCTGCTCCTCGTCCACTGTCGAGGCGATCTCCAACGCAGTGAACGGGTACTTCTGCAGATCGAACAAGCGGTCGAGATTGTGGCTGATCTGCTCTTCTTCCTCATCGCTCAGTTCCGTTTTGGCACTCAAACCGTTGAGGAAATCCTTCACCATCCTGAAGCTGGAGTTGCCCGAGGCCCAAAGCTCGGAAATATTGGCAATCCATTCCGGGTCACGCTTGATCGCCGCATCCGCCACGTCAAAGCGACCGTCGCGCGGACGGAAGGCAATCTCGATCCGGCGCTCGCGATAGTCGTCGTCAAGTACGTGTTTGCCGCGAAACACCGCATATAACGAAGTCAGCCGCTGCTGCCCATCGACGATCAGCCGCGAAGGCGCCGTATGCACCTTGTCACCCACACCGATTTGCTTGGCGCCGTTGGCCTGTCCGTTCTCCCAGAACAGGAAATAGCCCACCGGGAAACCGCGATACATCGAATCGAACAGGTCGCGCACCTTGGCGTTGGACCATACGAACGGCCGTTGGATGTCCGGAAGACCAATATCGCCGATATCCAGATAATGCAACAAGTTGGACAGGTCATAGTCCACCCGTTTGAAGCAGGTTTTCATATCACTCATATGGTCCGTTCCTTGACACTGAGTTCAACGTTGTGAAAGTGGATATCTCCTGTCCTCACATCTCCACACAATCAAACCGCCGATCCGCCTCCACCTCGGCGTCGTAGTCCACGTCGTCGCGGTCGAAGCCGAACAGCTGCAGGAACTCGTGCTTGTAGCCGGCGTAGTCGGTGATCTGCTTGAGGTTCTCGGTGGTGACGGTGGGCCAGATCGTCTTGCAGGGTTCCTGCACGTCGTCGCGCAGTTCCCAGTCATCCAGGCGCAACCGGCCTTCATCGTCGGTAGGCGCGGCCGCACCATCAGCACGGTAGAGACGATCACGGAACAACCGGTTGGCCTGCTCGATCGGGTTTTCGTGGATGCCCTTCTCCTTCATGATCTTGAAGGCGATGGAGACGTACAGCGGGATCACCGGGATGGCGGCGCTGGCCTGGGTGACGACGGACTTCATCACGCCGACGTAGGCGTCGAGGCCGGGGTGGCGGTTGCGCAGTTGCTTCGCGGTGTTGTCCAGGTGCTGCTTGGCCTGGCCCAGGGTGCCGTGCCAGTACATCGGCCAGGTGATCTCGGTGCCGATGTAGCTGTAGGCCACCGTCTTGGCCTGCTCGGCGAGCACGCCGGCCTTGCTCAGCGCGTCGATCCACAGCGCCCAGTCCTCGCCGCCCATCACGGTGACGGTGTCCTTGATCTCCTGTTCGGTGGCCGGCTCGACAGTGGCCTCGATCACGGTGTCCTTGTTGGTGTCGACCGAGGTGTTGTGGAACGGCTCGCCGATGGTCTTGAGCGCCGAGCGCACGACTTCGCCGGTGTCGGGCATCTTGCGCACGGGCGAGGCCAGCGAGTAGACCACCAGGTCGATCGGGCCGCCCATCTCGTTCTTGATGATCTCGATGGCCTTGGCGCGGGTTTCGTTGGCGAAGGCGTCACCGTTGATCGACTTCGCATAGAGACCGGCGGCCTTGGCCGCCTTGTCGAACGCGGCGGCGTTGTACCAGCCGGCGGTGCCGGTCTTGTCCGGGCTGCTGGGCTTCTCGAAGAACACGCCGAGCGTGGCCGCGCCGTAGCCGAACGCGGCGGTGATGCGCGAGGCCAGACCGTAGCCGGTGGAGGCGCCGATCACCAGCACGCGCTTGGGGCCTTTGCTCTTGTCGTGGCCGGCGGCCTGGGTGATCGCGATCTGGTCGAGCACGTTGCGCTCGCAGCCGACCGGGTGGGCGGTGACGCAGATGAAACCGCGGACTTTGGGCTTGATGATCACGAGGAGCTCCTGGGGTGTTCGGCAATTCCCCATATTAACCAAGCGACGCGGCCATGCGCTGCCGTAGGGGTCTCGACTCGTGGAGTGGCCCTTCGACTTCGCCGCTGCGCGGCTACGCTCAGGGTGAACGGATGGGGCTTCCGGTTGGAGGCTCGCGCAAAAAAGGAAACCCCGCAGCGAGTGCGGGGTTTCCTTTGCATCATGCGACGCGGGGTCGGCCGATCAGGCGGCTTCGACCGCCGAGGCCTGGGCGCCCTTGGGACCTTGGGTGACTTCGAACTTCACCCGCTGACCTTCCTGCAGGCTGCGAAAGCCCTTGCTGGCGATCGCCGAAAAATGGACGAACACGTCCGCTCCCCCGTCCTCAGGTGCGATGAAACCGAAACCCTTGGCGTCGTTGAACCATTTGACCGTACCGAAAGTCATTGCGTGAACCTCTGGATCCATGGAATGGTGCGCCAGAACTGGTGCGGCTGTTCCCCCCGGCTCGCCGCGCTGGCCGGGGAAAAGTAGCAAGAGGTGAAGCCGCATTGCAATACGAAGAAGTCCGGTCCGTGCACAAATTCACCGGATGCCCTCAGACCCGCAGCAACTCGGCCAGGATGCGCGGCACGTCGGCGGTGGCGGCGGCGAGGTGGGCGAAGATCTCCTCGATGCTGATTTCCGCCTCGTCGCCGCAGCCGGCGGCAAAGTTCGCCACCAGTGCCAGGCAGGCATAGTCCAGCTCCAGTTCGCGCGCCAGCACGGCCTCGGGCATGCCGGTCATGCCGACCAGGTCGCAACCGTCGCGCTTCATGCGGGCGATCTCGGCACGGGTTTCCAGCCGCGGTCCCTGGGTGGCCCCGTAACAGCCGCCGTCGATGGCCGCCACGCCGGCCGCACGCGCCGCATCAAGCAATTGCCGTCGCAACGATCCGGCATACGGCTCGCTGAAGTCGATGTGTTTCACCTCGGCGCCTTCGACATCGCAGTAACTGGTCAGGCGGCCATGGGTGTAGTCGATCAGCTGGTCGGGCACCACGATCACGCGCGGGCCCATGTCACTGCGGATGCCGCCGACTGCATTGACGCCGACCACCCGCCGCGCGCCCAGGCTGTGCAACGCCCACACGTTGGCGCGGTAGTTGACGCGGTGCGGCGGCAGCGTGTGGCTCTCGCCGTGGCGGGCGAGGAAGGCGATGCGCTTGCCGGCGAAGTCGCCGACCACGATGTCGCCGGAGGCCGGGCCGTAGGGCGTGTCCACCGTGTGCCGCTCCGCATTTTCCAGGCCCGGGAAGTTGTACAGGCCGCTGCCGCCGATGACGGCGAGGTCGAGGGGGGTAGCTTCGTGATGGGGCATCGTAATGATCCGTTTTCAGGTTGCAGCCAGAAATTCACCACCGTTCACCTTGAGCGCAGCGAAGTCGAAGGGTGATCGGATGGGGTAGCGCAAGCGCAAATTCGGAGCGCCACACTTGTGCGCCCTGGTCCCGAATCCCTATTCCCCATTCCTGGCCTTCAACGCGTAGATGCCCGGCAGGTTGCGCCCCTGCTCGTAGTAATCCATGCCGTAGCCGAACACGAAGCGATCGGGCAGTTCCACGCCGTTGAAATCCGAGGCGATGCCTTCGACCAGGCGGTCGTGGCGCTTGGTGCACAGGCTGGCGATCAGCACTTTTTTCGCACCGCGCTTGTAGCAGTCTTCGCGCACTTCCTTCAGCGTGTGGCCTTCGTCGAGGATGTCGTCGACCAGCAGCACCACGCGACCGGCCAACGACACGGCGGGTGCACGCAGCCAGTGCAGCGTGCTGCCGGTGGTTTCGCCGCGGTAGCGGGTGGCGTGCACGTAGTCGAACTCCAGGTCGGTGCGGATCGCCAGGGCCAGCTGGCCGGCGAAGATCAACGCGCCGTTCATCACGGTGAGGAACACCGCGCGCTCGCCGCCGAGCACGGCATCGATGCGTGCGCCCATGTCGGCGATCACCGGCTCCAGCGCCTCGCGGGCATACAGCAGGTCGGCCTGCGCCAGGGCATCGGCCAGGGAGGGATGTGCAGTGTTCATGCGTTTCCTTCGGCGTGCAACGCCGTGATGCGGGCGACGAAACGGTCGCGCTGTGGATTGTCCGCGAGGCCGGCCCAGGTGGCGCCAATGGCGCCGCGCAGCGTGGCGAGCGACGCGGGCATGGCGCCGGTATCGGCGGGCAGCGCGGCCAGTGCCTCCTCGACCACCTCGGGGAAGCAGGCAAGCACCAGGTCGCAGCCGGCGTCGAGGTGCGCCCTCACTCGCCCGCCCACGCTGCCGGCCGCGCCGGCGGCGGCCATGCTGATGTCGTCGCTGATCACCGCGCCGGTGAAGCCCAGTTCGCCGCGCAGGACCTGCTCGATCCAGACTTTCGAATAGCCGGCTGGACGGCTGTCCACGGCCGGGTAAATGACGTGCGCCATCATCACCGCTTCGACGCGTGCCTCGATGCATTCGGCGAACGGGCGCAGATCGTCGCGGCGGATCTCGTCCAGGCCGCGCGGGTCGATCGCCGCCACCTTGTGGGTGTCGCCGGTGACCGAGCCATGCCCCGGGAAGTGCTTGAGCACTGCGGCCATGCCGCCCAGGTGCATGCCGCGCACGTAGGCCTGGCCCAGTTCGCCGGCCACCGCGGGATCGGCGTGGAAAGCACGCAGGCCGATAGCCGCGTTGCCACGGGCGAGATCGACCACCGGTGCGAAACTGAAATCGACGCCGCTGGCGCGCAGTTCGCTGGCCATCACCCAGGCGTGCTCCTCGGCCAGGCGGATCGCCTCGTCGGGGTCGCGGTCGTAAACGGCACCGATCGTCGCCAGCGGCGGCAGCCGGGTGAAGCCGTCGCGGAAGCGTTGCACCGGGCCGCCTTCCTGATCGACCGCGATCAGCAGGTGCTCGCCGCCGGCATCGCGGATCGCCTCGCACAAGGCCATCAACTGCTCGCGCGAACGGTAGTTGCGCGCAAACAGCAGCACGCCGGCGACGTCGGGCGCGCGCAGCCAGCGTTTCTCGGATTCGGCCAGTTCCGGCGCGGCCACGCCGATCATCAGCATGCGGCATCCTCGGCGGCGCGCTCGGCCGGCGACCATTGCCGGTACGGGTGCGCGATCAGGTTGACGTTGTAGTAGCGCGTCAGCGCGCTCACCTCGCGGCCCAGCCACGCCGGCCGCGGAAATGAGGCATCGACTGCAGGCAATTCGACCTCGGCGACGACCAGGCCGGCGTTGTCGCCGCCGAATTCGTCGACCTCGAACAGTACGCCGTCGACGCGGACATGATGGCGGACCTTCTCCAGCACGCCGTCGCAGAGGCTGGCCAGCATGACGCGCGCATCGGCCAGCGGTATCGGGTAATCGAATTCGGCCCGCGCGATGCCGGAAGTGGCGGCCTTGATGTTGAGCCACGCCTGCTCACCGGCCAGCCGCGCGCGCACCGAGGCGCGCGCGTGGCCCTCGCGCAAGGCCTGCGCACCGACCAGGTAGCCCTGCGCGATCGGCTCGCTGCGCTCGATCGCGGCGCGCCACTCGTCGGTGGCCAACAGGAATTTGCGTTCGATCTCGATGGGCATAAAAGTCAGGAGTGAACGGAGAGAAGTGAGAAGTGAGAGAGAGCAAGAACAAGAGCGTCAAGCATGCACTGGATTTCTCTCACTTCTCACTCCTCTTCATTCACTCCTCGCTCCTCAGCGCTCGAACAGCGCAATCGATTCGACATGGGAGGTATGCGGGAACATGTCCATCACGCCGGCCGAGGCCAGCCTGAAGCCGTGCCGGTTGACCAGGATGCCGGCGTCGCGCGCCAGCGAGGCGGGATGGCAGGAGACGTAGACGATGCGTCGGGTCGCCTTGTGCGGCAGGTAGTCGAGCACCTTGTCGGCGCCCGCACGCGGCGGATCGAGCAGCAGCTTGTCCCACGGCTGGCGCGCCCACTCGGTGGCGCGCTGGTCCTCGAACAGGTTGGCGACGTGGAAGCGCGCGTTGGCGATGCCGTTGCGCGCGGCATTCTGCGCGGCGCGCTCGACCAGGCCGTGCTCGCCTTCCACGCCGACGACCTCGGCCACCCGCCGCGCGATCGGCAGGGTGAAGTTGCCGAGGCCGCAGAACAGGTCGAGCACGCGATCGGCCGGCTGCGGGTCGAGCAGCTCCATCGCGCGCGCCATCATCAACTGATTCATGCCGGCGTTGACCTGCACGAAATCGAGCGGCTGGAACTCCAGCTCGACGTCGGCGAAGCGCGCGTCCCCACTGGCGATCGTGAAGGCCAGCCGCGGATTTTCCGGCCACAACGGATGCACGCTGCTGATGCCGCCCGGCTGCAGGTAGATCGCGAAACCGTGCTGCCGGCCGAACGCGACCAGCGCGGCCTGGTCGTGTTCGCTGAGCGGCTGCATGTGGCGGAACACCAGCGCCATCAGCTCGTCGCCGGCGGCGAATTCGATCTGCGGGATGTCCTCGGCCGCATCCATGGTGCCCAGCAGCTCGGCCAGCAAACCGACCTTGGGGCCGAGCGCCGGATGCATCACTTCGCATTGCCGGATCTCGGTGACGAAGCGCGGGTTCTGCTCCTCGCGGAAGCCGACCAGCACGCGGCCCTTCTTCGCCACATTGCGTACCGACAGCCGACCCTTGCGCCGATAGCCCCATGGTTCGGCGGTGAGCGGCGGCAACCAGGCTTGTGGCGTGACCTTGCCGATGCGGTCGAAGTTTTCGGCCAGCACGCGTTGCTTGGCGGCGATCTGCGAGGGCGCATCGAGATGCTGCAGCGAGCAGCCGCTGCACTGCGCGAAATGGCGGCATTTCGGTTCGACCCGATGCGGCGAGGCGGTGATCACCTCGACCGTTTCCGCCTCGTCGAAATGCCGGTGCCGCTTGCGCAGCTTCGCCATCACCCGCTCGCCGAGCAAGGCGCCGCTGACGAACACCGTCTTGCCGTCGATCCGCGCCACGCCGCGGCCATCGTGGCCGAGGTCGGTGATGTGTGCTTCAAAGGGTGTGGGCGAGACCGAGTTGGAACGTGACATGGGGCGCAGACAGAAGGGCTGGCCGCCAATTATCACAGATCGGGCCGGACCGCGCCCCCGTAGGGCGGGCACTGCCCGCCGCTCCAGCTTCCGGAGAGCCGGCGGGCAGTGCCCGCCCTACGCGGTAGGGATCACTTTGCGGCGGAAGCTATTTCTTCTGCCAGACGCCGGCGGCGTTCTGGTAGTACCAGCCGGCGTGCGCCTTCTCGATCCATGTCTTGGCGAAGGCGGTGCGGATCTGCGCCTCCCATTCCGGATGGTTGTTGGCGACGGCGATCTCGCGGTACAGCGCGGCGCGGTCGCGGTTCTCCTCGGCCACGGCGGCATTGGCCTGGGCGCGCTGGCTCAGCGGCACCTTCGCCGCGTCGCGCATGGCCACCATGCCGTCGTGGGTGAAGCCGACCGCGCCGCTGTCCAGCAGCTGGCCGAGGATGCCGCCGATGCGCTGGTTCATGCGCGCATGAATGGCGTCGGTGGCGCTGGTGTGGACGCGGAAGTCCGGCGTCTCGGCCGCCTGCGCGGCGGGGATCAGCAGGTCGAGCAGCATGGCCGAGGGGTGCCCGGCGTCGCTCTTCGGCGCCGGCGGCGGCTCCTTCGCGGCCGGCTTGCCGGCGGCGTCGGCCTTGTCCAGCACGCTGCCGATGAACTGGTCGGCGGCCTTCTGCGCCGCGGCTTCGGGGAAGTACACGTTGATCGTGACACAGCCGACCAGCGCCACGGCCATGGTGGTCAGGATGACGTAGACGAGCTTGCGCATGACGTGACTCCGGTGCTGAAAAGTAAGTATGTGCAGAAAACCCGTTCTCGTGACTTTCGATCGCCAGTCCGGGCTTGGAGGTCGAATCGGCAACCGCTCAGTGAATCTCGGGCCCGCTGCCGCTGATGGCGTCCTGCAGCCGCTTGACCAGGGTGGGCCAGTCGACCTCGGTCTGGTGGCCGATCACCTGCAGGCGCGGCAGGCCGCTGCCTTCGACGATAGTGTAGCCACCGTCGGTCGGCTCCAGACCGCTCATCTTGCACACGGTGCCCTGCAAGGTGCAATTGAGGCCGATGCGCTGGTAGCCGAACGTCTTGAACAGTTTCAGCATCGCGCCCTGCAGGCCGGCAGCCACGCCGCCGCCACCGACCGAGGTGAGGTTGTTCACCGCGCGCTGGCTGATCCGTCCGCCGTCGCCGGCGAGCAGGCTGGCCTTGAACGCCACCGGGCTCCAGTCGACCAGGCGCAGGCCCTGGATGCTCCCGTCCAGCCGCCCCGTGATGCTGCCGAAGTCGAACACGCTGGTGATCGCACCGAGATCGAGCTGCTTCAGGTCGATATCCGCGCTGAGCACCGGACTGGTCCCGAACGGTTGCTGCAGGGACAGCCGGGTGATGTCGACGAAGCCGTCGAACACGTGCGCGCTGAGCCCGCCGCCGAGTTCCAGCCGGTCGTCGACCCAGCGCAGCGAAGGCACCGCGCCGGCCAGCGTGCCGGGGAACGCGGGCCAGCCCATCGCCTGGCTGAACGCCTTCATGTCCACGCCGGTCAGCACCAGCGAGGTCGCCAGCCGCTGGCCGGCAGCTGCGGCGGGGGACCAGTCGAACTGGCCGATCTGCAGCTGGCCACCCAGCACCGGCATCGTCAGCGGCTGCTGCAGGCTCAGCATGCCGTCATGGCTGCGCCAGGTCGATTGGGCCGCGCCGTTCTCGATCCGGTAGAAACCCAGCCCGCGCCAGCCCAGCGTGGTGACGGGCCGGTCGCCCTTGGCCGACCAGTCCAGCGCGCCGTGCAGGCCGTCGATCGCCAGGCGCCCGGCAGCGTCGGTCAGGTCGAACCCATCGGTCTTGAACGCGAAGCTGCGCAGGGAATCCTCACGCCAGTCGACACTGGCGTCGATGTCGCCGGCCACCGTGAGGTCCTGCAGGCCCATCGTGTCGAGCCAGGAGCGCCCGTAACGTTCGTACGCCGCCGGGAAGCTGGCGTGCAGGCGGTCCAGCCGCAGGGCGCTCGGCGCGCCTTTGGCATCGAACGCCAGCGCGCCGGAGAGCTGCAGCGCATCGGCATCGGTGAAACGCAGGCGGCTCAGCTCCACCGCGCCGTCCGCAGCGTTGGCATGCAGATTCAACTGCACGGGATGATCGGGCAGCTTGGCGTAGAGCGGACCCAGCAGCAGCTCGCCGCCGCGCAGGCCTGCATCGAGGTCGATCTGTGCCGGGCCATCGCCGTAGTCGAGGTTGAAGCGGCCATTGCCGCTGACGCCCCGCCCGGCAAGCGTGCCGCTGGGCGTGTCGAAACCCACCTCGTGCAGACTGAACTGGCCGGAGGAACGCAGGCCCGGGTCACGCAGGTCCAGTGCCAGCTCGGCATCCACCCGGCCGGCGGTGGTGCGGCCGGACCAGACGGTGCCGAGCAGGCCTTGCAGCCAGCCTGCCGGCAGGTTTGTCACACGGATCTGCGCATGCGTGGGCTGATCCAGCGGCAAGGCGCCGCTGAGCGTGGCCTGGCCTTGCAACACGTCGATCTGCAAGGTGTTGGTCGCCGGGCTCACCTGCACCTGCACCTGCGCATCGGCGAGCGCGCCGCCGGGCGCGCGGGCCAGCTTGAGGTTGCCGTCCAGCACCCAGCCCATGTGCTCGTTGCGGCGCAGGCTGCCGGCAAGATCCAGCGGCAGGCGGCGCCAGCCCATGGCCGGCAGGTCGGCCTTGTCCGCATGCAGCGACACGGTGAGCGCGCCGGCGCCGTCCTCGCCCAGGCGCAGCGTCACCGCCTGCAGTTGAAGTCCCGGCATGCTGATCGACCTGGCCGACAGCAGCACGTCGGCCCGCGCCGGCGCGAACCAGAGCAGACCCAGCAGGAGGCCGCAACACAGCGCGAAGCGGCTCGAAATGTGGCTTGAAGTCGGGCGCATCTCGGGCCATTCTGCCAAATCCAGATGAACGACAAGGATTTCGTCTTGAGCGAGCGCCCGGAATCTTGCAGTTCGTCCCTCCGCCAGGCACCCCGCCCCTACGTTCTGGTCGCCGATGACGACCCCGGCAGTTGCCGCTTCCTCGGCGACGGGCTGCGCTCGCTGGGCGCCACGGTGGAGACCGCCGGCAGCGGCCGGGAAGCGCTGGAGCGCGCCGGTGCGGGCAAGTTCGACCTGTTGCTGCTCGACTGCCGCATGCCCGGCGGCGGCGCCCTGCACGTGCTGGAGCAACTGCGCGCCGATGTCCGCTCCGCCTCCGTCGACAGCACCGCCGTGGCCACCAGCGCGGACATCGCGCCGGCCGACCGCGACGACCTGCTGGCGGCAGGCTTCAGCGACATCCTGCTCAAACCCTGCACCCTGACCGACCTGCGCCGCGTGCTGGCGCTGATCCAAGCCGAGTCGTCGTCCGTGCTGGACGATGGCGCGGCGCTCTGCAGCAGCGGCGACGCCACCACGATGCGTGCGTTGCGCCTGTTGCTGCGCGAGGAACTCGCGCTGCTGCAAGGCGAACTGGACCAGCTCAGCGCCGACCGCGTCGCATTCGCCGAACGGCTGCACCGGCTGCGTTCCTCATGCGGATTTTGCGGTGCCACGGCGCTGGCCGAACAGGCGGTGCGACTGCAGCGGCAACTCCTGCCCGACGGCTCCGCGCCCGCCGCCTTGGCCAGCTTCCGCCGCGTGCTGGCCGCGACGCTGCAGGCGCTGGACAGCTAGGAGCGTGGGCGGTAGAAACTTTCGAGGCGAAAAAGTGGCTGCGTGAGGACAGATTTTCGACGATTCGCCGGCCCATAGTGGTCCTACGGGCAGGAAGCGGCGGAAATATGGACCACGCAGACGCTTTTGCAGCCCGGGAGATTTCTACCGCCCACGCTCCTGGCGCGGACTCACGCCGGCGGCTTGGCGCGGTCGCTGCCCGCGGCGGGAGCGCGGCGCGAGACCGCCATCGACAGCACCCGCCACGCGCGCAACTCGCCACCGCCGAGGTGGAAGCGGATGATTTCGCGCATCAGGTCGCGCAATGCTTTCAGGCCGTGCGGGTCGGGCATGCGGTCGCGCGCCAGTGCCAGCAGGTCGGCGCCGCGCATCGCGCGGGGCGCGTCGGCGGCGCAACGCCGCGCGCCTTCCTCGACCTGGTAGCGATACCACGCGTCCGGCTCGATCACCTCGCCGGTGTCTGCCTCGTGCAGCAACGGCAGGCCGTAACCGGTGGCCTGCAGCAGGTCGCGTTCGAAGCGGCGCAGGCTCCAGCTGATCGATTCGCCCGTGGCCAGCCGCGCCAGCGCTGCGGCATAGGCATCGAACAGCGGCCCCAGCGGGTCCTGCCGCCCGGTCAGGCGCACCACCAACTCGTTGAGATACAGCCCGGCCAGCGCCGCGTCGCCTTCCAGCCGCTGCGGCGTGCCGACCGCCTCGACGGCGGTGAGCGTGGCCATCTCGCCGCGCAGCAGCAGACCCAGCGCCAGCGGCTGGAACGGTTCGAGCTGCGCACGCCGCAACCGTGCACGCTCACCGCGCACGCCCCGCGCCACCACACCCAACCGCCCATGCTCGCGGGTCAGGCACTCCAGCAACAGCGACGTCTCGCGATACGGCCGCGCGTGCAGGACATAGGCGGGTTGCTGGTCGATGCGCATGGGGAAAATCAGGAGTGAGAAACGAGAAGTGAGAGAGGTAGCAGCTGCCGCTCGCTTTCCGCCTTCTCTCACTTCTCTCCTCTCACTCCTCGCTCTAGTCGGTATACCCGAATTTCTTCAGCATGTTTTCGTCGTCGGCCCAGCCTTCGCGGACCTTGACCCACAGGCGCAGGAACACCTTGCGCTCGAACATGCGCTCCATGTGGCGGCGGGCGCCGGAGCCGATCGCCTTGAGCTGGGCGCCGCCCTGGCCGATCACGATGGCTTTCTGGCCGGCGCGCTCGACCCAGATCACGGCGTGGATTTCGGCGACGCCGTCCGGCCGATCCTCGAACTGCTCGATCTCCACCGTGGTGGCGTACGGCAGCTCCTGGTCCAGCCGCAGCATCAACTGTTCGCGCACCATCTCGGCGGCGAGGAAACGTTCGCTGCGGTCGGTGACCTCGTCGACGCCGTAGATCGGCGCGCGTACCGGCAGGCGCTTGATGATGGCCTGCTCCAGCGCCTGCAGGCCCTGTTCCTTCAACGCGCTGACGTAATGGATCTCGTCGTACTGATGGTGCTGCGCCAGTTCGGCCACGAACGGCAGCATCACGGTCTTGTCCTTGTTCAGATCGACCTTGTTGATCACCAGCAGGCGCGGCGCGGACTGCTCGACCAGGGCGGTGTACAGCGCCTCGTCCTCGTCGGTGAAGCGACCGGCCTCGATCACCTGCACCACCAGGTCCACGTCGCCGATCGCCGAGCGGGCGGCGCGGTTGAGACTGCGGTTCATCGCCCGCTTGGCGCCCCGGTGCAGCCCCGGGGTGTCCACGTAGAGGATCTGCCCGGCCTCGTTGGTGTGGATGCCGAGAATGCGATGGCGCGTGGTCTGCGGTCGCGGGCTGATGATGGACAGGCGAAAGCCGATCAGCGCGTTGAGCAGGGTCGACTTGCCCACGTTCGGGCGTCCGGCCAGGGCCACGGTGCCGCAGCGGAAATCCTCATGCGGCAGGCTGCCGTCGGCGATGTCGAGGGGGTCGTTCATGGTGGCAGGCTCGGCGAGTCGGTGGGCAAGTGTAGTGCGTGGAAGGCGCGCGCACGGTGAACCCGCGGCGCCGGCGGCTCAGGATTCGCGCGCCAGTTCCAGCAACTGGCCGAGCACGCTCTCGGCGGCATCCTGTTCGGCGGCGCGGCGGCTGCCGGCCGTGGCAGCGGCGACGATCTGCAGCGGTTCGCTGATGCGGCAGGTCACGTCGAAGGTCTTGGCGTGGTCCTCGCCGTGGCTGTCGACCAGCTCGTACTGCGGCAGCGGCCAGCCCCCGGATTGCAGGTGTTCCTGCAGCCGGGTCTTGGCGTCCTTGGACGAGCGTCGCAGCGCGGCGACGCGCTCGCCGAACAGGTCGCGCACCAGGCTGCGGCAGGTGTCGAAACCGGCATCCTCGTACACCGCCGCCACCAGCGCCTCGAACGCATCGGCAAGGATCGAGTCGCGACGGAAGCCGCCGCTCTTGAGCTCGCCGGGGCCGAGCTTCAGCTCGTCGCCCAACTCCAGCTCGCGCGCCACCACGGCCAGCGCGTTGCCGTTGACCAGTTGCGCACGCAGCCGCGACAGCTCGCCTTCGCTGGCCTTGGGATGCACCTCGTAAAGCAGCTCGGCGATGATCGCGCCCAGCAGCGCATCGCCGAGGAACTCCAGCCGTTCGTTGTTGGGCTTGCCGGCGCTGCGGTGGGTCAGCGCCAACTGCGCCCAGGCCGGATCACTGAATCGGTGACGGAGCTTCAACGTCTACTCGCCGACATTGCCCTGCAGCGGCACGCTCTTGTTGAAGTGCAGCAGGAAGTCGATGTTGTACATGAACGGGATCTGCTTGTCGTAGGCCACGGTCAGCACGCTGGTGCCGCCGGCGTCGCGCTTGATGGTGATGTTGGCCGGCTTGACGGTGGCATCGTCGACGTACTGGAAGCCGAGCTTGAACATCAAATCGCGGCGGATCGAGTCCAGCGACTTGCCATTGGTGCCTTCGGTGGCGATCTGGTTCATCGCCTTGGTCACGCCCATGTACTCGGAATACGACGGCGCCAGTTTCATCGCCATGTAGGCAAAGAAGCCCACTACCACGATGATGAGCAGGAAGCCGATCAGGGTGATGCCCGACTGTTTCGATTTCATAGTCCCCTCGCTATGCCGCCTGGGCGGCCGTCCGATCTGTGGATGTCCCGGTGTCGCCCGCACCCGCCGCACCGGCCCGGCCGGGGCCGATGGCGCCTGCGGATTCTCGCACTTGTTGGCCGCAGGCGGGGAGCGGGCGGCACGATCGCATCACGTTTTCGCGGTCGCGCGCCTGGCCGGAGGATGCGTCAGTGGATGACCGTGCCGATGCGCGAGAAATCCACGCCGCCGGTGCCCCAGCCCTTCCAGCTCATCCAGATCAGGAATGCCTTGCCGGCCAGGTTCTGCTCCGGCATGCAGCCCCACCAGCGGCTGTCTTCACTGTTTTCGCGGTCGTCGCCCATCACCAGATAGCAGTTGTCGGGCACCACCGCAGGCATGTTCGCGTTGGGCACCGGCGGCGTGGGCATGCGGTCGGGCATGCGCGCGATCAGGTGGGTCACCTTGCCCAGGTGCTCTTTCCAGATGGTGGCGCCGTAGGCGAGCAGTTCCTCGTCCGCCGGGCGCGCGTGGTTGCCCTTGAACGGGCCGATCTTCTCGGCCGGCACCGGCTTGCCGTTGATCACGATCTCGCTGTCGCGGATCTGGATGGTGTCGCCGGGCAGGCCGATCACGCGCTTGATCCAGTTCTGGTTCGGCACCGGAACGCTGCAGTCCGCATTGCCGCCGTGCACTACCGTGCCGTCGTCGCGATGGCAGGTGAAGCCGGGCCAGCGGAACACCACCACGTCGCCGCGCTCGGGTTCGCCCAGGTCGAGGATCTTGTTGTTGAACGCCGGCAGGCGCAGGCCATAGGCGAACTTGTTGACCAAGATGAAATCGCCCACGTCCAGCGTCGGCATCATCGAGCCGGACGGGATGCGGAACGGCTCGGCCACGAACGACCGCAGCAGCAGCACCACCAGCACCACCGGGAACAGCGAGCGCGCCCAGTCCACCGGCATCGGGTCGCGATACTCCTCGCCCGCCGCGTCCAGCCGCGCCTTGCGCTTCTTGTACAGGAACAGCCGATCCAGCCCCCACACCACGCCGAACAGCACGGTGAGGCCAAGCAGAATCGCCGCAAAATCAAATTCCATGAGGGGCTCCTTCGGAGCCGGGAACGGGGAGTAGAGGATAGCGAACCGGAAAGCCGCAACGCGCTGCTCTTCCGACTCCCTGTTTCCCATGCTCCATTCCCGGCTATTTATCCACTTTCAACACGGCGAGGAAGGCTTCCTGGGGGATCTCGACCCGCCCGACCTGTTTCATCCGTTTTTTGCCTTCCTTCTGTTTCTCCAGCAGCTTCTTCTTGCGGCTGACGTCGCCGCCGTAGCACTTGGCCAGCACGTTCTTGCGCAATGCCTTCACCGTCGAGCGGGCGATGATCTGCGCGCCGATCGCGGCCTGGATCGCCACGTCGAATTGCTGGCGCGGAATCAGCTCCTTCATGCGCTCGACCAGTTCGCGGCCGCGGCGGTCGGCGTGGCTGCGGTGCACGATCAGGCTCAGCGCGTCGACGCGCTCGCCGTTGATCAACACGTCGGTGCGCACGAACGGGCCGGCCTCGAAGCGGTCGAAGTGGTAATCCATCGAGGCGTAGCCGCGCGAAACGGACTTCAGCCGGTCGAAGAAATCCATCACCACCTCGGCCAGCGGCATCTCGTAGCTGATCTGCACCTGGGTGGCCAGGTACTGGATCGAACGCTGCACGCCGCGCTTTTCCTCGCACAGCTTGATCACGCTGCCGATGTAGTCCGGCGGGGTGAGGATGTTGGCCACGATGATCGGCTCGCGGATTTCCTGGATCAGGCTGGAGTTGGTCGGCAGCTTGGCCGGGTTGTCCAGTTGCAGGATCGAGCCGTCGCTGAGCAGCACCTCGTAAACCACCGTGGGTGCGGTGGTGATCAGGTTGAGGTCGTACTCGCGCTCCAGCCGCTCCTGCACGATTTCCATGTGCAGCATGCCGAGGAAGCCGCAGCGGAAGCCGAAGCCCATCGCCTCGGAGGACTCCGGCTCGAAGAACAGCGCGGCGTCGTTCAAGCGCAGCTTGTCCAGCGCCTCGCGCATCGCCGGGAAGTCGTCCGACGACACCGGGAACAGGCCGGCGAACACGCGCGGCTGCATGGTCTGGAAGCCCGGCAGCGGCGCCGCGGCCGGCTTGCCGGCGTGGGTCAGCGTGTCGCCCACCGGCGCGCCGTGCACGTCCTTGATCGAGGCGTTGATCCAGCCCACTTCGCCCGCCGACAGCTTGTCCAGCTTCTTGCGCTTGGGCGTGAACACGCCGACGTCGTCGACCTCGTGGCTGCGCCCGGTGGACATCACCAGCAACTTGTCGCCGGGCTTGATCTCGCCCTGCATGACGCGCACCAGCGAGATCACGCCGAGGTAGTTGTCGAACCACGAGTCGATGATCAGCGCCTGCAGGCGATCGGTGTCGCGCGGCTTGGGCGGCGGGATGCGCGCCACGATTGCCTCCAGCACCTCGACCACGTTGAGCCCGGTCTTGGCGCTGATCGCCACCGCGTCGGTGGCGTCGATGCCGATCACCGCCTCGATCTCGCCCTTGACCTTCTCGACGTCGGCGGTGGGCAGGTCGATCTTGTTGAGCACCGGCACCACTTCCAGGCCCATCTCCACCGCGGTGTAGCAGTTGGCCACGGATTGGGCCTCGACGCCCTGTGCCGCGTCGACCACCAGCAGCGCACCCTCGCACGCGGCCAGCGAACGGCTCACCTCGTAGGAGAAATCCACGTGGCCGGGGGTGTCGATGAAGTTGAGCTGGTAGGTCTTGCCGTCGCGCGCGGTGTAGGGCAGCGACACCGACTGTGCCTTGATGGTGATGCCGCGCTCGCGCTCGATCGGATTGTTGTCCAGCACCTGTGCTTCCATCTCGCGGTCAGCCAGACCGCCGCAGATCTGGATGATGCGGTCGGCCAGCGTGGACTTGCCGTGATCGATGTGGGCAATGATGGAGAAGTTGCGGATCAATTCCATGGAGCGCGAGCGGCCTTTCGGTCGTGGGGTCCGCCGCCACGCACCATGCATGACGACGCGCCGCCCCGAGGCGACGCCAACCCCGCATTATCGCATGGAACACCCGTCCGGCAGGCATCCGCGAGGGGATCGGTGCCGCCCCGCGACGGGCGGCACCCTTGCCGGGCGAGGTCCGGCTACTTCCCGTCCGGCACGGTCAGGCCGATGAACTGGCTCTGGTCGCCGCGGCGCACCAGCAACAGGACCGTGCTGCCCGCCTTGACGTCCTTCGTGGCCGCCTCGAACTCCGCCACGCTGCCGATCTTGCGCTGGTTGACCATCAGGATCACGTCGCCGGCGCGCAGCCCCGACTGCGCCGCCACCGGACCGGTGATGGCGTCGATCACCACGCCCTGCCCGTCCTTCAGCCCGAGCTGCTTGCGGGTATCGTTGTCGAGCGACTGCACGCTCAACCCCAGCGCGGCCGAACCGCTGCGCGCAGTGGGCGAGCCGGCGCTGCGGTTGTCCACGGCATTGCCGTCGCGCTTGGCCTCGCCGATGGTCACCTGCACGGTCTGCTTCTTGCCGTTGCGCAGGATCTCTACCGGCACCTTGCTGCCCGGCTTGGTCATGCCCACCAGCGGCGGCAGGTCGGCGGCCTGCTGCAGGTCGTGGTTGTCGTAGGCCAGGATGATGTCGCCGGCCTGGAGGCCGGCCTTGCCGGCACCGCTGTCCGGGTCCACGTCGACCACGGCCGCGCCGACGCCGTTGTCGAGCTTGAACGCCTTGACGATGTCGTCGCTGACCGGCTGCACAGTCACGCCGAGCAGGCCGCGCGAGACGTAGCCCTTGGTCTTGAGCTGCTGCACCGCGTTCATTGCCACGTCGATCGGGATCGAGAACGACACGCCGAGATAGTCGCCGGTGTTGGAATAGATCTGCGAATTGATGCCGACCACCTGGCCCTGCAGGTTGAACAGCGGGCCGCCGGAGTTGCCGCGGTTGATCGGCACGTCGGTCTGGATGAAGGAGGTATATGGCTGGTCGCGCTGGCCCAGGTTGCGGCCCACCGCGCTGACGATGCCCTGGGTCACGGTGTAGTCGAAGCCGAACGGCGAGCCGATCGCGAGCACCCACTGGCCCGGTTTCAGGCTGCGCGAATTGCCGATGGTCACCGTCGGCAGCGCACCGCCGGCATCGACCTTGAGCAGGGCGATGTCATAGGTCGGGTCGGTGCCGACCACCTTGGCGGTCAGCGTGCGGCGATCCTGCAGGCGCACGGTGACTTTGTCCGCATGGTCGACCACGTGGTTGTTGGTGAGGATGTAACCGTCGCTGGAGATGATGAAACCCGAACCCAGCGAGGTATGCCGCTGCTCCTCGGGCGAGGGCATCATCGGCATGCCGAAGAAGCGCCGCAGGATCTCGGCGCCCGGGTCGTTGGGCATGCCCTGCCCCGGTCCCATCTGGCCCTGCACGCGCATCGAGCGATTCGGTTCGCCGGTGTACCGGGCCTCCACGTGCACTACCGCGGGGGCGTTCTGCTGCACGATGCCGGTGAAATCCGGCAGCGCCGCGGCAGCCGCCGGCTGGGCCTGCACGCCGCCGACCCCGGCCAGGCCCAGCAGGGCGCAACAGGCCAGCGTACGCAAGATGGAATGACTCATGACTCCTCCTTGGGTTTGAACTGCAGCCGGCGCGAACCGGCGATCAATGACGACACGGCAAGCGGGCCGCGGCACAGTCGAGCGGCCGCACAACACCTTCGGCACAGGCGCCGAGGGGACATCCGCATCAACAGGATTTGCCGCGAACCATCACTCGCCCGACAATCTCAGCGCCGGCCGGCAGCGGCCTGGTGCGAGGCATCCGGTGCCGGGTCGAGCAGCAGCAGATAGCTGCCGTCGTTGTTGTCCAGGGTGCGATAACGATGCATCGCCGGGTAGGTCGACATCCGCCGCGCATCACGCGACTGGCCGTCGTCCAGCGGCGCGCCCAGGGTAGCCGAAGCCTGCTGGCTGAGCAGGCCGGCGGCGTTGCCGCTGAGCCATGGCGGCACCGAAGGCGGTGCTGCCGGCGTGCTCGCCGGCGTCGACAAGGTCACCTGGCTGGTCCCCGCCACCACGGCGGAGTCCACGCGGCCGGCATTGCCCGCCGGCTGGCTGATCATCAACGCCGCGGCGGCCACGCTGGCGGCGATCACGCCACCGCCGGACCAGCGCAACCAGGCGTGCCGTCGCGACGGCGCCGCGGCGGCCACCGTCTCCTGCTCGATCGCCAGCATCACCCGCGCGGCGAAGCCGCCGGAGGCGCGCAGGGTGATCTCGCGGCGCAGGCCGTCGCGGGCAAAGTGGTAGCCCGACCATGCCTGGCGCAAGGCTTCATCGTGATCGAGTCGGCGCAACAGGAAACGCAACTGCTCGACAGGCAATTCGCCGTCCATGCTGGCCGAGAGATTCTCGAGGGCGTCCTGGTGGGTCTGTGCCTGGTTCATGTCGGATCCTCGCGGCCAGACAGCAGCGGCCGCAGCTTTTCGTCGATCGCCTCACGCGCCCGGAAGATGCGCGAACGCACCGTACCGATCGGACAGCCCATCGCTTCGGCGATTTCATCGTAACTGAGGCCATCCACTTCACGCAGGGTGATGGCGGTCCGCAGTTCCTCGGGCAGGGCTTGGACAGTGGAAAACACCGATTGTTCAATTTCCTGGCGCATCAATTCGTGCTCGGGGGTGGCGCTGTCGTGCATGCGCTCGGCCCCGGCCATGAACTCGGCTTCGTCCGCGTCGACGTCGCCGGAGGGCGGCCGTCGCCCCATCGCCACCAGGTGGTTCTTGGCGGTGTTGACCGCGATCTTGTACAGCCAGGTGTAGAACGCGCTGTCGCCACGGAACGATCCGATCGCGCGCCAGGCGCGGATGAAGGACTCCTGCGCGATGTCCTCGCACTCGGCATGGCTGCGCACGTAACGCGAAATCAGCCCGATCAGCTTGTGCTGGTACTTGCGCACCAGCAGGTCGAAGGCGCGCTTGTCCCCCTGCTGGACCCGCTCGACCAGCGCGCGGTCCAGTTCGTTTTCGCCCATGCGGGCCGTGTCCATCGTCAATGCCGTCATCCGCTGAGGGTGCCTGGGGTGAGCTGAACCCGGCGCTCAGACCACGAGCGGCCCACCGAGTTCAGTTTAGCCAATCGTCGCGCCAGCTCCCGTTATGGGGCCGCCTGCGGACCGCTCAAGCCGGTTCGGCCTGCCGCACGCCCAGCAGGCGCTGGCGCTCGGCCAGCATCTTCTCGAAGCTGATCGGCTGCAACGGCCGGCAGAACAGGTAGCCCTGCAGCTCGTCGCAATGGTGGTCGCGCAGGAATTGCAGGTGCTGCTCGGTCTCCACGCCCTCGGCCACCACCGCACGGTTCAGCCGGTGGGCCATCTCGATGGTGGCCCGCACGATCGCCTCGTCGTCCGGGTCCACGCCGATATTGCGCACGAAGCTCTGGTCCACCTTGATGCGGTCGGCGGGCAGCCGGCGCAGGTAGTCCAGCGAGGCGGCGCCGGTGCCGAAATCGTCGATCGCGATGTGACAGCCGAGCCGGTGCAGCGCATTGAGGTTCTCCACCAGGTTCGGCGCCGCCTTGATGCTGATGCTCTCGGTGATCTCCATTTCCAGCAGGGTGGGATCGAGCCCGGTCTCGCGCAGCGCGCGCGCCACCATCTCCAGCAACTGCGGCTCCATCAACTGCACGGCCGACAGGTTGACGCCCAGGCGCAGGCGCAAGCCGTAGCGCTGCTCCCACTCGCGCGCCTGGCGGCAAGCGGTGTGCATCACCCATTCGCCGATCGACACGATCAGCCCGGTCTCCTCGGCCAGCGGAATGAACACGGCGGGGCTGATCATGCCCAGCTCGGGGTGCTCCCAGCGCACCAGCGCCTCCATGCCCACGATGTCCTCGGTCTCGGCATTGACCTGGGGCTGATAGACCACGCGCAACTCGCCGTTGCCTTCGGCGTGGCGCAGGCGCGTCTTCAGCGCCATGCCGTGCTGGCGCGCGTACTCCGGACTGACCTCGTAGATCTGGAAGTTGTTGCGGCCCTTGTGCTTGGCCGAATACATCGCCTCGTCCGCATGCTTGAGCAGGGTATCGGCGTCGTTGGCGTCGTCGGGGAAAAAGCTCACGCCCATCGACACGGTGACCTGCAGCTCCACGCCGTCTTCCAGGAAGATCGGCGACTCCATCATCTGCACGATCTTCTCGGCCACGCGCAGCACGTCGTCGTTCTTGACGATGTGGCGCAGCACGATGGTGAACTCGTCGCCGGCATAACGCGCCACGGTGTCGGAGGCGCGGATGCTGCCGCGCAACCGCTGGGTGACAGTGCGCAACACCCGGTCGCCGGTGGCGTGGCCGTAGGTATCGTTGATGGCCTTGAACCGGTCCAGGTCGACGAACAGCAGGGCAAAGCACTCGCCGTTGCGGATCGCCTCGCGCAGGATCGCCTCCAGCCGGTCGTTGAACAGCAACCGGTTGGGCAACCCGGTCAAGGCATCGACCAGGCCCTCGGCGCGACCCTGTTCGCGGGTGCGCTGCAGCTCCAGCGTGCGGGCGAAACGCGCCGCCGCGCAACGCAGCACCGGCTCGACCACCGCCATCTCGGCGAAACCGCGGCGGCTGCCGGCGAGCACGGCGCCGAGCACGCTGTGCCGCTCGTCGTACATCGGCAAGCCGACGAAGCCGGCCAGATCCAGCTGCTGCAGCAGCGGGTCGACCGCCGCCAGCTTGCCGGCGTCGCTCTGGTACCGCATCGCCTGCCCGCCCAGCACCAGTTGCAGCGAACTCTGCAGGTAGCCCGGCGGCCACTGCGCGTGTTCCTCGCGGCTCAGTTGCAGGACCTGGGCGGGGGCGTCGGCCGTTTCCGGACGGACCGACCACACGGCCAGATAGTCCAGCGCCAGCTCGTCGAACAGCAGTTGCGCGCAGGCGGACTGCGCGTCGACGCCGCTGCTTGAGGCGAACAGGCGCGACAACAGCGACAACGCCGCCTCCGGCCGCAGGTCGGCGCGATCGCTGCGAAACTGCAGCGCCAGAGCCGCGCTGCCGCCCTGCTCGACCCGCCGCACGTTCACCTGACCGGTGTCGTAACCCAGCGACGACTTGCGCCGGGCCGGATGCCAGCGGCGATCCGCGTCGTTGAAAATGGTGGCCGACGTGTCGCCCTCGAGCTGTACCGCCTCGGCCAGCGCCAGCCCGGCCCACTCGCTGGCAGGCAGGCGACTGTGCCGGATCACGCCGGGACTGACTTCGAGCAGGCACTGGCTCTGCAGGTCGACCATCAACCATTCGCTGCCGCTTTCCTCGAAGGCCCATCGCCAATCGCCGGCCGCACCCCAAACCGTCGGGACCGGGCCACCGGCTGCGGTGACCGGCAGGCGCTGCCAGCGCGCGACCAGTTCGGTGGCAATCTGTCCGGCGCAAAGCCAGTCGGCGATCCCCGGCGGCAGGTCGGCCGGGCTGCACGGCGCGCCATCGGCCAGCACCACGATCAGCGGCGCATCGGCGGCGCCCGGCAGCCGGCGCAATTGCTCGCAAGCGGCGCAGGCCTGGGTTTCGTCGCCATCCAGCACCAGCACCATCAACTGCAGCGGTTCCTGCGCGGCATTGCCCTCCAGCAGGATCGCCGCGTGGGAAATGTCGCGCGCCGAATGCAGCCGCGCGTAGCCGGCACGATCGAGCGCGTCGAACAGCGCCCGGCGCAGGTCGCGCTGGGCAGCTACCAGCAGAATGCCGGCATTCATGTGCGCGGCCTCATGTCAGCCAGCGACCATCGCGCAGGCGCAGCTGGCGCGGCTTGCCGTCTTCGGTACTGACCTGGGCGGCGAGGTCGCCCAGGTGGGCCACCAGCGCCTGCGGCGCATCGACCAGCACCACGCGGCGCAGGTGGCCCTTGGGCGCCCGCGCCAACTGGCGCAGCATGGCTGCATCCACCGCCGACAGGGGCAGCTCCACCCCGCGCAGGAAATAGACGCCGAAATGCATGCTCTGCTGCATGTAACGCAACGCATTGCCGAGCCGCTCGCAGTCCGGCACCCGGGCATGGGCCTCGCGCAGGCTGCCCAGCCCGGTGTCCGGCTGCCACAGGTATACCGCCTGGCCGCTGTGCCTGGCCAGCACGCGCACCTGTTCGATCAGCGCTTCGGCGTCCTTGCTTTGCAACACGACCAGGCCACTGGGCGCGGTCAGGATGCGTTCGAATATCTCGGCGCCAGCCTGGGGTACGGCGGAGGCCATGGCGATGGTCATCTGGTTTCGTCCTGCGGCAGGTGCTGAATCCGGACCCGCGGCGAGCGCGGATGCCTTCGAATGGCCGGGAACCGATCGACCCTCGTCGACCCGGTTCAGTTAGCCAATCGCACCTGCGGGAATCGCCCGGGAGCACCCGCGCGTGCGACTGGTTTCGGCGGATACCGTCCGCAACGGTCCGATTTCACACCGCTGTCACCAGCGGGTCAAGCGCACGCGTCACATCTCGCAATCGCGACCACGGAACGGTATGGTTCAGGCCTCCTCCACCATGTGCCGACCCCCATGTTCGAAGGATTGCGATTCAACCACTGGCGGACCCACGAGGACGATGGCCTGGTGACGCTGACGCTCGACCGCGCCGGCAGCAGCGTCAATGCGATCAATCGTGCCGTGCTGGACGAGCTGGATCAGATCGTCGAGCGGCTGGCGATCGACATGCCCGCCGGCGTCATCATCCATTCGGGCAAGTCCGCGGGCTTTGCGGTGGGCGCGGACATCCGCGAGTTCGTGGAATACGCGCGCCAGGACACCGTGCGCGAGAACATCGAGCACGGCCAGCGCGTGTACGAAGCACTGGCCCGGCTCGCCTGCCCCACCGTGGCCGCGGTGCACGGTCCCTGCATGGGCGGCGGCACCGAATTGATCCTGGCGTGCCGTCTGCGCGTGGCGGCCGACGAGGACAGTACCCGCATCGCCCTGCCCGAGGTGATGCTTGGCATCCACCCCGGCTGGGGCGGCACGGCCCGCCTGCCACGCCTGATCGGTGCGGCCGAGGCGATGCCGGTGATGCTCACCGGCAAGCCGCTCTCGGCGCGGCGCGCACTCGCGCTGGGCGTGGTCGATCACCTCGCACGCCCGCAGGAGCTGCTGGCCGAGGCGCGCCTGCTGCTGCGACGCGCGCCGTCGCGACCGTTCGCGCGTCGCGCCAAGGCGTGGGCCAGCAACAGCTGGCTGGGGCGACAGATCCTGGCGCCGATCATGGTCAAGCAGACGGCGGCCAAGGTACGTCGCGAGCACTATCCGGCGCCGTTCGCCCTGATCGACGTGTGGAAGCGCGGCGGCAGCGACATCGGCCAGCGCTTGAAGATCGAAGCCGACTCGGTGGCGCGGCTGGCGCAGACACCCACCGCGCAGAACCTGATCCGCATCTTCTTCCTGCAGGAGCGGCTGAAGGGCCAGGGCGGCGGCGTCGATGCGGCCATCAACCGCGTGCACGTCGTGGGTGCCGGCGTGATGGGCGGCGACATCGCCGCCTGGGTGGCACTGAAAGGCATGGACGTGACCCTGCAGGACCGCGAGATGAAGTACATCCAGCCGGCGCTGGATCGCGCACGCGCGCTGTACGAGAAAAAGCTCAAGACCCCGGAGAAGATCGACGCGGCAGTGCAGCGGCTGCGCGCCGACGTCGACGGCAAGGGCGTCGCCCAGGCGGATCTGGCGATCGAGGCGATCTACGAGAATGCCGAGGCGAAAGAGGCGCTGTACGCCGCCATCGAGCCGCAGCTCAAGGACGGGGCAATCCTGGCCAGCAACACCTCCAGCATTCCGCTGGACGAACTGCGCGGCAAGCTCGCTCGTCCGGCAGACTTCCTCGGCCTGCATTTCTTCAACCCGGTGGCGCAGATGCCGCTGGTGGAGGTCGTGCGCCACGACCGGCTCGACCCGGCCATCGAGAAACGCGCGCTGGCGTTCTGCAAGGCGATCGGCAAGCTGCCGGTCGCGGTCAAGGGCACGCCGGGCTTCCTGGTCAACCGCATCCTGGTCCCGTACCTGCTCGAAGCCATGCGACTGTACAGCGAGGGCGTGCCCGGGGCGGTGCTCGATCGCGAGGCGAAGAAGTTCGGCATGCCGATGGGGCCGATCGAACTGGCCGACACGATCGGTCTGGACGTCTGCGCCTCGGTGGGCAAGGAGTTGGCGCCTTTCCTCGGCCTGGAGCTGCCGCCCGGCATGGACGAACGGCTCGCCGCCGGCAAGCGCGGCAAGAAGGACGGCCAGGGACTGTACGTGTGGCAGGACGGCAAGCCGCAGAAGCCCGAAGTGGACAACGACTACGTGACACCGCCGGACCTGCAGGATCGAATGATCCTGTCGATGGTCAACGAGGCGGTGGCCTGCCTGGCCGACGGCGTGGTCGACGACGCCGATCTGCTGGATGCAGGCGTGATCTTCGGCACCGGATTCGCACCCTTCCGTGGCGGCCCGATCCAGTACGTGCGCAGCGAAGGCGCCGACACGCTGAAGGCGAAGCTGGAGCAGTTGGCCCGCCGCCATGGCGACCGCTTCAAGCCCAAGCATGGCTGGGACCATCCGGCGTTGACGCAAGCGCCGGACCGCTGAATCGCGCGGCGGGCGGTGCCCGCCGCGCTTGCTTCGTGAGGCGGCGGTGCCCGCCCTACTTCGACCTCACCACATGAGATCGTCGGGTACGCCGTCGTCATCCGTGCCGGCGGTGCCCGGCGCCACCAGCAAGGCGACGTGGTTGGCGTCCAGTTCGCGCAGTTGCTCGGCCGTGTCGCGGCTGACCAGCAGGTAGCGACCGGCATGCTGCACCACGCCCAGTTCGCCGGCGTTGAGTGCCGCCAGCTGGGTTGCGTCGACATGGATGCGGCGGATCTTGCCGGCGTATTCGAAGTTGCGCACCTGGTCGGCATCGGCCTTGTTCAACGCCTGGCCATCCAGCAGTTGCTGGATGCGCAGCTTGCGCTCACGCCGCAGCCGGGCTTGCTCGGCCGCCTCGCGCTCGATCCGCTGGCGCTCGCGGGCTTCAGTCCGGGCACGCAGCGCGTATGCCTTGGCCAGGTCGATGTCCTGCTGGCTCTGTCCCGACGGCCGCGCCGCATGCGGCTTGCCGCCCTTGCGTGCGGGCTTGCCGGGCGACGCAGGCGTCGGGCGCTTCGGTTCGTGCGCGCGGTCCTGCTGCACTTGTTTGACGATGCCGCTCTTGAGCAGCTGATCGCGCAGGGAATCGGCCATGCGGGCATTCCGTGATCGGCAGGTGGGAGGGGTCCGGGTCAGTAATGCGGCGGCGGCGGTTCATCGTGCGGATCGTCACCCTGCGCGATGCGCATCGACGCCACCTCGCCGCGCAGGTCGCGCAGGGCGCGTTCCAGCGCAGCGATCCGCTGCGACTGGTCGGCGTCCGCCGTGGTCAGCGCCTGCACCGCCTCGTCGATGAAGGTCAGCTTGATCTCCATCTCGTCGAGCCGGCGGGCGAGCACGTCGTTCGAACTGTTCATCACGACAACTGCAGGCTGCGGCCACGGCCGATGCCGTAATAGGCCAGACCCGCCTCCTCCACCACGGCCGGGTCGTACAGGTTGCGGCCGTCGAAGATCGCCGGGACCGCCAGCGCGGCACGGATCGCCGCAAAATCGGGGCTGCGGAAGGCCTTCCACTCGGTGACCACGGCCAGCACGTCGGCGCCCTGCAGGGCAGCCGCGGCGTGCTCGCAAAGCACCAGATCGGCACGTTCGCCATACAGCCGCCGGGCTTCCTCGCGCGCTTCCGGGTCGAACGCGCGCACCTTCGCGCCGGCGCCCCACAGTTGTTCCATCAGGCGTCGGCTGGAAGCCTCGCGCATGTCGTCGGTATTCGGTTTGAACGCCAAGCCCCACAGCGCGATCGTGCGGCCGCCCAGCTGGCCGTCGAAATGCCGCGAGATCAGCTCGAACAACTTGCCCTTCTGCTGCCGGTTGACCGCCTCGACCGCACCGAGCAGGCGGGCCTCGTAGCCATGTGCGTGCGCGGTGCGTTCCAGCGCCTGCACGTCCTTGGGAAAGCACGAGCCGCCGTAACCGGCGCCCGGGTAGATGAAGCTGTAGCCGATGCGCGGGTCCGAGCCGATGCCCTGGCGCACCAGTTCCACGTCGGCGCCCACCCGCTCGGCGATGTTCGCGATCTCGTTCATGAAACTGATCTTGGTCGCCAGCATCGCGTTGGCGGCGTACTTGGTCAGCTCGGCCGAGCGCTCGTCCATCACCACCATGCGGTCGTGATTCCGGTTGAACGGCGCGTACAGCTTGCGCAGCAGGGCAACCGCGCGCGTGCTGGAAGCACCCACGACGATGCGGTCGGGGCGCAGGCAGTCTTCCACCGCCGCGCCCTCCTTCAGGAACTCCGGGTTCGACACCACGTCGAATTCCACCGTGGCCTGGCGCGCCGCCAGCTCGGCCGCGACGGCTTCGCGCACGCGATCGGCGGTACCCACCGGCACGGTCGACTTGTTCACCACCACGGCGTAACGCTGCAGGTGATGGCCGATCGTGCTGGCCACCTTCTGCACGTACTGCAGGTCGGCGCTGCCGTCCTCGTCCGGCGGCGTGCCGACGGCGATGAAGATCAATTCACCGTGGGCGATCGCCGGCGCCGCCTCGGTGGTGAAGTCGAGCCGGCCACTGGCATGGTTGCTCTGCACGATCGATTCCAGGCCCGGCTCGTAGATCGGGATCTCGCCGCGCTTCAGCCGCTCGACCTTGCCTGCGTCGATATCGACGCAGACCACGTGATTGCCCATCTCGGCCAGACAGGCACCGGTAACCAGTCCGACGTAGCCGGTACCAAAGATCGTTACCTTCATCATCGTTGAGGGTTTTCCTGGAAAGTGAACCGCCTATTCTAACCGCGCCGTCCGACAGCGACACACGGCGCAAAAAGAAGGGGCGCGAATCGCTTCGCGCCCCTTCGGCGAACCTGCTGGCGAACCGTCGGTTACTGCCCGTCGGAACCGCTGGGAGCTGCCGGCGTCGGGCCCGTCTTGACCAGGGTCACGTCGAAGATCAGCGTGGCATTGGGCGGCATGGGCGGCTGCGGCTCGGCACCATAGGCCAGCGACGCGGGAATGAACAACTTGTAGTGTCCACCCACCTGCATCAGCTGCAGGCCTTCGCGGAAGCCCGGGATCACGTTGGCGACCGGGATCGAGGCCGGCTTCGGACCATGCTTGGCGGAGGCGTCGAACACCTGGCCGTCCAGGAACGAGCCGGTGTAGTTGATCTCCACGGTGTCGTTCGGGCCCGGGCGGGCGCCGGTGCCGGCGGTGATCACCTTGTACTGCAGGCCGGAAGCCGTGGTCTTCACGCCAGGGGCGGTCTTGTTCTTGGCGAAGAAGGCGTCGCCTTCCGCCTTGTTCTTGGCTGCCTCCTGGGCGCGCTCGGCCTCGAACTTGGCCTGCACCTTGGTCATGAAGGCCTCGTAGACCTGCTTGGCCTCGGCCTCGCTGACGGTCGACTTCTGGCCCGACAGCGCGGCCTGCACGCCACGTGCCACGGCGGCGGGGTCCATCTCGTCGCGCAGGATCGGCGGCACGCTCTCGCCCATCTTGTAATAACCGAATACGTAGCTGGCCTTGGCCTTGTCGACGGGGGCGGCGGCGCCAGTCTTGGCGGCCTGGGCAAATGCGCCCGCCGTCATGCCCAGCGCAACGGCCATTGCCACTGCCGTCAGCGTGGGACGCAGAAAGTGCTTCATTTGTAACTCCCTCATGAAAATGGAAATGCCGGCATCGCCGGCCGGACCCCGCGTTGGAGGCAGGCCACGCATTGTGCGGTGCCGGCCTGTTCTTGGCAACGATCGCGCCTTGTGACCGTCAGACGGCATAAAGGTTCAGCGTTGCACGGATGCCGGCCGCCGCCTCGCACCCGCCCCCCGCGTGGGGCGTCGTTGTCAATCGGCCCCGTCCGCCGGCGGCTCCGGCTTGTCAAGGGTTTCCTTCAACGCCGCCTGCAACCGCGCATGCATGTGCACCAGGCCCCGCCACAGCACCACCGACAGCACCGCCCCCACCACCAGCAGGAAGATGGCGATGCCGCGCGGTGGCAGGATCGCCGAACCCAGCGCGCTCAGCAGGATGCCCAGCAGCAGCAGCGTGGCCAGCGGAATCACCCGCGCCAGCACACTTCGGATGGCGTGGGTGTAGGAGCGCGCAAAGCTCTCGCGTATGCCGATCTCGGCCAGCAACATGCCCAGCGCGCCGGCCTTGCGATACACCGCGATCAGCATCGGCAGCGACAGGAACAACGCGCAGGCCCAGATCACCGTGTGCCGCATCTCGCGCCCGATGCCCACCGTGGAGAACCAGGTCCAGCCATGCGCATTGACATAGGCGCCGACCATGAACAGGGTCACCACCAGCAGAACGTTCACCGCGATGTGCCACAGCAGGCGCCGCAGGATCGCCGCCAGCGTGGCGTTCTCGTTCACCGGCTTGAGATGTTCCAGCCAGCCGCTGTAGCTGGTGGCCAGCAATTGCACGGAACGTGGCGTGACCCGCCGCAACCCGCTGGCCACGCGGTCGCCCGAGCGCGACAGGTACGGCGACAACGCCATGCACACCACCGAGACCGCGACGGCCACCGGATAGATGAAGTCGCTGATCACGCCCAGTGAAAGGCCGAGCGTGGCGATCACGAACGAGAACTCGCCGATCTGCGCCATGCCGAGGCCCGCCCGCAGCGCGGTGCGCGGTTCGTGCCCGACCACCAGCACGCCGAGGCTGCAGGCCAGCGTCTTGCCGACGACGACCACCCCTGCGATCAACAGCGCCGGCACCGCGTACTGCCACAGCATCGCCGGGTCGATCTTCAGCCCGATCGCCACGAAGAACAGCGCGGCGAACATGTCGCGCAAAGGCTCGACCAGCTGGACCACCCGGCCGGCGCTGCGCGACTCGGCCACCACCGCCCCGGCCAGGAAGGCACCCAACGCCACGCTGAACCCCATCCACACCGCGACCAGGCTGGCGCCGAAACAGATCCCCAGCACGCTGACCAGCAGGGTTTCGTCGCGACCGAAGCCAGCCACGTAGTCCACCAGCCGCGGCAGCAGCAGCAGGCCCAGGATCATGCCGACCACCACGAACAGGCCCAGGTGTCCGATCAGGGTGAACGCCGCCTCCGCCTGCACCGAGCCGCCGATGGCCACCGCGGTGAGCAGGGTCAGCATGATGATGGCGAGCATGTCTTCGGCCACCAGCAGGCCCACCACCAGTTGGGCGAACGGCTGCTGACGCTGGCCCAGCTCGGACAGGGTGCGCGTCGCCACCATGGTCGAGGACAGCGAAATGATCGCGCCGAGAAACAGCGCATCCATGCCCTTCCAGCCGAACAGGCTGCCGATGCCGTAGCCGATCCACAGCATCAGGCCGACCTCGCCCACCGCCACCAGCAACATGCCGACACCCACGTCGCGCAGCTTGCGCACGCTGAATTCCAGGCCCAGCGTGAACATCAGCAGCACCACGCCCAGGTTGGAGATGTCGTCGATGGCGCGCGCGTCGCCGACCAGCACGCCGGGCGTGTGCGGACCGATCAGCACGCCAGCCAGGATGTAGCCCAGCAGCACCGGCTGACGCAGGCGCTGAAACAGGATCGTGGTGGCGCCGGCCACCAGCATCACCACGGCAAGATCACGGATGAACCCGATTTCGTGCATCGCCTTCCTTCGCCGTTGCCCTCGTCGCTGCAGCATAAAGGAGCGTCGGCGAAGATCGCGTCCGCATCGCCGCAGCCGTGGCGCGATGTGATGATGCGCACGCGCAACGGCGTCGAAAAAAAGCTTGACGGGCAAGCAACCCCACCCTATTCTTCTCGGCTTCCAGCGGCGGGGCCATAGCTCAGCTGGGAGAGCGCCTGCATGGCATGCAGGAGGTCGGCGGTTCGATCCCGCCTGGCTCCACCAGGTTTTGATTCAGTGCAAGTCCTTTGCGAGAACCCGCGCATCCATGTGCGGACTTTTCGAAAAATCAACGTCCCCATCGTCTAGAGGCCTAGGACATCACCCTTTCACGGTGGCGACCGGGGTTCGAATCCCCGTGGGGACGCCAAGTTGGACCGCGCAAGCTGGAAGCTGTTGCAACTGCGGAGTGGTAGTTCAGTTGGTTAGAATGCTGGCCTGTCACGCCGGAGGTCGCGGGTTCGAGTCCCGTCCACTCCGCCACCATTCAAAACGAAAACCCGCCTGGCGCGGGTTTTTTGTTGTGGTGATTTGTGCATCCATCCATGGGCGCAAAGATCAGGACGCAGCCATGGATCGCTTTGAATAGAACCGCTATTCCCCACCGCCTTCGTGCGACTCCGGCTGCGGCTCCAGGGTGCCGGTGGAATGCCCCTGCTCGGCGAGGTATTCCAGCCATCGGGCCAGGAATCGGTTCATGCGCAGGCGGTACTGGAACACCGAGTGCACCGGGGAAAACGGGCCCAGCACCTGCCACAGGTGCCGGCCCGGGTGGCAGTGCAGCGCCTCGGCGACATGCGCGTCGGTGTACATGCGCAACTGCGCCGAGGGCGCGCGCTGGCCGGTGTGCGCATCGACGAATCCGTAGGTGAGCTCCAGCTCGACGGTGTACGGGTGGTGCTCCTGCACCTGCAGGTGCACGTCCAGGCCGTCGTCCACGCTCGACACGTAGCGGCCGGCGGGAAGCTCGTGCGGCGCGAACAGCCGCGCGAGGCGGTGATAGTTCTCCGCATACAGACCCATCAGGGTCTCGAACCGTCCCGGCAGCAGGCTGTTTCGATGGTCCAGTACGGCACTCGTGGGCAACGCACAAACTCCGGATGAAAATCAGAACATGGTCCGCTCGATGCCGAAGCGGTCGAAGATCTTGCTGGCGATCTCCTCGATCGACACGTGAGTGGTGTTGAGGCTGGGTATCCCGGCCTGGCGCATCAGCCGTTCGGCCTGTTCCAGCTCCCAGCGGCATTGCGCGATCGTGGCGTAACGGCTGCCGGAGCGGCGCTGCTCGCGAATCTGCGCCAGGCGTACCGCGTCGATGGTCAGCCCGTAGAGGCGGTCCTTGTAGGGCCGCAGCCGCGCGGGCAACTCCAGTTTCTCCAGGTCCTCGTCGGTCAACGGATAGTTGGCGGCGCTGACGCCGTAATGCAAGGCCATGTACAGGCAGGTGGGCGTCTTGCCCGAACGCGACACGCCGACGAGGATCAGGTCGGCATCGGCGTAATTCACGTCGATCCCGTCGTCATGCGACAACGCGTAGTTGGTGGCGTTGATGCGCGCCTCGTACTTGTCGAAATCGACCATGCCGTGCGAGCGATTCACCGCACCGGACCGGCGCGTCTGCAGCTCTTCCTCCAGCGGACCGATGAACGGCGCGAACACGTCCAGCATCAGCGCACCGCTCGAAGCCACGATGTCGCACAGGTTGCGGTCGGCCATGGTGTTGACCACCACCGGACGCTGCCCGGTCTGTGCGTAGTTGGTCTTGATCCGCAGTGCAGCCAACTCGGCCTTGTGCGGGTTGTCGGTGAACGGCAACCGGTGCTTGTCGAACCGGACACCCTCGAACTGCGCCAGGATGCTGTTGCCGATCGTCTCGGCGGTAATACCAGTGGAATCGGAAATGAAAAACACGGTTCGCTGCATGTGAAGCTTCCGCCGGGCCGAGTGCGCAGGCTCGCACCTTAGCGCAAGGGCAAAACGCTGTCCCGTGTTGAACGCGCGTTGACTGGTATCGGGTTGGAATGACATCGCGTGGCACTGGTCTTCTTGTGCTTCGCACCATCCGCGGCGGACAATACCAGTTTCCCGCAGCGCGCCCGCGACCGCTGGTTCCCTGCCCCCCCGTTCCGCCATCCCGAGGAGACACCCTTGAACGACCTGGTGCTTTGGCTCGATCAACTGCGCATGACTGACCTTGGCAAGGTCGGCGGCAAGAATGCTTCGCTGGGCGAAATGATCGGCAACCTCGCCAAACTGGGTGTCTCGGTGCCCGGCGGCTTTGCCACCACCGCCAGTGCGTTCCAGCAGTATCTGGAAAAGAGCGGGCTGGCCCGGCGCATCCAGGATCGACTGGCCACGCTCGACGTCGACAACGTCGATGCCCTGGTCGCGGCCGGCAAGGAAATCCGCGGCTGGATCGTCGACACCGCCCTGCCCGCCGAACTCGAGCAGGCGATCCGCGCGGCCTACATCAAGCTGTGCAGGGACGCCGGTGCCGACGACATCGCGGTTGCGGTTCGTTCCTCTGCTACCGCCGAGGACCTGCCCGACGCCTCGTTCGCCGGCCAGCAGGAAACCTTCCTCAACGTGGTCGGCATCGACGACGTGCTGCACAAGGTGAAGGAGGTCTTCGCCTCGCTGTACAACGACCGGGCCATCGCCTACCGCGTGCATCAGGGCTACAAGCACGAGGACGTGTTCCTCTCCGCCGGCGTGCAGCTGATGGTGCGTTCGGACGTGGGCGCCTCCGGCGTGCTGTTCACGCTGGACACCGAGTCGGGCTTCCGCGACGTGGTGTTCGTCACCGGCTCCTATGGTCTGGGCGAGATGGTCGTGCAGGGCGCGGTGAATCCCGATGAGTTCTACGTGTTCAAGCCGACCCTGCGCGCAGGCAAGCCGGCCGTGCTTCGTCGCAACCTGGGCGCCAAGCAGTTGCGCATGGTCTATTCCAGCGCGCCGGGCGAGCGCGTGAGGACCGAGGACACTCCGGCCGAACTGCGCCACAAGTTCTGCATCAGCGACGACGACGTGCAGGAACTCGCCCGCCAGGCGCTGATCATCGAGAAACATTACGACCGCCCGATGGACATCGAGTGGGCGAAAGACGGCCACACCGGCAAGCTGTACATCGTGCAGGCCCGCCCGGAGACGGTGAAGTCGCGCTCGCATGCGACCCAGCTGGAGCGCTTCAGCCTCAGCGAGAAAGGCAAGGTGCTGGCCGAAGGCCGCTCGATCGGCCAGAAGATCGGCGCCGGCAAGGCCCGCGTGATCCGCTCCCTGAGCGACATGAACAAGGTGCAGGTCGGCGACGTACTGATCGCCGACATGACCGACCCCGACTGGGAGCCGGTGATGAAGCGCGCCTCGGCCATCGTCACCAACCGCGGTGGCCGCACCTGCCACGCGGCGATCATCGCGCGCGAGCTGGGCGTGCCGGCGGTGGTCGGCACCGGCAATGCGCTGGAGCTGATTCCGGATGGCGCCGACGTCACCGTGTCCTGCGCCGAAGGCGACACCGGCACGATCTACGAAGGCATCCTGAAGTTCGAGCGGATCACCGCGGATCTCGGCGACATGCCCGAGGCGCCGTTGAAGATCATGATGAACGTGGCCAACCCGGAGCGTGCCTTCGACTTCGGCCAGCTGCCGAACGCCGGCATCGGCCTGGCCCGGCTGGAGATGATCATCGCCAGCCACATCGGCGTGCATCCCAAGGCGCTGCTGGAATACGCCAAGCAGGACGCCGAAACCAAGGCAAAGATAGACGAGCGCATCGCCGGCTATGCCGGCCCGGTCGAGTTCTACGTCGATCGCCTCGCCGAAGGCATCGCCACCATCGCCGCCTCGGTCTACCCGAAGCCGGTGATCGTGCGCCTGTCCGACTTCAAGTCGAACGAGTACGCCGGCCTGCTGGGCGGCTCGCGCTACGAGCCGCACGAAGAGAACCCGATGATCGGTTTCCGCGGCGCCAGCCGCTACGTCGACCCCAGCTTCGCCGAGGCGTTCGCGCTGGAATGCAAGGCAGTGAAGCGCGTGCGCGAGGTGATGGGTCTCTCCAACGTGTGGGTGATGATCCCGTTCGTGCGCACGCTCGGCGAAGGCCGCAAGGTGATCGAGGTGCTGGCGAAGAACGGCCTCAAGCAGGGCGAGCACGAGCTCAAGGTCATCATGATGTGCGAGGTCCCGTCGAACGCCCTGCTCGCCGACGAGTTCCTCGACATCTTCGACGGCTTCTCGATCGGCTCGAACGACCTCACTCAGCTCACCCTGGGCCTGGACCGCGACTCCAGCATCGTCGCCGGCCTGTTCGACGAGCGCGACCCGGCGGTGAAGAAGCTGCTGGCCATGGCGATCAAGACCGCCCGCGCCAAGGGCAAGTACATCGGCATCTGCGGCCAGGGCCCCAGCGACCACCCCGACCTCGCGGAGTGGCTGATGGAACAAGGCATCGAATCGGTTTCGCTGAACCCGGACACCGTGGTCGATACCTGGTTGCGGTTGGCAAAGAAGAAGGCTGGCTGAGGCCAGCGCGTCCGGTGCGGCAAACATGCCGCGTTGTTTGCAAGGGGGCCGGTCTCGACCGGCCCCCTTTTTCACGTGCGTGACTTGCAAAACGCCCTTTCGGCAAGGGGATTATTCGTCCCGTCCGGGCCAGACCCTTCCGCGCCACGCGCTCCGGGGCCAGCCTGCGGCTGTCCGTATTCGTTCCGGACGAATCCGTCGAACCGGGCGGATCGTGCAATACGCAAAACGCCCCTTTCGGGGCGTTTTGCGTATCTGGCGGAGAGGGTGGGATTCGAACCCACGGTACGCTTGCACGTACGCCTGATTTCGAGTCAGGTACATTCGACCACTCTGCCACCTCTCCGGTCGGGTGCATGGGCGCATGCGAGCCGCGAATCATACGCGAGCAAGGGAACCGTGACAACAACCGTGGCTTGCGGCATGCTGCACAGCTTGCCCTGACACTAGCCCCATGATCGAGCTCGGACACGGAACCCATGTCGGCCTGCGCCGCACGCGCAACGAGGACACCTACCACGCCGATGTCTCGCTCGGCCTGTTCCTGGTCGCCGACGGCATGGGCGGCCACCAGCATGGCGAGGTGGCGTCGGCACTGGTGCGCGATGCGATGGTCGAGCTGGTCAGCGCCGGGTCGGGCCTGATCGAGGCCGTCAATGGTGCGGGCGAGCGATTGCTGGCGCACGCCCGGCCCAGCTTCGACCTGTTGCCGATGGGCACCACGATCGCAGCACTGCGGATCGTCGGCGACGCGTATGAAGTGGCCTGGGTCGGAGACAGCCGCATCTACCTGTGGCAACACACCCTGCGCCGCGTCAGCCACGACCATTCGCTGGTCCAGGCACTGGTGGAAGCCGGCCAGCTCGACCCGGCCCAGGCGGCGCAGCACCCGCAGCGCAACCTGCTCACCCAGGCACTCGGCGTCACCGCCACCGAGCAACTGCGCATCGGCATGGCCCGCGGCACGCTGGAACCCGGCATGAGCTTCCTGCTGTGCAGCGACGGCTTGACCGAGTGCGTCGACGATGCAGCGATCGCCCGTACTGTCGCGCGCAACGACCTCGCCGCGCAGGAATGCGCCGACCAATTGCTGTTGGACGCGCTCGACGGCGGTGGCGACGACAACATCACCGTCGTCCTCGTGCGCTGCAGCTGAAACATCGCGCCGCGCGGCTCAACCCAACCGGCGCCACACGCTCTGTCCGCCCGCGCTCTTGTCCAGCGCATCGAGCCGTCGCTCATGCTCAAGCAACTCGCTTGCCGAGGCGCACAGTACACGTGGACGCACCTGCAGGGTTGCCGGCGGCAGTACCACCGCGTGTTGCGGGGTCGCTGCATCGAACTCCAGATCCAGCCCGACCTGACCCGAGGTCATGGCCAGATAGACGTCGGCCAGCAGCTGCGCGTCGATCAGGCCGCCGTGCAGGTCGCGACGCGAGTTGTCCACGCCCAGCCGCTTGCACAAGGCATCCAGGCTGTTGCGCTGGCCGGGATAGCGCTCGCGCGCCATCGCCAGCGTGTCCAGCACGCTGCACCGATCGGCGATGCAGCCGCTGGCGGCACCGAGGCGCGCCAGTTCGGCGTCGAGAAAGCCCACATCGAACGCCGCGTTGTGGATGATCAGTTCGGCGCCGGCGATGAAGGCGAGGAACTCGTCGGCGACATCGGCAAAGCGCGGCTTGTCGAGCAGGAACTCGTCCTCGATACCGGTGACCTGGCGGGCGCCTTCGTCGATCGCACGATCGGGGTTCAGATACGTCTGGTAGTAGCGACCGGTGAGCCTGCGTTCGACCATCTCGACGCAGGCGATTTCCACCAGGCGATGGCCCTGGCGTACTTCCAGGCCGGTCGTTTCGGTATCCAGGACGATCTGCCTCATGCCCCGCTCCTGATCGACTCGGCCTGCTCGCGCGCGGCGCGGTCGACACGCTCGTTTTCCGCGTGGCCGTTGTGGCCGCGCACCCACTGCCAGCGAACCTGGTGCGTACCCACCGCATCGGACAGGCGCTGCCACAGATCCTGGTTCTTGACCGGCTTGCGGTCGGCCGTGCGCCAGCCGTTGGCGCGCCACTTCGGCAACCACTGCTCGATGCCCTGCATGACGTAGCGCGAATCGGTAGTGAGCGTGACCACGCAGGGGCGCTTGAGCGCCTCCAGCGCGCCGATCGCCGCCATCAGCTCCATGCGGTTGTTGGTGGTGGCGGGCTCCCGGCCGGCCAGCATCCGCTCGCCGCCAGGGGCCCGCAGCAAGGCGGCCCAGCCGCCCGGTCCGGGATTGCCGAGGCAGGCGCCGTCGGTAAATGCTTCCACTTCACTCATGGGTGTTCAGGTATCCCTTGTTGCCTGCAGGGCCGGGTTGGGCCGTGTCCCCGGCGACAGCCTGCCCGCTGCCGGCACCGGCAGTTTCACGGGCTTGATGCGCAGCGGTGTGGCCAGTCGCCGCTGCTTGCGCGCGAGCAACACATAGCCGCCACCCAGCACGCTGTCCATTGTCGTCGAAGTCGCCGGCAGCCCCGGCCAACCGCGTCCGACGCGGCGGGCCAGTTCGATCTCCATGCCTGCATGGCGCAGCACGCGTTCCAGCTGCAGCGGAAGCTGCAGCTTGAGCGTCCGGCCCCGCGCATGCCAGCGCAACCACGGCGACCACCCGCTGACCGGATGCACACCGGTCAACGCCAGCACCCCGCCCGGCGCCAGCACGCGCAGCACGTCTTCCAGCAGCGCCGATGACACCGGCGATACCTCCAGGGCGTGACGCAGCAGGACCAGATCGAACGCGTCGGCCACGAACGGCAGCGGCTGATCCACGGCGGCACGCAGATCGCCGCCATAGCGACCGCCGTCGAGATAAAGACGAACCCAACTCCCCAGCATCGGCAGCGCCGGCGGCGCCTCGTCCGCGGCGACGCCGAGCAACAACGCGTGCGTGCCGAAACAACGCTGCAACTCCGGCGCCAACACCCGCGCCTGGGCATCGCGCAACCGGCGCAGCGGTGCACTGGCGTAGATGTCGTCCTGTGGGTGCATGCAGCGGGGGTCCAGGGGCTGGCGCGAACCTCCAGTTTAGCTGCAGCGGCAACCGATCGCAGTCGCCTGACCTGGCGCACGGATCTGAATGACCGACCCACCTCTTAACACCATGCTAACGAGAAGCTGCCGATGCCCCTTTATAGTCGGGCGCTCCCATGCGGCCGGGCGGCCGCGTCTGCCGGTGACGCATCGGCATCGACGCGCCGTCGGTGTCGCCCGACCATCCGGAACCGCCTTGCACCTTCTCCCTCTACCGGCCCTCACCGACAACTACATCTGGCTGCTTCATGACGATGAAGGCCAGGCCGTGGTCGTCGATCCGGGCGATGCGGCGGTCGTCGAGCAGGCCTTGGCGCAGCACCGGTGGCGCCTGCGTGGCGTGTTGCTGACGCATCATCACAACGACCACATCGGCGGGGCGGCTGCACTGCGGCAACGCCATGACGTGCCGGTATACGGACCGCGTGATTCGCGCATCGAAGGCCTGACGCACGCCGTCGGCGATGGCGACACCGTGGAGTTCTCTGCGCCCGACCTGGTTTTCGAGGTGCTGTCGATTCCGGGACACACCCTCACCCACGTCGGCTACGTCGGCGCCGGCCTGCTGCTGTGTGGCGACACCTTGTTCAGTCTCGGCTGCGGGCGCCTGTTCGAGGGCACGCCGGCCCAGATGCTCGCCTCGCTGGACCGTCTGGCGGCGCTGCCCGGTTCGACCCAGGTTTGCGCCGGGCACGAGTACACCCATGGCAACGGCCTCTTCGCCGATACGGTTGAGCCGGGCAACTCCGCGCTGCGGGAACGGCGGCGCGAAGTGGCGCAATTGCGTGCCGACGGCCAGGCCAGCCTGCCCGTCACGCTGGCCACGGAGCTGGCAACCAATCCATTCCTCCGGGTCGACGCCGACGCCGTGATCGACTGGTGCGCTGCACGCGGCGTCGACGGCAACCGCGTGTCCCGCTTCGCAGCACTGAGGGCGGCCAAGGACGTCTTTCGCGCATGAACCGGACGCCCCGACACCTGCTGCTGCCGCTGGCGCTGTCGACAGCGCTGGCCGCCTGCAGCAACATGCCTTCGCAACCGGCACGCGCACCTGTCGCCGTCGTCGCCCCCGCCAGCACGCCACCGGCGGTTGCCGCCAGTGTCGCGACTGCGGCACCTGTACCGGCGGCCGACCTGTGGGATCGACTGCGCAGCAGTTTTGTCATGCCGGATTGCAATGCCGACCCCGCGGTGCTGGCGTGGGCCGGGCGCTACACGCGCAGCCCGGCGCGGTTCGAGGACACCTTGCGCGAGGCGATGCCGCGCCTGGCCTATGTCCAGCAGGTCGCCCAGCAATACGACGTGCCCGGCGAGTTCGCACTGCTGCCGTGGGTGGAGAGCCGTTACCGCCCGGTGCAGGGACGCAGGCACCATGCTGCCGGCATGTGGCAGATCATGCCGGTGACCGCCCGCTCGATGGGCCTGCGCGTGGATCGCCATTACGATGGCCGGCTGGACATACCGGCCGCAGCGCACGCCGTGATGAAGTTGCTGCGGCAATACCACGACCGCTTCCACGATTGGCGCGTGGCCGACTATGCGTACAACGCCGGCGAGTTCAAGATACGCGGGTTGATCAGCCGCCACGGCATGCCGGCGGACAAGCCGGCGATCCCCGACCTGCCGGTACGCCGCGTCACTCGCGAGCACCTGACCCAGTTGCTGGCGATCGCATGCGTGATACGCGAGCCGTCGCGCTTCCAGGTCAGCCTGCCCAGCCTGCCGGAGTCCGAGCACCTGGTGCAGGCACCGGTGACGCATCCCGTCACGGTGGCGCGCGCCGCCGAAATGGCCGGCATGCCGGAATCGGCCCTGCGTCATCTCAATGCGGCATTCCGCGGCAACAAGCTGGATGGGCGAACGGTTTCGCATCTCATGCTGCCGGCCGGTCACGCCGGTCGGTTCGAGCTCGCCATGCTCGATGCCGCCGCAGCCTCCACCACCACCGCAGCAGACGACGAATCGTCCCGCGGTCCTGACACGCACGTGGTCAGCCCCGGTGAAAGCCTGTGGCAGATTGCGCGCCAGTATTCAACCAGCGTCGCGCACCTGCAGCAACTGAACAACCTGGCCCAAGGCCAGGCGATCCAGCCCGGCCAGGTGCTGAAGCTGGGCGACATCGACTGAAGGTTTGCGCCGCCACGCCACTGACCTGATCCATGGCGACATCGTGCTCTCGAGATCCGCCTTTACCGATGCGCACGGCACGAGCCATGCGCACCGGCGCCAGCCGAGCGAACCCGGCTACAGCAGGTTCTTGTTGATCTTGATCTTGGTCTTGGCGCGCAGCGTCTGGAGCAGCTCGCGCGTCGCCTCGCCGGCATAAGCCTGGGCCATCTGGCGATGCAGCATGTCGCGCTCTTCCGGCGTGATCCTGGAGAGATCGCCGGGCTGCACCTTGTCCACCGCCACCAGCGCGAAGCCACCATCACCCATGTTCACTTCGGCGAAGCTGGGCTTGTCGGGCGCCGACGGATGTGGCAACAGGTAGGCCTCCTTCAGCACCGGCGCCGGCACCTGCAGCGACTGGCCGCGCACGGCTTCGGCCACGCTGACGATCTTGGCGCCGAGCGACTTGGCCACCGCTTCCATGTCCTCGCCCTTGCGCAGGCGCGCCAGCACGTCATCGGCCTGCTTGCGGGCCGCCGCCGTGATGCGCTCCTCCAGGATGCTCTGCTGCACCTTGGCGCGAACCTCGGCCAACGGCTTGACCGCAGCCGGCACGTGCTTGTCGACGTGGATCACGATGGAGTGGTTGTTGCCCAGATCGATCAGACTCGAATTGTTGCCCTGGACCAGCACGTCGTCGCTGAATGCGGCGGCGACCACCTTTGGGTTGGCCGCCAGGCCCTTGCCGTCGGTGCGCGAGAACAGCGGCAGGGTCTGGATCGGCAGATCAAGCGCGGCGGCCGCGGGCTCGAGCGAGCCCGGGTTCGAGTAGGTCTGGTCCGCCATCTTGCCGGCCAGTTCGTTGTACTCGCGATCGCGCTCGGCGGTGGTCGCCTCCTGCAGCAACTGGTCGCGCACTTCGGCAAACGGCTTGGACTCGCCACTGCGCACGTCGCGCAGCCAGATGATGTGGTAGCCGTCGGAGGACAGCACCGGCTTGGAGATCTGCCCCTTCTGCAGCGCAAACATCGCCGAATCGAAGGCGGCGTTGGTCACGCCCTTCTCGAGCCAGCCGAGGTCGCCGCCCTGGCGCCGCGAACCCAGATCCTGTGAATCCTTTTCGGCCAGCTGGGCAAAATTCGCCGGCGTGGCTTCGGCCGCGATCTTGTCCGCGGTGGCCAGCGCAGCCTTCTGCTGTTCGGGCGTGGCGTTGGGGGGCACGTTGACGAGGATGTGCGAAACCAGCCGCTGCTCGGGCTGCACGAAGCGCTGCTTTTCCTCTTCGTAGCGCGCCTTGAGTTCCTCGTCGCTGGGGGCCGCTTTCGGCTTGAGCTTGGCGCTGTCCACCTCGACGTACTTCACCGAAACCCGCTCGGGATTCATGTAATCGGCCTGGTGCGCCTTGTACCAGGATTCGATTTGCGCGTCGGTCACCTCTTTCTCGGCGGGCTCCGGCTTCTGCAGCACGAAGTAACGCAAGTCGCGCCGCTGAGTGGCCAGGCCGAGATAGTTGTCGACGCGCTCGTGGCTGATGATGGCGCTGTCGCTGATTGCCTGCGGCAGCAGTTGCGTGGCCAGCGAGGAGCGGATCTCGTCCTCGAACATGGCCGAAGTCTTGCCGCTGCTGGTGAGGTAAGCCCGGTAGCTGGTCGGGTCGAACTTGCCGTTGACCTGGAACGCCGGGATACCCGCGATGGCGTCGCGCAGCGCCTGATCGGAGACGCGCATGCCCCAGTCGGCATTGGCCTGCAGCAAGAGCTGCTCGTCTATCATCGCGTCCAGCACACGCAGCTTGGTTTCCGTCTTCTCGAACACGGTCGGGTCGAACTGCTCGCCCTGCTGCTCGCTGACTTGCTGCCGCAACTGGTTCATGCGGTTCTGGAATGCGTTCTGGCTGATTTCCTGCTTGCCCACCTTGGCCACGAATGTGTCGTTCTGCGAGGTGAAATAGCTCTCCATGCCAAACAGCGACATCGCCAGCACGGCGAGGCCGAGAACGATGATGGACGGCCATCCGTGCATCTTGTTACGCATTGCCTGCAGCATAGAAATCTTCCCGCAACGTGATTTGGAAGCGCGCGAAGCGCATGATCCACACGAGGCACCGGATGCCTCATCGCTGCATGCCGGGGCGCCATGGCATCGCCGGAACACGCAGGTCTCAAACGACAAAGGCGCCCCACGGGCGCCCTTGCTAAACGTGGCGGAGTGGACGGGACTCGAACCCGCGACCTCCGGCGTGACAGGCCAGCATTCTAACCAACTGAACTACCACTCCGCACAATCTGGTGGGTGCTGTAGGGATCGAACCTACGACCACCGCCTTGTAAGGGCGACGCTCTACCGCTGAGCTAAGCACCCCGAAACCAAGCGCAAGCCGCTTAGTTTAGGGCATCCTTCAGGGTCTTGCCAGCCTTGAACGCGGGCACTTTCGACGCCTTGATCTTGATCGTTTCGTTGGTCCGCGGGTTGCGCCCGGTGCGCGCGGCACGCTTGCGCACGGTGAACGTGCCAAAGCCCACCACCGAGACATCCTCACCCTTCTTCAACGACTTCTGGATGGCTTCCAGGTAGGCCTCCAGCGCACGACCAGCGTCTGCCTTGGTCAGCTCGGCCTTCTCGGCAATGGCATTGATCAGATCGGTTTTGTTCATTGAAAACTCCCTCGTTCGGATTTCGCCCGCGCGATCCGTCGCGGGACGGATGACGCGGGCATGGATGGTTGGCTGGTGCCAGAGCCGTGGCGCAACTCCGCATCGCCTCGTCGTCAGCAAGCGCGGGGGCTGCGGCATCGCCTTTATACCAGTGCCCCGCCGCTATCCGCAACACAAGGCACAGCAACGTTTCCGCCGGTTCGGCATGGTCAAAAAGCGCATGCGCAAGCCGGCTCCCGACACAGCCCCGAACTTCGCCGATCAACGTCGACACGGCTGCATCACGAGCCTATCGCGCGGGCGCCTCCGGCCCGCGCGCCCGCCATCGCGCGATCAATGCGTCAGCGAGTGTCCTTCCGCCGACTCCCCGGCGACGGCTGCCGGCGGCGTCTCGCTCGCCGGCTTGGGCTGCACCGGATGCTCCAGTGCGATGTCGAGCACCTCATCGATCCAGCGCACCGGGTGGATCTCCAGCGATTCGGTGATGTTCGCCGGCATGTCCACCAGATCCTTCTTGTTGTCCTCGGGAATGATTACCGTGGTGATGCCGCCGCGATGCGCCGCCAGCAGCTTTTCCTTGAGACCGCCGATGGGCAGCACGCGACCACGCAGGGTGATCTCGCCGGTCATGGCCACTTCCGAACGCACCGGCACCTTGGTCAGCACCGACACCAGCGCGGTGCACATGGCGATGCCGGCGCTGGGACCGTCCTTGGGGGTGGCACCCTCGGGAACATGGATGTGCACATCGAGCTTCTGGTGGAACTCCGGATCGATGCCAAGCCGGTCGGCGCGCGCGCGCACCACCGAAAGCGCAGCCTGGATCGACTCCTTCATCACGTCGCCCAACTGGCCGGTGTGCACAAGACGCCCCTTGCCCGGCACCACCGAGCCCTCGATGCTGAGCAACTCGCCGCCGACCTGGGTCCACGCCAAGCCAGTGACCAGGCCCACTTCGTTCTGCTGCTCCTTGCGGCCGAAGTCGAAACGACGCACGCCGAGGTAGTCGCCCAGGTTCGCCGCGTCCACCTTGACGCGGCCTGCCGCGACCTTCGACTTGCCTGCAGCCGCTTTCACCCGCGGCGTCCCGGTCTTGGCCTTGGCCTTCTTCACCTGGCCGAGAGTCAACTCCTTGACCACCTTGCGGCAGATCTTGGAAATCTCGCGCTCCAGATTGCGCACCCCGGATTCGCGCGTGTAGTAGCGCACGATGTCGCGCAACGCCTCTTCGGCGACGTCGAGTTCCTCCGGCTTGAGGCCGTTCGCCTTGAGCTGTTTCGGCAACAGATACTTGCGCGCAATGCCGAGCTTCTCGTCTTCGGTGTAACCCGGGATGCGGATGACCTCCATGCGGTCGAGCAGCGGGCCGGGGATGTTCAGCGAATTGGCGGTGGCAATCCACATCACCTCGGACAGATCCAGGTCGACCTCCAGATAGTGGTCGTTGAATGCGTGGTTCTGCTCCGGATCGAGCACCTCCAGCAGCGCCGACGAGGGATCGCCGCGGAAGTCCATCGACATCTTGTCGATCTCGTCCAGCACGAACAGCGGATTCCGTGCGCCGGCCTTGTTGATGTTCTGCACGATGCGCCCGGGCATGGAGCCGATATAGGTGCGTCGGTGGCCGCGAATCTCGGCCTCGTCGCGCACGCCACCCAGGCTCATGCGAACGAACTTGCGGTTGGTCGCCTTGGCAATCGACTGGCCCAGCGAGGTCTTGCCCACGCCGGGCGGGCCGACCAGGCACAGGATCGGCCCCTTCATCACCGACACGCGCTGCTGCACGGCGAGATATTCGAGGATGCGCTCCTTCACCTTCTCCAGGCCGAAATGATCCGCGTCGAGCACTTCCTGCGCCATCTGCAGGTCCTTGCGCACCTTGCTGCGCTTCTTCCACGGCACGCCGACCAGCCAGTCCAGGTAGTTGCGCACGACGGTGGCCTCGGCCGACATCGGCGACATCTGGCGCAGCTTGCCGAATTCCTGCCGTGCCTTGGCCAGCACCGGCTTGGGCATGCCGGCAGCTTCGATCTTCTTCTGCAGTTCCTCGACCTCGTTGGGACCGTCCTCGCCGTCGCCCAGCTCCTTCTGGATCGCCTTCATCTGTTCGTTGAGGTAGTACTCGCGCTGACTCTTTTCCATCTGCGACTTGACCCGGCCGCGGATGCGCTTTTCGACCTGCTGCAGGTCCATCTCGCCATCGACCAGCCCGATCAGCAGTTCCAGCCGCTTGCCCACGTCGGCCGTCTCCAGCACCTTCTGCTTGTCGGCCATGCGCACGGAAAGATGCGCGGCGATGGAATCGGCCACGCGTGAGGGGTCGTCGATGCCGGACAGGCTGGCCAGCACTTCCGGCGGCAGCTTGCGGCTCTGCTTGACCAGTTGCTCGAACAGCGAGATCAGCGTGCGAGAAACGACGTCGAGCTCGCGTTCCTTCGCGTTGTACGCCGGCTCGATGACGCGCGAACGCGCAGTCAGCATGCCGTCGACTTCCTTGAAATCCTCGATCGCGACGCGCGACTGCCCTTCCACCAGCACCTTGACCGTGCCGTCCGGAAGTTTCAGCAGCTGCAGCACGCCGGCCAGCGTGCCGACCTGATGCAGGTCGGCCACCTCGGGGTCGTCGATGTCCGGGCTGGTCTGCGCCACCAGCAGGATCTGCCGTTCGCCTTCCATCGCGCGCTCCAGCGCCCGCATCGACTTGTCGCGGCCGACGAACAGCGGGATCACCATGTGCGGATAGACCACCACGTCGCGCAGGGGCAGTACCGGCAGGGTGTCCAGCGCGACGGGGGCGGGGGCTTGCTTGGCCATGGAAAAGCGATTCCTCGAATTCAAATGGGGTTTCGTCCCGACACTGCACCGGGCCCTTCAGCACGTCAAGTGGAGGCGATCCCGTGCCAGCGCAAGGCTTGCGATGGCCGCAAAACGACGCGGCCCCGGTGAAACCACCGGGGCCGCGCAACGGGCACAGCGGAGTCGATCAGGCCGCGGCGTCGCCGCCGTCGCCCGCCACGCGTTGCTGCAGGTTGCCGCGGTAGATCAGATAGGGCTCGGCCTGCCCCTCGATCACCGCATCGTCGACAACGACCTTGCTGACGTGCTCCAGCGACGGCAACTCGTACATCGTGTCCAGCAGCACCTGCTCCAGGATCGTGCGCAGGCCGCGGGCGCCGGTCTTGCGCTTGAGCGCCTTCTGCGCGATCGCCTCCAGCGCCTCGGGACGGAACTCCAGCTCGACGTCCTCCATCTCGAACAGCTTCTTGAACTGCTTGGTGACGGCGTTCTTCGGTTCGGTGAGGATCTTCACCAGCGCGGCCTGGTCCAGCTCGTCCAGGGTGGCGACGACCGGCAGGCGCCCGACGAACTCGGGGATCAGGCCGAAGCGCACCAGGTCGGCCGGCTCCACGTCGGCCAGCACCTTGCCCAGGTTCTGCGTGCGCTCCTTGCTGCGCACCTCGGCACCGAAGCCGATACCGGTGCTCTCGGAGCGCTGCTGGATGACCTTTTCCAGGCCGGCGAACGCGCCGCCGCAGATGAACAGGATGTTCTTGGTGTCGACCTGCAGGAACTCCTGCTGCGGATGCTTGCGCCCGCCCTGCGGCGGCACCGAGGCCAGGGTGCCCTCGATCAGCTTCAGCAGCGCCTGCTGCACGCCTTCGCCGGAGACGTCGCGGGTGATCGACGGGTTCTCGCTCTTGCGCGAGATCTTGTCGATCTCGTCGATGTAGACGATGCCCGACTGCGCCTTCTCGACGTCGTAGTCGCACTTCTGCAGCAGCTTCTGGATGATGTTCTCGACATCCTCGCCCACGTAGCCCGCTTCGGTCAGCGTGGTTGCGTCGGCGATCGTGAACGGCACGTTGAGCAGGCGCGCCAGCGTTTCGGCCAGCAGCGTCTTGCCCGAGCCGGTCGGGCCGATCAGCAGGATGTTGGATTTGCCCAGCTCGATGTCGTCGCTCTTCTGGCGCGACTCCATCCGCTTGTAGTGGTTGTACACGGCGACCGCCAGCGCCTTCTTGGCGCGCGCCTGCCCCACCACGTACTGATCCAGCGATTCGCGGATCTCGCGCGGCTTGGGCAGCTGGGTATGACCGGCGGCGGCCTTCTCTTCCAGCTCCTCACGGATGATGTCGTTGCACAGCTCCACGCACTCGTCGCAGATGAACACGGACGGGCCCGCGATCAGCTTGCGTACTTCATGCTGGCTCTTGCCACAGAACGAGCAATAGAGAATCTTGCCGCTGTCGCTGGAACGCCCCTGCCGGTCGTCACTCATAACTCTCGATCCTGCTGGTAAATCCGTGTGCGCCGCGAGAATACCACAGGCCTCCGCGTCTGCCTGCAGACGCAGAGCCCATGACGGGACACCGGGTAAAGTCGTCGAATCAGGCGGATTTCACGGAATCCACGGCGCGCTTGTCGAGCACTTCGTCGATCAGGCCGTAGGTCTTGGCATCCTGCGCGTTCATGAAGCGGTCGCGTTCCATGTCCGCCTCGATCTTCTGCAGCGGCTGGCCGGTATGCTCCACGTAGAGGTTGTTCAACCGCTCGCGGATATACAGGATCTCGCGCGCCTGGATCTCGATGTCGGTAGCCTGACCCTGGGCGCCGCCGGATGGCTGGTGGATCATGATGCGGGAGTTCGGCAAGGCGAAACGCTTGCCCTTGGCGCCCGCCATCAGCAGGAACGAGCCCATGCTGCAGGCTTGGCCGATGCACATGGTGCTCACCGCCGGCTTGATGAACTGCATCGTGTCGTAGATCGCCAGCCCGGCAGTAACCGCTCCGCCGGGGCTGTTGATGTAGAAGTTGATGTCCTTGTCCGGGTTCTCCGACTCCAGGAACAGCATCTGCGCCACGATCAGGTTGGCCACCTGGTCGTTGACCTCGCCCACCAGGAAAATCACCCGCTCCTTCAACAGACGCGAGTAGATGTCGTAGGAGCGCTCGCCGCGAGCCGTCTGCTCGACGACCATCGGTACCAGGTTGAGATTCTTGATGGGATCCATGGTCATGCTCGCGGCTTGGGAGTGGACGGGCCTGGCAGTCGTCAGGCGTTGGCTGGGCGCATCACGTCATCGAAGCTCATTTCCTGCACAGTGGTCCTGGCGTGCTCGGCAACCCACTCTGCCACCTGATCTTCCATCACGCGATTCTGCAGCCCCGACATCAACTGGGGGTCGCCGTTGTAGAGTTCAATGACCTTCTCAGGCTCTTCGTAGGTCGAGGCAATCGCGGCCAGCTGCTCGGCGACCCGCTTGCGGTCGATCTTGAGCGCCTGCTTGCGCGCGATCTCGCCCATCAGCAGGCCGGCGATCACCCGCTTGCGGGCAATCGGCAAGGCGGCGTCGATCAGCTGCTGCGGCGGCTGCTGGCCTTCGGGCATGTTGCCCGCCGCCAGGGTGCGTGCCTCCGTCTGCACCATCATCTTGGGCACGTCCAGATCGCCGTGCGCATCGGCCAGCTTGCTGGCCACTTCCGACTTCAGGCGCGCCATCAGCGCGGCCTTGAGTTCGCGTTCCAGGTTGGCGCGAACCTCCTTGCGGAAGGTCTCCAGGCTGCCATCCTCGATGCCGAACAGCTTGGCGAACTCCCCGTCGACCTCCGGCAGCTTCGGCTCCTGCACCTTGATGACGTGGAAACTCACCTTGGCGCTCTTGCCGGCCAGTTGCTCGTTGCGAAAATCCGCCGGGAACTCGATCGCCGCCTCGAACTGGTCGCCGGCCACGTGCCCGGTCAGGGCCTCGTCCAGCGCCGCGAACAGGGTGCCCGAACCCAGCACGCTGCCGGCCCGCTCCTGGCCTTCGGCCGGGAAACGGTAGTCGTCGGCCGTGGCGGCATACTCGAACATCATGAAATCGCCGGCGGCCGAGGCACGCTCGACCTCCTCGAAACTGCGCCGCTGCAGGCGCAGGGTTTCCAGCATGCGGTCGATATCGGCGTCGGTGACCTCGGCCGCGGCGCGATGCACTTCCAGCGCGGAGACGTCGACTTCGGGAAACTCGGGCATGATCTCGAAGGTCGCCGTGTACGCGATCTCCCCGTTCTCGGGACGGCCGGTGGTGTTGATCGCCGGATTCGCGATCGGCTGCAGCTTCTCCTGCTCCACCGCCTCGCGCAGCGTGCTGCCGATCAGGTCGGAAAGCACTTCGCCCCGCACCTGCTCCCCGAAGCGCTGCTTGATCACCGTCACCGGTACCTTGCCCGGCCGGAATCCCTTCAGGCGAACGGTGCGCCCCATCTCCGCGATCCGCGCGCTGACCTGCGTCTCGAACCGCTCCGCGGGAAACTTCACCGTGAGCTTGCGCTCCAGCGAACCGACATTCTCAACCGAAACCTGCATGACGTCTCCTGGTACTACTCTTAAGTGTTGTGACCCTGTCACAGGCGCCATGGCGGGATTCCCCGCCTGCAAAAACGACCGACCATGGTGCGAAAGGGGGGACTCGAACCCCCACGGGGGTTACCCGCTGGAACCTAAATCCAGTGCGTCTACCAATTCCGCCACTTTCGCGATGCTGCCGCCATGGACCGTGCGTGCCGGACGGCCCGGACGACCACCAGTCGTTGCCGAACACCGCCACGGGAACCCTGCGGCAGGCTTGCCCGAGTCGCGGATTCCCTGGTACGAAAGCGGATCATTTTACGGTTGCGCGGCCTTGCAGCACAAGCAGCCCCGTTGACGACCGCAACCGCCCAAAAGCAGACAGGCGCCCGGTTTTGCCGAGCGCCTGTCGTTAGTGGTGGGCCGTGAAGGATTCGAACCTTCGACCAATTGATTAAGAGTCAACTGCTCTACCAACTGAGCTAACGGCCCAGAGACTGGGTCAACCCGGAAAACCGGGGTGGAACTGGGGTGGATGATGGGATTCGAACCCACGACAACCGGAATCACAATCCGGGACTCTAACCAGCTGAGCTACATCCACCATCGTTTGATACTGGTGCGCCCGACAGGATTCGAACCTGCAACCCTCGGCTTAGAAGGCCGATGCTCTATCCGGTTGAGCTACAAGCGCAGTCATCACCAGTAGAACATGTTGCTGGTCGGGGTAGAGGGATTCGAACCCCCGACTTTTGCGTCCCAAACGCAACGCTCTACCAGACTGAGCTATACCCCGGTTTCGAGCCCTCGACACAAGCACCATCGAAGCCTTGAAATGTTACGGGTGACGCTTGGCCCAGTCAATCCGTACAAGCCGCACCATCCACATGAAACTGTCGTTTCCGTCGCCGCGAAGCTCTCGTCGCGATGAAAACGAAACGGGGTGCAAGCACCCCGCTCCACCGAATAAAAATGGTGCGCCCGGAGAGATTCGAACTCCCGACCACCTAGTTCGTAGCCAGGTACTCTATCCAACTGAGCTACGGGCGCACTGAAAAACTTGTCATGCCGTGCTTCGATGCCGGTGCATCGAAGCGCCGAAGCAAGAGGCGGAATTATTCAGACTCCGCGCGCATGCGTCAACCCTTTTCGCAAAATTTCTTCATCTCCGACTCGGAGACACCGCCAGTCAAGGCGGTGATTGCAGGAGACCGCAGGCAGGCGTTCGCACCGTGCCCGCGGGATCGCATCACTCGCCCAGCGACGCGCGATTCTGCGCGGCCGGATCACCAACCTTGCCCACCGGCGCTCCCGCGTCGCTTTTCGGCGGCGGTGGCGGCGGCGTCGAGCCACCCGGGGCGTTCTTGCTCCAGTCCGCCGGCGGGCCGGGCTGGCGCCCGGCCATGATGTCGTCGATCTGGTGGGCGTCGATGGTCTCGTACTGCAACAGCAGCTCAGCCATGGTGTGCAGCTTGTCGAGGTTCGCCGTGAGCAGCTCCTTGCTGCGCGCATATGCGCGATCGAGGATGCCACGCACGACTTCGTCGATCTTGCTTGCCGTCTCGTTGGAGATGCTCTTGTGCTGGGTCACCGAGCGGCCCAGGAAGACCTCGTCCTCGTCCTCTCCGTAGGTGATCGGGCCGAGTTCGTCGGACAGGCCCCACTTGGTCGCCATGTTGCGGGCCATCTTGGTGGCGCGCTCGATGTCGTTGGAAGCGCCGGTGGTGACCTTGTCATTGCCGAAAATCAACTCTTCAGCCACGCGCCCGCCATACAACGAGCACAACTGCGATTCGATCGCCACCCGGTTGATGCTGTACTTGTCGCCCTCGGGCAGGTACATGGTCACACCCAGCGCGCGCCCGCGCGGGATGATGGTGACCTTGTAGACCGGGTCATGTTCCGGCACCAGGCGACCCACGATGGCATGGCCTGCCTCGTGGTAGGCGGTGAGCTTCTTCTCGTCTTCGCTCATCGCCATCGAGCGCCGCTCGCTGCCCATCAGGATCTTGTCGCGTGCCTTGTCGAGATGGCTCATGCGCACTTCGCGCGCGTTCTCGCGCGCGGCGAACAATGCCGCCTCGTTCACCAGGTTGGCCAGGTCCGCGCCGGAGAAGCCCGGCGTGCCGCGGGCGATCGTCATCGCGTTGACGTCGCTGGCGATCGGCACCTTGCGCATGTGTACCTTGAGGATCTGCTCGCGCCCACGCACGTCCGGCAGTCCGACCACCACCTGGCGATCGAAGCGGCCCGGCCGCAGCAAGGCCGGATCGAGCACGTCGGGGCGGTTGGTGGCGGCGATCACGATGACGCCCTCGGTGCCCTCGAAGCCATCCATCTCGACCAGCAACTGGTTCAGGGTCTGCTCGCGCTCGTCATGACCGCCGCCCAGGCCGGCACCACGATGCCGGCCGACCGCGTCGATCTCGTCGATGAAGATGATGCACGGCGCGTGCTTCTTGGCCTGCTCGAACATGTCGCGCACGCGACTGGCGCCCACGCCGACGAACATCTCCACGAAGTCGGAACCGGAGATCGAGAAGAACGGCACCTTGGCCTCGCCGGCGATCGCCTTGGCCAGCAAGGTCTTGCCGGTGCCGGGCGGGCCCACCATCAGCACGCCGCGGGGGATCTTGCCGCCGAGTTTCTGGAACCGGCCGGGGTCGCGCAGGAACTCGACCAGCTCGCCGACCTCCTCCTTCGCCTCGTCACAGCCGGCGACGTCGCCGAAGTTGACCTTGACCTGGTCCTCGCCCTGCAGCTTCGCGCGCGAACGGCCGAAGCTCATCGCGCCGCGCCCACCGCCGCCGGACTGCATCTGGCGCATGAACCAGATGAACACACCGACGATCAGCAGCACCGGCAGCCAGCTGATCAGCAGGCCGATCAGCGAGAAGCCCTCGGAGGGGTCCTGGCGCACTTCCACGCCCTGGTCCTGCATCTGCTTGACCACTGCATTGGTGGAGAAGCCCAGCATCGGCGCGACAGTGCGGAAGGCACTGCCATCCTTCAGCTTGCCGCTGATCGTGGCGGGCTGGTCGGCGCTGATCGTGGCGCTGGAGACGTTGCCGCTGCTCACGTTCTGCACGAACGCGCTGTAGGCCAGGTCGGATGAACGGCTGCTGCGGGGGTTGAAGCTTTCAAACACGGTGAACAAGACCACCGCGATGATCACCCAGAGCAACACGTTTTTCGCCGTTTCATTCATGAACAGTACTCGCCAGTGGCACCGCGGCAGGTTTGCGCCCGGTCGCCAGTGCATACACCTCACGCGAACGCGCGCGCGAGGCCTTGGGTTTACGCATCGTCACGCGACTGAAGTCTGCGCGCAAGCAACGCAGATAATCGTCAAAACCGACTCCCTGGAACAACTTGATCAGGAACGAGCCGCCCGGCTTGAGCCACTGCCTGCTGAAATCCAGCGCCAACTCCGCCAGTGCCATCGCGCGAATCTGGTCGGCAAGCGCCACTCCACTCATGTTGGGGGCTATATCGCACAGTACAAGATCCAGCCGGTGCCCCTCCAGGCGGGCCTCCAGCTGGCGCAGCACCGACTCCTCGCGGAAGTCGCCCTGCAGGAAATCCACCCCGGCGATGCTCTGCATCGGCAGGATGTCCAGCGCGAACACCTTGCCGCTGTCGCCCAGCCGGTTGCGCACCAATTGCGACCAGCTGCCCGGCGCCGCGCCCAGATCCACCACGTTGATGCCCGGCTTGAGCAGCTTGTCGCGCTCGATCAGCTCCTCCAGCTTGTAGACGGCACGCGAACGCAGCCCTTCGGCCTGTGCCTTTTTGACGTATTCGTCGTTGAAATGTTCACGCAGCCAGACTGCGCTGCTTTTGCTGCGGGCCATGTCTTGAGGGAATATCTGATCGGGAGGAGGCCGTTGCATGATACCCTGTGCAGTCCCTTGATCGTGAACCTGGCCTGCCCCATGCCGCTTACACCCTCGCAGATCCGCTACCTGCGCGGCCTCGCCCACGACGTGAAACCCGTCGTGTTGCTGGGCAACAAGGGCGCCACCGAAGCTGTCGTGAAGGAGCTGGGACAGGCGCTGGACATCCACGAACTGGTGAAGGTGAAGCTCTCCGGCGGCGACAAGCAGGAGCGGCAGGCGCAGATCGACGTGCTCGCCAGCGGCACCGGCGCGGAGACGATCCACCAGATCGGCCATGTCGTGGTGCTGTTCCGCCGCAACGCCGACGAACCGGGCATCGCCCTGCCGCGCTGATGGACCTGTCACTGGAACAAGCCGATGGCTATCTGCTGGTGCGTCGGGTTGACGCACGCAGTGTCACCCTGCTCGACCGGGTCGTCGAACACAGCTTCCTGCTCACCCCCGCCGGCATCACCGAAGCATGGCCGGTCACGGCCGCAGGCAGCCTCGGCGTCGACGACGTCCCGGTGCTGCTGGCATTGAAGCCCGAGGTGGTGATCCTGGGCACCGGCGAGCGTCAGGTGTTCCCGGCCGCGGCGTTCATGGCCGGCTTCCTGCGCAAGGGCATCGGCATCGAGGTGATGGACAACGCGGCCGCCGCGCGTACCTACAACCTGCTGGCCGGCGAGGATCGCCAGGTCGTGGCCGGCTTCATCCTGCCTCCCGCCTGATCGGGAACGTTCCGCGCCGCCGCGATCAGCGTGGCGGCAGGTAGCTGAGCGGGTCCACCGGATTGCCATTCTTGCGAATCTGGAACTCGAGCTCGTTGCGGGTCGCGCCGGTGGAACCCATCTCGGCGATCTGCTGCCCGGCCGTCACCCGCTGGCCTTCCTTCACCAGGCGCCTGCGATTGTGCCCGTAGGCCGACAGGAAACTGTCGTTGTGCTTGATGATGACCAATTCGCCATAGCCGACCAGGCCGTTGCCGCTGTAGACCACCACGCCATCGGCGGCAGCCCGCACCGGGTCACCCGAATTGCCCGCGATCTCGATGCCGGGAATGGCATCGCTGCCGTTGAAGCGCCCGACCACCGACCCGCCTTCGACGGGCCAGCGCCAGCTCACCCCACCGACATCACGCGCCGGGCCGGCGACCACGGGCTTGGCCACGGGTGGTACTTTCGCCGGCGGCGTGACGGAAACGCCGGCCACCGGCACGGCATCCACCGCCGCCGGCGCATGCGCCACCGGTGTAGCGGAAGGAATGGCGGGCCGCGCTGCGGCCGTCGCCGCCGTGGCTGGCACGGCCTCGGTGACCGGTTCGAACACCGGAGCCGCGGCCGACGTGCCCGGCGCCCGAGGGGAACCGGCGGCCGTGCCCGGTGTGCGCGCCACGGCCGGTTTCGTCGCCGCCGACGGCGACAACGTCAAGCGCTGCCCCGGCCAGATCGTGTAGGGCGCCGCGATGGCATTCCACTGGGCGAGGTCGCGAAAATCCACGCCGTTGCGGAAGGCGATGGAATAGAGCGTGTCCCCTTTTGCCACCACGTAGCTGCCACCCGGAATCGGCGTGCGCGCCACGCGGGAGGACAGCGCGGCGGCAGGCGACGGGTAGCTGCCCGCGGCGGGCTCGATCACCACCGAACTGCGCATGGTGCCGCAGCCGGCCAGCAACGCCGCCGCGACAACCAGGCAGGGAAAGCGAACTGAATGATCCATGCGGTCCAGCATACCGAGGCGCGCCGCCATTTTCATGCGCACCGCGCCGCCAGTCAGCGCGGCCACAGCCACCACGCCAGCAGCACGACGAGCAATACCAGCGCGCCCCGGCCGATCCACTCGATGTTCTTGTGCAACATGCGCTCGGCGCGCTCGCCGAACAGGCGGATCAACAGCGCCAGCAGCCACACGCGCTTGCCGCGGCCGACCGCCATGCAAGCCAGGAACGGCAGGACCGGCACGCCCACGATGCCGGCCGCCCAGGTGACGAACTTCATGGGGATCACCGGCTGCAGCGCCGCCAGCATCAATGCGCCCAGCATGGTCAACCAATGCTCGTTCATGTCCACGCGCAGATTGTTCACCCAGGCGGTGATGACCTCCTGCATGTGCATGCTGAGCAGCGGCTTCACCGACTCGTAGGCCCAGTGGCCCAGCGCATAGCCGACCACCGAGCCGAGCAGGGAAAACAGCAGCGACATGTTGGCGTAGAAGAACGCCTTGAGTCGCTTGGCCAGCATCATCGGCGCAAGCATCACCTCCGGCATGATCGGGAAGATGAACGCCTCGAAGAAGCTCAACGCACACAGGTAGTGCAGCGCGCGCGGTGCGCGAGCCCAGACCAGTGCGCGGGCGTAGAGCGGCTCGAACAGGCGCATCAGCCGATGCCGCCCAGCAGCGGCACGAAACTCACCGGGCCGAGTTCCTCCAGCGCGAAATCGCCCTTGCCGTCGCCGCGCATGCGGATCAGGTTCTGCCGACTCGGCGATCCCACCGGCGCCACCAGCACGCCGGCGGGATTGAGCTGTTCGAGGATGCGGGTCGGGATGGTGTCGCCCGCGGCGGTGAGGATGATCGCGTCGAACGGTGCCTCGTCCGGCCAGCCCAGCTTGCCGTCGTCATAGCGCGAGCGCAGGTTGGTCAGGCCGAGCTGGCGGAAGCGGCGCCGCGCCTGGCGCAGCAGCGCCTCGATGCGCTCGACCGTGTACACCTCGCCGACCAGGGACGACAGCACTGCTGCCTGGTAACCCGACCCGGTGCCGATCTCCAGCACCCTGCGCGGCATCTCCTTCTGCCCCTCGAAGTGCTCCAGCAACGCTTCCGTCATGCGCGCCACCACCCACGGCTGGGAGATGGTCTGGCCGTGGCCGATCGGCAGCGCATCGTTCTCGTAGGCGTGCAGTTGCAGTGCCTGGTCGATGAAATGATGGCGCGGCACCGTGCGGATCACCTCGATCACGCGCGGGTCGCGGATGCCTGCATCCTGCAGGGAGGCGGCCAGCCGGTTGCGGGCGCGCTGCGAGGTCACTCCCTCGCCCTTGAGCTGGGCTGCAGGCAACGGATAGGTGATCATCGGTCAGGCCGCCTCGCCCTTGCTGCGGCGGCCGGCCATGCCGTCGCTCAGCGTCTTCATCCAGCTGCTGACCTTGTCCAGCGCCTGGAAACGGGTCAGGTCGACGTGGATCGGCGTGACCGAGACGAAGCCGCGACGCACCGCGTTGAAATCGGTGCCGGGGCCGGCGTCGTCCACCTCGCCGGCCGGTCCGATCCACCACATCGGTCGCCCGCGCGGATCAGTCTGCGCGATGCACGGCGCGGCACGGTGGCGCCGACCCAGCCGGGTGACCTCGAAGCCGGCGATCTCCGCCCAGGGCCGGTCCGGCACGTTGACGTTGAGGATGGTGTCTGCGGGCAGCGGATCGACCAGCAGACGTTGCATCAGCAGCAGCACCGCCTGCGCCGCGGCGTCGTAGTGCACGCCCTGGTGGTCCTCGCTGACCAGCGAGACGGCGATCGCCGGCAGACCGAGAAAGCGCCCTTCCATCGCCGCCGAGACCGTGCCGGAATAGATCACGTCGTCGCCCAGGTTGGCCGAGTTGTTGATGCCGGATACCACCATGTCGGGTTCTTCGTCGAGCAGGCCGGACAGCGCCAGGTGCACGCAGTCGGTGGGCGTGCCCGCCACACGGTAGTAGCCCTGGCCCATCGACAGTACGCGGATCGGCGCGTCCAGCGTCAGCGAATTGCTCGCCCCCGAGCGATCGCGATCCGGTGCCACCACGGTGACCTCTCCCACCGCCTGCAGGCGCTCGGCCAACACGCGGATGCCCGGCGCATCCACGCCATCGTCGTTGCTGACCAGAACTCGCATGATGCTCCGTCGAAAACTGCCTGCCGGCGCAGGAAGATCAAGCGCGGCGGTTTCGTGATGGTTGCAAGTCTACCGTAGCGCGCCCCCAAGTTTCACCGGGATTCAACGCATCGTGCCACCGCTTCTGGCTAGGATGCGCAGATGAAGCGACCCAACCCGCCCCGGATCACCGACGACGATCGCCGCCTGTTCCGCGAGGCGATCGGCGAGGTGCAGCGACTCGCGCCGGTTTCCCCGCCGCCGGCGACGGCGAAACCCGCGCCACACCCGCGCATGTTCGAGGCCGACGAAGCTGCCGTGGCCAGCGAGTTGCTGGACATGGATTTCGACCCGGCCGCGCTCGAAGTCGGCGAGGAACTCGGCTACCTGCGCGACGGTTATCCGCCCAGGTTGCTGCGGCAACTCAAGCGCGGCCAGTTCAGCGTGGGCGACGACCTGGACCTGCATCAGATGAACGCCGCCGCGGCCCAGGCCAGCATCGTCGCGTTCCTGGCCGAAGCGCGGCAAGCCGGCGTGCGTTGCGTGCGCATCATCCACGGCAAGGGGCTGCGTTCGAAGGCTGCCGGTCCGGTGCTGAAGGCGCTCACCGATCGCATGCTGCGCCGGCGCGACGACGTGATCGCGTTTGCCTCGGCGCGCCCGGCGCAGGGTGGCACCGGGGCGGTGATCGTCTTGCTGAAAGAGCAGAAGTGAGTGGAGAGGAGTGAGAACTGAGAGAGGGAACGGGTGCGCTCGTGCTTTCTCTTTCTCTCACTCTTCACTCATCTCCACTCACTCCTCGCCTTTAAGCTCGCGCACCACCACCGTGGCGTACGCGCCAGCGGGCAGCTCGAACGACAGTTCCAGCGCGTCCTCGCCGAGCCAGCGCCAGTGGAGATTGTGCGGAATCAGCCGCAGCGGGCGGCGCTCCTGATCCATGCGCGCGGCGGCCAGGCCGCTGGCCAGGTCGTCATTCGCCGCAGCGACTTCGCGCTCCAGCGCGCCTGCTTCGCCCTGGCTCGGCGGCTCGCCCTGCCCCCACAGCGGGCCTGACGGATGGATGTCGGCGCGCGCCAATCGCGCGGCCAATTCGTCGTTGAACGGTTCCGGCCCGAACCACGAGCGCGAACCGGCCAACGACCAGATTTCCCCTTCCAGCGGCCGGTCCCACGCATCGTGCTCGACCCGCGCCGCCAGTACGGCATTGAAGATGTGCGAACGCGCCGCGGACAGCAAAATCGAACGCTTGTCGCGATCCACCCGGCGCCCACCGAACATCGCGCGCGCCTGTGCCACGTTGCCGCCTTCGCGGCCGAAGCGCTGCTCGCCGTAATAGTTCGGCACGCCGCGCGCAGCGATCTGCCGCAGCACCGACTCCGCCCGCGCGCGATCGCCGCTCACCTCGCGCAACACCAGCACGAAGCGGTTGCCGCGCAGGGCGCCACGCTTGAGCTTGCGCGAATGCCGCGTCGCCGCCAGCACTTTCACCTCCGGGTGCGGGAACGTGGACCAGTCCGGATCGGGCCGGCCGGCCAGTTGCACCGAGAAGGTCTGCCGGGTCACGGCATGGCGATCCTTGAGGCCCGCATAACCGACCGCGACCTGCGGCACGCCGGCGAACTTCGCCAGCTCGCGCGCGACCCAGTCGGTGTTGGCGCCGCGCTTCTCCACCCACAGCAGCAGGTGCTCGCCGGCACCCTCGGCGTCGTAGCCGAGGATCTCCTCGACCAGGAAATCCTCGGGACTGGCGCGCAGCCGGGCAGTCAGTGGCGGTTCGCCGAAAGCATGGGGCAGTACTTGCATGGAGAAACGGCTTCTTTGGGCGTCATTCCCGCGAAGGAGGGAATTCGATCTGACGGGTGACTGAAGAGCAGGCTGGATTCCCGCTTGACCGGCCCTTCGGCCGTTGCATGGCGCCTCGCGGGAATGACGTCCTGCCACGCTCGGGTTCGACAACCTGAAACCGGGCCGGAAGGGTGACGATTACATCAGGAACACCGTCGCCAGCCCGAGAAAAATGAAAAAGCCGCCGCTGTCGGTCATGGCGGTGATCAGCACGCTGGAGCCCAGCGCCGGGTCGCGGCCGAAGCGGGTCATGCAGATCGGGATGCCGACGCCGGCGAAGGCCGCCAGCAACAGGTTCAGCGTCATCGCCGCGGTCATCACCAGGCCCAGCGAGGCACTGTCGTAAAGCAGCCACGCCACGATGCCGATGACGCCACCCCACACCAGCCCGTTCAGCAGCGCCACGGCCATCTCCTTGCGCCACAGGCGCCGCGCGCTGTCGGCGCTGATCTGGTTCAGCGCCAGCGCGCGCACGATCATGGTGATGGTCTGGTTGCCGGAGTTGCCGCCGATGCCGGCCACGATCGGCATCAATGCGGCCAGCGCCACCAGGCGCTCGATCGAACCCTCGAACAAGCTGATCACGCGCGAGGCGATGAAGGCCGTCATCAGGTTGATCGCCAGCCACAGCCAGCGGTTGCGCAGGCTGGCCCAGACCGAGGCGAAGATGTCCTCCTCCTCACGCAGGCCGACCCGGCCCAGCGCCTCGCTTTCGCTCTCCTCCCGGATCACGTCCACCATGGCGTCGATGGTGATGCGGCCGATCAGGTGGCCGCGCTCGTCCACTACCGGCGCGGTCACCAGGTCGTAGCGCTCGAACGCTTGCGCCACGTCGTAGGCGTCGTCGGTGGGGTGGAAGGTGTTGACGTCCGGCGCCATCACCTCGCTGACCATGCGCTCGGGGGAATTGACCAGCAGCCAGTGCAGCGGCAGGACGCCAGTCAGCAGGTTGTCCTGGTTGATGACGAACAGCTTGTCGGTCTGTGGCGGCAGCTCTTCCCAGCGGCGCAGGTAACGCAGCACCACTTCGAGGCTCACGTCCTCGCGGATCGTGACCATCTCGAAGTCCATCAGCGCGCCGAGCTGGTCCTCCTCGTAGGACAGCGCCGACTGCACCTGCTCGCGTTGCTGCGAGTCGAGGCTGGCCATCAGCTCCGGCAGCACCGCCGTGGGCAGGTCTTCGACCAGGTCGGCCAGTTCGTCGGCGTCCAGCGTTTCGGCGGCGGCGAGGATCTCGTGGCGATCCATGTCCGCGATCAGCGATTCGCGCACCGCGTCGGACACTTCCAGCAGGATCTCGCCGTCGCGGTCGGCCTTGACCAGTTGCCAGACCGCAAGGCGCTCGTCCAGCGGCAGCGATTCGAGGACGAAGGCGATGTCGGCCGGGTGCAGCTCGTCCAGTTGCTGGCGCAGGTCCGCCAGCACGTCCGCGGGCAGGCGGCCGTCGCCTTCGTGACGATGCAGCAGCTCGACGATGGTGTCGAGCCGATCGTGCAGCCGGTTGGCGACGCTGCGGGCCTCGATCTCGGTCATGCGCGCTCCAGCAGCACGCACGCCTGCGCGGCGATGCCCTCGCCGCGGCCGCAGAAACCGAGCCTTTCGGTGGTGGTGGCCTTGATGCTGACGCAACCGATGTCGCAGGCCAGGTCGGCAGCGAGAATTTCGCGCATCGCCTGCGCATGCGGACCGACCTTCGGTGCCTCCCCGATCACGGTGACATCGGCGTTGCCCAAGGCGTAGCCGTGCTGCACCATCAGCATTGCCGCATGGCGCAGGAACTGGCGGCTGTCGGCGCCGCGCCAGCGTGCGTCGGTGGGCGGGAAATGACGGCCGATATCGCCCAGTGCCAGCGCGCCGAAGATGGCGTCGCACAGCGCGTGGATCACCACGTCGCCATCGGAGTGCGCCACCACGCCGCGATCGTGCGGCACGCGCACGCCACCGAGCACGAGGTGGTCACCCTCGCCGAACGCGTGCACGTCGAAACCGCTGCCTATCCTCATGAACTTGTCCTTGCGAGCAGGAACTGCGCCAGCGCGAAATCCGCTGCCGTGGTCACCTTGATGTTGTCCTCGGCGCCTTCGACCAGCAACGGCGAGAACCCGGCCAGCTCCATCGCCATCGCCTCGTCGCTGACGTCCACGCCACGCTGATGCGCATCGCGCAGCGCCGCCGTCAACGGGCCACGCCGGAACATCTGCGGCGTGAACGCGCGCCAGCGCGACTCGCGCGGTTCGGTGCGCGCGACGCATCCGTTCACGTCGGCGTGCTTGAGCGTATCGCGCAGCGGCGCGCCGAGCAGGCCGCCGTCGCCTCGCCCGCCCCGCTCGATCAGGTGGCCGATGTCATCCAGCCGCACGCAGGGACGCGCCGCGTCGTGTACCAGCACGAACTCCTCATCGCCGACACCCGCAGGCAGCGCGTCGAGCCCGGCCAGCACCGATTCACTGCGCTGCGCGCCGCCGACAGCGGTCAGCACCGGCTTGCCGCACACGTCGCGCAGGCCCGGCCAGTGCCGGTCATCGGCCGCGAGCGTCACCAGCAGGCCGCCGATCCGCGGATGCGCGGCGAGGCGCGCCAGCGTGTGTTCGATCAGTGTCCGGCCAGCCAGCAACTGGTATTGCTTGGGCAAGTCGCCGCCGGCCCGCACGCCCCGCCCGGCCGCCGGCACCACGCACCACAACGTGGTGCCGGTCATGGCGAGCCGCGCGCAGCGGATGCGGCCGTGGCCGGCGAGCTGCCCGCGCGCGCGGGCTCGACCACCTGGTAGAACACCTCGCCGGGCTTGATCAGCCCCAACTCGGTACGCGCGCGCGCCTCGACCGCCTGGTCGCCATGCTTGAGGTCGTGCACGTCGGCGGCCAGCGCCTGGTTGCGCTTCTGCAGGCGCGCGTTGTCGCCGGTCTGCTTGTTCACCGCGATGCGCAAACTGTCCACCTCCTGCATGCTGCCGCTGCCGAACCACAGCTTCAGCTGCAAGCCGACCAACAGCAGCAACAACAGCAGGGCGATCCAACGCAGCATGGCGGCGTGTCCCGCTCAGCCCGGCAAACGGCCGAGGTTGGGGAACGCCTCGCGACCGGCGTAGCGCGCAGCCGAGCCCAGCGCCTCCTCGATGCGCAGCAACTGGTTGTACTTCGCCACGCGATCGCTGCGGCACAGCGAGCCGGTCTTGATCTGGGTCGCCGTGGTGGCCACCGCGATGTCGGCGATGGTGGTGTCCTCGGTCTCGCCGGAGCGGTGCGAGATCACCGCCGCGTACTTCGCCGCGTCGGCCATGGCAATCGCCTCCAGCGTCTCGGACAGCGTGCCGATCTGGTTCACCTTGATGAGGATCGCGTTGGCGATGTTCTTCTCGATGCCCTCGCGGAAGATCGCCGGGTTGGTCACGAACAGGTCGTCGCCGACCACCTGCACGCGCTCGCCGATCGCGTCGGTGAGCAGCTTCCAGCCGTCCCAGTCGCCTTCGGCCATGCCGTCCTCGATGGTGACGATCGGATACTGCTTCGCCCAGCCGGCGAGCAGGTCGACGAACTCGGCCGAGCTGTACTGCTTGCCTTCGCCGGCGAGGTTGTACTTGCCGTTCTTGTAGAACTCCGAGCTGGCCGCGTCGAGGCCGAGCAGGATCTCGCTGCCGACCTTGTAGCCGGTCTTGTTGATCGCTTCGAGGATGGTGTCGATCGCCTCGACGTTGGAGCGCAGGTTCGGCGCAAAGCCGCCCTCGTCGCCCACCGCGGTGGCGAGGCCACGGCCGTGCAGCACGCTCTTCAACGCATGGAAGATCTCCGCGCCGGCGCGCAGCGCCTCGGCGAAGCTCGGCATGCCGACCGGCAGGATCATGAACTCCTGCACGTCGACGTTGTTGTCGGCGTGCGCGCCGCCGTTGATGATGTTCATCATCGGCACCGGCAGCGCGCCGGGCTTGCCGTGCGACAGGTACTGCCACAGCGGCTCGCCGCGCGAAGCTGCCACCGCGTGCGCGGCCGCCATCGACACGCCGAGCAGCGCATTCGCACCCAGCCGGCCCTTGTTCGGCGTGCCGTCCAGCGCAATGAGCTTGGCATCGAGGCCCTTCTGATCGGCCGCATCGAAACCCTTCAGCGCATCGGCGATGGTGCCATTGACGTTGGCTACCGCGTTCTTCACGCCCTTGCCGCCGTAGCGCGACTTGTCGCCGTCGCGCAGCTCGACCGCCTCGCGCGAACCGGTGGAGGCGCCGCTCGGCACCGCGGCGCGGCCGAAGCCGCCGCCGGCCAGGGTGACTTCGGCTTCCAGCGTGGGGTTGCCGCGCGAGTCGAGGATTTCACGGGCGTGGATGCGGGTGATCAGAGTGGTCATGGTTATCCGTCAGTGAAGTGTTGTCGTAGGGGCCCGCTCGCGGGCGATGCTTTTACAGATCCCGAATCCCCGCTCTCAGCAGACGAACGTCCGGTCATCCCGACCCAACAGCATCGCCCGCGAGCGGGCTCCTGCAGGCGTGGTCACACGTCCTGTTCGAGGAAGCGGTGGCGCTTGGTCACGGCGTCCAGTTCCAGCAGGGTTTCCAGCAGCGCCTCCATCTTGCCCAGCGGCCACGCATTCGGGCCGTCGGACAGCGCCTTGCTCGGATCGGGATGGGTCTCGGCGAACAGGCCGGCCACGCCGACCGCCACCGCCGCGCGCGCCAGCACCGGCACGAATTCGCGCTGGCCGCCGGAGCTGGCACCCTGCCCGCCCGGCAACTGCACCGAATGCGTCGCGTCGAACACCACCGGGCAACCGGTCTCGCGCATCACGCTGAGCGAGCGCATGTCCGAGACGAGGTTGTTGTAGCCGAAGCTGGCACCGCGTTCGCAGACCATGATGTGGTCGTTGCCGACGGCCCTGGCCTTGGCCACCACGTGCTTCATGTCCCACGGCGCCAGGAACTGGCCCTTCTTGATGTTTACCGGCTTGCCGGCACGCGCCACTTTCTGGATGAAGTCGGTCTGCCGGCACAGGAAGGCCGGCGTCTGCAGCACGTCGACCACCGATGCCACCTCGTCCATCGGCGTGTACTCGTGCACGTCGGTGAGCACCGGCACGCCGATCTGGCGCTTCACTTCGCCCAGGATGCGCAGGCCCTCTTCCAGGCCGGGCCCACGGAAGCTCTCGCCGGAGGAGCGGTTGGCCTTGTCGAAGCTGGATTTGAAGATGAAGGGGATGCTCAGCCGCGCGGTGATTTCCTTCAGCATGCCGGCGGTGTCCAGCTGCAGCTGCTCGGATTCCACCACGCAGGGGCCGGCGATCATGAACAGGGGTTGGTCGAGGCCGACCTCGAATCCGCAAAGCTTCATGACTCTTTCCCGTTCAAAGCGTTCTTGATTCCATCATGCCCGCATTCGCGGGAATGACAGCCACGAGGGTGTCGCGTTGCCGCGTCATGCCGTCGCCTGCACCGGCGCCAGCTTCTCGCCGGCGCGCACGGCCTTGTACTCGCGTGCCGCGCGCACGAAGCCGCTGAACAACGGGTGGCCGTCGCGCGGGGTCGAGGTGAACTCCGGGTGCGCCTGGCAGCCGAGGAACCACGGATGCTGCTGTTGCGGGAGTTCGACGATCTCCACCAGCAGGTCGTCCATCGACTTGCCGGAGATCACCAGGCCCAGGTCCTCGAACGTCTGCCGATAGCGGTTGTTGAACTCGTAGCGATGGCGATGGCGCTCGCGCATGACGTCCTGCCCGTACATCGCGCGCGCCAGCGTGCCGGCCTTGAGCCGGCATTCCTGCGAACCCAGGCGCATGGTGCCGCCCAGGTCGGAGCGGTCGTTGCGCTGCTCGACTTCACCGGTCGCGGTGGTCCACTCGGTGATCAACGCGATCACCGGGTTCGGCGTGTTGCGGTCGTTCTCGCTGGAATCGGCGTCGGTCAGGCCAGCCACGTGGCGGGCGAAATCCACCACCGCCGCATGCATGCCGTAGCAGATGCCGAAATAGGGCACGCCGTGCTCTCGGGCGTACTTCGCCGCCAGCACCTTGCCCTCGAAGCCGCGCTTGCCGAAGCCGCCGGGCACCAGGATGGCGTCGGCCTTGCCCAGCACTTTGGCGGCGCCTTCGGCCTCGACCTGCTCGGAGTCGATCCAGTCCAGGTTGACCCGTGTCTGCTGCTTGATCCCGCCGTGGCGCAGCGCCTCGCCGAGCGACTTGTAGGCGTCCTTGTGCTCGACGTACTTGCCCACGATGGCGACGGTGACCTCGTCCTTCGGGTGCTCCACCGCATCCACCGTGCGCTGCCACTCGGACAGGTCGGCCGGCTTGGCGGCCAGGCCGAGTTTCTTCACCACGATGTCGTCCAGGCCCTGCTGGTGCAGCCACAGCGGCTGCTTGTAGATCACGTCGACGTCGGCCGCGCTGATCACGGCGGATTCGGGCACGTTGGTGAACAGCGCGATCTTGCGCCGTTCGGCCTCGGGCAACGGCTCCTCGCAGCGGCACAGCAGGATGTCCGGCTGGATGCCGATCGAGCGCAGCTCCTTCACCGAGTGCTGGGTCGGCTTGGTCTTGATCTCGCCGGCGGCCTTGATGTACGGCACCAGGGTCAGGTGCATGAACACCACCTTCTCCGGACCGTGCTCGATGCGCAACTGCCGGATCGCCTCCAGGAACGGCAGCGACTCGATGTCGCCCACGGTACCGCCGATCTCCACCAGCGCCACGTCGAAGCCGCGGGTGGCCTCGTGGATGCAGTGCTTGATCTCGTCGGTGATGTGCGGGATCACCTGCACGGTGGCGCCGAGGTAATCGCCGCGACGCTCCTTGCGGATCACCGCCTCGTAGATCTTGCCGGTGGTGATCGAGTTCTTGCCGGACAGGCGGGTGCGCACGAAGCGCTCGTAGTGGCCAAGATCGAGGTCGGTCTCGGCGCCGTCGTCGGTCACGTAGACCTCGCCGTGCTGGAACGGACTCATCGTGCCCGGGTCCACATTGATGTAGGGATCGAGCTTCATCATGGTGACCGAGAGGCCGCGCGCTTCGAGGATGGAGGCGAGCGACGCCGCCGCGATGCCCTTGCCAAGCGAGGACACCACACCGCCGGTGACGAAAATCAGGGGGGTCATGGAAAGCAGCCGTGCGGGAAATTGGCATTTTAGCTGCAGAACCGTCCGACGGCGAGATGGCGTGCGAAAAATCGACCCCATCGGTTCATTTCCGGGGCAGCGCGTGCATGAAAACGGCAGATGGCGCCTGCTAGCATGACAGGATGAACAATCCCGTCCCCGCCCGTCTCGCCGCCTTGCGCGCGGCCATGAAGCAGCACGGCGTCGCTGCCGTGCTCGTTCCCAGTGCCGATCCGCATCTGTCCGAGTACCTGCCGGCGCACTGGTCGGCGCGGACATGGCTGTCCGGGTTCGACGGATCGGCCGGCACGCTCATTGTCGGTCGCGAGCAGGCCGGGCTGTGGACCGACTCGCGCTATTTCGCGCAGGCCGAGCAGCAGCTGGCCGGCAGCGGCGTCGCGCTGATGAAGCTGCGCGTGCCGCACACGCCCGAGCATCTGGAATGGCTGCAGCAGCAACTGCACGACGGCGACGTGCTGGCAGTGGCCGGGGACAGCGTGGCTGTCGCCACCCGGCACCAGATCGAACACCGGCTGGCGGAGACCGGCGCCACCGTGCGCACCGACCTGGACCTGCCGGGCGAGATCTGGACGGATCGCCCCGCCCTGCCGGCGTCGCCGGTGGTCGAGCACGCGCTGGCCTGGGCCTGCATCCCCCGCGCGGAAAAGTTCGCGCGCCTGCGCAAGGCGATGCGCAAGCTCGGCGCCAGCCATCACCTGGTGTCAAGCCTCGACGACATCGCCTGGCTGACCAACCTGCGCGGCAGCGATGTCGAGTGCAACCCGGTGTTCCTCGCCCACCTGCTGGTACAGGCCAACGCCGGCGCCACCTTGTTCGTCGGCCGCGCCAAACTCGATGATGCGCTGGTCGCGGCACTGGCCGCCGACGGCATCGGCATCGCCGATTACGCTTCGATCACCTCGGCGTTGCCGGAGCTGGGCGCGGACGACCGCCTGCTGCTGGACAGCGGCCGCGTGGTCAGCTCGATCGCCGCGGCAATCGCGCCGGAGGTCACACGCATCGAGGCGCCCAACCCCAGCACGGCGTTCAAGGCGATCAAGAGCGCCGCCGAACTCGACCATGTCCGCGACGTGATGCGCCGCGACGGCGCGGCGCTGGTGCGCGGTTTCCGCCGGCTGGAACAGCGGCTCGCCGCCGGCATGACGCTGACCGAGCTGGACGTGGACACGCTGCTGCACGAGGAACGCTCGGCCCAACCCGGCTGGGTCGGCGAGAGCTTCGCCACCATCGCCGGCTACCAGGCCAACGGCGCATTGCCGCACTACCGCGCCACGCCGCAGTCGCACAGCACGCTGCAGGCAAAGGGCCTGCTGCTGATCGACTCGGGCGGACAGTACCTCGGCGGCACCACCGACATCACCCGCGTGCTCGCCCTGGGCGAGACCACCGCCGAGCAACGCCGCGATGCCACGCTGGTGCTGAAGGGCATGATCGGGCTGTCGCGCGCGCGTTTTCCCAAGGGCGCCAGCGGCCCGCAACTGGATGCGCTGGCGCGTGCGCCGCTGTGGGCGGCGGGCATGGATTACGGCCACGGCACCGGCCATGGCGTGGGTTATTTCCTCAACGTGCACGAAGGCCCGCACGGCATCCGTGCACCGGTGCCCGGCGGCGCGCTGGTGCCGCTGGAGCCGGGCATGATCAGCTCGATCGAGCCGGGCCTGTACAAGCCCGGCCGGCACGGCATCCGCCACGAAAACCTGGCCGTGGTGGTCGAGGCCGACCGCACCGAGTTCGGCGAATTCCTAGCCTTCGAGACACTCACGATGTGCCCGTTCGATCGCCGCGCGCTCGAACCGAACCTGCTCAACCCGGAAGAGCGCGCGTGGCTGGACGACTACCACGCCAACGTGCGCGCCGCGCTCAGCCCGCTGCTGGCCGACGCCGATCTGGAGTGGCTGAACCGCCACTGCGCGCCCCTGTAGGCCGCGCCCTGCGGCAGGCTCCATGGGCCTGCCGTCGCGCCGCGGGTCACAGCCCCAGGTTGTTGTGCTCCAGCACGCGTTCGGCGCGATAACTCGAACGCACCAACGGCCCGGCGACCGCTTCCACGAAACCCTTGCCCAGCGCCAGTTCGCGATAGGCACGGAATTCGTCCGGGGTGACGAAACGCTCCACCGGCAGGTGGTGCGGGCTGGGGCGCATGTACTGGCCCAGCGTGACCACGTCGACGGCGGCGGCGCGCATGTCGTCCAGCGCCTGCTCGATCTCGGCGTCGGTTTCGCCCAGGCCCAGCATCAGGCTGGTCTTGGTGAGCGTCCTGGGCGCGTGGCGCTTGGCGAACGCCAGCACGTCCAGGGTCTGCTCGTAGCCGGCGCGCGGGTCGCGCACCGGATGGGTGAGGCGACGCACGGTTTCCAGGTTCTGCGCGTAGGTGGCCAGGCCGGCGTCGAGCACGGTGGCGACGCTGGCATGGTTGCCGGCGAAATCGGGCGTGAGCGCCTCCACCGCGGTGTCGGGCGAGCGCAGGTGGATGGCCTTCACGCAGGCGGCGTAGTGGGCGGCCCCGCCGTCCGCCAGGTCGTCGCGATCCACCGAGGTGAGCACCACGTACTTCAGCCCCATCAGCGCCACCGCGTCGGCCACCTTGGCCGGCTCCAGCGGGTCGAGCCAGCCGTTCGGGTTGCCGGTGGACACCGAGCAGAACTTGCACGCGCGCGTGCACACCGAGCCCATCAGCATCAGCGTGGCGGTGCCGCGGCCCCAACACTCGGCGATGTTGGGGCACTTGGATTCGGCGCACACGGTGTTGAGCTGGTGCGTGCGCACGATATCGGCCACTTCCTCGTAATGCGCGCCGCTGGGCAGCTTCACGCGCAGCCATGGCGGCTTGCGGCTGACGTCGGGCTCATGGCTGTGCGCGTTGGGCTTCTGGCCGCCCTTTACCGCACGCGTGCCCTGCGGACTGGTGAACTTGCTGCCGTCCGGGATGGAAGGGTTGCTGGACATGGGGATGCGGGCTGGCTGGACTGCCGCCAGTGTCGCGCGCCACGCCTGCGCCTGCCCTGATGCACGTCAAAGCAGCCGGGTCGATGCCACGCGCCGCATGCCGATCAACCGCGCCGTGGCGGCACCAATCGCAGACGGGGGGAGCCGCTCTGCTGGTTGGGGCTGAGCAACGCCTGGATTTCCTCGGCCTGCAACGGATACGAGTAGAGGTAGCCCTGCCCCTCGACGCAACCGGCGCGCAGCAGGAACTCGTGCTGCGCCTCGGTCTCGATGCCTTCGGCGATGGTGACCAGGCCCAGGCTGCGCGACATCGCCAGCATCGCCTCGGTAATCGCCGCGTCGTTGGCGTCGCCGGGCAGGCCGGTGACGAAAGAGCGGTCGATCTTCAGGTAAGTGACGGCCGGCAGCTTGAGGTACGCCATCGAGGAGTAGCCGGTGCCGAAATCGTCGATGGCCACGTCGATGTTCAGCATGTCCAGCGTCTGCATGGTGCGCTGGGTGTCGTCGCCCAGCCGCAGCATCGCGCTCTCGGTGATTTCCAGCAGCAGGCGGTGCGGCGAAACGCGACGCGACTGCAAGGTACGGCTGACCCCGTCGACGAAGGATGGATGGCCGAACCAGCGCGCGGAGATGTTCACCGCCACGCGGATCGGCGGCACGCCGGCCAGGTCCCAGGCCTGGATCTGGGCGCAGGTGGCCTGCAGCACCCATTCGTCGATGCGCCGGATCAGGCCCAGACTCTCCGCCACCGGGATGAACTCGCCGGGCAGTACCTCGCCGCGCTCCGGATGCTGCCAGCGCAGCAGCGCCTCCACCGCAACGATGCGCCCGCTGCCCAGCTCGATGCTGGGCTGGAACACCAGGCGGAACTCGCCCCGGCTCAGTGCCTGGCGCAGTTCGGTCGCCAGCTGCAGGCGGCGCCGGTTGTCGGCATGCATCATCGGCGTGTAGAAGCGGAACGCGTTGCGCTCCTCGGTCTTGGCCGCATACATCGCCGCGTCGGCGTTGGCGATGAGGGTGGCCGCGTCGTTGCCGTCCAGCGGGTAGCCGGCCACGCCGATGCTGGCGGTGAGCACGACCTCGTAATCGTCCAGCACCAGCGGCTCGGACAGCGTCGCCAGCAACCGGTTGACGATCGCCCGCGCATCCTCGCGCAGGCTCAGTCGCGGCAGCAGCACGGTGAACTCGTCGCCGCCGATGCGCCCGGCCACGTCGCCGTTGGAGAGCTGCCGGCTGATGCGCTCGCCCACTTTCACCAGCAAGCGGTCGCCGATCGCGTGACTGTAACTGTCATTGACGATCTTGAATGCATCCAGGTCGATGAACAGCACCACCGCCGCCAGCCGCTCGCGCTCGGCCTGGGCGATCGCCTCGCTGCAGTAGCGTTCGAACTCGGCGCGATTGACCAGGCCGGTGAGCGGATCATGCCGGGCCAGGTGTTCCAGCCGGCGCTGGTTGGCCTTGGCCTCGTGGATGTCGGTGCACACCGCCACGTAATACGTCACGTGGCCGTCGCCATTGCGGATCGCGCTGAGGCTCAAGTGTTCCGGATAGGTCGTGCCGTCGGCGCGGGTGCTCAGCACCTCACCGATCCAGTTGCCGCCGGCGGCCACGTCGTCCCAGATGGCTTTCGGCAGCGCACGCCCGTCCGGCAGGCGGCGCGTGTCGCCCAGCCGCCGGCCCTGCAGCGCCAGGCTGCTGAAGCCGGTCAGCTCGGTGTGCGCCGCGTTGGTGGAGGTGATCCGCTGCTGCGCGTCGGCGATGACCACGCCCTCGGCGATGCTGGCCAGCGCCTCGGCCGCCACCCGGCGCTCCTGTTCCATCGCCACCCGCTCGGAGATGTCGCGGATGATCGCCTGGCACACCGGCAACTCGCCCCAGCGGGCAACGCTGGTCTGGGTCTCCACCGGGCGGGAGCTGCCGTCGGCGGCCAGCAGCGCGTTGGTGGCGGCGCGCCCCGCCTGCTGGCCGGCCAGCGGCTGCAGGAACAGGTGCACGTAGCGGTCGCCGATCAGCTCCTTCGCGCTGCGCCCGGTCCAGGCCGCCGCCGTGCGGTTCACGTCGAGAATGCGTCCGCTGCCTTCGTCGATCATCACGATCGCGTCGGCGGCGCTGTCGAACAGCAGCCGGTAGCGCTCTTCGCTGCCGCGGATGCTCTCCAGGATGCGCCGGGCCATGCCCAGCCACAGCAGCACGGCGACCAGGGTGACCGCGACCACGCCACCGAAGAGCAGCTTGCCGACCCACGAGGCGCCGCGCGCCACCTCGACCGAGAAGACGTTGGTGCGCGGCTCGATGAATCGGTTCAATTCGTGGATGCGACTGCGTTGGCGAAGCTGCTCGGCCGGCGGCAGGCCACCGGCCGCGTAGGCGCGTTGCAACTCGCCGGCAATCTCGTCCAGCTCGGTAATGGCGTCGTCGACCGAGTACCAGGCGCGCAGCGCCTCGCTGATGTGCGGCGCCGACGAAAAATGCTGGAGGATGAAGATCATCCCGGGGATGGCATCGGGGATCACGCTGCCCCGGGCGAACGCCTGGGCGACCTTGTCGTGGTCGAACTGGCCCGAGGCGATCGCGTCGCGGGCCCAGCGATCGGAGAGCACTACCGCGTAGTGGCGCCTGAAGCCGGCCAGGTCCGCGGCGTCGCCGCTGATCGCATAGGCTTCCAGGTCGATCACCGACTGCTTCTGCGCCTTGGACCACAGACTCTCGCCGTTGAGGAAACCGGCGAGAGTGATCTGGATCTGCAACGCGCCCCAGGTCAAGGCCAGCATCAGCCCCACCATCGCGATCAGCGCATACGCCAGCGGCATCAGTCGCCGCGACAATGGCTTTTGCAAGGTGGCTCGGGAAGTGCGCATCATGCCCCTTCTACCATGACTGGTGCCTTGTGACCCACTGCGTGCTCCTTGGTTGCTGCAGTTCGGTACGTCAGGCGGCGGCTTCCCTCAGGGCCTCCAACTCGTAACGCGTGCCGATGCAATGATCCATGCTGATGCGCATGCTTACATAGCTGCGCTTGATGCAACTGGCAATATGTTCCACGTCGTGCGCGGCCGGGGTCGTCCCCATCAACGTGCAGACGATCTCCAGCGCCTCCCACGGATGGGTATCGTCATAAGCGGCATGAAGTTGAAGCCAGCGCAAACTGCCGGCACGTTCCTTCGGCGCGAAGCTCTCGGCATAGGCCTTGCTTTCGTATACGCGCTGCGACCACTCGCCAGTGGCCCCCTCGACGGCGTAGTTGGTGGCTGCGATGCTCGCCGCCAGCGAACCGCTGGCGCAAATCTCCTCGCACCAGTCCGCCAGGGTACCGGTGCCGTGCGGCGCCCGGCCGTTCAGCACGTCCTCGCGCTCAACGCCCGCGCCTTCGGCCCAGTTGAGCCAGTATTCGGCATGGTTCTGCTCCACGCGGATGTTGCGCACCAGCCAGCGCCGGGCCAGGTTGTCGCCGGGGCTGCGGCCGAAGCGGGTCTTGAGCAGGCTCAGCGCCATGTACGCCGGGAAACGCTCGATCACCGGCCAGATCCCGACCATGAAGTGACGCGTCGCCGTGTGGCTGAGCGAAGCCTCCCTCATCAGGTCCCACATCTCGTGCCGCACGACGCCTTGCTTGGCGGCTTCGCAATCGGCCACCATGTCCTGCGCCCATTGGGGGTAGCTGGTCAGTTCGGTGAGCGGGCCGGTACGTTCAAAACGGGTGTTCATCTTCCATCTCCTTACAGGTGGATGTTGCGGTGGTTCGCCTTGCCTGACCGCGCGCTGGACTGCTGCCGGTCCTGATCGGACGCCGCCGGAGGCGGCGCCACGGAAAAATGCCGCATCGGCTGCAATGGCGACGCACGAGCAGCGTGCCGCAGTGCAGGGGTTGCTGTCTGGATACCATGTCGCACTCCGCCCATTCACGCCAGCCGGCGGTCCGGACATCCGGATGCCTGGTTGGTTTTCGCGGGTTCGCGAGGGGGCGCTCGGCAATCACTGCGCGGCCACCGCGCTCTCGGGCAGGTCCTTGCGATAGCGGGCGATTTCATCCTCCGGTACGCCAGCGGCGCTCATGTTGCGCAATGCCTGCTGCATCCGTGCTGTCCCTTCGGCGCGCCTTCCCATGCGCAGCAGGATCTGCGCGTGCAGCGCGCCAAGCACGGAGGCGCGGCCCGGATCGGCAGTGCTGGCCTGGTAGGCCGCCGGATCGACATGCTCGATCAGGGCCAGCGCTTCGGCCTGGCGACCCAACTGGCTGAGCACGTCGGCGCGCGCGACGCGCGCCGCCTGCACCGCGGGACTACGTTCGCCGGACACCGCCACCAGGCCATCCTCGGCCGCGCGCAGATCGGCCAGCGCGGCGGGCAGGTCACCGGCCTCCTGCTCCTGCGAGCCAAGGTTGAGCTGCTCGACCAGGGTGTACTGGTGGCGAGGACCCCAGCGTGCCAGCGCGCGCCGGTAGACGTCGCGCTGCACCACCAGCGCCCTGGCCTCGTCGCCGCTCAGCGAATACAGGTAGCCCAGCGAACTCAGCGCCGTGATCGTGCCCTGCCCGCTGGGCCCTTGCGTCGCCTCGTAGTCCGCCAGCGCCTGCTGCGTGGCCACGATGGCCGCGGCATGGTGACCCTGCGCGCGCAGCGCGTCGCCCAGCCGCGAGTGCGCCAGCGCCAGCACCGCCCGGCCCACGCGCTGCTCGGTGTAGGCCGGCCCGCCCAGCACTTCGCGGGCGATCCGTTCGGCCTCGCCGGCCCGGTCCAGGCGCAGCTGGCAGCCGGCGATGCCCAGCAGCAGGTGGGCGGACATCAGCGCATCATCCGGATGCAGGATCTTCTGCGTGGTCAGCGCGGCACGGTAGTTGTCCAGCGCCACCTGCACTTGCAACTGCTGGTAGGCCAGGTCGCCGCGCGCCATGTGCGAGCGCAGGCTCACCTCTGACACTGCCTGGCGGGTCACGCCGGCGGCCGCATCGGCCTCGTCAAGGCGCGCCGTGGCCTGCTTGAACTGCGACATGTGCGCCTGCATCACCACCAGTTCGTACTCGGCCAGCAGGCTGCGTTCGTCCGCGCGGCCGAGCTTCTGGCGCAGCAAACCGGCTGCGGCCAGCAGGTGGGCCAGCGCCTTGCGGTAATCACCGGTGCTGCGATACGCGCGGCCCAGGGTCTGGTGCAGGCCGGCCGCCAACAGCGGTGCCTTGCCGAAGCGCTGGTCCACGCGCGTGGCCGCGGCATCGAGGATGTCGCCGAGGCGGGGGTTCTTCTCGTACCACGCCGGCGAGTCACCGCCGATGCCTGCACCCAGCAGGTCCTGGTTGAGGAATTGATTGGTCGCGGTAGCCAATGCGGCCTGCCGCTGCGCTTCGTCGCGGGCCACGCGGGCACGCTGGAACTGCCACAAGCTGGTAGCCAGGCCGACCAGCAGCAGCAGCACGGCGGCGACGATCCACGGCCGTCGTGCACGGCTGCGCTGCAGGCGCTGCTCGGCGCGATGCGCACGCGCCTCGGCCTCGCGCAGCCGGCTGCGTTCGACCTGGCGCGCCTCGCGCCGGCGCAATCGCGCGCACAGCTCGGCCACGCTGCGCAGCCGGCGCGCGGGCGCGCCGGCGGTCGCCGCGGCGATGTCCTCGCACAGCAACTCGTCGTCGACGTCGGCCTCCCATCCGGGTGCCAGCGGCCGGCGCAGGTCGCCCACTACCAGTTGGTACAGCATCAGGCCAAGCGCATAGACGTCGCTCTGCACCGTCGGCGGCTGGCCCGCCAGCAGCTCCGGCGCCAGGTACAGCGGGGTGGCGCTCGAGTCGCCGGCCGCCTGAGTCAGGGTCAGGCCCAGCGCGGTGATGCCCAGTTCCTGCAGGCGTTCGGGCTCGAGCAGCCGACTGGCGCCGAAATCCGCCAACCGCGGCTGCCAGCCGTCGCCGGCCGGCCGCATCAGCACGTTGGCCGGCTTGATGTCCTTGTGCAGCACGCCGACTTCGTGAGCGGCGACGATGGCATCGGCGATCTGCAGGAACAGCTGCAACCGCTGCGGCAAGTCCAGCGCGGCCAGGCCGGGCGAGCCGGCGGCCCATTGCGCCAGGTCCTCGCCGCCGTACTCGCATTCCAGATAGAACGGCGCGGTGGCGAAGTTCCAGTCGATCACGCGCACGAAGTCGACGCGCTCGCCCAGGCTCTCGCGCAACAGCCGGTGGATCGTGGCCTCGCGCTTGAGCGCCGCCAGGCGCTCACCGTCGGCACTGAACTTGTACACGCGCAATTCGCCGGTCTTGTCGTGGCGGGCCAGCCAGACCTCGTTGCCGTGCGCCGGCCCGAGCTGCTTGCGCAGGCGGAAGTGTTCGCGCCCGGGCACGCTCTGCCCTGCAGCCAACGACAGCAGACTGTGCAGACGCCGGCCGGAAACGGTCCGCTCCACCGGCCCGTGCAGGCGATAACCGACCCGCGGCAGGTTGACGATGCGCCCATGCCCACCGGCGCCGAACGCCTTGCGCAGCTTGGCGACCGCGTTGGCCAGCACGTTGTCCACGGTAGGCCGCGCGCCCCATACCGTCGCGAACAACTCCTCGCGCGGCACCACCTCGTCGGCGCGACGCAGCAGGCAAGCGAGCACCTGCTGCGGGCGTTGCTCCAGTTCCACCGGCTGGCCGTCGACGCGCAACTCGCCGCGCGCCTCGTCGAATTCGACGTTGCCGAAGGTGTACCGATAAAGCGGTTGTTCGTCGCCCTGTTCGACCGGCTGCATAGGCCCCCCACGGGAACTATGCCGCAGATGGCAGTGCGGCGCGAGCCGCGCCCCGCAACGATCGCCACCGCCGTTAGTGATCGGTTAGGCCGCCGTGACGACTTGGCGGCCGCCGGCGTGCGCCAATCGCTCCGTCCACTGCCACTGCCGCGAAGCCCGCCATGCGATCCCTGCCGCATCCGTCCGCCGCGTCGCTGTTGCTGATCCTGGCCTGCGCCGCGGGATGCGACCACCGGACCAGTTGGGTCGATGTCGACGCCAGCGGCTGCAACGACGCGCGGATCAGCGCGATGAACCGCGACCGCGAGCTGGTGCACCAGATGGGTGCCGTGTGCGCGGTCAACGGCAAGGCGGCCACCGCCGACCGGCTGCGTTGCCACGGCAACACCCTGCAGGTGGCCTGCCGCGAATGACCGCTGTCGTACCCGTTGAACGTCCATCCGCCACGAGGTGATCCCGATGTCCACGCCAACCACTGCAAGCGCTGCCGGACCCGGCAGTTTCCTGTCCGCACTGGAAGCCTTGCGCAGCCCGGCCAACCTCGCCCTGGTCGCGCTGGCGGCGATCCTGGCGCTGGCGCTCACGGCGCTGGCCACGGCCGGCTTCGCCGCCGGCAGCATTGGCTCGACCTTCGGCCTGCTGCTGATGGTGCTCGCCTGGCTGGTGGGCGAAGCCGGCTACTGCGCCGTGACGCTGCGGCAGTTGCAGACGGGTCGTGGGCAGCGGCCGGCCGGCATCGCTGTCGCGGCGATCAGCGGCTTCTTCGCCGCGATCAAGGTGCTGCTGGCGATGCTGCTGCTGTGCATCGCGATGCTGTTGCTGCTGCTGGCAGCCGGCGCGCTGTTCCTGGTCACCCAGATCCCCGGCATCGGGCCGCCGCTCAACTACGTGGTGTTTCCGGTCGTGGCCCTGGTGGTGGGCGTGACGCTGTACGCACTGCTGTTCATCGCCGTGCCGCTGGCGGCGGTGGCTGCCTGCAACGGGCGCTCGGTGTTCGGCATCGTCGCCACCACGGTGCTGGTGATCCGCTCGCGGTTGTTCGACACCGCGCTGCGCGGCGTGTTGCTCAACCTGATGGCGGCGTTCGTGATCGTGCTTGGCGTGCTGATCGTCTCGCTCGGCGTGGCCACCTCCGGCGCGCTGCAGCAGATGGTCCACATCGGCCACGCCGGCTACGGCCAGCCGGGCGGCTACGGCAACGCCATGCTCGCCTTGGGCGGGATGGGCGGCGGCCTGCTCGGCGCACTGCCCGGCTTGCGGGCAGCGGGCGCCTCCTCGCTGGTGCTGTATTTCCTCGCCTTCAGCCTGGGCCTGGTGGTCTACGCCAGCGGCTGGGTGGTGATCTTCAACGACACCGCGCGCGACCTCGATCCGGCGGCCCTCGAAGCGCAGATGCGCACCCAGGCGGAGCGCGTGCAGCAGAAAGCGCGCGCGGCACAGGCCCGCGCCGCCCAGATGGCCCGCGAGCACGGCAGCAGCGCGGGCAACGACACGCCACCGCCGGATGCGTGAACGCGCCGGCCCGCACGACCCGGGCACTTCCCTATCCCTTCGATGAGGACCAGCACCATGCACACCACACAGCTTGCAGGTCTCCTGCTGATCGCCGGCCTGCTCTGCGCCTGCGGCGCGGACAAGCCCGGCGCGGCCACCGCCGGAAGCGATGGCCGAGCCGCGGCACCGGCGGCGGCGCCGTCCGGCGACGCGTCGGCCGAGGACGTCGCCGCCGCCGCGCGAGGCGATGTCGACTGCCCGGTCGATGCCGCGCCGAACGCTCCGGGCACGCCGGTGGACGACATCGTCGGCGTGCGTCCCGGCATGAGCTACGAGCAGGCCGCCAACGCGGTGATGTGCAGCGGCCCCTTGCTGGTGATCAAGCCCGAGAACAGTCGCGGCTTCGAGATCAACACCTTCGGGCAGACCGTCCGCCAGGGCTTCAGTGCGCGCTTCGCCGAGCCGCGGGTGAACAAGAGCGGCCGCCAGATCATGCAGGAGATGGAGCGCGATGCGATGGCGCGGGGCATGAACGCGGTCCGCCAGGACATGCAGCCGGGCCAGTCGAAGTGGTTCGTCGCCACGATGGGCATGCCGGGCCAGGAGAAAGCCATCAGCGTGGCCCGCGAGCAGTGGTTCGAGCAGGATCGCAACCCGACCGTGGACAGCGTCGAGCAGGCCCTGCTGGAGAAATACGGCGCCTCCACCGAGCGCAACGACCAAGGCGACACCCACCAGCTGCGCTGGGCCTACGACCCGCGCGGACGCCTGATCACCGAGACCTCGCCGCTGTTCAACCGGTGTCGCGGCGCCGCCGACCCGGACAGCGGCGTGAGCCTGTCGGCGGATTGCGGCCTGGTGGTGGCTGCCAACGTGGTTCCGCTGCGCGGCAATCCGGCGCTGGCGCAGTACCTGCAGGTCGGCGTGGTCGACCAGGCCGGCGGCTACCAGGCATTGACCGACACCCAGCAGGGGCTGCAGGCGATGGATGCCGAACGCCGCGCGCAACAGGTGCGCGACGCGGGCAAGAACGCCCAGGCGCCCCAACTGTGAGGTACGCAGGCATGCGCATGAATCCGATCCCCCGCACCGGCACGGTTCCGCTCTGCCTTGTGCTGGCAGCGCTGTTGCTGGCCGGCTGCGGCAAATCGCCAGCCGCACCGACCGCCGCCACGGCAGTGGGCGAGCCGGCCGCGGCAACGCCGACGCGACCGGCCGGAGCCGCGGCGCCCGGCGCCGATGCCGGCAGCCTGGCCGGCCGCAGCGGCACGCTGAACAACCCGGACAACGCCACCATGGTGTTCCTCTATTACGACCTGGCCGGCATCGCGCCGCCGGTCGACCAGTGGGTGGAGGCCGATCAACGCGTGCGCTACGCACCCGGTGCCGACAAGGCGGCACGCCGCGCTGCCGTGCGCGCCGAGTTCGAGGCCGGCCTGGCCGCAGTGCGCGGCGTGGGCATGCTGCAACTCACCCTCCAGGCGAACCTGAGCAGCTACGACCCCACCTACGGCGAGTTCACCGTGGGCGCGCTGTCGCCCGGCGCGGTCTACACCTTCAAGGCGCAGGAGCAGACCGTGAATCTCAAGTTCGACAACGCGCTGGCCGCACAGAGCTGGAGCGTGCCGAAAGACCAGGCGCAGGCGATCGTCGACAGGATCGGCAACGACTCGCTGCTGCTCGATGCCACCGTGCACATCCGCAAGGTGTTGCCGGGCCCCGGCGGCGGAACCGTGGTGGCGCACGTCGACTCGTGGAGCCTTCGCGACAGCCGCAGCGGCAGCACCGTGGCGCGTGTCACGACCAGGGACTGACCGTCCGCCCCAACCCTCCACCAGCCCAGGAGCCACCATCATGATCCGAGTCCGTGCCTTCGCCACCCGCCTGCCCGCACTCGCGCTGGCCACGCTGTTTGCCGTGGCCATGCCAGGCGTTCCCGCCCACGCGGCCGACTGTGCCGGCGTGTCCTGCTTCGATGCCGGTCCGTTCGTGGCCGAGGTGACCTCGGTCAGCCCGTCGTGGGACCGTACGCATCGCACCCACTTCCTGCGCCTCAACGTGCGCTTCCGCAACACCGGCAGCGAGCCCGTCTCGCTGGCCTTTCCGTGGCGCGGGGCGGCGACCATGACCGACAACTACGGCAACACCTATTCCATCGACTGGCGTTATCCCGAGCGCATCGTCGGCATCGCCGTGATCAGCCGCAGCGGGGTCAAGGGCAACTTCACCATCGCGCCGGGATCAAGCCGCACGGCCAGCTGGATCTTCAGCCGCAGCGTCGCGTCGACGCCGGTCAGCAACGTGTTCGCCGCCGACCTGCCGGTGGAGGATCTGCAGCCCATCCCCGGCCAGCAGAAGGTGCGCGTGGGCAACCAGTATTCGCTGGACTTCCAGCAACTGCGTGGCGGTTCGCTGGGCCTGCTCGGCGATGGCAACGGCAACGGCAACCGCGGCGAGCAGGCCGCCGCGGGCATGGGGCTGCTGCTCGACGCACTGTCGAAAAAGAAGCACCACTAGGGTCGCGGTGAGCGCAACGCCGCCGTCGGAGCCCGCGGACGGGCCCCGACGGACTTGGCGCGGCTGCCGGGATGCGGCCGGCTCCGCTCAGTGGCTCGGCGCCATCGGCGCCAGCACCGCCTCGGTCACGCTGCTGCCGTCGTGGCCGAACACGGAGTGGTTTTCCTCGGTGCGCCGCGACACCGCCAGCAGGCGCGTGCCGACCTGCTGCAACGCGTAGTCGGTGGTGGTGCCGAACTCGATGCTGATGAGCAGCTTGCGCCCCTTGATCGCCAGCATGTTGCGCACCGCCACCGGCACGCCATCGGCGCCCAGCCACACGCTGAGCTGGCCGGCGTACTTCTTGACCGACATCTCCTTGTTCGCTGACGGCGGCATCGGCACGTCGAACACCAGCAGGCGCGCCGGCTTGCCGTTGCGGGTGTCGTCGCGCTGGCTGGCCAGGGTCGCGCCGTCGAGCTGGCGCAGCAGCACCGGCGCGTAATTCACCATCGGCTGCACGTTGACCGGGCTCAATTGGCCGAGCAGGTCCTGCACCGGCGTCGGCGCATCCTTGTTCTTCGCGTTCACCGCCGCCTCGGCCGCGGCACGCTGCAGCAGCTCCGGCGAAAAATGCAGCTCCAGGCCATCGGTGCCGCTGCGCACGCCCAACTGCAGCTGCGCGCGCTCGATCTTGCCGTCTTCCTTCTTCACCGTGCTGCTGACGCGCGCCGTGGCCAGCAGCGGCTGCGCCGGCTGCAGCTTGCCCAAGGTGGCACGCAGGTCGGACACGGCATCGGCCCGGGCCAGTGCCGGCAAGGCCAACGCGGCGAGCAGCGCGGCAAGGATCACGCGTGAGGTCATGGTACGGTTCCGGTCGCCAGGGGCGGCCAGTATCGCCTGCCCGGGCGGCGCGCACACGGTCGGCGCCGCCGGCAGTTCAACCGGCGTGCTTGTGCGGCACCGCGCGCACGGTCGGCTCGAACAGGATGCCCACGCGGCTGGCCGGCGCATCGCGATACAGGCCCAGCACGCAGTGCTCCGCGCGCAACGCAAAGTCCGCGTAATAGACCACGCCCGGATAGGGCACGAAGGTCAGGTCGGGCGAACACGAATACATCCGCTGGTAGCCGCTTGCCACCAGCACCTTGAACAGCATCAGGCGCTCGCCCGTCGGCACCTGCAGCTCGCCGTGGCTGCTCTTGAGGTTGTAGCACCGGCGACCATCGCAGAAACTCAGCGGCATCGCCTGGCTGGCCAGGTTCGGCGACAGCTTGATCGTGGCCAGCGGCTGGCCGGCTGCCGGCTGGTACATCGGCAGCCCCGCGCAGCCGCCAAGAACGGCAGCGGCCACGGCGGTCAGCAGCCGGCGGGTGACGCGATCGGCGCTCATCGGTGGCCTGCCTGTGCATGGACATAAGAGACGTAGCGCTTCTCGATCTCGCCCGCCTCGAGGTCGCCGGCGGAGTAGTCCTGGTCGAACAGCACGAACACCCAGTCGCCCATGTCGCCCGCCACCCGGCCAACGGTGAGGTCCATGGTGGGGCGGTCGCGGATGGCATCCGGCAGCGATTCGTACAGGCGGAAATACCGTTTGTGCCGCTGCAGCGCCAGCTCGGCGCAGCGGTACATCAGATAGGCGTGGGTGGTGTCGCGGTCGATGTAGCCGTTGCCGGAGAAACCCACCTTGAGCAGTTCACCCGGGCCGGGCTGCTCCCAGTAACCGCCGGTGTAACCGCGGATCACCCCCTTGTCGGAGTGATAGCCCGTGGCGCAGCCGCCAAGCAGCACGGCGGCCACCATCGCCCACATCCTTCTTCCCATCCCCTTCCCCCGTTCCCTCGCCAGCCTGTCGCGGCGAAAAGCCGCCTCGATGCGTATCCGCCGACGCGTGCCGCGCGATGATGCACGGCCACCCCGGTGGCCGCAAGCGCTTCAGGCCAGGACGCGGCGCAACTGGGCGAACGCCCTGGTGATGGCGTGCGGATCGATCACGCCGTAGCCGAACGTCACCGCCGGCTCGATCGTGCGCGTCATCGCGTAGCTGGCGGTGGATTCGGCGCCGACGGCGTGGCGCAGGATGATCGGCATGAGCCGGGCCGCCCGCGCGGGGTCGCGGAATCGCGCGGCCAGGTGCAGGCCGGCTTCGGAGGGAATCGGTTGCAACCAGCGGCCGAGCTCACCCTGCAGCGCGTCGAGCAGGGCCGCGCGGCGCCCGGCGTAGATCGGCCGCATGTGGCGCACGTGCCGCGCGAGGTGGCCGTCGCGGATGAAGGCGGCAAGCGCGGCCTGGGTTATGCCGTCGCAATGCGAGTCGACGCAGTGCTTGACGGTGACCAGCCCGCTGCGCGCCCACGCCGGCGCCACCACGAAGCCCTTGCGCAGCGAGGGAAACATGCTCTTGGAGAAAGTGCCGACGTAGAACACCAGGGCGTCGCGGTCCAGCGTCTGCAGCGCATCGAGCGGACGGTCGCCGAAGCGGAACTCGCCGTCGTAGTCGTCCTCCACGATCACCGCATGGCGACGACGCGCGAAGTCGAGCAAGTCGGCACGCCGACGCAGCGACATCGCCACGCCGGTGGGCGACTGGTGCGACGGGGTGACGCTGATGATGCGCACGTCGTCGGGCAGACGCTCGACGCACAGGCCCTCGTCGTCCACCGGCAGCGGCACCAGTTGCGCGCCGGCGGCGGCGAACGCGGCGCGCACCGGCGGGTAGCCCGGTTCCTCCACCGCCACCTTCGTCTGCCCCGGCGTGACCAGCAGGCGGGCGATCAGGTCGAACGCCTGCTGCGCGCCGGAGGTGACGATCACATCGTCGGCGCCGCAGGCCACCGCGCGGGTGAACGCGACGTGCTGCGCGATCGCCTCGCGCAAGGCAGGGATGCCTTGCGACGGCGCATAGGCGAACGGTTCGCGGGCGCTCTGGCGCAGCGTCTGCGCCATCAGCCGGCGCCAGACCTCGTGCGGAAAATGGCGGTGGTCGGGAATGCCCAGACGGAAATTTCGCTCGGGCAGGCTGCGCGCCGGCGACGGCTGCAGGAACGGCGTGCGCCATGCCGGCGCGAAACGCGATTCGTCCGCGCCCGTGTGCACCGGCCTGGATCGCCGCCGAACGAACTCGGCGACCCGCGGCCGGGCGCCCTGACGTGGGGCCAGGTAGCCCTCCGCGATCAGCAGGTCGTAGGCGGCGACCACGGTATTTCGCGCCACGCCCAGGGCCTCGGCCACTTTCCGCGTGGCGGGCAACGCGGCGTGTGGTGGCAGGCGGCCGTCCAGGATCGCCGCGCGCAATTGCTGGTGCAGCGCCTGCGTGAGCGTGCCTGAGCCACGCGGCAGCAGCACCGGGAACGGAAAAACTGGTTCCATGGAATCTCTCGGGAATGGATCAATCACAGGTCCAGATTATGCCTAGAGTCGGCACCGTACGGCGGGCGCCGCCCGCCGTTCCCGAGTCGAAAAGCCGGCGGGCACCCCCGCCCCAAGCGAGGCCAGACCATGACAAACGCCATCTGCGAAACCTGCGGCACGCAATACCCGAACGTCCCCACGCACTGCGCCGTCTGCGAGGATGAGCGCCAATACGTCGGCGCGCACGGCCAGACCTGGACGACGCACGACGCCCTGAAGGCCACCCACACGCTGCGCCTGCAGGACGAAGCCGGCGTGCTCGGCATCGGCCTGGCGCCGGATTTCGCCATCAACCAGCGCGCGCTGTACCTGCCCACCGACGCGGGCAACATCCTGTGGGAAGCCTTGAGCCTGGTCACCGACGAGGCGGTCGCCGCCCTGAAGGCACGCGGCGGCGTGGACCTGATCGCGATCTCGCATCCGCATTTCTACGCTTCGATGCTGGAGTGGAGCGAGGCGTTCGGCAACGTGCCGATCCTGCTGCACGAGGCGGACCGCGACTGGGTGCGCCGGCCGTCGCCGAACGTGCAGTTCTGGCGCGGCGAGGTCTACCGCCTGTCCGACGCGGTGACCCTGATCAACAGCGGCGGCCACTTCCCCGGCAGCACCTTGCTGCACTGGAAGAACGGGCCGCGACCCGGCGGCGCGCTGTTCTCCGGCGACGCGCCGCACGTCGCCAGCGACCGCCGCCACGTCTCGTTCATGCACAGCTACCCCAACTTCATGCCGATGCCGGCGGCCGACGTGCACCGCATGCGCTCGCGCCTGGCCGGCTGCGACTTCGAGGACGTCTACGGCTTCACCTGGGGCCGCAACATCATCGGCGGCGGCCGCGCGGCGGTCGATGCCTCGTTCGCACGCTATCTCGCCGCCATCGCCGCCTGAGGACACGCCATGAATCGTTCCGCCCGCCTGCACGACTATTTGCCCGCCCGCTTCAGCACCGCCGCCGCGCGGCACTGGGTGCCCTCCTCCACGCCCGGCAAGTCGTCCAGCCCGTTGCGCTTCTTCGCCGACGACCGCGGTTTCGTCGAGCTGCTGCGCATGGAACCGGGCACGGTGATGCCGCTGCATCGGCACACCGGCGAGATCCACGCGTACAACCTCAGCGGCACGCGCAAGCTGTGCACCGGCGAGCTGATCGGCCCGGGCGACTACGTCTACGAGCCGCCGGGCAACACCGACTGGTGGAAGATCGTCGGCGACGAGCCGATGCTGGCGCTGGTGATCGTGATGGGCACGGTCGAGTTTCTCGGCCCGGGCGGTGCGGTGACCGCCCGCGCCTCGGCCAGCACGCAACTGGCGGAGTACGAACGCCATTGCCGCGAGCTGGGCGTGGCGATGCCGGATGTGCGGGACCGCTGAACGTGGCTCGGGGGCGACGCAGCCCGGGCGGCGGCGGCAACCTTCGCCGGCCGTGTCGAAATCGCTGCCCGCCAATCGTCTTACGGGAGACGAGCAGCGCCGCTCTCCGTATCCACCACCACCGGAAGACCCCGCCATGCCCAAGATGATCTTCGTGAACCTGCCGGTCGCCGACCTCAAGAAGTCGATGGCCTTCTACGCATCCCTCGGCTTTGCGAACAACCCCCACTTCAGCGACGACACCGCCGCGTGCATGGTGTGGAGCGAGGCCGTCCACGTCATGCTGCTCACCCACGCCAAATGGCGCGGCTTCACCGAGCGGCCGCTGCCGAGCGCAGGCGCCAGCGAAGTGATGCTGGCGATCTCACTCGACGACCGCGCCGCGGTCGATGCCATGAACGGCACGGCCGCGGCGAACGGCGGCACGGCCGACATCAACCCCGCGCAGGATCACGGCTTCATGTACAGCCGCAGCCTGGCCGATCCCGATGGCCACGTGTGGGAAGCGTTCTGGATGGACCCGGCGGCCATCCCGCCGGGTTGATGATGTCCGCTGCCGTGGTGGCCGCTGACGCAGCGCCCGGTACCGTCATCGGCTGCTGTAGCGGCCGTCCTGTTCGCGGGCGCGGCCCAGCGCCACCAGCATGTCGAGCAGTTGCGGCAGGCGTTTCTTCCACGGGCCGCGGGCGGTGAAGCGGGTCGCCAGCGCGTCCACGTCGAGCGCGACCGGACTGGCGGCGAGCGCGTCGGCTACGGCACGCACCTGGGCCACCGCGTCCTTCGGCCACGGCAGCGGCTTGGCCGCGGCGGCCGGTGCAGCGGCTTCGTCCCCGCCCTGCCCGGCGGCAAGCTCGGCCTGCTCCGGTGCCGCCTGCGCGGTCGGGTGCTGGAATGCGGGGCGCAGCCAGCGGACCAGGCCGCGCGCTTCCTCCGCCGCGCGTTCCGCATTGAGCGCCACCAGCCGTTCGAGGATCGCCTCGTCGAAGGCGCGCTTCGCCTCATCGCGGCTGGCGCCATCGGCGGGCGCGTCATTACCGTGCGCCACGCGCAGCGGCGGCAACAGGTCGCCCCAGCCGTAGGCATCGAGCACCGCCGCGTCGATTTCGTCGTGCAGCTGGCGCAGGACCGAGACCAGGCCGTGCTCGTGGATCACCCGCTCCTTCGCGGTCAGCGGCTCGCCGCTGCGCAGCTTGTCCAGCACGTTGTACATGCCGGTGAGGGTGAGCTCGGGGTGCGCGGCTTGCTGGCGTTTGCGGTGGGCGTCGAGTTGCTCGGCGAGGGTGCGGAGGTGGGCTTGTTGGTCGTCGGTGGCGATGGGAAATGGGAAAGGTTCGAAGCACGTGGTTTTGTTGTATCTAGGCCGATCCTCCAACAAACCGCCCGCAGCAAGGAACCACGTCTTGTGAATGCTTGAGGACAACGTCCCAAGTACCGCAGAGTTTTCCACGGCAATCGTAACCAACGTGCTATCCGGTGTTATTTGGATGGGAACGAAAGCAAAAAATCCATGCTTTGATGTTTCGATCGTAGCGATGTATCTGCTTAAACCCGCGGTGGCCTTGCGGAATTGTTGGCGCGGATGACCGATGACCCACCAGCGTTCACGAAAAATCGAGTTGCGGTTCTGGTTGCGCTCTGGCTTCGCGTACTCAAGCAAATACTGATACGCCGCAGGGAATTTTTCTCGAAGGGTCTCCACGTCTTGCCCAAAAAAATCCAAGACAAAAATGCCACGAGCGGTGCCCGTGAAATCACGACCATTGAGGTACGGGCGAATGTGTACTTCGAGTCCAGGTGTCGAACCAAGTCCAAGTTTGGCGGCCCTATCCGCATCGACCTGAAAGGCCGAGCCAATAGTTTTCATCCCGACCGAGCACAGGTCCTGATTGGCACGCAGCGCAACAGCGCCAGTTACGTCAATTCCAATCGATAGGTCGGCATTGATACACCCAACTCTGCTGGTCATGCGGACAACAAGATCATCGTTGTTGCTGTCAGCTTCCCCACGTTCTTCCACCACGTCCAGACGAGTGCCGAGAAGACGTCCACGTTTCCCCGCAGTCATCGCGATGCGTACGGCTGCACCATCGGCGCTGTCGACCCAAGGATGGTCGGGGATAGCGAAGGTGATGGAAAGCGGGGGCTCTCCGGTCAGGTGCGGCTCGACTGCTCGTCGCACATATGTCTGGCGAAGGCTGTTGGTGGTGATAAGTCCGAATCGCTCAAGTGCGCCTTGGCGGGTGAGCGCGGCGGCGTGGTGCCACCAACGCATGACGAAGTCGGTCGCTTGCGGCACCTCGGGCCATGACTCTTGAAGAGCGTCAACGTAACCGTCACCAAGCGCTTCGCGCATCCGCTTCGATCCAATAAACGGCGGATTCCCCACCACGAAATCCGCCTCCGGCCACGCCGCCTTGCGCGGGTTCACGTAGCACTCCAGCGGCACGCGCTTGCTGTCGTCCGGCACGTCCTCGCCGGTGACGGGCGAGGGCTTCATGCTCACGCCGTCCCAGCGACTGACCGGCACCCCGCGCTCATCGAGCACGTATTCCATGCGGTCGTACGCCAGCACCGCATCGCGGTTCTCGATGTTGCGGAAGTCGCGGATCACCGGCTGCGGCGGGTTGATGTCGCCGCGGGTGCGGTAGTGCCATTGCAGGTAGCCGATCCACAGCACCACTTCGGCGATGGCGGCGGCGCGCGGGTTCAGCTCGATGCCGAGCAGCTGGTGCGGGTCGACGGTTTCGCCGCCGAGCGCGTCGGCGCGCTCACCATCCAGCGCCAGGCCGGTCTGGCGGTAGCCGAGTTCGTCCAGCGCGTTGAACACTTCGCCTTCGAGGCGCTTCAGGTGTTCCAGCGTGACGTAGAGGAAGTTGCCGCTGCCGCAGGCAGGGTCGAGCACCTTGACCGTGCACAGGCGGTGGTGGAATGCGCGCAGGGTCTTCACCGCCTCGTCGGCCTTGCCTTCGGCGGCGAGGGTGAGCGCGGCGGCATGGGCGTCGCTCCATTCGCCGCGCAGCGGCTCGATCACGGTGGGCAGCACCAGCCGCTCGACGTAGGCGCGCGGGGTGTAGTGCGCGCCGAGCTTGTGCCGCTCGCCGGGGTCGAGCGCGCGTTCGAGCAGGGTGCCGAAGATGGCCGGCTCGACGTGTTCCCACTTGGCCTTGGCCGCCTCGATCAGCAGCGCGACCTGCTCGCGGGTGAGCGGCAGCGTGTCGGGCTGCTTGAACAGCTTGCCGTTGAAGTGCAGCACCTCGCTGGCGATGGCGCCGCTGAAGCCGCCCTTGTCCATGTCGTGCCAGAGCAGGCCGAGCATGCGCATGGCGGTGTCGGGCTGGTCGGCGTATTTCAGCAGCAGGTCGCGGAAGCTGTCGCTCGGCAGCAGCTTCACGTCTTCGGCGAACATGGTGAACAGGCAGCGCATCAGGAACTGCGCGACCGCCTCGGCGCGGTGGCCGGCCGCTTCCAGGCTACGCGCCAGGGTGGCGAGCCGCGCGGCAATCTCGCGGGTGACGCGGGCGGATTCGCGACTGGGGTCGAGCGCGAGCGGGTCGGTCCAGATCGTGCGCAGGCGCGCGCGGATCTTTTCCTCGCGCAGCTCGTCGAGCGCGATGCGGTGGCTGCGCGGGTCGGGGAACGGCGTGTAGGTGGCGCCGGAGCGGCTGAACTCCGCATACAGCTCGATGCGGTTGCCCACATCCACCACCAGCAGGAACGGCGGGCGGCCCTCGCTGGCCGGCAGCGCGCGGGCGTACTGCTCGGCCTGGCTGCGTGCGCGCAGCATCGCGTCGTCGAAGCCCTTGGTATGGGTGGGCGCCTTGAGCTTCTTCGCTTCGAGCACGAAGCAGCCGCGCTTGTACAAGTCGATGCGTCCGGCCGAGCTGCTGCCGTCGCCGTGACTGAAGGTGACCGGCCGCTCGAACATGTATTGCTGCTCGGCATCCGGGTGCGGCGCTTCCACGTCGAGCAGCCTGCACAGGTCCAGCGCGAAGCTCTGCGCGGTGGACAGCTCCGAGGCGGTGACGCCGCGCCATTTGGCGATGAAGGCGTCGGCGGCTTCCATGCGGGTGGTCGTCATGAGTGTTTCAATGCAACGGCAAGGAGATGTTCCACGATCATTCCTTTCGATAGCCCCGCCGCCGAGGATATCCGGTTCCACGCCCTGCCCTCACTTCGCCGTCTGCGCCGCCGCGTGCAAAAGCTCAGGCCGAACCCGACCGCCGCCTGCCGGCCGCGGCCACGCGCTTGGCCGGCGCGCTCTTGCGCGTAGCCGGTGCGCAGGTGCCACCGGACTGGCTGCAGCAGTGATCGGTGAGGTAGCCGACCAGCTCGTCCATCACCTCGATCACCGGCGCGTAGTAGATGAAGCGCCCGCTCTGCCGGCTGCTCACCAGGCCCGCGTGCGACAGCTCCTTCAGGTGGAAGGACAGCGTGGCGTTGGGCAGGCCGAGCTTCTCCGCGATCGCGCTGGCCGCCAGTCCTTCCGGCGCATGCTCGACCAGCAGCCGGTAGACCGCCAGGCGCGACTCCTGGGCGAGCGCGGCGAGGATGGTGATGGCTTGCCTGTTCTGCATGGCGCTACTCCCGGGCCGATTCATACCAGCGCTTGCTGCGGTTGACGATGCGCACCACCGACAGCATCACCGGCACCTCGATCAGTACGCCCACCACGGTCGCCAGCGCCGCGCCGGAATGCACGCCGAACAGGCCCACCGCGGTGGCCACCGCCAGCTCGAAGAAGTTGCTGGCGCCGATCAGCGCCGACGGGCCGGCCACGCAGTGCGGCACGCCGAAGCGACGATTGAGCCAGTAGGCCAGGCCGGCGTTGAAATACACCTGGATCAGGATCGGCACCGCCAGCAGCGCGATGATCGCCGGCTGCGCGAGGATCTGCCGGCCCTGGAAACCGAACAGCAGCACCAGGGTGGCCAGCAGTGCGCCCAGCGACACCGGCCCCAGCCGCTGCAGCAGTTTCTGCAAGCGCGCCTCGCCGCCGTGCGCCAGCAGCTGGCGCCGCAGCAGCATGCTGAGCGCCACCGGTACCACGATGTACAGCAGCACCGACAGCAACAGCGTGTTCCACGGCACCGTGATCGAGGAGATGCCCAGCAGCAGCGCCACGATCGGCGCGAACGCCACCACCATGATGGCGTCGTTCAGCGCGACCTGGCTCAGCGTGAACGCCGGCTCGCCGTTGCACAGGTTGCTCCACACGAACACCATCGCCGTGCACGGCGCGGCGGCCAGCAGGATCAGGCCGGCGATGTAGGAGTCGAGCTGTGCGGCCGGCAGCTGGCCGGCGAACAGGTGACGGATGAAGATCCAGCCCAGCAACGCCATCGAGAACGGCTTCACCGCCCAGTTGACGAACAGCGTGACGCCGATGCCCTTCCACTGGCGGCGCACGCCGCCCAGCGCACCGAAGTCGATCTTCAGCAGCATCGGGATGATCATCAACCAGATCAGCACGGCGACCGGCAGGTTCACCTGGGCTACCTGCATGCCGCCCAGCGATGCGAAGCTGCCGGGCAGCAGGTGGCCCAGCAGCGTGCCGGCGACGATGCACAGCAGCACCCAGAGCGTGAGCCAGCGCTCGAAGAAACCGATGCTGGCGCCGTCCGGAGCAACCCCGTCGGCGGCGAGTGCGGCGGATGGCTGGTTCATGCGTCGGCTTCCTCGCCGGTGAGGCTGCCGATGCGGTCGAGCGCCTGTTTCAGTTCGTCGCGGCCCATCGTTTCCACCGGCAGCTGCAGCAGTGCGGTGATCCGCCGCACGATCAGCGCGTGCGCACGCCGGAACGCCGCGGCGGCGTCCGCGTCCCGGGCGGCAGCCGGATCAGGCAGGCCCCAGTGACTCTTCACGAAATCGCCGAACAGCACCGGGCAGGTCTCGCTGGCGGCGTTGTCGCAAACCGTGATCACGATGTCCAGCGGCGGCGCGCCCGCTTCGGTGAAGCGGTCCCACGACTTGCTGGCGAGTCCCTCGGTGGCGATGCCGTGGGCCTGGAGTTCCTCGATCGCGTAGGAATTGACGCGCCCGGTGGGCTGGCTGCCGGCGCTGAACGCCGCGAAGCGTCCCGCGCCTAAATGATTGAGGGTGGCCTCGGACAGGATGCTGCGGGCCGAATTGCCGGTACAGATGAACAGGACGCGACACGGGTGCATGGGCGGCGGTTCCGGGTTGGTTTCCATATTTCCATAGTTATAGAATTGACAAACCAATGCAACAGGAACTGCCGTGATCCCGGACCTGCCCCATGTCGCCGCCGACGTGCTGGATACCCCCAGCCTGGCCAAGCTGGCCTTGCCGGCCGACGCCGGCCACCCGCCGCGCATCCTGATCCTGTACGGCTCGCTGCGCCCGCAGTCGTTCAGCCGCAAGCTGGCGCTGGAAGCCGAGCGCATCCTGCGCCACTTCGGCGCCGAGACGCGGGTGTTCGACCCGCACGAACTGCCCCTCCTGGACAGCGTGCCGGCCAGCCACCCCAAGGTGCAGGAACTGCGCGCGCTGTCGCTGTGGTCCGAGGGCCAGGTGTGGGTCAGCCCCGAGCGGCACGGCACGATCACCGGCGTGTTCAAGAACCAGATCGACTGGTTGCCGCTGGAAGACGGCAGCGTGCGGCCCACGCAGGGGCGCACGCTCGCGGTGATGCAGGTCTGCGGCGGCTCGCAGTCGTTCAACGTGGTCAACACCCTGCGCGTGCTGGGCCGCTGGATGCGCATGCTGACCATCCCGAACCAGTCCTCGGTGGCCAAGGCCTGGCAGGAGTTCGACGACGACGGCCGGATGAAGCCCTCGTCGTTCTATGACCGCGTGGTGGACGTGATGGAGGAGCTGTTCAAGTTCACCCTGCTGGTGCGCGGGCGCAGCGACTACCTGGTCAGCCGCTACAGCGAGCGCAAGGGCGCCGCCGCGGCGAAGGCGCTGACGGCGGCGGCCGAGGTGCTGGAAAGCGCGGCGACGGCGGGCAAACCCGCCTGCTGCAGCGGCGCGGCATGTTGAGCCCGCAGCTCTCGTAGGAACCCGCCAGCGGGCTCCTACGGGAGTGCATCCTCCGCCGCCACGAAGCCACCGGTTTGCCGCTTCCACAGTCGCGCGTACAAGCCCTCGTGCGCGATCAGCTCGGCGTGCGTGCCGGTCTCGACGATCTGTCCCTTGTCCAGCACCACCAGCCGGTCCATCCGCGCGATGGTGGAGAGGCGGTGCGCGATCGCGATCACCGTCTTGCCCTGCATCAGGATGTCCAGGCTGTCCTGGATCGCCGCTTCCGCTTCGGAGTCGAGCGCCGAGGTTGCTTCGTCCAGCACCAGGATCGGCGCGTCCTTCAGCAGCACGCGGGCGATCGCGATGCGCTGGCGCTGGCCGCCGCTGAGTTTCACGCCGCGCTCGCCGACCAGCGCGTCGTAGCCGCGACGGCCCTCGCCATCGCTGAGCTGCAGGATGAATTCGTCGGCGCGCGCCTTGCGCACGGCCTCGGCCACCTGCGCCTCGCTGGCGTCGGGGCGGCCATAGAGCAGGTTGTCGCGGATCGAGCGGTGCAGCAGCGAAGTGTCCTGGGTGACCACGCCAATCTGCGAGCGCAGGCTTTCCTGGGTGACGTGTGCGATGTCCTGGCCGTCGATCAGGATGCGCCCGGCCTCGAGGTCGTACAGCCGCAGCAGCACGTTGACCAGGGTGGACTTGCCGGCGCCGGACGGGCCGACCAGGCCGATCTTCTCGCCCGCGCGCACGTCCAGATCCAGCCCGGCGATGACGCCGCCACGCTTGCCGTAGTGGAAGTGGATGTGCTCGAAGCGCACCGCGCCGTTGGTCACCTCCAGCGGCATCGCGCCTTCGCGGTCCTGCACCGCGCGCGGCTGCGAGATGGTGGTGATGCCGTCCTGCACGGTGCCGACGTTCTCGAAGATGCCGTTGACCACCCACATGATCCAGCCGGACATGTTGTTGATGCGGATCACCAGCCCGATCGACAACGCAATCGCCCCGGTGGTCACCCGCCCCTCGCTCCATAACCAGATCGCCAGCGCCGAGGTGCCGGTGATGAGGAAGCCGTTGAGCGCGGTGATGCTGACGTCCATGGCCGTCGTCAGGCGGGTCGTCAGGCGATGCTTGTCGATCAACTCGCCCATCGCCTCGGCCACGTACGCCTCCTCGCGGCGCGTGTGGGCGAACAGCTTCAGCGTCATCACGTTGCTGTAGCCGTCGACGACGCGGCCCATCAGCTTCGATTTCGCCTCCGAGGATTTCCACGAGCGCTGTTTCACCCGCGGAATGAAGAAGGCCAGCAAGCCGATGTAGCAGAAGATCCACGCCGTCAGCGGTACCGCCAACCAGCCGTCGGCCTGCGCGAACAGCGCGATGGCGCTGCCGGTGTAGATCACGATGTACCAGATCGCGTCCACGATCTGCACGGCCGAATCGCGCAGCGAGGCGCCGGTCTGGATGATGCGGTTGGCGATGCGCCCGGCGAAATCGTTCTGGAAGAAGCCCAGGCTCTGGCGGATCACGTAGCGATGGTGCTGCCAGCGGATGCGGTTGGTGAGGCTGGGCAGGATCGCCTGGTTCACCAGCAAGTCGTGCAGGCCGCCGAGCAGCGGCCGCGCCACCAGTGCGACCAGCGCCATCCAGATCAGCGCCTGGCCGTGCAGGCGGAACAGGTCCGCCGGCGTGCCGCTGGCCATGTCCACGATGCGCCCGATGAAGCCGAACAGCGACACCTCCACCACCGCCACGCCAAAGCCGACCACCAGCGTGGCGGCGAACACCGGCCACACCTGGCGCAGATAGAACACGTAGAAACGCCACACCGGCCGCGGCGGCATGCCGTCGGCCGGCTCCTTGAACGCGTCGATGAGGGATTCGAACCAGCGAAAGATCATGGGCGGCACGCAACAGGCAGGTTCTCTAGCGTGGGTGCGCGGCTGGCTGCATGCAAGGACCCAAGCGTGACCAGCGGCGGCGACTGCGGGGCCAGGCGCGCTTGCCCGCGCGAGCCACCGCGCAACCAAGCTGAACCGTCGCCGTGCCTTCCGCCGCGCAGGACGCCAACACGATTGACCGCCTGTCGCACCGCTCCGATCATGCGCGGATGCCCACACCATGCCGCCTCCTCCTGCTTGCCCTGCTCGCCTGCGGCAGCCTCGCCGTGCACGCCCAGCAAGGCGACGCCGCGCCGGCATCGGCGGCGAGCGCCGCCACGCCGGCGCAGTCGCTGGAGCAGTTGGACGATCGCCTCGATGCACTCAAGGCAGCACTGAAGGACAAGCAAGCCGCCAGCTCGCTCGGCGACCTGCGCAACGACGCGCTGGCGGTGCAGGACCAGGCGCGGCAACTGGCCAGCGACCTGGCGCCCCAGCTGGCCGCGCTGCAGGCGCAGCTCGACGTGCTGGGCCCGCCGCCGGCCAAGGGCGCGGCGCCGGAAGCGCCGCAGGTCGCGGCCCAGCGGCGGCAACTGGACAAGGCCGGCGCCGCGCTGGATGCACGGATCAAGCAGGCGCAGCTGCTGGGCCAGAACGCGCTGCAACTGGCCGCGCAGATCACCGGCATGCGCAACGACGCGTTCCAGGCGCGGCTGGCCTCGCGCACGGCATCGCCGTTCGGCCGCGCATTCTGGAGCGAGCCGGCGCGCAGTTTTCCCGATGACCTGGCACGGCTGGATCGCCTCGGCGGTCGCGTGGCCGATGCCTGGAGCGAGGCGTGGGAAGCGCCGAACCGCACGCCACTGCTGCTGTGCCTGATTGGCGCGTTGCTGTGGCTTGGCGTGGGCCGCTGGCTGCTCGACCGGCTGCTGTTGCGCCTGGCCACGCGCCACGTGCCGGACGGCCATCTGCGCCGCAGCGCGATGGCGGTGGCGGTCGCGCTCACCGCGCTGCTCACCACCGGCATCGCCGCCCAGCTGGCGTACTTGGGCCTGAACCGGAACGACATCCTCGCACCGGACCTCGACGCGCTGGCGCGCTCGGCGGTACGGCTGGTGCTGTTTGCGGCGTTTGTCACCGGGCTGGGCCGCGCGCTGCTCTCCGTGCGCCGGCCGAGCTGGCGCCTGCCGCCGCTGTCCGACCTGGCTGCGCAGCGCCTGCGCATGCTTCCCTGGCTGCTCGGCGCCGCCGCGTTGCTGTTCGGCCTGGTCGAGCGCATCAGCCGCACGATCGGCTCCAGCTTGCCGACCACGGTGGCCACGCGCGGCGCGGTGGCGCTGGTGGTCAGCGGTCTCATCGCGGCGGGCTGGTGGCGTTTGCGTGGGGCGCGGCGGCAGGCGGCGGCCGAGGGCGTGGTCGAACATCAGCCGTTGTGGGTCGGCGCGCTCGGTGCCGGCGCAGTGCTGGGCGTGCTGGTGAGCTGGCTCGGCGTGGCCACCGGTTACATCGCGCTGGCGTTCTTCGCCGCGGTGCAGATGCTGTGGGTCGGCGTGGTGGTGGCCAGCGCGTGGCTGCTCGGCCACCTGTTGAACGACCTGATCCACGTGGCGCTGTCGCCGCACGAACGCGGCGGCCAGCGGCTGCAGGCATCCTTCCAGCTGGCGCCGCATGCGCTGGACCAGGCCGCCACCCTGCTCGCCGGCATCGCCAAGGTGCTGCTGACCCTGCTGGCCATCGCCATCGTGCTGACCCCGTTCGGCGCCGGCCCGGGCGACCTGCTGGCCAGCGCCCTACGCACCTTCGGCAACCTGAAACTGGGCGATCTGCCGATCAATCCCGGCAACATTTTCCGGGCGGTGCTGGTGCTGGTGGGCGGCGGCGTGCTGCTGCACATGCTCAAGCGCTGGCTGCGCGAGCAGTTGCTGCCCAAGTCGACGATGGAACCGGGCATGCAGGATTCCATCGTCACCCTGCTCGGCTACCTCGGCGGCCTGCTGGTGCTGGTGCTGACCCTGGCCGCGCTGCACGTCAACCTGACCAGCATCACCTGGATCGTCAGCGCGCTGTCGGTGGGCATCGGCTTCGGCCTGCAGGCGATCGTGCAGAACTTCATCTCCGGCCTGATTCTGCTGGTGGAACGGCCGGTGAAGGTGGGCGACTGGGTCAGCCTCAACGAGGTCGAGGGCGACATCCGCCGGATCAACGTGCGCGCCACGGAGATCCAGTTGTGGGACCGATCCACCGTGATCGTGCCGAACTCGCAGCTGATCACCGAGAACGTGCGCAACGTGACCCAGGCAAACGCGCTGGGCCGCGTGCAGATCAAGCTGCCGATGCCGCTGGACACCGACGCCGACAAGGTACGGGCACTGGCGCTGGAGGTGCTCGGCGCACACCCGGGCACACTGGCCGCGCCGGCGCCCTACGTGCAACTGGAGGGCCTCGATGCCGGCTCGATGACCTTCAACTGCGTGGCCTACGTCGGCAGCCCGCGTGACACCGGCGGCGTCAAGAGCGACCTGCTGTTCGAACTGCTGCAGCGCCTGCGCCGCGCGCGACTGCCGCTGGTGCGCGCGCAACTGGTGCGCACCCTGCCACCGCTGGCCGAGGAAGACGAACAGACGGGCTGAGCCGGCACGCCAGACTGCCGCGTATCCACGGAGACGAGCCGATGGGATTCCAGTACTACCTGCCCGGGCCACCGCTGGACAAGCTGATCGCGAAAGTGTGGGACTGGGACATGCCGCCCGCGGCGCATCGCCACGAGCGCGTGCTGCCGCAACCCGGGGCGCAGCTCATCATCAACCTGCACGAGGACGAAACCCGTGTCTACACCGATGACGCGGCGCGGCGGTGTATCCGCTCGTCCGCCTGCGTGCTTGGCGGCCCCACCCTGCGCAGCGAGATCATCGACACCGCCGAACAGATCCGCGTGATGGGCGTGGTGTTCCGCCCGGGAGGCGCCCACGCGCTGACCGGCGAGGACGCCACCACGCTGATCGGACGGGACGTCGACCTGGGTGACTTGTTCGGGCCGGCCGCCGCGCTGCTGCGCGAGCAACTGCTGGAAACCCCCGCACCACGGGGCCGCCTGCGCCTGCTGACCCGGTGGCTGGTGCGACGCCTGCACAGCACCGCCTTGCATCCCGCCATCGCCTACGCGCTGGATCGGTTGGCCGACCCGCCGCAGGTGCAACGCATCGCGCCGCTGGTGCGCGAGGCAGGCTTGTCCGAGCGCTGCTTCGGCATGCTGTTCCAGCACCAGGTGGGCATGCGTCCCAAGCACTACACGCGGCTGCTGCGCTTTCGCGCGGTGGTGGATCATGCGGCAGCGCAGTCGGCGGTGAACTGGAGCCAGGTGGCGGCCGATGGCGGCTATTTCGACCAGGCCCATTTGACCCACGAGTTCCGCCAGTTCGCCGGCGTCACGCCGACCGCATTCATGGCTGCGCGCGGTCCCTACTCGAACCACCTGCCGCTCGATTGAGCGACGGAAATCTACAAGACCGCCACGCCTAGCGGGGCTAGTCTGGTCGCGTCCCTGCTGGGCCGTGACGTCGTTTCGTGCAAGCGGAATGACCGCCTCACCGGCTCTGCGAAATTCCACCACGGAGGTACCCCATGGAACAGTCCGGCGGCAGCACCATCATCCCTTGCCTGCGCTATCGCGACCCCCACGCGGCCATCGCCTGGCTCTGCCAGGCATTCGGTTTCGAACGGCACGCGGTCTACGAAAACGACGCCGGCCAGGTCGAGCACGCACAACTGGCCTACGGCCGCGGCATGATCATGCTCGGCGGCGTGCGTCATGACGATTTCGGCCGGCACATTGCCCAACCCGACGAGATCGGCGGTCGCGAGACGCAGTGCGCCTGCGTGACCGTGACCGACTGCAAGGCCCACTACGAGCGGGCAAAGGCAGCCGGCGCGGTGATCGCCGACGACTACGCCGAAAAGGACTACGGCGGCGCCGGCTACAGCTGCCACGACCCGGAAGGCCACCTCTGGTACATCGGCAGCTACAACCCGTGGCAGCCGGAATGAACCGGAAACGCGCGGGCGGCGGGCGGTGCCCGCCCCACGGCGCGATGAGGATCAGGGCGTGACGACGGGCTTCAGCCTGGAATCCGGCCGCGCGATCGCATACATCGCCCAGCTGATCTGCTTGAGCAGGCCGTGGTGGTCCTCGCCGATCCAGTACAGGTTGCCGTGGGTGCGATCAGGCAGGAAGCGGAACTCCGTCTTCGCTCCCAGGCCATCGAGCACGGCCTTCAGCTTGTGCGCGGAACCGTCGAGATAGAACGTGTCGGCCGTGCCCACGTAGAGATGGATCTTGCCGTCCAGGTCGGGCTTCAGCTGCGGCCATTGCTGCTGCAGGCGGTGCGCGATGTCGTAGTGATCACGCCAGTACGCCACCACCGCCGGGTCGACGGCGCCGGTGTCGCGATCGAACATCGGCACGGGCCGGCCATCCTCACCGCGCGGCGAGAATACCCACTCGAACGACGCCAGCTGGCCGCCGTAGCTGCCCAGCACGCGTTCGAGTTTCGCGAACTGCTCGAAGGTGCCCAGCACCTTGTCGTGGTTGCGCACCAGCGGGTAGGCCGAGCCGTCGGGCCGGCGGTAGACGTTGGCGTGCGGCGCGTAAAGATCCACGCCGGTGAAATCGTGAAAGTCACTCGGGTCGGGCGAGGTCGACCAGGTGCCTCCGAACAGCTTCGGGTAGCGCGTCTGCAGCCACAGCGTGGCCCAGCCGCCGGAGGAGTGGCCGTTGAGGAAGCGGCCGTTGGCATCGCCATCCATGCGGTAGTGCGCTTCGAGATGCGGGATCAGCTCGGTGGTCAGCGCCAGTCCCCACGGGCCGTTGTTGACCGAGTCGGCAAACTCGTGGGTGCCGGTGGGGCTGGACTCGTCGAGGAACACCCAGATCATCGGCGGCATCTGCTGCTTCGCCATCGCGGTGTAGACGGTGACGACCGGGCCGATCACGCGCTCGTTGTTGCCGCCGAAACCCTGCGTGTAATAGACGGTCGGGTAACGCGCGGCAGCCGCGGCGTCGTAGCCGGGCGGGGTCAGCACCCAACCGCGCATGTGGATCGGCCGGCCCCAGAACGCACTCAGCGACGGGCTGGTGAAATCGACCAGGTGCGCGTGCGGGCGTACCGCCGCCACACGTTCGCGCAGGTCCGGCGGGGCCGAATCCGGCACGGCCCAGGGATCGCCGTCCGTCGGCAACGCTTTCGCCAGGACCAGTTCCGGCACGCCGGTCGCCGGCAGATGCAGCCTGACCACGTCGCTGACCAGATCGCCGGCACCACGCCCGGTGTAGTTGTAGTCATGGTTCACGTCGAGCACGGCCTGCACCAGGTAATCGCCCGGCGGCAGCTGCGACCACTCCGCGGGATACGCCATGCGGTTGGTGTCGATGTCGATGGCCTGCCCCGGCGCCCAGTGGTCCACCTCGCGCGCGGCCACGCTGGTCACCGTGCCGCTGAACGGATCGGCGTCGACCGACTCGACCACGCTGCTCTTGCCCTTGGACTCCGCTTCGGCCGCCGCCTGCGCCGCCTTGGCATCGACCGCGAACAGCAGCAGCCGGCCCGAAGTCGCTTGCGTGCTGGCCGCGCCCAGTTCGACGCGGATGTAGCGATGTTCCAGCGCCTTGTCGCTGCGTGCCTGGGCAACGCCGACGAGCAAGCCGAAAGCCAGCAGGATCGCCCCGGCGTGACGACGATGATTCATGTCCCTTCCCCTTCGGCGTGGACGCCGCGAACGGCGCCGTGATGGATCACTTGCCTGCTGACGCCCCGGTGGCGGCCTCCACCGGCACCAGTCGCAGGTCCTGGAAATCGAAACTGAAATCGGTCAGCGGCGAGATCGGCTGCATGCGCACTTCACGGATCTTGCCGTCCATGTCCAGCGCGAAATCGACGAAGGCATCGGCGTCCAGCGAGCGGTCATCCCAGCGCACGGTGAAGCTGTCGTGTTGCCACGGCGTCAGCGTGCCGACCAGCTGTTCGGTCTTGCCGAAGCGCATGCGCAGCTTGCCGCGCTCCTGGCTGATGATGACGTCGCCGTACCACGGGTCGCGATAGGTGCCGGCGTAATCGGCCAGCGGCAACGAAGGTTTGCTGCGCTTGTCGCGCGCCTGCTCGTGCTTCGCCACGCTGTCGTCGGCCTTGGCCTGGGCGTGCTGCACGGCCTTCTCGTACACCGCCACCCAGTCGGTCTTGTGCGACGGGTTGAGGTACGCATCCAGCACTCGGTACGTCACCGCGTTGAACGCGGCGCCGGACTGCTGGTTGGTCAGCACCACCACGCCGAGCTTCAACGAGGGCACCATCGTCACGCGCGAGACGAAACCGGGCCAGCCGCCGGTATGCCAGACCAGCTTGCGGCCCTGGTATTGGCCGAGGAACCAGCCTTCGCCATAGCCGTAATAGTCCGGTGTCAGCGGCTCCAGCTCGGGGATCGACGCCTTCCTGATCGGTATCGGCGTCAGCATCGACCACATCTCGTGGTGGCTCTTCTCGGAGAACACGCGCCGCGGCTTGCCGTCGGCGCCCACGGTCGGCAAGGCGCCGCCGGCCAGTTGCACGTTCATCCACTTGGCCAGGTCATGCACGCTGGAGTAGATGCCGCCAGCGCCCGGATCATTGAGCCAGGCCATCGGCGGCACCGGCTTGATGTCCTTGAACTCGTAAGGGGCATGACCGGCAGCCACGTCCATGCCGGGCTTCAGGTAAGTCATGTCGATCAGCGACTCCTCCATGCCCACCGGCTTGAACAGGTGCTCGCGCACGTAATCGGCATAGCTCTGGCCGGAAGCCTGTTCGATCACCAGGGTGGCCACCGCGAACAGGATGTTGTCGTAGGCGTAGTGGCTGCGGAAACCGTTCTTCAGCGGCACCTTGGCCAACCGCTCGACCACTTCCCTGGTGGTGTACGAGGACGGCGGCCAGTACAGCAGATCACCCGCGCCCAGACTCAGGCCACTGCGGTGCGCCAGCAGGTCGCGAATGCGCATCTCGTGCGTCACGTACGGATCGGACATGCGGAACCAGGGCAGGTGGTCGATCACGCGGTCGTCCATGTCCAGCTTGCCCGCGTCGGCCAGCTGCTGCAGCGCCGCGGCAGTGAAGGCCTTGGTGTTGGAGGCGATCGCGAACAGCGTGTGCGCGTCGACCGGGTCCGGCTTGCCCAGCTCCTTCACGCCGAAGCCGCGCTCCATCACCACCTTGCCGTTCTTGACGATGGCCACCGCGATGCCGGGCACCTCGAAGGTCTTCAGCGTATCCGCCATGTAGGCGTCGAAATCCTGCAGCTGCGCCGGCAGCAGCGGCTGCACGATGTCGCCGGTCGATACCGGCGGCGGCAGCTGCTGCGTGGCCGGGGCCTGCGCCAGCGCCGACGCGCCGAGTACCAGCAAGGCATGGCCGGCCAACAGCCGGAACGACAGCGCACGCACGGACCCGAATCGCTGGACCATCGAAGTTCTCCCCCAGGGCGACGACCCGCGCACTATCGCGAGAAATCGCCCGCAAGGCCAGCCCGGCATCCAACTCGACGCCGGCCGCGCAAGCCGCGATCATGCGCGGATCGGCAAGCGAAACAAGGATCGCAATGAACACGCTGGCGGAATGGATTGCGCTGCACTCCCTGCTGCTGTGGGCGCTGCTGTTGTTGCTGGCCTTGCTGGCCGGCGACCTGGCCTGGCGGCGCAACGCGCGCTGGCAGCGGCGCGCTGCGCTGCTGGGCCAGGCGCCGACGATGCTGCGCTGGCGCACGGGCCTGCTGCTGTGCATGGTGCTGGGGTTGTTCTTCGGCGGCCTCGCGCTGGCGATTTCCGGCCAGCCGACGACCGGCCTGGACGGCTTCGACGCCAGCCTCGCCGCCAGCCTCCGTGCCCATCTGCCGGTGCCGGCGCTGCGCGTGATCGCCGCCATCACGCATCTGGGCGACACCTTGTGGGTCGCCAGCGCGGCGGCCGTGGTGCTGCTCATCCTGCTGCTGCGACGCCAGTGGACGCTGGCGGCGAGCTGGAGCGTGGCCCTGCTCGGCATCCTGCCGATCAACGGCGGGCTGAAGGCGCTGTTCCGCCGTGCCCGCCCGATGCACGACCACGGTTTCATCGTCGAGCCGGGCTGGAGTTTCCCCAGCGGGCACGCGTTCGGCGCGATGGTGTTCTACGGCATGCTGGCCTACGTGCTGCTGCGGTTGACGCCGCGCTTCCATCGCGCGGTCATCGCCGGCGCCGTGCTGATGGTCGGGGTGATCGGCGTCAGCCGGATCCTGCTGCAGGTGCATTACCTCAGTGACGTGATGGCCGGTTATGCCATCGGCGCGGCGTGGCTGGTGCTGTGCATGGGCACCTCCGAATGGCTGCGCCACCAGCCCGGCGGGGCCACGCCATGAACAAGCACGGCACGATCCGCGTCGGCATCGGCGGCTGGACCTACGCACCGTGGCGCAACAACTTCTACCCGACGAAACTCGTGCAACGGCGCGAGCTGGAATACGCCAGCCGCCAGCTGCGCGCGATCGAGATCAACGGCACCTTCTACGGCGCGCAGAAACCGGCCACGTACGCGAAGTGGGCGGCGGAAACGCCGGACGGTTTCGTCTTCTCGCTGAAGGCGCCGTGCTACATCACCGAAGGCAAGCGGCTGGCCGACACCGGCAAGGGCATCGGCGGATTCATCCACGGCGGCCTCGTCGAGATGGGCGACCGGCTGGGGCCGATCCTGTGGCAGCTGCCGCCGTCGCGACGGTTCGATGCCGACGACGTGGCGGCCTTCCTGGACGCCCTGCCGCGCGAGTTGAACGGGCACCCTCTGCGCCACGTGCTGGAAGTGCGCCACCCCAGCTTCGCCTGCGCACCGTACGTGGAACTGGCCCGCGCACGAGGCGTACCCACCGTGTTCACCGACTCGACCGAGTACCCGTCGCTGGCCGATCTCACCGGCGACTTCGCTTATGCGCGCTTGATGCGCAGCGTCGACGGCATCCCGACCGGCTACGCCCCCGACGCGCTCGACCTCTGGGCCACGCGTGCACAAGCCTGGGCTGCCGGCGAGGACATCGCCGACCTTCCGCACGCGGCCGCCGTGCAGCCACGAGGCAAGCCGCGCGACGTGTTCGTGTTCTTCATCAGCGCCGCCAAGCACCGCAACCCGGCCGCCGCGATGGCGCTGCAATCACGCGTGGATTCGGCGCCGCAGGGCGGGCGCGATCGCTCGGGCGCCGCCACGTGATCTGCAGGAGTGCCCCCTGCATCAGGCAGGGCGGTAGTGGTCGACTTCGCGATAACGCTTGGCGTACAGGCCGAACGCCAGCGCAGCGAGCAAGGCGAAAGCGGCGAAGAAGAACATCTGGAACGCGGTGACGCTGAGCCCGCTGTGGGCGATCGAACCGATCACGCTTTCGTTGCGCACCGCCGCGTTGGCCAGCAGCACCCACAGGTTGCCGACCGTGGTGGTGAGGTTCCAGAAACTCATCACCACGCCCTTCATCGAGGCCGGCGCCTGGCTGTAGGCGAACTCCAGACCAGTCGCGGAGACCAGCACCTCGCCGAAGGTGAGCAGCGCGTACGGCAATACCTGCCACACGATGGACAGCGGATCGCCGCCGTCGATCACCACCTGCAGGCCGCCCACCACGATCCAGGCCAGGCCGCTGAACGCGATGCCGGCGGTCATCCGGCGCAGCGCGGTGGGCTCGTAGCCGAGCCGGCGCAACAGCGGGTACAGCACCAGGTTGTTGAACGGGATCAGCAGCATCACCAGCAACGGATTCAGCGCCTGCATCTGCGCCGGCCGGAACCAGGACGGCATCGTCATCTCGCCACCCTGGATCACCCAGGTCGAGGCCTTCTGGTCGAACAGCGAGAAGAACGGCGTGGTCAGCGCGAAGATCACCAGCACGCGCAGCACGTTGCGTGCGCCATCGACCGCAGCGTCCGGATGCGCGCCGCGTGCGCGATCCATCTGCAGCCAGGCGCCGCCGCCCACGCCGCCGATCAGCACCACCAGCGCGATGCATGCGGCGATCACGAAGCCGAGCGACGGCACCAGCGCGAACGACGCCAGCGCCACCACCACCGCGACCACCGCCAGCCACAAGCCCGGCCGCGTCTGACCCGGCCGCTGCGTCAGCAGCGCGGTACGGACCACCCGCGAAAACGCGTGCTGGTCCGGCGGCCCCGGCGGCACCATCACGTACTGCTTGCGGCCCAGCCAGAACACCACGGTGGCGACGAACATCAGGCCCCCGGGAATGCCGAACACCACCGCCGCGCCGAAGTGGTGCAGGAACAGCGGCATCAGCAGCGAGGCGAAGAACGAGCCGAAGTTGATGATCCAGTAGAACGCGTCGAACACCATCTTCGCCAGGTGCTTGTTCGACTGGTCGAACTGGTCGCCCACGAACGACGCCACCAGCGGCTTGATGCCGCCCGCGCCCAGCGCGATCAGGCCCAGTCCCGCGAAAAAGCCCAGCCGGTTGTCCTCGAAGATCGCCAGGCAGGCGTGACCGGCGCAATAGACGAGGCTCATCCACAACACGGTGTTGTACTTGCCGAAGAAACGGTCGCTGATCCAGCCGCCCAACAGCGGGAAGAAATACACGCCGATCACGAAGGTGTGGAACACGTCCTTCGCCGCCAGCATGCGCTGGCCCTCGGGCAGGTACAGCAGCAAGCTCGTGATCAGGAACGGAGTGAGGATGTTGCGCATCCCGTAGAACGAGAAACGCTCGCAACCCTCGTTGCCGATGATGTAGGCGATCTGGCGCGGCAAGCGGCCGCGATCATGGTCGGAGGTGGTGCTCATCCGGGCTCCGGAAGTCGGGTGGGCAGCGCACGCGCTGTATCGAGGCGAAGGCGGAGTGTGCGTAATTTCCTTCGATGAAGGAAGCCTGCAGCCCCGTTCGGCCCTGCTAAGCTCGCCTCGCCACCGCCTGCCGCGAGAACCATGCGCCGTATTCGACCGCTGCTGTTGCTGCTGATCGCCATCGTCGCCGTGCTGCTGTGGCAGCGCCACGGCGAAGCGCCGGGCGCGCCTGCCGGCTCCCCCGGCAACCCTGTCGCCACGCGCGTGGCACCGGCGGACGACGCGATGGCATCGCTGCCGCCGCAGGCGCGCGCGATGGTGCAGCGGATCGCCGCCGGCGGTCCGTTCGAGCACCGCCAGGACGGCGCCGTGTTCGGCAACTACGAAGGCTCGCTGCCCAAGGAGCCACGCGGCTACTACCACGAGTACACGGTCGAGACTCCGGGCGCGCGCAACCGCGGCGCGCGGCGCATCGTCACCGGCGGCACGCCGCCGGAAGTCTGGTACTACACCGACGATCACTACCGCAGCTTCCGTCGCTTCGAGGTGGCGCGATGAGCGCGGACCGTTTCGACCTGGACCTGACCCGGCCCGCGCTGAGCGGCGTGTATTTCGTCGGCGTCGACGATCTCGATCGGCTGGCCCGCATCGCGGCGCGTGACGATTTGCACGTGTGTCGCACCGACCTTGCCGGCTGCCACGACAAGGATGAACTGCTGCACCGCCTGGCGGTGTCGTTGCAGCTGCCGGCCAGCTTCGGTCACAACTGGGACGCGCTGGCCGACTGCTTGCGCGATCTCGGCTGGCTGCCGGCGTGGGGCCACGTGCTGTTGTTCGAGCACGTCGACGACTTGCGCGCGACGGCCAGCCGCGACTACGAGATCCTGCTCGGCGTGCTGGACGACGCCGCCACCTTCGGCGCAGAGCACGACCATCCCTGGTTCGCCTTCCTGGCGCTGCCCGACAGCGCGTTCGAGCACGCCTATCCTTCCGCCTGAGCGCGGACCATCCCTCCCCACGGCAAGACCATGCAGACCATCGAATTTGAACTGGAAGGCGGCTACGTCGAACTCAACATGCTGCTGAAGCTGGTCGGACTGTGCGACAGCGGCGGCGCCGGCAAGGCGATCGTGGCGAGCGGCGCGGTGAAGGTCGACGGCACCGTGGAACTGCGCAAGACCTGCAAGATCCGCGCAGGCCAGTTCGTCACCCTCGACGACGTGGAAATCCACGTGCTGGCCGACCCGCTGGGCGACGAAGACGGCCGCCCGTCGGCCGGCGGGCACCGCTGAATCAGGCGCGCGGCAAGCCTTGCGGGCGATCGCCGAGCGCCTCGACCGCGGAAGCTGGCAGCAGGAATTCACCTTCCATCACCTCGCGCAGCTCGGCCACGTCGCGCAGTTGCCGGCGCTCCGGCTCCTGGCCATCGCGACGGATGGTGAACTCGTAATCGAGCAGGCCCAACCGTCGATCCGCGGTGGTGCGGCCGAGCAAGAGATGGCTGACGAAGCGCGAGGCCGGGTGGCTCGACACGTAATGATTGGCCACCACGTAATCGACCATCGGCACCGCGCGCAGATCAAACCGGTACAGCGTGCGCCACTGGCCATGCGCCAGCGACTGCATGCGCCACTCGCCATCGCGTTCCAGCAACCGGAAGGGTTCGTGCGCGGTGGCCTGCCGGATATCCGGCAGCAGCCGCAGCGCACCGGTGAGCACGTGGCCGCCGAAGCCGACATCCGCCAGCCAGCTCTCGCCCTCCAGCTCGACGCGCAACAGCATGTGGCTCTGCGGGGTTTGCGTATCCTCCGGATGACCCCACAGCACGCGGGCGATCAGGCCGCTCACCTCGAAGCCGATCTCGCGCAGCATCGCTTCGAACAGCAAGTTCTGCTCGAAGCAGTAGCCGCCACGGCCCTCGTCGACCAGCTTGCGCTGCAACGCCGCCAGACCGAGATCAACCGGCCGGCCCATCAGCGGATCGAGGTTGGCGAACGGGATCGTGGCCACGTGCGCGATGGCCAGCCCGCGCAGGGTCGGCAGATCCACCCCGACCGGGCCGGACCAGCCCACGCGGCGCAGGTAGGCGTCCAGATTGACGGCGTCAGGCATGCAACCCTCCAGCGAATTCGCCGCCCATGGTAGCGCCGCACCGTCGCGAGGTAACCGCCGCCCTCCCGTCGACGAATGATGGGTTGAGTGCGTCCGCACGCCATCGTCAGCGAGGTTGCCCATGATCCGTCCACGCCGCCTGTTTCCGTTTGCCGCCGCGCTCCTGCTCGCCGGCCTCGCGGCCTGCCAGCCCGCCGCGGCTGCTCATGAAGGCGTGCGCCTGCCCTCGCCCGTCGTCGATGCGGCGCCTTCCACCGCGCACGACGAGGTGGCCGTGCTCGCCGGCGGCTGCTTCTGGGGCATCGAGGCGGTATTCGAGCACGTGAAGGGCGTGCGCAAGGTCACCGCCGGCTATTCCGGCGGGACCGCCAGCACCGCCCACTACGATGAGGTCAGCGGCGGCGACACCGGCCACGCCGAGTCGGTGCAGGTCGAGTTCGACCCGTCCCGGGTCAGCTACGGCACGCTGCTGCAGGTGTTCTTCTCGGTCGCGCTGAACCCCACCGAGCTCAACCGGCAAGGACCGGATCGCGGCACCCAGTACCGCTCGGTAATTTTCTACGGCAACGACGAGCAGAAGAAGATCGCCACCGACTACATCGCCCAGCTGACGGCGGCCCATGCGTTCGCCGCGCCGATCGTCACCCAGGTGGTTCCGCTCACGGCGTTCTACCCGGCCGAGGCCTATCACCAGCACTATTACGACCTGCACCCGCGCAACCCGTACATCGTGATCAACGATGCGCCCAAGGTGGCCCACCTGCAGCGGCTGTTCCCCGAGCTCTACCAGGCCGCTTTGTAGGGGCGCGCTCGTGCGCGATGCTCTTCGTGACGCAACGAAAAGGCATCGCGCCCAAGGGCGCTCCTGCGACAGGGGTCGCCTTGCGTGTGACGGCACGACCCCCATGTCGGAAGCTTCGCGCACCGTCCGCGCCTTCCGGCGACCTCCCACGTGCCACCCCACGCCACTCCTCCCGAGCCACCGAAGGAACTCGCCCGCAGCTTCCTGGGTGTGTTCCGCTACAGCGGTCGTGCGCTGGAACTGGTCTGGAGCACCAGCCACGCGCTGACCGTCGCGCTGGCCGCGCTCACCCTGGTCGCCGGCCTGCTGCCGGCCGGCATCGCCTGGGTCGGTGCGCACATCGTGGACGCGGTGGTGGCCGCCAGCCGCCTCTGGGCCACAGACGGCCACGCGCCGCTGCGATCGGTCTTCGAATGGGTGGCGCTGGAAGGCGTGCTGGTGGCGGCGCTGGCCGGCGCGCAACGCGGCCTGTCGCTGTGCCAGTCGCTGCTGCGCGCGCAGCTCGGCCAGCGCGTCAACGTGATGATCCTGGAAAAGGCGCTGAGCCTGGAGCTGGCGCACTTCGAGGATTCGGAGTTCTACGACAAGCTCACCCGCGCCCGGCGCGAGGCATCGAGCCGGCCGTTGTCGCTGGTCACGCGCACGTTCGGGCTGGGCCAGAACGCGATCTCGCTGCTCAGCTACGGCAGCCTGCTGTTCCAGTTCTCGCCGTGGGCGGTGGCGGTGCTGCTGCTGGCCGGCCTGCCCTCATTCTTCGCCGAGACCAAGTTCTCCGGCGACGCGTTCCGCCTGTTCCGCTGGCGTTCGCCGGAAACGCGCATGCAGCTGTATCTGGAAACCGTGCTGGCGCGCGAGGACCACGCCAAGGAAGTGAAGCTGTTCGGCTTGGGCCCGCTGCTGCTGCAACGCTACCGCGACATCTTCCACACCCTGTACCGCGCCGACCGCGACCTTGCCGTGCGTCGCGACAGCTGGGGTTTCGTGCTGGGTTTGCTGGGCACGCTGGCGCTGTACGGCGCCTATGCGTGGATTGCCGCCAGCACCGTGATGGCACGCATCACCCTGGGCCAGATGACGATGTATCTGGCGCTGTTCCGCCAGGGCCAGTCGGCGGTGTCGGCGATGCTGTCGGCGATCGGCGGCATGTACGAGGACAACCTCTACCTCTCCACCCTGTACGAATACTTGGAAACCCCGGTGCCGCCGGCCACCGGCATGGCACAGCGCGGCGCGCGGCCCGAGGACGGCATCCGCTTCGAGCAGGTCAGCTTCACCTACCCCGGCGCCGGCGAGCCGGCGCTGCGCGACATCGACCTGCACATCCGCCCAGGCGAATCGCTGGCCCTGGTCGGCCAGAACGGCTCGGGCAAGACCACCCTGATCAAGCTGCTCACGCGCCTGTACACGCCCGACAGCGGCCGCATCCTGCTCGACGGCACCGACCTGCGCGAGTGGGACGAGAGCGTGCTGCTGCAGCGCATCGGCGTGATCTTCCAGGATTTCGCGCGCTACCAGATGCGCGTGGGCGAGAACGTCGGCGCCGGCGACGTCACCCACTTCGACGACGAGGCGCGCTGGCGCGAGGCCAGCGACAAGGGCATGGCCAGCGACTTCATCGACAGCCTGCCGGCCGGCTTCGATACGCAGCTGGGCAAGTGGTTCAACGACGGCCGCGAACTCTCCGGTGGCCAGTGGCAGAAGATCGCCCTGGCCCGCGCCTTCATGCGCTCACGCGCCGACATCCTGGTGCTGGACGAACCCACCGCCGCGATGGATGCGCAAGCCGAAGCCACCATCTTCGAACACTTCCGCGAACTTTCCGGCGGCCGCATCGCGATCCTGATCTCGCACCGCTTCTCCACCGTGCGCATGGCCGACCAGATCATCGTGATCCAGGACGGCCGCATCATCGAACGCGGCAACCACGAGCAGCTGATGGCCAAGAACGGGCACTACGCGCATCTGTTCTCGTTGCAGGCGCAGGGGTATCGGTGAGCCCCTGACGACCGCGACACCAACTCAGTCGTAGTAGCCGGGTGCGAACACGAGCACGCTTTCCGACGGCAGTTTCGGATCCTTCGCCGCATGCGGGGCGTAAAGGCTTATCCCCAGCGCCAGGGAAATCGCCCCGTCGACCTCGCGCTCCAGCTGTGGGTCCTTGGATTTCAGGTACTTCACGGCCTCGTCGAAACCCATGCCCAACAAGTTCATGCCGTAGAGTTCCGGCGCTGCAGGCGGGGCGAGTTCGATCGCCTCAAGGTGTCCAGCCTTGTCGTAAATCGCGAACAGCCCCAGGTCGGCGAAGTGGTCACTCGGACAGGCGGCGTCCGGGGTTCGCTTGAACGAGTTGAACCTCGCATGCAGCAGCGCCCTGACTTGCGCCGCGGACATCCCGAAGACAAGACGACCCACACCCTTCTGCGAAGTGATCACGCGCTCCATCGGCCCCTTGCCTCCTGCAACGCCTGATCACTTGAACAGCAGTTTGCGCAAGCGAGTCCGCACGCGTACTGAACTCCCGCCCAAAAAGTCACCGAAGATGTTCGTCAGCCGCGTCGAGTGCGCCGCGACAGGAAACCCGCATCGCCGTGTTCAACGCAGGCCTGCAGCGCTGATCGGCACGGTCACCGTCGGCGAAGGCTTTTTCAACGAAGCATCACCGTCGCCCATTGCCACCGATACCATGCGGCCACCGTCGACATACTCGATCTCCCGCGTGTCGCTGGTGAACACCGTACGCGGCTTTCCGACCTGGCCGATGGTGGCCTGTGCAGCCAGGTCCAGCTGCAACATATGTGCAATTTCGGCGCCGCTGGCCTGCATCGCGGCCTTCAGCGCCTCTCCATGATCGGCTGCCCAGGCACCGGCCAGATACTGGGCGCGGGTATCGGCATCCCATATGGGCGAAGCCGCCTGCGCCAGCCGCCTGCGGTGCTCGACCTGCTCCTGGTTGATCTTCGTGCGCAAGCGCGCCGCCTCCGGGTCGCGCCGATTCAGGTCGGCATTGGCTTTTGCGATGTCGTCATCCACATGCAATGCGAAATAACGCTGATTTTCCTGCGCTGTCATGCGTTTGCTGTCTTCGGCGGTTTTCCGCGGCGCTACCTGCCGCTTCGACTGATAGACGAGCATGTTCCGGTAGATCGGTTTGCCGGAGTCTGCGCCAGTGCCTTCGATCGACACGAGCGAGATCACCTGCAAGGCGGAGAAATCCGGCGTCATCGAGTACGTGGTTTTCACCAGCAGGCGACGGGGAACGGAGGCCGGCGCGGTTGCCACCATCTTGAAATCACCGAAGCGCGCCGGTTGCAGGATCAACGCCTGCCGCAACGAGTCGCTCAATGCCGATCTTGCGTCAAACCCCTGCAAGGCTGCGCGCAGCGGCTGCACGTGCTCCTCGGCAAATCGCTTCGCCTCCGCCTTGATCTCCGCATTGACTATCGCCATGCCAAGCGCGCCACCGGCCGCGGCGGCCATGATCGGCACGCCTGGCCCCGCGATCACGTTGGCACTGGCGGCAGTAAACGTGTCTTGCGCAGCCAGACTGTCCTGATCGATCACCTCGACCACGGACACTGGTTCGAGCTCGTGCAGTTGCGCCGCGCTCGGCCGTATCACCTGTGCTTGCTGTGCGCAGCCGGCCAGCCCCATCACCGCTGCCATGGCAACGGCCCAATTGACCCCTCGGTTCATGCTGTTCCCCTGATGATTTGACGGTCGGGCTGCGCCGTGTCCGCAACGACATGGCGAGTCGACGCGCAACTCTAGTCCCGCGTTGCGCGTGACGACAAGCGATGCCTGGTCGCAATAAATTGCGCCTCGGCGTCACCGAGCCACGCGGGCGTCAGCGGGGTCAGCTCGACCCCGAGGCCATCCAGCGCGAAGCCAATTGCCGCTTTCCCCAAGCGCCCTTTTTTGGTCATGACGTCGGGGACGTGACCAGCAGGCGCCAAGCGCCAGGCGGCGTGCCTGTTGTGCGTCGGCTTGACCCTGCCCGCCCGAGCCCCGCATGCTTTGTGTCTTGTCTCGCAGAAAACACCCGCATGAGCAGTCGCTACAACGCCGTCGACATCGAAGTCCTCTCCGGCCTGGACCCGGTCAAGCGCCGGCCGGGCATGTACACCGACACCACCCGCCCGAACCACCTGGTGCAGGAGGTGGTGGACAACTCGGTGGACGAGGCGCTGGCCGGGTACGCCAATGCGATCGAGGTGGTGCTGCATGCCGACGGTTCGGTTTCGGTCAGCGACAACGGCCGCGGCATGCCGGTGGACATCCATCCCGAGGAAGGCGTGTCGGGCGTCGAGCTGATCATGACCCGGCTGCATGCCGGCGGCAAGTTCAGCGGCAAGAACTACAGCTTCTCTGGCGGCCTGCACGGCGTTGGCGTGTCGGTGGTCAACGCGCTGTCCGATCGGGTCGAGGTGACCATCCGTCGCGACGGTTCGGAATACGCGATGGCGTTCGAGCATGGCGACAAGGTCAGCCCGCTGGAAGTGGTCGGCAGCGTGGCGAAGAAGCGCAGCGGCACCACGCTGCGTTTCTGGCCCGAGGCGAAATACTTCGACTCGCCGAAGATCTCGCTGGGCAAGCTCAAGCATCTGCTGCGCGCCAAGGCCGTGTTGTGCGCGGGGCTCGACGTGAAACTCACCGACGAGGCCAACGGCGAAGTCGTCGAATGGCGTTACGAGGACGGCCTGCGCGACTACCTGCGCGGAGAACTGAACGGCAACGAGCTGCTGCCGACCGAGCTGTTCGTGCACCAGATGGCGCGCGACGCCGAAGGCATGGAGGTCGCGCTGGCCTGGCTGCCCGAGGGCGAACTGGTCCAGGAAAGCTACGTCAACCTGATCCCCACGATGCAGGGTGGCACCCACGTCAACGGCCTGCGCTCAGGCCTGACCACCGCGATCCGCGAGTTCTGCGACATCCGCAACCTGCTGCCGCGCGGCGTGAAGCTGGCACCAGAGGATGTGTGGGAGCGCATCGCCTTCGTGCTGTCCGCGCGCCTGCAGGACCCGCAGTTTGCCGGCCAGACCAAGGAGCGTCTTTCGTCGCGCCACGCCGCCGGGTTGATCGAGAACGTCATCCACGATGCCTTCAGCCTGTGGCTGAACCAAAACATAAACATAGGCGAGCGCATCGCGCAGCTGGCGATCGAGCGTGCCAGCGCGCGCTTGAAAGCCGCCAAGCAGATCGTGCGCAAGAAGATCACCCAGGGCCCGCAACTGCCCGGCAAGCTCGCCGACTGCACCGCCACCGACCTCACCCGCACGGAACTGTTCCTGGTCGAGGGCGATTCGGCCGGCGGCAGCGCCAAGCAGGCGCGCGACAAGGAGTTCCAGGCGATCCTGCCGCTGCGCGGCAAGATCCTCAACACCTGGGAAGTCGAGTCGACGTCGGTGCTGGCCTCGGAGGAAGTGCACAACCTCGCCGTGGCGATCGGTTGCGATCCGGGCAAGGACGATCTGTCCGGACTGCGCTACGGCAAGGTGATCATCCTGGCCGACGCCGACTCCGACGGCCTGCACATCGCCACCCTGCTTTCGGCATTGTTCCTGCGGCATTTCCCGCGGCTGGTCAGCGAGGGCCACGTGTTCGTGGCGATGCCGCCGCTGTTCCGCGTGGATGTGGGCAAGCAGGTGTTCTATTGCCTCGACGAGGGCGAGAAGGAAGCGATGCTGCAGCGGATCGAGCGCGAGAAGATCAAGGGCGCAGTCAGCACCACCCGCTTCAAGGGCCTGGGCGAGATGAATCCGCCGCAGTTGCGCGAATCCACCATCCACCCGGACACCCGCCGCCTGGTGCAGCTGACCGTCGACGACGATGCCGGCACGGCGAAGCTGATGGACATGCTGCTGGCCAAGAAGCGCGCCGGCGACCGCAAGGCGTGGCTGGAGGAAAAGGGCGACCTGGCCACGCTGGAAGTTTGAGCGCGGCGACAGCGCTAAGATGCGGCCATCGAACGCGAGCGACGCCATGTCCCTGACCCCGCCCCTCAACTTGCAGCGCTGGATCGACGAGCACCGCCACCTGCTGAAGCCACCGGTGGGCAACAAGTGCATCGTCGACGGCGACTTCATCATCATGATCGTCGGCGGCCCGAACGCGCGCACCGATTATCACTACGACGAAGGCCCCGAGTTCTTCTACCAGCTCGAGGGCGAGATCACGCTGAAGGTGCAGGACGACGGCGTGGCCCGCGACATCCCGCTGCGCGCCGGCGAGATCTTCTACCTGCCCGCACGCGTGCCGCATTCGCCCAACCGCGCCGCCGGCTCGATCGGACTGGTGATCGAGCGCCGCCGCCTGCCCGGCGAAAAAGACGGCCTGATGTGGTTCTGCGAGCAATGCAACCACAAGCTCTACGAGGAGTATTTCTCCCTCGCCAGCATCGAGCAGGACTTCCCGCCGGTATTCGAGCGCTTCTACCGCTCGACCGACGCACGCACCTGCAGCGAATGCGGCCACGTCCATCCCGCACCGGAGAAATACACGTAGGGCGAGCACGGCCCGCCGTTGCCACGCACGAATCGGTCCGGCGTTCGGTATCGCGTAGTTCCCCAGCGATGGCTGTGGGAGCGCACCTTGTGCGCGATGCTCTTGGGCCTTGGCCGAAAGGCATCCGCACAAGTTGCGCTCCTACATTTTCATCAGCCACTTGCGCGCCATCCGCCGCAACGACGCGTCGAGCGTCTCGTCGGCGGCAACTTCGTTCACCGGTCGCCATGCCAACGCGTGCGATTCGGCATTCACCACGAACGATTCGTCGGCGCCGGCATGCACCACGTAACGCACGTCGTAATGCCAATGCTCCGGTTCGTTCCCGCGCGCCGCGATGCGATGCCGGTCGATGTCGAAAATGTCGCCATCGATACGAAGGCCGGTCAGGCCGGTTTCCTCTTCCGCTTCGCGCAGGGCCACACGCCCGAGGTCCGTGTCGCCATCGGCATGGCCGCCCGGCTGCAGCCAGCGATCCAGCTTGCGGTGATGCATCAGCAAGACACGGCCGCCATCGGCGCTGACCAGCCAGGCCGAGCCGGTGAAATGGGCCACCGGGTTGCTGCGCTCGAAAGCATCCGCGTGTGTCTGCGCGAAATCCTCGAACTGCGCGACGACGTCGGCGTCACCCTGCCATTGGTCACGGTAGCGACGAAGGGCCTGGATGAGACTGCTTGCGGACTCGCCCATGGGCACCTGCACGCGTGAAAGAAAGTGGGCGCGGCATGTTTCGCCGCAACATGGACGAAGCTTGTACAACCTTCGTCGCATGGGATATGTTGGCCCGCCATTGTCCAGCCTGTCCACGCACGCCGCCATCGCGCGGAAAGGACAGGAAATCCATCCGAGGGGAACCCGATGACAAAAGGTCTTTTTGCCACCCACGGCATCGAGGCGATGCCTCATGTCGACGCCGGCGAGCCTGTCGAGGGCAGCGGTACCGGCGAGGTGACACTGAAACGCGCACTGACCGCGCGTCACCTGGTGATGCTCGGTATCGGCGCGGTCATCGGCGCCGGCATCTTCGTGCTCACCGGCACGGCGGCGGCGCAGTTCGCCGGTCCGGCGCTGGTGATCAGCTTCCTGATGGCCGGTTTCGCCTGCGCACTGGCCGGTCTCTGCTACGCGGAGTTCGCCGCGATGCTGCCGGTATCGGGCAGCGCCTACTCCTATTCCTACGCCACGCTGGGCGAGGTGGTCGCCTGGTTCGTCGGCTGGAACCTGGTGCTGGAATACCTGTTCGCCGCCTCGACCGTGGCGGTGGGCTGGTCGGGCTACTTCAATGAAATGCTGCGCATGATCAGCGCCTGGATCGGCGTGGATGTCTCGCTGCCCGCCGCACTGGCCTCGGCACCACTGACCTTCGACGCCAGCGGCCACCACATCATCGCCACCGGCACCCTGATCAACCTGCCGGCGGTGGCCATCGTGGCGGCGATCAGCTGGCTCTGCTACCGCGGCATCACCCAATCGGCCACGGTCAACGCGATCATCGTGGCGATCAAGGTCATCGTGATCCTGCTGTTCCTGGCCGTGACGTTCCATTACCTCAACCCGGATCTCTGGCACCCGTTCATCCCGGAGAACGAGGGCGGCGCCAAGTACGGCTGGAGCGGCGTGATCCGCGCGGCGACGCTGGTGTTCTTCGCCTATATCGGCTTCGACGCCGTATCGACTGCCGCGGGCGAGGCGAAGAATCCGCAGCGCGACATGCCGATCGGCATCCTCGGCTCGCTGGCGATCTGCACCCTGCTCTACATCGCGATGTCCGCGGCGCTGACCGGCCTGGCCCCCTACACCGAACTCAACACGCCCGAGCCGGTGGCCACCGCGCTCAACTACGTGCTGGGCAACGTGCCGGCCGGCAGCAGCGCCAGCCATATCCTCGGCACGCTGAAGATCCTGGTGGTGTTTGCCGCGCTGGCGGGTCTCAGCTCGGTGGTGCTGGTGATGCTGATGGGCCAGCCGCGCATCTTCTATTCGATGTCGCGCGACGGCCTGCTGCCGCCGCTGCTGGGCAAGGTGCACAAGAAGCACCGCACCCCGTACGTGGGCACGGTCATCGTGGGCGTGATCGCCTCGGTGCTGGCCGGCCTGTTCCCGGTCGACGTGCTCGGCGACCTGGTTTCGATGGGCACGCTGCTGGCGTTCACCACCGTATGCATCGGCGTGCTGGTGCTTCGCCACACGCGCCCGGATCTGCCGCGCGCATTCCGCGTGCCATTCGTGTGGGTCGTCTGCCCGCTCGGCGCGGCGGCCTGCCTGTTCCTGTTCTGGCAGGCGTTCGTGGTGCGCTGGTGGCTGATCCTCGGCTGGACCGCGATCGGCTTCCTGATCTACGGCTTCTACGGTTACCGCAACAGCAAGTTGCGCCAGAACGCCCACTGACCAACCCGCGGCCGGCGCCTCCAACGCCGGCCGCGACGCTTTTGCTGCTCTCCGCCCCGGCCACGAAGACTTTCCCATGCTCAGCCAGTTGCTCGCCCGCAAGACCGATTTCAGCAACGACGACCACGCCCACGGTCCGGGCCTGCGCCGCACGCTGGGGCCGTGGGGCATCACGGCGCTGGGCATCGGCGCGGTGATCGGCACCGGCATCTTCGTGGTCACCGGCACGGCCGCGGCCGAACATGCCGGCCCGGCGGTGCTGATCTCCTTCATCATCGCGGCGATCTGCAGCGGCTTTGCGGCCTTGTGCTACGCCGAGTTCGCCACCTTGATCCCGATCTCCGGCAGCTCCTATTCGTACGCCTATGCGTCGCTGGGCGAACTGGCGGCCTGGTTCATCGGCTGGAACATGGTGGCGGAATACGGCATCTCCGCCTCCGCCGTGGCGGCGAGCTGGACCGGCTACTTCACCAGCCTGCTCGATCATATGGGACTGCACCTGCCGGTGGCGCTGACCGAAGCACCGCTGGCCTTCACCAAGGGCGAACTCGTGGTCACGGGCCACCTGTTCAACCTGCCCGCGGTGGCAATCGTGATGGCGCTGACCTGGCTGTGCTACATCGGCATCCGCGAATCGTCCAGCCTCAACGCGCTGATGGTGCTGGTCAAGGTCGGTCTGATCATCATCGTGGTGGTGGCCGGCTACCGCTACGTGAACCCCGAGAACTGGCACCCGTTCATCCCCGAGCCGCAGGGCGACGGCAAGTACGGCTGGTCCGGCATCATGCGCGGCGCGGCCATGGTGTTCTTCGCCTACATCGGCTTCGAGGCCACCTCCACGGCGGCGCAGGAATGCAAGACACCGCAACGCGACCTGCCCTTCGGCATCCTGGTGTCGCTGGTGATCTGCACCGTGCTCTATCTGGCGATGGCCGCGGTGCTCACCGGGCTGGTGCCGTACACCCTGCTGGACACCGCCGAGCCGGTGGTCACCGCGGTGGCCGCGCATCCGGAGCTGGACTGGCTGCGCCTGATCGTCGAGATCGGCGCCATGATCGGCCTGTCGTCGGTGATCCTGGTAATGATCATCGCGCAGCCGCGCATCTTCATGATCATGGCGCGTGACGGCATGCTGCCGAAAGTGTTCGCCAAGGTGCATCCGCGTCACCGCACGCCGCACATCAACACGTTGATCACCGGCAGCATGATCGCCTTGCTGGCGGCCGTGTTCCCGCTCGACCTGCTGGCCAACCTCACCTCGATGGGCACGCTGATCGCGTTCTCGGCGGTGTGCGCCGGCGTACTTATCCTGCGCTACACCCTGCCCGACCTGCCGCGCACCTTCCGCGTGCCGTGGGTCTGGTTTACCTGCCTTGCCGGCGTGGCGTGCTGCTTCGCCCTGCTGTTCAGTCTCGACTGGTTCAACTGGGCGATCCTGGGCGGCTGGACCCTGCTGGGTTTCGCCATCTACTTCCTCTACAGCCGCAAGCACAGCGTGCTGCATCAGGCGGCCAATCAACCGTCCGTGACGAAATTTCAGTGATATTCGCTTAAGATCGCTGAAAATACTTCATAAGCACACAAGTCACGCAAACGTCGCGATTCCACCATTCTCGTCAGAACATGCGAACTTGAATGTAAAATGCGTGTTATATGATTGATTTTAAATAGCTTGTCGGTGCGCCATCGCGGCGAGTTGCATCCGGGGTCGCCCATTCGCCGAACGCGGGAGTATGATCCCCAGTCCGAGGGTAAATCACTTGGCAGTGGGCCCCGGATCGCGGCCCGGCCCGTCAGGCAAAGCAGCTCCTCAGCCTGACGTCGCCGGGCCGCACTTTGTCCAGCATCCGCGCATCCATCACCGGCTCGTCCGCGGAATCCGCCCCATGAAATGAAAAGGCCGGCGAGATCGCCGGCCTTGCAGAGCTTGCCGCGTGGCGGTCAGGCTTTCTTGGGGGTGTGCGACACGCACCAACCTTTCGCGTTCACCGACTTGCCCGGGAACAGCTGGCACGGGCCGCGGCCAGTGGGGCCACCGGAGTAGAACTGACAGTTGGCGCAATCGTCGCCGGCCTTGTGCTTGGGGTTGGTGGACTTGGTGGTGTCCTCCACGTAGTCCAGGGCCTTGGCGGTCGGATCGTCAGGGCCCAACGCCGGCAGGTCGGCGGCACGCGCGAACCGCGGCAGGCCCCCCATCACCACGGCTGCCGCCGTGGTCCCTGCGGCCACCTTGAGGAACCGGCGACGCGATTCGATATCTTTGTCGTTCGACATGGCACATGTCTCCATTGGGTTGCAGCCGACGCACCCTGCCCCGGCCCCTCGGCGATGGTACGCCCGGTCACGCAATCTTTCCTGACTCGCGAGAATGGCTCTCATTCCGGCAAGAGCCGCTGGCGCGGCGTGTTATCATCGATCACTCATTTGGACGTCCAAATCACATGAGCCAGCCCCTGCCCGACGCAATCGCAGCCAGCCACTTCGACGCCTGCGCCGACCGCGTGGCCGAGACCGCGCGCGCGCTCGCAGGCAAGGGCTGGACTCCTGCGACCAGCAGCAATTTCTCGATGCGCGTCGATGCGGGCCACGCCGCCATCACGATCTCCGGGCGCGACAAGGGCAAGCTGGGCCGCGACGACATCATGCTGATCGACCTCGAGGGTCGACCGGTGGGCACCGGGGCGCGCCCCAGCGCCGAGACTGCGCTGCACACCCAGGTCTACCGGCGCTGGCCCGACATGAATGCGGTGTTGCACACCCACTCGCGCACGCAAAGCGTGGCGTCGCGACTGTTTGCCCGCGAGGGCGTGGTCCGGCTGCAGGGCTGGGAGTTGCAGAAGGCGATCAGCGGCTACCACAGCCATGACAGCGTGCTGGAGATCCCGGTGTTTCCCAACACCCAGCACATGCCCGAACTGGTCGCCCATGTGGATGCCTGGCTCGACGCCGGCAAACCGCTGCACGCCTACCTGATCGACGGCCACGGCATCTATACCTGGGGCCGCGACATGGCCGAGAGCGAGCGCCACCTGGAAGCGCTGGAGTTCCTGCTCGGCTGCGAACTGGATCTGCGAACACTGAGGTCATCATGAGCCGCCTGCGCATTTTCGACGAGAACGAACCGCACACCGCCCGCGCCACGCTCGACCGCCACGAAGCCATCGCGGAAGAACTGGCCAAGGTCGGCGTGCGCTTCGAACGATGGGAAGCGAACCAGCCGATCGCCCCGGGCGCCAGCCAGGAGGAAGTGATCGCGGCCTACCGCAGCGACATCGACCGCCTGATGGACGAAGCCGGCTACCAGGCCGTCGACGTGATCAGCCTCGCTCCCGACCATCCCGACCGCGCCGCCCTGCGCCAGAAGTTCCTCAGCGAACACACCCACAGCGAGGACGAGGTGCGATTCTTCGTCGCCGGCTCCGGCCAGTTCACCCTGCACCTGGATGGCAAGGTCTACGACGTGCTGTGCGAGCAAGGCGACCTGATCGGCGTGCCCGACGGCACGCGGCACTGGTTCGACATGAGCGAGGCGCCGTACTTCGTGGCCATCCGCCTGTTCACCAACAAGGAAGGCTGGGTGGCCAACTTCACGGGCGACGACATCGCCACCCGCTTCCCCCGCATGCAGCCGAACCCGTAGGAGCCCGCTCGCGGGCGATGCCTTTTCCAACCCCCGCATCCATCGTGCTGAATCTGTCGAAGGCCCGAGTCCCGTCCCCATGACCGAAATCCGCGCCATCGTCACCGACATCGAGGGCACCACCAGCTCGATCGACTTCGTCCGCGACGTCCTGTTTCCGTTCGCCCGCAAGCGCCTGCCCGCGTTCGTGGAAACCCATGGCGATCGTCCCGACGTGCAGCACTGGCTGCACGAGGCCGCGCGCGAAGCCGGCATGATCGAGGCCGAACGACAGGAGGTGGTGGAATTGCTGCTGCAATGGATCGCGCAGGATCGCAAGTCCACCGCGCTCAAGGCGCTGCAGGGCATGATCTGGAAGGAAGGCTACGAAAGCGGAGCCTACCGCGCCCACGTCTACCCCGAAGTGGCTGCCCGCCTGCGCGCCTGGCGCGCCGACGGGCTTCGCCTGTATGTGTACTCCTCCGGTTCGGTACCGGCGCAGCAGCTGTTCTTCCACTACTCGGAAGCCGGCGACCTGACGCCCTTGTTCGCCGGCTATTTCGATACGGAAACCGGCCCCAAGCGCGAGGCGCAGTCCTATCGCCGCATCGCCGAAGCCGTGGGCGAGGAGCCCCGCCACCTGCTGTTCCTGTCCGATATCGTCGAGGAGCTGGACGCCGCGCGCGCCGCCGGTTTCCAAACCGCCTGGCTGGTGCGTGAGCCGCAACCGCGGCCGGAGGCGGCAAGCCATCGGGTCTATCGCGACTTCGACGCGATCGACCCGGCCAGCTGAGATGCGTCGGGGCGTGCGTACTCTGCTGACCATCGCGGCGGCATTCAGCGCCGGCGTGGCGCTGGCCGCGTGGTTGCCGGTCAGCGCTCTCCCCGACTCGGCCAACACGCCGCCCGCGATGCCGCTTCAAGCCGAAACACCGGCCGAATCGACAGCGGCGCCCGATGCCTGGCCGGCATCCGCGCCCAGCCCCGAGCAGGTGCTCTACGCCCAGCCGCAGATGGTACGCGACGCCCTCGCCCGACTGACGCCGCGGGTGGCGGGCAAGCCCAATCTCTACCTGCTCGCTTTCGCCGGCGACGGCAGCGAGGACGTGTTCCGCAATGAGGCCGAATACGCCGCGCAACTGTTCGGTTCGCGCTTCGGCCCCACCGTCCACAGCCTGGTGCTGGAGAACAACCCGGCCTCGCTGACCACCCACCCGCTGGCCAGCTGGAGCAATCTCGAAGCGGCGCTCGACGGCTTGCAGCAGGTGATGCGAACGGACGAGGACATCCTGCTGCTCTACGTCACCAGCCACGGCGACGAGGACCATACCCTGCTGGTCGACATGGACCCGTTGCCGCTGGATCAGATCGGCGCGCAGGATCTCGCCGACATTTTGGCGGCGCGCCACTTCCGGTGGAAAGTGGTGGTGGTCAACGCCTGCTACTCCGGCGGCTTCGTGCCGCCGCTGCGCGGTTCCGGCACCCTGGTGCTCACCGCTGCACGCAGCGACCGCAGCTCGTTCGGCTGCGGCAGCGATTCGGACATCACCTACTTCGGCAAGGCCTGGCTGGTCGATGCGCTGAACCACACCGACAACTTCGTCGACGCGTTCAAGCGGGCACGCGGCGATATCGCCCACTGGGAAAGGCAGGACGAGCTCACCCCCTCCGAACCGCAGATCGACGTCGGCAGCGGCATCGCGGCACAGCTGGCAGCGTGGCGCAAGCACGTCGTGCCCGGCCCGGCGGTGTCGTTCAAGCCAGCAGCGCCCGGCGCAGCCGACACGACGCCGACGCCCTGACCGCAGCTCAAACCCCTGGCCAGGTCCGCGCCGGGCGTCGCTGCCATGAATCCCGGATATAACGCGCCACGCATGTCGCCGCGAGGCTTCACGAATTTCACCTGCAGCGGCTGCTAGCGTGGCGCTCCCTTCCTGAGCGGGAGACCCGCATGAGCGCACGCAGCCACCTGACCAGGCCCGCCATGTCGAGCCACCTGCGCCGGCCGTTCTCGTCGCCATGGCGGCCAGCCATGATTCCCCTGCTGGTGCTGTCGGCCTGTTCGTCAGCGCCGCCCGCGACACGCCAGACGCAAGCCGCCGCCCCCGCCGCATGCGTGCCCGCGCAGCTCAAGCTGTCGCTGGACGACGGCAACGGCCGCTTCAACGGAATGTCGCATGCCGGCACCATGCTGGTCGTGCACAACGCAAGCGAAGTCGCCTGTTCGATCGCCGCCATGCCCGCGCCGGGCTTGCGGGGCGCACAACGGCAAACACTGGCCATCGCCGCGCAGGTCCCGCCAATACCCGCCGCCCAACCACCACGGCTCACGCTGGCTCCCGGCGCCAGTGTGGAGAGCGACATGCGCTGGGTTTCAGGCAACGTCTACGACGACGGCCATTGCGAGTCGCCGGCCGTCATCACGCTGGCCATCGGCGCGGGAACCGTGAGCGCACCCTTCCACGGCCAACTCTGCGGCGCCGGCGGCAAGCCATCCACGTACTCGATCGGCCCGTTCCGCGTGGCCGGCGCAACCGGGACCATCGGCGCGGCCAGCATTCGCTACCGCTGCGACGATGGCCGCACCGTGCTGGCCGCCTATCCCGACACGCAGACCGCCATGCTGGACTTCGACTCGCAGACGCATCGGCTGCACGCGGCGGTTTCGGCCGATGGCGCGCGCTACGTGGACGAGCATTGGCAATGGTGGAGCAAGGGCATGCATGACGCCTGGCTCGCCGAGCTCAAACCCGGCGAACAGATCGCGTCGGCAGCCGGCGTGGCTTGCCGCACCCCCTGATCTGCACCGACCGGTCTCCTCGCTAGCGCACCCGGTGCCGGTCGGCCAGCACCGCAATCGCGTCCGCCAACGACAATCCGCGCGCCCGCAACACGACCACGAGATGGAACAGCAGATCCGCTGCTTCACCCAGCAGCGCCTCGTCGTCCTGCACTACCGCGGCCAGCGCCGTTTCCACGCCCTCCTCGCCCACCTTCTGGGCGATGCGGCGGATGCCGTCGTCAAACAGCTTCGTCGTGTAGCTGCCGGTCGGCCGCTCGACGTGGCGTTGCGCGACCAGCGCGTCGAGTTCGGCGAGGAAACCCAGCGGCGGGCGCACGTCGGCGCTGTCGCCAAAGCAGCTGGAGGTGCCGGTGTGGCAGGTGGGGCCGTGCGGTTCGGCCTGGATCAGCAAGGTGTCGGCGTCACAGTCGAGGCGGATCGACTTCAGCGCGAGCACGTTGCCGGAGCTCTCGCCCTTCATCCACAAGCGCTGCTTGCTGCGGCTGTAGAAGGTGACGCGGCCATCGGCCTGCGTCTGCACCAGCGCATCGGCATTCATGTAGCCGAGCATCAGCACCTCGCCGCTCAGCCAGTGCTGCACGATCGCCGGCAGCAGGCCATTGCCCTTGGCCCAGTCGGGAACATCGGGATTGATTGCAGGGGTGGTGGTCATGGGTTGATCTCCTTGGAGCGAGAAGTGAGTGGAGAGAAGTGAGAAGTGACAGAAAGCATCCGATCCACCATTGCGGTGAGGTTTCTGCTGTCTCTCACTTCTCACTCCTGCTCACTCACTCCTCACCCGTACGCCTTCAGCTTGCAGGTAGCGCTTCAACGCGGGAATCGAAATGGCGCCCGAATGGAACACGCTGGCCGCCAGCGCGCCATCCACGTCGGCCTCGACGAAGGCATCGCGGAAATGTTCGGGAGCGCCGGCACCGCCGGAGGCCACCAACGGCACCTGGCAGATCGCGCGGGCGGCCCGCAATTGGTCCAGGTCGTAGCCGCGGCGTACCCCGTCGCTGTCCATGCAATTGAGCACGATCTCGCCGGCACCCCGCCGCTGTGCCTCGACTATCCAGTCCAGCGTGCGGCGCGGCAGCGCCTGCATTTTCGCGGGATCGCCGGTGTACTGGCGCACGCGCCATTCGCCGTCGCCGTCGCGCAACGAGTCGATGCCGACCACCACGCACTGCACGCCGAACGCGGCGGCCAGTTCGTCGATCAGCGCGGGCCGCGCCAAGGCGGGCGAGTTCACCGAAATCTTGTCGGCACCCGCATGCAGCACCGCGCGTGCCTCGTCGACCGAGCGGATGCCGCCGGCGACGCAGAACGGAATATCGATCACGCGGGCGACTTTCTCCACCCAGCTGCGATCCACGCTGCGTCCCTCGGGGCTGGCGGTGATGTCGTAGAACACCAGCTCGTCGGCGCCTTCGTCGCGGTAGCGCAGCGCGAGGTCGACGATTTCGCCCATGACCACGTGGTCGCGGAAGCGCACGCCCTTGACCACCTGGCCGTTGCGCACGTCGAGACAGGGAATGATGCGGCGGCTCAACACGCCAGCGCCTCCGCCACGGTGAAACTCCCTTCCAGCAGGGCGCGACCGAGGATCACCGCATTCGCGCCGGCATCGCGCGCGGCACGGATATCGTCCAGCGAACGCACCCCGCCGGACGCCTGCAGCGCCAGTTGCGGCATGCTGGTCACGAGGTGGCGATACAGGTCGAGATTGAAGCCGGCGAGCATGCCGTCGCGATCGATGTCGGTGCACAACAGGTGACGGGCGCCGCGTGCTGCGTACCACGGTGCCAGCTCGTCCAGCGTGCGCGCCTCCACTTCGGTCCAGCCGGCGCTGGGCAGGACCCAGCGTCCCTCCGCGTGGCGGGTGTCCAGCGCGAGGGTCAGCCGCTCTGCGCCGTACTTCGCCAGCCAGGCGGCGACACGCGCCGGATCGCGCACCGCCACGCTGCCAACCACCACGCGCTGCACGCCGGCATCGAACAACCGCTGCAGATCTGCCTCTTCGCGCACGCCGCCACCGGCCTGGATCGCCATGCCATCGGTGGCGATCGCGGCGATCACCGCGAGATTGTCCAGCCGGCCCGAACGTGCGCCATCCAGGTCGACCAGGTGCAGCCAGCGCGCACCGGCGTCGGCGTAGCGCCCGGCCAGCTCGCGCGGGTCCGCCGCGTAGGTCGTCTGCTGCGCGTAGTCGCCCTGCTTCAGGCGCACCACCTGGCCGCCGCGCAAGTCGATCGCGGGAATCACGTCGAAGTTCATAGTTCGAGAAAGTTCTTCAGCAGTCGGGCGCCCACACCCGCGGAGCGTTCGGGATGGAACTGCATGCCGTGGAAGTTGCGGTGCGCGATCACCGCCGAGAACGCGCCGCCGTAGTCGGCGGTGGCCAGAGTCCAGTCGCCGACCGGCACCGCGTAGCTGTGCACGAAATAGGCCTGCTCGCCCTCGCCCAGCCCGGCCAGCAGCGGATGTTCCCGCCGGATCGACACCTCATTCCAGCCCATGTGCGGCACACGCAGACCGGGAGCCTCGGCGAAGCGTCGCACCGACGCGGGAATCAGGCCGAGGCATGCGGTGTCGCCCTCTTCCGAATGCGTGCACAGCAGCTGCATGCCCAGGCATACGCCGAGCACGGGCTGGCGCAGCGAACGCAAGACCTCGACCAGACCCAGCTCGCGCAGCCGCGTCATGCCCGGTCCGGCCGCACCCACGCCGGGCAGGATCACCTTGTCGGCGGCGCGGATCGCGGCAGCCTCCGAGGTCAATTCGGCGTCCGCGCCAAGACGCTGCAAGGCGTAGCGCACCGAGCCGATATTGGTGCCGCCTGCATCGACCAGTACCACGCTCATCACAGCGCGCCCTTGGTACTCGGCAATTCGCTGCCGGAACGCGCGATCGCCTGGCGAAGGGTGCGCGCCACGACCTTGAAGCAGGCTTCAACCATGTGGTGCGCGTTGTCGCCGCGCACGGCGAGGTGCAGGTTCGCACCCAGCGTCTCGCACAGCGAGCGGAAGAAATGCGGCACCAGTTCGGTCGGCACCTCGCCCACGCGCTCGCGCGGGAAGCTGCCCTCGAACACGAAGTACGGTCGGCCGGACAGGTCCAGCGCGGCGCTGGCCTGCGCCTCGTCCATCGGCAGGGTGAAGCCGTAGCGACCGATGCCGCGCTTGTCGCCGAGCGCCTGCTTCAGGGCCTGGCCGAGTGCCAGCGCGCAATCCTCGATGGTGTGGTGCTCGTCGATGTGGGTGTCGCCGTCGCAATCGAGTTCCAGCGCAAGGCCGCCGTGCTTGCCGATCTGTTCCAGCATGTGGTCGAAGAAGCCCAGCCCGGTGCGCACCTGAGGATCGGTCGCGCGATCCAGGTCGACCTTGACGGTGATGCGGGTCTCTTTCGTGTGGCGCACCACGGTGGCGGTACGCGGCGCATCCAGCAGCCGGTGCGCCACCTCCTCCCAGCCGATGCCTTGCGGGCCTACGCGAAAACCGCGCACGCCGAGGTTCGCGGCAAGCTGCAGGTCGGTTTCACGATCACCGACCATCGCTGAGGCGGCGCGGCTCCAGCCGTCGTCGGCCAGGTAGTGGCGCAGCATGCCGACGCCGGGCTTGCGCGTGTCGAGGCCTTCGTGCGGAAGGCTGCGGTCGATCAACACCTCGCGGAAGCGAATGCCCTGCGAGGCGAGGATGCGCAGCAGAAGTTCGTGGGGGCCACGGAAATCGGATTCGGGAAAACTGTCGGTGCCCAGCCCATCCTGGTTGCTCACCATCACCAGCGCGTAGCCGGCGGCGACGAAGCGCTGCAACGCGGCGATCACTCCGGGCAGCAGGGCCAGCTTCTCCCAGCTGTCGACCTGCTCGTCGGCCGGCTCCTCGATCAGGCAGCCGTCCCGATCGACGAAAAGAATCTTGCGGACGGTCATGCGATGCCTCGATCCGAAGCCAGCACGGCCAGTACCCGCTCGTTCTCCGCCGGCGTGCCGATAGTGATGCGCAGCGCGTCGGCGAGGTTCGGGTAGCGGCGCACGTCGCGCACCACGATGCCGGCGGCGAGCAGGCGCCGGTAGACGTCGGCGGCATCGTCGAAGCGGACGGCAAGGAAGTTCGCCTGCGAAGGCAACACCTCGCGCACGCCGGGCAACCGGCGCAACGCCTCGCACATGCGCGTGCGCTCCGCACGCACGACGGCGAGGTGTTCGCGCGCATTCGCCTGGCCCCAGCCGGACAGCGCCAGCAGCGCCGCGTCCACGCACGGCAACGGCAACGGGTACGGCGCCATGATCTTCCGCAGCAAGGCGACCACGCCGGCGTTCGCCAGCAGGCTGCCGATGCGTGCGCCGGCCAGCGCCCAGGCCTTGGACAGAGTGCGCAGCACGGCGAGGTTGTCGTAGCGGTCGATCAAGTCGGCGATGCTGCCGTCGTCGGCAAACTCCACGTACGCCTCGTCCACTACCAGCAAGGCGCGGTCAGACAGCGCCCGCGCCAGCCGTTCGAGTGCCGCACGCGGCACCGCCTGACCGGCGGGATTGTTCGGAGTGCACACGAAGACGAGCGTCACCGCCGGGGTCAGTGCCGCGAGCACCGCGTCCACGTCCAAGGTGAAATCCGCCGCCAGTGGCACCTCGACGATGCCGGCGCCCTGCACCCGCGCGCACACCGCGTACATGCCGAACGTCGGCGGCTGGATCAGGATCGCGTCGCGGCCGGCGCGACAGAACGCGCGCAGCAGCAGGTCGATCGCCTCGTCGCTGCCGCGGCCGACCAGCAACTGTTCGGGCCGCACGCCATACAGTGCTGCCAGCGCAGCGACCAATGCGACGGGCTGCGGTTCGGGATAGCGGTTGCAGCCCAGTCCGTCGTCACCCACCGGTGCCCACGCCGACTCGTTCGCGTTGAGGAAAACCTCGCCGCCGCTGGCCTCCATCCGCGCCGAGGAATACGGCTGCATCGCCCGAAGTTCCGGCCGCGCCAGGTCGAGCACGCTCATGCCAGCGCCTCCAGCCGCAGGGTCACTGCGCGGCGGTGCGCTTCCAGCTGCTCGGCCGCCGCCAGCGTCGCGGTGCACGGGCCGATGCGGCGCAGGCCGTCGGCGCTGACTTCCTGCACGCTGATCTGCTTCTGGTAGCTGGCCACCGACACGCCGCTGTAGCTGCGCGCGTAGCCGTAGGTCGGCAGCACGTGATTGCTGCCGCTGCAGTAATCGCCCACCGATTCGGGCGTCCACGGACCGAGGAAGATCGAGCCGGCACTGTCGACGCCGTCGAGCAACGCGCGCGGCTCAGCCACCTGCAGGATCAGGTGCTCGGGCGCGTAGCGGTTGCTCACCTCGACCGCCTGCGCCAGCGAGTCGACTGCGATCAACCGGCTCTGCGCGAGCGCCTGGCGCGCGATGTCAGCGCGCGGCAGGCCGTCACACTGACGTTCGACCTCACGCTCCGCGCGCTCGATCAGCTCCACCGAATCGCTGAGCAGGATCACCTGCGAATCCGGTCCGTGCTCGGCCTGCGACAGCAGGTCGGCGGCGACGAACACCGGATTCGCGGCGGCATCGGCGATCACCAGTACTTCCGACGGCCCGGCCGGCATGTCGATCGCCGCACCATCCGGATCGGACGACACCTGCAGCTTCGCCTCGGTCACCCAGGCATTGCCGGGGCCGAACAGCTTGTCGCACTTCGGCACCGACTCCGTACCGTAGGCCATCGCGGCGATCGCCTGAGCGCCACCGAGCTTGAACACCTTGTGCACGCCGGTGAGGCGCGCGGCGTACAGCACCGCCTCGTCGCAGCACCCGTCAGCGCGCGCGGGCGAGCACAGCACCACCTCGCGACAGCCGGCGATGTGCGCCGGGACGCCCAGCATCAGCGCGGTGGAAGGCAGCGGCGCACTGCCAGCCGGCACATACAGGCCCACCCGGCTGACCGGCCGCAGCATGCGCTCGACCCGCACGCCGGGCGCGGTGTCGACCGCCACCGGCCGCAGCGCCGCGGCACGATGGAACAACTCGATGCGTGCGGCGGCTTCGCGGATCGCCGCTTTCAATTCGGGATCGAGCGCCGCCTCGGCCGCGACGAACTCGGCCTCGTCGACCTCGAGTGCATCCAGTGTGCAGCGATCGTACCGGGCACTGAGCGCGCGCAACGCCGTGTCGCCGTCCTTGCGCACGGCCGCGACGATCCGTTCGACACCATGACGCACGTCGTCTGCGCGCGACTGCGCCGGTCGCGCCAGCGCCTCGCGCCGGGCCGTTTCGTCCAGGGCGTTCCAGTCCAGACGTTTCATGCAAGCGAACTCCTCGTGCTGCCCTGCTTCATGCCAGCATCTTCTCCACCGGCAGCACGAACATCTCGCGTGCACCGGCCTTCTTGATTTCCTCCAGTTGCCGCCAGCTCACCTCACCGGCGCACAACGCCTGCAGCATCAACTGGTCGGCCTGGCCAGCCACCGCCAGCAGCGTCGGCTGCGGACCGCCGGGGAGCAACCGGGTGACCGCCTCCAGCGAGTGACGCGAGGTCTGCAACAGCAGCAGCCGCGATTCGCGCACCTGGATCACGCCATCGAGCCGCTTCAGCAACAACTGCAGCATGTCGCCGCGCTCGTCCGCCGGCAGGGTCACCGGCCCGGCCAGCACCGCCTCGCTCTCCAGCAGCACCTCGGTCTCGCGCAACTGGTTGGCCACCAGGGTGCCGCCGCTCTGCACCAGGTCGCAGATCGCGTCGGCCGTGCCCAGCTTCGGCGCAATCTCGACCGAGCCGGCCAGGGTCACCACGCCGGCGTCGATGTGTTGCGCGCGCAGCCATTCACCAAGCAGGCCGGGGTATGACGTGGCGATGCGCCGTCCCGCGAGATCGCCGGGCGCGGAATAGTCGAGCTCTTGCGGCACGGCGATCGACAACCGGCACCGTCCGAAGCCGAGTGGCCGCAGTTCGGCCAGCGGCTCGCCATCGCGCCCGGCAGTGAGCTGGAACTCGCCCAGCACGTTGCGGCCGACGATGCCGACGTCGCATACGCCTTGCGCGATCAGGCCGGGGATGTCGTCGTCGCGCACCAGCAGCAGGTCGACCGGCTCGCCTTCGCCGAAGCAGAACAGCTTGTCGCGGCTTTGCCGGAAGGTCAGGCCGCATCGCTTGAGCAGGTCCAGCGCCGGCTCGGTCAGCCGTCCGGATTTCTGCATCGCGATGCGCAGGCGGTCGCGCGGCTTCATGCCCTCTTCCTTGCCGCCTGCGCCTGCCGCCGCGCCGCGCGGGCCGCGGCCGCGAGATAGCCGCCGCTGCCCTGGTTGAGATAGCGCGCGACCCGCCCGATCGTGGTGATGCTGACCGCAGTGCGCTCGTGGATCTCCCGGTACGACACGCCTTCGAGCAGGAACGGCACCACCCGCCAGCGGTCCACCAGCACTTCGAGTTCCGCCGGCGTGCACAGGTCGCTGAGGAACGCGCCGACTTCCTCGACGTTCTTCAGCGACAGCAACGCCTCGTACAGGCTCAGCTCGGCGGACTCGACGGGTGTTTCGGGATCAAGCGATCGACGCTTCATAATGTACTAATGCATTAACACAGTGGTGCGCATCATACACCCATGCGGCGCTGCCGCAACCCCCTCGTTCCTCGCCGCTCGCCTCGCATCCCGGAACCCGCATCCCGGCTCTCGACAGACGAATGCCCGGTCATCCCGGCCCCAAAAACATGAACCCCCGCCGAGGCGGGGGTTCATGGCAACACGGGAAAGCCGTGTCGACTCAGGCGGACTTCTTGCGCGGGGCCGCCTTGCGGGTCGCCGGCGCCTTGGTCACCGTCGGCTTGGTGCCGGCCACGGCCGGGGCCAGCGCGTGCGCGCGCGTATTGCCGTAGCTGCTGCGGTAGATCTTGCCGCGGCGGGTCTTGCGATCGCCCTTGCCCATGGGGAACTCCTTGATTCGATGGATGTACGGCCGTCCATCATAGCAGTGCGGCGGGCAACGCCATAGGCCACTCGCGTCCAGCCCCAACCAGCCTCAATGCGCGCATTGCGGGCCGTGCACGTGGACCTGGACACCGCGGTCGCGACGCAGGTTGACGAAGTGCGCGGCGGCCAACAGCAGGCCGCCCGACGTGACCAGTGCGCTATGCACCAAGGTCAGTCCACCCTCGGCCCAGGTGACGCCGGAAACCAGCAGGAGCAACCCCGGGATGGCCAGCAGCAACGGCAGGGGTTGCTGGTGGCGCCGAAAGCCCCGCACCAGGGCGATCACCGCCAGCACGCAGGCAAACGCCACGAAACCCCGCTCGAAGCGATGGTCGGCCAGGAACTCCAGCCCGACCAGTGGCAGCGCGGCCAGGACGAAGGGCAGCAAGGCACAGTGGATCGCGCACAGGAACGAGGCGATCGCGCCGATGCGATCGGCGCTCTGCCATCCACGCGATGTGCCTGCCTGCCCGGAATGCATCTGCCTGCCTGCCGTCGCCGCGCGAGGCGGCCGGGGAATCTGGCTGGCATGTTACATTATAACAATAGGCCGCGCTACCGGGCGATGGTCGCCGTTCAGGCTTTGCGGCAGGCCCGGCACAGACCGTGGACTTCCAGCGTCTGCGCCTGCGGCCGGAAACCCAGCGCGCGGGCCTGCGCCTCGATCAATTCGGCGACCCGTTCGTCGCAGACCTCCTGCGCGCTGGAACAGTTGTCGCAGATCAGAAATGGGACCTGATGCGCCTCGGTCGGATGGTGGCAGGAGACGAAGGCGTTGATCGACTCCAGCTTGTGAATGAAGCCGTTCTCGAGCAGGAAATCCAGCGCGCGATAAACCGTGGGCGGAGCGGCATTGCCGTGCTGTTCGCGCAGCTGGTCGAGCAGTTCGTACGCCTTGACCGGTATGCGAGATGCCGCGATCAGTTCCAGCACCTCCTTGCGCAGGGGGGTCAGACGCAGGCCCCGCTCCTCGCTGGCGTGTTCCACCGCACGCACGAAACCCTTCGCGTCATGATGGTGGTGCGGGTGGTGCGCGTGCGCGTTGTCGGCAACATCGTGGTTCAAAGCATTCACCTCGCCTCGATCATACATCCGCCACCGCCCGCCTCAGCGCGGCCCCGGCGGCGGTTTCACGGCCGGCTGGCCGCGCGGCCTGCACAGGATCACGATCCAGCCGATCGGGCCGAGCACCCAGGACCACAAGACCGCTTCCAGCACCCGGCCGCGCCACCAGCCGAGCAGCAGGCCCACGGCGACGAACAGCAGATTCCACCAGAACATGGCTGCCCAGGGCACCATATTCAACAGATTGAAGAAGACGTGCCGGAACGCGCCGGGGGCGTCGAGATCGACGCCCTGGGTGGCGCGGGCCAGCAGCTCATCCACGGGGAGACTGGCGCCAGCTGCGCCGCGCCGCCAACTCAGGCATGGGTCATGGCCATCGCGGCGTCGATGCGGCGGAGCGCCTCCTCGCGCCCGGTGAGATAGATCGTGTCCTCGATCGAGGGCGAGACCTGGGTACCGGTCATCGCGACCCGCAGCGGCTGCGCCACCTTGCCCATGCCCAACTCCAGCTGCGCCGCCACCTGCTCGATGACCAGGTGGATCGCCGCCGGCTTCCACTCGCACGCGCTCAGCAGCGTCTTCGCCGCCGCCAGCACGCCCGGGGCACCGGCATTGCCGAGATGCTTCGCCACCGCCTTGTCGTCCCAGGCAGTGATCGGGCCGTACCAGATCTTCGCCCGCTCGGCCATTTCCTTCAGCGTGTGCACGCGCTCGCGCAGCGCCACGATGACCTCGATCGGCGCGGGGCCTTGCGCGACGTCCACGCCGGCGCGCTGCAGGTGCCATTCGAACTCGGCCAGGAACGACTGCGGCTCGTCGGTCTTCAGGTAATGCTGGTTCAGCCACGCCAGCTTCTCGGTGTCGAAGCGCGAGGCCGCCTTGTTGACGTCGGCGATGTCGAACAGCGCGATCATCTCCTCGCGCGAGAAGATCTCCTGATCGCCATGCGACCAGCCCAGCCGCACCAGGTAGTTGAGGATCGCGTGGGGCAGGAAACCCTGCTCGCGATAATCCATCACGCTGACCGCGTTGGTGCGCTTGGACAGCTTCTTGCCTTCCTTGTCCAGGATCATCGGCAGGTGCGCGAACTCCGGCACCGGCGCGCCGAGCGCGTGATAGATGTTGATCTGCCGCGGCGTGTTGTTGACGTGATCGTCGCCGCGGATCACCTCGGTGACGCCCATGTCGATGTCGTCGACCACCACGGCGAAGTTGTAGGTCGGCCAGCCATCGGAGCGAAAGATCACCAGGTCGTCCAGCTCGCTGTTGGCGATCTCGATGCGGCCCTTGACCTTGTCCTCGAATACCACCGAGCCTTCGATCGGGTTGCGGAAGCGGATCACCCGGTTGGGGTCGTCGCGGCACGCCTCGTTGCGATCGCGGTAGTAACCGTTGTAGCGCGGTTTCTCGCCGGCCTTCATGGCCGCCTCGCGCATCGTCTCGATCTCGTCCTTGCTCTCGTAGGCGTAGTAGGCCTTGCCGGCGGCGACCAGCTCGTCGGCAACCTGCCTGTATCGATCGAGTCGCCGGGTCTGGTAGAACGGGCCCTCATCGGCATCGAGGCCGAGCCAGTGCATGGCGTCGAGGATCGCCTGCACCGCCGCGTCTGTGGAACGTTCGCGATCGGTATCCTCGATGCGCAGAATGAACTGTCCGCCGCGACGACGCGCCTCCAGCCAGCAATACAGCGCGGTGCGCGCGCCGCCGATGTGCAGGAAGCCGGTGGGGCTGGGAGCGAAACGGGTACGGACGGCCATGATGTTCCGGACAACAAGGAGAAACGATGGATTTTAACCGATACCGCGGGCAGCGCCGGCCTCGCATGCGCGCCCTGCCCACCTCCATGCTCGCGCTGGCGCTGCTTGTCGCCGCCGCACCCGCAAGGGCGGAGAACCCCGGTTTCGACCGCCCCGGCTACGGCTTCACGCCGGGCGTGCTGGCCGCTGGCGAGGCAATCCTCGAACAAGGCCTGCCGGACTGGAGCCGCGACCGGCAGGATGGCGTCACCGTGTCGCAGTACACCGCCGACAGCTTGCTGCGCATCGGGCTCGGCGGGCCGTTGGAAATGCAATTGGGCAGCGACTCCTGGAACGTGCTGCGGCAAGCCAGCCCGGGCGGCAGCGTGCACAGGGAAGGCCGCGGCGACAGCCAGCTGGGGCTGAAGCTGGCGCTGCCGTCGAGCCATGCGGGCTTCAGCTGGGGCCTGCTGGGCAGCGTCACCTTCACCGACGGCGAGCGGGAGTTCCGCGGAGACCATCGCCAGTACCTGCTCGGCGCGCAGTTCAACCTGGATGTCAGCGAGCGCCACTCGCTGGGCCTTTACCTGGAGAACGTGCGCCGCGGCGGCGCCGACAGCCCCACCGTGGCGCTGGACGACAGCCATGCGCTGTCGTCGGCGCTGACCCTGTACACCGAACTCGCCTGGCAGCACCTGCCCGGCGAGGGCAACGGCAGCCTCGCCGGTGCCGGCGTGCAGTGGATGGTCACGCCCCGCGTGCAACTGGACGCGGGCTTCGACCATCGCCTGCACGGCTCGGCAAACCAGTGGCAGGGCAATCTGGGCGTGTCGATCTACTTCGGCGGCTGATTGGGTCGCACGCCCCGGCGATTACTTGACGTGGACGGTGATCTTCTTCGACACCACCGCCGGCACGAACGGCACATGATTCGCGTCGCCCAGCTCCAGTTGCAGAGTATGCGTACCCGGGGCCAGCTTCAGCGTGGTCTGGGTCTGTCCGCCGCCGAAATGGATGTGGTTGGTGTCGGCCGGAATCGGCTGGCCGGCGGCGGGCAAGGTCTTCACGTCGACCAGCAGGTGATGATGGCCGGTGTGCTCCCTGGTCACGCCCGCTGGCGCCACGCCCATGCCCTCGAGGCCGAAGCGCACGGTGAATTCCTGGCCGACGGTGGCGCCGTCCGCGGGCGAGATGATGTAGACCCTGGCGGCGGCCGGCGCCGACGTGCCCGGCAGCGCAGGTGCTTCGGCTGCCATCGCGACAGTGGCCAGACCGGTGAGGGCGAGAATGAGCAGGATGCGATTCATCGAGGGAACCTCCAGCAAAGGGGAACTCCCAGTGTAAGCGCTGCACCGCGCCGCCGCCCACTGTGCGCAATATGCTCACGCCGTCGTGGCTGCCTTTGCGCTCAAGCAGATAGCGAATTTGTCCACAGGCTTTGCCGAACGTGCTCCACAGTCGCTGTGGAAAACTCTCGCGCCGTTGCTCAGAAAATCATCAAGGCGTGGCAAGTCATTGCCGGCAAAGGACGAAGCGCGGTTGTCCACAGGCTTGTACAGCGACGGCGCACAGAAGCTGTGGAAAACCCGGCCCGCGATACGACGATGCCGCCCGTGGGCGGCATCGCTCCGCGACACGCGACGCGCGCTCAGGCCGCGCGATCGGCCCGGGTCAGGATGCCGAACAGGTCGGCAAGCTTGTCGCGCATCTCGCGGCGGTCGACGATCAGGTCGATCGCGCCGTGGTCAAGCAGGAACTCCGAACGCTGGAAGCCTTCCGGCAGCGTCTCGCGCACGGTCTGCTCGATCACGCGCGGACCGGCAAAGCCGATCAGCGCCTTGGGCTCGCCGATGTTGATGTCACCCAGCATCGCCAGGCTGGCCGAGACACCACCGGTGGTCGGGTTGGTCAGCACGCTGATGTACGGCACGCCGGCATCGCGCAGACGCGCCAGCGCGGCCGAGGTCTTGGCCATCTGCATCAGCGAGAACAGCGCCTCCTGCATGCGCGCACCGCCAGTGGCGGAGAAACACACCAGCGCGCTCTTGTCGGCCAGCGCACGTTCGGCGGCGCGGGCGAACTTCTCGCCCACCACCGATCCCATCGAACCGCCCATGTAGGCAAACTCGAACGCCACCGCCATCAACGGACGTCCCTTCAAGCGGCCGCTCATCGCGACCATGGCGTCCTTCTCGCCCAGTTTCTTCTGGGTGGCGATGATGCGGTCGCGATACTTTTTCGAATCGCGGAACTTCAGCGGATCGGCCGGTTCCATGCTGGCCCACAGTTCCTGGCCGGAACCTTCGTCCAGCAGCGCGCCCAGGCGCGCCCGTGCGCTGATGTAGTGATGGTGGCCGCACTTGGGACACACCATCAGGTTGCGTTCCAGTTCAGGCCGGTACAGCACGGTGCCGCAGCCCGCGCATTTCTCCCACACGCCCTCGGGCACCGAGCCCTTGCCGCCACCCGAAGGGAGCGTGCGGGTACGCGGGTTCATGATCTTCTGCAGCCAATTCATGTCAATCGAATTCCATCCGGGCACAAGAGCGTTCGTATGCGGCAACCTCTCACGAGGCCAATCCCGCACGGCACCCCTTTGAGAGAGGGCAAAGGGTGAGGGTCCACGCTACCTCGAACCAACAGCAATAACCGCAATCATTTCCCTCAGCGTGCATCCAGCGCCGCGCGGATCGGCTGCAGGAAACTGCGCGCACGATCCGGGATATCCGCCGCGTCCGTGGCCGCCGCCAGGCTTTCGACCAGCGCGCTGCCGATGACGACCGCGTCAGCGAAGCCGCCGATCGCTGCGGCGCTGGCCGCATCGCGAATGCCGAACCCCACCGCCACCGGCGTACCGGCGAGGCTCCTGACTTCGGCAACGCGCTCGGCAATCTCGCTGACGCTCAACTGCGCCGCTCCGGTGACGCCAGCGAACGATACATAATACAGGAAGCCTTCCGCCGAGCTGCACAACTGCGCCATACGCGCAGGTGCGGTGGTGGGCGCGGCGAGCAGGATCTGCTGCAACCCCGCCTCGCGCAGCGACTGCAGCACGGTCGACTCCTCCAGCGGACAATCGACCAGCAGCACGCCATCGACGCCGGCCGCCACGGCCTCCTGTGCGAAGCGCGCGTAGCCGTGGATCTCCAGCGGGTTCAGATAGCCCATCAGCACGATCGGGGTTTCCGCATCGCGTTGGCGAAATGCATGCACCCAGCCCAGCACCTGCGCGAGACCGACGCCCTTGGCGATCGCCCGCTCACTGGCGTGCTGGATCACCGGGCCGTCTGCCATCGGATCGGAAAACGGCACGCCCAGCTCGATCAGGTCCGCCCCCGATTCCACCAGCGCATGCATCATCGCCACCACGTGCTGCGGCGAGGGATCGCCCGCGGTGACGAACGGGATCAGGCCGGTGCGGCCGGTGGCCTTGAGTTGGGCGAAGCGGGTGTCGATGCGGCTCATAAGACAGGAGTGAGTAATGAGAAGTGAGAAGTGAAAGAGAGCTCGGGCGGGTCTGAGCGGTTCTGGAGTGCGAGACTTCCTCTCACTTCTCACTCCTCTCCACTCACTCCTCGCTACACGCTCACTCCCTCGCGCGCCGCGATCGTGTGCACGTCCTTGTCGCCGCGGCCGGACAGGTTGCACAGCACGATGCCGTCTTTGGGCAACTCGCGCGCCAGCTTGATCGCCTGCGCCACCGCGTGGCTGGATTCCAGGGCGGCCAGGATGCCTTCGGTGCGCGCCAGCAGGTGGAACGCCTCCAGCGCCTCGTCGTCGGTGATGCCGACGTACTCGGCGCGACCGGCATCCTTCAGGAAGGCATGCTCCGGCCCCACACCGGGATAGTCGAGGCCGGCGGAGACCGAATGCGTCTCGGTGATCTGGCCGTTGTCGTCGCACAGCACGTAGGTGCGGTTGCCGTGCAGCACGCCGGGACGGCCGGCCGCCAGCGAGGCGGCATGATGGCCGGTGGCGATCCCCTCGCCTGCCGCCTCGGCGCCGACGATGCGCACGTCGGCGTCGTTGAGGAAGGCATGGAACAGGCCGATGGCATTGGAGCCGCCGCCGACGCAGGCGGTCAGCACGTCGGGCAGGCGGCCGTATTGCGCCAGCATCTGCGCGCGTGCCTCGCGCCCCACGACGGCATTGAAGTCGCGCACCATCTTCGGATACGGATGCGGACCGGCCACGGTGCCGATGATGTAGAAGGTGTCGGCCACGTTGGTGACCCAGTCGCGCATCGCCTCGTTCAACGCATCCTTCAACGTCTTCGAACCGGAAGTCACCGGCACCACCTCGGCGCCGAGCAGCTTCATGCGGTAGACGTTGATCTTCTGCCGCTCGATGTCGACCGCACCCATGTACACCACGCAGCGCATGCCGAAGCGCGCCGCCACCGTGGCCGTGGCCACGCCATGCTGGCCGGCGCCGGTTTCCGCGATGACGCGCTGCTTGCCCATGTGCCGCGCCACCAGCGCCTGGCCGATGGTGTTGTTGATCTTGTGCGCGCCGGTGTGGTTGAGGTCCTCGCGCTTGAACAGAATGCGCGCGCCGCCAACCTGCCGCGACAGCCGTTCGGCGTGGTAGATCGGGCTGGGCCGGCCGACGTAGTGCTGCAGGTCGCGATCCAGTTCCGCGAGGAAAGCCGGATCGGTGCTCAGCCGTTCGTAAGCCTCGCTCAACTCGGCCAACGGCGCCATCAGCGTCTCGGCGACATAGCTGCCGCCATACTCGCCGAAGCGGCCATGGGCGTCGGGGTAGAGGTTGAAGTCCGCAATCTTGCTCATGGGGTCACTCGGGGATGGGCATGCCGCACTGCGGCAAGCGACCATCTTAGCGGATAGTTCACAGATAACGCCGGATGGTTTCCCGGAACTCGGCCAGTTGCCCCGGCGTGAGCGCGCCGAGTATCCCGCGCCGCTCGGCGGGGATGTGCGCGGCGGGGTCGTCGTCGCCGAAGACGTAGTGATCCAGCAGGCCTTTCCACGCCGCCCGCTCTGCCGGCGGCAACGCGCGGAACACGAGGATGCAGTGCATCAGGCAGCCCAGCGCCGTGGCCGGTGCGTCGCCCCCGGCCGGCACCGGTTTCCACCAGTAGTTCACCAGCGCATTGATCTGCTCCAGCGACTCGACGTGGTGCCACCACATCGGCGGGATGTAGATCGCGTCGCCGGGATGCAGTTCGGCCACCTGCGCCGCGGCCAGCGCATCTTTCAAGCGCGGATAACGCGGATCGTCGGGACGATCCAGCCGCGCCATGCCGATCGCCGCGCCGGTCGGCGCGAAATCCAGCGGGCCGACATAGAGATTGCGCACCTGCTCCGGGGCGAACAGGGTGAAGCGCCGCACCCCGCACGCCACACAGGCGACGTTGTGGTACTCGTCGAAATGCGCCGGCGTGGTGACCTTGTTGCCGATCCAGATGCGCGGCTGGATCGCCTTGTCGATGAAGGGAACCGCATGATCCTCCAGCAGTCCGGGCAGGCAGTCGGCGATCAGCGCGCTCTGCATCGCCAGCCCCGGCGGATTGTCCTGGCGACTGTAGGCCGCCAGCCGCTGCAGGCCCCGGGTGATCGAGACGCGGTGATGCGCGTAGTTGAAACCGTCGACATTCGCGTTGTAGCCGATCACGCCGCCCTCGCCTGCCGGCATCAGCAGCGCGTCGACCTCGCGGCCGTTGTCCAGCTTCGCCAGGCCTTGAGCAAAGGCGGTGTCCGACTGCCGCGACCACGCCACCATCGGCCAGTCGCGGCAGAGGCCGCGGATCACCAGCGGGCGGGCACGATCCACCAGGCCCGCGAGTTCGAGTGCTTGCCCGGCGCCGCGATATTCCTCGATCACTCCCGGCATGCCGCCTGCTCCGCGTCGGCCGCGCGCACCGCGCGGATGAAGGCTTCGAGCCGCGCCGCGTCCTTGATCCCCGGTGCCGATTCCACTCCGCTGGCCACATCCACCGCCCACGGACGTGCCGCGCGCACCGCATCGCCCACGTTGCCGGCGTGCAGGCCACCGGCCAGGATCAGCGGCTGCGCCAGATTGCCGGGCAGCAACGACCAGTCGAACGCCTTGCCGCTGCCGCCCGCCTCGCCGGGTGCATGGCCGTCCAGCAACAGGCCGGCGGCGCGCGGGTAATCGCGCAGGCGCGGCAGCGCGGCAGCGCCATCGCCCATCGCGATCGCCTTGACGAAGGGGCGGTCGAACCGTGCGCACCAGTCGTCGCCCTCATCGCCATGGAACTGCAGCAGCGCGGGATCGACTTCATCGACCACCTGCCGCACCAGCGCCGCCGCGTCGTCCATGAACAGGGCCACCGTGGCGATGAACGGCGGCAGCGCCGCGACGATCTCGCGCGCACGCGCCAGCGTCACCTGCCGCTTGCTGCGCGCGGTGAACACCAGGCCGATCGCATCGGCGCCGAGCCGCGCGGCGAGCAGCGCATCCTCGACGCGGGTCATGCCACAGCATTTGATGCGGGTCACGGGCCGGCTCCCGTCAGGCAGACTTCGGTGGGCAGGCCCCAGTGAGCCTCGTAGCGCGGGCCGATGAAGGTCAGTCCCGAGGCCGGCGCAGTCGGTCCGGCCACCTGGCGGTCGCGGGCGGCGAGCAGTTCGGCCATCCATTCCACCGGCTGCTCGCCGCGACCGACCAGCAGCAGCGAACCCGCGATGTTGCGCACCATGTGGTGCAGGAAGGCATTGGCCTCGATCTCCAGCATGACGTGCTCGCCCTCGCGGCGAACGCTGATCTCGAGCACCGAGCGCCGCGGGTGCGGCGCCTGGCACGACAGCGCCCGGAATGCGCTGAAGTCGTGCTCGCCCAGCAAGGATTGCGCGGCTTCGTGCATGCGCTGCGCGTCCAGCGGGAGGCGCTCCCAGGTGACGTAGCGCGCGTCCAGTGCGGCGCGCACCGGCCGGTTGAGGATGTGGTAGCGATAACGGCGGCTGCGCGCGGAGAAGCGCGCGTGGAAGCTGTCCGGCACCGGTTGCGCCCACAACACGGCCACGCTGGCCGGCAGGTTCGAGCACGCGCCCAGCACCCAGCCGCGCAATTCGCGGCGTGCATCGGTATCGAAATGCACCACCTGGCAGCGGCCGTGGACGCCGGCGTCGGTGCGTCCTGCGCAACTGACCAGCACCGGATGGGCCGCCACTTTCGACAAGGCCTCCTCCACTGCGCCCTGCACGCTCGGCCCTTCGGTCAGGCGTTGCCAGCCGAAGAAATCGGTGCCGTCATACTCGATGCCGAGGGCGATGCGCATGGATGCCGCAGATCCGGAAGGAAGCGTCGAAGATTAGCAGGCAGGCACCGACGTCATGCCCGCCGAAAAGAAATCGGGCCGGCAAGGCCGGCCCGGTTCCGTCCCGTTCGCGATGCGATCTCAGCCCAGACCGTCGAGCAGCTTGCGCGCCACGTCGCGCTGCATCTGGCTGCCTTCCTTGAGCACTTCGCCCAGCATCGCGCGGGCGCCATCGGCATCGCCCATGTCGAGATAGGCGCGCGCCAGGTCGAGTTTGGTATCGACCGGATCGTCGCTGAACTCAGCCGACTCCGCGGCGGACGCGCCGGTTTCCGGCGCATCCCAGGAAGCCTTCGGCTCGGCGTGCGGCTTGACCACGGTAATGTCGTCCCCGGCCGCCGGCGGCGCCGTGCGCGAACCACCGGCTGCGGGCTGGGTCAGGTCGAAATCGAAGCTGTACTCGGTGACTTTCTTCGTGCCGGTCGGCAGCGCCGGCGGCAGCGGGGAAACCACGGTGGGTGCGTCGCTGTCGTCGGCGTAGTCGTCGATGTCGAACGCCTGCGTCGCCTCGGACTCGACGTCGGCAGGCTCCGCATGATGGTCGAACAACGGATGCCCCGGCGCGAGATCCTCGCCCATGTGCACCACGTCCTGCCACTCGTCCTGTTCCGGGTCGGTGATGTGGGCGTGCATTGCTTCGGCCGCGGCCTCGAAACGCTCCACGTCGCGGCGCGAGTAGTACAGCGTGACCAGTTCCAGATGCAGGTAGATGTCGTCCGGATGCTCGGCCAGCTGGTCGAGCAGTTGCTCCTGGTCGGTATCGCCATCGACCAGCAGATCGTCGTCGCCCTCGCCTGCCGGCGGCGTGGCGCCGAAACGATCGGCCAGCGAGGCTCCCCCCGTCTTGGCGGCGGACGCAGGCTTGCGGCGGCGACCGAGAACGGCAAGCAGAATCAACACGATGACCGCGCCGGCCGCTGCGGCCCAGGCCCAGGTCTGCATGTACCAGGGTTGCTCGACCACGCGTGCCGGGGCGGGCGCGGGCGCGGGTGCGGACGCAGGTTCGGCCGCAACCGTGGCCGCAGCAGCCGGTGTCGCACTGGCAGTAGCCAGCGAGGCCGAACCGGCCGGCGCGAACGCGGTGCCTGCCGCTGCCACCGATGCCGAGGTCGCCGCGCCGGAGGAGGCCGAGGCCACCGGGCTCTCGCTGGCCTCGGCGCTGCTGCCGGCGCTGGCCACCGCCGGCGCGAGCGCTGCGGGTTCCGCTACCGTGCTCGCAGCCACGGGAGCGGTTGCCGGCGCGCCGGTGCCCTTGCGTGCAGCGGCCAGCTTGGCCTGCAACTCGGCGATCTCGCTGTCCTTCAGCGACAGCAGGTGTTCGTTCTTGGCGTTGATGTCGGTGAGGTCTTTCAGCCTCGCCTTCAGGTCGCCGCTCTGCTGCTTCAGGCTGGCCACGCTTTCGCGGGAGCGCAGCAATTCCTCGCGCAGGCTGGCAGCCGACTGGTCGGTCTTGCCGGATGACTGCCCGCCGCCGGCGGTGCCGGCCTGCGGAGGCACCAGTGCCAGCCGGTCCTCGTTGTCGGCCGCGCCGGTGGTGGGCGAGCCGGAGGAGGAAGCGCGCGTTGCCGCATCGGCCACCACCGCGGGCTTGCCCGGCGTGCCGGCGCGCCAGTCGCTGTTCTGCCGGCTCACCTCGGCGGCCGCCGCGGCCAGGCTCATGGCCTGCGCCTCGGAGGCGCTGGGCACGCGCAACACCGCGCCGCTCTTGAGCGCGTTGATGTTGTCGCGATAGAAGGCGTCCGGATTGGCCTGCTGCAGGGCCAGCATCATCTGGCGCACGTCGACGCCGGTCGGCGTCACGCTGCGGGCGATGCCCGACAGCGTCTGGCCGCTCTGCACCGGACCGAGACGGCCGTTCTCGACGGCAGCGGGAGCCGGAGTGCGGGTAGCCGCCGCCGCTTGCGGCGCCGGGGCGGGAGCGCGCTGCGCAGGGCGCGGCGCCGGGCTGGCCGGGCGCGGCGCCGCCACTGGCGCCGGCGCGGGGGTTGCCGCGACCGGGTGCGAGCCGGGTGGATCGAGCAGGATCGCGTACTCGCGCACGCTGGGGCCGTCCTTGCCGTCCACTTCAATGAGGAGGTCGAGATAGGGATCGTTCACCGGTTCGCTGCTGGTGATGCGGATCACCGGGTGCGCGCCGGTGGCAACGCTGAAGTGCAGCGGAATGTCGGTGCGCCCGCCGACGATGCCGGCGCGGGCAAACTGCTCGCTGGAGGCCAGTTTCACCTTGAGACCCTGCAACTCGGCCGGACTGGCCGGGTGCAGCGGAATCTCGGCCAGCAGCGGCTGTCCCAATGCCGATTTGACCTGGACCTGGCCCATGTCCACGGCCAGGAGCTGGCTGCTCCCCAGCGCCAGCGCCACCAGCATCGACAATTTCAACGAACGATTCATGCATGTTCCCCCGAGCGATCCCTGACGCTTTCTTGTTGAAAAGATGCCGCCACCAGGGCGGCGGCCGCGTCACCGTGCCGCCACTTTAGTTACAAGAAGCGCAATCAACAATAGCCGCGGCGAATACTTGCGACACATTGCTGCTGCCGGTTCTTGCCCCGGACACCCCGTCATGGGTGGTCATCAGGCACCGCGGCCCGCACCTGCAACAACTGGCGGCGCAACTCGGCGATCTGCGCGTCCTGCTGCTCCAGGCGCCGGCTGGCGCGCTGGCTGGCCGATTCCTGACGCGCCACCTCCTGCTGCAGGCGCTTCACCTCGACCTGATTGCGTTGCATCCGCTGCCGTACGGCCGGCAGTGCCGGGACGGCCGTCGAGCCGGCGCGGGCCGGTCCGGCCGGCGGCGCGGCCCAGGCCGACGCGGTGAGCAGGATGCCGATGGCGGCAAGAGACGGCAGGACGCACATGGTCAGAGATAATCCTCGATCAGCAACTCGGCAATCTGCACCGCATTCAAGGCCGCACCCTTGCGGATGTTGTCCGAGACGACCCACAGGTCCAGCCCGCGCTCATGCGAGATGTCCTCGCGGATGCGCCCGACGAACACGCCATCGGTCCCGGCCGCCTGCGCCACCGGGGTCGGGTAGCCGGCCGGCTTGCGCTCGTCCATCAGCACCACGCCCGGCGCCTGGCGCAGCAGTTCGCGCGCCTCCTCGGCGGTGATCTTGTCGCTGGTCTCGATGTGCACCGCCTCGGAATGGCCATAGAACACCGGTACGCGCACCGCGGTCGGGTTCACCTGGATCGACTCGTCCTCCAGGATCTTGCGGGTCTCCCACACCAGCTTCATCTCCTCCTTGGTGTAGCCGTTGGGCTGGAAGTCGTCGATCTGCGGGATCACATTGAACGCGATCTGGACCGGGAATTTCTTGCCCGGTTCCACGCTTTGGAAATTCAGCAGGGCCGCGGTCTGTCGGCCCAGCTCCTCCATGCCGCTGCGGCCGGCACCGGAGACGGACTGGTAGGTGGCCACGTTGATCCGCTCGATCTGCGCCGCGCGGTGGATCGGCGCCAGCGCGACCAGCATCTGCATGGTCGAGCAATTCGGGTTGGCGATGATGCCGCGGTTGGTGTACTGGGCGATCGCGTGCGGGTTGACCTCGCTGATCACCAGCGGGATGTCGTCCTGATAGCGGAACTCGGAAGTGTTGTCGATCACCACCGCGCCGGCCGCTGCCGCGCGCGGCGCGTGTTCGCGGCTGACCGAGCCGCCGGCGGAGAAGAACGCGATGTCGACGCCGGCGAAGTCGTAGGTATCCAGCAACTGCACGGTGACCTGCTTGCCGCCGAAGCTGACCTTGCCACCGGCTGATCGCTCGCTGGCCAGCGGCACCAGCTCGCTGACCGGAAACTCGCGCTCGGCGAGGATGGCCAGCAGGGCTTCGCCGACGGCACCGGTGGCGCCGACCATGGCGACCTTGTAACTGCTCTTGTGACTCATGGAATGGGTTGCTCTGGAAGTGGAGGCGTGCCGGTCACAGCACGTTCGGGTTGAGGAGGTTGGGTGGTCGTCCTGCGTGCGGACCATGGCCGAACAACGCGAGCACATTGTCCACCGCCACCGATGTCATCGCGCGGCGGGTATCGGTCGTGGCGCTGGCGATATGGGGGCTGAGCACCACGTTGTCGAGCGTGAGCAGCGCCGGATGCAGCTTCGGTTCGCCCTCGAACACGTCCAGCGCCGCGCCGGCCAGGCGCCGGTCGCGCAACGCCGCGGCCAGCGCGGCGTCGTCGACAATGCCGCCGCGGGCGATGTTGACCAGCATCGCGGTCGGCTTCATCAGGGCCAGCTCGGCCGAGCCGATGGCGTGTCGGGTGCGCGGCGTCAGCGGCAAGGCCAGCACCAGGAAATCGGACTCGCCCAGCAACTGCGCCTTGTCCACGTGGCGTGCGTTGCAGGCGCGCTCGACCGCCTCGGGCAGCGGCGAGCGGTTGTGGTAGATCACCGGCATGCCGAAGCCGACCGCGCGATGGGCGATGGCCTGGCCGATGCGGCCCATGCCGAGGATGCCCAGGGTGCGACCGCGCACGTCGCTGCCCAGCCACGCCTTGAACTCGGTGGCATGCCAGTGGCCGGCACGCAGCCAGCGCTCGGCCGCAGTCATGCGCCGGGCCGCGCCCAGCAGCAGCGCCCAGGCGAAGTCGGCCACGCTCTCGTTGAGCACGTCGGCGGTGTTGGACACCGCGATGCCGGCAGCGCTCATCGCGTCGACGTCGATGTTGTCGTAGCCCACTGCAAGGTTGGCCACGATACGCAGGCGCTCGGCCGCACCGATTTCGGCCGCGCCGATGCGGTCCTTGAGGCCGACGATCACCGCATCCTGCCCTGCCAGCCGGGCGGCCAGTTCGGCAGGACTGAACTTGCGTTCGGTCTCCTCCACGGTCACCTGGAAATGCGGCTCCAGCCGGGCGATGACACCGGGGAAAGTGGGGCGGGACACCCAGACGCGCGGCTTGTCGGTCATCGAACGGGTTCCGGTGGCGGTGGCTCGGCCTCAGGCGATGCGTGGCGCGACCGGCCCCACGTCGCCGCATTGCGCCCGATGGCGCAAGGCGTGATCCATCAGCACCAGCGCCATCATCGCCTCGGCGATGGGCGTGGCACGGATGCCGACGCAGGGGTCGTGACGCCCCTTGGTGACCACGTCCACCGGCTCGCCGGCCAGGTTCACGCTGCGGCCGGGGATCAGGATGCTGGAGGTGGGCTTCAACGCGATCGAGGCGGTCACCGCCTGTCCCGTGCTGATGCCACCGAGAATGCCACCGGCGTGATTGGACGTAAAGCCGTCCAAACGCATTTCATCGCGATGTACGCTCCCGCGTTGGGCGACGGCGGCGAAACCATCGCCGACCTCCACGCCCTTGACTGCGTTGATCGACATCAGCGCACTGGCCAGGTCGCCGTCCAGCTTGCCGTAGACCGGCTCGCCCCAGCCAGGAGGCACGCCCTCGGCGACCACGTTGACGCGCGCGCCGACCGAATCGCCGGACTTGCGCAGCTTGTTGATGTAGTCCTCCAGCGCCGGCACCTGCGATGCATCGGGCCAGAAGAACGGGTTCTGCTCCACCGCGCTCCAGTCGAACGCACCGGGCACGACCTCGCCGATCTGCGCCAGGTAGCCGCGCACGTGCACGCCATGGCGTTCGGCCAGCCATTTCTTAGCCACGACGGCAGCGGCCACGCGCATGGTGGTCTCGCGCGCCGAGGAGCGCCCGCCGCCGCGCGGGTCGCGGATGCCGTACTTCTGCCAGTAGGTGTAGTCGGCGTGGCCGGGGCGGAAGGTCTGCTCGATCTCGCCGTAGTCTTTGCTGCGCTGGTCGGTGTTGCGGATCAGCAGCGCGACCGGCGTGCCGGTGGTCTTGCCCTGGTACACGCCGGAAAGAATCTCCACCTCGTCCGCCTCGTGCCGCTGCGAGGTGTAGCGGCTGCGGCCGGTGGCGCGGCGCTCGAGGTCGGTGCGGAACTCTTCCGAGGCGATGGCCAGCCCCGGAGGGCAGCCGTCGATCACGCAGCCGATCGCCGGCCCGTGGCTTTCGCCGAAGGTGGTGACGGTGAACAGCTTGCCGAAGGAATTGCTTGACATCGCGCGTCCGGGATCAAAGCCCAGAGCATACCGGCACCACCCCTCTTGTAGGAGCCCGCTCGTGGGCGATGCCTTTTTAATCTTGCGAATCCCGAATCCCCAATCCCGGCTCTCGACAGACGAATGTCTGGTCATCCCGGTTCAAGAACATCGTCCGCGAGCGGGCTCCTGCCGTGGCGCCGCTGGCCACTCGCGGGAGAGCATGGCGAAGATCATGTCGTCCACCCATTCGCTGTGCAGCCACAGGCTTTCGCAGTGATGGGCTTCCTGGCGCATGCCCAGCGAACGCAGCAGGGCGAGGCAGGCCTGGTTGCGCGGGTCGACCGAGGCGTGGATGCGGTGCCGACGCCACGGGCCGAATACCTGCCCGAACAGGGCGCGCACGGCCTCGCCGGCGTAGCCACGGCCCTGCCCGGCCGGCGCGAGGCTGATGCCGAACTCGACCGATTCCATCGCATCCTCGGGCAGGTTCACGCCAAGATCGCCGATCAGCCGGCCGTCCTCGCGCAGGCGGATCGCGCGCTGGAACCAGCCGGCGGGAGTGGCTGCGGGCGATTGTCGCTCGATGAAGGCACGCGCGGCGGCGAGATCGGCTGGCCGCCAACCCTGGTAGCGCGCCACCACGGGGTCGCTGCGCAGGGCGAACAGCGCCGCGGCGTCTTCAGCGCGCAACGGGTCGATCCGCAGTCGCGCCGTGACCAGTTCCATGTCAGCCCGGGCGGCGTGCGACAGCCGCGGCGTGAATCGCCGCCGCGTGCTCGACCAGGTCGCGCCGCTCCAGCGCGAACACGCCCATCGGGCCAACCTTGAACTCGATCCACACGAACGGGACCTCGGGCAGCAGCGCGGACAGCGCGTGCTCGCTCTCGCCCACCTCGACGATCAGCAGGCCGTCCTCGGTCAAATGACCAGCCGCCTCGTCCAGCATGCGCAGGCACAGGTCCAGGCCGTCTGCGCCGGAGGTCAGGCCCAGCTTGGGCTCGTGCGCGTATTCGCCCGGCAGCGCCGCGTACTCGTCCTCGGTGACGTAGGGCGGGTTGGAGACGATCAGGTCGTACTTGCGCCCGGCCACGCCGGCGAACAGATCCGACTGGATCGCCTCGACGCGGCCCTCGACGTGCTGGAACGCGATGTTCTCGCGCGCCAGCGACAGCGCCTCGTCGCTGATGTCGACGATGTCGACCTGCCATTCGGGGTTGTACTCGGCCATCGCGATGCCGATGCAACCCGAGCCGGTGCACAGGTCCAGCGCGCGCTCGACGTGGCGCTCGTCCAGCCACGGCGTGAAGCCCGTCTCGATCAGCTCGGCGATCGGCGAGCGCGGCACCAGCGCGCGGCGGTCGCTCTTGAACTTCAGCCCGGCGAACCAGGTCTCGCCGACCAGGTAGGCCACCGGCAGGCGCTCGTTGACGCGGCGCTCGATCAGCGCCAGCACGTTCGCGCGCTCTTCCGCGGTGAGCCGGCCGGCGCCGTAGGCCGGCGGAATGTCCGGCGGCAGATGCAGGCTGGCCAGCACGAGATGCGTGGCCTCGTCGATCGGGTTGTCGTGGCTGTGCCCGAAAGTCAGCCCGGCGGCCGAGAAGCGGCTGGCGCCGTAACGGATGAAGTCGATGATGGTGGCGAGATCGGCAGTCACGGTGGCGCCCGGAGCGGAATGGCCCGCAAGTATAGGGGCGAGGAGTGAGTGGCGAGGAGTGAGTGGAGAGGAGTGAGAAAAGAGAGGAACGCATGGGATCGCCGGCAGCTGCCTTGGCTTTCTCTCACTTCTCACTCCTCTCCACTCACTCCTCGCCCCTATACTGCCCGGATGACTTTCAAGGTATTCCTCCAATACGTCCTTCCGCACCGCTTCCTGTCCCGCCTGGTCTACTGGGCCACGCGCTGGACGTTTGCGCCGTGGAAGAACTGGCTGATCGCCACCATCGTGCGCAACTACGACGTGGACATGACCGAGGCCGCGCAGTCCGACCCGCTGGCCTACCAGCATTTCAATGCGTTCTTCACGCGCAAGCTGAAACCCGGCGCGCGCCAGGCGGATGCCGATCCGGCCACCCTGCTCTCGCCCGCCGACGGGCGCATCAGCCAGGCCGGGCACATCGTCGACGGGCGGATTTTCCAGGCGAAGGGGCAGGATTACACCGCCGCCGAACTGCTCGGCGGCGACCAGGCCGCCGCCGCGCCGTACCGCAACGGCAGCTTCGTGACGGTCTATCTGTCGCCGCGCGACTACCATCGGGTGCACATGCCGATGAAGGGAACGCTGCGCGAAACCGTGCATGTGCCGGGGCGCATCTTCAGCGTGGCGCCATTCGCGGTGGAGGCGATCCCGCGGCTGTTCGCGCGCAACGAGCGGCTGGTCTGCCATTTCGACGGCGAACGCGGCCCCTTCGTGGTGGTGATGGTCGGCGCGATCCTGGTCTCGTCGGTGGCCACGGTCTGGGACGGCCTGGTGATCCCGCCGTACGCCTCGTCGATCCGCCGCAAATCGTTTGCCGGGCAGGACATCACGCTGGAACGCTTCGCCGAGATGGCGCGCTTCAACATGGGTTCGACCGTGATCGTGTTGTTGCCGCCGGGCAGCGCGACGGTCGATCCGCTGCCGCCGCAACAGCACGTTCGCGTGGGCCAGCGGATCGGCCAGATCAGGGTGGCAGGCGGCCACTTTCCCGAAAACTGACGTTGCGCGTCATTTTGTGACGCTATGCGCGCAAATTCCGGGGGTGGCCGGTTAACCTCCTCGCGACGGACCGGCCAACATGCCGTGCCGAACCTGTGCCGAGGGGAACCATGCAGATACTCACTCCATTCTTTGCGGTGGTGCGTTCGCGCCAGCTTGGCCGCCAGTTCCGCGATGTCGAACGCAGCATCCGGACCCTGCCCAAGCGCAGCCGCGATCGGCTGAGCATGCTCACCCTGCGCGAGATCGGTCAGGCCTCGCGCTGTGATTTCCCGCACCTGTACGGCACCACGCCGGAATCGCGCTACCTGCCGTGGGGACAAGGCACCGACCTGGGCTACGAACGTGCACGTTCGAACAACGCCGAGGTCGCGCTGCGCGGCATCGCGCTGTGGCTGGCGGTCGCCTATCACGAGACCAAGACCGCCACCCAGCCCAACCTGCAGGCCCAGCACCGGCAGTTGCTGCAGTTGCTGCGCGAGCTCAAGGAGCTCCACGGCGGCGGCAGCCGCAGCGATACCTCGGACAGCTGGATGCAGGAGAGCGCCGTCGCCTGACCGCGCGGCGGCGCCCCACCCCGCGCCTCAACGGCAGACCGGCACCTTCAGATGCTGGCCCACCCGGATGCGGTGGTGCTGGAGATCGTTGATCTCGGAAATCTCCTGCACACTGGAACAATGCAGTTTGCGCACGATGCTGATCAAGGTGTCGCCGCGGCGCACGCGATACGTGGTCGTTCTCTGCGCACCCGCCTTCGCCGGCGCCTGCGCCGGATCGGGTACCACCGGCACCGTCGCACGGTGCAGGTCCGCCGCGAGGATCGGCCACGGACCATCGACGCAACGGGCGGCATAGGCACGCTCCAGTCGTTTGGGCACCCGCAGCGTGGCGCCGACCGGCTGGCTGGTATCGGGGTCGAGCCGCGGATTGAGGTTGCGCAGGGTGCGGAACCAGCCCTCCTCCATGCCATCGGCCGAACCCAGGCAGACGGTGAGCTCATCAAGCGACGCGGCGCGCTTGAGCGTGATGCTGCCGGGGTCGCCGTCGATCTTCGGGAAGCGCAGGTTGTAGCTGTCCGGATGCAGGAACAGCCACGCCGCCGCCAGCACCGCCGGCACGTAGTCGCGCGTCTCGGGCGACATCTGGTCGTAGATGCGCGGGTCGTAGAAACTCACCGACGGGTCGTCGCCCACCGCGCGGCGCATGCGGCCTTCGCCGCCGTTGTAGGCGCCGATGACGAGCTCCAGGTTGTTGTTGAAGATGCGCAACTGCTCGTTGAGGTATTCGGCATTGGCCCGCGCCGAGGCGGCCGGGTCGAAGCGCATGTCGAAGCCGTTGTCCACGCCCAGCCCGAAACGCATGCCGGTGGAATACATGAACTGCAGCGGGCCGGAGGCGCCGGAGCGCGACACCGCGTGCACCTTGCCGCCGGATTCCTGGGCCACCATGCCGAACAGCAGCGCCTCGGGCAGGTCGGCCTTCTGGTAGGCCGGCCACATATCGTGGCGCAGGTACTGGTAATTGACCCAGGCGTCCATCAGGTAAGGCCGGCGCTGGGTCAGCCACATCTCCAGCGCTGCCTTCACCGGCCCGTTCATCGCGATCAGCTGCGACAGCTTCTGTCCGTGCAGCAGCGTCACGCTGCGCTGCGCCTGCGGCAGGCTGGCCGCACCGGCATGGCCGGTGGCCAGCGCCGCCTGCGACGACTCGACATCCCCGGACAGATCCGGGAGGTCGTCGAAATCGCCATCTTTCAGGCGCAGCAGGCGGTCGAATACGGAAAAGAAGCGCTGCGGATCGCAGCCGGCGGTCACCGCACATTTCGCTGACGACTGCTTCAGCAAGTCGAGCGACTGGCGCAGGCTCAGTGCCGACGCATCGCTGTCGCCTTCGCGCGCCTGCTGCAAGGCGGTCTCGTAGCCCTTGCTGGCCTGGTTCAACTGGCCGTACAGCGCATCGGCCGGCGTCGGGGTCCTCTCGCCGCCGCTGCTGGCGCAGCCGCCCAGCAAGGTGCAGGCCAGCACAAGCGACGCGAGGTGCCGCGGGCGAAAGACGTGGGGCAACGACATGAAGAACTTCACCTGCAAAAAGCATTCACCATAGCCGGCCGCGAAGCCGGACTCAACGCACGGCGTCACAACCGCGAGCCACGCGTCGGGTTGGCTACAATCGCGTCACCACCAATGGAAGGACCGCCATGACTGACATCCTGATCGGCCGCAACGACAGCACCAGCGTCAGCCTGGACCCGCACTACGGCAATCGCCACGGCATGATCGCCGGCGCCACCGGCACCGGCAAATCCGTGTCGCTGATGGTGCTGGCCGAAGGCTTCTCGCGGCTGGGCGTGCCGTGCTTCCTGGCCGATGCCAAGGGCGACCTGGCCGGCCTGGCGATGGCCGCGGGCGAGCCGGGCGACAAGCTCAAGGCGCGCCTGGAAAAGCTAAAGCTCGCGGACTGGAAGGCGCAGGCGAACCCGGTAGTGTTCTGGGACATCTACGGCAAGCTCGGCCACCCGGTGCGCGCCACCGTCAGCGAGATGGGTCCGACCCTGCTCGGCCGCGTGCTGGAATTGAACGACACCCAGGAAGGCGTGCTCGAAGTGGTGTTCAAGGCCGCCGACGACCAGGGCTGGCTGCTGCTGGACCTGGCCGACCTGCGCGCCCTGCTTACCTACGCCGCCGAGAACGCCAAGGCGCTGTCCACCCAGTACGGGCTGATCAGCACGACCAGCATCGCGGCGATCCAGCGCGCCCTGCTGAAACTCGAGGGCGACGGCGCCGACCAGTTCTTCGGCGAGCCGGCACTGGAACTGGCCGACCTGATGCGCCAGGACATGAGCGGTCGCGGCATCATCAACGTGCTGGCCGCCGACCAGCTGATCATGAAGCCGCGGCTGTACTCCACCTTCCTGCTGTGGCTGCTGTCCGAACTGTTCGAGCAATTGCCCGAAGTGGGCGATCTCGACCAGCCGAAGATGGTGTTCTTCTTCGACGAGGCGCACCTGCTGTTCGACGACGCCTCGCCGGCGTTGCTGCAGCGGGTGGAACAGGTGGTGCGGCTGATCCGCTCCAAGGGCGTCGGCGTGTACTTCTGCTCGCAGAACCCCGACGACGTGCCCGGCGTGATCCTCGGCCAGCTCGGCAACCGCATCCAGCATGCGCTGCGCGCGTTCACCCCGCGCGACCAGAAGGCGGTCAAGGCGGCGGCGGAAACTTTCGTCGCCAACCCGAAACTCGACGTCACCGAGGCGATCACCAAGCTGGCCGTGGGCGAGGCGCTGGCCTCGACGCTGGCCCACGGCGGCGTGCCCACGCCGGTGGAACAGGTGCTGGTGACCACGCCGTGCTGCCGCATCGGCGCGATCACCGAGGCCGAGCGCGGCACCATCCGCCAGCGCTCGCCGGTGGGCGCGAAATACGACACCACGGTCAATCGCGAATCGGCCGCCGAGATGCTGGCCAAGCGCGCCGAGGACAAGGCCGCCAATGCCGCCACCGTGGCGGCCGACGCGCCGACCAATGGCTCGGCGAAGGAAGCGGACGGCGGCTGGGGCGGCGCCGTGCATGACGCCCTGTTCGGCACCAAGCGCCGCCAGGGCATGATCGAGACGATGGGCAAGCAGATGGTGCGCACCGCGGGCAGCCAGCTCGGCCGACAGATCCTGCGCGGCGTGCTGGGCGGCATCTTCGGCGGCAAGCGCTGAGGCGCCGCCGATGCCGCGCGTCGAAATCGTCGCCGCCGATACGCCGTTCTCGCAGCGCCTGCGGGACGGTTTCGGCTATCCGCTGCGCGGCGCCGCACTGGCCACCTGCGTGGCGCTGGCGCTGGCCCACTACGTCGGCCTGCTGCCGGGCTATGTCGGTGCGCTGGCCAGCGCGCTGGTCTGGGCCGCTACCTGGCGTTATGCCGCGGACTGCATGCAGCACACCGCCAACGGCTACGCCGACCCGCCGGACGTGGGCAGTGACGGCAACAGCGCCAGCGGCTGGGGACTGACCGCGATTCACCTGCTGGTGGTCGCCTTGTGCGTGGTCTCCATCGTGTTCTTCCCGCGCCTGCTGTGGCCGGTGCTGCTCCTGGCGGCGCTGGTGCTGCCGGCGATCGACATGTCGCTGGCGTTCGACGGCAACCTCGCGCTGGCCATCAATCCGCTCAACTGGTTGCGCATCATCGGCGGTTTCGGCGGCGCGTATCTGGTCCCCGTGGCGATCAACCTGCTGCTCGGCGTGCTGATCGTGGTCGCCTCGGTCACCACTGCGCGGCTGCCGCGACTGCTCGCCTTGCCGCTGTTCGCGTTCGCCTACACCTACCTGATCGTGCTCGCCTTTCATCTCATGGGCGCGATGATCCACCAGCGCCACGAGCGTTTCGGCATGGTTCCGGAAGCGCCGGAGCTGGCCAAGGCTTCCGGGCAGGACGCCGACGACCGACTGGTGGATGCCGCGCGCCAGCAGGCAACCGACGATCCGCAGGCCGCGTTGCGCCAACTTGCCGCGCGACTGCGCGAGCGCGCGGCGCCACCCGCCGTGCACCAGTTCTACCGCGAGCTGCTGCACCGGCAGGGCCTGCGCGACGACCTGCTGGTGCACGGCCAGATCTGGATTGCCGCGCTGATCGCCCAGGGCGAATCGCGGCGCGCCCTCGGCGTGCTGCAGGAATGCTGCGGCATCGACGCCAGCTTCATCCCGGACGACCCGCAGACCTGCGGCGCCCTGGCCGACCTGGCCGTGCGGATGGGCATGAGCCGCCTCGCGATCCATCTCGGCCAAGGTTATGTCGCGCACTGGCCACGCGACCCGCAGGCGCCACACTACGGCCTGCTGGCCGCACGCGCACTGGCCGCCCATGCCGACCAGCACGCCGACGCGGCAGCGCTGCTCGACCGGCTCGTCGCGGCCTGGCCCGAGCACCCGCTGCGCGGCGAGATCGACGCCCAGCGACGACAACTGGCCAGCCCGGCATGAGCCGCTGGCGCCCGCCCTCGCCCGGCTCCACCGCGATCATCACCCGCGACGGCTTCGAACGGCTCAAGGCCGAACTCGACCACCTCTGGCACGTGTTGCGCCCGGAAGTGGTGAAGGCCCTCGCCGCGGCAGCCGCCGAAGGCGATCGCTCGGAGAACGCCGAATACACCTATCGCAAGAAACAGCTCGGCGAAATCGACCGCCGCGCGCGTTACCTCAGCAAACGCATTCCCGCACTGAAAGTTGCCGAGGGCGTGCCGGGCGATCGCCGCGCCGTGTTTTTCGGCGCCTGCATCGGGCTGGAGAACGTGGACAGCGGCGAAGTCCACCGCTACCGCATCGTGGGCCCGGACGAGACTGACGCCAGGCGCGGCTGGATCAGCATCGACTCGCCGCTGGCGCGGGCCGTGCTGAAGAAGCGCGTCGACGACGAATTCTCCGCCGAGCTGCCGGGCGGGCGGGCGGAGTTCGTGGTGCTTTCGGTGGATTACGAGCAGGAAGCCTGACGCGGGCCAGTCGACCGCTCAATGCGGCCGGAGCAGTTTCAATGCATGCTGGTGGTCGCGTTCGATCTGCGCCAGCCGCGCCTGCCGTGCCTGCGGGCTGATCCACCGGCCCTGCTCGGCCTGCTGCCGCAGCAAGGTGTATTGCATGTCGACGAAGGGCTGCAGCACGTGGTTGGTCTCCGCCGCGAAACCGCCCAGGTCCGGAATCCGCGCCAGCCGCTCGCGCTGGCGCTCGCCGACCTCGCCGGGCGCCTTGCCGTAGGCCAGCAGGAATGCCGTGAGCTTCTGGCGCAGCGATTCGGGCATGCCGTCGCGGATCACCAGCACGCCGGAGGGAATCAGCCGCGAGCGCCAGATCACCCGCAGTTGCGCTGCCTCGCGCGGAAAGTTGCGCCGGAACAGGTCCATGTCCGGGTTGTTGCTGCTGGCCACGTCCACTTCGCGGTTGACCACGGCGAGCAGGTTGCTCTGATGATCGCCCACCCGCACGTTGGCGAAGAAAGTGTCCGAATTGAGCCCGCGCGGCGCGAACACGTAGGCTTCCGGCGCGGTATAGCCGGTGACCGAAAGCTGTTCGCTGCGCGCATAACGCCAGCCGTGGCTGGTCGTGGCGAGCAGGTCGTTCAGATCGCGGATCGGGCTGTCGCTGCGCACCACCAGCATGGCGACGTTGCCGTTGACGCCATCGTTGCGCACGAACTGGGCGAACACCTGCATGTGCTGCTGCGTCACCGCCTCCACCGCGAGCTTGCCGGAGAGAAAGGCCACGTCCACCCGCTGCGCGCCGATGGCGTCGGACAGGCCGGCGTAGCTGCTCACCGACACGGTGGTCACGGGGTGGTCCAACTGCTTGTGCAAGTCGTCCAGCAGCGGCCGCCATTGCTCCAGCGACTCGGCCGCGCTGCCGATCGGCAGGATGCCGAAGCGGATCGGCTCCATCGGTGTCGCTGCCTGCGCCGTCCCCGCTCCGGCGCACGCGAGCAGCACACCCTGGGTGAGCAGGGCTGCAAGCATCCACGTCACGCCACGCCCGAGACGCCCCTGGCGTCGTCGCAAACCCGCGATATTCAATGCCCTGCTCCCTCGAACCCCGTGCTCCCCGATTGCTCGTATATAGTCGCGATCGGTCGATCCGGCAAGCACGGGGAGGGCTTCGGCGTCGCGGAAGATGCCGGCCCGGATGCGGATGCAGGGTTTCCGGGCGATCGGTCAACCTCTGGCCAGCGGCGGCGGGTAACTCCGCCCGGCCCGCACCGGCCGAAAGCACGCCGCCTCGCGCACGAAAGCCTCCTGCTCGTTGTCCGGATGCCAGCCGGGCACGCCGGCCAGCGGCAAGGGGCGCAGTTCCAGCGGATCGCCGAGCACATCGCCGTTGCCGATGGCCTGCGCGCAGGCTTCGAGGACCTCGCCCGGTGACAACCGCGGCCCGGCGACCACCAGCGCCTTGCCCACCAGCAGTTGCGCCGGTGTTAGCGCGTGTTCGAGCAAGGCGTGGCCGAACACCTCGACATGGATGCGCCCGTCGAACCACGCCTCCCGCTCGCGCCAGAACAGGCCATGCCAGTCATGCGCATTCCACAGCGCCAGCAGCGCCGGATCGCGCAGCGCGACCACGACGCCGGCCTCGTCGAAATGGGTCAGTGCGCATTGCGCACGCGAGCGCTGCCTGGTGCCCATGCGGGCGATTTCGGCCACCTGCCGCGCGTTGAGCGCGCGCTTGAGCGCACAGTGGCGCAGCCAGGCGAGTGCGTTGAACAGGTCGTGCCAGTTGCGTTCGCGGGTAGCGATCGCGCCGTGTTCGGCAATGCGCTGTTCGTAGTGCAGGCCGTCGGCCAGCAGTTCACGGGTCTGCGCCACGAAGCGTTCGTGCATGCCGGCGGGGCGGGCGGCATTGAGCGCATCGATGGATGGCCAGTCGCGGCCCTCGACCAACCGGGCGTGCTCGCGCCACGCGGCCAGCGGCATCCGACCGAACACTTGCGGATCGACCGCACCGCGCGCCGGCGCCACATAGCGCATGGCGCGTCACACGATCTTGAGCGCGGGATGCGCCAGGCGCGCGTGCAGGTCGTGTTCGCTGGCCGCCTCGACCACCACGTCCACGAACTGGCCCGGCTTCAGCTGCTGGCCGTCGGCGATCAGCACGCAGCCGTCGATCTCCGGCGCATCGGCGGCCGAGCGAGCCACCGCGCCGTCGACGCCGGCCTCGTCCACCAGCACCTTGAGCGTGCGGCCGATCTTGCGCTGCAGTTTGGCGGCGGAGATTTCCGCCTGCACCGCCATGAACTGTTCGAGGCGATCCTCCTTCAGCTCCTCGGACACCGCGCCGGGCAGCTCGTTGGCCTTGGCGCCGTCCACCGGCGAATAGGCGAACGCGCCCACGCGGTCCAGTTCGGCCTCGCGCAGGAAGTCCAGCAGCTCCTCGAACTCGGCATCGGTCTCGCCGGGGAAACCGACGATGAAGGTGCTGCGGATGGTCAGCTCCGGCACCAGCTCGCGCCAGTTCCGGATGCGCTCCAGCGTCTTGTCGATGTTGCCGGGGCGCTTCATCAATTTCAGGATGCGCGGGCTGGCGTGCTGGAACGGGATGTCGAGGTAGGGCAGGATTTTTCCCCCCGCCATCAGCGGCATCAGCTCGTCCACGTGCGGGTACGGGTAGACGTAGTGCAGGCGCGTCCACGCGCCGAGTTCGGACAGGCCTTCGCACAGCTCGGTCATGCGGGTGCGGTAGTTCTTCCCGCGCCACGGGCGCTCGGCGTACTTCACGTCGACGCCATAGGCGCTGGTGTCCTGCGAGATCACCAGCAGTTCCTTCACGCCGCCCCTGACCAGTTTCTCGGCCTCCACCAGCACCTCGTCGACCGGCCGCGAGACCAGGTTGCCGCGCATCGAGGGGATGATGCAGAAGCTGCAGCGGTGGTTGCAGCCCTCGGAAATCTTGAGGTACGCGTAGTGCTTCGGCGTCAGCTTCACGCCGGTGTCCGGCACGATGTCGAGGAACTTGTTGCGCGTGGGCGGCAACACCTCGTGCACCGCGCTCATCACGCTGGCGTAATCCTGCGGGCCGCTGATCGAGAGCACGTCCGGATATGCCTCGCGGATCAGCTCGGCGCGCTTGCCCAGGCAGCCGGTGACGATCACCTTGCCGTTCTCGTTGAGCGCGGTGCCGATCGAGTCCAGCGACTCCTGCACCGCCGCGTCGATGAAGCCGCAGGTGTTCACCACCACCGCGTCGGCCTCGCCGTAGCTGGGCACGATCTGGTAGCCCTCCACCTTGAGCTGGGTGAGGATGCGCTCGGAATCCACCAGCGCCTTGGGGCAACCGAGACTGACGAAGCCGATCTTCTGGGTGGGCTGGGGCATGGCGGACGGCTACCGTGGCAGGGCGCGAAAACGGTTGATTATACGTGACGGCCACGCCCTCGCCGCTGCGGTTACCATCGCCGCATCGGCAACTGATCGAGGCAGAGCCATGGGCCAGGACATCACCATCCCCACCGGCGGCACCCATTGCATCGGCGCCTACATGGCCACCGCCGAGGGCAAGCCCAAGGGCGGCCTGGTGGTGATCCAGGAAATCTACGGCGTCACCGCGCACATCCGCCGGGTGGTCGACCACTTCGCCGCGCTCGGCTATACCGCGATCGCGCCGGCGTTCTTCGACCACCTGGAAAGCGGCGTGGAACTGGCCTATGACCAGGTGGGCACCAACAAGGGCCGCAACCTGGTCAACGAGCTGGGGCTGGAGCGTGCCGTCGAGGACGTCGCCAGCGCCGCCGAGGCCATTTCCTCGGCGGGGAAAATCGGCACGGTCGGCTACTGCTGGGGCGGCACCGTCGCCCTGCTCGCCGCGCTGCGCCTGGGGCTGCCGTCGGTGAGCTACTACGGCGCGCGCAACCTGCCGTTCCTGCACGAGGTGCCCAGGGCGCCGGTGATGTTCCATTTCGGCGAGAAGGATCAGAACATCACGCCGGAGATGGTGGAGAAACATCGCGTGGCGCTGCCGCAGATGGAACTGTTCACCTACCCGGCGGACCACGCGTTCAACCGCGATGGCAGCAAGGCGTATCACGAAGCCAGCGCCAAACTGGCGCTGCAGCGCACGCTGGCCTTCTTCGACAAGCACTTGGCCAACGCATGAGCGAGGCGTTCACCCTCGACCCGCGGCTGGCCGCCGACACCCGCCTGCTCGCCTCGCTGCCGCTGTGCGACGTGCGCCTGATGGATGACGCGCGCTACGGCTGGCTGGTGCTGGTGCCGCGCCGCGACGGCCTGGTCGAGATCGCCGACCTGGACGAGGACGAACAGGCCACGCTGTGGCACGAAGTCAACCGCGCCGCCGCCGCCCTGCGCGCGGCGATGCCGTGCGACAAGCTCAACCTGGGCGCGCTGGGCAACATCGTGCGGCAGTTGCACGTGCACGTGGTGGCGCGTCGCGAGGGCGATGCCGGCTGGCCCGGCCCGGTGTGGGGCCACGGCCAGCGCGAGCCCTGCGCCGAAGCCGTGCTGCACGAGCGGATGACCGCGCTGCGGCAAGCACTCGCGGCGCGCGGCTAGCGTGCCGGCCGACGCGATCCAGTTCGAGCCGCTGGCCGAGGATGCGCTGCTGCTGCGCTTCGGCGACCGCATCGAGCCGGTGCTCAACGACCGCGTGCACGCCGCCGTGGCCGCGCTGCGGGATCTGCCTTCGCTGGAATGCGTGCCAGCCTATGCCAGCGTGCTGTTGCGATTCGCGCCGGCGGCGTGGCAAGGCGACGAGGCGGCGAGTGCGCACCAGCGCGTGGAACGGGCCGCGCGCATCGCGCTGGAAACCCGCCACGCGCCGGCCGGCGCTGGCCGCATCCACGAAATCCCCGTGTGCTACGGCGGCCCGCACGGCCCGGATCTGGATGAACTGGCGCAGCACCTGGGCCTGTCCGGGACGGTGGTGGTGGCTCGCCACGTCGGCGTCGACTACCGCGTGGCGATGCTCGGCTTCGCGCCCGGCTTCCCCTACCTGCTGGGGCTCGATCCCACGCTGGCGATGCCGCGCCGACGCGACCCGCGCACCCGCGTGCCTGCCGGCAGCGTGGCGATCGGCGGCGCGCAGACCGGCATCTATCCGGCCGAACTGCCCGGCGGCTGGCATCTGATCGGGCGCACGCCGCTGCGCCTGTTCGACGCCGACGCAAGCGAACCTTCGCTGCTGGCCGCCGGCGACCGCGTGCGCTTCCGCGCGATCGACGCGGAGGAATTCGCCGACCTCGATGCGGTGCGGCGCCGATGAGCGTGCGCGTGCTCAAGCCCGGCCTGCTCGGCACGCTGCAGGATCGCGGCCGCCCCGGTCATGCAGCGATCGGCGTGGGCCGCGCCGGCGCGATGGACCTGCCGGCCTGGCGCCTGGCCAACGCGCTGGTCGGCAACCCCGGCGACGAGGCGGCGCTCGAATGCACCCTGCTCGGCCCGACCCTGCGCTTCGAACACGCGGCGTGGATCGCGATCACCGGTGCGCCGATCGCCGCCCGGGCCGGCGACACCGACTTGCCGACCTGGACAGCCTGCTGGCTGCCCGCCGGCAGCGTGCTGCAACTGGGCCGCATGGCCGCCGGCTGCCGCAGCTACCTGGCCGTGCGCGGGGGTTTCGACGTGGCCGCCGTGCTGGGCAGCCGCAGCAGCGACCTGCACGCCGGGCTCGGCCGCGCGCTGCAAACCGGCGACACGCTGCCGGTCGGCGCCACCGCCAGCAGCGCGGCGCCGGCGAACCATCCCCACGCCCTGCCATGGCGACTCGACCCGCGGCCATGGTTCGACTTCGCGCAAACGCCGCTCATGCTGCTGCCCGGCAGCCACCACGCGCAACTCGACGAGGTGTCGCGGCAAGCACTGCACATCGGCACTTTCCGCGTCGCCAGCGACAGCAACCGCACCGCCAGCCGTCTGGACGGCGCACGCCTGCAGTTGCGCGCACCGCTGGAACTGATCTCCGAGGCAACCCTGCCCGGCACGATGCAACTGCCGCCGTCCGGCCAGCCGATCGTGCTGATGGCCGAGGCGCCGGTGACCGGCGGCTATCCGCGCATCGGCCAGCTTGCCGCGGCGGATCTTCCGCGCCTGGCGCAACGCCGGCCGGGCGATCCCGTATGCTTTCGCCGTGGCACACTGGAACAGGCTGCCGATCGCCTGCGGCGCCGCGAGCAGGCGCTCGACGCCCTGTGCCGGCAGATCGCGCGACGACTGCAACACGACGGACTCCTCCCCGCATGACTGGCCTTGCATGACGCGCATCGACCTCAATGGCGACCTCGGCGAATCGTTCGGCGCCTGGCGAATGGGCGAGGACGCTGCGCTGCTCGATGTGGTCAGCTCGGCCAACCTCGCCTGCGGCTTCCACGCCGGCGACTTCATGACCATGCAGCAGACCGTGGCCGCCGCGATGGAGCGCGGCGTGGCGATCGGCGCCCACGTCTCGCTGCCCGACCTGCAGGGCTTCGGCCGCCGCGAGATGCGCGTGACACCCGCCGAGGTGCACGCGATGACGCTGTACCAGCTCGGCGCGCTGCACGGCTTCGCTCACGCCGCCGGCACCCGGCTGAGCCACGTCAAGCCGCATGGCGCGCTGTACAACATGGCGGCACGCGATCGCGCGCTGGCCGATGCGATCGCCGCGGCGGTGTGCCAGTTCGACCCGCGCCTGCGGCTGTTCGGCCTGAGCGGATCGGCACTGGTCGACGCCGGCGCGGCGCAGGGCCTGTCGGTGGCCGCCGAGGCATTCGCCGACCGTCGCTACCGGCCGGATGGCACGCTGCAGCCGCGCAGCGAAGCCGGTGCGGTGATCGACGATGCCGGACTGGCCACTGCGCAGGCCTTGCAGATCGCGCTCGACGGCACCGTCACCGCCATCGACGGCAGCACCATCGCCATGCGCGCCGACACGCTGTGCCTGCACGGCGACGGCGTACATGCCGCACGCCTGGCGCGCAGCCTGCGCGCCGGGCTGGAAGCGGCCGGGGTGACCATCACGGCAACGGGTGAGGCATGAACTACTGGCCCCTGCTCGGCGTGGCGGTGATCGTGATCGGCTTCGCGCTGCGCTTCAACGCGGTGCCGGTGGTGGTGGTGGCGGCCCTGGTCAGCGGGCTGCTGGCGGGCCTGTCGGTGGCCGACCTGCTCGCCCTGCTGGGCAACAGTTTCGTGTCGCAGCGCATGCTGCTGCTGTTCGTGCTGACCTTGCCGGCGATCGGCCTGCTCGAGCGCGCCGGCCTGCGCGAACACGCCCAGCGCTGGATGGCGCGATTGCAGAACCTGACCCTGGCGCGGCTGCTGATCGGCTACCTGCTGCTGCGCCAGTTGCTGGCCACGATGGGCCTGACCGGCGTGGCCGGCGCGGCGCAGACCGTGCGTCCGCTGCTGGCGCCGATGGGCGAGGCCGCGGCGCAGAAGATCCTGCCCGAGCTGGACCAGGACGATCGCGAGGAGCTGCGCGCGGTCGCCGCGGCCACCGACAACATCGGCCGCTTCTTCGGCGAGGACGTGTTCATCGCGCTGGGCGCGGTGCTGCTGATCCAGGCCTTCTACACCCAGCATGGCATCGAGCTGAGTCCGCTGGCGATCGCCTTGTGGGCCCTGCCCACGGCAGTGGCCGCGTTCGTCATCCAGTCGGTACGCATCTGGCTGTATCAGCGCCGGCTGCAACGACGCGCCGGCCGCCGCGAGCGGAGCGCCTGAGCATGCTGCGGATCGAACACGCGTACTGGCTGATCGCCGCCTTCCTGCTCTACAGCGGCTGGCGCAATTTGCGCGACGGCCACCGCTGGCACGCCGCCTTCTGGATCGTGCTGGGCCTGCTGTTCGGCGCCGGGGATTTCATCCTGGCGCAGTCGGCGGCCGGCAACGCCCTGCCCGCGCAGATCGCCGGCATCGGCGTGATCGCACTGGCCTGCCTGGCGCCGCGGCTGCGCCGCCAGGCGCATCCGGAAAACCGCAGCGCCGAACAACGCCTGCAGTCGGCGATCGAACTCGGCCACCGGCTGTTCGGGCCAGCCCTGCTGATTCCGCTGGTGACCCTGCTGGTGGCGTTGTTCGGCGGCTACCTGGTGATCGGGCAGTTCGCACTGTTCGCCCAGTCGCAGATGACGCTGACCGGGCTGGCGCTGGCCTGCGTGATCGCCCTGCTGGCCGCCGCAAGGGTGGCGCGCACGCCGGTGCACGAAGGTGTGGCCGAGGGCCGGCGACTGCTCGATGCGATCGGCTGGGCCGCCTTGCTGCCGCTGCTGCTCGCGGCGCTTGGCCAGGTGTTCACGCGGAGCGGCGTGGGCGCGGCGATCGCCGAGATCGCCACCGATTTCCTGCCCACCGGCAACGCCACCGCGGCACTGGCGGTGTTCGCGCTGGGCATGGTGCTGTTCACCGTCATCATGGGCAACGCGTTTGCCGCCTTTCCGGTGATGATGGCCGGCATCGGCCTGCCGCTGCTGATCCAGCAGCACGGCGCGCACCCGGCGATCCTCGGCGCGATGGGCATGCTGTGCGGCTACTGCGGCACCCTGCTGACGCCAATGGCGGCCGACTTCAACCTGGTGCCGGCGGCGCTGCTGGAATTGCGCAACCCCTACGGCGTGATCAAGGCGCAGGCCTGGAGCGCGCTGTGGATCTTCGCCAGCACGTTCACCATGATGTGGCTGCTGGTGTTTCGATGAACGCGCGAGGCCCGATGAGCAAAACCCTGCCACGTATCCTGTTGACCGGCTTCGACCCGTTCGGCGGCGAGACGGTCAACCCCTCGTGGGAAGCCGCGCGCGCCCTGCACGGGCGGCGCATCGGCGGGCACCGGGTGGTGGCGCGGCAAATCCCGACCGAGTTCGCCGCCTCGCTGCGCCTGCTCAAGGCCGCCCTGCGGGAAACGACGCCGGCGATCGTGCTGGGCGTGGGCCAGGCTGGCGGGCGCGCGCAGTTGTCGCTGGAACGCGTGGCGATCAACCTGCAGGATGCGCGGATTCCCGACAACGCCGGCGCCCAACCGATCGACGAGCCGGTGATCCCCGGCGCGCCCGCGGCCTACTTCAGCACCCTGCCGCTGAAGGCGATGCTGGCGGCCCTGCACGAGGCCGGACTGCCCGCCGCGATCTCGCACACGGCCGGCACCTACGTGTGCAACCACCTCGCCTACGCGGCGCTGCACTGGAGCGCGCCCAAGCGCCGCGTGCGCGCCGGCTTCATCCACATCCCGTGGCTGCCGCTGCAGGCCGCATCGCGGCCCGGCGCGCCCAGCATGGCACTGGACGACATGGTGCGCGGCCTGGAGATCGCGCTGCGGGTGGCGGCCGTCACGCACGCCGACCTGCGCCTCGGCGGCGGCACGATCGCCTGATCGCCGTTCGACAAAAAGCCCGCGGCTCGCGCCACGGGCTTTTCGCGGTGCCGCGGTCGCGGCGGTTCAGTGCTGCTGCGAGGGCTCGTAGCCGCCGCCGTCGCTGGACGGCTGCGCGCGCTGCTGGTGGTCCTCCAGCTTGCGCGCCTTGACGTCGACCGGGCTGATCTGGGTGAGGCGGCCCTTGTGGTCGAAGAAATACGCGGCAAAGCCGTAGTCGATCGACATGCGGGCCAGATACTGCAGGTGCTTCTTGCCGACCTTGGCCTCGTCACTGTCGATCAACAGCACTTTCGCGGGCAGCTTGCCCTGGTCGCGCAGGTAGGCGAAGTGACTGCCGGCATCGAGCGCCGAGAGCACCGCGCCATCGATCAGGAATTGCCCGTCCTTGTACGCCTGCATGGTCAGGCTGAATTCGCCCTTCATCGACGCCGCCAGGTGCTGCTCGTTCTTGACCTGGTTGCGGTGGCAACCGGCCAGCAGCAACACGCTGCCCAGCACGATCGCGGCGGACATGCGGACAAGCAGGGTGGACATTCGGCTCATGCAGCTCTCCCGGAAGGCGTCGTGGCAACGGTGAAGTCTAGCAGTCCGTGGCGCCGAAGGCGGTTGCCGCGCGCCGCCGTTCAGGCAGGCGGGGTCAGGTACGCGGCAGGGTCACGCCCTGCTGGCCCTGGTACTTGCCGCCACGGTCCTTGTAGCTGGTCTCGCACTCCTCGTCGGACTCGAAGAACAGCATCTGCGCCACGCCCTCGTTGGCGTAGATCTTCGCCGGCAGCGGCGTGGTGTTGGAGAACTCGAGCGTCACGTGCCCCTCCCACTCCGGTTCCAGCGGCGTCACGTTGACGATGATGCCGCAGCGCGCGTAGGTGCTCTTGCCCAGGCACACCACCAGCACGTTGCGCGGGATGCGGAAGTACTCCACCGTGCGCGCCAGCGCGAACGAGTTGGGCGGGATGATGCACACGTCCGAGGCCACGTCGACAAAACTGTTCGGGTCGAATGCCTTGGGATCGACGATGGTCGAGTTGATGTTGGTGAAGATCTTGAACTCGCGCGCACAACGCACGTCGTAGCCGTAGCTGGAGGTGCCGTAGGAAACGATGCGCCCGCTGTCGTTCTGCTTGACCTGGCCCGGCTCGAACGGCTCGATCATGCCCTGGCCCTGGGCCATGCGGCGGATCCACTTGTCGGATTTGATGCTCACGCGCTCTCCGGTCGATTGCGGGCAGCCCGAACCAACCGGGCGCAAAGCGGCAAAAATACATGGTCGGGGTACCGCCACGCCAGCCGGCTGGCCTTCGTCACCCGTAGGAGCCCGCTCGCGGGCGATACTCTTGCGAACCCCGAATCCCGGCCAGGAGCATCGCCCGCCAGCGGGCTCCTACGGGCGGGGTGGAAGCGCGGCCAGGAGGTCCAGCGCTGCGTGCAATTCCGCGCAGCGTTCCGCGCTGGCCAGCACCTGCGCCGCGGTGCAGCCGGCGCCCGGCAATGCCACCGGCACGGGCCGTGCCGTCAGCAACCGGGCCGACATGGTGAACAGGATCTCGGCCAGTGCCTCCTGCGCATGGTGCGAACCGCGCGCGGCCGTGTTCAACAGCAACACCGGCTTGCCGGGAAACTCCAGGCTGCCGACCAGCCAGTCGAGCAGGTTCTTGAACGCGCCGGGCACGCCGTGGGCGTATTCGGGACAGGCGATCAGCAACGCATCCGCGGCGCCGACTGCTTCGCGCAACGCCAGCACCGATGGCGGCAACGGATCGACCTCGTCATCCGGATTGAACAGCGGCAGCGCGCCTGGCGTGTCGTGCAACACCAGTTCGAGCGGTGCCGCGGCCAATTGGCACGCGGCTTCCAGCGCGGCGCGATTCGACGATACCCGGCGCAAGCTGCCGCACAGGCACAGCACGCGCCGCGGCGCCGTCATGCAGAGGGCACGCCCTGCACCACGATCTTGCCCAGGCCCAGCGACTTGTTGCGCGGCTGGCGCGACAGCCGGCCGGCGGTGTTGCGGGCGATCTCGCGGTAGCGGGCAGCAAGGTCGGAATCGGGGATCGCCGCCACCGTGGGGTTGCCGCCATCGGTCTGCTCGCGGATGCGGATGTCCAGCGGCAGCGAGCCGAGGTAGGCCGCGCCGTACTGCGTGGCCATGCGCTCGCCGCCGCCTTCACCGAAGATGTTCTCCTCGTGGCCGCAGTTGGAGCAGACGTGGGTGGCCATGTTCTCCACCACGCCAAGCACCGGCACCTCGACCTTCTCGAACATCTTGAGCGCCTTGCGCGCGTCCAGCAGGGCGATGTCCTGCGGCGTGGTGACGATCACCGCGCCGGCCACCGGCACTTTCTGCGACAGCGTGAGCTGGATGTCGCCGGTGCCCGGAGGCAGGTCGATGACCAGGTAGTCGAGCTGTTCCCAGCGGGTGTCGGTGATCAGCTGCATCATCGCCTGGGTCACCATCGGGCCGCGCCAGATCATCGGCGTGTCCTCTTCGACGAGGAAGCCGATCGACATCACCGGCATGCCGTGCGCCTGCATCGGCAGGATGCTCTTGCCATCGGGCGAGGCGGGCTTGCCGTGCACGCCGAGCATGGTGGGCTGGCTGGGGCCGTAGATGTCCGCGTCCATCACGCCCACCTTCGCGCCCTCGGCCTGCAGCGCCAGCGCCAGGTTGGCCGACACGGTGGACTTGCCCACGCCGCCCTTGCCCGAGGCGACCACGATGATGTTCTTCACGTTCGGCAGCGGCCCCAGCGTGCCCTGCACCTTGTGCACGTGGATGCGGCTGGTGATCGACACCGTCGCCGACTCGATGCCCGGATCGGCCTGCAACGCCTCGCGCACCCGCGCGGTGATCGCTCCGATCGCGCTGGCGGCGGGATAACCAAGCTGCAGGTCCACCGAAACCCGGCCGCCGTCGACGCCCACGGCGCGCACGGCCTCGCCCAGCGGGGCACCGGTGTGGGTGTCGATCAGCCCGCCCAGGATCTGGCGGACCAGGGCTTCATTCACCTGCGTCATGTCGGTTCGGTCGTCGAGAGAGACGCCCATTATGCCAGCGCGCCGCAGACGGCCGGCTGACACAGATCAGCGCCTCACCGGCGCACCGGCAGCCATGGCGCAATGCAGCTTGACGACCTCGCCGAACCTCGCCAGTCTCGATTCCATACGCTTTCGTACGGGAGAGACGCCATGAAGTCAGCACGACGCTTTGCCTTCGCCACCTGCCTGCTGCTCGCCGCCGGTTCGGCACTGGCCGCCAACGACACCCCCGTGGGCAACTGGAAAACCATCGACGACGAAAGCGGCCAGGCCAAGTCGATCGTGCAGATCACCGACGAGAATGGCGAGCTGAAGGCCACCATCGTCAAGCTGCTCAACCGCAGCCCGTCGGATATCGCCCGCGACGGCGAGGTGGCGCTGTGCAAGAAGTGCGATGGCGAGCGCAAGGACAAGCCGATCGAAGGCATGAACATCATGTGGGGCGTGCACCAGGATGGCGACGTCTGGAGCGGCGGTCACATCCTCGACCCGAAGACCGGCAAGGTCTACAAGGTGAAGCTGTCGATGCTCGACGGCGGCCAGAAGCTCAACGTGCGCGGCTACATCGGCTTTTCCTGGGTCGGCCGCTCGCAGCAGTGGGAACGCCAGCCCTGACCATCCGCTGCGTCGATTGACCTTCGACCACGCCCCGCACCGCCGACCGGTGCGGGGCGTTCTTGTGTGCGCGGCCGGCGTCCGCACCGCTGAGCCGGCGTAACCCGGCATGGTCACCGTGGCCAGCGAGACCCCGGGCGACGCCCCGGGCAAACGCCCGACCGCGCCGAACATCACCGGCACGATGGCTGCCATGCCGATGCCCAAGGCGAGGAAAACCAGCCGCGTGGTGCGCGGCCCCGGCGCAAGGCTGCCGTGATCCGTGGCCGAAAGGACTCTGCCCACATGCGCTCCGGCAACCCGCGACAGCAGCCAGGCGCTCTGCACCACCGCACCGGAATCCCCGGCGAGCAAAGTCCGCGCGCGCTGCGGCATGGCCATCCGGACGGCCAATACCGGCGGGGGCGCATGCCATAATGCGCAGTCCCCCAAGGAAGCCACGCAACCCATGAGTCGTCGCCTGCTCGTCACCCACGCCCTGCCCTACGCGAACGGTCCGCTGCACCTGGGCCACATGCTGGGCTACATCCAGGCCGACATCTGGGTGCGTGCGCAGCGGATGATGGGCAACGAGGTGCATTTCGTGGCGGCGGACGACGCGCACGGCACGCCGATCATGCTGGCCGCCGAGAAGGCCGGGATGACGCCGGAGGCCTTCATCGCGGGCATCCGGGCAGGTCATGAAGCCGATTTCGGCGATTTCCACTTCAGCTTCGACCACTACCACACGACCCACTCGGACGAGAATCGCGAGCTGGCCTCGCTGATCTACACGCGCCTGCGCGACAGTGGCTGCATCGCCAGGCGCAATATCCAGCAGCTGTTCGATCCCGAGAAGCAGATGTTCCTGCCGGACCGCTACATCAAGGGCACCTGCCCGAAATGCGGCACGCCGGACCAGTACGGCGACAACTGCGAAAACTGCGGCGCCACCTATGCGCCCACCGACCTGATCAACCCGTATTCGGTGATGTCCGGCGCCACCCCGGTGCTGCGCGATTCGGAGCACTACTTCTTCGAGCTGGGCAAGTTCGAATCGCTGCTGCGCGACTGGTTCGCGGGCAAGTTCACCCAAGGCAAGCCGGTAGCCGACAGCGGCGTCGCCGCCAAGCTGCGCGAATGGCTGGATGGCGGCCTGAAGGACTGGGACATCTCGCGTGACGCGCCCTACTTCGGCTTCCCGATCCCCGACGCGCCGGGCAAGTTCTTCTACGTGTGGCTGGATGCGCCGGTCGGCTACCTGGCCAGCTTCAAGGCGCTGTGCGACAGGACCGGCCTGAAGTTCGACGACTTCCTCGGCCCCGACAGCACCGCTGAGATGCATCACTTCATCGGCAAGGACATCATCAACTTCCACGGCCTGTTCTGGCCGGCGATGCTGCATGGCGCGGGTTTCCGCACACCCACCGCGTTGCACGTCAACGGCTACCTGACGGTGAACGGCGCCAAGATGTCCAAGTCGCGCGGCACCTTCATCCAGGCGCGCACCTATCTCGACGCCGGCATCCACCCGGAATTCCTGCGCTACAACTTCGCCACCATGCTCAGCGCGGCGCCGGTCGACGTGGACCTCGATCTGAAGGCATTCGAGGAACGGGTCAACTCGCACCTGATCGGCAAGTGGGTGAACATCGCCAGCCGCACCGCCGGCTTCGTGCAGAAGTTTTTCGACGGCAGGCTGGCCGACCGTTTCGAGGCGGAGGAAGCGGCGCTGTGGCAGACCCTGCTGTCGCACTACGACGGCGTCGACGCGTTGTACGACGCCGGCGAGTTCGCCGAGGTGACTCGTCGTTTCGTCGCCATCGCCGACCTGGTCAACGGCTACATCGCCACCAGGGCGCCGTGGCTGATCGCCAAGGACGACGCCCGCCGCGCCGAACTGCAGCAGGTCTGCACGCTGGCCCTGCACGGCTTCCGCCTGCTGTCCGGCTTGCTCAAGCCGGTGCTGCCGGCCACCGTGGCAGCCGCCGAACAATTCCTCGCCGCCCCCATCGCCAGCTTCGACGACGCCCGCCGCGAACTGCACGGCCACCGCGTCAACACCTTCGAGCCGCTGCTGGCCCGCCTCGATGCCAAGCGCATCGAGGCGATGGTCGAGGCCTCCAGGGAATCGCTTGGCGCATCCGTTCCCGCCGCGCCGGCTGCCCCGGCGAAGAAATCCATGAACGACAAGTCGAAATCTGCCGTGACGAACCCCGAATCCGGGATCCACCGTCCCGAGCCTGTCGAAGGGGCGAATCCCGGTCTCATCTCCATCGACGACTTCGCCAAGCTCGACCTGCGCATCGGCAAGGTCACCACCTGCGAATTCGTGGAAGGCTCGGACAAGCTGCTGCGCTTCGAACTGGATGCCGGCGAACTCGGCAAGCGGCAGATCTTCTCCGGCATCCGCGCCGCCTACGCCGAACCGGAAAAACTGGTCGGCCGCAACGTGGTGTTCATCGCCAACCTGGCCCCGCGCAAGATGCGCTTCGGCCTGTCCGAAGGCATGATCCTGTCCGCCGGCGACGGCGGCAGCGACCTGTTCCTGCTCGATGCCGACCAGGGCGCCAAGCCCGGCGCCAGCGTGCGCTGACACGCAGGGCGGGCACTGCCCGCCTTACGGCGAGCGACCCGCAGGAGCGCACGCGGTTGAAGTGGCCGGCTTTTTTCAAACCACGAGATAGGAGCGTCAAGCCGCTATCGCCTCAAACTCGGCGGGCGGGCGGTAGCAGAGTGTCGAGTGTAAGCGTTGATGGTTGTAGTAGTTGGCGACGTAGTCGATGACGTCGTGGCTGGCGTGCTTTCGTGTGGCATACGGCTCGTCGACCCATTCCTGTTTCAGGCTGCGAAAGATGCGCTCGACCACGGCGTTGTCCCAGCAATTGCCCTTGCGACTCATGCTCTGCACGGCGCCGTGCTGCTGCAGATGGGTGACAAAGAGGTCCGAGGTGTACTGGCAACCCTGGTCCGAATGCATCATGACGCCAGCGCCGGGCATGCGGGTGGCAAACGCCAGCTCGCTCGCTGCCAGCGCGAGGCGGGTGTCGGCGACGGCGCTCGTGGCCCAACCGATGATCCGGCGGGAAAACAGGTCGACCACGATGGCCAGGTAAAGCCAGCCCTGACGCGTCGGGATGTAGGTGATGTCGCCCGCCCATACCTGGTTCGGACGGCCCGGGTCGAACTGGCGGTTCAAGAGGTTCTCGGCCGGGGCCGGCTTGGTGTTGCGGCTGTAGTGTTTGAAGCGCTTCTTCTTCGCCGTGAGGTTCATCAGGCGCATGACCGTGGCCGCCCGCTCGCGGCCCACGTCCAGGCCGGCTCGGCGAAGCCCATGCGACAACGTGCGCGCGCCGCAGCTGCCACGGCTACGGCGACGGATGCGCTGCACCTCCTGCGCCACGGTGTCGTCCACTACCGCTGGCGGCGGCGTGGCGGCGTAATAACGGCTGCGTGGCCAACCCAGCAACGCATGGGTTTGCCGAACCGACAGTTCCCCTCTCACCGCGTCGAGCGCTTGCGTTGAAACAGCGCGACGAGGTGAGAGGGCAACGATTTTTTTAGCAGGTCGCGCTCCTGTGTCAGGGTGCAACGCGCTTCTTCGGACGCTTTCAACTGCGCCTGCAACTGCTCGATGAGGAGCCGCTGCTCGGCCACGGTGGTCGGCATCCGCGCCTCCCGCTCGCGCCAAGCCTCGACCCAACGGCGTAGCGCCGTGGGGCCAACTCCCATGATCTGGGCGGCGCGCGGCGTCGAATAGTCCGCCTCCACCACCAAACGCACGGCCTCCGCCTTGATGGAAGCCTCTATTTTCCGATGTCCCATGATTCACCTCGAAGGAGAGTTTCGCTCCTATCGGGTGGTCCGGAAATACCCGGCCACTTCAGGTGCGCTCCTGCCCTCGATCCAGCGGACCGTTCACTGCCTCGTGTAGGTCACGAAGAAGCCGACCAGGTCGCCGTTCTCGTTGTACGGCGCCATGTCCACGTAGCGGTAGCCGCGCGCGGCGTAGTCGGCGTGGGATTTCGTGAGCTGGTTCGCCATGTGCTTCTTGCGGAAACCCAGCGTGGCGTCGACGAAGACGGTCACCGTGTCGGCGGTGGCGCTCGCTTGCGCCTGCGCCGTGCCGGCATGGGTCAGGAGGATCGAGCCGCCGGCACCGAGCACGGCAGCCAGCAACAGGGAAGCGAGGAACGACGGTTTCATGGCGACACTCCAACAAGTGATCGGCAATTGCGGGACAATGGGCGTCGATTATCGCCCACCCCGCACCGCGCATGAGTGATCCCATCGCCGTCCTGGCCGACCACATCGACGCGCTGCTGCCGCAGACGCAGTGCGAGCAATGCGGCTACCACGGCTGCCGGCCGTATGCCGAGGCGATCGCGCGTGGCGAGGCGGCGATCAACCGCTGCCCGCCCGGCGGCGCGGCCGGCATCGCGAAACTGGCGAACTTGCTGGGCCGGCCACCGCTGCCGCTGGACCCCGCCTGCGGCATCGAGAAGCCACGCATGCTTGCGCGCATCGTGGAAGCTGATTGCATCGGCTGCACCAAATGCATCCAGGCCTGCCCGGTCGACGCCATCATCGGCGCGCCGAAACTGATGCACACCGTGCTCGCCGACGATTGCACCGGTTGCGAGCTGTGCGTGCCGGCGTGCCCGGTGGATTGCATCGAACTGGTGCCGATGCCGATGAGGCAGATCGATCAGGCGCACGCGGATGCCGCACGCGCTCACTTCCAGCGCCGCGGCGCCCGGCTGGCGCGCGAACGCGCCGAGCGTGACGCCGAGCTGGCCGCACGCAAGGCCGCGGTGGATACCGCCGCGTCGACCAATCCGGTACTGGCGGCGCTGGCACGCGCGAAGGCGAAGAAATCCTCATGAAGCGCGCCGACGTGGTGGAACTGTTCACGCGTCTGCGCGAACTCGACCCGCATCCGACCACCGAGCTGCTGTACGGCACTCCATTCGAGTTGCTGGTGGCGGTGGTGCTGTCGGCGCAGGCCACCGACGTTGGCGTGAACAAGGCGACCCGCAAGCTCTTTCCGGTGGCGAACACGCCGCAGGCCATCCTCGACCTCGGCGAGGATGGGCTGAAGCGCTACATCAGCACGATCGGCCTGTTCAACGCCAAGGCCAAGAACGTGATCGCGCTGTGCCGGCTGCTGATCGAGCAGCACGGCGGCGAGGTGCCGCGTACCCGCGAGGCGCTGGAAGCGCTGCCCGGCGTGGGCCGCAAGACCGCCAACGTGGTGCTCAATACCGCCTTCGGCGAGCCGACCATCGCGGTCGACACGCACATCTTCCGCGTCGCCAACCGCACCGGGCTGGCGCCCGGCAAGGACGTGCGCACGGTGGAGGACAAGCTGGTCAAGGTGATCCCGGCCGAGTTCAGGCAGGACGCCCACCACTGGCTGATCCTGCATGGGCGCTACGTGTGCAAGGCGCGCAAGCCGGATTGCCCGCACTGCGTGATCCGCGATCTGTGTCGTTACAAGCACAAGACGCCGGCGGAGTAGTTCCCGGTCGAACGCGCGCGGCACTGCCCGCGGCCTTTCATCCCGATCACGCGCCATCGTCGAGCGTCAACTTGCTGCGGAACCGACGCGGTTCGCCCGACAACGGATCGACGAACGCCAACTCCCGCGCCAGCAACTTCAGCGGCCGCCGATAATCGTCCGGCGCCGCCTCCGTCAGCTCGGGATAGAACGCGTCGTTGCGGATCGGCGCACCGAGCGCCGCCATGTGGACCCGCAACTGATGCTTGCGCCCGGTCACCGGATGCAGCGCATAGCGCCAGTCGGTGTCGCCGCGCTCGATCACCTCGATGCGCGTCTCGCTGTTGGGCTCACCCTCGACCTCGGCCATGCGGAAGAACGGCTCTCCCTGCACGATGCGCGTACGCCGGTAGAGCGGAAAAACCCCTGCCGGCAAGGCCGGGGCGAACGCCTCGTAGCACTTGTCGATGCGCCGCTCGCGAAACAGGGCCTGATAAGCCGCGCGGCTGGCGGGATTCGCCGAAAACAGCACCAGTCCGGCGGTGGCGCGGTCGATCCGGTGCAGCGGCACGAGCTGCGGATTGTCGAGCCGGCGGATCAATCGCCGCAGCAGGGTCTGCTCGACAAAACCTCCGGCCGGAGTCACCGGCAGGAAGTGCGGCTTGTCCGCCACCACCAGGTGTTCATCCGCGTGCAATACCGTCTCGACGAACGGTATCTCCGCCTCGTCCGCCACCTCGCGGTAGTAGTGGAGGCGCATTCCCGCGCGGTACGGCACCTGCGCGTCGATCGCCACGCCATCCCCGTCCAGCACGCGGCCGCGCGCGATCCGGTCCAGCCACTGCGCACGACTGATCGCGGGAAAGTGCGCGCACAGCGCGTCGAGCGCGCTTCGCCAGGACCCTGTCGGCAGGTGCACCGTGCTGGCGCCACGGTCAGGACGGAAAGGAACGTTCGGCATGATCGGGCCAGTCTAGCCGCAGGTCGGCGGCAGGTCGGCGCCACGCCGCGTACAATGGTCGGCTGTTGTCCTCCGGCATGCGCATGGCACTCAACTCCACCATCTACAAGGTCGAACTGCAGATCAGCGACATGGACCGGCACTACTACGCCACCCATGCGCTGACCCTGGCGCGCCACCCGTCGGAAACCGAGGAGCGCCTGATGGTGCGGCTGCTCGCGTTCGCCATGCATGCGGACGAGCGGCTGGAGTTCGGCAAGGGCCTCAGCGACGAGGACGAGCCGGCGCTGTGGCGCAAGGCGTATACCGACGAGATCGAGTTGTGGATCGACGTGGGTCAGCCCGACGAGACGCGCGTCCGCAAGGCCTGCGGCCGTGCGCGCCAGGTGGTGGTGATCAATTACGGCGGCAACGCGGCGGAGCTCTGGTGGAACCGCCACGCCGCCACGCTGGCTCGCCACCGCAATCTCAGCGTGCTGGACATCAGCGCCGACACCGTCGCCGCACTGGTCACCCTGCTGCAGCGGGGCATGCGCCTGCAGGTGCTGATCCAGGACGGCCAGCTGCAACTGATGAACGATGCCGACGCGGTGGCGGTCGATCCGCAGATCCGCATGGCGAGCGCCGAAGCGGTGAGCTGACCGGCATGTCGGCTGCTGGTCCGCTATCGCCGGCACGGCGGCAGCCTGACCCGTGCGAGCTCACCGCGGCAGGCACGCGCCGGTCGATTGCCGGATAATCGCGGCTCCCTCAAGAAAAACCCGACCCGGTTCTCGCCCCGACGAAAGTCGGAATGCCAAACCCGAGACTTGATCGGGACATCCGCTGCCCCTTGCCCAGGAGTCTTTCCATGCGCTGGTTGCTTTCCCTGTTCGCCCTGATTTCGCTCGCCGCCTGCTCGGCGCCGGCGCCGCAACAAACCCGCGGCAGCGTGGACCAGCTCACCGTCGTCGACAGCAAAATCGGCACCGGCACCGAGGCTGTGGCGGGCATGAAGATCACCGTGCACTACACCGGCTGGCTGTATGACGAAACCGCCGGCAACAAGCACGGCAGCCAGTTCGACAGCTCGCGCGATCATGGCGAGCCGTTCTCCTTCGTGCTCGGCGCCGGCAACGTCATCGCCGGCTGGGACCAGGGCGTGGCCGGCATGCGCGTGGGCGGCAAGCGCACCCTGCTGATCCCCGCCGCGCTGGGCTACGGCGCGCGCGGCGCCGGCGACGACATCCCGCCGAACGCCTCGCTGGTGTTCGACGTTGAGCTTTTGGACGTCCAGAAGCCCTGAGGCGGCTCGGCCACCGGCGGGCAGCGCCCGCCATCGTGATTGGCGACCCACCGGGCGCTCCTACAATTCCCGCTCCGCCGCTTCCCTGCCCTGCTGGCGGATGATCGCTTCCTCGCGGGCGTCGATGATCGACTGCATCACGCTGTCGACGTCGGCGATGTGCTCGTCGAACTCGAACCGGCCGGTCAGTTCGGTATCGGGATGCAGCTCGCCCAGTTCGTACAGCGCCCACATCTCCTCGCCGTAGTGGGTGTCCAGCAGCTCGGGCGCGAAGCGCGACAGGCTGATGGTGATATTGCCCACGTCACGCCGCAGCATCGTGCGCGCGCTGTTGTTGCCCGCCGCGCTGACCGCCTGCGGCAGGTCGATGATGACCGGGCCGTGCGGGCCGACCAGCACGTTGTACTCGGACAGGTCGCCATGGATCAGCCCCACGCACAGCATGCGGGCCACCTGCTGCATCAGGAAGCGGTGATACGCGCGCGCCTCGTCGGCGGACAGTTCGACCTCGCCGAGCCGCGGCGCGGAATGGCCGTCCGCATCGGTGACCAGTTCCATCACCAGCACGCCGTTGAAGTAGCCGTACGGCCGCGGCACGCGCACGCCGGCGGCGGCCAGCTGGTACAGGGCGTCGACCTCGGCATTCTTCCATGCCTCCTCGGCCTCGCGGCGGCCGAACTTCGTCGCCTTGCCCATCGCCCGCGCCTGTCGGCTGCCGCGTACCTTGCGCCCTTCCTGGTATTGCACGCGCGCCTGGAAGCTGCGCTGGGCCATGTCCTTGTAGACCTTGGCGCAGCGCACCTCGTCGCCGCAGCGCACGACATACACCGAGGCTTCCTTGCCGCTCTTGAGCGGCCTGAGCACCTGGTCGATCATGCCGTCGTCGATCAGCTCCTGCAGGCCCTTGGGGGTTTTCATCGGTGGCGTGGCTTCAATGCGTCGACGGGGGAACGCCCATTATGGCCGACGCCGACCGCATCCGTGGCGAAGCTCATGCCTCGCGTGCCGCCGCGGCGATCTCGAACGAATGTCGTCGCGCCGCGTGCTCGAAGATGTTGGCGGTCAGCATCAACTCGTCCGGTCGGTGGCGGGCCACGAAGGCCGCGATGCCCTCCTTCACCGTGACCGCATCGCCGACCACCGCGCAGGCCAGCGCGCGCTCGACCATCAGCTTCTCCGGCGGCGTCCAGTACGCCTCGATGTCGTCGATCGGCGGCGGGATCAGGCCGGGCTTGCCGCGACGCAGGTTGATGAAGCTCTGCTGCTGGGTGGTGAACAATCGCCGCGCCTCGGCGTCGCTGTCGGCCGCGACCACGTTGATGCCGAGCATCGCATACGGCTGCTGCAACCGCGCCGAGGGCACGAAGTTGCGCCGATACAACGCCAGCGCCTCGTCCATCGCATCCGGCGCGAAGTGCGAGGCGAACGCGAACGGCAGCCCCAACTGCGCCGCCAGCCGCGCACTGAACAGGCTCGACCCCAGCAGCCACACCGGCACCTCGATGCCGGCGCCGGGCACCGCGCGCACCGGCTGGCCGGGCTGCGCCGGCTCGAAATAGCCAAGCAGCTCCAGCACGTCCTGCGGGAACGCGTCCGCGCTGTCGAAGTAGCGGCGCAGCGCCCGCGCCGTGGGCTGGTCGGTGCCCGGCGCACGCCCCAGGCCCAGGTCGATGCGGCCCGGATGCAGCGAGGCCAGCGTGCCGAACGCCTCGGCCACCTGCAACGGCGCGTGGTTGGGCAGCATGATGCCGCCGGCGCCCACGCGGATCGTCGAGGTGCCGGCGGCGACATGGCCGATCAGCACGGCGGTGGCCGCACTGGCGATGCCGGGCATGTTGTGGTGCTCGGCCAGCCAGTAGCGCCGGTAGCCGAGCCGCTCGCCCAGCTGCGCCAGGTCCAGCGTGTTGCGGAAGGCCTGGCCCGCGTCGCTGCCTTCGGTGATCGGGGCCAGGTCGAGGATGGAAAATGGAATCATGGCGCAATCCCGGATGACGGAAGCACCCTATCTGGGGGCGAACCGGTTCATTGCCAGCCACAGCCACGCGCGCCGCCGTCGGCTCAACTTTCCCGGCGCGCAGCCGCTAACGGGAGCGAACCATCGACGACACGGCGCGACAGAGGGGCAGTCCCCATGGTGGGAAACATGTGGCGGCGCGTGTTTTCGCGACGCAAGGCAAAGGCCAGTCCGCAGCGCGCCAGCAAGGCGCGGTCGCCGGCCCCTGCCGCCGTCCCGTCGCCCGCCGTCGCCCACGCCGCGACGGAAACGCCGTCGCTGGCCTTGATCGACGAGCGCTTCCACCGGCTCGTGCTCGGCCTGCCGCCGCCCCGCCAGGATGACCCGCTGCCGGCCGAAGCGGCCCTGCTGCGACGACTGGAGCTGCTCGGCGCTCGCTTCGACCTGCGCAGCCTGCCGCGGCTGCCGACCGTGCTGCCGCAACTGCTGCGCACCCTCAAGAGCGACGAGGCTGCAGGCGCCGAACTGGCCAAGCTGGTCGGCCGCGACCCGCTGATGGTGGGCGAGGTCATGCGCGCCACCAGCACCGTGTTCTACCGTTCGGCACAACCGATCAGCAGCCTGCAACAGGCGGTGGTGCTGCTCGGCCAGGACGGCCTGCGCCGGGTGATCACCCTGCACGTGATGAAGCCGATCCTGCAGGGCAACACCGGCAGCATGGGCCACGCGGCAGGCGGGCGCCTGTGGGGCCACGCGGAACGCTGCGCGCATGCCTGCGCGTGGCTGGGGCGCACCACCGGCTGCGATGCGTTCGAGGCCTATCTGGCCGGGATCGTGCGCCATGCCGGTACGGGCGCGGTGGTGCGCCTGCTGGATCAACTGCTGCCCGGGGCGCCGCCACCGCCGTTGTCGGCGGGCTTCGTGCGGCACTGCGCGATGCTGGCCGCGCAACTCTCGCTGCAGGCTGCCCGCCAATGGGGGCTGCCGGCGCGCGTGCTCGGCGCCCTGGCCGAGTGCCAGGGCGAGGTCAGCGCAGCCAGCTCCCCGCTGGGCCGCGCGCTGGCGGTGGCCGACAGTCTGGCCAGCCTGAGCCTGCTGGTGGAAAACGGCGAGTTCCCCGCCGATGCGGACCTGGCGCACAGCTGGCCGGGCGTCATGCCGCCGGCCGTGCTCGCACGCTGCCAGCGCGACCTCGGCCAGCACTTCGCCGCCGGCCTGGCCACGGCCTGATCGGCGACGGCAACGACTCCCGTTTGGTCGAGGAAACGCCTAGACTTGCCGCCACCACCATCGTCCACATCGAGGAGCCGCGCATGAGCAAGGGCATGGATTCGAAGAAGAGCGAAAAGAAGAAGCCGGAGAAAACGCTGAAGGAAAAGCGCGCCGCCAAGCAAGAAAAAAAGAAGGACAAGTAGCTCCGCCGCTCACCAGCCGGCAAGCGGCGAACGCGATGCGGAAAGCATGTTGCATTCCGCGCCGACGCCGCCGTCACCGGCACCCACGCAAAGCATGAAACGTGCGGGCAGGCCCGCTACGTCCCGGCTTGCTCCGCTCGCCAGCACGAACTGCCGTGCGCCGGACTGCTCGCAGGCCGGCGCCTTGGTTGCGTGCGCGGCCGGCGTCGGGCACGCCAGCAAACGGTAATGGCAACGCCCGCTGGCGCTGCGCACGCAGGTGATGTCGGCGATGTCGGCGACAATCCGCGTACGGCTGTAAAGCACGTCGACGCCGTTGACGCTGGCGCGCGTGGCGTGCGACTGGCTGCCGTAGCCCTCCACCCCGGCCAGCGAGAGCACCAGCCAGATCAGCGCGATGAGATAGTGCATGGCCGTCCTCCCGACAAACCGTTGCGAACGCGGCAGTTACATGTTGCGAAACAGGGTCATGAACGGCGCGCTCACGCTGAGCGTTTCCGGCCGCTCGCGCAGGCGCACGATGCCCTTGCCGGTGTCGTCGCGGGTGACGGCGGCGACCGCCTTCATGTTGATCACGGTGCCGCGGTGGATCTGCTTGAACACGGTCGGGTCGAGCACCTCCAGCAGTTCGCGGATCGGCGTGCGCAGCAGCGCCTCGCCCTCGGCGGTGACCACGGTGGTGTACTTGTTGTCCGCGCGGAAATAGGCGACGTCGTCGAGCAGGATCAGCCGCGTCTCCCGCCCCGTGCTGGCGGTGACCCAGCTCAGCGGCGGTTGCTGGCGCGCCGGCCCCAGCCGGCTGCCGATCTGCCGGACCAGGTCGGCCAGCGAGGCAGTGTCGGACCGATCCGCGCCCACGCGCGACTGCACGCGCTCCACGGTGGCGCGCAACCGTTCCGGGACGACCGGCTTGAGCAGATAGTCGATCGCGCCGCGCTCGAAGGCGTCGATGGCGTACTGGTCATACGCGGTGACGAACACCACCTGGGTCGCCGGGCACGCTTCGGCCGCGGCGGTGGCGACTTCGAGGCCGGTGAGGCCGGGCATGCGGATGTCGAGGAAGGCCACTTCGGGCCGATGCTCGACGATCGCCTCCAGCGCGCTGGCACCGTCCTCACACTCGGCGACGATGTCGAGCTGCGGCCATGCCGTCTCCAGCGCGGCGCGCAGCGACTGGCGCAGCAAGACCTCGTCTTCGGCGATCACACCCTTAGCCATGGGCCTGCTCCTCGCTGTAGTGCTCCGGCACGTTGATGGTGGCGGCGACGCCCTGCGGGAAATTCGCCGCGATGGCCAGGCTGGCCTGGCCGGCATAGATCAGTTTCAGCCGTTCGCGCGCGTTCTTCAGGCCGATGCCCGCGCCGCTTTCCTGCGCGCCGAAACCCTTGCCGTCGTCGGCCACGGTCACCGCCACGCGGCCATCCTGCCGGCGCGCGAAGATCCACACCGTGCCGTCGCCGGGCCGCGGCTCCAGGCCGTGCTTGATCGCGTTTTCCACCAGGGTCTGCAGCAGCATCGGCGGCAGCGGCGTGGCCAGCAGTTCGTCCGGCACGTCGATCTGCACGTTCAGGCGTGTGCCCATGCGGATCTTCATGATCGCCAGGTAGGCGCGCGAGCGCTCCAGTTCCTCGCCCAGGCTGGCGAGCGCGCGGTCGGCGCGCGGCAGTGAGTGGCGCAGGTACTGGATCAGGTGGCCCAGCATCGCATCCGCCCCGGCCGGGTCGCTGCGCACCAGCACCTGCGCGCTGGCCAGCGTGTTGTACAGGAAGTGCGGCTCCACCTGCGCCTGCAGCAGGCTGAGCCTGGCGATCGCCAGCTCCTTCTCGGTCGCCGTCTGTGCCGCCGCCGCCTGCTCGCCGCGGCGGCGGCTGGCCACGCCGAGCGTCACCGCGCGGGCGATCGCCTCGAGATTCTCCAGGTTGACGCCGTCGTCCACCTGCAGCCAGTCGCTCCACGGCGCGCTGCACGGCTCGCAGACCAGGCTGAAGCTGCTGCTGCCCTCGCCGCGATTGACCGTGGCCAGGACGCGATTGCGCTGGCTGACGATCCAGCGCATCGGATTCCAGCGCCCCAACTGCGCCAGGTCATAGGGGTCGGCGTAGACCGCAGTGGCGCGAATCTGCAGATGGTTGCGCGTGCGGTCCACCTGCTCCACGCCCGGCAGTTCGCGAATCGCGGCGTCCAGCAGCTCGAACGCCTCCTCCGCCTCGAACGGCACCTCGATCTGCCGCCGTTGCCGGGTGGCCAGTGTCGCCGAAGTCAGCTTGCCCGCGATCATGCGCACCCGCACCAGGTGCGAATGCGCGCGGATCACCACGAACACGATCACCACCAGCCCCAGCAACTGCACCAGGCTGCCCAACCCCGACCAGATCCAGCTCACGGACAACGTCGCCAGCAGCACCAACAGGTACCAGGCCACGATCAATCGGAGGTAGAAAAACAGGCTTCGAAACACGGCAACCGTCCACGCTGGGGAGACCGCCAACGAGACTAGCGGCCCCGCCGCGGAAAATCGCGCGGCTTGCGACGAAACCGGCCACGAGGCGACGAAACGGGGCGGCGGGCGGACGAAGGTTCGCGGCCCTGCGCGCTCGATCTCGACGAAGAAAGTCTGCCGTCGGCATCTCTGAAAGTGCAGGCCCGACCAGCCGGTCTCATGGTCCGGCCAGCGCCCTGTCAACCCATGCCGCGAATCACCAAGACGATCACGTAGAACAGCAAGGTAGTGGACAGGGCAAGGCCGATATCAAACGAATATTTCAGGAATACGTTGTACCAGCGCGACTTCTCTTCGTTGCTCAGCAAGCCCAGGTAACACTCGACGTAACGCTGCCGGCGGAACAGGATGCCTGGCCTGTGTACCTTGACTTGCGCGTCGCTGATGCGGAGGCGGACGACACCGACGTACAGGACAAAGAACAGGATCGAGTACAAGGCCGTGACGATCCAAAGGGCCACGAAGAACGTCGTCATGGATATCCACGCCGGGTTTGTGGGCGGATTCAACTTTGGAGGTGAGTTCAACTCCGAAGTGAACCTGGCCCCGATAGTCGGGCAAGGCGATCAATTCAATTCGCCACGTCCCTTTTTATTAAGCAAACTCACCGATGACATGCGCCACCTCCCCCACAACGCGGCGCAGGCGCGACGAGCTTCATCGGCCGCCGTATCACCGTGCAGCGGATCACGCGCCAACTCCCACCACAGGCGGGCACATGCTCACCCTGACGACTGCCGGCGCGCACGCCATGCCGCGAGGGCCTGTTCGTAGCGTTCGAGCGCCTCGTCATGCACATCGTACACGCAGCGCACGCAGCCCTCGCCGCAGCAGTCGGTGGCGTCCGGTTCGGGCGGGCGCTGCGGCATGGGGTCGGCGGGATCGTCGTCTGGCGGTTCGGGTTCGCTGGGGATCATGGCATCACTGCGGACGTGGCGGCGCGGCAGCGGCACCCCTCCGAGGGTGCCGACTGCAACGGCGAAGTCCAAGCCTGCCCCCGCTCGCGCGCTACGCGCAACCCCGCGCAGCCGTGATTACTTCGCCGGCTTGCGGAAGCGGTAGATGAACTGGTCGGTGTGGCCGCGTATCGACTTGTCGAACACCTTGGTGGTATGCGTGTCGGCCGGGTTGCGCAGGGCGTTGCTTTCGCCATCGAAGACGAAGCCGGCGGCCTCGACCTCGCGCTTGACGACCTCCGGATCGATGCGGTGCAAGGTGTCGGTGTCGGCCAGGCCGGAGCCGGCGGGGGCTACGTGGTCGATCACCACGAACAGGCCGCCGGGCTTGAGCGCGTCGTAGACCTGCTTGTCGAAGCTGGCCATGTCGACCGGGCCCATGAACGGGTCGTGGTAGTCGTGGTAGTTCTGCGAGGTGAACACCAGGTCCACCGGCACCGGCACGCTCACTTTGGCCGCCGGCTGCTGCAGCAGGCTCACGTTGGCGTAATGCGGCGTGGCCGCCAGCTTCTGCCAGTTGGCCAGGCTCTTGGCGGAGTACTTGCCCATCTCGTCCGGCCAGACGGTGTAGACATGGCCGGTGGGCCCGACGATGGCGCTGAACGCCCGCGTCCAGTAGCCGCTGCCGGGCACCAGTTCGAGCACGTTCTGGCCAGGCTTGACCTCGGCGAAGGTCATGACGAGCGCCAGCTTGCGGCGCGCATCCTCGTGGCGATCCGCCGCGCGCGCCGGATCGTCGACGCCTTTCTGCACGGCAGCAGTGATCGCGCCGCTGTGCAGGTCGGCAACCTGGGCGGTCGCCACGGCGGGGAGCGGGAGGGTCAGCAGGAGGGCAAGCATGGCGTGGCGCATGGCGTACTCCATCGGCAGGCGGGGTTCCCGATTGTGCTCCGCTTTGATCGTGATGACACTGTGTCGACAGGCACAGGCATGCGATGGTGCTTGCGGTAACGTGCACGGGTTGCGGTTCCACCGCCGCGGGATGGCCACGCAAACCCACCGACTCACGGGAGGTTCCATGCGCTGTACCAGCATTCTGTTCGCCGCCGCCTGCGCCGCGATCGCCGGCATGCCCGGCTCCGGCCATGCGCAATCGCCGGCGCACTGGCAGGCCAGGCAACTCAAGGCGTCGCAGGAATCCGAGGCGATCATGCGCGACGCCGACAAGCGCAATGGCCTGCTGGCCCAGTTCCAGGTGATGCGCTACGCCTCCGTCGGCAACAACGACCCTGCTTTCCAGGTCATTTTCAGCCAGTACCTGAGCTGGTATCAGACCTTCATCGGCGATTACCCGGACGCGGCGACCAGCTTCTCGATCAGGCAGGGAGCGTTGCCCGACGACCGCCCCTTGCCACTGGACGACGGGGTCCACCACGCCGAGTCTGCCCTGACGGCGATCGCACGGCTGGCGAAAGGGCGCCGGGCAGTGTTCTTCAACGAGGCGCACAACATCCCGCTCACCCGCAGCCTGACGGTGCAGATGCTGGCGCGACTGCGCGCCGAGGGTTACGACTATTTCGCGGCCGAGACGGTCTACCAGACCGACAAGGGGCTGCAGGCGCGCGGATACCCGACCAAAGACAGCGGCTTCTACACGCAGGAACCGGTCTGCGCGGAAATGGTGCGCACCGCGTTGCGGCTCGGCTACAAGGTGGTCGGCTACGAGGCGCTGTCCGATGCCTCCGGCGACGCACGCGAAGCGGAGCAGGCGCGCAACCTGTACCGGCAGGTGTTCAAGGAACATCCCGACGCGCGCGTGGTGGTCAACGCCGGCTACGCGCACATCCAGGAATCCGGCGCCTACCTGGGCGGCGCCTCAATGGCCCAGCACCTGCGGCGGTTGATCGACATCGACCCGCTCACCGTCGAGCAGACCATGCTGTACGACCACCCCGATGTCGGCGGCAATCATCCGTACTACGAGCCGGTCATGAAGAAGTTGCAACCGACCGGCCCCATCGTGTTCGTGGACGACGCCGGCAAACCGTGGTCGTTGCGGCCGGGCTACGACGTCAGCGTGTGGTTTGCGCCGATATCCATGCGCCGCGGCCGCCCGACCTGGCTCAGCCTGGGCGGCGAACGCAAGCCGTATTACGTGGATGGCGAACGCTGCAACCAGCATTTTCCCTGCATGGTGGAGGCGCGTTACGCCAGCGAAGGCAACGACGCCATCCCGGCCGATCGCGTGGTGCTCGATCCGGTGCCGCTCAACGCCGTGCCCAGCGACCGCGTGCGCAGCGGCGGCGCGGCGCCCGCCAGCGAGCTCTACCTGCGGCCCGGCAAGTACCGCATGGTCTACAGCGGCGAGAACAACGCCACGTTGTTTTCACAGAACGTCACGATCAGGGACCGCAACCCGCGGCCACCGCCCTCCCAGCCCCCGGCAGCCACTGCCGGGCCCGTGTCCACGCCGGTTCGCGGCGATGTGGCGCAACCCTCCGTCGACCAGGGGAACTGATTCCATGACCCACCACAGAATGCGCGTACTGCTTGCCACGGCGTGTGCGCTTGCGACCTTCGCCGCCATCGGAGCGGAACCCGCCGCCCCATCGCAAGCCGGCCTGCTCGGCTTCACGCCCGCGCATGCCACCACCCAACTCGACCTGGAACGACGTTTCGACGCCCAGCTCGACCCGGCCGAGCTGCGCGACTGGTTGAAGCAGATGGCATCGGCGCCGAACCAGGTCGGCTCGCCGCACGACAAGGCGAATGCCGAGTTCATGCTGGAGCAGTTCCGCGCCTGGGGCTGGGATGCGCACATCGAGACGTTCGAGGTGTTGTATCCGACGCCGAAGAAAGTCGCACTGGAACTGCTCGGGCCGCAGCCGTTCACCGCCACCCTGCACGAGCCGCCGGTCGCCGGCGATGCCACTTCGGCGCTGCCCGGCGCGCTGCCGCCATACAACGTCTACGGCGGCGACGGCGATGTCACCGCACCACTGGTCTACGCCAACTACGGCATGCCGGACGACTACAAGGAGCTGGCCCGCCGCGGCATCGACGTGCGCGGCAAGATCGTGATTACCCGCTACGGCGGCGGCTGGCGCGGGCTCAAGCCGAAGCTGGCGCAGGAGCATGGCGCGGTCGGCTGCCTGATCTACTCCGACCCGCACGATGACGGCTACGCCCAGGGCGACACCTGGCCCGAAGGCGGCTGGCGCCCGCCCGAAGGCGTGCAGCGCGGCTCGGTCGCCGACATGCAGCAATATCCCGGCGATCCGCTGACCCCCGGCATCGGCTCCACGCCCGGCGCCAAGCGGCTGGCGATCAAGGACGCGAAGACCCTGCTGAAGATTCCGGTGCTGCCGATCTCCTACGCCGACGCCACGCCGCTGCTGAAGTCGCTGGGCGGCCCGGTGGCACCCGCAGCCTGGCGCGGCGCACTGCCGCTGACCTACCACGTGGGCCCGAGCACGGCCAAGGCGCACCTGACCGTGCTGTCGGACTGGAACCGCAAGCCGATCTATGACGTGATCGCCAAGATCGAGGGCGCCCGCGCGCCGGACCAGTGGATCATCCGCGGCAACCACCACGACGGCTGGGTGTTCGGCGCATGGGACCCGCTGGCCGGCAACGTGGCCCTGATGGCCGAGGCCAAGGCCATCGGCGGCCTGCTCAAGCAGGGTTGGCGGCCGCAGCGCACCCTGGTCTACGCCAGCTGGGACGGCGAGGAACCGGGCCTGCTCGGTTCCACCGAATGGGCCGAGGCGCACGCGAAGGAGCTGCAGGCCAAGGCCGTGCTCTACATCAACTCGGATACCAACGGCCGCGGCTTCCTCGGCGCCGGCGGCAGCCATTCGCTGCAGCACCTGGTCAACCAGGTCGCCGACGGCGTGACCGATCCGGAAACCCGCGTCAGCGTGGGCAAACGCTGGCGGGCGCACCTGATGATCGAAGGCAGCGATCCCAAGGCGAAACCCGAAGCCAAGGCCAATGCCAAGGCGGCAGCCAGCGGCGGCGATTTGCCGATCGAGGCACTGGGCTCCGGCTCAGATTACAGCCCGTTCCTGGAACATCTCGGCATCGCCTCGCTCGACCTGGGCTTCGGCGGCGAGGACGACAATGCCGGCATCTATCACTCGCGCTACGACTCGTTCGACCACTACGCCCGCTTTGGCGATCCCAGCTTCGAGTACGGCGTGGCGCTGGCCAAGGTGGCCGGCCACATCGTGTTGCGCAGCGCCGATGCCGATGTGCTGCCGCTGCGCTTCGGCGATTTCAGCCAGACCCTGGGCCGCTACGTCGGCGAACTGCACAAGCTGATCGAGAATACGCGCAAGGCAACGGCGCAACAGCACCAGTTGCTCGACGCGCATGCCTACGCGCTGGACAGCGACCCAACCCGGCCGCTGCTGCCGCCGGCGCGCGACTCCGATGTGCCGGCGATCGAGCTGGCCCCGCTGGACCGCGCCGCCAGCCAGCTGGAGCAGAGCGCAAAGGCTTTCCAGGCCGCCTACGCGCGGCAGGCCGCCGACGGCTTTGCCCTGCCCGCCGCGCGGCTGCGCCAGATCAACCGGCAGATGGGCCGGATGGAACAGGCGCTGACCGATGCCGACGGCCTGCCCGGCCGGCCGTGGTTCCGGCACTTCATCTACGCGCCAGGCATGCTCACCGGCTACGGCGTCAAGACGGTTCCCGGCGTGCGTGAGGCGATCGAGGCACGGCGCTGGGACGAGGCGAACCGCTATGCAACGATCACTGCGCAGGTGCTTGACCACTACCGCGCCCAACTCGACCAGCTGACCCGTTTGCTGACCCCGTCGAGCTGACCGGCGCAAACCACGGCGAATCCACGGATGGATCGCCCGCCGGCCGTCACCCGTACGGCCGCTCGCCGGAGCCAGGACGATGATGCTGAGCCGCACCCTTCCATCGAGCATCCGCAAGCTGGACCCCGGCGCGTTCGCGCTGGTGATGGCCACCGGCATCGTCTCCATCGATGCCGGCCAGCACGGCATGCCCGTGCTGGCGCGTGCGCTGTTCGTGCTGAACGCGGTGGCCTTCGTGCTGCTGCTGGCGCTGAACGCGCTGCGCCTCGTGCATGCCAGGTGCGAGGTGCTGGACGACTTCACCAACCCGGCGCGGGGCGCGGGCTTTCTCACCTTCGTCGCGGCCATCGGTGTGCTGGCCAGCCAGTGTGTGCTGGTGGTTCCGCTGCCGCATTGGGCCGTCGCGTTGACCGTGCTCGGCGCGGTCGGCTGGGGCTGCCTGTCGTACCTGCTGCTGCTCGCCGTGATCACCGGCCAGCGCAAGCCCGGCTTCCGGCGCAGCATCAATGGCGGCTGGCTGGTGGCGGTGGTGTCGACGCAGGCGCTGGCGGTGGCGATCACCTTGCTGGTGGCGCACGACCATGCGACGCCCGCGCTCGGCTGGCTGTTCGCCGCGCTGTGCCTGTACCTGGTCGGTGCGGCGCTGTACCTGATCCTGATCACGCTGATCTTCTACCGCCTGCTGTTCCTGCCGCTGCCGGCCAGCGGCTTCACGCCGCCGTACTGGATCAACATGGGCGCGCTGGCGATCACCACGCTGGCCGGCAGCCTGCTGGTGCTGCATGCGCCGGCGCAACCGTCGCTCGGTGCGCTGGTGCCCTTCGTCAAGGGCTTCACCCTGTTCTTCTGGGCCAGCGCCACCTGGTGGATTCCGCTGCTGGCGATCCTCGAGCTGTGGCGCCACGGCATGCGCCACGTGCGCCTGCGCTACGCGGTGGACGACTGGGACATCGTGTTTCCGCTGGGCATGTACACGGTCGGCACGAACGCGCTGGCACAGGCACTGGACCTGGATCTGCTGCAGCCGGTGTCCGACCTCGGCGTCTACATCAGCCTGCTGGCCTGGTTGCTGGTGGCGGCCGGTGCACTGCGGCACTGGCGGCGCGCCTTCGTGCGGGGCTGAGGCGCACGATGCGCGCCTTCACCGGCGGCTTTCGGCGTGCCGCACCTGGCCGTCGCCGCGCAGCACGAAGCGTTCGATGGTCAGCGCCTCGGCGCCCATCGGCCCGTAGGCGTGCAGGCGCGTGGTGGAGATGCCGATCTCGGCGCCCAGGCCCAGCTCGCCGCCGTCGCTGAAACGGGAGGAGGCGTTGACCATCACCACGGCGGAACGGATCGCCTGCACGAAGCGTTGCGCGGCGGTTTCGTCGGCGGTGGCGATGACTTCGGTGTGGTCGGAGCCGTGGCGACGGATGTGCGCGATGGCGGTGTCGAGGTCGTCGACCACGCGCACGGCGAGGATCAGGTCGAGGAACTCGGCGGCGTAGTCGTCGTCGGTCGCCGCGCGCATGTCGGGCACCAGGGCGCGGCTGCGCTCGTCGCCGCGCAGCTCGACGCCGCGCTCGCGCAAGGCAGCCACCGCGCGCGGCAGGAAGGCGGCGGCGACGTCGCGATGCACCAGCAGCGTCTCCAGCGCGTTGCACACGCCGGGGCGCGAGGTCTTGCCGTCGATCAGCAGGTCCAGCGCCAGCGCGAGGTCGGCGGCGCAATCCACGTACAGGTGACAGACGCCCTTGTAGTGCTTGATCACCGGCACGCGCGCGTGTTCGGCAACGAAACGGATCAGGCCCTCGCCGCCGCGCGGAATCGCAAGGTCGACGATGTCGACCAGCTGCAGCAGTTCGACCATCGTCTCGCGGCGCAGGTCGTCGACCAGGGTCACGGCGGCGGTCGGCACGCCGTGCGCCTCCAGTGCCGACTTCAGCGCCGCGGCGATCGCGGTGTTGGAATGGATCGCCTCGGAGCCACCGCGCAGGATCACCGCGTTGCCGGCCATCAGGCACAGCGCGGCGGCGTCGGCGGTGACGTTGGGGCGCGCCTCGTAGATCATCGCGATCACGCCGAGCGGGATGCGCACGCGCTCGACCGACAGTCCGTTCGGTCGTGTCTCGCGGCGGGTCGTTACGCCGACCGGGTCGGGCAGCTCGGCCACTTCGCGGAGCGCGCCGGCGATGCCGGCCACGCGTGCCTGGTCCAGCCGCAGGCGGTCGAGCATGGCGCCCTGCACGCCTTTCGCCGCGGCCTGTTGCACGTCTTCGGCGTTCGCTGCCAGCACCGCGGCGGACTGCGCTTCCAGCGCCGCAGCCATGTCGCGAAGCAACGCGCGCTTCGTCCCCGTGTCGAGCGCCGCGACTACCTGCGCCGCGTCGCGGCAGGCGAGTGCCTGTTCGCGGATCGTGCTCATGTGCTGATCTCCTGTCCGGACACAACCGGGCGACTCATGCCGACGAGGTCGTCGCGATGCACCACCTCGTCGCCGTAGCTGTAGCCGAGCACGCCGTCGATCTCGCGGCTGTGCCGGCCGGCCAGACGGCGCACCTCGGCGGCACCGTACTGGCTGAGTCCGCGCGCAACGGCGGCGCCGTCCGCGTCGACGATCTCGACCAGGTCGCCGCGGTGGAACTCGCCGTCGGCTCCAAGCACGCCGCCCGGCAGCAGCGAGACGCGCCCGCCGGCCAGCGCCTTCACCGCACCGGCGTCGATGCGGATGCGGCCCGGCGCCGCGGGTGCGTGGCGCAGCCAGTACTTGCGCGCCTGCAATCGCGTGGAAGCCGCGGCGATCAGCGTGCCGCGCAACTGCCCGCGCTGCAGTGCCTGCACGGTGGCCGCCTCGCGCCCGCTGAACAAGGCCGTGGGGATGCCGGCGGCGGCAGCTTTCGCCGCGGCCTGCAGCTTGGTGCGCATGCCGCCGGTGCCGGCCGCGCTGCCGCTGTCGCCGGCCATCGCGACGATCTCGGCGGTCAGCGCGGCCACCTGCGCGATCGGCACGGCCGCGGGATCGCGCCGCGGGTCGGCGCTGTATAGCGCATCGACGTCGGAGGCGATCAGCAGCAGGTCGGCGTCGACCAGCGCGGCCACGATGGCGGCAAGGTTGTCGTTGTCGCCGAGCTTCAGTTCATCCACCGACACGGTGTCGTTCTCGTTGATCACCGGCAGCACGCCGAGCTGCAGCAGCTCGCGCAGGGTGGCGCGCGCGTTGAGGTAGCGGCGGCGGTTGCGCAGGTCGTCGTGGGTCAGCAGCACCTGCGCCACCGGCCGCGCGGACAGCGATTGCCACAGCGCGATCATCGGCGCCTGGCCCAGCGCGGCCAGCGCCTGCCGCGCGGCGAGGCCGCCGCCGTCGCGCGCATGCTGACGCAACAGCGCACGTCCCGCCGCCACCGCGCCGGAGGACACCAGCACCACCTCGCGGCCTTCGGCATGGCTGGCGGCAATGAAACCGGCCAGCGCTTCGGCGTGACGCGACGTGAGGCCGCCGCCGTCGGCGGCGAGCAGGTTGCTGCCCACTTTCAGCACGGCGCGGCGCCAGGAGGGCAATGCCTGTGCGGGCAGGCCGGTGTGCGTGTTCCCCGTGTCGATCGCCGCCATGCCCGTGCCTCCGCTTCAGTCGTCGAGTGCGCGTAGTCGCGCGTGCAGTTCATCCAGTCGCAGGTCGTTGCCGGCGCCCGGCGACACGCGGGCGGCTAGGCTGCCTTCGGGCGTGCGCCCCTGCCCTGCGGATGCCGCGGTTTCCGCCGCCGCGCGATACGCATCGCGGAACGGCACGCCGGCGGCGGCCTGCTCGATTGCCACGTCGGTGGCGTACATCGCCGGCTCGATCGCCGCACGCATCGCGGCTTCGTTCCACGCGAATCGCGCCAGCAGGTCGGGTACCAGTTCCAGCGCCATCAGGCCATGACGCACGCCATGGAAGATCGAGCCCTTGGAGAACTGCAGGTCGCGCTGGTAACCGGACGGCAGCGACAGCAGCTGTTCGATCTCGGTGCGCGCGGCGGCCACGCTGGCGTAGCTGGCGCGCAGCAGTTCGATCACGTCGGGGTTGCGCTTGTTCGGCATGATCGAGCTGCCGGTGGTGTACTCGGCCGGCAATTTGACGAAGTCGAATTCGGCGGTGGTGAACAGCGACAGGTCCCACGCCAGCCGGCGCAAGTCGAGCAGCGCGCCGCCGATCGCCTCCAGCACCGCCATCTCGAACTTGCCGCGCGACAGCTGCGCGTAGATCGGCGATATCTGCATGCGCGCGAAACCGAGCGCCCGGGTGGTGTGCTCGCGGTCGAGTTTCATGTTCACGCCGTAGCCGGCGGCGGTGCCGAGCGGGTTGGCGTCGATCAGCGTCATCGTCTGCCGCGCGCGCAGCGCATTGTCGATGAAGCCCTCGGCGAAACCGGCGAACCACATTGCAGTGGACGACACCACCGCACGCTGCAGGTGGGTGTAGCCGGGCATCGGCACGGCTTCTTGCGACGCGCGCTCAAGGCAGACTCCGGCGATGGCGCGGCAATGCGCCTCCAGCGCGGCCAGCTTGTCCTTCAGCCAAAGCCGGGTGGCAACCAGGATCTGGTCGTTGCGGCTGCGTCCGGTGTGCACGCGGCGGCCGGCGTCGCCGAGGCGCTCGGTGAGGCGGGCCTCGATCGCCGAATGGCCGTCCTCGTAGCGCTCGTCCAGCACGAACGCGCCGCTCGTGAAATCAGCGGCCAGCGCATCCAGCTCGCGCTTCAGTGCGGCGGCTTCGTCGGTGCTGACCACGCCGATGTTGGCCAGCCCTTCCACGTGCGCCTTGCTGGCGGTGATGTCGTGCAGGAAGAACTCGCGATCCAGCAGCACGTCGTCGCCGGCGAGGAACTGCATGATCTTCGCGTCGATCTGGATGCCGGATTTTTGCCAGAGGGGTTGGGTCATGGTGGTGTCCTGAAATCGGCTAGAGCGGAATCGCGGTGTATTCGTCCACGCCGATCGCACGGTTGATGTTCTGCATCGCCTGGGTGGCGGCGCCCTTGAGCAGGTTGTCCAGCGTGGCCACGATCACCACGCGCTTGCCGTCGGCCGATACGGCGAAGCCGCCGACCTCGGCATGGTGGCGGTGCGCGATGCGGCTGACCCACGGCGCCTCGTCGGTCACGACGGCCAGCTTCTCGCTGTCGTAGGCGGCACGGAAACGCTGCAGCACGTCCTCGCGTTTCAGCGGGCGGGTGAGATACAGGTTGGTGGTGACGGTAAGCCCGCGGAAGTGCGGCGCCACGTGCGGCATGAACTCCACCGGCACGCCGAGCCGGAACGAGGCCTCCTTCTCGTGCATGTGGCCGGTGAGCGCGTACGGCATCAGGTTGTCGCGCAGTTTTTCCGGATCGTTCTTGTCCGACGGCGTGGTGCCGGCGCCGGAATAGCCGGAGACGCCGAAGCACACCGGTGGCGCGGCCAGCAGGTCCTTCAGCGGCGCGATGGAGAGCTGCATGGCGGTGGCGTAGCAGCCGGGATTGCTGATGCGCCGCTCACCACGCCACTTGTCGCGGGTCAGCTCGGGCAGGCCGTAGTACCACGACGGGTCGAAGCGGTAGTCGGCGGAAAGGTCGAGGATCAACGTGTCCGGCTTCGCCGCGTCGATCGCCTCGACGAACGGCGCCGCCTTGCCGTTGGGCAGCGCCAGGATCACCACGTCGGCGCCCTGCGCCACCACCGCGGCCGGGTCCAGGCTGGCGTAGCGCAGTTCGCCGGCGAAACCGTCGACGTGATCGGCCACTCGCTGGCCGTCCAGTTCGCGCGAGGAGACGAAGGCCAGTTGCAGCAGCGGGTGCGCCGCGATCAGGCGGATCAGTTCCATGCCGGTATGGCCGCGCGCGCCGACGATGCCTACCGTTTTCCTGTTCGTGTGCATGGCTCAATCCACCAGTGTCGGCTGACGTTGCGCGCAATGCGCCACGCAACGGGAGATCGTGTCGAACCCGTCGATGCCGTACCAGAACACCTTCCAGCGCGGCTGCTTGATGCAGCCGTCCGATTCGGCGTAGTAGAAAGGGTTGACCGGGTTGCCGTGACGCGAGCGCCAGAACAGCCGCGGATTCTCCTCGCGCATCACCTGCCACACCGCGCGGCCCAGGCCTTCGCCCTGCGCGTCGTCCAGCACGGCGAACTTGTCGAGATACGGCAAGCCGTCCTCCTCGACAAGGATCATCGCCGCGCGGTAGTTCTCGCTGACGTAGATGCGCATCGGCCTGGTGCGCTCGAAATAGTCCGGCACCAGGGTGCGGCCGAAGCTGGACTCGATCAGCCTGCGCATGCGCGCGCGGTCCACGCCGTCCCAGGAGTCGAAGCGCAGCACCTTCTCGCCGCGTCGCACGAGGGTGCCGGAACCCTTGTGGGTGAACAGCTCCTTGGCCAGTTCGGACGGGCGGGTGATCGACACCGACGAGGTCAGCGGCAGGTCGGCCAGCAGGTCGGCGATCTGCTCGATCTTCAGGCGCATGCCACCGTTGATCCAAGGCTGCGCCATCAAGTGATCGAACTCGGTGCTCAGATTGATCGAATCGATCACTTTGCCGTGCTCGTCGAGCAGGCCTCCCGTGCCGGTGAGGAACACGATCTTGTACGGCTGCAGCACGCGCACCAGTTCGTTCGCGGCGAAGTCGGCGTTGACGTTGAGGATCTGCCCTTTGTCGGTTTCGCCCAGGCTGGCGATCACCGGGATGGAGTTCGCGCGCAGGCTGGCCTCGATCGGCGCCAGGTTGATGCTGCGGACCTTGCCGACCAGACCGTAGGTATCGCGGTCCAGGTAGTCGGCCATGAACACGCCCGTCGCCACCGAGGTGGCGCGCGTGTCCATCGACTGCAGTGCCTCGACCAGTTTCAGGTTCTGCTGCTGGAACACGCGGCGCACGATGCCGAGCGCCTTCGGCGAAGTCACGCGCAGGCCGTCGATGGTGTGCTTCTCGATGCCGGCGGCAGCCAGCTCCTCGTCCAGCTGCGGACCGGCGCCGTGCAGCACGATCGGGGTCAGGCCGACCTGCTGCAGGAAGGTCAGCGACGAGGCGAGATCGGCCAACTCGTCGCGCAGCACCGCGCCGCCGACCTTGACCACGGCAAAGCGCTTGGCATCCAGCTCGGAGAAGCGCTTGAGGTACTGCTGGATCTCCTTCGCGCTGCCCATGCTCGAAAGCAGGCGCACGATGGTCTTGCGGGTGTGCTTATGCGTTTCCATGTTTATTCCTTGCGTTCATCCGTGAACGCCAGAGTCGAAAACCGGCCTTCCCTGGCCGGACCTCTCGATGATTCGATAAACCGTTTGTGCATAGCGCTCGAGCTGCTCCAGCGCGACCCACTCGTCGGCGCTGTGCGCCTGCGCGATATCGCCGGGGCCGTAGACGAAGGCGGTGTAGCCGGCGGCGGAGAACAGCGCCGCCTCGGTCCAGAAGTCCACCGCGTTGCCGACCGGGATGCCCAGCTCGTCGGCCACGTCGCGCGCGACCAGCCGGTTCGCCTCGGCGTTCGCCGTGTCGCCGGCCGGCAGCGAGGCGCCGCGGAAGGTTTCCGCGAACTCGACCGGCGCCGGCTCGACCAGCGAGCGGAACTGGGTCAGCAAGCGGTCCGGGTCCATCGTCGGCAGCGGCCGCATGCCGAAGCGGACCTCGGCACTCGGCGCGATCATGTTCGCCTTGATGCCGCCCTCGATGCGGCCGATGTTGAAGCGCAGGCCGGTCAGTCCGCCGAAGCGTTCGTGCGACTGCGCCGCCACGAAATCCAGCGCCGCGTTGCCCCAGCGCACGGCCTGGTGCAGTGCGCTGTCGCCCGGCTTCTGCTCGCCCGAGGCATGCCCGGCCTGGCCGGCGAAGCGCATCAGCACCGACTGGATGCCGCGATGCGCCAGCACCGCCTCGCCCTTGGTGGGCTCGGCCACGATCACTGCGTCGTAAGCGTGCGGTTCGCGCAGGAAGCCGGCGATGCAGCGCGCGTCGTTCGCCTCCTCGTCGGTGGTGAACAGCAGCGCCAGGTCGCCGTGACTGGCATTCGCCACCGCCAGCAGCGCCGCCGCCGCCCCCTTGATGTCGCACGCGCCCAGGCCGATCGCGCGATCGGCAGTGACCCGCAGCGTGTGCGGATCGGCCGTCCACGCCGGCGAGTCCGGCACGGTGTCCAGGTGCACGTTGAACAGGACCTTCGGCTCGCCGCGCACCGCGTGCAGGGCCACCGCGCCGGCACCGAAGTCGGTCACCGTCACGTCGAAGCCGGGCAGCTGCGCGCGCAGGTAGTCGAAGATGCCGCCGGTGTCGATCGTGCGCGGCGGATTGCGCGTGTCGAAACCGACCAGCGCCGCCAGGTGTTTCAACGTGGCATCGAGCAGTGCGCTCATCCGCGATTGACCTCGGCCCACAGCGTGCTGCTCATGCCGAACAGCTTGATGAAACCCTCGGCCTCCTCCACGCCCCAGTCGGCCGACTGCGCATAGGTGGCGCCCTTGGCGTTGAGGATGTGCTTCGACTCCACCGCCACCGCGCCGACGCTGCCGCCATTCGTTTCCAGCGTCACCGTGCCGTTGACGGTGGACTGGCTGGACGCCAGGAACGCCTCCAGGTCGGTCTTCAGCGGGTCGTGGAAGAAGCCCTCGTAGACCAGCTCCACCCACTTGCGCGCCACCTCCGGCTTGAAGCGGTTCTGCTGCTTGCTGAGCACCGCTTCTTCCAGCGCGCGATGCGCGGCGAGCAGCGCGGTCAGGCCCGGTGCCTCGAAGATGATGCGGCCCTTCAGGCCGATGGTGGTGTCGCCGGTGTACAGGCCGCGACCCACGCCGTACTGCGCGAACAGGCCGTTGAGCTTCGCCAGCATGGCGTGCCCGGCGATCGCCTCACCGTCCAGCGTCACCGCCTCGCCGTTGACGAAGCCGATCTTCACCTGCAGCGGTTTGGACGGCCATTCGGCGCGCTGCTTGCACCAGCCCACCGCGCCGGCGCCGGGCGCCTGCCACTGATCGATCTCGCCGCCGGACATGGTCAGGCCGAGCAGGTTCTCGTTGATGGTGTAGGCCTGCTGCTTGGCGCGCACGCCGAAGCCGCGGTCTTCCAGGTACTTCTGCTCGTAGGCGCGCGTCTGCGTGTGTTCCTTCTGGATCTCGCGGATCGGCGCCACGATCTGGTAGTCGCCCAGCGCCTTCACCGCCAGGTCGAAACGCACCTGGTCGTTGCCCATGCCGGTGCAGCCATGCGCGATCGCCTTCGTGCCCAGTTCGGCGGCGCGCTTCAGCGCGGATTCGACGATCAGGTAGCGGTCGGACACCAGCAGCGGGTACTGGCCCTGGTAGCCCTCGCCGGCCCACACGAACGGCTTGACGAAGCCCGCCCAGATCGCCGGGCCGCCATCGACCGTGACGTGGCTGGCCACGCCCAGCTCCTTCGCGCGGTTCTCGATGAAGGCGCGCTCTTCGGCGTCGACACCGCCGGTATCGGCGAACACGGTGTGCACGGCCCAGCCGCGCTCCTGCAGGTAAGGCACGCAGAAGCTGGTGTCGAGGCCGCCGGAAAAGGCGAGGACGATGTCTTTGCTCATGGCTTGCAGATCCTGGAAATAAGTAGGGTCAGGCGGATTCGACGACGACGCGCGGCTCGCAGCGCACCGGGAAATTCACGGAATTGGCGATGAAGCAGGCGTGATGCGCCGCCTCGTGCGCCGCTTCGGCCTTGGCCGGGTCGCTGGCGGCAGTGATGGTCACCGTGGGGCGCAGCACCACTTCGACGAAGCGGCCGCCGTCGCCTTCGGTGGCCATCGTGCCTTCGGCGGCATCGCTGTACGCCGTCACCACCACGCCGGCCACGGTGGCCATGTGCAGATACGACAGCATGTGGCAGGTCGACAATGCCGTGACCAGCATGTCCTCGGGATTGTGCCTCGCGGCATCGCCGCGGAAGGTGGGGTCGGAGGAACCGGCGATCGCCGGCTTGCCGTCGATGCGGATGATGTGGTCGCGGCTGTAGTTGCGGTAGCCGTCTGTGCCGCTGCCGAGGTTGCCGGTCCATTCCACGGCGACGCGATAGTGATGCTGATGATTCACGGTTTCGACTCCTCTTGTCGGGACATCCATGCGGCCAGTTCCGCGTCGCCATCGCCGTCGCGCTCGCGCAGCCCGGCGATCACGCCCGCGCGGTTGCGCGCGGGATGATTCTGGCTCAGCTTGAACTTGCCTTCGATGCGGTCGATCGAGACTTCGAGGCCGACGATCGCGCGCAGCGAAGTCTCGATATGGTCGTCCGGCGCGTCGCTGATCTTCCATGGCTGCGGCTGGCCCGCCTCATGGTGGTCGGTCAGGGTTTCCAGCAGACGACGCAGCCACGCCGCGTCGTCGATCACGCGCAGCCGGCCGTGCACGTGCACCACCGCGTAGTTCCAGGTCGGCACCTCGCGCCCGGTCTCGTGCTTGCTGGGATACCAGTTCGGGCTGATGTAGCCGTCCGGGCCCTGGAACACCAGCAGCACCTCGGCGCCGTCCAGTCGCGCCAACTCGTTGCCGCGCGCGACATGGCCGTGCAGCACCTCGCCGACCCGTTCGAACGGCAGGTGATTGGCCGTCAATCCGTCGGCCGCGCGGGTCACCAGCGTGGCGAACGGGTATGCGCGAATCAGCCCGTGCAGGGATTCGACGCGGCTTTCCACAAAATGCTTCGGCGTATACATGGCGGCTCAACCCTGGCCGATCAACGACGCCATCACCGCCTTCTGCACATGCAGGCGGTTCTCAGCCTCGTCGATGGCGATGCAGGCGGGCGAATCCATCACCGCGTCGGTGGCCTTGACGTTGCGGCGCAGCGGCAGGCAGTGGCTGAACAGGCCGTGGTTGGTGAGCGCCATCTTCGCCTCGTCGACGATGAAGTGCCTGTTCGCTTCGCGCACAGGCTTCTCCTCTTCCCAGCGACCGAAGAACGGCAGCGCGCCCCAGCTCTTGGCGTAGACCACGTCGGCGCCGGCGTAGGCTTCCTCGATGTCGTGGCTGACCTTCAGCGAGCCGCCGTTCTGCTCGGCGTTCAGACGGCCAAACGCCATGTAGCGCTCGTCCAGCACGTAGTCGGGTGTCGGGCAAAGCAGGGTCACGTCCATGCCCAGCTTGGTCGCGATCAGCAGCGCCGAATTCGCCACCGCGGTGTTCAGCGGCTTCGGGTGATAGGTCCACGTCAGCACGTACTTCCTGTTCTGCAGGTCGCCCAGGTGCTCCTTCAGCGCCAGCGCGTGGGCCAGCTCCTGGCAGGGATGGGTGATCGTCTCCATGTTGATCACCGGCACCGTGGCGTAGTGCGCGAACGCCTTGATCACCTTGTCCTGGCGATCCACCGCCCAGTCCTGGAATTTCGGGAACGCGCGCACCGCGATCAGGTCGACGTAACGCGACAGGACCCGCGCCACCTCGGCGATGTGCTCCTCGGTATCGCCGTCCATCACGCTGCCAACCTCGAACTCGATCGGCCACGCGTCCTTGCCCGGCGCCAGCACGATCGCGTGGCCACCCAACTGGAACGCGCCCAGCTCGAAGCTGGTGCGGGTGCGCATCGAGGGATTGAAGAACAGCAATGCGATCGACTTGCCGGCGAGCTGCTGGCCGCGCGGCGAGCGCTTGAACGCGGAGGCCTGCTCCAGCAGCGCGTCGATCTCGGCGCGGCTGTAATCCTGGGTGGTCAAGAAATGCCGAATGGTCATGAAGTCGATGCCTTATTGAAGAGTCCGGCCATGGATGGCCGGGGTGTTGCGGATGGATCCGCGTGAAATAAACACAAAAAACCCGGCACAAGGGCCGGGTTTGTCGTCGATGCACAAGAAACGCGTGCGACTGCCTACCCGGCCGGATGTCGAGTCATCGGTCGGCGCGCACGCGACGTCATGCCAGCGGCCGCGCGGGCGCTGGTAAGTACGGTGGCGGTATAGACGGCTGAAGACATGCGATGTTCCGGGTGGTCGGCGGCTATCATGGCGAGAATTTCGCTGCCATGCAACAAAAATCTGCGCCAGGTCAGTGCCTGTCCGGCAATTATCGGCGTCTGAAAAAAATCGCCGCCCGAGAGGGGCGGCGGGATGGATGAGCGGAAGTCGGGATCAATCCACCGGGGTGACGGAAACCCGCACGCGCAGGCGTTCGCCCGGATCGTAGTCCAGCCGCGACATGTAGACCTCGCCGCGATAGCGATATTCCACGTCGTAGCCGATGATCCGGCGCTGCTCGCTGACCGTGTTCACCTCGCGGCACTGGGTCTGCGTGCTCTCGTAATCGCGACCGCGCGTGCTGCGGTTGCCGATCGCGCCACCGGCCACGGCACCGGCGACCGTCGCCGCCTTGCGCCCGTCGCCCTTGCCCACGGTGTTGCCCAGCACGCCACCGATCACCGCGCCCAGCACCGTGCCGGCGGTGCTGTTGCCGCCCTCGTGGCGCACCACCTGCTGGTCGTAGCACTCCTGCCGCGGCACGTTGGTGCGCGTCACGCCATGCACCGGGTCGGCGCGCAGCACGTCGGCCCAGCCGTAGTGGGCATTGCCGTCATCGTTGGGGTACGGCGCATTCTGCGCGTGCGCGCCGGCCGCCATCATGGCCAGCACCAACGCGGAAACCCATAGCTTGACCATGACCTGCTCCCGTGATGCACGTTCCACGCCACGCGCGGACTGGCAGCATTGCAGCAAATTCACTATGAATACACGCTTAGGCCGGACCGGCCTGTTCAGCCGTGGCGACCGTTTGCCGCAAGGCCGACGGCATCACGGATCGCCGGGTCCGGCCAGGAGCGGGCGATCCGCGGGGCACGAGCGGCATCGTCGCTTGTTAAGATGCGCAACCTGCCCCGCCCGACCGCCGACTCCCTCGCGGATGTGACCGATGCCGATTTCGCTCTACAACAGCCTGACGCGCCGCACCGAACCGTTTGTTCCGCTGGATCCCGCGCGCGTCACGATGTACCTGTGCGGACCGACGGTCTACAACTACGTTCACATCGGCAACGCGCGCGGGCCGGTGGTGTTCGACGTGCTGGCGCGGCTGCTGCGGCGGCACTACCCGCAGGTGGTGTATGCCCGCAACATCACCGACGTCGAGGACAAGATCAATGCCGCGGCATTGGCCGAAGGCGTGCCGATCTCGATCATCACCGAGCGCTACGCGCGCGCCTATCGCGAGGACATGGCCGGGCTGGGCATTGCGCCGCCGGACCTGGAGCCGCACGCCACCGCGCACATCGGCGCGATCATCGCCATGAACGAGGCGCTGATCGCCGGCGGCCACGCGTACGCGGCCGAAGGCCATGTGCTGTTCGACGTCGGCTCGTACCCCGACTACGGCGCGCTCTCCGGCCGCGACACCGAAGAGTTGATCGCCGGCGCACGCGTGGAAATCGCGCCATACAAGAAGAACCCCACCGATTTCGTGCTGTGGAAGCCCTCCACGCCCGAACTGGCCGGCTGGGACAGCCCGTGGGGGCGCGGGCGCCCCGGCTGGCACATCGAGTGCTCGGCGATGTGCGCCGCGCAGCTGGGCGAGACCATCGACATCCACGCCGGCGGCGTCGACCTGCTGTTCCCGCATCACGAGAACGAGATCGCGCAATCCACCTGCGCGCACGGCGGCAAGACCTTCGCGCGCTGGTGGATGCACAACGGCATGCTCACCTTCGACGGCCGCAAGATGTCCAAGTCGCTGGGCAACGTGCTGCTGGTGCACGAGCTGCTGAAACTCCACCCGCCCGAGGCGCTGCGCCTGCGCCTGCTCAGCGGCCACTACCGGCAGCCGCTGGACTGGTCCGACGGCGCCATCCAGCAGTCGGTCAGCACGCTGGACGGCTGGTACCGGGTGCTGCGCGACCTTGCCGACGTGGCGATCGACGCATCGCGGCTGCCCGTGCCGGCCGCCGTCGAAGCGGCGCTTTGCGACGACCTCAACACGCCCCTGGCGCTGGCCGAACTGGCCGTGCTTGCAGACGCCGCGCGTCAACACGGCACGCCCGCGGCCAAGGCCGATCTGCTCGGCGGCGGCGCCCTGCTCGGCCTGCTGCAGCAGGACCCGGAAGCATGGTTCAAGCACTCCGGCGGCGTGCACGTGGATGCCGCGCAAGTCGAGGCCTTGCTGGAAGCGCGTCGCGTCGCCCGCAGCGCCCGCGATTTCGCCCGCGCCGACGCGATCCGCGACGAGCTGGCCGCGATGGGCGTGGTGATCGAGGATGGTGCACAGGGCACGCGGTGGAGCATCGCCAAGGCCTGACGGCCATGCCGGAGCGGGTTTCATTTCCCGCCCTGCTACGCGCGATAATGGGCGCATGAATATCGCCGCCAGCAGCACCGACCAGGCCCAGCAGGAAATCGCCGAAGAGTTCGCCTTTCTCGGCGACTGGAGCGAGCGCTATCAGTACCTGATCGACCTCGGGCGGCAATTGCCGCCGTTTCCCGAGGAGTGCAAGACCGAAGCTTGGCGCGTGCACGGCTGCCAGTCGATGGTGTGGCTGGTGCCCAGTGGCGATGCGTCGTGCATGCACTTCGAAGCCACCAGCGACTCCGCCATCGTCTCGGGCCTGATCGCGCTGGTGCTGCGCGTCTACTCCGACCGCCCGGCCGCGGAGATCGTGGCCACCGAACCCGGCTTCATCGGCACGATCGGCCTGGCCAAGCACCTTTCACCCACCCGCTCGAACGGCCTGACAGCGATGCTGGCGAAGTTGAAGGGATACGCCGCGGCAGCGGCGGGACAAAAGTGAGCAAGGAAGGGAAGCGAGCAAAGAGAAGCGAGGAATGAGAGAAGGCAACGGCGTCTCGCGCTCCGGCTCCTCTCCCACTCATCTTCACTCGCTCCTCGCAAAAAGCCCCGCTCGAAGCGGGGCTTTTTGCTGCATCGCGAAGCGGCGCGCCTTGCTCAGTCCCCCATCTGCTTCTGCAGATGTTCGCGGCGTTCCTGGGCGTCGAGCGAGAGCGTGGCGATCGGGCGCGCGTCGAGGCGGTCAACGCCGATCTCCTCGTCGGTCTCCTCGCAGAAGCCGTAGCTGCCTTCCTCGATCCGGCGCAGCGCCTTGTCGATCTTGGAGATCAGCTTGCGATAGCGGTCGCGGGTACGCAGCTCCAGCGAGTTCTCCGTTTCACGCGTGGCGCGTTCGGCTTCGTCACCGACGTCGCGCACCTCCTCCCGCAGGTTGTCCATGGTCTGGCGCGACTCTTCCACCAGCTGGTCGCGCCATTCACGCAACTTGTTGCGGAAGTAGGCCAGGTGTCGCGGGTTCATGTACTCCTCGTCGCTGCTCGGGCGATAACCCTTGGGCAAGGAGATCGTGCTGGTGGAGGGCAAGGCGTATCGCCCGTCTTCACGGGTGACGCCGCTGTCTAGAGTTTTTGTTGCCAGTTTATTCATTGGGGACGACGAATTCTTCGATTTCTTGTGGGAGGAAGCATGATTCCCGGGAGCGCTGACCATGGCCGTGGCGCTTGCCACCTTGCCCTTGAAGAGCCTGCTCGCGGGTGAAGGAGAATGGTGGATGGTCGCCGCGACCGGCTCCGGTCGTGCCGCGTGGGTTGCCGGCGCCTTGGCTGCCGGTGCCGCCGGTTTGGCGGCCTTGCCGTGCACCGGCCGGGGCGCCGGCTTCTTCGCCGCGGGCTTCGCCGCGACCTTGCTGGCCGGTGCCTTGCCCGCTGCAGCCTTCCCGGGCGATACCTTCTTCGCGGGAGCCTTCTTCACTGAGGGATGCTTCACGACGGGATGTTTCGTCACGGCCTTTTTGGCAACGACCTTCTTCGCCGGCGCTTTCTTCACCGCGGCCTTGCTCGCCGGCGCCCTGCCCTTGGCGGCCTTGCTGCCCGCCGCGGCCTTCTTGGCCGGTGCGTGGGCAGTCGGCCTGGAGGCCTTGGTATGCGGCGCAGCCTTCTTCGGGGTGGCCTTGCTGGCGGGTTTCGCGGCGGCCCGTGCGGGGGACTTCGCGGCGACCTTGGCAGCCTGCCCCTTGCCTGCCACCGGCTTCGACTTGACGGCCTTGGTGCCAGCCTTGTTGGGCGTCTTGCCCTTGTGCGCCTTGGCGGCGGTCGAACTCGCTTTGGTCTTCGCCATATCCCTTCACCCTGATTGGCCTTGGGGGCCGCGTGTTATAGCCGATGCATTCAACACCGGCAAGCCTGCTTCTGGAATACTTGTACCACTACATGGCGCACGCCGCTTCGGTATCCGTGAACATCCTCTCCCGATTCATACTGTGGTTGCTTGGTTTGTACAAGCGCTGGCTCAGCCCCCTGCTTGGCCCTCGCTGCCGCTTCCACCCCAGTTGTTCCGATTATGCACGGATTGCGGTCATCCGCTTCGGTCCGTGGCGGGGCAGCCTGCTGGCCGCATGGCGACTGCTGCGCTGCCAGCCGCTGTGTCCCGGCGGAGAAGATCCGGTGCCGGAACATTTTCATTTTGCGAGTTGCCGCGACCACGACGCGCCGCGTGATCCGGATGTGCCGCACTCCCGCTGACGATCGCGCGGCCTAACCGATGGAACCGTAGCCGCCTTCCACGCCCTTGCTGGCATAGGCAACGGCGTCGTGCGGATGCAGGCTCTCCTGGTGTTCCACCCGGATGTGGAAATCGCCGAGGCGGTCGTCGGCATCGAGTGCCTTCTGGATGCGCCGGGCGGCGTCCTCGCAGAACATCAGGTTGCCGCCGTTGGCCAAGGCGAAGGCTTGTTCGTCCTCGCGCTTTACCGCGGTCTGCACCGGCGTGCCGAGCGCGCTTTCGACCCGATCGATCAGCCCGACCAGATGGAAGCCGGCGTCGGCCGCCGGGCGCACGCGCAGGCGCGCCACGCTGCGCTGCGCATGGGCGGCGGCCACGATGCCCTTCTCGCTGCCCAGCCACGCCAGCACGGCGGCGTGATCGAGCGCCTCGCCGGGCGCAAAATCGTGAATGAACTGGTCCTGGATCAGCTGCCGCGACAGCGCCGCCGAGGCCGGGCAAGTCGACGAATAGACCACCTCGGTGCCGAACTCCAGCAGGAACTGGTCGCCAACCAGGCTGGCCTCGATGCACACCGGATAGGCGCGCCAGCCGCTGTTCGCGCTTTTCAGTGCCGGCCGGCGCACGAGGTGTTCGAAGCGGATGCTGAGGCAGGCGCGGTCGGACAGATCCTGGTGCGAGTCGAGGAAGCCGCGCAGCAGCGAGTGCAGCATGTCGGCGCTCAGGGTCTGCGTGCTCAACGCCTGCTCCACCTGCAGGTACAGCCGCGACATGTGGATGCCGCGCTTGTCCGGTCGCTTGAGATTGACGAAGGCACCGACGCGGGCACTGGAGCGCTGCGTTTGTCCATCGCCCGCGTCGAACAACACCGGCACCTGGATCTCGGCCATGCCGACCCAATCCAGCGCACCGGCAAGATGCGGCTGTGCGTGGACGGCCACGTCGGGGAGCAAGCGGGCGGTGTTTTCCTGGCTGGGCATGGAGGAGATCCTGGCATCGGCGCGACGAGCCGCCGCGAAACCGCCAATCTTGGGGCAAGGCGGCCACCTCACAATGGTGTCGCCACGGAAACGCTGCGTCCGCTCGCGCAAAACTACTGTGTCTGGCGCCGCCATGCACGGGCGGCCTGCCACGCCCGCCACGGCGTCGACCACGGCGTGCGCGACCAGTCGGCCTGCAACACGGCCAGTGCCTCGTCGGCATGCAGCGCGCGGCGCGCCAGCGCGCAGGCCTGACGCGACTCGAGTGCACGGAACACGCTGAGTGGCCCGCCCAGCGCATCGGCAGCGCGCCAGTCGCCGAGCAAATCCTGCAACTGCGCCCGGATCGCCTGCTGCCGCGGTGCGCAAGGCTTGCGCAGTTGCGCGCGATCCAGCCCGTGGCGTGCCAGCCGGGCCATCGGCAGTGGCAGGCGGTCGCGTTCGGCGTCTGCGTCCAGGTGCAACAAGGCATGCAACAAGTGATTGAGCACGGCCACCCGGGTCGCGCGCTCGGGCGAGGCCGCAGCGCCATACCACCATGCCGTCTCCAGTGCGGCCAGCGCACCGTGCAGCGGCATCGCCGCCTGCAGTTGGTCGGCGTAATCGGCCGCCGTGCCCTGCTCCAGCTGCGCCATCGCCGCCAATACCGGTGCCAGCCACAGCTCCGTGGTGATCGCGTGAGCGCGTTCGTCATCGAACAGCACCTGGGTGAGCGGATGCCGCCCGCCGCTGGCCGCCGCACCGGCCAGTTCCTCCGCCCACCAGCCGAGCTTGGCGGCGGCCACCTGCGGCTCGCGGATGCCGTAAGCCGCGCTCAGCAGCTCCTGCTCCAGCGCGGCCAGCGCCACGTGGCCCGGATGGCGGCGGCCGTCGACGAAGGCCAGCGCCACGCGCTGCTGCGGCTGCGCGGCCAGCCATTTGTCGATGAAGCCCTGCAACACCGCGTTCTGCCCGGCTGGTTCGCTCATGCCGTCGCCGACTCCAGTCGCAGCAACTCGGCCAGGGCGGCGGGCCGATCCAGCACGACATCGGCGCCCCAGGCGTGCGGATCGCCGCCGTCGAGGTAGCCCCAGCTCGCGGCCACGGTGAACACGCCCGCCGCTGCGCCGGCCTGCACGTCGCGGCGATCGTCACCGACGAACAGGCACTGGCCCGGCACCAGTCCTGCGCGTTCGCAGGCCAGCAGCACGGGTGCCGGATCGGGCTTTTTCACCGGCAAGGTGTCGCCGCACACCACGGCGGCGGCGCGCGTCGACCAGCCGATCCGGCGCAACAGTTCGTCGGTCAGGAATGCCGCCTTGTTGGTGACGATGCCCCAACGCAGGCCTCGCGCTTCCAGCCGCGCCAGCAGGTCGTCGACCCCGTCGAAGGCGCGCGTGTCGCGGGCCATCACCTGCTCGTACAACTGCAGGTAGCGCGGCACCAGCGCCTCGATCACCGCCTCGCCGCGCGAGGCGAACGCGCAACGCAGCACCGCGCGGGCACCGCGCGAGACCACCTCGCGCACGGGCGCGTAGGCGGGCGATGCCACGCCCTCCTCGGCGCACTGCGCCTGCAGCGCGGCGTACAGATCGGGCGCGCTGTCCAGCAAGGTGCCATCGAGATCGAACAGGACGCCGGCGACGGATGAAGGCAGCGGCTTGCTCATGCCGGCTTCTGCGCGCAAAGCACGTAATTGACTGCCGTGAGAGAGCTCAGGCGTGCCTCGCGGCGGAACGGGTTGTAGGCCAGGCCGCTGACGTCTTCCAGCTCCAGCCCCACGCCGCGCAGCAATCGCGACAATTCGGAGGGCTTGAGGAACTGCGCGTAGTGGTGCGTCCCGCGGGGCAGCATGCGCAGCAGGTATTCGGCCCCCAGGATCGCCGCGCCGAACGCCGCCGGCGTGCGGTTGAGGGTGGACATGAACAGTCGCCCGCCGGGCTTGAGCATCGCGGCCAGGTCAGCGAGCAGCGCCGCCGGGTCGGGCACGTGCTCGATGAGCTCCATGCAGCACACCGCGTCGAACGTCGCCGCCTCGGCAGCGGCGAGCTCGGCGGAGGACTGCACCCGGTAATCGACCTGCAGCTCCGATTCGTGCAGGTGCAGGCGGGCGATCCCGATCACCTTCTCGCCGAGGTCGATGCCGGTGACGCGCGCGTCGGCGCGGGCCAGCGACTCGCTGAGCAGGCCGCCGCCGCAACCCACGTCGGCCACGCGCGCACCGCGCAGGTCCATCCGCCCGGCGACATAGGCCGTGCGCACCGGATTGAGGTCGTGCAGCGGTCGCGATTCGCCGTCGGGGTCCCACCAGCGGGACGCCAGCTGGTCGAAGCGGGCGATTTCGGCGGGGCTGACATTGGCGGCGGTCATGTTCGAGTCCACGTTAAGACGCCTGCCATTCGTGCACCGTGATGTCCCAGCCGCCACTGACATGCGCGGGGTCGCGCTGCACCAGCGCCGTTGCCTCGGCGAGGTCGGCCGCGTGCAGCAGGTAGGCACCGCCGGACTTGTCGCCGAAGCCGCCGGACAGCTCCACCTTGCCCTCGCCGCGCAACTGGTCCAGATAGGCCAGATGCTGCGGCACCACGGCCGCGTCGAACTGCGGCCGGCGGATCAGCAAAACCAGGTAACGATTCATCGGAAAACTCCCACTCAAGTTGCGGCGATCCGCTCGCGCCAGGCGCGCGCTCGCGCCAGGATCGCCGCGGTATCCATGTCGATCAGCTCGCGCGCGGCCAGCTTGCGGTGCCCGGCGATCCACACGTCGGTGACCTGCTGGCGGCTGCACGCATACACCAGTTGCGAGGCGACGTGGAACAGCGGCTGGGTCTCCAGGTCGCTCAGGCGCACGGCAGCCAGGTCGGCCTGCTTGCCGGGTTCGATCGAGCCGATGCGCGCTTCCAGCCCGATCGCCCGCGCGCCGTTGAGCGTCGCCGCACGCAGCGCAAAGGCGGCGTCGAAGGCGGCGGCGTCCTGCGCCACCGCCTTGGCCAGCTGCGCCGCCGTGCGCATCTCGCCGAACATGTCCAGGTCGTTGTTGGAGGCGCAACCGTCGGTGCCGATCGCCAGGTTCGCGCCTGCGCGCCGGAACTGCTCCGCCGGGCAGAAGCCGGAGGCGAGCTTGAGGTTGGATTCCGGGCAATGCACCACCGAGACACCGGCGCTCGCGCAGGCGGCGATCTCGCCCTCGGTGACCTGGGTCATGTGCACCGCGATCAGGCGGTCGTTGACCAGGCCCAGGCGCTGCAGGCGCTGGAACGGGCGCAGGCCGCTCTTTTTCTTCTCTTCCTCGATCTCGTGCGCGGTCTCATGCAGGTGCAGGTGCACCGGGATGTCGAGCTGGTCGGACTGCAGCCGGATGCGCTCGAAGCTCTCGTCGGAGACGGTGTACGGCGCATGCGGCGCGAACGCGGTGCTGACCAGCGGATCGCCGCGGAAGCTGTCATGCACCTCGCCGGCGCGCGCGAAATACTCGTCCTGGCTGTTCGCCCAGGCGGTGGGGAACTGGATTACCGGCAGGCCGACCACCGCGCGGAAGCCCAGCTTGCGATAGGTCGCGCCGATCACGTCGGGGAAGAAATAGTTCTCGTTGGCGCAGGTGGTGCCACCGCGCAGCATCTCGGCCACGGCCAGTTCCACGCCGTCGCGCACGAACTCCGGGCCGATCACCCTGGCCTCGGCCGGCCAGATGTGCTGCTGCAGCCAGACCATCAGTGGCAGGTCGTCGGCGAGGCCGCGCAGCAGGGTCATCGGGTTGTGCGTGTGGCTGTTGACCAGGCCGGGGATCAGCGCGTGCTCGCCCAGTTCGACGCGCTCGCGCGGCGCATAGGCGGCGCGGGCCTCGTCGATCGGCAACAGCGCCACGATGCGCTCGCCGTCGATGGCCACGGCGTGGTTTTCCAGCACCACCGCATGCGGCTCGACGGGCACCACCCAGCGCGCCTCGATCAGCAGGTCGATGGATTGCGGGGTGGTCTGGGTCATCGTTCACTCACTTGCAAGGGGTGGATGCGAGAAGGGGCGGCACACCCCTCGATGGTGCCCGCCCCGTGTTCGTCATCCCGGCCAAAGCCCGGATCCCATGTTGCTGCGGTTGCTTGTGCGCAGGATGAGGCGTGCTGCGCACGAGTGTTTCACTGGACCCTGCCTGCGCAGGGATGACGAACCGGCAAAGGCGCGGGCATGGCCCGCGCGCCGCTTCGTCACTTGACGCGGCTGTCGTATTCGCCGGTGCGGGTGTCGACCTTGATGACTTCATCCTGGCCGACGAACAGCGGCACGCGCACCACCGCACCGGTCTCCAGCGTGGCCGGCTTGCCACCGCCGCCGGAGGTGTCGCCGCGCACGCCCGGGTCGGTCTCGACGATCTTCAGCTCGACGAACTTCGGCGCCTGCACCGCCACGATGTTGCCGTTGAACAGGGTGACCACGCACTCCTCTTCGCCCTTGAGCCACTTCCACGCATCGCCCATCGCGGCCTGCGTGGCCGGCACCATCTCGAACGTCTCCATGTTCATGAAGTGCCACAGGCGGTCCTTGCCGATGCCGTCGATGAAGGACAGCTGCATGTCGGTGTCGGTGACGTCGGCCTCCTCGAACGAGTCGCTGGACTTCAGCGTCTGCTCGGTGGTGCGGCCGTCCTTCAGGTTGCGGATGCGGATGCGGGTGAACGCCTGGCCCTTGCCCGGCTTGATGAAGTCGGCCTCGGTGATGATCCAGGGATCGCCGTTGTGGAGGATCTTCTTGCCCGTCTTGACGTCGTTGAGGCCGAGGGTCGCCATGCGCTGTCTGCTCCAAAGGTAAAACCGCCCCGCAGGACGGCTAAAATGAGTATCTTTTCACGGGCCAAGAGGCCCGCCGAAGGCTCTCCATGATAACCGCAAGCCCCAGTGCCCGCCTATCGTCGCCTGCAACCGACTGGCGCGAGCTCTGGCGCAACGCCATCACCGACCCTGCCGAACTGCTGCAGGCGGTGGGCCTGGGCGACCGCACCGACCTGCTGCCGCCGGACGACGCCGGCTTCGCCTTGCGCGTGCCGCGCGGTTTCGTCGCGCGGATGCGGCGCGGCGATCCGCGCGATCCGCTGCTGCTGCAGGTGCTGCCCCAGCGCACCGAACATGACCGGGTCGCCGGCTTCACCCTCGACGCCGTGGGCGACCTCTCGGCCAAGGCCGGCCACGGCATGCTGCACAAGTACGACGGGCGCGCGCTGCTGATCGCCAGCGGCAGCTGTGCGGTGAACTGCCGCTACTGCTTCCGCCGGCACTTCCCGTACGGCGAGGAAATCGCCGCCGCCTCGCACTGGCGCGAGGCGCTGGAGCGGCTGCGCGCCGACCCGTCGATCCGCGAACTGATCCTCTCCGGCGGCGATCCGCTGTCGCTGGCCACGTCCAAGCTGGAGGAGCTGACCCGCGGCCTGGCCGAGCTGCCGCAGGTGATCCGCCTGCGCATCCACACGCGCCTGCCGGTCGTACTGCCCGAGCGGGTCGATGACTCCCTGCTGGCCTGGCTGGCCGGCCTCCCGCTGCAGAAGGTGGTGGTGCTGCATGCCAACCATGCCAACGAACTCGACGCCGGCGTCGACGCGGCCTGCGCCGCCTTGCGCGAGACCGGTGCGACGCTGCTGAACCAGTCGGTGCTGCTGCGCGGCGTCAACGATGATGCCGACGCGCTTGCCAACCTTTCCGAACGCCTGTTCGCCGCCGGCGTGCTGCCCTATTACCTGCACCAGCTGGATCGGGTCCACGGCACCGCCCATTTCGAGGTGGCCGACGACACCGCGCTCGCGCTGCTGGACACCCTGCGCGCGCGCCTGCCCGGCTACCTGGTGCCGCGACTGGTACGCGAGGTGGCGGGCGACCCGGCCAAGCGGCCGCTGTGAGCCGCCACCGGCCAGGTCCGGGGCTGCCGCACCGGTGGCGAGCGACAGCGGAATCCGCTACAAACACTCATTGCCATCGACCATGCGGACCCGTCAAGGGCGCCCGCCCTGCCCGGAACCCACGCCCCGCCCCATGAAAAAAGACTTCGTCATCAAGATCCTGTTCGTCGAGAACTCCCTGGAGGAGGCCGAACAGATCATCAGCCTGATGCGCAACAGCGGCATCGCGGTGCGACCGGCGCGGGCCACCAACATCGAGCAGATCCGCTCGGCGGTGGGCGAGCTTGAGCCTGACGTGGTGATGTTCGACCCCTCGGTCACCGACGTCAGCCTGGACGAAACCATGGGCGTGATGGAGGCCTCCGGCCGCGATTTCGCGCTGGTCGGCCTGGTCAGCAACATGGACAACGAACTGGTCGCCGACCTGTTCGTGCATGGCGCCCGCGGCGTGGCCTCGCGCACCCACCCCAAGCAGCTCATCGCGGTGCTGAAGCGCGAATTCGAATCCCTGCACACGCGCCGCCAGGTGCGCTGGCTGCACACCGCGCTGCGCGAAACCGAGCGCCGCTGCGACGCCCTGCTCGACTCCTCCACGGACGCGATCGCCTACGTGCACGAGGGCATGCACGTGCGCGCCAACCAGGCCTACCTGGACACCTTCGGCTACGAGAGTTTCGACGACCTGTTGGGCATGCCGCTGCTGGACATGATCGACTCGGCCAATGCCGATGAGATGAAGGCGCTGCTGCGCGGCCAGGCCCACCAGGGCAAGTTCCCGGCCCAGTTGCCGTTGCGCGCGCGTCGCGCCGACGACAGCCGCTTTGATGCCACCGTGGAGTTCGCCCCGGCGACCTTCGAGGGCGAGCGCTGCCTGCAGATCGTGTTCCGCCGCCAGGTCGTCGACCCGGCCGTGCTGGAACAGCTGCAACGCGACCCGGTCACCGGCCTGTACAACCGCCAGCACATGCTGGCATGCATCGACGATGCGGTGACCGAGGCAGCCAAGGGCAAGAAGGGCCAGTCGCTGCTGCTGATCGAACCGGACAACTGGGCCTCGCTGGTCAGCGGCATCGGCCTGGGCAAGACCGATGAACTGCTGGCCGGCTTCGCCGGGCGCATCCGCATGCTGCTGGGCGCCACCGACATCGCCGGCATGCTCGCCGAGCACACTTTCGGCGTGGCCCTCGACTCGCGTTCCGACGAGGCGATCCGCGAGTGGATCGCCAAGCTGCAGCACAGCGTCGGCAGCGAGATCTTCGATGCCGGCACACGTTCGCTGACGGTCACCGCCAGCGTCGGCGGCAGTCTGCTCGGCGAGAAGAACGCCAACAGCGAGCTGCTCCTCAACCAGGCCAGCCACGCCTTGCGCACCGCGCAGAATCTGGGCGGCAGCCAGGTCGAACTGCACGACCCGGCGGCGCGGGAGAAGGCCGACGAGGAGCGCGAGCGCTACTGGCTGGACCTGCTGCAGCAGGCGCTGGCCAACAACGGTCTGGTGCTGTATCACCAGCAGACGATCAGCCTGCAGGACGCCGAGGGCGAGTTCTCCGAGATCCTGCTGCGCATGAACGGACCGCAGGGCGAGGTGCTGCCGGGCTTCTTCATGCCGATCGCCGAGAAGCACAACCTCACCGGGGCGGTCGACCGCTGGGTGCTCGACCAGGCCATCCGCATCCTGCAGGCGCGCGAGCCGCAGGGACAGCCGACCACGTTCTTCATCAAGCTTACCGCCGCCTCGCTGCAGGACGACAGCCTGTTGCCATGGCTGAAGGAGCGCCTGGGCAAGGCCGGGCTGAAACACGGTCGCCTGGTGCTGGAGATGACCGAAAGCAAGGTGATGACCCTGCTGCGACCCGCGCAGGAGTTCGTCAACGCGTGGAAGAAGATGGGTGGCGGCTTTGCACTGGAGCAGTTCGGCTCGGGCCTGAACTCGTTCCAGCTGCTGAACCACATCGACGCCGACTACCTCAAGATCGACCGCAGCCACATGGCCGACCTGCCGCAGCATGCCGACAGCCAGAAGAAGGTCGCCGAGATCTGCCAGCAGGCACACGAACTGAAGCGCCTGACCATCGCCGAGTGGGTCGAGGACGCCACCAGCACGTCGCTGCTGTTCGCCTGCGGCGTCGACTTCGTGCAGGGAAACTTCCTGCAGGTGCCGCAGCGGCTGGAATGAATGCTGCCTCGGGACCCGGGGTTCGGGATCCGATCGCAGGAACATCAGGCGGTATTCGCAGAATGGCCGGAATCAAACAGCAAAAACCCCCGGGGAGCGATCCGCGGGGGTCTTTTCATGCAGCCTTCGCAGCGAGGATTACTCGGCAGCGGCCGCCGCCTTGGCGTTCGCCTTGGCGGCGGCAGCGGCGGCGATGTCTTCCTTGATGCGGGCGGCCTTGCCTTCCAGGCCACGCAGGTAATACAGCTTGGCGCCGCGCACCTTGCCCTTGCGCTTCACCGAGACCGAGTCGATGGTCGGGCTGTGCGCCTGGAACACGCGCTCCACGCCGGTGCCGTGCGAGATCTTGCGCACGGTGAAGGCCGAATGCAGGCCGCGGTTGCGCTTGGCGATGACGATGCCCTCGAACGCCTGCACGCGCTCGCGGTTGCCTTCCTTCACCTTCACGTTGACCACCACGGTGTCGCCGGGGCCGAAGTCCGGCAGCTGGCGGGTGATCTGCTCGGATTCGAACTGTTCAATGATCTTGTTCATGGCGCACCTGTCGGTTCACTTTTGCGATATCAAGGCTGCGGCCGTCACTCGGCCGCATCGTCTTGCCGTGTCGACCGCCCGGAGGCATGTTCACGGCGAAATTCATCCAGCAAGGCCCGGGATGGCGCATCCAGGCCACGCTGCGACAACAAGTCCGGGCGGCGCAGCCAGGTGCGACCCAACGATTGCTTGAGGCGCCAGCGGGCAATTGCCGCATGGTCGCCGGACAGCAACACCGCCGGTACCTCACCCAGCGCATCCTGCACCGGTTTTCCGTAATGCGGACAATCCAGCAGGCCATCGGAGAATGAATCCTGCTCGGCCGACTGCGCGTCGTTCAACGCGCCATCCTGCAAGCGCCCCACCGCGTCGATGACCACCGCCGCGGCAAGCTCACCGCCGGACAGCACATAATCGCCGATGGAGAGCTCCTCGTCGACCTCGTGCGCCAGCAGGCGCTCGTCCACACCTTCGTAACGTCCGCAGAGCAGGCCGATGCGCGGCAGCTTCGCCAGCGCCTCCACCCTGCCCTGCGTCAGCCGCGCTCCCTGCGGACTGAGATAAACCAGATGCACCGGTTCCGGTGCCGCCTCGCGCATCGCCTTCAAGGTGGTGCGCAAGGGCTCGATCATCATCACCATGCCCGGACCGCCGCCATACGAGCTGCTGTCCACGCTGCGATGCTTGTCGGTGGCGTAGTCGCGCGGGTTCCAGGCTTCCACCTGCAGCAGCTCGCGTTGCTGCGCGCGTCCCACCACACCGACGGCGGCGCACTGGCGCACGAAGTCGGGAAACAGGCTGACGACATCGATGCGCATGACCCTTGATCCTCTGCCCACAAGCCGGCGACGTCAGAATTCGGGATCCCAGTCCACCACCATGCGCCCTGCGGACAAGTCCACCGAACGCACATACGACCCCTGGACAAAGGGGATCAGCCGCTCGCGCGTACCGTCCCTGACCACCACGACATCGTTGGCGCCGGTGGCGAACAGGTGGCTGACCCGCCCCAGTTCCACGTTGTCCGTGGTGACGACATCGAGTCCTTCGAGGTCGACCCAGTAATACTCGCCCTTCGCCGGAGGAGGCAGCTGTTCGCGGGCGACATGGATGTCGGTACCGATCAACGCTGCCGCCTGGTCCCGATCGTCCACCCCGGGCAACTGGGCCACCATGCCCTTGCCCTGCGGTCGACCTTTCACGCCGGAGACCTCTCTTTCCGTGCCTGGCGCTGCACCGAGCAGCCACGGCTGGTAATCGAAGATCCGCATGCGCGGCTCGGCGAAGGATTCGATCTTCAGCCAGCCCTGCACGCCATACAGCCCGACGATGCGCCCGATCAGGACGCGCCGACCGGCTGTCGTCATGCTCAGGCGGCCGGCTGCTGCTTGCCGGCTTCCTTGACCAGGGCGGCGACCTTGTCGCTCATCTGCGCACCCTTGCCGACCCACTCCTGCACGCGCGCCACGTTCAGCTCCAGACGCTTGTCCTTGCCGGAGGCGACCGGATTGTAGAAGCCGACGTTCTCGATGTTGCGGCCGTCGCGCTTGCTGCGCTGATCGGTCACCACGACGTGGTAGAACGGACGGCCCTTTGCGCCACCGCGCGAAAGACGAATCTTGACCATGGTAAAACTCCGGAAATTGCCGAATCAGCGGCAGGCGCACGAGAGTCGTGCGCGGGAAACGGGGCATTTTAGCGGATTTTCGGGAAAAGGGAAGGCTTGGGAAGGCAGGAGTGAGTGGAGAGGAGTGGGAAACGAGAGAAAGCCAGCTCGGCGCTCCACTCTCGTTTCTCACTCCTCTCCGCTCGTTTCTCGCCTTCAGCGCATCGGCGGCAGCCCGCCCATGCCACCCATGCCCTTCATCGCGCCGCGCATCTGCCGCATCAGGCCCTTGCTGCCGCCCTTGCCCAGCTTGGACATCATCTTTTCCATCTGCATGTACTGCTTGAGCACCCGGTTGACGTCGGCCGGCTGGGTGCCGGAGCCCCGCGCCACGCGGGCACGGCGCGAGCCGTTGAGCAGGTCCGGGTGGCGGCGCTCCTTGCCGGTCATCGAGTTGATGATCGCGATCATCTTCTTCATTTCGCCGTCGTTGACCTTCGACTTCACGCTGTCAGGCAGGCTGGAGACGCCGGGCAGCTTGTCCAGCAGGCCGGCCAGGCCGCCAATGTTGCCCATCTGCTCCAGCTGATCCTTCATGTCGTTGAGGTCGAAGCGCTTGCCCTTCATCACCTTCTGGGCCAGCTTCTGCGCCTTGTCCTGGTCGACCTTGCGCTCGACCTCCTCGACCAGGCTCAGCACGTCACCCATGCCGAGGATGCGCTGGGCCAGGCGGTCGGGATGGAATGGTTCCAGCGCGTCGGTTTTCTCGCCGGCACCGAGGAATTTGATCGGCTTGCCGGTAACGTAGCGCACCGACAGCGCCGCGCCACCACGGGCGTCGCCGTCGCTCTTGGTCAGGATCACGCCGGTCAGCGGCAGCGCCTCGTCGAACGCCTTGGCCGTGTTGGCCGCATCCTGGCCGGTCATCGAATCGACCACGAACAGGGTTTCGATCGGCGTGATCGCGGCGTGCAAGGCCTTGATCTCGGCCATCATCGCCTCGTCCACATGCAGGCGGCCGGCGGTGTCGACGATCAGCACGTCGACCAGCTCGCGCCGCGCGGCGGCGATGGCGTCCCTGGCGATGCGCACCGGGTCCTGGCCCACCTCGGAGGGGAAGAACTTCACCCCGACCTGCCCGGCCAGCGTGCGCAGTTGCTCGATGGCGGCCGGACGATAGACATCGCAGCTGACCACCATCACTTTCTTCTTCTTGCGCTCGGTCAGCAGCCGCGCCAGCTTGGCGACCGTGGTGGTCTTGCCCGCGCCTTGCAGGCCAGCCATCAGCACCACCGCGGGCGGCTGCTGGGCCAGGTTCAATTCGGTGTTGGCGATGCCCATCACCATGGTCAGCTCATCGCTGACCACCTTCACCAGCGCCTGACCGGGCGACAGGCTGCGCGCCACTTCCTGGCCGACCGCGCGCACCTTGATGCGCTGGATCAGCGCCTGCACGACCGGCAAGGCCACATCCGCCTCCAGCAGCGCGATGCGCACTTCGCGCAGCGCTTCGCGGATGTTCTCGTCGGTCAGCCGGCCGCGACCGCGCAGTCGGTTGACGGTGGTGGCAAGGCGTTGGCTGAGCGACTCGAACATGGCGAAACCGGCGAACAGGAAGAAGGATGATTATAGCGGACGGATCGATCGGCTCCCGCATGCAACCCGACAGGGCCCTGTGCGACACTTCACCGTCATGCCGCTGACTCTTCCTTCCATTCTCGCCATCGCCCTCTACGCCGGCGGCGCCGCCTTGCTGGCTGCTCCGCTGACGGGTTGTCCGCGCTCGCCGCGGCGGCTCGGCCTGGCGACGGCAACGGTGGCGGTCCTGCTGCACGCAGCGGTCCTGCTGGGAGCGCATGGTGGCCGGCTCGACCTGCACTTCTTCGCCGCGCTGTCGCTGGTGGCCTGCGTGGTGGCTGCGCTGACCCTGCTGGTGAACCTGTCGCGACCGGTCGCCGGGCTGGGCGTGATCGTGTTTCCGCTGGCTGCACTGTTGCTGGCGCTGGACGTGTTCCTGGCGCCGCCGACCGTGCCCAGGCCCATGGACTGGCAGATCCAGTTGCACGTGGTGATCGCGCTGCTTGCCTACAGCGTGCTGTCGATCGCGGCGGTACTCGCCCTGCTGCTGGCGGTGCAGGAGCGCGCGCTGCGCGCGCGCCGGCCAGGCATGCTGGTTCGCGCCCTGCCGCCGCTGACCCAGACCGAAGCCTTGCTGTTTCGCCTGATCGGCGCCGGATTCGCGCTGCTCACCCTGACCTTGCTGAGCGGCTTCCTGTTCATCGCCAATATCCGTGCGCAACACCTCGTGCACACCACGGTGCTCAGCGTCGTGGCATGGCTGATCTTCGGGGCCTTGTTGTGGGGTCGCTGGCGCCATGGCTGGCGCGGGCGCAGCGCCGTCAACCTCACCCTGATCGGCATGGCGGTGCTGGGGCTGGCGTTCTTCGGCTCGAAATTCGTGCTGGAAGTGATCCTGCAGCGCACGATGGGCTGAATCCGCCCGCGACCGGTTCTAGCGGCAGGCGTCGATCGCCTCTCCCAGCCGCTCCACACCGATCACTTCCATCTCGCCGACCCTGCCCTTCTTCGGCGCATTCGCCTTGGGCACGATCGCGCGGCGGAAGCCGTGATGGGCCGCTTCCTTGAGCCGCTCTTCGCCATTGGGCACCGGACGGATCTCGCCGGACAGGCCCACTTCGCCGAAGGTGACCATGTGCTCCGGCAGCGGGCGATCGCGCAGGCTGGACAGCACCGCCAGCAGCACCGGCAGATCGGCCGCGGTTTCCTGCACGCGGATACCGCCGACCACGTTGACGAACACGTCCTGGTCGTACGCTGCCACGCCGCCATGCCGGTGCAGCACGGCAAGCAGCATGGCGAGCCGGTTCTGCTCCAGGCCCAGGGTGACCCGGCGCGGGTTGCCCAGCGAGGACTGGTCGACCAGTGCCTGCACCTCGACCAGCAAGGGGCGCGTGCCCTCGCGGGTCACCATCACCGCGCTGCCTGATGTCGGAGTGCTGTGCGAGGAAAGGAAGATCGCCGACGGATTCGGCACCTCGCGCAGGCCCTTGTCGCTCATCGCGAACACGCCCAGCTCGTTGACCGCGCCGAAGCGGTTCTTGAACGCGCGCAACACGCGAAAACGGCTGCCCGATTCGCCCTCGAAATACAGCACCGCGTCGACCATGTGCTCGAGCACGCGCGGGCCGGCGATGCCGCCCTCCTTGGTCACGTGGCCGACCAGGAACACTGCCGTGCCGGTCTCCTTGGCGAAGCGGGTGAGCTTGGCGGCCGATTCGCGCACCTGCGACACCGAGCCGGGCGCGGCGGCCAGCAATTCCGTCCAGATGGTCTGGATCGAGTCGATCACCAGCACCTTCGGCCGCGTGGCCATGGCCTGTTCGAGAATCCGTTCGATGCAGGTCTCGGCCAGCGCCTGCAGCGGCTCCAGCGCCAGGCCCAGGCGCTGCGCACGCGCGGCCACCTGCGAAAGCGACTCCTCGCCGGTGACGTAGACGCTGGGCAGCTGCAGACCCAGCGTGCCAAGCACCTGCAACAGCAGGGTCGACTTGCCGATGCCCGGATCGCCGCCGATCAGCACCACCGAACCCTGCACCAGACCGCCACCCAGCACGCGGTCCAGCTCGCCGATGCCGGTCAGCGTGCGCGCGTCGGCGGTCAGCATCACTTCGGTCAGCGGCGTGATCTTCGGCGCGCCCGCAGCGGCGCCGGCATAGCTGGAACGCTGTGCACCTGCCGACGCCTTGCCCGCCGTGGCCGGCTCCAGCACGATCGCGCTGAGCGTGTTCCACACCCCGCACTCGACGCACTGTCCCTGCCACTTGCTGTGCTCGGCGCCGCATTCGGTGCAGACGTAGGCGGTCCTGGCTTTGGCCATGCGGATTTCCCGAGTGTAGCGACAGAGGACAACGAGTTTAGTGCGCGACCATCGCAGGCGGCGAGACGCGCGCGGCGCGCAACGATGTCAGCCTTCATCCTCGACGAACAGCACACGGCGGGTCATGCCGCAAGTGAGGTCGTAGGAGATCGTGCCGGCCGCGGCAGCGATCGTTTCGACCGGAAGCTGCGGCCCCCACAGCGTCACCCGGTCGCCGATCGTCGCGTCGGGTGCGCCGCGCAGGTCGAGCGTGATCAGGTCCATCGAGACCCGGCCGATCAATGCCACGCGGCGATCGCCGACGAGCACCGGCGTGCCGGCGGCGGCACTGCGCGGGTAGCCGTCACCGTAGCCGACCGCGGCCACACCGACCGGCATGTCCTCGGGACAGGTCCAGGTGCCGTTGTAGCCGATGCGCTCGCCTCGGCCGATGCGGTTGATCGCGATCAGCCGGGTGGACAGCGTCATCGCCGGGCGGAAGCCGAAATCGCCACCATGCCTGCCCTCGACGACCGACAAGCCGTACAGCAATCCGCCGGTGCGCACCCAGTCGCCGCGCGCGTCGGGCCAGCCGAGCACCGCGGCGGAATTGGACAGCGAGCGCGGGCCGGCGAACGAGTCCGTCACCGCCGCGAAACGGGCGATCTGCGCCGGCGTCTGCGGGCCGTCGAACACCTCCGAATCGGAAAAATGCGTGAGCAGGCCTATCTCGGGATCGACGCCGGCCATCGCGGCCAGCTGCGCATGCACCGCCGCGACACGCCCGGGCGCGAAGCCCAGCCGGTGCATGCCGCTGTCGACCTTCAGCCACACCCGCAGCCGCCCGCGCACCGGCGCCATCGCGGCCAGCCATGGCAACTGCGCTTCGTGATGGATGGTCGCTTCCAGCTGCAGCCGCTGCATCTCGGCGAGGTCGCCCGGCTTGTCCGGCCCGGACAACACCACGATGCGCTGCCGATGCCCCGCCGCGCGCAGGCGCAGGCCATCGCCCAACGCCGCCACCGCAAAGCACTCGGCCTCGCCATCCAGCGCACGCGCCACCCGCTCCAGCCCATGCCCGTAGGCATCGGCCTTGACCACCGCCATCACCTTCGCCGGCGCCGCCATGGCCTTGAGCCGCGCCAGATTGTGGCGCAGCGCACCGAGATGGATGGTGGCGACGGTGGTGCGGCTCATGGGGCTCTGCCCGGCAATGGGACATCGGAGACAAGGAATGGGAAAAGCATGCGACCTTGAGATACGACTTGGCGTTCCAGATTCGGCAAACCCTCAGAAGCGCTTCGAAGACTGCCGGTTCTTTCCGATTCCCGATTCCCCATTCCCCGCCTCAATCAAACCCGCCCACGAACGAGTCCGGTGCGTAGTTCACGAACTTGGTGTAGTGGCCGAGGAAGGTCAGTTTGCAGGTGTCGGTGGGGCCGTTGCGCTGCTTGCCGATGATGATTTCGGCGATGCCCTTGTCCTGCGATTCCTTGTTGTAGTACTCGTCGCGGTAGATGAACATGATCACGTCGGCGTCCTGTTCGATGGCGCCGGACTCGCGCAGGTCGGACATCATCGGGCGCTTGTCGGCGCGCTGTTCCAGCGAGCGGTTCAACTGCGACAGGGCGATCACCGGCACGTTCAGCTCCTTGGCAAGCCCCTTCAGTGAACGCGAGATTTCTGAAATTTCGGTGGCGCGATTCTCCGTGTTGCCGGGCACCTGCATCAGCTGCAGGTAGTCGATCACGATCAGGCCGAGACCGCCGTGCTCGCGATGCAGCCTTCGCGCGCGCGAACGCAACTCCACCGGCGACAGGCTGGGCGTGTCGTCGATGAAGATCTTCGCGTCCGAAAGCAGCGCGATGGCATTGGAGACGCGCGGCCAGTCCTCCTCCTCCAGCGTGCCATTGCGCAGATGCTGCTGGTGGATGCGGCCCACCGAGGAGATCAGGCGGAATGCAAGCTGCGAGGAGGACATCTCCATCGAGAACACCACCACCGCCTTCTTGCTGCCCAGCGCCGCAGTCTCGGCGATGTTCAATGCGAAGGCCGTCTTGCCCATCGAGGGGCGCGCGGCCACGATGATCAGGTCCGACGGCTGCAGGCCGGAGGTGAGCTCGTCCAGGTCGGTGAAGCCGGTGCTGACGCCGGTAAGCTGGCCGCGGTTCTGGTAGCGCTCGGTGAGCAGCTTGAAGGCATCCTTCACCGCCTCGCGCATCGAGACGGAATCCTTCTTGCCGCGGGCGCCGGATTCGGCGATGTGGAACACGCGCTGCTCGGCGCTTTCCAGCACCTCGTGCACGCTCTTGCCTTCGGGCCGGTAGCCGTCCTCGGTGATCGAGGTGCCGGCGTCGATCAGCTGGCGCAGTACCGACTTCTCGCGCACGATCTCGGCATAGGCGGCAATGTTCGCCGCGCTGGGCGTGCTGTTGGCCAGCTCGATCAGGTAGCTGGCCCCGCCGACCATCTCGGCCAGGCCATTGCTCTCGAACCAGTCGCCCAGGGTCACCGCGTCGCACGGCATGCCCTTGTTGGCCAGCTCGTTGATCGCGCGCCAGATCAGCCGGTGATCCTTGCGGTAGAAATCGTCCTCGGCCAGCCGGTCGGCGACGTTGTCCAGCGCGCCGGGGGCCAGCATCAACCCGCCCAGCACCGCCTGCTCCGCGTCGATGGAATGCGGCGGCACCCGCAACGCCTCGATCGCCGCGGAGGAGGATTTGCGCTCTGGGACGAAGGACATCGGATTACCTCGGGAACGACCCCGCCACCGGCGCCGCAGGCGCCGACCGCAGGTGAGCGGACATGTCGACACATCATGCGCGGCCGCGTCTCACGCGTCGAGACAACAACTCTGTGGATATGTTGGGGATGGCTGGGGATAAAGCCGGGAATGGGGAATCGGGAGTGGTAAATCGAAGGCAGCGGCCAGGCCGTTTCCGATGCCCTGTTCCCCATTCCCGGCCCTCGAAAAACAAACGGGCGCCTCGCGGCGCCCGGACGTTTCCGATGGACCGGAACTTACTTGTCGCTGACCACGATCACCTTGACGGTGGTGTGGACGTCGGCGTGCAGGTGCACGGCAACCTCGAACTCGCCGGTGGTGCGCAGCGGGCCTTCGCCCAGGATCACTTCGCCCTTGTGGACGGCGTGACCTTCGGCGGCCAGGGCCTCGGCGATGTCGCGCGGGCCGACCGAACCGAACAGCTTGCCCTCGGCACTGGCATGTGCCGGGATCGTCACCGCCACGTCGGCGAGCTTGGCCTTGCGCGCTTCGGCGTCGGCCAGCACGGAGTTGGCCTTGGCCTCGTACTCGGCGCGACGCTGCTCGAATGCGGCCAGGTTGGCGGCATTGGCGCGCGCGGCCTTGCCCTGCGGCAGCAGGTAGTTGCGGCCGTAACCCGGCTTCACGGTGACCTTGTCACCCAGGTTGCCGAGATTGCGGACTTTCTGCAGAAGAATGAGTTCCATGATGCTTTCCTGTTCGTTAGCGCCGGTGTGGCCCGACGCAGCCAGAGGACGGTTGTCCGAAGTCTTGCACCCTCTCCCCATCGGGGGAGAGGGCTGGGGTAAGGGGCCGGACTTGCGAAGGTGCCTGTCGAAGAGACTTCGATGAAGCTTGTCGCGAGTACCCGCCCCTCATCTGCCCTGCGGGCATCTTCTCCCCGGAGGGGAGAAGAAATGGCAGATCAGACGTCGTGGTTGTCGGTATACGGCAGCAGCGAGAGGAAGCGCGCGCGCTTGATCGCGGTGGCCAGCTGGCGCTGGTAGCGCGCCTTGGTGCCGGTGATGCGGCTGGGCACGATCTTGCCGTTCTCGGTGACGTACTGGCGCAGGGTGTTGAGATCCTTGTAGTCGATCTCCTTCACGTCTTCGGCAGTGAAGCGGCAGAACTTGCGGCGGCGGAAAAACTTGGACATGTGGGTGCTCCCTGATCAGTCGTCGCTGTCGCGATCGTTGTCGGCGTGGCCATGGTCACGGCTCTCGCCATCGTTGTCGTCGTCGCGGCGACGGCTGGACTTGGCATCGTCCTTTTCCTTCGACTTCAGGATGAAGGACGGCTCGATGTCGGCCTCGTCACGACGGATCACCAGGTGGCGCAGCACGGCGTCGTTGAAACGGAAGCCGGACTCCAGCTCGTTCAGCGCGTTCTGGCTCACTTCGATGTTGAGCAGCACGTAGTGTGCCTTGGCCAGGTTGACGATCGGGTAAGCCAGCTGGCGCCGGCCCCAGTCTTCCAGGCGGTGGATCTTGCCGCCGTCGGCCTCGATCAGCGACTTGTAGCGCTCGAGCATGGCGGAAACCTGCTCGCTCTGGTCCGGATGGACCATGAATACAACTTCGTAATGACGCAGGGTCATCGTGGGTTGACTCCTTGTGGATGCGGCCAAAGCGGCCTGGCAGCCTCCCGTCAGTGCGGTGAGGCAAGTGTCCCGCCCGTGCCCTTTCGGGTGCAGACAGAAGCGGAATTGTACGATGACGCACAACGGCCACGCAAGTCATTGAAAAGCCTGCGCGCCGGGCGGAGGCGCTCAGCTGACGGTGAAGCTCTCGCCGCAGCCGCACTCGCCGGTGGAGTTCGGGTTGTGGAACACGAAGCTGGCGTTGAGCCCGTGGCGCTGGAAGTCGATGACGGTGCCGTCGACCAGGGCCAGGCTCTTGTCGCTGACGATCAGCGGCACGCCGTCCACCTCCAGCAGCCGGTCACCCTCGTCCATCGACTCGGCCAGGTCGACCACGTAGGCAAACCCCGAACAGCCGGTGCGCTTGACCCCGAAGCGCACGCCTGCCGCCGCGGGCGTCGAGGCGAGGAAGTGGCGCATGCGTTCGTTGGCAGCGGGGGTGATGCTGATGCTCATGGCAGGCGAATTCGATCTCGTGAAATGGGCGGCAGGTGTCGCGACCCGGGCAAGCCCTACATTATCATGCGGGTTTGGCTCCGCGCGCCGCGCGGGCGCCCACCATCCAGCGCACCGACCGGTGCGCAAGCAGCAGGAGTTCCAATCCATGGCCGTGGTCAGTGTGAAGCAGGCGTTGTCGGGCAGCATCGATGCCGGCAGCCAGGTGACCGTGCGCGGCTGGGTGCGCACGCGCCGCGATTCCAAGGCCGGCCTGTCCTTCGTCAACGTCACCGACGGCTCCTGCTTCGACCCGATCCAGGCGGTAGTGCCGGCCACCCTGGCCAATTACGAGAGCGAGGTGAAGCACCTCACCGCCGGCGCGGGCGTGATCGTCACGGGCACCCTGGTGCCCTCGCAGGGCAAGGGTCAGCGTTTCGAGATCCAGGCCGGCGAGGTGATCGTCACCGGCCTGGTCGACGACCCGGAAACCTACCCTATCCAGCCCAAGCAGCACTCGATGGAGTTCCTGCGCGAGGTCGCCCACCTGCGCCCGCGCACCAATCTGTTCGGCGCGGTGACGCGCGTGCGGCACACGATGATGACGGCGATCCATCGCCACCTCACCGAGCAGGGCTTCTTCTGGATCAACACGCCGATCATCACCACGTCGGATGCGGAAGGCGCCGGCGACATGTTCCGGCTGTCCACGCTGGACCTGGCCAACCTGCCGCGCCTGCCCGACGGCAAGATCGACTTCCGCAAGGACTTTTTCGGCCGCGAGGCGTTCCTCACCGTGTCCGGCCAGCTCAACGTCGAGGCCTATTGCCTGGCGATGAGCAAGGTGTACACCTTCGGTCCCACTTTCCGCGCCGAGAATTCCAACACGGCGCGCCACCTGGCCGAGTTCTGGATGTGCGAGCCGGAGATCGCCTTCGCCGACCTGGCCGCCAATGCCGACTGCGCCGAGGGCTTCCTCAAGGCGATCTTCAAGGCCGTGCTGGACGAACGCCCCGACGACATGGCGTTCTTCGCCGAACGCGTGCAACCGGATGCGATCAGCCGGATGGAGGCATTCATCGCCAAGCCGTTCGAGCGCATCGACTACACCGACGCGATCGAGATCCTGAAGAAGTCCGGCGAGAAGTTCGAATACCCGGTGGCTTGGGGCATCGACCTGCAGACCGAGCACGAACGCTACCTCGCCGAGAAACATGTCGGCCGCCCCGTGGTCGTGATGAACTACCCCGAGGCGATCAAGGCGTTCTACATGCGCTTGAACGATGACGAGAAGACCGTGGCCGCGATGGACGTACTCGCGCCCGGCATCGGCGAGATCATCGGCGGCAGCCAGCGCGAGGAACGGCTGGATCATCTGGACCGCCGCATGATCCAGTTCGGCCTCGATCCGGCCAGCTATGGCTGGTACCGTGACCTGCGTCGCTACGGCACGGTGCCGCACGCCGGGTTCGGCCTCGGCTTCGAGCGCCTGCTGGTCTACATCTGCGGCCTGTCCAACATCCGCGACGCCATCCCCTACCCGCGTGCCGCCGGCACCGCCGAGTTCTGACGCCCATGTCGTACCGCTTCGCCGCCCTTGCCGCCGTGTTCACCGCCGCCCTCGCGCTGACCGGCTGCCATGCCGCCAAGGCGTTGCTGCCGCCCAACCTGCGGCCGCCCGCGGAGGACCCCGGCGATCCGCTGAAGATCGCCCAACTGCATCTGCAGCAGGCCACGCCCTGCTGCAGCAGCTTTGCCGATTTCTCCTACCGCAGCCTGCTGCCGTGGCAGCCGCAGAAGTTCACCCTGGGCAGCGGCAGCATGGTCGCCAACCTCAACGGCACCAAGAGCTATTTCCTCGCCTTCCGCCTGCCCACCGGCATGAAGCTGCCGTACCGGGTGGCGCTGAAATCGGAATTGAACGGACGCTGGCTGCATGCCAGCTACCTGTTCGCGCCCACCATCGTGCTGCTCGACGACGGCTTCCAGCCGATCCGCTTCGACGACATCCGCCTGTGCGAACACATGGGCTGGAGCGACGAAACCAGCGGTGCCTTCGGCAGTTTCAAGATCGACAGCGACAAGGCCCATTACCTGCTGGTCTACAGCTCGGCTGACCAGCAGTCGGGCAAGACCTACTGGGAGCAGTCGCCGGCCTCGCTCTCCAACGCGACCACCGCGGCCACCCTGAAGATGAACTCCAGCGGCAGCTTCAGCATCCCGCACGGGCCGGACGGGTCGCTGTGGATCGGCATGATGAACTCCGTCTACCAGAAAGCCATCGACAACGCGGTGTGCGGCGAAGCACCCCACGGCGACGGCCTGCTGAACGACTTGCCGCTGCCCTGGAGCGGGAAACGCGGCAGTTCGTCGTGATCGTGCTGTACCTGGCGTTGCTGGTCGCCGGGGTGGGCCTGTTTGTGCTGTCGTTCGTGGCGCAATACCGATTGGCCACGCTGTTGCGACGGCGTTATCCGCAACACTGGCAAATCATCGCGGCAGCCGACCACGCGCGGCCCTCCGCCTGGCGCCGCTGGGCGCGGATGCAGCAGGTGCTGCGCTCGCCGGCACTGCCGGCGCTGGGCGACCGCTCGATCGACCGCTGGCGCCACCTGTGGCGACTGGGTCCATGGCTAGGCTGGCTGTGCTGGCTGGGCGCGCTGGCCACGCGTCTCTCCTCCTGACCCCTCACCGAGGAAGAACTCCATGCAACTGGATCTGAGTGGACGTCATGCGCTGGTCTGCGGCGCTTCCCAGGGCATCGGCCGTGCCTGCGCGATCGAGCTGGCCCTGCTCGGCGCCAACGTCACCGTGCTTGCGCGTCGCGCCGAAGTGCTGGCCGAGGTGGTCGGCAGCCTGCCGCGCACCGACGGCGCGCAGCACCACGACCTGCTGGTCGCCGATGCGAGCGACACCGGCAGCCTGCGCGAGCGGGTCGAAGCCCTGGTCGCGGCGGCGCCGGTGCACATCCTGGTCAACAACAGCGGCGGACCGCCGCCGGGCAGCATCCTCGACGCCACGCCGCCGCAATTCCTCGATGCCTTCGGCCAGCACCTGCTGGCCAATCACACGCTGGCGCAGGTCGTGATCCCCGGCATGCGCGACGCCGGCTGGGGCCGCATCGTCAACATCATCTCCACCTCGGTGAAGGAGCCGCTCTCCGGCATCGGCGTCTCCAACACCACCCGCGGCGCGGTGGCGAGCTGGGCCAAGACCCTGGCTGGCGAACTGGCGCCGCTGGGCATCACCGTCAACAACGTGCTGCCGGGCTCCACCCACACGCCGCGGATCGAGCAGATCGTGCGGGTACGGGCGCAGAAGTCGGGGCGCAGCGAAACAGAAGTCGCGCGCGAGATGGCCGCGGAGATTCCGATGGGCCGCTTCGCCGATCCCGCGGAAACCGCCGCCGCCGTCGCCTTCCTCGCCTCCCCGGCGGCCAGCTACATCACCGGCACGAGCCTGCCGGTCGACGGTGGGCGCATGCGCTCGCTTTGAGCGACCAGACCCGCCAGCAGCCCGACTGAAGCCCGGCCCATCCAGCGCGTCGCGCGCCCTGCGTACGGTCGCGTTCGGTGCAATTGTCGCGTGCTGGACTTAAGATGACGCGGATGTCCACTCCGCGCCTAGCCAACCTGATCGACGGCCGCCTGCGGGCGCCCATTCGCGACAGCTGGCTCGACGTGCACGAACCCGCCACGGCGGGCGTGCTGACCCAATGCCCGGATTCCGATGCCGCCGATGTCGGGGCCGCCGTCGCCGCCGCCAGTCGCGCAGCAACCGCCTGGGCGGCCACGCCGATCGAGCAACGGGCGCACTTGCTGCACCGCCTGGCCGACCTGATCGAGGCGCGGCTGGAGGAGTTCGCTGCGCTGGAATCGCGCGACAGCGGCAAGCCGCTCGCCCTCGCGCGCCGCCTCGACATCCCGCGCGCGGTGAGCAACCTGCGCTACTTCGCCGCCGCGATCACCGGCTGGGGCAGCGAGTCGCATGCGATGGAAACGGGCACGCCGGGCGCCGGCGCCATCAACTACACCTTGCGCCAGCCGCTCGGCGTGGTCGGTTGCATAAGTCCGTGGAACCTGCCGCTGTACCTGTTCACCTGGAAGATCGCGCCGGCACTGGCGGCCGGCAACACGGTGGTGGCAAAGCCCTCGGAGATCACGCCGTGCACTGCAGCCCTGCTGGGCGAGCTGAGCATCGAGGCCGGCTTTCCGCCGGGCGTGCTGAACATCGTGCACGGGCTGGGGCCACAGGTCGGCGAGGCCATCGTGGCGCATCCGGCGGTCAAGGCGGTGTCGTTCACCGGCTCCACGCGCACTGGCGCGGCCATCGCTGCCGTCGCGGCACCGGCGTTCAAGAAAGTCTCGCTGGAGATGGGCGGAAAGAATCCGGCGATCGTGTTCGCCGATGCGGATCTTTCCGACGCCAACCTCGACACCATCGTGCGCTCGGGCTTCGCCAACCAGGGCGAGATCTGCCTGTGCGGCTCGCGCTTGCTGGTGCAGCGCTCCATCTACGACGCGTTCCGCGAACGCTACCTTGCGCGCGTGCAGGCGCTGCGCGTGGGCGATCCGGACGACGCACGCAGCGACCTCGGCGCCATGGTGTCGCGGGCGCACTACGACAAGGTGCTCGGCTGCATCGCACAGGCCCGCGCCGAGGGCGGACGCGTGCTGTGTGGCGGCGCGGCGGTTGCCGTGCCGGGCCGCTGCGCCGGCGGCTGGTTCATCGCGCCGACCGTGATCGAAGGGCTGCCCTCTTCGGCGCAGACCAACCAGCAGGAAATCTTCGGCCCGGTAGTCGCGCTGATCCCGTTCGAGGACGAAGCCGAGGCGCTGGCGATCGCCAACGACAGCCACTACGGACTGGCCGCGTCGCTGTGGACGCAGGATCTTTCCCGCGCGCACCGGCTGGCCGGGCAACTCGAATTCGGCATCGTGTGGATCAACTGCTGGTTGCTGCGCGACCTGCGGACGCCGTTCGGCGGCGCCAAGCAATCGGGCGTCGGCCGCGAGGGTGGTGCCGAGGCGCTGCATTTCTTCACCGAACCGAAAAACGTCTGCATCGCGTACGGTGCCAGCCCCTGATACGCCGCGCCACCCGTCCGAAACGCCTGGAACCTCGATGAACTCACTGAACGATCTGCTTGCCAACAACCGCCGCTGGGCCGATCAGGTCACCACGCAGGACCCGACCTTTTTCGAGAAGTTGTCGCAGCAGCAGGCGCCGCAGTATCTGTGGATCGGCTGCTCGGATTCGCGCGTTCCGGCCACCCAGATCGTCGACCTGCCGCCGGGCGAGATCTTCGTGCATCGCAACGTAGCCAACGTGGTGGTGCACACCGACCTCAACGCGCTCAGCACGATCCAGTTCGCGGTCGACGTGCTCAAGGTCAAGCACATCCTGGTCGTCGGCCACTACGGCTGCGGCGGCGTCGGCGCGGTGTTGAAGGAGAGCCGCCTCGGCCTGATCGACAACTGGCTGCGGCACATCACCGACATTGCCCTGAAGCACTCGGACAAGCTCGACCCGAACCAGTCGTTCGCCCTGCGCCACGCCCACCTGTGCGAGTTGAACGCGCTGGAACAGGCGCTCAACGTCTGCCACACCACGGTGGTGCGTGAAGCCTGGGAGCGTGGTCAGCAACTGGCCGTGCACGCGTGGATCTACGGCCTGGACAACGGTCACATGCACGACCTGGGGCTGGACGTGCGCGGCCGCGAACAGTTGCCCGAAGCCTATGAGCAGGCGGTGGCCCAGCTGACCCGTCGCTGGACCGGCGGCGCATGAGCGGCGCGGGTATCCGCACCGACGCCGCGCCGCAACCGGTGGGCGCCTATCCGCACGCGCGGCGGGTCGGAGATTTGCTGTTCCTGTCCGGCGTCGGCCCGCGTCAACCGGGCAGCAATGCCATTCCCGGCAACGTCCACGACGCGGATGGCCGTCTGCTCGACTACGACATCGAGGCGCAATGCCGACAGGTGTTCGCCAACGTGCGCGCCGTGCTGGAAGCCAGCGGTGCGCAGTGGACCGATCTCATCGACGTCACCGTGTTCCTGACCGACATGGCGCGCGACTTTGCGACCTACAACCGCCTCTACGCGGAATATTTCGCCGGCGTCGACGCCTGCCGCACCACGCTGGGCATCCACAGCCTGCCCACGCCGATCGCGATCGAGCTCAAGTGCATCGCCGCGCTGCCGGCACAAAAAAACCCGCCGACCTGAGTCGGCGGGGCACTCAGCCAGAACCTTTCCAGGCCGGCGCGGGATCAGCCCGCGGTCGGCGTGGCGGCGGCCTTCTTGTGGCTCTTGTGATGCTTGTGGGTCTTGTGGTGCGTCGTCGTGTGCGCAGCGGCTTTCGGCGCAGCTTCGGTCGCCGGGGCGGCCTTGGCTGCCACGGCAGCCTGCGCCGCGGGGGCGGCGGCCTGCGGGGCAGCAGCCTGGGCCAGCACGGAGCCGGAAAGCGCCACGCCCGCAACCAGCAGGGAGGCAATCAGAACATTACGCATCATGGTGACAAACCTCGGAGAAGAAATGCCGCGAGCCCGGCCGGAACCCGGCGCCTCGGGTGGCGCGACGGCAAGACAATGCGGCGCACAGGACATACGGCTGCTGAATGCAGCAGGCCATTTCGGTGCGCCGGATCGCGCCGGATCTTGACAGTCGAAAAACGCTCCGGCCGCCGGCAATTTCTTGCGTTCAGTCCAGGCAGGTGCGCAACAAGGATTCGATCAACGCCTGCACCTGCGACGCCTTCGACGCGTCATAGGCAAAGCTCGCCTCGTCCATGTAATTGAGCTGCACCAGCTCCAGTTGCACCGCCTGCACGCCGGCGTCCGGGCGACCGTAATGACGGGTGATGTAACCGCCCTTGAAACGCCCGTTGATCGCAACGCTGAAGCGCGATTGCGCCTGCAGGCCATCGGCCAGGCGCATCTGCAGGGCGGCATCGCAGCTCGCCCCGTTTGCCGTGCCGAGGTTGAAATCCGGCAGCCTGCCCTCGAACAGCATCGGCACGCGACTGCGGATCGAATGGCCTTCCCACAGCACCACGCGGCCGTGTTCGGCCCGCAACCGCGCAAGTTCCTGCGCCAATGCATCGTGGTAAGGCTGCCAGTACTCGTTTATCCGCCGTTGAACTTCGGCCGCGTCGGGCGCATCGCCGTCGCGGTACAAGGGCTCGCCATCGAAGCCGATCAACGGCACCAGGCCGGTCTCGCGCTGGCCCGGATACAGCGCATGGCCATCGGCAGGCCGATTGAGGTCGACCACGTAACGCGAGGCGGCAGGTTTCAGCACGCTGGCGCCCAGCGCCTCGGCCAGCGGCTCGTACAACCGCGCCACGTGCCAATCCGTATCGGGCGAGCGCCGCGCGGCCGGGGGCATGCGCGCGGCGATGTCGGCGGGAATGAAGCTGCCATCGTGCGGCAGGCTGATCAGCAGGGGTACGCGGCCCCGGTGCAAGGTGAACGTGTCCATGGGGGTAGTCTAAGGGCCGGGATCAGGGTTGGGGAGTCGAAAGCCAAAGCCCGCATGCGGCCGCTCCCCCGAATCCCGAGTCTTCGATCGCGGCCACTAATCCATCAACACCAGCTCTTCCGCCGAGGTCGGGTGGATCGCCACCGTGGCATCGAGATCGCGCTTGCGGATGCCGCGCTTCAGGGCTACCGCGAACCCTTGCAGCATCTCGTCGGCACTCGCGCCCAGCAGATGAATGCCGACGACGCGTTCGTCCTCGCCAACGCACACCAGTTTCATCAGGCTCTGCTCACGCTTGCCCACCAGCGCCCAGGCCATGGGCGTGAAGCGGCTGCAGTGGATGCGCACCGCGTCGCCGTGGCGCTCGCGGGCCTCTTCCTCGGTAAGGCCGACGCGACCCAGCGGTGGCTTGGAGAACACCACGCTGGGGATGTTGCGGTAATCCAGCCACGACTCGTCCTGCCCGCCGAACAGGCGGTCGGCAAGCGCGCGCCCGGCGGCCACCGCCACCGGGGTCAGCGCATGCCGGCCGGTGACGTCGCCCACCGCGTGGATGCCCGCGACGTTGGTGTCCTGCCAGGCATCGGTCGTGACGTGGCCCTTGTCGTCCCGCTTCACGCGGACAGTATCCAGGCCCAGCGATTCGGTGTTCGGCACGCGCCCCACCGCCCACAGCACCGCGTCGTAGGGACCTCGCGTGCCGGCAACGGCAGCGTCGTCCAGCACGATGCCATCGTCGGTGCGACGTGCGCCGCGCACGTCGGTGTCCAGCTGCACGGCGATGCCCTGGCCATGCATGTGTTCGCGCAGGGCGCGCACCAGTTCCGCGTCGAACCCGCCGAGCAGGCGCTCGCGCGCCAGCATCTCGACGCTGCAGCCGAGCGCCCGCAGCAAGCCGGCGAACTCCGACGCCACGTAACCGCCGCCGACGATCGCCACGCGCGCGGGCGCGGCGTCGAGCGCGAAGATGTCGTCCGACACCAGACCCAGATCGAAGCCGGGGAGATCCAGCCGACGCGGCCGTGCGCCGGTGGCGATCACCACGTGCGGCGCCTGCGTGCGGCGGCCATCGGCCAGCTCCACCGTGTCCGTCGCGACGAATCGCGCGGCCTGCCGCACAAGCTCGACACCGGCCTGCTCCAGCCGTTCGGCATAACGACGGTCGATGCCTCCGATGTAGGCCACGCGCACCTCGCGAAAGTGCCGCCAATCCAGCGGCCCGGGCTGTGCATCGAACCCCAGCGCTGTCGCCCAGCGCTGCTCCTGCGCCCATTGCGCGGCGATCCACATGGCCTTCTTCGGCACGCAACCGCGATGGACGCAGGTGCCGCCCAGTTCTCGCGGCTCGACCAGGGCCACGCGGGCACCATGCCTGGCTGCGCGAAAGGCCGTGGCCAGGCCGCCGGAACCGGCGCCCAGCACGATCAGGTCATGGCTTGCCGTCATCGCATGCTCCTCGGCGTTCGTGGGAGGCGCCGACGGATGGCGCCGCGATCGCTACAGCCCGAAACGCGCGGGTGCGTAGGGGGTGGCGTCGAGCAGCGCCGGCGTGCCGGCCAGCAGCGACGCCACCAGTTCACCGGTGGCCGCCGACATGCTCACCCCCAGCATGCCATGGCCGGTGGCCAGGCACAGATTGGTCCAGCGCGTGCTGGGGCCGATGATCGGCACTTCGTCGACGCTCATCGGTCGCCAACCCCACCATTCCTCCAACAGCCGGCCACCGGCCGGTTCGCGCAGGTTCGCGGCGGCGCCGCGGCGCAACGCCTCCAGACGGGTGCGATTGAGCCCGGCGCGGTAGCCGGAGAACTCCATCGTGCTGCCCAACCGGAAACCGTCGCTCCAGCAGGTGACGCAGACGGAAGGTTCGCGCAGGCTCAGCGCACGGCGCGGCGCCAGCGCGGGACGATCCCAGGTGATCGAATAACCCTTGCCCGGCTGCATCGGCAGGCGCAGCTCCAGTTGTCGTGCCAGCAGCGGCGACCACGCGCCCAGCGCCATCACGATGCGCTCGCCGCGGAACGCGCCGCGAGAAGTGCGCACGCCGGTGATTCGCGTACCGTCGGTGATGAAGCCCTCGATGCACGCACCGCTCTCGATCGTGCCGCCGCATTCGAGCACGCGGCGCGCCAGCTCGGCCGCGTAGCGGTCCGGCCGCAGCGAGGCATCCTGCGGATGCAGCACGCCGCCGGCCACGCCCGGTTTCAAGGCCGGCTCCATCGCCTCGACCTCGGCGCCGTCCAGGCGCTGCACCGTCACGCCGAGTTTTTCCAGCAGCGCCGCATGCCCCTTCTCGTCCGCCTGGCGCAGCCGGTCCGTGCGGTAGACATGCAAGGTGCCCTGCTCGCTGAACTCGCAGTCGAGCCCTTCGTCACGCACCAGCTCGCCGAGCAACCGGCGCGAGCGCTGCAGGATCGCCAGCCGCGCATGGGTCGCCGCATGAAAGTCGCGCCAGTTGCAATGGCGCGCGAAACCCAGCAGCCAGCGCAGCCGCGGCCCGTCCAGGCGCGGGTCGAGATACAGCGGCGCGTCTGCGTGGGCGATCGACCGCAACGCGACGCCGATCATTCCCGGCATGGCCAGCGACGCCGCATGGCTGGGCGTGATGGTGCCGCAGTTGCCGTGCGAACTGCCGCAACCGGGCGTGCCCTGCTCCAGCACGCGCACGCTGGCACCGGCCTTGCGCAGTTGCAGCGCACAGGCCAGCCCGATGACGCCGCCGCCAAGGATCAACACATCGTCGCGATCCGAATCCATCGACGGATTGTAACCAGCTGCGCCGATACCGCGGCATGGCCACAACTGCACCAACTTGTGAGAACTTTCTTCCAACCCATTGATTTGATAACCTCAGCCCGACTCAAGCCGGGACCCCGCCATGCGCATGGACCGAACACGCCGCGTCACGTCGATCGCCGCCGTCCGGCGCATGACGCACGCCTTGCTGCTCGGCGCCATGCTCGCGTTGCTGGCCGCTTGCGCCAGCGCGCCGCACCATCGCGAGCCGACCTACAGGACTTCGCATTCCGCGCTGGCCGACCTGCCGCCACGCGCACCGTCAGCCGCCAGCGCGGGCGAAGCCAACGACATCCTGTTCCGCGCGATCGGCCTGGTGGGCACGCCTTATCGCTGGGGCGGCAACACGCCGGCCGGCGGCTTCGACTGCAGCGGGCTGGTCGATTACATCTACCGCACGGCGGCCGGCATCGCCCTGCCACGCACCTCGCACGCCATGGCCTCGATGCGCGCGCACAAGGTGAAGCGCATGACCCAGTTGGCCAGCGGCGACCTGGTGTTCTTCGACATCGGCGGCAGCATCAGTCACGTCGGCGTGTACGTCGGCAAGGGGCGTTTCGTGCATGCGCCGAACAGCGGTGGCACGGTGCGGCTGGACGACATCGACGGGCCGTACTGGGGCGATCATTTCGCGTACGGGAAGCGGGTGCTGGATTGAGGGGCCACACGGGCCGGAACCCTGCAGGAGCGCACCTTGTGCACGATGCCTTTCGTTACGCGGCGAAGATCGTCGCGCACAGGGTGCGCCCCTGCACGAATTGCCGGCCCTCATCCGGACCTTTCACCCGCAAGAGGACTTCCGCAGGCCGCCCGGGCTACCCCTCTCCAACGCTCCCGTGGAAGGGAGAGGGCCAACGAATGACGGCGCCCGAGGGCGCCGTCATTGCCTTGATTCGATATCCCCTGCTCAGTGCTCCGCACTGCCCGGCGGATGGGCATGGCCGTGCTGGAGTTCTTCCTCGGTGGCCTCGCGCACCTCGCCGATGGCGACATCGAAATGCAGGTCCTTGCCGGCCATCGGATGGTTGAGATCCACGTCGATCGTGCTCATGCCGACCTTGTGCACGGTGACGGCGCGCTGGCCGCCCTGCTTCAGCTGCAGCACGGTGACCATGCCGGGCTTGAGTCGGCTGGCCTGCGGGAAGTACTTCTTGGACATGCGCTGGATCTGGCCTTCCTGGCGCTCGCCGTAGGCGTCCACGGCGGCCACGTCCACCGCGAGATTCTCGCCGGCTTCGTGGCCTTCCAGGGCGGCTTCCAGACCGGGAATCAGCTGGCCGTGGCCAAGCAGCACCCACAACGGCTCGTCGCGGTCGTGCGAGCTTTCGACCTTGTCGCCGGCCACCGTCAGCGTGTAGTGCAGGGAAACCACCTTGTCCTTTCCAGCTTTCATCATGTGTCTCGCAAGAGGGCGCAAACCGGCGATTCTATCAGGAGTGCGACCTGCCAAAGCGCGTACCGCGCACCTCCGGCCCCAGCCAGGCCAGCAGCGCCAGCGCGACGGCGACCACGGCCATCCACCCCGCCATCACCAGCGCATAGTTGCCGCCGCTGCGGTCGGCCAGCCACGATTGTGCGGTGGCCGTGCTCGCGGCCAGAAGATTGCCCAGCTGGTAGGCGAAGCCGGGCAAGGTGCCGCGCACGTCGTCGGGCGACAACTCGTTGAGGTAGGCCGGCACGATGCCCCAAGCCCCCTGCACCATCACCTGGATGAGGAACGCGCCCAACCCGAGCAGCACCAGCGAGCCGCCATGCGTCCACAGCGGAATGCACGGCAAGGCCAGCAGCGCCGCCACGATCATCGCCCGCCGCCGGCCGATGCGTTCGGACCAGGCACCGAAGCTCAGACCACCGAGGATGGCGCCTGCGTTGAGCAGCATCGTCAGCACGGTCACCGCGCCGACCTGCAGGTGCAACTGCGATTTGAGGAAGGTCGGATACATGTCCTGCGAGCCATGGCTGAACATGTTGAACGCCATCATCAGCAGCATCATGTACAGCAGTCGCTTCCATTGCCCGCGCATCGAATCGCGCAGGCTCCGCCGCTGCCTGCCCACCTGTCCCGCCTGCCACACCGGCGACTCGGGCACCTTGCTGCGCAGATACAGCACCAGCAACGCCGGCAGCACGCCAACGACGAACATCGCGCGCCAGCCCAGGCCCAGCACGTCGAATACCACCCAGTAGGCGATCGCGCCGAGAAAGTAGCCGCACGGGTAGCCGCTCTGCAGCAGCCCGGAAACCATGCCGCGGGAACGCGCCGGGATGCTCTCCAGCGCCAGCGAAGCGCCGATGCCCCACTCGCCGCCCATCGCGATGCCGAAGGCGAAGCGCAGCACCAGCAACACGGTCAGCGTCGGCGCGAAGGCGCAGGCGAGTTCCAGCAACGAGAACAGCAGCACGTCGAACATCAGCACCGGCCGGCGCCCGTAGCGATCGGCCAGCCTGCCGAACAGCAGAGCGCCGAGCGGGCGGGCCGCCAGGGTCAGCAAAATGCCCAGCGTCACCTCGGTCTTGTGCACGTGGAAATCGTCGGCGATGTCGCCCAGCACGAACACCAGCAGAAAGAAGTCGAACGCATCCAGCGTCCAGCCCAGGAAGCTCGCCGCCACCGTATGCCGCTGGGTGACATCGAGTTGGCGCAGGGGTGCAAACCATGACATCGCGGAACTCCAGGGAGCGGCCGTCGGCCAGCGCTGCGCACGGTATGCACGAGGCCGGCCCGCCACGCAACCCCGCACCGCCCCGGCAAGCTTGCTAGGCTGGCCGCATCTTCGGCACGCGGGACGCGCATGGACCGTCACACCCGGCAACGCATCGCCCGGCTCTATCAGGGCAGCCTGCAGCGTGGCTACGTGCGCGGCAAGCTGGCCAGCGACCCGGTCTACGCGGCCGTGGCGGCGCGGATCGACGGCACCGCATTGCCGCTGCTGGACATCGGTTGCGGCATCGGCCTGCTGGGCCAGTACCTGCACGCGCAAGGCCACCACCAGCCCTACCTCGGACTGGACCACGACCCGCGCAAGATCTTGGCGGGCCAACGTGCGGTGCAACGCGCAGGACTCGATGCCATGATGCGGCTGCAACAGGCCGACGCCGCCGAACTGCCCGCGCAGCAGGGCCATGTCGCCCTGCTCGACGTACTGCACTATCTGCCCGCCGTGCGCCAGCCGGCCCTGCTGCGGGACGCCGCCCGGCACCTGTCGCCGCAGGGCTGCCTAATCATCCGCAACGTACTGCGCGAGGCCAACTGGCGCTTCCACGTCACCCGCGTGGAGGAGTTCTTTCTGCATGCCTCCGGCTGGATTTCCGGCGGTGCGCAGCATTATCCGAGTGCCGGCGAATTGCGCGAGCCACTCGAGCAGGCGGGGCTGGAGGTGCGCATCGAGCCGTTGCGTGGGCGCACCCCGTTCAACAGCTACCTGGTGGTGGCGCACCACCCGCGCTGACTCCTGCCGAAGGGGCAGACGCCGGCGCGTCGAATCCGCTATACTTGCCGGGCCGTCGTCTTCACGATGGCAGCGGCACCTGCCGCCCCCCTTCCCTTTGCTTCGCAACACGGTATGAACACTCCGGGTTGCCCAGGAGTGTTTCATGTCCTTCGATTCGCTGGGCCTTGCGCCCGCGTTGTTGCGTGCGCTCGCCGATTACGGCTACGCCAATCCCACCCCGATCCAGGCCGCGGCGATCCCGCCGGCGCTGGAAGGTCACGACCTGCTCGCCGCCGCCCAGACCGGCACCGGCAAGACCGCCGCGTTCGCGCTGCCCCTGCTGCAGAAGCTCTCGACCAGCGGGCAGACCATGACCCGCCGCCCGCGCGCGCTGATCCTCACCCCCACCCGCGAGCTGGCCGCGCAGATCCACGAGAACATGCGCGACTACGGCAAGCACATCCACGTCAGCGCCACCACCATCTTCGGCGGCGTCGGCATGGGTCCGCAGATCAATGCGCTGCGCCGCGGCGTGGACATCGTCATTGCCACCCCGGGCCGGTTGATCGACCACCTGCAGCAGCGCACGCTCGACCTCTCCGCGGTGGAAACGCTGGTGCTGGACGAAGCCGACCGCATGCTCGACATGGGCTTCCTGCCGGCGCTGAAGCGCATCCTGCAGGTGGTGCCGAAGAAGCGCCAGACCCTGCTGTTCTCGGCCACCTTCGCACCGGCGATCAAGACGCTGGCGATGGAGTTCATGCACAACCCGCGCGAGATCTCGGTCTCGGCGCCGAACACCGTGACCGCCCTGGTCAGCCACCAGGTGCACCCGGTGGACGCCTCGCGCAAGCGCGACCTGCTGCTGCACGTGCTGTCGCAGGACAGCCGCCGCCAGAGCCTGGTGTTCAGCCGCACCAAGCACGGCGCCGACAAGCTGGTCACCTACCTCAACGCCTCGGGCCTGCGCAGCGCCGCGATCCACGGCAACAAGAGCCAGAACGCGCGCACGCGCGCCCTCAGCGATTTCAAGAGCGGCCGCGTCACCGTGCTGGTCGCCACCGACATCGCCGCGCGCGGCATCGACATCGAGCAGTTGCCGATCGTGATCAACTTCGACCTGCCGTCGGTCGCCGAAGACTACGTGCACCGGATCGGCCGTACCGGCCGGGCCGGCATGGAAGGCCTGGCGCTGTCGCTGGTCAGCCATGACGAATCCGGCTTGTTGTTCGACATCCGCAAATTGCTCAAGCAGGACATCGCGATCACCGCCGTGGCCGGTTACGAGCCGTCCGCCCCGCTGCGACTGGATGCCGGCGCGCCGCGTCCGAAGCAGGGTGGCGGCGGTCAGCGCCAGCAGTCGCGGGCACCGCGCCAGGGCAAGCCCGCCGGCGCGGCACGGCCGAACGGCTACGCGCCGCAGGGCCGCGGCGATCACGCCGCCGGCAACCAGCGCCGCCGCAACAACCGGCGCCCGGCGGCCAAGGCCTGAGCAAGCCGACACGCGCCGAGTCTCCCACGGCAGGAGCACGCTTGCGGGCGATGCTCTTTTCCTCGCGGCTCCGGGGCAACGGTATCGCCCGCGAGCGGGCTCCTACAGCAAGCCCAGCGCCCCGGCGTGGTGCCGCAGGTGGTCGTCGATGAAGCTGGTGATGAACCAGTAGCTGTGGTCGTAGCCGGCGTGCCGGCGCAGCAGCAGGGCCTGTCCGGATTCGGCGCAGGCCTGGTCGAACAGTTCCGGTTTCAGCTGCGCCTCAAGGAAGCCGTCGGCCTCGCCCTGGTCGATCAGGATGGTGCCGGGAAAGGTCTGCCGCCGCACCAGTTCGCAGGCATCGTGCGCGGCCCAGGCCGCCGGGTCGTCGCCCAGGTAACGCGGCAGCGCCTTGCGCCCCCACGGCACCTGGCTGGGGGCCACGATCGGGGCGAAGGCCGACACCGAGCGATAGCGTGCAGGATTGTTCAAGGCCAGGGTCAGCGCGCCGTGGCCACCCATCGAATGGCCGCAGATGCCGCTGCGCGCGAGGTCGGCCGGGAAATGGGTGCCGATCAACGCGGGCAGTTCGTCGACGACGTAGCTGGCCATGCGGAAGCGCGTCGACCACGGTGCCTCGGTGGCGTCGAGGTAGAAGCCGGCGCCTTCGCCGAACTCCCAGTCGCCGGTGGCGCCGTCGAAGCCGGTATCCCGCGGGCTGGTATCGGGCATCACCAGGATCAGGCCCAGTTCGGCCGCCAGCCTTTGCGCGCCGGCCTTGATCGTGGCGGTTTCCTCGGTGCAGGTGAGGCCGGCCAGGAAATACAGCACCGGACACTGCTGCCGCGCCGCCTGCGGCGGCTGGTAGACGGCAAAGCGCATGGGGCCGGCACAGGCATGCGATTCATGCCGATAGAAACCCTGCACGCCCGCATGCAGGCGCTGTTCGGAAATCGTTTCGATGGCCATGGCTTTGTACTGTCCTGGTCGCGCGAACCGCCAGCATACTTGGCCGCCACGATGGCAGCCCGTTCAGGCTTGCCGGCCACGCGCGTCGGCAGAGACTGGTAGAATCCGCCCCTTGCGCGTCTCATTCACGGCGCTGCGTTCCATTCCGAGGTTTCCCCATGTCATCCCCCACTCCCGACCACGCCCCGGTCCCGTCCGGCTTTGGCGCGCTGGCACTGCACCCCGACGTTCAGCGCGTGCTGGCCGACGTCGGCTACGAGTCGCCCTCGCCGATCCAGGCCGCCACCATTCCGCCGCTGCTGGAAGGCCGCGACGTGCTGGGCCAGGCGCAGACCGGCACCGGCAAGACCGCCGCGTTCGCCTTGCCGATCCTCTCGCGCATCGAGCGCCGCGCCGGCAAGCCGCAGGCGCTGGTGCTGGCGCCCACGCGCGAGCTGGCGATCCAGGTGGCCGAGGCGTTCCAGACCTATGCCGCGCACGTCCCCGGCTTCCAGGTGCTGCCGATCTACGGCGGCCAGAGCTACGGCCCACAGCTGCATTCGCTCAAGCGCGGCGTGCACGTCGTGGTCGGCACGCCCGGCCGCGTGATCGACCATCTGGACAAGGGCACGCTGGACCTGTCGGAGCTGAAATTCCTGGTGCTCGACGAGGCCGACGAGATGCTGCGCATGGGCTTCATCGACGACGTCGAGAAGGTGCTGCAGGCCACCCCGCCCGGGCGCCAGGTCGCGCTGTTCTCGGCGACCATGCCGGTGCCGATCCGCAAGATCGCGCAGCGGCATCTGAAGGACCCGGTCGAAGTCACCATCAAGTCCTCGACCACGACCGCGGCGAACATCCACCAGCGCTACTGGTTCGTCAGCGGCATGCACAAGCTCGATGCCTTGACCCGCATCCTGGAGGCCGAGCCGTTCGACGCGATGATCATCTTCGCGCGCACCAAGCAGGCCACCGAGGAGCTGGCCGAGAAGCTGCAGGCGCGCGGCCTGGCCGCCGCCGCGATCAACGGCGACATCGCCCAGGCGCAGCGCGAGCGGGTGATCCAGCAGCTGAAGGACGGCAAGCTCGACATCCTGGTCGCCACCGACGTGGCCGCGCGCGGGCTGGACGTGGAGCGGATCAGCCACGTGCTGAACTACGACATCCCGTACGACACCGAAAGCTACGTGCACCGCATCGGCCGCACCGGCCGCGCCGGGCGCAGCGGCGAGGCGATCCTGTTCGTCAGCCCGCGCGAGCGCGGCATGCTGCACGCGATCGAGCGCGCCACCCGCCAGCCGATCGAGCAGATGCAGCTGCCGTCGGTCGAGGTGGTCAATGATGTACGCATCGGCAAGTTCAAGCAGCGCATCAGCGACATGCTGGCGCAGGGCGACCTCGGCCAGTTCCAGCAGCTGATCGAGCAGTACGAGCAGGAACACAACGTGCCGGCGGTCGAGATCGCCGCCGCGCTGGCGCGCATCGCCCAGGGCGACCAACCGCTGCTGCTGGCGCCGCCGCCCAAGCGCGAGAAGTACGAGCCGGCCACGCGCGAACACAAGCCGCGCGAGCGCGACGGTGCCAGCCGCACGGCCCGCGAGCACAAGCCGCGCAGTCACGAGGGCGCGCCACCGCGCGAGTTCGCGGCGCGCCCGCTGCGCGCGCATGCCACCGAACAAGGCAAGCGCACCTACCGCATCGAAGTCGGCCACGAGCATGGCGTCAAGCCGGGCAACATCATCGGCGCGATCGCCAACGAGGCAGGACTGGACAGCCAGTACATCGGCCGCCTCAGCATCCGCGACCACTACAGCCTGATCGACCTGCCCGACGGCATGCCGAAGGAAATCTTCGAGCACCTGAAGAAGGTGTGGGTGGTGCAGCAGCAGTTGCGCATCCACGAGTGGGACGGCAACGACACCGGCTCAGCGGCACCGCCCGCACACCACGCCCCCAGCCACAAGCCGGGCGGCCACAAACCCGGCGGATTCAGGCCAGGCGGCGCCAAGCCGCGCACAGGCAGCAAGCCACCACCGCGCAAATAAGGCGCGCGCCCGACAGTCGAGGCCGCTCAGGCACTCTGCGGCAACGGCGGCTCGCCGGCATCGAAGGGGTCGAGCCAATCCTCCGGCTGCAGCACCGGCAAACCGTGCGCCAGGCGCGCCTTGTCGCACTGCGGGCTGGCCGCACCGAACTCCCACGAGGGCTGCACCTCGCGGCACACCGATGGCCGCAGCGGATAGATACCGCATTGCGCGGCCTCGCCCACCACGCCCTGCAAGGCGGTGCAACGCGGCCGTGCGGCCTGCGTGCCGCGCATCACGACGCGGTGCGGATCGAGTTTCTCGGTCAGCTCCGGCGGCACCTTGCCGCCCAGGAACGCCTCCGTCTCCGACCAATGGAAGGCCACGCGGAAATACGCGCAGCAGGCACCGCAACGCAAACAGGGATGCAGCATCGAATCGAACCCGGGCGCAGCTCATGGCGCACCCCGCGGCGCGCAGCGGACGATTCTAGAGCGTCCGCAACCCGCCGCACGGCGGACCAAACGATACGTTCAACACGCGCTCAGGGTTCACCCGCAAACGTGTTGCACTGACTCACGTCGCCGCTGCCGAAGCCGGTCTTGAACCATTTCACCCGCTGCGCCGAGGTGCCGTGGGTGAAGGTGTCCGGCCGCACCCGGCCCTGCGACTGCTGCTGCAGGGCGTCGTCGCCGATGTGGCTGGCGGCGTTCAGGGCCTCCTCGATGTCGCCCGGCTGCAGCCAGTTCAACTCGCGCTGGCTGTGGTTTGCCCACACGCCGGCGTAGCAGTCCGCCTGCAGCTCCTGGCGCACCGACAGGCCGTCGGCGCCATCCATCGGCGCGCCGCGGCGGCGTGCCTCGTCGACCTTGTCGAACACGCCGGTGAGCTTCTGCACGTGATGGCCCACCTCGTGGGCGATCACGTAGGCGCGGGCGAAGTCGCCGGACGAATGCAGCTCGTCCTGCAATTGCTGGAAGAAGGCCAGGTCGAGGTAGACCTTCTGGTCGGCCGGGCAATAGAACGGCCCCACCGCGCTGGTCGCGCCGCCGCAGCCGGTGCTGACGCCGCCGCTGAACAGGTGCAGCTTCGGCTCGACATAGGTCATGCCACTGGCCTGGAAGATCTCCCCCCAGGTCTGCTCGGTCGAATGCAGGATCGCGCTGACGAAGGCCTGTTGCTCCGGATCGACCTGGGCCGGCGTGTCGGACGAGGGCGCGTAGGACGCGCTGCCGCCCTGATCGAGCAGGGCCATGGGATTCTTGAAGAAGACCCAGCCCAGGATCGCGAGCACGATCAGGCCGCCGATGCCCATCCGGCCGCCACCGCCGCCGAAGCGCCGACCGCCGCCGTTGCCGCCGATCTCGACGTTGCTGCTGCTGCCACCTTTTCGCCAATCCATGATGTCCTCGCCGGGCGCCGTGAGGTGGCGCCATCGTGCGACGATAGCGCCACGCCCGCGATCGCGCCAAGCGGCACGCCACCGATACCCCATCTGCCGAGGACCACCATGACCCAGTTGCCCGCCCTGGTTACCCTGCTCACCATCCTGCTGCTGTTCGGCACCAGCTGGCTGGTGGGCCGCGCCCGCGGCAAGTACGCGATCAAGGCACCGGCCACCAGTGGGCACCCGATGTTCGAGCGAGCCTATCGCGTGCAGATGAATACGCTGGAACAGACCGTGATGTTCCTGCCCACGCTGTGGCTGGCGGCGACCTACGGCTTCACCGGCTGGGCCGGCATCGCCGGACTGGTCTGGGTGGCGGGACGGGTGTGGTACGCGGTGGCGTACATGGCCGAGCCGGCGAAACGCGGCCCCGGCTTCGGACTGGCCTCAGTCGGCTGGATCGCCTTGCTGGTGATGGCCGCCATCGGCGTGGTGCGCGCGATGGCGGTGGGCTGACGCGCTTGCCGTCAATCCGGCAACCCCGGCGCCACGGCGCTCAAGGCCCATACGCGATGTGGCACCGCCAGCGGCTCGTGCGGATGACGGCTGGCCAGCATCGCGGCCAGTTCCCCATCGAAATGCTTCACCTTGGCCGCATCCAGTACGGCGCCGATACCGGCGCTGGCACGGATCCGGCCGCGCCAGGCCTCGTGGCTGTAGGGGATGTCCAGGTCGAACGACCAGGTGCGCAAATCGGTGAAACCGGCCTCGGCCACATCCTTCAACCAGGCAGGATACAGGCCGCTGCCGCTGTGCAAGGTCCAGCCGGGATTGCAGGCCAGGATCAGCCGCTCGGTGTCCTGCACGATGTTGCCGTTCAACGGCAGCCAGTCGAAGTGGGCAATCAGCAAGCGTCCGCCCGGGCGCAACCAGCGACGCACCAGGGCCGCGGTGCGTGCGCGCTCGAACCAGTGCCAGCACTGCCCGGCGGTGACCAGGTCGAACGAGGCCGGCGGGAAATCCGCGTTCTCGACCCGCGCCCGCACCTGCTTCACCTGCACGCCGGCAGCCCGGTCGAGCTCGGCCGCCTGCGCCAGCAGCGGCGCCGAATGATCCAGCGCGGTGACCGTGCAACCGCGCAACGCCAGGCCCCGGGCGACCGTGCCGGTGCCGCTGCCCAGGTCGAGCGCCTGCTGGCCGGCGCGCGCCGTGCCATCCTGGAAGATGCGTTCAAAGAACGCTTCGGGAAAACCCGCCCGATGGCGTACGTAATCGTCGGCCGTCCTGCCAAAGTCGATAGCCATCGCGCGCCCCCTGATGCATCGGTTCCTGCCACGATGTTACGCCATGCGGCCGGTAGCGACCGTGTCGGATGGCCGATTGCGCGGGAGCGCGGCCACGGACTAGCGTGCTGCCAGGAACGCCGTGCCGCTGCGGCGCGGCTCGTCACTCGCCGCAGCTGAAGGAACCTCGATCATCGACATCCGCCCCGCCACCACCGCTGCGCCGACGGCCCCCGGACCGTGGATGGCACTGGGCTGGATCGTGCTTTATTTCGCCCTGCAGGCAGCCGGCAGCAGCGTGCTGGTGGTCCTGCTGGCCATCGCCACCGGCCACCTGCAAGACTGGCACGGCGTGGCCGATTTCACCGTGCGCATCCGCGAAACCCTGCGGCAGCCCGGCATGCAGGCGCTGCTGGTAATGCTGACGCTGGGCCTGGCGGCAGCCACGATCCTGTGGCTGGTGTGGCGGCGCTCGCCGCGGCTGTGGTCGCTGGCGCAGCCGCCGGGTTTCGGCTTCGTGCGCCCGTCGCGGCTGGGCTTTCTCGCGCTGGCGGTGGTCATTGGCCTGCTCGCACCCGTGCTCGGCGGCTGGCTGACGCACTGGCTGGCGCAAGGCCACCCGGTCACCCAGAACATCCAGCAACTGGGCGAGAACACGCCGCTGGGCTGGCGCATTCCGCTGATGCTGATGGTGGCGAGCCTGGGGCCGCTGGTGGAAGAGCTGCTGTTCCGCGGCGTGCTTCTGTCTTCGCTGCAGCCGCGTTGGGGTCGGTTCGGCGCCGCGGTGCTGAGTTCAGTGATATTTGCGACTGCCCACCTGCCCGGGCTCAACTGGCAGGTGTTCGCGCTGCCCGCCCTGTGGCTGCTGGCGATGGCGCTGGCCTGGCTGCGCCTGCGTTCGGGCTCGATCTGGCCCGGCGTGATGGCACACGCAGCGAACAACGCACTGGCCACGGCGGCGTGGTTCCTGGCGGCTCACGCAGGCTGACCCGCGATCAATCCGCAAACTTGCGCAGCGCCTGTGCGGTCTCGAACAAGGGCAGGCCCATCACGCCGGAATAGCTGCCGGCGAGGTGTTCGACCAGGGCCGCGCCACGGCCCTGGATCGCGTAGCCACCCGCCTTGCCGAATGGCTCGCCGGTGTCGACGTAGGCGGCGATGGCCGCCGCATCCAGCGCCGCAAAGCGCACCTGCGACACGCTGACCGCCGCCAGCTCGCGCCGGTTCGCCACCAGCCACAGCGCCGAGATGACCTCATGCGTGCGTCCGGCCAGCCGGCCCAGCATCGCCGCCGCATCCCGCGCATCGCGCGGCTTGCCGAACACCTCGCCGTCGAGCACCACCTCGGTGTCGGCACCCAGCACCACCGCGTCGGCGGCATCAGCGCCGAGCGATGCCAGCCCCGCACGCGCCTTGTCGTGCGCCACCCGCTGCACGTAGGCCAGCGGCGACTCCGCCGCGTCGCGACACTCCACCACCTCGACATCAATGACGGCGAACTCGACGCCGAGCTGCTGCAGCAACTGCCGCCGACGCGGCGACTGGGAAGCGAGATGAAGCATGGACAGTTCCGGCGTGACGATCCCGGCAGCATAGCCGTCTCACAGCCCCAGGCTGTACTCGCAGAAGCCCGATTCGCGCCGCCAGCCCAGTGATTCGTACAAGGCCTGCGCCGGCGCATTGTCCAGCGCCGTGGACAGCGACAGGCTCGCCGCACCCCGTTCGCGCGCCTGCTCGGCCGCCACCCGCAACAACGCACCCGCCACCCCGCGTCGGCGCGCCGACCGGGCCACGAACAAGTCGTTGAGCAGCCATGTGCGCACCGCGCGCACCGACGAGAACAGCGGGTACAGCTGGGTGAAACCCAACCCCGTGCCGTCATCGTCGCGCGCCAGCAGGATCAGCGATTCGCCGCGCTCGATGCGCTCGGCGAGAAACGCCCGCGCCCGCGGGAGGTCGGGCGACTGGCGGTAAAACTGGCGATAGCCGTCGAACAACGGCACCAGGGTGTCGAGGTCTGCCATCGTGGCGAGCTGGATGTGGGTTGGCATGGCGGGGATTCGGGATTCGGGATTCGGGATTCGGGATTCGGGATTCGGGATTCGGGATTCGGGATTCGGAAAACCATAGCTCGCCCGGGCCCGCAACGCGATGTTGCATGCATCCACCATCCCGTGACGGGGTACTTCGCCCAGCCGCAAACTCCGTTCGCCCTGAGCGCAGCGGAGTCGAAGGGCTCACCACGCCATGCCCAGGGAGAACGACGAAAGGGTCGGGCGAAACGACCGGGCAGGAGGCCCCACCTTCACCCCCGGTGATACGGATGCCCCGCCGCGATCTTGCACGCGCGATACAGTTGCTCGGCCAGCACCAGCCGCACCAGCATGTGCGGCAGGGTCAGCGGGCCCAGCGACCAGCGCTGGTCGGCGCGCGCCAGGACTTCGGGCGCATGACCGTCGGGACCGCCGATCAGGAAGGCGAGATCGCGCCCGCCCATGCGCCATGCCGCCAGCTGTTCGGCCAGGTCCTCGCTCGACCAGACCTTGCCGCGGCCATCAAGTGCGATCGCGTGGGCGTCGTGCGGCAAGGCGGCGAGTAGCGCGGCGCCCTCGTCCTGGATCGCCCGTGCATCGTCGCGGCCCTTGCCGCGCAGGCCGGGCTTCAGTTCGACCAGCTCCAGCGGCAGTTCGTGCGAGAGCCACTTGCGGTATTCGGCGAAGCCTTCCGCCACCCACCCGGGCATGCGTTCACCGACCGCGATCAGGCGCGCGCGCATGGTCCGCTCTCATGAAATGACACGCGCGCAGCGCCGCGTTCGCTTCCTCTCCCCTGCGGGGAGAGGACTGAGGTGAGGGGCCACTCCTGCGACGCACCCCACACGAAATTCAGCCGGCTTGCGCGGCGTCGGCTTCGTGCCCGTGGTCACCCACCGTCCACAGCCGCTCCAGGCCGTAGAACTCGCGGATGCGGGGCAGCATCACGTGGACGATCACGTCGCCCAGGTCGACCAGTACCCATTCGCCCTCGGTCTCGCCTTCCACGCCCAGCGGCATCACGCCGGCCTTCTTGGCGAATTTGCCGACTTCGTCGGCAATGGATTTGACGTGGCGGGCGGAGGTGCCGGAGGCGATCACCAGCAGGTCGGCGATGGAGGTCTTGCCGCGGACGTCGATCTCGCGGATGTCCTTGGCTTTCAGTTCTTCGAGCGCGTCGATGACGCACTTGCGCAGGGTGGCCGTGGTGACGGCCGGGGTGCTACGAGCTGTGCTCAAAAGGGTGGGCCTCGATGCAGGATCGCCGCGCAAAATGGCGCGGGCGCAGTATAACCGCCCAGCCGTGACGGCAAGTCAAGCCGGCCGCCCAGGCCGCGGCCATCAATGGGCGAGCGACCTTTTCGCCATCCGGTACTCGTGCATCAGCCGCGCCACCAGTTCGGCGGCCGGTTGCGGGCGCACCATGGCGGCGGCCTGGCCGCACCACTCGGACAGCAGGTCGCCACGCCCGGCCGCCGCCGCGGCGCGACGCAGCGGCGCGGTGAGCGCGTTCAGCACCGGATACGGCAGGCCCTGCGCCGCCTGCGGCATCGCCTCGACGAAACGGTTGCGCAGGCCACGGGCGGCGCGGCCGGAGAAGCTGCGGATGGTGGCGACCTGATGCTCCTCGACCCGTGGCAAGTCCTGCTTCCAGGCCTCCGCCGCCGGACATTCCGGACAGGCGAGGAAGGCGGTGCCGAGCTGGCTGGCCGCCGCGCCGAGCACTTCCGCCGCCAGCATGCCGCGGCCGTCCATGATGCCGCCGGCGGCGATCACCGGGATGTTCACCGCGCGCGCGGCCAGCGGCAGCAGGGCGAACAGGCCGATCATGGCGTCCTCGGGCTCATGCAGGAAGGTGCCGCGGTGACCGCCTGCCTCGGCGCCCTGCAGCGACACGGCGTCGGCACCGGCATCGGCCCAGGCACGCGCCTCGGCGACCGTGGTGGCCGTACCGATCACGACGATGTCGCGTCGGCGCAATTCGCGCCGCTGGGCCGGATCGATCACCCCGAACGCGAAACTCGCCACCGCGGGACGCGCCTCGCACAGCGCGGCGAACTGTTCGGAGAAACGTGGCGCCCAGCGCGCCGGCACGCGGGTGCGCACGTCGAGCCCTTCGCGCGCCATCAGCGCGTCGAGCTGTTCGCGCGCCCTGGCCACCGCTGCCATGTCGGCCTCGAACTCGTCCGGCAGCACGAACAGGCCGATCGCATACGGCCGATCGCCCAGCGCGCGGATCTGCGCCGCCTGGTCCAGGATCGCCTGCGGCTCCAGGTAGCCGGCACCGAGCGAACCCAGCGCCCCGGCGTTCGATACCGCGGCCACCAGCGCGGGCGACGTCGACCCGGCCATCGGTGCCTGGATCAACGGATGCTCGATGCCGAGCCGGCTGGCGAACGACGCGCTCATGCATGATGGCCTGCGGCGGAAATGATCCCAGTATCCACCGCCGCCGCAGGCAACTGAAGCCGGTCAGCCGCCGAAGCCGATCGCCTCCTTCCTCATCGCATCCCCCTTCATGGCGTTCTGCTTCATCGCGTCGTGCTTCATCGATCCGCGCTTCATGGCATCGTGCGGCATCGCGCTGCCGGAGCTGGCAGCCATCGCGTCCAGGGCAAACGCCTTGCTGGCGACAAGGGCAAAGGCAAAGGCGCGCGTTCATCGGTCATTCCCCGGGGAAAAGGCAAGAAGGGATGAAGCGGTCATGCCGCTCCACGCTCCCTTTGCCGCGAACCGAGGCCGGGTTGCCCGGCCCGATCAGCTCCCCTGCCCGGCCACGATATTCACCGTGATCGCGATGATGAACACGTTGAAGAAAAACGCGATCACGCTGTGCAGCAGCACCACGCGGCGCAGGTAGGGGCTGGTGATCTGCACGTCGGAGACCTGGAAGGTCATGCCGATGACGATCGAGAAATAGGCGAAATCCCAGTAGTCGGGTTTCGGCGTGTCGGGAAACTCCAGGCCGGCATGCTTGTCGCCGAAGTTGCCGTAGTAGCCGTGGGCGTAATGCACCGCGAACATCACGCTGAGGAACAGCCAGCTCAGCACCACGCTGAGCACGCCGACGGCCAGCTCCGGCACCCCGCCGCTCCTGGCCGCGTGCAGTTCGTCACCCAGCGCCGCCAGCACCACCGCCGACAGCAGCACGCCGCCCCACAGCACGCCCCAGCGCCCGGTATCCAGCGCCTGCGCCTGGCGCCGCATGTGGCTGGGCGTGGCGTGGTTGAACAGCCTGGCCAGGATGCCGAGGTAGACCACCGCGGCCAGGTCGAAACCGAGCAGCACCGCGCTGGCCAGGCGCAGACCGAATCCCCACGACAGCACCGCGACCGACGCCACGAAAAGGACCAGCGACAGGATCAGCCACGGGCGCCCCGCCACGAAACGCCACGGCCGCCAGCCACGCGGCCGGACTGGAGTCGGCTCCGGCAGTGCCGAGGGTTTTCCCATGCATGCCTCCGCGTCAGGAGTTAGCCGAGCAGGTCGTGATATTCGGGATGCCGCTGCACCCACGCGGCAGCATAGGAGCATGCCGGCACCACCTGCCAGCCTTCCGCACGCGCAGCCTCCATCGCCGCCTGCACCAGCGCCGAGGCGATGCCGCGACCGCCCACCTCGGGCGGCACGCCAGTGTGGGTGATCGTCATCACGGTGCCGGCCAGGCTGTAGTCGAGCACGCAGTGCGCGCCATCCACCTCGGTGTGGAAGCGGTGCGCCTTGCGATCGTGCTGGATGGACAGTGGCATGGGTGCTCCTGACGGTCGGGCAAACCGCGAGCATACGGCGCGCGAGGGGCAACCGCATGTGAACCGAAATGCCCGCTTCATTCGCGCCGGCTGCATGAAGCTTCGTGCAGCATGGGTGCTTGTCCGCACAGGAGAACCCCGATGAAGAAATCCGCATTCGCCCACTGGTCCGGCGGCATCAAGGACGGCCAGGGCACGATCTCGACCGAGACCGGCGTGCTGCGCGAGGCGCCCTACGGCTTCAAGTCGCGGTTCGAGGATGGCCCCGGCACGAACCCGGAGGAACTCATCGGCGCAGCACATGCCGGCTGCTACTCGATGGCGCTGTCGCTGGGCCTGGGCAACGCCGGGCTCACCGCCACCGGCATCGACACCAAGGCGGTGGTGACGCTGGAGAAGGACGGCGACGGTTTCACGATCACGGCGGTGCACCTCAGCTGCGAGGCGAAGGTGCCCGGCGCCGACGCGGACACGTTCGCCCGGATCGCCGAGGCGACCAAGCTGGGCTGCCCGGTATCCAAGGTGCTGAAGGCCGAGATCACGCTGGACGCGCGCCTGCTCGGCTGACTCAGGCGGCGGCTTCCGCCGGAAGCGCGGCAACAGTGCGGCGGCGCTGCCGCACTGCCCGCGCCAGCCGCTGCAGCACCTGCACGGAATCCTCCCAGCCGAGGCAGCCGTCGGTGATGCTCTGGCCGTAGCGCAGCGGCTGGCCGGGCTGCAGCTCCTGCCGACCGCCGAGCAGGTGGCTTTCCACCATCACGCCGAGGATGCGCGTTTCGCCGGCGGCGATGCGCACGGCGAGGTCTTCGATCACCCGCGGCTGGTTCTCCGGGTTCTTGCCGCTGTTGGCGTGGCTGGCATCGATCATCACCTGCGGGCGCAGGCCGGCCTTGTCGATCGCCGCACAGGCGGCCTCGACGCTGGCTGCGTCGAAGTTGGGCGCCTTGCCGCCGCGCAGGATCACGTGGCAGTCGCCGTTGCCGCTGGTGCTGGCCACGGCGGCCCGGCCGTCCTTGGTCACCGCCATGAAATGGTGCGGCTGCGACGCGGCCTGCACCGCGTCCACCGCGATCTTCACGTTGCCGTCGGTGCCGTTCTTGAAGCCGACCGGGCAGGACAGCCCCGAAGCCAGCTCGCGGTGCACCTGGCTCTCGGTGGTGCGCGCGCCGATCGCGCCCCACGCCACCAGGTCAGCGATGTATTGCGGCGTGATCATGTCGAGGAACTCGGTGCCGGCCGGCACACCCAGCGTGTTGATGTCACGCAGCAGGCCGCGGGCAAGGCGCAGCCCCTTGTCGATGCGAAAGCTGCCGTCGAGGTCGGGGTCGTTGATCAGCCCCTTCCAGCCGACGGTGGTGCGCGGCTTCTCGAAATACACCCGCATCACGATCTCCAGCGCGTCGCCCAGTTCGCGGCGCAGCGGCGCCAACCGTGCGGCGTACTCCAGCGCCGCGCGGGGGTCGTGGATCGAGCACGGGCCGATCACCACGGCGAGGCGGTCGTCGCTGCCGCAAAGCATGCCGTGCATGGCGCGGCGCGCGGCATCCACGGTGGCCATCGCGGCGTCGCCGGCGGCGCAGTCGCGCATGATCTCGGCCGGCGTGCCGAGGGGGGTGATGGCGCGGATGCGCAGGTCGTCGGTGGCGTGCATGGCGGCTCTCCTGGGGATATTCAGGTGGCGGCCAAAAAAAAACCGCCATGGATTGGCGGTTCGGTGTGGTTTTTCGATCAGTTCAAAACGATCGCGTCCGCGCCGCCGCCGTTGGCTTCGGGTAGCCGTAAAACCAGAAATACAGGCGGGCGGTGATGGAGGACATGGCGCCATTGATAACACAATGGACGTCCAAATCAAACCTTCGCGTCCAGGCGATAGACTGCAGGCATGCCCTCGCCCATCGACGTGCTGCGCCAACCGATCCGCCACTGGGTGCTGCGCGCCTTCCCGCGCGCCGGCTCCGACGGCCCCGACTACGACCATCCGCACGGCGATCCGGGCCTGTTCGGGCCGCACAGCGCCACCTGGCGCGTGCACTCGGATTTCCCCGGCATGCTGGCCGGCGGCCTCGCCGCGCTGACCCTGCAGACGCTGCACCCGCTGGCGCTGGCCGGAGTCTGGGACCATTCCAATTTCCGCGGCGACCTGATCGGACGGCTGCGTCGCACCACGGCCTTCGTCGGGGGCACCACCTATGCGCCGCGTGCGCAGGCCGAGGCGACGATCGCGCACGTGCGGATGATCCACGGCCACGTCACCGGGCACGGCGAAGGCGGACGGCCATACAGCGCCGACGATCCCGACCTGCTGACCTGGGTCCACGTCAGCGAGGCGTACTGCTTTTTGCAGGGCTACCGCCGCTACAGCCACATCGCGATGCCGCCCGGTGCTGCCGACCGCTACTACGACGAGGTGCGGCGGATCGCCGAGGCGCTTGGCGCGCGCGACGTGCCGGCGTCCGAACGCGAGACCATGGATTATTTCCGCCGCATCCAGCCCGAACTGGCCTTTACCGAACGCTCCCGCATCGTGCTCGGCCTGCTCGCGCGGGTGCGGCTGCCGGTGCCGGCGGCCGCGCTGTCGCGCGACCTGTTCCTGCGTGCCGGTCATGCCCTGCTGCCGGATTGGGCGCTCGCGGCGCTCGGCCACACGCCTCGGCAACAGCGCCAGGCGCGACTGGCCGCGCGTGCGCTGTGGTCGATCGCGCCGGTGTTCCGCGCCGCCCTGCAGGACGGCATCGCCAGCCGCGCGTGTCGGCGGGTGGACGTGGCGCCGGAGCAGTTGTCGCACTGGACGCAGCTCCACGCCGTCAATCAGCATTGACAGCGCCACCCTATCGGCTAACGTCACCCGGTGACGTCAGCCAGGGGCGCCTGTGGCAACACTCATCCCAACCCGCAACAGCTGCCTGCCGCGCATGACCGGCGGCGAGAAGCGTGTCTCCGAACGGCTGGAACAGAAGCTGGAGGACGACTACCTGCTCTGGTACGACGTGCCGGTCGGGCTCAAGCAGCGCCATCCGGACTTCGTGGTGTTCCACCCGCGCCGCGGCCTGCTGGTGCTGGAGGTGAAGGACTGGAAGGCCGACACCATCCGCCACGCCGACAGCACCCAGTTCACCCTGGTCACCGAGCGCGGCCTGGTGAAGGAGAACAACCCGCTGCTGCAGGCGCGCGCATATGCGCTGGAGATCGGCGTGGTGCTGGAGCGCGACCCGGCGCTGCGCCACCCGCAAGGCTCACGCCACGCCGGCAAGCTGATCATGCCGTGGGGCTGGGGCGTGGTGCTGGCCAACATCACCCGCAAGCAGTTCGACGAGGGCGGCCTGGGCGAGGTACTGCCCGAGCACCTGGTGATCTGTCGCGACGAGTTGTACGAGACGGTCGACGCCGAGGCGTTCCAGCAGCAGCTGTGGGCGATGTTCCCGCAGGTGTATCCGGTGGCGCTGACCCTGCCGCAGATCGACCGCGTGCGCTGGCACCTGTTCCCCGAATTGCGCGTGGAAGCCGGCAGCGGCCAGTTCGGCCTGTTCGGGCCCACCGATGCCGCGGTGCGGCCGCTGGAAATCCCCGACCTGGTCAAGGTGATGGACGCCCAGCAGGAGCAACTGGCACGCTCGATCGGCGGCGAGCACCGGATCATCCACGGCGTGGCCGGTTCCGGCAAGACGATGATCCTCGGCTTCCGCGCGATGCAGCTGGCGCGCGAGATGTCCAAGCCGATCCTGGTGCTCTGCTACAACAAGACGCTGGCCGCGCGGCTGGAACAACTGATCGGCGAGCGCGGTCTCGGCGAAAAAGTGCAGGTCTACAACTTCCACAAGTGGTGCCGGAAGATGCTTGTGGCCTACAACGAGCCGCTGCCGCCAGGCAGCGGCAAAGCCTTCGTCGAGGCGTTGCCGCCGGCGGTGATCTCGGGCGTCGATCGCGGGCAGATCCCGCGCGCCCAATACGGCGCCGTGCTGGTCGACGAGGGTCACGACTTCGAGCCGGACTGGTACAAGCTGATCGTGCAGATGATCGACCCGGCCACCAACTCGCTGCTGGTGCTGTACGACGACGCGCAGAACATCTACGGCCATGCCGACCGCCGCAAGATCAGCTGGAAGAGCCTTGGCGTGCAGGCGCAGGGCCGCACCACCATCCTCAAGCTCAACTATCGCAACACGCTGGAAATCCTCTCGGTCGCCCGCGCGTTCGCCCAGGACCTGCTTGCCTCGCGCAGCGACGACGATGACGGCGTACCGCTGATCGCGCCGGAAAGCGCCGGCCGCCGCGGCGCCGTGCCCGAGCTGGTGCGCACCGAGACCGCCCGCGCGCAGATGGATGTGCTGATCGCCCGGCTGCGCGACGAGCATGCACATGGCCGCCCGTATTCCGACATGGCGGTGATCTACCGCAACCAGTGGGAAGGCGAAAGGCTGCACGAAGCACTCAGGCAGCTCGGCATCCCCAGCCGCCTCGCCGACAACGCCGGCAAGCAGGCCCTGTTCGTGGTCGAGGACAGCGTGAAGCTGGTGACCATGCACTCCAGCAAAGGCCTGGAGTTTCCCTTCGTCATCATCCCCGGCATCGGCGGCCTGCCCAAGGAAGGCCAGGCCGAAGCCGACGAGGCGCGCCTGCTCTACGTCGCGATGACCCGCGCCACCGAACACCTGCTGCTGATCCACCACGACGACTCGGTGTTCTCCAAGCGCATCCGCGACTCGATCAACGAAGTGCAGGGTCAGCTGAAAGACACGCCGTAAGCCAGCGCCCCTCTTTCGCGTGAACCCGCCCGCGAGCGATGCTTTCGGGGTCCGGATTCGGTATCTGCAAGAGCGAGAGCATCGCCCACGAGCGAGCTCACAAGGGGCGTCGCAGCCATCGGTGGCCGGCCCGAGAAGTTGAAAAACTCACAAGCTCTCAGCGTGGCTTGACCGGCAGATATTGCCGCCGCTCGCCATGGCGCGCGCCGCGGGTGTCCACGTTCGCGCACAGCGTGCCGCTGTCGCACAAGGCCACGTCGGCGCCGTTGTAGGCTTTCAGCAACTCGGCGGAAAGCTGGTTGTCGCGAATCACGCGGGTGTAATGCGTCGACAACCACACGCTGCCGGCCAGCAACAAGGCGAGCGCCAGCACGACGGCGCCGAGGGTTTTCCATATCAACTGGCGATGCAGCCGTTGCAGGTGACCGATCTGTCCGGCCAGCGCCTGTGCAGTCTTTTCCACATCGCCGCTCGCCGAATCCAGACGCTGGCGATAATCGCCGATCGACGAGCCAAGGCCCTCGCGCATCAGCGAACTCATCTCGGCCGGCAAAGTCTGCAACGCACCATCGGCAGAGGTCTTGACTACCGCCGGCAGTTGCAGCGCCAGTCCCTGCAGCGCATCGGCCAGAGCTTGCAGGCGCGAGTCGATGGCGGCGCCGCGGCGCTCGTAATGCACCATCAGCGTCGCGGTCTTGTCGATCAAGGCGGTCAATTCGTCCTCTTGCATGGTGTCGCTCCTTGATGCCAATCGATCGTGTTCAGCGCTGCAGCACGGGTTCCGGAACGGGTTGCAGCCGCGGTGGCGCGGGCATCGCCTGCTGCTGTGCCGCGTGCTGCTCCAGCCAGCCCGCCTGCGTCGCGGCGCGCTCGAGCAGCCGGCGGCCAGCGTCACCACCGGCCAGCGTGCGGTTTTCGCGGCTGAACGTCGCCCAGTCGTTTGCCTGTCCGGCCGCCAGCAGGCGGTCGAGCCGTGCCGACAAATCGTCGGCTGGCGTCTTCCATGCCGACTCGGGCGTTACCGTCCGGGCGCCCGCCTGCACCGGCTGCCGTTCAAACTGCCGGCTCAGCACTTCGTCGCGGGGCTCGGCGTTGTACGGATCGCTCACCTTGCCAGCCTCGTGCTTTGGCACCAGCAGCTCGTTGTAGCCCTCGGGACGGAGTCGGTCGACCTTGCGGCCGAGTCGATAGATCAGCATGCCGTCCTCCGAGCGATGCACCACGTTCAGGCGCGGGTCGTCGGGTACCGCCTGCAGCGTGAGGAACGGATGATCGCTGAGGGCATTGAGGTAATCGCTCATCAGGTTGTCGCTGCGGATGGCCAGGCCATCCCGGTGATAGCTGCCCCCGACGTCCGAATGCACCCCGGCCACGATCACGCCCAGGAAGCGACCATCCGGCGTCACGCCCGGATCGATGGTGCGATCGGACTTGAACAACCCGCGCCGCTCGTCCGCGGAAATGACCTGGAATCCGGAAATCACCGACGGCGGCAGGCGCCGGTCGTGCTCGCGCACCGGCTCGCCGGTACCCACCGCATCGAACAGGCCCACCACCTGCGCCACCTGGCCGGGGGCGACCAGGGGAGGCCTGCCGTATTCGACGTGGGTTATCTGGCCGTGCCGGTCGCGGATATAGATCGCACCTGAAGGGTCTTGAATGCCCCGCTCATGAACCAATCGCGCGAACCCGGCAGCTTGTTCCGAGCCGCGGCTGAAACCAATATCGGCCACGCGGATTTCAGCCTCGGGATCCTTCTGCTTCCACTGCCAAGCCTTGTCGATGAGCTGCTTGTACACCTGCTCGATGCGTTCGTCGTAGGTATTGCCGTTGATGCCATCCAGCGTGCGCCCAAGATAATGATCCTGCGTGCCTGGGCCCGGAACATAACCAGCCGCAATTTGCTTGTTTCCCTGTTTGGCCAACATATCGACTTGCGCGTTGATCCTGGCCACATTGGTCGCATGCTGTGGGTCCTTGAAAACATCGTTACCGGTACCGTCGAACGCCGCCAGGAACAAATGCTCGTGAGGGTTGCATTCGTGCACCAACACCGGAGCCTGGAACCTCGACAACGCAGCGGCAGCGTCGACGTAACTTTGCAGCCGCTGTGCGTCCGCCGCATAGTACGGCACGCCATCATCGAGAATACCGTCCTTGTCCAGCCTGTCCTCCTGGCTCATTCCCTTGCCCCTCGATCAATAGGTGCGCGTCCAGACCAGAAACAGATCGTCGCGCGCGCTGCTGTACTTGTTCCCCGGTATCTGCTCCGTCCTGGTGGGAACAAGCATCTTCATGTAGACGTCGATGGTGCGGTCGTTTACCACCAGAATAATTCCGGGTTCGCCAGCCACGGGGCCACGGAAGAAATCAGCCATGTCCGCCTTGGGCACTTTGTGCCAGATCAACTGATTCTTGAAGATTGCAGCCATGTCCACCTTGGCCTCATGCGGAATGCCATCCAATGACTTCCAACACACTTCTGCAGGTGCCGGAAAGTTGTCGATGCCCAGGTACGACGCATCCAGATTGGCTTGGTAGTCCCCCGCGGGCGGCGGCCCGGAAACCACCTCGGGATCCCGCTCGGATCCAGACCCGGTGTGATCGAAGTTGTCGTAGATAACGTGGCAGCCTGTCGCGTTGTAGCAATAAGCCCCGAAACTGTGCTTTGCAAACCGCAACGGCACCGCAAGCGTCTCCGGCGGCGGCTGGATCTTCGTGGACTGGGTGGTCATGGCGGGGTGGCATCCTGTCATCAGGGCGGCGGCAATCGCCAGCAAGGGAAGTGCGCCGTGGCGCATGGGCTTCCGTCGATGCATCGGGCTCTCCTGCCTCGGTCTGCAAACGTCATGGAATGTACGGTGCCTTCGGCGCGATGCGCAACGCGCAGGCCGGGGAAATGCCGAATCGATCAGACTTTGCAGCGGAGGCCCACAACGCGGCGGGGCTTGCGCCCACGACATCGGCGATTGATACACTGCAAGCTCGATTCGCGCGCGGGGCGCGACCAGGGATGAACACGAGGCCGGCATGAAGGAAACCGATCGACGACCCATCGCCGCGCGCAGCAGTGCCTGGGCGAAAGCCGTCACGCGCGCGCTGGTACGCACCTCGATCACGCCCAACCAGATCTCCTGCGTCAGCGTGGTGTTCGCGTTGTCGGGTGCTGCCGCCCTGCTGGTGCTGGCCGACCCGTTCGGCAAATTGCTGTGCGCGGCAGCCATCGTGCTGCGGCTGCTTTGCAACATGTTCGACGGCATGGTCGCGGTCGAGGGTGGCAAGGGTTCGCCGGCCGGCGCGCTGTTCAACGAGATACCGGACCGGCTGGCCGATTCGCTGTTCCTGGTCGCTCTCGGCTACGCCGCCGGGCTGCCGTGGCTGGGCTGGCTGTGCGCCCTGCTGGCCGCGCTCACCGCCTATGTGCGGGTGCTGGGCGGTTCGCTGGGGCTGGTGCAGGACTTTCGCGGGCCGATGGCCAAGCCGCACCGCATGTGGCTGCTGGTGGCGACGTTGCTGCTTGCCGCGCTGCTGCCCGCATGGAGTCGCGAACTGCTGCTGGGCGGCGCGCTGGTGATCGCCGCAGGCGCGGCGCTGACCTGCATCACGCGCAGTCGCGCGATTGCCCTGCGGCTACGCACTGAAGACGGCGCATGATTACCTCGCACGTCCTCGTCGGCCTGGTGCGGCTGCTGGTCGGCGCGCACGCGCGCTGGATCGGCTGCGAACCTTCGCCTGCGCAGCGAATCTACTTCGCCAACCACGCCAGCCACCTCGATGCACTGGCCCTGTGGTCCGCCCTGCCGCCGAGCTTGCGCGCCCTCACGCGTCCGGTGGCGGCGCGTGATTACTGGGGCCGGGGCGGCATCCGCGGTTTCATTGCAGACCACGGTTTTCGCGCCGTCTACATCGAGCGCGACCGCAGTCGCTGCGAGGGCGATCCGCTGCAGCCGCTGCGCGACGCGCTGGATACTGGCGAGTCGCTGATCATTTTCCCGGAGGGCACGCGCAGCCAGCAGCCGCTGCCGCAACCGTTCAAGGCCGGGCTGTTCCATCTGGCGCGCGATTACCCACAGGCAGAGCTGGTGCCGGTCTACCTGGATTCGCTGCACCGGAGCATGCCCAAGGGCAGCCTGCTGCCGGTGCCGCTGACCTGCGTGGTGCGCTTCGGCGAAACCATGCGATTGCTGGCGAACGAAGACAAGGACGATTTCCTCAGGCGCGCCCACGCGGCGGTGGTGGCACTGGCATGACGGCACAGCAGAAGTTCTGGTGGGTGATGGGCGGCATCCTGGCGCTGTTGCTGCTGGCCAGCGCGATCGGTGGCTGGCTGGGACGGCGGGCGGCGCCGGGCAAGCGCGAGGTGATCGACAACCTCAACGCCCGCATCCGCGCCTGGTGGTGGATGGCCGCGCTGCTGTGCGCCTGCTTCGTGCTGGGCCGCGTCGCCACCCTGGTGTTCTTTGCGCTGGCCTCGTTCTTCGCGCTGCGCGAGTTCGCCACGCTCACGCCGACCCGCCGCGGCGATCACCTGCCGCTGGTGCTGTGTTTCTACGTGGCGATACCGCTGCAGTACTGGCTGATCGGCATCGACTGGTACGGGCTGTTCGCGATCTGCATTCCGGTGTACGGCTTCCTGCTGTTGCCGGCGATCACCGCGCTCAGCGGCGACACCGAGAATTTCCTGGAGCGCACCACCAAGATCCAGTGGGGACTGATGCTCACGGTGTACTGCGTGAGCTACGCGCCAGCGGTACTGCTGCTGCACATTCCCGGCTATCAGGGGCAGAGCCTGCTGCTGATGCTGTACCTGCTGCTGGTGGTGCAGATCAGCGACGTGCTGCAGTACGTGTTCGGCAAGCTGTTCGGCCGACACAAGCTGGCCCCTCGGGTGAGTCCGTCCAAGACCGTCGAGGGCCTGGTCGGCGGCGGCCTTTCGGCCGTGGCCATCGGCGCCTGCATGTGGTGGATCACGCCGTTCACGTTCTGGGGTTCAGCCGGCATGTCGCTGGTGATCGTGCTGGCCGGCTTCCTCGGCGGACTGGCGCTGTCGGCGGTCAAGCGCAGCATCGGCGCGAAGGACTGGGGCAGCATGATCGAGGGCCACGGCGGCATCCTCGACCGGCTCGACTCGGTCACCTTCGCCGCGCCGATCTTCTTCCACATCGTGCACTATGCATTCATGTGATCCGGGGCCGGATCAGCGGCGATAGGGCGCGAGCAGCCCGGCCGAATCGAACAGCCCCGCCGGCAGCAGGTAGCGCGGATCGCGGCCGGCGGCCAGCAACTGGCGGATGCGGGTGGCGGAAATCTCCAGCAGGGTGACCGCCAGCTCGATCACGCGACCGGCTGGCGCCAGCCGCAACGCCGCGGCGTCGTCCGCCCGGCGGCCGGCGAGTTCCCGGTGCAACGCTTCCGGCAGCGGCGCCTGTTCACCCGGACGGCTGAGCACGCCAATGTGCGCCAGCTCGAACAGCCGCTGCCACTCGTGCCAGCCGGGCAAGCCGGCGAACGCGTCGGCGCCGAGCAGCAAAACCAGCGGACGATCACCCTGCTCGGCGCGCAAGCCGGCCAACGTGTCGACCGTGTAGGACGCGCCCTCGCGGGCCAGCTCGCGCCCATCCGGGATCAGCCGCGACTGGCCGCGCAGCGCCACCTGCAGCATCGCCAGCCGCTGCGCCGCGCTGGCGATCGGCGGCGGGCGATGCGGCGGCAGCCCCGCCGGCATCATCAGCACCTCGGCATCGAGCAGTTCGGCGGCTTCCCACGCCACGCACAGATGGCCGAGGTGGATCGGATCGAAGGTGCCGCCAAAAATCGCCAGCGGTTTCACGCGAGCGCCTTCGCGGCGCGCGGCTCGGCAATGGCCGCGATCAGCCGTTCGGCTTCCAGCCACGGATCGCCCTGCTCGCGGCCCTTGGCCATGCGGTCGATGCGCGCGGCACGCGCCAGGCATTGCAGCCAGTGTTCGCGCGGCGCACGGCGCAATGCCTGGCGGAACATCTGCTCGCGCGATTGCCACAGGCGCTCGGCCTTGGCCTGCGCGGCGAAGTTCTGCGCATTGGCCAGACGCAGCGCCAGCTGCAGCTGGTTGACCAACCAGCCCATCAGCGCGATCAGCTCGTCGCCTTCGGAGCGCAACCCGGCCAGCACGCGCAGCGCGCGCGCACCGTCGCCGGACAAGGCGGCGTCGGTGAGCTTGAATACGTCGTAACGGGCGCTGTCGGCGACGAGGCTCTCCATCTCGGTCGCGTCGATGCGGCCTTCACCATGCAATACCGCCAGCTTGTCGACCTCCTGCGCCGCCGCCAGCAGGTTGCCCTCGACCCGCTCGGCCAGCAACGCCACCGCGTCGGCACTGGCGCTGAGTCCGCGCGAAGCCAGCCGCGCACCGACCCAGGCGTTCCACTCGTGCGGCCGCGGCGCATTGAACACCACCATGCTGTGGCTGGCGTCGAGCTTCTTGCTCCAGGCGCCGTCGTGCTTGCTGCTCCACTCCATCGCGGTGATCAGCAAGGTGACGTCCGGCGGCGGGTCGGCGCAGAACGCGGTGATCGCCTTGGCGCCTTCGATGCCGGGGCGACCGGTCGGCAGGCGCAGGTCGATCAGCCGGCGGCTGGCGAACAGCGACATGCTGGCGCCGGCGCGGGCGACGTCATCCCAGTCGAAATGCTGGCCGACCTCGAGCACCTCGCGCTCGCCGTAACCCAGTCGCCGTGCCTGCGCGCGCAAGGCGTCGGCGGCTTCCAGCACCAGCAGTTCCTCGCCGGCCAGCAGGTAGACGGCGTCGAGTCGATCCGCCGCCAGCGCCTTCGACCACTGGTTCGGGTTGAGCGGCATCAGCGCACGCTGGACGCCGCGGCGGGAGAATGGGCGGCGGCCTGCAGGCGGAACATGATCGCCTGCACCATGTCGTCATCGAGGCTCTTCTGGATCTGCTCGACCTGCGAGGCGCTGCCCACCGTGTTGCCGGCGTCGTAGCTGAACTCGCGCGACATGTTGATGGTCTGCAGCGGCACCAGGATCTGCCCGCTTGCGTCGGTGACGCCGAACCTGACCGTGTAGTGGATCGCGAACTCGCTGATGCGCGCGTAGCCACCGGAGGTGAGCGTGTCGGTGTTGAAGGCGGCGGTGGGTACGGCAAGCTCGGCGATGCCGGGGCCGGGCGCGTCTTCGACGGCAACGCCGGCGCGTTCCAGCGCGAGGGTCAGCTGGCGCTGGAAATTGCTGCCGCCGTGGGCGTCCAGATGCACCCGCTGCATGGCCGCGGGCAGGTTGGCGTTCTGACGCAGATGGAAGCCGCAGGCAGTCAGCGCCAGCGCGGCGAGCAGCAGCGACAGCAGGCGAATCCGACGCGCGTTGATGAAGCCCATGGTTGTCATCCTGCGACGATGTTGACGATCTTGCCGGGCACCACGATGACCTTGCGCACCGTCATGCCCTCGAGGAACTGCCTGACCTGCGGCTGCGCCCGGGCCAATGCCTCGGCCTCGTCCTTGCCGGCGTTGACCGGCAGCTCGATGGTACCGCGCAGCTTGCCGTTGACCTGCACCGCCAGCGTCGCGGTATCACGCACCAGCGCGACGGGATCGACTCGCGGCCACGGCTGGTCCTCCAGCACCGCGACCGGGTGGCCGAGCACCTGCCACAGCGCGTGGCAGACATGCGGCACCACCGGATTGAGCAGCAGCACCATCGTCTCCAGTGCCTCGTGGCGCACGGCGCGACCCTGCTCGCTGGCGTCGTTGAACTTGCCCAGCGCGTTGAGCAGCTCCATCAGTGCGGCGATCGCGGTGTTGAACGCGTGGCGCCGGCCGATGTCGTCGCTGACTTTCTGGATGGTCTCGTGCAACTGGCGGCGCATGGCCTTCTGCGCGGCATCCAGTGCCGCCGGGTCCACCAGCGCATGGTCGGGCCCGCCGGCGTGGGCGGTCACCTCGCGCCAGAAGCGCTTGAGGAAACGCGCCATGCCCTCGACACCGGCCTCGTTCCATTCCAGCGACTGCTCCGGCGGCGCGGCGAACATCGAGAACAGGCGCACCGTGTCGGCGCCGTACTTGGCCACCATCGACTGCGGGTCGACACCGTTGTTCTTCGACTTGGACATCTTCTCGATGCCGCCGATCCGCACCGGTTGCCCGTCGGTCCTGAGCCGTGCGCCGGTGACGCGGCCGTGATCGTCGCGCTGCACTTCCACGTCGGCCGGGTTGAACCATTCCCTGGAGCCGTCGGCGTTCTCGCGGTAGAACGTCTCGGCGATCACCATGCCCTGGCACAGCAGGTTGGTGGCCGGTTCGTCGGTGGCCACCAGGCCTTCGTCGCGCAGCAGCTTGTGATAGAAGCGGAAATACAGCAGGTGCAGGATGGCGTGCTCGATGCCGCCGATGTACTGGTCCACGGGCAGCCAGTAGTTGGCGCGGTCGTCGACCTGGGTGGCCGCGCCGGGCGAGGTGTAGCGCGCGTAGTACCAGCTCGACTCCATGAAGGTGTCGAAGGTGTCGGTCTCGCGCTCGGCGGCGCCGCCGCAATTCGGGCAGGTGGTCTGGCGCCAGGCCGGGTCGGCCTTGATCGGCGACTGCACGCCGGAGAAGGCGACGTCCTCGGGCAGCAGCACCGGCAGTTGGTCTTCCGGCACCGGCACGTCGCCGCACGCCGCGCAGCGGATCACCGGGATCGGGCAGCCCCAGTAGCGCTGGCGGCTCACGCCCCAGTCGCGCAGGCGCCAGTTGACCCGGCGCGCGCCGCAGCCGGCGCGCTCGAAGCGCGTGGCCAGCGCGTCGAACGCATGGGCGAAATCCATGCCGTCGTACTCGCCGGAATTGACCAGGGTGCCGCGCGCGGTCCAGGCCGCCTCCTCCATGATGCGGCGCTCGAACTCCTGCACCACGCGCAGCGGCGCGGAGACATCCTGCGCATGGATGTCGCGGCCTTCCAGCGCGGCCAGCATCGCGTCGCTGCCCACGCCCAGCGCCAGCTCGTGGCGGATCTGTTTCAGCGCATCGAGCACCGACTCGTCGACGATCACCATCCTGATCGGCAGGCTGTACTTCTGCGCGAATTCCCAGTCGCGCTGGTCGTGTCCCGGCACTGCCATCACCGCGCCGGTGCCGTAGCCCATCAGCACGAAATTGGCCACCCAGATCGGCACGCGCTCGCCGCTGATCGGGTGGATCGCGCACAGGCCGGTGTCCATGCCGCGCTTGTCCTGGGTCTCCAGCTCGGCCTCGGACACGCCGCCGTGCTTCAGCTCGGCGATGAAGGCGGCCAGCTTCGGATTGTCCTGCGCCGCGCGCTGCGCCAGCGGGTGCTCGGCGGCGATCGAGAGGAAGGTCACCCCCATCAAGGTGTCGGGGCGGGTGGTGAATACGCTCAGCGGTTCGCCCTCGCCGTCCAGCGCGAAGCGGATCTCCAGCCCCTCGCTGCGGCCCAGCCAGTTGCGCTGCATGGTCTTGACCGCATCGGGCCAGCCCGGCAGCGCGTCCAGGCCGTCAAGCAGTTCCTGAGCGTAGTCGGTGATCTTCAGGAACCACTGCGGGATCTCGCGCTTCTCCACCAGCGCGCCGGTGCGCCAGCCGCGACCGTCGATCACCTGTTCGTTGGCCAGCACGGTCTGGTCCACCGGGTCCCAGTTCACCACCGCGTTCTTGCGGTAGGCCAGGCCCTTCTTCATCAGCCGGGTGAACATGCGCTGCTCGTGCACGTAGTAGTCCGGCCGGCAGGTGGCGAACTCGCGCGACCAGTCGAACGCGTAGCCCATCGCCTGCATCTGCGCGCGCATGTGCTCGATGTTGGCGTAGGTCCACTTGGCCGGCGCGGTCTTGTGCTTGATCGCGGCGTTCTCCGCCGGCAGGCCGAATGCGTCCCAGCCCATCGGCTGCAGCACGTTCTTGCCCTGCATGCGCTGGAAGCGGCTGATCACGTCACCGATGGTGTAGTTGCGCACATGCCCCATGTGCAGCGCGCCGGACGGGTACGGCAGCATCGACAGGCAGTAGAACTTGGCCCGGCCGGACTGTTCCTTCACCTCGTAGGCGCGCTGCGCATTCCAGTACTGCTGCGCGGCAGCCTCCACCGCTTGCGGGCGGTAGGCGGTTTCGTCGGTGTCGGCAGCGGTCGGGGCTTGATTGTCCTGCATGATTTCGGAAGGCCATGATGCGGTGGGTGCGCACCGGATCGAACCGGCGGCGGTGAACGGGTCAGACTAGCCCAGCGCGGGGTTTCCGCCAAGGCCGGCACCGTTCCGGCATTCACGCAGGAGCGGCCGACTCAGCCTTCCGGGCAGGCGGCCGGCTGGCCGGATGCCAGCGCGCGCGCCACTCCAGCCATCTGTTCCGCCAGCTGGTCCAGCGCCTGCTGGTGGCCCTGCACCAGGGCGTCGTAGCCCGGCCCCACGGCTTCGCGGATGCGGCTGCTGCATGCCTGCGTGGCCAGCTTGCCGTCGTGGCGCCAGCGCAGTTGCCAGGCTGCCTCGATCAACGCGTGATCGCCCGGCTGCGAATCGAAGCGGCGCACGTCCAGACTCACCTGCAACAGCGGCTTGCCGCTGGCCGCCATGCCGCCCACGTCGTGGCCCGGCAAGGCGCGAGTCAGGTCGGCGGCCAGCGCGCCGCGCACCTCGTCGGCCAACGGCGCGATCCAGCGCTCGCCCTCCAGCAGGGCCACGCTCTGGCCGCCCTGGCGCACGACCAGTTGCGGCCGGTCGACCTGCGCCGGCACGTTGACGGTGAGCACCTCGAACGCAATCGCGGTCGCCGACTCGGCCACCGGTGCCGCCGATCCGGGCAGCAAGGTGTAGTAGTGCAGCGGTGCCGAGGCACAGGCCGCGAGCAAGGCTGCGGCGGTGACCGCCAGCAACGCGATGGCATTACGCATCATGGCTTGTGCTCCTGTGCCGGGGCCGGTTCCGGTGCGGGCGGCGTGGCAGGTCGGTCGTCGGGGCGGCGCCCGCGCAGCAGGGCTTCGGGATGACCGCTGAGGTAATCCGACAGCACGCGCAGCGAACGCGACATGCGCTGCACCTGCTCCAGCGTGGCGCCGAGATTGCGTTGCAGCGGCGAATCGTCCGACAGCGCCGCATCGGCAGTGCCCATGGTTTTCTGCACGCCGTGCAAGGTCTCGGTGAAGGCCGGCAAGGTCTTGCCGTTGACCTGCTTCAAGGTGGTGTCGAGCCCGGCCAGCACCTGGTCGACATGCTTGCCGATGCTGTCGAACGGCACCTTGTCGAGCTTGTCGACGATCTCCGCCAGTTGCTCCTGCAGTTTGTCGAAACTGCCCGGCGCGGTGGGGATGGTGAGCGGCTTGGCGGCCGGGTCGAAGTCGACCTTGGTGGCGTGCGGCACGAAATCCAGCGCCACGTACAGCTGCCCGGTGAGCAGGTTGCCGGTGCGCGCCTGTGCGCGTAGCCCGTGCGCGATCAACCCGCCCATCATGCGCGCCAGGTCCGGAGCATGGCCGTTGGCCCTGGCCATCGCTTCCAGCTTGTCGTAGGCGGCGCCGAGGCGCTCAGGGTAGACCACCGCGCCCACCAGCACCGGGAATTTCTGCGTCTTCTCGTCGTAGTCCAGGCGCACCGAGACGACCTTGCCGATGTTGATGCCGAGGAACTCCACCGGCGCATCCACCGCGAGCCCGCGCACCGACTGTTCGAAGCGCATGCGCAGGTAGTGCGGCTCGCCGTCGGGCGGCGCCATCGCGGTGGTGCGGTCGCCGAACAGTTTGAAGCTGGTGTCCTCCGGTGCCGGCGTGCTGTCGTGGGGACCGGGCGGGTCCTGGAAGGCCACGCCGCCGGCCAGCACCGCGGCCATCGACTGGGTGTTGAGCTTCAGCCCGTTCGCGCCGAGCGAGAGATCCACCCCGCTGGCATTCCAGAAGCGGCTGGAGCGGCTGACGAAACGGTCGTTCGGGCCGTCGATGAAGACGTGCAGCGACACGCCCTTGCCGTCCTTGTCCAGCGTGTACGAGGCCACCCGCCCGACCTGGATGCGCCGGTAATAGACCGGCGAGCCGACATCCAGCGAGCCGAGGTCCTCGCTGTGCAGGACGAAGCTGCGGCCCAGCTCGCCGTGGCGCACCGCCGGCGGCGCTTCCAGGCCATCGAAGTGCTCCTGCTGCTCGTCCGACTCGCCCACGTCGGCGCCGATGAAGGCGCCGGAAAACAGCGTGTCGATGCCGGACACGCCGCCCAGCCCGATGCGCGGGCGCACCACCCAGTAGCGCGTGCCCTTGGTGGCGAAACCCTCGGCACTCTTCTCCAGCGCCACCGACACCAGCACATGGCTGCGATCGGGGCTGAGCCGGATTTTCTTGACCCGCCCGATCACCACGTTCTTGTATTTGACCGGCGTCTTGCCGGCGTCCAGCCCCTCGGCGCTCTGCAGGCTGATCACGACCTGCGGGCCGGTCTGCAGCCAGTTGTGGATCACCAGCGAAAGCCCCACCAGCGCCGCCAGCGCGGGCACCAGCCAGATCAGTGACTCCTTGAAGCGGCGCTGCTCCACCACCGGCCGCGGCAGGGCGTCGGGCGCGGGCGGACCGGGTTCGACGCGGGTGTCTTCAGTCATCGGTGTTCCTGCCATCCCAGATCAAGCGCGGATCGAAACTCATCGAGGCGAGCATGGTCAGCACCACGGTCAGCCCGAAGAAAATGACGCCGGGCAGCGGCTCGACCCGACTCAGCACGTTGAAGCGCACCAGCGCCGTCAGCAGCGCCACCACGAACACGTCCAGCATCGACCAGTAGCCGATGAACTCCACCAGCCGGTACAGCCTGGCCCGCCGCGGTCGCGCCCAGTCGCTGCCACGCTGGCTGCTCACCAGCAGCATGCCCAGCGAGAGAAACTTCAGCATCGGCACCACGATGCTGGCCAGGAAAACGATGATCGCCAGGTCCACCGAGCCATTCGTCCACAATTCGACCACGCCGCTGATGATGGTGTTGTCGTCGACGTCGTTGAGGCTGGCCGTGCGCATGATCGGCAGCACGTTGGCCGGAATGTACAGGATGAAACCGGCGATCAGCAGCGCCCAGGTGCGCGCGTAGCTGTTGGTCTTGCGCCGGCGCAACGTGGAACCGCAGCGCGGGCAGGCCATCGCGTCGCCCACGCCGTCGCCGTCGAGCTTCGCGTTGCCGGCCACGTTGCGGCACACCAGCCCGCACATGCGGCAGCCGATCAGGCCCAGGTCGACGGCACGAGGCAGCGCGCTCACGGCTTCGGCTCCGGCGTCTGCTCCCACAGCTGGCGCATGTCCACGCCGGCGAAAATGGTGATCAGCAACGTCAACGCGCCATAGGCGTAGATGCCCGGGTCGGCCACCACCTCGAAGTAGGTGTGCGCCTTGACGATCGCCACCAGCGCACCCAGCACGAACACTTCGCTCATCGTCCACGGGCCGATCCGGTGCAGGGCCACCATCAGCGGGGCAAAGCCGGGCGCACGCCGGCCCATGCGGGCGAACCACAGCAGCCAGCCCATCACCATCATCTTCGTCATCGGGAAAAAGAACAGCGTGCCCGCCGCCAATACGGCGACCACCTGGGCGCCCTGCTCCCACATCGTGACGATCATGCCCCACAGCGTGGTGGCGCTGAACTGGCCGTTCAGGCCGAGCGTGAAGATCGGCCAGATGTTGGCCTGCACGAACACGATCATGGCGGTGAGGATCAGCGCCAGCAGCGCATTGACCGACAGCGCGCGATGGCGATCCAGCTCCGCGCCGCAACGCACGCAGCGGGCGACCTCGCCCCGCGCGAGCGGACGCCGCCGATAGACGGTGTCGCAGTGTTCGCAGATCAGCAGCGCATCGGACGAACGCGCATGCAGGCAATCGGTGTTTCGTACGGCGGTGGCCATCGGGGGATTCTCGCAAATCTTTCGTGAATGCGCGCGCGAGCGCAGGCCGCGCGTCCGCTGCTTGATATGCTGGGCATCGCCCTGATCTGGGCATCCACAACCCGCCGCCGGAGCTTTCCGTGACCGATACCACCCGCGCCAGCCACGTCTTCGACATCGACCAGCAGACCTTCGAGACCGAGGTGCTGCAAGCATCGATGGACACGCCGATCCTGGTCGACTTCTGGGCCGCATGGTGCGAACCGTGCAAATCGCTGGGGCCGATCCTGGAAAAGCTGGCCGCCGAGTTCAACGGCGCGTTCCGGCTCGGCAAGGTCGATGTCGACGCGCAGCAGGAGCTGGCGGGGATGTTCGGCATCAAGAGCATCCCCACGGTGATGCTGGTCAGCCAGGGCCAGGTCGTCGACGGCTTCGCCGGCGCACTGCCCGAGCGCCAGCTGCGCGAGTTCCTCGGCCGCCACGTGCAGGCCCTCGAAGGCGACGAGGGCGACATCGCCGACGACGACGCTCCCGCCGAAACGCCCGAGGCGGCGATCAACCGCATCCAGCAGGCGATCGCCGCCGAGCCGGCCAAGGCCGAGCTCAAGCTCGACCTGGCGCTGGCGCTGATGCGTGCAGGCCAGGCCGATGCCGCCAGCGCCGAACTCGACGCCCTGCCCGCCAACCTCGCCACCGACGCGCGCGCCGAGCGCCTGCGCAGCGAACTGGAACTGGCCCGCGCCGCCGCGGCCGCCCCTGCAGCAGACACATTGCAACAGCGCATCGCGGCCAACCCGGAAGATTGGGAAGCACGCGACCTGCTCGGCCTGCGCCTGCTGCAGGAAGGCGACGCCGAAGCCGGCCTCGACCAGTTTCTCGCCATCCTGCAAAAGGCCCGCGACTGGAACGACGGCCAGGCGAAGAAGCGCCTGCTCGCTGCCTTCGCCACGCTGGACGACGCCGAGCTGGTCGGGCGTTACCGGCGACGAATGGCCTCGATGCTGTTCTGAGGCCGATCATCCCCTCGCAGGAGCCCGCTTGCGGGCGATGCCTTTAAGCTTTTTTGCGAATCCCGAATCCCGGCGCAAGCGCATCGCCCGCGAGCGTGCTCCTGCGTGTTCATCGGGGTGCGCACCCGTTCCATACCGTTACGTATGTTCGGGTAGGATGTTTCTTTTCTCATTCCATCGCCCTCATGCGCGCCTCCACTTTTCGCCGGCTGTTCAACCTGTGGCCGCCGGCCCTCGTCAACGCGATTCGCGTGCAATCACTCAGCGAGGACTACACCGAAGCGACGGTGGTGTTGCGGCTGCGGCCGTGGAACCGCAACTACGTCAAGAGCCAGTTCGGCGGCAACCTGTTCGCCATGGTCGACCCGTTCTGGATGCTGCTGGCGATGCACCAGCTCGGCAGCGACTACTTCGTGTGGGACAAGGCCGGCACGATCGACTTCGTGGCGCCGGGCTACGAGGACGTCTACGCACACTTCAAACTCGACCCCGCCGTGGTCGATGAACTGCGCGTCGCCGCGGCCGGCGGCGAAAAAGTGCTGCGCTGGTTCGAGACCGAAGTGACCACCGCCTCCGGCAAGGTCATCGCCATCGTGCGCAAGCAGCTCTACGTTCGCCTCAAGCCCAAGGCACGCTGATCGCGCACGGCGGATGGGCATTCTCATGCCCGCGGAAGCGGCTGTCATGTCAATGTGGGCGGAGTCGACACCGGTGCGGGCGCAAGTTCCTGCGTTTCCAAAATGCGATCTCCGACTGCTATAAATAAGCGATCGCGTGGCCGCCATCCGGACGGTCGCGTCCAGGGGGGGGAAATCAGAGATGGATATTCGGTGCAAGGTTGCGGCCCTGTTGCTGGTCTGTGCGGGCGTGGTCCACGCCGCGCCAGTGTCGTTTGCCGATCTGGCGAGACATCCCGAATACACGGAGGTGAAGATTTCTCCGGACGGGCAGTACCTGGCGGCAATGGGCCTGGTCAAGGGGCAGCGCTCGCTGGCACTGATCCACCTGTCCGACATGAAAGGGCACGTGGTGCGCCCGCGCGAGGGAGACGACGTCATCGACTTCTGGTGGGCTTCGCCCACCCACGTGGTCTACAGCGTCGGCGAGCACGTGGGTGGGTACGACGTGCCGCTGTCCACCGGCGAACTGTTCGGCGTCGAGGCCGATGGCGGCAATCCGCTGCTGCTGTACGGCTACCGCAAGGGCGGCAGTTCGGTGAGGTGGCTGACGCAGCGCAACGACGGCAAGTACGGCACGGCGACGTTCATCGCGCCGATTCCCGGCGATCCCAACCACGCGCTGGTCTCGATCAGTTCCTGGTCCGGCTCGGGCAACGAAGGCGAGCTGTCCCGGGCGGTGCGGATGGACCTGCGCAGCGGCGACATCGCACCCATCATCAACGCCCCCGGTCGCGACATGACGTTCGTGGCCGACCACCAGGGCCGCATCCGCTTTGCCGCCGGACTCGACGCCAACGGCAACCCGAAGGTGTACACCCACCCGGTGGATGCGGACGGCTGGAAGGAGCTGCCGGAGTTCGAGGCCAGCCGCTCCTTTCCGTGGGCGTTCGACGCGGACGACAGCCATGCCTATTTCAGCTGCTCGCCGAAGGCGGGCGGCTTCGGGGTGTGTCGCTGGGACCCGGCCACCGGCAAGCTGACCGAGCTGTGGAGCAACCCGACGGTCGAGGCGAACGCGCTGATCTTCGGTCCCGCCGACGACCAGATCATCGGCGTCGGTTTCGAGGATGGGCGGCCAGGCGTGGCGCTGTTCGATGGCAACGCGCCGGCAGCGAAGACGGCGGTGGGGTTGATGCAGCACTTCCCGGGCGAATACGCGCGCATCGTTTCCGGCACCCGCGACGGCGCCCTCTGCATCCTGTACGTGTCCGCGGACAGCGACCCGGGCCACTTCTACCTGTTCGACCGCAAGGCCGGCAAGCTCACCTCCTTGCTGGCCACGGAACGCTGGATCGACCCCGTCCGGATGGCGACCAAGCAGCCGTTCGCGTTCTCCGCCCGCGACGGGTTGAAGTTGCAGGGTTACGCCAGCTTCCCGCCGGGGCTCGAAACCGCCCGGCACCTGCCGATGGTGGTGCTGGTCCACGGTGGCCCCTACGGCGTGCGCGACGACTGGGACTTCGACCCCTACGTGCAGATGCTGGCCACCCGCGGCTACCTGGTGTTGCAGGTGAACTATCGCGGCTCCGGCGGTTACGGCTACGCCTTCGAGAAGGCCGGCTGGCTCGAATGGGGCGGCAAGATGCAGGACGACGTCACCGACGCCACCCGCTGGGCGATCGCGCAGGGCCTCGCCGATCCGAACCGCATCTGCATCTTCGGCGGCAGCTACGGCGGCTACGCGGCGCTGGAGGGCGCAGTGAAGGAGCCCGACCTGTACAAGTGCACCATCGGCTACGTGGGCGTGTATGACCTCGCCCTGATGTACCGGCGCGGCGACATTCCGCAGTCCACCTCCGGCGAGAACTACCTGCAGCGCGTGCTGGGCACGGACATGGACACGCTGGCGCGGCGCTCGCCGATCAACCAGCTGGACCGACTCAAGGCCAGGGTCATGCTGGTGGTTGGCGGCAAGGACAAGCGCGTGCCGTCGATCCAGGGCCGCAGCCTGCACACGGCCCTGCTCGACCGCCACGTGGCGCACGCCTGGATCGACCAGCCCGACGAGGGCCACGGCTTCTACGACGAGAAGAACGTGGCCGAGCTGTACCAGCAGATCGTGCAGTTCGTCGGCTCCAGCATCGGCCCGGGCGCCCCGACGGCGGTTGCCGCATCCGCCAAGTGACCCAAGCCGGCCCGGCCGCCCGCCGCCATGGGCGGCGGCCGACCGCGGCCGGCTCGGCCAGCTGATAACCACCCCGACACGGCCCGGGCAAGCGCGCCCGCGTTCTGGCACAGTGCAACGATCCGTTGCCACGTTGCGAAGGGGAGCCATGGCCATGCCCGCTTGTTGTCGAATCCCGTTGCTTGCCCTGCTGGCGTTGGCCAGTTGTGCAGCCACCGCCGCCACCGAGCCGAACGGCTCGATCACCTACGCGCGTGACCCGGCGCAACCGGTCGACCAGGCGTACACGGCGCAGATCCTGAAGGACACCACCGATCCATCGTTCAACTCGCCGCTGACCGACTACCTGCCCGCCTCGGCTACCGTGCCGACGCCGCTGAAGGTGCTCGGCCACATCGCCGGCGCGCCGAATTACCTGCCCTACTCCACCGACGTCTACCGCTACTTCCGGGCGCTGGCGGCGGCCAGCCCGCGGGTGAAGGTGTTCACCATCGGCCAAAGCGAGGAGGGCCGCCCGATGATCGCGGTCGCCGTGGCCGATGAAGATCTGCTGGCCGGCCTGGATGCCAACAACGCACGCCTGGCCAAGCTGGCCGACCCGCGCACGATCGGCATGGACGATGCTGCCGCCGACACGCTGATCGCCCAGTCCACCCCGGTCTACTACATCACCGGCGCCATCCACTCCACCGAAACCGGCTCGCCCACCGCGCTGATGGAACTGGCCTACCGGCTGGCGGTGGACGACGCGCCCTACATCAAGCACATCCGCTCGCACGTGATCACCCTGATCACGCCGATCGTCGAGGTGGACGGCCGCGACCGCCAGGTGGACCGCTACGACTGGCATCGCGCCCATCCCGGCCGGAACTATCCGCGCCTGCTGTACTGGGGCCATTACGTGGCGCACGACAACAACCGCGACGCGATGGCGATGACGTTGAACCTCACCCGCAACGTCGCCGACACCTTCATCGGCTGGCACGCGCAGGTGTTGCACGACCTGCACGAGTCGGTGCCTTTCCTCTACGACAACACCGTCGGCGACGGCCCGTACAACGCCTGGATCGATCCCATCCTCACCGGCGAGTGGCAGCAGTTGGGCTGGGACAACGTGCAACAGATGACCAAGCTCGGCATGCCCGGCGTGTTCACCCACGGCAGCTTCGACACCTGGAGCCCGGGCTACCTGATGTTCATCGCCGCCATGCACAACGGCATCAGCCGGCTCTACGAGACCTTCGGCAACGACGGTGCCGACACCGTCAAGCGCATCCTGGAACCGGAGGAGTACCAGCGCACCTGGTACAAGCCGAACCCGCCGCTGCCGGTGGTGACCTGGTCGCAGCGCAACAACAACAATTACCAGCAGACCGGCCTGCTCACCGCGCTGAAGTATTTTTCCGACAACGGTCAGCTGTTCCTGAAGAACTACTACCTGAAGAGCAAGCGCTCGATCGAGAAACCGCAGAACGCCGGCCCGGCCGCCTACGTGTTTCCCGCCGACGACGCGCGCCCCGGCTCGCAGGCGCAGTTGCTGCGCATCCTGCAGCGCCAGCACGTGGAACTGAGCCGCAGCACGGCGCCGATCAAGGTCAGCCTGCCGGCGGCGAAGGACGATGAGGGCAAGGAGCAGCCGGCGCGCACGCGCCGTTTCCCCGCCGGCAGCATCGTCGTGCGCATGGATCAGCCCTACTCGCGCATCGCCGACACCCTGCTCGACCGCCAGTACTGGTCGCCGAAGGACCCGCAGCAGCACCCCTATGACGACACCGCCTGGTCGATGGGCGACCTGTTCGACGTGGAAGTGGTGCGCGTCACCGACAGCTCCATCCTGAAAGCGCCGATGCGCAAGCTCGACGCGGCGGTTGACGTGCCGGCGGGGCTGGCCGCGATCGACCTGCCGCACGCGAAACTTCCGCGCATCGCGGTGATGCACACCTGGCTCAGCACGCAGACCGAAGGCTGGTGGCGCATGGCGCTGGACCAGTTGCAGGTGAAGTACGACTACATCAGCACCCAGGACGTGGCGAAGCTCGGCGACCTGCGCGCGAAGTACGACGTGATCCTGTTCGGTCCGATCGGCGGTGCCAGCAGCCGCCGCATCATCGACGGCCTGCCGATGTGGGGCGAGCCGATGCCATGGAAGACCACCGAACTGACGCCGAACATCGGCCGCATCGACAGCACCGACGACATCCGCCCCGGCCTGGGCGAATCCGGCGTCGCCAATCTGAAGCGCTTCGTGCACGAGGGCGGCCTGCTGATCACCGCCGAGGACACCGCGCGCTTCGCGATCGACGTGGGCCTGGCGCCGGGCGTCTCGGTCACCCCGACCGACAAGCTCAAGGTGGTCGGCAGCGTGCTGCAGGCGCAGTTCGTCGACCGCAAGAGCCCGATCGCCGCCAGCTACACGCGCGACGACCTGGCGATCTACAGCGCCGAAGGGCAATCGTTCAAGATCTCCAACCTGGTCACCGGCGACCACGGCCTGCCGACGGCGAAGGATTTCCAGCGCGCAACCGGCCGCGGTGGCCCGCACGACACCGACACACCCGAGGGACGCGCCGCCGTCGAACCCGAGGCGCTGCCCGACGTCAAGCCATGGCGGGCCACGCCGCTCAACGCGGAGCAGCTGCGCAACAACCCCTGGGTGATCCCGGCCGACCAGCAGCCGCAGGTGATCCTGCGCTTCGCCGCCGCCGACAAGCTGCTGATCGCCGGCCTGCTCGACCACGGCAGCGAAATGGCCGAGCGCGCCGCCGTGGTCGATGCGCGCTACGGCAAGGGCCACGTGCTGCTGTTCGCCAGCAATCCGATGTGGCGCGGCGAAACCATCGGCAGCTACCCGCTGGTGCTCAACGCCATCGTCCATTTCGACAAGCTGGACGGGCCCGCGAAACCCTGAGCCGAGCACACGCGGAGGAGCCCGCTCGTGGGCGATGCTCTTGAGCAGGGATCAGGGAAGGTCCGAACCATCCGTCATCCCGGCGAACGCCGGGATCCAGCGCCTCGGCAATTATTTGAAGGCACTGGATTCCAGCGTTCGCTGGAATGACGGGCAAAGACTTGATCAAAGCATCCTTGGGGATTCGGGATTCGGCAAGAACAAGAGCCGGCGGACACTGCCCGCCGGCTCTTTATTGCCCGCGAAACGCGCCTAGGGTTGCTTGGCCGGCGGTGCCATCATCTTGTCGCGCTTGGCCTTGAACGGGCTGTCGGCGTACCAGGCCGGCCACACGCCGGCGTGGCTCAGGTACTGCCCCAGTTCGTACAGTGCCTGGGTGTCTTCGAGGATGCCCGAGTAATCCCAAGCCGGATCGAACACGTCGTTCGGCGTGTGGTAACGGTGCGCGGTGTAACCCTCGGCGGCCTTGCGACCGGCCGCCTCGCCGCCGTCTAGCAGGTCGAGGCCGGAGCTGGCCAGCATGGCCGGCACCCCGGCGCGGGCGAAGTTGAAATGGTCGGAGCGGAAGTAGAAACCGTTCTCCGGCGTGGTCTCCGGCGAGATCACCCTGCCCTGGGCCTTCAGCACGTCGGCCAGCATGTCCTCCAACTGCGACTGGCCCTTGCCGATCACGGTCATGTCGTGGGCGCGGCCGATGATCGGCAACGCGTCCACCGCGATATCGGCCACGGTGCGGTTGAGCGCAAACACCGGTTGCGCCGCGTAGTACTGCGAGCCGAGCAGGCCCGACTCCTCCAGCGTGGGCATGAAGAACAAGATGCTGCGCTCGGGCGGCGTGCGCTGCTGCGCGAAGGCGCCGGCGATTTCCAGCAGCATGCTCAGGCCGGTGCCGTTGTCGATCGCGCCGCCGTACACCTTGTGGCCGGGCCGCGAAGGGTCGGTGCCCAGGTGATCCCAGTGCGCGGTATAGACCACCACCTCGTCGGGCTTGTAGTCGCCGGGGATCATGGCCAGCACGTTCTTCGACTCGAAGTGGTCGATCTTGTTCCTGAGGCTGATCGAGGCGGTCGCGCCGAGCGGCACCGGCTTGAAGCCCGGTTTCGCGGCTGCCGCGGCGAGCGCGTCGAAATCCTTGCCGGCGGCGGCGAACAGGCGCGTGGCGGCGGCATGGGTGAGCCACCCGGCTACCGGCAGGCGCGGCGCGGGATCGACACTCGATGGCAGGCTCAACTGCGGGCCGCGGTTGCCGTTCTGCAACACGCTGAACGGGTAACCCGCCGCCGCGTCGCTGGTGTGCACGATGAAACACGCCGCCGCACCCTGCAGCGCAGCCTCGGCATACTTGTAGGTCCAGCGGCCGTAATAGGTCATGGCGCGGCCGTTGAACAATTTCGGATCGCCACTGGCAAAGCCCGGATCGTTGACCAGCACGATCACCGTCTTGCCCTTCACGTCCACGCCGGCGTAATCGTTCCAGTGCCAGTTCGGCGCATCCGCGCCGTAGCCGAGGAACACCACCGGCGAATCCTTCAGGTCGACCTGCGCTTTTCCTTGCAGGGTCTGCACCACCATGTCCTGCTGGTTGGCGAAACTGGCGTGCTGCGCGCCGGCGGCGATCTGCAGCTTCACCTTGTCATTGAACAGCAGGGTGCTCTCCGCCGGCACGGTCTGGAACCATGAACCGTGGTTGCCGGGCTGCAAGCCCATGCGCTTGAACTCGCCGACCAGGAAATCCAGCGTGCGTTGCGCACCCACCGTGCCGGGCTTGCGCCCGCCGAAGTCGTCGGAACTAAGCGTCTTCTCGTAGCGGGCAAAATCGGTCGCGTTGATCGACGGCGCCAGCGTTGCAGGCTCGGTGGCAGGGTCATCGGCCATGGCCGATGACGGCAGCACCGCCAGTGCCACGGCAAACAACAGGAACGAACTCATCGCGCGCATCGGAAAATCCCCAGCCGGAACGAATGCCTGTTGTAACCCGCACTCGTCCCGCTGTCCACGCCGGCCGGCGCGGATGTCCTGCCGCGAGGCTGAGCTAGACCAGGCTCAATTGCACATGGCGGCTGCTGGACAGGTTGACCCGGTTGCGGCCTTCGCGCTTGGCCGCGTACAACGCGTCATCGGCATCGGTCATCAACTGGCGCAATTCATAGCCCGAGTTGGCGACCGTCGCCACGCCGAAACTGGCCGAGACCGCCACGTTCGGCGCGTCCTCGCCAAGGGCGACCGAGGCAATCGCCAGGCGGATCTGTTCGACGCGTGCAACCGCCTGGTCCAGCTCGCACTCGGGCAGCAGCACGCCGAACTCCTCGCCGCCGAGGCGGCCGAACAGGTCGGTGGAGCGCAGATGCGCCTGACAGGCTGCCACCGCGCGTCGGAGCACACGGTCACCCACCGCATGGCCATGGGTGTCGTTGACCTGCTTGAAATGATCCAGGTCCAGCAGCACCAGGCAGGCCACCCGGTCGGACTTGCGGCAGTACTGCAGCAGCCGCTCCGCCTCGCCGACGAAATGCTGCCGGTTGAAGATGCCGGTAAGCCCGTCGCGCCGCGCCAGTTTCATGAACTTGAGCTGCGAGCGCTTGATGCGATAGGTGATGAAGCCGATGGAACACAGCAGCAACACCAGCAGGATGATCCACAGCCGCCCCGCCTCCACGGCCTTCTTGCTGAGCGCCTGCTGCAGCTGCAGGATCTTGTTCTGCTTGGCCAGCGTGTCGACCTGGAGTTTTTTCGCAAGTACCTGTTGCTTGACGGTCTGGTAGGCGAGCGCACGGGCACTGATTTCGTTCAAATAGCCCTTGTCGGCTGCCATGTACTTCTTGTGATATTCCAGCGCCGATTGCAAATCGCCCTGCCCTTCCTCGACCAGGTACAACACGCGATAAGCAGCGACAAGTCCTTCGGAAAACTGATTAGGCGCCACATGATCAATGGCTTCCAGAGCCGATTGCCTGGCGGCCACAGGATCATTGGTCTCCAGATACGCCCGCGCCAGCATGGCATCAAAAAACAAGATGATCGGAGGATAACGAGTAGCCTTGGTAGCAGCGAGGCTGCCTTCGAGCAGCCGCAGCGCTTCCTGCGCGCGCCCTTGATCCAGGTTTCGTTCTGCCACGTAGACGCGAACGAAGCTTGAGTAGATTGGCTCGCCCACCTTCACGCAGGTATTGATACCGCTCGATGCCTGCTGATCGAACAGATCGAACCGCTGGTTCTTGTACAGCGCCAGAAGTTTCAGGGCAATGGCTTTGCAGGCACCCGGACCACTCGGATTCTCTTTCAGCAACCGATCCGAATACTGCGTCGCAAGCTCGTATTGCCCTGCCTGCGAATAGAGTTGCACAGCCGTACCCAGCGCTTGCAAACGGGCATCCTTGTCGGTGATATGTGGCAAGTCATCGAGCAACTGGTTCATGCGCGCATACGCTTGCTCGTAGTGCGCGCCAATTCCAAGGACGTTGACCACGGTCAACCCGGCCCGAAAGCGCAGCACCGGGTCGGTGGATTCGTCCATGACCCGGCTCAACAGCGGAACCGCCGCATCGTACTTGCCCGCATAGCTGTACTCGAAACCCTGCAGGTAGAGCAGATACATACGCTGCTGGGCCGACAGCTTCAGTTCCGTATCGTCGAGGCGCCGCAGCACTTCGGCGAACTTCGCATGATTGGAAGTGCGGTAGTTGTCAGCTTGCCTGAGCAACTGCGCCGGGTCATCGGCA